>NZ_JAJPGQ010000003.1:0-3656095 GCF_054189285.1 Streptomyces sp. MAI_2237 | reverse complement strand
GCAGCGATCCTCGAATGCGCCGCGGGGACCCTGGACCTCACCGAGCCGGTCGCGGTGATGATGCTCGGCATCCTCAACTTCGTGCTGGACGTGGAGAAGGCGCGGCGCATCGTGCGCGAGATCATGGCCGCGGTGCCCTCCGGCAGCTGTCTCGTGCTGACCCACCCCACCTTCGACGACGACCTCGGCGGCGCCGGCCAGATCCCGGCGATGGAGTTCTGGAACGAGAACGCCACCCCGCCGATCACCGCCCGCAGCGGCGAGGACATCGCCGCCTTCTTCGACGGCCTGGAGATCCTCCCGCCGGGCCTGGTGTCGTGTTCCCGCTGGCGTGCCGAGCCCGAAACGCCCCCCGTGGTACCGCAGTTCGGGGCGGTGGCCGTGAAACCCTGACGTACGGCAGCCGCCCGGCCGAGTCCGTCGAGGAGGACGTATGACCACCCTTGCCGATCCCGTCCCCGGCGGGCGCCCCGGCGAAGTGCAGCGGGCCGCCGCGATGAGCGGGGAGCTGTCCGGGCGGGGCGTGCACGGGATCGTGCTGTCCTACGTCGACACCGCCGGCGTCGGCCGGGTCAAGACGATCCCGACGCAGAAGCTCGCCTCGGCGTCGGCCTGGGGCGTGGGCATGTCGCCGGTGTTCGACACCTTCCTGGCGAACGACTCCATCGTCACCACCGACGTCCTGGGCTCCCCGGACGGCGATCTGCGCCTCTACCCCGACCTCGACCAGCTGGTCGTACTCGCCGGGCAGCCGGGCTGGGCGTGGGCCCCGGTCGACCGGATCACGCAGGAGGGCGAGCCGCACCCGGGGTGCGGCCGCACCCTTCTGCGCCGGATCGTCACCGAGGCCGCCGAACAGCGCGGGCTGTCTTTCAAGGCGGGCATCGAGATCGAGTGGAGCGTGGGCCAAGGGCCCGCTGCGGGTGGGGAGTTCGCGCCCGCGACCACCGGCCCCGCCTACAGTGCCACGCGCCAGGTCGAGTTGAGCGACTACACCGCCGGCCTGCTCACGGCGTTCGCAGCGCAGGACGTGGAGGTCGAACAGATCCACCCCGAGTACGCCGCCGGGCAGTTCGAGATCTCGGTGGGCGCGCTGGACCCGGTGTCGGCGGCCGACCGCAGCGTGCTGGTGCGGCAGACCATCCGGGCGGTGGCCCAACAGCACGGGCTGGTGGTCTCGTTCTCCCCGGCCGTGTTGGCCGAGGGTGTCGGCAACGGCGGCCATCTCCACCTCTCCGCCTGGCGCGACGGCGTCAACCTGCACTCCGGCGGCGAGGGCCGCCACGGCATGACGGCCGACGCGGAGTCCTTCGCGGCCGGCATCCTCGCCCGGCTGCCCGCCCTGACGGCCGTGACCGCGCCCAGCCCGGCGAGCTATCTGCGCCTCAAACCGTCCCAGTGGGCCGGGGTGTTCACCACCTGGGGCCGCGAGACCCGTGAGGCGGCGCTGCGGGTCGTCACCGGCACGGCGGGCCTGCGCGAGCAGGCGGCGAACCTGGAGGTCAAGCCGGTCGACCTGGCCGCGAACCCGTACCTCGCCCTCGGCTGCGTGATCGCGGCGGGGCTCGACGGCATGAGCCGCTCCCTGCGGCTGCCGGAGGAGATCACCGGCGACCCGGCCCGCCTGGGCGCGGAGGAGGCGGCGGCGCGGGACGTACGGCGGCTGCCGACCTCCCTCGCCGAGGCCGTCGAGGAGTTCCGCAAGGACGACCGGCTGCGGGCCGCGCTCGGGCCGGTGCTCGCCGATGCCGTGATCGCCGTACGGCAGGGCGAGATCGCGGCCGTCGACGGGCACGACGATGCGTGGGTGGCGGCGGCGTACCGCTGGAAGTACTGAGATGGGCGGCGGGCCTGTCCTCCGGGCGCTGGAGGCGCTGCCGTTGGTGGACCACCACTGCCACGGGGTGGTCACCGCCGACCTGTCCCGGGAGGAGTTCGAGGACCTGATCACCGAGGGCGGGTCGTGGCCGGGGAGCTCCTCCTTCGACAGCCCCGTCGGGGTGGCCGTCCGCCGCCACTGCGCTCCCCTGCTGGACCTGCCGCGGCACGCGCCGGCCGAGGACTACCTGGCCCGCCGCGCCGGGCTCGGGTGGCGCGAGGTCCACGCCCGTCTCCTCGGCGCCGCCGGAGCGGACGTGTTCTGCGTGGACACCGGGTACGCGCCGGAACGTCTCAGCACCCCGGCCGAACTCGCCCTGGCCGCGGGTGGCACCGCGTACGAGGTGGTGCGGCTGGAGAGCGTGGCGGAGTCGGTGGCGGTGCGGGGCGTCGAGCCGGGCGAGTACGCCGACGCCTTCCGGGTGGCCGCGCTGGAGGCCGTACGGCGGCCGGGCGTGCTGGCGGTGAAGTCGGTCGCCGCCTACCGCACGGGCTTCGACCTGGACCCGGCCCGCCCCTCGGACGCGCAGGTCACCGAGGCGGCCCGGCACTGGCTCGCGGGCGGCGGCGGCCGGCTGGCGGACCCGGTCCTCGTACGGCACCTGCTGTGGACCGCCGTCGATCTGGGCCTGCCCCTGCAACTGCACGTCGGCCTCGGCGACAACGACATCCGGCTGCACCGCTCGGACCCCGCCCACCTCACCGACTGGCTGCACCTGACCGCCGGCACGATCCCGGTCCTGCTGCTGCACTGCTGGCCCTACCAGCGCCAGGCCGCCTATCTGGCCACGGTGTTCGAGCAGGTGTACCTGGACGTGGGGCTCGCCCTGCACTTCGTGGGCCCGGCGCGGTCCCGGACGGTGCTGGAGGAGGCCCTGGAGATCACCCCGTTCCGCAAACTGCTGTACAGCTCCGACGCCTACGGTGTGGCCGAGTTCCACTTCCTCGGGGCGCTCGCGTTCCGCCGGGGTCTGGCTGGTCTGCTGCAGGACCGGGTGGACAGTGACGAACTGGACCTGCCGGACGCGTTGCGCATCGCGGAGTGGGCAGGAGCACACAACGCCCGTCAGGTCTACCGCCTTCCCGGCACCTCCTGAAAGTATGATCAAGCAATGTCTGACATGACCGAAACCACGCCCGGCTGGCTCTCCCCCGACGAGCTGGAGATGGCGCGTGCGCGCATGCCGATCCTGTACGTCGAGGCCGTGCCCGTGCGGGTCGACGACAGCGGCGAAGTCACCAGCGTCGGCCTGCTGCTGCGCATCGGGCCGGACGGCACGGTCAGCCGGACCCTGGTCTCCGGCCGGGTACTGCACCACGAGCGCGTGCGGGACGCCCTGCTGCGCCACCTGGAGAAGGACCTCGGCCCGGTGGCGCTGCCCCGGATCCCGGCCTCCCTGCAGCCCTTCACGGTCGCCGAGTACTTCCCGACCCAGGGCATCACGCCGTACCACGACCCGCGCCAGCACGCGGTGTCGCTGGCCTACGTGGTGCCGGTCACCGGCGACTGCCGGCCGCGCCAGGACGCCCTGGACCTGGTCTGGTTCAGCCCGCAGGAGGCGGTGTCCGAGGCCGTGCAGAGCGAGATGCCGGGCGGTCACGGGGTGCTGCTCAGGCAGGCCCTCGCCCACGTCGGCTGCTCTGTCTGAGCATCGCGCTGAACGGCGTCACGGGCCGCTCCCTCGGCTCGCCGTCCACGGTGATGTCGACGACCTCGTTGTAGAAGGCGAGCAGGCCCTTGATCACCGCCACGGCGGCCAGCGGCTCCGGGTAGCTCCACACGAGGTTCGCCCCGCCGGGCGTCGACCAGTACGCGGCGACGCCCTTGTACGGGCAGGCGGTGTGGTGGTCGCTCGCGGTGAGCAGGTCCATGCGGACGTCCTCGCGCGGGATGTAGTAGCGGGTGGGCAGGGCGGTCTCGAAGAGCAGCACCGGCCGGCGGGTGTCCGCGAGGAGCGTGCCGTCGACCGTCACCTGGACATGGCGGCTGCTCGGGATGGCGTCCACCCGTTTGTGCGGGTCGCGGGGGTGGACGAAGATCTCTTCCTCCTCCTCGTACCAGTGGTCGAGGCCCTTGCCGCCGCGCCCGAACCACTCGAAGGCGATGTGCCCGGCCAGCTCGGCGGCGGGGAACGTCCAGGCGGCGTTCTCCAGCAGCTCGCCGTCGACGACGAGGTCGTAGAAGATCGTCGATCCGCTGTGCGCGCCCGGCCGCGGGTTCCGCGCGGGGCGCAGCAGGTCCTCGCGCACGTCGCCGCGGGGGAAGGCGTACTGCGGTACGGGCAGTGACGGCTCCCAGACGAGGACGGGGTGCCGGCTGTCGACGACGGTGACGTCGCCCTTGCGGCCCCGGACCCAGCGTTCGCTCGGTTCCCACAGAAGGCCCTCGGGGGTGCTGCGGACGGAGTGTGCGGTGCGGAGTCCACTCATGGGTCCATGATGAACCCCATGGACCTTGAGCCGTACCGGGGCGAGTTGGTCGCGTACTGCTACCGGATGTCGGGGTCGTTCCACGAGGCCGAGGACCTCGTGCAGGAGACGATGCTGCGCGCCTGGAAGGCCCGGGAGCGCTACGACGCCTCGCGGGCGTCGGTGCGCACGTGGCTGTACCGGATCGCGACGAACGTGTGCCTGACGGCGCTGGAGGGGCGGGCCCGGCGGCCGCTGCCGTCCGGGCTCGGGACGCCGAGCGAGGATACGGGGGCGCCGCTGACGCCGGCCTTCGACATCCCGTGGCTGCAGCCGTTCCCCGACGCGCGCCACGACGTGGACGCGCGGGGCGATCTGCGGCTGGCGCTGGTGGCCGCGATGCAGGCGCTGTCGGCGCGGCAGCGGGCGGTGCTGGTGCTGCGGGAGGTGCTCCAGTTCAGCGCGGCGGAGGTCGCCGAGCAGCTCGGGACCACGGTCTCCGCGGTCAACAGCGCCCTGCAACGGGCCCGGGCGGCCGTCGCCGGGGTGGGTGACCCGGGCGGGATCGGCGAGCCGGACGACGCCGGGGCACGGGCGGCGGTACGGCGGTACGCGCGCGCCTTCGAGGCCGCGGACGTGCCCGCGCTGGTGCGCCTGCTGACCGACGACGCGATCCTGGAGATGCCGCCGGTGCCGCTGTGGTACCGCGGCCGGAGCGACTTCGGCCGGTTCATGGAGCGGGTCTTCGACACGCGCGGCACCGGATGGACCGTGCGGCATCTCGGCGCGGGCGGGGAGCCGGCGTTCGCCGCGTACGCGCCCGCAGCGGACGGCGGGTTCCGGCTGCACACGCTGCAGGTGTTCACGGTGACGGGCGGGCGGATCGCGCGCAATGTCGTCTTCGCCGATCCCCGGGTGTTCGAGGCGTTCGGCCTGCCTCCGGAGATTCCCGCGCGGCAATCCGCCGGGCCGCGATGAGTCCGGGCGGTGGCGCCGGTAGGTACCGGTGACCACCGATCGAGAGGACATCGGACATGACAGCGCGTTTCCTCGCCCTGTACGACACCCCCGCCGACCCCGCGGCCTTCGAACGGCACTACCGCGAGGTCCACCTCCCACTGGCCCACAAGCTGCCCGGGCTGCGCCGCTACACCGTCGGCACCGGCGTCACGGCCGTGCGCGGCGGCACGCCGTACTACCTGGTCGGCCTGCTCGAATGGGACAGCCTGGACGAGCTGCGGGCGGCGTTCGCCTCCCCCGAGGGCCGGGCCTGCGCGGCGGACTCCGAACGCCTCCAGGAGTTCACCACCGTCCGCAGCATGGTCTACACCGTGGACGAGGTCTGAGCGGCCTCAGGCCAGCAGGGACGGCCGGCCCGGCGGCATGACCGGCCGGGCCGGTACCGGCCCCAAGACGACCGGGGGCATCGGCTCGTGGCGCGGGCGCCTGCGCCTGCGGTCGCGGTTGCGGCGCTCGTGGACCAGCGCCATCGCGACCGCGGTGCCGACCGCGATCAGGTGCTCGCGGCCGGCCAGGTTGGGTACGGCGATCGACTCCCACACCATCGACCCGCCCGTGAGGGTGAAGACGATCGGCGCCCGCCGGACCACCGAGATGTACGTGAACAGGCCCACCACCGCGGCCGACGGTCCGGTGTCGAGCACCTGGCCGACCTGCGGCGGCAGCCCGATCCCGAGCCCGCCGGGCCCGATCGCGAGCATCACCCGCACCATCAGGGTGCCGGCGAGCGTCGTGGCGTACGAGATGACGAGGGTCCTGGCCCGGCCGAGGACGAGTTCGGCCAGCGCGAAGGCGAGGAAGAGCTGGGTGATGCCCGCCCACACCGGCAGGTCCAGGGCCGGGACGTACAGGGACACGGGCGTGCGCAGCAGCGCGAGCCACAGCGGCAGGTCGGCGTAGACGCCGCCGAGCAGCCGCACCACCGTGGCGCCGGTGCGGTGCTGCGCGACGGCGTGGAAGAAGATCACACCGAACGCGGCCAGGAAGGCCAGGGAGAGGCCGGGCAGTCCCCGGCGCCTGAGCCGGCGCAGCGGGTCGGCGACGATGCCCTCCCACTCGCCCCGCAGGGTGCGCCAGAGGAACAGCGCGACGCGCCACCACCACGTGGCACTCGGCCGTTCGTGCCGGCGCCCGGGTATGCGGTCCACGGCCCCGTCGCCGTCCAGTCCCCTGTCGGCGCCGTCCCAGCGCCGTGTCTCCCTGTGCAGCAAGACTCCCCCGTCTCTCGTACGGCGGCCCTACCGACCGTATGCATCGAAATGCAACTGTTTCTAGAGACTGTGGGAAAGAAGGTCAGGTTGCCTCAGTGCGCGGAGTCCAGCCGGAATCGCTGGTCGTCCGACAGCTCCAGGTCCACCGCGGCCAGGCTCTCCTCCAGCTGGGCCACGGAGGACGCGCCGACCAGCGGGACGACCGGCAGGACGCCGCCGAGCTGCCACGCGAGGACGACCTGGTTGACGGTGGCACCGGTCTCCCGCGCCACCTCGTGCAGGGCGGCGAGACGGGCCGGGGTGCCCGGGTGGTCGTACTCGGCGGGCAGCCGGTCGGGGCGGACGTACGCCCCCTTCAGCAGCGGCGAGTAGGCGACCAGGGTGAGGCCGGGCTCGGCCCTGAGGTAGCCGAGCATCTCGGGGCCGACGGCGCCGAGGCTGCCGTCGGGGAAG
The DNA here is from genome assembly GCF_054189285.1 of Streptomyces sp. MAI_2237. Classification (NCBI taxonomy): domain Bacteria; kingdom Bacillati; phylum Actinomycetota; class Actinomycetes; order Kitasatosporales; family Streptomycetaceae; genus Streptomyces; species Streptomyces sp. MAI_2237. Next base: position 3,649,124 of record NZ_JAJPGQ010000003.1, on the reverse strand, counting down.
AGGTCGCCGGGCACGTCGAGGCGGGGCCGAAGGTAGCTGTGCTCGTACTGGAGCACCTCGTAGCCCGGCAGTCCGGCCGCCGCCGCGGTCGCCCGGGCGCGCTCGACCCGCCACACGGCCTGGTTGCTGGCCCCGAGCAGGCCGACGGTGCCCTCGGCGACCAGTCCGGCGAAGGCCTCGACGGTCTCACGCTGCGGGACGGTGTGGTCGTCGATGTGGGCGTAGAGCAGGTCCAGCCGGTCCACGCCGAGGCGTTCGCGGCTGCGTTCGGCGGACTCGCGGATCACCTTCGCGGACAGCCCCTCCGGGTTGTCGACGAAGCCGGTGCCGGGGGCGAGCGGGCGGGCCCCCAGCTTGGTCGCGATGACGATCTCGTCGCCGACGCCGCGGCTGCGCCGCCAGCGGCCGAGGAGTTCCTCGCTCTGGCCGCCCTGGCCGCCGTCCTCCCAGAAGGCGTAGTTGTCGGAGGTGTCGACGAAGGTGCCGCCGGCTTCCGCATAGCGGTCCAGGACGGCGAAGGACGTCTTCTCGTCGGTGCGGGAGCCGAAGAGCATCGCGCCGAGGGCGAGGACGCTGACCTCGCGGCGGGTGCCGGGGGCGGTTCCGATGGTGCGGTACTTCATGGGTGTCCTCCCGTTCGTGCCCGCGCGGAGATGCTGGCACGAACGGGAGTCTCGTTCTTGAAGCGCGCTTCAAGTCAAGCGGGTGCGGCCTTACTTGGCGAACGGCCCTTCCAGGGCGGCCCATTGGAGCAGCATGATGGTCTTGGCGTCGTTGATCTCGCCGGTGCGGATCATCTCCAGGGCGCGGCGGAAGGGCAGTTCGACGATCTCGATGTCCTCGCCCTCCTCGTCGAGGCCGCCGCCCTCGTGGGTGCGGGTCGAGGGGCCGTAGGCGGCGGCGTAGAAGCTGACGCGTTCGGTGACGGAGCCGGGGCTCATGTAGACGTCGAAGACGTGCCGGACCTCGCCGATGGTGTGGCCGGTCTCCTCCACGACCTCGCGACGCACGGCGAGTTCGGGGTGTTCGTCATCGTCGTCGAGGAGGCCGCCCGGGGTTTCGATCAGCATGCCGTCGGGGTGGCCGTTGACGTAGACGGGGAAGCGGAACTGCCGGGTGAGCAGGACGGTCTCCCGCTCGGAGTCGTACAGCAGCATGGTGGCGCCGTTGCCGCGGTCGTGGGTCTCGCGCTGCTGGGTGGACCAGGTGCCGTCGGCACGCCGGATGTCGAAGGTGGTGGCGCGCTCGACGTACCAGTGGCTGGAGAGCAGTTCGACCTCCCGCACGCGCACGCGGGGGTTGCCGGTCAGGTCGAGGCCGGTCCGGTCCAGGCCGGTGCGGCCGCGGCGGTCGGGGGTGTCGATGCCGGCGGTCATCGGACGCCCCGGGGCGGGTGGGGGATGGTGCGGTTCGTCATGGTCGCTTCCTACCACGACCCCGCTCGGGCGACGGTGAGCACGTGGGAGTGCCGGGCGGGCAGGTCGACGAAGAGGCCGGGGGTGAGCAGGGTGCCGCCGTCGCGGTCGTAGACCTGGTCCGTGAGCAGGTCGGTGAGCCGGTGGGGGCGGCCGGCGAGGTCGGGCCAGGGCAGCGGGATCTGCGCCTGGGCGGGGGCGTCGGAGTGGTTGACGATCACGATGTGGCGGGTGTCGGCGCCGGTCCAGGTCCAGGCGAGCAGGTTGCGGTGGGTGTCGTTGTCGGGCCAGCCGGTGGTGGTCAGCAGCCGCCATTCGCCGTCGCGGACGGCGGCAGCGACGGGCAGCAACCGGGCGTAGAAGGTGCGGAGTTCGTCGTCGACGGGTTCCGCCGGCCGGCGGGTGAGGAAGACCGGCGGGCGGACCGTGCGGCCCTCGAACTGGCCCTCGTGCCAGAGGGTGGCGCCGGGCAGGGTGGCGACGGTGACGGCCGCGGCGGGTCCCCGGCCGCCGGGGAGGGTGGCGGCGGCGCGGGGTTCGTCGTGGTTCTCCAGGAAGCGGACCAGGCCGCGCTGGTAGGCGGGGTCCGCCTGGAGGTGGGCGCGGACCGACCCGGCGTCCTCGTGGACGAGGCGGTCGTAGAGCCGCTTGTCGTAGCAGTGGTCGAAACCCTGCTCCTGCAGGGCGCGTTCGAGGTCCCAGTAGGCCTCGGCGACGAAGAGCATGTCGGGGTGGCGGGCGCGCACGCGTGGCAGGACGTACGGCCAGAAGTCCTCGGCGGGCGGCGGGCCCGCCCGGTCGCCCCACGTCTTGGCGAACACGTCGTTCATGAGCAGCATCGCCATGTCGCAGCGCACGCCGTCCGCCTGGTCGCCGAGGGAGACCAGGGTGTCCACGGTGGCGGTGCGCAGGTCCGGGCTGAAGGCGTCGAGCTGGACCACGTCGTGCCAGGGCGCGAAGTACGGGTCGCGGCCGTTGGCGAAGATCCGCCCGCCGACGTCGAGGAACCCCTCGGGCGAGCGGGCCAGGTCCTCCTCGGTGCCCCGGATCAGGCGCTCGGGATGCCCGGTGAGCCACGGGTGGTCGGCGGCGACGTGGTTGGGGACGTAGTCGACGAGCAACCGCATGCCGCGGGAGCGGAGTTGGGCGCGCGCCTCGGCGAGGCCGTCCGGTCCGCCGAGGCCGGGGTCGACCACGTAGTCGCGGACGCAGTACGGCGATCCGGTGATGTCGGCCTCGGTGAGGTCGGGCAGCGCCTCGCGGAAGGAGGCGAGGAGTGCCGGGTCGCGCAGGGCGATGGCGAGGCCGGCCGGGCTGCGCTCCCACACGCCCATCAGCCAGACGGTGTCGACGCCGGGCCGGGCGACCTCGTCCCACTCCTCGCCGGGCACGTCCCCGAGGGTGACGCGACGGCCGTGGCGAGCACTCAACTCGCCCAGCCAGACGAGGGTGTTGATCTCGTAGATCACCGTCATGAGAACGGCTCCTCCCGGTCCACGCTGAAGTGTTCGTCGGTGGCGTCCCGCGATGCGTCCGCCGGCCGCAGGGACTCCCGGGCGCCGCGGTGCCAGTCCTCGGCGCCGATGGCGTGGAACACGGTGGCGGTGGCCGCCACCAGGCCGGTCCAGCCGGTCTGGTGGGAGGCGCCGAGACCGGCGCCGTTGTCGCCGTGGAAGTACTCGTAGAAGAGGATCAGGTCCTTCCAGTGCGGGTCCTTGGCGAACTCGGCCCGGGCACCGTGCACGGGGCGGTGGCCGTCCTCGCCGCGCAGGAAGGTGGCGGTGAGCCGGTCCGAGATCTCGTGGGCGACCTCGTAGAGGTTCATGAGGCGGCCCGAGCCGGTCGGGCACTCCACGGTGAATCCGGGGCCGTGGTAGGCGTGCAGGTTGAGCAGGGCGCGGATGAGCAGCAGGTTCATCGGGAACCACACCGGGCCGCGCCAGTTGGAGTTGCCGCCGAACATGCCGGAGTCGGACTCGGCGGGCAGATAGCCCACCTGGTAGGTCTCGCCGTGCACCTCGAAGGTGTACGGGTGGGCCGCGTGGTGGCGGGAGAGGGAGCGGATGCCGTGCGGGGCGAGGAACTCCTCCTCGTCCAGCATGCGGGCGAGCACGCGGCGCAGCCGGTCCTCGCCGAACAGGGCGAAGAGATAGCGGCCGTCGTGCGCCGGATCGGCGTCGAGGTGCTGCGTGACGACGGCCTCGACCGCCGGGTGCCGCCGGATGAAATCCTTCGCGCCCTCGGCCAGTTGGGGGAAGCTGCGGTCGGTGCGGCCGCCGACCACGCTGGTCGCGGCGAGCGGCAGCAGGCCGACCAGGGAGCGCACCTTCAGCCGGGTCGCGCCGCCGTCGGGCAGCCGCAGCACGTCGTAGAAGAAGCCGTCCTCCTCGTCCCAGAGGCCGGAGTTGTCCTTGCCGATGCGGTTCATGGCGACGGCGATCCAGGCGAAGTGCTCGAAGAGCATCTGCGCCTGCTCGATGTAGACCGGGTTGTCGACGGCGAGTTCGACGGCGATCTCCAGGAGGTTCTGGCAGTACAGGGCCATCCACGCCGTGCCGTCGGCCTGGTCGATGTGGCCGCCGGTGGGCAGCGGGGCGCTGCGGTCGAAGACGCCGATGTTGTCCAGGCCCAGGAAGCCGCCCTGGAAGACGTTGTTGCCGTCGACGTCCTTGCGGTTGAGCCACCAGGTGAAGTTCTTCATCAGCTTCTGGAAGGCGTTCTCCAGGAAGGCGCGGTCGGCGCGGCCGGTGCGGTGCTTCTCCAGGTCGTGGACGAAGAGGACGGCCCAGGCGTGCACGGGAGGGTTGACGTCGCCGAAGTTCCATTCGTACGCCGGGATCTGGCCGTTGGGGTGCAGGTACAGGCGGCGCAGCAGCAACTCCAGCTGGGACTTGGCGAAGCCGATGTCGACCATCGACAGGGCGATGGTGTGGAAGGCGAGGTCCCAGGCCGCGAACCACGGGTACTCCCAGGTGTCCGGCATGGAGATGACCGCGTCGTTGACCATGTGGTACCAGGCGCTGTTGCGGATGCCGGGCTCGGCGGCGAGGGGGTCCACGCCGTGCTCGGCGAGCCAGCGTTCGACGTCGAGGTAGTAGTACTGCTTGCTCCACAGCATGCCGGCGAGGGCCTGGCGGACGACCCGGCGCTCGTCCTCGTCCATGCCGTCCGGGACGACGCTCTCGAAGAAGGCGTCGGCCTCGGCGCGGCGCAGGTCCATCGTCGTCGCGAAGTCCGCCCAGGGATCGGGCTGTTCGCGGTCGGTCAGCCGCAGCCGGACGGTCGTGCTCTCGCCCGCTGGGAGGGTGAGGACGCTGTGCAGGGCGGCCTTGGTGCCGGTGCGGTCCGGGTTCACGGCCGCGGTGTCGCCGTGGACGACGCAGCGGTCGATGCCGTCCTTCACGTACGGGGTGGCGTTCGGGCTGCCGAAGATACGCTCGTCGTTCGTCTCGTTCCCGGTGAACAGGGCGGTGGCGTCGGTGTCGTGGTAGAGCCAGCGCGGGCCCAGTTCCTCGTGGTCGGCGCGGATGGCGTCGGGGGTTTCGGTCAGGCCGGGTACGGCGGTTCCGCCCGCCCAGGACCAGGTGTGCCGGAACCAGAGGGTCGGCAACAGGTGCAGGGGCGCCGGGTCGGGTCCGCGGTTGTGCGCGGTGATCTCGATCAGCAGGTCCTCGGGGCCGGCCTTGGCGTACTCGACGAAGACGTCGAAGTAGCGGTTCTCGTCGAAGACGCCGGTGTCGAGGAGTTCGTACTCGACGTCGTGGCGGGTGCGGGCGCGGTTGGTGTCGACGAGGGCGGCGTAGGGGAACTCGGCCTGCGGGTACTTGTACAGGTACTTCATGTACGCGTGCGTGGGCGTGGAGTCGAGGTGGAACCAGTACTCCTTGACGTCCTCGCCGTGGTTGCCCTCCTGGTTGGTCAGGCCGAACATCCGCTCCTTGAGGATCGGGTCGCGGCCGTTCCACAGGGCGAGCGCGAAGCACAGCCGCTGCTTGTCGTCGCTGATCCCGGCGATGCCGTCCTCGCCCCACCGGTAGGCGCGGGAGCGGGCCTGGTCGTGGGTGAAGTACGACCACGCGTCGCCGTTCGCGCTGTAGTCCTCCCGGACGGTCCCCCACTGGCGTTCGCTGAGGTAGGGGCCCCAGCGGCGCCAGGCCACCCGGCCGCTGTCCGCCTCCTCCAGCCGCTGCCGTTCGCCGCCCGCGCCGCTGTCCGCCGCCATCGCCGCCTCCTCGTGGGCCCGGCATCGCTCCCAGACTCGGGGGCACGGGGCCGGCCCGCAATGGCTGGGCGGCGGAGGGGTGCCTTCCGGGCCCGCGTGGCGTGCGCGGGTGTCCGGCGGCTCGGATACCCGGGGTCGAGGCCGGGACCGGGATCGGGAAGCAGCTCGGCGAGCGCGGTGGACCGGCCGCTGCTCTGCGCACCGCCGGCTGAACGACGGAGGGGAACTGCCGGGCCCGCGTGGTGTGCGCGGTGTCCGGCGGCTCGGATACCCGGGGTCGAGGCCGGGACCGGGATCGGGAAGCAGCTCGGCGAGCGCGGTGGGCCGGCCGCTGCTCTGCGCACCGCCGGCTGAACGACGGAGGGGAACTGCCGGGCCCGCGTGGCGTGGCGGCGTTCCGGCGGCTCAGGCGCCCGGGATCGGGAACAGCATGCAGCTGCTGGTGGCGTGCGCGAGGAGACGGTCGGCGGAGTCGAGGAGTCGGGCCTCGGCGAGCGCGGTGCGCCGGCCGCTGCTGAGGACGCTGCCGACGGCGCGGACCTTGCCCGTGTCGACGGTGACCGGGCGCAGGAACTTCACGGTGAGGTCGAGCGAGGTGTAGCCCGTGCCCTGCGGGAGGGTGGACTGCACGGCGCAGCCCGCCGCGGAGTCGAGCATCGTCGCGTAGATGCCGCCGTGGACGCTGCCGATGGGGTTGTAGTGCTCCTCGCCGGGCTCCAGCGAGAACACGGCGTGCCCGTGGTCGACCTCTTCGAGGTCCATGCCCAAGGTGGCGGCGATCGGCGGCGCGGGCAGCCGGCCGGCGAGGATCTCGCGCAGGAAGTGCAGGCCGGAGCCCTGGCCGACGGTGGCCGCGGAGATCGCGGGGTCGTGCCAGTCATACGTACGTGAGCGTTCCATGCGGCTGCGCTTCCTCCTTGGCCCGCGAGGCCTCCGACGCCGTCGCGCGGTCCTTCGGGGCCGTCTGACTCTGTCCGCCGAAGCTAGCTCTCCGCTCCGCTGACTGTCAATGTCGAAGCCAGGTGCTCTACGATGGCCGTATGAAGTGGCTCGAGATGAGCACGGAGAACTGTCCCGTGCAGCGCACCCTCGACCTGGTCGGGGAGAAGTGGACGCTGCTGCTGTTGCGCGACGCCTTCAACGGGGTGCGCCGCTTCGACGACTTCCGCCGCCATGTGGGCCTTTCCGAGGCGGTGCTCGCCGACCGGCTGCGCAAGCTGGTCGCGGCCGGCGTCCTGCGGACCGTCCCCTACCAGGAACAGGGCAGCCGGACCCGGAACGAGTACCGCCTCACGCCCAAGGGCCGTGATCTGTGGCCCGTGCTGGTGGCGCTGCGGCAGTGGGGCGAGACCTACGTCGGGGACCCCGAGGGCCCGACGCTCGACATCCGGCACCGCGACTGCGGGGCGCCCGTCCGCGTCGTGGTCGAGTGCCCGGAGGAGCACACGGCCCTCTCCCCCACCGAGGTCACGGTCACGCCGGGACCGGGCGCGCGCCCCCTGACCGAGTCGCCGACAGGAACCTGACCCGCGCCTTGCCGGCCCGAGCACCGGAGCACCGGACGGCCAACCGCCCCGGCCGCCGGACGGCGTCACGCGCCCTCGGTCAGGGCTCGCCTCCACGCGTGCTCCCGTAGCAGGCGCAGGCCGTTGAGGCCGACGATCACCGTCGATCCCTCGTGGCCGGCGACGCCGAGCGGCAGGGGCAGCGTGCCCGCGAGGTCCCAGGCGACCAGGCCGGCGATGAACACCCCGGCGATGACGAGGTTCTGGGCGACCAGGCGCCGGGCCCGGCGGGAGAGGGCGACGACGGCGGGCACGGTGGCGAGTTCGTCGCGCACGACCACCGCGTCCGCGGTCTCCAGCGCCAGATCGGAGCCGGCCCGGCCCATGGCGACGCCGGCGTGGGCGGCGGCCAGGGCGGGCGCGTCGTTGACCCCGTCCCCGACGACCAGCACCTTGCGGCCGGCCGCCTCCAGCTCCCGGACGGCGAGCACCTTGTGCTGCGGCAGCAGACCGGCCCGGACGTCCTCGATGCCGGCCTCCGCGGCCAGGAGCGCCGCCGCGCGCGGGTTGTCACCGGTCAGCAGGAGGGGAGCGGTGCCGGCCAGGGCGGTGAGGGAGGCGACGGTCGCGGCGGCGTCGGGCCGCAGCCGGTCGGCCAGGCCCAGTACGCCGACGGGGACCCCGTCGGCGAGGACCAGGACGGCGGTACGTCCCCGCTCCTCCGTCTCGGCCGCGAGCACCGCCGCCCGTGCGGCACCGGCGTCGTCCGCGCCGCCGAGCAGCCGGGCGGGGGCGCCGACCTCGACCCGGCGTCCGTCGACGGTCGCCACGACTCCCACCCCGGGCGTGGAGCCGAAGTCCTCGGCGGGCGGCAGCGCCAGCCCCCGCTCCCGCGCCGCCGCCACGACGGCCCGCGCCAGCGGATGTTCGCTGGGGTGCTCGGCGGCGGCCGCCAGCCTCGTCAACTCCCGTTCCCCCAGGCCCGATCCGGGCAGCGGCCGGACGTCGGTCACCCGCGGGACGCCCTCGGTCAGCGTGCCGGTCTTGTCGAGTGCCACGGCGTCGACCTGCCCGAGCCGCTCCATCACCACCGCCGACTTCACCAGCACACCGTGCCGCCCGGCGTTGGCGATGGCCGACAGCAGCGGCGGCATGGTGGCCAGTACGACCGCGCACGGCGAGGCGACGATCATGAAGGTCATGGCCCGCAGCAGCGCGCCCTCGAGGTCGTCGCCGAGCGCGAGCGGCACCAGGAAGACCGCGAGCGTCGCCGCCACCATGCCGAGCGAGTAGCGCTGTTCGACCTTCTCGATGAACAACTGGGTCGGCGCCTTGGTCTCGGACGCCTCCTCGACCATGCGGACGATCCGGGCGATCACGGAGTCGGAGGCGTCACGCTCGACGCGGACGCGCAGGGCGCCGGTGCCGTTGACGGTCCCCGCGAACACCTCGTCGCCGACCTCCTTGGCCACGGGCAGCGGCTCACCGGTGATGCTCGCCTGGTCGACCTCGCTCACCCCGTCCAGCACCCGCCCGTCGGCGCCGACGCGCTCCCCCGGCCGTACGAGGACGATGTCGCCGACCGCCAGCTCCTCGACCCGCACCTCCTCCTCGGTGCCGTCCGGAGCGAGCCGGCGGGCCGTGGCCGGGGCCAGATCGAGCAGTCCGCGCACCGAGTCGGCGGTGCGGGCCGTGGCCAGGGCCTCCAGGGCGCCCGAGGTCGCGAAGATGACGATCAGCAGGGCGCCGTCCATCACCTGGCCGATCGCCGCGGCACCGAGGGCGGCGACGACCATCAGCAGATCGACGTCGAGGGTCCGCCCCGCGAGTGCCTTGAGACCTTCCCAGCCCGGTTCCCATCCCCCGGTGACGTACGCCAGCGCGTACAACGGCCCCCACAGCCAGGCCGACTGCCCCGCCAGCTGGAGCGGCAGGGCGAGCAGAAAGGCGGCCGCGGCCGCGAGGGCCCAGCGCGCCTCGGGGAGGGCGAGCAGGCGGGTGCGGCGCGGGGGCGCGACCGTGCCGGGTGCGGGGGCGGAGCGGGGTGGGGAGAGGGTGGAGGTCACCGGCTCACCATACAGGAACACATGAAGAGTCATTCATCTCTTCATTGGTCGGCCGAGCCTCGCCTCATCGGTCGGTCCGTGCCCCTCCTCATCGTTCGACCCGCGTCGCCCGCCCCCGTCCGACCCGGCGACGGAGCAGCAGTCGGCGCGCCGGGCGCTCGACCTTCTCGTACAGGAGCCAGGACAGGGCCAGGGAGACGGTGAAGGCCGCGGCCGTGACGGTCAGGCCCTCCGCGAGACCGTAGCGGGGCTTGACGCCGAGCAGGGCGGTACCGGCCCGCAGGACCAGCAGGTGGACCATGTAGAACGCGAAGGACAGCTCCCCGAGCCGGACCATCCTCCGGTGGCGCCACAGTGAGGGCAGGCCGCGCAGGTCCGCGACGGCCGCCGCCGGGATGAGCAGGGCGAAGCCCAGGACCGTGCAGGTCGTAGCGGGGTAGCCGGCGGTCACCTGGGGCACCAGGAAGTAGCCGATGATCGCCAGGGCGAGGGAACCCTCCAGGCCGGGTCCGCGCCAGCGGTCCAGGAGCACCAGCCGGGCGACGGCGGCGCCGAGGACGAACTCGGGCAGGCGGGCGGCCGGGAAGGAGTACAGCGGCTGCCCGAACCAGTGGTGCGCGTCGGCCCAGGCCAGTACCAGCACCGCCAGCAGCGACGCGCCGGCCAGCGCCGCCGACCCGCGGACGCCGAGCCGGCGCAGCAGGAGTGCGAGCAGGGGGAAGGCGGCGTAGAAGAAGGCCTCGCAGGCCAGGGACCAGCTGACCGGGTCGAGGGTCTGCCACCACGGGCGCCACCAGGAGTGGACGAGCAGAGCGTTCGCCAGGCCCTGGGTGGGTGTCGGCATCGGCATGCGGGGCAGCGTCCAGGCCATGAGCAGGGCGAGGGCGGCGGTGACGAGATGGACCGGGAGGATGCGGGCGACCCGGCGTCTGAAGAAGGCCGGGGCGCGGTCACCGGGCCGCGCGGACCACATGAGCACGAAGCCGGACAGCACGAAGAAGAACGACACTCCCGTGCCCCCGGCCCCGAAGGCCCAGGTCGTGATGCGGTCGGCGGTGCCGCCGAAGTAGCCGAAGTTGTGCACGTGGAGGCCGAAGACCAGCAGCGCGGCCATCCATCTCAGCCCGGTGAGGGACGGCAGCGAGGGCGCCGCGGTCCTGCCGGTCCTGGTCGTGGTGGCCGCGGGTGCGGCCGAGGTCCTCGGTGTGCCGGCCGGCGCCGTCCCGGTCGCCGTCGTCATCGAGTCACCCTCCCGGAAATGTGCGTAGGAGACATGAGAGGGAGCGTTGCCGGTTCCCCGTCTCCCAATCGGTCCCGTAGGCAACATCACACGAACGGTGGGCGTAAGCGGAGTCGTCCCTGGTGTCACGTCGCGGCTACCGGTGGGTCTATCGTCGGAACCGTGGGCCAGAGGTGGGAGGTCAGCCGGTGATGCCGCAGGACGAGGCCGTGATCGGCTGCACGGGGAAACTGCTCGTTGGCACCCGCGGAACGGCGGGACCCGGGGAGATCATCGTGCGTGTACGGGGCGGCTCCGAGACCTTCATCGCCTGGTCCGACGCCCCTCTGCCGACGGGGGCGACGGTGCTCGTGATCGAGTCACGGGGGTGCCGTGAAGTCGGCGTCATCGAGTGGCAGGATCCACTCGCCGCGTTCGGCGACCGTGCCGACGCTGACTGAGGAGAAAACAGAATGTTCGGTTACCGCGTTCCCGCTCCCGACGAGGCGATGCTGATCTCGGGTGGCAGGCGGGGACTGGGGGGCGCGCCGTTCCGGGTGGTGACGGGGCACGGGAAGTTCGTGCTGCCGTTCTTCCGAAAGACCCGTTTCCTCACGCTGGCGATGTGCGAGGCCGAGGTCACGGAGACCTGTGTGACCCGGCAGGGCATCGCGTTGAACGTCCGTGCCGTCATCGCGTTCAAGGTCGGCAACGACAACGAGAGCATCATCAACGCCGGTCAGCGCTTCCTCTCGGACCAGGACCAGATGTCCGTGCTGACCGGCCGGATCTTCGCCGGCCATCTGCGGGCCATCATCGGCTCCATGACGGTCGAGGAGATCGTCACCGAGCGGCAGAAGCTGGCCGCGGAGGTGCTGGACACCTCGAAGATGGAGATGGCGAAGATCGGTCTGATCGTGGACTCGCTGCAGATCCAGTCGATCGACGACGGCGACGCCGGCTACATCGACGCCATGTCCGCGCCGCACCGCGCGGCCATCCAGCGGCAGGCCCAGATCGCCCAGGCGCAGGCCACCCAGACCGCGGCCGAAGCGCAGCAGGAGGCGGCGCGCAAGCAGGCCGAGTACGCCCGGCAGACCGCCGTCGTCCAGGCGGAGTACTCGGCGCAGGTGGACCGGGCGCAGGCCGAGGCCGCGCAGGCCGGTCCGCTGGCGCAGGCCCACGCGCAGCAGGAGGTGCTCGCCGCGCAGACCGAACTGGCTCAGCGGCAGGCGCAGTTGCGTCAGCAGCAGCTGGTGGCGGAGATCGTCAAGCCGGCCGAGGCGGAGGCCGAGCGGATCAAGCTGCTCGCCAAGGCGGAGGCCGACCGGATGAAGATCCAGGCCGAGGCGGCCGCCTCCTACGACCGGGTGGCCCTCGACCGGATGCTGATCGACCAGCTCCCGCAGATCGTGAAGGAGGCCGCGGGCGGCCTCGCGGGCGCCAACGTCAACGTCCTCAACGGCGCGGACGGCCTCGGCGAGATCGCCGCCGGTCTGGTCTCGCAGGGTCTGACGATCCTGGACTCGGTCCGGCAGAACCTCGGCGGCCAGGACTCCGACGGCCGCAACGGCGGGGGCAACGGCGTGCTGGAGCTGCGCGCGAAGGACGACCGCAAGCCGGGCGACGGACCGGTGAACGTCGACTGAGCCGTGCCGCGGTCTCCGTCCCGGCGGGGACCGCGGCCTACGCTGCTCGCCATGGGCGACGGCGACTTGACCGACCTGCGGGGCACGGAGTTCGAGCACGCGGACCTGGGCGGGGCCCGGTTCACCGGGGTGGGCCTCAACCGCGCGACGTTCCGGGCGTGCGAGCTGAACCACGTCGTGATGCGGGGTGTGGAACTGGTCGACACCACCATCGACGGCGAGATCAGGAACCTCGTGGTCAACGGCGTCGACGTGGCACCGCTGGTGGAGGCCGAGCTGGACCGCCGGTATCCCGACCGCCCGCGGTTCCGGCCGACCACGGCCGACGGGTTCCGCGCGGCCTGGGACCTCGACGAGCGGCTGTGGGAGGCCACCGTCGCCCGGGCCCGGCGCCTGCCCCCGGACCTGCTGCACGCGTCCGTGGACGGGGAGTGGTCGTTCGTCCAGACCCTGCGGCACCTCGCCTTCGCGAGCCAGTCGTGGGTGGAGCGGTGCATCCTGCGCGACCCCCGCCCCTGGCACCCGCTGTCCCTCCCCTGGGACGAGATGGGTCCCCGCCCGGGCGTCCCCCACGACCGCGAGGCCCGGCCCTCGCCGGACGAGGCGCTCGCCCTGCGGTGGGCGGCGATGGCGGCGGTGCGGCGGGTGGTCGACGGCCTGACCGACGAGCTGCTCGACACCCGTACCGAACCGGCCGTCGGGCCCGGCTGGCCGGACGAGGGCGAGACCTTCCCGGTCCGCGAGTGCCTGCTGGTGGTCCTGAACGAGGAGTGGTGTCACCGTATGTACGCCGAGCGCGACCTGACCGAGCTCGAGAAGAGGGGCTGACCGCGTGGAACTCGCCTTCACGGGCCGGGTGATCGAGTGGCGCGGGCCGGCGCCGTACTACTTCGTGGCCGGGCCCGACGCGGAGTCCGCCGACGTCCGCGAGGTGGCCGCCTCCGCCACGTACGGCTGGGGTGTCGTGCCGGTCGAGGCCCGGGTCGGCGAAGTCGCCTTCACCACCTCGCTGTTCCCCGAGGACGGCGGCTGTCTGCTGCCTCTGAAGAACGCCGTGCGGGTGCCGCAGGGCGTGGCGGCGGGGGACGAGGTGACGGTGCGGACGACCGTCCGCCTCTGAGTCCTGCCGTCACCCTATTCTTCGATCATGGCCGATACCGAAGTGATGCGGCTGGCCGAGATGCCGCTGCACGACCCGTTCGTCGTCGCCGACGACGGCACCCGCACCTATCACCTGTACACCTCCAACGACCCGTCGGTGTCCGGTGTGGAGGGCGTCGGCACGATGGTCTACCGCAGCCGCGACCTGCGGGACTGGACGCGTCCCACGGTGGTGTTCCTGGCCGCCGACCGGACGCGGGCGTGGGCGGCCGACGGCGGCTGGGCGCCCGAGGTGCACGCATGGGGCGGCCGCTACTACCTGTTCACCACCCTGCACGACGAGAGCAGGCCGCTGCCGGTGCCGCCTCCGGGCCGCTACGGCACACCGTTCCCCCTGCCGAACCATCGGCGCGGCACGGTCACCGCCGTGTCCGACTCGCTGCTCGGGCCGTTCACGCTCGTCGACGCCTCCCGCCCCACACCGCCCGAGCACCTCATGACCCTCGACGGGACGCTGTACGTCGACCCCTCCGGGCAGCCCTGGATGGTCTACGCCCACGAGTGGCTGCAGACCGTCGACGGCACCATGGAGGCGATCCGGCTGGCCCCGGACCTGACGCGGACCGTCGGGGACCCCGTCTTCCTCTTCAAGGGCTCGGACGCGTCCTGGCTCGGGGAGCAGATCCCCGCCGGCGTCCCGCACCAGCTGCCGCCGTACATCACGGACGGCCCGCAGCTGCACCGCACGCCGGAGGGAGCCCTGCTGATGCTGTGGTCGACGTACGAGAAGGACCGGGCCTGTGACGACGGCGGTCTCAGCGGCGGATACGTACAGACCTACGCCGTCTCCCGCTCCGGTGAACTGCGGGGCCCGTGGGAACAGCGACGGCCCCTGGTCCGCGACGACAGCGGCCACGGCATGCTGTTCCGCACCTTCGAGGGCCGGTTGATGATGATCCTGCACCGCCCGTTCGAGAACGCCCGCGGCAAGCTGTACGAAATGGAGCTGCGCGGCGACGAGTTGCGGGTGCTGCGGCAGCGCACGGACCTCGACGGCGGCGGCTGAGCCGTCAGTCCTCGCGCCCCGGGAGCGGCGCCCTGCCGTCGAGGCGGAGGAGTACGGCGGTGCCGGGGCGCGGCAGACGGACGGTGAGCCGTCCGTGGGCGGCGTCCCATGCGGCGGTCGCGTCGGCAGACGCCGGGTGGAGGACCGTGGGGGTGACGCGGGCGCCCCGGAGGTGGTCGAGGGGGACGGCGCGCGTGCTGTCGTCGGCGTCGTCACCGGGGACCGGGGCGCGCCGCCACAGCGTGAGCCAGTCGGCGTCGGTCCCGCGGCGGCCGAAGGCGATCCAGGAGTCCTCCCACGCGGGCAGGCCGAGCGGCCAGTAGGGCAGGCTGTCCGGGATCTGGTGGCGAAGTTCCTTGTAGACGGACAGGCCGGTGCGGACCAGGTCGAACCGGTCCGGGTCCATGCGGTCGAGGAACCCGGACAGGTGGATGCGTCCGGTCATCGCGCCGGTGAGGGTGAAGGCGATCAGGTCCGGGGTGAAGTGCGGCTGCGGGTAGGCCCATACGGCCGCCTGCTCGGGCGTCACCGCGGTGGCGGCCGATGCCGCGATGGGCGGGTAGCGCAGCGGGTCCTGCTGGTCGCTGGTGGACTGCAGCTGGGTGACGGCGAGTTGGGCGTAGTCCATGCGCAGTCCGCCCGAGCCGCAGTTCTCCAGGACGAGACGGGGGTACCGGTCGAGAACGGCGTTCAGCCAGTCGAGGTGGGCGCGATGGTGCCCGAGCAGTCCGGCGCCGGCGCTCTCCTCGCCGTTCTCGGTACCCGGCCCGGGGTTGATGTTGTAGTCGAGCTTCAGATAGCCCACTCCCCACTCCCCCACGATCCGGTCGACGACCCCATCGAGGTGGGCGCGGGCGGCCGGGTGGCGCAGATCCAGGTGGTGGCGGCCGTGCTCGGTGACGCGTATGCCGCCCCGGCGGAAGAACGCCTCGGGCGGCAGGGTGCGCGCCAACGGACTGCGTACGCCCACCACTTCGGGCTCCAGCCACAGACCCGGTGTCATCCCGTGCTCCCTGACGGCGTCCAGCACCTGTCGGATGCCGCCGGGGAAGCGCCGGCCGGACGGCTCCCAGGCGCCCACGGCGTCCCACCAGCCCTGGGCGTCGTCGTCGTACCAGCCCGCGTCGACGACGAAGACCTCGGCGCCGGCGGCGGCCGCCGCCTCGATGAGCGGCAGGAGCTTGTCGGTGGTGGGGTCGCCCATGAGGGTGTTCATGTAGTCGTTGTAGATCACCGGGAGGGCCGTGTGGTCCGGGTGGCCGCGGCGCATCCGGCGGCGGCAGTCGGTGAGCTGCCCGAAGGCCGCGTCCAGGCCGCCGGTCCGGGCGCCGGCGAGGGTCGCCGGGACGGTGCTGAACTCCTCGCCGGGCGCGAGGGTCCGGCGCCATTGGTGGTGGGCGTCGTCGGGGCCGAACAGGGCGACGTAGGCGGCGCCTTCGCGTTCGCCGGTCTCGTAGCGCCAGCCGGCGCTGGACTCGATCTGCCACAGCCACGCGCGCCCCGCGTGCTCGGTGAGCGCGGCGACCGGGAGGTGCCGGCCCGTGGACCAGCTGCCCTGCGAGAAGCGCTCGAAGCAGCCGCGTCCTTCGTGGCCGTGGGCGGAACGGCCGAGCCGGACGACCTGGTCGCGGAACGGGCTCCGCCGCCAACGGCACTCGGCGAGCCAGTCGTTGTCCGCCCAGTGCAGCGTGAGGCCGCCGAGGGCGCCGTCGGCGAGACCGCCGAGCGCGAGGCTCGACACGCTCTCCAGCCGGAGCGGGACGCCGCCTTCGTTGACCAGGCGCACCCGCGAGCGGAGGAAACCGGCGCCGGGGCAGGTCCGCAGAGCCACCTCGGCGACGAGGCCGGTGACCGGATCGGCGAGCACGATCGTCGTGCACCCCCACTCCCCGTCCTGGACCGTCTCGTGGCCCCGGTAGGCGAGGCGCTCGCCGATCGAGGTGTCGATGAACCGTTCCCCCGACCAGGTGCGCCCGTGGCCGGTGGCGGTGACCTCCACCAGGGGCAGCAGGGTGTCCCAGTCCTGCCCCGGCGGCCCCAG
The DNA here is from genome assembly GCF_054189285.1 of Streptomyces sp. MAI_2237. Lineage (NCBI taxonomy): Bacteria > Bacillati > Actinomycetota > Actinomycetes > Kitasatosporales > Streptomycetaceae > Streptomyces > Streptomyces sp. MAI_2237. The sequence goes on along the minus strand of NZ_JAJPGQ010000003.1, from coordinate 3,632,840 downwards.
CCCGACCGACCCGCCGGGACCGGCGACGGCCTGCAGCCCGAGAACCTCCTGGGACCAGAGAATCGCCCCCTCCGCTGCTTCGACGGCACTGGTCAACGCGGTCTCCCTACGGTGGCGGGCGGGCTTCGGCAGATCTTTCCCAGGCCGGCCCCGCCTACTCCGCCCGCCGCATCCCGTACAATTACCCCCGGGGGTATACGAGAGGAAAGGGATCATGGAGTTCGAGCCGACGGACGCGGAGCTGCGCGCGGTGCTGAACCGGCTGCGGCGGGCCCAGGGCCAGATCTCCGGAGTGATCCGGATGATCGAGGAGGGACGGGACTGCGAGGACGTCGTCACACAGTTGTCGGCGGCGTCGCGGGCACTCGACCGCGCGGGCTTCGCGATCATCGCGAGCGGCCTGCAGCAGTGTGTCGTGGACGGCGAGAGCGCGACGGACCCCGCCGAGAGCCAGGAGCGCACCCGTGCCCGCCTGGAGAAGCTCTTCCTCTCGCTCGCCTGATCACCGTCGACCGTCCAGACCCCGAACACCGATCCGAAGGAGAACACCTCATGTGCCGACAAGCGGTCTGCCGAAAGTGCAAGGGCCTCACGTACCGGGGCTGCGGCATGCACGTCGAGCAGGTACTCGCCGGAGTCCCGCGCTCGCAGCGCTGCACCTGCTCCGACGACGACGCTCCGGCCGAAGGGCTCTGGAAGCGCCTGTTCGGCCGCCGTTCCTGAGCGGGCGCACGAAGAAGGGCCCCCGCCGGCTCTCGCCCGCGAAGACCCTTCGCACCGTCGGGACGACAGGATTTGAACCTGCGACCCCTTGACCCCCAGTCAAGTGCGCTACCAAGCTGCGCCACGTCCCGGTGCCCGTCTGACCTGGGGTTTCCCCCGGCCGAACATGCAGGGAAACCATACCGCACTCAGGTCCATGGTCGCGCACGGCTTTTCGCGGCCGCGCGCACGGTTCCGCCCACGGTTCTTCGCGGGCTCCGCACCCGCCCGCGGACCGCATCGCCCCGTGCCGGCGCCCCGCCGGTCAGTCCGCGGACGGCGCCCCCAACTCCGGGTAGGCGTCCAGCAGTCGGGTCGGGGCCGCCTGGCGCCAGGAGTCGGCGAGTATGTCGCGCAGTTCGGCCTCGTCGTCGACGGCCGAGAGGCGGGCCCTGACCCAGGCGAACTGCGCCTCGTGGTCGGCGATCCAGAACTTCTCCGGTTCGGCGAGGACCAGCTCGTCGCGCTCCTCCTTCGGACAGCGCACGGCGATGGAGGTCTCGTCCTCGGGCAGCGTGGCGAACATCTTCCCCGCGACCCTGAAGGTGGGCATGCTCCAGGCGATCTTCTCCGTCGTGTCCGGCAGGGCGAGGCAGATTCGGCGTACGTCTTCGGCATCCGGCATGCACCGCACGTTAGCCCCCGCCACTGACAATCACCTGGTGGGAGCCTCGGCGACGGTCTCGCGGCCAAGGGACTTGCAATAGATCGACGTCGGCCTCAGCACGCCGTCCGGGGCCGCCGCGTAGTCCGGGATCACACCGATCCGGCTCCACCCGGCCGTCCGGTACAGCCGCTCGGCGGGGCTGTCGGTCTCGGTGTCCAGGTGCAGCAGCGTGATCCCGGTCGCGGCGGCCGCCTCCTCCGCCGTGGTCAGGAGCAGCCGGCCGAGCCCCTTCCCGCGGGCGTCCCGGTGCACCATCAGCTTCACCAGCTCCGCCCGGTGGCGGCTGTTGGGCTTGTCCGGGAAGGCCAGACTCACCGTGCCGACCGGCCGCCCGCCGTCGTGGGCCACCCATACCGCGAGCGAGCCCGCCGCGGCACCGGCGGCCCGCTCCCGCCACCAGGCGAGGGCCTCCGCACGGTCGAGCGGCGCGAGGAAGCCGACCGAGGCGCCGCCCTCGACGGTGTCGACCAGCAGATCGGCCAGGCCGTCCGCGCTCGCGAGCAATCCGGCGTGGTCCACGCGTCGGACGATCACGGCAGCACCACCGCCAGCACGTAGCGCGCGTCCGCCGGGCCTGCGCACCGGAACCGCGTCGGCCCCCACACCCGTAGCCGCAGGCAGTCGCCCGTGCCGAGGTGGTGCTCCGTCTCCCGCTCCGCCACGTCGAGCGCTCCTTCCAGGACCCAGATGTGCTGTTCCAGTCCGGGTACGGGCGGCCGGTCGTAGGCGATGTCGGCTCCCGCGGCGAGCCGTCCCTCCACGAGTTCGCCGCGCAGTCCGGGGTGCGGGGGCGAGACGGATCGTCGTACGAAGCCGGAGGCGCGGTCCTGCCACACCGGCTGCTCGGCGGCCGGCACCAGCGCCGCCGGCTCCGCCTCCACCTCGGCGAGCAGCCGGGACATGGGGCGTCCGTAGACGCCGCAGAGGCGGTTGAGGAGGGCCGCGGTGGGGCTGATCTCCGCCCGCTCGGTGCGGGAGAGGGTGGACTTGCTGATGCCGCTGCGTTCCGCCAGCTCGCCGAGCGACCATCCGTGTTCGGCGCGCAGTTCCGCCAGGCGTACGGCGAGCCGGGCGTCGACGGGGTCCGGGGCCGGGGCCGGGGCCGGGGGGTCCCCGGCACGTTCATCGCGTTTCACATCAGGGACGGTATCCCTGATATGAGACAGCCAGGTTACGGAGTCTTCACTCCGGCCGCCTCGCGCAGCGCCTCCAGCACCGGGCGGATCAGGGGATGCTCCTCGGCCCCGCGCCGTACGGCCGCGAAGACCCGGCGCGTGGGCGCGACGCCGTCGACGGGCCGTACGACCACGCCGGTGAGGTCCATCCCGCTCAGCGCCGACCGCGGTACGAGCGCCACGCCGGCGTCGGCCGAGGCGAGGGCGACAACCGCGCGGAAGTCGTCCGAGGAGTGCTCCAGGCGCGGCTGGAACCCGGCGCTCTCGCAGGCGAGCACGACCACGTCGTGGCACGGGTTGCCGGGGTACGGGCCGATCCAGGCGTCCTTGGCCAGGTCGGCGAGCGGGATCTCGGCGGCCTCGGCCAGCCGGTGCCGCACGGGCACGACCGCGTCGAACGGCTCGGCGTACAGGGACAGGTGGGTCAGCCGCGGGTCGTCGGCGGGCGGGGCACCCCGGTACTCGACGGCGACGGCCACGTCGACCTGCCGGTCCAGCACCATCGGCAGGCTGGCGTCGCCCTCGGCGTCCTGGACGCGGATGCGGATGCCGGGCGCCGACTCGGCGAGACGCGCCACCGCGGGGGCGACGACCTGGGCGATGCCGGTGGCGAAGGCGGCGACGGTGACGGTTCCGGCGGCCCCCGATCCGTACGCGGCGAGCTCGGCCTCCGCCCGCTCCAGCTGGGCGAGGACCGCATTGGTGTGGCTGAGCAGGATCTCGCCGGCCGGGGTCAGCCGTACGCCCTTGGCGCCGCGCTCGACCAGGCGGTGGCCGGTCTCCTGCTCCAGGGCGGTCAGCTGCTGGGAGACGGCCGAGGGGGTCAGGTACAGCGCGGCGGCAGCCGCCGTCACCGTGCGGTGGTCGGCCACCGCACGGAGGATGTGGAGCCGCCGCGCTTCGATCATGGAACCGATTGTCTCAAACGCGCCCCTTCACCGAGCCCGGCCCGTCACCGAACCCGGCCCGTCACCGGTCGTCCCGGCTCCCGAGGTCCGGACGTCCGGACGTCAGCCCTGCTCGGTCTCCAGCTGCGTCCGCGCGGCCACGAAGGCGTCCACGGCCCGGTTCACGTCCTCGGTCGAGTGCGCGGCGGACAGCTGGACGCGGATGCGGGCCTGGCCCTGCGGCACCACCGGGTAGGAGAAGCCGATGACGTACACACCCCGCTCCAGCAGCAGTTCGGCCAGCCGGCCGGCCTGCGCGGCGTCGCCGATCATCACCGGGGCGATGGCGTGGTCGCCGGGGAGGACCTCGAAGCCCTCCTCGGTCATCCGGCGCCGGAAGAGGGCGGTGTTCTCGGCCAGCCGGACACGCAGGTCGTCCGCCGACTCCAGCAGGTCGAGGACCTTCAGGGAGGCGGCCGCGATCACCGGGGCGAGCGTGTTGGAGAAGAGGTAGGGGCGCGAGCGCTGGCGCAGCAGGGCGACGATCTCGGCGCGGGCCGCGACGTAGCCGCCGGAGGCGCCGCCGAGGGCCTTGCCGAGGGTGCCGGTGATGATGTCCACGCGGTCCATGACGCCGTGCAGTTCGGGGGTGCCCCGGCCGCCGGGGCCGACGAAGCCGACGGCGTGCGAGTCGTCGACCATGACCATGGCGTCGTGGCGGTCGGCGAGGTCGCAGATCTCGCGCAGCGGGGCGACGTAGCCGTCCATGGAGAACACGCCGTCGGTGACGATCAGCTTCCGCCGCGCGCCGCCTTCGGAAGCCTCCTTCAACTGCCGCTCCAGGTCGGCCATGTCACGGTTGGCGTAACGGAAGCGGCGCGCTTTGGACAGCCGGATGCCGTCGATGATGGAGGCGTGGTTGAGGGCGTCGGAGATCACCGCGTCCTCCGGGCCCAGCAGGGTCTCGAACACGCCGCCGTTGGCGTCGAAGCAGGAGGAGTACAGGATCGTGTCCTCCTGGCCGAGGAAGGCCGACAGGCGCGCCTCGAGCTGCTTGTGCACCTCCTGCGTACCGCAGATGAACCGCACGGACGCCATGCCGTAGCCCCAGCGGTCGAGGGCCTCGTGAGCGGCGGCGATCACCTCGGGGTGGTCGGCCAGGCCGAGGTAGTTGTTGGCACAGAAGTTCAGGACCTCACCGGGGCGTCCGCCCGCGGTGACGTTGACGGTCGCGGACTGCGGGGTGCCGATCACGCGCTCGGGCTTGTGCAGGCCGGCGGCGCGGATCTCGTCGAGGGTGGCGCGCAGGTCGTCGCGCACGGAGTCGAACATCATCAGTCCCTAAAGAGAGTCAGAGGGTCCAGTCGAGGATGACCTTGCCGCCGCGGCCGCTCGCCGCGTCGGCGAACGCCGCCTCGTAGTCGCGGTAGCCGTACCGGCCGGTGATCACGGGCGAGAGGTCGAGGCCCCCTTCGAGCAGCACCGACATCGCGTACCAGGTCTCGAACATCTCCCGGCCGTAGATGCCCTTGACGGTGATCATCGAGGTGACGATCCGGGCCCAGTCGACCGCGAACTCCTCGGCGGGCAGGCCGAGCATGGCGATACGGCCGCCGTGCGTCATGTTGGCGATCATGTCGCGCATGGCCTCGGGCCGGCCGGACATCTCCAGGCCGATGTCGAAGCCCTCCCGCAGCCCCAACTCCCGCTGGCCGTCGGCGATTCCGACCTGTGAGACGTTCAGCGCGAGGCTGACGCCGATCTTGCGGGCCAGTTCCAGGCGTTCCTCGCTGACGTCGGTGATGACGACGTTGCGGGCGCCGGCGTGCCGGGCCACCGCGGCGGCCATCAGGCCGATCGGCCCGGCACCGGTGATCAGCACGTCCTCACCGACGAGCGGGAAGGACAGCGCGGTGTGCACGGCGTTGCCGAACGGGTCGAAGATGGCCGCGACATCGAGGTCCACCGGTACCCGGTGCACCCACACGTTGGCGGCGGGCAGGGCGACGTACTCGGCGAAGGCCCCGTCCCGGCCGACGCCGAGCCCGACCGTGGCCCGGCACAGGTGGCGGCGGCCGGCGAGGCAGTTGCGGCACTTGCCGCACACCAGATGGCCCTCCCCGCTGACCCGGTCGCCGGCCTTGATGTCCGCGACGTCCCGGCCGGTCTCGACGACCTCGCCGACGAACTCGTGCCCGAGCACGAGCGGGGTGCGGATGGTCTGCCGCGCCCAGCCGTCCCAGGAGCGGATGTGCAGGTCGGTGCCGCAGATGCCGGTGCGCTGCACCTTGATCAGTACGTCGCCGGGTCCGACCGCGGGCTCCGGGACGTCCGCGAGCCACAGCCCGGGTTCCGCCTTCTCCTTGACCAGCGCCTTCAACGCTACGGCTCCTGACGGTGAGACCCCGGGCGCGGGCATGCCGAGGAAGCCCGCATCCGGGGAAGGGGGTGGGATCGCGTAGCAATCTGCCGTACGGTCCCTCCCCCGGTCCATCGAGAGTTTCTTAACCCGCGCCGCAGATCCGCTTCACGCCCGGCGGATCCGCTTCACGCCTGGGAGACCTGGTAGTGGGCGATGGACCACGCGTCGCCCTCCCGGGTCACCAGGACCGAGAGCTTGACGTCCAGGGTGGGCCGGTCCGTGAAGGAGAACTCCACGGCCAGGTAGCCGAGGACGAGTCCGTCGGCGGGCCGCCGGGTCTCCAGGACGCGGTACGCGGCCTTCATGCCGAGCGGCTGGGAGTCGTAGTACGCGGCGACGCCCTGCCGTCCGACGCTGTAGGGGCGGAGCCCCTGGAAGATCGCGTCCTCGGTGAAGACCGCGGCGACGTCTTCGGGGCGGTGCTCGTCGACCGCGGCCTTCCACCGGTCCAGGACGCCGCGCAGGACGGTCTCGTCGTCTGTCGTGCTGGTCATGGCTGCTCCTTGAAGGGTGTCAGTGGCCGGCGCTCATGCCGCCGTCGACGTGCAGGATCTCGCCGGTGACGAAGGGCGCCGTCTCCAGGAAGAGCACCGCGTCGACGATGTCGCCCACTTCACCCATGCGGCCGACGGGGTGCAGGGCGGCGAGGAAGTCGTGGGTCTCGGCCGGGTGCATGGGGGTCTTGATGGTGCCGGGCGAGACCGCGTTGACCCGGATGCCGCGGGTGGCGTACTCGATGGCGAGGGACTTGGTCGCGGACTGCAGGCCGCCCTTGGTCAGCGAGGCGAGCACCGAGGGAACCCGGGAGTCGGCGGCGTCGACCAGGCTCGTGGTGACGCTGACGATGTGGCCGCCGCCCTGGGCGAGCAGGTGCGGGACTGCCTGCTGGGCGAGGTGGAAGAAGCCGGCGACGTTGATGCCGGTCACGGCCGCGTAGTCCTCGGCCGTGTAGTCGGTGAACGGCTTGGCGACGAACACGCCCGCGTTGTTGACCACGGTGTCGATACGGCCGAACCGCTCGACGGCGGCCGCGACGACGCGCTCGGCGGTGGCCGGATCGGCGATGTCGCCCTGGACGGTGACGACGCCGGCGTCGTCGACGGGGGCGATGGTGCGCGAGGTGGCGACGACGGCGTACCCCAACTTGCGGTAGCCCTCGACGAGGGCGGCGCCGATGCCCTGCGAGGCGCCGGTGACGATCGCGACCTTCTGGTTCTGCGTGCTCATGGTGACCTTCTCCGAAGTGATGACCGGCTACTAGCCGACCGGTCGACTATGTGGAAGGTAGGCCGGATCGCACGGCGGCGGAAGGATCGCTTCCCTCCCGTGTGGGAGGTGCCGGCTCCCAGCGCAGGTCAGCCAGGGAGCGCGTACGGATCGTCGGCGGGCAGCCAGGCGTCCGGGGCGTGGATCCCGAGGTCGCCGACGTCCTCGCACAGGGCGTCCACGGTGGCGAGGACGGCGGCGCGGTCCTCGTTCTCGCGCCACACGAGCGACCAGGTCCAGTACACCTTCGGGGCGACGATCTCGCGGCGGACCAGGTCGGAGGGGACCGGGTCGCCCTGCCCCTTGGGGGAGTTGAGCACCGGGCGGGTGCAGCGGCGGACGTGGTCGAAGAAGGCGGGGCCGGTGACGGCCCCGTCGGAGATCCGCACCGGACGGGCCCCGGTGCGCAGGGCGATCTCCTCGGCGTAGACGTTCCAGGACTGCCAGGAGGTGATGTCGTCGTCGATGAGGACGTCGGTCTCCCCCGCGGCGACCTCGCCGGCGTCGGTGCCCTTGGCGACGGCGTAGAGCCGGTCGGCGCCGATCAGCCGGGCCCGCAGCGCCAGCCGCTTCAGGTCCTCGTTGCGCACCCAGCACACGGCGAGGTCCAAGCTCCCGTCGGCGACCCGGGCGGCCTGGGTGTGGGAGGGGGCGACCCAGGCGTCGACCCGGACCTGGGCGACCGACGCCGTGCGCGAACTCAGGTCCGCGGGCAGCCAGTTGACATAGCCGAGCCGCACCGGCCGGGACCCGGACAGCCGGCCGGCCCGGCGCTTGAGATCGTCCGCCCGCTCCAGCAGGGCACGGGTGTGCGGGAGCAGGTCGGCGCCGGCCGCAGTGAGGGAGACGGAGCGGCGGTCCCGGTCGAAGAGCCGTACGCCGAGGTCGCGTTCGAGGGCCTTGATCTGCTGCGAGAGCGAGGGGCCCGCGATGAGCAGCCGCTCGGCGGCACGGCCGAAGTTCAGCTCCTCGGCGACCGCGACGAAGTACCGCAGCTGGCGCAGTTCCACGCGCGCCATGCTACGCGCGGCTGGTAGGCCCGGCCTATCAGCAGCGAGGAAGCCGGTCGTGGCACCTGTGCCGGGGCGAGCGCACGATGGGCTCACCGACGAGCACGAACGGAGTGCGTCATGCGAGAGTTCCTGGTCGAGATCACCACCACCGTCCCCGAGGGCACCGGTCAGGACGAGGTCGATCGGCGGCGGGCCGCCGAGGCCGTCCGCGCCCGGGAACTGGCCGCCGCCGGCCATCTGGCGCGGCTGTGGCGGCCGGTGGGTGAGATGCGCAGCATCGGCGTCTGGCTGGCCGGCGACGAGGAGGAACTGCACGAGAAGGTGCTCGGCACCCTGCCGCTGCGCCCGTGGATGACGCTCACGGTCACCCCGCTGGAGCCGCACCCGAACGATCCGGGCCGATGAGGCGCTCCTCCCCCTGGGCCCATGTCGCCCGGGCCGCCGCCGCGCTCGCGGCGGGCATGGGCGTCGGCCGCTTCGTCTACACCCCGATCCTGCCCCTGATGCACACCGGGGCGGGCCTGTCCGCCGGTGCCGGGGGGAACCTGGCCACCGCCAACTACGTCGGCTACCTGGCCGGAGCGCTCGCAGGCATCCTGGCCCCGGCGCTGACCCGCTCGCGCTCCGTGCTGCGCGGATCGCTGGTGCTGCTGACGGGGACGCTCGCGGCGATGCCGCTCACCCACAGCACCGCCGTCTGGGCCGTGCTGCGGCTGGCGGCCGGGGTGGCCGGCGCCCTGGTGTTCGTCGTGGCGGCCGGGTCCCTGCTGCACCACCTGCGCGACCACCCGCCGCACCTGTCCGGCTGGGCGTTCGGCGGCGTGGGCGGCGGGATCGCCCTGTCGGGCCTGCTGGTGCTGGTTCTGCGGTCCTTCGGCGACTGGCGTACGGCCTGGTGGGCGGCGGCCGCGCTGACCGCGCTGCTCACCGCCGCCTGCTGGAACCTGCGACCCGAGGCGGCGCCCGCCGCCCAGGTGGGCGCAGGCGGCGCGCGGCCCCGTACCCACCGCTGGTTCGGCGCGCTGTTCGTCAGCTACACCCTGGAGGGCTTCGGCTACATCGTCGCCGGGACGTTCCTGGTCGCGGCGATCGGGCAGGGCTCCCCCGGCTGGATCGGCAGCGGCGCCTGGGTGCTCGTCGGGCTGGCCGCCGTACCGTCCTCGGCGCTCTGGGCGCGGCTGGGGCGCCGCTGGTCGCGTCCCGGGCTGCTCATGACGGCACTCGTGGTGCAGGCGGCCGGCATCGCCCTGCCCGCCCTGACCGGCGCGACGGCGGCCGCCCTCGGCTCGGCGGTGCTCTTCGGCGCCACGTTCATCGGCGTCAGCACGCTCGCCCTCGCCACCGGGGCCCACCTGCGCTTCCCACGCTCGGTCGCCCTGCTGACCGCCGGGTACTCCGTCGGCCAGATCCTCGGCCCCCTGGCGGTGACGCCGCTGCTGCACCACGGATACCGGCAGGCGCTGCTCCTGGCCGCGCTGGTCGTCCTCGCCGCGGCCGCGGCGGCCGCCGTGCTGCGCGTCGGCTTCCCGCACCACATGGTCGTAACGCGACGCACGGAGCCCCGAAGGCGGCGACAATCGAGCGAGGAAGCGGGCGCGCTCGCCCCGCACTCGGCCGACTGACGTGGAGCCGCACATGACCACCGCACGGGACCTCGCGATCGTCGCCCTGGACGTGGCGGCCGACACGCCGGTGGAACAGGGCGACCTGTCGCTCGCGCTCGCTGCCGCCGAGGTGTTCGACCTCGTCGAGGCGAAGGCCCTCGTCCTGGACGGCGACCGCATCCTGCCCAGCGCCCAGTCCCCCACGGGCGACCGCCTGCTGGACGAGGCCGCCGCCGCGCTCGTCCGGCAGCAGCCCTACGAGTCGGTCGAGGACTGGCTGTGGCGCCGGGGCCGCGGGCTGTCCTCCTCCTACCTCGACGACCTGGAGCGGGTGGGGCTGACGGCCCGGCCGCGGGGCCGCCGGATTCCGCTGCGGACCGGGCGGTCGGTGCTGGTCGACTCGGCGGCCCGCCGGGCGGCCGAGGAGCGCCGGGCGGCGGGCGAGCCCGTCCTCGCCGCGCTCGCCGCCGCGGCCGGCATCGGTGCCGAACAGGCCGAGATCCCCGAGGAGTTGGCGGGCGAGACGCCCACCACCGTGCTGGCCGCCGTCGGCAACGCGGTGATGGAACTGGAGGCGGTCCGCCAGCGCCGCCAGATCGAGAACGCTGCGTTCGACAACGTGTGGCGCGGCTACTAGGCCTTCTTGCCGGCGGCGTCCGGAGCGGGTGATCGGCGAGCGGCGGTCAGGCGGCGGTGGCGCCCAGCAGGGCGCGGCAGTTGTCCCACAGGGGGCTCAGACGGCCGGTGTCGTTGTAGAGCTTGGCGAACATCACCTGGCCCTCCAGTTGGGCCACCACCGCGCGCGCCGCCCCGCGGGGGTCGGCCGTGGTGACGTCGCCGCGCTCGCGGGCCTCGGCGATCACCGCCTCGACCATGTCGGTCTGGGCCTCGAAGATCTCCTGCAGCCGCTCGCGGACGGCCTCGGTCTGGTTGCTCAGCTCCAGGGTGAGGTTGCCGAACAGGCAGCCCGAGACGGTGCCGCAGCCCTGCTGGACGGCGCGCTGACCGGCCTCCGTCTCCTCGAACAGCCGCCGCAGACGGCGCAGCGGCTCGGCTTCGCCGCTCAGGGCGCGCGTCCAGTCGCGCTTCTGGGACGTCCAGTGCTCGTCGACGACGGCGAGCGCGAGCGCTTCCTTGGACTCGAAGAAGTAGTAGAAGCTCCCCTTCGGCACCCCGGCGGCCTTGCAGATCTCGGCCACGCCCGGAGCGGAGTAGCCACGCCCCTCGATCAGCGAGCGGGCGGCTTCGAGGATCTTCTGCTTGGCGTCGCTGGTGCGTCCCATGCGCACAGTGTACGAAAGTATTAGACCGGTCGGCTAGTGAGGACGGCCGGTCCCCCGGTCACAGCAGCGGAAGCCCGTCCGCCTCGCGCCGCTCCAGCCGCGCCACCAGCTCCGCCGCCGACGCCTTGATGCTCTCCAGGCCCGGCCTGCCCCACGGCCGCGGCTCCACGTCGGCCACGCACACCGTGCCGAGCACCATGCCGGTGCTGTCGACGAGCGGTGCGCCCAGATAGGAGCGGACACCGAACTCGTCGACGATCGCGTTGCCCGCGAACCGCGGGTAGTCGCGCACGTCCTCCAGCACCAACGCCTTGCGCCGGACCACCACATGGGGGCAGAAGCCGTGGTCGCGGTTCAGTTCCCGGCCGAGCACGGGCGCGCTGCCGTCGGCCCTGACGACGACGGCGGGCGGTAGGGCCGGCACGTGCAGCCCCGCGAAGAACTGGCGGTTCTCGTCGATGAAGTTGACCATGGCGTACGGCGCCCCGGTCACCTCGGCGAGCCGGGCTGCGTAGGCGTCGAGGCCCGGGTCCGGGTGGTCGGTCAGGCCGAGTTGGCACAGGCGCCGGGTGCGGGCGGGGGCCTCCTTGTCCTCGGGGGTGAGCAGCAGTCGACCGGCGGGGCGCGACGGGTCGTACCTCATGGGCGGGCTCCGTCACTGTGGACGCAGGTCATGTAGGGGCTCCATGGCGGGTGTTCGGGGATCACATGTGGGCGCCGTGGCTCGGCGCGTGGGCCGGGGCGTGTGCGATGAGGTGGCGGACGAGGGTCAGCAGGGTCTGCACGCCCGAGCTGGAGATCCGGGCGTCGCAGCGCACGACGGGGATCTCCGGGGGCAGGTCGATGGCCGCACGGACCTCCTCGGGGTCGTAGCGGTAGGAGCCGTCGAACTCGTTGACGGCGACGATGAAGCCGAGGCCGCGCTGCTCGAAGAAGTCGACCGCGGCGAAGCACTCCTCCAAGCGGCGGGTGTCGGCCAGGATGACCGCGCCGAGCGCCCCTTCGGAGAGTTCGTCCCACATGAACCAGAACCGCTCCTGCCCGGGCGTGCCGAACAGATAGAGCACATGCTCCGGATCGAGGGTGATGCGGCCGAAGTCCATGGCCACCGTCGTCTCGACCTTGTTCTCGATCCCGTCGAGCCGGTCGGTCGCGGCGCTGACCGTGGTGAGCAGCTCCTCCGTGCTCAGCGGCGCGATCTCGCTCACCGCGCCCACGAAGGTCGTCTTGCCGACTCCGAACCCTCCCGCGACCAGGATCTTCAGTGCGGTCGGGAAGGGGTCAGAGCTGTCGTCGTAGTCCATCGAGCACTGCCTCCAGTAGGGCCCGGTCGGTCGGGGCGTGGTGGAACTCGGGGGGCTTGGTGGTCAGCGCCCCGCAGTCGACGAGGTCCGACAGCAGCACCTTGGTGACCACCGCCGGCAGCTTGAGATGGCCGGCCAACTCGGCGACCGAGACGGGCCCGTGGCACAGGTCGAGGGCCTGCTGGTGCTCGGGGCCGAGGTAACCGAGGGGCGTGGCGCCGGTGGCCATCACGTGCGACAGGAGGTCGAGCGCGATGGTCGGCCGGGTGCGGCCGTTGCTGACCGTGAAGGGGCGCACCAGTCGGCCGGCCGCGTCGTCGAGCCAGGGCCCGTCGCCCGCCGCCGCCACGCTCAAGGCCTCATCGCCGTGGGTTCGACGGCATGCTGCCGGGGTGCGGTGGCCAGGTACGGGCGGACGCTCTTGACCAGCATGGCCATCTCGTAGCCCAGCACCGCCGCGTCGGCCTCGCGGCCGGCGAGCACCGCGAGGCAGGTCCCGGAGCCGGCGGTGGCCACGAACAGCAGGCTCGAGTCGAGTTCGACGACGACCTGGCGGACCTCACCGCCGTCGCCGAAGCGGACCCCGGCGCTGCGGCCGAGGGAGTACAGGCCGGAGGCCAGCGCCGCCATGTGGTCGGCGCTGTCGGCGTCGAGGCCGTGAACCGACTTCACGAGCCCGTCGCAGGACAGGAGTACCGCGCTGGTGGTGTGCGGTACGCGCTGCACGAGGCCGCTCATCAGCCAGTCGAGATCGGATGCATGGCCGGTCGGCGCATCGCTCGCCATGGTGGATCGACTCCTTGGGGTACGAAGGTCTGCGGGAGCGGTGGGGGCGGGGGTGAAGGCTGCGGTGGTCATCCGGCCGGTGCGCTCCCGTCGTGCCGGGTGGGGTGGTCGGTTCCGCGCGCGGAGGCGGGGCGCGCCTGGGCTATGTGGGCCGGGTCCATGGGCGACGCGTCCAGGGGCGACCGGCCCGCGGGCGGTACGTCCCCGGGGCGCGAGGCGGCGGTGGCGCTGACGTCCGTGGGGGGGCCGTCCGGGCGTGCGGTCGGGAAGCCGTGCGGGTCGGTGGTGTGCGGGTCGGTGGCGTGGGGCTCGGTGGCGTGGTGCTCGGTGGCGTGGTGCGGATTCAGGTGGGACGACAGGGAGGTCGGCCGGTCCTGCTCGGCGGGGACACTGCGCAGGCGCTCCATGTGCGGTGCCGACATGTGGCCCGCTGCTGTGTGCTCCGCACCTGTGTGGTCCGTCTCCAGGTGCTGCTGGGCCTCGGCGAGTCCGATGCCGCGTTGGAAGGCGGCCATCAGGCCCGGGTCGTGACCGGCGACCTGGGCGGCGTCCTGGCGCGGTGCCGGGCCGTCGCGCAGCTGGGGCGCGATGTGTTCCTGGGCGCGGCGGCGCGGCAGTTGCGGGGGCCGGCCCATGGTGCCGCGGACGGTGCCGGTGCGGGGCGTGGGCGGCGCGGTGACGTGGTCCGCGACGAGGTGCCGGTCGTCGGGCCTGATGCCGGGCGCGGCCTCCGCCGGGTTGGGCCGCTCCTCATGGGCGCCGCGCACGGGCAGCGGCGTGGGACCGCCGCCCGGCGTGGTCCCGTGCGGCACGGCGCCGTTGTGGAGGGACGACCGGGTGCCGTCGCCGTCCCACTGCTCGCCGTGGCGCGCCGCGGCCGGCTGGGGCGCGGCCCGGCGCCCGGTGGCGTCGGCTCCGGTCCGCGGCAGTGACTGCGGCCGCGAGGGCTGGAGTTGCGGCGGCGGGGCCGCTGCCGGCACGCCGGTGCCGCCCTGCGGCTGTGCCGCGGCCTCGGGCAGGCCGGGGGTCGGGCCCAGCAGGCCCTGCGGTACGACGAGCACGGCCTGCACTCCGCCGTAGATGTTGGTCTGCAGCCGGACGTGGATGCCGTGCCGGCGGGCCAGCTGCGAGACGACGAACAGTCCGATCCGGCCGTCGGCGAGCAGGCTGGCGACGTTGACCTGGTCGGGGTCGGCCAGCAGGGCGTTCATCTTCTTCTGCTCCGCGACGGGCATGCCGAGGCCGCGGTCCTCGACCTCGACGGCGAGGCCGGAGGTGACGAGGGTGGCCCGGAGCAGGACCTGGGTGTGCGGGGCGGAGAAGACCGTGGCGTTCTCGACGAGTTCGGCCAGCAGGTGGATGACGTCGGCGACGGCATGGCCGCGCAGGGTGCCGTCGATCGGCGGGACCAGCTTGACCCGGGAGTACTGCTCGACCTCGGCGATGGCGGAGCGCAGCACCTCGGTCATGGGCACGGGGTGGCTCCACTGGCGGCGGGAGACCGCGCCGCCGAGCACGGCGAGGTTCTCCGCGTGCCGTCGGATGCGGGTGGCGAGGTGGTCGACGTGGAAGAGGCCCTTGAGCAGGTCGGGGTCCTCCATCTCGTTCTCCAGCTCGTCGAGGATGGAGATCTCCCGGTGCACCAGGGACTGCAGCCGCCGGGCGAGGTTCACGAAGACCTCGAGCTTCTGCTCGCTGCCGGCCTGGCTGGAGAGCTGGGCGGCCTGCACGACGGCGGTGACGGCGCCGTCGTGCGCCCGGGCGAGGTCGGCAGCGAGCAGCTCGAACTCCTCGGCGTCGTCGGCGGGCGCGCCGCGCGGCTTGCGCGGGGGCGGGGTGTCGCCCCGGCGCAGTGTGTCGACGAGGGCACGCAGGTCGGCCTCACCGCGGGCGGTGCTGCGGCGCAGCGCGCCGATGCGGTCGCTCACGGACCTGGCGGCCCGGTCGGCGGCGACGGCGGCGATCACGATGCCCGCCATCGCGACCGAGACGGCGCCCGCGAGCACGCCCCACAGGGTGAGGCCCGGCCGGGCTCCGGTCGAGCGGATCGTGAACAGGACGGCCGCGCTGGCGCTCAGGGCGACCGCGACGGGCGGCAGCACGGCGAGCCTGAGCAGTTGGGGCCGTATGTGCGTTTCGGGCAGCGAGGGCGCTGTGCGGGCGACCGGTCGTCCGTGCCGTCCGCCCTCGCGGCGGTCTGCGCGTGCGGCCGGTGCGCGGAGGTGAGACATCGGATTCCTCGTCGTGCTGGTCCGTCGGTGCCTGGGGCGCGGGTGTGCGCGGTTGGGGCATGCGCCGTCGTGTCGGTCGAGAGGGGGACAGGAATGCGGCCCCGCATCGCCCGACGGACACTCACAGTAGTCGCCAAGGCATCATGTGCGGTGGGCAGTTGACAAAGTCCCCCGCAGAGCGTCCCGCTCTGGTATGAGGCGTCGTACGACAGACCGATAAACCCAGGGAGTCGACGATCCCACTCAAGAAGGGATCGATCAGAGCTGGTCAGAAGCGGTCACGGCGATACAGGGGTCACTTCGCCGTCATTGCGGCGCCGGGGAGGATTCGCCTGCGGTCACCGATCGCCCTCTGTCCGCTCACCGACCCGACCGGACCGTTTCGCCCTCTTTTCCGCCCGCCGGAGTCACCCCCTGAACGTCACTGTCCGTGTCAACCGCAGGGAGCGAGCATCACCCGGCAGAGGGTCGTGAAGCAGGGGTATACGAGACGGGGCCGCCGTGATCCGGGCTGCCCGAACCGCGGGCCGCCGCCCTCACCGGCCGGCCGCGACCCGCCGTCCTCACCGTCGTCCGCCGAACTCGCCGACCGGCTGCTGGGCCGTACCGACCTCGACCTGATCGACATGGGCGGCGGGCCGCACCCGCCTTTTCATCACCCATGGCGGCCCGCGGCCGCCTCACCCGGAGCCGGGCTCACCCGGCGGCGACCGCCTCCGGCTCCCCCGTGCCCTCGTCCGCGCCGCGGTCCGAGTCGTGCTGGGTGGCGCTCTGAGCGTCGACCGCCGAGGCCGCCGTCGTCTTGATCGCCGCACCCGTGAGGGCCGTCGGCCAGCCGCCCTCGGGAGCCAGGGCCACCGCGCGCCACCACGGGTCCGAGGGGACCGTGTCGGCGGTGGGCTCGAAGGGCTCGCCGGGGCGGGGCAGGGCGATACGGGAGCCGGTGGCGTGGGCGGCCTCGACGGTGCCCTCGCCGGGCTCGGCCCACGGGTGGGGCGCCAGGTTGAAGGTGGCCCAGTGGATCGGCAGCATCACGCCGTGCGGCCGGCCGCCCTGGAGGTCGAGGTGGGCGCGCATGCCCTCCTCGGGCGTCATGTGGATGTCGGGCCAGAACTCGGAGTACGCGCCGATCTGGATCATCGTGGCGTCGAAGGGGCCGTGCTCGGCGCCGATGTCCCGGAAGCCGTCGAAGTAGCCGGTGTCACCGCTGTGGTAGACGCGGTGCTCGTCCCCGGCGACTGCCCAGGACGCCCACAGGGTGTGCTGGGTGTTGCGCATCCCGCGGCCGCAGAAGTGGCGGGCCGGAGTGGCGGTCAGCGTGAGGCCGCCGACCTTCGTCGCCTCGTTCCAGTCCAGCTCGCGCAGCCGGTCGGCGGAGACGCCCCAGTGTTCGAGGTGGGCGCCGACGCCGAGCGGGACGGCGAAGAGGGTGTCCGTGTCGGCCAGCGCCTTGATGGTGGGCAGGTCCAGGTGGTCGTAGTGGTCGTGCGAGATGACGACGACGTCGACCGGACCGAGCGCGGCCAGCGGCAACGGCACCGGGTGCACCCGCTTGGGGCCGACGAACGGGAACGGGGAGCAGCGCTGACCCCAGACGGGGTCGAAGAGCACCCGGTGGCCGTCGATCTCCGCGTGCACGCTGGAGTGCCCCATCCAGGTGAGCCGCAGCCCGGTGGCGGGCGGCTTCGCGAGGTCGGCGAGCGTGGTGGCGTGCACCGGCACGGTCCCCCGGGGCGCGCGGCGGGGCCGCTCGTCCTTGTCGAAGTAGATCTTCGCGAAGTCCACCATCGACAGGGAGGGGCGGCCCGTCGATCCGCCGGGATTCTGGAAGACCCCGTCCTTGAAGTGGGGGGATCTGCGGATGCGTGCCAGGCGCTCACCGGAGGGATCCGCGCCGAAAGCCTCGGGCTGCAGCGCCTTGAGCCCGGAGCTCAGGGGACGGAAACCGGACACGGTACCTCCAGGTGGAGTCGGTGAGGCATTCCATTATGGTCGGCGGCACTGACAGCACCCGGGTCGTGCGGTCCCGGCGGGCTCTTTCCAAGGAAAGCCCAAAGATCGGGACGCTCGCGACCGCTGCCAGGCGCAGGTCTGCTGCCACTCCGGTGAGAACCGGCGATCTCCGGTGCCCATTCCCGTCGCCGGCACGGAACCCCGTCGGCGAGGTGAGGACGCCGGCCCCGCGTTTTCGTTGACAACCGGAAGCACCCTCTCGATACTGACCGACGATTCAGTAACGCCCTCCCCTTCCGCACCGCCCGGTCCGCCGCCTGATCGCCGTCTCCGAGGAGACCCCATGACCGCTCCCCTGATGTCGCTCACCTGGACCGACCATGTCACCGGCCGCCAGGGCTTCCTGGTCGTCGACCGTCTGGTGCGCGGCGTCGCCAGCGGCGGACTGCGGATGCGCGAGGGATGCACGCTGGACGAGGTCGCCGGGCTCGCGCGCGGGATGACCATGAAGGAGGCGCTGCACTACGACCCCGAGGGGCGTTACGTCCCGCTGGGCGGCGCCAAGGGCGGCATCGACTGCGATCCCCGGGAGGCGGGGGCGTACGGGCTGCTGGTGCGCTACCTGCGGGCCATGAGGCCGTACATCGAAGCCTTCTGGACCACGGGTGAGGACCTCGGCCTGACCCAGGACACGGTGGACCGGGCGGCGGCCGAGGCGGGGCTCGTCTCCTCGATCCAGGCGGTGTATCCGCTGCTCGACGACGAGGTGACGGCCAGGCGGCGGCTCGCGGACGCGTTCGCCGTGGAGGTGGACGGCATCGGGCTGGACGAGCTGGTGGGCGGCTGCGGCGTCGCGGAGTCGGTGCTGGCCGCCCTGGACCGGGCGGGCGTGCCGCACGCGGGGACGCGGGTCGCCGTGCAGGGCCTGGGCACCATGGGCGGGGCCACGGCGCGCTTCCTCGCGCGCGCGGGGCTCACGGTCGTCGCGGTGGCCGACATCAAGGGCACCGTCGCGAACCCCGCCGGGCTCGACGTGGAGGCGCTGCTGGCGGCGCGCGACGGGTACGGCACCGTGGACCGGGCGGTGTTGCGGCCCGGGGACCGCGAACTGCCCGGCGACGCCTGGCTGGCGGCCGAGGCGGAGGTGCTGGTGCCGGCGGCCGTCTCGTACGCGATCGACACCGCCGACCAGGAGCGGGTCAAGGCCCGTTGGGTGGTCGAGGCGGCCAATATGCCCGTACTGCCGGAGGCGGAGGAGCTGTTGGCCGTGCGCGGTGTCACCGTGCTGCCCGACGTCGTCGTCAACTCCGGTACCAACGCCTGGTGGTGGTGGACCCTGTTCGGCGACATCGGCCCGGACGCGGAGGAGGCGTTCGCCCACACGCGTCGCTCGATGCGCGCCCTGGTCGAGCTGATGCTGGCCCGCGCGGAGACCGACGGCACGACCCCGCGCGCGGCGGCCCACGCCATCGCCGCCGACCGGCTGCCGGTGATCGCGGAGCGGTTCGGCTGGTACCGCTGACGGGAGCGGGCGAAGGACCGGCCGACCTGCGGCGGCCTTCAGGCAACGCCCCGTCCAGGAGCACGTGCACCGCTCTGCCCGAAAAGGCCGAACCACGACGGCGGTCGAGGGCGCGGCGCGGATAGGGTGACCGCGTGGCGAGAGTGCGGTTGAGCGTGGCCGAGCGGCGTGAGGAACTGCTGCGGGCGGCCATCGAGCAGATCGAGAAGCGGGGCGTGGCGGCGGTCCGGATCGCCGACGTGGCGTCCGCGCTCGGCGTCAGCAACGCCCTGGTGCTGTACCACTTCTCGACGAAGGAGAAGCTGGTCGCCGCCGCGTTCGCCTACGCCGCCGAGGACGACCTGGCCCATCTGCGCAAGCTGCTCGGCCGTCGCACCACGGCGCTACGGCGACTGCGCGCCGCCGTGCGCTGGTACGCGCCGACCGGCCAGGCCAAGGGCTGGCGGCTGTGGATCGAGGGCTGGGCGGCGGCGCTGCGCGAGCCCGCGCTGCGGGAGGTGGCGCAGGACCTCGACAAGCGGTGGAAGGCGGCGCTCGCCGAGGTCGTCGCGGAGGGCGTCGCCGCGGGTGAGTTCCGGTGCCCCGACCCCTTCGGCGCGGCCCTGCGCCTGACGGCCCTGCTGGACGGGCTGGCGGTGCAGCTGACCTCGTACGCCGGTGCCGTCTCGCGGACCCGGGCGCAGGAGTGGGTGGACGAGGCGCTGGCACGCGAACTGGGCCTGGACCGCGCGGCGTTGACCGCATCGCAGGCGTGAGGCCCCCGGTACGCACCGGGGGCCTCATTCCGCCGGGCGTCAGGCGACGGAGGCGATCCGGGTCCTGATGTCCTCGGGTGACAGGGCGCCCTTCGCCGTGACGTGGTCGCCGGACGACTCGCCGCGCAGCCGGCGCCCGATCCACGGCACCAGGTACTCGCGGGCCCACTGCACGTTGTCCCGCCGCATCTCCAGGGTGCCCCGCGGCGGGAGCGGCGGCCAGGGCTGGTCGGGGTCTGCCGGGATCTCCAGGCCGAGGACCTGCCCGGCGCGCAGCGCCACGCGCGTGTGCCCCTCGGGCGAGAGGTGGAGCCGGTCGCCGTCCCAGGCCCTGCGGTCCTGGACCGAACGCAGCGACCACAGGTCGAGCACGGGGCAGCCGTACCGGTCGGCGATGGCCCGTACATGGCCGTTGTAGGTGGCGATCTTGCCGCGCAGGTGCTTGAGCACGGGCACGCCACGGGTGTCGAACCCGGTCGTCACCATGACGGTGCCGGCGACTTCGGTGAGCCGGGCGACGGCCCGCTCGAACCGCTCGGCGACCTCGTCGGGGTCGGTGCCCGGCCGGATGATGTCGTTGCCGCCCGCGCAGAAGGAGACCAGGTCCGGGGCGAGCGCCACGGCCTGCGGGAGCTGGTCCGCCACGATCTGGTCGAGGAGTTTGCCGCGCACGGCGAGGTTCGTATAGCTGAAGTCACCCTCGGGGCGCCGGTCCGCGAGGAGTACCGCGAAGCGGTCCGCCCAGCCGACGAAGGCCCCGTCGGGGCCGGGGTCGCCGACGCCCTCGGTGAAGCTGTCCCCCACCGCGACGTACGACCCGATCACTGATCTGCTGTCACTCTTCGAATCGTCTGCCACGCCCGTCATGATTCACCTTCCAATGTGACCTACGCGACCGTAGGCAGGGCTTGACGGGCGGTGAGATAAGCCACTCCTAAAGTGTTGACCAAGGTCGGAATAACGCCTCGACCAGCACGGTTGACGGGTTGACCATCGGCAGGCGCACACACCGAAGGCCGGACCCGGGGATCGGGGTCCGGCCTTCGGCGGCGTGTCGGGCGGCGTGGCGGCGGGGGGTCAGCCGACGGCGACGCCCTTGGAGCGGAGGTAGGCGACCGGGTCCACGTCGGAGCCGTAGTCCGGCGTGGTCCGGATCTCGAAGTGCAGGTGCGGGCCGGTGACGTTGCCCGTCGCGCCGGAGAGGCCGACCTGCTGGCCCGGGCTCACGCTCTGGCCGGCCGAGACGGAGAGCTGCGAGAGGTGCGCGTACTGGGCGTAGTAGCCGTCGGCGAGCCGGATGACGACCTGGTTGCCGTACGCGCCGCCCCAGCCGGCGGAGACGACGGTGCCCGCGCCCACGGCCTTGAGGGAGGTGCCGGTGGGGACGACGAAGTCGACGCCGGTGTGGTAGCCGCTGGACCACATGCTGCCGGCCACGCGGTAGCCGGTGCCGACGGTCGCGCCGGAGACGGGGAGCTGGAAGCCGGTGGCGGCGGTGGTGGTCGCCGTGGCGCTCCGGGTGGTGGCCTTGCCCGCGGAGGAGGAGCGCTCCTTGGACGGGGCCGGGCGCTGCGCGGAGGAGGACTTGGTGGTGCCCGTCGCGGCCTTCTTGCCGATCGTGAGCTTCAGACCCGGGTGGATCAGCGACGGGTCGTCGCCGACGGCGTCGCGGTTGTCGGTGTAGAGCTTGTGCCAGCCACCGCTGACGTGCTGCTCCTCGGCGATCTTCGAAAGGTAGTCACCGGAGCGCACCGAATAGACGTGCACCGCCTTTTCGGAGGCGGTGTTCTTCTTTTCGGTCGTCTTCTTCACGGTATTCGGAAGGACCTGCACGGCCTTTTCCGAAACCGACTGGGAAGCGGACTGGGCGGTGGCCGCGTGGGCGCCGGTGGCACCCATCAGCGGGAGGGCGAGCGCGGCGCCGCCGGTTCCGGCGACGGCTATGGAGCGGGTGAAGCGCTGGGGCTTCGGGCGGCGGTGCTTACCCTTCGCGGGCATGGCGAATTCCTCTCCGGCGCCTGCGAGGTGAGCTGTCGGGTGCGGGCTGGAGATGCCCGGCCGCGCGCTGGTCGCGGCTGTACCCCTAGCCGTTCCGGAGACCGGAACAGGCGTTGTACCTGTGGGTCCCCCGCTCCTGCCGTTCACGGGTGAGTTGGTGCGGGCTCCGGGCGGCGGCAGGATTGGGCGTCCGTCCGGATTGGTGTGGAACGTAAGCGACGAGGACGCGAGGGGACAAGCGACGGTTCCCCGCGAATGCGTTTCCCTTGATCCTCCGCGGAAATTCACGGTCACTCTCCGTGAATTTCCGCTTCGTCCGGCGCGTCAATCCGCAGGAATGACAGAGCGATTACGTGAGCATGACGAGGTACGCACCGTCACGGCTATGACGCTGCTCACGTGACGCTGCTCCAGCTTCCCTTGCTGCGGCGCGAGTTGGAATGAAGCAGAACCAACGCGCCAATTCGGACACAAGAGTCAGATGCGGCGCAGTCGGAGAACTGCCGCATCAAGGTCGCCCCGCAGTCCGGTTCGCAGTCCGTGATGCAGCAATACGGCACCTCGATACACTTCGCCCGTTTCGAGGCATTCGTACGATGCGGTCGGGTCGAGGGCCCGCAGCCGCAGGGCCGGTACAGGCTCGCCGTAGCTCTGCGCCTGCAGCCAGGCGAGGACGACCGTCTCGTCCCCGCGCGTGTACTGCACCGCGCTCAGCCCGCCCGTCGGCGGCCTCAGACGGTGGAGCTCGCCGTGCTGGACGAGCGGCCGGATCACCTTGTACAGGCCGACCCAGTCGCGGGCCTCGGCCAGTTCCTCCTCGGTCCACTGCGTGAGGTCCCCACCCACGCCGAGGACTCCGGCCATGGCACTGACGAACCGGAAGCGCAGCGAGCTGACGCGCCCGTTGAGCTGGGTGTTGGGGCTGTCGGTGACCCAGGCGGCCATCACGCGCGCGGGGTGGATCTGGCTGAAGCCGTGCTGGATGGCGAGCCGGTCGAGCGGATCGGTGTTGTCCGAGGTCCACACCTGGTCCGTACGGCTCATGATCCCGAGGTCGATCCGTCCGCCGCCGCCCGAGCAGGACTCGAAGACGACGCCGGGGTGGGCCGCCCGGAGCCGGTCCAGCAGGGCGTACAGGGCATGCACGTGGTCGACCCAGAGGCGCTGCGGATAGGCGTCGCCGGGCCAGCCGGCGTCCGTGAAGCAGCGGTTGAAGTCCCACTTGACGTAGTCGATCGGGGCGCTGGACAGGAGCGCGTCGAGCCGCTCCCAGAGGTACTCCTGGACGTCCTCGCGGGCGAGGTTAAGCACGAGCTGGTTGCGCAGCTCCGTCCGCCTGCGCCCGGGCTGGAACTGCACCCAGTCGGGGTGGGCACGGTACAGGTCACTGTCCGGGTTGACCATTTCGGGCTCGACCCAGATACCGAACTGCATGCCGAGTGCGTGCACGTAGTCGGCGAGCGGTGCCAGGCCCTTGGGGAAGCGGTCCGGGTTGGGCGTCCAGTCGCCGAGCCCGGCCCGGTCGCTGATGCGTTTGCCGAACCAGCCGTCGTCGACGACGAACAGCTCCACGCCGATCGCCGCGGCCCGCCGCGCGAGGGCGCCCTGCTGCTCCTCGGAGATGTCGAACTCCGTGGCCTCCCAGGAGTTGAACAGCACGGGGCGGTCCTTCTCGGCGTCCGGGACGACGTACGCGCGCTGGTAGGCGTGCCAGGCCCGGCTCGCACCGCCGAAGCCGCCGTCGCTCCACAGCCCGGCGAAGACGGGAGTGGTGTACGACTCCCCCGCCGCCAGGTGCAGCAGTCCGGAGTCGTCGTACCCGGCGCCGCCGGTGATCTGCACGCGCGCGTCCGGGAGTTGGGCCACCGCGATGCGCCAGGAGCCGGACCAGCCCAGGGCGCAGCCGTAGACCTCGCCGCGCTCCTCGGTGGCGTCGGTGTCGAGGGCGACCCAGGGCAGGTGCTGGTGTCCGGTGTGCCCGCGGCGGCTGCCGATGATCTTCTCGCCGTAGGTGAGCGGCGAGCTGGTGAGCCGGGACTCGGCGGCCCAGCGGCCGTGCAGCTGGGACAGCCGCCAGCCGTCGCGGTCGGGGAGGGTCCAGGTGGCCGCGTCCGCGCGCAGCAACTCCAGGGCGCCGGGGCCCTCGTTGTCGAGGGTCACCCAGCGCTCGACGACGTCGTGCCGCATCCGGTGGTGCAGGGTGATCGCGAACCCGCCGTCGCGGAACCTGAGCCGGAGGTGGTCGCCCTCCGCCTCGTACGCCTCGAAGCGCCACTCCGTGCCGCGCCGCTCCGCGGAGCGCACGGACAGGGCGGGGCGCACGAAGCGCGGGCCGCCCTCGACCGGGTACTCCTCACGGCCGTCGAGCGGGGACTCGAAGGGACGGTAGTCGGGCAGCGGGCGTACGGCGAGGGCCTCGGCGTCGGCCAGGGCGATCCGTGGACCCCAGTGCAGATGCAGGAGCTCGTCGTCCTCGGTGAGGTGCATCGCGTAACCACTGGTCGGCCCGGTCAGGAGCCAGGTACGGCCGTTGTCGGAGATCTCCAGCATCAAGCCCCCACATATTCGAACAGGTGCGATCAAGCAGCAACATCATCAATGCCGGTGGGGGCCTACGGCAACGCCTGTGGACAACTCATTGCCCAAGGAAACGTATGTCGTATCGTCGTCAGGGTGCCCGTCGTCGAGCCGAGCCGGCGGGCGGACTGGGAGGAGCCCCCGTGACGCAGCAGATCCCGTCGACCGAGCCGGAGCTGGCCCGGGTGCGCAACTTCCGCGATGTGGGCGGGCTGCCGACGGTGGACGGCCGGCGGGTGCGGCACGGGGTGCTGTTCCGCAGCGGGCATCTGGCGCACGCGACCGAGGAGGACGCCGCGTTCCTCACCTCGCTGGGGCTGCACACGATCTTCGACTTCCGCAACGCCGCCGACCAGAAGCTGGAGGGCCCGGACGTCGAGCTGCCGGGCGTGCGGAACGTGAACCTGCCGCTGTCGGACCCGGCGGACGGCGCCGGCTTCTGGACGATGGTGCGGGACGGCGAGATCGAGCAGCTGCGCGAGGTCCTCGGGGACGGCAAGGCCGCCGACCGTATGATCGTCTCGTACCGCATGATCATCAGGGAGCGCACCGCCGAGCACACGCGCGTGCTGCGCTCGCTCGCCGAGGACAGCGTGCCGGCGCTGATGCACTGCGCGGCGGGCAAGGACCGCGCGGGGCTGTCCATAGCCGTCACCCTGCTCGCCCTGGGCGTCGAGCGGGAGGCCATCGTCGCGGACTACCTGGAGTCCAACGCCAAGCACCGCCGCTACAAGGTGCACCGCAGCAGCAGCTCCTCCGCGGGCTACTCCCCCGAGGTCATGGAGCTGCTCAGCCCCTTGTTCGAGGCGCGCGCCGAGTATCTGGCGGCGGCCTTCGAGACCATCGAGGAGACCTGGGGCGGGGTCGAGGCGTACCTGGAGCAGGGGCTCGGGGTCACGCCGGAGATCCGTGAGCGGCTGCGGGGACGGCTGCTCGACTGACGGGCGGCCGGCCTACTTCGCCCCCACCGCGAACAGCAGGTAGATGAAGGCGGCGAAGACGTGTCCCACGGCGATGTAGATGATCAACCGGACCCACAGGGCGCGGGGGAACTTCTCCTCCATGTTGCTGTTGCTCATGGTGTCTCTCCATTGGTGGGGCCGAGGCACAACGCGGCCGTCGGGCTCTGCAGCAGGGTGTGGACGAACAGGAGCTCGACGCCGTCGGGGTCCTGCGCGGCGATGCGGTGCGGGGTGAGCGAGTCGAAGTGCGCGCTGTCGCCGGGCGCGAGCCGGTGCGTGGTGTCACCGAGGCGCAGCCACAGCCGCCCGCTGAGGACGTACAGCCATTCCTCGCCGGGATGCACGCGCACGATGTCGCCCTGCGAGCCGTGCGGTACGTGGACGCGCAGGGCCTGCATGCCACGGCCGGGCGACCCGGCCTGCCAGTAGGTCCAGCCGCCCGCCGGGGTCGGTTCCATGTCACCGGCACGCACCACGGCGTCCCGGTCGGCGACCCGCTCGCCGAGCAGTTCCGAGACGGTCGTACCGTAGATACGGGCGAGGGCGAGCAGCATCGGCAGCGAGGGCTGGCGCTGTCCGGTCTCCAGCCGGGACAGATGGGCCGGCGAGAGCCCGGCGGCGCGCGCCGCGGCCTCCAGGGTGAGGGAGGCGCGACGGCGCAGGGCGCGCAGCTGAGGCGCCACGGCGGGCAGGTCCGGCCCGGCGAGCGGCTCGGACTCGGCTTCCGGAGAGCTCATGACTCCATTGAGCCGCGACTTTGCCCCTGCGGCAAATTTGTTGCCCCAGAGGCAAAAACCGCTCCGGGTGCTCAGGCCGGGCACCCGCCCCGGCTCACCGGTTGGCGACCGCCTGCTTCACGAGCGTCTTGCCGAAGTCCCACATCAGTCCGCCGCCGCTGTGCGCGTCGTCCATCACGGCGGTGAACGCGTCCACGAACCGGTCCACGTCCGGCTCGCCGATGATCAACGGCGGGATCAGCTTGATCACTTCGAGGTGGTCGCCGGAGACCTGGGTGAGGATTCGGTGCCGCTGCAGCAGGGGGACGACGACCATCTGCGCGAACAGGCCCTTGCGCGCGGCCTGCAGCATCGTCCAACGGCTGCGCAGCTTCAGGGACTTCGGTCTGCCGAACTCGATGCCGATCATCAGGCCGCGGCCGCGGACGTCGGCGAGCAGCTCGTACTTGTCGACGAGCGCCGCGAGCCGCGACCTCAGCTGCTCCCCCCTCGCCCGGGCGTTCGCGACGATCTGCTCGTTCTCCATGACGGACAGCACGGCGAGGCCCGCCGCCATGGCCTGGGCGTTGGACCCGAAGCTCGCCGAGTGGACCAGCACCCGGTCCATCGACGAATAGACCTTCTTGAAGATCCAGTCCTTGCCGAGGGTGGCGCCCACCGGGACGTAGCCGCCCGACAGCGCCTTGGCCACGCACACCAGGTCGGGCTCCACGCCGTCCTCGTGCTGGTAGGCGTAGAAGTCACCGGTACGGCCGAGGCCCGTCTGCACCTCGTCGGCGATCAGCAGCGCCTTGTGCTTGCGCAGCAGTTCCTGGGCGGCGCGCAGATAGCCGGGCGGAGACTCGTGCACGCCCTTGCCCTGGATGGGCTCCACGATCAGCGCGGCGACGTCGCCCTTGGCCAGCTCCCGGGTCAGGGCGTCGAGGTCGCCGAGCGGGACGGCGGTGTCCGGCAGCAGCGGGGCGAACCCGTCCCGGAAGCCGGACTCGCCGTTGACCGACAGCGAGCCCGTGGTCAGGCCGTGGAAGGCGTGGTCGCAGTACAGCACGCGCGGCCTGCCGGTGGCGTAGCGGGCGAACTTCAGCGCCGTCTCCACCGCTTCCGTGCCGCTGTTGCCGAAGAACACCCGGTCCAGGTGCGGGCTGTACGTCAGCAGCTTCTCGGCCAGCAGCCCGGGCAGCGGCTGGCAGTCGAAGCGGGTGAGGTCGGCGAGCGAGGCGTCGAGGACGTCGTGCAGCGCCTTGCGGACGACCGGGTGGTGGCGGCCCAGGCCCATCACCCCGAACCCGGCGAGCATGTCCAGGTAGTCGTTGCCGTCCGCGTCCCAGAAGTGGGCGCCCTCGGCGCGCTCGTAGACCTTGTCGAAGCCGATGGTGTGCAGCATGCGCGGGAGCTGGTGGTTGAGGTACTTGCCGTGCAGCTCGTAGCGTTCGGCTCCGCGCTCGGACAGGAGCGCCCCGAGGTCGAACTCCTTGGTCATTCAGCCCTCTCCTTGACGGTGCCGTCCGCCTGTTCCTTGACGGCCAGTGTGTTCTCGGCCTCCTTGACGGCCAGGCTCGCGCTGATCCGCCCGGCCACCTCCACCGGTGTGAGCCCGATGTCGGCCAGCACCTCGCCGCGTTTGGCGTGCGCGAGGAACTGCTCCGGGATGCCGAACCGCCGTACGGGCACGTCGACTTCGGCGTCACCGAGGGCCAGCGCCACGGCCGAGCCCACGCCCGCCGAGCGGCTGTTGTCCTCGACGACGGCCACCAGCCGGTGTTCCGCGGCGAGGCCCGGAAGCGCCGGGTCGACGGGCTTGACCCACCGGGGGTCGACCACGGTGCAGGAGATCCCCCGCGCCTGGAGCAGCTCGGCGGCCTGCAGGCAGACCGGAGCCATCACGCCGACGGCGACCATGAGCACCTCCGGCGTGCCGGGGTCGCGGTGCAGGACGTCCAGTCCGCCGATCCGGTCGACCGCCGGGATCTCCGGGCCCACGGACTCCTTCGGGAAGCGGACCAGGGTGGGCGCGTCGTCCACGGCGACGGCCTCCCGCAACTGCGCCCGCAGCTGGTCGGCGTCGCGTGGCGCGGCGATCCTGAGCCCCGGCACGACCTGGAGGATGGACATGTCCCACATGCCGTTGTGGGAGGGCCCGTCCACACCCGTCACACCCGCGCGGTCCAGGACGAAGGTGACACCGCAGCGGTGCAGGGCGACGTCCATCAGGAGCTGGTCGAAGGCGCGGTTGAGGAAGGTGGCGTAGACGGCGACGACGGGATGCAGCCCGCCGGTCGCGAGTCCCGCCGCGCTCACCGCGGCGTGCTGCTCGGCGATGCCCACGTCCCACACCCGGTCGGGGAACTTCGCGGCGAACTTGCCGAGGCCCACCGGGTGCAGCATCGCCGCCGTGATCGCGACGACGTCCTCCCGCTCCTCCCCGATCCTGACGATCTCGTCGCCGAACACCGATGTCCAGGAGGGGCCGTTGGAGGGCGCGAGGGGTTCGCAGGTGAGCGGGTCCATCACCCCCACGGTGTGGAAGTGGTCCTCCTCGTGGGCCAGGGCCGGCTCGTAGCCGCGGCCCTTCTCGGTCAGGCAGTGGACGAGGACCGGCCCGTGGAAGCGTTTGGCGCGCCGCAGCGCGGACTCCACGGCGCCGATGTCGTGCCCGTCGATGGGGCCGACGTACTTCAGGCCCAGGTCCTCGAACATGCCCTGCGGGGCGAAGGCGTCCTTGAAGCCCTTCTTCGCGCCGTGCAGCGACTCGTAGACGGTGTTGCCGACGACCGGCGTGCGCAGCAGCACCTCCTTGCCCCAGGCGAGGACCTTCTCGTACCCGTCGGTGGTGCGCAGGGTGGCGAGGTGGTTGGCGAGCCCGCCGATGGTCGGCGCGTACGACCGCTCGTTGTCGTTGACGACGATGATCAGCGGCCGGTCCTTGGCGGCCGCGATGTTGTTCAGCGCCTCCCAGGCCATGCCTCCGGTCAGCGCGCCGTCGCCGATCACCGCGACGACGTGCCCCTTCTCCCCCTGCACCTGGCGGGCCTTGGCGAGGCCGTCGGCCCAGCCGAGCGCCGTGGAGGCGTGGCTGTTCTCGACGATGTCGTGCTCGGACTCCTCGCGCGAGGGGTAGCCGGACAGGCCGCCCTTGCCGCGCAGCTTGGAGAAGTCCTTGCGGCCCGTGAGGATCTTGTGGACGTAGCTCTGGTGACCGGTGTCCCAGACGATGCGGTCCACGGGTGACTCGAAGACCCGGTGGAGCGCGACGGACAGTTCCACCACGCCCAGGTTGGGCCCGAGGTGTCCGCCGGTCCTGGCGACCGCGTGCACCAGGAACTCCCGGATCTCCTCGGACAGTTCGCGAAGTTCCGCCTCGGACAGCGCCTTAAGGTCGCGTGGTCCCCGGATGTTCTCCAGAATGGTCACGCTCGGGCCCCCTTCGGTCCGTGCTGTTCAGCTCACGGTGACGGCCGGCTCCCCCGAGGCGACGCCGTCCTGTTCCATCTGTTCGGCGATCTTCATCGCTTCCTCGATGAGGGTCTCCACGATCTTCGACTCGGGTACGGTCTTGATGACCTCGCCCTTGACGAAGATCTGGCCCTTGCCGTTGCCGGAGGCGACCCCCAGGTCCGCCTCCCGTGCCTCACCGGGGCCGTTGACCACACAACCCATCACGGCTACCCGCAACGGGACCTCCATCCCCTCCAGGCCGGCCGTGACTTCGTCGGCGAGCTTGTAGACGTCGACCTGCGCCCGGCCGCAGGAGGGGCAGGAGACGATCTCCAGGCGCCGCTGCCGGAGCCCGAGGGACTCCAGGATCTGGATGCCGACCTTGACCTCCTCGGCGGGCGGCGCGCTCAGCGAGACCCTGATCGTGTCGCCGATGCCCTCCGAGAGCAGTGCTCCGAAGGCGACGGCCGACTTGATCGTGCCCTGGAAGGCAGGACCGGCCTCGGTCACGCCCAGGTGCAGGGGGTAGTCGCACCGCTCGGCCAGCAGCCGGTAGGCGTTGACCATGACGACGGGGTCGTTGTGCTTGACGGAGATCTTGATGTCCCGGAAGTCGTGCTCCTCGAAGAGAGACGCCTCCCATAGGGCCGACTCCACCAGCGCCTCGGGGGTCGCCCGGCCGTACTTCTGCAGCAGCCGCTTGTCCAGCGACCCCGCGTTGACCCCGATCCGGATGGGTGTGCCGTGGTCCCTGGCGGCCTTGGCGATCTCCTTGACCTGGTCGTCGAACTTCTTGATGTTGCCCGGGTTCACGCGTACGGCCGCGCAGCCGGCCTCGATGGCCGCGAACACGTACTTCGGCTGGAAGTGGATGTCCGCGATCACCGGGATCTGGGACTTGCGGGCGATGGTGGCCAGCGCGTCCGCGTCGTCCTGCGTGGGGCAGGCGACGCGGACGATCTGGCAGCCGGACGCGGTGAGTTCGGCGATCTGCTGGAGGGTGGCGCCGATGTCGGACGTACGGGTCGTCGTCATCGACTGCACCGACACCGGCGCCCCGCCGCCGACCGCCACCGGGCCCACGTGGATCTGCCGCGACACGCGCCGCTCGGCGATCGGCCGGGCCGGTACCTCGGGAACGCCCAGGGAGACGGCGGTCATGACCTCACTCCCGGTTTCCGGAGACCGTCTCGCGCATCGCGCGCAGCGACTCCTTCAGCGACCCCATGGTGGCCAGGACGGCGGTGGGCTCGTAGCCGCAGTGCGCCATGCAGTTGGCGCAGCGCGGGTCCTTGCCGCGGCCGTACTTGTCCCAGTCGGTCTCCTCGATCAGTTCGCGGTACGTCGGCACGTACCCGTCGCTCATCAGGTAGCAGGGGCGCTGCCAGCCGAAGAGCGAGTAGTTCGGGATCGCCCAGGCGGTGCACGGGAAGTCGACCTTGCCCTCGAGGAAGTCGAGGAACAGCGGCGAGTGGTTGAGCCGCCACTTGCGGCGGTTGCCGCCCGCGAAGGCCTTCTTGAACAGCTCGCGGGTCTGCTCCACGCCCAGGAAGTGCTCCTGGTCGGGCGCCTTCTCGTAGGCGTAGGCGGGCGAGATCATCATCTCGTCGACCTTGAGGTCGTCGTTGAGGAAGTTGAGCACCTCGATGATGGTCTGCGGGGTGTCGGTGTTGAAGAAGGTGGAGTTGGTGGTGACCCGGAAGCCGCGCCGCTTGGCCTCCTTGATCGCCTCCACGGCCTCGTCGAAGACGCCCTCCTTCGCCACCGACTCGTCGTGCCGCTCGCGCAGTCCGTCGATGTGCACGGCGAAGGCGAAGTAGGGGGAGGGCTTGAACTTGTCCATCTTCTTGCGCAGCAGCATGGCGTTGGTGCACAGGAAGACGTACTTCTTCTTGGCCACCAACTGCCGCACGATCTCATCGATCTGAGGGTGCATCAGGGGCTCGCCGCCGGCGATGGACACCATCGGGGCACCCGACTCCAGCACCGCCCCCACGGCCTGCGCGACCGGCATGCGCTGCTTGAGCACGCCCGCCGGATGCTGGATCTTGCCGCAGCCCTCGCACTTCAGGTTGCATGCGAAGAGAGGTTCCAGCTCCACGATCAAGGGGAACTTGTCCCGCTTGCGGAGCTTCTGTTCGGCCAAGTATGTAGCGACCTTGATGGACTGACGCAGCGGCATGGCCATCTGGCTCACCTCCTGGGGAGCAGCAAATTACGGTGCCATTCGAAAAAAGCCGGAAGTACCGAACGAAGAACGCGGAAAGCCGATATTCCACCGCGCACCGTGCCGATACGGACGAGTTCATGTTCAGGAGCGTCCACGACCACCCGTACGGCCGCAACGGGGCGCTCGCCGGTGCGCACGGCGCTCAGAAGCGTCGCAGCGGACTCCATATCGACCGCGATCGCGCCGGTCGCGAGCAGATCCGACCGTTCATGACCGCGGACGACGTGGTCCGAGCCGGTGAGCGGGCCGGTGTGGACGTTGCGGCCGGGTACCGCACGCACGAGTTCCTTGACGAGCAGGTCGGTCCCCACGCACGGAACGGTTCCGTCCGCGGCCCGGGTCTCCTCGGCGACGACCAGGTCGCCGGGATGCATCCCGGGCGCGAGCCCGGCGCAGAACCCGGTGGCCAGTACGGCGGCGTCGGCGAGCGCCGGATCGGCCAGCGCCCGCGTGAGGGACCGCTCTGCCGCCTCCGGCCCCATCCCGGTCCGCAGCACGGTGACCGGCCCGCCGGCCTCGCCGCGGTCGCCCCTGCGCAGCGCGAGGTGCTCGATGCCGAGCGCGCAGGCGATCAGCAGCGGTGCCGGGGCGGGGTGGGTGCTCATCAGCCCCCTTGCCGGTGGAGAACGGTTCCCCGTGGACGTAGCGGCCGAGCGCGGTCAGCGGGAAGACCTGCCGGTAGAGGTGGTAGTTGATGGAGAAGTCCCAGGGGAAGCCGGTGCCGGTGAAGTAGGGCTCGTTCCAGGAGCCGTCCTCGCGTTGGGTGGCGGCGAGCCACTCGACGCCCCGCTCGACGGACCTGGAGTCCTGCTCCCCCGCCGCGAGCAGGGCCATCAGCGCCCACGCGGTCTGCGAGGCGGTGGAGGCGCCCTTGCCGCTCCACTCCTTGCTGTCCTGGTAGGAGCGCAGGTCCTCGCCCCAGCCTCCGTCGTCGTTCTGCACGGACTCCAGCCAGGCCACCGCCCTGCGGATCGCCGGGTGCGAGCCGGGGAAGCCGGCCGCGACGAGGGCGGGCACGACGGACCCGGTGCCGTACACGTAGTTGACGCCCCAGCGCCCGAACCACGAGCCGTCCGGCTCCTGTTCGGCCAGCAGCCACTCGATGCCGCGCCGGGTGCGCGGGTCGTGGGAGAAGCCCTCGACGGCCAGCATCTCCACGACGTGGGCGGTGACGTCCGCGGACGGCGGATCGATGACCTCGCCGAAGTCGCAGAACGGCAGCCGGTTGGGGAACGGGCTGGTGTTGTCGACGTCGAAGGCGCCCCACCCCCCGTTCTTCGACTGCATTCCGAGGTTCCAGCGCACCCCGCGCCCGATGGCCTTCTCCACCCGCTCGGGGTCGTGGTGCCTGACCCGGCGCAGCGCGAGGACCACCTCGGCGGTGTCGTCGATGTCGGGGTAGTTGTCGTTGTGGAACTCGAACGCCCAGCCGCCCGGCGGGAGTCCGGGTCGCTTGACGGACCAGTCGCCGGGCCGCACGATCTGCTCGCCGAGCATCCAGTCCGCGGCCTTGACCAGTTGCGGATGGTCGGCCGGCACACCCGCGTCGGCCAGGGCGATCATCGCCAGGCAGGTGTCCCACACCGGCGACTGGCAGGCCTCGATCATCCGGGCCCCGTCCTCGCGCCACACGGCGAAACGGTCCAGTGAGGCCAACCCCTCGCGCATCACGGGGTGTTCGAGGTCGTAGCCCAGCAGATAGAGCGCGATGACGGAGTACACGGCCGGCGGCTGGATGCCGCCCCAGCAGCCGTCGTTCTCCTGACGTTCGATGATCCAGCGAGCGGCGCTGTTCATGGCGGCCCTGCGCAGTCCGCGCGGCACGGCCTTGCGCAGCTGGTGCAGGGCCTTGTCCAGCCGCTGGAAGGCGCCGTCCCAACTGGTCACCGGGGCAAGGGGCTTGGGCGGGTTGGGGTCGGACGGGTCGGTGTGCAGCTCGTCCAGCGGGAAGGGTGCGGGCCGCACCGGCCGCTTCGCGGAGACGATCGTCAGCGGCACGATGGTCTGCCGGGCCCAGCACCCGAAGTCGTAGATGTTGAGCGGCATCCACTTCGGGAAGTAGACGAGCTCCGGCGGGAGTTCGGGCAGATCCTCCCACTTCCACCAGCCGAAGAGCGCGAGCCAGATCCGGGTGAACACCCGGGCGGCGGCGATGCCCCCCTGCGCGCGGACCCACGCGGCGGCCTTGGCCATGTGCGGGGCGTCGGGTTCGTCGCCGGCCAGCCGCAGGGCGACATAGGCCTCGATGGTGGTGGAGAGTTCGCCGGGCCCGCCGTAGAAGGTGGCCCAGGTGCCGTCCTCGCGCTGCTCGCCGCGGATGAACAGGGCGGCGGCGTGCGCGGTGGTCTCGTCGAGGATGTCCAGGAACTGCCGCAGGAGCAGGTCCTCGGCATCCATGGTCACATTGGTCTCGAGGTCGCCCTTCCACCAGCCCTGGGCGTCCTGCCGGGACAGCAGGAAGTCGGTCGCGCGCTGGGTCGCGCGCACGGCGACGTCGTGAACCCCGGCCGCCGCGGGGGTGGTGCTCTCGGTTTCACTGGCCGAGGCAGCTCGGGGCGGCAGTGCCCCGGTGCTTCCGTCGGTCGTCGCTGTCATGGCTTCCCCTTCGTGCAGTCGTGCGAGTCGTGCTGCTGTGGGTCCGCCGTCGGCCGGTGCCTGTGAAACCTCTGCTGCGGCGCCGGCCGGCGACTACGCGAGGGCTATTCGACCGATAATGATCATCTCTTCCGTACGACGACGAAGTCGGCGAGCGCCGCGAACCGATCCCGCACCCGGTCGGGCATGTCGATGGCGTCGAGGGCCTCGATGGCGATGGTGTGCTGGCGGCGCGCCTCCTGCGCCGTCCACTCACGGCCGCCCGCCTCCTCGATGAGGGCGGCGCGGGCGGCGAACTCCTCCTCGGAGAAGTTCTCGAAGTCGCTGCTCTTGGCGTCGGCGGCGAGGATCTCGCCGAGTCGCTCCGAGGCGGAGCCGCCCGCCGCGAGCGCGGCCACGACCGGCAGGGACTTCTTGCGCTGGCGCAGGTCGCTCCAGGTCTGCTTGCCGGTGGACACCGGGTCGCCCCAGATGCCGAGCAGGTCGTCGACGGCCTGGAAGGCCAGGCCGAGGTGGTAGCCGTACTTCTCCAGGGTGTCGGCGGTGCGCTCGTCCGCGCCGCCGAGGACGGCGCCGATGGAGGAGGCGCAGGCGAGCAGGGCGCCGGTCTTGTTGCCCTCCATCTCCAGGCACTCCTCGACGCTGACGCGGTCCCGGTGCTCGTAGGAGATGTCCTGGGCCTGGCCGTCGATCAGGGCGCGGGTGGCGGTGGTCAGCCGGCGGGTGGCGCGGCCGGCCTCGAC
Organism: Streptomyces sp. MAI_2237; assembly: GCF_054189285.1. Lineage (NCBI taxonomy): Bacteria > Bacillati > Actinomycetota > Actinomycetes > Kitasatosporales > Streptomycetaceae > Streptomyces > Streptomyces sp. MAI_2237. The sequence goes on along the minus strand of NZ_JAJPGQ010000003.1, from coordinate 3,597,933 downwards.
CGTGCCGAGTTCGAGGAGGACCTCGTTGGCGAGGGCGAACAGGGCGTCGCCGACGAGGATCGCCTGGGCGGGGCCGTGCACCTTCCAGACGGTGTCGCGGTGGCGGCGCTGCTCGTCGCCGTCCATCAGGTCGTCGTGCAGGAGGGAGAAGTTGTGCACCAGCTCGACGGCGACCGCGCCGGGGATGCCGATCTCGGGCGCGGCGCCGGTGACCTCGGCGGACAGCACGGCGAGGGCGGGGCGGACGGCCTTGCCGCCGTCGCCGTCGGCGGGCTTGCCGTCGGCGTCGATCCAGCCGAAGTGGTAGGCGGAGACGGTGTCCATGGGAGCGGCGAGACGGTCCACGGCCGCGCGCAGTACCGGTGTGGCAAGGGTCCGGCCGCGCTCGAGGAGCGCGGTCACGTCCACTGCGGTCTCTCGATCGGCCTTCTCGGCCGGGGGCACAGTGGGCACAGTCTCTCCTCTTGTTGCGGTACCGGGGGTGCGGGGACCTGCCGCGTGCTGGTCGAGCATCAGGCCGCCTCCTCGAACTCGAAGAGACGACGCGGGCGGGGCCGGCCCAGGGCGCTCAGCGCGGCGTCCGCCGCACTCACACCGCTGCGGACCGCACTCTCCATGGTCGCGGGCCACCCCGTGGCGGTCCACGCTCCGGCCAGGTAGAGGCCGGGGGCCTTGGTACGGGCGCCGGGCCGCAGCCGTCCGACGCCGGGGGCGGGAGCGAAGGTCGCCGTGCGCTCCCTGGTCACGAAGAAGTCCTTGACGACGGCGGCGCGCGTCCCGGGAAGGAGCCGTTCCAGCTCGGGCAGGTAGCGCTCGCGCAGCGCGGCGACCGGCTCGTCGATCTCGTCGTGCACCGCCGACTGGGAGAGCGCGAGGTACTGGCCCTCGCGCAGTCCGGAGGCGTCGGTGCGGTCGAAGACCCACTGGACGGGGGTGCCGAGGGCCGCGAAGAACGGCTTCTCGAGCACCTTGCGGTCGTAGACGACGTGCACGTTGAGGATCGGCGCGGTGCCGATCCGCAGAAGATTCTCCGGGGCGTCGAGGGCGCCCTCGGGCAGCAGGTCATGGGCCTCGCGCTGGGGCACGGCGAGCACGACGGCGTCCGCCGTGAGCCGTTCGCCGGGAACCTGAACGCTCCAGCGCCCGTTTTCCTCAGTGAGGACGGAGGTGACGCGTGTACGGACCTCGGTACGCACGCCCGCGGAGTCGAGCGCCTTGCGGGCGAGCCGGTCGTGCAGTTCGCCCAGCGGGACGTGGGCCCATCCGATGTCGGCCGCGCCCGGGTCGGACAGCAGACCGGTCTTGAACACCATCGCGGCGAGCCCCAGCGAGGAGTCGCCCGCGACCGCGTTGAGGGTGGCGACCCCGACCAGGTCCCACAGGGCCTCGACGGCACGCGCCGACTGGCCGTGCGCGGCCAGCCAGCCGCCGAAGTCCTGCGTGTCCAGGTCCGGATCGGCGAGGTCGAGCCCCTTGAGCGCGAGCGCGGCCCGGCCCACCCTGGCCCGTTCGGCGAGCGAGAGATGGGGGTACGTCGCCAGGCTGCGCCCCAGGTGCAGGGGTACCGGCAGGGCGTCGCGCCGCAGTCTGCCCAGCCGCCGGCCCTCGGGCCGCGCGACGTCGAGGACGGGCACGTCGAGACGATCCTGCAGCGGCGCCAGCGCCGCCGCCTCGATGCGGTCCAGGAACCAGCGGTAGGCGGTGCAGCAGCGCAGGTACACGTGCTGGCCGTTGTCGACGGTCAGGTCGCCGCGCCGGAAGGAGAAGGCGAGGCCCCCCAGTCTCGGTCTGCTCTCGACCAGGGTGACGTCGACTCCGGCGTCGGCGAGGGCGAGCGCCGCGGTGATGCCGGCGAGCCCGCCGCCGATCACGACGGCGTCGCGCCCGGACCGTCCCGGGGTGCCGGCGGCCGGTCCCCCCGGCCGCGTGCCGTCGCTCATCGTGCGTCCTCCCCTGCGCGACCGCCGTGGTCGAACCGTGCACGGCAGGCCGTCGCAGTCAGGGACGCCGTCCTCGTCCGGAGGGTTGCGTGCCGCTTTTCACCACGGGAATCACCTTGGACCGCTTTGTCCATCAGGCGCGCCTCCTGACGGTCCTCCGCGTCACATGCCGAGTGTCCAGGCCGGACAGCCCGCGGACGGCGACGTAGGCCTTCTCCCGCCCGGGCAGCGAGACCCGGCCGCGCAGCACGGCCTCGGGGTCGCGCTCGATGCGGTCGAGCAGGCGGCGGTAGATGCCGGCCATGGCGGCCACGCAGGCGCCGCTGCGCCGGTCGAGCATAGGCAGCAGCCGGTAGCCCTCGGCGAACAGGGCGCGGGCCCGCCGCACCTCGAAGTGCACGAGGCCCACGAAGTCGGAGCCCTCCGGCGGGGTGGGGCCGTGGAACCCGGCCGAGCACCCGAACTTCGCGAGGTCGTCGGAGGGCAGATAGGTGCGTCCGCCCTCGGCGTCCTCGCGGACGTCCCTGAGGATGTTGGTGAGCTGCAGCGCGAGGCCCAGGGTGTCCGCGTACTCGGACGCGCGCTCGGCGCCGCGCGCTCCCGGTTCGGTGCCGAAGACGCCGAGCGAGAGCCGCCCGATGGCGCCCGCGACGCAGCGGCAGTACACCTTCAGGTCGTCCCAGGTCTCGTAGGTCTCGCCGCGGACGTCCATCAGCACGCCGTCGATCAGCTCGTCCAGGCCGCCGAGCGGGATCGGGAAGGCCTCGGCGGCGTGGGCGAGGGCGACCGCGACGGGGTCGATGTCGTCCTCGGCGACCTCGCCGGCGCGCACCCGGGTCAGCAGCGCCCGGGTGTCCTCGAGCCTCGCGGCCTTGACGTCCCCGGCGAGCGCTCCGTCGCCGATGTCGTCGACGCGCCGCGAGAACGCGTACAGCGCCGACATCGCGCGCCGCTTCGGCGTCGGCAGCAGTCTGATGCCGTACGCGAAGTTACGGGCCTGCTGTCCGGTGACGGCCTCGCAGTAGCTGTAGGCGGCGAGTACCGGTGCGGACACGTGCTGTTCCGACTCCACGGTCCGGATCACCCCTCTCCTCGCAGAGTCACGCCCACCTCGCGCAGCAGCCGGAGCTTGCCGGGCTTGGGCGGGCCGGGAAGTACGTCGTATTCGGCGGCGGCGATCGCGTGGACCGCCGCCCTTCCCCCCGCCACGAACCCCGCGAGCAGCAGCTTCAACCTGCCGTGGACGCTACCCACCAGGGGGGCGCCTTCATTCAGGAGACAGCGGGCGCGTTCTGCTTCGTATGCAACCAGTGCGCGCACCGATGCGCCCGCGGTGGGTGTGGCGAGATCCGCTTCCTGGACATGGAATCGCTTCATGTCCTCGGCGGGCAGGTAGATACGGTCGCGGCCGAGGTCCTCGGCGACGTCCTGAAGGTGTTCGACGATCTGCAGCGCCGTGCAGATCGCGTCGGAGAGCCGGACGCGCTCGGGCGTCGAGGTGCCGGTGACGGACAGCACCAGCCGGCCCACGGGGTTGGCCGACAGTTCACAGTACGCGAGCAGGTCGTCGTAGGTCTCGTAGCGGCTGACCAGCTGGTCCTGGCGGTTGGCGGCGATCAGGCCGAGGAAGGGCTCGGGCGTGAGCGAGCGGCGGCGGACCGTGTGCTGCAGGCGGCGCAGCAGGGGGTGACGGGGCTCGCCGGTGAAGACCCGGTCGAGGTCTGCTTCGAAGGCGTCCAGGAGGAGCAGCCGGTCCTCGGCGTCCGCGGGCGACACGCCGAGCAGCCGGGCGTCGGCGCCGCCGGGGGCCAGGTCGCCGTCGCCGATGTCGTCGACGAGGCGGGCGAAGCCGTAGACCGCCATGAGGTCGTCGCGCCGGTCCCTGGGCAGGAAGAAGGGTGCCACGGGGAAGTTCTCGCCCGCGGCCTTGTCGAGCGTGCCGCGCTCCGGATCACCGGGGCGCGACGAGTCGCCTGCCGTCACCGCTCGCTGCCCGGCGCGGGGACGGCACACGCTGCGTGGAGCTGGGGAGTTTCCGTAGCCATTGCCGTCACATCTCCCGTTCTACACCGCAGACCCAATACACACTATTTCGGACACGCCGCCCGGCCGTCCGCACGGCTGTCCCGGTTGAGGGTGTCGCGCATTATCGCCCCACTTGCTGCGTTTCGGGACCGGTACAGCTTACGTTGTACAACGCAGCGAGGATCCCTGGGGTGTCCTGCACATCACAACAACACACCGATTGGCGTCAAGATTCCTAAGCGGTCGCCGAGTTGACGTTTCCTTTGCAGACGCGGGGCCCCGCCGCGGAGGTTGCGGCGGGGCCCGGCGATCCGTCCTGGCGCTCGCGTCCAGGCGCGGGTGGACTACTTGCCCGTGAACTTCTCGTACTCCTTGAGGACCTCTTCGGTCGGCCCGTCCATGCGCAGCTCACCGCGCTCCAGCCAGAGCACGCGGTCGCAGGTGTCACGGATCGACTTGTTGTTGTGACTGACCAGAAACACCGTGCCCGCCTCCTTGCGCAGCTCACGGATGCGTTCCTCGGAGCGCTTCTGGAACTTGCGGTCACCGGTGGCCAGCGCCTCGTCGATCATGAGGACGTCGTGATCCTTGGCCGCGGCGATGGAGAAGCGCAGCCGGGCCGCCATGCCGGAGGAGTAGGTGCGCATCGGCAGCGTGATGAAGTCGCCCTTCTCGTTGATGCCGGAGAAGTCGACGATCGACTGGTAGCGCTCCCTGATCTCCTCGCGGCTCATCCCCATGGCGAGGCCGCCCAGGATGACGTTGCGCTCGCCGGTCAGGTCGTTCATCAGGGCCGCGTTCACGCCCAGCAGGGAGGGCTGGCCGTTGGTGTACACCTTGCCGCTCTCGGCGGGCAGCAGGCCGGCGATGGCGCGCAGCAGGGTCGACTTGCCGGAGCCGTTGGAGCCGATCAGGCCGATGGCCTCACCGCGGTAGGCGACGAAGGACACGCCCTTGACGGCGTGCACCTTGCGCACCCCGCGCTCCTCGCCCCGCTTGACGATGCGGCTGAGCGCGGCGGTGGCGCTGCCCTTGCCGGTCTTCGCGCCGTGGACGCGGTAGACGATGTGCAGCTCGTCCGCGATGACGGTCGGGACGGCGTCCTCGGTGTTGTGCTCAGCCACGGCCGTACCGCTCCTCTGCCTTCCAGAAGTACACGAAGCCGCCGGCGAAGACGACGACGGACCAGAACAGGGCGACGGCCCACACGTGCGGGGGCAGGTTGGAGGCGCCGTAGCCGTCGATGAGGGCGAAGCGCATCAGGTCCATGTAGATGGCCGCCGGGTTCAGCTGCATCACGCGGATGAAGGCCTCTGAGCGGCCGGCCAGCATGTGGTTGATCGAGAACATGACGCCGGACATGTACATCCAGGTACGCAGGATGAACGGCATCAGCTGGGCGAGGTCGGGCGTCTTGGAGCCCATGCGGGCCACGATCAGCGCGAGCCCGGTGTTGAAGAGGAACTGCAGCACCAGGATCGGCAGGATCAGCAGCCAGGACAGCCCGGGGTAGCTGCCGAAGGCGATCACGATGACGAACAGCACGATCATCGAGAACAGCAGCTGCTGGAGCTGCTGCAGCGCGAAGGAGATGGGCAGCGAGGCGCGCGGGAAGTGCAGGGCGCGCACCAGGCCGAGGTTGCCGGAGATCGCGCGCACGCCCGTCATGATCGAGCTCTGCGTGAAGGTGAACACGAACACGCCGGTCACCAGGAACGGGATGTAGACCTCGCGCGGCAGGCCCCGGCTGGCGTGCAGGATGACGCCGAAGATGAAGTAGTACACGGCCGCGTTAAGCAGCGGTGTGGCCACCTGCCACAGCTGGCCGAGCTTGGCCTGGCTGTACTGAGCGGTCAGCTTCGCCTGCGAGAAGGCGAGGATGAAGTGACGCCGGTCCCAGAGCTGGCGGACGTACTCGACGAGGGAGGGGCGGGCGCCGCTCACGGTCAGCCCGTACTTGTCGGCGAGCTGTGCCGCCGTGAGGCCCTCGTCGGGCGGCGGGAACGCGCTCAGCGCGACCGTGCCGTCGTGCGTTGTCTCACTCACTGGTTGGAAACCTTCGTCTTCGTGATGCGCAGCCTGTGCGGGCATGGCATGGAACCTGGGGCCCTTGGTCGGGCCGAGGAGTCACAGGAACGAGCTTGTCAGATCACAGGGGGCCGGCCCAGTCGGGTCAGCCGCCACACGGTACGCCACTTCATGGGCCTGCGCGGCCCGCATGCGGTGGTCCAGCCTTCCCGGAACCCGCCGAACCACGCCTTCAGGGCGGGCCGCGAGGGGCGGCGGACGAGGGTGAGCAGCAGCCAGACCCCGAGGTAGACCGGGACCAGGAGCGCGGGGAGGTTGCGGCGGGCCAGCCAGACGCGGTTGCGGGCGACCATGCGGTGGTAGACCGCGTGCCGCGAGGGCGCGGTCGTGGGGTGGAACAGCACCATGTCGGACCGGTAGTCGATCATCCAGCCCGCGTCGAGGGCCCGCCATGCGAGGTCGGTTTCCTCGTGGGCGTAGAAGAATTCGTCCGGCAGGCCGCCGACTTCGGCGAAGACCTGGGTGCGGACGGCGTTGGCGCCGCCGAGGAAGGTGGTGACCCGGGAGGAGCGCATCGGGTCCTTGGCGTTCAGGCGCGGGACGTGGCGGCGCTGGGTGACCCCGGTGTCGGGGTCGGCGATGCGGAAGCTGATGATGCCGAGCTGGGGGTCGGCCTCGAAGGCCCGGCGGCACAGCTCGGCGGTGTCGTGCTGCGCCAGCAGGCCGTCGTCGTCGAGGAACATCAATATGTCGACATCGCGGCCGCTGGGGCCGAATGCCTCTATGCCGACGTTGCGGCCGCCGGGGATGCCGAGGTTCTCGGGCAGCTCGATCGTGCGGACGCCCTCGGGGACGTCCGGGACGGGCGAGCCGTTGCCGACGACGACCACCTCGACGTGGTCGCCGTCCTGCTTGGCGACCGAGTCGAGCAGGGCCCGCAGCTCGTCGGGGCGGTTGCCCATGGTGATGATCACCGCACCGACCTTCATGCCGCTCACTTCAGCCTGCTGGAGGCGAGGATGGACACGAGGTGCAGCAGCGTCTGCAACATGGCGATGCCGGCCAGGACGGCCACGCCGAGCCGGGTGTAGAACAGGTCGCCGTGCATCTGGTCGGCGACCGCCAGGACCAGGATCAGCAGGGACGCCTCGATGCCGAGGATGAGCCGGTGGAACTTCAGCATCGCGGCGGCCCGGCGTGCCAGGGCCATGCCGGAGGAGCGCATCTCGGCGGCCGACTCCTGCACCGGGGGCTTGCCCGCCTGGTGCCGGGCGACGCCGACCAGGTCCGTCTCGGCCTTGATCAGGATGGCGCCGAGCGCGGCCAGGGTGCCGAGGAAGGCCCACAGCCAGTCGATACGGCCGCTGCCCCACAGGTCGGCGGCGCGCAGGCCGAGGCCGACGAGCACGGCGGCGTCGGTGAGGTAGGCGCCGACTCGGTCCAGGTAGACGCCGTTGAGGGAGTACTGCTTCTTCCAGCGCGCGATCTCGCCGTCGACGCAGTCGAGGAGCAGGTACATCTGGACGCAGACGACGCCGAGCACGGCGCCCGTGATCCCCGGCACGAGCAGTGCCGGGGCCGCGAGCACGCCGAAGACGGTCATCAGGTACGTGAGCTGGTTGGGCGTGACCCTGGTGTTCACCAGGTAGCGGTCGACCCGCAGGGACACCTCACGCATGTAGAGGCGTCCCATCCAGTGCTCACCGCTGCGCCGGTCCTTCACCCCCGCGGGGTGGACGACCGGACGGAGTTCAGCTACCGATGGCCTTGACATAGTCGGCGTACGTGTCCTTGATCTGGTCGGTTTTCAGGTCGAGGTGTTCCAGGATGGTGAAGCGGCCGGGCCGGGTCTCCGGAGCGAACTCCACGGCCCGGACGAACTCGTCCACCGTGAAGCCGATCTCCTCCGGCAGCACCGGCAGTCCGTGCCGGCGCAGGACCTCGGCCATGTACGCCGACTCCTCGTGCGCGCCGCGCAGGTACATCGCGAAGGCGGCGCCGAGGCCGCACTGCTCGCCGTGGCTCGCCGCGCGCTTGGGGTAGAGCAGGTCGAAGGCGTGGTTGATCTCGTGGCAGGAGCCCGAGGCGGGCCGGGAGTCACCGGAGATCGACATCGCGATGCCGGTGAGGACCAGCGCCTCCGCGAGCACCTGGAGGAAGCCGTTGTCCCCGATGCCGCCGGGGTGGCGGAGCACCGCCTCGCCGGCCTGGCGGGCCATCGCCGCGGCGAGACCGTCGATCTTCTCGCCCTTGACGCGGTTCGCCAGTTCCCAGTCGGCGATCGCGTTGATGTTGGAGACCGCGTCGCCGATGCCCGCGCGCACGAAGCGGGCGGGCGCCTCGCGGATGACGTCGAGGTCGATGACGGCCGCGATCGGGTTGGGCACGCCGTAGGAGCCGCGGCCCGCGTCGTTGTCGAGGGTGGCGACCGGCGAACACAGGCCGTCGTGCGCGAGGTTGGTCGGTACGGCGACCAGGGGGAGGCCGACCCGCGCCGCGGCGAACTTCGCGCAGTCGATGATCTTGCCGCCGCCGAGGCCCACGACCGCGTCGTAGCGGCCGGCCTTTATGTCGCCGGCCAGCCGCACCGCGTCGTCGAGGGTGCCTCCGCCGACCTCGTACCAGGTCGCGCCGGGCAGCGAGGGGGCGATCCGCTCGCGCAGCCGGGCCCCGGAGCCGTTGCTGACGGCGACGGCGAGCCGCCCGGAGGTGGAGATGCGCTCGTCGGCCAGCACGCACGCCAGATCGTCGAGGGCACCCGGGCGGATGTCCACGACGAGCGGCGAGGGGATGAGCCGGGTCAGTACTGGCACGCGATCTCCCGTCCGCGGGCGAGATCGTCGTGGTTGTCGATCTCGACCCACTCGACGTCGCCGATCGGCGCCGCGTCGATCCGGAAGCCGCGGTTCACGAGCTCCTGGTACCCGTGCTCGTAGAACTGCTGCGGGTCGGTCTCCCAGACCGCCTTGAGGGCGTTGGCCAGCTCGGGGGCGGCGTCGCCCTCGATGAGCGTCACGCCGATGTACTCGCCGGTCGCCTCGGCGGGGTCCATCAGCTTGGTGATCTTCGTCATGCCCTTCGCGGGGTCGACGACGACCTTCATCTCCTCGTCGGCGAGGTGCTTGACCGTGTCCAGGGCGAGGATGATGCGACGGCCCTCGCCGCGTGCGGCGAGCAGCGTCTTCTCGACGGAGACCGGGTGGACGGTGTCGCCGTTGGCGAGGATCACACCGTCCTTGAGGGCGTCACGGCCGCACCACAGGGAGTAGGCGTTGTTCCACTCCTCGGCCTTGTCGTTGTCGATGAGGGTGAGCTTGAGGCCGTACTTCGCCTCCAGCGCCGCCTTGCGCTCGTACACCGCCTCCTTGCGGTAGCCGACGATGACCGCGACCTCGGTCAGACCGATCTCGGCGAAGTTGCCGAGGGTCAGGTCCAGGACCGTGGGTTCGCCCTCTATGCCCGCGGGCCCCACCGGCACCAGCGCCTTGGGAAGGCTGTCGGTGTAGGGGCGCAGACGCCGTCCGGCGCCGGCCGCCAGCACGAGGCCGATCATGCGGGTTCTCCTTCATCGTGTACGGCGGGGGCCCCGGAGGACACCCAGAAGCGGATGCTCTCGACGAGCACCACCAGGGCCACGGCCACGGCGAGGACCGTGAGCGCGACCTTGAACTGCGAAGCGGTGAGCACCGCGGCCAGGACGGTGACGAGCAGCGTCCGTCCTTCGTGCCCCCCGATGGCCCGCGTCAGCCAGGCCGGGGGCGCTCCGGCGCCGCCGCGGATGCGGTACACCGTGTCGTAGTGATGGTAGGCGACGGCCGCCACCAGGCCGAAAGCCGCCGACAGGGCCCCGTTCACGTCCGCGTGGGCCGCCAGGACCAGGACGGTGCCGTACTCCGCGGCGCGGAACAGCGGGGGGACCAGCCAGTCGAGGGCGCCCTTGAGGGGGCGGCACAGGGCCTGACCGGCGGTGACGGCGTACACGACGGCGCCGGCGACGGGCGCCCAGGCCGCCCCGGAGAAGAGACAGCCGGCGAGGACCGCCGTGCCGAACGCCGCGATCAGGAGCGGGTTTCCCAGCCGGACCGGTGTGGCACGCGCCACGAGGGAGGCGAGCGGTCCGTTGTCCGCCAGGTCCGCCAGCGCCCCGGCGGCCCGGTCGGTGCGCCGGGCCTTGCGGGTCAGCGAGCGCAGGACGCGGCCCGCCGTCGTGTACGTCGCCGCGAACGCGCAGCCGACGAGCAAGACGTAGAAGGTGATCCGGGGCGTGGTGACCGCCGTGAGGACCGCGATCATCGCCCAGCGCTCACCGATGGGCAGCACGATCATCCGCCGTACCCACACCGTCCAGCCGACGCTGTCCAGCTTGTCCGAAAGGGCCGCGGTGGGGCTGGTGTTGGCGGTCGCGTCGTGGTTGGCCTCGTTGAAGGAGAAGTCGACGACGTGCCGGCAGGTCTGCAGGACCATCGCGCCCAGGGCCAGCGCCCATACGTCGTCCCCGCCGCGGGCCGCGCCCAACGCCAGCCCCGCGTAGTACGCGTACTCCTTGGCCCGGTCGAAGGTGGCGTCCAACCAGGCGCCCAGCGTGGAGTACTGCAGCGAGTAGCGGGCCAACTGGCCGTCGGCGCAGTCCAGTACGAAGGACGCGATCAGCAGGACGCCGGCGGCGACGAAGCCGGCGCGGGTACCGGTGGCCGCGCAGGCCGCCGCGATCAGCGCGGTGAGCAGGGAGGCCGTGGTGACCTGGTTGGGGGTCAGTCCGCGGCGGGCGCACCAGCGGGCGATGTAGCGGGAGTAGGGGCTGATGAAGAACGTGGTGAAGAAGCCGTCGCGGGCCTTCACGGCGGACTTCAGGCGTACGGCCTCGTCGTCGACGTCCGCGACGGCCTGCCGTGCCTCGTTGCGGGCCTGCGGGTCGGCGGGGACGGCGGCGACCAGGCTGCCGAGTTCGGGGTGGTGCACGCTCACGCCGTCCGCGTCCAGTGCGGCGACGACGCGGTCGGCGAGGCTGTCGACAGCGAGTGCGGTTCCGCCGCCCGCGGAGTTCTCGCGGGCCATCGCGCGGGTCAGCGCCTGACGGCCGGCCGGCTGCGCGGTGACCGCGCCCGGGATCGCGGCGAGGTCGAAGCGCGGGTCGGTGAGGCCGAGGCGCAGCGCGTGCAGGTGGCCGACGAAGCGGGGGTCGACGACCGCGACCCGCTGGCCGCCGGGTATCCGGGCGAGCAGGGTCTCGGCGTCGGCGGCGTCGGAGGCTGTCCGTACGTCGAAGCCGAGGGACCGCAGATCGCCCTCGATCGACGATCCGGGGACCGGCTGACCGGTGAGGATGGCGGTCGACAACCGAACTCACTCCCTGGGTGCCGACGCGCGGGCGCCGGTCATGTGCACGGTGGGGGCGCCCCTTGGCTGCACCAGGCGGGCGGCATGTCGGCAGAGGCTATCGGATGCCCGGAGAGCGCCGTTCACCGCCCGTTCACGGGCCGATCAACACCGTCTCCACCGGCCTTTGCCGCGATCATCATGGGTGATGCGCGGGCCCGCCCACAAACCGCGCGGGGCAGATCAGACATCATGTGACATTGGGGACGGCCGGCCGGCACCGGCATAGGGTGGACGACCATGACATGGCTGATCACAGGCGGAGCGGGATACATCGGGGCCCATGTGGCGCGGCTCATGGCCGACTCCGGGTACGGGGTCGTCGCGCTGGACGACCTCTCGGCCGGGTTCGCCGAGCGGCTGCCGGCCGCCGTGCCGCTCGTCGAGGGTTCGGCGTACGACGGGCACTTGCTGAAGCGGGTGTTCGCCGAGTACGACGTGACGGGCGTCGTCCATCTCGCCGCGCGCAAGCAGGTCCCCGAGTCGGTGGCACAGCCCACCCGTTACTACCGGGAGAACGTCGGCGGTCTCGCGACCCTGCTGGAGGCGGTGGCCGGGGCCGGGATCGGCAGGTTCGTGTTCTCCTCGTCGGCCGCCGTGTACGGCAACCCGGACGTGGACCTGATCACGGAGGCCACGCCGTGCCTGCCGGTGAACCCCTACGGCGAGACCAAGCTCGCCGACGAGTGGCTGGTGAGGGCGGCCGGCCGGGCGCACGGCATGACGACGGTGTGCCTGCGCTACTTCAACGTGGCGGGCGCGGGCGCGCCCGAACTGGCCGACACGGGCGTGTTCAACATCGTCCCGATGGTGTTCGACCGGCTCACCCGGGGCGAGGCCCCGCGGATCTTCGGCGACGACTACCCGACGCCGGACGGCACCTGCGTGCGCGACTACATCCATGTCGCCGACCTGGCCGAGGCCCATCTCGCGGCGGCGCGGGCTCTGGACGCCCGCGCGGGCGGCGATCTGACGGTCAACATCGGCCGGGGCGAGGGCGTCTCCGTACGCGAACTGATCACGGTCATCGGCGAGGTGACCGGCGACCGCCGTGCGCCGGTCGTCGAGGGGCGCCGGCCGGGCGACGCGCCGCGCGCCGTCGCCTCCGCCGCGCGGGCCGCCGAGGAGCTCGGCTGGACGGCCCGGCGCGGGGTGCGGGAGATGGTCGAGTCGGCCTGGCAGGGCTGGCGGCACCACCACTCCAAGTGATCTTTGGCCGCCCTGACCTGCGCTTTGTTTCCGCAGGTCAGGGCACATGACAACGGTGTTCAGTGCCGCGTTGCCGGATACCCCCGCCCCGTAGTTCACTGTGATCCCGGGCGAACATCAGGAGGGCGGCCGACATGGGGGCTGGGCACGATCACGGGCACGGGCACACGCACGCGCCGCCCACCGGCACCGCGGCGGCGGCCTACCGCGGACGGCTGCGGGTGACGCTGTCGATCACGCTCTTCGTGATGGTGCTGGAGATCGTCGGCGGGGTGCTGGCGGATTCCCTCGCGCTGATCGCGGACGCCGCGCACATGGCGACCGACGCCCTGGGCCTCGGCATGGCACTGCTCGCCATCCACTTCGCCAACCGCCCGGCCACCGGCAACCGCACCTTCGGCTACGCCCGCGCCGAGATCCTCGCCGCGCTGGCCAACTGCCTGCTGCTGCTCGGTGTCGGGGGCTACGTCCTGTACGAGGCGATCCAGCGGTTCGTCACCCCGGCCGACACCGCGGGCGGCCTGACCGTCCTGTTCGGCACGATCGGCCTGGTCGCGAACATGATCTCGCTCACGCTGCTGGTCCGCGGCCAGGCGGAGAGCCTGAACGTGCGCGGCGCCTTCCTGGAGGTCGCGGCGGACGCGCTGGGCTCGCTCGCGGTGATCGTCGCCGCGCTGGTGATCCTCGCCACGGGCTGGCAGGCCGCCGACCCCATCGCGTCCCTCGTCATCGGCCTGATGATCGTGCCGCGCACCCTCAAGCTGCTGCGCGAGACCCTGGACGTGCTGCTGGAGTCGGCGCCCAAGGACGTCGACATGACCGAGGTGCGGTCGCACATCCTCGCCCTGGACGGGGTCGAGGACGTCCACGACCTGCACGCCTGGACGATCACCTCGGGCATGCCCGTGCTGTCGGCGCACGTGGTCGTGCGCTCGGACGTGCTCAGCGCGATCGGCCACGAGAAGATGCTGCACGAGTTGCAGGAGTGCCTCGGCGACCACTTCGACGTGGAGCACTGCACCTTCCAGCTGGAGCCGAGCGGGCACGCCGAGCACGAGGCGAAGCTGTGCCATTGAGGCAGGTGGGACGCCCCGCCGGCGGAACGCAGCGGTCCGGCGCGCGCCCGCGTCCTTGAGTCCACAGCCCGCCCGGACGGTTCCCCGCCGACCGCGCAGGGCACGATCAACCACCGGGCCCTTTCCGGCGTCCGACCGGTGTGCGGCCGTGGCGCACGCCGCGCGCGGGACATGCGGTCGCGCCGTGAAGTGCCGGGAGTGCCGGTTTCGTGCGGCACACTTGGGGCGCGAAGACCGATGCGAAGGATGGGTATGCCGATCACACCTGCCACCGCGACGCACAGTCCGTCGAACGGCACCTCAGACGCGATTCTGCTGGAACTGGTCGACGAGGACGGCGTCACGATCGGCACCGCGGAGAAGCTCGCCGCCCACCAGCCGCCGGGCCGGCTGCACCGTGCCTTCTCCGTCTTCCTCTTCGACGAGCACGGCCGGCTGCTGCTGCAGCAGCGGGCCCTGGGCAAGTACCACTCCCCCGGTGTGTGGTCCAACACCTGCTGCGGCCACCCCTACCCCGGTGAGGCGCCCTTCGCGGCGGCGGCCCGGCGCACCTTCGAGGAGCTGGGGGTTTCGCCGTCGCTGCTCGCGGAGGCGGGCACGGTCCGCTACAACCACCCGGACCCGGACTCGGGCCTGGTGGAGCAGGAGTACAACCACCTCTTCGTCGGCATGGTGCAGTCGCCCCTGCGGCCGGACCCGGAGGAGGTCGGCGCGACCGCCTTCGTGACCCCGGCGGAGCTCGCCGAGCGGCACGAGAAGGACACCTTCTCGTCCTGGTTCATGACCGTGCTGGACGCCGCCCGTCCGGCGGTCCGGGAGCTGACGGGCCCGTCGGCCGGCTGGTGACCGTCACGGCACCCGCACCGGTGTGAGCGGCAGGGCAGCCCAGATCACCTTGCCGCCGCTCGCCGTGTGCGCCACGTCGCACACCCCGCCCGCCTCCCGGGTGACCTCGGCGACGAGCAGCAGCCCCCGGCCGCCCTCGCCCCCGTGGTCGGCCTCCAGGGCGGTGGGGCGGTAGGGGTGGTTGTCCTCCACGGACACCCGCACCCACTCGGCGCCGACGGCGACCTCCACGGCGAGCATCGGCGACAGCAGCGCCGCGTGCTTGACCGCGTTGGTGGCCAGCTCCGAGACGATCAGCAGCAGGCCCTGAACCATGTCCTCGGAGACGGGCACGCCCTGGCGACGCAGCAGGTCCCGTACGGCGTGCCGCGCCTGCGGGACCGAGGCGTCGACGGCGGGGGCGGTGAACCGCCAGACGCCTTCGTACGGCAGTGGATCCGGCGGCCCGGGATCGAGGGGCTCCTGCCCCTCGTCCGCTGGGCGCGAGCCTGACCCGCGCCCGTGGTTGTCCATCGTCCGGTCGCCACCCTTGCGCTCGATTGTCACCACACGTCGAGTGTTGGGAACCACCCGCCGCCGCCCGGAGGACTGAACAGAAGTCAGCGAGTATCGAGCACTTGCGACCCCTTTTTGTGCGATACGGGTTCACCCGCGATCGTCCCGGTCGGACATGGCGGCTAGCATCCGGCCCATGGAGCCCCAGCTGCTGCACGGCGTGACCGACGCGGTCGCCACCGTCGTCATCCACCATCCGGCCAAGCGCAACGCCATGACGGCCGCGATGTGGGCGGCCCTGCCGCCGCTGCTCGACGGCCTCGCCGCCGATCCGGGCGTCCGCGCGCTCGTGCTGACCGGGGAGGGCGCAACCTTCTGCGCCGGCGCCGACATCTCCACGCTGCGCGGATCAACGGAGGAGGCGCAGGGGCTCGCCGTGCGGGCCGAGGAGGCGCTGGCCGCCTTTCCCAAGCCGACGCTGGCCGCGATCCGGGGGCACTGCGTGGGCGGCGGGTCACAGCTCGCGGCGGCCTGCGATCTGCGCTTCGCCGAGGAGGGCGCGCTGTTCGGGGTGACGCCGGCGAAGCTCGGCATCGTCTACCCGGCCTCCTCCACCCGCCGCCTGGTGTCGCTGGTGGGGCCGGCCGCCGCCAAGTACCTGCTGTTCTCCGGCGAGTTGATCGACGCCGGGCGGGCACTGCGCACCGGGCTGGTGGACGAGGTGCTGCCCGAGGGCGAACTCGGCAAGCGCGTCGCCGCGTTCACCCGGATCCTGGCCGCGCGCTCCCAGCTCACCCAGGCCGCCGCCAAGGAGTTCGCCGACGGCCGCACCGACCGGGACGCCCACTGGACGGAGCAGATGCGCGCCGGCGAGGACACCGCCGAGGGCGTCACCGCCTTCCTGGAGCGCCGCCCGCCGCGGTTCAGCTGGGCTCTTCCCGGCCGAGGATGAACCGGCTGCGCGAGCGCAGCAGCTCCACGACGTCCGCGGGCGCCTTCTGCGGGGCCCCGGCGTCATAGGGCGGTTGCGGGTCGTACTCGATGCCCAGCTGCACGGCCCGGGCCACGAAGTCGCCGGCGATGCGGCCCACCAGGGCGAGCCCCATGTCGATGCCGGAGGACACCCCGGCGGCGGTGACGTACTTGCCGTCGGTCACGACCCGCTCCCCCGTCGGCTCGGCGCCGAACCGCTTCAGCTCCTCCAGGGCCAGCCAGTGCGAGGTGGCCCGGCGGCCCTGGAGCAGGCCCGCCGCGGCGAGCAGCAGGGAGCCGGTGCACACCGACGTCGTCCAGGCACTCGTGGCGTCGGCGGCGCGGATCCAGTCGAGCAGTGCCTCGTTGTCCATCTGCCCGGTCTGGCCGGGGCCGCCGGGCACGACCACGACGTCGGGGCGCGGCACCTCGGCCAGGGTGCGGTCGGCGGTGAGCGCCAGGAGGGCGTTGTCGGTGCGGACCGGGCCGGTGCGTTCGGCGACGAACACGGTCTCGGAGTCCGGCAGCCGGCCGAGGGTCTCGTACGGCCCCACGGCGTCGAGGGCGGTGAAGCCGTCGAAGAGGACGATCGCGATCTGCATGGTTCCCCCTGGGTTCGGTCGGTTCAGTGGACGGGCGTGGGGCGGAATCTGCGCCGGTACTCGGCGGGTGCGGTGCCGAGGGTGCGCACGAAGGCGCGGCGCATCGCCTCCGGGGTGCCGTAGCCGCAGGCGCGGGAGATCTCCTCGACGCCGTCGGCGGTGTCCTCCAGCAGGCGCCGGGCGTGTTCCAGGCGGACGCGGTCGACGTAGCGGCCGGGCGTCGTGCCGGTCTCGGCCTGGAAAGCCCGGGCGAAGTGGCGGGGCGAGAGGCGGGCGCGGGCGGCCAGCGCCTCGACCGACAGGTCGGCCCCCGGGTGCTCGGTGATCCACTGCTGGACCTCGCGCAGCGGCTCGCGCCGTGCGGTCTGCGCGGTGAGCTGGGCACTGAACTGGGCCTGGTTTCCCGGCCGGCGCAGAAAGACGACCAGGTGGCGGGCGACGGAGAGGGCGACGTCCCGGCCGGTGTCCTCCTCGACGAGCGCGAGCGCGAGGTCGATGCCGGAGGTGACGCCGGCCGAGGTGGCGAGGTTGCCGTCGCGGATGAAGATGGGGTCCGGGTCGACCTCCACGGCCGGATGGTCCCGGGCGAGCCGGGCGCACACCGACCAGTGGCTGGTGACCCGGCGGCCGTCCAGCAGGCCCGCCTCGGCGAGCAGCAGCGCCCCGCTGCACACGGAGACCAGCCGCTCGGCCCGCGGGCCGTGCTCGCGCAGCCAGTCCACCAGGCCCGGATCGGGCCGCCGGGTGCCCTCGCCGCCCGGCACCAGCAGGGTGTGCGCGGCCGGCGCGTCGGCGAAGGAGTGGTCGGGGACGAAAGTCAGGCCGCTGGAGGTGCGTACGGGCCCGCCGTCCGCGGTCACGGTGCGGATCCGGTAGGTGCCCGGGCGGTGCCGCTCGGCGCCGTTGAAGACCTCCACCGGGCCCGAGACGTCGAGGCTCTGCACGCCGTCGAAGAGGACGGCCAGCACGGTTCGCATGTCTCCATCGTCGGGAGCCCGCGCGATGGCCGCAATGACGGGCACCCCACCTTTCCTGCCCTTCCGAGGTGGAAGACGCGCACGTCGGGGTACCCGGAGGTTCCCGGTCACCGCGGCCGGGAGAGGAAAGGGGAAGTTCCGTGTTCCGTGCGATAGCCGACGTCCTGCGCCAGATCGGTGGCGCGATCGCCACCGTCGTGACACTGCCCTTCCGGGCCCTGGCCCGGCTCTTCGGCGGAGCCTCCGGCTCCGCACGCGGTCACCGGGCCTGACCCCCCCACGTCCCGGCCCGCCGAAGCCGCCCTGATCCCCGAGTGTCGGTGTCACCTGCCACAATTGCCGCGCAACCTCAGTGAGAAGGCGGTACGGGATCGTGACCACACCCGGGTCTCTGGCAGCAGGGTCCATCGAAGGCAGGATCGCCGAGGAGCTCGGCGTACGGGAGCGGCAGGTCAGGGCTGCCGTGGAGCTGCTCGACGGCGGTTCGACGGTGCCCTTCATCGCCCGCTACCGCAAGGAAGCGACCGAGATGCTCGACGACGCGCAGCTGCGCACGCTCGAGGAGCGGCTGCGCTACCTGCGGGAGCTGGAGGAGCGGCGGACCGCGATCCTCGACTCGGTGCGCGAGCAGGGCAAGCTCACCGAGGAGCTGGAAGCGCGGATCCGGGGCGCGGAGACCAAGGCCCGCCTGGAGGACATCTACCTGCCGTTCAAGCCGAAGCGCCGCACCAAGGCGCAGATCGCGCGTGAGGCGGGCCTGGAGCCGCTGGCCGAGGGGCTGTTGGGCGACCCGACGGTCGAGCCCCTCGCCGCGGCCGCCGCGTTCGTCGACGCCGACAAGGGGGTCGCCGACCCGCAGGCCCGCCCTCGACGGCGCCCGGGCGATCCTCACCGAGCGGTTCGCGGAGGACGCCGACCTCATCGGTGAGCTGCGCGAGCGCATGTGGGTGCGCGGGCGGCTCGCCGCCAAGGTGCGCGAGGGCAAGGAGGAGGCGGGCGCCAAGTTCGCCGACTACTTCGACTTCACCGAGGCGTTCACCGAGCTGCCCTCGCACCGCGTCCTGGCGATGCTGCGCGGCGAGAAGGAGGAGGTCCTCGACCTCGTCCTGGAGCCGGAGGAGCCGACCGACGGGCCTTCGTCGTACGAGGCGATCGTCGCGTCCAGGTTCGGGATCGCCGAGCGGGGCCGGCCCGGCGACAAGTGGCTGACGGACACGGTCCGCTGGGCCTGGCGCACCCGCATCCTCGTCCACCTCGGCATCGATCTCCGGCTGCGGCTGCGGACGGCCGCCGAGGACGACGCCGTCCAGGTCTTCGCTGCCAACCTGCGCGACCTGCTGCTGGCAGCCCCGGCCGGCACGCGTGCCACGCTGGGCCTGGACCCCGGGTTCCGCACAGGCGTCAAGGTCGCCGTGGTCGACGCGACCGGCAAGGTGGTGGCGACGGACGTCATCCACCCGCACGTGCCGGCCAACAGGTGGGACGAGGCGATCGCCAAGCTGGCCCGGCTGGCCAAGGAGCACGCGGTCGAGCTGATCGCGATCGGCAACGGCACGGCGTCCCGCGAGACCGACAAGCTCGCCGGTGAACTCATCACCAAACACCCGGAGTTGAAGCTCACCAAGGTGATGGTCTCCGAGGCCGGCGCCTCGGTGTACTCGGCGTCCGCGTTCGCCTCGCAGGAGCTGCCCGACATGGACGTGTCGCTGCGCGGCGCGGTGTCGATCGCGCGCCGGCTGCAGGACCCGCTCGCCGAGCTGGTGAAGATCGACCCCAAGTCGATCGGTGTCGGCCAGTACCAGCACGACCTGTCCGAGGTGAAGCTGTCGCGTTCGCTGGACGCGGTGGTGGAGGACTGCGTGAACGGCGTGGGTGTCGACGTCAACACGGCCTCGGCGCCGCTGCTCGCGCGGGTCTCCGGCATCACCTCCGGTCTCGCCGAGAACATCGTGGCGCACCGCGACTCCAACGGTCCGTTCACGTCCCGTACCGAGCTGAAGAAGGTCGCCCGGCTCGGTCCCAAGGCGTACGAGCAGTGCGCGGGCTTCCTGCGCATCCGCGGCGGCAAGGACCCGCTGGACGCCTCCAGCGTGCACCCGGAGGCCTACCCGGTCGTACGGCGCATGGTGAAGACGTCCGGTCAGGAGGTCGCGTCCCTCATCGGCAACACGGGCGTGCTGCGCTCGCTGCGGCCGGACGACTTCGTGGACGAGACGTTCGGGCTGCCGACCGTCACCGACATCCTCAAGGAGCTGGAGAAGCCCGGGCGCGACCCCCGGCCCGCGTTCAAGACGGCCACCTTCAAGGAGGGCGTGGAGAAGATCTCCGACCTCGCCTCCGGGATGGTCCTGGAGGGCGTGGTCACCAACGTGGCCGCCTTCGGGGCGTTCGTGGACGTCGGTGTGCACCAGGACGGCCTGGTGCACGTCTCGGCGATGTCGAAGACCTTCGTCAAGGACCCGCGGGACGTGGTGAAGCCCGGCGACATCGTCAAGGTGAAGGTGCTGGACGTCGACATCCCGCGCAAGCGGATCTCGCTGACGCTGCGGCTCGACGACGAGGCGGCCCCGCAGGGGCAGCAGGGCGGCGGGGGCGAGCGCCGGCAGCGCGGCGGGCGCCCGCCTCAGCAGCGGCAACAGCAGCAGCGCCAGGGCGGCGGCGGTCGTCAGGGCGGCGGCGGTCGTCAGGGCGGGGACGGACGCCAGGCCGCTCCCCCGGCCGACGGCGCGATGGCGGACGCCCTGCGGCGGGCCGGGCTGCTGGACCAGAAGAAGCGCTGACCACTGCGGGCCGGGGCCGGACGGCTCCGGCCCCGGGTGGGTCAGCGTTCGGTCACCTTGCCGTCGGCGACCTCCAGCCGGCGGGTGACGTGCACCGCGTCCAGCATGCGGCGGTCGTGGGTGACGAGGAGGAGGGTGCCCTCGTAGGCGTCGAGGGCGGACTCCAGTTGCTCGATGGCCGGCAGGTCGAGGTGGTTGGTCGGCTCGTCCAGGACCAGCAGGTTGACGCCGCGGCCCTGGAGCAGTGCCAGGGCGGCGCGGGTGCGTTCGCCGGGTGACAGGGTCGCCGCCGGGCGCAGCACGTGGTCCGACTTCAGGCCGAACTTGGCCAGCAGGGTGCGCACTTCCACCGGCTCGGTGTCGGGGACGGCGGCGCAGAACGCGTCCAGCAGGGCCTCGGTCCCGTGGAACAGCTTGCGGGCCTGGTCGACCTCGCCGACCAGGACGCCGGAGCCGAGGGCGGCCGCGCCCGCGTCCAGGGGGACACGGCCGAGCAGGGCGGCGAGCAGGGTCGACTTGCCCGCGCCGTTGGCGCCGGTCACCGCGACCCGGTCCGCCCAGTCGATCTGCAGCGAGACCGGGCCGAGGGTGAAGCCGCCGCGCCGTACCTCGGCGTCGCGCAGGGTGGCCACGACGGCGCCCGAGCGGGGGGCCGACGCGATCTCCATGCGCAGTTCCCACTCCTTGCGGGGTTCCTCGACGACCTCCAGGCGTTCGATCATGCGCTGGGTCTGCCGGGCCTTGGCGGCCTGTTTCTCGCTGGCCTCGCTGCGGAACTTGCGGCCGATCTTGTCGTTGTCGTTCGCCGCCTTGCGGCGGGCGTTCTTGACGCCCTTGTCCATCCAGGAGCGCTGCATCTGGGCCCGGTCCTGGAGGCCGGCGCGCTTGTCGGCGTACTCCTCGTAGTCCTCACGGGCGTGCCGGCGGGCGACCTCGCGTTCCTCCAGGTAGGCCGCGTAGCCGCCGCCGTAGAGGGTGATCTGCTGCTGGGCCAGGTCGAGTTCGAGGACCTTGGTGACGGTGCGGGTGAGGAACTCGCGGTCGTGGCTGACGACGACGGTGCCGGCGCGCAGGCCGCCGACGAAGCGTTCGAGGCGCTCCAGGCCGTCCAGGTCGAGGTCGTTGGTCGGCTCGTCGAGGAGGAAGACGTCGTAGCGGGACAGCAGCAGGGAGGCGAGGCCCGCCCGGGCCGCCTGGCCGCCGGACAGGGATGTCATCGGCTGGTCGAGGTCGACGGCGAGGCCCAGGGAGTCGGTGATCTCCTCGGCCCGCTCGTCCAGGTCCGCGCCGCCGAGGTCGAGCCAGCGCTCCAGGCTCGTCGCGTAGGCGTCGTCGGCGCCGGGGGCGCCGTCGACCAGCGCCTGGGTGGCCTCGTCCATGGCCCGCTGGGCCTCGGCGACGCCGGTGCGGCGGGCGAGGAATTCACGGACGGTCTCGCCGGGGCGGCGCTCCGGTTCCTGCGGGAGGTGGCCGACAGTCGCCGACGGCGGGGAGAGCCTGAGCTCGCCCTCCTCCGGGGCGAGGAGCCCGGCGAGCATCTTCAGCAGGGTGGACTTGCCCGCGCCGTTGGCGCCGACCAGTCCGATCACGTCGCCGGGCGCGACGACGAGGTCCAGGCCGGAGAAGAGGGCGCGGTCGCCGTGTCCGGCGGCGAGGTTCTTGGCGACGAGGGTGGCAGTCATCAGGTCGTCGATCCTAGCGGCCGTACCCCGCGCGGCGGTCAGCGTGCCATCGGCTCCACCAGCACGCTTCCGGCCGTGCGGGCCACGACGTAGGACTCGCCCTTGCGTGCCTTGGTGTCCAGGGCGATGCGGTGGAGGCCCGGTTCGAGGAGGCCGTCGAAGACCTCGTGGGTGTGGGTGCGGTACAGGCGGTCGAGGCGGTACGCGGTCAGCCGCACCCGGCACGGCGAGGTGACCTCGACGCCCGCCTCGCCGTCGGCCGCCACCAGCCGGGTGAGGCGGCGCTGCTCGGCGGGACTGCGGTCCAGGGCGTGTTCGATCTGGGCGACCAGGAGGGGCACGATCGGGGCGAGCCCCTCGACATACGCGACCTCGATGCCGGCCCGGTCGAAGGACCGGCGTACGGCGGCGCGTTCCTCCGCGGTGACCGCGCGGCCGAAGGCGACGGCGCCGTAGGCGCGCAGTTCGTCGGCGGGCACGCCGTGCGCGTCGTGGGCGATGTCGGCGCCGATGCCGATGGTGCGCAGGGCGGCGGCGAGCTTGGCGAGCAGGGCGACGCGGGCGCCGATGAGCAGGACGCGGCGCCGCGCGGACGGGGTCTCGCCGTCGAGGAGGGCGGCCAGCGCGGCGCGGTACTCGGTGCCGCGGAACCGGAACGGCCCTATGCCGTGGTAGCCGTTGAGCTCCAGGTCGGCGCGTTCGTCGGTCTGCCAGGCGAAGTCCCGCCAGACGAAGTCCCCGCCGTCCCGGTCGATGACGGCGGTGACCGCGCCGCACGCGAGGTCGGCGCACTCGGGGCAGCCGTAGATGACGTGCCGGCCGTCGGGCAGCGGGGCGTCCGTCTCCAGGAGCAGGCCGCGGACGTGCTCGGTGAAGATCGCGGGCGGGATGTCGGAGGCGAGCGGGGAGACGGCGTCGAGGTCGGAGAGCTGGAACAGCAGCGGGCGTCCGTCGACGAGGAAGTCCACGAAGTCCCGGTGCACCTGGTGGTCGCCGTTGGCGAGGAGTTCACCGGCGCGCATCGCCGGTGCCAGGCCGAAGGTCGCGTACTCGGCAGGCATGGTGTGAGTATTCCCGCAGTGGGGGCGGTCTGCGCACGGCATGGGACATTCCGCTACGGTCCGGGCGTGGAGAGTGCAGCGAACAACGATGTCGTGGTGGTCGGCGGTGGGGTCATCGGGCTCTCGACCGCCGTCGTCCTCGCCGAGCGGGGGCTCCGGGTGCGGGTGTGGACGCGGGATCCGGTGGAGCGGACCACCTCGGTGGTCGCGGGCGCCCTGTGGTGGCCGTACCGCATCCGGCCCGCGGCGGCGGCGCGCGCGTGGGCGCTGCGGTCGCTGGACGTGTACGAGGCGCTCGCGTCGCGGCCCGAGGTGACCGGCGTACGGATGGTCGAAGGCGTAATGGGCGAGACCGCCTTGGACGAGGACGTGGCGTGGGCTGCCGCCCGGCTGCCGGACCTCAGGGCGTCGACGGCCGAGGAGTACGCGGGCTGGGGGCTGTGGGCGCGGCTGCCGCTGGTCGACATGGCGGCCCATCTGCCGTACCTGCGGGAGCGGTTGGTGCGGGCGGGCGGCGTGGTCGAGGAGCGCGCGGTGGGCGGCCTCGCGGAGGCGGACGCGCCCGTCGTGGTCAACTGCACCGGGCTGGGCGCGCGGGAGCTGGTGCCGGATGCCGCCGTACGTCCCGTGCGCGGTCAGTTGGTCCTGGTGGAGAACCCGGGGATCCGCACCTGGCTCGTCTCCACCGGCGCCGGCGGCGAGATGGCGTACTTCTTCCCGCAGCCGGGGCGGCTGGTGCTGGGCGGGACCGACGAGGAGGACGTGTGGTCCACCGAGCCGGATCCGGCGGTGGCCGAGGCGATCGTACGGCGGTGTGCGGCGCTGCGGCCGGAGATCGCGGGCGCTCGGGTGCTGGGGCACCGGGTGGGCCTGCGGCCGGCCCGGGAGGCGGTGCGGCTGGAGCGCGAACCGCTGCCGGACGGGCGGGTGCTGGTGCACAACTACGGGCACGGCGGAGGCGGCGTGACGGTCGCGTGGGGCTGTGCGGAGGAGGCGGCCGGGCTGGTGGGCCCGGCCGCCTGAGCCGCCGGTCGCCGGATCAGCCGACTCGGGCGTCTCCGGGGACGCGCAGGGCCCCTCTCGGGTCGCCCACGCCGGTCGGGCGGGTGACCGGCGCCGTCGAGGGCGCCGTGCCGGAGGTCGCCCGGGCGAAGGCCGGGGCGCCGCCGAGGAGCGGGACGCGGACCGAGGTGCGGGAGAGGTCCAGGGTGAGCGTCGGCTTGTCGGCGGGCGGGTCGATGAGGTCCTTGTCGGTGCCCGCGACGATCAGGGCGAGACGGTGGCCGGCCGGGACGACGTGGTCGGTGGCCGCGAGGTCGACGGTGATGGTGTACGCCTTGCCCGGGGTGAGCGGGACGCCCTTGCCGGGTGAGGCGTAGGTGCCGAGGTCGGCCCAGCCGCGGCTGAACACGGTGCGGTCGACGTCGGCCGTCTTCGCCGCGGTGTTCTTGAAGCAGGCGCTGTCGCCCGGGGTGCTCGCGCCCCAGCAGCTGCGGTCGGTGAGGGTGGTGATGCCCTCGGCGGCGTCGGCGTAGTCACGGATGGTGTCGGGGCCGAGGTCGACGAGGACGGCGGAGAGGTGGGCCGTCGCGGTGGTCGGGGTCGCGGTCACCGTCACCTTGGAGGAGCCGGACAGACGCAGGTCGTGGCCGAGGGGACGGGTGACGAAGCCGGCCTTGTCGGACGTCGGCGTGTCGATCCGCGCGGCCCAGTCGGTCTCGCTGTGGCTCGGGTCGTCGGTGAAGGTCTCGGTGCCGGAGCCGGGGGTGAGGCCGAGGGTGCCGACGCCGGCCTGGGTCCCGACGGCCGGGCGCAGGGTGGTGGCGGCCGTGCCCCGGGGCGGCCAGACCTTGGAGGTGACCCACTGGTCGGGGTGGCGTTCGATGTCGGCCATGGGCTCGCGGTCGATGCCGTTGTCGTAGCCGAGGAGTTCGTGGTCGAACCAGCGGTGCAGGGTGTCGACCCAGGCGCCGCGCCGGTAGTCGAAGGGGTCGACGTGACCGGTCTGGGAGAGCCAGATCTTGCGCTCCACCCCGTGCCGGGCGAGGGCGTCCCACCACTGGCCGAGGTGCTTGGTGCGGACGTTGAGGTCCTGCATGCCGTGGACCAGGAAGACGCTGGCCCGCGCCTCGGCGGCGTCCTTGACGTAGTCGCGCTCGGTCCAGAAGGGGGTCCAGTCGCCGGTGCGCGGGGCGCCGTCGACGATCTTCTGCTGCACGGCGGCGCACCTGGCGCGGGCGTCGGGGCTGTCGACGTAGTCGCTCAGCCAGTCCGGGCCGGAGTCGTAGAGGTCCGCGCCCTGCTGGAAGTAGTAGTCGTACCAGGAGGAGATGCCGCTGATCGGGACGATCGTCCGCAGGCCCTTGACGCCGGTGGCGGCGACGCCGTTGGCGATGGTGGCGTCCCAGCTCTTGCCGATCATGCCGGTTCTGCCGTTGGTCCAGTCCGCCTTGGCGCGCACGTTCCCGGTGCGGGTGGTGTACGCCTTGCCACGCCCGTTGAGCCAGTCGATCACGGCTTTGGCGGACTGGATGTCGGAGCGGCCGCCGACGTCCACGCAGCCGTCCGAGCGGTTGGTGCCGGCGAGGTCGACGCCGACGAAGGCGTAGCCGCGCGGGACGAAGTAGTTGTCGTAGAACAGCGGCATCTGGACGACGTGGCCGTTCGCGTCGTACGTCTTCTTCTGGCTCTCGTTGCCGCGGCCGCAGCAGGAGTAGTAGGGGCTGGCGTCCATGATGACGGGGATCTTGCGGTGCTGCCGGGCGGGTTCGCGGGGGCGGACGATGTCGGCGGCGACCCGGTCGGTCTTCCCGTCGCCGTCGCCGTCGAGTCCGGTGTCCACCCAGACGGCCTCGCGGACGGCGTTCGTGTACGAGTAGACGGGCCTGCTCTCGCGAGGGGCGCCGTGGGCCACCGCCGGGGTGAGGAAGGCGGCCATGAGGACGGCGACGATCACCGTCGCGAGCGGTCTCCAGGTCGTGAAGCGCGTGCGTGTCGGCATGCGCGGGACGCTACATCGGTCAACTGCCGTGCAAAAGAAGGCGCGTCGGATGCGGGCGTGGCGTGCGGGGCCCTACGGTCCGGTCGGTTCATGAAGGCCGAATGGCGATCGTGTGACAGGGGAGGCGGTGGACACAGCCGGAGCCACAGGGACTGAATAGGCTCCGAACGGACTTCGTCCCCCTACGACTTGGAGTCTTCGTGCACCCCAGAATCCTGGCGCCGGGCGCACTCGCCGCGGCCTCCCTGCTGCTGGCGATCCCGGCATCGGCGGCGAGCCTCTCCCCCGGCGCCCCGGGTATCGGCGACCCCTACTACCCGGACTACGGCAACGGCGGCTACGACGTCTCCCACTACGACCTGCGTCTGAAGTACCAGCCCGCGACCGACGAGTTGGAGGGCACGGCGACCATCCTGGCGAAGACCACACAGGACCTGTCGAGCTTCGACCTGGACTTCCTGCTGGACGTGAGCGAGGTGCGGGTCAACGGCTCGACGGCCGCCTTCACCACCTCCGGCCAGCACGAACTGGTGATCACGCCGAAGACGCCGCTGGCCAAGGGCACGCCCGTCACCGTGTTCGTCCGCTACAGCGGGGTGCCGTCCACGAAGAGCGCGTACGGCTTCAACACCTGGCACCGCACCCCGGACGGGGCGGTCGCGGCCGACGAGCCCGAGGCGGCCTGGTGGTGGTACCCGAGCAACGACCACCCGCTCGACAAGGCGACCTACGACGTGTCGGTGGCCGTCCCCGACGGCACCCAGGCGATCTCCAACGGCACGCTGCAGTCGACGAGTTCGAAGCTGGGCTGGACGCGGTACAACTGGCGGGAGAACAAGCCGCAGGCGACCTATCTGACCACGCTGGCCGTCGGGAAGTTCGACATCACCACCGGCACGTCGGAGGGCGGCGTACCCGTCGTCAACGCCTACAGCAAGGACCTCGGCGACAACGACGGGGCCGCGCGGGCGAGCGTGGAGCGCACCGGTGAACTGGTGGACTGGCTCAGCGGCTACTTCGGGCCGTACCCGTTCGCCTCCGCCGGCGGCTACGTGCCCAACACGACCACCGGGTACGCGCTGGAGACGCAGACCCGCGTGTACTACAGCCCGAAGCAGTTCGCGAACGGCTCCAACACGTCCGTGGTCGTGCACGAGCTGGCCCACCAGTGGTACGGCGACAGCGTGTCGCTCAAGGGCTGGAAGGACATCTGGATCAACGAGGGCTTCGCGCGGTACGCGCAGTGGCTCTGGTCCGAGCACGAGGGCGAGGGCACGACGCAGGAGCTCGCCGACTACGTGTACGCCTCGCATCCGGCCGACGACGCGTTCTGGACGGTGAAGCCGGGCGACCCCGGGCCGGACGACCAGTTCGACATCGCCGTCTACGACCGGGGGGCGCTGGCGATCCAGGCACTGCGCAACGAGGTCGGTGACGATGCGTTCTTCGCCATTCTGAAGGGCTGGCCGCAGGAGCACGCGTACGGCAACGCCTCGGTCGCCGACTTCCGGGCCTACGCCGAGCGGGTCTCCGGCAAGTCGCTGTCGGCGCTGTTCGACACCTGGCTGTTCCAGCCGGTGAAGCCCGCGGCGCCCGCCGCGAGGACGGCGGCGATCGCCGGGAAGGCGGGTGCGGTCGCGCAGCCGAAGTCGTGGAAGAGGATCGCCGCGACGAACGACGTGCGCTGAGCCGCACCCCGCCCCCTACAGCTCGGCCGCCCTGGCGAGCAGTTCCTCCCGGCCGATCGGCTCCGCCCGGGTCGAGGGGACCGTGCAGGCGTGGGCGCCCGCGACGGCGCCGTACAGCGCGCAGCGCCGGGGGGTCTCACGGTTGAGCCAGCCGTGCAGGAAGGCGGAGACGAAGGCGTCGCCCGCGCCGTTGGAGTCGACCACCGGCGAGGGCGGCGCCACGGGCGGCACGTGGGTCAGCTCGTCGTCGGCGAGCAGGAACGCGCCCTTCGCCCCGGCCATCGCCACGACCACCTCGGCGCGGCCGCGCTCGGTGATTGCGCGCATCGTCCGCTCCGGGTCGGTGAGGGCGGCGGCGGAGACGAAGACGATGTCGGCGGCGTCGGCGAACGCCTGGTGGTACGGGTTCTCGCCGTCCCAGTCGTGCAGGTCGGTGGAGAGGGTCACGCCGCTCTCGCGCAGCGCGGGCAGGGCCTCGGCGCAGGGCTGGGTGATGGACACGTGCGCGTGGCGGCTCGCCGCGGCCAGCTCGTTGACCACGCCCTCCGGGAGGCGGTCCGTGCCGCGGGTGCGGCTGGAGTCGTACAGGGACAGCCGGCGGCCGTCGGGGCCGACGAGGTTGACGGCGCGCTTCGTCCCGGCGGGGTGCGGGACCGCGGTGAGCGGGATGCCGTGGTCCTCGTGCAGGGCGCGGACCAGGTCGCCCTCGGGGTCGTCGCCGAGCAGGTCCAGGTGGTGCACGCGCAGGCCCAGGGCGGCCAGCCCGAGCGCGACGAAGTCGCCGGTCTGTCCGGCGCGGGTGCGGATGCCCTGCTCGATCAGGTAGCTGTCCGCGTACGGCAACGGCAGCTCCGGCACGTACACGATGGTGTCGACCCCGGCTCCACCCAGCACGAGCACGTCGTTCTCGCGACTCACGTTCCGCCCTCCCCATGGTCGTAGACGGTGACGGCGACGCCCCGCTCCACCAGTCGCCGCAGGATCAGCGGCTAGACACGGGACCAGGTGCCACCTGCCAGACCGCACCCTATCCGGGGCATGTGGACCGAGGCGCCCAGCTCCAGGGCCTTGTCGGCCACTCCGCCGAGGGCCAGGTCGATCGCCTCGTAGCGCACGGGGACCCCCTTGCTGCCGGTTCTGATCCCGCGCTGGCCGATCATGTTGGCCACCCAGACATACGGCTCGACCTGGACGCACTGGACGGCACCCAGCCCGAAGTCGTTCGCCGCGCGGTTCCGGTGCCAGGCGCGGTACGCCGCCTCGGGTTCCGGCCAGCGACGCGACAGCGCCACCACGAACCCCCTGCCCCATCCAACGGGGCCGCGTCGGTGCGGGGTGCGGCCGTTGCCGTGGTCACGGCGTCCTTGCTCACGGATCGATCCACTCTCTGGTTCGCCCGAGCGGGTCGCGCTCGGCTGGTGCGGACGTACGGGCCGGCGCGCTCGGTCGGGACGCCGGCCAACGCGGCGCCTTCCCCCGGGCGCCGGGGCGCATGCGATGGCGTGGATCACACGGAGGTGCTGTCCGGCCGGTCCGGAGCGCGCGGCTGCCGAGGTTTCGCAGTACTGGTGTGACAGCGATACTGCTGCACATGACGACCGACACCGACAGCGCCACAGGGGAGCCGACGCTCACGATCGACGAGCTGGCCGCGCGGGCCGGCATCACGGTCCGCACGGTCCGGTTCTACGGCACCAAAGGGCTCATCCCCCCGCCGGTGATCGGTCCGCGCCGCGTCGGCCACTACGGCCCCGGGCACCTGGCCCGGCTCAACCTGATCGAGGAACTGCAGCACCAGGGCATGACGCTGGCGGCGATCGAGCGCTACATGGAGCAGCTGCCGGCGGACCTGAGCCACCACGACCTGGCGATCCACCGGGCCGTCGTGGCCTCCTGGGCGCCGGACAGCGTGGAGACGGTGACCCCCGAGGAGCTGCGGCGCCGGGCGGGGCGGGCGCTGAGCGAGGAGGACGTCGAGCGGCTGACCGCGATGGGCATGGTGCGGCGCGAGGGGGACGCCTTCCGGGTGGACTCGGGGCTGCTCCGGCTGGCCGTGCAGCTGCTCGACGTGCCGCTGTCGCAGGAGGCGATCCTCGCGGCGCGCGAGGTGATGATCGAGCACTCCCGGGCGGCGGCCCGTGAGCTGTCCCGGCTGTTTCGCAGCGAGGTGTCCGAGCGGGCCGAGGAGGACGTGAAGTCCCTGTCCGCGCACATGCAGCCCATCGTGGTGCAGGCGCTGCTGACCACCTTCCAGCGGTCGCTGAAGGAAGAGGTGCACCAGTGGCTGGCGGCCCCCGAGGAGGGCCGCCCCGCCTGACACCCGGGCGTCAGCAGCGCGGGATCGGTTTGCTGTACGTCGTGGTGCTGGGGGTCGCCACGTAGTGGTCGGAGACGTAGTGGCCGTTGTCGAGACGGTCCCAGATCTTCGTCGTGCCGACCGTCGTGCCGGTGCGCTGGCAGGTGACCCAGGCGAGCGCGCCGTTCGGTGAGGTGCCGACGGCACTGTAGCCGGAGCCGGGGCCGCTGCGTTCGGTCAGGCCGTTCGTGGCGGTGACCTGGTACGGGTAGGTGCAGCGGGGCAGCGGGGAGCTATAGCCGGTGCCTGACGGGGTGCTGACGTAGTGGTCGGAGACGTAGGCGCCGTTGGTGAGCTTGTCCCACACGGACGTGGTGGCGACCTTGGCGCCGGGGGCCTGGCAGACGACGTCGAGGGTGGTGCCGGGCGCGTAGGTCGCGGCGACGGGGTAGCTCGTCGAGGGACCGGTGCGGGCGTTGAGCGCGGTCGTGCTGGTCACCTTGTAGGGGTGGGCGACCGTGGCGACGGGAGCGTCGAGGCGGTCGGTGTCGATGTTGAGGGTGACGCCGCCGTAGGTCTCGTCGTGGCCGCCGCGGAACTGCTTGGCGCGCTGGTGGACGGCCCACTTGGAGTCGGTGACGCCGGTCCAGCCCTTGAGGGAGTCGACCCCGTCGTAGCGCGCGATCCACAGGGCGTCCGGGCGCGCGTAGCTGGTGGACGTGTACGCGGCGGCGAGTTGCCCCGCGCCGAGGTTGAGGTTCATGTAGACGCCGGACACCCAGCCGACGCGGTGCAGTTCCTTGGTCCAGGCGGAGAGGTAGGTCAGCACGGCCGTGCGGCACGTGGTGTCCGTCTGGCTGTAGTTCTCGATGTCGTTGTAAAGGGCGCTGCCCGGCCGCATGCCCAGTGCTTTCGCCGCCGTGACCGCCTCGGTGGCGGCCGCGGTGCCCTGCGAGCGGGCGGTGGCCGGCGTCGTGCTGATCTTGTCGTCGGTCGGACGCGCTCCGCAGGGCGGCTGCAGGCCCTTGTGGATGGGCAGCAGACGCCATTTCAGCTGCGACACGGAGGCCACCCAGGAGGAGGTCAACTGCGGCTGGGCGCAGGTGCGGTTGACGCCGGAGACGTAGACGCCGAGGGCACCGTACGGCGAGGCGTTCCAGGCCTGCACGGACGAGAGCGGCGGTGCCGTACAGGTGTCGAAGGCGAGTCCGGAGTAGCGGGTCGCGCTCGCACCGGACGGGTAGGCGACGGAGGTGGCGGGTTCGGCGCTGGCCGCCGGGGCGAGGACGAGGGCGGCCGCGCCGGTCAGGAGGCAGGCGGACGACAGGACGAGCAGTCTTCTGGGGACGGTGCGCTGATGTGGCATGACGGCCCTCCGGGCGGCTGTCAGTTGATGTGCCGTCAGCGTGGACGCGGTCCCGGTGCGCTGCCATGGGCCGACCGGCCCCCGCCCGGGCCGGCCCGGCCCCGTTCAGGACCGCACGGGTACGTCGATCAGCAGCGGCCCGGTCAGCCGCCCCGCCCCCGCGACCAGTTCACGCAGGTGCTCGGCGCTCTCGGCTCGTACCGCGTCCACCCCGAAGAACCGTGCCGCCTGCGTGAAGTCCAGCTCGCCCAGGTCCGTGCCGGGGCAGACCCCCTGGCCGCCCATCGCCTGGTAGGTCTCCTGCACGGTCCGGTAGGCGCCGTTGCCCATCACCACGAACAGCACGGGGGTGCGCTGCCGGGCGGCGCTCCACAGGCCCTGCAGGCCGAACAGCGTGGAGCCGTCGCCGAGGACGGCGACCACCGGGCGGCCGGGTTCGGCGAGGGCGCGGCCGACGGCGGCGCCGATGCCCCAGCCGAGGCCGCCGCCGACGGTGTGGGTGTAGCTGCCGGGGCGGTCGAGGCGGACGAGACGGCGGAGCAACAGGCCGACGGTGATGGCCTCTTCGACGACCACGGCGTCCGGGGGCAGGCCGCGGGCGACGGCGTGGGCGGCGGCCCAGGGGGCGAGCGGGGCCGTGGAGTGGGCGGCGCGGGCGGTGGATTCGTCGCGGTCGCGCTCGGCGGTGTGGCGTTCGCCTGCGTGCAGCGTGCGGGACTTGGCGGTGTGGGCCGGGACGTGGTCCCGCAGCAGTTCCGAGAGCCGGTCCAGGGAGGGGGCGAGCGCCCCCACCAGGCCGATCGCCGCGGGGAAGTTGCGGCCGATCTCGTCGGGGTCGGAGTCCAGCTGGACGACCTGCAGGCCGGGCGGCAGCGGCGGACCGGGCGTGTAGGCGTGCGGGGTGAAGGCGTGGGCTCCGACGATCAGGACGGTGTCGTACGCGGCCAGGGCGGCGCGGACGGCGTCGTGACGGGGCGGCAGCATCCCGGCGTACAGGGGGTGCGTCGTGGGGAAGTCCAGGCAGTCCGCCATGGGCTGGTGGTGGACGACCGCCCCGCAGGCCTCCGCCGTGCGCACCAGCGCGGCCAGGGCGCCCTCGCGGCCCACGCCGTCCCCGGCGACGATCGCCGGGCGGGCGGCGGCGCCCAGCAGGGACGCGGCGTGTTCGAGGCCCGCGGCGGGTCCCGCGGGCGGAACGGGAGTCCGGGTGGGGACCTCGACCTCGGTGTCCTCGGTGAGCAGGTCCGTGGGCACGGAAAGGAACACCGGCCCGGCGGGCGGGCGTACGGCCAGGGCGAAGGCGCGGCGCAGGGCGAGCGGCAGGTCGTGGGCGTGCTGGACGTCGTACGCCGCCTTCACCGCGGGGCCGGCGATGCCCATGAGGTCGCCGGAGAGCATCGGGTCCTGCTGGAGGTGGCGGCGGTCCTGCTGACCGGCCGTCACCACCAGCGGGGTGCGGGAGCGGCGGGCGTTGAGCAGGCCGATGAGGCCGTTGGCGAGGCCGGCGGCGATGTGCAGGCTGACGAAGGCCGGGCGGCCGGTGCCGCGGGCGTAGCCGTCGGCCATGGCGACGACGGAGCCCTCGTGGACGCCGAACACGTACTCGGGGGCGCCGGGTGTGTCCGACAGGGCGGCCAGGAAGGGGAGTTCGGTGGTGCCGGGGTTGCCGAAGACGCGGTCCACGCCCTCGTCGCGCAGGATGTCCAGGACGGCGAGGGCGGGACGGTATCCCATGGGGGCTCCTCCGGGGACGGGACCGGGCTGACGTCTCGCGGGTCAGCGTGGGTGTCCCGCCCTCCGAGGGCAAGCGGGTCCGGTTCCCGACCGAAAGAAACCGGGCAGCGGCGCCGGGGGGTACCGGCGCCGCCGCCCGGGTGCGCTACGCGTCCGCGAACCGCTCCCCCTGCTCGGCCTTGCGCACCAGCAGCGCGGGCGGCTCGAACCGCTCGCCGTAGCGCTCGGCCAGCTCACGGGCGCGGGCCACGAATCCGGGCAGTCCGCCGTCGTAGCCGTTGATGTACTGCAGCACGCCGCCCGTCCAGCCGGGGAAGCCGATGCCGAGGATCGACCCGATGTTGGCGTCGGCGACCGATGTCAGGACGCCCTCCTCCAGCAGGCGGACGGTGTCGAGGGCCTCGGAGAAGAGCATGCGCTCCTGCATGTCCGCGAACGGGATCTCGTGGCCCGGCTCGGTGAAGTGCTCGCGCAGTCCGGGCCACAGACCGGCCCGCTTGCCGGTCTCGTCGTAGTCGTAGAAGCCCGCTCCCCCGCTGCGGCCGGGGCGGTCGAACTCGTCGACCATGCGGTCGATGACGGCCTCCGCGGGGTGCGTCGCCCAGGTGCCGCCGGCCTCCTCGACGGCCCGCCGGGACTCGTTGCGGATCTTGCGCGGCAGGGTGAGGGTCAGCTCGTCCATCAGGGAGAGCACCTTGGCCGGATAACCCGCCTGGGCGGCCGCCTGCTCGACGGACGCGGGCTCGATGCCCTCGCCGACCATGGCGACGCCCTCGTTGATGAAGTGGCCGATCACCCGGGAGGTGAAGAAGCCGCGGGAGTCGTTGACGACGATCGGGGTCTTGTTGATCTGCCGGACCAGGTCGAAGGCGCGTGCGAGGGCCTCGTCGCCGGTCCGCTCGCCCTTGATGATCTCGACCAGCGGCATCTTGTCGACCGGAGAGAAGAAGTGCAGGCCGATGAAGTCGCTCTGGCGCTCCACGCCCTCGGCGAGCGCGGTGATCGGCAGGGTCGAGGTGTTGGAGCACAGCAGCGCGTCCGGCTCGACGATGTGCTGTATCTCCTGGAAGACCTTGTGCTTGAGCTCGGGGTTCTCGAAGACGGCCTCGATCACCGCGTCGCAGCCGGCCACGTCCTGCGGGTCGGCGGCCGGCGTGATGCGGGCGAGCAGCGCGTCCGCCTTCTCCTGGGTGGTACGGCCCCGGGAGACGGCCTTGGCGCACAGCTGCTCGGAGTAGCCCTTGCCCTTGACGGCCGCCTCCAGGGAGACGTCCTTCAGGACGACGTCGATGCCGGCGCGGGCGCAGGAGTAGGCGATGCCCGCGCCCATCATCCCGGCGCCGAGGACGGCGACCTTGCGGACCTTGCGGTGTTCGATGCCCTTGGGCCGGTTGGCGCCGGAGTTGACGGCCTGGAGGTCGAAGAAGAACGCCTGGATCATGTTCTTGGAGGTCTGGCCGGCGGCCAGCTCCACGAAGTACCGGGCCTCGATGACCTGGGCGGTCTCGAAGTCGACCTGGGAGCCCTCGACGGCCGCGGCGAGGATGTTGCGCGGGGCCGGGTAGGGGGCGCCGTTCGTCTGCTTGCGCAGGTTGGCCGGGAAGGCGGGCAGGTTGGCCGCGAACTTGGGGTGGGCGGGGGTGCCGCCCGGGATGCGGTAGCCGGGCCGGTCCCAGGGCTGCTGCGACTCGGGGTGTGCGTCGATGAACGCGCGTGCCTTGGCGAGCAGTTCGTCCGGGGTGGCGGCCACGTCGTCGACGAGGCCGTTCTGCAACGCA
The DNA here is from genome assembly GCF_054189285.1 of Streptomyces sp. MAI_2237. Classification (NCBI taxonomy): domain Bacteria; kingdom Bacillati; phylum Actinomycetota; class Actinomycetes; order Kitasatosporales; family Streptomycetaceae; genus Streptomyces; species Streptomyces sp. MAI_2237. The sequence continues at coordinate 3,563,001 of NZ_JAJPGQ010000003.1, read as the reverse complement.
CGCTGCGGGTTGTACTGGGTGCCCTGGAGCAGGACCTTGAGCAGGGCGTCGGCGATGCCGAGCATGCGGACGGTGCGGACGACGCCGCCGCCTCCGGGGAGCAGACCGAGGGTGACCTCGGGGCAACCGATCTTGGAGCCGGGGGCGTCGAGGGCGACGCGGTGGTGGCAGGCGAGCGCGATCTCGTAACCGCCGCCGAGGGCGGCGCCGTTGATCGCGGCGACGACCGGCTTGCCGAGGGTCTCGAGGCGGCGCAGGTTGCGCTTGATGGCCATGCCGCCGTCGAAGAGGTCCTGCGCGGTCTCGGGGGTGACCCGGATGAGGTCGCGCAGGTCGCCGCCGGCGAAGAAGGTCTTCTTGGCGGAGGTGACGATGACGCCGCGGATGGAGTCCTTCTCGGCCTCCAGGCGGTCGATGATCACGGCCAGGGAGTCGCGGAACGCCTGGTTCATGGTGTTCGCGGACTGGTTCGGGTCGTCGAGGACGAGGGTGACGACGCCGGTGCGGTCCTGTTCCCAGCGGATGGTGGTGCTCTCGGTCATGAGGGGGTCTCCGTTGAAGTCTCGTGTGGCCGCTGGGTGTTCAGACGCGCTCGACGATGGTGGCGATGCCCATGCCGCCGCCGACGCAGAGGGTCGCGAGGCCGTACCGCTTGTCCTGGCGCTCCAGTTCGTCGACGAGCGTGCCCAGGATCATCGCGCCGGTCGCGCCGAGGGGGTGGCCCAGGGCGATGGCTCCGCCGTTGACGTTGACCTTGTCCAGGGACAGGCCCATGTCCTTCACGAAGCGCAGGACGACCGCCGCGAAGGCCTCGTTGATCTCGACGAGGTCGATGTCGTCGATGGTCAGGCCGGCCTTGGCGAGGGCCTTGCGGGTGGCGGGGGCGGGGCCGGTGAGCATGATGGTGGGTTCGGAGCCCGAGACGGCGGCGGAGACGATCCGTGCGCGGGGGGTGAGGCCGTAGCGCTCGCCGATCTCCTTCGTGCCGATCGCGACGAGCGCGGAGCCGTCGACGATGCCGGAGGAGTTGCCGGCGTGGTGGACGTGGTCGATCTTCTCGACCCAGTGGTACTTCTGCAGGGCGACGGCGTCGAAGCCGCCCAGCTCGCCGATGTCGGCGAACGAGGGCTTGAGCTTGGCCAGGGAGTCGGCCGTGGTGCCGGGGCGCGGGTGCTCGTCGTGGTCGAGGACGGTCAGGCCGCTGCGGTCCTTCACCGGCACGACGGAGCGGTCGAAGCGGCCCTCCTTCCAGGCGGTGGCCGCGCGCTCCTGCGACAGGGCGGCGTACTCGTCGACGTCCCGGCGGGAGAAGCCCTCGATGGTGGCGATCAGGTCGGCGCCGATGCCCTGCGGCACGAAGTTCGTGGCGAGGTTGGTCATCGGGTCGTTGAACCAGGCGCCGCCGTCGGAGGCCATGGGCACCCGGGACATGGACTCGACGCCGCCCGCGAGGACGAGGTCCTCGAAGCCGGAACGGACCTTGGCGGCGGCCATGTTGACGGCTTCCAGGCCCGAGGCGCAGAAGCGGTTCTCCTGCACGCCGGCGACCGTGTCGGGCAGGCCCGCGGCGATGGCGGCGATGCGGGCGATGTCGGAGCCCTGGTCGCCCACGGGTCCGACGACGCCGAGCACGATGTCGTCGATCGCGGCCGGGTCGAGGCCCGGGAAGCGGCGGCGGAGTTCGTGGATGAGGCCCACGACCAGGTCGACGGGCTTGGTGCCGTGCAGGGCGCCGTTCGCCTTGCCGCGGCCGCGCGGGGTGCGGATCGCGTCGTACACGTACGCTTCGGTGCTCACTGGGAAGCCTTTCGAGGGTGAGGGTCGGGCCGGGCGGAAGGGCGTCAGCCGAGCAGGGAACGGCCGATGATCTCCTTCATGATCTCGGTCGTACCGCCGTAGATGGTCTGGATGCGGCCGTCGACGAAGGCCCTGGCGACGGGATATTCGCTCATGTAGCCGTAACCCCCGTGCAGTTGGAGGCAGCGGTCGGTGACCCGCTTCTGCAGTTCGGTCGCCCACCACTTGGCCATCGAGGCGTGCACGGCGTCGAGCGCGCCGTTCGCGTGCTCTTCTGTGCAGCGGTCGAGGAAGGTGCGGGTGACCGCGCACTCGGTGGCCATCTCGGCCACCTCGAAGCGGATGTGCTGCTTGGTGGCGAGCGGCCGGCCGAACGCCTCGCGTTCCCTGACGTACGCGGTGGTGATCTCCAGCAGGTGCTCGGCGGCGGCGATGGCGGAGACGGCGATGCTCAGGCGCTCCTGCGCGAGGTTGGTCATCAGGTGGACGAAGGCGCCGTTGAGCTCGCCGAGGAGGTTCTCCTTGGGCACGCGCACGTCGTGGAAGAACAGCTCGGCCGTGTCCTGCGCCTTCTGCCCGATCTTGTCGAGGTTGCGGCCGCGCTCGAAGCCCTCCGCGCCCCGCTCCACGACGAGCAGCGACAGCCCGTGCGCACCGCCCTCGGGCGTCGTCCGCGCGACGACGATCACCAGGTCGGCGAGGATGCCGTTGGAGATGAACGTCTTGGAGCCGTTGAGCACCCAGTGGTCGCCGCGGTCCTCGGCGTGGGTGCGGATGCCCTGCAGGTCGGAGCCCGCGCCGGGTTCGGTCATGGCGATGGCGGTGATGATCGAGCCGTCGCAGAAGCCGGGCAGCCAGCGCCGCTTCTGCTCGTCGGTGGCCAGCGAGGTGAGGTAGGGGCCGATGATGTCGTTGTGCAGGCCGAGGGCGAGGCCGGGCGCGCCCGCGCGCGTGAACTCCTCCGCCAGTACGGCGCTGTAGCGGAAGTCGTCGGTGCCCCCGCCGCCGTACTCCTCGGGCACGGCGAGGCCGAGCAGGCCCTGTTTGCCGGCCGCGCGCCAGGCGTCGCGGGAGACGACGCCGTCCTTCTCCCACTGCTCGTAGTACGGCAGCACCTCCCTGGCCAGGAAGGCGCGCACGGTCTCCCGGAACGCGTCGTGCTCGGGGGCGAAGATCTGCCGCTTCATTCGAGGCCCTTCAGGAGGTCGGGTACGTCCCAGTCGCGTGCCACGCCCGCGGTGTCGGCGCCCGGCCGGGCGGGGCCCGTGCGCACGGTGGTGGGGGTCGCGGAGAAACGGGGTGCGGGGGCGGGCTGGGTGATGCCGCCGTGGTCGGTGAAGGTGCCGCGGGCGGCGAGGTGCGGGTGGCCGGGGGCCTCGGTCAGGGAGAGCACGGGGGCCACGCACGCGTCGGAGCCGTCGAAGACGGCCGTCCACTCGTCCCTGGTACGGGAGGCGAAGCGGGCGGCGACCGCCTCGCGCAGCTCGCCCCAGCGGGTCCAGTCCTTGCGGGCGTCGGCGTGCTCCGGCAGGCCCAGGAGGGTGACGAACTCGTCGTAGAACTGCGGCTCCAGGGGGCCGACCGCCATGTACCGGCCGTCGGACGTGGCGTAGGTGCCGTAGTACGGGCAGCCGCCGTCCAGGAGGTTGGCACCGCGCCGGTCCTGCCAGCCGCCGGCGGCGAGCATGCCGTGGATCATCGCGGAGAGGTGGGAGGTGCCGTCGACGATGGCGGCGTCGACGACCTGGCCGGTGCCGGTCGCGCGCGCGTGGTGCAGGGCGGCGAGGACGCCGACGACGAGGTAGAGCGAGCCGCCCGCGTAGTCGCCGAGGAGGTTGGCGGGGACGGCCGGCGGCCGGTCCGGTTCGCCGATCATGCCGAGCGTGCCGGTGAGGGCGATGTAGGCGATGTCGTGGCCGGCGCGCTGGGCGAGGGGGCCGCCCTGGCCCCAGCCGGTCATACGGCCGTAGACGAGCGCGGGGTTGCGGGCGTGGCAGTCCGCGGGGCCGACGCCGAGGCGCTCGGCGACGCCGGGGCGGTAGCCCTCGATCAGGATGTCGGCGCGGGCGGCCAGGTCGAGGACGCGTGCGGGGCCGTCGGCGGCCTTGAGGTCGACGACGACCGAGCGCTTGTTGCGGTTGGTCACGTCGAAGGCGGGGTCGATCGCGAGGCCGGCGCCGCCGGGGCGGTCCACGCGGACGACGTCGGCGCCGAGGTCGGCCAGGAGCATGGCGGCGAAGGGGCCGGGCCCGATCCCGGCCAGCTCGACCACGCGCACGCCGGTGAGCGGCCCCTGCCCTGGCGTCGTCGCCATCCGGCCCCCAGACTGATCCATGGGTATGACACAACTGATGTAACACCAGTGATGCTATGAACCTGTCCCGATGAACACAAGACCCGGACGAGCAAGCGCTTAGCCAATTATGGTGAGTGCGCGCCACCCGGCGCCGGGTCCCGGCACACCTCAAGCTAGCCTCGGCGACCGACAACGGCGCGCGCAGCGGACAAGAGGTGTCATGAGCAGGCTGAACAGGACGGACCGTCCGTACGACATCATGCTTTTCGGAGCCACGGGTTTCGTCGGGACGCTCACCGCGCACTACCTCGCCGCGCACGCGCCCGAGGGGCTGCGCTGGGCGATCGCCGGCCGCAGCGAGCGCAAGCTGCAGGAGCTGCGCGAGCGGCTGCCGGGCGGCGAGAAGGCCGGCGTGCTGACGGCCGACGTGTCCGAACCGGCCGGCCTGCGCGAACTCGCCGAGCACGCGCGCGTGGTGGCCACGACCGTAGGGCCGTACGTGACCTACGGCGAGGACCTCGTCGCCGCCTGCGCCGACACGGGGGCCGACTACCTCGACCTCACCGGCGAGCCGGAGTTCGTGGACCTGACCTATGTGCGGCACGACGCACGCGCGCGGGAGACGGGCGCGCGGCTGGTGCACGCGTGCGGGTTCGACTCGATCCCGCACGACCTGGGCGCGTACTTCACGGTGCAACAGCTGCCCGAGGGGGTGCCGCTGAGGGTGGACGGGTTCGTCACCGCCGACGCCACCTTCTCGGGCGGTACGTTCGCCTCGGCGCTCAACCAGTTCTCCCGGCTGCGGCCGATGCTGGCCGCCGAGCGGGACCGGCGCCGCCACGAGCCGCGCCTGGTGGGCCGGCGGGCCGCCGCGCCGACCGGTGCGCCGCGGTTCGCCAAGGAGGTCGGCGCCTGGGCGCTGCCGCTGCCGACCATCGACCCGCAGATCGTGCACCGGTCCGCGAAGGCGCTGGAGCGCTACGGCCCGGACTTCCGCTACCGGCACTACGCGGCGGTACGGCACCTGCCCGTCGCGGTGGGCGGGGCGGCGGCGATGGGCGCGCTGGTCGCGGCCGCCCAACTGCCGCCCGCAAGGCGCTGGCTGTCGGACCGGCTCAAGCCCGGCGACGGACCGGACCCCGAGAAGCGCGCCAAGAGCTGGTTCACGGTCCGCTTCGTCGGCGAGGGCGGCGGCCGGCGCGTCTTCACGGAGGTCGCGGGCGGCGATCCCGGCTACGACGAGACGGCCAAGATGTTCGCCGAGTCGGCCCTGTCCCTGGCCTTGGACGACCTGCCGCCGACGTCCGGTCAGGTCACCACGGCGGTCGCGATGGGCGACGCCCTGACCGACCGCCTGCGCCGCGCGGGCATCACCTTCCGGGTGGCGGCGAGCCGGTGACCGGGTAGGGCCCGTCCGGGCCCTACAGCGACCAGCCGGCCACCGTGTAGATCATCCCGCCGATCCAGCCGAGCCCGGCCAGCACGGCGAGAACCAGAGCGGCCGTCACGGCCCGCTCGACGGGCCGGTTCGGATCGGCGAGGGGCTTGGGGGCGCGGGCGCGATGCGTCGTCATGGGCCCCACCCTGCCGACCGCGCCCACCCGCCCACATCCGTACAGGTACTCAGTACGGGTACTCACACGCCCATGGCGGCTGCCGGTCCGCGTCCTCAGGCGCCGGCCGGCGGCCGCTCTCCCAGGGCTTCCTCGATCCGGTCCCGTACGGCCGGGTCCTGGGTGAGCTCGGCGAGGCGCCGGGCGAGCGGGCCGATCTGCCAGCCGGCGTGGTGGTCGAAGTAGGGCGGCGGTCCCGCCGTGTTGTGCGCGACCTTGCCGACCAGTTCGGCCAGGCGCAGCACGATGCGCCGCTCCTCCGTGAGCCCCGCCTCGTCCGCCGTGCCGCTCCCGCGCACCAGGGCGAAGAGTTCACGTCCCTGGTTCCATCGCGCGAAGTCGCGCGCGAGCTCCAGGGCGGCGGCGACCTCGGGCGTCCGGTCGGAACGGCCGGCCGCCGCCTCCAGCACCCGCCCCGCCCAGGTCACCGGGGCGGCCTGCCGCTCGAACAGGGACCGGCCCCAGGAGCGGGCGGGATCCGCGGCCGCGAGGTCGGCGACCGGCTTCCGCGGCGAGATCGCCTCCCGCAGTGCCCGGCGGCACAGGGTGTCCGCTGTGCGGGTCGTTTCCGGGAGGCGGTAGGCGGGGGTCAGGGCGAGGACGTGGGCGCAGGCGTTGTCGAGGGTCGTGCGGTGGCCGACCGAGACGAACACCGGCTTGACGGATTCGCGGGTGCGCAGGGCGCGGCCGACCTCCTCGGGCCCGGTCTCGGTGTCCGCGAGGAGCGGGGAGGTGCTGCCGCGCGGGGCGGGCGGGTCCTCGTGACGGAAGGTGAAGGGGTTCTTCGCTACGCCGATCGTCGGCAGGTCCGTCAGGACGCCCAGGTGGCTGGCGAGGCCGAAGCGCCGGGGGTGGGCGAGGCCGTAGCCGTCGCAGACGACCAGGCCGGGCGGACACGGCAGGGCGGCGAGGGCGGCGAGGACGGTCGGTATCTCCCGGAAGGCGAGGAGTCCGGGGACGTACGGGAAGGAGATGCGGCCGATCGCGGTGGCCTCCGCGACGACCCGCAGTGTCGCGGCGTCCAGCACGACGGCCGCGGCGGCCACGACGTCCCGCTCGTCGTCGTAGGCCACGTCGACGCCCGTGACGTGCCCGCTGCCGGGCGGCGGGCCGGGGGTGTCCAGCACGACCCGGGCGCGCAGTTCGTCCTGCACGGCCCGGGCCTCTTCCTCGGTCGCGGGCCAGCCCGCGGGAACGCGTACGGTCGTCATGATGGGGACGAGCGTACGGGTCCCGGCGAGCCGGCCCGGGCCGGGCGGGTCAGCTCTTCTTGGAGTCCAGCGCGCGCTGCAGCTGGTCCTTGTTCATGTGCGAACGGCCTTCGATGCCGCGCTGCTTGGCCTCGTTGTACAGCTGGTCGCGGGTCGGGCCCTGGGGGCCGGTCCGGTTGCCCGACCGCTGGCCGCCGCGCTTGCTCGACGACATGTCCTGCTTCGAGCTGCGGCTCGCCGTCTTCGACTCGCCCGACCGCGCGCGTTCCTTGTTGACCGTCCGCGCCGCGATCTCCTCGGCGCGCTTGGTGCTCTCTCCCCGGTCCTGCGCGCTCTTCTTGATGTGCTCGTACTGGCGCTCCCGCTTCGAGCTGGAACCTGCGGGCATGGTCGCTCACTCCTTTCGCGGTCGACGGCCGGCGCCGTCGGCGACCGGGTACCCGCATTCGGGCCCATGCGTCACCGTTCCAGGCGAGCCACCCGTCCCTTCTCCCCCGCGGCCCAGCAGCCGAGGTCCGCGGCGCAGTCCACGGTGTCGTACGAGCCCGTGTCGACCGTCCGCCAGGTCCGGCCGCCGTCCGTGGTGAGGTCGGTGCCGGTGGGGCCCACCGCGAGGGCGGCGGCGCGGCTGTGCGGCAGCCACGCGGCGCCGGAGCGGTAGGCGGGCGGCGGTGCCGCGGCGGGCCGCCAGGTGCGGCCGCCGTCGTCGGTGACCGCGGCGGCCTGGGGGGAGGCCTGGTCGGGGCGGTAGTCGCCGCCGACGGCGAGACCGTTGGCGCGGTCGCGGAAGGCGAGGGCGAAGACGCCCTTGGCCGGGTCGTCCGCCGGGATCGGCGTGTCGGCGGCCGTCCAGGTCAGCCCGCGGTCCGCGGAGTGCAGCACGCGTGCGCGTGCGCCGCCTCCGGTGGCCAGCCAGACGTCCGACGGCCCCGAGGCGACCAGGCACTGTCCGCTCGCCGCGAAGCCCGCCTCGCCGTCCAGGGCGGCCGGCATGCCCGCGCTCGGCAGCTCCTTCCAGGAGCGGCCGCCGTCACCGGTCGACAGGATGCGGAACCTGCCGTCCACCGGGTCGCTCATCGCGAGGCCGTGGCGGCGGTCGAAGAAGGTCATGCAGTCGTAGAAGGCCTTCGCGTCGGTGTTGCGGAAGGACTCCGTCCAGGTCGCTCCGCCGTCGTCGGTGCGATAGACGCGGGACGCCTCGCCCTCGCCGATCGCCAGCACCACCGCCCGGCGCGCGTCGAAGGCCTCGATGTCGCGGAACTGCAGGTCCGACGCGCCGGGCGGCGAGACGTTCCGCCAGCTCGCCCCGCCGTCGGTGGTCCGCAGCACCGTGCCCTGGGTTCCCGCCACCCACGCGGTGTCCCTGCCGACGGCCGACAGACCGCGGAAGCGCACCTCGGGCGCCTGGGTGTCCTTCAGCTCCCAGTGCGGTGCCGGCCGCCCTCGCTCCCCCGCCTGGGCCGGTACGGCGGTCAGGGCGGCCAGCGCCACCGAACACACCGCCCCCGCGGCCACCGTGCGGAACGTGCGTCTCATCCGTCGCGTGATCACCGATCGCCTCATGGCGGGCGAAGCTAGTCCACGGCACCGGCGCCGTCCAGATGCCCACCGCGTCCCCTCAGGTCCCAACTGCCCTCCGGAGCACCCGCGGTGGATCACGTCACTTCTGTGAATGAACGCGGTGACGGAGGTCACTCGAAACTCGTGTGCACGGATTCACCGATTCCGGCGTCTCTAGCAGTGCCCGGCTCAGTAGCCCGCAAGCTCGTCCAGCTCGTTCAGCCGTCACAAGGGAGCAGGCGTTGTCCACCGTCATCGAGCAGCCCGTCGAGGCCCGCCTCGTCGCCGCCGCACCGCGTATGCCGAGCATCCCGGCGACTCTTCACTACGACCGCACCGATCCGTTCGCGGTGCGCATGACCTTCCCCGCCCCCGCCACGCTGGAGGGCGTGGAGGTCTGCTGGACCTTCTCGCGGGAACTGCTCGCGGCCGGCCTGGAGGGGCCGGAGGGGCACGGGGACGTGCGGGTGCGGCCGTACGGGTACGAGCGGACCGTCCTGGAGTTCCACGCGCCCGAGGGGACGGCCGTGGTGCACGTGCGGTCGGAGGAGGTGCGGGCGTTCCTCGACGCGACGGGGGAGCTGGTGCCGGCCGGGCTGGAGCATCTGCACCTCGATCTGGACCACGACCTGGCCGAGTTGATGCGGGACGCCTGCTGAAGACGCGGTGCGTCGTCGGTCGGCTGCGGCTGAGTTGTGGCTTGTCGCGCAGTTCCCCGCGCCCCAGGGGTGGTCAGGGCGTCGCCAGCTCGTTGAGGGCCGTGTAGTCCAGGCCGCCCGCCAGGGAGTCGTACGTTCCCTTCTCCAGCAGTTCCCTCGCCGCCGCTCGGGCCACGGCGTACGCCGCCTGCGCCACCTCGGAGCCGACGCTCACCCGCGCGACGCCCAGCGCGGCCAGTTCGGTGACCGGTGGGGCGCCCGGGCCCGCAAGGACGTTCAGCGGGGCGTCGATCGACGTGGCGAGGAGTGCGATCGTGTCCGGGTCGACGGCCCCGGGGACGAAGACTCCGTCGGCGCCCGCGGCGAGGAAGGCGGCGGCCCGCTCCAGGGTGCGGTCCACTCCCCCGCCGTCCCGCAGGAACGTGTCGATCCGGGCGTTGACGAACAGCGGCACGCCTTCCGCGTCGGCGGCCTCCCGGGCGGCCGCGATCCGCTCGGCCTGCTCGGCGACCGGCCGCAGGGGGCCGGCCGCGGGCTCGTACAGCGCGTCCTCGATGTTGACGCCCACCGCGCCGGCCGCGATCACCGCGCGGATCGTGTCGGCGACCCCCGCCGCGTCCTTCGCGTAACCGCTCTCGATGTCGGCGCTGACGGGCACGCCGACCGCGGCGGCCACGCGCGCGACGGCGGCGAGCGCCGTGTCCCGGTCCAGTCGGTCGCCGTCGGCCGCGCCGAGCGCCCAGGCGAGTCCCGCGCTGGTCGTGGCGACGGCCGCGGCGCCCGCGTCGGCGACGACGCGCGCGCTCATCGCGTCCCAGGCGTTGGCCAGGACGAGCGGGTCGCCGGGGACGTGCAGGGCGTGGAAGGCGAGGGCGCGGTCGCGCAGGGGGTGCGGGTTCGTCGTCATGCCCCTCACCCAACCAGCCGCCCCGCGGCGGCGGCTGGCAGGAATCCGACCTCTACGTGAGCGCCCGGCCCGGCGTCGACAGGGCGGCGCACAGCTCGCCGAGCACGCCCCGTACGCCGCTGAGCGTGATCAGCTCCTCGACGCGGGCGTCGTGGTGTGCGCGGTCGCCGTCCGGGAACAGCGCGGGCGGGTTCGCGGCGGCCGCGAGGGCGGCGAACGCGGCCTGCCGGCCGGAGACCTCGGGCAGGCGCTCCCGCAGGATCCGCCGCGCCTCCTCCCGCAGGGCCTCCACGCGGGCCGTGTCGTCCAGTACGTGCTCCACGCTCGGGAACACCCCGAGGACCCGCTTCTTCTCCGCCCGCAGACACCCTTCGGCGGTCAGTTGCTCGCGGGCCGCTTCGAACGTCACGCGCGCGTGCAGCGTCACCCAGTTCCGCCAGCGGTGCGGCCGGGACTCGCGGACCAGTTCCAGGAGGCCGTCGAGCACGGCGTCCGCGGCGAGGGAGTCCATGTCCACGGGCGTGGCGATGCCGTCGTCGTCGGTGAGCAGGCCGCGCAGGGCCAGTTCGGTGAGGGCGCCGGCCCGCACCACGTGCGCGGCGGCCATGGCCTCGCCGCCGGGGGTGTCCCAGGCCAGCAGGCAGAGCTTGGCCGGGAGGGGGAGCGAACCGTGGGGCACGAGGTCTCCTTGGTGCGGCGAGGTCGGGGCTCACGTTAATTCGTTGACAGCCCCGAACCCCGCTCGTACGGTGTATGGCGGTTCTGTTGTCGTCGATCGGAGAAGGACGTTGCTCCTCTGAGGTCCTGAGACACCGCGTCACACCCGAGAGGTGTGTGCGCAGCGTGCGACCTCGGTGTTCGAGCCGTCCCGACGGAGCAGGGCCTTCTTCGTGCCCTCCTTCTCTCCTCGGGTCCCGCCTCCCGGGTCGCCGGTGTCTCGATACGCGTTTGCCCCTGACCGCACCACGCAATCGCGGAGGCCCCGTATGTCCCCTTCCCTCACCTGTACCTCCCTGTCCTTCTCCTGGCCGGACGGCACGTCCGTCTTCGAGGGGCTCGACGTCGCCTTCGGCCCGGGCAGGACCGGGCTCGTCGGCGTCAACGGGTCGGGCAAGTCGACCCTGTTGAAACTGATCGCCGGCGAACTGGCCCCGGCCGACGGCGCCGTACGCGTCGCGGGCGAGGTCGGGCACCTCCCGCAGAACGTCACGCTCGACACGCGGCTGCGCGTCGACGAGGCGCTCGGCATCGCCGAGCGGCGGGCCGCACTGCACGCCATCGAGGCGGGCGACGTGGCCGAGGAGCACTTCGAGACGGTCGGCGACGACTGGGACGTGGAGGAGCGCGCCCTCGCCACCCTCGGCGAACTGGGGCTCGGCCACATCGGCCTGGACCGCACCGTCGGCGAGGTGTCCGGCGGCGAGTCGGTGCTGCTGCGGCTGGCCGCGCTGCTGCTGCGCCGGCCGGACGTGCTGCTCCTGGACGAGCCGACGAACAACCTCGACCTGTACGCGCGCAGACGGCTGTACGCGGCCGTGGAGTCCTGGCCGGGTGTCATGGTCGTGGTCTCCCACGACCGTGAACTGCTCGAACTGGTCGACCAGATCGCGGATCTGCGCGCCGGGGAGGTGACCTGGTTCGGCGGCAACTTCTCCGCGTACGAGGATGCGCTCGCCGTCGAACAGGAGGCGGCCGAACGGATGGTGCGCGTCGCCGAGGCCGATCTGCGCAAGCAGAAACGCGAACTCGTGGACGCCCAGGTCAAGTTGGCCCGCCGCAAGCGGTACGGCCAGAAGATGTGGGACCAGAAGCGCGAACCGAAGATCGTCATGGGGGCGCGCAAGCGTGCGGCCCAGGTGTCGGCGGGCAAGCACCGGCTTCTGCACGAGGAGCGGCTCACCGAGGCGAGGGAACGGCTCGACGACGCGGTGGAGGCCGTGCGGGACGACGACGAGATCCGCGTCGACCTGCCGTACACCGCCGTACCGCCGGGCCGGAGCGTGCTCACCCTGCGGGAGCTGGAGCTCGCCTACGGCGCGCGCGTGGCCGGCGGGCTCGACCTGCACGGTCCCGAGCGCGTCGCGCTCATCGGGCGCAACGGCGCGGGCAAGACGACGCTGCTGCGGACGATCGCCGGGGAGCTGGCGCCGGTGTCGGGCGAGGCGCTGGCGCACGTGCCGCTGCGGTTCCTGCCGCAGCGCCTCGACGTCCTCGACGACGAGCTCTCCGTCGCCGAGAACGTGGCCCGGTTCGCGCCGGGCGCCACCAACAACGGGATCCGGGCGCGGCTGGCCCGCTTCCTGTTCCGGGGTGCCCGCGCCGACCAGAAGGCGGCGACCCTGTCCGGCGGCGAGCGCTTCCGGGCCGCGCTGGCCGCGCTGATGCTGGCCGAGCCGGCACCGCAGCTGCTCATGCTCGACGAGCCGACCAACAACCTCGACATGGCGAGCGTGCGGCAGCTCACCAGCGCCCTGGAGTCGTACGAGGGGGCACTGATCGTGGCCAGTCACGATCTGCCGTTCCTGGAGTCGATCGGCATCACGAGGTGGCTGCTGCTCGACGGCGAGCTGCGGGAGACGACGCCGGAGGAGGTGGGGTAGCGCGTTGCGAGAGGGGCACAGCCCGGCAACGAGGGTTTTGTCCTCGCCCGTCCGGGCTGCATGATGGCGGACCGGGCCCCCGCACACCCACGGGTGCCCGGCTCCCCCGCCCCTCCGATGCGAAAGGCCCCTCGTGCCCAGCAAGAAGGCCCTCGTCCGCCGCCCCAGCCCGCGCCTCGCCGAAGGTCTGGTGACGCACATCGAGCGGGAGAAGGTCGACGCCGATCTCGCGGGCGAGCAGTGGGAGGGCTACGTCGAGGCCCTGCGGGCGCACGGCTGGGAGACGATCGAGGTCGACCCGGCCGACGACTGCCCGGACTCGGTGTTCGTCGAGGACACCGTCGTCATGTACAAGAACGTCGCGCTGATCGCGCGCTCCGGCGCCGAGTCGCGCCGGGAGGAGACGGCCGGCGTCGAGGAGGCCGTGGCCCGGCTGGGGTGCTCGGTGAACTGGATCTGGGATCCGGGCACGCTGGACGGCGGCGACGTGCTGAAGGTCGACGACACGATCTACGTCGGCCGGGGCGGGCGCACCAACGCGGCGGGCGTGCAGCAGCTGCGGGCCGCCTTCGAGCCGCTCGGGGCTCGGGTCGTGGCGGTGCCGGTCAGCCGTGTGCTGCACCTGAAGTCGGCGGTCACCGCGCTGCCCGACGGGACCGTCGTCGGGCACATCCCGAAGGTCGACCGGCCCGCGCTGTTCCCGCGGTTCCTGTCGGTGCCGGAGGAGTCCGGCGCGCATGTGGTGCTGCTCGGCGGGGACAAGCTGCTGATGGCGGCGAGCGCGCCGAAGACGACGGAGCTCCTCGCCGATCTCGGTTTCGAGCCCGTCGTCGTCGACATCAGCGAGTTCGAGAAGCTCGAGGGATGTGTGACGTGCCTCTCGGTCCGGATGCGCGACCTGTACGCCTGACAGGTGGGCCGTTCACCCTTTCGGCCCCAGGACCTGCGGGTCCTGGGGCTATTTGACATGCCCCCGGACGCCTGCGACAGGGCGCCTGATCAGCGATCTTTACAGCGCCCTTAACCTACGGCTTCGTAACCTACGGATTCGTAGCCTACGATCCCGTAGGTTCCGGCACCGCTCGCCGGTCAGTTCCGCTTCTGTCATGCGTCCCCCTGGAGTTCCCGTGACGATCACTTCCCCTTCCCTCGGCAGCCCCGCCGTCTGGACCGACGCCCGGCTGCTGTACGCCCTGGAGGAAGTGGTCGAGAAGGAACTCAACCGGCACCTGCAGGTCGCCAAGGACTGGATGCCGCACGAGTACGTGCCGTGGTCGGACGCCCGTAACTTCCCCGGCCTCTTCGAGGACGGCGAGGCCTGGGACAAGGAGCAGTCGAACGTCACCGACATCGGCCGCATCGCGCTCGTGGTGAACCTCCTCACCGAGGACAACCTGCCCAGCTACCACCACGAGATCGCCTCGCTCTTCGGCCGCGACGGCGCCTGGGGCACCTGGGTGCACCGCTGGACCGCCGAGGAGGGCCGGCACGGCATCGTGATGCGCGACTACCTCCTCGCCTCGCGCGCGGTGGACCCGGACCAGCTGGAGCGGTTCCGGATGGCCCACATGAGCGAGGGCTTCGAGTCGGACAACCGCCACTCGATGCTGCACTCGGTGGCCTACGTCGCCTTCCAGGAGCTGGCCACCCGCATCTCGCACCGCAACACCGGCCACCAGTCCGGCGACCCTGTCTGCGACCGCATGCTGGCCCGCATCGCGACCGACGAGAACCTGCACATGGTCTTCTACCGCAACCTGCTGAAGGCCGCCTTCGAGCTCGCCCCCGACCTGACGATGCAGGCCGTGCGGGACGTCGTCGTCAACTTCCGCATGCCCGGCCACGGCATCCCCGGCTTCGAGCGGGCGGCGGCGCAGATGGCGATCGGCGAGGTCTACAACCTGCGCATCCACCACGACGACGTCATCCAGCCGGTCCTGCGCTTCCTGAAGGTCCTGGAGATCGACGGTCTCGGCCCCGAGGGCCGCGCGGCCCAGGAGGAGCTCGGCCTGTTCATGGGCGGGCTGGACGCGGAGGCCCTGAAGTTCGACGAGAAGCTCGCGGCCCGCAAGGCGCGGATGGCGGCGCGCGCGGCAGGCTGAGGCCACCCGCGGCGCCCGGCCCGGCCCGAAAGGGCGGGGCCGGGCGCTCACTCGTACGCCGTCGTCTCCTCCAGCGCCTCGTCCCGTACATCGGCGCAGGGATGACGGCGCAGCGCCCGCAGCCGCTCGCGCCAGGGCGCGGGCCAGTCGGTCCGGCCGCCGAGCGCCTGGACGACGGCGAGGGCGAGCAGGCCCTCGGTGTGACCGCCGTGTCCGGTCAGCCGTACCGCCTCCGCCAACAGCGCCTCGGTGTCGACCCGCTTCTCGTGGTGCTGCAGGCGCGAGCGCAGCGTGTGGGCGATCCGCCCGGCGAGCACGGGCCGCCCGGCGCCCACGACGTCCGACAGCCGGTGAAGGCCGGGCGGTACGGCGGCCAGGTCCAGGTGGGCGACGGCGAGCGCGGCGGCCTGCGGGACGTGGGCGTCGTACTCCCCCAGCACCTCGCTCGCGGCGAGCGCGGCGGGGCGCAGGGCCGCCGGAGCGGTCCGGGCGCCGTCGCCGAGGCACGCGGCGAGGTACGCCAGGCGCCGCCGGGCGGGCAGGTCGCGCCCCTCCTCGGCGTCGGGTTCGGCGTCGGCCGGCGTCTCGGCCAGGGTCCGCAGCGCCTCGCGGAGCCGGAGGGCGCCCTCGGGGCTCGCCGACGCGGCCGTGACCAGTCCCCGGGCGGCGGCGTGCCAGGTCGTGCGCTCCGAGAGGTCCGTCACGGCGCGGGCCAGTACCGCGGGCGCCTCGGGGGACCAGGCGGTCCAGCGGGCCAGGGCCGCGAAGGCCAGGTCCGCGGTCCCCGGGTCGCCGGTGCCGCTGACCTCGCGCACCAGGGCGGCGTACCGCTCCCGCCGGGGTGCGGGCAGGTCGAACGGCGTGACCCGCAGCACGGCGGCGCGCAGTACCGGTTCGGCGCCGGCGGCGTCGCGCAGCAGCGCCCAGATCTCCTCGTGGGCCAGCAGCCCCGACGTGCAGGCGACACAGGCCGCGCGCACGTCGGGGTGGGTGCCGGGGCGCGCGTAGGTCTCGGCGACCAGGCGCGCGGCCAGGGGCACCGGCAGCCGGGCGGCGGCGAGCCGCACGGCCTCCTTGCGGCTGGTCACCTTGGCGTCCGGCGCGGTGAGCACGTCCGTGAGCCGCGTGGCCAGGTGGGACGGCCGCGCGTACCGGCTCGCGCGCGTGGCCGCGTAGACGGCGACCCGGGCCCGGTCCGTGCCGGCGAGGGCCAGCAGTTCGGGCAGCGCGTCGGCGGGGCGGTCGGTGCGGGACAGCGCGGCCAGCGCCGCCTCCGCCAGGACCACGTCGGACGAGCCGGTCCAGCGGCGGGCGAGCCCGGCACCGCCGTCCGGGACGTACGCCGCCCGGGCCACGGCCTGCGCCCGCTCGTACGCCGGCAGCCCGGCGTCCCCGGCCAGTGCGGCCAACTGCCGCAGCAGGGCGGCCTGTTGACGCGGCACCCAGCGTCGTACGTCGGCGGTCACGGGTACGGACCACGGGGTGCCCTTGGTCAGGAAGCGCCCATGGGGCGGCGTCTCGGCGAGCAGCCCGTCCAGCAGGTCGGTGCGGCGCCGGACGAGGACGCGCAGCACGGCGGGCAGTACCGCCGCCGACGGCTCGTGGGTGAGGACGCGCGCCACCCGTTCGTCGCGTGCGGCGGGCGGCTCCAGCCACAGGTCGACTGCCGTGCGCACGGTGGAGTCGCCGCCGTACCGGACGGCCTGCCACAGCAGTTCCTGGAGCTCGGTCATGCCGGCCGCGCGGCGGCCCACGGCGCGGGCGAGGGCGAAGGCGAGGCCGTAGTCGGCCTTCTCCGCGCCGGCCTCGATCCACGGCCGTAGCGCCTCGAACACCTGGTGCTCCTGGCCGCGCCGCAGGCTGCGGTCGAGGAGTCCGAGGTCCGCGCCGCCGGTGTGGCCTGAGATCCGCACCAGGGTGCGCAGCGCCCAGTTCACCAGTTCCCTGGAGCCGCCCGCCGCGTGCTCGCGCAGCACGGCCACGGCGAGCGCGCTCAGCCGCCGCCGGGTCTCGGGCGAGGAGTCGCGGGCCTCGACGGCGTCGGCGGCGATCCGGTCCAGGTGGGGCGCGGCGTCCTCGGTGAACAGGGCCGCCCGGGTGTCGGCGAGGGCGCGCAGGGCGGCCGAGCGGACCGGGTCCTGTTCGTTGCGCAGGCGTTCCATGTCCCGCAGGACGGCGGTGACGGCGGTCGGGTCGCCCCAGCGCGCGGCGTTGCGGATCAGCAGCGGCCAGGCCTCGGCCCGGTCCTCGGCGGCCGGACGCCGGGTGGCCGCGAGAAGTCGCTCGCGCACCTCGGCGACGGGCAGAAAGGACTCGGCGAGCAGCACCGCGGTCCACCGGGCCCCGCGCTCGCGGGCCCGGGCCGCCGACTCACGTGCCACGTCGGCCGCGTGACGGCAAGTCAGGACGTCAAGGACGGTGGCGTCGATGGTGTCGGAGCCCCCGCGTCCTTCGTCGACGGCGTTGTACAGCGCCTCCCTCCGGCCGGGCGGGAGCGCCTCCAGCAAGGCCGGCAGTCCGCCGTACTGCACCAACAACCGCCCGTAGTCGACGAGTTCGGGCCGCCCGGAGCGGGCGAGGCGGCGCAGGGCGGCCGGGCCCATCGTGCGGAGGCCGACGTCGGCCCACGCGGGCGTGAGCAGCAGGCGCAGCATCCGGCCCGGATCGGCGGCCGCGAACTTCGTTGTCTGACAGCGGAGTTCGTACGGCACACGGGTGGGTCCCAGCCGTTCCAGCAGCCCCAGCACCCGCGCCGGCGCGGTGGGCGTGACCGCGGCCACCGCGTGGCCGTAGCGCGTCCACCAGGTCTGGCGCAGTGCCGGCGGCAGGCCGGCGAGCTGCTCCTCCAGCACGTCGAGCAGGGTCTCCGGGTGCCGTTTCGCCAGTGCCGTCCACGCGCCGACGGCGTGCAGGAGCCCGGGCAGCAGCCGTTCGACGGTGCCGGCCGTGCAGCCCGGCAGCAGGCGGGCCGCCTCGGTGTCGCCCCACTCCTCGCGCAGGGTGTCGACGAGCCGGTCGGCGAGCGCGGTGCGCCCCGAGGCGACCACCGCGCGCAGCAGGTCCCGGCGCACGGTCTCGCCGGCGTCCGCGAGCCCCGTCTCGAAGGCGCCGTCCGGGACGCCCAGGCTGTCGGCCACCCGCAGGGCGTGACCGCGTACGAAGGAGTCGGGGTCGGCGATCCGGGCGGCGACGAAGCCGGCGTCGCGCCCGACGGACGCGGCGACGACGGCGAGCTGCCGGCCGTAGGTGCCCCGCGTCTCGAGTTCCTCCAGCAGCGGTCGCAGGGGTGTCGTCTCCCGGACGCGCGCGGCGAGTTCCCGCATGCGGTGCGGGTGGGGCAGCGGATCGAGGGCGTGGAGCAGGCTCTCGGTCTGCTGCTGCGGGGTGAGGCGGACCATGCGGGGGATTGTGCCCGCACACACGCGTGTGGCGGGCGGATTTTCGCTCAGCGCGAGGTGCGCCTGATCTCCAGCCGCTCCTTCTCCGACAGCCCGCCCCAGACGCCGAAGCGCTCGTCGTTGCGCAGCGCGTACTCCAGGCAGGCGGGCCGCATCTCGCACAGGGCGCAGATGCGCTTGGCCTCGCGGACCGAACTGCCGGGCTCGGGGAAGAAGAAGTCGGCCCCCGTCTGCGCGCACAGGGCCTGGGCCTGCCAGGCGAGGTCGCCCGGGATGATGGTGTCGATGTGCATGGGCGTGATCGTGCCGGGCGGCGAAAAACGTTCGCTCAACGCCCGATCAACGCCGTCGTTCACGGCCTCCGGCCACCTTGATGGTGGCCCGCGGGCCCGCCCCGGCGCACGGCGGCGCGCGGGGACGCGGCGTGATCCGTTCCGGCGGCGATTGTCGGTGGGCGGTGCAAGACTCGGCAGTGCGGAGAACGGGACCCCTGCGAGGAGGGCGACAATGCTCACCACCGATTTCGTCAACGGCGCTCCGGACTGGATCGACGTCGGCACGTCCGACATCGACGGAGCCATCTCCTTCTACGGCGGGCTCTTCGGCTGGCAGTTCCGATCGGCGGGCCCCGACGCCGGCGGCTACGGCTTCTTCCAGCTGGACGGCAGGACGGTGGCCGGCGCCATGCAGACCGGACCCGAGCAGGGCCCGCCGTCGTGGACCGTCTACTTCCGCTCCGCCGACGCCGATGCCACCGCCAAGGCCGCCGAGCAGTCCCACGGCAGCGTGTTGCTGCGGCCCATGGATGTGATGGGCGAGGGCCGCATGGCGATCCTCGGGGACAAGGCGGGCGTGCCGTTCGGCATCTGGCAGCCCGGCCGGACCAAGGGCGTCGACCTGGCGAACGAGGTGGGCGCCCTGTCGTGGGTGGAGCTGTACACCCCGGACATGGCCGCGGCGGCCTGGTTCTACCACGAGACGCTCGGCCTGGAGACCTCCGCGGTGCCCTTCCCCGGCGGTACGTACACGTGCCTGAACCCCTCCGGCGGCGGCGAGGACTCCATGTTCGGCGGCATCGTCTCGCTCGCCGACGACCCGTCCGAGGACAGCCCCTACTGGCTTCCCTACTTCGAGGTCGCCGACGCCGAGGCGACGGTGGAGCGGGCCCGGGAGCTGGGCGCGACGGTGCGGATGCCGGCCACGGAGATCGAGGGCGTCGGCAGCGTGGCGAGGCTCGCGGACCCGTACGGCGCCCGCTTCGCGGTCATCAGGAGCGCGCCGCCGCAGGGCTGAGGGCGGCGGCCGGCGTCACGCCGAGGCCCGTCGCACCAGGGTGGTGGGCAGCACCACCCCGGCCGATGTGCCCTCGGCGTCCCGGTCGGTCCGGTGCCCGAGCCGGCCCAGCAACAGCCGTGCCATCAACCGCCCCATGCCCTCGATGTCCTGACGGACCGTGGTGAGCGGCGGGTCTGCCTGCTCGGCGACGGGCAGCATGTCGTCGAAACCGATCACGGCCACGTCCTCGGGCACCCGCCGCCCGTGCTCGCGCAGCACCCGCAGGGCCCCCACGGCGGTGAGGTCGTTCGCGGCGAAGACCGCGTCCACGTCGGGGCGCCGGTCCAGCAGCGCGCGCATCGCCCGCTCGCCGCCGGCCGGCGTGAAGTCGCTCTCCTCGACCAGCCGCGGGTCCGCGTCGGGCATGACGTCCCGGAAGCCGTCGAGCCGGTCGGCGGCGGACGTCTGGTCCAGCGGGCCGGTGATGTGCGCGACGCGGGAGCGGCCGAGGCCGACGAGGTGCCGTACGGCCTCGCGGGCGCCGCCCCGGTTGTCGCTGTCGACGTACACGGCGTCGCCGCCGCTCTCGCTCCAGCCGGGCCGTCCGCCGAACACGGTCGGCACGCCGGCGTGCTGGATCAGCCCGGGCAGCGGGTCGTCGAGGTGCAGTGAGAAGACGAGCGCGCCGTCGACGTGGCCGCCGGCGAGGTAGCGGCCGACCCGGGCGTGGTCGTCGCGGCCCTCGGTGAGGAGCAGCACGAGCTGGTTGTCGTGGGCCGTCAGCTCCTTGCTGATGCCGCGCAGCTGCAGGGCGAAGAAGGGATCGGCGAAGACCCGCGTCTCCGGTTCGGCGATGACCACGGCGACGGCGTCGTGGCGCCGGGTGACCAGGCTGCGGGCGGCCTGGTTCGGCACGTACCCGAGTTCGTCCACGGCTTGCCGCACCCGGGTGACGAGCGCTTCGCGCACGCCGTCCCCGCCGTTGACCACGCGCGAGACGGTGGCCCGCGACACGCCCGCCCGGGCGGCCACGGCCTCCAGCGTGGGGCGCGGTGCGGTCTCGGTCACTCGTGGCTCCTCGGGTGCGGGTGCCGATCAGGATAGCCCGGGCGACCGTCGAGGTGAGAGCGCTCTCGCTCCGGGCCGATGGCTGACGGCGCCGCTCGCCCGCGGTCGCGCCGCGCGCCCGCCCTGGTCTTCGCGCCGGGAGTCACCCTTCACGGAGTGGACGTTCATCGACCCCGGTCGACCGGCCCTTCGGCCAGCAGATCCACACGCTGCCCGGCGCCGTCCCGGTCGGCCCGCCGGTAGGCGAGCCAGGCCAGGGCCAGGTCCTGCCAGGGGAGCCCCACCGGGGCGTAGACCGTGCGCTCGTCGGCGCTCCTCCGTCCCGGGTGTTCCCCCCGCAGCACCTCGCCCAGCTCCGCGTCGGCGGCGGCCGCCGGGAGGCCCGCTGCGGCCAACGCGCCCATGTCCGCGGCGAGTTCGCGGTCGTCGACGACGAGCGTCGCGGCCTCAAGGAGATCGGCGGCCAGTTCCTGCTTGCCCGGCTCGTCCGCGCCGAGGCTGGTGACGTGCTGTCCCGGCCGGGTGTCCGCCCGCCGCAGCAGCGGCCGGCGCGACCACGTGGCCAGCAGCACCACGTCGGCCGCCGCGGCGACCTCCGGCGCCGACCCCACGACCCGGCCGCCGTGCCGTGCGGCGAACCGTGCCGCCCGTGCGCCGTCGGTGTCGTGGACGACCGGCGCGCCGGTCCCCCGCAGTGCCGCCAGGCCCTGTATCACCAACTCGGCCTGCGCGCCCGCCCCGACCACGCCCAGCGTCGCGCCGGGCCCGGCGAGCGCGTGGGTGCCCAGGGCCGCGGCGAGGCCGGTCCGCCAGGCCGTGACCGTCGCCGAGTCCAGCAGCGCGAGCAACTCGCCGTCCCTGCCGCTGTGCAGGCAGATCACCCCGCGCAACGCGGGGCCGGCGCCGGGGAACTTGGCGTTGACCTTGACCGTGTAGGCCTCGACTCCCGGCAGCAGCCCGGGCATCAGAGCGGTGGCCGTCCCGGGAAACGGCAGGTCCGTACGGACCCGCTGCCCCGCGACCGGCACGTCCCGCGCCGTGCGGAACCCCTCCCGGAGTGCGTCGAGACAGTCCTCGACGGTCAGCACGGTCTCCAGGTCGCCTCGCGTCAGTACAAGTGTCACCCGCCCATGATCGGCTGCGGCCGCGTCCGGGTCGAGGACCCGCGGGCACCCTCAGGAGGGGTCCTTCCGCGCCCGGCTGGGCTGCACCCGTCTGGGCTCCCCCGGCATCTTGGGGTACTCGGGCGGATACGGGAGATCGCCTAGCCCGTGATCGTGCTCGTCCCGGCGCGCGAGGTCCAGAAGGGCGTCGAGGGAGTAGCGGTGGTCGTCCATGTCGGCGTGCACGTCGCCGAGTTCGGCGAAGCGCGCGGGCATGGTGGCGATGTCGAAGTCCTGCGGATGCGCGACGCCGACCTCGTCCCAGCGCAGGGGCGCCGAGACGGGGGCGTGCGGGCGGGGCCGTACGGAGTAGGCGGAGGCGATGGTGCGGTCGCGCGCCGTCTGGTTGTAGTCGAGGAAGATGCGCTCGCCGCGCTCCTCCTTCCACCACTTGATGGTCACGCGGTCCGGCAGCCTGCGCTCCATCTCGCGGCCCACGGCGATGGCGGCGCGGCGCACCTGGGTGAAGGTCCAGCGGGGTTCGATCGGCACGAAGACGTGCAGGCCGCGTCCGCCGGAGGTCTTCGGGAAGCCCTTGAGGCCGCCGAACTCGTCGAGGACGGCGCGCAGTTCGTGGGCGGCGTGCACGGCGTCGTCGTAGTCGGTGCCGGGCTGCGGGTCGAGGTCGATGCGCAGTTCGTCGGGGCGGTCGACGTCGTCGCGGCGCACCGGCCACGGGTGGAAGGTGAGGGTGCCGAACTGGGCCGCCCACAGGACGGCGGCCTCCTCCGTGGGGCACATCTCGTCGGCGCTGCGGCCGCTGGGGAAGGTGATGTGGGCGGTCGGGATCCAGTCGGGCATGTTCTTGGGCGCCCGCTTCTGGAAGAAGGACTCGCCGGTGACGCCTTCCGGGTAGCGCTCCAGGGTGGTGGGCCGGTCGCGCAGGGCGCGCAGGATGCCGGGGCCCACGGCGATGTAGTACCGGGCGAGGTCCAGCTTGGTGAATCCGCGCTCCGGGAAGAAGACCTTGTCCGGGCTGGACAGCCGGACCGTACGGCCGCCCGCTTCCAGTTCCACCGCTTCGCCCATACCGACACGGTAGGCATACCCCGTACACCTCGCATACCGGGCGCAAAGCGACGTAGGCGAGCAGAATCGGGGCATGGATCTCCCGGTGATGCCGCCCGTGAAGCCGATGCTCGCCAAGTCGGTGGCGAAGATCCCGCCGGGCATGCAGTACGAGGCGAAGTGGGACGGCTTCCGGGCCATCGTGTTCCGCGACGGGGCCGAGGTCGAGCTCGGCAGCCGTACGGGCAAGCCGCTGACCAGGTACTTCCCCGAGCTGGTGAGCGCGCTCAGGGAGCGGGTGCCCGAGCGCTGCGTCCTCGACGGGGAGATCGTGATCGCCCGGGACGGGCACCTCGACTTCGACGCGCTCAGCGAGCGCATCCACCCGGCGGACTCACGGGTGCGGACCCTCGCCGAGCGGACCCCGTCCTCCTTCGTGGCCTTCGACCTGCTGGCCCTGGCGGACGAGTCGCTGCTGGACGTCCCGCTCACCGACCGGCGGGCGCTGCTGGAGCGGGCGCTGTCCGGGGCCACCGCGCCGGTGCACCTGGCGCCGGCGACGACCGACCTGGACGTGGCGCAGGGCTGGTTCGAGCAGTACGAGGGGGCGGGCCTGGACGGTGTCATCGCCAAGCCGCTCACGGCGCGCTACCTCCAGGACGAGCGCGCCATGTTCAAGATCAAGCACGAGCGGACGGCGGACGTCGTCGTCGCGGGCTACCGCCTCCACAAGAGCGGACCCGTCGTGGGTTCGCTGCTGCTCGGCCTCTACGACGACCAGGGCCGCCTTCAGCACGTCGGCGTGTCCGCCGCCTTCCCGATGAAGCGGCGCGCGGAACTGATCGAGGAGCTGGAGCCGCTCAGGATGGCGGACGTCGCGGGGCACCCCTGGGCGGCCTGGTCCGACGAGGCGGCGCACGAGACGGCGCGGCTGCCCGGCGCGCCGAGCCGCTGGTCGGGCAAGAAGGACCTGTCCTGGGTGCCGCTCAGCCCCGAGCGGGTGGCCGAGGTGGCGTACGACCACATGGAGAACGGGGCGCGCTTCCGGCACACGGCCCGATTCCGCCGCTGGCGCCCGGACCGGACCCCCGAAAGCTGCACGTACGCGCAGCTGGAGGAGCCGGTCCGCTACGACCTGGGCGAGATCCTCGGCTAGCGCCGCTGCCGCGTCAGGGCTGCATCAGCACCTTCACCATGCCGTCCCGCTTCTTCTGGAACGTCTCGTACGCGTGCGGCGCATCGCTGAGCGGCAGCCGGTGGGTGGCGAAGTCGTCGACGCCGAGCGGGTCCTCGTCCGTCAGGTAGGGGATGATCTCGTCGCTCCAGCGGCGCACGTTGGCCTGCCCCATGCGCAGCTGGATCTGCTTGTCGAACATGGTGAGCATGGGCATCGGGTCGGCCATCCCGCCGTAGACGCCGCTCAGCGAGATCGTGCCGCCCCGGCGGACCAGTTCGATCGCGGTGTAGAGGGCGGCCAGCCGGTCGACGCTGAACCGCTCGGCGAAGGGGCCGCTGATCTTGCGCGGCAGCATGGCCGCGGCCTGCTGGGCCAGCTTGGCCGCCGCGCTGCCGTGCGCCTCGGTGCCGACGGCGTCGATCACGGCGTCGGGACCCCGCCCGTCGGTCTCGTCGCGGATCGCCTCGACGAGTTCCTTCTCGTTGTCGAAGTTGCGGAGGTTGTACGTCTCCACGCCGCGCGCCCGCGCCCTGCGCAGCCGCTCGCCGACCAGGTCCACGCCGAACACCCGCCCGGCGCCTCGCGCCATGGCGATCCGGCAGGCCATGTCGCCGATCGGGCCGAGCCCGAGCACGGCGACGCTGCCGCCCTTGGGGACGCCCGCGTACTCGACCGCCTGCCAGGCGGTGGGCAGCACGTCCGAGAGGTAGACGAAGCGGTCGTCGGGCGGGCCCTCGGGAACCTTGATCGGCCCGAACTGGGCCTGCGGGACCCGCAGGTACTCGGCCTGTGCGCCCGGGACGGCGCCGTAGAGCCGGGTGTAGCCGAACAGGGCGGCGCCCATGCCCTCGCTGGTGACCTGGGTGGTCTCGCACTGGGTGGGCAGCCCGGTCAGGCACATCCAGCAGTTGCCGCAGGCGATCTGGAACGGCACCACGACGCGGTCGCCGACCGCAAGGTCGGGGACGCCCGCCCCGACCTCCTCGACGATGCCCATGGGTTCGTGGCCGAGGATGTCGCCGGGTGTCATGAACGGGGTCAGCACCTCGTACAGGTGCAGGTCGGAGCCGCACAGGCCGGTGGACGTGATGCGGATGATCGCGTCGGTCGGCTCCTGGATCTTCGGATCGGGCACGGTGTCCACTCGTACGTCCCGCTTGCCCTGCCAGGTCACAGCCTTCATCGCGTGGCACTCCCTCCATCGCGTCGGTGAGTCCGGTGCCGCGAGCCGCCCGAGTACCCGTGCGCCTGCCGGCGAAGCGCGCACGCAGGCGATGCCGGTTGTTCAGGGCCATTCGGCCCATTCGAGGCGCGCAATCAGATTCGATCGGGTATGGCCATCGATGAACTTATAAGCGCACAATCCTTGACAAGAGATAGGTGCCAACGGTAGAGGTGGGACGAATGGTGCGCAAGAGACGTGCCTCGCTGGTCGTGGCGCTGC
Source organism: Streptomyces sp. MAI_2237 (assembly GCF_054189285.1). Lineage (NCBI taxonomy): Bacteria > Bacillati > Actinomycetota > Actinomycetes > Kitasatosporales > Streptomycetaceae > Streptomyces > Streptomyces sp. MAI_2237. The sequence goes on along the minus strand of NZ_JAJPGQ010000003.1, from coordinate 3,537,723 downwards.
TGGCCACGGGAACGGCGGTGCTGGCCGCGGGCTGCACGGGCGGGCACGGCACGGGGGACGGCGGTCGCGGGCGGCCGAAGTCGCCGACGGCTTCCGCCTCCCCGTCCACGCACCCCGGTTCCGTGCTCGCCGTGAAGATCGACAACGCCGGCCCCGCCCGGCCCCACACGGGCCTGCGCGACGCGGACGTCGTGTACGTCGAGCAGGTCGAGGGCGGACTGAGCCGGCTGATGGCGATCTACGCGAGCAAGCTGCCCAAGGCCGTCGGCCCGGTGCGCAGCGCCCGCGAGTCGGACCTGGAACTGCTCGGCCAGTACCACGATCCGACGCTCGCCTTCTCCGGCGCCCAGCACAAGCTGCTTCCGCTGATCGACAAGGCCCATCTGACGGCGGAGCCGCCCGAGAAGGCCGCCGACGCCTACTTCCGCGGCGGCGACCGGCCCGCACCGCACAACCTCTACCTGCGCCCCGCCCGCCTGATGCGCTCCGCCCCGGGCGCGGACGCCCTCACCGACGGCTTCCGCTTCGGCGCCGCGCCGGCCGGAGGCCGGGCCGACACCGCCACCACGGTCGCCTACCCCTCCGCCCGGTTCGCCTTCCGCTGGTCGACCGACCGCCACCGCTGGCTGGTGTCGATGGACGGGACGCCCACGGTGACGACCGACGGGCAGCCGGTGACACCGGCGACCGTCGTCGTGCAGCACGTGCGGATCCGCAAGTCCGGCTTCCGCGACTTCCTCGGCAACAACACGCCCTACACCGAGACGGTGGGCTCCGGGAAGGCGGAGGTGCTGCGGGACGGGAAGGTCTACGAGGCCGGCTGGAAGCGCGCGAAGGCCGCCGACGGCACCGACTTCACGACCGCCGACGGCAGGCCGATGAACTTCGCGAGCGGCCAGGTGTGGGTCGTGTTCGTCAAGGCCTCGTGACCGCTTCCTTCGCTCACCCCTGCGCCAGGAGGGGTTCCACCGGGTTGCGGAGCCCCTCGGCCGCGTCCGCGACCCGCTGGATGAGGTCGAAGAACACCGCCTGCTCGGCGGCGGACAGCGGGGCCAGGAAGACCTGGTTCATCCGGGCGGTGCGCACGGTCAGCTTGCGGTGGGTGCGCTCGCCGTCGTCCGTCAGCCGCAGCAGGAAACGGCGGCCGTCCTGCGGATCGCGCACCTTGTCCACCAGCCCGCGCCTGCCGAGCCGGCTGATCACCTCGGCGATCGTGGAGCGGTCGAGGCCCACCCGCTCCCCCACCGTGCGCTGGTCCAGGCCCGGCTCGTCGGCGAGCGCGTTGAGGACCGCGAACTGCGGCGAGGTGATCTCCTCCGAGACCATCGCGTTCCACAGCAGGTAGTGGGCCTGCTGCAGCCGCCGGGCCAGGTGCCCGGGGTGGGTGGTGAGGTCCACCGCGGCCATGTGAGCTCCCCGAGGTCGAATTAGTCTGTGCACTGAACGATACCTGCCGCCGTGCCGCCTGTCGCGGGTCCGGCGCCCTCTCACGACCTCGTAAAGCTCTCAGCTCTTGACGCTGCACTGTTCCGATGGCAGCGTGAAGGAAACTTCACGGAAATACTCAGTGCCCTGATCAATTCGTCACCGGGCGCTCGGACGGGATGGGGCTTCACGGATGGACAAGGTGGTCGCCACAGCCGCGGAGGCGGTGGCCGACGTGCCGGACGGCGCGTCGCTGGCGGTGGGCGGTTTCGGCCTGAGCGGGGTGCCGAACGTGCTCATCGGGGCGCTGTACGAGCGGGGCGTGTCCGGGCTGCGGGTGGTCTCCAACAACTGCGGGGCGATGGAGACGGGGCTCGCGGTGCTGCTGGCGGCCGGGCGGATCGCGCGGGTGACCGGGTCCTACATCGGCGCCAACAGGGAGTTCGCCCGGCAGTACCTGGCCGGGGAGCTGGAGGTGGAGCTGATCCCGCAGGGCACGCTGGCCGAGCGGCTGCGGGCCGGCGGCGCGGGCATCCCCGCCTTCTACACCCCGGCCGGAGTGGGCACCCAGGTCGCCGAGGGCGGCCTGCCCTGGCGCTACGACGGCACGGGCGGCGTCGCGCTGGCCTCGCCGCCGAAGGAGGTGCGGGAGTTCGACGGCACCGAGTACGTGCTGGAGCGGGGCATCCGCACCGACTTCGCGCTGGTGCGAGCGGCGAAGGGCGACCGGCACGGGAACCTGGTGTTCAACAAGTCGACCCGGAACTTCAACCCGCTGGCCGCCATGGCGGGCAGGGTCACCGTCGCCGAGGTGGAAGAGCTGGTGGAGCCCGGGGAGATCGACCCGGACGCGGTGCATCTGCCGGGCATCTTCGTCCAGCGGGTGGTGGCGCTCACGCCGGAGCAGGCGGCGGACAAGAAGATCGAGCAGCGGACGGTGAGCAGCTGATGGCCTGGGCGCGAGAGCAGATGGCGGCGCGGGCCGCGCGCGAACTGCGGGACGGGCAGTACGTCAACCTCGGCATCGGTCTGCCGACGCTGATCCCGAACCACCTGCCCGAGGGCGTGGAGGTGATCCTGGAGTCGGAGAACGGCATCCTGGGCACCGGCCCCTACCCCGCCGAAGCGGACGTCGACCCGGACCTGATCAACGCCGGGAAGGAGACGGTGACGGTCCTGCCGGGTGCGTCCTTCTTCGACTCGGCGCTGTCCTTCTCGATGATCCGCGGCGGGCACATCGACGTGGCCGTGCTGGGCGCGATGCAGGTCTCCGCCAAGGGCGACCTGGCGAACTGGGCCGTCCCCGGCAAGCTGATCACCGGCATCGGCGGGGCGATGGACCTGGTGCACGGCGCCCGCACGGTCATCGTCGTGATGACCCACAGCGCCAAGGACGGCTCGGCGAAGATCCTCGACGAGTGCACGCTGCCGCTCACGGGCAAGGCGTGTGTGAACCGTGTCATCACCGATCTCGGCGTGATCGACGTGACACCGGGCGGCCTGGTGTTGACCGAGGTCGCCCGAGGGGTGAGCGTCGATGACGTCGTCGCCAAGACCGGCGCGAAGCTGACTGTTGCGGAGGACCTGCTGTGAACACGGTTTACCTCGTCGACGCCGTCCGTACCCCGATCGGCCGCTACAACGGCGGCCTGGCGGCGGTGCGCCCGGACGACCTGGCCGCCCACGCGATCCGCGAACTCCTCGCCCGCACCCCCGGCCTGGACCCGGCCCGCATCGAGGACGTCTACTTCGGCAACGCCAACGGCGCGGGCGAGGAGAACCGCAACGTCGGCCGCATGGCCGCCCTGCTGGCGGGCCTGCCGACCTCCGTGCCCGGCGTCACCGTCAACCGGCTGTGCGCCTCCGGCCTGGAGGCCGTCATCCAGGCGGCCCGCGCCATCGCCGCCGGCGACGCGCACATCGCCGTGGCCGGCGGTGTGGAGTCCATGACCCGGGCGCCGTACGTGCTGCCCAAGTCGGACAAGCCGTTCCCCGCCGCGCACACCGAGCTGTACTCCACCACCCTGGGCTGGCGCATGGTCAACCCGAGGATGGAGCCGCAGTGGACCATCCCGTTGGGTGAGTCGGCCGAGCTCATCGCCGACAAGCACAAGATCAGCCGTGAGCAGCAGGACGAGTTCGCGCTCGCCTCGCACCGGAAGGCGGCCGACGCACAGCAGCAGGGCCTGTTCGACGCCGAGCTCGCCCCCGTCTCACTCCCGCAGCGCAAGGGCGAGCCGGTCCTCTTCGCCGCCGACGAGTGCGTCCGCCCCGACGCCTCCCTGACCGCGATGGCGAAGCTGAAGCCGTCCTTCCGCAAGGAGAACGGCACCGTCACCGCCGGCAACGCCTCACCGCTGAACGACGGCGCGGCCGCCCTGCTGCTGGTCGACGAGGAGGGCCTGAAGGCGGTGGGCCGCGAGCCGCTCGCCCGCATCTCCGCGACCGGCGTGAACGCCCTCGACCCGGACTACTTCGGCCTGGCCCCCGTCGAGGCCGTCAACCGGGCCCTCGCCAAGGCGGGCAAGACCTTCGACGACCTGTCCGTGCTGGAGCTGAACGAGGCCTTCGCCGCCCAGGTGCTCGGCTGCGTCGCCGAGTGGCCCGAGTTCGACCCGGCGATCCTCAACCCCCAGGGCGGCGCCATCGCGCTGGGCCACCCGCTCGGCGCCTCCGGTGCCCGGCTCGCCGGCACCGTCGCCCACCAGCTGGCCCGCCGCGGCTCCGGTGTCGGCGTCGCCACCCTCTGCATCGGCGTCGGCCAGGGCCTCGCCCTCGTCCTGGAACGCTAGGAACCCCGAGGAATCCCCATGACTCTCACCCAGCACGACATCGACCAGGAGATCGCCGCCGAGCACGCGGCCTACGAGAAGCGGGTCGCCGACGGCGCGCCGGTGGAGCACCACCCGCGCCGCGACTACGCCCCGTACCGCTCCTCGGTCCTGCGCCACCCCAAGCAGCCGCCGGTCGCCATCGACGTCAGCAAGGACCCGGAGCTGGTGGAGCTGCACTCCCCCGCCTTCGGCGAGCGGGACCTCGGCGCCATCGACAACGACCTCACCCGCCAGCACACGGGCGAGCCGGTCGGTGAGCGCATCACGGTCTCGGGCCGGCTGCTGGACCGGGCCGGAAAGCCCGTACGCGGCCAGCTCGTCGAGATCTGGCAGGCCAACTCGGCCGGCCGCTACGCCCACCAGCGCGAGCAGCACGACGCCCCACTGGACCCGAACTTCACCGGTGTCGGACGGACGATCACCGACGCCGAGGGCCGCTACCACTTCACCACGATCCAGCCCGGCCCCTACCCCTGGCGCAACCACCTCAACGCCTGGCGGCCCGCCCACATCCACTTCTCGATGTTCGGCACGGCGTTCACCCAGCGGCTGGTGACGCAGATGTACTTCCCGGCCGACCCGCTCTTCCCGTACGACCCGATCATCCAGTCGGTGACGGACGACGCGGCGCGCCAACGGCTGGTCGCCACCTACGACCACGACCTGTCCGTGCCGGAGTTCTCCCTGGGCTACCACTGGGACATCGTGCTGGACGGCCCGAACGCCACCTGGATCGAAGAGGGACGCTGACCTGCCATGACGAAGATCGACACCAGCCGGCCGGAGAGCGTGCTGCCCACCCCCTCGCACACCGTGGGCCCCTTCTACGGCTACGCGCTGCCCTTCCGCGGCGGCGAGGACATCGCCCCCCACGGGCACCCGGACACCCTCACCGTCCACGGCTACGTCCTCGACGGCGAGGGCCGGCCGCTGCCCGACGCGTTCGTGGAGCTGTGGGGCGCCGACCCGGACGGCAACGTCTCCACCACCGACGGCTCCCTGCGGCGCGACCCCGCCTCCGGCGACCACCTGGGCCGCAACGGCGTGGAGTTCACCGGCTGGGGACGCATCCAGACCGACGCGAACGGCCACTGGTACGCGCGGACCCTGCGTCCGGGCGCCCGGGGCCACAGCGCGCCCTACCTGAGCGCGTGCGTCTTCGCGCGCGGGCTGCTGGTGCACCTGTTCACCCGGATCTACCTGCCGGGCGACGAGGCGGCGCACGCGGCCGACCCGCTGCTCGCGCGGCTGCCGGCGGAACGCCGCGACACGCTGATCGCGAAAGACGAGGGCCACAGCACCTACCGTTTCGACATCCGCCTTCAAGGCGAAGGCGAGACGGTCTTCCTGGAGTTCCAGTGACTTCTGCCGGTCCCGACGACCCCGGCCTGCTCGCCCCCGGATGGGCCGGCTCCCCCGCCGCCTCCGCGACCTCCGACACGGCCTTCCTGCAGGCCCTGCTCGACGCGGAGGCGGCCCTGACCCGCGCCCAGGCCGCCCTGGGCCTCGCCCCGGCCGAGGCGGCGAGCGCGGTCACCGAGGCGGCCGACGCCGCCCGCTTCGACGTGCGCTCCCTCGCCGGGCGCGCCCGCTCCGGCGGCAATCCGGTCATCCCCCTGGTCGCCGACCTGACCAAGGGCGTCGGCGAGGAGTACGGCCCCTACGTGCACCGGGGCGCCACCAGCCAGGACATCATGGACACGGCGATGATGCTGGTCGCCGTGCGCGCCCTGGGGCCCGCCCTGGCCGACCTCGCCCGCACCGAGCGGGCGCTGGCCCGCCTCGCCGCCGAGCACCGCGACACCCCGATGCCGGGCCGGACGCTCACCCAGCACGCCGTGCCGACGACGTTCGGGCTGAAGGCGGCCGGCTGGCGTTCCCTGGTGCTCGACGCCCGCGACCGCCTCACCCGGGTGCGGGACTCCCTGCCCGCCCAACTCGGCGGCGCCGCCGGGACCCTGGCCGCCTTCACCGTGTACGGCGCCGCGGACACCGCGGACCTCGGCGCGGCCTTCGCCGGTGAACTCGGCCTGCGCACACCGCTCCTGCCGTGGCACACCCTGCGCACCCCGGTGGCCGATCTCGCGGGCTGCCTGGCCTTCACGGCCGGCGCGCTGGGCAAGATCGCGGCGGACGTCCTGGTCCTCGGCCGCACCGAGATCGCCGAGGTCGCGGAGGGCAGCGGCGGCGGCTCCTCGGCCATGCCGCACAAGGCCAACCCCGTGCGCTCCACGCTGATCGCCGCCGCCGCCCGGCGCGCCCCGCAGCTCGCGGCCACGCTGTACGGCGCGCTGGCCGCCGAGGACGAACGGCCCGCCGGGGCCTGGCACGCCGAGTGGGAGCCGCTGCGGGACCTGCTGCGGCTGACCGGCGGCGCCGCCCGGGACGCGGCCGAACTGACCGAGGGACTGCGGGTGAACGCGGACGCGATGCGCGAACACCTCTGCCTCACCAACGGGTTGATCGTATCCGAACGGCTGTCCGCCGAACTGGCCGCGGTGCTCGGCCGGGCCCGCGCCAAGGAACTGCTGACCGAGCTCGCCCGGCGGACCTACGCCGAGGGCCGCCCGCTCGGCGAACTCCTCGCCGAGCAGCCGGAACTGAAGGACACCGGCCTCGGCGAGCTCACCGACCCCGCCCGCTACACCGGCTCCGCCGGAGCCCTCACCGACCGTGCGCTGGAGCGACGTTGACCGAGAAACTCCTCAACCACCGTGCCGAGGGGCCCGCTTCCGCGCCCGCACTGCTGCTCGGGCCCTCGCTCGGTACGTCGTACGCGCTGTGGGACGAGGTCGCGCCCGAGCTGTCCGCCGCCCACCGCGTGATCCGCTGGGACCTGCCGGGGCACGGCGGGTCCGCCCCCGGCCTGATCGGGCCCGGCGCCACCGTCGGCGACCTCGCCGACCTGGTGCTCGCCCTCGCCGACTCCCTCGGCATCGACCGGTTCGCCTACGCGGGGGTGTCGCTGGGCGGCGCCGTCGGTCTGCACCTCGCCCTGCACCACCCCGAGCGCGTCTCCTCCCTCGCCGTGATCTGCGCCTCCGCCCACTTCAACGGCCCCGGGCCCTGGCAGGAGCGGGCCGAGCGGGTGCGCCGGGAAGGGCTGGACTGGCTCGTGGAGAACGCCCCGGCACGCTGGTTCCCCGACGGATTCACCATCCCGGAACTGGTACGGGACCAGGCCGCGGCCGACCCCGAGACGTACGCCGCCTGCTGCGACGCGCTGGCCGCCTACGACCTGCGCGACCGGCTCCCCGAACTCTCGGTGCGCACCCTGCTGATCGCCGGCCGCGAGGACCGGGCGACCCCGCCGCCGCACCTGCGCGAGATCGCCGACGCCGTCCCCGGCTCCACCCTCGTCGAGCTGCCGGGCGCCGGCCACCTGGCCCCCGCGCAGTGCCCCCAGGCCGTGCTGACCGCCCTGCGGGCACACCTCGACGGCGGCGCCGAGCCCGGCATGCGGGTACGGCGCGAGGTGCTCGGCGACGCGCACGTGGACCGCGCCCAGGCCCGCCAGACGCCGTTCACCGCCCGCTTCCAGGACTTCATCTCCCGCTACGCCTGGGGCGAGATCTGGACCGACCCGACGCTCTCGCGCCGCGAGCGCAGCATGATCACCCTGACCGCGCTGGTCGCGCACGGCCACTACGACGAACTGGCCATGCACGTGCGCGCGGCCCTCCGCAACGGGCTGACCCCCGAGGAGATCGGCGCGGTGCTGCTGCAGACCGCCGTGTACTGCGGGGTCCCGGCGGCCAACTCGGCGTTCGCCACGGCGCAGCGCGTCCTCGCCGAGGAGGCCGGGACGCAAGGGTGACCCTGCTGGTCGTAGCCTCAGCAGCAGCTCGCACATGCCGTCGCCGCGTGCCTACGGTGGCAGCATGTCCACCATCCTCATCACCGGCGCCACCTCGGGGCTCGGCCGCCACGTCGCCTTCGAGCTGGTCCGCTCCGGACACGTCGTCCTCGCCCACGGCCGCGACGCCGGGCGTACCGAGCGGCTCGTCGAGGAGCTGCGCACCGAGGGCGACGCCGAGGGGTTCGTCGCCGACCTGGCCTCCCTCGCGCGCGTGCGCGAGCTGGCCGCCCACGTCGCCGACGCGCACCCCGACCTGGACGTACTGATCAACAACGCCGGTGTGGGGGCGGGCAGCCCCGGCGCGGAGCGCGAGTTGAGCGCCGACGGCCACGAACTGCGCCTGGCCGTGAACTACTTGGCGCCGGTGGTGCTGACCCGCGCGCTGCTGCCGGTGCTGCGCGCGAACACACCGGCCCGGATCGTCAACGTGGGGTCGGCGGGCCAGGAGCCCCTGGACTTCGACGACGTCGAGTTCCGTCGCGGCTACGACGGCTTCGCGGCCTACCGCCGCGCCAAGTTCGCCCTGGCAGCCCACACCTTCGCCCTGGCCGAGGAACTGGCCGGCACCGGCGTCGCGGTGAACGTCCTGCACCCCGCGACCTTCATGGACACGGCCATGGTCCGGGAGGGCGGCGTCACGCCCTGGAACACGGTCGCCGACGGCGCACCGGGCGTCCTGGCCCTGGCGACCCAGGACGTGGGCACGGGCGGCTACTTCGACGGCACGAGCCGGTCGAGGGCGCACGAGCTGACGTACGACCGCCAGGTGCTCAGGCGTCTGTCGGCGGTGACGGACCAACTGCTGGCGCTGTAGCGCCCTCAGCGCAGGCCCCGTCCCGTCTCCAGCACCTCCCGGGCCGTCGCCACCAGACCGTCCGCACCGCACGAACGCGCCAGCGCCAGGCCGCGGTTGATCTCGGCCACCGACCGGGCGGCGATCCCGTACTCCACGCGGGCCGCCGCGTGCTCGTACTGGCAGGGCGACGCCTCCAGGTAGGCGACCGCCTGGGCGGCCAGCCGGACCGCCCGCTGCCCGGTCTCCAGCGCCGCGGCGCACCGCAGCGCCTCGCCGATGGCGGTGTCCGTACCGAACCGTTCGGCCTGCCGGCGGGCGTCGGTGGCCAGCCGGGCGGCCCGGGCCGGGTCCTCCGTGGCGAGGGCGCGCGCCAGGTCGAGGGCCCAGGGGACGACGACGGGGTTGTGGTGACCGCGGGCGGCGGCGGACTTCTCGGCCTCCTCCAGTTCGTTGATGCCGTCCTTCGTACGGCCGACGGCGAGCAGCAGCCTGCCGCGGACCGAGCGGACGTCGGGCATCACGATGGTGGAGGGGTAGGGCGGGGCGAAGCCGTACCGCTCGGCGATCTCCCAGGCCTCCACGACATGGCCGCGGGCCAGCAGGGTGTCGACGAGGTTGCAGGTCACGGTCCAGTACAGCGGCAGTCCGCGGCCGACCCGTTCGGCGAGGCGCAGCGACTCGCGCAGCGAGGTCTCCGCCTCCCGCAGCCGGCCGCGCCTGCGGTGCGCGAGGCCGACGTAGGCGTGCGCCAGGACGAGGTGGCCGCCGCTCCAGCCGGCGGTCTCGTAGGCGCGCAGGGCCTCGGTGCACAGGCTCTCGGCGCGGTCGAGGCGGTCGGTGTGCGCGTAGGAGCTGGCGAGCATCAGCAGCAGTTCGATGCCCCACTCGGTGTCGGTCCAGCCGAGGCCGGGGGCGAGGCGGCCGTTGACCAGGGAGCGGTCGCAGTACTCGACGACCTCTTCGGCGTTCTCGCCGTGGATCAGGGCGTCGAAGCCGCGCAGCATCAGCAGGGCGCGCTCGGAGTTGTCGCGGCCGGTGCAGGTCGCGGCGAGGGCGGCGAGGCGCTCGGAGCGGTCCGGGGAGACGGCCTCGCCGGCGATGCCCTCCCACATGAACCTGACCGCCTGCAGCCGCAGCTTGGCGGGGCCGTCCTCGTGCCGGGCGGCCTCCGCCTCGACCGTGCGGACGGCCTCCTCCAGCTGGTCGTTGTGCAGAAGGGCCTGGGAGAGGCGGAAGACGGCGTCCACGCGCTCGTCGCCGGCCAGGCCGGGCATGCCGAGCGCGGACTGGAGGTGGTCGATGGTGACGGCGGGCGCGGTCAGCAGGGTGGCGCAGCCGAGTTCGTAGAGCACGCGCGCGTGGACGTCCGGGGTCGGCGGTTCCAGCAGGGCGCGTTCCAGGCAGCGGCGGGCCGCGTCCGGGGCGCCGACGGCGACGTGTTCGCGGGCGGCTTCGCGCAGCTGCTCGACGAGTTCCTCGTCGTCGTCCGGGTGCACCTGCAGCAGGTGCCGGGAGGCCATGGCGGCGCCGAGCCCGGAGTCGGTGATGACCTGGGCGGCGATGCCGTGCATGGCGGTGCGCAGGGCGTCGGGGATGGAGTGGTAGACGGCGGTGGCGATCAGCGGGTGGACGAACTCCAGCTCGCCGGCGCCCGCCCCGGCGTCCGAGGGGTCGGGTTCGGCGAGGATGCGGGCGCCCTTGAGCAGCTCGGCGCAGCGTGCCGCCGCGGCCGGGTCCATGGTGGCGAGCTTGGCGACGAGGCGGACGGTGATGCCGGTGCCGAGGATGGCGGCGGCCCAGGCGAACCGGGTGGCGTCGATGCCGAGTTCCTCCAGGCGGGCGACGAGTCCGCCGCCGCGGGCCGAGCGGTTGAGGGCGCGCAGCTCGGCGGCGGAGCCCTCGGTCGGCTCCAGCTCGCTGTCCTGGACCTTGGCGAGGAGTTCGACGGTCTCGTACGGGTTGCCGCCGGTGACGGCCCAGACCTCGCGGCAGAACGGGGCGTCCGCGTGCGCGCCGAGGGTGGCGCGGGTGAGTCCGGCGGTGGCGTCCGGGGTGAGGGCGCTCAGCAGGGTCCCGGGGCGGCCCGCGGTGGCGGCGACCGCGTCGAGGAGGCGAGCGCTCTCGCCGCTGACCTCGCCGGGGCGGCGCGCCACGACGACCAGGACGGAGAGGTCGTCGAGGCGCTCGGCGAACGCGGCGAGCCAGAGCAGGGTCTCCTGGTCGGCCCAGTGGGCGTCGTCGATGAGCAGCACCAGGGGCCAGTCGCGCCGGGCGAGCCGGCGCACGGCGGCGACGAGGCCGTCGCGCACGCCCTGCGGGTCGGCCTGGCGCTCGCCGGGCTCGGTGATGCCGAGGGCGGGGCCCGCGACCTCGTACCAGTCGCCGAGGTACTCGCGCGCCTCCTCCGGCATCAGGGACACCAGGGCGGGCTGCAGCAGCTGGCGGATCACATTGAAGGGCACGGACCTGAGGGTCTCGCCGCCGCGGGCCGACCAGACCGTGCAGCCGCGCCGCTCCGCGATGTGGCGGGTCTCGGCGAGCAGGGCGGTCTTGCCCAGGCCCGCCTCGCCCTGGACCATCAGCAGGCTGCCCGAGGACGAGCGGTCGGCGCGCAGGGCGTCGACCGCCTGTGCGACGGCGGCGAGTTCCTCGTCCCGCTCCCACAGGGAGGCCGAGGCGGCCTCCATGGGCCGTACCTCCGTCATCCCGCTACCTCCCCAAGTCGCCCGAACGACGTACAGATCTCGAGCGTAGCGGGCCGGTCGTACGAGTGGAGGCCGGTCGGGGCAGCTGTTGCCGTGATGGGTGACAGCGGGTGCGGCCGGGCGACGCGCCGACGGCCTGACCTGCGTCCGAGTAGCCGACGGACCGTCAAAAGTCCTTCAAATGCAACTGTTTTTCCGCCAACGCGGGAACAGGCGGGGTTCGTGAGCGCTATGGGGGGCGCCGGGTGACGTGGCCGAGCGGCGCGTGGGCACGGGGGTGCGGCGGCGCGCGCCTGGCCCGTGAGCGGCGCGAGGGCACGGGGCCCGCGAGCGGCGCGAGGGCACAGGGCCCGTGAGCGGCGTGGCGGTGCGTATGGGCGTGCGGCACGCGCGCGTGCCGGGGCATCGCGTCCGGACCGGACGGGGTGCGGGCGAGGGCGCCGGGGCGGGGGCGGAAGCACGCCGGGAAGGGGGCGGCGCCGGGCCGGGGGCGAGGCGACGCCCGGACGAGTGAGGGGCGGCACTGGGGCGGGTGCGGGGGTAGGTGCGGGCGCGGGGCGACGCCCGGGCGGGCGCAGGGGCGGGGCGGCGCCGGGACGGGTGCGGGGGCAGGCGCGAGTGCGAGGCGACGCCGGAACGGGGACGGGGCGACGCCCGGGCGGGCGCAGGGGCGGGGCGGCACCGGGACGGGTGCAGGGGCAGGCGCGAGTGCGAGGCGACGCCGGAACGGGGACGGGGCGACGCCCGGGCGGGCGCAGGGGCGGGGCGGCACCGGGACGGGGCGGGTGCGGGGCGCGGTCGCCAGCGGATTGCGTGGGAAGGGGGGAAGCAGCCGACGTAGGGGCCGGTCGCGGCGCGAAGTCCGGATCCTCTCATCCCGCTTTCACCGACGCCTCATACGGTGGGGTCATGACGCAGGTGACTCCTCCCGGGTGGTATCCCGATCCGGGGCAGACGAATGAGGGTCCCGCCACCGAGCGCTGGTGGGACGGCAAGGCATGGACGGACCAGATCCGCCCCGCGGGCTCGGCCGCCGTATGGGGTCCCCCGGCGCAGTCGCCGACGGCCGGGGCGGATCCGGCGTACGCGGCGTATCCCACGTATCCGGCGTTCCCAGCCCAGCCGCCGCGCGCTCCGCGGCGCGGGCTGCACACGGTGATAGCCGTCGTCGTGGCGGCGGCGGTCCTCACGAGCATCGGCGTGGGCGTGTGGGCGCTGACCCGCGACGGCGGCTCGGGCGGCGGTACGGCGAACTCGCAGCCGGGCCCGGGCGGGCGGGGCGCGCCGTTCGGAGGCGAGGGCGGGCAGGGCGGCCCGGGCGGCTCCGGCGGCCCGGACGGCGGGCAGTCCCCCGCCCCCGGCCAGTCCGGGGCACCGAAGATCAGGAGCGGTTCGGTGACCGACCCGATCAGCGGCATCAGCCTGCCCATACCAGCGAACTGGTACGGACAGCAGCTCCAGGTGGGCGCCTCGGTCACGTCGAACGACTCCTACAAGTGCCCCGGCGACACCTCCAAGAGCTGCACCAGGGGTGGCGCGTACTCGGCTCCGGCCCAGGTCCTGAAGGCGTCGGGCAGCACGGCCGAGGAGGTCGCGAAGGCCGACATTCAGGCGAACGCCACGGAGTCGTACGGCGGCAAGACCTACGGTGCGATCACCTCGCACCAGGTGCTCGGCTCCAAGGCGGTCACGGTGGCCGGGCAGAAGGGCTACATGGTCCGCTGGAAGGCGGTCACCAGCAAGGGCTCCGACGGCTACGTCGAGTCGCTCGCGTTCCCCTCCCCCGCGAACCCCTCGAACATCGTCGTGGTGCGCTTCGGCGTCGACGTCGGCGAGAAGCAGTCGGTCATCGACGAGATCACCAAGGGCATCAAGGTCTCGACCGGCGGCGGTGACGGCAGCAACGTCTGACGCCGGTCCCGGCACAGGTCGGCCGGGTGGGGTGCCCCTCCGCTCAAGGGGCACCCCACCCGGCCGGGGAGTGCGCGCCGCCCCCGTCCCCACGGTGCGGCGCGACCAGGTCGCCGTCCAGTCATCCCGTGGACGGCGGCCCGGGTCTCAGGTGAGTCCGAGCGCGGGCAGCACGGCTGCCTCGACGAAGCGGACCAGGTAGTCGGGGTCGGCGTACGCGCCGTCCACGACGGGTCGGGCGCGGGCGACCCCGAACATCTGCGCCGGGATGTACTCCAGCGCCGGATGGTCGGCGGGGATCTCGCCGCGTTCCACCCCGCGCCGCAGCAGTTCCTTCAGCGCGGCGATCTCCGGGTAGACGATGGCCTCGCGCAGCGCCTGGGCGAGTTCGGCGTCCTGGGTGACGGCGTGGCCGAGGGCCTGCAGCAGCTTGGTGTCGTTGGTCGACCAGCGGCCCACGGCCCGCGCGGCCTCGCGCAGGTCGCCGGCGAGGGAGCCGGTGTCGATGCCGTCGAAACGGGACCTGCGACGCGAGCGCAGCGCGGCGACCACGAACTGGGGCTTGGTCTTCCACTGCCGGTACAGCGTGGACTTGCTGCACCGCGTGGTGGCGGCGACGCCCTCCATGGTGACGGCGTCGTAGCCGCACTCTCGGATCTGCTCGAGCACGGCGTCGAAGAACTCCTGCTCACGCTCGGGCGTGAGCTTGGAGCGGCGCGAGGCGACCGTGTCCGGTCCGTCCGCTGCCTGCGACGTCATGTGCTCGTCTCCCTCCGTGCGTCGAGCCGGGGCCGGGTGGGGCTCCACCTCGACCCTATTCCCTTGAGCGACTGTGTCTTTCCTCAATCGATACGCCAGTGTACCGGAACGCCCGCGTATCGGTACACTGCCGTATCGGAACGCTTCCGTTTCGGGACGTTGGCGTACCGATGAGTTCCGGCCGCGACAGAGGTCTCGACTCGCACCACCACACGCACCTCGTCAGCGAAGGGGCCGGGGGATGACAGCCCACACCGAGCCTGCAGAAGGAGAGACCCGCGCGACCGCGCGGCCTCCGCTCGTCCGTGAGCTCCTGCTCGTCGCAGGGCTCTTCCTCGTCTACAAGCTCGGCCGGCAGCTGGCCACGGGCCACACCGGCGAGGCGATCCACAACGCGCACCGCGTGTGGGACCTGGAACGAGCGGTCCGTCTGCCCGGGGAGGGCTCGGTGCAGTCCGCCCTGCTGCACGGAGACACGCTCGTGCACGTGGCGAACACCTACTACGCCACCGTCCACTTCCCCGCCACCGTGGCCTTCCTGGTCTGGCTGTACCTGCGGCGGCCCGCGCACTACGTCTGGGCCCGCCGAGTCCTCGCCACGGTCACCTCGGCGGCCCTGGTGCTGCCGTTCGTCTTCCCGCTCGCGCCGCCGCGGATGCTGGCCGGCACGGGCCTGATCGACACCGCCAGGGTCTACGGCCCCTCGGTCTACGGACCGCCGTCCTCGGACCATCTGTCGAACCAGTTCGCGGCGATGCCCTCGCTGCACTTCGGCTGGGCCCTGATGGTGGCCGTCGGCCTGATCGCGGCCTCCCGGTCCCGGTGGCGTTGGCTGTGGCTGCTGCATCCGCTGGTCACCCTGCTCGTCATCGTCGGGACGGCCAACCACTACTGGCTCGACGCGATCGTGGCCACGGCGATGCTCGGTACGGCGCTCGCCCTGATCCACCGGCCGCGGCACACGGTCTCCACGGCGGGCCGGGGCGGCACCACGCCGGCCTCCGCCGTCGACGACAAGATCCTGGTGGGAGCGGCCCGATGAGCGCCACCCTTGTCGCCGTCGCCCTGTCCCTGGTCTCCGCCGTCGCCTACGCGGCCGCGGCCGTGGCCCAGGAGCGGCTCGCCGCCCGCAGCTCCGGCACCGGCGCACTGCGCCTGCTGGCCGCCGGCGCCTGGTGGGCCTCCGTCGGCCTGAACGCGGGGGCGGCCCTGCTGCACGTCGTCGCCCTCAAGTACGGCCCGCTCACCGTCGTGCAGCCGCTCGGCGCGCTGACCCTGGTCGCCGCGGTGCCGATGGGGGCGCGCGCGGCCGGGCGGAAGGTGACGTCCGCCGAGTGGCGGGGCACCGCGCTGACGCTGGCCGGGCTGGGCGCGATCCTCGTCTCCGCTTCGGGGCAGGCGCCGGAGGCGGTGCTGAGCGTGCCCGAGGCGCTGGCGGTCGCCGGGGGGACCGCCGCGCTGATCGGCGCGCTCGCCCGACCGGGCGCCAGGCCGGGGCTGCGGCACGCCACGGCGTCCGGCTTCGCCTCAGGGGTCGCCTCGGCGCTCACCCAGACGGTGACGGTGGCGGCGACGGACCGTTCCGGTTCGCTGCTGAGCTGGCAGGTGATCGGCGTGGCCCTGCTGGTCGCCGCCTTCGCGGCGGGCGGACTGCTGCTGTCGCAGACGGCTTACCAGGGCGGGCTGGGCGCGCCCCTCGCCATGGTGACGCTGGCCAACCCGCTGGCCGCCGCGGCGATCGGGCTCTCGCTGCTCGGGGAACGGCTGCAGGGCGGGGCGGCGGGCGTCCTGCTCGCCGTCGCGGGAGCGGGCCTCGCTTCCTGGGGCGTGGTCCTGCTGACCCGGACCGGTCCCGGCTTCGCGCCGGCGGACGAGGAGCACCCGGTGGCGGCCGTCCTGGCCCTGAAGCCCGAATCGGCGCTGCGGGAGAACCCGCCGGTACCCCGGCAGCAGGCCGACCCGGGCCGCCTGACACCCCTCTGACCCTTCTTCGCCCGAGGTAGGCCTTGCCGGCGGAGCTATCCCGGTCCGCGGTCGGCCTCCCGGCGGAGCTATCCCAGCCCCGGCCGGTCTCTCAGCCGGGCTACCCCAGCCCGCGGCCGGCTTCCCGGCCGGGTGTCCCAGCCCGCGTGAGTCCTGCTTGAGCGCCGTGTCGACCGTCGGGTCGGCCTCCCGGCGGGGCCAGCCCAGCCTGCGGCCAGCTTCCCGGCCGACTATCCCAGCCCGCAGCCGGCCACCCGACCCGGCCTACCCCAGTACGCGGCCGGCCACCCGGCCGGGGCTACCCCAGCCCGCAGCCGCCCCCCGGCCGTGCTAGGCCAGCCCGCAGCCGGCCCCCCGGCCCGGGCTACCCAGCCCGCGGCCGGGCTCTCGGCCGGGTGTCCCAGCCCGCGCGAGTCCTGCTTGAGCGCCGTGTCGACCGTCGGGTCGGCCCCCCGGCGGGGCCAGCCCGCCCGCGGCCGGCTTCCGGCCGACTATCCCAGCCCGCAGCCGGCCACCCGACCCGGCCTACCCCAGTACGCGGCCGGGCCCCCCGGCCCGGCCTACCCCAGCCCCCGGTCGGCCTCCCGGCGGGCTATCCCAGTCCGCGCGAGTCCTGCTTCAGTGCCGTGTCGACCGTCAGGGCCGTGGCCACCACCAGGCTCAGCAGCGGTTCGGGCAGCTGGTAGTGGATCTGCAGCACGTAGTTGTCCGCGGTGGTGAACATCGTCTTGGCGAGGCCCTCCCACGTCTTCGTGATCCGGGCGACCTCGTTGCCCGCGTGGTCGACGATCGCGAAGTTCCAGGCCCGCCAGTTCTCCGCCTTGATCGCCCCGACCTGTTGGCCGTCGACGACCATCGCGAAGTTGATCTTCCCGATCATGTTCTGCTGGACGATCTCACCGACCGGCGAGCCGTCCGGACGGGACACGATCACCCGGGACTTGAGCACCTTCGCGGGCCGGGTCAGCACCAGCTGCGGCTGCCCGTGGGCGTCCCGGATCTCCAGCCGGTGCGTCATGAACTGGTCGAGGCTGGAGACGAACCGCAGCGCCTTCTTCAGCGCGCTCTGCCCGACCTCGGTCACCGAGCCGAGCTGGTTGCCGTTCTGATCCATGACCGTGTACTCGTTGGTCAGCTCGATCAGCTTGGCCTTCTGGTTGACCACCAGGACCGGCTCGGTGAACAGGCTGCCGCCACCGGGGCCGCTGGGCGCGACCCCGGCCTGCTGCTGCACCTGACGCTGCACCCGCGGGTCCGGGCCGGCGGGCTGCTGCGGTATGTGCTGAGCGGCGGCCTGCGGCTGCTGTTGGTCCGCCTGGGTGTGCTGGGTCCACTGGGCACCGTCCCAGTAGCGCAGGGTCTGCGGCGCTCCGTGCGGATCCGGATACCAGCCAGCAGATGTGTTCGATTGTGTGGTCACCGGGGCACACTACCCCGGCACCACCCACGCCCCGCCAGTCCCGGCAACACCGCCTTCATCAGCTTTTACCCGGGCCGCGGTCAGCCTCGGTCGCCTAGACCGTGATGAGCCCCGGGTCGCTCACCCCGGGCCGCCCGTTCTCGACGTGCCCGGCGAACCGCCGCAGGAACGCCGGGTCGGACTCGGAGGTGACGGTGAGGTCGTACCAGCGGCGGCTCGCCGCCAGATCGACCGTGTGCTTGACCGTGGCGCCGGGCCGGACGGTCAGGTACGTCGTCCGGCAGCCGTAGCCGCCGCTCAGCTTCAGCCGGACCGTGCCGGGGCCCTTGTTGGTGAGGGTCAGCTCGATGTCGTCGCCCTTGTGCCGGGCGGTGACCTCGGGTCCGGCGGTCTTGTTCGCCCCCTTGAAGGAGCGCAGGAAGCCGTTGGGGCCGTGCACGGTCAGGTCGTACGAGCCGTTCGAGTACGCCGAGTTCCAGGTGTCCGCCACCGTCTTGCCGGCCTCGGTGGTGTAACTCCACGGTCCGTCGGTGCGGTTGGCGGAGGTCACCAGGAAGGCCGTGCCCGCCTTCGCCCCGGAGGCGAAGGTCAGGGTGAACTTCCCGGCAGCCGTGTCCGCCGAACCGTCCACGGACGGCGCGTACTTGAGCGGGCGGGTGGGACGCGAGCCGCGCTCCTGCTTGGGCAGCGATCCGCTCGCCGGCGGGGTCGGCACGTAGTCGGGGTGACGGTTGTGGTCCGGCGGCAGGTAGCCGTCCGTGCCGGGCAGGGCGACCGGCCGGACGTCGTGGTGGGAGAAGTCGAACGCCGAGGTCAGGTCGCCACAGATGGCGCGCCGCCAGGGCGAGATGTTCGGCTCGTGCACGCCGAAGCGCCGCTCCATGAACCGGATGATGGAGGTGTGGTCCATGGTCTCGGAGCAGACGTAACCGCCCTTGCTCCAGGGTGAGACCACGAGCATCGGCACGCGCTGGCCGAGGCCGTAGGGGCCGGCCGGGTGGCCGGCGTCGCCCTTGAACAGGTCGGGGCCGACGTCGACGGTCGACTTGCCCTGCGCGGCCGAGCCGGGGGCGAACGGCGGGATCTGGTGGTCGAAGAAGCCGTCGTTCTCGTCGTAGGTGATGAACAGGGCCGTCTTCGCCCACACCTTCGGGTCGGAGGTCAGCGCGTCGAGGACCTGGGCGATGTACCAGGCGCCGTAGTTGGCGGGCCAGTTGGGGTGCTCGGTGAAGGCCTCGGGGGCCACGATCCAGGAGATCTGCGGCAGCTTGCCGCCCTTGACGTCCGCCTTCAACCGGTCGAAGAAGCCCTCGCCCTTGGTCGCGTCGGTGCCGGTGCGGGCCTTGTCGTGGAGGGGGTCGCCGGGCTGGGCGTTCTGGTACTGCTTGAAGTACAGCAGCGAGTTGTCGCCGTAGTTGCCGCGGTAGGCGTCCTGGATCCAGCCCCAGCCGCCGGCCGCGTCGAGGCCGTCGCCGACGTCCTGGTAGATCTTCCAGGACACGCCGGCCTTCTCCAGGCGCTCGGGGTAGGTGGTCCAGGTGTAGCCCGCCTCGTCGTTGCCGAGGACCGGGCCGCCGCCCTGGCCGTCGTTGCCCGTGTACCCGGTCCACATGTAGTAGCGGTTGGGGTCGGTCGAGCCGATGAACGAGCAGTGGTAGGCGTCGCAGACGGTGAAGGAGTCGGCGAGCGCGTAGTGGAACGGGATGTCCTCGCGGGTCAGATAGGCCATCGTCGTGGAGCCCTTGGACGGGACCCACTTGTCGTACCTGCCGCCGTCGAAGGCGGCGTGTCCGTCGTTCCAGCCGTGCGGCAGGTCCTGGATGAAGGCCAGTCCCAGGTCGTCGGCGTCCGGGTGGAAGGGCAGGATGTCCTTGCCGTTCGCGTCGGCCTGGTACCAGACCGGCTTGCCGTCCTGCCGGGTCACGGCCGGGCGCGGGTCGCCGAAGCCGCGAACGCCTCTGAGGGTGCCGAAGTAGTGGTCGAAAGAACGGTTCTCCTGCATCAGGACGACGATGTGCTCGACATCCTCGATCGACCCCGTGCGATGGTTCGCGGGCAGCGCGGCGGCGCGCTGGATGCTGCTGGACAGGGCGGTGAAGGCGCTCGTGGCGCCCGCGAGTTGGAGGAATCGGCGCCGATTGACTTCGGGCATGGGTGAGTGCCTCTCATCCTGGGTGCGGATGGCCGGAGCATGACGGATTGCGCGCGGTGCGAGTGTTCCAAGAGCGACGAACGTCAGGGAAGGGTGCGGTGGCGTCCGTGTGAAAGTCACCGGTACGCGCGGTGGGCCGGCCTGCTTCCGTCAGACGGAAGCGCCCTTGCCCGCCTGTGCCGCCCGTCACGAATCTGAGTCCAACCACGGCACGCGGGGCGAGGACGCCCCGCTCTCAGGGACGGGAACGCCATGCCTCACATCACCGCCTTCGCCAGGAACCAGTGGTACGTCGCCGCCTACAGCCATGAGGTGGGGCGCGAGGAGTTGCTCGGGCGGACGATCCTCGGTGAGCCCCTCGTGTTCTACCGGACCGAGGAGGAGGGCACGCCGGTCGCGCTGGCCGACCGCTGTGTGCACCGCCGCTTCCCGCTGCACGAGAAGCCGGGCCGGCTCGACGGCGACCGGCTCGTGTGCGGCTACCACGGCTTCACCTACGACACGACGGGCACCTGCGTCTACGTCCCCGGCCAGAAGCGCATACCGCGCACCGCACGGGTCGCCTCCTACCCCGTGGTCGAACAGGACTCCCTGGTGTGGGTGTGGATCGGCGACCCCGCGCTGGCCGACCCGCAGACCATCCCGCGGGCGCGGCACCTGGACTCCCCCGGCTGGGTCACCGTCCGCGGCATGGAGCCCCTCGACGCGGACTACGGGCTGCTGGTCGACAACCTCCTCGACCTGTCCCACGAGACGTATCTGCACGGCGGTTACATCGGGACGCCCGAGGTCGCCGAGACGCCGATCACCACCGAGGTCGACGAGGGCGCGGGCATCGTGCGGGTGAGCCGGCACATGGACGACGCCGCGTGCCCGCCGTTCTACGCCCGCTCCACCGGCATCGAGGGCCGGATCACGCGCTGGCAGGACATCGAGTACCACGCGCCCTGCCTGTACCTGCTGCACAGCCGGATCGCCCCGGTGGGAGTGGTGCCGGAGGCCGACGGCAGCGACCCGAACGCCTTCCACACCGAGATCACCTACGCGATCACCCCGTCGTCCGACGGACACGTCTACGACTTCTGGATGGTCTCCCGCGACTGGGCGACCGAGGACGCGGAGGTCACCGAGTTCCTGCGGGGCAACAACCACACCGTGGTGATGCAGGACGTGGACGCGCTCAACCTGCTGCAGCGGACGCTGGGTTCGGAGCGGACGGGATACCAGGAGCTGAGCATCAACATCGACACCGGCGGCCTGGCCGCCCGCCGCATCCTCGCCCGGCTGGTCGAGGAGGGCGACAAGCCCGTGGAGAAGGTTCTGTGAGCAACGGCCCCACCGGCGAGATCTACCGCATCGACTGGCTGCCGGGCACCGACGTCCTGCACGGCACCTGTCACTGCGGAGCCGAGCACACCGCCCAGGACCCGGTCGAGATGTGGGAGTGGATGCTCGGCCACCCCGAAGGACACCGGCCCTCGGAAGGCAGCACCTCATGACCGTGTACGAAGCCGAACTCGTCGTCGGCAGCCGGGAGTTCGCGGCCGACGGCGTGCTGTCCCTCACCCTGCGCCATCCTCTCGGCGAGGATCTGCCGGCCTGGGAGCCGGGCGCCCATGTCGATGTCGTGCTCGGGCCGGACCTGGAGCGGCAGTACTCGCTGTGCGGGGACCCCGGGGACCGCTCGGCGTGGCGGATCGCGGTGCTGCGCGAGCCGGCCGGGCGGGGCGGATCGGCGCACGTGCACGCGCAGTTGGGGGTCGGTGACAAGGTGCGGGTGCGCGGACCGCGCAACCACTTCCGGCTGGAGAGCGCGCCCCGGTACCGGTTCGTCGCCGGCGGCATCGGCATCACCCCCATCCTGCCGATGCTGGCCGCGGCCGCGGCGGCGGGCGCCGAGTGGACGCTGCTGTACGGCGGCCGGACGCGTGACTCCCTCGCCTTCACCGGGGAGTTGGCGCGCTACGGCGACCGGGTGACCGTCGCCCCGCAGGACGAGACGGGCCTGCTGGACCTCGGCTCCGTTCTCGACGACCTGCCCGCGGACACACTCGTCTACTGCTGCGGTCCGGGCCCGCTGCTCGACGCGGTCGAGGAACGCTGCCCTGCCGGACGGCTGCGCGTCGAGCGGTTCACGCCGAAGCCCTTGGAGGGCGGCGAGAACGGCGCGTTCGAGGTGGAGCTCGCGCAGAGCGGCCGTACGGTCACCGTCGCGCCGGACGTCTCGGTGCTGGACGCCGTCCGGGCCGCGGGCGTGGAGGTGCTGTTCTCCTGCACCGAGGGCACGTGCGGCACCTGCGAGACCGACGTGCTGGAGGGCACGCCGGACCACCGGGACTCGGTGCTCACGGACGCGGAGCGGGAGAGCGGGGAGACGATGATGATCTGCGTCTCGCGCTGCCGCGGCAGGAGGCTCGTGCTGGATCTCTGACGCCGCCGCACCCGGCTCCTCCGAGTGTCAACAATTTCATCGGCCGAACCCTCGACCCCGCGGGACGCGGCGCTCTGGGCTCCCTGCACGCCAGTCGAGCACTGCTGCGCGGTGCGCGGCGCGTCAGGCGGTGACGATGTCCGCCTTCAGCGGCAGCAGGGCCTGGGCGATCGTGCCGATGGTCGCCTCGTCCACCCCGGCCTCGGTGAGCGCGCCGGCCAGGTGGCCCACGACCTTGCCGAAGGCGTCGTCGGTGACGGCCAGGTGCTCGTGGGCCTTGCGCATGGAGCGGCCGGAGTAGGGGCGGGTGGCTCCGAGGGCCTGGCCGATGAAGCGCCGCTGGTGCTGCTTGAGGCGGTCCAGGTCCACCCCCGTGAAGTACGGCTGGAGGTCGGGGTCGCCGAGGACCCTGGCGTAGAAGAGGTCGACGACGGCCCCGACGGCGTCCTCCCCTCCGAGTCGCTCGAAGAGGGTGGGGGACGGGGTCGGGGCCGGCGTGCCGGAGGTGGTGTCGGTCATGGGGTCAGCGTCGCGACGCCGTCTTGCCGGGGCGTGAGGAGAGGGTTTCCGGGTTGTCAGAAGGGCCTCCGGCGGGCCCGGGACCGCGGTGAACTCTTCGCAACCGGCTCCTCACGCGCCGAGTGGACGCCCGAAACGGGGGGTCAGCTGGTCAGGTACGCCTCCACCTCGCTGAACTGACCCGCCGGCCAGCCGGTGTTGGCGCTGACGGACAGCCGCAGGTACCGCAGGTTCGTGCTCGCGGGCAGCGAGACGGTGGCCGTGTTGCCGCTCGCCGGGTCGAAGCGGTAGCCGGCGGAGCCGACGACGGTCGAGTAGGAGGAGCCGTCGGTGCTGCCCAGCACGGTGACGGTCTGGGTCCGCGCGCCCCACGCGGAGGACGGCGGCAGCTTCAGCACCAGGCGGCGGACCGCGTAGGACGAGCCGAGGTCGACCGTCCAGGACTGCGGGAAGGCGTTGTTCGTCGACTCCCAGTAGCTGTTGGCGTCGCCGTCGACGGCCTTGCCCGGCGTGTAGACGTCCTGCGAGCCGGTCGCGGTGGCCGGGCGGCCCTTGGCCAGGTTGCGGCCCGGGTCCGGGTCGGGGTTGCCCTGACCGGGCTGCGGCCAGGTCGAGCAGTCCGACCAGGTGCTGCTCCAGCCGGAGTTGCCGCCGCCGTCTGTGAGGACGAAGGTCCCCGAGCTCGCCGGGTAGGGGCAGTTGTAGACGCCGGCGACGCCGACGGCGGTGGCGCTCACGTTGCGGAAGGTGGCGGCGCCCTGCGCCTCGGCCTGGACCACGACCGTGCCGGTGTTCCTGACGGTGGCGCCGTCCACGGTGACGTTGCGGACGGGGTAGCCCTGTCCCCCGCCGGAGACGAACTCGAAGGCGCTGTAGGGGCTGTCGGTGATCGTCGTGTTGGTGATGTTCACGGTCGCGTTGATCGCGCTGTCGTAGGAGTCGACGCGCAGCGCGCCCATCGGGTGGTTCCAGTTGGGGTTCATCGCACCGGCGCGCACGAGGGTGTTGCCGTCGACCGTGATCGTCCCGGCGAGCGGGGAGAACGGGTCGAGGAACTTCTGGTTGGAGATCGCGATGCCGCTGCCGAGGGCGTTGGTGTCGGAGACCAGGTTGTTCTTCACGGCGATGTCGGTGCCGCCGTAGATCGCGATGCCGTTGGCGAGGTTGGGCTGCGAGATGGTGTTGTTCTCGAAGCTGCTGTTGCTGTCCGCCCCGTTCAGCGACCACATGGCGAGCGAGTCGTCGCCCTGGTTGCGCAGGAAGTTGCCCCGCACCCGGACCCCGTGCGCGTTGCCGTTGAGGTTGAGGCCGTCGGCGGTGGTGTCGAGGATGCGGCTGTTCTCGACGACCAGGTTGTCGTTGTTGCCCATCAGCCACAGGCCGACCTTCATGTGCTGGATCCACATGCCGGATACCGAACTGTTCGGCCCCAGCGCCCCGTTGACGAAGTTGTCGGGGTTGGAGTCGACGCGTTCGGTGACCTCGCCCATGACCGCGAAGTCCTTGATGTGGACGCCTCCGGAGGAGCTGGACTGGTCGATGAAGCGGGAGGTGTGCACGACCGAGTACCAGCTGCCGGCGCCCTGGAGGGTGACGTTCTGGACGCCGCTGAGGGAGGAGGTCAGCTTGTAGTCGCCCGGCGGGATCCACACCACTCCGCCCTGGGCGGCGGCGACGGCGTCCCGGAAGGCCTGGGTGGAGTCGACGTTGCCGCTGGGGTCGGCGCCCTTGGAAGTGACCGAGACGGACCCGGCGGGCTGGCTCGCGGCCTGGCCGACCTGCTCGAAGTCGGCTACGTCGACGGTCACTTGGGTGCCGGTGGCCTGGAAGGCGACCTTGTCGCCCTGCTGGACGTCCTGCCCCAGGAGCAGCCGGGCGTCGTCGAAGAAGTGGTGTGTCTTGGCGCCGGGGATCCAGCTGGTGTCGATGTAGGAGTACTTGGAGGTGACCGGCAGGGTCTTGGCGATCTTGGTGCCGTTGACGTACACGTCGAGCGAGCCCGACTGGCCGTCCGGGACGCTGTAGGAGAGGTTCACGGCGTTGGCCGCGCGCGGCACGGTGAACTCGACGCGCTGCCCGGCGGAGAGGCGTACGGCCTGGCGTCCCGAGGCCTCGGAGGCGAGGGTGCCCTGGGTGTAGTCGGGGCCGATCCTGGTGCCGGTGGTGGTGGCCGACTCGGCCTCGACCGAGGTGAAGGGCAGGGCGGCGCCGACGGCCGCGTGGGCGGTGGGCGCGGTGGTGGTGAGCAGGCCGGCGGAGAGGGCGACCACCATGGCGGCTGGCATGCCCCTGACAGTTCTGCGCATGTGCTGATCCCTTCGGGAGGTGGGGGTGAGGGGATGGCGGGACGCGGTCTCAGGCGCGCAGCCAGACCGCGGTGTCCTTCGGCAGCCGTCCCTCGTCGTCCAGGGGGCCGCTGCCGAGCAGGAGTCGGAAGTGGTCGGGCAGAGTCGCTGGCGGGTCGGCGAGGTTCACCACGCACAGGGTGTCGGCCCGGGCGAAGGCGAGGACGCCGTCGGGAGCGGGCAGCCAGGTGAGGGGGCCGTCGCCGAAGCCCGGGCGGAGACGGATCGCGGCCCGGTACAGGGCGAGCATCGAGCCGGGGTCGGCCGCCTGGAGGTCGGCGGCATACGCGGACCAGCCGGCCGGCTGCGGCAGCCACGGCTCCTGCCGCGAGCCGAAGCCCGCGTGGGGTGCGTCGGCCGTCCAGGGCAGCGGCACCCGGCAGCCGTCGCGGCCGGGGTCGTCGCCCTGGGAGCGAAAGTACATCGGGTCCTGGATGCTCTCGCGCGGGATGTCGGCCTCGGGCAGGCCGAGTTCCTCGCCCTGGTAGACGTAGACGGCGCCGGGGAGGGCGAGCGAGAGCAGGGCGGCCGCGCGGGCGCGCCGGGTGCCGAGCGCGAGGTCGGTGGGGGTGCCGAACGCCTTGGCCGCGAAGTCGAAGCCGGTCTCCGCGCGGCCGTAGCGGGTGACGGTCCGGGTGACGTCGTGGTTGCACAGCACCCAGGTGGCGGGGGCGCCGACCGGGGCGTGCTCGGCGAGCGTGGTGTCGATGGACGTACGCAGGCGGCCGGGCTCCCAGGGGCAGGACAGGAAGGAGAAGTTGAAGGCCGTGTGCAGTTCGTCGGGGCGCAGGTAGCGGGCGAAGCGCTCGGCGTCGGGCAGCCACACCTCGCCGACGAAGACGCCGTCGTAGTCGTCGGCCACGGCCCGCCAGGAGCGGTAGATGTCGTGGAGTTCGTCGCGGTCGACGAACGGGTGGGGGTCGCGGCCCGCGACGAAGTCCGGCAGTTCGGGGTCCTTGGCGAGCAGCGCCGCCGAGTCGATGCGGACGCCCGCCACACCCCGTTCGAACCAGAATCGCAGGATGTCCTCGTGTTCCTGGCGGACGGCCGGGTGGGCCCAGTTGAGGTCGGGCTGCTCGGGGGTGAACAGGTGCAGGTACCAGTCCCCGTCGGGCAGCCGGGTCCATACGGGGTCGGTGGAGCCGACGAACTGGGACGGCCAGTCGTTGGGCGGGTGATGGCCGCCCGGGCCGCGGCCGGGCCGGAAGTGGAACAGCTCGCGCTCGGGGCTGCCCGGGCCCGCGGCGAGCGCGGCCCGGAACCAGGGGTGCTGGTCGGAGACGTGGTTGGGCACGATGTCGACGATGGTGCGGATGCCGAGCTCCCATGCCTCGGCGATCAGCTTCTCGGCCTCGGCGAGAGTGCCGAACGCCGGGTCGACGACGCGGTAGTCGGCGACGTCGTAGCCGCCGTCCTTCATCGGCGAGAGGTACCAGGGGTTGAACCACAGCGCGTCGACGCCGAGTTCGGCGAGGTACGGCAGCTTCGAGCGGACGCCGGCGAGGTCTCCGGTGCCGTCGCCGTCGCCGTCGGCGAAGCTGCGGACGTAGACCTGGTAGATGACGGCGGAGCGCCACCAGTCCTTCCGGGCAGGGGTGGGCTGTCCCACGGTGCGTGCCTTTCTGTCGGAGGGAGGGCGTCAGCCCTTGGTGCTGCCCGCGCTGATCCCGGCGATGATGTGCCGCTGGAAGACGAGGAACAGGGCGACCATCGGGATGCTGGCGATCACCATCGCGGCGATGAGCACGGTCAGTTGGATGTTCTGCGACAGCTGGACCAGGGCCACGCTGATGGGCTGCTTGTCGGTGTCGGAGAAGACCATCAGCGGCCAGAGGAAGTCCTGCCAGACGGCCACCAGCGCGAAGATCGACACGACGCCGAGGACCGGCCGCGACATGGGCAGCACGATCGACCACAGGGTGCGCAGCTTCCCGGCCCCGTCGATCTCCGCTGCCTCCAGCACGTCGCGCGGGAGCTGGTCGAAGAACCGCTTGAGCAGATAGAGGTTGAAGGCGTTGGCGACGGCCGGCAGCCAGATGGCGACGGGATCGTTGAGCAGGCCCAGGTCGGCCACGGTGAGGTACTTCGGTACGACGAGCGCTTGTGCGGGGACCATCAGCGTGGCGAGGATGCCGCCGAGGATCACCTTGCCGAAGGCGGGCCGGAGCTTCGACAGGGCGTAGGCCGCGGCGGTGCAGAACACCAGCTGGCAGGCCCAGGCGCCGGCCGCCTGGACGACGGTGTTCCACAGGTGCTGCGGCAGCTGCATCAGGTCCCAGGCGTCCGTGTAGCCGCCGAGGTGCCAGCGCTGGGGAACGAGGGTGGGCGGGGTCCGGGCGATCTCGTCCGGCGACTTCATCGCGCCGGTCACCATCCAGTAGACCGGGAAGAGGAAGGCCAGGGCGAAGAGCAGGACGACGGCCGTGAAGACGCTCCAGTACAGCGCCCTGCCGCGGGGGCGGGCGAGGACCGCCGGGGAGATCAGGGTCCGGGTGCTCACGCGTCCTCCTCTCCGGAGCGGGTCAGTCGCAGGTAGACGGCGGCGAAGGCGCCGAGCAGCACCAGCAGCATGACGCTCAGGGCGCAGGCGCCGCCGAAGTCGTTGTAGAGGAAGGCGTACTTGTAGATCAGGTACAGGACGGTGACGGTGGCGTTCTCCGGACCGCCGCCCGTGATCACGAAGGGCTCGGTGAAGACCTGCATCGTCGCGATGATCTGAAGGAGCATCAGCATCAGGATGACGAAGCGCGTCTGGGGGACGGTGACGTGCCGGACGCGCTGGAGCAGGTTCGCTCCGTCGAGTTCGGCGGCCTCGTAGAGCTCGCCGGGGATGGACTGCAGGGCGGCGAGGTAGATCAGGACGGTGCCGCCCATGTTGGCCCAGGTCGCCACGAGGACCAGGGAGACGAGCGCGGTGTCGGCGCCGTTGGACCAGTTCGAGGTGGGCAGGTGCAGGAAGCGCAGCGCCTCGTTGGCGAGGCCGGCCCCTGGGTCGTAGAACCACTTCCACAGCAGGGCGCTGACCACCGGCGGGATCATCACCGGCAGGTAGACCACGACTCTGAAGAAGGCCTTGGCGTGCCGGAGTTCGTTGAGGACGAGGGCCATCACGAACGGGATCGCGAACCCGATCAGCAGGGCGAGCAGGGTGAAGGTGAGCGTGTTGCGCCAGGCGGCGGTGAACTCGGGGTCGTGCCAGACGCGGGTGAAGTTGGCGGTGCCGACCCACTCGGGCGAGGAGCCCGGCGTGTACTTCTGGAAGGCGATCACGACGGCGCGGATCGCCGGGTACCAGGAGAACAGGGCGAAGCAGACGAGGCCGCCGAGGAGGAAGGCGTAGGCCCGGGCCTGCTCGGCCGGGCGGCGCCGCCCCCGGCCCCCTACCGGGGGCGGCGCCGGGTCGGTGGCGGCGACGGCCGTGGTCACCGGTCGCCGTTCGGCCGTCTTGGTCATGGCGGTCAGCTCCGCGCCAGGATGCCGTCGATCTTGCCGGAGGCGTCCTTGAGGAGCTGGTCGATGTCCGCGTCCTTCTTGGTGAGGACGGCGGACACGGCGCCGTCGAGGACGGAGTAGATCTGCTGGGCGTCCGGCGGTTCGATCTTCATCTGCAGGCTCTGGTTGCCGTCGAGGAACGCCTGGTAGTTCTCCACCGGGACGTTGGCGTTGGCCTTCTTGACCTGCTGGTCGGTGGCGTCGGCGGCGCCGGTGAACAGGCGCGGCTCGGGCAGGCCGACCGGCGCGTCCGCCTTCTTGGCGCGGGCGTAGTCGCCGAGGAAGCCCTTGCCGGGGGTGAGGAACATGTGGTCGAGCCACTTCAGGCCGGCGCGGATCTGGGCGGGGGTGTCGTGCTTGTTGAACATGTAGCCGTCGCCGCCGATGAGCGTGCCCTTGCCGCCGGGCATGGGGGCGAGCGCGAGGTCCTTGTAGTCGCCGCCCTTCTCCTTGACCAGGATCGGGATGTTGTCGGGGGCGGAGAGGTACATACCGAGCTTGCCCGAACCCATCATCTGCTGCACGTCGTTGATGACGAGGAGCTGCTTGCTGCCCATCGAGTCGTCGGTCCACCGCATGTCGTGCAGGTTCTGCAGGACGGCGCGGCCCTCGGGGGTGTCGATGGTGGCCTTCTTGCCGTCGGCGCTCACCACGTCCCCGCCCTGGGAGTACAGCTCGGCGGTGAAGTGCCAACCGCCCTGGTTCTGGGCGCTGTAGTCGGCGTATCCGACGGTGCCGCCGCCGAGGGCGGCGATCTTCTTGGCGTCGGCGCGGACCTCCTCCCAGGTGGTGGGCGGCTTGTCGGGGTCGAGGCCGGCCTTCTGGAAGAGCTTGCGGTTGTAGATCAGGCCCATCGAGTAGCCGGTGCGCGGGATGCCGTAGATCTTGCCGTCGACGGTGTAGATGTCGCGCAACTGCTTCTGGATGGTGGCGTAGCTCTTCAACTCCTTGACGTACGGGGTGAGATCGGCCGCCTGGCGGATGTCGACGACGTGCTTGGCGTCCGTGAAGTACGTGTAGAAGACGTCCTCCATCTGCCCGCCGGCGAGCTTGGCGTCGAAGGTCTTGGGGTCCTGGCAGGGGAAGGCGTCGTGGGCGACGACGTCGATGTCCGGGTGCTTCTTCTCGAAGGCGGCGACGTCCTGCTCGAAGAACCCGCGGTCGACCTTGGCGCTCTTGGGCGGTTCGCAGTTGACGGTGATGCGCGTCTTGCCGCCGGACGAGCCGTCGTCGCCCGACCCGCAGGCGGAGGCGGCGAGCGCGAGCGAGCAGACGCTGAGCGCGGCGAAGGTACGGCGGAACCCGGTGCTTGTCATCGGTGGACCCCTCGTGGCGGGAGCGTGGAAAGCCCACGGCGGCCTGCGAGCGCACACCACCGTGTCCGGCGCCGCACACTCAAGCACCGCTGACATCTATCCGCAAGATGTCGCGCATCATCTGTAATTATTTGACAGCCGGGCGGATCTCAGGGACGAGGGGCTTGCGCGGTGGATCCGCGGACCACCAGCTCGGGCTCGAACAGCAGCTCCTCGGGGGTCACCGAACCGCCGCCGATCTGCGCGTTCAGCAGTTCCACTGCGGCCCGGCCCATGGCCTCGATGGGCTGGCGGACGGTGGTCAGCGGGGGCTCGGTGCAGTTCATGAAGGCCGAGTCGTCGTAGCCGACGACCGACACCTGCTCGGGCACGCCGAGACCCTTGCGGCGGGCGGCCCGGATCGCGCCGAGCGCCAGCGGGTCGCTGGCGCAGATGATGCCCGTGACGCCCCGGTCGATGAGCCGGGAGGCCGCCGCGTGCCCGCCCTCGAGGGAGAACATGGCCCGCGCCACGCGCTCCTCCGGCAGCTCGCCCATGGTCCGTGCCGCGGCCAGTTTGCGCGCCGACGGCATGTGGTCGTCGGGTCCGAGGACCAGTCCGATCCGCTCGTGCCCGAGGGAGGCCAGGTGCCGCCAGGCCTGCTCCACGGCCACCGCGTCGTCGCAGGAGACGCCCGGGAAGCCGAGGTCGTCGATGGAGGCGTTGACCAGCACGACCGGGATGTTGCGCTCGGCGAGCCGGCGGTAGTGCTCGTGCGGGGCGTCGGCCTGGGCGTAGAGGCCGCCGGCGAAGACCACGCCGGAGACCTGCTGTTGCAGCAGCAGGTCCACGTAGTCGGCCTCGGAGACGCCGCCCTTGGTCTGGGTGCACAGCACCGGGGTCAGACCGAGCTGGGCCAGCGCCCCGCCGATCACCTCGGCGAACGCCGGGAAGATGGGGTTCTGCAGCTCGGGCAGGACCAGACCGACCAGCCGGGCGCGCTCGCCGCGCAGCTGCGTGGGCCGCTCGTAGCCGAGGACGTCCAGGGCGCTGAGCACCGACTGCCGGGTGGCCTCGGAGACCCCCGGCTTGCCGTTGAGCACCCGGCTGACCGTGGCCTCGCTGACCCCTACCTTCTTCGCCACCTCGGCAAGTCGTCGCGTCATGAACGCAAGAATAGCGCAAGAAACGCAAACGGTTTGCGTAATGCTGCGGTTCGACGTAATGCTGCGTGTCGAGAGGTCAGCGTTCCTCGCGGGCGGCCCACAGGCCGCGGACATGGCCGAGGTGACGGTCCATGACCGCGCGTACGGCCTCCTCGTCCCGGGCCAGCAGGGCGTCGAGGAGTTCGAGGTGCTCCTGGGCGGAGGCCTCCAGCCGGCCCGCCTCCGACAGCGCCGTCAGCCCGTACAGCCGTGCCCTTCGCCGCAGGTCCCCCACGACCTCCACGAGGTGGTCGTTGCCCGCCAGCGCCAGCAGCCCGAGGTGGAACCTCAGGTCGGCCTCGACGTAGGCGATGAGGTCGCCCTTCGCGGCCGAGGTGACGATCTCCAGGGCGACCGGCCGCAGCGCCTGCAGATCGGCGGGGTCGGCGGTCGCCGCGAGGCCGACGGTCGTCGGGATCTCGATCAGTGACCGGACGTGGGCGTACTCGTCGAGCTGCTTCTCGGACAGGGCGGTGACCCGGAAGCCCTTGTTCGGGACGATGTCGACCAGGCCCTCCTTCGCCAGCTCCAGCATCGCCTCGCGGACCGGGGTGGCGGAGACGCCCAGGCGGGGGGCGAGGGCCGGCGCCGAGTACATATGGCCCGGGCGCAGCTCGCCGGTGATCAGCGCGGCCCGCAGCACGTCCACGACCCGCTCCCGGAAGTTGGGCTTCCGGCCGCCGAGCGCGGGCAGGGCGGGGGCGGGAAGGGCCGGGCTGGCGGGGCGGCGGGCGGGCATGGGCGTCTTCTCCCTGGGCGGTGCGAGGTCAGGTGGTACGTCATTGTCCCCGCCGCCGCCTGCCCGGGACCCGCGCGGCCGGGAGGCGGCGGCCGGCCCCTACAGGACGAACCCCGCGGGGAAGGGGTCGGTGGGGTCGAGCAGGTACTGGGCCGTGCCGGTGATCCAGGCGCGGCCGGTGAAGCTGGGCAGCACGGCGGGGCGGCCGGCGACCTCGGTGGTGCCGAGGAGGCGGCCGGTGAACCGGGTGCCGATGAAGGACTCGTTGACGAACTCGGTGTGCAGGGGGAGTTCGCCGCGTGCGTGCAGCTGGGCCATGCGGGCGCTGGTGCCGGTGCCGCAGGGCGAGCGGTCGAACCAGCCGGGGTGGATCGCCATGGCGTGCCGGGAGTTCCGGGCGGTGGAGCCCGGCGCGAGCAGGTGGACGTGGTGGCAGCCGCGGATGGACGCGTCCTCCGGGTGGACGGGTTCGTCCTCGGCGTTGATCGCGTCCATCAGGGACAGGCCCGCGGCGAGGATGTCGTCCTTGCGGGCCCGGTCGAAGGGCAGGCCGAACTCCTCCAGCGGAAGGATGGCGTAGAAGTTGCCGCCGTACGCCAGGTCGTAGGTGACGGTCCGGCCGTCGGCGAGGGTGGCCTTGCGGTCGAGGGCGACGGAGAACGACGGCACGTTCTTCAGCGTGACGTTCCTCGCCGCTCCGTCCTCCACCGCGACCTCGGCCACGACGAGGCCGGCCGGGGTGTCGAGCCGGATGGTGGTGACGGGCTCGGTGACCTCGACCATCCCGGTCTCCACCAGCACGGTCGCCACCCCGATGGTGCCGTGCCCGCACATCGGGAGGTAGCCGGAGACCTCGATGTAGACGACGCCCCAGTCGCAGTCGGGGCGGGTGGGCGGCTGGAGGACGGCGCCGCTCATCGCGGCGTGGCCGCGCGGCTCGTTCATCAGCAACTGCTTGATGTCGTCGCGGTGTTCGCGGAAGTACAGCCGCCGCTCGTTCATCGTGGCGCCGGGAATCGTGCCGATCCCGCCCGTGATCACCCGGGTGGGCATGCCCTCGGTGTGCGAGTCGACCGCGTGCAGGACGAGTCTGCTGCGCATGCGCTCTCCTCCCTCCTAGGCCAGGCCCGCCGCGACGGCCCGCTCGGTGGCCGTGCGGACCGCGGCCTCCTGCTCGGGCAGCAGCGGGACGCGCGGCGGCCGGACCGGGCCGCCGTGGCGGCCGACGACGTCCATGGACAGCTTGATGGCCTGGACGAACTCGACCTGGGAGTCCCAGCGCAGCAGCGGGTGCAGTTGCTCGTACAGCTTCTTCGCGGTGGCCAGGTCGCCGTCGACGGCCGCGTGGTAGAGCGCGCTGCTCGCGGCGGGCAGCGCGTTCGGGTAACCGGCCACCCAGCCCTTCGCGCCCGCGATGGCGAGCTCCAGCAGCACGTCGTCGGCGCCGATCAACAGGTCGAGTTCCGGGACGAGTTCGGCGAGGCGGTAGGCACGGCGGACGTCTCCGGAGAACTCCTTGACGGCGTGGATGTACCCCTCGCGGTGCAGTGCGGCGAGGAGTTCCGGCACCAGGTCGACCTTGGTGTCGATGGGGTTGTTGTAGGCGACGATCGGCAGGCCCGCCTTCGCGACCTCGGCGTAGTGCGCGAGCACGGAGCGTTCGTCGGCGCGGTAGGCGTTGGGCGGCAGCAGCATCACGCTGGCGCAGCCCGCGTCGCGTGCCTGCTCGGCCCAGCGCCGGGACTCCGCCGAGCCGTAGGCGGCGACGCCGGGCATCACGCGCGCGCCGCCGATCGCGGCGACGGCGGTCTCCACGACCCGGGCCCGCTCCTCGGGGGTGAGCACCTGGTACTCGCCGAGCGAGCCGTTGGGGACGACACCGTCGCAGCCGTTGTCGACGAGCCATGAGCAGTGCTCGGCGTACTTGTCGTAGTCGACGGACAGGTCGTCGGTGAGCGGGAGCGCCGTGGCGACGAGGATGCCGCGCCAGGGGCGGTGGTCGGTCATGAGGGCCCTTCCTCGGTGGGGTGGTCGGATGCCCGGGCCAGGACGCCGAGCGGCACGGGTCGCGCGAACGGCCGTCTGGACGCGGTGGGAGAGCATCCCGCGAGCCCGGCGACCGCGGGTGCGCAGATCCGGCCCTGACACCAGCCCATGCCGGCCCGGGTGAGCAGCTTCACGGTGCGCGGATCGCGCGCGCCCAGGTCTTCGACGGCGGCCCGGACGGCGCCGGCGGTCACCTCCTCGCACCGGCAGACCACCGTCTCGTCGGTCACCTGCTCGCTCCAGTGCGCGGGCGGCCGGTACACGCCGTCGAGGGCGGCGGCGAACTCCCGCAATCGGGTACGGGACTTGACGGCGGTCGCCCACTCCGCACGGTCGGGTTCGGTCCCCGTCAGGCGCGCCGCGGCGGAGCGTCCCGCGAGGCGGCCCTCGACGAGGGCGAGGGCGGAGCCGCCGATGCCGGTGGCCTCCCCCGCGGCCCACACGCCGGGTACGTCGGTGCGCTGCTCGTCGTCGACATGGACGGCCTGTCCGTCGAGGCGGCAGCCGAGGCTCTCCGCGAGGTCGGTGTGGGCCAGCATGCCGTGGCTCACGGCGAGGGTGTCGCAGGCGATACGGCGCCGGGTGCCGGGCCGGACGCGTCCCTCTGCGTCGAGCGCGGCGACGGTGACGGCCTCCACGCGCTCGGTGCCGTGCGCCTCGACGACCGTGTGCCGGAGCAGCGGCCGGATCCGGTGCCTGGCCAACTGGCCGGCGTAGCGGGCTGCTTCGGCGAGCTTGCCCGGCTGGGAGAGCAGCGGGCGGAGGTGCCGTACGAAGGCCCGGGGAGCGGCGGACTCGACGAGGGCGGCCACGTCCACGCCCGCGGCCGCCAGTGCCGTGGCCACCGGCAGCAGCAGCGGGCCGGTCCCGGCGACCACGGCGGCCCGGCCCGGGACGACCAGGCTTCCCTTCAGCATGGCCTGGGCGCCGCCCGCGGTGACGACACCCGGGAGGGTCCAGCCGGGGAAGGGCAACGCCTGTTCGTACCCTCCGGTGGCCAGGAGTACGGCGTCGGCGCGGACGGCCGCCGGGTCCTCCTGCTCGGGTCCGAGCAGCGCGTGCACGACGAAGTCCGCGGACCGCCGCTCCACGAACCAGACGTGATGATCCGTCAAGTGCCGTACGGTGCCTGCCCTCAGGTGGCCGCGCAGGTCGTCCCGCAGTCGCTCCCACACCCGCCACTGGTGGTGCAGGGCCTGCGGCCGGCGGGCGCGCAGCTCCGGCGCGGGCTGCCGGTAGAACTGGCCGCCCGCCTCCGCGGCGGAGTCGACGAGGGTGACGCGGAGCCCGCGCGCGGCCGCGGCGAGGGTCGCGGCGAGGCCCGCCGGGCCCGCGCCGATCACCGCGAGATGCGGTCGGTCAGTCATCGTGGCCGGTCCCCTCCTGCGTACGGATCACGTCGCCCGGGGCCAGCGGCAGCAGGCAGGCGCGCTGGTTGGGGCGGTCGTTGACGGTCACCAGGCAGTCGAAGCAGACGCCGATGCCGCAGAAGACCCCGCGGGGACGGCCCTCACCCCGGGTGGTGCGCCACGAGGTGACGCCGGCCGCCCACAGCGCGGCGGCGACGGTCTGGCCGGGCAGCGCCTCGATCTCCCGGTCGTCGAGGGTGACCGTGAAGGCGGGGCCGGGACGGGCGTCGGCCAGGTCCAGCGGGGAGTTCACGCGGCCTCCTCGGGGAAGCGGTCGGGGCGGAACGGCGCCAGGTCCAGGTCGGGTCGCCTGCCGGTCAGCGCCTGGGCGACGAGGTGTCCGGTGCCGGTGGACAGCCCGATGCCGGCGCCCTCGTGGCCGCAGGCGTGGTACAGGCCGGGAACCCTGGGGTCGGGGCCGACGGCGGGGAGGTGGTCGGGCATGTACGGGCGGAAGCCGAGGTAGGCGCGGGTGGCGCGCACGTCGGCCAGGAAGGGGAACAGCCGGGTGGCGCCCGCGGCCAGAGCGCGGACGGCGGGCAGCGAGAAGGTCCGGTCGAAGCCGACCCGTTCGCGGCTCGCGCCGATCAGGACGGGTCCGGCGGCGGTGCCCTCGACGACCGGCGAGGTCTGAAGGGCGGCCGAGTCGCTGGCCACGTCGGCCACATAGTCGGCGGCGTACACCTTGTGGCGGATCCGGCGCGGCAGGGGCTCGGTGACCAGGACGAAGCCGCGGCGCGGCAGGACGGGCAGGTGGACGCCGGCGAGGGCGGCGATCTCGCCGCCCCAGGTGCCGGCCGCGTTGACGACGGCCGGGGCGTGCAGGTCGCCCCGGTCGGTGCGTACCCCACGGACCGCGCCGTCCGGACCGCGCAGCACGTCCGTCGCCCGGTGGCCGGTGAGCAGGCGGGCGCCCGAGGCCCGCAGGAGGTGGGCGGCGGCCAGGGCGGGCATGACCTGGCCGTCCTGGGGGTAGTGGACGCCGCCCGGCAGCCCGGGGGCGAGGTGCGGTTCGAGCGCGTAGAGGGTGTCGCCCGCGACCGGTTCGGCGACGACCCCGGCGGCGCGCTGGGCGTCGGCGAAGCGCTCCAGGGCGGTCAGGCCGCCCGGGGAGGAGGCGACCACGACACCGCCCTTGGCCTCGTACTCGGCGGACGCTCCCAGCTCGGCGGCGAGTTCGGTCCACAACCGCCAGGACAGCAGAGCGAGTTCGAGCTCGGGTCCCGGCCCCTTGTCGGAGACGAGGATGTTGCCCTCGCCGGCGCCGGTCGTGCCGCCGGCCACGCCTCCGCGGTCCACGACGAGGACGTCCAGGCCCGCGCGGGCCGCGTACAGGGCGCAGGCGGCGCCCACCATTCCGGCGCCGATGACCACGACATCGCAGGTCAGTGGCTTGCTCACGCCAGTACTATGTCACATACCGCACGCGCTGGGAACGTCTTCGCCTCCCCCGGCCTTGCGTCCCCGGCCTGTGCCTGTCCCGGCCTTCGCCTCCCCCAACGCCGTCGCGCGCCCCGCCCCTCAGACCCGGCTCCCGGTCGCCGTGTCGGCCGACAGCCGCTGGGCGACGTAGATCGGGAGGACGGAGAGCAGCACCAGGACGGCCGCCACCACGTTCACCACGGGCGCCTGTTGGGGCCTGGTCATGTTGTTGAAGATCCAGATGGGGAGGGTCTCGATGCCGGGCCCGGCGGTGAACGTCGTCACCACGATCTCGTCGAAGGAGAGCGCGAAGGCGAGCAGTCCGCCCGCCAGAAGGGCCGAACGCACCAGCGGGAAGGTGACGTCGACGAAGGCACGGAAGGTGTCGGCGCCCAGGTCCATCGCGGCCTCCTCGTAGGAGCCGGAGGTCCGCCGCAGCCGGGCGACGACGTTGTTGAAGACGACGACGATGCAGAACGTGGCGTGGCCGACGATCACGGTGAACAGTCCCAGGCCCACCCCCAGCGGCTGGAGGACCGTGCCGAAGGCCGAGTTGAGGGCGATGCCGGTGACGATGCCGGGCAGGGCGATCGGCAGGACGACCACGAAGGAGATCGTGCCGCGGCCGAAGAACCGGTGCCGGGCGACGGCGAACGCGATCAGCGTGCCGAGGACGAGGGCGATCGTGGTCGCCCCCAGCCCGGCCTTGACCGAGGTCCACAGCGCTTCGCGGGCACCGGAGTTGCGCCAGGCGACGGACCACCAGTGCAGGGTCAGGCCGGGCGGCGGCCAGCTCGCGCTGCGGTCCGGGTTCAGGGAGTTGACGACGACCAGCAGCAGGGGCACGTAGATCACGGCGAAGCCGACCCCGGCGGCGACGCGCAGGGCGATGCGCGCGGAACGCGAGAGTTGCACGGCGGGCTCCTTCTCCAGGCTCTACAGGCTGCTGAGCGCGCCCGTACGCCGCATGGCGAGCAGGTACAGGACGATGACGACGACCGGGACCGTGCCGAGCGCGGCGGCCATGGGCAGGTTGAGCTCGATGTTGGAGTACACGAGGTTGCCGATCAGCTGGGTCTTGCCGCCGACGATCTGCACGGTGATGTAGTCGCCGAGGCTGAGCGAGAACGTGAAGATCGACCCGGCGGCGACGGACGGCAGCACCATCGGCAGCACGACCGAGCGGAAGGTGCGCCAGGTCCTGGCCCCCAGGTCGGCGGAGGCGTCGAGCAGGTTGGCGGGCAGCTGCTCCAGGGCCGTGTGGATCGGCAGGATCATGTACGGCAGCCAGAGGTAGGTCAGGGTCAGTACGGCGGCCGGCAGACCGAAGCCGGGGCCGCTGAGCCCGAACGGCCTGAGCATCCAGTCGGCGAGGCCGCCCTCGGACAGGATCAGCCGCCACGCGTACACCTTGACCAGGTAACTGGCCCACAGCGGGGTGAGGATGGCGACGACGAGCAGCGGGCGCCACCTGGGCCGGGCGACCCGGGCCGTGTAGAAGGCGACCGGGAAGGCGAGGACGGCGCACAGCACGGTCACCGCGGCGGCCACCCCCACGCTGCGCAGGATCACCTGCCGGTAGACGGGCGTCGTGAACAGCTCGTGGAAGTTGTCGGCCGACCAGACCTTCACGACCTCGGAGGTGAAGGAGTCCGTCGTCCAGAACGCGGAGACGAACAGCACTGTGAGCGAGCCGAGGTAGACCACGGCCAGCCACAGCAGCGGGGCGGTCAGCAGCAGGGCCAGACGGAGGCGGGGGCGGCGGTGCAGCGCCCCCGCGGTCCGGGTCAGCAGGGCCACGCCTCAGCCCTTGATCTCGGTCCAGGCCTGCACCCACTTGGCGTAGGGCACGCACTTGACGTCGGTGCGGCCGTCGAGGCACTGCTCGATGGGGGTGTTCCAGAAGGCGATGTTCTTCCAGTAGCCCTCGTCGGCCGCGTGGTAGGTGGCGCAGAAGTTCTTGTCGCTGGTGAGGTCGCAGGCCTTGGAGTTGGCGGGCGCCTCGCCGAAGTACTCGGCGACCTGGGCGTTGACCTTCGGGGAGACGATCCAGTCCAGCCATTTGTAGGCGCAGTTGGGGTGCTTGGCCTTGGCGGAGACCATCCAGGTGTCGGACCAGCCGGTGGAACCCTCCTTGGGCACGAACGCCTTGACCTTGGCGCCCTCGCCCGCGGCGAGGCTGGCGATGACCTGCCAGGTCGTGCCGACGACGGAGTCACCGCTCTTGAAGGCGGAGATCTCCTTGAGGTAGTCGCTCCAGTACTCGCCGATGTCCGCGTTCTGCTTCTTCAGCAGGCCGACGGCCGCGTCGAACTGCTTCTGGTCCAGCGCGTAGGGGTCCTTGATCTTCAACTCGGGCTTGGTGGCCTTGAGATACAGGGCGGCGTCGGCGATGTAGATCGGCGAGTCGTACGCGGTGACGTGGCCCTTGTACTTCGCGGCGTCGTCGAAGACCGCGGCCCAGGAGGTCGGGGCCGGGGTGACCTTCTGGGTGTTGTACATCAGCAGGTTGGCGCCGCGGCCGTGCGGGATGCCGTACATCTGCCCCTTGACGGAGTTCCAGGCGCCGTTCTTCAGGCCGCTGAAGATGTCCTTGTAGTTCGGTACGAGCTTGGTGTTGACGGGGGCGGCGTCGCCGGAGGCGATCAGGCGCAGGGAGGCGTCGCCGGAGGCGGAGACGGCGTCGTACTCGCCGGTCTTCATCAGCTTGACCATCTCGTCGGAGCTGGCGGCGACCTTGGAGTTCACCCGGCAGCCGGTCTGCTTCTCGAAGTCG
The DNA here is from genome assembly GCF_054189285.1 of Streptomyces sp. MAI_2237. Lineage (NCBI taxonomy): Bacteria > Bacillati > Actinomycetota > Actinomycetes > Kitasatosporales > Streptomycetaceae > Streptomyces > Streptomyces sp. MAI_2237. Next base: position 3,498,200 of record NZ_JAJPGQ010000003.1, on the reverse strand, counting down.
GTGACCCAGTCGACCTTGGGGTCGTTGGAGCCGTCCTCGACGTAGCCGGCCCAGGCGATCAGGTTGACGCTGCCCTCGGGCTTGCCGAGTTTCGACGGCGCCTTGAGGTCAGGGGGGTTGAGGCCGCCGGCCGCCGAGCCGCCGCCGGAGTCGCAGGCGGTGGCGGCCAGCAGGAGTGCGGCGGCACAGGCCGCGACCTGGAAGGTTCGGGTGAGGCGCACGTCGTTCTCCCAATCGAGGTGGAGCGGGATCAGGGGTGGTCCGGGACCGGGACGGTGTGGCGGCGGTGCCACTGGAGCCGCACCCGGGTGCCGCGGTAGGCGGCCACGTCCTCGGCGGACGTCTCCAGGTTCTGCTGGAGGGCGGTGAGGCGGCCGCCGGCGTCGAGGTCGACGAGGAAGCGGGTGGCGTCGCCGAGGTAGACGACCTCGGCGACGGTGCCGACGGCGGTGGTGTGCTCCGGCTCGTCGGGTTCGGCGGACTCCTTCAGCACGCGGATCTTCTCGGGGCGGATGCTGTAGATGCCGGGGGTGCCGACGATCCGCTGGGCGGACTCGCCCTCCAGCAGGTTGGAGGTGCCGACGAAGGAGGCGACGAACGCGGTCGCGGGGCGTTCGTAGATCTCGGCGGGGGCGCCGACCTGTTCGATGCGGCCCTGGTTGAAGACGGCGATGCGGTCGCTCATCGTCAGGGCCTCCTCCTGGTCGTGGGTGACGAAGACGAAGGTGATGCCGACCTCGCGCTGCAGGGCCTTGAGCTCGACCTGCATCTGTTCGCGCAGCTTCAGGTCGAGGGCGCCCAGCGGTTCGTCCAGGAGCAGCACCCGCGGCCGCCCCACCAGGGCGCGGGCGAGGGCGACACGCTGGCGCTGGCCACCGGAGAGCTGTGCGGGCCTGCGCTTGCCGAAGCCCTCCAGGCGGACCTCGGTGAGGGCCTTGCGCGCCCGCACCAGCCGCTCGGCCTTGGGGACCTTGCGGACCTTGAGGGGGTAGGCGACGTTCTGCTCGACGCTCATGTGCGGGAAGAGGGCGTAGTCCTGGAAGACCGTGTGCACGTCCCGCTCGAAGGGGGCGAGGCCCGTGACCTCCTGGCCCGCGAGCTCGATGCGTCCGGCCGTCGGTGTCTCGAACCCGGCGATCATCCTCAGGACCGTGGTCTTGCCGGACCCGGACGGCCCGAGCATCGAGAAGAACTCGCCGTCAGCGATGTCCAGGTCGACCCCGGCCACGGCGTCGGTCTCCCCGAACGACTTCCGCAGATCCCGCAGCCGGATCGCACTTCCCTCCATGCAGGGGAACCTTTCTGGCGCTGTCCTCGTTTCACGGAAAGATATGAAGTCATAGTTCAAAGCTCAAGGCCCCCTTAGGGTAAAGCTTGAGTCAACGCGGAAGGTGGTGGCCGTGAAGCAGCAGCAGATGGACGGCGGCGCCCGCGGAGCCGTCTTCGCCCCGGTCGACAGCCGGGCGCGGGTGGACGCGGTCGTGCGCCGCATCGGCGACGCCATCGAGCTCGGCCTGCTCGCCGACGGCGAGCAGCTGCCCGGCGAGACCGAGCTGGCCGGCCGGCTCGGGGTGTCCACCGTGACCCTGCGCGAGGCCCTCATGGCCCTGCGTCAGCAGGGCCTGGTCACCACCCGCCGCGGCCGCGGCGGAGGATCCTTCGTCTCCCTCCCCGAGGTCCCCGGCGAGGAGCGCCTCAGGGCCCGCCTGCGCGGCTGGAGCACCGAGGAACTGCGCGACCTCGGCGACCACTGGGCGGCCCTGTCGGGCACGGCGGCACGGCTCGCCGCCGAGCGCACGGAACCGGACGACCTCCTGCAACTGCGCCGTACGGCTGACGAGTTGGCGCACGCCCAGGACGCACCGGCCCGCAGCCGCGTATACGGCCGCTTCCATGTCGAGCTGGCCGCGGCCGCCCAGTCGGCACGCCTGACCCGGGAGCAGGTGGCCCTGCAGACCGAGGTCGGGGCCCTGCTGTGCCTTGTGCTGGGGGACGACGAATATCGTGAAGAGGTGGCGGACCGTCACCGCGCCGTAATCTCCGCCGTGCAGGATGGGGCCCACGATTCGGCCAGGCAGCTGGCCGAGCGGTGCGTCCTGGAGTCCACGACACGGCTCATCGCCGTACGGATGTCCCTCTAGCCGCGCCGCGTCCGGTCACCGTCCGCTGGAGGGCGCATGAGGCTCGCGACCACGGCGCTCGGCACGGCAGCGGAGGAGTCGGTCGCGGCCGGGGTCGGCTCCGCCCTTGAGCACGTGTTCGAGGCCGTCTCCGCCACCCGCTCCGAGACGGCCGCACTGCTGGCTCGGGTGGCCGCCGAGGGCCGCCGCCCCGCCACCGTGGACCTCGCGGCCCTGCGCCCCGGCCTGCACACGCGGCTCGCCCGTATGGAACTGGTGTCGGGGGTGGGCTTCGTCGCCGCGCCGGGCCTGCTCGGCGACGTGCCGGCCTGGCTGGAGTGGTGGCAGTCCGACGCGCAGGGGGACGTCCGGCCGCTCCTGCTCGACCTCGACCCCGACCACTCGGCCTACGCCGACTACACGCACTGGGACTGGTTCGCGCTGCCCCGCGACACCGGCGAGCGCGCGGTGGCGGGACCGTACGTCGACTACCTCTGCTCCGACGAGTACAGCCTCACGCTGTCCGCACCGGTCGAGCTGGAGGGCCGGTTCGCCGGGGTCGCCGCGGCCGACGTCTACCTGCGGCACTTCGAGGCGGCCGTTCTGCCTCTCCTACGGCGGCTGCCCCGCCCGGCGCACCTGGTCAACGCGCGCGGCCGGGTGGCGGCCTCCGCGGACCCGGCGCATCTGGCCGGGTCGCTCACCAAGGGCCCTGACTTCGCCGCCGTGCTGGAGCGGCGGCGGCCCTCGACGGCCGGCGGCACCCTCCTCGTGCCCTGCGGGGGCGTGCCGCTCGTCCTGGTGACGCACCCACCACTGACATGACACCGTCGGCGACCTGAACGCCGACGGGGCCAGGTCAGCGCTCGGCGGCCGGCACCACCCGCAGGTGCGCGCCCGCCGACCGTGCCCTGGGCGACCTCGGACGGTCGCGCCGGGTTTCCCGCAGCACCAGCGTCCATCGCGTGTACCCCATCTCGCGCAGGGTCCGCGGCGTCTCGTCGACGACCCGGCAGTCCGTGGCGCCCCATCGCGGATCGGGGTGGAGCAGGGGCCGCACCGCGCCGTCGTGCTCCACGGCCCGCTCCCCCACCACGCTCATCCAGCGGGGCAGCCCCTGCCGGTAGGCGGCGTCCATGATGGGGTCCTGGGCGATGTCCCGGCGGATGGCCTGCAGACCGTGATCCTGGCCGTACCGCTCCACGGCGGCCGCGAAATGGGCCAGCATGGGCAGGCACCAGCTCGACTCGTGCTCGCCGAGCACGGTCCCCGCGTCGGGGTGGAACAGGACGAACCGCAGGAAGTTCTCGCCCGGCATGGCGGAGGGGTGCGGACCCACCCCGCCGAAAAGTGACGCGAAAGCGTTGTTGGAGAGAACGACGTCCCACCGGTGGTCGAGCACGACCGACGGAAAGGGAACGGCGTCCAGGAGGGTGGCGTAGTCCTGCAGGTACGCCTGGGCCCCAAGACTCTCGGGGACGGGCCGCGGTGCCGGCCGCCGCCCTCCTGCCTGATGTGCCATCGGGAGGTCACCCCTCTTGCCTATGCGGCCTTCACGCGGCGCCTTGATCCTGCGGCCCGGACGCGAGTCGTGTCAACTATCGTGGCATTTCATGCTCGTTGACGGCTGAAACTGGCCACAGTTGTGGCGAGACCTGGATGTGAGTTCGAAACTCCCGGTAATGTCCGTCGAGTTCACGGCAACCGCTTGTGAGAATCCTGTTGGGATACGTAGGAGATCTGTCGGTGACGGACGGCATCGAGGCTCCGGGGACCACGCCGGCGACCGCCGCGCTCTCGGCAGTCGTCGCTCGCGTCGGCACGCTCGCCGACCGGCTCGGCGTGCCGCACACGGAGATCTTCGACACCCGCCGCCTGTCGGCCGCCTCCGGCGTCCCCGAACCCGTCGTCAGGGCCCTCCTCGGCGGCCGCCCGGCCGGCGAACCGGACGTCCAGGCCCGCTTCCTGCAGCGCCTGGACCTGCTGCGCCGCACCCGTCTGAAGCCGAACGGCCGCAGGTACACCCAGCAGGAGATCGCCGACGGCGCGGGCATGTCCCGCCAGCAGGCCGGGGCCCTGATCAACGGCGACCGCCGCCCGACCATGGAACACTGCGACGCCATCCAGCGCTTCTTCCGCGTCCACGCGGGCTTCCTCACCGCCGAGGACCCCGAGGCCCTGACCACCGCGCTGCAGAGCACCGAACAGGACCTCCTGCAGCGGCTGGCCGAACGCGACGAGGCCGGCACCGCCGCGGACCCGCTGGAGAAGCTGCTGCAGGACCACGGCGTCCGCGGCATCGCCTGGCGGGCCGCCCAACTGCCCACCGACCAGCACCGCGACAAGGTGGCGGAGTGGCTGGACATGCTCCTGGAGGGCGTCAAGCGACCGGAGGGCTAGAGCCTGCCGTTTGGATCAGCTCGGCGTCGCGGCCCCTGGCGCGCACATCTGCGGCGTCGTCGTCACTCGCCGACTCCCTCCTCCGCTTTGCAGCTGCACGCACCAGACCCCGCTCGGGTCCGCCGCGGCCCACTGCTCCCTGCAGCCGAGCTGATCCACACCACAGGCCCTGGAGCCCTCGGCGGCCCGCTCGGCGAGCCGGTGTCACGTGGCGCTGCGTTCGCTCGCCTCTCTCAGTCCCCGCTCCGCGCCGCGGCCCGGGCCCTGGCCGACCAGCAGCTCCCGCCACCGCTCCCGGCTCCAGTGCGCCGCCTCGGTGCCCTCCGTGAACTCCTCGACCAGCGCCACGAACCGCCCCGGATCGCTGTGGAACGGAAAGTGCCCGGCGCCCTCGAAGATCTCCAGCCGGCTGCCCGGCATCGCCTCGTGCGCCCGGTACGCGTGCCGCACCGGCACCACGCTGTCCCGGTCGCCCCACAGCAGCATGGTCGGCATGCCCTGCGTCAGGTAGCACCGGTCGAGCATGGTCACCACCTGGCCGCGCCAGTCGACCACCGCCCGCAGCGTGCGGATGAACGCGTTGCGGGACGTCTCGTCCGGCAGCGCGTCCACCAGCGTGAGCAGTTCCGAGGCGTCCTGCCCGAGATCGGTGTCCAGCAGTCTCATCAGCCGTACCGCCGCCCCCACTTGCCACCGCATTCCCGGCAGCCGCAGGGCGGAGAGCGCCAGATGGGCTCCGGGCAGCGACACGAACCGCAGGACGGGGTTGACCTCCCGGCCCACTCCGCCCGCGCTGACCAGGATCAACCGCTCGGTCCGCTCGGGGAACTGGTAGGCGAACTGCATGGCCACCCCGCCGCCCAGGGAATGCCCCACCAGCGTCGCCGACTCGATGCCGAGCGCGGTCAGCAGATCGCGCACGCCGTTCGCGTACGCGGCCACCGAGTAGTCCGCCCGGGGCTTGTCCGAGTCCCCGTGGCCGAGCAGGTCGGGCGCGATGACCGTGTGCGTCCGGGCGAGATCGGGGATCAGCTCGGCCCAGGTGGCCGAGGAGTCGCCGATCCCGTGGATGAGCACCAGCGCCGGCCCCTGCCCCGCCCTGCGGAAGGCACGCCGGTATCCGTGCACCACCCGGTGGTGCAGCTGAAGTTCGCCGTCGCGGACCGGACGCAGCCGTGCGGCGCGCACCGGACGCGGGAGCGGGACGTCGACCATGCGCACGCCTCCCCTTCCCGGGCCGCCCCAAGGCGGCCGAAAGCCCTTGGCTCCAGCCTAGAACCGCTTTCCGACAAGGGATTTCGAGGACGTTTCACCTCCGCTAAGCGGGCGATCCGAAGCGTCCTCGAAGCCCATTGTCAGTGGCGGACGGCAAGCTGGACCCACGCACTCGAGTGAATGCGTGACCGATGACGCCGACACGGGGAGAGCCGACGATGCCGACTGCTGTACTGACCGACCGCGAGCGCACCGCCGTCCAGGCCTACCTGCGGCTGTTGCACACCGTACGAGCCGCCTTCGACGGTCCGCGCGGTGAGGTCCGACCATCCGTGGTACCGCCGTCCGTCCTCGCCGAGGCGGAGCAGGCGCTGGCGGCAGCGGGACTGACGGGGAACGAGGAGGAGTTCTTCCGGCTGCTGCAGAGCTGGTGTCCGGAGCCCTGAAGCCGTAGGACGAGAGCGCCGACCGGGGGCTCAGGCGGGGTGCGGGACCGCGACCGCCGTCGCCACGAGCCCCCGCTGCACGGTCCAGCGGCCCTCGAAGTGCCCCAGCCTGCGACCGCCCACCACCGGCCCGGGGACGAGGAGTTCGGCACGGAAGCCGCCGTGCCGCGGCCGGCCGGTGCCGGCGAACACCTCGATGTCGGCCTCGGCGAAGTCCAGCCAGCGCCCGGTGAGGGGGAACCACGCCTTGTAGACGGACTCCTTGGCGCTGAACAGGAGCCGGTCCCAGTGCACCTCGGGACGCTCCTCGGCCAGGCGGCGCAGCCGTGCCGCCTCCCCGGGCAGGAACACGGTGTCCAGGACCCCGTCCGGCAGGGGCTGGTCGGGTTCGGCGTCGATGCCGATGGAGGCCAGGTCGGTGGCGCGGACCACGGCCGCGGCGCCGTAGCCGTCGCAGTGGGTCATGCTGCCGGCCAGGCCGGCGGGCCAGCGGGGCGCTCCGCGTTCGCCGGGCAGCAGGGGCTGCGGGGGCACGCCGAGCTTCTCCATGGCGCGGCGGGCGCAGGTGCGGACGAGGGCGAACTCACGGCGGCGCTTGGCCACCGCCCGCCTGACGACCTCCGCCTCCTCCGGGTACAGGTGCCCGGGCTCGGTGCCGTCGTCGCCGTGCGCCTCCACGACCACCACCTCGTCCGGCAGCAGCTCCTCGATCACCCGTCCCCGACCTCCCTCGTCCGGTCCCGGCCGCACGGCTCGTCCCCAGGATCCCTCATCCGGCGCCGCCGTTCCGCGGCAGCACCGGCCGCAGCCGTGCCGGTGGTCGCGACCGCCCGCGCCACTCCCGTGGGTAGCCGACGGAGACCTCCTCGAAGCGGACGCCGTCCTGCCAGGTCGTCCGGGGGATGTGCAGATGGCCGTAGACCATCGTCCGCACGCGGTGGCGCAGGTGCCAGTCGGCGGTCAGGGCGGTGCCGCACCACATGGCGAACTCCGGGTGCCACAGCACGTCGCAGGGGTGCCGGTGCAGGGGGTAGTGGTTGACCAGGACGGTGGGCAGGTCGTCCGGAAGGGCGGCGAGCCGGCGTTCGGTCGCGGCGACCCGGGCCCGGCACCAGGCCTCCCGGGACGGGTAGGGGTCGGGGTGCAGAAGGTACTCGTCGTTGCAGACGATGCCGGTGCCGTGCGCGTGGGCGAGTCCCTCGTCCTTGGTGGCGCAGCCGGCCGGCAGGAACGAATAGTCGTACAGGAGGAAGAGCGGTGCGACGGCCACGGGTCCGCCGGTGCCCTCCCAGACGGGGTAGGGGTCCTCGGGCGTCGTGACGCCCAGGTCACGGCACATCTCGACGAGGTGCTCGTAGCGGGCGACGCCGCGCAGCGCGACGGGGTCATTCGGACGGGTCCACAGTTCGTGGTTTCCGGGCGCCCAGATCACCCGGGCGAACCGGCTCGCGAGGGTCTTCAGCGCCCAGCGGATGTCGGCGACGGTCTCCGAGACGTCGCCGGCGACGAGCAGCCAGTCGCCGTCGGACCCGGGGCGCATCGCCTCCACCAGGGCCCGGTTCTCGGGGTACCCGACGTGCAGGTCGCTGATGGCCAGCAGCCGCCCGGTGCCCTCGGCCGTCGACGTCACCTCTCGCCCCCCTCCGCGCCCTGTCACACGTGCGGACGCGACCCACGGGACCACATTCGCGACGTGTGGACAAGGCGGCATCCGGGGCCGTGCGCAGGTCCGCGCGGGGGCGGGCCGGTGCGGTCGGGCGGAAGCGGCCGATCCGTAACACGCGCGTTGCACGCGCAGCCCCGGGAAAGCCGTATGATCGCCCCACCACCACCGCATGCATCTCCCTTCACAGGGGCGGTTTGGTGACCCTCCATCTCCCCTGCCCGGGCACGGGCTGCTCCGCCCTGCCCGTGAACCGTGAAAGGACGGCTTGCATGGTCTCTCGCGTACGCGTCTGGCTCAACCGCACGTACGCGGAGAACGTGTTCTTCATGGATCAGCTGCGGCGAAATCCGAGTGATCGCGCGGTCGAGATCCATGCGACGCACGGCGACGCGGACTCGCCCGTGCTGGCCGCCGCCGACACCGCCGAACTGGAGCCGGAGGGCCTGTCCTCCGCCGCCTACGTCGAGTACGCGCTGGCCCAGTGCCGCCGCCGCGGCATCGACGTGTTCGTGCCCCGGCTGGAGCAGTCGGCGATCGTCGCGCACCGCGCGGACTTCGAGGCGGTCGGCACGGCGCTGCTGGCGCCGCCGCCGGAGGCCGTGGCCGTCTTCGAGGACAAGGTGATCGCCTACGAGGCCGTGCAGGCGATCGGGGTGCCGGTGCCCCCGTGGTGGCGGGTCCGCGGGGTCGACGAACTCGTCGCCGCCGTCGAGGAGTTGGAGGCGGCCGGGCACAAGGCGTGCTTCAAGCCGGCGTCCGGTGCGGGCGGGGTCGGCTTCCGGGTGATCACGCGTGCGCCCTTCTCGATGGCGCAGCTGACCGGCTTCCCGAGCCCGTACGTGCCCTTCGACCTGGTCGTCTCCGCGCTCAAGGACAGCGACGAGCCGGTGGACTGGCTGGTGATGCCGCGGCTGGAGCAGCCGGAGGTGTCGGTGGACTGCCTGACCGGGCCGGACAACCGGGTGCGGCTGGCCATCGGCCGGACGAAGAACGGCCGTCGGCGCGGGTTCACGCTCAACGAGCAGTGGCTGGAGCCGGCGCGGCGGATCGCGGAGGGCTTCGGTCTGCACTACCTGTCCAACATCCAGTTCCGGATGTTCGGCGACCGCCCGGTACTGATGGACGTCAACACGCGACCCGCGGGCGGGCTGCACCAGCTGTCGCTGTGCGGGGTCAACGCCCCTTGGGCGGCTGTGCAGTTGGCGCTCGGGGAGGACCCGGGCGAGATGGCGCCGCCCTTCCTGGGGCAGGACTACACGGTGGTGTCGGGGCCCCGGCCGCTGCGTGCGGTCTCCCTTCCCCAGCAGCGGGCCGAGGAGACCGGGACGCTGCTTCCGGCGGTGCCCGCACAGACGGCGGAGCCGGTCGAGGTCACTCCTTCCGGGGCGGCCGGCCGGGCCATCGCGCCCGCCTAGATCTCACCTCCACACCGGTCTGGACCAATCACGGCGCAACGTCTTGACACCGTGACTGGTCCAGACCAACTTGGTTGCGCACACCCCTGCTCTTCTCTCTGCACTCCCGAACACCCCCATTTCCCCAGGGAGATCGCGTGCGCGACACACTCAGACGTTCCAGACACCGGCTCCTCGCCCTGGTCGGCTCCGCCGCTCTCGCGCTCGCCGGGGCCATCGCCCTCCCGGGCACGGCCCAGGCGGCCAACATCCTGACCAACCCCGGCTTCGAGTCCGGCAGCCTCTCCCCCTGGACCTGCACCGGGAACCTCGGCTCGGTCGTCTCCTCACCCGTCCACGGCGGCTCCAAGGCGCTGCAGGGCGCGGTCACCGACAGCGACAACGCGCAGTGCACCCAGACCGTGGCGGTCCAGCCCAACACCACCTACTCGCTCAGCGGCTGGGTGCGCGGCTCCTACGTCTACCTGGGCGTCAACGGCGGTGCGTCGACCTGGACCACCTCGCCGTCGGCGTACAGCCAGTTGAGCGTCTCCTTCACCACCGGTGCCTCGCAGACCAGCGCGCAGATCTATGTGCACGGCTGGTACGCGCAGGGGACGTACTACGCCGACGACATCAGCCTCGACGGCCCCGGCGGAGGCGGAGGCGGCGGTGACACCCAGGCGCCCAGCACGCCCTCCGGACTGACCTCCACGGGCAAGACGTCGTCGAGCGTGTCGCTGAAGTGGAACGCCTCGACCGACAACGTCGGCGTCACCGCCTACGACGTCTACAGCGGCTCCAACAACGTGCTCTCCGTCTCCGGCACCTCCGCGACGGTCGGCGGGCTCTCGCCCAGCACGGCCTACACCTTCACCGTCAAGGCGCGGGACGCGGCCGGGAACACCTCCGGCGCCTCCAACTCCGTGAGTGTGACGACCGACGCGGGCGGCGGGGGCGGGACCGGCTTCAAGCAGGCCGCGCCGTACCTGTACGAGGGCTGGGGCGACCCGCCGAACCCGTCGACCGTGATGAGCGCGACCGGCGTCAAGTGGTTCACGATGGCGTTCGTGCTGGACTCGGGTGGCTGCACCCCGGCCTGGGACGGCAGCCGGGCGCTGACGGGCGGCGTCGACCAGACCGCCATCAACCAGATCCGTTCCGCCGGCGGTGACATCGTGCCGTCGTTCGGCGGCTGGCAGGGCAGCAAGCTGGGCGCCAACTGCTCCTCCGCGAGCGCGCTCGCCGGGGCCATCCAGAAGGTGATCGACGCCTACGGCCTCAAGGCCGTCGACATGGACATCGAGAACACGGACGAGTTCGAGAACGAGGCCGTGCAGGCGAAGATCCTGACCGCGCTGAAGACCGTCAAGGCCAACAACCCCGGTCTGAAGACGATCGTCACCTTCGGGACCACCACCACCGGGCCGACGTACTACGGCAACCGGCTCATCGAGCAGGCCCAGTCGCTCGGCGCGAACATCGACGTCTTCACCATCATGCCGTTCGACTTCGGCGGCGGCTCGGACATGTACGGCAACACCGTCAACGCGGCCGAGGGCCTGAAGGCGAAGCTGAAGTCGACGTTCGGCTGGGACGACGCGACCGCCTACGCGCACATCGGCATCTCCGGCATGAACGGCCTGTCCGACCAGCAGGAGAACACCACCCCGGCGATCTGGACCCAGATCAAGGACTGGTCCAACGCCCACCACATCGCGCGGCTCGCCTTCTGGTCGGTCAACCGCGACCGGCCGTGCCCGGGCGGGGGCGTGGTGAGCAACTGCTCCGGCATCAGCCAGAACAACTGGCAGTTCACCTCGATCACGGCCGGCTTCACCGGCTGAGCCGTCGTCGTCACGGGCGTGGGGGTGTCCCGGCCGGATACCCCCACGCCTGCGCCAACTCCGCCAGCCGGGGCGGCAGTTCGGTCCCGGAATCGGCGGTGCGGGCGGGCTGGACGCGGCCCGACCTGATGGTCGCGGACCAGTCGCCGAGCTGAGGCCGGAAGGTGCCGTGGTCCTTGCCGCCGTAGTCGAGCATCGCGGGCTCCCATGCGACGCCGAGGTAGTCGCACAGCGCGTGGGTCGCGCCCTCCGGGTCGGCGGTGAGGTCCTCGTACCGCAGCACGTGCGCGTCCAGGTTCCGCCGCGCCTCCTCGAGCCTCTCGGCGTAGCCGAGGACCTCGGCGCGGATGGCCGCGTGGTCGGGGTCGGTGCGCCGGTCGGTCAGCGAGGCGATGACGGCGCCTGGGTGGCGGAGCAGCAGGATGTACCGGGCGTTGGGCCAGCATCGGTGCAGGCGCGGCCAGATGAGCGCGTTGGGCGGCGTCTTGTCGACGATGACGTCCTTGCCGCTGCGGGTGAGTTCGAGGTGCAGCACCCGGTCCCACAGCAGGTGTTCGAGTTCGTCCTTGTCGAGCCGGAGGGCTTCCATCGCGTCCGCGGTGAACTCGCGGGAGAGGTGGACGTGCAGGGTGCGCAGGTGCATCTCGTGCGGGGCGCGGACGCGGCTGTGGCTGTTGAGCAGCACCCTGAGCAGGGTCGAGCCGGAGCGCACCGAGGACAGCACGAAGACCGGCGACTCCACCAGGCGCGGGGCGGGCGGGGCCGTGTACGACGACTCCGTGCCGCGCGGGGAGGGGATGGCGTCGAGCGTCCGCCGGGGCGGACTCACAGCCTGCGCCATCAGCCTCCCCCGCCGCCTCAGGCCCTTTCGTATCGCGGACATACGCCGGTCACGCACGCTGACACCTCTCTCTTGCCGTTGGCCCGCATCCCAGAGGGAGCGGGCGAACCCCAGGTGTCGCGCAGAAGAACGGCCCTGGTCGCAGACCTCCACGAGGCGTCTGCGACCAGGGCTTTTACCGCTTTCTTAAGATTCGATGGAAATCACCGCCGGACCGGTCAGCCGCGTCGCAGCCGAAGCGTGAGGATCTGGAAGGGCCGCAGGGCGACCGGGACCCCGTCCTCGGCCGTCTCCGCGTCCTCCAGCGGGCGCTCCAGCAGGTCGGTCACCTGGGCCCCGGCCAGCGGGAAGCCGGTGCGCAGGACGCCGGTCGCGCGGCCGCCCCGGGACTCGTAGAGCCGTACCACCACGTCGCCGGACTCGTCGTCGGCCAGCTTCACGGCCTCGACGGTGACGCCCTCGCCCTCGACCGAGACGACCGGCTGCGGCGCGCCCGCCGAATCGGCCACCCGCAGCGGCAGGTTGAGGGCGTAGCCCGCGGCCACCGCGTCCTCGATGCTCGCGCCGGGCAGCAGGGAGTAGGTGAGGTGGTGGCGGCCCTGGTCGGCGCCCGGGTCCGGGATGCGCGGGGCGCGGACCAGGCTGAGGCGGACCGTGGTGGTCGTACCGCCGTCCTCGCGGACCGTGCGGGAGACGTCGTGGCCGTAGGTGGAGTCGTTGATGACCGCGACGCCGTAGCCGGGCTCGCCGACGTGCACCCAGCGGTGCCCGGAGACCTCGAATCGGGCCGCCTCCCACGTGGTGTTGGTGTGCGTGGGCCGCTGGATGTGGCCGAACTGGATCTCGGCGGAGGAGTGCGGAGCCCGGATGTCCACCGGGAAGCCCGCCTTGAGGAACTTCTCCGCCTCGTGCCAGTCGATGTCCGTCTCGAAGTCGATACGGGGGCTGCCGGCACGCAGCGTGATCGTCTGGACGATCTTCGAGCCCTTGCCGAAGGAGCGCGTGACGCGGATCGAGCCGAGCAGCGGGTCGTCGTCGACGATCTCCACGGAGTCGGCGTCGAGGAGGTCCGTGTAGCGGTTCTTGTAGTGCTTGTCGACGTCCCACGCGTCCCAGTAGTTGGGCAGGTCGGTGTGCAGGCGCAGCAGGTTGCCCGCCTCGGCGAGGACCTCGCGGTTCGCCCTCAGGTCGAGAACGGACGAGAGCGTGCCGTCCTCGGCGACCACGACCCGGACCAGGCCGTTGTCGAGGACGCGGCCCTCCACCGTGACGGGGGCCGGGGGTTCGGCCGCCGCGACCGGCGCGCTGCCGTTGGCCGGCACCTCGACGAACGTCGGGAAGCCCGTCGCCGTACGGATGACCTCGGCGCGGTCGAAGGGGCTCGTGTTGAACACCCGAGTGCCGCCGGCGCCCAGCGCGGCCACCGCCTCGGCGGTCAGCGCCTCCAACTCCTCGGCCACGCGCACGTATTCGGCCTCGGCCTCGCGGTGGACCCAGGCGATGGACGAGCCGGGCAGGATGTCGTGGAACTGGTGCAGCAGGACCGTCTTCCACAGCCGGTCCAGCTTCTGGTACGGGTAGGCGTAGCCCGGCGCGTGCAGCGCGGCGGTGGTCGCCCACAGCTCCGCCTCGCGCAGCTTGTGCTCGCTGCGCCGGTTGCCCTGCTTGGTGCGGGCCTGCGAGGTGTAGGTGGCGCGGTGCAGCTCCAGGTAGAGCTCGCCGACCCACACGGGCGCGTCGGGGTACTCGGCGCGGGCCTTGGCGAAGAACTCGTCCGGGTGCTCGACGACGACCTTGGGCGAGCCCTCCAGGTCGGCCAGCCGACGGGCCCGCTCCATGATCTCGCGGGTGGGGCCGCCGCCGCCGTCGCCCCAGCCGAAGGGGGCGAGGGAGCGGGTGGCGTTGCCCTTCTCGGCGTAGTTGCGGACCGCGCGGGACATCTCCTCGCCGCTGAAGCGGGCGTTGTAGGTGTCGACCGGCGGGAAGTGGGTGAAGATGCGGGTGCCGTCGATGCCCTCCCACCAGAAGGTGTGGTGAGGGAAGGTGTTGGTCTGGTTCCAGGAGATCTTCTGGGTGAGGAACCACTCGTTGCCGGCGAGCTTGGCGAGCTGCGGGTAGGCGGCGTTGTAGCCGAAGGAGTCGGGCAGCCAGACGCCCTTGGTCTCGATGCCGAAGTGCTCGATGAAGAACCGCTTGCCGTGGATGAGCTGGCGGGCGATGGCCTCGCCGCCGGGCAGGTTGCCGTCGGACTCCACCCACATGCCGCCGACCGGCGCCCACTGGCCCTTCTTGACGGACTCCTGGATGCGGGCCCACACGTGCGGGTAGTTGTCGCGCACCCACTCGTACTGCTGGGCCTGCGAGCAGGCGAAGACGAACTCCTCGTACTCGTCGGCCAGGGCGGTGACGTTGGAGAAGGTGCGGGAGGTCTTGCGCTTGGTCTCCCGGATCGGCCACAGCCAGGCGGAGTCGATGTGGGCGTGGCCGACGCCGGAGATGACGTGGGCGCTGGCGTTGGCGGGCTTGGACAGCACCGGCCGCAGGGCCTCGCGCACGGCGGCGGCCGAGCCGGCGACGTCGTCCAGGTCGAGCAGGTCCAGGGAGCGGTCGAGGGCGTGCAGGATCTCGTGCCGGCGCGGGTCGTGCTCGCCGAGCTCCACCATCAGCTCGCGCAGCACCTGCAGGTCGAGGTCGAGGTGGAAGACCTCCTCGTCGAGGACGGCGAGGTCGGCGCGCCGGAAGGTGTACAGCGGCTCGTCGCCGGCCGTGCGGACGTCCCCGAGCGGGGTCGGCGCGGTGAAGTTGTTCGCGAGGATGTCGGGGTTGGAGGCCGCCTCGACCAGGTAGTCGATCGGCTCGCCGCCCTGCGCCGGGTTGGCGACGGGTACGTACTGGTTGAGCGGGTTGACCGCCTTCAGCGGGCGTCCGTCGGGCAGGTGGACCAGCGCCTCGGCCTGGTTGCCGGGCCAGTCGCCGGTGAAGCCGAGGTCGATGACCGCCTCGACGCGCCGGCCGGCCCACTCCGCGGGCACCTGTCCGCTCATCCGGAACCAGGTCGTGCCCCACGGCGGGCCCCACGGGGTGTCCATGGCGAAGGGCGCGTAGCGCTGGGACGCGGCCTCCTCGAAGGAGACGGGCTCGCCCGGAGCCTGCCAGGACTCGACCGACATCGGGACGGTGGCCGCGTAGAGCGCGGGCTTGATGCGCTGGGTGTGGAGGCGCTCGGCGCGCTCCTCGATCCGGCGGCGTTCGTCGTGCATCAGGGGTCTCCAGTGAGGCGGCGGCGGGAGTGGCTGGGGGACCTGGAAAGCGCTTTCCAGGTGCCGGTCACCTAAGGTACGCGAGGCCAGGATGGACCGCGGTGTAGCCCTCCACCAGACGTCGGGCCACGTTCACGGAGTCGACCAGCGGGTGCAGCGCGAAGGCCTTGGCGGCCGTGGTGCGGGAGCCGGACTCGGCGGCGGCCAGCACCTCGCGCTCGACGGCCTTGACCGCGCAGACCAGGCCGGTGGCGTGGCCGGGCAGCGGGTCGACGGCGACGGGGTGGGCACCGCTCGCGTCGACCAGGCAGGGCACCTCGATGACCGCGTCGGAGTCGAGCACCGTGAGGCTGGTGCGGTTGCGGACGTTGAGGATCAGGGTGGTGCGCTCGTCGCGGGCGATGGCCCGCATCAGGGCCAGGGCGACCTTCTCGTAACCGCCGGACAGGTCGTCGGCGTCGCGCTCACCGGCGCCGGCGGTCTCCCGGTTCTCGGCCATGTACGTCGCCTCGCGCTCGGCGCGGGTGCGGTCCCACAGCTCCAGGGCGGAGCCGCCCGAGCGCTCGACCTGCTCGTAGAAGCCGGCCTGCTGGTCGCGCAGGAAGGCACCGCGGGTGCGCTCGGCCCGCTGGTAGGAGCGGACGGCCTCGCGGTTGAAGTAGTAGTAGTGCAGGTATTCGTTGGGGATCGCGCCGAGGGAGCGCAGCCAGTCGACGCCGAAGAGCTTGCCCTCCTCGAAGGAGCCGAGCAGGTCGGGGTCGGCGAGCAGGCGCGGCAGCTCGTCACGGCCGGCGACGCGCAGGCCGCGCACCCAGCCGAGGTGGTTGAGGCCGACGTAGTCGATCCACGCCTCCTTCGGGTTCGCGCCGAGCACCCGCGCGATACGGCGACCGAGGCCGACCGGCGAGTCGCAGATGCCGATGACGCGGTCGCCGAGATGGCGGGACATGGCCTCGGTGACCAGGCCGGCGGGGTTGGTGAAGTTGATGACCCAGGCGTCGGGGGCGAGGCGGGCCACCCGCCGCGCGATGTCGACGGCGACGGGCACGGTCCGCAGGCCGTAGGCGATGCCGCCGGCGCCGACCGTCTCCTGGCCGAGGACGCCTTCGGCGAGGGCGACCCGCTCGTCGTCCGCCCGCCCCTCAAGGCCGCCGACGCGGATCGCCGAGAAGACGAAGTCGGCACCGCGCAGGGCGTCGTCGAGGTCGGTCGTGGCGGTCACCGTGGGCGCGTCCGCGACCGGGGCGGCCTGCTCGGCCAGCACCCGGGTCACCGCGGAGAGCCGGCCGGCGTCCAGGTCGTGCAGCACGACCTCGGTGACCCTGCCCGCGCCGCGGTCGCCCAGCAGGGCGCCGTACACGAGCGGCACACGGAACCCGCCGCCGCCCAGAATCGTCAGCTTCACTTGCGCACCTTTCCTGCCACGACCACCTCGACGCCCGCCTCCTGGAGGGAGGAGCGGGTCACCGGGTCGGCCGGGGCGTTCGTGACCACCACGTCCAGGTCCTCGGGACCACAGACCTTCGCCATGCCCGTACCCGGGAACTTGGCGGCGTCCGCGAGCAGGACGACCTTGTCGCTCGCCTTGATCATGGCCCGCTTCACCGGCACCTCGACGACCGTCGTGTCCATCACCTGCCCGCCCGGACGCACTCCACTGGTGCCCAGGAAGAGCCAGTCGGCATGCAGCTGGCGCAGGTTGTCCTCGGTGAGGAAGCCGACGAGGGAGCGGTACTCGCGGCGGACCATGCCGCCGAGCAGGACCAGCTCGATGCCCTCGTCGTCGGCGAGCTCCTCGTAGACGACGAGGTTGCTGGTGATCACCGTCAGCCGGCGGCCGTGCAGCTGCCGGGCGAGCCGGTAGGCGGTGGTGCCGATGTCCAGCAGCACCGACTGGCCGTCCGCGACCATGGCGGCGGCCCGCTCGGCTATGGCGTCCTTCTCGGCCACGCGCACCTCGGCGACCTCGGCGAAGGGCTGGTCGCCCTCCTCCACGACGGCGCCGCCGTGCACGCGGGTGAGCAGGCCGTCCTCCTCCAGCTTGACCAGGTCGCGCCGGATGGTGGCGGGGCTCACGGCCAGCTGCTCGGAGAGATCGGTCACGGACGCGGGGCCGCCGGAGCGCAGGGCCCGCAGGATGAGTTGGTGTCGTCGTTCTGCCAGCACGCCGTGCACACTACTCGTCATCTTCAATCAAATCCATGCTCGCTTCTGCTCGGGTATTGACCAATCTCGTGGATCGGCGCACGATTCCCGTCATCGAAATTGACGGGTTTTGACGAGAGGCGTTCCCGTGGACGACGACAGGCCCGATGTGCTGCTGACCGGGCTGCTCTTCTACGACCTCGTCCTCACGGGGCTCGGGAAGCCGCCGACGCCGGGCGAGGAGATCTGGACGGCCGGCATGGGCTGCGGCCCCGGCGGCATCGCCAACCTGGCGGTGGCCGCGTCCCGGTTCGGTCTGCGCACCTCGCTGGCCACGGTCTTCGGCGACGACTTCTACGGCGAGCACTGCCGGGACGTGCTGTGCGACCAGGAGGACATCGACCTCTCGCTCTCCCGGACCGCGGACGGCTGGCCCACCCCCGTCACCGTCTCGCTCGCCACCGGCGACGACCGGGCGCTCGTCACCCACGGCCAGGAGCCGCCGTACTCGCAGGACGCGCTGATGGGCGACCCGCCCGAGGCCCGCACCGCCCTCGTCCACCTCGAGGCCGAACCCCGCGAGTGGCTCACCAGGTCCGCCGCCGACGGCACCCGCATCTACGCCGACGTCGGCTGGGACCCCACCCAGGAGTGGTCCACCGACCTCCTGGACCAGCTCAAGCTGTGCCACGCCTTCCTCCCCAACGAGACCGAGGCGATGGCCTACACCCGCACCGACAGCGCGGTCGCGGCCCTCGGCACGCTCTCCGAACTGGTGCCGGTGGCCGTGGTCACCCGGGGCGGGGCCGGGGCGGTCGCCGTCGACCAGACCACGGGCGAGTACGCGGAGGTACCGGCCCTCGCGGTCGACGTGCTGGACGCGACGGGCGCCGGTGACGTGTTCGGCGCGAGCTTCGTCGCGGCCTCGCTCGGCGGCTGGCCGCTTCAGGAGCGGCTGCGGTTCGCCGTCCTCGCGGCCGGGCTGTCCGTCCAGCGGCACGGCGGCGCGCTCGCGGCCCCCGGCTGGTACGGCGTCGACCGCTGGTGGCGGTCGCTGACCGACCCGGACCTCCGGCGCGCCTACGGCTTCCTGGCCGACCGCCTGCCGGCGGACCCCGGCCCGCCCGTGCGGTACGCCCCCGTCACCCCGCCGGCCCGCCACCCCTGACCGCGCGGCTCCCCCACGAGCCCCGCGGACGCTAGCCCGTCCTCCGAACGTTGCGAAAAGATTCCGAAAGGCGGTGGGAGCTGTGCGGCTCTCACGAAGAGGCCTGCTGCGCGCGGGCCTGGCCGGTACGGCCGCCACGGCGCTCGGCGGCCTGACCTCCGGCTGCGCCGTGCCGACCGGTTCCACCGGCCGGAACATGGTCCTGTGGTACTGGGACGGCGGTCTCGGCGACACCGTCGTGAAGAAGGCCAAGGCCCGCTACGACTCCTCGGTCGACCTCCAGGCCATCAAGATCGGCGGCTACTACCGCTCCAAGCTGATCACCACGCTGGCCGGCCGTGCCCACGTCCCCGACATCGCGGGCCTCAAGGGCGAGGACATGGCCTCCTACCTCCCCGACGCCGACCAGTTCGTGGACCTGCGCACGCTCGGCGCCGACCAGTACGAGAGCCGGTACCTGCCGTGGAAGTGGCGGCAGGGCATCGCCGACGACGGCACGATGGTCGGCTTCCCCATCGACTGCGGCCCGGTCGCGCACTTCTACCAGTACCAGGTCTTCCGCAAGGCCGGACTGCCCTACGAACCGGCAGACGTATCGAAGGAGTTGAACACCTGGGAGAACTTCTTCGCGGCGGGCGAGCGGCTGCGGAAGCGGATCCCCGGCACCTCGCTGCTGACCGACGTCAACTCGGTCTTCGAGAACGTGGTGCAGCAGGGCGCCAAGCGGTACGTGGACAAGGACCGCCACTTCATCGGCGACCAGGAACACGTGCGCCACGCCTGGGCGCTGGCCGTGGAGGCCAAGCGGCGCGGGATCGTCTCCAACCTCGTCACGGGCACCCCGGACCAGATCTCCGCGGTGGACACCGGCAAGCTGCCCAGCCAGCTCGGCGCCTCCTGGGCGACGTACGACATCAAGAACGGCAATCCGAAGACCAAGGGACGATGGCGGATCGCCGACATGCCGGTGCGGCCGTCGAACAACGGCGGCTCGTTCCTGTCGATCACCAAGGCGTGCCGGGAACCGCAGCAGGCGTTCGAGATCATCTCCTGGATGCTCGACGCGGCCAACCAGGCCTCCGGCTACGTCGACGCGGGCCTGTTCCCCTCCACGCCCGCCTCCTACGGGCTGCGGCAACTGCGCGAACCCGACCCGTTCTTCGGCGGCCAGGTGACGACGGACGTCTTCGGTCCGGCCGCGCAGAAGATCGCCGTCGCCTACAACAGCCCGTTCGACGTGGCGCTCGGGCAGCCCATCAAGGACGAGATCAAGAACGTCGGCGTCCTCGGCAAGGACCCGGACAAGGCCTGGAGTGACGCCATGAGCAAGTGCCGGCGCATCGCGAAGCACCTGGGGGTGAGCCACTGATGGCCACCGCCCTGGAGAAGCCCCCCGTCGTCGCGGAGCGCACGCCGACGGCCCGTCCCCGCTCGGGGATACGCAAGTACTGGCACCTGTACGCCGCGATCTCCCCCTTCTACCTGCTCTTCCTCGCCTTCGGTCTGGTCCCCGTCGGCTTCTCGCTGTACCTGTCCTTCCACCGCTGGGACGGTCTCGGCTCCATGGAGTGGGCGGGCCTGTCGCAGTACCGCTACCTGCTGAGCGACAGCGACTTCTGGAGTTCGATCGGCACCACCCTGATCATCTGGGCGCTGGCCACCTTCCCCATGATCTTCCTGGCGATGGTCACGGCGGTGATGCTCAACTCCGCGGTCCGCTTCAAGAACGTGTACCGCTTCGCCTACTTCCTGCCGAACGTCACCTCCGTCGTCGCGATCGCCATCGTCTTCGGCTCGGTGTTCTCCACCAACTTCGGTCTGGTGAACGCCCTGTTGCAGGCCGTGGGGCTGGACCAGGTGGCCTGGCTCAACACCCCCTGGGGCATCAAGATCGCCATCGCGACGCTGATGACCTGGCAGTGGACGGGCTACAACGCGATCATCTTCCTCGCGGGTCTGCAGACCATCCCGAGCGAGCTGTACGAGGCGGCGCGCGTGGACGGCGCGAACCCCGTGCAGACGTTCTTCCGGATCACGCTGCCCCTGCTGCGCCCGACCCTGCTGTTCGTGCTGGTGGTCTCGACCGTCACCGGCCTGCAGAGCTTCACCGAGGCGCAGGTGCTGCTGCAGAACACCTCGAACGACTCGACGTTCTCCGGCGGCCCGGACCACGCGGGCCGGACGATGGTCCTCTACTTCTTCCAGCAGACCTTCGACAACAACGACTTCGGCTACGGCGCCGCCGTGGCGTGGGGGATCTTCCTCGTCGTCGTCATCTTCTCGATCATCAACTGGCGCCTGGTGCGGCGCCGGGGCGAAGACTAGGGGGCCGGGACACCATGGCATCCATCCAGGACACCAAGCGCCCCAAGGGCATCAGGGGAACCCGCGGCCGGGGCGTCGCGCTGCACGCGGTCCTCGTCGCCGGACTGCTGCTGTCGGCCTTCCCGTTCTACTGGGCCGTCATCATGTCGACGCACACGTCGACCGAGATCTTCTCCTACCCGCCGAAGCTGCTGCCCGGCTCGCACTTCCTGCGCAACGTCCGCGCCCTCTTCGACAACGTCGACTTCTTCGGCTCGATGCTCAACTCGCTGCTGGTGGCGGGCTCGGTGACCGTTCTGGTCCTGTTCTTCGACTCCCTCGCCGCCTTCGTCTTCGCCAAGTTCCACTTCCCCGGCCGCAGGCTGCTGTTCGGGCTGCTCATGCTGATCTTCATGGTGCCGACGCAGCTGGCGATCATCCCGCAGTTCGTGATGATGGCGAGGATCGGCTGGATCGGCTCGATGACGGCACTGATCGTGCCGGCGGCGGCCAACGCCTTCGGCATCTTCTGGATGCGCCAGTACATGCGCAGCGCCATCCACGACGAGCTGCTGGACGCCTCACGCATCGACGGGGCGCACTTCCTGCGCCAGTACTGGCACGTGGCCCTCCCGGTCGTCCGGCCGGGCCTGGCCTTCCTCGGCATCTTCACCTTCATGGGCCAGTGGAACGACTACGCCTGGCCGCTGGTCGCCCTCACCAACCCCGACAACGTCACCCTCCAGGTGGCCCTGTCCCAGCTCAACGGCGTGCACGGCACCACCGACTACGGCATGGTGATGACCGGCGCGCTGCTCGCCCTCGTCCCCCTGCTCATCGTCTTCGCCATCGGCGCCAAGCAGATCATCGGCGACCTCGGCAAGGGGGCCATCCGTTGAGCGACCCGCTCCTCGCGCTGCGCCCCTGGGAGGCCCCCGAGGTGACCTCCTGGGGGCGGCTGCCCATGAACGCCGTCGACCGGCGTGCCGGAGCCCTCTGCCTGGACGGCGACTGGCGCTTCCAGCTGCTGCCCGCTCCCGGAGCGCCGGCCGACGGCGCCTGGTCGTCGGCGTACGTCCCCGGCGCCTGGACCCTGCAGGACACGGACGACCTGCCGCGGTACACCAACGTCCGCATGCCGTTCGGCGACATCCCGCCGCACTCCCCCGCCGCCAATCCGACGGGGGTGTACGAACGTGACCTGGACGTGCCCGCCGAGTGGGCCGGGCGGCGGATCGTGCTCCAGGTCGGCGCCGCCGAGAGCGTGCTGCTGGTGCACGTCGACGGCCGGCCCGTCGGCCTCTCCAAGGACTCCCACCTGGCCGCCGAGTTCGACCTCACCGGCGTCGTGCGCCCCGGCGGGCGGTCGGTACTGCGGCTGACGGTCGTGAAGTGGTCGGACGCCTCGCACATCGAGGACCAGGACCAGTGGTGGCACGGCGGTGTCACCCGGTCGGTGCTCCTGTACGCGACCGACCCGCTGCACCTCGCCGACGTCACCGTCAGGGCGCGGCAGGACGGGGAGCTGCGCGTCGACTGCCGGGTGCGCGACGCGCGCGGCCCACTGCCCGACGGCTGGTACGTCAGCGCCGAGCTGGACGGCCGGCTCCTCACCCAGGACGCCGAGTTCGACCGGGTCAACGCCGAGGACGACCGGGTCTCCGGCTTCCTCGGCGAGGCCCGCGTGCACGGCTTCGTCCCCGAGGTGCGCACCTGGAACGCCGAGACGCCCGAGCTGTACGGCCTCACCGTCCGCCTGCACCGCCCCGACGGCACCCTCGCCGACGCCTCGCACCACCGGGTCGGCTTCCGCGACGTCGAGATCACCGGCCGGGACCTGCTGGTCAACGGCGAGCGCGTGTACATCCGGGGCGTCAACCGGCACGACTTCCATCCGCTGACCGGCCGGACGGTGTCGTACGACGACATGCGCGCCGACCTCGTCCTGCTCAAGCGCTTCGGCTTCAACGCGATCCGCACCTCGCACTACCCGAACGACCCGGCCCTGTACGACCTCGCCGACGAACTCGGCTTCTACGTCGTCGACGAGGCGGACATCGAGTCCCACGACCACGCCCACGAGATCGCCGACGACCCGCGCTACCTGAACGCCTTCGTCGACCGGGTCTCCCGGATGGTGCTGCGCGACAAGAACCACCCGTCGGTGATCATCTGGTCGCTGGGCAACGAGTCCGACTACGGCGCCCACCACGACGCCGCGGCCGGCTGGGTGCGCCGGCACGACCCGGCCCGGCCCCTGCAGTACGAGGGCGCGGCCAAGCTCAACTGGGCGGCCACGGACGACTGCTCCGACATCGCCTGCCCCATGTACGCGCCGCTGGAGGACTGCGTCGCCCACGCCCTGTCGGGCCGGCAGACCAGGCCGCTCATCCAGTGCGAGTACTCCCACGCCATGGGCAACAGCAACGGCACGCTCGCGGACCATTGGGCGGCCATCGAGTCCACTCCGGGTCTTCAGGGCGGGTTCATCTGGGAGTTCTGGGACCACGGCATCCTGCAGCGTGTGAACGACGGCAGACCGGCCGGGCGTGGGGGCGCCGGGCTCTATGACAACGGTGTCGCCGCGCCGGGCCATCGCTGGGCGTACGGCGGCGACTTCGGCGAGACGATCCATGACGGCGCCTTCATCGCGGACGGGGTCGTCTTCCCCGACCGCACCCCGAAGCCCGCCCTGTACGAGCACCGCGAGATCGCGGCGCCGGTGCGCATCGAGTGCTTCCGGCACGAGGGCATCGTCCTCGGCAACCACCAGCACTTCCGCGGCCTGGACTGGCTGGCCGGCACCTGGGAGCTGTCCCTCGCCGACGGCGGCACGCTGACCGCGCCCGCGGACCTGCCCGGCCTCAGGCCCGGCGAGACGGCCGCCGTGCCGCTGCCCTTCGCGCTGCCCCGCGACGGCGGCGAAGCCTGGCTGACCCTGCGGGTGACGACCGCGGAGGACCAGCCGTGGGCGCCGCGCGGCACCGAGGTGTGCCTGCCGCAGGTGCGCCTGCGCGGGCCCGCCGTCGCCGAGGACGCCCTCATGGACGGGGCCGTCGAGGTCGACGGCGAGGGCCTGCTCGTGCATCCGTCGCTGACGGCCGCGCCCACGCTGTCCCTGTGGCGGGCGCCCACCGACAACGACGAGCTGGGCGGCATGGCGCCGCGCTGGCGGACCTGGGGGCTGGACTCGCTGGTCCGCAAGCTCGTGTCGGTGCGGGCCGACGGCGGCCGGGTGACCGTGGACGCCGAGTACGCCGGCACGGCCGGCGTCGTGCGGCACCGGCAGGTGCTCACCCCGGTCGAGGGCGGCATCCGGATCGAGGAGGAGGCGGAGCTGCCCGAGGAGTTCGACGACGTGGCGCGGGTCGGCACCGTCTTCGAGACGGCGCCGGGACCGGACCTGCTGGAGTGGTTCGGGCAGGGGCCGTGGGAGTCGTACCCCGACCGGTGCGCGGGCGCGCCGGTCGGCCATCACTCGCTGCCGGTCGAGGCGACGTTCACGCCGTACCTGCGTCCGCAGGAGAGCGGCGGCCGGCACGGAGTACGGCGGTTCACGCTGTCGGCGCCCGACGGCACCGGTCTCGCGGTCGTGCTGGACGCACCCCGGCAGGTCTCCGTCACCCGGTACCGGGCCGAGGACCTGACCGCCGCACGGCACCACGACGAACTGGTGCCCCGTGCGGGCTGTGTCGTGCACATCGACGCGGCGCACCGGGGCCTGGGCACGGCCTCGTGCGGCCCCGACACCTTCCCCTCCTACCGCGTCGCGCCGGGTGTCCACCGCTGGAGCTGGACGCTGCGCGTGCGGTGACCCCGCCTCTCTGTCCCTGTCCCAGGTGACATGTCACATCCCACGGAGCACATGTGTGCACTTCGCATGACCACCCCCAGGGCGAGGCCGCGCAGGCCGGCGCCGGACGACGCAGTCTCCTCAGGGCCACCGCGCTGCTGGGCGCCGCCGCGGCCACGGGGCTCGCCCTTCCGGCCGGCGCCGAGGCGGCGCCCGCGAGCGCGCGTGCCCGGCGGCCCGATCCCGACAGCCGCCGCTTCACGCTCGCGGTGATGCCGGACACCCAGTACCTCTTCGACGGGCCCAGCATCGACAAGGCGCCGGCCGAGGCATCGCTGCGCTATCTGCTGGAGCACGGCCGGGAGGAGAACCTCGTCTTCCTCTCCCACCTGGGCGATCTCACGCAGAACGGCGCGCAGGCCGAATGCGCCGCGATCGGCGAGGCGTTCGGGCTGCTGGACCGGCGGGGCGTGGGCTACAGCGTCCTGGCGGGCAACCACGACGTGAAGTCCTCCTCGGACGACCAGCGCGGCCCGACGCCCTACCTTGACACGTTCGGTCCCCGGCGCTTCAAGCGTAAGCCGACGTTCGGCGGGGCCTCCGCGGACGGCTACAACACCTACCACCTGTTCCGGGCGGCGGGGCGCGAGTGGATGGTCCTCGCGCTGGACTGGCGGCTGTCGGACCAGGGCTACGCCTGGGCGAAGGACGTGCTCGCCGCCCACCCGAGGACAGCCGTCGTCCTCACCACACACGAACTCGTCGTCGCTGACGATCAGTTGTCGGCCTACGGGCAGCAGCTGTGGGACCGGCTGATCGCGGACCACGACCAGATCTTCCTCACCCTCAACGGCCACTACTGGCCGGCGGCCCGCGCCACCCGAAAGAACGCCGCCGGCCACGACGTGCACCTGCACCTCACCAACTACCAGAACCGCTACTTCGGCGGCGCGGCGATGATTCGGCTGTACCGCTTCGACCTGGACCGGGGCGTCATCGACGTGGAGACGGTCTCCCCGTGGATCCTCGGCCGGGCCCAGCAGGGCCTGAACCCGCTGGAGCGGCAGGAGATCGAGCTGAGCGGCGACGCCGACCGCTTCTCGGTGGAGATCGACTTCGCCGACCGGTTCTCCGGCTTCGACCCCGTGCCGGCCCGCGCGGCGCGGCCGGTGTCGCGGATGCTGGTCCCGGGCACCGTCGCCTACTGGCGGTTCGAGTCACCCGTCGCCGGCACCGTCCGCGACCTGTCCGGACACGGAAACGACCTCGCCCTCGTCACGGTGGGCGGCGGTGCGCTCGGCTGGTCCGCCGACCACCATCCCGACCAACCCGGCCACGGCAGCCTGGAGTTCCAGGGCTACAAGTCGCCGCTGAAGGGCGCGTACCTGCGCACCGTCGACGGCGCGCCGCTGAACTCCGGTACGTTCGAGGGCGGTTACACCATCGAGGCGTTCTACCGGCTTCCCGCCGACTGGGACCCGGACCATCACGCCTGGTCCGGCCTCGTCGGCCGCACCGGCACGGGCGGCGCCGCCGGCAAGACCGGCGACGACCCCGACGAGCCGCTCGCCACCCTGTCCCTGTCCAACGACCGCGAACCGCAGTGGGCGATGCGCCCGCTGAACCAGCAGGGCATCGCCACCAACTGGGGCCAGGAGACACCGCTGGAGACCTGGTGGCACCTGGCGGTCGTCAACGACGGCAGGCACACCACGCTGTACGTCGAGGGCTGCCCGGTGGTCCGCAACCCCAGGGCCCCCGCGGTCGGCATCGCCTCGGTGGGGCTGCCGTGGCTGCTGGGCGGCTACGAGTATGCCGGGAAGATCGACCAGATCCTGCACGGCCGCCTCGGCGACGTCCGGATCGTCTCCGGGGCGCTGCCCGTCACCTCCTTCATGAACCACTGAGCGCACAGGAACCGAAGATGACCGAGCAGCGACTGCCCGCCTGGGCCGACCCGTCCGTCTCCCCCGCCCGCCTCGACGCCCAGGGCGTGTCGAGGCGCCAACTCCTGCGCCGTGCCGGTCTGTTCGGTACCGCCTTCGCCCTGGGGTCGGCGGCGAGGCCCGCACTCGCCTCCCCGCGCGGCGGCTTCGGCGGCGAGGACCCCCGGCTCGCCTACCTCGTCGGCGACCACCACGTGCACTCCGTCTACAGCCACGACGCCAAGTACACGTTCTCCCAGCAGGCACGGGCCGCGGCGACGTACGGCCTGGACTGGATGGTGTTCAACGAACACTCCAACTTCGGGCACGCCTCCCACGGCGCGAAGCTGGAGCACGCCGAGATCGTCAGGGCCCGCGCGGAGAACCCGCGTCAGCTGATCTTCCAGGGCCTGGAGTGGTACATCCCGGCCGCCGAGCACTGCACGGTGTTCGCTGCTCCCGGCCCCCACGAGACCGATCTGCTCACGCAGTTCGAGCTGGCCTACGACGGCAAACTGCTGGGCTACACCGAGGGCTCCGCGGGCGCCGCGGACACCGCCCGCAACGAGGCCCATGCGGTCAAGGCGATCAAGTGGCTGGCCGAGCAGCGCCGTTCGGGCTACGTCGACGATGTCCTCGTCCTCGCCAACCACCCGCTGCGCCTGGGCATCGACTCCCCGCACGAGATGCGCAACTGGCGGGACGCGGCCCCCGAGATCATGATCGGCATGGAGGGCGCGCCCGGCGCCCAGGGTGCCGCGATCCCCGGCTGGCGCGGCAGCACCTCGATCCGCGGCGAGTACGAGAACAAGCCGACCGCGCAGTCCTGGGCGGGCTACCCGGCCGACGCGTTCCTCACGTACGGCGGCTTCGACTGGGCGACGGCGACGGTCGGCGGCCTGTGGGACTCGATGCTCGCCGAGGGCCGGCTGTTCACGATCACCACCAACTCCGACAACCACCGCACGGTCTTCGACACTTGGAAGAACGGCGACTGGCCGGCCGGGCAGAACTTCGACAACACCGGCAAGCTGCCCGACCCGGTGAACACCGACGCCCCGCAGCCCGGAAGCGACTTCTGGCCGGGCGAGTTCAGCCGCACCCACGTGGGCGTGACCCGCTACGGCTTCCGCGCCGTGATGGCGGGCCTGCGCGCCGGCCGGGTCTGGCTGGACCACGGGCACCTGCTGGACGGGCTGGACGTCCGGCTGAGGCGGGACCGCGACGCGGGCCGGGGCGTCACCCTCGGCGGCCGGCTCCGCGTCCGCAAGGGCGAGCGGATCACGCTGTACGTCACCGTCACCACGGCGTCCCGGCCCAACCCGCAGGGAATCCTGCCCGAGTTGGCGCACGTCGACGTGATCCGGGGCGCGGTGCGCGGCCCGGTGGCCGACCGGGACACCTGGCGGGCGCCGGACACCAGGGTCGTACAGACCAGGGACGTCTCCGGCCGCAAGGGGACGTACACCCTGCGCATCCCGCTGACGGCAGGCGAGGAGTCCTTCTACGTGCGGCTGCGCGGCAGCGACGGCAACCGGCACGGCGCGGGCTACCTGGGCGCCGCCGTCGACCCGAACGGCCCGGTTCCGCACGAGCCCGGGAACGGCGACCCGTGGGCGGACACGTGGTTCTACTCGAACCCGATCTTCGTCGACGTGGCGGGTGACTGAGCGGCACTGATCGACGACGTCGTACCGTGGGCCGCATGAACGGTGAGGAATCGTCCTTGCGGCCCCAGTCGCTGCTGCTGACGTTCCTGGGCGACCAGGTGCTCGGGCGGGACGTCTGCGTGTACTCCGGCAGCGTCATCGACGTCTTCGAGCGCGCCGGCGTCGGCGAGCAGGCGACCCGCTCCACACTGACCCGGATGGTCAAGCGCGACCTGCTGCGGCGCCAGCGCGAGGGACGCCGGATGTACTTCGGGCTGACCGAGCACTCCACGGCGGTCCTGCGGGACGGCGAGCGGCGCATCTGGCAGACCGGCGCCGTCAACCGCGACTGGGACGGCACCTGGACCCTCCTCGGCTTCTCCCTCCCGGAGTCCTGGCAGCGCCAGCGCCACGACCTGCGTTCCAAGCTCACCTGGAGCGGTTTCGGCCCCCTGTTCAGCGGCCTGTGGATCGCCCCCGGCGAGGTCGACGTCGCGGAACTGGTCTCCGAGCTCGGCCTCTCCGCGCACGTCAAGGTCTTCCGCGCGCACGCCGACGCCGGCATGGACATCGGCGCGATGATCGAGGAGACCTGGGAGCTGGCCGAACTCGCCGAGCGGTACACCGCCTTCGTGCGCCGCTGGCAGCCGTGGGAGACCGCTTCCCCCGAGGCCGACGAGGCCCTCGTGCTCCGCCTGCGCCTGCAGGCCGAGTGGCTGCAGATCATCCGCCGCGACCCGCGTCTGCCGGTCAAGCACCTGCCGGACGACTGGCCCGCGGAACAGGCCGAGAAGACGTTCCGCGCGGTCCACGACCGGCTCACGCCCCTGGCGCGGGACGCCGCGACCCGCCTTCTCGACCTGGTGCCGGTCCGCCCGGATCAGGCGTAGAAGCGCGACAGGCTCTGCAGCACCGCGGCCGGTTTGCCCCCGCCCTCGATCTCGATGGTGCCGTCCACGGTGATCTGCACACCGCCCGGCACCTCCTCCACCTCGGCCAGCCGCGCGGCCAGCCGGATACGCGACCCCACCTTCACCGGGGAGGGGAAACGGACCTTGTTCAGGCCGTAGTTGACCTTGGTGGTGACGCCCTGGACGTCCAGGAGCTCGGTGAACAGGGGGATGAACAGGGAGAGGGTGAGGTAGCCGTGGGCGATGGGGGCACCGAAGGGGCCCTCGGCGGCGCGCTCGGGGTCGACGTGGATCCACTGGTGGTCGCCGGTGGCGTCGGCGAAGGTGTCGATGCGCTCCTGGGTGACCTCGATCCATTCGCTGGTGCCCAGGTCGCTGCCCGCGAGCTTCTTCAGTTCGTCGATGCCGTTCACGGTGAGGCTCATGAGATTCCTTACTGGTTTCCGAAGCGCTTGCGCACGCGGGACTTGAGGAGTTTTCCGGAGGCGGTGCGCGGGAGTTCGTCCGCGAGGACCACCGACTTCGGGATCTTGTACTTGGCGAGGCGGCCGGCCAGGGTGGCCAGCACCTCGTCGGGGTCGAGCGAGGCGCCCTCGCGGGGCACGACGACCGCCCGCGGCACCTCGCCCCACTTGTCGTCGGGGACGCCGATGACCGCGCACTCGACGATGTCCGGGTGGGCGAGGAGCTGGTCCTCGATCTCGGCCGGGTAGACGTTCTCGCCTCCGGAGATGATCATGTCCTTGATGCGGTCGACGATGAAGACGTACCCGTCCTCGTCGACGCGGGCCGCGTCCCCGCTGCGGAACCAGCCGTCCGCGAAGGA
Organism: Streptomyces sp. MAI_2237; assembly: GCF_054189285.1. Lineage (NCBI taxonomy): Bacteria > Bacillati > Actinomycetota > Actinomycetes > Kitasatosporales > Streptomycetaceae > Streptomyces > Streptomyces sp. MAI_2237. The sequence goes on along the minus strand of NZ_JAJPGQ010000003.1, from coordinate 3,468,290 downwards.
GGCGGCCGTCTCCTCCGGCAGCCCCCAGTAGCCGGGCATGACATGGGGTCCGCGGACCACGACCTCGCCGGTCTCGTCGACCTCTACGGGGGTGAGGTCCGGCCGGACCACCCGGACGTCGCTGAAGAAGTGCGGGACGCCCGCCGAACCCGCCTTGCCCACCGCGTGTTCCGCGTCCAGGAACAGCGTTCCGGGGGACGCCTCCGTCATGCCGTAGCCCTGGAGGAAGGTGAGCCCGCGTTCCTGGTAGGCGGCGATCAGCGGCGTCGGCACCGGGGAGCCGCCGCAGGTCAGGATCCGCAGTGAGGAGAGGTCCGCGGACGGCCAGCGGGGGTGACGGGCCACCTGCTCGAACATCGTCGGGACACCGAACATGAAGGTGATCCGGTGTTCCTCGATCAGGTCGAAGGTGGCCTCCGGGTCGAAGGCCTCCACCAGGACGCAGGTGCCGCCCTTCAGGAGCACCGGCAGCGTCAGCATGTTCAGGCCGGCCGTGTGGAACAACGGCGCGGAGACCAGGGCGCGTTCGTCGGCGATCAGGTCGGTGTCGACCAGGACGTTGACCGCGTTCCAGGTGAGGTTGCCGTGCGTGAGCATGGCGCCCTTGGGGCGGCCGGTCGTCCCCGAGGTGTACATGATGATGCAGGTGTCGTCCGGGACGACCGGTTCGTCGATCGGTTCGGCCGCCGCGGCGGCGACCGCCCGTTCGTACTCGGCGCCCACTTCGACGTACGTACGCACGTCCGTGTCGCCCGGCAGTCCGGCGACCAGGCCGGCGTGCGAGGGGCCGTAGACGAGTGCCTTCGCGCCGGAGTCGGCGAGCTGGAAGGCGATCTCCGGGCCGGCCAGGCGGGTGTTGAGCGGGACGAAGACCGCGCCGAGGGTGCCCGCCGCGAACAGGGTCTCCAGGTAGGCGGGATGGTTCGGGCCGAGGTAGGCGATGCGGTCGCCGCGGCGCACCCCGCGGGCGCGCAGGGCGTGGGCGAGGCGGGTGGTGCGCTCGTACAGCCGCGCGTACGTGAGCGGGGCGCCGCCGTGGATCAGGGCGGTGCGGTGCGGGGTCTTGCGGGCCCGGCGTGCGGGCCACGAGCCCAGTCCCTCATTGCGCATCTACGGCCCCTTACGGCGTGGTGAGCCCGAGCAGGCGGGCGGCGTTCTCCTTCAGGATCCTCGGCCTCACCTCGTCCTTGATCGACAACTTGCCGAAGTCGGCGAGCCAGCGGTCGGGGGTCAGGACGGGGAAGTCGGAGCCGAAGAGGACCTTGTCCTTCAGCAGCGTGTTGGCGTACTGCACGAGCTGCGGCGGGAAGTACTTCGGCGACCAGCCGGACAGGTCGATGTGCACGCCCGGCTTGTGCGTGGCGACGGCGAGGGCCTCGTCCTGCCAGGGGAAGGACGGGTGCGCCAGGATGATCTTCAGATGCGGGAAGTCGGCGGCGACGTCGTCGACGTGCAGCGGGTTGGAGTACTTCAGGCGGATGCCGCCCCCGCCGGGGACGCCGGCGCCGATGCCGGTCTGGCCGGTGTGGAAGAGGGCGATGGTGCCCGTCTCCTCGATCACCTCGTACAGGTCGTACGCCACCGAGCGGTCGTTGGGGAAGAAGCCCTGGATGCTCGGGTGGAACTTGAAGCCCTTGACCCCGTACTCCTCGACCAGGCGGCGGGCCTGCTTCACGCCCGCCCTGCCGCGGAAGGGGTCGATGGAGGCGAAGGGGATGAGGACGTCCGCGTTGGCGGCCGCAGCCTCGGCGACCTCCTCGTTCGGGACGGGCGCGGTGCCGGTCGCGGACTCGGCGTCGACGGTGAAGATCACCGCGGCCATCCTCCGCTCGCGGTAGTACGCGGCCGTCTCCTCCAAGGTCGGCTTCCGCTTGCCCTCCACCTTGAAGTAGGCGGAGGACGCGTCGTGCAGATCGTCGTCCAGGGAGGAGTGGCCCTTGGAGGAGACCTCCGCGTGGGTGTGGACGTCGATCGCGACCAGGTCGTCGACGTTCATCGAGGGGGACATCACGCCTCCGGGAACTGGGGCGCCGGAATGCCGACCGACTGCAGCTCGGCGCCGACGGAGGTGGGGAAGGCGTCGGCCAGCGCCTCGGGGGTCCAGCCGCCGTCGGCGTACGCCGTCCTGATCTCCTGCGGATGCGACCAGAGTGCCACCTTGTCGCCGCCGATGCCGATGGCCTGTCCGGTGATGGAGCGGGCGGCGTCGGAGGCGAGGAAGGGCACGAGGGCCGCGCAGTCCTCGGGGGTGCCGAAGCCCTCGCCCTTGCGCAGGAAGGCCGGGAGCGGCTCGCCGTTGCGCATGGCCTCGATGTACGGGGCGAAGGCGGGGACGGTCTCGGTCATGGCGGTCGCGGCGACCGGCACGATCGCGTTGGCGGTGATGTTCGCCCGGCCCAGCTCCATCGACCAGGTGCGGGCCATGGCGGCGATGCCAGCCTTGGCGGCGGCGTAGTTCGTCTGCCCGAAGTTGCCGCGCTGCCCGGCCGGGGAGCCGACCAGGATCAGGGTGCCGCCCTCGCCCTGCTCGCGCATCCGGACGGCGGCGGCGCGGGCGCAGGTGAACGTGCCCTTGAGGTGGGTGGTGATCACCGCGTCGAAGTCGTCGTCGGTCATCTTCCACAGCACCTTGTCGCGCAGGATGCCGGCGTTGGTGACCAGGACGTCCAGCCGGCCGAACTCCTCGACTGCCCGGTTCACCAGGCGCTCGGCGGCCTCGCTCGTGCCGACCGGGACGACCTCGGCGACGGCCCTGCCGCCCGCCTCGGCGATGGACTTCACGGCCGCCTCGGCCACGGCCTCGTCGACGTCGTTGACGACCACGGACGCGCCGTGTGCGGCCAGGGCGTGCGCGTAGGCGAGGCCGAGGCCCCGGCCGCTGCCGGTGACGACGGCGACCTTGCCGGTGAGATCGATGCTGGGCACGAGTGGGTCCCTTCACGAGCTGAGCTGATGCGGGTGGTGCGGCTGACGTGCGTGGTGCGCGTGGTGCCGGTAGTGCGGCCGTACGACGCCGGCCGCGGCTCCGAGATCGAAGCTAAGAGCAATAATTGTTGACGTCAATAGTTGTTGGCGACCCACAGGTGCGACATGCTGGAATCGTCACGACGCACCGAGCCCAGGGAGCCCGCCATCACACGCCAGCACGTCACGAACCCGAGCCCCATCGACGCGGACGAGCCGTGGATGCGCGGACTGCACGCGGACACGGGCTACCTGCTGTATCGCCTGGGCCTGCGCTCGGGTCAGTTGTTCAACACGTTCCTGCAGGAGTCCGGGCTGCGCCTGCGCCACTACGCGGTGCTGCGCTTCCTGGCCGGCTCCGACGGCGCCCTGCAGCGGGAGCTGAGCACCCGCCTCGGCTACGACCCGAGCGCGATCGTCGGCCTGGTCGACGACCTGGAGAAGCTTGGCTTCGCCGAGCGCAGGCCCTCCCCCGACGACCGCCGCAGCCGGATCGTCGTCCTCACCACCGAGGGGCGCGCCTTTCTGCGCGACACCGACGAGGCGGGCCTGCGCGTGACGAACGACCTGCTGGGCCCCCTCGACCCGGCCGAACGGGAGGCGCTGCACGGCCTGTTGCTGCGGATCGCGGGGGACGGACTCGGCTGAGATGTTGTGCAAGTTGTTGACTGCCGATACTTGAGTGCCTAACTTCACGATGGCCTCGTCCCGCACTCCCCCCACGGAAGGGACCTCTGTGAAGACCCGCACCTGCCTCGCCGTACTGACCCTCGCCCTGAGCGCGGCCACCGCCCTGCCCGCCGGGGCGGCCACCGACACCCATCTGTCGGGTCAACTCCCCTCGGGTGCCGCGTACGTGATGGACGTCCCCGCCGCCTGGAACGGCACCGTGCTGCTCTACAGCCACGGCTACACCCCCGCCGGAGTCCCCAACCCGGCCCAGAACGCGCCCGGTTCGGGCACCCGGACCACACTGCTCGCCGAGGGCTACGCGCTCATCGGCTCCTCGTACGCCACCACGGGCTGGGCGGTGACGGACGCCGTACCCGACCAACTCGCCACGCTGGAGCTGTTCACACGGAAGTTCGGACCGGCGCGGCGCACCCTCGCCTGGGGCACCTCCTACGGCGGCTTCGTCACGACGGCCCTCGCCGAGCGGCAAGCCGACCGCTTCGACGGCTCGCTGTCGATGTGCGGGCTGGTCCAGGGCGGGGTCGCGAACTGGAACAGCACGCTGGACCCCGTCTTCGCGCTGCGGACACTGCTCGCGCCCGGCGAGGACATCCCGCTCACCGGCTTCGCCGACCAGGCGTCCGCGTCCGCCGCCGCGAAGTCGCTGACCTCGAAGACCGCCGCGGCCCAGCGGACGCCCGCGGGGCGTGCGCGCATCGCCCTCGCCGCCGCCCTGCACAACATCCCCGGCTACAACGACGCCTCGCAGACCGAGCCCGGCCCCGCCGACTGGACCACCCGGGAGGCCAACCAGTACACGGCGGTGAACGGGCTGCTGCAGCTGCCCGCCTTCAGCTGGCGGCAGGAGGCCGAGAGCCGGGCGGGCGGCAACATGTCCTGGAACACCGGCGTCGACTACACGTCGATGCTGGGCCGCTCCCCGCTGTACAAAGAGGTGACCGAGCTCTACAAGGAGGCGGGACTGTCCTTGCGCACCGACCTCGCGGCCCTCGCCACCGCGCCCCGGATCTCCGCCGACCCCGCGGCCGTCCGGTGGATGCGGCACACCAGCGTGTTCGGGGGCCGTCTCACCGACCCCCAGCTGGACATCCACACCACCGGCGACGCCCTGATCCCGGTACAGGCGGAGAGCGCCTACCGGCGGGCGGCCGGCGCGGCGGGCCGGGGCCCCCTGCTCGCCCAGGCCTACGTCGACGGACCCGGCCACTGCGCCTTCACCGACGGCGAGATGCTCGGCGCCCTGCACACCCTGGAGCACCGGCTGGACACCGGCCGCTGGGACGCCTCGCCGGGCACGCTCAACGCCCGCGCGGCGCAGGAGGACCCCGGAAGCGCACCGCGGTACGTGACCTACCGCCCGGCCGCATACCCCCGCCCCTACGACCTCGCCCACCCGGGAGACGCCCGGCCATGACCCTGCGCTCGGCCCCCGACCGGCTGCTGTCCGTCCTCGCCGCGTTCGACCACGAACACCCGGCGCTGTCCCTGACGGACATCAGCCGGCGGGCCGGGCTGACCCTGACCACCGCACACCGGCTGGTGGGCGCCCTGACGGAGTGGGGCGCCCTGGAGCGGGACGCCTCCGGCGTCTACCACGTCGGGCTCCGGCTGTGGGAGGTCGCGGCCCTCGCCCCGCGCGGTCTGGGCCTGCGGCAGATCGCGCTGCCGTACCTGGAGGACCTGTACGAGGCGACGCACGAGAACGTGCAGCTGGCGGTGCGGGACGGGTCGGAGGTCGTCTACATCGAGTGGATCTCGGGGCGCTCGGCCGTCGGCGTGCACATCCGGGTGGGGGCGCGCTGGCCGCTGCACGCCACCGGCGTCGGGCTCGCGCTGCTGGCGCACGCGGGCCAGGACGCGCAGGAGGAGTACTGCGCGGCCCCGCTCGCCCGCTTCACGCCGTACACCCTCACCGATCCGGCGGGACTGCGCCGGATGCTCGCGGAGGTGCGCCGCACGGGGGTCGCGGTGAGCGCCCGGCAGGTCACCGAGGACGCCCTGTCGGTGGCCGCCCCGGTGCGCGGGCCGGGCGGCGAGGTGGTCGCCGCGGTGTCCGTGGTGGTACCGCACGCCGACGCGCAGGTACCGGTCCTGGTGCCGGCCGTACGGCTCGCGGCCCGCGGCATATCGCGGGCCCTGGGGTGGCGGCCGCCGAAGGAGCCGTAGAGGTCCGGAAGGGCCCGGAGGTTCGGGAGGGGGCGGGAGGGGTCCGGAAGGGTCCCGTTCGAATATCCCTCTCGCCGGTGAGGCCGGCGGCCGGATGCGCTCGGGATACTGGGACCGCCCTGTCCCGAGGAGCCGCCCATGTCCCCGCAGTCCTGGTACGGGCGGGTCGCCGCGCGGCTGCGCACGGCCGACCCGTACGCCGTCGACACCGCTCTCGCCGCGCTCGTGCTGTTCGCCGTCTCCCTGCAGTGGCTCTTCCCCGACGAGGGCGACGACCGGCTGTCCTGGCAGGGCTGGCTGCTGGGGGCCGCGACGGCGGTGCCGCTGGTGTGGCGGCGGCGGGCGCCGTTCGCGACCGCGTGGGTCGTCTCCGCGGCCACCCCCGCGATGGCGGTCTACCACGCGCCGCCACCGGACGTGGTGTGGGGCGGCCTGGTCGTCCTCTACACCGTCGCCTCCCTCTCGCCGCCCTGGCAGCGCCGCCTGATGCTGACGGGCTGGCTGGTCGGCGCCACGCTCACCATGCAGCACAAGGAGCACGCCCGGCCCTTCGAGTACGCCTTCCACCTGCTGACGATCCTGTGCGCGTACGGGCTGGGCACGATGGCCCGGGACCGGCGCGCCCACACGGAGGCGGTCGAGGACCGGGCCCGGCGCCTGGAGCGGGAGCGGGCCGCCGACACCGCGCGGGCGATCGCCGAGGAACGCTCCAGGATCGCCCGGGACATGCACGACGTCCTCGCCCACGCGGTGAGCCTGATGGTGGTGCAGGCGGAGGCCGGACCCGTCGTGGTGCGCAGCGATCCCGAGCGCGCGGAGGCGTCCTTCGACGCCATCGCGTCGGCCGGCCGGGACGCGATGGCGCAGCTGCGGCGAATTCTCGGCGTCCTCAAGGAAGAGCCCGCGAACGGCACTTCACCGCAGCCGGCGGTCGCGGGGGTGCCCGCGCTGGTGCGTCAGGTCGCCGAAACAGCGGACCTGCGCGTGGAGTTGCGGACGCGCGGCGAGCCGCGGCCGCTGCCGGCCGACGCCGAGGTCGCCGCCTTCCGGGTGACGCAGGAGGCGCTGACCAACACGGTGAAACACGCCTACGCTACCTGCGCGACGGTCGAACTGGACTGGACGGAGGACGCGTTGACGCTCACGGTGACCGACGACGGACGAGGGCCGACGGCCCCGGACGGCGGGCACGGGCTGATCGGCATCCGGGAGCGGGCCGCCGCCTGCGGGGGCAGCGCCGAGGCGGGCCGCGGTCCCGACGGCGGCTTCCGCGTCGCCGTACGGTTGCCCGTCGTGGACGAGCGGCGGGCGGGAGTGCGGCAGCGGGGGCGGGCGTGAGCATCCGGGTGGTCGTCGCCGACGACCAGGAGCTGGTCCGCAGCGGCTTCAGCATGATCCTCGAGGCGCAGGCGGACATCGAGGTGGTCGCCGAGGCCGGGGACGGCGCCGAGGCGGTCGCGGCGGTGCGGCGGCACGGCCCGGACGTGCTGCTCCTCGACATCCGTATGCCGGTCATGGACGGGCTGGAGGCGGCGCGCCGGGTGTGCGCACACTCCGGCTGCAAGGTCGTCATGCTGACCACGTTCGACCTCGACGAGTACGTCTACGAGGCGCTGTCCGCGGGAGCCAGCGGCTTCCTGCTCAAGGACGTGCGCCGCGACGACCTCGTGCACGCCGTGCGCGTGGTCGCGGCCGGCGACTCCCTGCTCGCGCCCGCGGTGACCCGGCGCCTGGTGGCGGACGTCGTGCGCCGCCGCCGCGCGGAGGCCGCCTCGTCGGTCACCCCGCAGCGCCTGGAGGTCCTGACCGCCCGCGAGGTGGAGACGCTGCGGCTGCTGGCCCGGGGCCTGTCCAACTCCGAGATCGCCACGGCGTTCTTCGTCAGCGAGCACACCGTCAAGACCCATGTCAGCAACGTGCTGGGCAAGTTGGGGCTCCGGGATCGGGTGCAGGCGGTGATCTGCGCCTACGAGACGGGGCTGGTGACACCGGGCAGTCCCTGAGCCCGGGCAGCGCCGGGCCGGCCTCCGGCTACGGCGCCCGGTCGCCCAGTTCCTCGAACAGGGTCAGCTGGAGGGCGCCCGGGGCGTCGAGCCGGGAGTTCAGGGAGTTCCAGGGGGTGCGGGTCGGCTCGGCGAGGACCTCGGCCCCGGCGGCCGACAGCCGTGCCGTGGCGGCGGTCGCGTCGTCGACCTGGAGGGCGACCCGGACGGGGCCGGCGACACGGCGGCCCACCTCGACGTCGTCGATGAAGGCCGCGTGCCCGGGGTCGGTCAGCTCCAGCGTGGCCCGGCCCGCCTCCAGGATGGTGACCCTCCCGTCGGGGGAGGAGAACGCGGCGCGCTCGGGCAGGCCGAGGACGTCGCGGTAGAAGCGCAGGGCCTCGTCGTAGTCGGGTGCCGTGACGACGAGCCGGAGCTCGCGGACGGCGGGTTCCTCGGACATGCGGACTCCTCCGGGATCGCGGACGGCCTTCCCCGTCAGCCCCGGCGGCCCCGCGGTCGATTCCCGTCGCCTCCCTCCGGAGAGTGAGCCGGGCCGTTGTCTCCCCCGCGCGGGCGATGCCTCGAAACCGCTCCCTCCGGCGATCCTCCGGCACCCCGCCCGGCAGCAGTCTGAGGGCGATGGCAACCGACGACCCGCCGGGAGGCACCATGCTCTCCTCACTCGCCCGGACGGCGACCCGCCGCCCGCTGACCGTCATCCTGCTGTGGGTGCTCTTCCTGCTGCTCGGCTTCGGGCTGGGCACGGGCGTCTTCGGGCGGCTGTCCGACAACGTGCCCGAGGTACCGGGCACCGAGTCGGAACAGGCCGCCCAGTACCTCGACCGCGCCGACCCGGCCGGTGAGTCGATCACCGGCGTCGTGGCGGGAACCGCCGTCACCGCGCCCCGGCTGCGCGCGCAGGTCGAGCGGGCCGTCGCCGACGTGCGCCGCATCGAGGGGATCGCCGCCGTACCGGACCCGTACACGACGGACGGGCTCACGGCGCGGGACGGGCAGGCGCTGATCGTCCCGGTCACCCTCGACGGCGGTCTCGGCGACGACGCCGAGAAGAAGGCCGTGGACGCGGCCGTCGACCGCATCGAACGCATCGACGCCCCCCAAGTGCACGTCAGCGGAGGCCCGTTGCTGGGTCGGCAGCAGGGTGAGCGGGCCCAGCACGACGTCCGTGACGCCGAGTTGATCTCGCTGCCGGTCGTCCTCGCCCTGCTGCTGGTCGTGTTCGGCGGACTGCGCGCGGCCGCGCTGCCGCTGGTGATCGCGGTGAGCGGGATCGCGGGCGCCTTCCTGGCCCTGTTCGGCTTCAGCCACGTCACCGACATCTCGGTGTACGCGATCCAGGTGACCACCATGCTGGGGCTCGGACTCGCCGTGGACTACGCCCTGTTGATGCTGGTCCGGTTCCGCGAGGAGCGCCGGCACACCCCGGACGTCGACGAGGCCGTGCGCCGCACGGTCGCGGCGGCCGGGCGGACGGTGCTGTTCTCCGGGCTCACGGTCGCCGTCAGCCTGACCGGGCTGCTGGTCTTCCCCAGCGTGTTCCTGCGCAGCATGGGCCTGGCGGTGGCCGCCGTCGTCGTCATCGACATGCTGGCCGCGCTGACGCTGCTGCCCGCGCTGCTCGCCCGGTTCGGCGGCAGGATCGCCCCGGCGAAGGCCCGGCCGGTGGGCGAGGAGGGCCGCTTCTTCGCCCTTGTCGCCCGCTTCGCGGCCCGCCGCCGTGTCGCCGTCCTGGCGGTGGTCGTACCGGCCCTGCTGGTACTGGCCCTGCCCGTCACGGGCTTGCGGATCGAGATCGGCGACGCCACGCAGCTGCCCGCCACCACCGAGGCCCGGCGGCTGTACGACACCGTGGACGCCCACTTCCCGCCGGGCACCGGCGTCTCGCCGGTGACGGTGGTGCTGAAACCGGGCACCGATGCCGCCACCGCCGGCCGGATCCGCGCCCTGTCGCCCGTCGCCCGCTCCCGCTCACTGCCGGGCGGCGCCACCGTCGTCCAGCTGCAGCCGTCCGGGCGGGCGGACGGGGCGCGGGCCACCGCGCTGGTGGAGGCGGTGCGCGATCTGCGAGGCGGAGAGCCAGTGCAGGTCACCGGACCCGCCGCGCGCCTGGTCGACTTCCGCGCGATGCTCGCCGACCGGGTGCCGTGGGCGGCCCTGACCGTCCTCGTGGGCATCTTCGTCCTGCTGTTCGCGTTCACGGGCTCGGTCCTGATCCCGCTGCGCACAATCCTGACGACGCTGCTGAGTCTGGGCGCGGCGCTGGGCGTGGTGGTGTGGGTGTTCCAGGACGGCCACCTGGCCGGCCTGCTGGGCGCCGAGGGCCTGGGCGCGCTGAGCCTGACGGCGCCGCCGCTGATCGTCGCGATCGCCTTCGGGCTCGCCATGGACTACGAGCTGTTCATCCTGGCCCGGATGCGCGAGGCGCGGCGCGCGACGGGTGACGACCGGGAGGCGGTGGTGACCGGGCTGCGCCGTTCCGGCCGCGTCGTCACCTGCGCCGCGCTGCTGCTGGCCGTCGTCTTCGGCGCGTTCATGACGGGCGGTTTCTCGCCCATCCTGCAGATCGGCCTCGGCCTGACCCTGGCGGTCCTCGTCGACGCGACGGTCGTCCGGATGCTGCTGGTCCCGGCGACGATGGCGCTGCTGGGCCGGTGGGCGTGGTGGGCGCCGAGGCCGCTGCACCGCGCGCACGAGCGGATCGGGCTCGGCGAGGAGGCCCCGGCCCCGGAGACGGCCGTCGTGGGGAGCGGTTCCCGGACTCCGTGACGGCAGGACGCGTGCCCACTCGCCCGAGCGAGGGAGCTCTTCGGACCGGTCACGGTGATCGCGGACCTCTGCGCGGAGGCGGGTGCGGCGACGGACCTCGCGGCCGCGGCGACGTACCTCTTCGAGGAGCTCGCCACCGGCCCCGACGGATGCGTGTGGGTCGGCCCCGGCCGCTCCTCACGGGAATCTCAGGGAGCGGCCCGGGGATTCAAAGGATCAGCACATCTGCGCGGCGCAGGATGCTCCCGGAAAAGGTGGATATCCCAGGAAGGCCTGACGTGGGCGTCTCGCACATATCGAACCGGTCGCAGCGGCCGTCGCACAGGTGGTCCCGGCGCGGGCTGCTCGGCGCGCTCGGCGTGGCGCCGGCCGCCGCGGTCCTGACGGCGTGCAGCGGCTCGGCGGGCGCGTCGGAGGGCGCGGCGGAGGCGTCCTCGACGTCGACGCCGTCCGCCGCCGCGAAGAAGCCCGTCGTCTCGGTCACGCCCGCCGACGGCACCCGCAAGGCCGGTTTCTCCAGCCCCGTCGAGGTCACCGTGACCGACGGCGCCCTGGCCTCGGTGAAGGTCACCGGCAACGACGGCTCCACGCTGGCCGGTTCCCTCGACGCCGCCAGGACGAGGTGGACCTCGGTGAGGAACCCGTACTCGGGCACGAAGTACACGGTCACGGCCACCCCGGAGGGCGCCGCCGCGCAGACGGCGACCTTCACCACCAGGTCGCCGGGCGAGACCTTCGTCGGGTACTTCACGCCCGAGGCAGGCTCGACCTCGGGCGTCGGCATGCCGGTGTCGATCAACTTCACGCACGCGGTGAAGGACCGGGCGGCCGTCCAGAGGGCGATCACCGTCACCGCGGAGCCCGCGGTGGAGGTGGTCGGCCACTGGTTCGACGACACCCGGCTCGACTTCCGTCCGGAGACCTACTGGGCGGCCGGGACGAAGATCACGCTCAGTCTGCGCCTGAAGGACGTCGAGGGCACGGACGGCGTCTACGGCGTGCAGCAGAAGGACGTCACCTTCCACATCGGCCGGGAGCAGATCAGCACGGTCGACCTGTCGAGCAAGGAGATGACGGTCCGGCGGTCCGGCCGCACCGTCGCCACGTATCCGGTCTCCGGCGGCAACGCCCAGCACACCACCTGGTCCGGGATCATGGTCATCAGCGAGCGGTTCCGGCAGACCCGCATGGAGTCCTCCACGGTCGGGCTCGGCGACGAGTACGACATCTCCGACGTCCCGCATGCCCAGCGCCTGACCACCTCCGGCACCTTCGTGCACGGCAACTACTGGGCGTCCACCTCGGTGTTCGGCCACCAGAACACCAGTCACGGATGCGTGGGCCTGCACGACGCCAAGGGCGCGAGCGACGCGTCCGTGGACGGTTACAGGTTCTATGCGTCCTCGATGCTCGGTGACGTCGTCATCGTGAAGAACTCCGGTGAGAGGACGGTCGATCCGGCCAACGGCCTCAACGGGTGGAACCTGTCGTGGGCGGACTGGAAGGCGGGGAGTGCGGTTTAGCACGATTGCGTCGTTCAGGGTGTGAACTTCCGTGCCACGAAAGGACTTTCCTTGCTTTAACTCTTGACGACCCCGGTACCGGGGAGCACATTGGGCCCACTCTGAGAGCGCTCTCATCCCGCGCTCTCGAAGGTACCCGCAGCCCCTCACCCCGTACCCGGGAGGCACCCCCATGAGTGCAACCTCCGGCAGGCCCAGACGGCGACGCACGCTCGTCGCCGCCCTCAGCACGCTCGGCCTGGCGGCCGTGCTCGCCACGGCCGCCACCCAGTCCGCGGACGCCTCCGCGCCCACGCCCCCCTCGGGCTGGACACAGGTCTTCGCCGACGACTTCAACGGCTCGGCCGGCACCGGCGTCAACACCACCAACTGGCTCTACGACACCGGGACCTCCTACCCCGGCGGCGCCGCCAACTGGGGCACCGGCGAGGTCGAGAGGATGACCAGCAGCACCGGCAACGTCGCCCTCGACGGAAGCGGCAACCTGAAGATCACGCCGCTGCGCGACGCGGCCGGCAACTGGACCTCGGGCCGCATCGAGACCAACCGCACCGACTTCCAGCCCCCGGCCGGCGGCAAGCTGCGCGTCGAGGCGCGCATCCAGATGCCCAACGTCACCGGCACCGCGGCCGCCGGCTACTGGCCCGCCTTCTGGATGCTGGGCGCGCCCTACCGCGGCAACTACCAGAACTGGCCGAGCGTCGGCGAGCTCGACATCATGGAGAACGTCAACGGCATCAACAAGACCTGGGCCACCATGCACTGCGGGACGGCCTCCGGCGGCCCCTGCAACGAGACGACGGGCCTGGGCAATTCGACCGCCTGCCCCAACTCCACCTGCCAGTCCGGCTTCCACACCTACACCATGGAGTGGGACCGCTCGGCCAGCCCCGAGGCGATCCGCTTCTACGTCGACGGCGTCAACTACCAGACGGTGACGGCCAATCAGGTGGACGCGACGACCTGGGCCAACGCCACCAACCACGGCTTCTTCATCATCCTGAACGTGGCGATGGGGGGCGGCTTCCCCGCGGCGTTCGGCGGCGGGCCGACCAGCGCGACGGAGTCCGGCCACCCGATGCTCGTGGACTACGTCCAGGTGCTGTCGACCGGTGGGAGCGGTACCACTCCCCCGCCGTCCGGCAACCGCGACGCCTACAGCGCCATCCAGGCGGAGTCCTACGACAGCCAGTCCGGCGTCACCACCGAGGCCACCTCGGACACCGGCGGCGGCCAGGACGTCGGCTACATCGCGAACGGCGACTGGGCCCTCTACAAGGGCGTCAACTTCGGCTCCACGGCGGCCAAGCAGTTCTACGCCCGGGTGGCCAGCGGTGCCGCGTCCGGGGTCAGCGGCCCTGGTCCAGGTCCGCCTGGACAGCGCCACCAGCACCCCCATCGGCAGCTTCGCCGTCGGCAACACGGGCGGCTGGCAGTCCTGGACGACGATCCCGGCCAACATCAGCTCCGTCACGGGCACGCACGACGTCTATCTGACCTTCAGCAGCGGCCAGCCGGCGGACTTCGTGAACGTGAACTGGTTCGACTTCGGGCACTGACACCGCCCGGTACCGAGGAGGGGCTCCACGCACCGGCGTGGAGCCCCTCCTTCATGTCCTCACCGCAGCTCCGCCCGGAACGCCGCCGGTGTCATCTCCGTGTGCTGCTGGAAGAACTTGGAGAAGTTCGCCGCGTCCGGGAAGCCGATCGCCGCGCCCACCCGGCCGATCGGCATGTCCGTGTGGGCGAGGAGCCGCTTGGCCTCCAGGATCACGCGTTTGTCGATGAAGCCCTTCGGAGTCTCGCCGGTGGCGGCGCGGACCGCGCGGACGAGGGTGCGGCGGGAGTAACCGAGGGAGTCGGCATAGGCGCTGACGCTGTGATTGGTGGCGAAGCCCTTCTCCACGGCGTCGCGGAAGAGGGTGAAGGTGGTGTCCGACTGGAGCCGGGCAGCCTCGGCGGAGCTGGTCGCCAGATGGGCGAGGCGGAGCAGGAACGCCGTGAGGGAGTGGCGCAGGACGGCGGTGTGCAGGCTCGGCGGCAGGGTCTCGGTGTCCTCGTACTCGCGCGCGAGCTGGGCGAGGGCCGAGCGCAGGGCGGCCAGTCGGACCGGGCCGGGGCGGAGCAAGGGCGGGAGATCGTAGCGGTAGAGGCCGGTGGCCTCCACGGTGGCGCGCGGGAGGAAGCCGGGCTGCATGGTCAGCACGGTTCCGCGGTACTCGCTGGTCCGGGAGAAGCGGTGGACCTGACCGGGGCGGATCCACAGCAGGTCGCCGGCCGTCGCCTCGTACTCGGCGAAGTCGATCATATGGCGGACGGGGCCGGCGTCGAAGAGCATCACGACATGGAAGTCGATGCGGTGGACACGATGCAGGGGTGCGTCGGCGTGCCAGGTGCGGTCGGTTCCCATCGGGCCCACCTGCATCCCGACGCCCCGCACACTCAGCTCGACCGGGAAGGGGAACGTTCTGATCCCGTCCACACCGCCGTCACCGTCTCCGCCTTGGATGCTTCTGTCCGTCATGTCCCTCTACCGCCGCCCAGCTGCTGCTTTCGGTGTCCCACTTTCACCACAGGCTGGCACACGAGGACCTTCCCCCGTAAAAGTCAGACTTTTAAGTTTGAACGAGTCAGGCCAGCAATCCCGCTCAGATCGAGGATTTCTTGAAGATGAGTACGCAGACACCGGACAGCTTCGAATGGACCGAACTCGACCGTCGAGCCGTCGACACCGCCCGTCTGCTCGCGGCCGACGCCGTGCAGAAGGTGGGCAACGGCCACCCGGGCACCGCGATGAGCCTCGCCCCGGCGGCGTACACGATCTTTCAGAAGTTGATGCGTCACGATCCGGCCGACCCGGAGTGGACCGGCCGTGACCGGTTCGTCCTCTCCCCCGGCCACACCTCACTGACCCTCTACACCCAGCTCTTCCTCGCCGGGTACGAGGTCGAGCTGGACGACCTCAAGTCCTTCCGCACGCACGGCTCGCGGACCCCCGGCCACCCGGAGTACGGGCACACCGCCGGTGTGGAGACCACCACCGGCCCGCTCGGCCAGGGCGCCGCCAACGCCGTCGGCATGGCGATGGCCGCCCGCTACGAGCGCGGCCTTTTCGACCCCGAGGCCCCCGAGGGCACCTCCCCCTTCGACCACACGATCTGGGCGATCGTCTCCGACGGCGACCTGGAGGAGGGCGTCTCCTCCGAGGCATCCTCGATGGCCGGCCACCAGAAGCTCGGCAACCTGGTCTTCCTCTACGACGACAACCACATCTCCATCGAGGGCGACACCGCGACCGCGTTCTCCGAGGACGTCCTGAAGCGGTACGAGGCCTACGGCTGGCACACCCAGCGCGTCGAGCCCACCGAGAACGGCGACGTCGACGTGCCCGCGCTGTACGCGGCCCTGAAGGCTGCGCAGGCCGAGACCGGGCGCCCCTCGATCGTCGCGATGCGCACGATCATCGCCTGGCCCGCCCCGAACGCGCGAAACACCGAGGCCTCCCACGGCTCGGCGCTCGGCGACGACGAGGTGGCGGCCACCAAGCGCGTCCTCGGCTTCGACGCCGAGCAGACCTTCCAGGTGGCCCCCGAGGTCTTCGCCCACGCCCGCCAGGCCCTGGACCGGGGTGCCGAGGCGCACGCGGCCTGGGACAAGCAGATCGACAAGTGGCGCGGCGCGCACCCCGAGCGGGCCGAGCTGTTCGACCGGATCGTGGCCGGCCGGCTCCCGGAAGGGTGGCAGGACGCGCTGCCGGTGTTCGAGGAGGGCAAGGCCGTCGCCACCCGTGCCGCCTTCGGCAAGGTGCTGCAGTCCCTGGGCGCCGTCCTGCCGGAGCTGTGGGGCGGCTCCGCCGACCTGGCCGGCTCGAACAACACCACCATCGACAAGACGTCGTCGTTCCTGCCGGCGGGCAACCCGCTGCCCGAGGCCGACCCGTACGGCCGTACCGTCCACTTCGGCATCCGCGAGTTCTCGATGGCCGCGGAGATGAACGGCATCGCCCTGCACGGCAACACCCGCATCTACGGCGGCACCTTTCTGGTGTTCTCCGACTACATGCGCAACGCGGTGCGGATGTCGGCGCTGATGCAGCTGCCCGTCACCTACGTGTGGACGCACGACTCCATCGGGCTCGGCGAGGACGGCCCCACACACCAGCCGGTCGAGCACCTCGCCTCCCTGCGCGCCATCCCCGGCCTCAACGTCGTCCGCCCCGCCGACGCCAACGAGACCGCGATCGTCTGGGCCGAGATCCTCCGGCGGCACGCCACCGACCCCGCCCCGCACGGCCTCGCGCTCACCCGCCAGGGTGTCCCGACGTACGCGCCGAACCCGGATGCGGCGAAGGGCGGTTACGTGCTGAAGGAGTCCTCGAAGGACACCCCGGACGTCGTCCTGATCGCCACCGGCTCCGAGGTGCAGCTCGCCGTCGCCGCACGGGAGCAGCTGGAGGCCGAGGGGATCGGCGCGCGGGTGGTGTCGATGCCGTCCGTGGAGTGGTTCGAGCAGCAGCCGCGCGAGTACCGCGACAGCGTGCTTCCGCCGTCCGTACGCGCGCGGGTCGCCGTCGAGGCCGGGATCGGTCTGACGTGGTACCGCTTCACCGGTGACGCGGGACGCATCGTCTCCCTCGAGCACTTCGGCGCCTCCGCCGACGCCAAGATCCTGTTCGCCGAGTACGGCTTCACCCCCGAGAACGTCGCAGCGGCCGCCCGGGAATCCCTGACCGCCGCCCGCGGTTGATCCGATCGCAAGAAAGAAGATGATCACAGTGACCGAAGTGACCGCGACCGCGGGAGCACTCAAGCGCCTGAGCGACGAAGGCGTCTCCATCTGGCTGGACGACCTCTCGCGCCGCCGGATCGAGTCCGGCAACCTCGCCGAACTCGTCGCCAACAGCAACGTGGTGGGCGTGACCACCAACCCCTCCATCTTCCAGGCCGCCATCGGTTCGGGCGAGGGCTACGAGGAGCAGCTCGCCGACCTGGCGGTGCGGGGCGTCACGGTCGAGGAGGCCGTGCGCATGATGACCACCGCCGACGTCCGCGCCGCCGCCGACGTCCTGCGTCCGGTGTACGACGCCACCGGCGGCCGGGACGGCCGCGTCTCCATCGAGGTCGACCCGCGTCTGGCCCACGACACGAAGGCCACCGTCGCCGAGGCCCGGCAGCTCGCCTGGCTCGTCGACCGCCCCAACGTCATGATCAAGATCCCGGCGACGAAGGCCGGCCTCCCGGCGATCACCGAGGTCATCGGCCTCGGCATCAGCGTCAACGTCACGCTGATCTTCTCCCTGGAGCGCTACCGCGAGGTCATGGACGCCTACCTCGCCGGCCTGGAGAAGGCCCGGGCCAAGGGCCTCGACCTCTCCGTCATCCACTCCGTGGCCTCCTTCTTCGTCTCCCGCGTCGACTCCGAGGTCGACAAGCGGCTGGCCGCCCTCAGCTCCCCCGAGGCCGCCGCCCTCAAGGGCAAGGCCGCCCTGGCCAACGCCCGCCTGGCCTACCAGGCCTACGAGGAGGTCTTCGGCGGTGAGCGCTGGACCGCCCTGGCCGGGGCGCGGGCCAACAAGCAGCGCCCGCTGTGGGCGTCGACCGGCGTGAAGGACCCCGCGTACAAGGACACCCTGTACGTCGACGAGCTGGTCGCGCCGGGCACCGTCAACACCATGCCGGAAGCCACCCTGAACGCCACCGCCGACCACGGCGAGATCACCGGCGACACGGTGACCGGCGGCTACGAGCAGGCCCACGCCGACCTGACCGCCGTCGAGGCGCTCGGCATCTCCTACGCCGAGGTCGTGCAGCAGCTCGAGGACGAGGGTGTCGCCAAGTTCGAGACGGCCTGGCAGGAACTGCTGGACGCCGTGACGAAGTCCCTGGACAGCAAGGGGGTGGACGCGGGATGACCGAGATCGCCGCCACCGACTGGCAGAACCCGCTGCGCGACCCGCGCGACCGGCGGCTGCCCCGCATCGCCGGCCCGTCCGGCCTCGTCATCTTCGGCGTCACCGGTGACCTCTCCCGCAAGAAGCTGATGCCGGCCGTCTACGACCTCGCCAACCGCGGTCTGCTGCCGCCGGGCTTCTCCCTCGTCGGGTTCGCCCGCCGGGACTGGGAGGACCAGGACTTCGCGCAGGTCGTCCACGACGCGGTCCGCGAGCACGCGCGCACCGAGTTCCGCGAGGAGGTCTGGCAGCAGCTCGCCGAGGGCATGCGGTTCATCCCCGGCGACTTCGACGACGACACCGCGTTCGAGCAGCTGCGCAGCACCGTCGACGAGCTCGACAAGGCCCGCGGCACGAGCGGGAACTACGCCTTCTACCTGTCCGTACCGCCGAAGTTCTTCCCCAAGGTCGTCGAGCAGCTGAAGGCGCACGGCCTCGCGGACGCCCCCGAGGGTTCCTGGCGGCGCGCGGTCATCGAGAAGCCCTTCGGCCGCGATCTTTCGACCGCCCGGGAGCTGAACGCGCTCGTGCACGACGTGTTCGAGCCGGACCAGGTCTTCCGCATCGACCACTACCTGGGCAAGGAGACCGTCCAGAACATCCTGGCGCTGCGCTTCGCCAACCAGATGTACGAACCGATCTGGAACCGGTCGTACGTCGACCACGTGCAGATCACCATGGCCGAGGACATCGGCATCGGCGGCCGCGCCGGCTACTACGACGGCATCGGCGCCGCCCGTGACGTCATCCAGAACCACCTGCTGCAGCTCATGGCGCTGACCGCGATGGAGGAGCCGGCCTCCTTCGACGCCGGGTCGCTGCTGACGGAGAAGCTGAAGGTGCTCAAGGCCGTGAAGGTGCCGGAGGACCTCGGCCGGCACACGGTCCGCGGGCAGTACGCGGCCGCCTGGCAGGGCGGCGAGAAGGTGCGCGGCTACCTCGACGAGGACGGCATCGACCCGGCCTCGACGACGGACACGTACGCCGCCATCAAGCTGAACGTGGACAACCGCCGGTGGGCGGGTGTGCCGTTCTACCTGCGGGCCGGCAAGCGGCTCGGCCGGCGCGTCACCGAGATCGCGGTGGTCTTCCAGCGGGCCCCGCACTCGCCGTTCGACTCGACGGCGACGGAGGAGCTGGGTGAGAACGCGATCGTGATCCGCGTCCAGCCCGACGAGGGCATGACGGTCCGCTTCGGCTCCAAGGTGCCGGGCACCTCCATGGAGATCCGGGACGTGTCGATGGACTTCGCCTACGGCGAGTCCTTCACGGAGTCCAGCCCCGAGGCGTACGAGCGGCTCATCCTGGACGTACTGCTCGGCGACGCCAACCTTTTCCCGCGTCACCAGGAAGTGGAAGAGTCCTGGAAGATCCTCGACCCGATCGAGGAGTACTGGGCGAAGAACGGCAAGCCGGCGCAGTACGCCTCGGGGACCTGGGGACCCGGGGAAGCCGACGAGATGCTCGCACGAGACGGACGGAGCTGGCGCAGGCCATGAAGATCGACCTGACCGACACCACGGCAAGCAAGATCAACAAGGCGCTGGTGCAGGGTCGCCGCGCCCTGGGCACGCCCGCCGTGGGCATGGTCCTGACGATGGTGATCGTCACGGACGAGGAGAACGCCTACGACGCGATCAAGGCGGCCGAGGAGGCCTCGCACGAGCATCCCTCGCGCACCCTGGTCGTCATCAGGCGGCAGGCGCGCACCCCGCGCGACCGCATCGCGTCCAAGCTGGACGCGGAGGTGCGGGTGGGCTCCGACGCGGGCACCGGCGAGACGGTGGTGCTGCGCACCTACGGCGAGGTGTCCGACCACGCCGACTCGGTGGTCCTGCCGCTGCTGCTGCCGGACGCGCCGGTCGTCGTGTGGTGGCCGGTGGACGCGCCGGACAACCCCGCGAAGGACCCGCTGGGCGCCCTCGCGCAGCGCAGGATCACGGACCTGTACGCGGTGGAGAACCCGCTCCAGGCGCTGGAGACCCGCAGGCGTTCCTACGCCCCCGGCGACACCGACCTCGCCTGGACCCGGCTGACGCCGTGGCGTTCGATGCTGGCCGCCGCCCTGGACCAGGCCCGCGCCCAGATCATCTCGGGCGCGGTGGAGGCCGAGGCGGAGAACCCGGCCGCCGAGCTGCTGGCGCGCTGGCTGGAGGCGCGGCTGAAGGTGAAGATCGACCGCGTGGTCACCGCCGGCCCGGTCGTCACCGCGGTCCGCCTGGGCACCGTCGACGGCGAGATCGTCATCGACCGCCCGGAGGGCCCGCTGGCCACCCTGTCCCTGCCGGGGCAGCCTTCCCGCACCCTCGCGCTGAAGGTGCGCACCACCTCCGAACTCATCGCCGAGGAGCTGCGCCGCCTCGACGCCGACGAGATGTACGCCGTGGCCCTGCGGGCCGAGGCCGCCGAGGAGACCGTCTGATGTCCGACCACCCCCAGCTGTCCCGGCGCCCCGAGTGGACCGCGCTGGAGGACCACCGCGCCCAGGGGCAGCCGCAGCTGCGCGAGCTGTTCGCCACGGACCCGGGGCGCGCGGAGCGCTACGTGGTACGCGTGGGCGACCTGCGCATCGACTACTCCAAGCACCTGATCACCGACGAGACGCTCGCGCTGCTGCAGGAACTGGCCGCCGCCACCGACGTGTTCGGGCTGCGGGACGCCATGTTCCGCGGCGAGCGGATCAACCTCACCGAGGACCGTGCCGTCCTGCACACCGCGCTGCGCGCCCCGCGCGATGCGGTGATCGAGGTCGACGGCGAGAACGTCGTGCCGAAGGTGCACGAAGTCCTCGACAAGATGAGCGACTTCGCCGGGCGGGTCCGCTCCGGCGAGTGGACCGGGCACACCGGCAGGCGCATCAGGAACGTCGTCAACATCGGCATCGGCGGCTCGGACCTCGGCCCGGCCATGGCCTACGAGGCCCTGCGGGCCTTCACGGCACGGGACTTGACGTTCCGGTTCGTGTCGAACGTCGACGGCGCCGACCTGCACGAGGCGGTCCACGACCTGGACCCGGCGGAGACGCTGTTCATCGTCGCCTCCAAGACGTTCACCACCATCGAGACGATCACCAACGCCACCTCCGCCCGCTCCTGGCTGCTGGCCGGATTGGGGGACGGGGGCACCTCCCGCTCGAGCGAAGCCGAGAGCGGGGGAGACAAGGCGGTGGCCCGGCACTTCGTGGCGCTGTCGACGAACGCCGAGAAGGTCACGGACTTCGGCATCGACCCGGAGAACATGTTCGAGTTCTGGGATTGGGTCGGCGGCCGCTACTCCTACGACTCCGCCATCGGCCTGTCCCTGATGATCGCCATCGGTCCCGAGCGCTTCCGCGAGATGCTCGACGGCTTCCGCATCGTCGACGAGCACTTCCGCACCGCGCCCGCCGAGGCCAACGCCCCGCTGCTGATGGGCCTGCTGGGCATCTGGTACGGCAACTTCTTCGATGCCCAGTCGCACGCCGTGCTGCCCTACAGCCACTACCTCTCGAAGTTCACCGCTTATCTGCAGCAGCTGGACATGGAGTCCAACGGCAAGTCGGTGCAGCGCGACGGGCGTCCGGTGGGCTGGCAGACCGGCCCGGTGGTGTGGGGCACGCCCGGCACCAACGGCCAGCACGCGTACTACCAGTTGATCCACCAGGGCACCAAGGTCATCCCGGCGGACCTGATCGGCTTCGCCCGCCCGGTCGCCGAACTGAGCGACGAGCTCAAGGCCCAGCACGATCTGCTGATGGCCAACCTGTTCGCGCAGGGCCAGGCGCTGGCCTTCGGCAAGACCGCGGACGAGGTCCGGGCGGAGGGGGTGCCCGAGGAGCAGGTCGCGCACCGCACCTTCAAGGGCAACCACCCCACCACGACCGTCCTGGCCCGCGAGCTGACGCCCTCTGTCCTCGGCCAGCTGATCGCCCTCTACGAGCACAAGGTGTTCGTCCAGGGCGCGGTCTGGAACATCGACTCCTTCGACCAGTGGGGCGTCGAGCTCGGCAAGGTGCTCGCCAAGCGCGTCGAGCCCGCCCTGACGGAGGGCGCGGACGTCCCCGGCCTCGACCCCTCCACCACCGCACTCGTGGCCGCCTACCGCGACCTCAAGGAAGGCAACTGAACATGACAGCGATGCAGCTGGGCCTCATCGGTCTGGGCAAGATGGGCGGCAACATGCGCGAGCGGATCCGCCGCGCCGGCCACACCGTCATCGGCTACGACCGCAATCCCGAGCTCTCCGACGCGGCGAGCCTCGCCGACCTGGTCGACAAGCTCGAAGCCCCGCGCGTGGTCTGGGTGATGGTCCCGGCCGGCGCCCCGACCCAGTCCGTCGTGGACGAGCTGGGCGACCTCCTCTCCCCCGGCGACACCGTCGTGGACGGCGGCAACTCCCGCTGGACGGACGACGAGAAGCACGCCGCCGAACTCGGCGCCAAGGGCATCGGCTTCGTCGACGCGGGCGTCTCCGGCGGTGTGTGGGGACTGCAGAACGGCTACGCGCTCATGGTCGGCGGCGACAAGGAGCACGTCGAGCGGCTCCAGCCGATCTTCGACGCGCTCAAGCCGGAGGGCCCCTACGGCTACGTCCACGCGGGCAAGGTCGGCGCCGGGCACTTCTCCAAGATGGTCCACAACGGCATCGAGTACGCCATGATGCAGGCCTACGCCGAGGGCTGGGAGCTGCTGGAGAAGGTCGACTCCGTGGACAACGTCAGCGAGGTCTTCCGCTCCTGGCAGGAGGGCACGGTCATCCGCTCCTGGCTGCTGGACCTCGCGGTCAACGCCCTCGACGAGGACCCGCACCTGGACAAGCTGAAGGGGTACGCGCAGGACTCCGGCGAGGGCCGCTGGACGGTCGAGGCGGCCATCGACAACGCGGTGCCGCTGCCCGCGATCACGGCCTCCCTCTTCGCACGCTTCTCCTCCCGCCAGGACGACTCGCCGCAGATGAAGATGGTCGCCGCGCTGCGCAACCAGTTCGGCGGCCACGCCGTCGAGTCGAAGAAGTAGCGTGCCGTGGGTGACCTCCTCCTGGTCCGTCACGGCGAGACCGAGTGGAGCGCCTCGGGACAGCACACCAGCTTCACGGACCTGCCCCTCACCCAGCGCGGTGAGGAGCAGGCCAAGTCCCTCGCTCCGCTTCTCGCCCGGCGGACGTACGCGCTCGCCCTCACCAGCCCGCTGGCCCGCGCCGTACGGACCGCCGAACTGGCGGGCCTGACCGGCACGGCCGTCGAGCCGAACCTGCACGAGTGGAACTACGGCGCCTACGAGGGCATCACCACCGTCGAGATCCACCGCACCCGCCCGCACTGGGACCTGTGGCTGCACGGCGTCCCGCCGGGCGGCGAGGGCCGCCCGGGCGAGACGCCGGCCGAGGTCGGCGAGCGGGCCGACCGGGTGCTGGCCCGCGTCGACGCGGCCCTGCAGAACAGCACGGGCGACGTGATCCTGGTCGCCCACGGGCACTTCCTGCGCGTGCTGACGGCACGCCGGCTGGGGCTGTCCCCGGCGGAGGGCCGGCTGTTCCAGCTGGCGACGGGCACGGTGGGCCGGCTGTCCACCGAGCACGGCCACCCCGTCATCGCCGAGTGGAACACCCGGCCGTAGGTCCGCGGCCTCTCTTGGGCCATGTCGACGGCCTCGCTCAACACCCCTGGTGGAGCGGGGCCGTCGGCGTAGTGGCCGGACCCGGGACTGACTAGAGTTCCCGGTTTGTGGAGATCAACGAGCTGACGGCGGCCGAACGGCGGGTGTGGCGGGCGTTCGCCACGGGAACGGCCGTCGACTTCCGCGCGGGCGACGACGAGGACGTGACGGACGGCGGCCGGTGGGGGCCCGAACGAACCGTCCGGGCAGGCGTGTTGCGCGCCCTGCTGCTCAACGGCCCCCAGGAGGCCGGGGAGATAGCGGCCCTCAAGCTGGCCGGAGCCCGGATCACCGGAGTCCTCGACCTGCGCTACGGCGCGAGCGACGCCGCCGTCCGGCTGAGCCACTGCCACTTCCACGATGTTCCGGAGCTGTACGGCGCCCGGTTCCGTCAGCTCAACCTGAGCCATTCCGCGCTGCCCGGCCTGACCGCGGCCACCCTGCGGGTGGAGGGCGTGCTGCGGCTGACCGACTGCCGGATCTCCGGGCCCGTGCGGCTGGGCGGGGCCCACATATCCGGGGCGCTGTTCCTGGAGCGGGCGCGTCTGTCGGCGCCGGACGACCCGGAGCCGGTGCTGCGGCTGCACCACGCCGAGATCGGCGACGACCTGTGGGCGCCCGGGATGCGGGCCGACGGCCAGGTGCAGCTCGACGGGGCGGCCGTCGCGGGCACGGTGAATCTGGAGGGGGCGGAGTTCCACAACCCGGGGGCCACGGCCGTCAGTGCCCTGCGCATGGACACGGGGTCCGACCTCAGGATGAGATCCGTGCGCACCGACGGCCGGGTCGACCTTCGCGGCTCCCGTGTCCCGGCCCGTTTCGACCTGACCCGGGCCCGGCTGGCGAACCCCGACGGCACGGCCCTGCGCCTGAGCAGTTGCACCATCGGCGAGCTCTGGCTGCTGAAGGGCGCCATCGCGGGCATCCTCAATCTGCGCCGTGCCCACCTCGACGTCCTGTACCTGGACCCCGGGATGCTGCCGGCCAAGGTCTTCCTCAGCGACCTGACCTACACCACCCTCACCCCGCACGAGCCCGCCGAGCGCCGGCTGCCGATGCTGGAGCGCGACCCCCGCTACGAGCCCCACTCCTACGAGCAGCTGACCGCCGCCTACCGCCGCATCGGCGACGACTACGCCGCCCGCCTGGTGCAGCTCGCCAAGCAGCGCCGGCTGCGCACCACCCGCGCCTGGTACGGCCGCCTGTGGGGATACGTCCAGGACGCCACCGTCGGCTACGGCTTCCGTCCGCTGCGGGCGGCGGTCTGGCTGTTGTCGCTGCTCGCGATCGGCTCGATCGCGTTCGCGACGCACCACCCCCGGCCGCTCAAGGCGTCCGAGGCCCCGCACTTCAACCCCGTCTTCTACACCCTCGACCTGCTGCTGCCCGTGATCTCCTTCGGCCAGGAGGACGCCTTCGCCCCGGACGGCTGGTACCAGTACCTGGCCTACACCCTGATCATCACCGGCTGGATCCTGGCCACGACCGTCGTCACCGGCGTGACCAGGAGCGTCAGCCGCCAGTGAGCCGGCGCACCGCGTGCTGGGCGGCCAGCCGGACGGGGGCGTTGACCGCGCCGTACCCGCGGTAGCCGCCGTCGCGCTGGACCAGCTCGAAGAAGACGCGGCCCACGGTCCGGGTGTAGCAGTGCCGGAACTCCCCGTGGGCGTCACGGTCGTAGAGGATGCCCAGCTCGCGGTACGTCTCCAGCTCGCCGTCGGCGAACGCGAACCGGGCGGCCAGGTCGTCGTAGTAGTTCGCCGGCATCGGCAGCAGCGCGCCACCCGCCGCCCGGAAGCGCCGGGCCGCGGCCACCACGTCCGGGGTCGCCAGGGCGATGTGCTGGGCGTGGACGGTGTCGTCGGCCGGGGCCGCGCCGACCGACAGGGCGATGCGGACGCCGCCGCCGTCTCCCGTGACCGCGCGGCTGCGCAGCAGGCCGTAGGGGTCGGCGACGTCCACGCTCTCCTGGGCGGACAGGCCGAGGACGCCGCGGTGGAAGAGGGCGGCCTCGTCGAAGTGGTGCCAGGGCTGGACGCGGGCGAGGTGGTCGATGCGCATCACGCCGGTGCCGGCGGCCGGCTGCCCGGTGTCCTCGAAGTCGGCCCGCCAGTCGGGCAGTCCGGGGCGGTCGGTGGCGCAGAAGAACAACTCGGTGCCGTCGGGGGCCGCCACGGCGTCCAGCGGGGCGTCCCGCTCGGCGCGCCGGCGCGGCAGCACCGGCGCGAGCAGCGCCTCGGCCCGGCGGGCGGCGCCGGCCGGGTCCGGGGACTCCAGGCCGATCGCGGCGAGCCCGGTGCCGTCGCCGCGTCGGACGCCCGTGCCGGTGTTGACGAGGACGCGGGCCTCGCCCTGCTGCCACAGGTCGACGGGCTTGCTGCGGTGCCGGGCGCCGCGGGTGAAGCCCAGGGCGGCGAGCACGTCGGCGACCGGTCCGGCGTCGGGCGTGACCAGTTCGGCGAAGGCGACGCCGGTCGGGACGACCGGGGCGGGCAGGTCGGCCACGCCCACCTGTTCCTGTAGGACGAGCAGGGAGCGGTGGGCGTCCACGGCGGTGGGGCCGGCCTCGGCCTGGCGGAAGACGTCGTTGAAGACCTCCAGGGAGAGCGGGCCGTCGTATCCCGTGCGCAGCACGTGCCGCACGAGGCCGGTCACGTCGAAGCCGCCCTGGCCGGGGAAGCAGCGGTAGTGGCGGCTCCACTGCAGGACGTCCATGGCGAGCAGGGGCGCGTCCGCGAGCTGGAGGAAGAAGATCTTCTCGCCGGGGATGTCCTCGATGCCCTTGGGGTCCGAGCCGCGCGAGAGGATGTGGAAGCTGTCCAGGCAGGTGCCCAGCGCGGGGTGGCCCGCCGTCTCGACGACATGCCAGGCGTGGTCGTAGGTGCTGACGTGGCGGCCCCAGGCGAGCGCTTCGTAGGCGACGCGGACGCCGAAGTCCTGCGCGAGGTCGGCGAGCCGGCTCAGCTGCTCGGCGGCGAGGGCGTCGTCGTCGGTCGCGAGCGGGTGGACGCTGGAGCAGACGAGGACCGTGTCGGCGCCGAGGCGCCGCATCAGCTCGAACTTGTGCCGGGCGCGGCGCAGGTTCCGCGCGAACTCCTCCTCCGGCTCGGCCTCGATGTCCCGCAGGGGCTGGTAGAGGTCGACTCCGAGGCCGAGGTCGGCGCACCGGGCGCGGATCTCCTCGGGGCCGAGCGGGCTCGCGAGCAGGTCGTTCTCGAAGATCTCGACGCCGTCGAAGCCGGCCCGGGAGGCCGCGGTGAGCTTCTCGGTGAGGGAGCCGCTGAGGGAGACGGTGGCGATGGACGTACGCACCTTCGGGTACCTCCGTTTCAGTTGGCGGCGGTGACGGCGCCCGCGAGTTCGCCGATGTCCCGCAGCATGCGGGCCGTGTCGGGTTCGCGGCCGGTGAAGAGGCGGAAGGCGTCCGCGGCCTGGAAGACGGCCATGCCGCCGCCGTCCAGCGTGGCGCAGCCCACGGCGCGTGCGGTGCGCAGCAGTTCGGTCTCCAGCGGGCGGTAGACGACCTCGGCCACCCAGAGTCCGGGGCTCAGCAGCGCGGCGGCGAAGGGCAGGCCGGGGTGGGCGGCCATGCCGGTCGGGGTGGCGTGCACGACGCCGTCGGCCCCGTCGAGGAGTTCCGGGAGCCGGTCCGGGGTCGCGGCGGCGGCGCGTCCGGCGCCGAAGTGGCGGTTCAGGGCGGCGGCGAGGTCCGCCGCCCGGTCGGCGAGCGCGTCCACGACGGTGACCCGCCCGGCGCCGAGGGTGAGGGTGGCGTGCGCGACGGCCGCCCCCGCCCCGCCGGCGCCGAGCTGCACGACCCGCTCCAGCGGTACGTCGGGCAGCCCGCGGGCGAAGGACGCGGCGAAGCCGGTGACGTCGGTGTTGTGGCCGGTGGCGCGGCCGTCCTCGAAGACGACCGTGTTGACCGCGCCGAGCGCCTCGGCCTGCGGGGCGAGCGCGTCGAGGTGGTCGAGGACGAGCTGCTTGCACGGGTGGGTGATGTTCAGCCCGTCGTAGCCGAGGTCGCGGGCGGCCCGCACCAGGTCGCCGACGGCCTCCGGGCGCACGCCGAGGGTGTCGATGTCGATGAGCCGGTAGAGGTAGCGCAGGCCCTGCCGGTCCGCTTCCCGCTCGTGCAGCGCCGGGCTGAGCGAGGGGCCGATGCCGGCGCCGACCAGTCCGACGAGATACGAGTCCTTGGCCACGCGGTCCTCCTGAGCCAGACGCTAATGTACGAACCAGTACGTTAGCTATAGCAGCCGGACGGCCTCCCCGGGAAGACCCCGCAGGCGGCGCCCGGCACTCCTTCTAGAATCTGCGGCACCGGCCGCACTCCCGAAGGAACCCGATGACCAGCGTCGACGAACCGGCACGACCGAACGGGCGGATCCGCGACGCCGCCCGCACCCAGGCCGAGATCCTCGACGTGGCCACCCAGGAGTTCGCGCGGGCCGGCTACGACGGCGCCCGGGTCGACGAGATCGCCGCCCGCACCCGCACCACCAAGCGGATGATCTACTACTACTTCGGCGGCAAGGAGCAGCTGTTCACGACCGTCCTGGAGCGCGCCTACGGCGTGATCCGCGAGGCCGAGCAGCAGCTCGACGTGGACCACCTGGACCCGGTCGCGGCGATCCGGCGGCTGGCGGAGCTGACCTTCGACCACCACGAGCAGCACCCGGACTTCATCCGCCTGGTCAGCATCGAGAACATCCACGGCGCCGAGCACATCGCCGCCTCCGAGAAGCTCGGCCGGATGGGCTCCCCCGCCCTCGACGTGATCCGCCGCATCCTGGCCGCCGGGCAGGAGTCGGGCCTGTTCACGGCCGACGTCGACGCCGTCGACCTGCACGCGATGATCAGCTCGTTCTGCTTCTTCCGGGTCGCCAACCGGGCCACCTTCGGCGCCCTGTTCGACCGCGACCTGGTGGACCCGGCGCGACGCGAGCACTACCGCGCCATGCTGGGCGACATGGTGATCGCCTACCTGACGGCGGAGCGGACCGCCGGCTGAAGCCGTACGACGGCACCTCTTGACACCCGGGAAACGCGGCTGCACCATCCCTGGACATCCGCTACTAACTATCCAGTGCGTTCATTAGCCGGGTAGCGCCCGGCGCGGCCGCCCCGCCACCCCAGGGTCGCGGCACCTTCCCTCTCCGCTCACTCCGCCTACGCTGGAGTCCCCCCGAAGGAGCACCGCCGTGTCGTCCGTCCCCGCCGAAGCCGTCGGGCAGCCGAAGAAGGCGGCCGCCGCCGCCTGGATCGGCAGCGCCCTGGAGTACTACGACTTCTTCATCTACGGCAGCGCGGCCGCGCTGATCTTCCCGAAGGTGTTCTTCGACGAGTCCGACCCCGCCACCGCGACCCTGCTGTCGCTGGCCACGTTCGGCGTCGCCTACGCGGCCCGGCCGGTCGGCGCGCTCTTCCTCGGCCACTTCGGCGACAAGCTGGGCCGCAAGAAGATCATGGTCTTCACGCTGATCCTGATGGGTGTGTCGACGTTCCTGATCGGCTGTCTGCCCACCCGCGCCCAGGTCGGCACCCTCGCGCCGGTCCTGCTCGTGCTGTGCCGGGTGCTGCAGGGCATCTCGGCCGCCGGTGAGCAGGCCAGCGCCAACTCCATGACCCTGGAACACGCGCCGGGCCACCGGCGCGGCTTCTTCACCAGCTTCACGCTCAGCGGCACCCAGGGCGGCCAGCTCATCGCCACCCTGGTCTTCATCCCGGTGGCGGCCCTGCCCGAGGACCAGTTGCTGACCTGGGGCTGGCGGGTCCCGTTCTGGGCGAGCGTCGTCGTCGCGGGCGTCGGCTACGTCATCCGCCGCCGGCTGGAGGAGACACCGGTCTTCACGCAGCAGGCGTCCTCCTCCGAGGGCGTCGTGAAGCTGCCGCTGGCGGTGCTGCTGCGCGAGCACTGGGCGGACGTGCTGCGGGTGATCGCGGGCGCGCTGATCGCCTCCGTCTCCACGATCTTCACGGTCTGGGCGCTCGCCTACGCCACCGGCGACACCGTCGGCATGTCCCGCTCCTCGATGCTGTGGGTGGGCGCGCTCGCGAACCTCGTCGCGCTCGCGGCGATCCCGCTGTGGGCGACGCTGTCGGACCGCATCGGCCGCCGGCCGGTGTACCTGATCGGCGCCGCGGGCAGCGCGGTGGCGATGTTCGGGTACCTCTGGGCGATCTCCACCGGGAACTACCCGCTGACCCTGGTGCTGGGCATCGTCGCCTTCGGCGTCGTCTACAGCGCCGCGAACGGCGTGTGGCCGTCCTTCTACGGCGAGATGTTCTCCACCCGGGTCCGGCTGTCCGGCATGGCGATCGGCACCCAGGTCGGCTTCGCCGTGGCCGGTTTCGCGGTCACCTTCGCCGCCGAGATCGCGGGCCCCGACGGCGGTGACTGGTCCGCGGTGGCCCTGTTCACCGCCGCCCTGTGCGTCCCGCCGGTGATCGCCGTCCTCTCGGCCCGCGAGACGGCCGAGGTCCCCACCGAACGACTCGGCGAGCGCCCGGCGGCGGAGGCGGCCCAGCGGGAGACGGTGACGGCCTGATCCCTCGCGCGCCCAAGCCCCGGCCTCCGCACGGCACCGCCTGCCGGAGGCCGGGGCTTGCGCGTGCGCGCGACAGGGGTCCGCCGTCGCGCCACGGCCCGAGTTCCGCGCGAGCGCGACAGGGGTCCGCCGTCAGGCCACGGCCCATGTTTGCCGCGTGAGCGACAGAGGTCCGCCGCCGTCCCACGGCCCGCGCTCCGCGTGAGCGTGGCAAGGGGCCGCCACCAGGCCCCGGCCCACGTTTGCCGCGTGAGCGACAGAGGTCCGCCGCCGTCCCACGGCCCGCGCTCCGCGTGAGCGTGGCAAGGGGCCGCCACCAGGCCCCGGCCCACGTTTGCCGCGTGAGCGACAGAGGTCCGCCGCCGTGTGCCACGGCCCGAGTTCGGCGCGAGTGCGACAGGGGTCCGCTGTCGGGTTCACGGCCCGAGTTCCGCGTGAGCGCGACCGGCGGGCCGCCGTCAGGTCACGGTCCCGGTGCCCGTACCGCGTCGGCTCCCCCCGGCCGCGGGTGCCGTGGCTCGTACAGGGCGATCTCGCCTCCGCCCGGGAGCCGCAGCGCCGTCACCCGGCCCCACCGGACGTCCTGCACGGGGCGCGTGAACTCCACGCCCGCCCGGGTGAGTTCGGCGACGGTCGCGTCCAAGTCGTCGCACATCAGCATCAGTTCGTGCGCAGGCTCGCCCTCGGTCGGATGGCAGGCGACCTCGGCGGGCGGTGCCTCGAAGATCAGCCAGCCGTGCCCGGCGTCGACGTACGCCCAGCCGAGGACGTCCCGCAGGAAGAGGCGGTCCGCCT
This sequence comes from Streptomyces sp. MAI_2237, assembly GCF_054189285.1. NCBI lineage: Bacteria > Bacillati > Actinomycetota > Actinomycetes > Kitasatosporales > Streptomycetaceae > Streptomyces > Streptomyces sp. MAI_2237. The sequence continues at coordinate 3,437,243 of NZ_JAJPGQ010000003.1, read as the reverse complement.
CGGCGTCACGGGAGTGGATCACCATGTGTGCGCCATTGATCACCCGACCGAGCCTACGCACGTGTATCAGGAATGGAGAAGCGCCGCTCCCGGGCCTCGCCTAGCCTGACCGTCACGGGCGTCACCCGCGCGACGGATGGAGAGACGATGAGCAAGGTGCCGGCACCCTCGCAGCACGCTGCCGACAGCCACGACCTGATCCGCGTGCACGGCGCCCGCGAGAACAACCTCAAGGACATCAGCGTCGAGCTCCCGAAGCGCCGGCTGACCGTGTTCACCGGCGTCTCCGGCTCCGGCAAGAGCTCCCTGGTGTTCGACACGATCGCCGCCGAGTCGCAGCGGCTGATCAACGAGACCTACAGCACCTTCGTGCAAGGTTTCATGCCGACCCTCGCCCGCCCCGAGGTGGACGTCCTCGACGGCCTGACCACCGCCATCAGCGTCGACCAGCAGCGCATGGGCGCCGACCCTCGCTCCACCGTCGGCACCGCCACCGACGCCAACGCGATGCTGCGCATCCTCTTCAGCCGCCTCGGCAAGCCCTACGTCGGCCCGCCCGGAGCCTTCGCCTTCAACGTGCCCTCCGTCTCGGCGGCCGGCGCGATCAAGGTGGGCGGCGCCAAGAAGGCGCAGAAGGTCACCTTCAACAAGGTCGGCGGCATGTGCCCACGCTGCGAGGGCCGCGGCGCCGTCTCCGACCTCGACCTCACCCAGCTCTACGACGACACCAAGTCGATCAACGACGGCGCCTTCACCGTCCCCGGCTACACCGGCGGCGGCTGGAACTCCCGCCTCTACGCGGAGTCCGGCTTCTTCGACCCCGACAAGCCGATCCGGAAGTTCACCAAGAAGGAACTGCACGACCTGCTGCACCACGAGCCGGTCCGAATGAAGATCGCGGGCATCAACATGACCTACGAGGGTCTGATCCCGCGCATCCAGAAGTCCATGCTCGCCAAGGACAAGGAGGCGATGCAGCCGCACATCCGGGCGTTCGTGGAGCGCGCCGTCACCTTCACCACCTGCCCCGACTGCGACGGCACCCGGCTCGCCGAGCACGCCCGGCAGGCGCGGATCAAGAAGCTCAACATCGCCGACGCCTGCGCCCTGCAGATCAGCGACCTGGCCGACTGGGTGCGCGGCCTGAAGGAGCCGTCGGTGGCGCCGCTGCTCACCGCGCTGCAGCAGACCCTCGACTCGTTTACCGAGATCGGCCTCGGCTACCTCTCCCTCGACCGCCCGGCCGGCACCCTCTCCGGCGGCGAGGCGCAGCGCGTGAAGATGATCCGCCACCTCGGCTCCTCCCTCACCGACGTGACGTACGTCTTCGACGAGCCGACCATCGGCCTGCACCCGCACGACATCCAGCGGATGAACGAGCTGCTGCTGCGCCTGCGGGACAAGGGCAACACGGTGCTGGTCGTGGAGCACAAGCCGGAGGTCATCGCGATCGCCGACCACGTCGTCGACCTCGGCCCCGGCGCCGGCACGGGCGGCGGCACGGTCTGCTACGAGGGCACGCTGGAGGGGCTGCGGAACAGCGACACCATCACCGGCCGCCACCTCGGCGACCGGGCGGCCGTGAAGGACACGGTGCGCAAGGCGACCGGAACGCTGGAGATCCGGGGCGCGCGCACGCACAACCTCCAGGACGTCGACGTCGACCTCCCGCTGGGCGTGCTGTGCGTGGTCACCGGTGTCGCCGGTTCCGGCAAGAGCTCGCTCGTGCACGGGTCGATCCCGGCCGACGCGGGTGTGGTGGCCGTCGACCAGAGCCCGATCCGCGGCTCCCGGCGCAGCAACCCGGCGACGTACACCGGTCTCCTCGACCCCATCCGCAGCGCCTTCGCCAAGGCCAACGGGGTGAAGCCGGCCCTGTTCAGCGCCAACTCCGAGGGCGCGTGCCCGACCTGCAACGGCGCCGGCGTCGTCTACACCGACCTGGGGATGATGGCCGGTGTCTCCAGCACCTGCGAGGACTGCGAGGGCAAGCGGTTCGACGCGTCGGTGCTGGAGTACCACTTCGGCGGCCGGGACATCAGCGAGGTGCTCGCGATGCCGGTGGCCGAGGCGGAGGAGTTCTTCGCGGCCGGCGAGGCGCGCACCCCGGCCGCCCACCGCATCCTGACGCGCCTGGCCGACGTCGGTCTCGGCTACCTCACGCTCGGCCAGCCCCTCACCACCCTCTCCGGCGGCGAGCGGCAACGCCTGAAGCTGGCCACGCACATGGGCGACAAGGGCGGCGTCTATGTCCTGGACGAGCCGACCGCGGGTCTGCACCTGGCCGACGTCGAGCAGCTGCTCGGCCTGCTGGACCGGCTCGTGGACGCCGGGAAGTCGGTCATCGTGGTGGAGCACCACCAGGCGGTGATGGCCCACGCGGACTGGATCGTCGACCTCGGCCCCGGCGCCGGACATGACGGCGGCCGGATCGTCTTCGAAGGCACCCCGGCCGACCTGGTGGCGGCACGCTCCACCCTGACGGGGAAGCACCTGGCCAGCTACGTGGGCAAGTGAGTGGTGAGCGCGGCTAGGGCCTGTCGTTTGGATCAGCTCGGCGTCGCGGGGTCTGGCACGCACATCTGCCGCGTTGTCGTCACTCGCCGACGCTCCGCGTCGACTCCCTCCTCCGCCTTGCAGCTGCACGCACCAGACCCCGCTCGGGTCGGCCAGGACGCACCGTCCCCTGCAGCCGACCTGATCCAAACGACAGGCCCTAGTTGTTCGACCAGCCGCGTTCGCACAGCACCAGGCGGTAGCCGTCGGGGTCCTCGACGGTGACGCCCCAGCGGTTCCAGTACGGGTTGGGGGACGGCACCCGTTTCCCTCCGTGCTCCTCCAGCCGCGCCACGAGGTCCTCGGGAACCTGCCCGTCGACGTAGACGACGAGCAGGTCCTCCTCGGTGGGCCGGGGCTCGACCGGGGCCGCGGACTCGTGGACGAGTTCCAGGTGCCATCCGGCGTCCGGCCAGCCGACCATCAGCAGGTCGTGCTCGCCGGGTTCGCCGCCGCCCTCGGTCCGCCATACGACGCTCAGCCCGAGTCCCGCCACCCAGAACCGCTCGGCGGCGGCGAGGTCGCGCGACGGGCGGGCGAGACGGATGTGGCTGCGGCCGTCGACGGGCATCGAGGTCTCCTCCTGCGCTGCGGGGTCTTGGTGTGCAGCCTAGGCAGCACGTGATCCCCGGGCCATGCGACATCGGGCCTGGGGCCACGGTCCTAGGACCCGGCTCGTCGGCCTGCCGGGCGGCCCGTCTCAGCCCTCGTTCGCACCCTTCGGGATGCCGTACGCCCGCTCCACCTTCAGCCGGACCACGAGCCGCCCGTCGCGCACCATCGCGGCGCGGTAGTCGTCCCAGTCGGGGTGCTCGCCGAGGACGTCGCGGTAGAGGCGGATCAGCTCCTCCACGGTGTCGTCGTGCGGGTCCTTGGCGACGGGCGAGAGCTCGGCGGTGCCCTCGACGACGGTGTAGGCACGGCGGTCGGGGGTGGAGACGTGGTAGGACACCCGCGAGTCGCGGCGCATGTTGCGGGTCTTGGCCCGGTCGTCGGTGACGGAGATCCGGACGATCCGCTCGTCCGGGTCGTAATGGTGGCTGACGTTCGACAGCTGGGGGCGGCCGTCGCGCTTGAGGGTGACCAGTACGCCGCCGCGGTGATCCGACAGCAGGTGGAGCAGTGTGTCCTGAGTCATATCCGGGTCAACCCGAGCGGTCCGGTACCGCATTCCCGGCTCCGGAGGCCCATAGGTAGACACTGTCTACCCGTTCCTGGTAGACAGTGTCTATGCCTGAATCGTCAAAGCCCGGACCGGAGACGGGACTGCGGGCCCGGCTCGTCGACGTCGGGGTGGAGCTGGTCGCCCGGGAAGGGGCGCAGGCGCTGACCCTGCGGGAGATCGCGCGCCGGGCCGGCGTCTCGCACGGGGCGCCGCGGCGCTACTTCCCCACCCACGTCGAACTGCTGTCCGCCATCGCCCGGCGCGGGTTCGCCGACCTGGCCGAGCGGGCCACGGCGGCGGTCGGGGACGGTACGGACTCGCCGCGCGAGCAGGTGGCGGAACTGGGTCGGGCCTACCTGGAGTTCGCGCTGGACAACCGCGGCATGTACGAGCTGATGTTCCGTCACGACCTGCTGGAGAGCGGCCACCTGGGCCTGCGGGACACCAGTCTTCCCCTGTTCGGCCGGCTGGTGGAGCTGGTCGGCCGGGCCCGCCCCGAGGCGGACGCCCGGATCGTCGCGGGCGCGCTGTGGGCGAACCTGCACGGCATCGCCCAGCTGTGGGGCTGGGGCAGCCTCCAACTCGCGACGGCGACGGAGGACTTCGGGCCGTTGCTGCGCACCGCGCTGGACGCGCACCTCGGGGCCGGGGCGTGAGACGGCAGCGCGCGCTGGCGCTGACCGGCAGCGTCGTCGGAGCGGTGGTGGTCGCTCTGGACGGCACGGTCCTCTCCGTCGTGCAGCCGACCCTGCGGCAGGACCTGGACGCCTCGTTGGCACAGGTCCAGTGGACCAGCACGGGTTACCTCGTCGCGGTGGCCGGCCTGCTGGTCTTCTCGGGACGGCTCGGCGACCGGTACGGCCATCAACGGCTTTTCGCCTTCGGCACGTTGGGCTTCGGGGCGGCCTCGGCGGGGATCGCCCTGGCCCCGGGATCGGGTGGGTGATCGCGCTGCGGGTGGTCCAGGGGGTGTTCGGGGCACTGTTGCAGCCGGCCACACTGGGCATGCTGCGGGCCGCGTTCCCACCGGACCGGCTGCGGATGCCGATCGCCGTGCGGACCAGTGCGATCGGGCTGGCGGCCGCGGCGGGTCCCGTCCTGGGCGGGGCCCTGGTGGCCGGTCCGGGCTGGCGTGCCGCCTTCCTCCTGAACGTCGTACCGACGCTGGCCCTGGGCGTCCTGGCCCTCACCTCGCTCGGCGGGGCGCGGCGACCGCGCTGGGCCTCCCCTCACCCCGTCACCGCCCTCGACCTGCCCGGTGCCCTGCTCCTCGCGCTGACCCTGGCCAGTCTCGTCCAGGCTCTCGTCGCCCTGCCGGAGCGGGGCTGGACGCCGGGGAGCGGTGCCGGGGTCGCGGTGGCCCTCGCCGCGGGGGCCGCGTTCGTGCGGCACGAGCGGCGGGCCTCAAGTCCGCTGGTGCCGCCGGACCTCGTCGGCTCGGCGGGCGTCGGCCGGGCGGTCGGCGTCCTGGTCGTGGCGTCGGCCGCGTTGCAGGGCACCTTGTTCACCGCGACCTTTCTACTGCAGAACGTCCTCGGCGTCGGCCCGCTGCGCATGGCCCTGCTCAGCCTGCCGCTGGCGGCCCTGATGATCCTCGCGGCGCCGTGTTGCGCGGTGCTGCTGCGCCGGTTCGGGGCCCGGCGGACGACGGTCGCGGCGATGGCCGTGCTGGCCGCCGGGATCGTGGTCCTGGACCGCGCCACCGGCACCCTCGCCTTCTGCACCGGGTTCGGTCTGCTGGGCGCCGGCTTCGGGACGGTCATGGTGGCGGCCACCCACGTCGTCGTACGGGAGGCCGCGGTCGAGTCCGCCGGGGTGGCGGGCGGGCTGAAGCAGACGGCGATGAACGTCGGGCCGGTGCTGGGCGTGGCGGTGGCGACGACGCTGACCGGGCCGCACGCTGGCGGCGCGCGGCTGCCGCTGATCGTCCTGGCGGTCGTGGCCGCGGTCGGCGCGGTCGTGGCCGGATCTCTGCCGGAACGTTCCGTCTCGATGATCAATCCTGGTCGACCCGGGGACCGTAGCGGTGTTCCTGCGCGACGATGAGGTCTGAGGTCAGGGCGGCGGGATATGCGGGATATCCCGTCCGGCACCTCGACGAGCGCATTCGGAGGAGAGCGATGGCACAGCTGCGGCAAGAGGTCGACCCGAGCGAGGTCGGGCTGGACGCGAAGGCGCTGGACCGACTCGACCAGCACCTCGCCCACCACGTCGACGAGGGACGCGTGCCCGGCTTCCTGGTGGCCGTGGCCCGCGGCGGACGCGTCGCCCATCTGACGATGCTCGGCCACCGCGACGTCGCGGCCGGACTGCCGGTCGAGCACGACACACTGTGGCGGATCTACTCCATGACGAAGCCGGTCACCTCGGTCGCCGCGCTGATACTCGTCGAGGAGGGCCGGCTGTCGCTGGACGACCCGGTCGCCCGCCATCTGCCGGCCTTCGCCGACCCGCAGGTGTACGAGGGCGGCTCCGGCGCCGACGTACGGACCCGGCTGGCCCGCGGCCCCGTCCTGATCAGGCATCTGCTGACCCACACCGCGGGCCTCACCTTCGCCTTCTACCGTTCCCACCCGGTCGACGCCCTCTACCGCGCGGCCGGCCTCGAGTCCTCGGTCCTGCCGGGCACCGACCTGGCGCGGACGGTCGACGTGTACGCGAGTCTGCCGCTGCAGTTCGAGCCCGGGACGCAGTGGAACTACTCGGTCGCCACCAACGTCCTCGGCCGGGTGGTCGAGGTGGTGAGCGGGCAGTCTCTCGACGAGTTCTTCGCCGAGCGGATCCTCGGCCCGCTCGGCATGTCCGACGCCGGTTTCCAGGTCACCGACGAACAGGCCCCCAGGCTGGCGGAGTTGTACGGCGAGACGGAGTCGGGCGGCATCGAGCCGGTCGCCGGGCTGCCGCTGCGCGGCGGGCGGCCGCGCCTGCTGTCCGGCAGCGGCGGGATGGTGGCCTCGGCGTACGACATGCACCGCTTCATGGAGCTGCTGCGCCGGCGCGGCGAGCTCGACGGCGTCCGTCTGCTGGCCCCCGAGACCGTGGACCTGATGACCAGGAACCACCTGCCCGGCAACGCGGACCTGCGCTCCTTCGGCTCCCGCCCGGCCCACGACGAGCCCCACAACGACGGCGTGGGGTTCGGCCTCGGCGTCTCGGTCGTCATCGACCCCGAGCGCACCCAGGTCCCCTCCACCCTGGGCGCCTACGGCTGGAGCGGCGCCGCGACGACCACCTTCTGGGTCGACCCCGTCCATGACCTGACCGTCCAGTTCATGACCCAGGTCCGCCCGAAGTCGTCCCTGAGGATCGTCCCGGACCTCAAGCGCCTGGTCCACGAGGCGATCACCGGCTGACTCGGCTACGCCGCGGAACGCAGGCCGAACTCCAGTCCTTCCGACCGCAGTTCGTCCAGCCACTGCCCGGAACGGGCCGCCGTCCCGGCGGCCCTGTTCAGCCCCGCCGGCAGGCTTCCGTCCAGGATGTGCCGGACGCCCAGCGCCAGCGGGAGCGACACGCACCGGGCCATGGCGCTCTCCTCCGCGTCCCCGGTGAGGTCGAGGAGGTAGCTCCCCGACCAACCGCCTTCCTGCGCGCGGACGTCCAGGGACACGGCGAGGACGACCCGGTCGCGGTCGGCGTCCGTCGTCGGATGGCGGGCCGCCAACTCCTGCGCCAGGGCGGCGATCCGCGCGTCGTCACCGGCCTTCAGCTCCTCGAACACCGGGTCCCAGGCCCGCAGCCAGCCGTCGAGCCGCAGGGTGCCGCGGACGAAGGTGTGCGCCCGCCAGGCGGCCGGGAGGCCGTACTGCCGGACGAAGGGCACGCTGTCGCGGTTGGGGTAGACCTCGAAGCGTTCCCCGTCGAGGACGTGGGCGCGGGTGGCCTCCCACGGGCGGCCGGCGACGGTCTCGGTGCCGTCCTCGATGTAACGGGCGGGCGAGCGCAGAGCGCCCAGCACACCGGCGGGAGCCCAGCTGAAGCGGTACCGGAAGTCGTTCGGGACGGCCGGTATGCCGCCGCAGTACGAGGTGAAGGTGTACGACGCCGGGGTGCCGGCGCCGACGGCCGCGCCGGCGCGGGCGACCAGGCTGTGGGCGAAGAGGTGGTCGATGCCCGGGTCGAGCCCGGCCTCGGTCAGGACGACCAGTCCGGCCCTCTCGGCCGCGGGGACCTGTGCGAGGACGGCGTCGGAGACGTAGCTGGAGCAGGCGAAGTGGGCGCCGCCCGCGACACAGGCGGCCAGGATCGGAGCGTGCTCCGGCGCGGGGAGCATCGACACGACGACGTCCCCGGGCGTCAGTTCGGCGGTGAGCGCGGGGAGCGTGAAGGCGCGGGGCTCGGCGCGCGAGCCGAGGCCGAGACGGTCCAGGGCGTCCGCGGCCCGCTGCTCGGTGCGGTGCCACAGACGTACCGGCCCGGCCCTCTCGCACAGCCGGGCCAGACCGCTGCCCGTGGACAGTCCGGCGCCGATCCAGTGGACGGTGCCGGACGCGGTGGCCCGCTCAGCCATTCCCGGACTCCCTTTCCGTGACGCCGAGTTCACGGCACGCCTGGTGGAATCGGTCGAGGCAGCGTCCCCACGGGCCGCCGACGGAGAACTCGAGCAACTGGATCACCAGGGCCGCCGAGAAGTCCGTGCTGGACTCCCGCGGCAGCAGGGACGGCAGGTTGTCGATGGCGATGAGGTCCAGCGGCGGTTCCTTGCGCAGCCGGCGCACCGGCTCGTCCCAGTCCGTGGTGCGGTCGTAGACCGGCAGGACGTTCAGCGGCGAGCCGACGTCGCAGGTGACGTCGCACAGCGTGCGCAGCCGGCGCGCGGGGGCGTCGAGGTCCTCCTCGCGCAGGAAGGGCGGGACGGGTGAGGTGGCGAGGACCGCGTTCACCATGACGTCGTGGCCGAGCAGGGCCGGGCGGTCCAGGTCACGGGTCTCGGCGAGGTCCCAGCAGGTCGGTTCGATCCCGGCGACCTGGAAGGCGACCCGTGCGCCCCGGCCGCTGCGGCCCAGGGCGCCGACGACCAGCGCCGTGAACTCCTCGTCCCCGCCGGCCCGCCGGAGCGTCTCGTCCAGCTCCTCCTTCGACCCCGGTACGAGCGGGGCGGCCAGCCTGCCGCGGCGCTGGAGCACGGCGAGGGCGGCGCCCAGGTAGCCCGCCCAGAAGCCGAAGGCGGCGAGGCGACGGCCGTCGTCGTCGACCAGGTACTCCAGGTCGAGCAGGGCGCCTCCCCCGGCGGCGAACCGCCGCAGCAGGGTCTCGGCTCCCGGCTGCCGCTTGTAGGCGTGCCCGAAGAAGATGTGCCGGTGCGGCAACTCGCCCGGCTCGTCCGGGAGTTCCTTGAGACCCAGGACGACGGCGTCGTGCGGCGCGGACACCCACGAGCCCGCCGACGCGACGCCGCAGCCGGCCGCCTCGTACTCCTCGATCGGGAAGATCCGCTGCGGGGACTCCTCCACCGTCAGCCTCACGCCCGCCTCGACGAGCCGCCGGGCGTCGGACGGCACGAGCGGTGTGCGGCGTTCGGTCGTACGGGCCTCGTGGCGCAGCCACAGGTGGAGATCGGTCATACGAGGTTGGCCTCCGGGCGCGGGGCGTCGGCCGCGAAGCGGTCGGCGCTCAAGGGGCGGACGTCCACGAAGGGTACGCGGCCCAGGTACAGGTCGCGGATCACCTCGCCGACGGCGGGGCCCTGCAGGAAGCCGTGTCCGGAGAAGCCGGTGGCGTAGAGGAAGCGGGAGACCGAAGTGGCCTCGCCGATCAGTGCGTTGTGGTCGGGGGTGATCTCGTACAGGCCCGCCCAGCCGCCGGTGCGGCGCAGGTCGAGCAGGGCCGGAGCGCGCCGCTCCATGGCCGCGTACAGGGCGGGGATCCAGCGGTCGTGGGTGTCGGTGGCGAAGCCGGGCCGCTCCTCGGGGTCGGACATCCCCAGCAGGAGACCGGGACCCTCGGCGTGGAAGTAGAGGCTGGTGGTGAAGTCGATGGTCATGGGGATGCCGGGGCGCGGTTGGGCGAGGGGTTCGGTGACCGCGATCTGGCGGCGCAGCGGCACCACCGGCAGGTCGACGCCCGCCATCGCGCCGACCGCCCGCGACCAGGCGCCGGCCGCGCAGATCACCGTGCCGGTCCCGATCCGGCCCAGGGTCGTGGCGACGGCGGTGATCCGGTCGCCCCGCAGCTCGATGCCGGTGACCTCGGTGTGCCGCAGGACGCGGACTCCCAGGGCCCGGGCGGCGGAGGCGTAGCCGTGGACGACCGCCTCGGGGGTGCAGTGGCCGTCGTCCGGGGAGAAGGCGGCGGCGAGCAGGCCGTCGGTGCTGATGAGCGGGGAGAGCCTGCGGGCCTCCTTCGGCGTGATCATACGGCTGGGCACGCCCAGGGAGTTCTGCAACCCGACGCCGCGCTCGAAGGAGGCGACCTCCTGCGGCGTCGACAGCAGGAAGAGGTAGCCGACGCGGTGCAGCCCGATGTCGTACCCGATCTCCTCCTCGAAGCGGCCGAACGCCTCCAGGCTGCGCGCCCCGAGCAGGATGTTCAGCTCGTCGGAGAACTGCGCCCGCACCCCGCCCGCCGCCTTCGAGGTGGATCCGGCGGCGAGTTCGTCCCGTTCGACGAGGACGACGTCGCGGACACCGGCGGCGGCGAGGTGGTAGGCGATGCTCGCGCCCATCACCCCGCCGCCGATGACGACGGCACTGGCCTGCGTGTTCACCGGCGAGCCTCCCAGGGGTGTCGGGTCGTCCCCTCTTCCTGTCCCCGCCCGCCGGGCCGTAACCGCAGGTTCAGGACAGGTGCGCCAGGGCGTCCAGGTGGGGCAGGACGTGGTCGAGCCGCTCCCGCTTGGTGCGCAGGTAGGTGATGTTGCTCTCGCACGGCGGGATCAACAGGGGGACGGTCTCGGCCACTTCGATGCCGTGCTGCACCAACGCCTCGCGCTTGCGCGGGTTGTTGGACATCAGGCGCACGGAGTTCACGCCCAGGTCGTGCAGGATGCCGGCGGCGACGCCGTAGTCGCGGGCGTCCACGGGCAGCCCGAGCGCGAGGTTGGCCTCGACCGTGTCCAGGCCCTCCGCCTGCAGGGCCATCGCGCGCAGCTTGGCGAGCAGGCCGATGCCGCGGCCCTCGTGGCCCCGCAAGTAGACGACGATGCCGCTGCCTTCGGCGACCACGGCCTTCAGCGCGGACGCCAGCTGGTCACCGCACTCGCAGTGCTGGGAGCCGAACGCGTCACCCGTCAGGCACTCGGAATGCAGCCGGGTCAGGACATCGTCCGTGCCTATCTCGCCGTGCACGAGAGCGACTTGTTCGTCGCCGCGATCGTGATCGATGTAACCGACCGCCCGGAATTGCCCGTACACCGTGGGCAGCGGGGCATTCACTATGCGTTCCACGCCTGTACGCTTCGCGCTCTTCTTGCCGAGTACGCCGATTTTATCTGTCATGATTCGATTCCTAAACAGAGACGAAAGGCCGTGAAGAAATGAGTGGTTCGGGCGTGCGTACGGCGGCGGACGGGCTGGTGCCGGCGGACACTACGGAAGAGGTACGGACCAGGGCGGCGGGTGTCTCAACGCAGGTCGCGGTCCTTCCGGTGGGAAGCTTCGAACAGCACGGGCCGTTCCTTCCGCTGGCGACCGACACACTGGTCGCCTGTGCCGTGGCCCGGGAGATCGCCGCGGCGTACCCGGTGCACCTCCTCCCTCCGGTGACCATCTCCTGCTCGCACGAGCACGCGGCCTGGCCCGGGACCGTCAGCATCTCCTCGGTGACCCTTCATGCGGTGGTGAGTGACATCGCGCAGTCCCTGCGCCGCTCCGGCGTCGACGCCCTGGTGGTGGTCAACGGGCACGGCGGGAACTACGTGCTGGGCAACGTCGTCCAGGAATCCTCCGCCCGTGGCGAGCGCATGGCGCTCTTCCCGGCCGCGGAGGACTGGGAGACGGCGCGGCAGCGGGCGGGGGTGACCACCTCGCTGCTGACCGACATGCACGCGGGAGAAATCGAGACCTCCATCCTTCTGCACGCTCACCCGGAATTCCTCCGGCCCGGTCACGAGACCGCCGATTTCGTCGCTGACGACCGTCGTCATCTGCTCACCCTCGGTATGTCCGGCTATACCGATTCGGGCGTGATCGGACGGCCTTCGCTGGGTTCCGCGGAAAAGGGGAAGGAACTGCTGGCGAGCCTCGCGGATTCCTTCGGCGCGTATTTCTCGCTCCTCGCCTCGGAGGACGGGCCCGCGTAGTCGGCGCCGGGTTCCGGGGTCGTTCCGGAACCCGTCCGCAGCCCCGTGTACCAGCGGGCGACGAGGACGACCGCGCCCGGCAGGGCGGCGACGAAGCTGAGCACGCCGTACACGACGGCGACCGCCACACCGCTGCTCGCACCGAGGCCGGCCGCGCCGAACGCCCAGGCGGTGGCGCCCTCACGGGGACCGAAGCCGCCGACGTTCAGCGGCAGGCCCATGGCGACCAGGGCCAGCACCGCGAGCGGGATCAGCGTGGCGGCGGAGGCCGGGGAGCCGGCGACCCGGGCGGAGAGCACGAACATGCCGATGTGACCGGCGAGGACGAGCAGCGAGGAGAGCGCGACGCCGGGGCCGTTGCGGCGGGAGAGCAGTCCCTTGCGCGCCTCGGCGAGCGTCGCGCGCAGGGCGCGGCCGCGGCGGGAGTCGGCCGTGCGGTTCATCCGCAGCGCCAGGACGACGGCGAGCGCGCCGACCGCGGCGAGCAGGACCGGCGGGGCGAAGCTGCGGACCTCGGCCCGCACGGGGGACGGCATGGTCAGCAGCACCGCGGTGCCGACGACGGTCAGCGCGACCTGTCCGGCGACCCGTTCGAGGACGACCGACCGTACGCCGCGGCCGAGGTCACCGGCGTCCTTGCCGTGCCGGACGGCCCGGTGCACGTCCCCGAGGACGCCGCCGGGCAGGGCGGCGTTCAGGAACAGCGCGCGGTAGTAGTCGGCGACGGCCGCCCCGAGCGGGAGCCGCATCTTCAGGCTGCGGGCCACCAGCGCCCAGCGCCAGGCGCTGAGCACGGTGGTGGCCACCCCGGTCAGGAGCGCCAGGACCAGCGTCGTCGCGTCGATCCGCCGCAGCCCGTCCAGCAGCACACCGGTACCGAGGTGCCACAGCAGGGCCCCGAGGATGACGACGCCCGCGACGGTCCCGAAGTGGCGACGCAGAACAGGGGAGTTGAGCCGCGCCAGGGCCCCTCGCCACCATGGCGTGCCGTTCGCGGCACGGTCGCGCTCCTCGCGGAGGGCGACTTCGGCGGCCCGGGCCCGCAGGGCGGACTCGCGCGCGGCGAGACAGGCGGCCCCGTCGTCCCACACCTCGACGACGACGGAAGCGGCACCGGCGGACGCCGGCACGTGGACCCCCTCGACCCGAGGGCTCGCCGCCGCGTCGGAAGCGACGTCCGCACCCCGCCGGCTGCCGGGCAGCACGACCGTCCTCATCGTCTCCACGCTCATGACGCCCCGCCCGTCGGCCGGGACATCGCCAAGAGGTCGCTGTGGTGGACGGTGACGTGCAGGTCGCCGGCCTCGCAGGCGGCCAGGCGGTCGTGCAGATACCGTTCTGCGCGGGCTGCCAGCTCGGGGCGCTCCTCGACGGCCGCGCCGACCCAGCCGCGCAGCCACTGGGCCGTCAGCTCGGCCTCGTCGGGGCCGAGCCGCCAGTGGCTCGGGTTGACCCGTACCGTGGCGCCCCGCTCCGAGAAGGCCTCGCAGGCGGCGTCGACCGCGTCCGGGCCGAGCAGGCCGTCGCGGCGCTGGTGGGCGTTGAACGCGTCGGTGATCTCCGCGTCCATCGGGTCGGACGGGCTGAGTTCGACGCGGCCGGCGACGGAGAGCGTCAGCAGGGCCGGGCAGCCCGCCCCCGTGCAGGCGTCGGCCAGGGTCTCCAGCTCCTCGCGGGTGAGCACGTCGAGGAGGGCGGAGGCGGTCACCAGGGAGGCACCGGCGAGCCCGTCGGCGGTGAGCCGGGCGACGTCGCCGCGGCGGGTCTCCACCGAGACCCGGCTGCCGTCGGCGGCGGACCGCGGCGAGGCGACGGCGGCGAAGTGCAGCAGGTACGGGTCACGGTCGTGCAGCACCCAGTGCTGGGCGCCGTCGAGCCGGGAGGCGAGCCAGCGGCCCATGGAGCCGGTGCCGCAGCCCAGGTCGTGGATGACCAGCCCGGCCTTGCCCGGGAGGTTCGCGAGCCGGATGCGCAGCGGGTCCAGCAGGTCGTGCGAGCGGGCGGCGGCGTCGGCGGGTTCGCGCAGCTCCAGCCACTCGGGCGCGTAGCGCGGGGGCTCGTCCGGCCCGGTGTCGCGCAGGCGTACGGTGGCGCGCTCGCCGGGACGGGCGGGACCGGCCCCGGGGATCACCGAACCGGCGGCGACCGCCGGGCCGGCTCCCGGGCCGTCCGTGCCCTGGGTGCCCTCCGCCACGGAACCCACCGCCTTCGCCTCGTGTCCGCCGGCCTCCGTGGGCACATCCGCCGTCCGTGTCACCATCTGCCGCCCCTCCCCCACCGTCTCCCGCGTGTCCCTCGGCCCCGGCTGCGCCGGAACCCTTCCGCCGGTCCTCACCGGTACGGTCCTGCTCATGCCGCCCTCCCGGGCTCGCTCGGCAGCCGGCCCAGCACTCCGGCGAGGCTGCGGGCCGTGGTGGCCCAGCCGTCCAGGGCGGCCCGCCGGCTCCGCGCGGCGGCCTTCAGCCGGCGCCGTACGTCGGCCTCGCCGAACCAGCCGCGCAGTTCGGCGGCGAGGGCGGCGGGGTCCTCCGGCGGCACCAGGATGCCGGGCACCCCGCCGTCGGGGGCGCGGCCGACCGCCTCGGGCAGGCCGCCGACGTCGGTCGCGAGCACCGGGATGCCGCGCGCGAGGGCCTCCGTCACGGCCATGCCGTACGTCTCCGCGTAGGAGGTGAGGACCATGAGGTCGGCGGCGTTGTAGCTGGCGTCGAGTTCCGCTCCGGCCTGCGGGCCAGCCAGCTCGATCCGGTCCTGAAGGCCGTGCTCCCTGATCAGCCGGCGCAGCTCGGCGACGTACTCCGGGTCGTGCCCGAGCCCGCCCACGCACACGCACGTCCACGGCAGTTCGGCCGCCGCGGCCAGCGCCTGCACCAGCCGGTGCTGGCCCTTGCGCGGGGTGACGGCGGCGACGCACAGCAGCCGCGAGACCCCGTCGGTGCCGGAGGCCAGCGGCGCGATGTCGGCGCCGGGCGCGGCGACATGGACCCGCTCGGGGGCCAGTCCGTGGTGCGAGACGAGCCGGCGGACCGCCCAGTCGCTGGTGGCGATCACGGCGGGCACGGCCCGCAGCACGACCCGCTCCCTGGCGTCCAGTTCGGCGGCGACCGCGGGCTCCAGCCCCCTCTCGTCGCCGAGCGGCAGATGCACCAGCACGGCGAGGCTCAGCCGCTCCGTCTCCGGTACGACGATCTCGGGCACCCCGCACGCGACGAGCCCGTCCAGCAGGACGACCGTCCCGTCGGGCAGTTCCCGCAGGACGCGGGCGAGTTCCGCGCGGGCCGCCGCCCCCGGCCGGGGCCACTCGCCGGCCACGGCGTGCTTGTGCACCTGCCAGCCGAAGCCGGGCAGGTCCAGGCTGACGCGCCGGTCGTAGGCGTTGCCGCCGCTGGGCGCCGCCGGGTCGTCGACGCCGCCCGGCATCACGAAGTGCACGGAGCGCAGGGACATGGGGATGATCTCGGCGTTCTTCAGCGTGGAGTGCTGCACGGGCACGTATCCGAGGGCCGGATGCGCCGTCTTCTCCAGGGTCACGTCGGTCACAGGGCACGCTCGTAACTCGCCCAGGCGATGTGCGACTCGTGCAGGGTGACGGTGATCCCGGCGATGCCCTTGGCACCCTCGCCGAGGCCGCCCTTCTCGATGCGGTCGGCGAGCCGGTCGGCGATGACCTTGGCCAGGAACTCCGTGGAGGTGTTCGTTCCGGCGAACTCGGGTTCGTTGTCGAGGTTTCGGTAGTTCAGCTCACTGACGACGGCGCCGAGTTCCTGCGTGGCCAGGCCGATGTCGACGACGATGTTGTCGTCGTCCAGCTGCTCACGCCGGAAGGTTGCGTCCACCAGGAACGTCGCTCCGTGCAGGCGCTGCGCGGGTCCGAAGACCTCGCCGCGGAAGCTGTGGGCGATCATGATGTGATCGCGGACGGTGACACTGAACAACGGACGACCCTCCAGGTGCGGCGCGTCTGGCCCCCCGGCAGTCGGCCGCCGGGGATGCCGTGTAGTACGGCTCATCGGTTCCCCGTGTTCAGCCGTCCCTCACTCTTTTCTCAGGTCAGGCGGTCTTGCCCGGCCCCGAAAGTCGTCCCGGATTGAACGACTGCGTCACTCTGTGTCCTCGTACCGGATGCGGTGGCAGAGCGCGGGCAGCTCTCCGGAGGCCAGCTTCGGCATGAGGTCCGGCAGTTCGTCGAAGGCGGACTCGCCGGTGACGAGTGCGTCCAGCGCCGGGTCGGCGAGCAGGTCGAGGGCGAGGGCGAGCCGGTCGGCGTAGCTCCGTCCGGCGCGGCGGGGGGAGACGGTGCCGACCTGGCTGGAGCGGATGACGAGGCGGCGGGAGTGGAAGGCCTCGCCGAGCGGGAGGGAGACCTTCCGGTCGCCGTACCAGCTCAGTTCGATCACCGTGCCCTCGGCGGAGAGCAGTTCGAGGGAGCGGGCGAGTCCCTGCTCGGTGGCGCTGGCGTGGACGACGAGATCCCGCTCGCCCTCCGCGTCCGCCGGCAGGGCGAAGTCGACGCCGAGGGCCCGGGCGATCTTCGCGCGCGCGGGATCGGCGTCCACGAGCTGCACGCTGACGCCCGGGAAGCGCGCCAGCAGCGCGGCCACCGAGGAGCCGACCATGCCGCCGCCGACGACGGCGATCCGGTCGCCGATCAGGGGCGCGGCGTCCCACAGGGCGTTGACGGCGGTCTCCACGGTGCCGGCGAGGACGGCCCGCTCGGCGGGCACGGTGTCCGGTACGACGGTGACGGCATCGGCAGGGACGACGTACCGGGTCTGGTGCGGATACAGGCAGAACACGGTCCGCCCGGCCAGCCGCTCCGGCCCCTCCTCCACCACGCCCACGTTCAGGTAGCCGTACTTCACGGGGGCCGGGAAGTCGCCCTCCTGGAAGGGGGCGCGCATGGCCGCGTGCTGGCTCTCGGGCACTCCGCCGCGGAAGACGAGGGTCTCCGTCCCCCGGCTCACGCCGGAGAACAGCGAGCGCACCAGCACCTGGTCCCCCGCGGGTACCGGCAGGTCGACGTCGCGTATCCGGCCCTCGCCCGGGCGATCCAGCCAGAACGCGCGTGCGGCGCGGTTCATCGACGTCCTCCTGAACGATCGGGAAGTGGTTCACGTACCGAGGTGTGCACAGGCCGCGCACAGTACGCGGCGTGATCGACTCTGTCATATGGCCGGAGGGTGTGCGGTGGCCCTGAACAACACATACGAAGCAAGGCTGGTCCAGCAGGAGACCGCTGTGGGAGCGGGCGTGCAGATCCTGTTGCTGGCCCTGCTCGGTACGGCGATCGGCCTAGGGCCGGCGGGCTGGCTGACCGGCCTCGCCTTCGCCGTCGCCACGTGGGCGGTGCTCTCCAGGGCGCTGCACCGCACCCGGCCGCGCTCCTTCGGCCCGGCCAACCGGGTGACGCTCGGCCGCGCGACCCTGGTCGGCGGAGTGACCGCCCTGGTCGCCGACTCCTTCGAGAGCTCGCCGCCGGTCACCGTCTTCGTCGGCCTCACGGCCGTCGCCCTGATACTCGACGGTGTGGACGGCAAGGTGGCCCGCGCCACCGGCACCTCGACGCCGCTGGGCGCCCGCTTCGACATGGAGGTGGACGCGTTCCTGATCCTGGTGCTGAGCGTGTACGTCTCCATGCAGGAGGGCCCGTGGGTCCTGCTGATCGGCGGCATGCGCTACGCGTTCGTGGCGGCGGCCCGCGTCTACCCCTGGCTGAACGCCCCGCTGCCGCCGAGCATGGCCCGCAAGACGGTCGCCGCGATGCAGGGCGTCTGCCTGCTCCTGGCCGCCTCCGGCTACCTCCCGGCAGCGGCCTCCTTCGGCGTCACGGCCCTCGCCCTCGCCTCCCTGACCTGGTCCTTCGGCCGCGACATCCGCTGGCTCCAGCGCGCGTCCCGCGTCGACGAGGCCGAGGTGGAGGAGATGCTGGAACTGGCGGCGGAACGCCAGACGGTGGCGTCCTGAGCGACGGCAGCGGCGGCAGCTACGCCACTGCAGACAGTGCCGTCCTGAGGGGCGGCCCCCCTCACCCCTCGATCGGGTACCGGTACACGGTCGAGCCGCGTCGCTGGAAGCCCAGCCGCTCGTAGAGCCGGTTGGCCGCTTCCCGGTCCGGGCGCGAGGTGAGGTCGACGGTGCGGGCTCCGGCCTCACGTGCGAGTCGCAGCGCCTGTTCCATCAGCAGCCCGGCGATCCCGTGACCTCGCGCCGCCTCGTCGACGATCACGTCCTCGACCCGGGCGCGCAGCCCGGACGGCAGCGCAACCGTCGTCAGGGTCAGGGTGCCGACGATGCCGTGGTCGGCACGGGCGACGAGGACGGTGTTCGTGTCGCAGGCCAGGACGCGGGCGAGCGCCTGCGCGTCGAGCGGCCGCGCGGAGCGCGACAGTTGCGGCAGCAGACGGCCGAGAGCCTCGACGAGCTCCTGGTCCGCCTCCCGGGCGGCCTCCACCTGGATCTTCATGGCGGCGAGCCCAGCGGCGCGGGAGCAGCGCGGTTGCCGTCGCCGCCAACTCACGCCCAGGCAAGGGCCCTTTGCTCGGGAGGTCGCGTCGTACGACGCCCCGGCCGCCGCACTCCCCCGGCCGCGCTCACCGCCAGCGCGCCGAGCAGGGCGAGTACGGCGGCCGGGGCGAGGACCGCCCACGGGGCACGCTCGGCGTAGGGCTGGTTCTCGGCGAGCAGCAGCCCCCATTCGGGCGACGGCGGCTGGGCGCCCAGGCCGAGGAAGGCCAGCGAGGTGAGGGCGAGGGCGGTGCCGGGCAGCCGGAGCAGGGCGTGGCGGGTGACGGGCGGGACGACGGCCGGCAGCAGTGCGCGCCGGAGCAGGTGCCGGCGGCCCGCGCCCAGTGCGCGGGCCGCGGTCACGTGCGGCGCGGCCCGCTCCTGGCGCAGCAGCGCGGAGGTGTGCGCGGCGAGCGGCGCCCAGGCGACGGCGCTCACCGCGAGGGCGGGCGTGGCCGGCCCGCTGCCCACGACGGCGGTCACCAGCAGCGCGCCGAGGACGGGCGGTACGGCGTTGACGGTGTCGGCCGGCGGCCCGGACAGGCGGGGCAGCGCCCCGAGCACCAGGCCGGCCACAAGGGCGACGGCGCCGATCACGGAGGCGAGCAGCAGGGTGTCGAACGCGCCGTGGGCGACCCGGGCCAGCAGGTCGCGGCCGAGCGCGTCGGTCCCGGCGAGTACGTCGTCGTCGACATGACGGTCGGCGCGGACGCGTGCGCCTCCACCTCACGTTCCTGGTGGTGGAGCCGACCCGCCAGGGCGTATCGGTGTACCGCCAGTTCCGCGACCACGCCCGGGAGTTCGGGATCCGCATCGCGGTCGTCGGGAACAAGGTGAACGGCGAGGACGACGTGCTCTTCCTCAAGGAGCAGGTGGGTGACGACCTGCTCACCCACCTGGTCCACTCGCCCTGGGTGAGAGCGAGCGAACAGGGCCGCCCGCAGGGCGAGTTGGAGGAGCGCAACCGTCACGCCCTGAACGTCCTGCGCGCGGCGGCGGACGCCCGCCCCAGGGACTGGGCCACCCTGCACCGCCACGCCGTCGAGTTCCACCTGCGCAACGCCCGCGCGTGGGCGGACCGCGCCACGGGCGAGGACCTGGCCCGTCAGATCGACCCGGAGTTCGTGCCGGGCCCGACGGCACTGACCTGACCGCCCCCTTCACTCACACACTGACGACCAGAACGGACACCCCCCATGTCTCTCGACGTCTCCCCCGAGCTCCTCGCCGAAGCCGAGTCCGGTGACATCCGTGAGGAGGACTTCGTGGCCACCGTCCGCGCGTCCCTCCCCTACGCCTACGACCTCATCGCCTCCCTGGCCGCCCAACTCGACTCGGCAGAAGCCGAGTTCGCCGACAACCAGACCCCGCCGCCGTCCGAGAGGGAGCGCGGGCAGCTGCTGCGCGCCCTGGCCGGCGACGCCATCCGGGGCAGCCTGGAACGCCACTTCGCCATCGAATTGGCCTTCCAGAACTGCCACCGCGTGGCGGCCTTCCGCCCGGGCGCACGAACCACCGGCGGCACCTACGACCGGTTCACGTCCGCCCGCTCCCAGGTTCTGAACCAGGCACCGGAGTTCAGGGACTGCTGACCGCGCCGTCCGGTCACGCGGCGTTCCGGGCCCGTCCCCGATGGGCCCGGACGATGTCCGCGTACCGGTGGCCCGTGCCCTTGATCGTGCGTTTCTGGGTCTCGTAGTCGACGTGGACCAGGCCGAACCGCTTGTCGTAGCCGTACGCCCACTCGAAGTTGTCCAGCAGGGACCAGGCGAAGTAGCCGGCCAGGGGGGCGCCCTTGCGGACGGCGGAGGCGCAGGCGGCCAGGTGCTGTTCGAGGTACTCGGCGCGCTCGGGGTCGTCGACGGTTCCGTCGGGGCGTACGACGTCCGGGTAGGCGGAGCCGTTCTCCGTGACGTACAGGCGGCGGACCGGGTACTCGTCGGTGAGGCGCAGCAGGAGCGTCTCGAGGCCGCTCGCGTCGATCTCCCAGTCCATGCCGGTGCGGGGCACGCCGAGCCGGCGCACGGAACGGACGCGGGGCGCCGGGGCCGAGGGGTCGTCGGCGACGATGGACGGCATGTAGTAGTTCAGGCCGTGCCAGTCGAGCGGCGCGGCGATCTTCGCCAGGTCGCCCTCCCGCTCGGGCAGTTCGACGCCGTAGACCTCGCGCATGTCGGCCGGGAAGCCGCGGCCGTACACCGGGTCCAGCCACCAGCGGTTGATGTGGCCGTCCTGCCGGCGGGCGGCCGCCATGTCCTCGTCGCGGTCGGTGGCGGCGTGCACGGTGGAGAGGTTGGTGACGATGCCGACCTGGGACGACGGCGCCGCGGCGCGGATCGCGTCGACGGCCAGGCCGTGGCCGAGGAGCAGGTGGTAGGAGGCGCGGACGGCGGCCGTCAGGTCGGTCAGGCCCGGGGCCATCCGGCCCTCCAGATGGCCGATCCAGGCCGAGCAGAGCGGCTCGTTGAGCGTGGCCCACTGGGTGACGCGGTCGCCGAGGCGTTCGGCGACGGCCGAGGCGTAGTCGGCGAAGGCGAGCGCGGTGTCCCGCTCCGGCCAGCCGCCGCGGTCCTGCAGGACCTGGGGCAGGTCCCAGTGGTAGAGCGTGACGAACGGGGTGATGCCCGCCTCCAGCAGGGCGTCGATCAACTCGTCGTAGAAGGCGAGGCCCTTGGGGTTGACCGGGCCGTCGCCGCCGGGCACCACGCGCGGCCAGGCGACGGACAGCCGGTAGGCGTTCGTGCCGAGCCGGCGCATCAGGCCGATGTCCTCGCGCCAGCGGTGGTAGTGGTCGCAGGCGACGTCTCCGTTGTCGTCGCCCTCGACCTTGCCGGGCGTGTGGGAGTAGGTGTCCCAGATCGACGGGGAGCGGCCGTCCTCCGCGACGGCCCCCTCGATCTGGTACGCCGCGGTGGCCGTGCCCCACAGGAAGTCGCGGGGGAAGGCGGCGAGGTCGATGCGGTCGGACACGGAAGTCCTCTCAAGACGGTGGGAGTGGGTCACTTGACGGCACCCGCCGTCAGCCCGGCGACGAGATAGCGCTGCAGCAGCAGGAAGCCGGCGACCACGGGCACGCTGACGACCAGCGAGGCGGCCATGATCTGGTTCCAGTAGACGTCGTTGAGCGTGGAGTAGCCCTGGAGGCCGACGGCGAGGGTGCGGGTGGTGTCGTTGGTCATGACGGAGGCGAACAGCACCTCGCCCCAGGCGGTCATGAAGGCGTAGACGGCGACCGCGACGATGCCGGGGATCGCGGCCGGCACGACCACCCGGAACAGGGCGCCGAGCGGGCCGCAGCCGTCCACCAGCGCCGCCTCGTCGAGGTCGCGCGGCACCGAGTCGAAGTACCCGATCAGCATCCAGATGGAGAAGGGCAGCGAGAAGGTCAGGTACGTCAGGATCAGTCCGCCGCGCGAGCCGAACAGGGCGATGCCGGTGGCGTTGCCGATGTTGACGTAGAGGAGGAACAGCGGCAGCAGGAAGAGGATGCCCGGGAACATCTGCGTGGACAGCACGGTGACCGTGAAGACGCGCTTGCCGCGGAAGCTGTACCGGCTGACGGCGTACGCGGCGAACACCGCGATCACCACCGAGCAGACGGTCGCCGCGCCCGCCACGATCAGCGAGTTGGCGAAGTAGCGCGCCAGCGGGACCGTCGACCAGATGTCGATGTACGGGCGGATCGTCAGACCGCTGGGCAGCCACCGGAACTTGCCGGTGACGTCCGCGAGCGGCTTGAGCGAGCTGGAGACCATCACGTACACCGGGACGAGCACGAACCCGGTGAGCAGGGTGAGGAAGACCCGGCGCGACCACAGGAACGAACTGGGGGGCGCCATGGGGGACTTAGACATCGCCGGTCCTCCGTCCGCGCGAGGTGAGCGCCAGGTACACGCCCGTCACGACGAGCAGGAACAGCAGCAGCAGCACGGACATGGCGGAGCCGGTGCCGAAGTTCCAGGTGACGAACGAGGCCTGGTAGATGTGCACCGAGATCAGGTCCGCGGCCTCGGGCGCGGACTTGCCGAACAGGACGTACGGGGTGTTGAAGTCGTTGAACGTCCACAGGAACAGCACCAGCAGCAGGACCTGGTTGACCGGGCTCAGCGACGGCAGGGTGATGCGGCGGATCTGCTGCCACATCCCGGCGCCGTCCAGGGCCGCGGCCTCGTACAGCTCCCCCGGGATGTTCTGCAGGCCGGCCATGACGATGAGGAAGGCGAAGGGCCAGCCCTTCCACACCGACACCGTCAGCAGGGCGTAGAAGCTGTTGTCGCCGATCAGCCAGAAGGACGGCTTGTCGGTGAGGTGGAGCTGGTCGTGCAGGACGTGGTTCACCAGGCCGTTGTCGTGCTGGAACATGAACACCCAGGTGATGACGGCCGCGTAGACCGGCAGGGCGTACGGCACCAGGAACAGCGCCCGCAGCAGGCCGCGGCCGGTGAAGGTGTCCTGCATGTAGATCGCGGCCGCGGTGCCGATCAGCCAGCACAGGCCGACGGAGAGCAGGGTGAAGGCGACGGTGACGAAGAAGGAGTGCAGCAGCGCCTCGCCGACGGGGGCGTCGAAGTCCACCGACACCTTGTAGTTGCCGAGGCCGGTCCAGGGCGCGGTGCCCCAGTCGCGGATGTAGAACTGCGTGAGCTCCTTGAAGCTCATCACGATGCCGATCACCATCGGCACCAGGTGGACCAGGAGTTCGAGGATCAGGGCGGGCAGGAGCAGCAGGTACGGGAGTCCGGCGCGGCGGATCCGCCCGGTGCGGCGACGCGGTTCGCGCGTCGCCGCACCGGCGGGACTCCCCCTCAGCGGTTCCTTGAGGGTGGTGGTGGTCATCGGGCTCACTTCGCCGGCATCTGCTGCTGGGCCTTCTCCAGGGCCGCCTTCACCGAGGCGGTGGTGACCGCGCGTCCGGCCGCCACGTCGGCGAACAGGTTCTTGACGGCCGTACCGACCGCCGTCTCGAACTGCGACTCGTCGGCGACCTGCGGCAGGGCGGCGGCGCTCTTGGCGAGGGTGTCCTTCAGGACCGCGTTGGCAGGGGAGTTGAAGGCCGCGTCGGTCTGCGCGGTCTTGACCGGCGGGATCGAGCTGTACGCCGTGTTGAGGATCTTCTGCTCGGCGTCGCTGGTCATGAACTTCACGAACTTCGCCGCGCCGTCGAGGTTGTGGCTGTTCTTGAAGACGGCCAGGTTGATGCCCGCGACCATCGAGTTGACCTGGGTGCCGGTGCCGGGGGTGCCGGACTGCACGGGGACCGGCGCGATGCCGTACTGGTCGGGGCTCATGCCCTGCGACTTGAGGTTGGCGGACGCGGACTGCCACAGCAGCATGGCCTGCTTGCCCTTGGCGAAGTCGCTGACGGACTGGTTCTGCGCGTACTCGGCGTCGCCGGTCGGGATGACCTTGTCCTTGGCCATCAGGTCGACGTACTGCTTGACCGCGTCGACGACCTTGGCGTTGGTGAAGTCCGCCTTGCCGTCGGCGGTGAAGAACTCGCCGCCGTGCTGCTTGGCGAAGACGAAGACGTGGTGGATGTTCTCGGAGAGGTTCGAACCCTCCGCGCCGAGCGGGGACTTGCCCTTCGCGGAGATCTTCTTGCCGTCGGCGACGAGCTCGTCCCAGGTGGCCGGGGGCTTGGAGATGCCGGCGTCGGCGAAGATCTGCTTGTTGTAGTAGAGGGCGTAGGCCATCGAGTACAACGGGACGGCGGCCGGGTCCTTGCCCGCCGCGCCGGTCGAGCCGAGCGCCGAGTCGACGAAGCGGTCCTTGCCGCCGATCTTGGCGAGATTCTTGGCGTCCCAGGGCAGCAGCGCGCCGGTGGCCTGCAGGGACGCGCTCCAGGTGTTGCCGATGTTCAGGACGTCGGGGCCCTGACCGGAGGTGGTGGCGGTGAGGATCCGGTTCAGCAGGTCCGACCAGGGGACCACCTCCAGCTTCACCTTGATCCCGGTCTGCTTCTCGAACTTGTCGAGTTCGGGCTGCAGGACCTTCTTGTCGACGGCGATGCTCGCGCCCTGGTTGGAGGCCCAGTAGGTGAGCGTCTTCGGCGAGTCGTTGGACCCGCCGCCGTTCGACGAACCGCCTCCGCAGGCCGTGGCGGCAAGGGCGAGTGACACGGTGACGGCGCCTACGGCCGCGGCTCGGATGCTGCGCATGGCTCCCGGTGTCCCTTCGGGGTTTGCAATCATGGCTTAATTTAGGACGTGAGTTAAACCTCCGGAGAGGAACTCGTCAAGGGGTACGGCAGCCCAGGGGCAATCCGGTCCCGACTCTTGACGCGAGTGTTCGGACAGTTGAAGCATGCACCGCCAAGAGAGCGCTCCCAGACCGCACCCCGTTCACTTCCCGAACAGGAGAGCCGCCGTATGCCCCTGCCCGACATAGGCCGCAGAACCGTCCTCGGCGCCGCCGCCGCTACCGCGCCCGCACTGCTCGGACTGTCGGCGCCCGCGCACGCCGCCCCCGAGACGCCCAGGAAGCCGCACCTCCTCCCCGGTGGCGGCGACCTGGGCCCCAACGTCCTGGTCTTCGACCCGTCCACCCCGGACATCCAGGCCAGGCTGGACGAGGTGTTCCGGCGGCAGGAGTCGGCCCAGTTCGGCACCGGCCGCTACGCGCTGCTGTTCAAGCCCGGCACGTACCACGGCCTCAACGCCCAGCTCGGCTTCTACACCTCCGTCGCGGGCCTGGGCCTGTCCCCCGACGACACCACCATCAACGGCGACGTGACGGTCGACGCCGGCTGGTTCGGCGGCAACGCCACGCAGAACTTCTGGCGTTCGGCGGAGAACCTGGCCCTCGTCCCGGCGAACGGCACCAACCGGTGGGCGGTCGCGCAGGCCGCGCCGTTCCGCCGGATGCACGTGCGCGGCGGCCTCGACCTGGAACCCACCGGCTACGGCTGGGCGAGCGGCGGCTACATCGCCGACAGCCGGATCGACGGCCAGGTGGGCCCGTACTCGCAGCAGCAGTGGTACACCCGGGACAGCGCGATCGGCAGCTGGCTCAACGGCGTGTGGAACATGGTCTTCTCGGGTGTCGAGGGCGCCCCCGCGCAGAGCTTCCCGAACCCGCCGTACACCACCCTCGACACCACCCCGGTCTCCCGCGAGAAGCCCTTCCTGTACGTCGACCGCGCGGGCGCGTTCCATGTGTTCCTGCCCGCGAAGCGCACCGACGCGCGTGGCGTGACCTGGGGCAACGGCACCCCGAGGGGCACCTCGCTGCCCCTGTCGCGCTTCTACGTCGCCAAGCCGGGCGTCTCCGCGGCCACCCTCAACCGGGCGCTCGCACAAGGGCTGCACCTGCTGCTGACACCGGGGATCTACCACCTGGACCGGCCCGTCCAGGTGAACCGCCCCAACACCGTGGTCCTGGGCCTGGGTTACGCCACACTGATCCCCGACAACGGCGTCACGGCCCTGCGGGTCGCCGACGTCGACGGCGTCCGCCTCGCCGGCCTGCTCATCGACGCCGGGCCGGTCAACTCCCCGACGCTGCTTGAGGTCGGCCCGCGCGGAGCCCACAAGGACCACTCGGCCAATCCCACCACCGTGCAGGACGTGTTCGTGCGCATCGGCGGCGCGGGTCCCGGCAAGGCCACCACCAGCATGGTGATCAACAGCCGGCACACCATCGTCGACCACACCTGGGTCTGGCGCGCCGACCACGGCGACGGCGTCGGCTGGGAGACCAACCGGGCCGACTACGGCATCGTCGTCAACGGCGACGACGTGCTGTGCACGGGCCTGTTCGTCGAACACTTCAACAAGTACGACGTCCAGTGGTACGGGCAGCGCGGGCGCACGATCTTCTTCCAGAACGAGAAGGCGTACGACGCCCCGAACCAGGCGGCGATCCAGAACGGCCCGGTCAAGGGGTACGCGGCCTACAAGGTCGGCGACCACGTCACCGCGCACGAGGGCTGGGGACTGGGCAGTTACTGCTTCTACAACGTCGACCCGAGCATCGTGCAGCACCATGGCTTCGCCGCCCCGGACCACCCGGGCGTGCGGTTCCACGACCTGCTCGTGGTCTCCCTCGGCGGCCAGGGCCAGTACGAGCACGTGATCAACGAGACGGGAGCCCCGACGTCCGGAACGTCGACCGTGCCGTCCACGGTGGTGTCGTACCCCTGAGCCGGGGGCGGCCCCGCCCGCGTGGGGCGGGGCCGCCGCGGCATCACCGTGCCGGTGCCGGCGCGTAGCCGGTGGGACGGGCCGTGAAGGTGCCGCGGCCCTGCGTCCGGCTGCGCAACCGGGTGGCGTAGCCGAAGAGTTCGGCCAGCGGCACCGTCGCCGTCACCACCGCCGCGCCCGACCGGGTGAGCGAGCCCGAGACCCGGCCGCGGCGCGCGGCGAGGTCGCCGAGGACGGCGCCGACGGCGTCCTCGGGGACGCTCACCGTGACCTCCACGACCGGTTCGAGGAGAACCATCGCGCAGGCCCGCAGGGCCTCACGCAGGCCCAGCCGGCCCGCGGTGCGGAAGGCGGTGTCCGAGGAGTCCTTCACGTGCGTGGACCCGTCGGTGAGGGTGACGCGCAGCCCGGTCACCGGGTGCCCGCCCAGCGGTCCCTCGCCGAGCGCCTCCCGGCAGCCGGCCTCCACCGCGCGCACGTACTCCTGCGGCACCCGCCCGCCGACGACGGCCGACTCGAACGCGAACCCCTCCTCCAGCGGCTCGACATCGAGGACGACATGGGCGAACTGCCCCGCCCCGCCGTCCTGTTTGACGTGCCGGAAGACGAAGCCGGACACCCCGCGGCCCACGGTCTCGCGGTGACTGACCGCGGGACGGCCGACGTTGACCTCGAGGCCGTGGACGCGCCGGAGCTGCTCCGCCGCGACCTCCAGGTGCAGTTCGCCCATCCCCGACAGCACCGTCTGACCGGTCTCCGCATCCGTCCGGACGACCAGTGAGGGGTCCTCCTCGGTCAGCCGGACGAGCGCCGCGGCCAGCCGGTCGGTGTCGGTGGACCTGCGGGCCTCGACGGCGACCGAGACCACCGGCTCGGTGGCGCCCGGCGGTTCGAGCACGAGCGGGGCGCGCGGGTCGCACAGCGTCGAGCCGGCCCGGGCCGACTTCAGCCCGACCAGGGCGACGATGTCCCCGGCCGGCGCACGGTCCACCTGGGTGTGGCGGTCGGCCTGCACCCGCAGGATGCGTCCGACCCGCTCGCCGCGGCGCGCGCCCGCGTCCCACACGGTGTCCCCCTTCCCGATCGTTCCCGAATAGATCCGCACGTACGTCAGCCGCCCGGTCGGCGTGGCGTGCACCTTGAACGCCAGCGCCGCGAACGGCGCCGCCGGGTCGGCCGCCCGCTCCTGAGCCGTACCGTCGTGGCCGCCGCGTACGGCGGGCACGTCCAGCGGCGAGGGCAGGTAGGCCACGACCGCGTCGAGCAGGGGCTCGATGCCGCGGTTGCGGTAGGCCGAACCGCAGAGCACCACCACGCCGTCGCCGCTGCGGGTCAGGTCCCGCAGGGCGGCGGCCAGGGTGCCGGCGGACAGCTCGTCGCGGCCGACGAACTCCTCCAGCGCCGCCGGGTGCAGCTCCGCGACGGCCTCCTCCAGCAGCCTGCGGCGCCGCCGCGCCTCCTCGCGCAGGGCCTTCGGCACCGGCATGTCCTCGGGCGCGTCGCCGCCCTCGGCCCAGACCAGCGCGCGCATGCGCAGCAGGTCGACGACGCCGGTGAAACGGTCCTCCGCGCCGATGGGCAACTGGACGACCAGGGGCGCCGGATGCAGCCGGTCCCGGATCGAGGCGACGGCCGTGTCGAGGTCGGCGCCCGCCCGGTCCAGCTTGTTGACGAACGCGATCCTCGGTACGCCGTGCCGATCGGCCTGCCGCCACACCGACTCGCTCTGCGGCTCGACGCCGGCCACCGCGTCGAACACGGCGACCGCGCCGTCGAGAACTCTGAGCGAGCGTTCCACCTCGGCGGCGAAGTCGACGTGGCCCGGGGTGTCGATCAGGTTGATCCGGTGGCCGTCCCAGGCACAGCTGACGGCCGCGGCGAAGATGGTGATACCCCGGTCGCGCTCCTGCGGGTCGAAGTCGGTGACGGTGGTGCCGTCGTGGACCTCGCCGCGCCGGTGCGTGGTGCCGGTGGCGTACAGGATCCGCTCGGTGACGGTGGTCTTGCCCGCGTCGACGTGGGCGAGGATGCCGAGATTGCGGACGGTGGTGAGGGCATCGAGGTGGGTGCGCACGGCCCGTTGGCCTTTCTGGTGAATTCGGAGCAGGGCGGCGCGATTCCCGGACGTGGCGGAGCGCAGGGCGGGCCTGCGGGCTCAGACGCGCGTCGCGGGCATCCGGTACCGGCCGCGCAGCGGGCACCGGACGGACGGGGACACCAGGATCACCTCGTACCGCGAGCGGGGGACGACGACAGCGGTGCGGTACGGCACGGCCGGTCTCCCCTCGTCACTCGGCCCGCGCGTCACAGTGACGCGCGGTGCGTGGCGAGTGTAGGGAACCGCGAGGCCACGGGGCATCACCTTTTTCCCGCCGCTCCGCTCAACGACCGCCCTGTCGATGTCAGATGGCCCCCGCGCGCCCCGGCGTCAACCCGTGCGCCCGGCCGGCCCCCCGCGCGGGTGGTTTACGGCCGCCGGATCCGGTGAGGCGGCTGTAATGTCCCAGTCGCAGACCACAGCCGTGGCCCCCGTGAAAGCCGCACCTCGCGAAGGCGCACCGCAGGCGGCGGGTTCCCTCCTCGGCGTGCGGGAGCCTCGGGCGAAGCAGCGTGACGCCTACTTCGACAACGCGAAGTACCTGGCGATCGTGCTGGTGGCGATCGGCCACGCGTGGGAGCCGCTGCGCGACGACAGCCGGGTGGTCAGCGCGCTCTACAACTTCGTCTACGCCTTCCACATGCCGGCGTTCATCGTCATCTCCGGGTACTTCTCGCGGAGCTTCGACGCGAGCCCCGGCCGGATCAGACGCCTCGTGACCGGGGTGGCCGTGCCGTACGTCGTCTTCGAGACGGCGTACACCCTTTTCACCCGCTGGACCGACCAGGAGCCCGACCGGCCCATCAGCCTGCTGGACCCCCTCTACCTGACGTGGTTCCTCGCCGCGCTGTTCGTCTGGCGGCTGACCACGCCGCTGTGGCAGCGCGTGCGGTGGCCGCTGCCGATCGCGCTGACCGTCGCGGCGCTCGCCACCCTCTCCCCGGACATCGGCAACGACCTCGACCTTCAGCGCGTCCTGCAGTTCCTGCCGTACTTCGTGCTCGGGCTGTGCCTGCGGCCGGAGCACTTCCGGCTGGTGCGGCGGTGGCGGGTGCGGCTGCTGGCCCTGCCGGTGCTGGCGGGCGGGGCAGCGGTGTCGTACTGGGCGGAGCCGCGGATGACCGGGGCCTGGTTCTACCACCGCGACAGCGCCCAGGAGCTGGGGGCGTCCGCGTGGTTCGGGCCGGTGATGACGCTGGCCGCCTTCGGCTTCTCGATGGTCCTGGTGGCCTGCTTCCTGTCCTGGGTGCCGGGTCGGCGGTTGTGGTGCACCGTGCTGGGCGCCGGCACGCTCTACGGCTACCTGCTGCACGGCTTCGTCGCCCAGGGCTCCAAGTACATGGGCTGGTACTCCCCCGACTGGATCCACCGCCCGCTCGGCGTGCTCACCGTCACGCTGGCCGCCGGCGCCGTCGTGACCCTGCTGTGCACACCGCCCGTACGGCGCGTCTTCCGGTTCGTCGTGGAACCGGACATGAAGTGGGCGTTCCGGAGGGAGCCGCGCGAGCGGGCCGCCGTTCCCGCGCAGACTCGCGAGCCGGGAACCCGGACCGGCTCCCAGGCGTTGTCCTGACAAGCACCGAGCGATGCGAGGAGTCACCCCTTTGTCCGCCAGACCGACGGACCCCCGGGGACCCGGTCCCCGACCGTCCCGCCGCGGTGAGCCCCACCGCGGCACCCGGCCGGACGCCCCCTTCCGGCCGTCACGCACGTGAGTACCGCGAGCGCCGTCTGGGGCCTGCTGGCCGTTCTCCTGCTGACCGCAGGCACCGGCTATTTCGTGGCCCAGGAGTTCGCCTACGTCTCCGCCGACCGCCTCGCCCTGGCCCGTGAGGCGCGGGCCGGGGACCGCCGGGCAGCGCGGGCACTGAAGGTGCTCGAGCGGCTGTCGTTCATGCTGTCCGGCGCCCAGCTGGGCATCACGGTCACCGGCCTCGTCGTCGGTTTCATCGCCGAGCCGTCCGTGTCCGCGCTGCTCGGGCCCGCCCTGTCCGGCGTCGGCGTCCCGGACGCGGCCGTCACCGGCGTCTCCGTGGTGCTCTCCTTCGCCGGCGCCACGGTGGTGCAGATGGTGCTGGGCGAGCTGGCCCCGAAGAACCTCGCCATCGCGGTGCCCGAGCGGCTGGCGAAGGCGCTGGCCGCCTCGACGCTGGCCTATCTGAAGGTCGTAGGGCCCGTCGTGCGGATCTTCGACGACGCGGCGGACCGGCTGCTGCGCCAGACCGGCATCGAGCCGGTCGAGGAGCTGCACCACGGCGCCACCCTGGAGGAACTCGGCCACATCATCGGCGAGTCGCACGAGCGGGGACGGCTGCCCAAGGACACCGCCGAGCTGCTGGACCACGCGCTGGAGTTCTCCGAGCGCACCCTGGACGAGGTGATGGTGCCGCGCGCGGACACCGTGTTCGTCCGGGCGGACGCGAGCGCCGCCGAGGCCGTCGACCTCATCGGCAAGTACGGCCACTCCAACTATCCGGTGCTCGGCGAGCACCCCGACGACGTCGGCGGCGTGCTGGGCGTGCGCGAGCTGATGCGGCTGCCCGCCGACCGGCCGGCCGCGACGAGCGCCGGCGCGCTCGCCCGGCGCGCGCTGCTGCTGCCCGACACCCTCCCGCTGCCCCGGGCGGTCGAGCGGATGCGGGAGCGGGACGACGAGTTCGCGGTCGTGCTCGACGAGCACGGCGGCGTGGCGGGTGTCGTCACCTACGAGGACATCGCCGAGGAACTGGTCGGCGACATCGCCGACGAGTCCGACACCGTCACCCGCCTCGCGGTCGCCGACCGCGACGGCTGGCTGGTGGACGCCGGGCGCCGGCTGGACGAGATCGCCGAGGCCACCGGCATCGAGCTGCCCGCGGACGACGACTTCGACACGGTGGCCGGCCTGGTCGTGGACCGTCTCGGCCGCTTCCCGGCCGTCGGCGACCGGCTCACCGTCGAACTGCCCGACGGCGGCCGCGCGGTGATCGACGTCCGTGCAGTGGACCGGCACGTGCCCGAGCGCGTGCGGATCACGCGGCCGGTGCGACGGACGGAGGAACGGCGTTGAGTTTCCCGATGGCTCTCTTCGTCACCGTGGTGCTGCTGATCGGCAGCGGCTTCTTCGTGGCCGCCGAGTTCGCGCTGGTCGCCGCCAAGCGGCACCGCATGGAGAAGGCGGCCGCCGAGGAGCGGCGCGGAGCGCGGGCGGCCCTGGACGGCATGCGCGAACTGTCGCTGATGCTGGCCGGCGCCCAGCTCGGCATCACCGTCTGCACCCTCGGCCTGGGCTCGGTCTCCAAGCCGGCGATCTCGCACTCGCTGGACCCGGTGCTGCGCGCGCTGGGCCTGCCGGGCGCGGTCAGCTACGGCATCGCGTTCGCCGTCGCCATGATCGTCGTGGTGTTCCTGCACATGGTGGTGGGCGAGATGGCCCCCAAGTCCTGGGCGATCGCGCATCCGGAGCGCTCGGCGATGCTGCTCGCGCCGCCGTTCCGGGCCATGGTGACGGCCGTACGCCCGCTGATCTCACTGCTCGACGCCGTCAGCAACGCGCTGGTACGGCTGTGCCGGGTCACCCCGCGCGACGAGTCGGCCTCCGTGCACAGCCGGGAGCAGCTGACGCACCTCGTCGCGGAGTCGCGGCGGCTCGACCTGATCAGTGAGAGCGACGCCGAGCTGATCACCCGCTCGCTGACCGAATCCGAGACTCCGGTGGGCGCGCTCCAGGTCCCGGCCGCGCGGATCACCTCGGTGGACGCCGCCGCCGATGCCGAGGAGGTGCTGCGCGCGGCGGCGGCCGGCGACCGCACCCGCCTGCTGGTCCGCGACGGGGATCGCGTCCTCGGCTCCGTGCACGCCCGGGACGCCCTGGTGACCCGCGCCCGGGGCCGCGGCACGCGCGCCCGGGACATGGCCCGCCCGGTGCCCGAGCTGGCCGCGGACACCACGGTCGCCGACGCGATCGACGTCCTGCGCGCACACCGCGCCTCGCTCGCCGTCGTCCGCGACGGCACCGGCCGGCTGACCGGCATGGTGACCCTGGACGACCTGCTGGCCCGCTTCCTGCAGCCGCGGGCGGCCTGACCGGGCCGCCGCCGGCCGGCCCGCGAAACGCGAAAGACCCCTGATCAACAGGGGTCCTTGCTGGTGCTGGTGTCCGAGGGGGGACTTGAACCCCCACGCCCGATAAAGGGCACTAGCACCTCAAGCTAGCGCGTCTGCCATTCCGCCACCCGGACCAGGTGTCTGCCGCCGGACAGGGGGTGTTCCCCGCGGCGACAGACACAACAATACCAAGCTTTCGGAGTGCGTTTCACCTGCGTATCCGTGTGCCGCCGGGGGGCGTCCGCGGGCCCGGAAGCGGGCACCGGGACGCCGGCCGGTCGTCGGTCACGGCATGAGGTGGTAGTCCGGGAAGTTCCCCGGCAGCCGCTCCTGCGCCGGGCCCCGTGTCACGGCGCGGACGAGGAGTTCGCCGCCGACGAACGCCCCGCGCCAGGACGCCCCGAAACCGCCGAAGAGCTCGTCGCGGTCGCCGCGGGAGCGGGCCTTTCCGTGGCCGACCTTGAACGCGCGGATCTGCGGGGCGAGCCGGTCGAAGGTGGACCGGTCGTCGGTGGAGAGGGTGGCCACCAGCGCGCCGTTGGAGGCGTTCATCGCGGCCAGCAGTTCCGCCTCCGTGTCGACCAGGACGACGGTGTCGACCGGGCCGAAGGGTTCCGCGTGGTGCAGCGGCGAGGACGGCGGCGGGTTCAGGAGCGTGACGGGCTGGACGTAGGCCGAGGTGTCCTGGCCCGGCAGGAAGCGGGCGTCTGCCTCGCGGCCGCGGTGCAGCGGCACGGCGCCGCGGTCGACGGCCTCGGCGACCTGGTCGCGCAGTTCCTTGGCCTTGGCCGCGTTGATGACGGGCCCGACGTCGAGTGCGGGGAAGGGGTCCTCCGGGCGTTCGACGGCGAGCGGGTGTCCGACCCGCAGCGTGCGCACCGCCGGCAGGTAGGCCGCGAGGAAGTCGTCGAAGAGCTCCCGCTGGACGACGAAGCGCGGGTAGGCCGTGCAGCGCTGCTTGCCGTAGTCGAAGAGCTTGGGTACGGCCGCTGCGAGCGCGTCCCAGTCGGAGTGGTTCCAGATGCCCCAGGTGTTGAGTCCCTCCTGTTCGAGGATGTGCCGTTTGCCGAGGTCGGCGACGGCGGTGGCCACGGCGGCGCCGGTGTCGCGGCCGCCGACGAAGGAGACACAGCCGATCTCGGGCGCCCGCACCAGCGCCGGGGACAGCTCTCCCCCGCTGCCGCTGACGAGGGTGACGGGGAGGCCCTCGCGGGCGGCGAGCGCGCAGGCCAGGGTGAGACAGGCGAGGCCGCCGTCGGTCGGGGTCTTGGCGATCACCGCGTTGCCCGCCAGCGCCTGCACGAGCAGGGCGTGGACGAGGACGCTCATCGGGTAGTTCCAGCTGGCGATGTTGGACACCGGGCCGTCCAGCGGGGCCCGGCCGTCGAGCATCGGCTCGATGCCGTCGACGTACCAGCGCACCCCGTCGACGGCCCGGTCGACGTCCGCCTGCGCCAGCCGCCAGGGCTTGCCGATCTCCCAGACGAGGAGCAGGGCGAGCAGGTCGCGGTGGGCGGTGAGGGCGTCGAGGGTGGCGGCGACGCGGGCCCGGCGTTCGTCCAGGGGTACGTGCCGCCAGGCGCGGTGCCGGTCGAGGGCGGCCCGTACCGCCTGGTGCGCGGTGGGGCCGTCGAGGCGGGGCGGGCCGGCGATCGGGCTGCCGTCGACGGGGCTGGTGGCGGGCAGGGCCCGGCCGTCGGCCTGCCAGGAGCCGGCCCAGAGGTTGAGGACGCGGTCGTCCCGGAAGGCCTCCGGGGCGACGGTCAGGCAGCGCTGCCAGGCGTCTGCCCAGGATGTGCCGGATTTGAGGGTGAGGGTGGGGGTGGCGGTGGTGAGGGTGGATGCCATTCGGTTGCTCCGCTTCCGGTGCACAGTCGGGGGCGGGGAGATGGATGGCTCACGTCAACCATGGGTGAGCGACCGCGGCTCTTCCAGACGCGTGAGCACGAGTTTCGCCGTTTCGGTCGGTGTGCCGCCCACTCGCACCCCGGCCGCCTCCAGGGCCTCCTTCTTCGCCTGCGCGGTGCCGGTGGAGCCGGAGACGATCGCGCCCGCGTGGCCCATCGTCCTGCCCTCGGGTGCGGTGAATCCGGCGATGTAGCCGACGACGGGCTTGGTGACGTGGTCGCGGACGTAGGCGGCGGCGCGTTCCTCGGCGTCGCCGCCGATCTCGCCGATGAGGACGATCAGTTCGGTGTCCGGGTCGTCCTGGAAGGCGGCCAGGCAGTCGATGTGGGTCGTGCCCACCACCGGGTCGCCGCCGATGCCGACGCAGGTGGAGAAGCCGATGTCGCGCAGTTCGTACATGAGTTGGTAGGTGAGGGTCCCCGACTTGGACACCAGGCCGATGCGGCCGGGCTTGGTGATGTCGGCGGGGATGATGCCGGCGTCGGACTGTCCCGGAGTGATCAGGCCGGGGCAGTTGGGGCCGATGATCCGGGTGCCCTTCCGCTTCGCGTACGCGGTGAAGGCGACGGAGTCGTGGACCGGGATGCCCTCGGTGATGACGACCGCGAGGCCGATCCCGGCGTCGGCCGCCTCGACGACGGCCGCCTTGGCGAAGGCCGGTGGGACGAACACGACGGTGACGTCGGCGCCGGTCGCGTGGACGCCCTCGGCGACCGAGCCGAAGACGGGGACGGCCCGCTCGTCGAAGTCGACGGTGGCGCCCGCCTTGCGCGGGTTGACGCCGCCGACGATGTCCGTGCCGGCCGCGAGCATGCGCCGGGTGTGCTTCATGCCCTCGCCGCCGGTCATGCCCTGGACGAGGACCTTGCTCTCCTTGGTGAGATAGATGGCCATGTCCGTCTCCTCAGGCGGTGGTGGCGAGTCGGGCGGCGCTCAGGGCGGCGCCGTCCATGGTGGTGGCCTGCTGGACCAGCGGGTGGGCGCGCTCGTCGAGGATGGCGCGGCCGCGGGCGGCGTTGTTGCCGTCGAGCCGGACGACCAGCGGTTTGGTCAGCCGTACGGTGTCCAGCGCCTGCACGATGCCGTCGGCGACCGCGTCACAGGCGGTGATGCCGCCGAAGACGTTGACGAACACCGATGTCACGTCGGGGTCGGAGAGGATGACGGACAGCCCGTCGGCCATGATCTGCGCGGAGGCCCCGCCGCCGATGTCGAGGAAGTTGGCGGGGCGGGCGCCGCAGCCGGCGACGACGTCGAGGGTCGACATGACCAGTCCCGCGCCGTTGCCGATGATGCCGACCTCGCCGTCCAGCTTCACGTAGTTGAGGCCCTTGGCGACGGCCGCCGCCTCCAGCGCGTCGTCGTGCTCGACGTCGTCGGCGCCCCAACGCGTCTGCCGGAAGCGGGCGTTGTCGTCGAGGGTGACCTTGCCGTCGAGTGCGAGGATCCGGCCTCCTTTCGTGCGCACGAGCGGGTTGACCTCGACGAGCAGCGCGTCCTCGCGGACGAGCACCTCCCACAGGCGGACGAGGACGTCGACCGTCTGCGCCGGCAGCCCCGCCGCCTCGGCGATCTCCGCCGCCTTCGCCGACGTCACGCCCTCGGCCGGGTCGACGGGGATACGCGCGACGGCCTCGGGCCTGCTCGCGGCGACCTCCTCGATCTCCATGCCGCCCTCGGCGGAGGCGATCGCGAGGAAGGTGCCCGCGGCCCGGTCGAGGACATAGGAGACGTAGAACTCGTCCTCGATGTCCACGGGTTGGGCCAGCATGACCGTGCCGACCCGGTGGCCCTTGATGTCCATGCCGAGGATCTGGCGGACCGTGAGCTCCGCGGCGGCCGGGTCCGCGGCGAGCTTCACGCCGCCGGCCTTGCCGCGCCCACCGGTCTTCACCTGAGCCTTCACCACGACGCGCCCGCCGAGGGCGCGGGCGATCTCGCGGGCCTTCTTGGGTGAGTCCGTCACCTGGGCCCTCGGCACCAAGATGCCGTGTTCTTCGAAGAGTTCCCTTGCCTGGTGTTCGTACAGGTCCATCTCGGCTCCTGTCTGCGAAGTCATCGCGAGGCCGAACTCCGATGACTGGAAAGTGCCGCACGCCCCCTGGACACCACCCACCGGATGCGGGATAACAAGGTTCATACAGTATTCGTCGACTGTATGCAATGTACCGCGAGAGCGTTCCCACCCCCTACGAAGGGACAGGACTTCGCCATGCCCGACGACACCCAGGACGTGATTTCCGGCGGTCACCTCGTCGCCAAGGCTCTGAAGGCCGAAGGGGTCGACCGCATCTACACGTTGTGCGGCGGCCACATCATCGACATCTACGACGGCTGCGTCGACGAGGGCATCGAGGTCGTCGACGTACGACACGAACAGGTCGCCGCCCACGCCGCCGACGGCTACGCCCGGATCACCGGCCTGCCCGGTTGCGCGGTCGTCACCGCGGGCCCGGGGACGACCGACGCGGTCACCGGTGTCGCCAACGCCTTCCGCGCGGAGTCCCCGATGCTGCTGATCGGCGGTCAAGGGGCCCTCACCCAGCACAAGATGGGGTCCCTGCAGGACCTGCCGCACGTCGACATGATGACGCCGATCACCAAGTTCGCGGCGGCCGTGCCGGACACGGCGCGCGCCGCCGACATGGTGTCCATGGCGTTCCGCGAGTGCTACCACGGCGCGCCCGGCCCCTCCTTCCTGGAGATCCCGCGCGACGTGCTGGACGCCAAGGTGCCGGTGAGCAGGGCACGCGTGCCGAAGCCGGGCGCCTACCGCGCCTCGACCCGCTCGGCCGGTGATCCCGAGGCCATCGAGAAGCTCGCCGACCTGCTGGTGCACGCCGAGAAGCCGGCCATCCTGCTGGGCAGCCAGGTGTGGACGACCCGCGGCACCGAGGCGGCCGTGGAGCTCGTACGGACCCTCAACATCCCGGCGTACATGAACGGCGCGGGCCGCGGCACCCTGCCGCCCGGCGACCCGCACCACTTCCAGCTCTCGCGCCGGTACGCCTTCTCGGGCGCCGACGTCATCGTCATCGTCGGCACGCCCTTCGACTTCCGCATGGGCTACGGCAAGCGGCTGTCCCCGGAAGCGACGGTCGTCCAGATCGACCTCGACTACCGCACCGTCGGCAAGAACCGCGACATCGACCTCGGGATCGTCGGCGACGCCGGGCTGGTGCTGAAGTCGGTGACCGAGGCGGCCTCGGGACGCCTCAACGGCGGCGCGGCCAAGCGCAAGGAGTGGCTGGACGAACTGCGGGCGGCCGAGCAGACCGCGCTCGAGAAGCGGCTGCCGAGCCTGAAGTCGGACGCCTCGCCGATCCACCCGTACCGCCTGGTCAGCGAGATCAACGACTTCCTCACCGAGGACTCGATCTACATCGGCGACGGCGGCGACATCGTCACCTTCTCCGGGCAGGTCGTCCAGCCCAAGTCGCCCGGCCACTGGATGGACCCGGGCCCGCTCGGCACCCTCGGCGTCGGCGTCCCCTTCGTCCTCGCCGCCAAGCAGGCCCGGCCCGACAAGGAGGTCGTCGCCCTCTTCGGCGACGGCGCCTTCTCGCTGACCGGCTGGGACTTCGAGACCCTCGTCCGCTACGACCTGCCGTTCGTCGGCATCGTCGGCAACAACTCCTCGATGAACCAGATCCGTTACGGCCAGAAGGCCAAGTACGGCGAGGAGCGCGAGCGGGTCGGCAACACCCTCGGCGACGTCCACTACGACAAGTTCGCGCAGATGCTGGGCGGTTACGGCGAGGAGGTCCGCGACCCCGCCGACATCGGCCCCGCCCTGCGCCGCGCACGCGAGTCGGGCAAGCCGTCGCTGATCAACGTCTGGGTCGACCCGGACGCGTACGCCCCCGGAACCATGAACCAGACGATGTACAAGTGAGGTGAACGCCCGTGACCCGCACAGCACTTGAGGGCATCCGCGTCCTCGACATGACACACGTCCAGTCCGGGCCCTCCGCCACCCAGCTGCTGGCCTGGCTCGGCGCGGACGTCGTCAAGCTGGAAGCTCCGACCGGCGACATCACGCGCAAGCAGCTGCGCGACCTGCCGGACGTCGACTCCCTCTACTTCACGATGC
The DNA here is from genome assembly GCF_054189285.1 of Streptomyces sp. MAI_2237. Classification (NCBI taxonomy): domain Bacteria; kingdom Bacillati; phylum Actinomycetota; class Actinomycetes; order Kitasatosporales; family Streptomycetaceae; genus Streptomyces; species Streptomyces sp. MAI_2237. The sequence continues at coordinate 3,398,453 of NZ_JAJPGQ010000003.1, read as the reverse complement.
TCAACTGCAACAAGCGCAGCATCACCCTCAACACCAAGACCGAGCGCGGCAAGGAGATCCTCACCGAGCTGATCCGCCGCTCGGACGTCATGGTCGAGAACTTCGGCCCGGGCGCGGTCGACCGTATGGGCTTCACCTGGGATCGCATCCAGGAGATCAACCCGCGGATCGTCTACGCCTCCATCAAGGGGTTCGGGGACGGCCCGTACACCAACTTCAAGGCGTACGAGGTCGTCGCGCAGGCCATGGGCGGATCGATGGCGACCACCGGTTTCGAGGACGGGCCGCCGCTGGCGACGGGCGCCCAGATCGGGGACTCGGGCACGGGCGTCCACGCCGTGGCGGGCATCCTCGCCGCGCTGTTCCAGCGCGAGCGCACCGGGTGCGGCCAGCGGGTGAACGTGGCCATGCAGCACGCGGTGCTGAACCTGTGCCGGGTGAAGCTGCGCGACCAGCAGCGCCTGGCCCACGGCCCGCTCGCCGAGTACCCGAACGACGACTTCGGCACCGAGGTCCCCCGGTCAGGCAACGCCTCCGGTGGCGGCCAGCCGGGCTGGGCGGTCAAGTGCGCGCCGGGCGGCCCGAACGACTACGTGTACGTCATCGTGCAGCCCGTCGGCTGGCAGCCGATCAGCGAGCTCATCGGCCGGCCCGAACTGGCGGAGGACCCCGAGTGGGCCACTCCCGAGGCCCGGCTGCCCAAGCTCAACAAGATGTTCCAGCTGATCGAGGAGTGGTCCTCGACGCTGCCCAAGTGGGAGGTGCTGGAGCGGCTCAACGCGCACAACATCCCGTGCGGGCCGATCCTGTCGACGAAGGAGATCATCGAGGACGAGTCGCTGGTCGCCAACGAGATGGTCGTCACCGTCCAGCACCCCCAGCGCGGCGCGTTCACGACCGTCGGCAGCCCGCTGAAGCTGTCCGACTCCCCCGTCGAGGTGAGCAGTTCCCCGCTGCTCGGCGAGCACAACGAAGAGGTCTACGTCGGCGAGCTCGGCCTCGGCGACGAGGAGCTGCGCCTGCTCAAGTCGAACGGGGTGATCTGACGTGATGGCGGAAGACCGGGAGCTCAGGGTGCGCTCGCTCCTCGACGCCGTGCGGGCCGAAGGGCGGACCGCGCTGACCGCGCCCGAGGGCAAGGTGATCGCCGACGCGTACGGGATCGCCGTACCGGGCGAGGAGCTGGCGCGGGACGTCGACGAGGCCGTCGCCTGCGCGGCACGCTTCGGCGGGCCCGTGGTGATGAAGATCGTCTCGCCGGACATCCTGCACAAGACCGACGCCGGCGGAGTCGTCGTCGGGGTCGAGGGCGCCACGGACGTGCGGGCCACGTTCTGCGGGATCGTCGAGAACGCGCGGGCGTACGACGCGAACGCCCGCATCGACGGCGTACAGGTCCAGGAGTTGCTGCCGCAGGGGCAGGAGGTCATCGTCGGCGCGGTGACGGACCCGACGTTCGGCAAAGTCGTCGCCTTCGGGCTCGGCGGCGTGCTCGTCGAGGTGCTGAAGGACGTGACGTTCCGGCTGGCGCCGGTGAGCGCGGACGAGGCGCTGTCGATGCTGGACTCGATCCGCTCGGCGGAGATCCTGCACGGGGTGCGCGGCGCCCCGGCCGTGGACCGGTGGGCGATCGCCGAGCAGATCCGGCGGGTGTCCCAACTCGTGGCGGACTTTCCGGAGATCGCCGAGGTGGACCTCAATCCGGTGATCGCCACGCCGGAGGGCGCGGTCGCCGCCGACATCCGGGTGATCCTCGCCGAGAGGCAGCCGCCGCCGCGCAGGAGGTACACGCGCGACGAAATCCTCACCTCCATGCGCCGGTTGATGCAGCCCGCGTCGGTCGCCGTGATCGGCGCCTCCAACGAGCAGGGGAAGATCGGCAATTCGGTGATGCGCAACCTCGTCGACGGGGGTTTCGCCGGGGAGATCCACCCGGTGAACCCCAAGGCCGATGACATTCTGGGCCGCAAGGCGTACAAGAGTGTCACCGACGTTCCCGGTGAGGTGGATGTGGCGGTCTTCGCGATCCCCGCCAAGTTCGTGGCCTCGGCGCTTCAGGAGGTGGGACGCAAGGGGATCCCGAACGCCGTGCTGATCCCCTCCGGGTTCGCGGAGACCGGCGAGCACGAACTCCAGGCGGAGATCGTGGGGATCGCCGAGCGGTACGGCGTCCGCCTCCTCGGTCCGAACATCTACGGCTACTACTCGACGTGGCAGGACCTGTGCGCCACGTTCTGCACGCCGTACGACGTCAAGGGCGGGGTGGCGCTGACCTCGCAGTCCGGCGGGATCGGGATGGCGATCCTGGGCTTCGCCCGCACCACGAAGACAGGCGTGTCGGCGATCGTCGGCCTCGGCAACAAGTCGGACCTCGACGAGGACGACCTGCTGACCTGGTTCGGCGAGGACCCGCACACCGAGTGCATCGCGATGCACCTCGAGGACCTCAAGGACGGCCGCGCCTTCGTCGAGGCCGCACGGGCGACCGTGCCGAAGAAGCCGGTAGTGGTGCTGAAGGCGGGACGGACGGCGGCCGGTGCCAAGGCGGCCGGGTCGCACACCGGGGCGCTCGCCGGCGACGACGCCGTGTACGACGACATCCTGAAGCAGGCCGGGGTGATCAGGGCCCCCGGACTGAACGACATGCTGGAGTACGCGCGCGGGCTGCCGGTGCTGCCCACCCCGCGGGGCGACAACGTCGTGATCATCACCGGGGCCGGCGGCAGCGGCGTCCTGCTGTCGGACGCGGTGACCGACAACGGCCTGTCCCTGATGGAGATCCCGCCCGACCTCGACGAGGCCTTCCGGAAGTTCATCCCGCCGTTCGGAGCCGCGGGCAACCCGGTCGACATCACCGGTGGCGAGCCGCCGTCGACGTACGAGGCGACGATCCGGCTGGGTCTGGAGGACCCGCGCATCCACGCGCTCGTCCTCGGCTACTGGCACACCATCGTCACTCCCCCGATGGTCTTCGCGGAGCTCACCGCGCGCGTCGTGGCCGAGTTCCGCGAGCGCGGCATCGAGAAGCCCGTCGTGGCCTCCCTCGCGGGCGACGTCGAGGTCGAGGAGGCCTGCCAGTACCTGTACGAGCGCGGGGTGGTGGCGTACCCGTACACGACCGAGAAGCCGGTGGCCATACTCGGGGCGAAATACCGCTGGGCGCGCGCCGCGGGGTTGTTGTGATGCCGGCGGGGACTGCCGTGCCGACGGCGTGCGAGCGGGGTCGGCCGGGGGTCGGGGGGTTGTCCCCCGGGCGTGACACAGCTCGCTGGGCGCGCCGCGGGGTTGTTGGGGGGCGGTTCATGACGTGAGCCATGCGCGGGGGCGGCCGGCAGTGCGGCCGGCCGGCCCCGGGACCCGTGCGCACACGAAAGGCATTGGACAGGGGGCGCTGGCCAGAGCTTTCGACGCAAGGGGCACTGAACGATGACAACGACCGACTGTTCGACCTCCGTCCCGTACCGGGAGGTGAGGGATCGCAACGGCCGCGTGTACCGGATCGGCGAGTCAGACGTCGACGTCATGGGCCGGACACGCAAGTGGATGGTCATCCTGCCCTGGGTGGGCATGATGGGCATCAGCTCCGCCGAGTACGCGTTCACCTCGGCGGAGGACACGCTCCACGAGGCGCATCTGTGGAGCAGCGGACACATCTTCTGGCTGATGGGCGTCTGGGTGTTCTTCCAGGCGGCCGTGGCCTTCCCCGCCGGGCAGCTGCGCGAGAGCGGCAGGCTTCCGGCTCGTACGGCCATGCTGCTGGGCGCCGTCGGCACGATGCTGGGCTATCTGTCGCTGGCGTACGCGCCGCACGTCGCCGTCGCCTACCTCGGCTTCGGCATGTTCAGCGGCATCGGCGCCGGTCTCGTCTACGCGACCTGCGTGAACATGGTCGGCAAGTGGTATCCGGAGCGCAAGGGCGGCAAGACCGGCTTCGTCAACGGCGGTTTCGCCTACGGGGCCGTGCCCTTCGTGTTCCTGTTCACCTCGTACATGGACCTCGGCAACTACCGGACGGTGCTCGCCACGGTGGGGATCGGGCTGTGTCTGCTGGTGGCCTCGGCGGGCTGGTTCTTCAAGGACCCGCCGAAGAACTGGTGGCCGGCGCACGTCGACCCGCTCCGGCTGACCGACGACCCGAAGATCCGCCGGGCGCTGGAGAAGAACCCGCCGGCGGTCAGGCAGTACACCCCGAGGGAGGCCGCCCGTACGCCCGTCCTGTGGATGATGTGGTTCTGTCTGCTGTGCACGGCCGGCATCAACATCTTCGGCATCGCCTTCCAGGTGCCGTTCGGCAAGGACATGGGGTTCGCGGGCGGGGTCGTGGCCACGGCGATGTCCCTGAAGGCCGTCGTCAACGGCACCGGCCGGGGCGTCATCGGCTGGATCTCCGACCGCCGAGGGCGCCGCAACACCCTGATCATCGTCTGCGTCGTGCTGGGCACCGCCCAGTTCGGCGTGCTGGTCTCCGGCCAGATGGGCAGCATGCCGTTCTTCCTGTTCTGCTCCATGGTCTCCGGATTCGGCGGCGGGGCGATCTTCCCGCTGTTCGCGGCCATGACCGCCGACTACTTCGGCGAGAACAACAACGCCACCAACTACGGCATGGTCTACAGCTCGAAGCTGATCTCCGGGCTCGTCGGCTCCGGCCTGGGCGCGGTCGTGGTCGGCGCGTGGGACTACCACGGCGCGTTCGTGCTGGCGGGTTCCATCGGGCTGGCCTCCGCGGTCCTGGCGCTCTTCCTGAAGTCCCCGGGCAGGCCGAACGCCCGGCGCATCGTTCCCAACCCGCACCCGCTCGGCGAGGAGATGGCATAAGCATGACAGCAGATCCGCTCTCGGCCGATCCGGCAGCCGCACACCGTCCCTACCGTGAGGTCACCGACACCCGCGGCCGCGTCTACCGCATCGGTGAGACCGACCACGACATCCTCGGCCACTCCCGCAAGCTCATGGTGTACCTCCCGTGGATCGCCATGATGGCCATCAGCGTCTTCGAGTACGCGTACGGCTCCGCGGAGGACACCCTGTCCCACGCACACGGCTGGACGCAGTCCAACACCTTCTGGATCCTCAGCGTCTGGGTGTTCTTCCAGGCCGGCATCGCCTTCCCCGCGGGCTGGCTGCGCGAGAAGGGCATCCTCACCGCGCGCCGGGCCATGTACATCGGCTCCGGCATGTGCCTGGTCGGCTTCCTCGCCCTGTCCCACCTGAGCGACGTGCTGCTGGCGATCGTCGGTTTCGGCGTCGTCGGCGGTCTGGGCGCCGGCCTGGTCTACGCGACCTGCATCAACATGGTCGGCAAGTGGTTCCCCGAGCGCCGCGGCGCCCGTACGGGCTTCGTCAACGGCGGCTTCGCCTACGGGTCCCTGCCGTTCATCTTCATCTTCAACTACGCCTTCGACACCGGCAATTACCACCGCGTGCTGGACCTGATCGGCTGCTACGTCATGATCGTGGTATTCGGGTGCGCGTTCTTCTTCAAGGACCCGCCGAAGAACTGGTGGCCCGCGGACATCGACCCGCTGACCTTCTCCGGCAACCGGAAGAACGCGGCGAGCCTCGCCAAGAACCCGCCCGCCACACGGCAGTACACGCCCAAGGAGGCCATCAGGACCGGCATGCTGCCGCTGATGTGGATCTCCATCGTGATGACGGCCGGTGTGTCGATCTTCGGGATCTCCTTCCAGGTCGACTACGCCAAGCAGGTCGGCTTCGGCCCGCTGGTGGCGGCCTCCTCGATGGGCGTCATGGCGGTCATCAACGGCATCGGACGCGGCGTCGTGGGCTGGCTGTCCGACAAGTGGGGCCGCAAGCCGACCCTGGTCTTCGTCATCGTCGTCCTGGGTCTCGCCCAGTTCGGGGTGATCCTCGCGGGCGAGATGAAGAGCGAGTGGCTCTTCCTGTTCTTCGCCTTCCTCTCCGGATTCGGCGGCGGCGCCTTCTACCCGATGTTCGCCGCTCTGACCCCGGACTACTTCGGGGAGAACTACAACGCCACCAACTACGGCCTCGTCTACAGCGGCAAGCTGATCAGCGGCCTGTTCGGCGGCGGCCTCGGCTCCATGGTGGTGGCGGCCTGGGGCTACAACGGGGCCTACGCCCTGGCCGGGGGCGTCTCCATGATCGCGGCGGCGATCGCCCTGCTGCTGCGGCAGCCGGGACGCAGCGGCGCCGACGCGCTGACCGCGCAGCCCCAGCCAGCGGGCTGACGGCCCGCGCGCGTGGGGAGGCCCTCCCCGGGATGCGGGGAGGGCCTCCCCACGCGGCCGAGGTCGGTCGGGAACCGCGAAGGCGCAGGACGCCGTCGGGCCGAGGTCCGCCCTCCCGGGAACGGAGAAAAGTCGCGCGCCGCGGGCAGCGGGACCGCCTACGATCTGGTCGGCATCGCCGCAGGGGGCCACGGACGCAGGGGGACGGCATGGGCAGCGCAGTGGAGGAACCGGGCCGCAGGGTCACGACGTTGGAGCTCTTCTTCGATCTGGTCTTCGTCTTCACCCTCACCCAGCTCACCGTGCTGCTCGCCGCTGATCTGACCTTCGCCACCGCGGGACGCGTGGCGCTGATCTTCGTGGTGCTGTTCTGGATGTACGGCGCCTACGCCTACCTCACCAACCAGGTGCCGCCGGACCGGCCCTCCCGCCGGCTGCTGCTGATGCTGGGCATGGGGGCGTTCCTGGTCTGCGCGCTGGCGATCCCGCGGGTCTTCGACGACACCGGTGTGGTCTTCGGGCTGGGCTTCCTGGCGGTCGTGGTCGTGCACACCGCCCTCTACACCCGCAGCCACGGCCGGGACTCCATCTGGTACGGCGTCCCGAACGGGCTCGCCGCGCTGTCCGTGACCGCGGCCGGCCTCGTCGACGGCCTGGCGGCGGACGGTCTGTGGGTCCTCGCGCTCCTGCTGCAGTTCGTGACGCCGTTCCTGGCCGAGCACGGGCCCGGGCGGGCCGACGGGCGGTCGGCCGACGTCATGCGGGCGCAGCTGGGCCGGCTGGACCCCGCGCGCTTCGTGGAGCGGCACGGGCTGCTGCTGATCGTCGCGTTCGGCGAGTCCGTCATCGCGATCGGCACCGGGATCGGCGATCTGCCGCTCACCCCGGGGCTGTTCGGCGGGGCGTTCCTCTCACTGGCGCTGGCGGTCGCGCTGTGGTGGACGTACTTCGTGCGGGACGAGGAGCTCGCCGAGGCCGCGTTCCGGGCCACGCCGGCACCGAGTCGCTGGCGGCTGGCGATGAACGCGTACTACCACGCCTTCCTGCCGATGCTGCTCGGCATCGCCTACCTGGCCACGGGTGTGAAGAAGACCCTCGGCCATCTCACCGAGCACCTGCACACCGGTCCGGCGCTGGCGCTCGCGGGCGGGGTGGCGCTCTTCCTCGCGGGGGACGTGGCGTTCCGGGCGGTGCTGCGGCTGTACCCGGTCCGCTTCCGGGCGGCCGCGGCCCCGGCCGCCCTGTCCGCCGCGCTCATCGGCGTCCACGCCTCGGCGGTCGCCGAACTGCTGGCCCTGGTGGCGGTGTTGGTGGTCATGCTGGCGGTCGAGGCACGCACGGCCCGGCGCACGACCGTGGCTCCCGTGGTCACGCCGGTGCCGTGACCACCCCCGCAGCACGCGAACGGGCCGCCGGTCAAGGTCACTTGGCGCGCTGGTGGTACGAGCGGCGGGTGTGCTCCGTGTGCTCCCGCATCAGGTGCGTCGCCCGGTCCTCGTCGCGGTCCGAGATGGCCGCGATCAGTGCGCGGTGCTCGATCCAGGACTGCTGTCCGCGCTGGCGGGCGATCGGTGTGTAGTACCAGCGCACGCGGCGGTCGACCTGGGCGGCGAGTTCGGCGAGGACGGCGTTGCCCGCCAGCTCCATGATCTTCGTGTGGAAGCGGGCGTTCATGGCGACGGCGCCGTCCACGTCGTCCGCGGCCACGGCCTTCTCGCCCTCGGCGCACAGCTCTTCGAGCACCTTGATGCCGGCGCTGCCCGCGTTGGCGGCGGCCAGCCGGGCGGCCTCGGCCTCCAGCAGGGTTCGGACGGTGAGGAGCTGGTCGGCCTCCTCCTCGGTCGGCTCGTGCACGAACGCGCCCTGGGCGGGCCGCAGATCGACCCAGCCCTCGGTGTTCAGCCGCTGCAGCGCCTCCCGTACGGGCTGGCGCGACACGCCCAGGTGGCCCGCCAGTTCGCTCTCCACGAGGTGCTGGCCGGGCTGCAGGGCGCGGGTGGTGATGAGTTCGAGCAGTGCCTCGTAGACGCGGTCGCGCAGCGGGCCGGGGCGTTCGAGCTTGGGCACCGCACCCTGCGGCAGTCCTGTCGACAACATCGGTCGGTCCCCCTCCTGTGCAGCACGGGGCAACTGCAGCCGGACATCCAGTATGGATTGTCTTTCGTCTACAGTCTACGGCGCACAAGAGCCAGGGGGCTGACGCGTCGGTTGCGTCACACCGCCCGGAATCCGCAGGTCACGGGCAGTGCACGACCTGGCCGGCGTACGACAGGTTTCCGCCGAATCCGAACAGCAGCACCGGATCGCCGGTCGCGACGGCGCCCTGTTCGACGAGCTTGGAGAAGGCCAGCGGGATGCTCGCCGCGGAGGTGTTGCCGGAGTCGACGACGTCCCGCGCGACGACGGCGTTGACGGCGCCGATCTTCTCCGCGAGGGGCTCGATGATCCGCAGGTTGGCCTGGTGCAGCACCACGGCGGCGAGGTCGGCGGGCTCCAGCCCGGCGCGCTCGCAGGCCTTGCGGGCGATGGGCGGCAGCTGGGTGGTGGCCCAGCGGTAGACGCTCTGCCCCTCCTGGGCGAACCGCGCGGGCGTGCCCTCGATGCGCACGGCGTGTCCCATCTCGGGCACCGATCCCCACAGCACGGGCCCGATCCCGGCGGCGTCGGACGCCTCGACGACGGCGGCCCCCGCCCCGTCCCCCACGAGCACGCAGGTGGTGCGGTCGGTCCAGTCGGTGATGTCGGTCATCTTGTCGGCGCCGATCACCAGGGCCCGCGTGGACGCGCCGGCGCGCACGGCGTGGTCGGCGGTGGCGAGGGCGTGGGTGAAGCCGGCGCACACGACGTTGACGTCCATCGCGGCGGGCGAGGGGATGCCGAGGCGGGCGGCGACCCGGGCGGCCATGTTGGGCGAGCGGTCGACGGCGGTGGACGTGGCGACCAGGACCAGGTCGATGTCGGCGGGTGCGAGTCCGGCGCCGGCGAGGGCCTTGGCGGCGGCGTGCGCGGCGAGTTCGTCGACGGGTTCGTCGGGGCCGGCGATGTGCCGGGTGCGGATGCCGACGCGGGAGGTGATCCACTCGTCGCTGGTGTCGACCATGCCCGCCAGGTCCTCGTTGGTGAGCACCCTGGCGGGCTGGTAATGGCCGATGGCGGCGATGCGCGAGCCGTTCATGCGGTGGTCCCCCTCGGGCCGTGGGTTGCGGGATCCACCAGTCTGATCAGTGACTCACGGGTACGGCGGCACGTAAGGCGACAGGAAACGGGCGCCCGGGTTGTCGGATTCTGTCATCCTCCCGAAAGGAGAAAAGGGACACCCGAACACTTCTTCAGGAGTTACCCCTTCCCGTCACCCGGTGAAGAGCTTCGTCGCCTTCTGCACCAGCTCGTACAGGCCGTAGGCGAGCGGCGCCCCGACCCACAGCCAGGCGAAGGCGATGAGCGGTCGCCGGTCAGGCGGACTCTGGCTGCTGTCGTTCGGCATCGAGGGCCTCCTCCCGCGTGGCGGGGACGTGGTGGCGGGCGTGGACGGGCCGGACGAACTCGTTGGCGACGAAGCCGATGACGAGCAGCCCGATCATGATCATGAAGGAGAGGCTGTAGAGGCTCGCGCCACTCTTGCCGTCCTCCTTCTGGTGGTCGGCGATCCAGTTCACGATCAGCGGCCCGAGCACGCCGGCCGTGGACCAGGCGGTGAGCAGCCGGCCGTGGATCGCGCCGACCTGGTAGGTGCCGAAGAGGTCCTTCAGGTAGGCCGGGACGGTCGCGAACCCGCCGCCGTAGAAGGAGAGGATCACCATCGCGCACAGGACGAACAGCGGCTTGGACGAGTCGCCGAACAGGGCGATGAGCGCGTACATCAGCGCGCCGACGCCCAGATAGACGCGGTAGATGTTCTTGCGGCCGATCAGGTCGGAGGTGGACGACCAGCCGATGCGGCCCGCCATGTTGGCAGCCGACAGCAGGGCGACGAAGCCCGCCGCGGCCGACACCGAGACAGGCGTCGAGGTGTTCGCGAAGAAGTCCGTGATCATGGGGGCGGCCTTCTCCAGGATGCCGATGCCCGCGGTCACGTTCATACAGAGCACGACCCACAGGCACCAGAACTGCGGGGTGCGCAGGGCGCTGCCCGCGGAGACCTGCGGGCCCTGGAGGGTGCTCGGGGCGCCCTGGACCGGCCGGTCGGCGCGCGGGACCCGCACCAGCAGGACGCCGAGCGACATGAAGACGGCGTACGTCAGCCCGTGCACGAGGAACGCCATCGCGATCCCCGAGCTGTCGGAGCCGAAGGACTGGAGCATCTGCGTCGACCAGGGCGAGGCGATCAGCGCGCCGCCGCCGAAGCCCATGATGGCGATGCCGGTGGCCATGCCGGGCCGGTCGGGGAACCACTTGATCAGGGTGGAGACGGGTGAGATGTAACCGATGCCCAGGCCGATGCCGCCGACGAAGCCGTAGCCGAGGACGATCAGCCAGTACTGCTCGGTGGCCGCCCCGAGGGCGGAGATCAGGAAGCCGGAGGAGAAGCAGACCAGGGCCACCGTCATCGCCCAGCGCGGCCCGTTGCGTTCGACCAGCGTGCCGCCGAACGCGGCGGACAGGCCGAGCATCACGATGGCGAGCTGGAAGGGCAGCGCGCTCTCGGTGCCGCTCAGGCCCAGCGCGGACTCCAGGGGTGGCTTGAACACGCTCCAGGCGTAGGCCTGGCCGATGGAGAGATGGACGGAGAGGGCGGCGGGGGGAACCAGCCAGCGGCTCCAGCCGGCCGGTGCGACGGGGGGACTCATGATCCCGAACGGTAGGCACCGGCAGGGTAGTTGAAAAGGCGACGCGTCGACCGTATGCGATGAGCGGTATGCGACGCGCGCCGAACGGTCGGACGCGACCGGCACGGGGAAGCGGCGGGCTCGGGTGCTGCGCGACGTCTTGTCGCCCCTCTCTCCATACTGTAGACAATATTCAGTCGACGAAGTCGACAGTGCGCTCCTCTCCCCGGTATCCCTCGACCGAACGGAGCTCCCTCGTCATGAAAGTCGCAGTCCTGGGCGCCGGTGCGATCGGCGCCTACGTCGGAGCCGCCCTGCACCGCGCGGGCGCCGACGTCCATCTCATCGCCCGTGGACCGCACTTGGCGGCCATGAGGCAGCACGGAGTCCGGGTCCTCTCGCCGCGCGGCGACTTCACCGCGCACGCCCACGCCACCGACGACCCGACGCAAGTCGGCCCGGTCGACTACGTCTTCCTGGGCCTCAAGGCCAACTCGTACGCGGCGTGCGGGCCGCTCATCGAGCCCCTGCTGCACGACACCACGGCGGTGGTGGCCGCGCAGAACGGCATCCCCTGGTGGTACTTCCACCGCCACGGCGGCCCCTACGACGGCCACCGCGTCGAGAGCGTGGACCCCGAGGGCGCGGTCAGTGCGGTGCTCGCGCCCGAACGGGCCGTCGGATGCGTCGTCTACGCAGCGACCGAACTGGAAGGACCAGGCGTCGTACGGCACTTGGAAGGCACCCGGTTCTCCGTCGGCGAGCCCGACCGGAGCGTGTCCGGGCGCTGCGCGGACTTCAGCGCGGCCATGGTCGCGGGCGGCCTGAAGTGCCCGGTGGAGCCGGACCTGCGCAACGACATCTGGCTCAAGCTGCTCGGCAACATCTCGTTCAACCCGATCAGCGCCCTGGCCCGCGCCACCATGCGGCAGATGTGCCTGCACGGCGGCACCCGCAAGGTCATCGAGACCATGATGGCCGAGACGCTCGCGGTCGCCGAGGCCCTCGGCTGCGAGGTCGGCGTCTCCATCGAACGCCGGCTGGCCGGGGCCGAGCGCGTCGGCGACCACCGCACCTCCACGCTCCAGGACCTGGAGCGCGGCAAGCCGCTCGAACTCGACGTACTCCTCGCGGCCGTCGTCGAGTTGGCGGAGATCACCGGCGTCGACGTGCCCACCCTGCGCACCGTGCACGCCATCTCGGACCTGCTCGCCCTGAGGACCGCCGCATGAGGAGTGCCGCATGAGCAAACGCGACCGGACCCCGAAGACCTACACCCGGCTCACCCACCCCCTGGTCCGCGACAACCGCGACGAGCCCTTCCGGCAGGCGAGTTGGCAGGAGGCCCTGGACCGGGCGGCCCGCGGCCTGGAGCTGGGCCGCGGCGCGTTCGGCATGTTCTCCTGCGCCCGGGCCACCAACGAGATGAACTACGTGGCGCAGAAGTTCGCGCGGGTCGTCATGGGCACCAACAACGTCGACTCCTGCAACCGGACCTGCCACGCCCCCAGCGTCGCCGGCCTGTCCGCCGCCTTCGGCTCGGGCGGCGGGACGTCGAGTTACGAGGAGATCGAGCACACCGACGTCATCGTGATGTGGGGCTCCAACGCCCGCTTCGCCCACCCGATCTTCTTCCAGCACGTGCTGAAGGGCATCAGGAACGGCGCCCGGATGTACGCCGTCGACCCGCGCCGCACCTCCACCGCCGAGTGGGCGGAGAGCTGGCTCGGCCTCAACGTCGGCACCGACATCCCGATGGCCCACGCGATCGGCCGCGAGATCATCCACGCGGGCCTGGCCAACGAGGCGTTCATCGCACGGGCCACGACCGGCTACGAGGAGTACCGGGCGCTCGTCGAACCGTGGACGCTGTCCCTGGCGGAGAAGGTGACGGGCGTACCGGCGCGCGCCATACGGGAGTTGGCGCACGCCTACGCCCGCGCCGAACGCGCCCAGCTGTGCTGGACATTGGGCATCACCGAGCACCACAACGGCACCGACAACGTCCGCGCGCTCATCAACCTCTCCCTGCTGACCGGCCAGGTCGGGCGCTACGGCGCCGGACTGCAGCCGCTGCGCGGGCAGAACAACGTGCAGGGGGGCGGCGACATGGGCGCCATCCCCAACCGCCTGCCCGGCTTCCAGGACATCCTCGACCCGGCCACCCGGCTGAAGTTCGAGTCGGCCTGGGACACGGTCATCCAGCCCCACTACGGACTGAACCTGACGGAGATGTTCGAGGCGATGGAGGACGGCACCCTCAAGGCCGTCTACTGCATCGGCGAGAACCCGGCCCAGTCGGAGGCCGACAGCGAACAGGCCGTACGGCGCCTGCGGCGGCTCGACTTCCTCGTCGTGCAGGACATCTTCCTCACGAAGACCGCCGAACTGGCGGACGTGGTGCTGCCCGCGACCGCCGGCTGGGCGGAGACCGACGGCACGACCACCAACAGCGAGCGGCGGGTCCAGCGCGTGCGCCGCGCGGTCACCCCGCCCGGCGAGGCCCGCGAGGACATCGACATCATCTGCGAACTCGCCGCACGCCTCGGCCACGACTGGAAGTACGCCGACGCCGAGACCGTGTGGAACGAACTGCGCTCGGTCTCCCCGGACCACTACGGCATGACGTACGAACGCCTGGCGGAGCACCAGGGCATCCAGTGGCCCTGCCCCAGCACCCAGGCACTCGAACCGACCTACCTGCACGGCCGGTTGTGGGACAAGGACCCGGCCAGGCGCGGCGCGCCCGCCCCCTTCGGGATCGTGCGGCACGACCCGCCCGTCGACCTCACCGACGAGCGGTACCCGATCCGGCTGACCACCGGACGGCGCCTGGACTCCTACAACACCGGTGTGCAGAGCGGCGGTTTCGCCTCCCCGCTCCGGCGCGGCGAGTACGTCGAGCTGTCCCCGGAGGACGCCGAGCACTACGGCGTCGTCGTCGGCGAGAAGGTGCAGGTCTCCTCGCGGCGCGGCGCGGTCGTGGCCCCCGTCTGGGTCGACCCGGCGCTGCGCCCCGGCCTCGCCTTCATGACCATGCACTTCCCCGACGACGTGGACACCAACCGGCTGACGATCGAGGCCAACTGCCCGATCGCGGGGACGGCGGAGTTCAAGGCGTCGGCGATCCGGATCGACAAGCTCCCCGTCGCGACCATCGTGAGGTGACCTGATGGATCTGCAGTTCGGCGACAGCAAGCCGACGGACGACGAACGGGCCGCCGTCGACGCCCTGCTGGGCCCTCCCGAGTCCTCCTGGGAGGGCGCCGACCGGTCCGACGCCGACCTCAGGTGGGCGCGGGGCGGCCGCGAGGCCCGGGGCCGGCGCGAGATGCTGCTGCCGGGGCTGCACGCGATCAACGACCGGATCGGCTGGATCAGCGACGGCGCCCTCGACTACCTGTGCCGCAGGCTGACCGTGCCACCGGCGGAGGCGTACGGCGTCGCCACCTTCTACGCCATGTTCTCCGTCCGGCCGCGCCCGGCCACCGTGCTGCACCTCTGCACGGACCTGGCCTGCGCGGCGGCCGGGGCGTCCGAGCTGTGCGCGGGCGTCGAGGCCCGGCTCGGCCCCGGCGTCTCGGTGCAGCGCGGCCCCTGTCTGGGCCTGTGCGAACGCGCCCCGGCCGCCCTCGCCGTCCGCGCGGGCGACCCGGTGCGTACGGCGGTGGCGGCGCCGGCGACGGTCGAGGCGGCCGTCCTTGCCGCGAGCGCCCCGGACTCCGCCCCGGAGGAACCACCCGCCGCGATGGCGGTGCCCCAGGCCGGCGACCCGGGACTCGTGCTGCTCGGCCGGGTCGGCGTCGTCGACCCGGCCTCCCTGGACGACTACCGCGCCCACGGCGGCTACACCGCCCTGCGCCGGGCCTTCGAGCTCGGCCCCGCCGGGGTGATCCGCGAGGTCACCGACTCCGGCCTGGTCGGGCGCGGCGGCGCCGCCTTCCCCACCGGCCGCAAATGGCAGGCCACGGCGTCCCAGCCCGACCACCCCCACTACCTCGTATGCAACGCCGACGAGTCCGAGCCGGGCACCTTCAAGGACCGCGTCCTGATGGAGGGCGACCCGTACGCGCTCGTCGAGGCGATGACGGTGGCCGCCTACGCGGTCGGCGCCCACCGCGGCTACCTCTACCTGCGCGGCGAGTACCCCCGGGCGCTGCGACGACTGGAGCACGCCGTCGCGCAGGCACGCGCACGCGGCTTCCTCGGCGACGACGTCCTCGGCCAGGGCTACGCCTTCGACATCGAGATCCGGCGCGGAGCCGGGGCCTACATCTGCGGCGAGGAGACCGCCCTGTTCAGCTCCATCGAGGGCTACCGGGGCGAGCCGCGCTCCAAACCTCCGTTCCCCGTGGAGAAGGGACTGTTCGGCAAGCCGACGGTGGAGAACAACGTCGAGACACTGGTCAACGTCCTGCCGATCCTGACGAGCGGCGCACCGGCGTACGCGGCGATCGGCACGGGCCGGTCCACCGGCCCCAAGCTGTTCTGCGTGTCGGGCAGCGTCGAACGGCCGGGGATCTACGAGCTGCCGTTCGGGGCGACGCTCGGCGAGGTCCTCGCCCTGGCCGGGGTCCGCGAGAACCTGCGGGCGGTGCTGCTCGGCGGCGCGGCCGGCGGCTTCGTACGCCCCGACGAACTGGACATCCCGCTCACCTTCGAAGGCACCCGGGAAGCCGGCACCACCCTCGGCTCGGGAGTCGTCATGGCCTTCGACGACAGCGTCCCGCTGCCCCGGCTGCTGCTGCGCATCGCCGAGTTCTTCCGCGACGAGTCCTGCGGCCAGTGCGTGCCCTGCCGGGTCGGCACCGTGCGGCAGGAGGAGGCCCTGCACCGGATCGTGCGGCGCACCGGCCCGGCCGCCGCCGACGACATCGCGCTGCTCAGGGAGGTCGGCCGCGCCATGCGGGACGCCTCCATCTGCGGTCTCGGGCAGACCGCGTGGAACGCCGTGGAATCCGCCATCGACCGTCTGGGGGCGTACGAATGACCGTGACATCGCTGGGGATCCCGCGCCGGCTGCTGGAGTTCACGATCGACGGCGAGGCGGTGCGGGTGCCCGAGGGCTCGACGATCCTCGACGCCTGCCGGGCCGCCGGGAAGGACATCCCGACCCTGTGCCAGGGCGACACCCTGCGCCCCAAGAACGCCTGCCGGGTCTGCGTCGTCGAGGTGGAGGGCTCCCGGACCCTCGTACCGGCCTGCTCGCGCCGGGCCGAGCCCGGGATGGAGGTCCGCACCGGCACCGAGCGCGCCCGGCACAGCCGCAAGATCGTCCTGGAGCTGCTCGCCTCGTCCGTCGACGTGTCGACGACTCCGCAGGTCGCCGCGTGGATCAAGGAGTACGAGGCGAAGCCGGACCGTTTCGGCCCCGACGCGGCCCGGCTGAACGAAGAGCCGAAGATCGACAACGACCTGTACGTGCGCGACTACGACAAGTGCATCCTCTGCTACAAGTGTGTCGACGCCTGCGGCGACCAGTGGCAGAACACCTTCGCGATCTCCGTCGCCGGCCGTGGCTTCGACGCGCGGATCGCCGTGGAGCACGACGCCCCGCTCACCGACTCCGCCTGCGTGTACTGCGGCAACTGCATCGAGGTCTGCCCCACCGGCGCGCTGTCCTTCAAGTCGGAGTTCGACATGCGGACCGCGGGTACCTGGGACGAGACCAGGCAGAACGAGACGACCACCGTGTGCGCCTACTGCGGAGTGGGCTGCAACCTCACGCTCCATGTGCAGGACAATGAGATCGTGAAGGTCACCTCCCCGCACGACAACCCGGTGACCCACGGCAACCTCTGCATCAAGGGCCGCTTCGGCTACCAGCACGTACAGAACCGGGACTGAGGCACACATGGGACGAGTCACGGAACGACGCAAGGTCATCCGCATCCGCGACGGGGCGGTCTCGTCCCGCCCGGACACACTCGTCGCCGAGGAGCCCCTGGAGATCCGGCTGAACGGCAAGCCGCTCGCGATCACCATGCGCACCCCGGGCGACGACTTCGCGCTGGCCGCGGGATTCCTGGTCAGCGAGGGCGTACTCGCCGAGCAGGACGACCTGCAGAACATCGTCTACTGCGCGGGCGCCACCGTCGACGGCTCCAACACGTACAACGTGGTCGACGTGCGGACCGCGCCGGGCGTGGCGATCCCCGACATCACCCTCGAACGGAACGTCTACACCACCTCGTCCTGCGGCCTGTGCGGCAAGGCGAGCCTCGACGCCGTACGGACGACGGCCCGCTGGCCGATCGCCGACACTCCCCCGGTCCGGATCGACCCCGAGCTGCTCGCGAGCCTCCCCGACCGGCTGCGCGCGGCCCAGCGGGTCTTCGACCGGACCGGGGGCCTGCACGCGGCCGCGCTGTTCAACGAGGGCGGAGAGCTGCTGGACGTACGAGAGGACGTGGGCCGGCACAACGCGGTCGACAAACTGGTCGGCCGCGCCCTGCAGAACGGGGACCTGCCCCTGTCCCGGACGATCCTGCTGGTCTCCGGGCGGGCCTCCTTCGAGCTGGCGCAGAAGGCCGTGATGGCCGGCATCCCGGTCCTGGCCGCGGTGTCGGCACCGTCCTCGCTGGCCGTGGACCTGGCCACCGAGACCGGGCTGACCCTAGTGGGCTTCCTGCGCGGCACCTCCATGAACGTGTACGCGGGCGAGGACCGCATCGCCCTGCGGACCGCGGCCGCCCAGGGGTGACCGCCTCCCCGCGGCACGGCGGCGGGACCCCGACCGGCGGGGAGCGCCCCCTGCGCCTTCGGGGTCCCGTCCTCTTTGTTTGCTGCGTTCGCCTTCGGGGGCGCTGTGTGCCGGTGTCGAGAGCGCCATCGTGCTCGGCGCTGCGCGCCTCCGCGCGTTCACGCTCTCGACACCGGCGCGCCCCCTGCGGCCCTCTTCGCGGCCGGCGCGTGGGTGGCGTGGGCGTGGGTGGGCTCTTGCCGTCAGGGCAGGAGAGGTACCTGCGTTGTGGTCAGGCGGCGACGAAGCGGACCTGGGGTGCCGTCACCACCGTGCCCAGGCGGGGGAAGTCGAGGCGTACCGAGGCCTCGTGCTCGGCGGAGGTGAAGGCGGCCATGGCGTCCTCGACGAAGATCAGGTCGTAGCCGAGGTCGCCGGCGGCGCGGGCGGTGGACTCGACGCCCAGGTTGGTGGCGATTCCGGCGAACACGAGCGCGCGGATGCCGCGTTCGCGCAGGAGGTCGTCCAGGCCGGTGCCCTGGAAGCCGCCGATGGTCCGCTTCACGACCTCCAGATCGCCCTCTTGGGCGAGGCCCGCGACCAGACCGCTGCCGGGTGGCTGTTCGGCGACGCCGGGGCGTTCGACGCGAATGAGGACGACGGGCGCGCCGGCTGAGCGGAAAGCGGTCGCCAACTCCTGGGCGGTGGAGAGTACTTCGGTGCCTTTGCGGGGCTCCAGGGGCAGCGCGACGATCCGGTCCATCAGATCGACGAGGACGAGGGCGCTGCGCGCGGGGTCGAGGGCGAGGGGTGGGGTCATGACGGAACGTTATCCGCCGTCAGCCCTCCGTACCGGAAATCCGGATCAACAAGGTCAGGAACCGGTCGCGTTCCGCCGCCGTGAGGGGCGCGAGCAGCTCGTCGTTGGCCGCCCGGGCCGCCTTCTCGCAGCGCTCCAGCAGCCGCGCGCCCGGCGCGGTGAGGGAGACGGCGTTCTTGCGGCGGTCCTTCGGGTCCGGTTCGCGGACGACCAGGCCGGCTCCCTGGAGGTCGTTGAGGACGCCGACCAGGTCCTTCGGGTCGAGCCGCACGCCGCGGCCGAGGTCGGCCTGGGCGACGGGCGCGAGGTCGCGGACCGCGGAGAGCACCACGTGGTGCCACATCTTCAGCCCCTCGGCGGCCAGCGCCTCGGCGACCAGGGCGCGCCCCCGGTCGGCGGCGCGGCCGAGCAGCCAGCTGGGCAGGGAGCGGATCGCGGCGAGCGGGGCTTCGGGCATGGCAGGAGCCTAGGCCGAAAACCGTTGGGAGTCCCCATGGATTCTCGCTATCGTTGGGGCTCCCAATGAATTGCCGTCGGGTGTTCCGACGGTCTCTGGAGGTGCGATGCGCCGCGTTCGGTACGAGTCCCCCGGTGGCCCTCTGTTCCTGGAAGAGGTCGCGATTCCGGAGCCCGACCCCGGTGAGCTGCTCGTCCGGTGCGAGGCGGTCGGCGTCACCCTTCCGGTCGTCCGCAAGGTCACCGAGGCCGCCGCGCCGGTTCCGCTGGGCGGCGAGGTCGCCGGGGAGGTGGTGGCCGTCGGCGAGGGGGTGGGTCGCTTCCGGGTCGGCGACCGGGTGACCGGGCTCGTCTTCGGGCACGGGTACGCCGACTTCGCGGTGCTCGGGGAGGCGATGGCCTCGCCGGTCCCGGACGGCGCGTCCGCCGTCGACGCCGTCGCCCTGGTCCGCAGCGGTCTCGTCGCGCTCGGGGCCCTGGAGGCGGCCCGGCCCGAGCCGGGCGAGGCCGCTCTGCTCACGGGCGCGGCGAGCGGGGTGGGCCATCTGGCCGTGCAGCTGGCGCGGACGCGGGGCGCGGGCCGGGTCGTCGGGGCCGTGTCCCGTCCGGGGAAGGGGGACTTCGTGCGCTCCCTCGGCGCCGACGACGTGATCTGCTACGGCGACGAGGGGTGGGGCGAGCCCGTCGACTACGCGCTCGACGCGGTGGGCGGCGAGTTGCTCGGAACGGCGCTCGCGGCACTGAGCCCCGGCGGGCGGCTGGTGGCGTACAGCTCGGGCGGCGGGAGCGTCCAGGCGTACGACCTGCTCGTGGGCGCCAAGTCGGTGATCGGCTTCCAGATGGCGCGGATCGCGCGCGGGAAGCCGGAGGTGTACGAGCGGTGGCGGCTGGAGCTGTGGCGGCTGTTCGCGGAGGGCGCGCTGAAGCCCGTCGTGCACGGGGAGTTCGCGCTGGAGGAGGCCGCGAAGGCGCATGAGGTGATCGAGTCGCGCGGCAATCTGGGGAAGGTGGTCCTGCGGCCCTGACAGCAAGTGGCCGCACGGTTCTTGTGGGTCCTCGGAGACCGCAACTAGCCTCTGTGACACGGACATTGGACGTCGGATGTCCGGATGTCCGGTCGTACAACCGGTCGTACAGACCTCTGAAGGGCAGGTGCGCACCATGCCGTCACGTCTTCGCACCCGGCTGAGAGCCGTCGGCGTCGGGCTGGTCGCGGCCGCCGCGCTCGCCGCGCTCCCGGCCCCCGCCGCCCACGCTGCCTCGAGGGCGCCCGAGTTCGAGCAGCAGGTGCTGTTCAAGGCCGCCCAGGACCCCGGTTACGCCTGCTTCCGGATACCGGCGGTCGTGCGGACGACCGCCGGGACGCTGCTGGCGTTCGCCGAGGGGCGGCGGCTGAACTGCGGGGACGCCGCGGACATCGACATCGTGCTCAAGCGGTCCACGGACGGGGGGCGCACCTGGGGTCCGCTGCGGGTCGTCACCGCGGGCGGCGGTGACACGCACGGCAACCCGGCGCCGGTCGTGGACCGGGAGACGGGCCGCGTGCTGCTGGCCGAGACGTACAACACGGGCCGTACGGACAGCGCCAGTTGCTCGGTGCCCTGCGACCGGACCCCGCATCTGCAGTACAGCGACGACGACGGCCTGACCTGGTCGGCGCCGCGCGACCTGAGCGACGAGATCCTGCCCGCCGACTGGAACTCCTGGTACGCCACCGGTCCCGTGCACGGCATCCAGCTCACCCGCGGCAAGCACGCGGGACGGCTCGTGCTCGGCGTCAACACCGAGACGTGGAACGGCAGTCGGGTGGCAGCCAATCACGCGGCACTCATCGTCAGCGACGACGGCGGCGGCCACTGGCGGGCCGGTGCCACCGACTCCTGGCCGATCGCGGACGGCGGCACCTTCCGGCAGAAGCCGTCCGAACTCACCCTCGCCGAGCGCCTCGACGGCTCGGTCCTGGTCAGCGGGCGGGAGCAGGACGGCACCGACCTCGGCCACCGCACCCAGGCCGTCAGCCGGGACGGCGGCGACAGCTTCACCGGTCCCTTCCGCGACCTGCCCGACCTCTACGCCCCCCAGGTGCAGGGCTCGATGCTGCGCCTGGGCGACCGCATCCTGCTGGCCTGCCCGGGCGACCCGGACCGGCGCCGGACCATGATGATCCGCTCCTCCTACGACGGCGGCCGCACCTGGGACAGCGTCGACCGCGGCACGGTCGTGACGACGGACTGGTCGGGCTACTCCGACCTCACACGGATCGACCGGGACACCGTGGGGCTGCTGTACGAGGGCGGGGCCGTCGACGCGCGCGACGAGATCCGCTTCGCCCGCTTCACCGAGGACTGGCTGCGACCACGGCGCGGCCCCGACCCGACCACCCCCGACCTGGCCCGGCACGCGCGCCCGGCGGCCGTCCTCGGCGGAGCCGCGGAGACGAAGGGCGTCCTCGGCGGCGCGCTGGAGTTCGACGGCGCCGACGACGCCGTACGGCTGCCCTACAGCGACCGGCTGCCGCTCGGGACGAAGGACTTCACCGCGGCCCTGTGGTTCCGCTACACCGCCGGCACCGGCGAGCAGCCGCTGCTGTGGATGGGCGGCATCGGCACCGCGCAGCCGCAGGTATGGCTGCGCGCGGAGCCCGCCAACGACCGCCTCCAGGGCCTGATCACCGTGCGCGACGGGGCGGCGGCCCCGCGGTCGGTGTCCGTCCGCACCAACGGCGCCTACAACGACGGCCAATGGCACCGGCTGGCGCTGCGCCGCGGCGGCGGACGGCTGACGCTGTTCATCGACGGCACGTCCATCGGCACCGCCGACGTGCCGGGCTCCGTCAGCCGCAATTCCCCCTTCGGCGTGCACATCGGCCAGCGCATGGACAGCCGCGCCTTCTTCACCGGCGCCATCGACGACGTCCATGTGTGGGACCGGGCGCTGAGCGACGAGGAGATCGCCGGGCGGGACGCGTCCTTGAAGGACACCGTCCTGTGGCTGCCCATGGACCACGTGCGCGACAACCACTAACGTCCCGTGGGTGCCCGACGACGTACGAGCACGACAGCGGACGGGGACCGGCATCGGCCTGCTGCTGACGCTGGTCCTCGCGGCCGTGCTGCTCACCGCCCTCCCGGACCACGGCGGACGGCAGGGCGGCGGGTGCGCGCCGTACACGGTCTCCTCCTGGTCCGCGGACGACCGGCTCACGGACGAGTTCACCCGCTACGGTGACGACCCGGCCCGCGGCGACGACTGGACCGGCGGCGACGGCACCCACTCGGTGCGGCTGCCGGACGGCCGGGTGCTGTGGCTGTTCTCCGACACCTATCTCGGCCAGGTGCACGCCCCGCCCAACCCGGTCGGCGAGTCCGCCTCCTGGCGGGACACCTCCGCGCCGCTGGTGCGCAACTCGGCCGTGGTGATGCGCGACGGCCGGCTGCGAGCCACGCTTCCGGCGCCGCTGTTCCCCGATCCGGCGCCCGGCCAGTGGCGGTGGCCCGTCGCGGCCCGCGTCGAACCGCGCTCCCCCGGCTCGTCCGAGCAGGTCGTCCGGGTGCTGCTGTGGGTGCGAACGGCCGGAGCGCCGCCGTGGATCTACGGCGTGCCGACCGCCACCGAGGTGGCCACGCTCTCGCTGCCCGACCTGCGGGTGGAGTCGGTGGTGAAGGTGCTCGACCAGAGCCTGGTCGCCGACCCCTCGCGCCGGGTCCTGTTCGGCACGACGCTGGTCGAGAAGGGCGGCTGGAGCTACGTGTTCGGCGGCGACGACCGGCAGGCGGCCTCCCACCCGTCGTCCTCGGCCTACCTGGCCCGCGTGCCGGAGGGCCGGCTCGCGGACCCGTCGGCCTGGCGGTACTGGGACGGCACGGGGTGGGGGACGCGGGCCGCCGCGGTGCGCGGGGCGAAGGTGGGCAGCGCGTTCTCCGTGGTGCGCGAGGACGGCACGTACGTGCTGTTCACCATGGCCGCGGGGAGCGCCGGCCTGACCACCGTGACCTCGTACTGGGCCTGCTCCCCCACCGGGCCGTGGCACGGCCCGACGCGGAACTTCGGCGCCTCGCTGCCGGCGGCCGAGGTCGCCGCGTACAACCCGCAGGCGCACCCCGCCGTGTCCGGCGGCTCCGGGGGGCGGCTGGTGCTCAGCTACGACGTCAACTGGCTGCAGACGACGGGCGCTTCGGCGGGCATCAACGCGAACGTGGCCCTGTACCGACCGCGTTTCGTGACGGTGCGGCTGGCCCGGAGCCGGTGACGTCGTCGTCGAGCGGGTCGCGCGAGCGGCGCTTGGCGATCACCGCGCACACCATCAGCTGCATCTGGTGGAAGAGCATCAGCGGCAGCACGGCCAGCGAGGCGTGGGCGCCGAACAGGACGCTCGCCATGGGCAGTCCGGAGGCGAGGGACTTCTTGGACCCGGCGAACTGGATCGCGATGCGGTCCTCGCGGTCGAAGCGCAGCGCCTTGGCGCCGTA
The DNA here is from genome assembly GCF_054189285.1 of Streptomyces sp. MAI_2237. Lineage (NCBI taxonomy): Bacteria > Bacillati > Actinomycetota > Actinomycetes > Kitasatosporales > Streptomycetaceae > Streptomyces > Streptomyces sp. MAI_2237. The sequence continues at coordinate 3,375,051 of NZ_JAJPGQ010000003.1, read as the reverse complement.
CCAGGTCAGGGCGAGCATCACGGCGAGCAGCACCGCCTCCACGACCAGCAGGCCGCCCAGCCGGACGGGGCTCACCTGGTGCCAGATGCCCTGGACCATGCCCTCGCTGAACGCGGTGTAGACGACCAGCAGGATCGAGCCGCGGTCGACCAGGCCGAGGACCTTCTTGTGCCGGGCGACGAAGCCGCCGATCCAACGGCGCAGCACCTGCCCGGCGAGGAACGGCACCAGCAGCTGCAGCACGATCTTGACGAGCGAGTCGGCGCTGAAGCCGCCGCCGCTGTTGCCGAGGAGGGCGGCCGCCAGCAGCGGGGTGACGACGATGCCGACGAGGGAGGAGAAGGAGCCCGCGCAGATCGCGGCGGGCACGTTGCCGCGGGCGATCGACGTGAAGGCGATCGACGACTGGATGGTGGACGGGACGAGGGTGAGGAAGAGCAGGCCCTGGTAGAGCGGCTGCGTCAGGAAGACCGGGACGAGGCCCCGGGCGGCCAGGCCCAGCAACGGGAAGACCACGAACGTGCAGGCGAGGACGGTGCCGTGCAGCCGCCAGTGCCGCAGCCCGTCCAGTGCCTCGCGCGTGGACAGCCGGGCGCCGTACAGGAAGAAGAGGAAGGCGATCGCCGCCGTGGAGGCGCCCGAGGCCACGTCGGCCCCCGTCCCGCGCGCCGGGAACAGGGCCGCCAGGCCCACCGTCCCGAGCAGCAGCAGGATGTACGGGTCGATCGGCATCCAGCTCGGCCATCGCAGGCGTTTCACGGTGCTCCACTTGCTTGTCGCTGGGTCGGGAGGTCTCGGGGGAGGGGGTCTGTGGGAGGCACGGAGTCCCCTGCTCCATCGTCCTCCTCCGCGGAGCGATCGGGAATCCGTCATACCGCTCTGACTGTCATCGCCGTTCATGATGACCAGCTACCGTGGCCCTTATGTACGAGCCCTCCCACCTGCGTACCTTCCTTGCCGTCTCGCAGACGCTGAGCTTCACGCAGGCCGCCCGGCGGCTCGGGCTGCGGCAGTCCACCGTCAGCCAGCACGTGCGGCGCCTGGAGGACGTCACCGGCCGCCGGCTGTTCTCCCGGGACACGCACTCCGTGGAGCTGACCGAGGACGGCGAGGCGATGCTGGGCTTCGCGCGCCGGATCCTGGAGGTGCACGAGCAGGCGACGGCGTTCTTCGCCGGCACGCGGCTGCGCGGCCGGCTCCGCTTCGGCGCCTCGGAGGACTTCGTGCTGACCAGGCTGCCGGAGATCCTTGAGGGCTTCCGCCACGACCATCCCGAGGTGGACCTGGAGCTGACGGTCGAGCTTTCGGGCACCCTGCACGAACAGCTGCAGGCCGGGAAGCTGGATCTGGTGCTGGCGAAGCGCCGCCCGGAGGATCCGCGCGGGGAACTGGTCTGGCACGACGAACTGGTCTGGATCGGCGCGGAGCGGCTGCGCCTGGACCCGGACCGGCCGGTTCCGCTGATCGTCTTCCCGCCGCCGGGCATCACCCGCGCCCTCGCCCTGGAGGCCCTGGAGCGGCAGGGCCGTCAGTGGCGCATCGCCTGCACCAGCGGCAGCCTGAACGGACTGATCGCCGCGGCCCGGGCGGGGCTCGGCGTGATGGCCCACTCCCGCGGCCTCGTCCCACCGGGCCTGACGCGGGTACCGGAGCGGGCGGGACTGCCGGAACTGGGGAAGGTCGACTTCGTACTGGTCCACGGCCGGCGCCGGGCCTCCGCCCAGAGCGCGGCCGACGCCCTGGCGGCAGCGATCCTGGCAGCCGGCGACCGCCTGCACCGCCGCTGGAGCCGCCGTGCAGACGCCAGCTAGCGAGACCGCCCCCTCTTCGGACCCCGGCCAGGAAGTGGGCAGCCGCAAGGCAGGCCCCGCCCCACAACCGCCCCCGTCAGGCCCCGTCGACCGACCGCCCCCACCTACGGACCCCGGTCAGCGAGCGGGCAGGGGCGAGGTGGGCCCCACCCGACGGCCAGCCCAAGCCCCGACCCGCCGACCGCACCCCCGCTGGACCGCCTTGCAGACGCCGGCTAGCGAGACCGCCACCTCTTCGGACCCCGGTCAGGAAGTGAGCAGCCGCAAGGCAGGCCCCGCCCCACGACCGGCCCCGTCAGGCCCCGTCGACCGACCGCCCCCACCTACGGACCCCGGCCAGCGAGCGGGCAGAGGCGAGGTAGGCCCTCAACCCACGACCGGCCCCGTCAGGCCCCGTCGACCGACCGCCCCCACCTACGGACCCCGGTCAGCGAGCGGGCAGAGGCGAAGTAGGCCCTCAACCCACGACCGGCCCCTCAAGCCGGGGCGGCTGACCGCCCCCAGCCGTCGGCCGCGGCCGGCGAGCGGGCAGGGGATCGGCCGGCCCACCCGACGACCGGCACCCTCAAGCCCCCCGCGGCTGCCCGCACCCCCACTCGTGCCCCCGCCCGGACCCCGGTCACCGCACCGGTAGCGGATACGTGAGCTGTTTGATGCGGCGTAGGAATACGGTCGTCTCCACGTGCTGGATGCCGTCCAGGTGGCCGAGGGGGCCGCTGAGGTAGGCGTACAGGGCGGCGGTGCTCTCCGCCAGGGCGGTCGCGACGATGTTGCAGGGGCCGGCCGTCGCGGAGGCGTGGGCGATCGGACGGTGGCCGGCCAGGGCTTCGCCGACCGAGTGCAGGGCGGCCGGGGCCGCGGTGATCCACAGGAGGGCGACCACCGGGTGGCCGACCGCGGCCGAGTCGCACTCCGAGTCGACGTACACCGCCCCCGAGGCGCGCAGCGCGGCGAGGCGGCGCTTGACCGCGGACTCGGACAGGCCGGTGGCGCGCTGCAGTTCGGGGTAGGTGGCGCGGCCGTCGCGTTCCAGGGCGGCCAGCAGGGGCTCGTCCTCGGCGGTGAGGCGGGCGGGTCCCGGGACCGGGCCGCCGGGCGGGCGCAGCGCCTCGGTCTCCTCGGCGGTGAGGGCGCCGAGCTTGCTGATCCAGCCCTGGGCGCCGCCGTAGAAGCGGTGCAGCAGCTGGTGGGCGCGGATCTCCACCACGCTGGGGGTGCGCGGGAGCTTGCCGAGCAGCAGGTCGTCGTGGTCGCTCGAACTGCGCGGGCGGGTCAGGCACAGGACCTCGGTGCCACCCGAGGCGAGTCCGACCCAGGAGGTGTCGGGGCGCTTCGCGAGCGCCTCCCCGATGGCGGGGGCGCTGTCGGGCGCGCAGCGCACCCGCAGCATCCACTGGTCCCGCCCCAGCCGGTGCGCGTCCGGCATCACCACGACCCGCAGCCCGGCCTCGGCGCACAGCCGCCGGTAGCGGCGGGCGACGGTCTGGTCGGAGACGCCGAGCACCGAGGCGACCTTGCTGAAGGGAGCCCGGCCGTCGATCTCCAGGGCCGTCAGCAGGCGCACGTCGAGCTCGTCGAAACCGGACGTCGGCAGTGCGTGGATATTCGTCTCCATAGAGCCCCCTGATGTCGGATTCCGGCGCCCGGAGGCCCATGGCCGCCACGATCGGCCGGAGCGTCCCATCGTACGGAGACAGACGCAGCCATCGCACGAGGAGTTGAGGACATGCGTACTTGGGGGCCGCTCACGGCCGTCTGCCTGGGCACGTTCATGCTGTTGCTGGACGTGACCATCGCGGTGGTCGCACTGCCGGACATGGCGGGCTCGCTGCACGCCTCACTGAGCGACCTGCAGTGGGTGATGGACGGCTACGCGCTCGCGCTGGCCGCGCTGCTGCTCGGGGTGGGCGCCGCGGCCGACATCCTGGGCCGTCGGCGGGTGCACGTCACGGGCGTCGTGGTGTTCGCGACGGCGTCGCTGCTGTGCGGCGTCGCGGGCGGGCCGGGGACGCTGGTCGCGGCGCGCGGCCTGCAGGGCCTGGGCGCGGCGGCGATGCTGGCGACCACCCTGCCGCTGCTCAGCTCGGTGTACCGGGGCAGGCAGCGCTCGGCGGCGCTCGGTGTGTGGGGCGCGGTCAGCGGCGCCGCGGCCGCGGTGGGACCGGTGGTCGGCGGACTGCTGACGGACGGGCCGGGCTGGCGGTGGATCTTCTTCGTCAACCTGCCGGTGAGCGTGGCCTCGGTGTGGCTGGTCCTGAGGGTCGTACCGGAGTCGCACGGTTCGCGCGAGCGCCGCGTGGACTGGGCGGGCACGGTGACGTTCGCCGCGTTCGCGGGCGCGCTGACGTACGGCGCGGTGCGGGCCGGGCAGCACGGCTGGGGCGAGACGGGCACCGTGCTGGCGTTCGCGGCGGCCGTCGTGGCGCTGGCCTGTTTCGTCGTCGCCGAGCGGCGCGGCACCGACCCGATGCTGGACCTGCGGCTGTTCGCGAAGCCCGCGTTCTCGGGGGTGATGGCCGGCGCGCTCGCCTTCAACGCCGCCGCGTTCGGCCTGATGGCCTACGACTCGATCTGGCTGCAGTCGCTGCTCGGGATGAGCCCGGTGCGCGGCGGCCTGGTCTTCCTGTGGCTGTCGCTGTCGTCGTTCGTGGTGGCGGCGGCCGGTGGGCGGCTGCTGCACGGGGTGCCGGCCCGGATCACCGTCGGGGGCGGGCTGCTGCTGATCGGTTCGGGGCAGTTCTGCATGACCTCGCTGGACGCGGGGTCGACGGCGTCCGCGCTGGTGCCGGGGCTGGTACTGGTGGGTGTCGGTACGGGCCTGGTGGCACCGGGGCTGGCGGGCGCCGCGCTGGCCACCGTGCCGCAGGACCGGCACGGGATGGCGGGCGGCGCGGTCAACACCTTCCGCCAGCTCGGCCTGGCGCTCGGCATCGCCGTCTACGGGACCACGCTGACCTCGCGGATGCAGGACACGCTGCCGCACGGCCCGGCCCACGCGCTCGCGGGCGGCGGGGCGGGGGCGCTGCGCGGCGCGTTCTCCGAGCACGCGCTGCGCACGGCGTTCGCCGCGGGCCTGAACACCGCCGCCGGGGCCGCGGGGGTGACCGCCATGGTCGCCGGGGCGCTGGTGGTCGCCCTGGTCCGGGCGCCGCGTGCGACCGGGGGCACTGTGACGAAACCGGGCCGTGAGACGCTGACAGAGACGACGGGCGCACCGTCGGCAGGAGGCCGTTGACCTGCGGTCAAGGGCGGTAGCCGGCTCGTACAGATTCCGTGGAGATTACGGGACCGAAACTTACTCAACCGTCAGTTTTCTGTCCGACCCTTCCTGATGTGAGCGCATTTTCCGCCCGCTGGGCGGGGTGTACGTGAGGGTTGTTCCGATTCGGCGCCCCTCCCGCCCCGTCTCCGGGTGGGGTAGCTTTCACGGCGCTTGCGAAGTCTCGAACAGGGAGCGGGGAGTGGGTTTGCGCGAGTTCACCAGCCCGCCGTTGACGCTGCCGCCGACGGTGGGCGGCCTGGCCGACGTCGTCTTCGAGCGCGCCCTGGAGGACCCGCTGCACATCTCCCTCGGCCGCAAGGACGACGAGGGCCGATGGCGCGATGTGACGGCGGCGGAGTTCCGGGACGAAGTCCTGGCCCTCGCCAAGGGGCTGCTCGCCCGGGGCATCCGGTTCGGCGACCGGGTCGCGATCATGTCCCGCACCCGCTACGAGTGGACCCTGTTCGACTTCGCGCTGTGGACGATCGGCGCCCAGGTGGTGCCCATCTATCCGACGTCCTCGGCGGAGCAGTGCTTCTGGATGCTGTACGACTCCGAGTGCTCGGCGGCGATCGTGGAGCACGAGGACCACGCCATGACGATCGCCAGCGTCATCGACCGGCTGCCGCAGCTGCACCAGCTGTGGCAGCTCGACCTCGGCGCCGTGCAGGAGCTCTACGACGCGGGCGCGCACCTCGACGACGACGTGGTGCACCGCCACCGGCAGGCCGTCACCCCGGCGTCGACCGCGACGATCATCTACACCTCGGGCACCACGGGCCGCCCCAAGGGCTGTGTGATCACCCACAGCAGTTTCATGTGGGAGGCGGACACGGTCGCCGACCGCTGGGAGTCGGTCTTCCACTCCAAGAAGGGCGACGAGGCGGCGACCCTGCTGTTCCTGCCGCTCGCGCACGTCTTCGGGCGCATGGTGGAGGTCGCCGCGATCCGCCGCGGGGTGCGCTTCGGCCACCAGCCGCAGCTGCACGCCGCCGCCCTGCTGCCGGACCTGCAGGCGTTCAAGCCGACGTTCATTCTCGCGGTGCCGTACATCTTCGAGAAGGTCTTCAACGCCTCCCGCCGCAAGGCCGAGAAGGAGGGCAAGGCCGGGCCGTTCGAGAAGGCCGTCGAGATCGCCGTGAAGTACGCCGACGCCGTCGAGGCGAAGGCCTGGGGCATCGGCCCCGGCCCGTCGGCCGGTCTGCGCATGCAGCACCAGCTGTTCGACAAGCTCGTCTACTCCAAAGTGCGCGCGGCGATGGGCGGCCGGATCCGCAACGCCATGTCCGGCGGCTCCGGGATGGACCGCCGGCTGGGCCTGTTCTTCGCGGGCGCGGGCGTGCAGATCTACGAGGGCTACGGCCTGACCGAGTCGACGGCCGCCGCGACCGCCAACCCGCCCGAACGCACGCGCTACGGCACGGTCGGCCGGCCCGTCCCGGGCGTCACCGTGCACATCGCGGACGACGGGGAGATCTGGCTGCACGGCCCGAACATCTTCCAGGGCTACCTCAACAACCAGAAAGCCACCGACGAGACCCTGCACGACGGCTGGCTCGCCACCGGTGACCTGGGCTCCCTGGACGAGGACGGCTACCTCACCATCACCGGCCGCAAGAAGGAGATCCTCGTCACCTCCGGCGGCAAGAGCGTCTCCCCGGGGGTGCTGGAGGAGCGGGTCCGGGACCATCCGCTGGTCAACCAGTGCATCGTCGTCGGCAACGACCGCCCCTACATCGCCGCGCTGGTCACCCTCGACCACGAGGCCGTCGAGCACTGGCTGACCATGCGCGGCAAGCCGCGGCTGTCCCCGGCCGAGCTGGTGCGCGACGCCGACCTGGAGACGGAGGTGCGGCGCGCGGTGGTCGCCGCGAACACGCTCGTCTCGCAGGCCGAGTCGATCCGCACGTTCCGGATACTGGCGCAGCCGTTCACCGAGGAACACGGCCTGCTGACCCCGTCGCTGAAGCTGAAGCGCAAGGCGATCGAGAACGCCTACGCCAACGAAGTCGAGGCGCTGTACCGCGCTTAGGGCCTGTCGTAGGTCTGGGTCCGCGTCGTCAGGGCACCTTCAAGGTGACGTCACGCACGGGCGCCGCGATGGATTTCCCGGTCAGGAATGCATCACGGCCCGTGATCGTTGACGATAGGAGTACGACCTGACAGACAACCGTAAGGATCAAGAGCTCGTGAGCAGCAAGGTCCCCCCGATCATCCTCAACAACGGCGTCGAGATGCCCCAGCTGGGCTTCGGCGTCTGGCAGGTGCCGGACGACGAGGCGGAGCGGGCGGTCGCCACCGCGTTGGAGGCCGGGTACCGCAGCATCGACACAGCGGCGATCTACGGCAACGAAGAGGGCACCGGCAAGGCGATCGCCGCCTCCGGCGTCCCGCGCGAGGACATCTTCGTCACCACCAAGCTCTGGAACAGCGAGCACGGATACGACGCGACGCTCGCCGCGTTCGACGTCTCGCTGCGGAAGCTGGGCCTGGAGTACGTCGACCTCTACCTCATCCACTGGCCGACCCCGGCCCGCGACAAGTACGTGGACACGTACAAGGCGTTCGAGAAGCTGCTCGCCGACGGCCGCGTCCGCGCGATCGGCGTGTCCAACTTCGAGCCGGAGCACCTGCGCCGGCTCATCGACGAGACGTCCGTCATCCCTGCGGTGGACCAGATCGAGCTGCACCCGCATCTGCAGCAGCTCGCGGCGCGCGAGTTCCACAAGGAGCAGGGCATCGCCACCGAGGCCTGGTCGCCGCTCGGTTCGGGCAAGGGCCTGCTGGAGGTCCCGGCGCTCGTCGCCATCGCCCAGAAGCACGGCCGCACCCCGGCGCAGGTCGTGCTGCGCTGGCACCTGCAGCTGGGCAACGTGGTGATCCCCAAGTCCGTGACGCCGTCCCGGATCAAGGAGAACATCGAGGTGTTCGACTTCAGCCTGGACACCGAGGACCTGGCCGCGATCAGCGCGCTGAACGAGGACCGGCGCCTGGGCCCGGACCCGTCCACCTTCAACATGGCCTGAGAACAACATGGCCTGAGAACGCGTCAGGTCCCGCGCGAAGGCCCCCGCCGTGCGGCGGGGGCCTTCGTGTGCGGGGCCGGTCCGCGTCCCGGCCGGCTTGCGCGAAGGGTCAGTTGCCGCCCCACACCTCCGCGTGGACGATCTCGAACTCCTCCAGTGCGACCACGGTGACATGTGCCTTGGCCGCCCCCTCCTGCCGGACGGACGCCTGCGACGAGCGCGACGCCGCCAGCGACTCGCGGTCCGCGAACAGGGCGCCGACCAGGCCGCGGCCACGCGCCCGGTCGATGTGCAGGGACGTCCCGGTGAAGCCCGGCAGCGTCTCCAGCCGGGGGGCCACCGAGGCCCGGAAGGTCTCGGCCAGCAGATCCGCGTCGGCGGGGTCGAACTCCAGCCGCGTGATGCGCAGTCCGCCGCCGGACACCGGCCTGCCGGCCGGGTGGTAGACGGCCACCTCGTAGTTGTCCACCGCGATCGTCGCCGCGAACGGCTCCATCAGCGACGGGCGCCGCTCCCGCATGACCTCGTCGCTGTTACGCCTGGCCTCCTCGGAGTCCCACCAGCTGACGGCCAGCAGTTTGCCGAGCTCCCGGTCGACGAAGATGCCGGCCCCTCGGTATCCGGGGCGCTCCTGCAGCAGGTCCCGGCCCTGCGCGTTCAACGCCCTGATGGCGGTGTCCACCTTCGCGGGATCTCCGGTGGCATACACAGTGCGCACGAACATGAGCCTCGCCTCCCAGAAGTAGGGCGAATTTCCGGAATGCTCATTCCATCCAGTCTTGTCCTGGGCGCAGAGCAGTGCAATCAGGGCGGCGAACAGAAGTCCGGACCAAGGGGGTTGACGGGAGCACGTAAAGCGCGCGACCTTGTACGCCACCCGGTAAGGAAACTTTCCTAACAGAAGGGTCCCCCACAGTGCGTCTACGAACACTGACCCTCGCCGCGGCCTCCGGAGCCGCCCTGCTCGCCGCCGGAGTCCTCCCCGCGAACGCCTCCGGCACCGCCCGTCCGGCCACCACTCAGGAGGGCTCGGTCAGCGCGGCCGACCTGCTCGCCAAGGTGACCTCCTGCTCGCAGATCTCGAACGGCAAGTACAAGACCGACGACGAGACCTCGGCCACCGTCCCGGTGTGCGGCAAGAACGGCGCCGTGTTCTGGAAGGCCGACATGGACATCGACTGCGACGGACAGCGCACGTCGAAGTGCAGCGAGAGCACCGACCCCTGGTACCAGGACGACACGGCCTTCCACCAGTCCGACGGGCGGCCGCTGCGCGCGGACTCGCTGCCGTACGTCGTCGTGCCCAGCTCCAGCAGCATCTGGAAATACTCCAGCGCCGGCATCAAGGGCGGCGGCGTGGTCGCCGTGATCTACAACAACAAGGTCGAGTACGCCGTCGTCGGCGACACCGGCCCCACCAAGATCATCGGTGAGGCCTCGTACGCCACCGCGAACGCGCTCGGGATCGACCCGGACCCCGAGACCGGCGGCGCCGACTCCGGCGTCACCTACATCCTGTTCAAGAACTCCCAGGTGTCCCCCATCGAGAGCCACAGCGCGGCCGTCACCCTGGGGGACAAGCTGGCCAAGCAGTTCCTGCAGAACAACTGACCCCGGCCGGACAGCCCGACCGGCCTTCGCGCGGGGCCGGTCGGGCTGTCCGCCGGCCGGTGGGCCGGGGCCGCTCCGCACCGCCGGTGCCGGGACCCAGGGAATCCGCACCGCCGGGGCCGGGACTCAGCCGGTGCGTACCGCCGTGTTCACGGTGTGCGCCGCCAGGACGAACACGTCCGGACGGTGGTGCACGCCCGCCTTGTCGTCGGGGTCCAGGAGGCGGTCCAGGGTGGTGCGGTCGTCGGCGTCGAGGCGGTCGCCGAAGGACTCCCGGAACCGGCTCAGGGTGTCGGCGACGTAGGCACGGGCCCGGTCGGAGGCGGGCGCGGGCAGGTCGAGGAGGAAGGTGCGCGTACGGGCGTGGGTCAGCCCCGCGCCGCTCAGCAGCGCCTGCCAGTCCTCCACCTCGTCGACAGAGCCGGGCAGGTCGGCCCGCATCCGCGCGAACCACTCCGCTTCCAGCACGTCCAGGCGCGCCTGCAGCCCGGGGCGGCCGAAGCCGAGGTCGCGCGGCAGGAACCGGGCCGGCAGACCGCCCTCCATGATCGCCAGCGTCCCGCCGGGCGCCAGCCGCTGCGCGAACGCGGCGAGGGCGGCCCGTTGGTCGCCGAGGTGGTGCAGGCTGCGGCCCGCCCACAGCAGATCGGCCGGATAGTCCAACTCCCCCAGCACCTGCGGCAGTTCACCGGCCAGGGTGTCGAACCGGTCGGCGTGGCCCTGTCGCTCGGCCCGCTTCCGGGCCCGCTCCAACAGCGGTGCGGAGCCGTCGACGGCCATGACGCGGGCGCCCGGGAAGGTCTCGGCGAACAGGCAGGTGACGACCCCGGGGCCGCTGCCCGCGTCAACGATCAGCCCCGGCTCGGTCACCTCTCTGCCGAGCCAGTTCAGGGCGCGCTCGTACAGGGGCGTGAACAGTTCCGCCTGCGCCTCCAGGTGCGGGGCCATCTCGGCCCAGTCGATGTCGGTGCCGTCACCGTGCGCGTGCCGGTGGCCCTCTTGGTGGTGACCGTGTCCGTGGTGGTGCTCGTGCGCCATGCTCGTCAGCCTCTCGTCCGCGATGCCGCCAGCGTGCTCCGACGCACCGGGCGGGGGCCACTTCTGTTGCCGGGGCGGCAAAAAACCGGGTGCGGTCGGGGCGCCCCGTCTCCCAGGATGGCCCGATGGACGACAGGCTGGTCGAGCGCTTCCTCGCGGACGGTTTCGTGAAAGTCGAGGGGGCGTTCCCGCCCAGGGTGGCCGAGGACTGCGCACGGCTGCTGTGGCGGGAGACGGGGTACGACCCCGAGGACCCGGCCACCTGGAAGGACCCGGTGGTGCGGGTGGGCGACATGGCCCAGGGGCCGTTCGCCGCGGCCGCCAACTCCCCCGAGCTGCATGAGGCGTTCGACCTGCTGGTGGGCGAGGGCCGGTGGCTGCCCCGCTACTCGCTGGGCACCTTCCCGCTGCGGTTCCCGCACGAGCGGGAGCCGGACGACGCGGGCTGGCACATCGAGGGCAGCTACCTCCCCGAGGGGGAGAGCTGGTATTTCACCAACCTCCGCTCCAGGGACCGCGCCCTGCTGATGCTGTTCCTGTTCAGCGAGGTCACGGAGGCGGACGCCCCCACCCGTATCCGTGTCGGCTCCCACCTCGACGTACCGCCGCTGCTGGAGCCGTACGGCGAGAAGGGCGTCTCGGGTCTCGAGATCGCGCCGAAGCTGGTCGAGGCCACCGCCGACCGCCCGCTCGCGTACGCCACCGGCAGCCCCGGCGACGTCTACCTGTGCCACCCCTTCCTGGTCCACGCCGCCCAGCCCCACCACGGCACCCGCCCCCGCTTCATGGCCCAGCCCCCGCTGATGCCGGCGGTGCCCTGCGAACTGGACCGCCCGGACGGCGACCACTCCGCGGTGGAGTACGCGATCCGCCGAGGCCTGGCCCAGAGAGCCTGACCCCGGCGGACCGGTCTTTGAGGGGCGCGGGGCTGTGTCTGATGTGCGGCTACCGCCGCGTGGGCGCGACCAGCCACAGGTGGCCCGCAGGTCCCCACGCAGCGCAGCCGTGCCGGTCTACAAAGGCGGGTACGCGTTCTGCATCAGCTGCTGGAACTGCGCCGAGAACCAGTGCCCCGACAGCGGAGCGTTCGGCAGGGCACCCGACAGGTTGTTGCCGTTGCGCGCGTTGCCCGTGTACGTCGGGTCGCACATCCGGTCGAAGCCCTTGCCCTCGTCGTTGGCGATGGCGGTGCTGGAGCCGTCCGACTCACCCGGAGGCTTCATCCACACGTAGGCGTCGATCCCGCTGGCCGGGCTGGCCTGCGGACGCTCGCCGAGACCGGCGCCGGACTGGTTGCACCAGTTGCCGACGTGGATGCGGCGGTCGTAGCGGCCGCCGTCGACGTAGGTGTCCACGCTGGTCTTCGCGCCGGGACCGGTGGGACGCGCGGAGCCGCCCCAGCCGTTCCTGGAGGTGTCGATCAGCATGCCGATGTTCGAGTTGAAGCCGACGGAGACCAGTTCGTTGCGGAACGCCTGGGCGAACGACAGCTCGTCGACGTACCGGTTCCAGTCCACCCACTTCGACTGGCGCACGGTGGTGCCGTTCACCGTGTCGTCGATGGTGAAGTTGTTCTCCTTCAGGGCGCTGTAGTTGGCCGTGTTGGTGATGAAGCCCTGGACGTCGTCGACGGTCGCGCCCTCGCTGGTCGCGGCCTGCTTCATGATGTTGGCGGACGGGGCGAAGTTGTCGTCCCAGCCGAGCCAGCCGTGGTGGCCGGCGTCGAGGTAGTTGTAGACGTTCGGGATCGCGCCGAGCTTGGCCAGCGCGTAGCCCACGCCCTTCACGTAGTTGCCGTTGGCGAGCATGGTGTCGCAGTTCGGGGTGGCGGTGGCGCGGCTGCCGGTGTTGGTGACCAGGTTGGGCAGCGAGTCGATCTCGATCGTGGTGACGATGCGCAGGGAGGCGTACTTGGCGTCCGACAGGATCGCCGCGATCGGGTCGATGAACTGCGTCTTGTACTTGTCGATCTCGGTCGGGCCGAGTTCGCCGTTGGAGGCGAGGGCCGAGCAGTCACGTCCGGGGAGGTCGTAGACGACCAGCTGGACGACTTCCTCGCCGCTGCCCTTCTGCTGGAGGGCCGCGTCGAGGTGGTCGCGCAGGCCCATGCCGCCGTTCACGCCGTTGATGGCGGCGATGCGGTCGAGCCAGACGCCGGTGGGCTGGTTGGAGACGCGGCTGCCGCCCGGTTCGGCGGCCGCCTTCGTGGACCACTCGGGGTTCACGTATACCTTGGCCCCGGCGTAGGGGTTGTCGACACGGCTGCCGGTGCCACCGCCGCCCGTTCCACCGCCGGTGCCGCCACCGGTCCCACCGCCCGTACCTCCGCCGGTCCCGCCGCCCGTGCCGCCGCCGCTTCCGTCGTCGACGTTGCAGGTCACACCGTCGAGGGTGAAGGTCGTCGGCAGCGCGTTGGTGCCGCTGTAGGAGCCGTTGAGCCCGAAGCTGACCGAACCGCCGGTGGCCAGCGTGCCGTTGTAGGTCTCGTTGGCGGCGGTGACGGCGGTACCGCTCTGGCTGACCTTGGCGTTCCAGTAGCTGGTGACCTTCTGGTTGCCGGCGTACGACCACTTCAGCGACCAACTGCTCTTGGCGGCGCTGTTGTTGGTGACGGTCACGGCGGCGGTGAAGCCGGTGTCCCACTGGTTCTGCACCTTGTAGTCGACGGTGCAGGGGACGGACTGGAGTCCGATGTCCCCGGGGACGACGGCCGTCGCGGTCCCGGCGGTCCCGGCGACCAGCGCCAGGGCGGCGAGTATCGCTGTTCTGGTACGACTCATGAGTGCGGGTTTCCCTCTCCGATACGGGGGTTACGGGTTGACCGCGCGCAGGTGGTCGCGCAGCCCGATGCCGTACGACGTGGGGGTTCCGTCGTATTGGGAGATGAGCGAGGGACCGGAGGAGCAGTCCCAGGTGTTCCAGGTCCAGCCCAGGTAGGACAGGCTGTGGTCGTCGAACCACTTCATGACCCGGTCGACGAACCCGTGCGAGCAGGTGTTCTCGCCGATCTCCCCTGCCACCAACGGCACTTGGGCCGCGACGGGGGCGAGGGTGGAGTTCCAGCAGCTCTCGCTCGCGCAGGAGTTGAAGTTGTACCCGTGGTAGGCGGCGACGAGGTTGCCCGCCGGGTCACTGGGCCGGTACGTCAGCCACTGGCTCAGGTCGTTCGAGTAGGCCAGGCCGCCCGCGAGGACGACGTTCCTGGCGCCGGTGGCGCGCACCGCGTCGATAAGGTCCTGCATGCCGGCGACCTGGTACCCGATGCCGGGGCAGGTGCCGCCGTCCCGCCAGCACTGCCACGCCTGGGTGGTCGTGGAGGTGGCGCGGTCCGGGTAGGGCTCGTTGAACAGGTCGAATGCGACGGCCCGGTCGCCCTTGAAGGTGTTGGCCACCGAGGTCCAGAAGGACGGCGTGTACTGCGCGTCCGGCATCGGCTTCTGGCAGGTGGCGTGGACGTCGGAGCAGCCGGCGGAGTTGCCGGTGTACTGGCCGTAGGTCCAGTGCAGTTCGACGATCGGGGTCATGCCGTGCGCCTCGACCCGGGCCACCAGGTCCTTGACGGCGTTGATGTATGCGGCGCCGCCGTACTCGGACTTGATGTCGGAAAGCCCCAGCCAGCACTCCTCGTTGAGCGGGATGCGGACCGCGTTCACCTTCCAGTCGGCGATCGCCTTGATCGCCGCGTCGTCGACCGGACCGTCCCAGATGCCACGGCCCTGGACGCACATGAACTCGCCGCCGGAGCGGTTCACGCCGAGCAGCCGGCGCGTGGCGCCCGAGGCGTCCACGAGCCTGTTGCCCGAGACCTGCAGCGCGGGTGCCGTGCCCTCCGCCGGGGGCTTTGTCGGGGGTTCCGTCGGGGTGGGTGACGGCTCCGGATCGACGTTGCACTGGGTGCCGTTCAGCTTGAACGACGTCGGTGCGGCGTTGCTCCCCGAGGCCGGCCGGGAGGCGAGGAACCCGACGCTGACGCTCGCGCCGGCGGCCGATGTGCCGTTCCAGCTCTCGTTGGCGGCGGTCACCGTCGTGCCGGACTGGGACCACTTGGCGTTCCAGCCCTGGGTGACCTCCTGGCCGTCGGCGAGATCGAAGCTCAGGCTCCAGCTGCTCAGAGCGGCCGTGTTGTTCGTGAACGTCACGGCACCCTGGAAGCCGGTGTCCCACTGGCCGGTGACCGAGTACTCCACCGAGCAGGCGGGCGTGGCTCCCTGCGCCGTCACCACCGGAATAGCCATGCTCCCGACAAGAGCGACCACGCCGGCAGCGGCTGAAAGCACTGAACGCGGGGGGTGTCGCATGAGCGACTCCTTGCAGCTCAGGCGCGTCGTGACGGACGCGTCGACTGATGGAACCGCTCCCACTGGTGCCAACGAAGCTAGCGCCAAGTGACAGCGATGGACAGGGGGGTCGCGAAGTTTCCTGACTTTCCCTCAGCTGAAAGGCGGTCGAATCATTTCGACTCTTCAAGCACCTTGACCGCCCCCACCCCCGTCCCCACTATGGGAGCGCTCCCACTGGTTCAAGGCTTGTTGCTCCTCCCCCACCTTCGCTCGAGCCGCAAGGAGGAACCAGCACCATGCATCCAAGACGCAGACGCCGCGGGACGCGGCGGCTGTGGACCGCTGCCATGGCGGCCCTCGCCCTTCCGCTCACCATGCTCGGCACCGGCACGACTCCCGCCCACGCGGCGGCACTTCAGTGCAGTGTCGACTACAAGACGAACGACTGGGGCTCCGGCTTCACCGCGGACCTGACGATCACCAACCGCGGCACGGACACCATCGACGGCTGGACGCTGACCTACAGCTACTCGGGCAACCAGAAGCTGAGCAACGGCTGGAACGGCACATGGTCGCAGTCCGGTTCCGCGATCACCGTGCGGGACGCGGGCTACAACGGGAAGATCGCCGCGAACGCGGCCGTCTCCACCGGCGCGCAGTTCACCTACAGCGGCACCAACACCGCTCCCACGAACTTCGCGATCAACGGCACCACCTGCGCCGGCGCGCACCAGCCGCCGGTCACCGTGCTGACCAGCCCCTCGGCCGGCGCGGTCTACACGCAGGGCACCGCCGTGCCGCTGGCGGCCACCGCGGCGGCCGCGGACAACGCGACGATCAGCAAGGTCGAGTTCTACGACGACACGACCCTGCTGGGCACGGACACCAGCGCGCCGTACACCCTGTCGGCCTCCGGGCTCGCGGTGGGCAGCCACTCCCTGGTGGCGAAGGCGTACGACAGCCTCGGCGCCTCCGCCGAGTCGACGCCGGTCGGCATCACCGTCGCCTCCGGCCCGGCCGTGGTCGCCTCTCCGACCCAACTGGGCGTCCAGCAGGGCAAGTCGGGAACGTACGCGGTGAAGCTGTCGTCGCAGCCCTCGTCGAACGTGACGGTGACGACGGCCCGCGCGAGCGGCAACTCCGGTCTGTCGGTGACGGGCGGGGCGAGCCTGACCTTCACCCCCTCCAACTGGAGCACCGCGCAGAACGTGACCGTCACCGCCGACTCGTCCGGCACCGGCGCCGCGTCCTTCGAGTCGACGGCCACCGGGTTCACCAAGGCGACGGTCACCGTGACCGAGCTGGCGGCCTCGAAGGCGTACGACGCCCGCTTCCTGGACCTCTACGGGAAGATCACCAACCCGGCGAACGGCTACTTCTCGCCCGACGGCATCCCCTATCACTCGGTGGAGACGCTGATCGTCGAGGCGCCGGACCAGGGGCACGAGACCACCTCGGAGGCCTACAGCTATCTGCTGTGGCTGCAGGCGATGTACGGCAAGGTCACCGGTGACTGGTCCAAGTTCAACGGCGCGTGGGGTCTGATGGAGAAGTACATGATCCCCACGCACGCCGACCAGCCCACCAACTCCTTCTACAACGCCTCGAAGCCGGCCACCTACGCTCCCGAGCTGGACACGCCCAACGAGTACCCGGCGAAGCTGGACACCTCCGTGTCCGTGGGTTCGGACCCGATCGCGGGCGAGCTGAAGAGCACGTACGGCACGTCCGACGTCTACGGCATGCACTGGCTCGAGGACGTCGACAACGTCTACGGCTACGGCGACACGCCCGGCGGCACCTGCGAGGGCGGTCCGACGGCGAAGGGACCGTCGTACATCAACACCTTCCAGCGCGGCGCGCAGGAGTCGGTGTGGGAGACGGTGCCGCAGCCGACCTGCGACGCCTTCAAGTACGGCGGCAGCAACGGCTACCTGGACCTGTTCACCGGCGACTCGTCCTACTCCAAGCAGTGGAAGTACACGGACGCCCCGGACGCCGACGCGCGTGCGGTGCAGGCCGCGTACTGGGCGGACGTGTGGGCCAAGCAGCAGGGCAAGGGCAGCGACGTCTCCGCGACCGTGGGCAAGGCCGCGAAGATGGGCGACTACCTGCGCTACGCCATGTACGACAAGTACTTCAAGAAGATCGGCAACTGCGTGGGCCCGTCGACCTGTGCGGCCGGCACCGGCAAGGACGCCTCGCACTACCTGCTGTCCTGGTACTACGCGTGGGGCGGCGCGACCGACACCAACGCCGGCTGGGCCTGGCGGATCGGGTCGAGCCATGTGCACGGCGGCTACCAGAACCCGCTGGCCGCCTACGCGCTGAGCTCCTACGCCGACCTGGAGCCCAAGTCGGCCACCGGCACCTCGGACTGGGCCAAGTCGCTGCAGCGGCAGCTGGAGTTCTACCAGTGGCTGCAGTCGTCCGAGGGCGCCATCGCGGGCGGCGCGACGAACAGCTGGGCCGGCCGGTACGCGACTCCGCCGTCCGGTACGTCGACCTTCTACGGCATGTACTACGACCAGCAGCCCGTGTACCACGACCCGCCGTCCAACCAGTGGTTCGGCTTCCAGGCGTGGTCCATGGAACGCGTCGCCGAGTACTACCAGCAGACGGGCAACGCGCAGGCCAAGGCGATCCTCGACAAGTGGGTCAAGTGGGCGCTGTCCAAGACCACGATCAACCCGGACGGCACCTACCAGATCCCGTCGACGCTGCAGTGGTCGGGCCAGCCCGACACCTGGAACGCCTCCAGCCCCGGCTCCAACAGCGGGCTGCACGTCACCGTCGCCGACTACACCAACGACGTCGGCGTGGCGGCCGCGTACGCCAAGACGCTGACGTACTACGGCGCCAAGTCCGGTGACGCGAACGCCAAGTCGACGGCGAAGGCGCTCCTCGACGGCATGTGGAGCAACTACCAGGACAGCCTGGGCGTCGCGGTCCCGGAGACCAGGGCCGACTACAACCGCTTCGACGACGGCGTGTACGTCCCGAGCGGCTACAGCGGCAAGATGCCGAACGGCGACGCGATCAACTCCTCGTCGACGTTCATCTCGCTCAGGTCCTTCTACAAGAACGACCCGGCCTGGTCGAAGATCGAGGCGTACCTCAAGGGCGGCGCCGCGCCCTCGTTCACGTACCACCGGTTCTGGGCCCAGGCGGACATCGCCCTGGCCATGGGTTCGTACGCGGAGCTTCTCGAATAGTCCCCGCCGGGCGCTGCCGCGGGGGGATGCGGTGTTCGGCTGCGGGTCCGTTGTGGCTGGTCGCGCCCACGCGGCGGCAGCCGCAGATGGATGCAGCCCCGCGCCCCTTCGGGGCGCACCACCCACCGCCCCTCTCGCGGTACCGCCTGAAGGCTTCGCGTGCGTGGCTCCGTCACCTGACGACGGAGCCGTCCCGCCGGGCAGCCCCCACCCGCACGGGGGCTGCCCGGCGACTCTCGTATGACCGAGAAAGCGCTTACCGCCCTTCCGCAACCCCCACCCGGAAAGGATCCCCCGTGCGAAGAACCCGCATCCTCACGGCCGTCCTCGCGCTGGCCGCCGGTCTGCTCGCCGGCACACCCCCCGCACTCGCCGCCGGCCACACCGCCGGGGCCGCCCTCGCCGCCGACACCTACACCTGGAAGAACGCCCGCATCGACGGCGGCGGCTTCGTTCCGGGGATCGTCTTCAACCGCACCGAGAAGAACCTCGCCTACGCGCGCACGGACATCGGCGGCGCCTACCGCTGGCAGCAGTCGACGAAGACCTGGACGCCGTTGCTGGACTCGGTCGGCTGGAACGAGTGGGGACACACCGGCGTGGTCAGCCTCGCCTCCGACTCCGTGAACCCGGACAAGGTGTTCGCGGCCGTAGGGACGTACACCAACAGCTGGGACCCGACGAACGGCGCCGTGCTCAGGTCCGCCGACCGGGGCGCGAGCTGGCAGAAGACCGACCTGCCCTTCAAGCTGGGCGGCAACATGCCCGGCCGCGGCATGGGCGAGCGGCTCGCGATCGACCCCAACAAGGACAGCGTGCTGTACCTGGGCGCGCCCAGCGGCAAGGGCCTGTGGCGGTCGACGGACTCCGGGGTGACCTGGTCGCAGGTGACGAACTTCCCGAACGCCGGGAACTACCAGCAGGACCCGAGCGACACGACCGGGTACGCGAGCGACAACCAGGGCATCGTCTGGGTCACCTTCGACGAGTCCACCGGCAGCTCCGGCAGCGCCACGAAGACGATCTACGTCGGGGTCGCCGACAAGGACAACGCGGTGTACCGCTCGACGGACGCGGGCGCGACCTGGACCCGGCTGGCGGGCCAGCCGACGGGCTATCTGGCCCACAAGGGGGTCCTCGACGCCAAGAACGGCTACCTGTACCTCGCCTACAGCGACAAGGGCGGCCCGTACGACGGCGGCAAGGGGCAGGTGTGGCGCTATGCCACGGCGAGCGGCACCTGGACGAACATCAGCCCGGTCGCCGAGGCCGACACCTACTACGGCTTCAGCGGGCTGACCGTCGACCGCCAACACCCCGGCACGGTGATGACGACGGCGTACAGCTCCTGGTGGCCGGACACGCAGATCTTCCGCTCGACGGACAGCGGGGCCACCTGGACGAAGGCGTGGGACTACACGTCGTATCCCGACCGCGCCGACCGCTACACGATCGACGTCTCGTCCTCGCCGTGGCTGACCTTCGGCGCCAACCCGTCTCCGCCCGAACAGACCCCGAAACTCGGCTGGATGACGGAGTCGCTGGAGATCGACCCGTTCGACTCGAACCGGATGATGTACGGCACGGGCGCGACGCTGTACGGCACCGAGAACCTCACCCAGTGGGACAGCGGCGGCAAGTTCACCGTGAAGCCCATGGTGCAGGGCCTGGAGGAGACCGCCGTGAACGACCTGGCGTCGCCGCCCAGCGGTGCGCCGCTGCTCAGCGCCCTGGGCGACATCGGCGGCTTCCGGCACACGGACCTGACCAAGGTCCCGTCGATGATGTTCACCTCGCCGACCTTCACGACGACCACCAGCCTCGACTTCGCCGAGACGAACCCGAACACCGTGGTGCGGGTGGGCGATCTGGACTCCGGCCCGCACATAGCCTTCTCGACGGACAACGGCGCCAACTGGTTCGCCGGGACCGACCCTTCGGGCGTCAGCGGCGGCGGGACGGTGGCCGCGGCCCCCGACGGCAGCCGGTTCGTGTGGAGTCCGGCGGGCACCGGCGTGCAGTACACGACCGGTTTCGGCTCCTCGTGGCAGGCGTCGAGCGGAATCCCGACGGGGGCGGTCGTCGAGTCCGACCGCGTGGACCCCAAGACCTTCTACGGCTTCAAGTCCGGCAAGTTCTACGTCAGTTCGGACGGCGGCGCGACCTTCACCGCCTCCTCCGCGAGCGGCCTGCCCAGCGGTGACAGCGTGCGCTTCAAGGCATTGCCCGGCACCAGGGGCGACGTCTGGCTCGCGGGCGGCGCCTCCGACGGCGCGTACGGCCTGTGGCACTCCACCGACGGCGGGGCGAGCTTCACCAAGCTGTCGAACGTCGAGCAGGCCGACACGATCGGCTTCGGCAAGGCGGCGACGGGAGCCGCGTACCAGACCCTCTACACCAGCGCGAAGATCGGCGGCGTGCGCGGCATCTTCCGCTCCACCGACAAGGGCGCGACCTGGACCCGCATCAACGACGACGCCCACCAGTGGGGTTGGACGGGCGGGGCCATCACCGGTGATCCGCGGGTCTACGGCCGGGTGTACGTCTCGACCAACGGCCGGGGTGTCGTCTACGGCGACACCTCCGACACCGGCGGAGGGGACGGCGGGGGTGGCACGGACCCGTCACCGACGCCGACCGGCGCCTGCACCGTCACGTACCGGATCACCAACCAGTGGGCGGACGGCTTCCAGGCGGACGTGCGGCTCGACAACACCGGGTCGACCGCCTGGACGGGCTGGTCGCTGGGCTGGTCCTTCGCGAACGGCCAGAAGATCGGCCAGTTGTGGAACGCCGACTTCACCCAGTCCGGCGCGACGGTGACCGCGAAGAACGTCGGCTGGAACGGGAACGTGGCGGCGGGCTCGTCCGTGAGCTTCGGCTTCACGGGAACCTGGTCGGGCTCGAATGCGAAACCGACGTCGTTCGAGCTGGGCGACCAGACCTGCACGGTCGCCTGACGTCCGAGGGCGCGTGCCCGGCAGGGGCACGCGCCCTCGTCGTGCCCTACGGGGTGTACACCGTCGGGCGCGGCGGTGCCGCCATGCCGTCGCCGATGAAGAAGCTCGGGTGCGGGGGCTGGTTGTAGGCGGTGTTCTGCCAGGCCAGGGCGGTGCGGTACTGGGTGTCGTGGAGGAGGGTGGTGATCCTCGTCGTCGTCTCGTACGGCGTCGAGTAGATGCGCAGTGCCGTGTTGTCGGTCGTCGGCCAGACGACCTCCTCGCGCCAGTCGCCCAGGATGTCGCCGGACAGGGACGGCGTGGCCTTGGTGCCGTTGTTCGAGTGGACCGAGGCGCCGGTCAGCAGGCGGGTGTCGGACGAGGTTCCGTACTTGTCGATATGGGTGCCGTCGAGGAGTTCACGGACCGGGTCGCCGTCCCACCAGGACAGGAAGTTGGTGCTGGAGGGCTTGCGGCCGGACACCACTGCGCCCTTGGGGTTGCGGATGCCGCTCTCCGCCGACGACCAGGACTCGGCGCCCGCGCTGCCCGCCCAGATGTCGCCGGAGACGCCCCGGCCGTTGTCGCCGTTGGCGGGGGTGGACCAGATGACCTGGCCGGTCCTCGCGTCCGCCATCCATGAGGACGGCTTGGTGCCGTCCTCGTCGACCTTGAACTCCTCCAGGCCCGGCCGGGACGGGTCGAGGTCGCCCACGTGCAGGGCGTCGCCGTGGCCGTTCCTCGTGGTCCACAGGCCGCTGCCGTTGTCGTCCACGGCCATCGAGCCGTACACGATCTCGTCCTTGCCGTCCCCGTCGACGTCGGCGACCGAGAGCTGGTGGTTGCCCTGGGCGTCGTACCCCTTGCCGGAGTTGGTCGAGGAGGTGGTGTCGAAGGTCCAGCGGCGGGTGAAGGAGCCGTTCCGCCAGTCCCAGGCGGCGATCACCGTGCGGGTGTAGTAGCCGCGGGCCATGATCAGGGAGGGGCGGGAGCCGTCGAGGTAGGCCGTGCCGGCGAGGAAGCGGTCGACGCGGTTGCCGTAGGAGTCGCCCCACGAGGACACCGTGCCGCGCGCGGGGACGTAGTCGACGCTCTGCATCGCCTTGCCGGTCCGCCCGTCGAACATGGTCAGGTACTCGGGGCCGGAGAGCACGTACCCGCCGGTGTTGCGGTGGTCGGCCGAGGGGCTGCCGATCACCGCGCCGGTGCCGTCGACCGTGCCGTCGGCGGTCTTGGCCGCGATCTCGGCCCTGCCGTCGCCGTCGTAGTCGTACACCTGGAACTGCGTGTAGTGCGCGCCGGAGCGGATGTTGCGGCCCAGGTCGACGCGCCACAGCCGGGTGCCGTCGAGCTTGACGCCGTCCAGGTAGGTGTCGCCGGTGTAGCCGGACTGGGAGTTGTCCTTGGCGTTCGTCGGCTGCCATTTGAGGACGAAGTCCAGCTGGCCGTCGCCGTCGAGGTCGCCGACGGAGGCGTCGTTCGCCTCGTAGGTGTACGCGACGCCGTCGGGGGTGGTGCCGCCGGCCGGCGGGCTGATGGGCACGTCCTTGTAACCCGTGCGGAGTTGTACCGCGTGCTCGGAGTCGGCCTGCTCGACGCCGCCCACGATCGCGCGGACGGTGTAGTCGGCCTGGGCGGGGGCGCCGGAGTGGAAGAAGTTCGTGGAGCCGGTGATCGGCGCGGAGTTGACCTTCGTGCCGGCCCGGTAGACGTTGAAGGAGACGTCGCCGGGGTCGGTGCCGAGCCAGCGCCAGCTGACCAGGTTGCCGCTGTCGGTGTGGACGCTGACCAGGCCGCGGTCGAGCTTCTCGACCTGCCGTGCGGTGGCGGCCTCGGCGGGGGTCGGGGACAGGGCGGTGAGACCGGCGGCGGCCAGGGCGGCGGTCGCCGTCACCGCCGGGAGGAGGGCGCGGCGTCGTCTGCGGTGCGGGTGGGGGTGCTGCACGGGACGGACCTCCAGAGAGGACGGACGGGTTCCGCCCCCTCAGTCGCCGCCGTGCGGGGCCGGGTTGCCGTACATTCCGGCCAGTTCGGCGACCGTGCGGGCGATGCTCAGCCGCAGGTCGGAGGGTTCCAGGACCTCGATCCCCGACCCCAGGCGCAGGAACTCGCCGTGCGCGTGCGCCACGGACTCGATGGGCACCCGGGCGACCGTCCAGCCGTCGGCGTCGGTGCCGAGGCCGACCGCCCTGGGCAGGCGCACGTCCGGGGCCAGCCGTACGACGGCCTCGCCGCGGTACAGCCGGTCGTGGAAGTCGCGCTGGTAGGCCGCCCAGTACGCGGCCAGGTCGAAGTCGGGGGGCCGGGTGAACTCCTCGCCCGGGTCGGCGAGCCGCAGGATCTGGTCGACGCGGAAGGTGCGCGGACCGGGGCCCGCGACGACGTACCAGCGCCCCGCCTTGAGGACCAGCCCGTACGGCTCCAACCGCCGCTCCACGTCGGTGGGTTCGGCCCAGCGGCGGTACAGCACGTGCAGCACGCGGCCGTGCCACACCGCGTCGGCGACCGCCGTGAGGTACGGCGTCTCCGCCGCGTCCGCGTACCAGCCGGGGGCGTCGAGGTGGAAGCGCCCGCTGATCCGGTCGGCGTGGGCGCGCAGCTCGGCGGGCAGGGCGGCGCGCACCTTGAGCTGGGCGGCGGCCAGGACGGTCCCGAGCCCGAGCTCGGCCGCCGGGCCGGGGGCGCCGGCGAGGAACAGGGCCTCGGCCTCGTCGGCGGTGAGGCCGGTCAGGCGGGTGCGGTAGCCGTCCAGCAGGCGGTAGCCGCCGGCGTGGCCCGCGTCGCCGTAGAGCGGGACGCCCGCCGCGCCCAGTGCCTCCACGTCCCGGTAGACCGTGCGGACGGAGACCTCCAGCTCCTCGGCGAGCTGGGCGGCGGTCATCCGGCCCCGGGTCTGCAGCAGCAGGAGGATCGAGACGAGACGGCTGGACTTCACTGACACATGGTGTCAGTGAAGCGGCCCTAGCGTCACCTCATGCCGTTCACGGAGAAACCGCTGACCGTGCCGCCGCCGATCGAGGTGGCCGGCCGGCACGTCAAGCGCTACCACGTCACCGCCGACCCCGCGGGCATCGCGCCCGACGTGGAGAAGGCGGCGTACGCGATCCTGCCCGAGCTGCTGCCGGAGCCGGACGGGACGCCGCCGGTGTCGTTCGTCGTCGTTCACCGGGGAAACGACGACGGCGCCTACGTCAACGTCTACAGCTGGGTGTGGGACAACGTCCTGCACTACGCGAACGCGGCCGCCGGCCAGCCGGTCCTCGGCTGCCCCGACCGGGACCCCACCCACTTCGTCCGGCCCCGACTCCCCTGGATCGGCTGCGTCTTCGAGCTGCCGCCGATCCAGCACGAGCGGGACGCCTGGGTGCGGCACATGCTCGTGCCCGAAGTCCCGGATCTGGCCGCCTACTTGTCCGACACCCTGCCCGAAGGAACCACGGGAGACCGCACATGAGCAGTCCGCACGACTTCGACTTCCTGCACGGAGCGTGGGAGGTGGCCCACCGCCGCCGCACCGACTTCCTCGACCCGGACAGCGGCTGGGTGGAGTTCGCGTCCACCAGCCGGTGCTTTCCGCTGTTCGACGGCGCCGCGAACCTCGACGAGATCGACCTGCCGCACCTGGGAGCGAAGGGGCTGACCCTGCGGCTGTTCGATCCGGAGCGCGCGGAGTGGTCGCTGAACTGGTCCTCCAGCCGCACCGGCACGCTGTTCCCGCCGGTCTTCGGCCGCTTCGAGGGTGATCGCGGCGAGTTCTACGGCGACGACACGCACGACGGCAAGGACGTGCGCGTGCGGTTCGTCTGGTCGGGCGTCTCCCCCGCCGCGGCCCGCTGGGAGCAGGCGTTCTCCGTCGACGGCGGGGAGAGCTGGCTGGCCAACTGGACGATGGACTTCAGCCGGCCTTCCTGAAGCTCCGCAGGTGGAAGACCGGGTCGGGGCGGGGCCGGTCCTGGTCGGGGAGCCCCGCGAGACGGTCGGCGAACTGCTCGGCGAGCGGTTCGCCCGGCGGCAGGGTGACGAACCAGCCACGCCGCAGGTCGGCGACGGTGCGGCGAGGGCTGCGTCCCTGCCCGTGCCCCTGGAAGCGGGCCTGCCCGGCCGGGAGCAGGCCCTGGTCCGCGGCGTACCGGATGACGACGTCGGCGGGGTCGCTGGGCACGCTGCGCGGCCGCTCGGCGAGCACGGCGTCGATGTCGCTGCCGACGTTGTGGGAGGCGGCCTTGTCGACGGTGGTGACGTACACCCCGCCGGGTCTGAGGACCCGGGCGCACTCGGCGACGACGGCGCGGACGTCCCGCGGCCCGTCCAGCAGGTGCAGCAGCCACACGCTGCTCACGGCGTCGAACGTGGCGTCCGGGAACGGCAGCGCACGGCTGTCGGCCAGGGCGATCGCGCCGGGCAGCCGGGCGGCGGCCATACGGGCCATGCCGGGCGTCAGGTCGACGCCGGTCACCCGGGCCGCGGGCCGCGCGGCCGCGAGCCGGCGGGTGACGATGCCGGTGCCGCAGCCGACGTCGAGGAGGTGTCCCACGGTGGCCGGGAGCAGGCCCAGCACGGCGGCCGCCGCGGCCGCGGCCCTCGCCTCGCCGCCGCGTGTCCGGTCGTAGGCGCCGGCTTCCTTGTCGTAGTCGAGCACGTGCGTCAGCGTGCCCCGTGGCCGGCCGCGAGCTCCTCGACCCTGCTCGCGAGGCCGAAGTCAAGCTCGGTGATCCGGCCGCCGGCGCTGTGGGTGTTCACCGACAGGGAGACGGTGTTGTAGCCGAGGGTGAGGTCGGAGTGGTGGTCGAGCTCCTCCTGGACCCGGGCGATGTGCACGACCATCGCCGTGGCCGCGAAGTGCGAGGTGAGCCGGTAGGAGCGGGTGAGCCGGTCGTCCTCGGCCGACCAGCCCGGCAGCTCGTCCAGCCGGGCCTCGATCTCTTTCTGGGACAGCGGTTCCACGGGCATGGCCGCGCTCCTTCCTCGGCTGCGAATGCCTCTCCAGCCTCCCACAGCCCGGTGACTGCGGTCCTGGTCAGAGCGTTCCCGGGGGTGGGGCGAGGACACCTCGCGGGCGGCGTTCCTCGACTACGGTCGTACACATGACCACTGCCGTGACCGGAACCATCGCCTCCGCGACCGCTCCCGCCGAGAAGGGCGTCGGCCCGCTGCTGCGTGCCTGGCGGGAGCGGCGCCGGGTGAGCCAGCTGGAGCTGGCCCTGCGCGCCGACTCCTCGGCCCGGCACATCAGCTTCGTCGAGACGGGCCGTTCCCGGCCGAGCGAGGAGATGGTGCTGAAGCTGGCCGAACACCTGGACGTGCCCGTCCGGGAGCGCAACGCGCTGCTGCTCGCGGCGGGTTACGCCCCGCGCTACCCGGAGACCCCGCTGGACGACCCGGCGCTGGGCGCCCTGCGCGAGGGCATCGAGCGGCTCATCCAGGGCTACGACCCCTATCCGGCGTTCGTGGTCGACGCGACGTACGACGTGGTCGCGGCCAACCGCGGCATCATGACGCTGCTGGACGGGCTCCCGGAGTCCCTGCTGAAGCCGCCGCTGAACGCCATGCGGCTGACCCTGCACCCGCAGGGCCTGGCGCCCCGCATCCTCAACCTGCCCGAGTGGCGCGGCCACCTGCTGGCCCAGATGGAGCGGCAGATCGCCCTGCACCGGTCGGCACCGCTGCGGCGGCTGTACGAGGAGGTCGCGGCCTACCCGGTCCCGGAGAGCGATCCCGGCGGCGAACCGGCCGAGCCCGTGCCGTACTTCGCGCTGCCGATGCGGATCGAGCACGAGGGCCGGACGCTGTCGTTCATCTCCTCCATCTCGACCTTCAACACGCCCATGGACGTCACCGTGGCCGAACTGGCCATCGAGACGCTGCTCCCGGCCGACCCGGCGACGGCGAAGTACCTGCGGTCGCTGATCTCCTGACACCCGCCCGAGGCGGCCGGCCGGCGCCCGTTCGGCACACGTGGCAAGCGCCTCACCGCCGACCCCGTGAGACTGACACCGGAACATGACACACTGCTTCGCGCGGACTTCGGCGCGTAGGGGAGGCGTGGCGTGAGTGAGCGGCGGCCCGCGCCCACTGTGGGCCAGGTGGTGCTGGGCAAGCGGTTGCAGGAGCTGCGGGAGGCTGCGGGCTTCAAGCGCGAGGAGGCCGCGCGCGTGCTGCGCGTGGCGCCGGCGACCGTACGGCGGATAGAGATGGCCGAGGTCGCGCTGAAGATCCCGTACGTCCAGGTGCTGCTGACCACGTACGGCGTGCCGGACGAGGAGGCCGCCGCGTTCGTCGCGCTGGCCGAGGAGGCGAACCAGCCGGGCTGGTGGCAGCGCTTCCACGACGTCCTGCCGGACTGGTTCAGCCTGTACGTCAGCCTGGAGGGCGCCGCCCGCATCATCCGCTCCTACGAGCCGCACTTCGTGCCCGGCCTGCTGCAGACCGAGGAGTACGCGCGCGCCGTCATGGAGGCGGGGACGATCGGCCAGACCGGCCCGGAGACCATCGACCGGCACGTGTCGCTGCGCATGGCCCGGCAGAAGCTCCTGGACCGCCCGGACCCGCCCCACCTGTGGGTGGTCATGGACGAGACGGTGCTCAAGCGCCCGGTCAGCATCCGCGGCGAGGTCATGCGGGAGCAGCTGGACAAGCTCCTGGAGTTCGCCGAGCGCGACCGGATCACGCTGCAGGTCGCCGAGTTCGAGGACGGCCCGCACCCGGGGACGTACGCGCCCTTCACGCTGTTCCGGTTCGCCGAGCCCGAACTGCCCGACATGGTCTTCACCGAGTACCTGACGGGCGCCCTCTACCTCGACTCGCGGGGCGAGGTCTCCGCGCACCTCGAGGTCCTGGACCACATGACGGCACGCGCCGCCTCGGCCCAGCGCACGAAGAAGCTGCTGCGGGAGTACCGCGAGACCTTCTGAGCCCGCCGCCGGACTCGCTCCCGCGCGGCACGCACGGCACCCTTCCCACCCCGAGGAGACGACACCGCATGACCGGATCCGACGCCTTACCGCAGATCGACACCAGCCGCCCGCACCCCGCCCGCGTGTACGACTGGTGGCTGGGCGGCAAGGACAACTATCCGGTGGACGAGGAGCTGGCCCGCAACATCCTGGCCGCCGACGGCACCGCGGTGCGCGGGGCGCGCGCCAACCGCCGTTTCATGCACCGGGCCGTGCGCGCCGCCGCGGGGGCCGGGGTGCGCCAGTTCCTCGACATCGGCACCGGCATCCCCACCGAGCCCAACCTGCACCAGGTGGCGCAGGAGGCGGCGCCGGACGCGAAGGTGGTGTACGCGGACAACGATCCGATCGTGCTCCGGCACGCGGAGGCCCTGCTCAGCGGCTCCGCGGAGGGCAGCACCCAGTACGTGCACGCCGACGTCCGCGACCCGGACACCATCCTGCGGCTGGCCGCCGAGTCCCTGGACCTGTCGCAACCGGTCTCGCTGTCCCTGATCGCGCTCACCCACTACCTGGGCGACGAGGAGGACGACGTCCACGGCCTCGTCAGGCGGTACGTCGAGGCGCTCGCCCCCGGCAGCTTCCTGATCCTCTCCCAGGTCACCCAGGACCTCAGCCCCGAGGGGGTGGCCAAGGCCGCGGGGCTGTTCCGCAGGAGCGGCACGCCGTTCCACCCCCGCACGCTGCCCGAGTTCTACCGCTTCTTCGAGGGCCTGGAGCTGCTCGGCCCCGGCGTGATCCCCGTGCACGGCTGGCGGCCGGAGCCGGTGGACGTGGAGGCGCAGGAAGAGGGCGTCGTCCCGGTGTACGCGGGGGTGGCCCGCAAGCCGGGCGCCTGACGCCCGCGACCCGTACACCCGTACGGATGCCTGGACAGGTGCGTTCCCTCGCCCGCCCCTAGCGTCGAAGCACGGGGCGAGCGAGGGAGCGAGGGACGTGGCCGACACGCGGATACCGGCAAGGAGGTCCGATGCCCTCTGACGCGGTCCTCCATCAGGCGGCAGCGCTCTGCCTGACCTACCCGGACGACGACTTCCGCGCCCGGCTGCCGCTGCTGCGCGAAGCCGCCCCGCAGCTGCGGGAGTTCACCGACCACGCGGCGGTCACGCCGGCCCGGGAGCTGGCCGCGCACTACGTCCGGGTCTTCGACTCCGGCGACCGGTGCGACCTGCGGCTGAGCCGGTGGCAGGACGCGGACACCCGGCGGCGCGGAATGACGCCCGCCCGCTTCGGGGACGTCTACCGCGCCGCCGGACTGGAGATGACCGACGGGGAGCCGCCCGACTTCCTGCCCGCCGTCCTGGAGTTCACGGCCCGTACCGGCGACACGGGCCTGCTCGCCGGGCACCGCTCCGGCCTGGAACGGCTGCGCACCGCGCTGACCGACCTCGGCACGCCGTACGCGACCGTCCTGACGGCCGTGTGCGCGACCCTGCCGGCCCCGGGCGCCGCAACGACCGGGGCGACGGCCGGTACGACGCCGGTTGCATGGGCGCGGGGAACGGCGCGGCCGGCCACATCGAACCCGCGGCCGCCCGACGACGTGCCCCGGCACCCCTCTGGGCGCTAAGCCGCGCCTCCCTTCGTGTCCTTCTCGTCGTCGACGATCTCCGCGTCCACCACGCCCTCTTCCTCGGGGCCCGCCTGTTCGTGGGCCGTGCTCTGCTCTCCGCCCGAGCCGCCGGCGCCGGCGGCGTTCGCGTACATCGCCTGGCCCATCTTCTGGCTGACGGTGGCGAGCTTCTCGACGCCCGTGCGCAGTTCGCCGGTCTCGGCGTTCCGCTCCAGGAGCCCCTTCAGCTCCGTGGTGGCCTCCTGCACCTCGGACTTGGTGTCTGCGGGGATGCGGTCCTCGTTGTCCCGGATGAACTTCTCGGTCTGGTAGACGAGTTGCTCGGCCTGGTTGCGGGTCTCGGCTGCCTCCCGGCGCTTGCGGTCCTCCTCGGCGTACTGCTCGGCCTCCCGCATCATGCGGTCGATGTCGTCCTTGGGCAGCGCGCTGCCGCCGGTCACGGTCATCTTCTGCTCGCGGCCGGTGGCCAGGTCCTTCGCCGAGACGTGCATGATGCCGTTGGCGTCGATGTCGAAGGCCACCTCGATCTGCGGCACGCCCCGTGGGGCCGGCGGCAGCCCGGTGAGGTCGAAGACGCCCAGCTTCTTGTTGTACGCGGCGATCTCCCGCTCGCCCTGGTACACCTGGATGCCCACCGAGGGCTGGTTGTCGGTGGCCGTCGTGAAGATCTCCGAACGCCGGGTCGGGATCGTCGTGTTGCGCTCGATGAGCTTGGTCATGATGCCGCCCTTGGTCTCGATGCCGAGGGACAGCGGGGTGACGTCGAGCAGCAGGACGTCCTTGACGTCGCCGCGGATGACACCGGCCTGCAGGGCGGCGCCGACGGCCACGACCTCGTCGGGGTTGACGCCCTTGTGCGGGTCCTTGCCGGTGAGTTCCTTGACGAGGTCGGTGACGGCCGGCATGCGCGTGGAGCCACCGACGAGGATGACGTGGTCGACCGCGGACAGCTTGATGCCCGCGTCCTTGACCGCCTGGTGGAAGGGGGTCTTGCAGCGGTCGAGGAGGTCGGCGGTGAGCTCCTGGAACTGCGCGCGGGTCATCTTCTCGTCGAGGTGCAGCGGCCCCTCGGCGGAGGCGGTGATGTAGGGCAGGTTGATCGTCGTCTCCGAGGAGCTGGACAGTTCGATCTTGGCCTTCTCGGCGCCCTCCCGCAGCCGCTGCAGGGCCATCTTGTCCTTGCCGAGGTCGACGCCGTACTGCCCCTGGAACCGCTTGACCAGGTGCTCGACGATCCGCTGGTCCCAGTCGTCGCCACCGAGGTGGGTGTCGCCGTTGGTGGCCTTGACCTCGATGACCCCGTCGCCGATCTCCAGCAGCGACACGTCGAAGGTGCCGCCGCCGAGGTCGAAGACCAGCACGGTCTGCTCCTCGCCCCGGTCGAGGCCGTAGGCGAGGGCGGCGGCCGTCGGCTCGTTGATGATCCGCAGGACCTTCAGGCCCGCGATCTCCCCGGCCTCCTTGGTGGCCTGCCGCTGCGAGTCGTCGAAGTACGCGGGGACGGTGATCACCGCGTCCGTGACGTCCTCGCCGAGATAGGACTCGGCGTCCCGCTTGAGCTTCTGCAGGACCCGCGCCGACAGCTCCTGCGCCCGGTAGCGCGTGCCGTCGATGGAGCCCTGGTCGGGGAAGCGCCAGTGCGCGTCGCCCATGTGCCGTTTCACCGAGCGCGCGGTGCGCTCCACGTTGGTCACCGCCTGCCGCTTGGCGACCTCACCGACCAGCACCTCCCCGTTCTTGGCGAAGGCCACGACCGACGGTGTGGTCCTGGCCCCCTCCGCGTTGGCGACGACCGTGGGTTCGCCGCCCTCCAGGACGGCCACCACCGAGTTCGTGGTCCCGAGATCGATCCCGACCGCACGTGCCATCTCCGTCCCCTTCCGCCAGGCACTTCCCAGACTCCAGCACAAAACTTGAGTGCGCTGTTGTCAATGCCGCGTAGGTCCCGGGTACCCCCGGCGAACGGCTCCCGGGTACCCCGGAAAACACCGGTGCCGCGCTCCCGGGCACGGGGCGCGGCACCAGGGGGGCGCGGTTTCAGGCCAGCTTGGCGGACAGGGTGATCGTCGTGCCGGCCAGGGCCTGGCTGACCGGGCAGTTCTTCTTGGCGTCCTCGGCCGCGGCGACGAAGGCGTCGTCGTCGATGCCGGGGACCGTGCCCTCGACGGTGAGGTGGATGCCGGTGATGCCCTCACCCGGCTGGAAATTGACGTCCGCCGAGGTGACGAGCTTGGTGGGCGGGGTGCCGGCGCCGTTCAGGGCGTGCGAGAGCGCCATGGAGAAGCAGCTGGAGTGCGCGGCGGCGATCAGCTCCTCGGGGCTGGTCTTGCCGTTCGCGTCCTGGGAGCGCGAGGCCCACGTCACCGGCTGCGCCTCGATGGCCCCGGAGGAGTCGAAGTTCACGACACCGCTGCCCTCGAGCAGGTTGCCTTCCCATACGGTGTGTGCGGAGCGCGTGGTTGCCACGGTGAATCCTTCCGAATTCCTGCTGTTGCTTGCGTCCCCATCCGATCACATTCCGGCTCAGCGCACCCGGAAGACCGGTCCGCGGGCGGTGAACGGCAGCCGGGCGCCCTGCGGGATCAGGTAGGCGTGCTCGCGGCGGACGCGCAGCACGTCGCACCAGCCGTCGGTGATCACCAGGACGGGCGCGCCCGGCGGGAAGTCGTCCGCCCGGTGCAGCAGGTCGATCCCGGGCTGCAGGACCGTACCGCCGCGGCCGTGCACGCGCACCCGGCCCGCGATCTCGGTCACCGGCAGATAGCCCGCGTCGTGGGGCGCGGCGTCGCAGAAGACGA
This sequence comes from Streptomyces sp. MAI_2237, assembly GCF_054189285.1. Classification (NCBI taxonomy): domain Bacteria; kingdom Bacillati; phylum Actinomycetota; class Actinomycetes; order Kitasatosporales; family Streptomycetaceae; genus Streptomyces; species Streptomyces sp. MAI_2237. Next base: position 3,342,545 of record NZ_JAJPGQ010000003.1, on the reverse strand, counting down.
CGCGGGCGGCCGGCACGTCGCGAGCCCCGGCGTACGAGGCGATCGCGCCGAGTGCCTTGCCCAGCAGGGTGTGGCTCATGGAGCCGGAGGTGTCGAGGACGACGCCGAAGGTGCAGCGGGCGATCTCCTCGGGCGGGACGTAGTGGCCCGCGCGCGGGATGTCCGGGGTGGAGGACTGACGGCGGGAGGGGCGGGCGTACGTCCGGACGGGCTGCGGGCTGGGCACGAACTCGTCGAACCAGCGGGCGAGTTGGGCGTCCCAGGGCAGGGGCGGCTGACTGAGGGCGCGGATCTCCTCCACCAGCCCGCCCGGCAGGTAGCCGCGTTCCTGCCGCTGGTGCAGGTCCAGGCCCTGGCCGAGACCGCGGCGGTAGAACTCGTCGAGGTCGACATGGGTGCCGGGCGGGCCGAGCGGGGCGCCGAGCACGTCGCCGACGCCCTTCCCGCGCAGGGTGGCGAGCCGGCGCATGCGGCGCAGGTCGCCGGCGATGCGGTCGTAGACCTCCTCGGCGGACAGCCCGGCGAGCGCGGGGTCGTGCAGCAGGCCCTCGGGCATGGTGCCGACCTGCATCTCGACCAGCCAGCCGTTGATGACGTAGTCGCAGGCGATGTTGAACAGGTAGGGGTCGCGGGCGCCGCAGCGGTCACCGTGGCGCAGGGCGGCGTGCAGCATCTCGTGGGCGAGGACGAACCGCCATTCCTCGTCCTCGAGTTGCCGCAGGGGGTTGACGTAGATCTCGCCCGCCTCCGGGTTGACGGCGGCCACGGAGATGCCGTGCGCACGGGCGAGTTCGGCGTCGGCGACGAGGGTGATGCCGGCCGCGATGCCGCCGAGCAGCGGGTAGGAGGAGACGAACCAGCTCAGCGCCTTCTGCCAGGGGCGGCGCGGGGCCACCTCACCGTCGAGGGAGTCGCGGCGGCCGCCCGCCATGTCCATCGCCGCGGACACGGTGCGGGTCAGGGCGGCGGCGAACGCCAGCTGGTGGTCCGGTGGGGCGCCGTACCAGCCGTTCCATTTCAGCAGGAGCTGGTCGGGTTCGGCGCCGGCCGTGCCGCAGCGCTCGTAGGCGGGCGGGAGGCCGTCCCGGCGCCAGCGGGCGGCGAGTTGCTCCTCGTCGCCGTCGGGGTAGGAGACGGGGAGCCCTTCGGGGGTCTCGCCGACGGTGAAGCTCAGCAGGAAGCGGTTGACGACGACGCAGCGCGCGGCGAGGTCGAAGCGGTCCGGCTGGACGCGCTCGCCCTTCGCCGCCGGGACGTGCCCGAAGCCGAGGTGGAGGACGGCGTGCGCGAGTGCCCAGGCCCAGGCGGCGGGCTCGGCGAGGCGATGGGGGTGGACGTGCAGGTCCGCGTCGGAGTCGACGACCACGAGCCCGTCGCGCGGGGCGAGCCGGCACTCCTCGTGCCGGCACACGTCGAACGCGACGGCCGCCAGCGCCGGGTTGGCCTTCACCAGGCGCATCCCCTCGGCGAACGCCTCGGCCGCCGGGTCCCGCTTCTTCTCCCCCTTGCCCTTGCCGCGGCTCACCGCCGCGCCTCCACCAGCCTCGGCATGTCCCGCGCCGCCTCGATGAGGAACCACGACGGCAGCACGGGGTTGCCGTCGGCGTCGGACGCGATGACGGTCTGGGCGACCTCGACGGAGATCTCCGCGAGCTGCACCAGCAGCGACTTGGCGCGGTAGGCGGTCTGCCGGCCGTTGGCCGACATGTGCTCCTTGCCGACGGGGAGTTCCTTGACCAGGCGGCCGCGGAAGGACTCGGCGAGGTAGTAGAGCAGGTCGCGGTCCTCCACGCGGTGCGGCCAGGGGGCGTCGCCCTTGATGATCGCCTCGATGCCGAACCGGCTGCGCACGATCTTGACGTAGCCGCAGAAGGCGGTGGCGTGCGCGGGCGTCAGGGTGCCGTGCGCGACGACCTTGAGGGTGTCCTCGTCGAGGTCGCGGCCGAAGGAGTGCAGCGCGTCGGAGAGCATGTGCCAGGAGCGGGGCGTGGAGAAGGGCTCCTCGGTCTTCGGCGGCTTGGACCACAGGTGGTCGGGGCGGTCGGTGAGGTGGTCGAGGACCCAGGGGTGGATGCCGTTGCCCGCCGCCCAGGCCAGCCAGTCCTTCGCGGAGGCCTCCAGGTGGACGTGGGTGAGGCGGTTGACCAGGGCGGAGGCGATCGGGCGGGCGAGGGCGTTGTCCGTGGCGCGGTTGCCGGCGCCGATGACGATGGACCCCTTGGGCAGCTCGTAGTCGCCGATGCGGCGGTCGAGGATGAGGGAGTAGAAGGCCTTCTGCACGTCCGGGGTGGCCGCGTTGAGCTCGTCGAGGAACAGGCAGTACGGCTCGTCGCGGGCGATCGCCTCCGGCGGGCAGAACACCGACCGGCCGTCGCGGATCTGCGGCACGCCGATCAGGTCCTCCGGTGCCAGCTGGGTGCCGAGCAGGCTCACGCACTCCAGACCGAGCGACTCGGCGAACTCCCGTACCAGCGAGGACTTCCCGATGCCGGGCGCACCCCAGAGGAACACCGGCCGGACGGTGGCCAGCCCCAGCAACAGTTCGGGGATACGGGCGGGAGTGACGGTGACAGCGGCCTGCAAGGGGTTCCTTCGCGGTTCGGGTGCACGACGACTCGAACAGTGTGAGCCGGTGCCCGAACAGGCGCAGCCCATTTTCGGGGCCTCAGGCCGCTTGCTCCCCCTCCTCGAGCAGCGGCACCTGAGGACCGTCGGCCTCCCGCAGCCAGCGCCGCAGGACCCGGTGCACCCGCTCGGCGCCGACGAGTTCGCCCCCCTCCTCGACCGGTGCCGACAGGGCGACCGGCGACAGCAGGAAGGGCCTGCCCTGCGCGCCGCCGAGCCCGCCGTGCGAGCCGATCTGCTCCTCGAAGGCCAGCACCTCCCCGTCCACGGGGTCGTGGAAGGAGTTGACCATGATGTCGGCGGTGTGCGGGAAGGAGTGGGTGCGCCGCACCGCGTCGGCCGCGCCCGGCCCGAACGCCTCCAACGGGCCCCTCTTGTCCTCGAGTTCGTCCAGCGGGACCTCGGCGCCGTACGCGCCCAGCACGACCCCGCCGTGCCGCTCGCTGCGGACGAGGAGGAAACCGATGCCGGGATGGTTGGCGAGGGTCGTCAGCAGCGCGGGGTGGCGGGCGTCGATCTCCTCCTTGCTCATCCGGTGCGGCACGTCCGGGAAGGAGATCAGGCCGAGGTTGCCGGAGGCCAGCACCAGCGGCTCGGCACGGCGGCCGGAGGGGCGGTACCGCTCGCCGCCCTCCACGGGCCTGCGCAGCGCCGCGCGCACGGCGGCCCGGGCCTCCGCACCGCTGTGGGTGCGCCGGGCGCGGCGCGGCACGGGCAGCCCGCAGCCGGCCCGCACCAGGTCGCCGAGGCTCAGGCCGTAGCGGGAGCGGAACGTCTCGCCGGGGCTCTGCCCGTGGTCCGACAGCACGACGATCCGGTACGGCCGCGGGGCGTGCTCGGCGACGTTCGCGATGAGGGCGAGCGCGCGGTCGAGGCGTTCGAGGACCTTCCCGGCGTCGCGGCTCGCCGGGCCCGAGTGGTGGGCGACCTCGTCGTAGGCGACCAGGTCGGCGTAGACGGCGGTGCGCCCGGCGAGCATGTCGCCCATCACCGCGGCGACCACGACGTCCCGTTCCACGACGGTCGCGAAGGCGCGTATGAAGGGGTAGAGGCCGCCGCGGGACACCCGCGGGCGCTGCTTGCGGATCCGGGCCCGGGTGGACTGGCCGATCTCGCGGCCGACCTCGGCGACGAAGGACAGGGCGGTGCGCACGGCGTTGGCCGGGTCGGAGAAGTAGGCGAAGTAGCCGGCCCGGGAGCGGGTCTCCCGGCCGCGCCTGCGCGTGGCGATGGACAGCACCAGGGCCTGCTCGTCGGCGCCGCCGCCGAAGAGGTTGCCGCGGCTGGCCCCGTCGAGGGTCAGCAGTCCGGTGTCGCCGGTGAACTCCACGGCGCGGCGCTGGAGTTCCGCGGCGCTGGTCGGGCGGTTGCAGACCATGACCTCGCCGGTGTCCTTGTCGTACCAGCGGAAGGCGGGGACGTCGTGGTTGGTGCCGTGCAGGATGCCGAGCTGGCTGGCGCCGGTCTGGCTGGACCAGTCGGTGCGCCAGGGGGTGAGCCGGTGCGTGGACCCCGTCCAGCGCGCGACGGTGGGCATGATCCCCTTGGCGGCCGCGTCCAGCAGGACGTCGTGGCCGACGCCGTCGAGCTGCACGAAGACGGTGCCGGGCGAGGCCGGGCCGGGCGGCAGCCGCCTGCGGCGGCGGTCGGCGAGCCGGTAGAGGCGCCGCCGGTAGGCGTCGTCGTCGCGGACGGCGAGGGCGGCGCCGGTGGCGGAGGCGACGGCGGACATCACGGCGGCCACGACCACGGCGGTCTCGGGGGCCGCCTCGGCACTGCTGGCGGGATTGAGGCGCAGGGCGACCAGCAGCAGGGAGCCGTTGAGGACGAAGACGAGCAGCCCCAGCACGAGCGCGGGCACGAGCAGCAGCAGCCGCACCAGCAGCGGCCACACCAGGGCCGACAGCACACCGAAGGCCCCGGCGCCGACCGCGGCGGTGACGGCGATGTGGGTGGCGCTCTCGCCGTCCGGGGACTGCAGGCGGAAGTCCGGCAGGATCCCGGCGAGCACGAGCATGGTGACCGTCGAGACGGCCCACACCGTGACACTCCGGCCCATCTGACTGGCGATCCGTCGCCACCGCCCGCCACGCACTCCCGCACACCTCACGTCCCGCCCGTCGTCGATGCGGGCCTGGACCAAGCGTGTCATACGAGGTGCGAAGGGGCCCCGGGGTTCCGCGGGGGTGGCCTCAGCGCCCGTCGTAACCGGCCGTCGGCATCGACAGCCTGCGGTGCACGCGTGCCTTCATCTGGGCGTCGTAGCAGGGCTCCTCGAAGCCCACCGTCTCCACCTGCACCCCGCGCCGCGCGCACTCCGCGGTGAACTCCTCCACGGACGACAGAGCGCTCTCCAGCACCCGCCGGCTCGGCGCCACGAACAGGTCGAGGCCGGGGCGGACGCCGTCCCACAGCACGCAGTGGTCGGGCCGCAGTCCCCGCACCAGAAGCTCCCGGCTGACGATGTAGCCGTGCTCGGCAGCCCAGCGCGCACACATCGCGTGCTGACTGCGGGAGTCCACCAGGAAGGGGTCGGCGTCCAGCTCCTCGAGCGGCGTCAGACTCGCGATCGCCGTGACGCGCACGCGCATCGGTCCCATGGCGTCCCCCTCACCTCCGGGTTTCGCCGCCGACCCTACTCCAGCCCGTAGGCTTCGGGGAGTCGCGCGAAGGAGGCAAAGAAGGTGCCGGTGGAGATCACCTGGTGGGGTCACGCGACCTGCACGGTCGAGGACTCGGACGTACGGGTGCTCACCGACCCCCTGTTCGCCCGCCGGCTCGCCCATCTCCGGCGCCGCAGAGGCGCGCTGCCACCGCCCGGCGCCTGGCGCGCGGACGTGGCGCTCGTCTCCCACCTGCACGCCGACCATCTGCACGTGCCTTCGCTGGAGCGGCTCGCCGAGGGCACGCGCCTGCTGGTGCCCCGGGGCGCACGCCGGGCGGTACCGGGGCTGCGCCGGCTCACGCACCTCCGGCTGACCGAGGTGGCGCCCGGTGACCGGCTGACCTTCGGGGACGTGGCCGTACGGGTCGTGCCCGCCCTGCACGACGGGCGGCGGCTGCCGGTCGGCCCGCATCGCTCCCCCGCCCTCGGCTACGTCGTCGAGGGCCAGGCGCGGACCTACTTCGCCGGGGACACCGGGCTGTTCGACGCGATGGCGCAGGAGGTGGGGCCCGTCGACGTGGCGCTGCTGCCGGTCGGCGGCTGGGGGCCGTACCTCGGCGAGGGCCATCTGGACGCGGGACGGGCCGCGCAGGCGCTGGCCCGGCTGGCGCCGCGCAGCGCGATACCGGTGCACTACGGCACGTACTGGCCGATCGGGATGGACGCCGTGCGCCCCCACGAGTTCCACGCGCCGGGCGACGAGTTCGTGCGCCTGGCGGCCGGCCACGCGCCGCAGGTGGCGGTGCACCGGCTCGGACACGGGGAGAGCGTGCGGCTGGAGGTCGCCCGGTGATGTGGCTGGCCGCCACGGTGACCTCGACCGTGCCGCCCGAGTCGACGCAGCAGGCGCTCGGCTATCCGTCGCTGTTCCTGCTCGTGCTGTTCGGGGCGCTGGTGCCGGTGATCCCGACGGGGGCCCTGGTGAGTTCGGCGGCCGTGGTGGCGTTCCACCAGACGGCGCCGTTCGCGCTGGCGATGGTGTTCGTGACGGCGTCGCTGGCCGCTTTCCTCGGGGACGCGGCGCTGTACTGGCTCGGGCGGCGCGGGATGAACTCGAAGAACGGCTCCCGCTGGCTGGAGGCGATCCGGTCGCGGGCGCCGGAGGAGCGGCTGGCGCAGGCGCAGGAGAAGCTGGCCGAGCACAACGTCTCGGTGCTGGTGCTGTCGCGGCTGGTGCCGGCCGGCCGGATCCCGGTGATGCTGGCCTGTCTGCTGGCGAAGTGGCCGCTGCGGCGCTTCTCGCGGGGCAACCTGCCGGCGTGCCTGGCGTGGGCGGCGACGTACCAGGTGATCGGGATTCTGGGCGGGTCGCTGTTCCCGGAGCCCTGGGAGGGCGTGGTCGCGGCGGTCGCACTGACCGTGCTCGTCAGCGCGACCCCCGGCATCTGGCGCCGCATCCGCCGGACGACGACCGCCTAGGGCGCGTGCCAGGCGCCGCGGGGCAGGCGGGACTTTCGACACACGCCCTAGCGGGCTACTCCAGCACCCGCGACGCCCCGACGGGCAGGTCCCACAGGTCCGCGCGGTCCAGTCCCGCCTTCTCCCAGGCCGCGCGCACGCGGGTGAGCGGTTCCAGGACCGGCTCCGCCGACAGCACGAACGTGCCCCAGTGCATCGGCGCCATGCGCCTGGCGCCGAGGTCGCGGGCCGCTCTGACGGCCTCCTCCGGGTCGCAGTGGACGTCGCTGAGCCACCAGCGCGGGTCGTAGGCGCCGATGGGCAGCAGGGCGAGGTCGATGCCGGGGTAGCGCTCGCCGATGCGGGAGAACCAGTGGCCGTAGCCGGTGTCGCCCGCGAAGTGGACGCGCTGTCCGTCGGGGGCGGTCAGGACCCAGCCGCCCCACAGGGAGTGGCAGGTGTCGGTGAGGGTGCGCTTGGACCAGTGGTGGGCGGGGACGAAGTCGAAGCGGACACCGTCCAGTTCGGCCGCCTCCCACCAGTCCAGCTCGGTGACCTCGGTGAAGCGCCGGCGGTGGAACCAGCCGCCGAGGCCGGCGGGCACGAACACCGGGGTGTCGCGCGGCAGTCGGCGCAGGGTGGGGGCGTCCAGATGGTCGTAGTGGTTGTGGCTGATGACGACGGCGTCGACGCGCGGCAGGGACTCCCAGGGGATGCCGACGGGGGTGATGCGCGCCGGGGTGCCGAGGATGCGACGGGACCAGACGGGGTCGGTGAGGACGGTCAGTCCGCCGATCTGCACCACCCAACTGGCGTGGCCCGCCCAGGAGACGGCCAGCGTGCGGGCGTCGACGCGGGGCAGGGGGGCGGGGGCGAAGGGGAGCCTGGGGATGTCGGCGAGGCCCTCGCGGCCGGGGCGCACGGAGCCCTCGCGGGCGAAGCGGGCCATGGCCTTCAGACCGGGCAGGGGGGCGGTCAGGCGGTCGTGGAAGGTGCGCGGCCACTTCCGGCGTTCGCCCAGGGGGCGGGGCTCGGCGAGGGGCGGGAAAGGGGGCGCGAACACCGGCGTCGACGCCGGATCGTCCGCTTCCCGGGTGGTGGTGGTCGACTCGGACTGCTGCGTCATCGAGGAGGCTCCCATCGCTGAGCGTCGTCGCGGAGATCGTCGAAGACCGACTTCACATGACTCAACGCGCGTTGCACGTGTGGCAGTTCCAACGGCGCGGGGGACACGAGACATTCCGCCCGCTCGTCGTCCGTACGGCCCAGCAGCGGGCCGGTGGACAACCGGACGCGCAGGGCGCCCAGTTCGTCCCCGAAGCGGTGGCCGCCGGGCGCGGGCATGCCGAGCCGGACGGCGAGGAAGTCCTCCAGTTCCTGGGCGTCGCCGACACCGTGGGCGGTGAGGGCGGAGCGCAGCGGGGCGAGGTCGGCGTAGACGTGCCGGCCTGCCTGCGGGGGCAGCGAGAGCGTGCCGGCGCGCACGAGCACGCCGTGCAGGGCTTCGGCCATCCGGGCGTGCAGGCGTACGGCGGCGGCCACGCGCGCGGTGACGGGCAGCGGCTCGCTGAGCGCGTAGGCGGCCGGTGCGGCGACGGGGCCCGCGATCCGGGCCCCCAGGGCGGTGAGGATGTCGAGCACGCGCGCGTGGAGGCCGGTTCCGGCGTCGCCCGCCGGGAAGCGGGCCACCGCGGCCGGCCAGCCCGGGGGCAGCAGCGCGCCGGCCAGGTCGGTGACGACGGTGACCCGGTCGGGCAGCATCTCGGCGGGGCTGAGCTGCACGGTGTCCCGCGGGGCGTGCAGGGTGTCGCGCCAGGTCTCGTCGCTGACCAGGTGCAGGCCCTCGCCCGCGGCGGCCTCCACGCAGGCGTGCAGCGCCTCGGGCGGGGCCACGGTCGCGGTGGGGTCGTCGGCGACGGACAGCACGAGCAGTCGCGGGTCACCGCCCTCGGCGCGCACGCGCCGGACGGTCTCCAGGAGGGCGTACGGGTCCGGGACGCCGCCGCACTCGGCCGGCGTCGCGACGTGGAAGACCGGTCTTCGCAGCAGGCGGGCGTACGGCGCCCACCAGGCCGCGCACGGCCGGGGCACCAGGACGTCGCCGCCGAGCGCGGCGGTCAGCGCGAGCAGCAGCGCGGGAGCGCCCGGTCCGGCGGCGACCCGCTCGGCTCCGGTGGCGAGACCGCGCCGTTCCCAGTAGTCGCAGGCGGCCCGCAGGAGGGCGGGGCCGCCGCCGACCGGTTCGGCGTCGGCGCGGGCGGCGGCAGCGGCGAGGACGGCGGTCAGTTCGGGCAGGACGGGCAGGCCGTCCTCGGGGAGCGGCGGTCCGAAACGGACGGGGCCGTGGCCTTCCGGGTCCGTCCGCGGCATCCCTACCTCCGTCGTGGCTGCTTGCTGCGCCGGGCCCCGGGACGGTGGTGCCGTCCGGCTCCCCCGTCCGTGCGGTAGCCGGGTCCCTGGGCTCTGAGTACCCCGTGAGCCGTCGCCTCATGGGGGTCCCCCGGGTCGTGGGGGTCACACCCGGCGATCTTCCGGTCAGCCGCCGGCGCCGGAGTCGCGGTGGCGCAGCCGGTGGGCGGCGGCGCCCAGCGCGCCCGCGATCAGGACGCCGCCCGCGACCAGCGCGGGCACGGAGTCGGTGAAGGTGCCGCCCTCACCGGCCCGGACGCCGCGCTGGACCGGGGCCGTACCGCAGCCGTCGGTGCGCTGTTTCTCGGCGCACCGAGGGGTGCCGCCGCCGAGGTCGACCTTGAACGTGGCGCTCCACGCGGCACCCCGCCCGCCGGGCGGGGCCGGGCAGGTGCCGTTCACGGTCCATGCCGAGTCCGCGGTCACCGAGCCCGGGGGCACCGCGCCCGGACCCACCGCGTCCGGGGCCGCAGCGTCCGGGGCAGCTCCGTCCGGGGCCGTACCGTCCGGAACCGCGGCATCCGGTGCCGCCGGGTCCGGGGGTACGTCGCCGGGGCCCCCGGCGACCGTGGGCACCGTCTCCGGGCCCAGGGCGTCCGCTGCCGCCGCGTCCGTGGGCACCGAGTCCGGGCCCACGGCGTCCGGGCCCGCCGCGTTCGGGGCCGTCGCATCCGGGGCCGTCGCATCCGGGATCGCCGTGTCCTGCGGCGCGGCCGCGTCCGGGGCCGCGGGGTCCGCGGTGGCCGGGCCACCGTCCTCCAGGTCGGTCGCGGAGGCGATGCGGGCGGTGCCGCGATAGGTGACCCCGGCGGCCCGCTGCGCGTCGCCGGCGACGCGCTGCAGCTTGACCGTGCCCTCGTCGAAGGCCTGCGAGGTGGCGTCGATGGTGGTGGGCGCCGCGCCGCCGGTGGATTCGCAGGAGACCGAGACGGTGACGGTGCCGCCGGGCGACGCGGTGCCAGGGCTGACCTCCGAGGCCGGGTCCGCGAAGGCGGCCGCGGCGGGGAAGCCGACCGCGGCACCCGCAAGGGCCGCGGCGGACAGGACACGGGCGGTGCGGCGCATGAGGTGGGCTCCTTCGAGCGGCGTCTGCGGACGGGTCACGCAGGGCGTGCCTCGTCCCCATCACAGCCCTCACCCCGCCACCTCGCGCGCGGCCGGGCACCATTCGCGTCACGCACTGGGCCGAGCGGGTGACAAGGACCGGGAGACGCGAGGGCCGCCCGGAGGCGGTGGCCTCCGGGCGGCCCGGATGCGGTGGAAGCTCTCCGCGCGGCGCTACGCCGCCTCGTTCAGCACCTGTTCGCGCACACGGCTGCAGCAGCGGCTGATCAGCCGGGAGACGTGCATCTGCGAGATGCCCAGCTGCTCGGCGATCCGGCTCTGGGTCATGTCGCCGAAGAAGCGCATGTACAGGATGGCCCGCTCCCGCTCGGGCAGCGCCGCCAGCCGGGGCGCGACCGCCTCGCGGTCCACCACCGTGTCGAGGGCGGGGTCGGGCGAGCCGAGGGCGTCGCCGAGGGAGTAGCCGTCCTCGCTGCCGGGAAGCTCGGCGTCGAGGGAGAGGGCGGAGAAGCTCTCCAGGGCCTCCAGGCCGGCCAGCACGTCCTCCTCGCTCATGTCGGCGTGCTCGGCGATCTCGGCGACGGTGGGCCTGCGGCCCGAGACGGTCTGGCTGAGGTCCTGCGCGGCGAACCGGACCCGGTTGCGCAGCTCCTGGACCCGGCGCGGGACGTGCAGCGTCCACATGTGGTCGCGGAAGTGCCGCTTGATCTCACCGGTGATGGTGGGCACGGCGTAGCTCTCGAAGGCGTTGCCGAGTTCGGGGTCGTACCGGTCGACGGCCTTGACGAGGCCGAGGGCCGCGACCTGGCGCAGGTCCTCGTAGTTCTCGCCGCGGTTGCGGAACCGGCCGGCGAGCCGTTCGGCCATGGGCAGCCAGGCCTCGACGACCCGTTCGCGCAGTGCGTCCCGCTGCGGGCCGGGGGGCAGCGTCGCGAGCCGACGGAAGGCGTCGGCGGTGTCCGGGGCGTCGTCGTGCGGGTGGTGCTTCGTGCTCGCTCGAGTGGGCATGGTGCGTCCCAACTCCCTCGGTGGTGCTCGGGGATGGACGGTCACCGTGGGAGGAGGTCCGCGCGAGGGGGACAGGCGCGGCCGGGGCGGCACAAGGGGCCGCTCCCACGGACGTGCCTCCTGTCCGAAGCACTGACCCTGCGCCTGCCCCGGGTCCGCCCCGGCAAACACGCCGATGTTTTCCCCAGGCCCGCCGGGTGACTCGGTCCGCAGGCGACTGCTGCCCGTTCGTCCGACGACCCGGGAGGTCCGCACATGAGCACCAAGGTCTCCGACCACATCCTGCAGCGGCTCCGTGAGTGGGGGGTGGACCACGTCTTCGGCTATCCGGGCGACGGCATCAACGGGCTCCTCGCCGCCTGGGGCAGGGCGGAGAACCAGCCACGTTTCGTGCAGTCGCGGCACGAGGAGATGTCCGCGTTCGAGGCCGTCGGCTACGCCAAGTTCAGCGGCCGTCTCGGCGTGTGCGTGGCGACGTCCGGACCGGGGGCGATCCACCTGCTCAACGGCCTGTACGACGCCAAGCTCGACCATGTGCCGGTGCTGGCGATCGTCGGCCAGACCCACCGCACGGCGATGGGCGGCTCGTACCAGCAGGAGGTCGACCTGCACACGCTGTTCAAGGACGTCGCCTCGGACTTCATCGAGACGGTGACGGTTCCCGAGCAGCTGCCGAACGTCATCGACCGCGCCATCCGCACCGCCTACGCCCGCCGCTCCCCCACCGCGATCATCGTCCCCGGCGACGTGCAGGAGCTGGACTACTCGCCGCCCACCCACGAGTTCAAGATGGTCCCCTCCAGCCTGGGCCGCAGCTCCTGGACGGCCGTTCCCTCGGAGGACGCGCTGCAGCGCGCGGCGGAGATCCTCAACTCCGGTGACAAGGTGGCGATCCTCGTCGGCCAGGGCGCCGCCGGAGCACGCGCCGAGGTCGAGCGGATCGCCGAGCTGCTGAAGGCCGGCGTGGCCAAGGCGCTGCTCGGCAAGGACGTCCTGAGCGACGAACTGCCGTACGTGACCGGCTCGATCGGCCTGCTGGGCACGCGCCCGTCCTACGAGCTGATGCGGGACTGCGACACCCTGCTGACCATCGGATCCTCCTTCCCCTACACGCAGTTCATGCCGGAGTTCGGCAAGGCGCGCGGGGTGCAGATCGACATCGACCCGCACATGGTGGGGATGCGTTATCCGTACGAGGTGAACCTGGTCGGCGACGCGAAGGCGACGCTCGAACGGCTCATCCCGATGATCGACCCGGCCCGCGGGCCCGAGTGGTACGACACGGTGTGCGACAACGTGACGCGCTGGCGCGACGTGATGGAGCGGCGGGCGCAGCAGTCCGCGGACCCGATCAACCCGGAGTACGTCACCCACGCGCTGGACGCGCTGCTGCCGGAGAACGCGATCATCACCTCCGACTCCGGCTCGGCGGCCAACTGGTACGCCCGGCACCTGACGATGCGGCCCGGCATGCGCTCCTCGCTCTCCGGCACGCTGGCGACCATGGGGCCCGGGGTGCCGTACGCGATCGGGGCGAAGTTCGCGCATCCGGACCGGCCCGTGATCGCGCTGGTCGGGGACGGCGCGATGCAGATGAACGGCCTAGCGGAGATGATCACGGCGGCCAAGTACCGCCACGCGTGGGAGGACCCGCGGATGATCGTCGCCGTCTTCAACAACCGCGATCTCAACCAGGTCACCTGGGAGATGCGCGCGATGGAGGGCGCCCCGTCCTTCCTGCCCTCGCAGGAGCTCCCGGACGTGCAGTACGCCGCGTTCGCCCGCTCCCTGGGACTGACCGGTGTCCGGGTGGAGAAGCCCGAGGACGTCGAGGCCGGCTGGCGCGCCGGGCTGGAGGCGGACGGCCCGGCGGTGATCGAGTTCCTCACCGATCCCGCGGTCCCGCCGATCCCGCCGCACGCCACCTGGGAGCAGATGGAGGCCACGGCCGCGTCCATCCTCAAGGGCGACGCGGACCGCGGCTCCATGATCAAGCAGGGCCTGAAGGCGAAGGTGCAGGAGTTCCTGCCGGGGCACGAGAAGAAGTAGGGGCCTGTCGGGGCCTCGGGGGTGTCCGCCCGCGGGTGGAGCGTGTGCTCCACCCGCGGGCGGGGCGCGGTTCAGCCCGTGGGTGGTGGTGGTCCGCGGGCCCCGCGCCGCAGTCTTGAGGCATGGATTCGCTTCGCTCCGCACTCGCCGTGCTCGTGGCCGTCTGCGCCGCCGTGTTCGTCGCGGCGTGGCTCCTCGGCGCGGTGTATTTCGGCGTGAGGAGAGGCTCAGGCGCCCGGGACCTGGTCCGTGACCTGCGCGGGACCCTGCCGCGCCGTCTGGCCCTGATCGCCGGTGCCGGGTCGCTGGTGCTGGTGGTGCGGCGGACCTCGGGGTCCTGGCGGCACCACCTGGAGTTCTGGCAGCCGGAGCTGGCGCTCCCGGGCGCCGCGCTGGCCGTGGCCTCCACCGTCTGGCTGGTGTGGGCGCGGTGGGTTCTCGGCACCATGTGGGCGAGCGTCCCGATGGTCCGGGAGCACCACGAACTGCGCACCGACGGCCCGTACCGGATGGTCCGCCATCCCATCTACACCGGGATGCTCGGGCTGGTCACCGGCGCCATGGCAGCCTCTGGCTTCGGGGTCTGGGTGCTCGTCCTCGCGGTCACGGTGCCCTGGCTGCTGCGCCGGGCCCGGATCGAGGACGGCCTGATGGCGGACCGCTTCGGCCCGTCGTACGAGGCCTACCGCGCCCGCGTACCGGCCCTCATACCTTCGCTCCGGCCGCCCCGGGGCATACCGCGGCGGGCGGACGGTCACGGCCCCACGACCTGACGCGCAGGCGCTAGGTGCCCGCCGTCCCCGGCGGGCCGACAAGGGTCTTCTCGTTCCGGTCGGTCTTCTTCGTTTGCAGCAGCAGCTCCTCGTAGCGGCCCAGTGCCAGCACGACGCCGAGCATGAGGAGCGGGATGAACAGGGCGATCAGCGCCATGGCCGTTCCCTCCCGGAGATGGGAGTGGGGGGCATCTGCCGGGTCTCCCCGCCTTCGTTGCGCAAACCCTCGTGTCGGCCTCCGCTCATCGGGTACGCGGTCGCCACCCGAAGGACTGGAGGGAGTCTCATGCAGCGAGGCAGCAACCGGTTGAGCGTCCATCGCGACGAGGAGATGAAGCACGAACTGCAGGGTCTGCTCCGCTCCGGGCACCCCACCCGGACCGAGGAGTGGCACGACCCGGAGCCCACGGCCGACGACGACCCCGAGATCGCCGGCGGCCCGATCGCCCCGGGAGGTTCCGCGTCGCTCACCGCGATCCGCACGGAACTGGCCCGGCACCTCAACCGCCACACCTTCCCCGCGGGGCCCCGCGACCTGGCACGCGCCATGCGTCGCGCGCACGCACCGGACGCCCTGGTGGAACCGGTGGAGCGCCTGCCCCGCACGGCGCACTACACCACGATCCAGCACCTGGCGGAGGCTCTGGTGGAGTCGGGCCGGGAGCGTCGGGAGTGATCCGCGCGGTGCGGCCGGCCACCGGGTTCCGACGGAGGTGCCACTCGTGACGCCGGCACACGGAGGCCATGGGGCCGCGCCTGCCCGGTGGGGCGGCCGAGCCCTCGCCCCGGGGCACGCATGGCCCCCGGCGCCAGGGGTACTGCGGGCGGCGTCATGCCGACGACGGCCGCGGTACTCCCATCGGCCGGGGAATGGAGGAAGGGCCGACTGTGATGGCTGATTTCGTGAGGGAGGTCATGACGCCGGGCGTGGTCGCCGTCCGCCCCGACGCGTCACTGGTCGAGGCGGCGCAGCTGATGCGCACGCAGGACATCGGCGATGTGCTGGTGGCCGACGGACAGCGGATCGTCGGTGTGCTCACCGACCGCGACATCACGGTGCGGGCGGTCGCCGAGGGGATCGACCCCCTCACCGTGAGCGCGCGGTCCGTGTGCACGCCGGATCCGGTCGTGGTAGGCCCGGACGACCCCGTCGGGACGGCCGTCGCGCTGATGTGCACACATGCCGTGCGCCGGCTGCCGGTCGTCGAGGACGGGATGCCGGTCGGTGTGGTGAGCCTCGCGGACCTCGCCGTGGCCGAGGACCCGGACTCGGCGCTCGCCGCGATCGGCCGGGCCGAGCCGGCGGGCGGTGCCACCGCGTGAGCCGGGGCCTGGCCGCGGAGATCAGTGCCACCGGCGTCAAGGTCGACGTCGGGGACGTGACGACCCGTTACCTGCTGTACGGCCTGCTGCCGAGCTGGTTCGTGCCGGGTCTCGCCGACTGGGTGATGCACCGGCGCACCAGGATCGAGGAGACGGCGGGCACCAAGGAGTCGCTCCTGCACTCGCTGATGATGGCCGAGGTGGGCCTGCCCATCGCGCTGACCCTGCGCTACGAGGTGAACCCGCTGCTGCTGACCGTGCAGTTGGGCGGGGCCGCGGTGCACGAGGCGACCGCGCTGTGGGACGTACGCACCGCGGTGGACAGCGACCGTGAGGTCAAGCCGGTGGAGCAGCACATCCACAGCTTCCTGGAGTCCCTGCCGTTCGCCGCGCTGGCCGCGTTGACGTGCCTGCACGCCGACCAGGTCAAGAAGCTGCTGCGCGGTGGGGACGGCGACCCGGACGCCTGGCGGCTGGTGCCGCGCCGGCGACCGCTGTCCCGCGGCTATCTCGCGGGGATCGCCGCCGCGATCGGTACGTGTGTGCTGCTGCCGTACGGCGAGGAGCTCGTGCGCTGCGTGCGCGCGGGCCGTCGGAACAAGAAGCGCGCCACCGGTGACGAAGCCGAGTGGCGTGCGCCGAAAGGACGTTGAGACATGCGCATCGCATTCCTGACCGCACCCGAGGGTGTCGAGCAGGTCGAGCTGACCGACCCGTGGCAGGCCGTGAAGGACGCCGGTCACGAGCCCGTGCTGGTGTCGACGAAATCCGGTGAGATCCAGGCGTTCAACCACCTCGACAAGGCGGACACGTTCCCCGTGGACGAGGTCGTCGGGGAGACCTCGGCGAACTCCTTCGGGGCCCTCGTGCTGCCGGGCGGGGTGGCGAACCCGGACTTCCTGCGCATGGACGACAAGGCCGTGTCGTTCGTGCGGGACTTCTTCGAGCAGGGCCGCCCGGTCGCCGCGATCTGCCACGCGCCCTGGACCCTGATCGAGGCGGACGTCGTACGGGGACGGGTGCTGACCTCCTGGCCGAGTCTGCGGACGGACATCCGCAACGCGGGCGGCACCTGGGTCGACGAGCAGGTGAAGATCTGCGACCACGGCACCAACAAGCTGGTCACCAGCCGCAAGCCGGACGACCTGAAGGCGTTCTGCGACGCCTTCCTGCACGTGTTCTCCGAGGGCGCCGGCTGACGGCCCGCGGGGCCGGCCGCCGGTACCCGGCCAGTGGTGCCGTCAGGAGCGGGGAGTCACCGACTCCCCGCTTCGGCGTTCCCGGGCGCCTTCCCGGGTGCGGCCCGCGGCCACCATGCGCTGGGGATTGCGGCGCAGGTACTCGCCCTCCAGCTCGGCCATGCGGCCGTTGTGGGCCCGCAGCGCGTCGCTGGAGCCGTACAGCAGTGTGTCGTGGCGTGTGCGGTGGATCGTCTCCAGCTCCTTCATGAGCTGCTGGTCGTCCAGCCTGCCGACGTCGACTCCGGTCATGGTGGTGTCCCGCTCGTCGTGTTCGTCCATGCGGTCCGGGTACCCGCCCGACGGCAACAACCCCAAGTGGCATCTGGGAGGGGGCCATGGATCTCGCCTTTCTCCACCCACTCTACGAACATCCGGGGCCCTGGGCCTCCGTGTACGTCGACACCTCCCGGCACACGGAGGACACGCCCCACGAACGGCATCTGACGGCCGTGGCGCTGGCCCGGGACCTGGACCGGCAGGGTGCGGACGAGGCGACGTGCCGGGCCGTCCGGGCGGCCCTCGACGAACTGCAGCACTCCTCCGAACCGAACGGCCGGGCGCTGTTCGCCCGCGCGGGCGAGGTGGTCCTCGACCCGGCGCTCGCCCGGCCACCGATGCGGGACAGCGCCCTGTGGGCGCCGCTTCCGCACACGGCCCCCCTGCTGGAGCTGGCCGGTGAGGACCCCGTCTGCCTGGTGGCCTACGTGGACCGCAAGGGAGCGGACCTGGAGCTGCGCAGTGCGATGGGCAGCGAGGACGCCGGATCGGTCGCCGGCCGCCAGTGGCCGGTGCACCGCACGAGCACGGTCGACTGGTCGGAGCGGCACTTCCAGCTGGAGGTGGAGAACACCTGGGAGCACAACGCGTCCGAGATCGCGCAGGCGCTGGCCGCCTGCCAGGAGGAGACCCGGGCGGATCTGCTGATCCTCGTGGGCGACGACCGGGAGCGGCGGTCCGTGCACGAGCGGCTGCCCCGGCATCTGCGGGCGCTGGCCGTCGAGGCGCGGCACGGCACCGGCAGCAGGCTGTTGGACGAGGATGTGGAGCGGACCCGCGAGGAGCACGTGCGGCAGCGGGCCGAGCGCGAGCTGGACCGTTTCCTGTCGGCGCGCGAGCCGGACGCCGAGGGTCACGCCGGTGCGGTGGAGGGCGTCCCGGCCCTGGTGGAGGCCGCCCGCGAGCACCGCATCGACGAGCTGCTGATCCGCCCCGACGGGCCCGACGCCCACCGCGAGGTGTGGATCGGCGAGGACCCGGACCAGGTGGCGGTGCGCCGCACGGACCTGAAGATCCTCGGCGAGCAGCACTCCTGGCCGGGCCGCGCGGACGACGCGCTGATCCGTTCGGCGGTGGCCACCGGAGCCCCGGCCCTGTCGGTGTCGTCGGCGAGGGAGCGGGAGGCCCCGGTGGGCGGCCTGGGAGCCCTGCTGCGGTGGACGTGAGCGGCTAGCGCACCCGCTCCACGCGCCGTTCGTCCCACACCGGCTCCGCGGTCTCCCGCACCCGCCCGTCACTGCCGAAGACCAGATATCGGTCGAACGAACGGGCGAACCACCGGTCGTGCGTGACGGCGAGCACCGTGCCGTCGAACGCCTCCAGACCTTCCTGGAGCGCCTCGGCGGACTCCAGGTCGAGGTTGTCGGTCGGCTCGTCGAGCAGCAGCGCGGTGACGCCCCGCAGTTCCAGCAGCAGGATCTGGAAGCGGGCCTGCTGGCCGCCGGAGAGCCGGTCGAAGCTCTGCTCGGCCTGGTTGGTGAGTTCGTAGCGGCGCAGCCGGGACATGGCCGCGCCCCGGTCCTGGGCGTGTTCCTGCCACAGGATGTCCAGCAGGGTGCGGCCCATCAGCTCGGGGTGGGCGTGGGTCTGGGCGAAGTGCCCGGGCACCACTCTCGCCCCGAGCTTCCACAGTCCGGTGTGGGCCACGTCCTCGCCGGCCAGCAGCCGCAGGAAGTGGGACTTGCCGGAGCCGTTGGAGCCGAGGACGGCGACGCGTTCGCCGTAGAAGACCTCCAGGTCGAAGGGCTTCATCAGGCCCGTGAGCTCGAGCCCCTCGCAGGTGACGGCCCGTACTCCGGTACGGCCGCCCTTGAGCCGCATGGTGATGTCCTGCTCGCGCGGCGGCTCGGGCGGCGGGCCGGCCTCCTCGAACTTGCGCAGCCGGGTCTGTGCGGCCTGGTAGCGCGAGGCGAGTTCATGGCTGATGCTGGCGGCCTGACGGAGGCTCAGCACCAGCTTCTTCAGCTGGGCGTGCTTCTCGTCCCAGCGGCGGCGCAACTCCTCGAAGCGGGCGAAGCGTTCGCGCCGGGCGTCGTGGTAGGTGTCGAAGCCGCCGCCGTGCACCCAGGCGTCGGCGCCGGCCGGCCCCGGCTCCACGGACACGATCTTCTCCGCCGCCCGCGCGAGGAGTTCACGGTCGTGGGAGACGAAGAGCACGGTCTTGCGGGTCTCCTTCAGCCGCTCCTCCAGCCAGCGCTTGCCGGGCACGTCGAGGTAGTTGTCGGGCTCGTCGAGCAGCAGCACCTCGTCGGTGCCGCGCAGCAGCGCCTCCAGCACCAGCCGCTTCTGCTCGCCGCCGGAGAGGGTGCGGACCTCCCGGAACTGCGCCTTGTCGTAGGGCACGCCTAGCGCGGCCGTGGTGCACATGTCCCACAGGGTCTCCGCCTCGTAGCCGCGGACCTCGGCCCAGTCGGCGAGGGCCTGCGCGTACGACAGCTGCGCGGCCTCGTCGTCGACGGTCATGATGGCGTGCTCGGCCCGGTCGACGGCCTGCGCGGCCTCGCGGATCCGGGGCGGTGCGACCGACACGAGCAGGTCGCGCACGGTCGTCTCGTCCCGTACGGACCCCACGAACTGCCGCATCACGCCGAGGCCGCCGCTCACGGTGACGGTGCCGCCGTGCGGTTTCTGCTCGCCGGAGATCAGCCGCAGCAGGGTCGTCTTCCCGGCTCCGTTGGGTCCGACGAGGGCCACGACGGCCCCCTCGCCGACCCGGAAGGACACATCGCCGAGCAGCGCCCTCCCGTCGGGGAGGTAGTACTCGAGGTGCGCGGCTTCCAGATGTCCCATGAGGCGGCATTCTCCGGGCCGCGGCGCGGACTCGGCAAACTCTTATCGCTCGGTGCCGGCGCCGTCACTCGGTGTCGACGGGGCGCCCGGCGGGTCCGCCCTCTCCGGCGGGTGCCACCAGCGCCCCGGCCCACGACAGCGCCTTCCACCCGTCCCGGGGCGTTCCCTCCAGGATCACCACGCCGGTGTTCTGCAACGGATGGGCGGCGGCGAAGGGCACATCCACGTTGTCCGCGCGGGCCGCGGTCCACATGCGGATGGCGGCGCCGTGGCTGACCATGGCGACGGTGCCGGCGCCGCTCGCGGCGGCCTCCGCGACCACGGCGTCGTAGCGGGCCAGCGCCTCCGTGCCGCTCTCGCCGCCCGGCATCCTCAGCTCCGTCTCCCCCGCCGCCCAGGCGAAGACCGTCTTCATGTACAGCAGTCCGTGCTCGGAGTCTCCGGGCAGCATCTCCAGGTCGCCGGCCGACACCTCGCGGATGCCGTCGCGCACCAGCGGCTCCAGGCCCCGGGCGGCAGCCAGCGGGGCGGCGGTGAGCTGCGTGCGCACCAGGGTGGAGACGTACAGGGCCTCGATGTCCTCGTCGGCCAGGGCCTCGGGCAGGGCCGCCGCCTGGCGCTCGCCGAGCTCGGTCAGGGGCGCTCCGGGTACGGCGGTGTCCAGCAGCGCCCCGACGTTGGACGGAGTCTGGCCGTGGCGTACGAGGAGCAGACGCATACAGGGAGCCTTCGTGTCTCGGTCGCTGCCCGCCGGGCGGGAAACGGGCACTTCAGCAGGGTACCCGCCGGCGGCTGGGCCCAGCTCGGCCGCACCGGCCCGTGGCCCGGGCCCCGCGGCCCTCCCGATTGACACTCCGTCAGTCCATATGGCAAAACGCGGGTCTCATCATTCGACATGCGGGCGTACGGTGAGACGCACCGACGAAGCGTCGAACAGGGGAGTTCAGCCATGTCGAAGCCGCAGGAGACCGCCGTCTACACGCACGGGCACCACGAGTCGGTGCTGCGTTCGCACGCCTGGCGGACCGCCGCCAACTCCGCGGCCTATCTCCTCGGCTCGCTGAAGCCCCACATGCGGATCCTGGACATCGGCTGCGGCCCGGGCACCATCACCGCAGACCTGGCGGCCCTCGTCCCGGACGGCCACGTCACGGGCGTCGACCACGCGCCCGGGGTCCTGGAGCAGGCCAGGGCGACGGCGGCCGAGCGCGGCCTGACGAACGTCGACTTCGCGGTCGCGGACGTCCACGCCCTGGAGTACCCGGACGACACGTTCTGCGTGGTCCACGCCCATCAGGTGCTCCAGCACGTCGGCGACCCCGTGCAGGCGCTGCGCGAGATGCGGCGGGTCACGAAACCGGGCGGGTTCATCGCCGTCCGCGACTCGGACTACGCCGCCATGACCTGGTATCCGGCCTCTCAAGGGATGGACGACTGGCTGGAGCTGTACCGGCGGGTGGCCCGCGCCAACGGGGGCGAGCCGGACGCCGGCCGCCGGCTGAAGTCCTGGGCACTGCGGGCGGGGCTCACCGACATCACCGCCACTTCCGGCACATGGACCTTCTCCACACAGGCGGAGCGGGCCTGGTGGAGCGGGCTGTGGGCGGACCGGACGATGGCATCGGCGTACGCCGAGCGTGCCACCAAGGGCGGACACGCGACCCCGGAGCAGCTGAGGGCGGTGTCCGACGCCTGGCGGGAGTGGGGGGCGCACGAGGACGGCTGGTTCGCCGTCCTGCACGGAGAGATTCTGTGCCGGAAAGATGCCTGAATCTCCTTTCCCCGGATACCCGGAGAAAAGGAGGTTCATATTATGGTTGCCGTCCTTCTCGTATTGCTCCTGGCGCTGATTCTTTTCGGCGCGGGATTCGCACTGAAGGCCCTCTGGTGGATCGCCCTGGCGGTTCTGGTGGTGTGGCTGCTGGGCTTCCTGGTACGCGGCACCACAGCGGCCGGAGGCAGGGGCCGCTGGTACAGGTGGTAGGCCGAGAGAACTGAGTCACCCAGCGGAAATCAATCGCGCGGCAGCAGCGGTCCCAGCGGCCCGAGGTCCAGGTTCAGGTCCTCGGGCCGCAGTCCGTAGCGTTCGCGCAGCTCGGTCATGCGGTCGTCGAGGAGCATCAGCGTGAGCCCGATCCGCTCCTCCTGCTCCTCGTTCAGGTCGCCCGTGTCGAAGCGGCGCAGCGCCTGGCGTTCCATGAGCTGCCGCAGCAACTCCACGACGGTCAGCACGAGTTTGATGAGATCGCGTTCGACCGTGTCGGGTTCCAGGTCCAGCCGGTTGCGCGGGGCCGTCATAGCAACTCTCCCCAGGGCGAGGGCACTTGCTCGTTCACCGAGCTGATCAGGGCGTTGAGGTCGATGCGGACCAGGTCGACGTCCGCGATGCGCAGGGTGATGTCCCCCTTGATGACGACGCCACCGGCCAGCAGTCGGTCGAGCAGGTCCACCAAGGCGATCTCCCGGCGTTCCACTGAGGTCATGCTTCTTCCCCCGCAAAGGAATAGGCGGCCCACGGCCCGGTGAGTTCCACCCGAATTCCGAGATCGTCCGCCTGGGTTTCGTCCTTCGTCCGGTCCACCAGTTCCACGAATTCCTCGGAATCCTGGCGGGGCACGAGATAGGCGGCGTTCAGCACGTTGCGGCCGGCGACCCCGGACAGTGCGGGATTCTGCGGGGCGTGCATCCGGGAGTCCTCGGCATACGCGGAGAGCGTGGAATGCAGCCGGTTGGCGAACTCCTCCGTGCGCTGCCACATGTCCTCGTTCGCGTGCACCCGCATCCGGCGCTGGCGCAGGTAGTCCCGGCCGGACACCGGCTTCGCCGCGGGGGCGGCCTCGCTCTGCTGCGGCTCGGTCTCGGCGTACACCTTCACGCCCCACTCCACCCGGCCCTGCAGCCGGTCGAGGATGCGCCGGAACTCGTCCTCGCGGTCCTCCAGCATCACGCGGACGCCGCTGTCGTCGCGGAAGACGGTGGCCATCCGCAGGGGCAGCGGGGTGGTGACGACGGTGAGCGCGTCGATCACGCTCTGGTGGGCTCGCGCCGTCTCGGTCAGCCAGTCCAGATCCTCCAGACGGCGGCGGAGCGGCTCCTCAGCGAAGTCCCGCTCCGGCACGTGGCTCACCACGGCGATCAGACCGTGGTGGGTCAGCATTCTGGGCGGATCGCCGGCCACGCCCTTCAGCTGGGCCTGCAAGGGAGTGCCGAAAGGACGGCAGACGGCGTAGACGTAGCGCAGTCCGCTCATGACCTGTCCTCCTCCTCACGCTCCCGTTCCGCGAGTGCCTCCTCCAGGGGCTGCAGCCGCTCCAGCCGCTCGCGCAGCTCGGCGTTCTCGCGGGCCAGTTCGTTGCGGCGGGCACGGGAGGACAGCGCGGGGTCGTCCTCCCACCAGTCGATGCCCATCTCCTTCGCTTTGTCCACCGAGGCGACGATCAGCCGCAGCTTGATGGTGAGGAGCTCGATGTCGAGAAGGTTGATGCGAATGTCACCGGCGATCACAATGCCCTTGTCGAGCACGCGTTCCAGGATGTCGGCAAGGTTGGCGCCCGAACCCTGACCGTAGGGTTCGGGCATCCGGCTGGCCATGGTCATCGACGGCCCCGACTATCGGCGTACTCGGGCTCGGGCTCTTCCTCGGTCTCTTCCTCTTCCTCGTCCTCGTACTCGCCCTCGGGCTCCTCGGCCTCTTCCTCGGCCTCGGGCTCCTCGTCGTACTCCTCGCCCTCTTCCTCTTCGTCGTACTCGCCCTCGGGCTCCTCCTCGCCCTCCTCGCCCTCTTCGCCTTCTTCTTCGCCCTCGTAGGCGTCCTCGCCCTCGTCCGAGCCCTCCTCGGAGCTCTGCTGCGATTCCTCCTCCTCTTCGGCGATCGCGTCCTCGTGGCTGCGGACGACCTCGCCGTCGCGGATCTCGCCGCGCCAGCTGTCCTCGGCCTCGCCCTTGAGGGTGATGAAGCGGACGAAGTTCTTGAGGTCGAGCCGGGCACGGCGGCCCTGGGCGCGCCAGATGTTGCCGGTCTTCTCGAACAGGCCCGTGGGGTAGTACTCGATGACCAGCAGGACCCGGGTGAGGTTGTCGTCGAGCCGGTGGAAGGAGACGACGCCCTTGGTGGTGCCCTTGGCGCCCTCGGAGGACCAGGCGATCCGGTCGTCCGGGATCTGCTCGGTGGTCTTCGCCTTCCAGCTCCGGTTGGACCAGAAGATCTTCATCTGCCAGTCGCTCTGGGTGTCGTCGGAGCGGCCCGCGCTCTTGACGCCCTTGGCGAAGGTGCTGAAGTCCTGGTACTGCGTCCACTGGTCGTAGGCGGTGCGCCGGTCCACGCCGACGTCGACGGACTCGATGATCACCGTCGGCTTCTTGCCGGCCCCCTTCTTGCGCTTGCCCTTGCCGCCCCCACCGAGGTTCTTGAAGGCTTCCACGACGTTCTCCTTGGCGCGTGAGGCGCCGACCTCCAGGGCGGAGCGCAGCGGCCCCTTGCCCTCGGCCAGCTTGCGGCCGCCGTCCAGGGCGAGCTTGGCGAAGCCGGGGCTGTTGCCCTCGGCTATGTCGTTGAGCTTCCCCGTGGTCTCGCCCAGCTTGCGGCCGACGCCCGTCAGCAGGCGCGTGGCCTGCGCGGCGAGGTACTCCTGCACCTCGCCCTTGAGGCGGTCGGCGGCCTCGCTGTGGGCCAGATCCGTCAGCGGGGACGCCTTGTCGGTCGCTCCGCGCGCGGCCGAGGTGGCCGATCCGACTGTCTCGGTCATCACTCACCGCCTCCCTTCGGCCGACGGGAGCGGGCTCCGCGGGTGCCGCCGCCGGCCGCGGCCGTCTTCTTGGCGGCCTTCTTCGCCGGGGCCTGTCCGCCCGAGGTCCGCTTGGCCGCCGTCTTCTTGGCCGGGGCCTTCTTCGCGGCCGTCTTCTTGGCCGGGGCCTTCTTGGCCGCCTTCTTGGCGGTCCGCCTCACCGGGGCCCGGTCCTCGTCGGAGTCCGAGGACTCCTCTTCCTCCGCCTCCGGTTCCTCGTCGTCGTGCTCGTCGCGAGGTTCCTCCTCGCCCTCCTCGGGTTCCTCCTCGTGCTCCTCTCGGGGCTCCTCCTCCTCAGTGTCCTCCCGCCCGGCGTCCTCGTCCTCCTCGTCGGAGTCGAGACCGCCGGTCGCCTTGCCGGCCACGCCCGACAGCTGGTCGCGGACCTGGGCGGTACGGCCGTGCAGACGGTCGGCGAGGGCGCTCATCTGCCGCTCCACCATCGCGCCCGAGGCCGCCTTGCCGACGCCGCGCATGTCCTCGCGCAGCTGGTCGCCGATCTCCTTGAACTGCGGGTTGTTCTGCAGTTGCTGGGAGAGGACGTCCGCCAGCATGCGCGGGCTCAGATGCAGCCGCTTGCCGGCCACGAGCCCGCCGAGCGCGAACGCCATTTTCATTTTCTTGGTACGTCCGAGGACGTATCCGGCCCCTACCGCGAGGCCCAGTCCCACTCGGTTCATCGTGCCGTCCCGTTGCCTGTGGCCCCGCCTCTGCGCAGGCCGGTCTCCAGCCGGTCCAGGAGTTCGTCCTCCTGTCGGTCGAACTCCTCCTCGTCGATCTCGCCGGCCTCCAACTGCTCTTCCAGACGGGCGAGTTCGGCCCTGACCGTCGACGGGTCGTAGTAGATCCGCTCCGCCTCCTGCAGGACCTGCCCGATCACCCAGCCGCTTCCGCGCACCGGGGCGAAGGGCAGCAGGACCAACTCCTTGATCAATCCCACGTGCTCACTCCTGGGCGATGCCCGGACCTGCCGCGGAGCTCGCGTGCTCGGCGGGGCCCGGTTCCACGAAGCTGTACGGGGGCAGCGGCCCGTTGACGCGCAGCTCGATGTGGGGATGGCTGTTGCGGATCCGGTCCACCGCCGCCAGGAACTCGTCGGCGGAGTCGCGGTCCACCAGGAAGGAGACGTTGAGCAGCCAGCCGCTGGACTCGGGGCCGGCCGCCACGTCGGCGGCGAGGGGTTCGAGGGCCTGCTGGACCTCGGCCGCGTCCTCGGCCTCGCGGGCCTTGACCGCGGAGACCACCATCTCGCCGAGCCTGAGCCGGTCGTCGTAACTGCCGCCGCCCGCCTGCCGGTTGGCCTCGGTCATGGCGCGGATGTCCGGGTTGCCGGACATCACCAGGTGCAGTACGGCCTCTTCCTGGTGGGTGGCCTTGACGTTGTACTCGACCTTGCCCTCCAGGGCGCCCAGCCGCTCCTTGTAGTGGTCGGCGCGCTCGGTGAGGACACCGGTGACGGTGTCGTCGTCCGGTGCGACGCTGCCGAAGCGCATGGGCAGCACCACCCCGGCGGCGCCCGCCTCCGCGAGTACCGCCTGATGGGCGAGCAGGTCCTTGCGCTTGGGCCGCAGCCCCTCGGGCGCGTCGCTCACGACGGCCGCCAGCTCCCCGGCCTGCAGGACCCGAACCTGGCGCGGCGGATCACCGACGCCCACCAGGTCCTCCGGGAGCGCCGGGTGCGAACTCGCGGTGATGCCGTAGACGTACGTGCTCACTCCTGCTCCTCCTTCCTGCGCGAGGTCGTGGCCTTGCGGGTGCGCGGCCGGGACTCGGTCTCCTTCTCGCGCCCCTCGTCACGCGCCTGCTTGAAAGCGCCGGAGACGGTCTCGGCGGCTCCGGAGAGCGCACCCTTGGACTTGCCGCGCGCACCGGACTCGGTCATCTCACCGACCAGGTCGGGCAGGCCGGGGTCCTTGTGCGGGCCGGACTCCAGATCGAGCCGGTTGCACGCCTCGGCGAAGCGCAGGTAGGTGTCGACGCTGGCCACGACGACACGGACGTCGATCTTCAGGATCTCGATGCCGACCAGGGAGACCCGAACGAACGCATCGATGACCAGACCCCTGTCGAGGACGAGTTCCAGAACGTCGTAGAGGCCGCTGGAACCGCCCCCGCCGCCGGTCTGCTGTGCCGGGACAACGGTCATGCCGACCGCGCCTCCTTTTCTGTGGTCTCGGAAATGTGAGCGGGACGGTGGCCTAGCGGCCGCCGGACCTGTGTGCGTCGGCCCGCCCGCGCTCGTAACGTCGGACACGTCGGTATCCGGTCAGTTGACCGTCCTGGTCGAGGTCGACCTGATAGCTCGCCATCAGGCTCATCGTGTCCGGCACCCGCGCCAGCTCCAGGACCTCGACCTCGAGACACCAGCCGTCGTCCGTCTGCTCGAACGACGAGACGCTCTCGGGGGTCATGCCCGTCAGCTCCGCGAGCTGGGTGCGCGCGTTGCGCAG
The DNA here is from genome assembly GCF_054189285.1 of Streptomyces sp. MAI_2237. Taxonomy (NCBI): domain Bacteria; kingdom Bacillati; phylum Actinomycetota; class Actinomycetes; order Kitasatosporales; family Streptomycetaceae; genus Streptomyces; species Streptomyces sp. MAI_2237. The sequence goes on along the minus strand of NZ_JAJPGQ010000003.1, from coordinate 3,315,689 downwards.
CACCTCCATCGGGTTGGACCGCTTTCTCGCCCCGCCAGTCCCTTTGTCCGAATTCTGCGATTCCTGTGAATTCTGGGATTCTTGTGAGTTTCTTGTGTCAGACATGGCCACCTCTTGTTTGCGGGTGGCCGCAATATCAGCCGCCAAACCTTCACGCACCGCGCAAGGCGTCGAGCCTGCGCCGGGCGGGTCCGAGCGCGCGCGCCTTGCTGAGGAGGCCGGCCCAGGGGTCGCCGCGGACCTGTTCGACCGCGTCGGCGATGGTCCAGCGACGCGCGTGCAGGCCCGGGTCGTCCAGCTGGGACCAGTCCATGGGGGTGGCCACGGGCGCCCCGGGCAGGGCACGCACGGTGAGGGGGGCGACCGCCGTCTGCGCGTAGGCGTTGCGGCCCACGTCGAGGTAGAGCCGCTCGCCGCGGTCCTTCTTGCGAGCGGCGGTGGTGAGCCGGTCGGGGTGGGCCTCGGCGAGGGTGTCGGCCACTTCCCGGGCGAACGCGCGGACCTCGTCGAAGTCGTTCTGGCCGTCGACCGGCACCACCACGTGCAGGCCGCGCGATCCCGTCGTCATCAGTGCGGAGGGCAGCTTCAGCTCGTCGAGGAGCTCGCCCAGCCACCGGGCCGCCTCCCGCACCGCCGCGAAGTCGTCACCCGCCGGGTCCAGGTCGAACACCATCCGGTCGGGCCGGTCCACCCGCCCCACCCGGGACAGCCAGCGGTGCAGGGTGACGGCGGCCTGGTCGGCCAGGTACACCAGGGTGGCCGTGTCGCCGCACACGGTGTGGCAGACCGTGCCGCCCTCCTTGGCCAGCTCGACGCGGGTGATCCAGTCCGGGTAGTTCTCGGGGGTGTTCTTCTGCATGAAGCGCGGGCCGTCGATGCCGTCCGGGTGCCGTTCCAGCATCAGCGGACGCCCGCGCAGGTGCGGCAGCATCAGCGAGGCGGCCGACCGGTAGTAGTCGACCAGGTCGCCCTTGGTGTACTCCTTCGCGTCGCCGCTTCCGGGGAAGAGCACCTTGTCCGCCCGGTGGACCCGCACCGTCCGGCGCCCGGCCCGCACGGTCCGTGCACCGTCGGCGCTCACGACACGACCGCCTCCTCCACCAGCAACCTCCCGGCCGCCGCGATCGACTCGGCGTCGATACCGGCCGCGTGCAACTGCTCGTCCGGCGAGGCGGAGCCCGGCATGTCGCGCACGGCGAGCCGCACCAGCCGCGGTACGGGCCGGCCGTCGAGGAACGCGTCCAGGACGGCGTCGCCGAGACCGCCCTCCTCGTGGTGGTCCTCCACGGTGACCAGGCAGCCGGTCTCCTCCGCGGCCCGGCGCAGCGTGAGCCGGTCGACGGGCTTGACCGAGTACAGGTCGACGACCCGGACCCGGATACCCTCCCGCTCCAGCGCGTCGGCGGCGGCGAGCGCCTCGTGCACGGTGACACCGGCCGCGACGAGGGTCAGCCGGTCGTCGGCGGAGGACCGCAGCACCTTGCTGCCGCCGATCGGGAACTCCTCGTCGGGGCCGTAGATCACCGGGCTCTCGCCGCGGGAGGTGCGCAGGTAGCGGATGCCCTCGCAGCCCGCCATCTCGGCGACCAGCCGGGCGGTCTGGTTGGCGTCGCACGGGTACAGCACGGTGGAGCCGTGCACGGCCCGCATCATCGCCAGGTCCTCCAGACCCATCTGGGAGGGCCCGTCCTGGCCGATGGCGACCCCGGCGTGCGAGCCGACGAGGTTGATGCCGGCGCCGCTGATCGACGCCATCCGCACGAAGTCGTAGGCACGGGTCAGGAAGGCCGCGAACGTGCAGGCGTACGGCACCCAGCCGCGGGCGGCGAGACCGACGGCGGCGGCGACCATCTCCTGCTCGGCGATGTAGCACTCGAAGTAGCGCTCGGCGTGCTCCTTGGCGAAGGCCTCCGTGCGCGTGGAGTCGCCGACCTCGCCGTCGAGGGCCACGACGTCGCCGCGGCCGCTGCCGAGCGCGGCCAGCGCCTCCCCGAACGCGTTGCGGGTGGCGACCTCCTCGCCGCCCTTGTCCCAGCGGGGCAGCTCGTAGTGGCCGGTGCGCACGGCGTGCAGCATCCGGGCCGCGGGCGGTTCCTTCACCTGGACGCGGATGTCGCGGGGGCCGCCGAGCTCGGCGATGGCCTCGTCCGCGTCGGGCAGCGGCTTGCCGTGCAGGCCCTCGCGGTCCTGGACGGCCTGGACGCCCTTGCCCTTGAGGGTGCGGGCGAGGATGACGGTGGGCTGGCCGGCGGTCGAGGCCGCCTCGCCGTAGGCGCGGTCGATGGCGTCCACGTCGTGCCCGTCGACCTCGATGGTGTGCCAGCCGAACGCCTGGAAGCGGCGGGCGTAGGCGTCGAGGTCGTGCCCGTGCCGGGTGGGTCCGCGCTGGCCCAGCCGGTTCACGTCGACGACGGCGGTGAGGTTGTCGAGGTGCTCGTACGCCGCGTGCTCGGCGGCCTCCCACACGGATCCCTCGGCCAGTTCGCTGTCCCCGCACAGCACCCACACGCGGTAGCCGGTGCGCTCCAGGCGCTTGCCGGACAGCGCGATGCCGACGCCGACGGGGAGCCCCTGGCCGAGCGATCCGGTGGCCGTCTCGACCCAGGGCAGCCGGCGCGGGGTCGGATGCCCTTCGAGCCGGCTGCCGAGCTTGCGGAAGCTCAGCAGTTCCTCGTCGTCGACGGCGCCGACCGCCTTGTAGGCGGAGTACAGCAGCGGCGAGGCGTGCCCCTTGGACAGCACGAAGCGGTCGTTGCCGGGGTGGGCGGGGCGGTCGAAGTCGTAGCGGAGGTGGCGGGCGATCAGGACGGCCATCAGGTCCGCGGCGGACATCGAGGACGTCGGGTGCCCGGACCCCGCGGCAGCCGCGGCGCGCACGCTGTCGACCCTCAACTGCTGGGCGAGCTCGGTGAGTTCGGTGGTGTTCATGCGTCTCCTTCTGTGGAAATGTCGGAGCGGCGGTCGGGTCCGGGAGTCTGCGCGCCCTCACCGTCACGCGCCTTCCCGTCCGAGTCGCCACCGGCCGGTCGGCCGGGCTGATTCTTCGCGGCCTCACCGCCGGGCTGATTCTTCGCGGCCTCGCCGCCCGGCTGGTTCTTCGCGGGCTCTCCACCCGGCTGGTTCTTCGCGGGCTCTCCACCCGGCTGGCTCTTCGCGGCCTCTCCACCCGGCCGGCTCTTCGCGGGCTCGCCGCCCGGCCGGCTCTTGGCGGGCTCGGGCTGTTCCGTCGTCCCGGTCCGCCCTGAGGTGTCCGCCGCGGTGGCCGCGCCGGGGCCCGAGCGGGCCTCGGTCTCCGGTCGGCCCTCCGGCCGGCCCGCCACCCGCGCCAGCTCCGGGGAGGCGGTGTCGAGGGGCACCGACCAGGAGCGGACGAGGCCCAGCTGGACGGCCTGGCGCGGCAGTACGGCGTCCAGGAGCCAGTCGGCGGCGACCCGGACGCGGTTGCCGGGCATCGCGGCGAGGTGGTAGCCCCGGGTGACCGCGCCCGCGACGGGGCCGGACAGCGGGACGCCGAGCGGATTGGCGGCGGCCTTGACCCCGCCCAGGTCGACGACGAACCCCAGGTCCCGGTGGCTGTAGGCCCGCCGCTCCCCGTGGCCCAGCGACGCGGCGACGTTGCGGCCCGCGACCTTGCCCTGCCGCCAGGCGTGCTGTGCCGTCATCGGGGTGTACTGGCCGGGCTTCTCCAGATCCGGCACGGCCGCCGCGTCCCCGGCGGCGAACAGCTCGGGCCGGCCCGGCACCTGCAGGTGCGGATCGACGAGCAGGCGGCCGCGTTCCATGGGCAGCCCCATGGACTCGGCGAGCGGATCGGGCCGTACGCCGACGCACCACACCAGCGAGCGGGTGGGCACGAACTCGCCGTCGGTGAGCAGCACCCCCTCGTGCGTGGCCTCCTTCACGGAGGTGCCCATGCGCACGTCGACGCCCCGCTCGCGCAGCACGGTGTCGGCGGTGCGCGAGAGGTGTTCGTCGAGTTCGGGCAGCACCCGTTTCGCGATGTCGAGCAGCAGCCAGCGTGGCCGCATGCCCCGGCGCAGCGGATGCTTGCGGACCTGCGCGTCGGTGAACAGCTTCCCCTGCGCGGCGACCTCGGTGCCGGTGTACCCGGCGCCGACCACCACGAAGGTGCAGCGCGCGGCGCAGGTCTTCGGGTCGTCCGCGGCGGCCGCCAGCTCCACCTGCCGGGTCACGTGGTCGCGCAGGTACAGCGCCTCGGGCAGCCCGCGGAAGCCGTGCGCGTGCTCGGCGACGCCCGGGATGGGCAGCAGCTTGTTGACGCTGCCTGCCGCGAGCACCAGCCGGTCGTAGGCGAGGGTCCCGCCGTCGCCCTCCGGCCCGGTGAAGTGCACGGTGCGCCCGTCGAGGTCGATCGCGTCGGCCTCGCCGAGGACCAGCCGGACGTGCGGCAGGGTGCCGGAGAGGGAGACGGTGACCCGGCGCGGCTCCAGGATGCCGGCGGCGACCTGGGGCAGCAGGGGCAGGTACAGGAAGTAGTCGGTCGGATTCAGCAGGGTGACCTCGGCCCTGTGCCGCATCAGACGGGACAGGGTGCGGGCCGTCTGGTACCCGGCGAAGCCGGCTCCGACGATCAGGATGCGGGGTCGAGCCACGGTTCGCCTCCGGCGCTGTCGTGGGCGTCGTACGGAGACTTCCGCGTCCCCCTGGTCAGGGCCGCCAAACGTGCGCCGGTTTCCGTCGCGGCCCCCGGGTACCCGGACCCGGACCACAACCGCCGACGTCGCGGAGGCACTCCCCCATGCCCGAGTACGGCTATTTCCTCTCGTGCGAGCAGTACGGTCCCGCGGAGCTGATCGAGCAGGCGCGGATGGCCGAGCAGGCCGGTTTCCAGTCGTTGTGGATCTCGGACCACTACCACCCGTGGAACGACGAGCAGGGCCAGAGCCCCTTCGTGTGGTCGGTGATCGGCGCGCTGTCCGAGGCCGTATCGCTGCCGGTGGAGACGGCGGTGACCTGTCCGACCGTGCGGATGCACCCGGCGGTGGTGGCGCAGGCCGCGGCGACCAGCGCGGTGATGACGAACGGCGCCTTCCGGCTCGGTCTCGGCTCCGGTGAGGCGCTCAACGAGCACATCCTCGGCGACCACTGGCCGCCCGCGCACGTCCGCCTGGAGATGCTGGAGGAGGCCATCCAGATCATGCGCCGGCTGTTCAGCGGCGAGGAGGTCAACCACCGCGGCCCGCACTACACGGTGGAGAACGCCCGGCTGTACACGGTGCCGGAGGAGCCCGTGCCGATCGACATCTCCGGCTTCGGGCCGGCCGCCACCAAGCTGGCGGCACGGGTCGGCGACGGCTACATCACGATGATGCCGGACGCGGCCATGGTGGAGCAGTACCGCAAGGGCGGGGGCGGCGGGAAGCTGGTCAGCGGCGGCACCAAGGTCTGCTACGACACCGACCGGGACGAGGCCGTACGGACCGTGCACCGGCTCTGGGCGAACGAGCAGCTGCCCGGCGAGCTGAGTCAGGTGCTGCCCTCCCCCAGGCACTTCGAGCAGGCGCAGCAGCTGGTCACCGAGGACATGGTGCGCGAGAACCGGGTGTGCGGGGACGACGTCGACGAGCACGTGGCGGAGCTGAAGCAGTTCGCGGACGCCGGTTTCGACCGGGTCTACGTCAACCAGATCGGCCCCGACCTGCGCGGCTTCTTCGACTTCTACCGGACGAAGGTGCTGCCGCAGTTGCAGCAGGCGTGAGGGGGCGGCGATGAAGCTCCAGCGGCCCGTCGTCTCCGTCTACACCGTGCCCACGGACGCCCCCGAGGCCGACGGCACACTGTCCTGGGACTCGACGACGATGGTGATCGCGGAGGTCTCGGCAGCCGACGCGACCGGCACGGGCTGGACGTACGGCCCGCCGGCCGTCGCCGACTTCCTGCGCGGACAGCTGGCCCCGCTGGTCGAGGGCCGCGACGCCCTCGACGTCCCCGCCCTGCACGACGCGATGTGCCGTTCCGTGCGCAACGCGGGCCGGCCGGGTGTCGCGGCGTGCGCGATCTCGGCGCTCGACATCGCCCTGTGGGACCTGAAGGCCCGCCTGCTCGAACTGCCGCTGGCGCGGCTGCTCGGCGTGTGCCGGGAGGAGGTGCCGGTGTACGGCAGCGGCGGTTTCACGACGTACCACGACACGCATCTGGCCGCCCAGCTCAACGGCTGGGTGCACGGGCAGCACATCCCGCGCGTGAAGATCAAGATCGGTGAGAGCTGGGGGCGGGCGGTCCCCCGTGACCTGGCCAGGGTCCGCGCCGCACGTCATGTCATCGGCGAGGACGCGGAGTTGTACGTCGACGCCAACGGCGCCTACACCCGCAAGCAGGCCGTGCGGGTCGGCCGTGCCCTCGCGGAGCACGGGGTCGGCTGGTTCGAGGAACCGGTCTCCTCCGACGACCTCACCGGCCTGCGGCTGGTCCGCGACGCCCTGGTCTGCGACGTCACGGCCGGTGAGTACGGATACGACCTGCCCTACTTCGCCCGCATGATCGCGGCGGGCGCGGTCGACTGCCTGCAGATCGACGCGACGCGCTGCGGCGGCATCACGGAGTTCCTGCGCGCCGCGGCCCTGGCCCAGGCCCATGGCCTGGAGGTCTCCACGCACTGCGCGCCCCACGCGCACGCGGCGGCCGCAGCGTCGCTGCCCAACGTCCGCCACATGGAGTGGTTCCACGACCACGTCCGCATCGAGGACATGTTCTTCGACGGGGCCCTGGACCCCACGGGCGGTTCCGTGCGGCCGCTGGGCGGCGTGGGCCACGGACTGACGCTCCTGGCGGAGGAGGTGGGCCAGTACCGGGTGGGCTAGGACCTGCCGTTCGACAGGCCCTGGCCAAGGTCCCCCGGCTAGCGGCGCACCAGGCGGGTGAGCCTGCGGGCCGCCAGCACGCCGGCGCCGACGGTCAGCACCGCACCCGCCCGGGTCCGGTTGCGCGAGACCCAGTCCTGCGGGCTGCTCCCGTGGGCCTCCCCGTCGAACCGCCCGTGGGCGCCGAAGTCCCGCCCGTGCGGTCCGTCCACGGGTGCCCACAGGTTGGCGGACTCGCCGTGCTGCCCCTTGTCCTGCTGGGACTCGAAGCCGGTCCGTGCCAGGTAGCGGTCCAGTACGCCGGGGGCCACCGCGTTGGCGATCAGGGTGGCCGCCGTGGAGCCACCGACCCAGTACTCGCGGCGCCGGGCGTGCGAGGCGGCGTGGACGATCGCCCGTCCGGCGACCTCGGGCTGGTAGACGGGAGCCACCGGCCGGGCCTGTCCCGGCATCCGGCTGAGCACCCAGTCGAACTGCGGGGTGTTGACGGCCGGGAGCTGCACCATCGTGGTCCGCACCCCGCTGCGGGAGTGCAGCAGCTCGCACCGCAACGACTCGTTGAACCCCTGGATCGCGTGCTTGGCCCCGCAGTACGCCGACTGCAGCGGAATCCCGCGGTACGCCAGCGCGGAGCCGACCTGCACGATCGTGCCGCGGTCGCGCGGCAGCATGTGGCGCAGGGCGGCCCGGGTGCCGAACACGTAACCCAGGTAGGTCACCTCGGTGACCCTCTTGAACTCGTCCGGGGTGATCTCGGTGAACGGCGCGAACACCCCGGCGAAGGCGTTGTTGACCCAGACGTCGATGTGCCCGAACGTGTCGACGACGCGCTGAGCCGCGTCCTCGACGGCCTTGGCGTCCGCCATGTCCACGGGGACGACCAGAGCCTCGCCGCCGGCGCGCTGCACCTCGTCGGCGGCCGCGGCCAGACCCTCGCGTCCCCGGGCCAGCAGGGCGACCCGGTCGCCCCGGGCGGCGAAGGCCACGGCCGTGGCCCGGCCGACGCCTCCACTGGCGCCGGTCACCACGACGGTCCTGGGACTCCCCGGTACCTGCACTCCCCAACGCTTGCGCACCTCGCGTCACCCCCGGTGATGCGGCTGCTCGGGATCCATGTTCTCCTGCGTCGGCGCCGGTATTCCCGGCACGCCGGCCGCCGGCGTCCCGGCCACGGGCGCACCGCTCGCGCCGGCCGCGCCACCGGGTGCCACGGGCGGCACCGGCGGATACGGAGGAGTGGCGCCGTGGGTGCGGTCGCGGTCGGTGGCGGCCGCCATCTGCGCCGCGTGCTCCGAGCCGGGCCGGGAGGCGGAGGGACGGGCAGCGCTGCGCAGGGCGTAGGCGACGACGCCCAGGATCACCGCGGCGATCAGCGCGGCGGCCCAGTCGGGCAGGGCGATCGCCAGCGCGAGGCCCACGGCGAGGGCGAGGGCCGCTCCCGCGTAGAGGGCCACGGCGCCGGACGCCCCGTACAGCATGGCCCTGCGGCGCTGCTTGCGAGTCTGTTCGCGCAGTTCGTCGCGCACGGTCTCGCGCGCCACCTGCGCCAGCTCGTCGACCAGGTGCTTGTCCAGATGCTCCAGATGATCCAAGCCTTCCATGGCCGCCGGGTACCCGTACGCCCCAGCGCATAACGCGGTCCGTCACGGCCGGAAAGCAGCGCGTCAGCCCCGGGGCCCCGGGTACCCACCGGCTCGCACGACCGAGAAAGCGCACGTCGGACTATCGCACGACTTCACACGACTTCACACGACGAAACCCTCACACAACCCATCGCAGGAGTGACGGCATGACGGAGCGCACCGACGTGGTGGAGCTGCTCGAGCAGCAGCACACCGCGATCCGAGAACTGTTCGACGAGGTGGCGAACACCAAGGGCGAGGACCGCAAGCGGCACTTCCACGATCTCGTCCGGCTCCTCGCGGTGCACGAGACCGCGGAGGAGGAGGTCGTCCACCCCTTCGCCCGCAAGCACATCGAGGGCGGTGAGCTGGTCGTCAAGGACCGCATCGAGGAGGAGGAGAAGGCCAAGCAGGCCCTGTCCCGGCTGGACGACATGGATCCGGACTCGCCCGCGTTCCTGGACGGGTTCGCCGCCCTGCGCCAGGACGTCCTCGCGCACGCCGACAACGAGGAGCGGTACGAGTTCGCGCACTTCGCACGGATCGCCGACCGCGGCAGGCTCGAGGCCCTGGCCCGCGCGGTGCGGGCGGCCGAGGCGCTGGCACCGACCCGCCCGCACCCGGGCACCGACACCGCCCTGAAGAACGTGGTGGTGGGACCGATGGCGGCCGTCATCGACCGCACCCGTGACGTCGTACGCAAGGCCATGGGCTGACCCACGCCCGAGGGGCGGCCGGAGCAGGGTGATCACCGGAACGGATCACCTCGTCCGGCCGTCCCAACTAGGCTCGTCCGCATGGACATTCTGGGAGCCACGCTGCGCATCTGCGTCGACGACCTGGAGACCGCGGTCCCCTTCTACGAACGCCTCGCGGGCGGCCACGCCCTCCGCTTCGAACGCGGGGGCGTCCAGGTGGCCGCGGTCGGCTGCTTTCTGCTGATGAGCGGGCCCGAGGCCGAGCTGGAGGTGCTGCGCAAGGTCGCGGCGACCATCGCGGTGAAGGACCTCGACGAGGCCCACCGGGTGCTCACCGAGCTCGGGGCGCGCATCGTCGCCGGTCCGGTGCCGACGCCCGGGGGCCGCAACCTGATCGCGATGCACCCGGACGGCACGGTGTACGAGTACGCGGACCGCAATCCGTAGTCACGCCTCCGGCGGCCGCATGCGGAAGTCGTAGTGCGCCGGGAGGGGTTCGTCGCTCAGCCCCGCCCACAGCCGGCCGATCGTCTCCGCGCCCTCCCGCAGGTCGGCGACCTCGAAGCCGGCACGGAAGATGTCGCGCGCCTCCTCCGGCATCCTCTCCGCGAGCAGCAGCCCGGCCTCGATCAGCCGGAACCTGCCGCGCCGCCGGACGGCGGGCCGGAGCCGGTCCCACACGGCGCGCGCCTGCGCGGGGCGGCCCGCGGCGAGCAGTGCCTCGATCGCCTCGCGGCCCAGCGCGGCCGTGGCCGCCGTCCACGACGCGCCGTCGTCGCGCCGCTCGGCGCACAGGTCGTCGAAGGCCTCCACATACCGGTCGGCGGCCCGCTCCGGGTTGCCGCCGACCTGGTCGGCGACGGCCAGGCAGCGCAGCAACGGCCACAGGGACGGGGCGAGTTGGAGCGCCCGCTCCCAACTGCGCACGGCCTGCGCCCGGTCGCCCGCATGCCACTGGGCGACGCCGAGGTGGTACTCGGTGAGCGGGGTGGCCGGCGCGGTCTCCAGCATGTCCCGCCAGTGCGGGGCGACGAGCGTCTCGCCGGGCGGCCGCACCCGGCGCGGCTCGGGGAGGAACCCGGCACGCAGGAGGTGCAGCCAGGGCTTCTGGGCGTCGCCGAGGGTGCTCTCGTCGAAGGGCGTGCCGGGCAACTTCAGGTCGGCGCGCAGTACTTCGAGGGCGCCCCAGCCGGAGCCGGTGGCGAGGGTCCCGTCCGGTTCCGTGTCGGCGCACGCCTTCCAGGCGGCGTACGCGGCGTCGACTTCAGCGCGCGGGAGGGCCGCTTCGAGGCGGGCCTCCACCTCGTCGGCGGCCGACGGGGAGTGCAGCGGACCGTACGCCTCCAGCCAGGACACCTCACTCTCCGCGTCCAGCCGTACGTGCTCCAGCTGGGTGCGGGCGAGGCCGGCCTGGATCTCCAGGTAGCCGTGGGTGCCCGGTTCGGTGAGCCACTGCTGCCAGCGGCGCCCGCCGGGCCCCTTGCCCCAGATGAAGAGCTTTCGGCCGCGCAGCGCGTCGGTGGAGGTCTGCACCAGCCCGTGCCCGTCGGCGTCGAGCGCGGCGATCCAGCGGCGTCGGTCCTCGGGAACGTCGTAGAACCAGTCGGCGGCGTGCGGGTGGTGCTCGATCTCCGCGTGCGAGGGCGCGGGCACCCTCCGCAGCCGGTGCTCGTACCCGAAGTGCCAGGCCTCTTCGGCGGGTACGAGGACCCGGCGCGTCTCGGGGACGGCGACGTTGGACCACCAGTACGTCGGTACCTGCCGCCGGTGGGGGTTGCGGACGCGGACGCCGACGTAGAGGAAGTCGGAGCCGTCCGGCAGCCAGAGGTCGACCTGGAAGGGCAGGTCGCGCAAGCGTTCCCACTCCCACAGCCGGAGCATCTCGCCGCCGTCGGGGGCGGCGACGCGGGCCGCGTGGAGGGGTGAGCAGGCAAGCGTCGTGTGGCCGGTGGCGCCGATGTTCCATTCGATGCCGCCGGAGAACCAGGCGCCGTTGAGGGCGAAGGCGGCCGGCTGGAACACGGGGTTGCGGTACAGCAGTTCGCGGCCGGTCGGCTTGTGCAGGAGGGAGGCGACCCGGCCGCCGAGCCCCGGCAGGACGGTGACGCGCAGCCGGTCGTTCTCGATCACGAGGGCGTCGATCCCGCGGGGCTCGCGCGAGCGCCCGTATCCGTCCCTCGTCCGCACCGGCAGCAGGCTGCGCAGGGGCTCGTAGCCCGCCTGGCGTGCCATGTCACGCGGCAGTTCGTCGCGCTCGCGGTCCTCGATGCGGTGCACCTCGTGCGGGAGCCGCAGTGGGGGCAGCGGATTGTCCGGCCCCAGCTCCGCCGCCGGCATGGTCAGTACCTCACGTCGGATCGTCGTCACGATCACCATGGAAGCCGCTGACCGGTGATCCGGCCAGGGGACCTACCGGTCAGGATTGCGCAAAGGCGGCCTCGCGGGTCATCCCGTCATCTCGACGGTGATGGCCCAGCGTTCGTGGTCGCGCCACGCCCCGTCGATGAAGAGCATGTTCGGGGAGAAGCCCTCCAGGCGGAAGCCGCAGGAGCGGGCCAGGGCGATCGAGGCGGTGTTGCCCGGCTGCACGTTGATCTCCAGGCGGTGCAGGCGCATCGGCCCGAAGGCGTGGCCCACCACCAGCCCCAGTCCCTCGCGCATCAGTCCGCGGCCGGCGGCGTGCGCGAAGGCGCCGTAACCGAGCGCGCCGCACTGGAAGCCGCCCTCGACGATGTTGTTGATGTTGATGAACCCGGCGATGGCGCCGTCGTCCTTCTCGCACACGAGGAATCCGGCCTTGGTCGGGTCCTCGATCAGCCGGCCGGCGTAGGCGGTGTACGCGTTCGCGGTGTCCGGCGGGAACAGCCACGGGTGGTGCAGGTCCTTGCTCTCCCGGGCCCGCGCGGTGAACTCGGCACCGTCTGCGTAGGTGAAGTGGCGTATCCCGACCCGGGGTCCCTCGGCGAGATGGCGGGAAGCGGTGTGCGGCATCCCGCCACCCTACGTCGCGCGCCCGCTCTTGGTCAGCGCAGCGCGGGCTCGTCCAGGGTCAGCGTGCCCGCGTCGGCGTCGAATGCGGCGGACACCCCGAAGGGGATGGTCAGGGCGCCCGCACAGTGGCCGAACCCGAAGTCCTCGGCGATCGGGACGCCGAGCCCGCCGAGCCGGTCGACGAGCAGCGCACGCACCTTCTCGTACGGCTCGCACTGCTCCCACGACCCGAGCAGCACCCCTCGCACCCCCTCCAGCCAGCCCGCGCGCCCGAGCTGGGTGAGATAGCGGTCCAGGCGGTACGTCTCCTCGCCGACGTCCTCCAGGCACAGCAGTCCGCCGCGGGCACCGGGTCGGACGTGCGGGCTGCCCTGCTCGGCGGCGAGCAGACACAGACAGCCGCCGAGCGTGACGCCCCGCGCGCGCCCGGGGACGAGGGCGCGGCCCTGGGAGGTGATCGTGCGGACGGTCTCCGGCGCGAAGAGGCTTGACCTGAGGTGTTCCTGCGCGCGGGCGTTCTTGACGAAGTCGACGCCGGCCGCCATCGGCCCGTGCAGCGTGACCAGGCCGAGGCGTGCGGCGAACGCCTCGTGCAGCACGGTGACGTCACTGAAGCCGACGAACACCTTCGGCCCGGCCGCCCGCATCGCCTCCCAGTCGAGGAGGTCGACCATGCGCTGCGCGCCGTAACCGCCCCGCGCGCACAGCACGGCGTCCACCGAGGGGTCGCACCAGGCGGCCTGCAGATCGGCGGCGCGGTCGGCGTCCGTCCCCGCGAGGTAGGTCAACTCGCCGTGCCGGTCGAGCACATGGGGCGCGACGACCGGCTCGAGGTCCCAGCCGCGCAGCACGTCGAGGCCGGCCTGGAGCCGTTCCTCGGGCACCGGCCCGCTGGGGGCGACGACGGCGACGCGGGCGCCGGGGGCGAGCCGGGCCGGCCGCAGGAGTTCTCGTACCGCTTCGCTCACTCGGACAGCTCCAGGGTCGGGACGCCTCGCGGATCGATGCCGAACACCTGCGCGTACAGGGACAGTTCGGCCTCCATACAGCGGATCATGGTGTCGGCGCGCCGGAACCCGTGCCCCTCCCCCTCGAAGGCGAGGTAGGCGTGCGGCACCCGCCGGCGCCGGATCCGCTCCAGGAACCGCTCGCACTGCGCGGGCGGGCAGATCACGTCGTCCAGGCCCTGGAGCAGCAGGAACGGCGCGGTGACACGGTCGGCGTGCTCGGTGGGCGAGCGTTCCGCGTACCGGCCGGGCACCTCGGCGAGCGGTCCGACCAGCGACTCCAGGTACCGCGACTCGAAGTCGTGGGTCTCCCCCTCGGCCCAGGCGGCGAGGTCGAGAACGGGGTAGAGGATCGTGCCGCAGGCGTAGACGTCGGTCTGGGTGAGCGAGGCGGCCGTGGTCCAGCCGCCGGCGCTGCCGCCGCGGACGGCGAGCCGGTCGCGGTCGGCGGTGCCCTCGTCGGCGAGGGCGAGGGCGACGGCCGCGCAGTCCTCGACGTCGACGACGCCCCACTGCTCGCGCAGCCGCTCCCGGTACTCGCGGCCGTACCCGGTCGAACCGCCGTAGTTCACCTCGGCGACCCCGATGCCGCGAGAGGTGAAGTAGGCGATGGACAGGTCCAGGACGAGCGGCGATCTGCTGGTGGGCCCGCCGTGCGCCCAGACGACGAAGGGCGGCAGCTCGTCGCCGGGAGGGACACAACCGGGGTTGTGGGGCGGGTAGATGTGGGCGTGGACGTCGCGTCCCGCGGGCCCGGTGAAGGTGCGGATCTGCGGCTCGGGGTAGTGGGCGGGGTCCACGGCGTCCTGATGCTCGGCGCCGACCACCCGGGCCCGTCCGGTCCTGGTGTCCAGCTCCACCACCTCGTACGCGCTGCGCGGGCTCGCGCCGACCGAGACGACCCGCTCGCCGTGCACGGCCAGCGTGGGCGCGAACTCGGTCCAGGGGCCGGCCGCGTCGACGATCTCCCCGGTCTCCGGGTCGAGGACGCCGAGGGCGGTGGCGCCGCGTCCGTGCACCACCGCGACGAGCCCGCTCGTCAGCGGGGCGAACCAGCGGTGGCCGAGTTTCCACAGCGGCCCGGCGAACTCCTCCTCGCGGGGGCACAGGGGCGTGCCGTCGCGGTAGAGGTTCCACCAGCCGGTGCGGTCGCTGGCGTACAGCAGGGACCCGTCGGCCGCCCAGTCGGCCTGCGCGATCGACTCCCGCGGCCCGCCGGCGACGGTCCGCGGCCGGCCGAGCCGGCCGTCGTCACCGATCTCGGCGACGACCAGCTCGGTGCCGTCCCAGGGCATCCGCGGGTGGTCCCAGACCAGCCAGGCGGCGCTGCGTCCGTCGGGCGAGATCCGCGGGCCGGTGACGAACCGGTGTGCGTCGTCGGTGAGTTCGCGCACCGCGTCGCGGTCCTGGGCGGCCGAGCCGTCCAGCGGTACGGCGGCCAGGACGCGGCGTACGTCGGTGGGGCCGTCGCCGGTGAACTCCTCCAGGACACACCACACTTCGCCTCGATCGAGCCGCACCTGCGGCTCCGCCCAGCGCAGTCCGCCGCCGACGGGTGACAGCGGCGTCAACGGCATCGGCTCGCCGCCTGGTTCGTACCGGTAGAGGCGCTGGTCGGGGAAGTTCACGAAGACCACGACCGGGCGGCCGTTCAGCAGCAGCCCGGCCCAGGGGTGCCCGCCGTACTCGATGACGCGGCTGCGCACGTTCCACGGTGCGGGCAGCACCGGCTCCTCGCGGCCGTCGGCCCGTCTGCGCACGAGAGTGCGCCGGCCGCCCTCCTCGGGCCGGGGCTCGGTCCACCAGGCCTCGTCACCGACGAAGCCGACGTACTCGGGGTGCCCGTCGTGCACGGCGGCGAGCGCCGCGTCGATGGGTGAGGGCCAGGAACCGTACGGCAGGGTGTGCACGTCTCTCCCAACTCGCCTAGGCCGTGCGCAGGAACCGGTCGAGTACCCGGACGCCGAAGTGCAGTGCCTCCACCGGCACCCGCTCGTCGACGCCGTGGAACATGGCCTGGTAGTCGTACCCCTCCGGCAGCTTCAGCGGGGTGAATCCGTAGCCGGTGATGCCGAGGCGGGAGAACTGCTTGGCGTCCGTGCCGCCCGACATGCAGTACGGCACCACATGGCCCTCGGGCGCGAACTCCTCGACGGCGGCGCGCATCCGGGCGTAGGTCGGCGAGTCCAGGGGTGCCTGCAGGGCGACCTCGCGGTGGTGGTACTCCCAGTCGACGTCCGGCCCGGTGAGCCGGTCGAGGGTGGCGCGGAACTCGTCCTCGCCGCCGGGCAGATACCGACCGTCGACGTACGCGACGGCCTCGCCCGGGATCACGTTGACCTTGTAACCGGCTTCCAGCATGGTCGGGTTGGCGCTGTTGCGGACGGTCGCCTCGACGAGCTTCGCGGCCGGGCCGAGCTTGCGCAGCAGGGCGTCCACGTCGTCGAGGCCGCCGTCGACGCCGTACAGCGCGGCGAGTTCGGTCAGGGCCGCCCGCACCGTCGGGGTCGGCCGCAGCGGCCACTCGTGCTCGCCGATGCGGGTGACGGCGGCGGCGAGGCGGGTGACCGCGTTCTCCCCGTTCACCTTGGAGCCGTGCCCGGCACGCCCGCGCGCGGTGAGCTTCAGCCAGCCGGTGCCGCGCTCGCCGGCGGCGATCGGATAGAGCTGCCGGCCGCTGCCGTCGTGGAAGGTGAACGCCCCCGACTCGCTGACGCCCTCGGTGCACCCCTCGAAGAGGCCGGGGTGCTCGTCGGCGAGGAACCCGGAGCCGTCGCGGGCGCTGTCCTCCTCGTCCGCGGTGAAGGCGACGACGACGTCCCGGCGGGGCCGGACGCCCTCGCGCGCCCACTGCCGCACCACGGCGAGGATCATCGCGTCCATGTTCTTCATGTCGACCGCGCCGCGCCCCCACACGACGCCGTCGCGGATCTCCCCGGAGAAGGGGTGCACGCTCCAGTCCTCGGCCCGGGCCGGGACGACGTCCAGGTGACCGTGGAGCAGCAGCGCGTCGGCGGACGGTTCGCTGCCCGCGATACGGGCGACGACGTTCGTCCGCCCCTCGGTGCGCTCCAGCAGGACGGGCTCGAGGCCCGCCCCGGCCAGCTGTTCGGCCGCGTACTCGGCGGCGGGCCGCTCCCGGCAGTCGCCGCCGCCCCGGTTGGTGGTGTCGATCCGGATCAGGTCGGAGGTGAACCGGACCACCTCGTCCAGTGCCTGCTGGTCAGCCATACTGCTCCTCCACCGCGGCCGAGACGATCGTGGTGACCGCCTTGAAGGTACGGATGCCCTCGTACATGGTGCCGCTGGTGTACGCCACCTTGCGCTCGCCGATCCCGTCCACGCCGGGCACGACGGTGGCGGCCATGGCGAGGTGCTCGGCGTCGAACTCCAGGGCGATGGTGAACGGCCCTGCCCGCAGCGGTTCGTGACAAACCGCCAGCTCTGCCGCCGCCTCGGCCGCGGCCCGGATGTCGGCGGCGGTCCTCGTCGGTGTGCGGCACACGGCCGCGTACCGCGAGACATGGTCCTTGACGGCGACCTTGAGTGCCTCCGGCGCGTACCCGAGGGCGTCCTCGCAGGCCACGTCGTCGCCGGTGACGAGGACGACGGGCACGCCGTACTCGGCGACGACGTGCGCGTTCAGCAGGCCCTCGCTGGCCCTGACGTCGTTCAGCCACACCCCGGTGATGGAGTTGGCGAGGTAGGTGTGGGCGAGGACGCCCTCCATGCCGGCGCCGGCGTGGTAGCCGACGAACGCGATCCCGTCCACGTCGCCGTGCTGCACGCCCTCCACCATGGACAGCGACTTGTGCCGTCCGGTGAGCATCTGCGTCCGCTCGTCGAGCCGTTCCAGGAGGAGGTTGCGCATGGTCCAGTGGGCCTCGTTGACGACGACCTCGTCCGCCCCGCCGTCGAAGAACCCCAGCACGGCCGCGTTCACGTCCGAGGTGAACATCGAGCGGCACCGCTCCCACTGCGGTGTCCCGGGCAGCACGTCGGCCGGCCACGTGACGCCCGTGGCACCTTCCATGTCGGCGCTGATCAGGATCTTCATGATGCGCCACGTTACGCGCCGGGACGGGTCCGGTTCCAGGACTCGCTGCTTCGGAGGAGCCCGGGTTGCGGCGGCGGGCGCGGCGGCGTCGGATGGGAGTCCGTCGATGCCGAAGGCGAGGGCCCATGACGAAGCACGATCCCGCGGCGGACGACCGGCGTCCCGGGGGCCTTCCCGTGCGCTGCCAGGGCCGTACGGCCGCCCGGAGGGCGCGGCGGACTGCCCCGACCCCGCCCGCTTCGAGGTCGTCCGCTACCGGCGGCCGGCGCCGGCCGTGTGCCCGGTGCATCTGGGGCCGTCCCTGCTGATGGCGGGCGATGTGCTGTGGCCTGCTCAGGTGTCACTGGTCCGCTAGCGCGGCGGCCCTCAGCTCACGCGGCCCGCCACCAGCCACTTCGACGGCAGTTCGATCCGTGCGCCGTCGGCGGTGAACTCGGTGGTGACGAGCGGTAGTTCGCCGGCGGCGAGCACCGTGAGGCCGGCCGCCGTCAGATACCCGGGCACGTCGTCGTCGGCGACCTCACCGGGCGCGAGACCGTGCCGGAAGACCGGGGCGAGCTTGGGCGGCGGGCCGGAGGGGCCCTGCGCCAGGCCCACCAGGACGGGCTTGGCGGTCTCGGACAGTTCCACGAGGAAGGCACGCCCCCGCTCGCCCACCAGCGTGGCGATGCCGTCCGCCATGGCCTGCCGGGCGTCGGGCTCGACCTGGTGCAGGACGCCGCGCATGTAGACGTTGGCGTCGCCGAGTTCCGCGTGCAGCGTCTCGGTCTCGTTCTTCTCCACGGCGTCGAGCACCCGGTAGCCGGCCTGGCCCGCGGGGTCGGCCTGCCGGGCGTGCTCGACGGCGGCGGCGGACAGGTCGGCGCCCACCACGTGCCGGAAGCGGTCGGCGAGGAAGCGGGTCTGGGTGCCGTTGCCGCAGCCGAGGTCCACCATCGCCAGGCCCGAGTCGACCAGATGGGGCGCGAACAGGCCGAGGTGGACGCCGGCGGTCAGGGCCGGCTCCGCGTCCCAGAAGACGGCTCCCTCCTCCTCGGGAGCCTCGCGCCAGAAGCCCTCCCAGGCCTCCCGGTACCTGCTCGTCACGCTCATGTCCGTCTCCCCAGGGTGCGCCGCGAACCCGTCCCGAGTGACGGGCCAGTACGGTCTACCGCGGCCCCGGCACGGCTACAAGCGCGTGGCGCATTCCTTCACGCCGCTTTCGACAGGTGTGCGCGCCTGGCGCATCGCACGCTCGCCCGTGGGGCGCGGGTGGCCGATGGGGCGTCAGCGCCGCGGCAGCGTGAGCTCGAACCAGACGGTCTTGCCGGTCGTCGTACGGCTGGTGCCCCACTCGCGCGCGAGGGTGCTCACCACGCGCAGTCCGCGCCCGAAGTCGTCGTACGGTTCGGCGCTGAGCAGGGTCGGCAGCTCGTGGTCGTCGTCGTCCACCTCGCACAGCAAAGTGTCGCCGCGGACGAGACGCAGCAGGACCGGGCTGCCGTGGGAGTGCCGTACGGCGTTGGTGACGAGCTCGCTCACCGACAACTCGGCCTGGGCGGCGAGTTGCGCCAGCCCCCAGGCGTGGAGCTGTTCGCGGACCACGGCTCGCGCGCGGGAGACCTCGACCGGGTCGAGGGAGAGCCGCCACTCGGCGACGTCGTCGGCGTCGATGCCGTTGAGCCGGGCCATCAGCAGGGCGACGTCGTCCTTGCGGCCGCCGCGTCCCGCCGCCGAGAAGGTCGCGGCGAGGGCGCGGATGATGGCGTCGCAGGCGTCGTCCATGGACGCGGCGGGGTGGGCGGCGGACTCGCTGAGGGCCGCCAGGCCCACGCCGATGTCCTCGCCGCGCACCTCGACCAGCCCGTCCGTGCACATCACGATCCGGTCGCCGGGCTCCACGCGCACGCACACCGCCTCGAACGGCACCCCGCCGACGCCGATGGGCGCGCCGGTGGGCAGGTCGAGCAGCTCGCTACGGCCGTCCTCGGCCCGCACCAGCACCGGCGGGATGTGGCCGGCGTTGGCGAGGTGCAGTTCGCTCGCGATCGGGTCGTAGACGGCGTACAGGCAGGTCGCGAGGTAGGTGTCGCCGAGGCGCTGGGCGAGGTCGTCGAGGTTGCGCAGGAGCTGGGCGGGCGGCAGGTCGAGGGCGGCCATGGTCTGCACGGCCGTGCGCAATTGGCCCATCATCGCGGCCGAGTTGAGGCCGTGGCCCATGACGTCGCCGACGACCAGGGCGGTTCGGGCCCCGGGCAGCTTCACGGAGTCGAACCAGTCCCCGCCGACGCGTCCCAGCAGGGTGCCGGGCAGGTAGCGGGTGGCGATGTCGCAGCCCGGCATGCGCGGCGGGATGTGCGGCAGCATGCTGTCCTGGAGGGTCTCGGCGACGCTCTCCTGGTAGGTGTACATGCGCGCGTTGTCGAGCACGAGGCCCGCGCGGGCGGCGAGTTCGGCGCCGGTGACGCGGTCCATGTCGTGGAAGACGGGCCGCTCCGGGTGGCGCAGCAGGATCATGAAGCCGAGGACGACGTTGCGTGCCTTCAGGGGGACGACCAGCATGGAACGGTTGGTGATCAGCGGCCGGATGTCCCGCTTCTCGAACTGCGAGGCGATGGCGTGTCCCATCTCCTCGCTGATGCGCGGCACGAGCACCGGCTCGCCGGTGGTCATGCACTGGAAGAACGGCGTGTGCGCCGGGAACGGCATGGCCTCGCCGACCGGCACGACGTCGTCCCACCGGCCCGGTTCGTCGGTGTGCTCGACGGCGACCCGGTGCCACATGGTGGTGGTGTCGGGGACGCCCTCGGGGAACCCCTCGCCGGCGACGACCTGTTCGCGCAGATAGGTGCCGGCGACGTCGGTGAAGCGCGGGACGACGGCGCGGCTGACCTCGAGGATCGTCGTGGCCAGGTCGAGGGAGGTGCCGATGCGGCCGCTGACCTCGTTGAGGAACTCCAGGCGTTCGCGTACGGCGGCGTATTCCAGGTCCTCGGCGTCGTCGGCGAGTTCCCGGGGTATCGGTAATCCTTCGGCGGCGGCACGCGCGGCCCGCTCGCGGCGGGCCCGGCGCTGCACGCGGCGGGGCACACCCCAGTCGGGGGTCACGGGCACCCGGTCGTTCTGGCTGAACTCCAGTACCGGGTAACCCAGTTCGAGGACCTGCGCGACGATCCGGGCGCTTTCGCCGACGCTCATGCTGGGCAGGATCTCGGGCAGCCGGCCGGCCAGTTCCTCGGCTCCGGGGAAGTCGGTGTGCAGGGCGAAGCCGGGTGCGATCCGTTCGAAGGCCAGGTCGTCGTCGGGCTCGTCCTGGTGGAGCCTCGCGGTGTCGGCGGCGAGCACGAGAAGCCGCTCCCGGCCGGGGCCCACCAGCGGGTACGCCCACCACAGCACGTCGACGCGGTCGCCGGAGCGGCCCGGTTCGCTTTGTCCGGGGACGGTCAGGCGGGCGCGGCCCGCGGCCGGGTAGGAGAACCTGCCGTCCAGCGACGAGTCGAGGCCGGGGCCGAGGCCGTCGTAGGCCGCGAACGCCCCGTACTCGGGGATGTCCTCCTCCTCGGGCAGCACGCCGGAGACGGGCAGCAGGTCGACGGCGGCGCGGCCGATCGCCTCCTCCTTGGGGACGCCGAACAGTCGGCGTGCGCCGGTGCTCCAGTGGGAGACGAGGCCGCCGCGGTCCACGACGAC
Source organism: Streptomyces sp. MAI_2237 (assembly GCF_054189285.1). Lineage (NCBI taxonomy): Bacteria > Bacillati > Actinomycetota > Actinomycetes > Kitasatosporales > Streptomycetaceae > Streptomyces > Streptomyces sp. MAI_2237. The sequence goes on along the minus strand of NZ_JAJPGQ010000003.1, from coordinate 3,294,824 downwards.
CACGGCCAGCGGGACCCGGCCGGTCGCGGCCTGGCCGTTCGCCGCGCCGTTCCCGGATCCGAGGCTGGGAGGTGTGTCCCTCTCGGTGCCACGGTCAGCGCCACTTTCCATGGCCCAGGCCCTCTCTCCCCATGGCTCGGCAAGATCTGTGCCGCCTGCTCCACCGTACGGCTCCGGCCGTCGGCGGTGTGCGGCAATGCGCGAATTCGTGCCCGGCGCGACCGCCCGCGCGCGGGGGCGCACTGCGGGGTCCGGTCAGTCCTCGTGGCTCAGTTGCAGGTCGCGCTCGGTACGGCCGCCGCCGGCCACCTGGAGCACGGTGGCGACCGGCGGGTAACCGGCGGCGATGACGGTGTACTCGCCGGTGGCCAGGTCGGTGAAGCGGAACGTCCCGTCCGGGCCGGTGGTGAGCGAGTCGACGACGTTGCCCGCTACGTCGAGCAGGGTCACGCGCGCGTCCTCGACGAGCCGTCCGCCGCTCGCGCGCACGGTGCCGCGCAGGACGGCGCCGCCGGTGAGCTCGACGTCCTGGCGGGTCTCGCGGGAGGCCCGGACGGTGACCGGGAGGGCGACCGGGCGGTACGTGTAGGCGCTTGCGGCCAGGGTGTACTCGCCGGCGACGAGTTCGGTGACGAGGTAGCCGCCCTCGGGTCCGCTGCGGGTGGTGGCGACGACCTCGCCGCGCACGTCGGTGAGGGTGAGCGTGGCGTCCGGTACGGGTGTGCCGTCGGCGGTGCGCACCTGGCCGGCGAGGCGCCCGGCGCCGCCGAGGACGATGTCCAGCTCGACGGGGCGCTCGCCCACGGTGACGGTGACGGCCTGCGGCTGGTGGCCGCCCGCGGCGGCGATCAGCACGTACGGGCCCGCGCCGGGCGTGGACAGCCCGTACCGACCGTCCTCACCGCTCGTGCCCCGGCCGATCTGCTGACCGGTCACGTCGATCAGGGTGAGCGCCGCGCGGGCCAGTGCGGTCCCGTCGGAGTGCCGCACCGTGCCGTGGACGGTGGGGGCGGCGGTGTTAGGCGTCCGGACGCCGGGAATCCGGGCGTCGGTGACTGGGTCCGTTTCGGCAGCGTGGTGGGACACCAGTGGTTTCTCCTTGAGGAAGAAGGCGAGGAGCACACCGAGGGCGAGCACCGGCACGAGGCGGAGGAAGATGCCGGGCATGGCGTCGGCGTACGCCCGGACGTAGTCGTCGCGCAGCGGTGCGGGCAGCGCGTGCACGAGCCGCGGGGTGAGGGACTGCGGGTCGGGGAGCGCGGCGCCCGCGCGCGGGGGGAGGCGTTCCCCGAGCGCGTCGGTGAGCCGGCCGGCGAAGAGGGTGCCGAAGACCGCGGCGCCGACACTGCCGCCGATCTGCCGGAAGTAGTTGTTCGCGCTCGTCGCCGTGCCGAGGTCGGCGGGGCGTACCGAGTTCTGCACGGCGAGGATCAGCACCGGCATCACCATGCCGATGCCGGCGCCGAGCACGGCCATCCAGAGGCCGTACTGCAGCCGGGGCGTGTCCACCTGGAGGCGGGACAGCAGCCACATGCCGACGCAGGCGACGGCGCTGCCGAGCACGGGATAGACCTTGTAGCGCCCGGTGTGGCTGATGAGCTGGCCGCAGACGACGGAGGCGCCCACGATGCCGCCCATCATGGGCAGCATGAGCAGCCCCGACTCGGTGGCGCTGGCCCCGTCGACCATCTGCAGGTACGTCGGCAGGTAGCCGGCCGCGCCGAACAGCGCGACGCCGATCACCAGGCCGACCAGGCCGGTGACGACGAAGACGGGGTCCCGGAACAGCCGCAGCGGGATGAGGGGTTCGGCGGCGAGGTGCTCGGCGACGAGGAAGAGAACGGCGGCGGCGACGGCCCCGGCGCCCAGGCCGAGGATCGTCCGCGAGTGCCACGCGTACTCGGTACCGCCCCAACTGGTCAGCAGCACCAGGCAGGTGGAGGCGGCGGCCAGCAGCAGGGCGCCCGGAACGTCGATGCGCCCCCGGCTCCGCGGCTTGGGCAGTTTCAGTACGGCGGTGACGACGGCCAGGGTGACCAGGCCGAAGGGGACGTTGAAGTAGAAGCACCAGCGCCAGGAGAGGTGGTCGGTGAAGTAGCCGCCCAGCAGGGGGCCGGCGACCGAGGCGAGTCCGAAGGCGGCGCCGATGAGGCCCATGTAGCGGCCGCGCCGCCGCGGCGGCACGATGTCCGCGATGATCGCCTGCACGCCGGTCATCAGGCCGCCCGCGCCGACGCCCTGGACGGCGCGGAAGGCGATCAGCTGGTCCATGGACCGCGCGCGGCCGGCGAGTGCGGCGCCGATCACGAAGACGACGATGGCGAACTGGAAGACGCCCTTGCGGCCGAGGAGATCGCCGAGCTTGCCGTAGACCGGCAGTCCGATAGTGGCCGTGAGCAGGTAGGCGGTCATCGTCCACGACATCCGGTCGAGGCCGTGCAGCTCACCGACGATCCTCGGCAGCGCGGTGGCGACGATCATCTGCTCCAGAGCGGCGAGCAGCAGCGCCAGCATCAGCCCGACGAAGACCAACCGCACCCGGCGCGGGCTCGGTTCGGCCGTCGCCGCCGGTGCCGGATCGGCACTGGGCGCGGGCGCCGTCTCCTCGTGCGTCAGAGTGGTCCCGCCCACGTGCCGCTCCCCTCGTCGCGCCTGCCGCACAATTCCCGCGTAAGCGACAACTGCGAGCAAGCGCGGCGAGTTACGGAGTGCGGGGGCGCCGGCCGGAGATCCACTCGAACCGGTGAGAGGACCGGTGGGCGGGAACTACGCGGGGCAACGCCCCGCGTTCACCGCCGACTTACTTCTCCACCTCGGTGGCGAGCTTCGCGAGCACGGCGTCGTAGATCCGGGCGAGGCCCTTGGGCGCGAAGGTCTTCTCGAAGAAGCCGCCGATGCCGCCGGCGCCGTTCCAGACGGTGGTGACGACCACGCGGGACGTGCCCTCGCCGGCCGGGGTGACCGTCCAGGTGGTGACCATGGAGGAGTTGCGGTCCTTCTCCACGAGCTGCCCGTCGGTGGGCTCGGTGACCTCCAGGAGACAGTCGCGGACGCGCTTGCTGGTGGCCTGGAGCTTCCAGTGGACGAGGGTGCCCTCGCCGTCGCCGCCCTCGCGCACCTCGTACTCGCTGAAGTGCTCGGGCAGCAGCTTCGCGCGCGTGCCGCTGTAGTCGGCGAGGGCGTCGAACACCTTCTCCGCGTCCGCCGCGACGACCCGCTCAGTAGTGGCCTCGACCTGCGCCATCGATTTCCTCCAGGACTTGCGTTCTCGGGGTTGGGGCAAGCCAACCACCCCCGCCCACGGCCACCCAAATCGGGGTGCCCCAGGGCGGCACACAGGTGTCTCGAGGGTGTCGGAAGCGATCAGAAACAGCCCTTGCACGATAATTCGAACACGTGTTTCACTCTCGGGGTAGCGGCACCGAGGAGGCGTCATGCGCTGGGAGAACCTCACAGTGGAGTCCGGCGGCCACAGCCGGGCGGCCGACGCCGCGCTGTTCGGCGCGGACGCGGTCGTGAGCAGGACCTTCGACACGCCGGAGTTCCGCGGGATCACCTTCCACGAGGTGCGGGCCCGCTCGATCGTCAACCGGGTGCCGGGGGCCTCGCGGATGCCGTTCGAGTGGACGGTCAACCCCTACCGGGGGTGCTCGCACGCGTGCGTGTACTGCTTCGCCAGGAAGACGCACACCTATCTCGACCTCGACTCGGGGCTCGACTTCGACTCCCAGATCGTGGTCAAGGTGAACGCCCCGGAGGTGCTGCGCCGCCAGCTGGGCTCACGCCGCTGGCAGGGCGAGCACATCGCGATGGGCACCAACGTCGACTGCTACCAGCGCGCGGAGGGCCGCTACCGCCTGATGCCGGGCATCCTGTCCGCGCTGCGCGACCACGCCAACCCCTTCTCGATCCTGACCAAGGGCACGCTGATCCTGCGCGACCTGGACCTGATCGTGCAGGCGGCGCAGGTGACGGACGTCGGCATCTCGGTCTCGGTCGGCTTCACCGACCCCGAGCTGTGGCGCACGGTGGAGCCGGGCACGCCCGCACCGGAGCGCCGCCTTGAGGTGGTGCGGGCGTTCACGGACCACGGCATCGGGTGCGGTGTGCTGATGGCACCGGTGCTGCCGTTCCTGAGCGACCACCCGGGCCAACTGCGCGCCACCGTGCGCGCCATCGCGGCGTCGGGGGCCACGTCCGTCACTCCCCTGGTGCTGCATCTGCGCCCGGGCGCCCGCGAGTGGTTCATGGCCTGGCTGGCCCAGCGGCACCCGCATCTGGTGGCACGCTACGAGCGCCTGTACGCGGACGGCGCGTACGCCCCGAAGTGGTACCAGCGCCGGATCACCCGTCAGGTGCACGAGCTGGCCCAGGAGTACGGCATCGGCCCCGCGCGCGCGGGGATGCCGCGGCGGGTCCGGCCCCCGGAGCCGGCCGGGACGGACGTCGCCGAACCGACCCAACTTTCGCTGATCTGAGAGCAATCGAGCGCATCCCGCGGCCCGATCGGGTCAACTATCGCCAGAACGAGTTCTTCCAGCGCCACGGGCCGGGACGATTCGGCGAGGACCGTGACCTTCACGGTCCGACCCCCTCCGTCCTGGGAGGACTCCATGAGACAACGCGCAGCCGTGCTGTGCGCCGCCGCCGTCGTGGCCGGCACGGTCACGGCCGGCCCCGCCGACGCGAGCGCCCCGGGCACCGCGGACACCGTCCCCGCCGCGAGACTCGCCTGGGAGAGCTGCGGCACCACCGACTATCCGACGCTCCAGTGCGCGTCCCTCAAGGTCCCGCTCGACCACGACGACCCGCACGGCAAGCAGATCACCCTCGCCCTGTCGCGGGTGAAGCACACCACGAAGGAGAGCCTGGGCCCGCTGCTGGTCAACCCCGGCGGACCGGGCGGCAGCGGCCTCACCCTCGCCGGGTTCGTGGCGTCCTCGCTGCCCAAGGCGGTCGCGTCCCGCTACGACGTCGTCGGCTTCGACCCGCGCGGGGTGGGCAGGAGCAGGCCCGCCCTGAACTGCGCACCGGGCCACTTCGACGCGGTGCGGCCCGACACCGTGCCGGCCACTCCCGCGACGGAGCGGGCCGGGCTGCGGCGCGCCAAGGCTTTCGCCGCCGCCTGCGGCCGCACGTACGCGAGCGTGCTGCCGTACATCGACACCGTCCAGACCGTGCGGGACATGGACGCGATCCGCGCGGCGACCGGGTACCGGCGGACCAGCTACTTCGGCTACTCCTACGGCACCTATCTCGGCGCCGTCTACGCCAAGTTCTTCCCCCAGCGCGTCAAGCGCCTGGTCCTGGACTCGATCGTCGACCCGACGGGCGTCTGGTACGACGACAACCTCGCGCAGGACTACGCGTTCAACGACCGCCACCGGGCCCTGATGTCCTGGATCGCCAAGTACGACTCGACGTACAGGCTGGGCACGGATCCGGAGCGGATCGAGGCCAAGTGGTACGCGATGCGCGGGGCGCTCGCGAAGAAGCCGGCCGGCGGCAAGGTGGGCGCCTCCGAGCTGGAGGACACCTTCATCCCCGGCGGCTACTACAACGGCTACTGGCCCTACCTCGCCGAGGCGTTCGCGGCCTACGTGAACGACAAGAACGCCGATCCGCTGGTCGAGGCGTACGAGAACTTCGGCGCGCTCGACGCCTCCGGGGACAACGGCTACAGCGTCTACACCTCGGTGCAGTGCCGCGACGCGCACTGGCCGCGCCACTGGAAGCAGTGGCACAAGGACACCTGGGAGGTGTACGACAAGGCGCCCTTCATGGCGTGGAACAACGCCTGGTACAACGCGCCGTGCGCGTTCTGGCCGACGGACGCGCCGCGGGCCCTGAACATCGCCAACGGCAAGCTGCCGCCGGTGCTGCTGTTCCAGGCGACGAACGACGCGGCCACGCCGTACGAGGGCGGTCTGACGGTCCACCGGATGCTGGCCGGTTCGAGTCTCGTCGTCGAGGAGGGCGGCGGGAACCACGGCATCACGCTCAGCGGCAACGCCTGCCTGGACAAGCACCTCGCGAACTACCTGTCCGACGGCACGGTGCCGCGCGGTGCCGGGGAGATCGACGCGGTCTGCCAAAGGCTGCCCGATCCCAAGCCGCTGACCTCCTCGAAGGCGGCCTCGCCCTCGGCCCGCGGTTCGGCGCTGCACGGCCTGGTCGGCTTCCGCGGCTGATCCGTCGGCGGTCCGGGCGGGGGCGGCCGTTGTCAGACCCGTGGTCCACCATGGACGCATGAGTGAGCTGACCAGGATTCCCGGCCCCGACGGCGTCTTCCCCGCCGCCCAGTACAGCCATGTGGTCATGGGCACCGGCCGCCTCGTCGCCGTCGCGGGCCAGATCGCGGTGGACGGGGACGGCAAGCTCGTCGGCAAGGGCGACCCCGGGGCGCAGCCCGCCAGGTCTTCGAGAACCTCCGCCGCTGTCTGGCCGCCGCCGGCGCCTCCTTCGACGACGTCGTCAAACTCACCTACTTCGTGACGGACATGGCCCATATGCCGGCGATCCGGGCGGCCCGCGCCGAGCACATACCCGACGACCGCCTGCCGGCCGCCTCGGCGGTGCAGGTCGCCGCGCTGGTCCGGCCGGAGTTCCTGCTGGAGATCGAGGCGCTCGCCGTGCTCGGCGGTTCGTGACGCCTCGGCGCCGTCCGACTCCGCGTCACCGCTGTCGCGGGATGCGCGCCAGCGCCCGCACCGCCGCCTCCGCGAGGGCCGGGTGCGCCAGGGCCTCGTTGAGCACCTGCCGGGCGCGGGCGTCCTGGAGCGTGCCGAGCCCCTCCACGCAGGCGAGGGCCACCCGGCGATGGGGGTCGTGCGGACGCAGCCTGCGTTCCAGCGTCGTGATCAGAGCCGGTACGGACTCCGGGGCGCGCAGCTCCGCCAGGAGGCGGACCGGGTGCAGGGCGTAGGCGACGCGGAGTTCGTTGGTGGCGAGGGCGGCCGCAGCGCGGGCGGTGCGGGGGTCGCCGAGGCGGGCCAGGGCGTAGGAGGCGGAGGCGCAGCGCTGCGGGTCACGGTGGTTGAGGAGCAGGACGAGGGACTCGAAGGCGCGCCGGTCGCCGGCGAGGCCGAGCCGGAACGCGGCCAGTTCCCTGGCCCACAGCGGCTGCCCCGGCTCGGTGAGGACGCCGGCCAGCTCGTCGAGGTCTTCGGTCGCCGTGAGCCGGTCGTACGCGACGGACCCTCCGGACTCCTGCCGTACACGCTCCGTGAGTGATCGCAACTCTTCGTCCATGGCATCGAGATTAGAGGGACCGTCGAGCGCTCGGGACGTACATCACAAACACGGGGTCTGGCGCGCTCGTTACCCACCGGTTAAGCTCATACGAGCGAGTTACCCACTCGCACCCCCTCGTGGCGGCCTGGTGACGCAGCCGTCGTGAGAGCAGTCGGTTCGGTACCTCATGTACCGCAGCACGACCCGGCCCCGGGACAGGGCCGGTCGGATTCCGCCGTTCGCTCCGGGCGTGTGCACGCCCACCGGCGACGGCACCGGGCGTGTGCGCTCGCAGCCCGGCAACACCCGCATTCATCCACGCACCCGGTGCGCCAGGGCACGGCTTCGGCCGGGCCGGTCTCGGCGCACCCGGGGGCGCTTCCAGTCGTCACCCTCATTCCTGGAGTCCGCGATGGCCACTCCCCTGTCCCAGCCCCCTCACTCCCCCCTCTCGACCGTTGCCGTCGTCGGTCTCGGCACCATGGGCACCGGCATCGCCGAGGTCCTCGCCAAGGCCGGCCGTCAGGTCGTCGGCATCGACATCAGCGAGGCCGCCGCCGCCAAGGCGCTCGCCGCCCTGGAGGCCGCCACCGCCCGCGCCGTGGAGAAGGGCCGGCTGACCGAGCAGGAACGCGCCGACGTCCTCGCCCGCGTGCGCGTCTCCACCGACCTGCGCGCCGCGGCCGACGCCGACCTGGTCATCGAGGTGGTTCCGGAGTCGTACGAGATCAAGCACCAGATCTTCCGCGAGCTCGACACGATCGTGCGTCCGGAGACGATCCTGGCGACCGGCACCAACGCCCTGTCGGTGACCCGCCTGGCCGCCGACTCGGCCCGCCCCGAGCGCATGCTCGGCCTGCACTTCTTCAACCCGGCGCCCGCGATGAAGCTGGTCGAGGTCGTCTCCTCGGTCCTGACCGCGCCCACCGCCGTCGCGGCCGTCACCGACCTCGCCCTCGACCTCGGCAAGGAGCCCGTCGCGGTCGGCGACCGGCCCGGATTCGTCGCCGACGGCCTGCTGTTCGGGTACCTCAACCAGGCGGCCGCGATGTACGAGGCGAAATACGCCTCCCGTGAGGACATCGACGCCGCGATGCGGCTGGGCTGCGGTCTGCCGATGGGCCCGCTCGCCCTGCTCGACCTGATCGGCATCGACACCGCGCGCACGGTCCTGGAGGCCATGTACGCCGAGTCGCACGATCGGCTGCACGCGCCCGCACCGATCCTCAAGCAGCTCAGCGAGGCCGGTCTGACCGGCCGCAAGTCGGGCCGGGGCTTCTACAGCTACGACGCTCCCGGCAGCGCGACGGTCGTGCCGGACGCCCTCACCCCCGCCTCCGGCGACCTGGCGGCGCCCGGCCGTCCGGTCCGCTCCGTCGGCGTCGCCGGTTCGGGCACCATGGCCTCCGGCATCGCCGAGGTCTTCGCCAAGGCCGGCTACGACGTCGTCCTGGCCGCCCGCAGCGAGGAGAAGGCGCAGACCGCCAAGGCCCGCATCGGCAAGTCCCTGTCGCGCTCGGTCGACAAGGGGCGGATGACGGCCGAGGCCGCCGCGCAGACCCTGGAGCGGATCACGCCTGCCGGGTCCTACGAGGCCTTCGCCGACGTCGACCTGGCCGTCGAGGCGGTCGCCGAGGACCTGGAGGTCAAGCAGCAGCTGTTCCAGGCGCTGGACAAGGTCTGCAAGCCGGGCGCGGTCCTGGCCACCACGACCTCCTCGCTGCCCGTCGTCGCCTGCGCCCGCGCCACCTCGCGCCCGCAGGACGTGATCGGCATGCACTTCTTCAACCCGGCGCCGGCGATGAAGCTCGTCGAGGTCGTCCGTACGGTGCTCACCGCCGACGACGTCCACTCCACGGTCCGCGAGGTCTGCGTCAAGATCAGGAAGCACGCCGTGGACTGCGGCGACCGGGCCGGCTTCATCGTGAACGCGCTGCTCTTCCCGTACCTCAACAACGCGATCAAGATGGTGCAGGAGCACTACGCGTCCCTGGACGACATCGACGCGGCGATGAAGCTGGGCGGCGGCTACCCGATGGGCCCCTTCGAGCTGCTGGACGTCGTCGGCCTCGACGTCTCCCTCGCGATCGAGAAGGTCCTGCACCGCGAGTTCCGCGACCCGGGCCTCGCTCCGGCCCCGCTCCTGGAGCACCTGGTGGCCGCGGGCTGCCTGGGCCGCAAGACCGGCCGCGGCTTCCGTGAGTATGCCCGCCGCTGACGGCGTCGGCGACTGGTTCAGAGGCGAGAAGGACTGGGGCGGACTGCTCGAGCCGGGCGGCCACCCCGCGTCCGCCGGACCCGGCACTCCCCCGCCCGCGGAGGGCGGGGGAACCCCGGTACATGCGCGCCAAGCTGCGCACATGCAGTACGTTCGGGTCATGTCCCAGCCCGCCAAGTCCTCACGTACACCAGCTACGCCCGACGCGCCGGAGAGTGCCGCAGGCAGCCGAGCCGCCGCCCAGCGGCTCAAGATGCGCCGAGAACTGGCGGCCGCGGCCATGGAGCTGTTCGCGACCAAGGGCTACGAGGCGACCACCGTCGACGAGATCGCGGCCGCGGCCGGGGTCGCCCGCCGCACCTTCTTCCGCCACTTCCGCTCCAAGGAAGAGGCGATCTTCCCCGACCACGACGACACCCTCATCCGGGCCGAAGCGGTGCTCAACGCGGCTCCCGCGCACGAGCACCCGCTGGACACGGTGTGCCGGGGCATCAAGGAAGTCATGCGGATGTACGCGGCGCGGCCGGAGATCTCGGTCGCCCGCTACAAGCTGACGCGCGAGGTGCCCACCCTGCGCGAGGCGGAGATCGCGTCGGTGGCGCGCTACGAGCGCCTCTTCACCCGCTACCTGCTGGGCCACTTCGACGAGCACGCGCACGACGACGACGCCAACGACGACCCGCTGCTGGCCGAGGTCGCCGCGTCCGCGGTGGTCACCGCCCACAACCACGTCCTCAGGCGCTGGCTGCGGGCCGGCGGACAGGGGGACGTGGAGGCGCAGCTCGACCACGCCTTCGCGATCGTGCGCAAGACGTTCGGGACCGGCATAGGGGCCGGCCGCTCCGGCGCGCCGAAGCCGGCCGCCGCCCCCGCCTCGGTGTCCGCCCAGGGCGAGGTCCTGGTGGCGGTGGCGCGTACCGACGCGCCCCTGGACGAGGTCATGCGCACCATCGAGCGGGCCCTCAAGGAGCGCTGAACGGCGGTTCGCGGTGTGATGACGGCCACCCTTCGGGGTGGCCGTTTTGCCATGTCAGGGCACCTTTTCGCGCGGATTTCAGAGGCAGTTCGATCGATCATCGCTCATTTGTTACGTAAAGATTTCACCTGAGAGCAACTCCTGGCACTCAGTGCCTTGTCACGTGACACGCGGTGTCATACCTTGAAGGAGTCCGGGCGGCCGGCGTGCAGACCACGCGCACGTCGGCTGTCCCCTCAAGCCCCTGGCTTGCGCGCCCGGACGCCTGCGTCACAGGCACCCTCCCGCGCCACAAAGCGCTGCCGAACAGCACGACCGCCGAACCGACGGCACCTTCGAAAACCCTCAGCAGCACACCGACGTGACCCTCAGCGTCTCCCCTCAAGACGCCATTCGCCGGAGGCAACACCGTGACCGTGAAGGACATCCTGGACGCGATCCAGTCGACCGACTCGACGGCGGCGGACTTCGCCGCTCTGCAGCTCCCCGAGTCGTACCGCGCGATGACCGTGCACAAGGACGAGACGGAGATGTTCGCGGGCATGGAGACCCGCGAGAAGGACCCCCGCAAGTCGCTGCACCTCGACGAGGTGCCCCTGCCCGAACTCGGCCCGGGCGAGGCCCTCGTGGCCGTCATGGCCTCCTCGGTCAACTACAACTCCGTGTGGACCTCGATCTTCGAGCCGCTGTCCACCTTCGGGTTCCTGGAGCGCTACGGCCGCACCAACGAGCTCGCCAAGCGGCACGACCTGCCGTACCACATCATCGGCTCCGACCTCGCGGGCGTCGTCCTGCGCACCGGCCCGGGCGTCAACGCCTGGAAGCCCGGCGACGAGGTCGTCGCGCACTGCCTGTCCGTCGAGCTGGAGTCCTCCGACGGCCACAACGACACGATGCTCGACCCCGAGCAGCGCATCTGGGGCTTCGAGACGAACTTCGGCGGCCTCGCCGAGATCGCCCTCGTCAAGTCCAACCAGCTGATGCCGAAGCCCGGCCACCTCTCCTGGGAGGAGGCCGCCGCCCCCGGCCTGGTCAACTCCACCGCCTACCGCCAGCTGGTCTCCCGCAACGGCGCCGCCATGAAGCAGGGCGACAACGTCCTGATCTGGGGCGCGAGCGGCGGCCTCGGCTCCTACGCCACCCAGTTCGCGCTGGCCGGCGGCGCCAACCCGATCTGCGTCGTCTCCAGCGACCAGAAGGCGGACATCTGCCGCTCGATGGGCGCCGAGGCGATCATCGACCGCAACGCCGAGGGCTACAAGTTCTGGAAGGACGAGAACACCCAGGACCCCAAGGAGTGGAAGCGCTTCGGCAAGCGCATCCGCGAGCTCACCGGCGGCGAGGACATCGACATCGTCTTCGAGCACCCCGGCCGCGAGACCTTCGGCGCCTCCGTGTTCGTCACCCGCAAGGGCGGCACCATCACCACCTGCGCCTCGACCTCCGGCTACATGCACGAGTACGACAACCGCTACCTGTGGATGTCCCTGAAGCGGATCATCGGCTCGCACTTCGCCAACTACCGCGAGGCCTGGGAGGCCAACCGGCTGATCGCGAAGGGCAAGATCCACCCGACGCTGTCGAAGACCTACTCCCTCGAGGAGACCGGGCAGGCCGCCTACGACGTGCACCGCAACCTCCACCAGGGCAAGGTCGGCGTGCTGTGCCTCGCCCCCGAGGAGGGCCTCGGCGTGCGCGACGAGGAGATGCGCGCCAAGCACATCGACGCCATCAACCGCTTCCGCAACATCTGAGACACCCGGGGTCATAGATGACTGAGCGTCAGCCCGCCGACGGCACGCGGGAGAAGGACCGGCCGTGGCTCATGCGCACGTACGCCGGCCACTCCACGGCCGAGGCGTCCAACGAGCTGTACCGGCGCAACCTCGCCAAGGGGCAGACGGGCCTGTCCGTGGCCTTCGACCTGCCCACGCAGACCGGCTACGACTCCGACCACATCCTCGCCCGCGGCGAGGTCGGCCGGGTCGGCGTGCCGATCGCGCACCTCGGTGACATGCGCCGGCTGTTCCAGGACATCCCCCTGGAGCAGATGAACACCTCGATGACGATCAACGCCACCGCCATGTGGCTGCTGGCGCTCTACCAGGTCGTCGCCGAGGAGCAGGGTGCGGACATCACCAAGCTCCAGGGCACGACCCAGAACGACATCGTCAAGGAATACCTGTCGCGAGGGACCCATGTCTTCCCGCCGGAGCCCTCACTCCGGCTGACGACGGACATGATCGCGTACACGGTCTCCCACATCCCGAAGTGGAACCCGATCAACATCTGCAGCTACCACCTGCAGGAGGCGGGCGCCACGCCGGTCCAGGAGATCGCGTACGCGATGTCCACCGCGATCGCGGTTCTCGATGCCGTGCGCGACTCAGGGCAGGTCCCCGCCGAGAAGTTCGGGGACGTCGTGGCCCGCATCTCCTTCTTCGTGAACGCGGGTGTCCGCTTCGTCGAGGAGATGTGCAAGATGCGGGCGTTCGGGCGGATCTGGGAGAAGATCACGCTCGAGCGGTACGGCATCGAGAACCCCAAGCAGCGCCGCTTCCGGTACGGCGTCCAGGTCAACTCCCTCGGGCTGACCGAGGCGCAGCCGGAGAACAACGTCCAGCGGATCGTGCTGGAGATGCTGGCGGTGACCCTCTCCAAGGACGCACGCGCCCGTGCCGTGCAGCTCCCGGCCTGGAACGAGGCGCTGGGTCTGCCCCGCCCCTGGGACCAGCAGTGGTCGCTGCGGATGCAGCAGGTGCTCGCCTACGAGAGCGACCTGCTGGAGTACGACGACATCTTCGAGGGCTCGAAGGTGATCGAGGGCAAGGTCGCCCAGCTCGTCGAGGACTCCCTCGCCGAGATCGAGCGGATCCAGGAGATGGGCGGCGCGATGGCCGCCGTCGAGTCCGGCTACCTCAAGTCGCAGCTCGTCTCCTCGCACGCCGAGCGGCGCGCCCGGATCGAGTCCGGCCAGGAGAAGATCGTCGGCGTCAACATCTTCGAGACGACCGAGCCGAACCCGCTGACGGCCGATCTCGACACGGCCATCCAGACGGTCGACCCGGCCGTCGAGGCACGGGTGATCGCGGGCCTGCAGCACTGGCGCGACACCCGCTACCAGCCGCCCTTCAACCACCCGCGCCCCTGCAAGGCGCTGGAGCGGCTGAAGGAGGCCGCCAAGGGCACCGACAACCTCATGGACGCCACCCTGGAGTGCGCCCGCGCCGGTGTCACGACCGGCGAGTGGGCCGGGGCCCTGCGCGAGGTGTTCGGCGAGTTCCGCGCGCCGACGGGGGTCTCCTCCGCGCCGGTCGCGGTGGCCGCCGAGGCGGGCTCCGCGCTCGGCGAGGTGCGGCGCAAGGTCGACGCCACCGCCCGCGACCTGGGCGTCGGCAAGCTGCGCTTCCTGGTCGGCAAGCCCGGCCTGGACGGGCACTCGAACGGCGCCGAGCAGATCGCCGTGCGGGCCCGCGACGCCGGCTTCGAGGTGGTCTACCAGGGCATCCGCCTGACGCCGGAGCAGATCGTGGACGCCGCCCTCGCCGAGGACGTGCACGCGGTCGGCCTGTCCATCCTCTCCGGCTCGCACGCGCAGCTCGTGCCGGACGTCCTGGAGCGGCTGCGTGTGGCCGGTGCCACAGACATCCCCGTCATCGCCGGTGGGATCATCCCCAATGGAGATGCCGAGCAGCTCAGGGCCGCCGGAGTGGCCGCCGTCTTCACCCCGAAGGACTTCGACATCACCGGGATCATCGGCCGCATCGTCGACGAGATCCGGAAAGCGAACAAGCTCGACCCCCTGGAGGTCCCCGCATGACCGTCAACCGTCTCCGCCCGCGGCGCTCCTGCCTGGCCGTGCCGGGCTCGAACCCCCGCTTCCTGGAGAAGGCTCAGGGCCTCCCGGCGGACCAGGTCTTCCTCGACCTGGAGGACGCGTGCGCGCCGCTCGCCAAGCCCGAGGCGCGTCACACCATCGTGAAGTTCCTCAACGAGGGTGACTGGACCGGCAAGACGCGGGTCGTGCGGGTCAACGACTGGACGACCGAGTGGACGTACCGCGACGTCGTCACGGTCGTCGAGGGCGCCGGCCAGAACCTCGACTGCATCATGCTGCCGAAGGTGCAGACGGCCCAGCAGGTCGTCGCCCTGGACCTGCTGCTGACCCAGATCGAGAAGACCATGGGCTTCGAGGTCGGCAAGATCGGCATCGAGGCGCAGATCGAGAACGCGCAGGGCCTGAACAACGTCAACGAGATCGCGCAGGCCTCCCCGCGCGTCGAGACGATCATCTTCGGCCCGGCCGACTTCATGGCGTCCATCAACATGAAGTCGCTGGTCGTGGGCGAGCAGCCGCCCGGCTACCCGGCGGACGCCTACCACTACATCCTGATGAAGATCCTGATGGCCGCCCGCGCCAACAACCTCCAGGCGATCGACGGCCCCTACCTGCAGATCCGCAACGTCGAGGGCTACCGCGAGGTCGCGCAGCGCGCCGCCGCGCTCGGCTTCGACGGCAAGTGGGTGCTGCACCCGGGCCAGGTCGAGGCGTCCAACGAGATCTTCTCGCCCTCCCAGGAGGACTACGACCACGCCGAGCTGATCCTGGACGCGTACGACTACTACACGTCCGAGGCGGGCGGCAAGAAGGGCTCCGCGATGCTCGGCGACGAGATGATCGACGAGGCCAGCCGCAAGATGGCCCTGGTCATCTCCGGCAAGGGCCGGGCCGCCGGCATGCAGCGCACGTCGAAGTTCGAGATCCCGGAGGCCTGAGCGCGATGCAGTTCGGACGCACCTACGAGGAGTTCGAGGTCGGGGCGACGTACAAGCACTGGCCGGGCAAGACGGTCACGGAGTACGACGACCACCTGTTCTGTCTCCTCACCATGAACCACCACCCGCTCCACATGGACACCAACTATGCGGAGAAGACGACGGACTTCGGCAAGAACGTCGTCGTGGGCAACTACATCTACTCCCTGCTGCTCGGCATGTCCGTGCCGGACGTGTCCGGCAAGGCGATCGCCAACCTGGAGATCGAGTCGCTCCGGCACGTGGCGCCGACCTTCCACGGCGACACGATCTACGGCCAGACGACCGTGCTCGACAAGTGGCCCTCGAAGTCGAAGAACGACCGCGGGATCGTCTACGTCGAGACCAAGGGCTACAAGCAGGACGGCACGCTGGTCTGCGTCTTCCGCCGCAAGGTGATGGTGCCGACCGAGACGTACATCAAGGAGCGCGGCGGCGAGCAGCCCGGCCGCCCGGAACTTCAGGAGGGCTGAGCCCCATGGCGCGCCTCGCCCAGACCGCCGGTCTGACCGACATCCAGCAGGAGATCCTCTCCACGGTCCGCGACTTCGTGGACAAGGAGATCATCCCGGTCGCCACCGAGCTGGAGCACCGCGACGAGTACCCGCAGGCGATCGTCGACGGCCTCAAGGAACTCGGCCTGTTCGGCCTGATGATCCCCGAGGAGTACGGGGGCCTGGGCGAGTCGCTCCTCACCTACGCCCTGTGCGTGGAGGAGATCGCCCGCGGCTGGATGTCGGTCTCCGGCATCATCAACACCCACTTCATCGTGGCGTACATGCTCAAGCAGCACGGCACGCAGGAGCAGAAGGACCACTTCCTGCCGCGCATGGCGGCCGGCGACATCCGCGGCGCCTTCTCCATGTCGGAGCCGGGCCTCGGTTCGGACGTGTCCGCCATCACCTCCAAGGCGGTCAAGGACGGCGACGAATACGTCCTCAACGGCCAGAAGATGTGGCTGACGAACGGCGGAACGTCAAGTCTGGTCGCCGTACTCGTCCGAAGTGATGAAGGACACCCCGAGGGCACCGCGCCCCACAAGTCGATGACGACCTTCCTCGTCGAGAAGGAGCCCGGCTTCGGAGAGGTCCGCCCCGGCCTCACCATCCCCGGGAAGATCGACAAGATGGGCTACAAGGGTGTCGACACCACCGAGCTGATCATGGATGGCCTGCGGATTCCGGCCGATCGGGTGCTCGGCGGCGTCACCGGCCGAGGTTTTTACCAAATGATGGACGGCGTCGAGGTTGGGCGCGTGAATGTGGCGGCGCGTGGTTGCGGCGTCGCTCAGCGTGCCTTCGAACTCGGCGTCCAGTACGCCCAGCAGCGCCACACTTTCGGCAAGCCGATCGCCCAGCATCAGGCGATCCAGTTCAAGCTCGCCGAGATGGCTACCAAGGTCGAGGCCGCGCATGCGATGATGGTGAACGCCGCACGCAAAAAGGACTCCGGGGAACGTAACGACCTTGAGGCCGGCATGGCGAAGTACCTCGCCTCCGAGTACTGCAAGGAGGTCGTGGAGGACGCGTTCCGGATTCACGGTGGCTACGGCTTCTCGAAGGAGTACGAGATCGAGCGTCTCTACCGTGAGGCACCGATGCTCCTCATCGGTGAAGGTACCGCCGAGATCCAGAAAATGATCATCGGTCGCAGGTTGCTCGAAGAGTATCGATTCCAGGGCTAGATGTCCGGATACGGGGTGTTTTCTTGGAGAAGAAGATCACACCCCGTCAACACTCTTCGGCCGCCGACTCGGCTTCCTGGCTTGCCCAGTTGTGGCCGTCGCCCGGTACGATCCCCGGAAAGCCGCCGTCCCCCGTTACAGCGCGGCATCATCCGCTACGAAGGTCATCCATGCCCCACAGCCAAACCTCTGCACCACGCGACAGCCTGGCAGGCGTACGTCTTGCGCGCGGAGCATCGCCGTGGCTTCTCCCGACCGTCGCCACCGCAGCCCTCAGCCTGGCCCGCGCCCGCCGCTCCGGCGTCGCCAAGGCCGTGGCCGTACCCGCCACCGCGCTCGCGGCCGGCATGCTGTGGTTCTTCCGCGACCCGGAGCGTGAGATCGCCACGGGCCGGGTCATCTCCCCCGCCGACGGTGTGGTGCAGAGCATCATGCCGTGGAAGGACGGCCGTACCCGCGTCGCGATCTTCATGAGCCCGCTGAACGTCCACGTCAACCGCGCGCCGCTCTCCGGCACGGTGACGTCGGTCGAGCACATCCCCGGCGGGTTCGTTCCGGCGTTCAACAAGGAGAGCGAGAACAACGAGCGCGTCGTCTGGCACTTCGACACCGAGCTCGGCGACATCGAGATGATCCAGATCGCCGGCGCGGTGGCCCGCCGCATCGTCCCCTACATCCCGCAGGGCACGAAGGTCGAGCAGGGCGACCGGATCGGTCTGATCCGTTTCGGCTCGCGTGTCGACATCTACCTGCCGGAGGGCGTGGAGGTCGCCGTGGAGGTCGGTCAGAAGACCGTGGCTGGGGTGACTCGCATTGACCGTGATTGATCCTGATACCCAGACGGGCTGGGTGCCCGGGGCGGACGAGGTCGACGACGAGGAGGAGATGCCTCTTTCTCTCCGCCTCTCGATAGCGGACACCCTCACCCTCGGCAACGCCACGTGCGGCTTCATGGCGGTGTACTTCACCACCACCGGCATCCTGATCCCGCACCTCACCGGCGACCAGGAGACCGGCATGGCCCGCCACAGCGCGGCCACGGCGGTCATCCTGATGCTGTGCGCCGCGGTGTTCGACCTGTTCGACGGTCTGGTCGCGCGCAAGCTGCGCTCCTCCCCCATGGGCGCGGAGCTGGACAACCTCTCCGACCTGATCAGCTTCGGACTGGCGCCGGCGTACTTCGTCCTCGTCTACGGCATGGTCGCCGACGACGCGCACCAGAGAGTGGCCGCGGTAGGGGCGATCGTGGTGCTCCTGGCCGTCGTCCTACGACTGGCGCGCTTCTCGTGCGTGACCGTCCCGAACGGGATGTTCCAGGGCATGCCCTCGCCGTTCGGCGCGCTGACGGTCGTCTCGATCGTCCTGCTGGAGCTGCCCTTCGTGGCGACCCTGCTGGCGATCCTGGGCACCGCCTGGCTGATGGTGAGCCGGGTCGAGTACCCCAAGCCGCGCGGCCGCCTCGCGGTCGCCATGCTGTCCTGGATCGTCGTGTCCATGGGTCTGCTCGCCGCCTGGGCCTTCGACGCCCCCGGCGGCCAGCTGCTCCTGCAGACGGGCTGCGCGCTGCAGCTGGTCACGGGCGCGGTCATCCCGCTGTTCGCCACGGCCCGCCGGGTGAACAACTTCCGCGGCAACCGCCGCGAGGCCCGCGCGGCCCAGCTTCCGTAGCGGACGCTGTCGTACGACGGCGAAGGGCCCCTAGCCGGACGGCTCGGGGCCCTTCGCCGTACCCGGGGCTTCCCCGGGCCGGGACGTCACGCCCTCAGGTCCCTCAGGTCCCTCAGGTCCCTCAGGTCAAGAAGTCCCGCCCGATCTGCTCCGCCACCCGCTCCAGGATCGGGCCGGCGTCCATGATGCACTTCGCCACGTCCGGTTCGATCTCCGTCAGGGCGTACGCCCGGCGGATGCCCGCCCGGCCGAGGGCCTGCGGCGGCAGGGCGAGCCGTCCGCAGACCGCGACGACCTCCTTGTCCGCCGCGCGGGCCGCCGCGGCGACGCCCGCCGGGGCCTTGCCGTGCAGGGTCTGCTCGTCCAGGGAGCCCTCGCCGGTGATCACCAGGTCCGCCCGCTCCAGCGCCGGGGCGAAGCCCAGCACGTCGAGCATGACCTCGATGCCGGCACGGAAGCGGGCGCCGAGCAGAAGGGCGCCGTAACCGATGCCGCCCGCCGCGCCCGCTCCCGGGGAGGCCGCGTGCTCGGCCGCCGTCGGGCCCACCGTCTCCTCCAGCACCTTCGCGTAGTGCGCGAGGGCCGAGTCCAGGGCCGCCACGTCGTCCGGGGAGGCACCCTTCTGCGGGCCGTACACGGCCGGGGCGCCCTTCGGGCCGGTCAGGGGGTTGTCGACGTCGCTGGCCAGGATCAGTTCCACGTCGGCGAACCGCGGGTCCAGGCCCGACAGGTCCGCCGTGGCCAGGTCGCCCAGGCCACCGCCGCCCGGCGGGACGGGCTCGCCGTCCGCGTCGAGGAAGCGGGCGCCCAGCGCCGACAGCATCCCGGCGCCGCCGTCGGTGGTCGCGCTGCCGCCGACGCCGAACACGATGGTGCGGGCGCCCGCGTCGAGGGCGGCCCGCAGCAGCTCGCCTGAGCCGTACGTGGAGGCCGTCAGCGGCGCGAAGACGCCCTGGGGCAGCCGCTGCAGCCCGCTCGCCTCCGCCATCTCCACGACCGCCGTCTCGCCGCGCAGCGCGAAGGCCGCGGTCACCTCGTGGCCGAGGGGCCCGGCGACGCGCACCTCCCGCCGCTCGAAACCGGCGGCGACCGCCGCGTCCACGGTTCCGTCGCCGCCGTCGGCGACCGGCAGCGACGCCACCTCCACGGCCGGCACGACCCGGCGCAGGCCGGCCGTCACCCGCTCGGCGACCTGCACGGCCGTCAGCGACCCCTTGAACTTGTCCGCGGCGATGAGCACGCGCTGTGTCACCAGTTTTCCCCTCGCTCTCCGGGCCTCGCGCACGTCAAGGCCAGTCGCGCCGCTGCGACCTTAACCGGAGCACACCCCCGCCGTCATGCACCGCCCAGAGCCTGAGAACGGCGTGGGAGCACCCTACGAGCGCCGTGGGGGGCGCCTGTGCGGACGTCCGAAACCGCACACGCGCGCCCGGAATTGGGTAAACCGGAAGCATGACCCCTGTGGGCACCGAGCAAGAGCTCGCCGACCGCGTCCTCGGGGGCTGGCTGGGCCGGATCGCGGGCAACATGCTCGGCAAGCCGGTCGAGCAGGGCGACCTGTGGACGCGGGACCGGATCGACCGCTATCTGCGGCAGGCAGCCGCCCTGCCCCTGACCGACTACCTCCCCGAGCCGGCCGTCGAGAGCGACGGCTTCGAACTGCGCCCCGAGTGGCGCCAGTGCGTCCGCGGCCGCATCCACGGCAGCTGCCGCGACGACGACGTCGACTACGCCATCCTCGGCCTGGACCTGCTGGAGACCCACGGCTTCGGCTTCAGCACCGAGCAGGTGGGCGACCTGTGGCTGCTGAGACTGCCGTACCTGCAGACGTTCACCGCGGAGCGGGCGGCGTACCGCAATCTCACGAACGGTCTCAAGCCGCCGCTGACCGCGACCTACGACAACCCCTACCAGGAGTGGATCGGCGCCCTGATCCGCGCCGACATCTACGGCTGGACCTGTCCCGGCACGCCGCGCCGGGCCGCCTCCCTCGCCCGCCGGGACGCGGTGCTGTCGCACACCGGCAACGGCGTGTACGGCGCTATGTGGGCGGCGGCGCTGATCTCGGCGGCGTTCACGGCGCCGACGATCCGGCACGCGGTGGACGCCGCGCTGGCCGTGATCCCGGCGAGCAGCCGCCTGGCCCGCACCGTACGCCGGGTCGTCTCGCTCCACGACACGCGGATGACCTGGGAGGACACGCTGACCACGGTCGCCGAGGAGACGGCCGGCCTGGGCTGGATCCACACCGTCCCCAACGCCGCGGTGCTGACCGCGGGCCTGCTGTACGGCGACGGGGACTTCACCCGCACCATCACGCTCACCGTCCGCGGCGGCCTGGACACCGACTCCAACGGCGCGACGGCGGGCTCGGTGGCCGGTGTCCTGACCGGGGCGGCCGCGATCCCGCCGCAGTGGACGGAGCCGCTGGAGGACACCGTGCGCAGCGCGGTCTTCGGTTTCGACGGCGCCCGCATCAGCGACCTGGCACGGCGGACGGTGCGGCTGGTGGGCGAGGAGGAGTGAGGCGGTGGCTGGTTACCCTTCCTGGATGAGCAGCTCTGAAGACTTCGCCGCGTACGTCGCGGGTCTGCCCCGCATCCTCTCCGGTGCCGCCGCCCTGTTCCGTGACACGGCGGGCCGGGTCCTGCTCGTCGAGCCCAACTACCGCGACGGCTGGGCGCTGCCCGGCGGCACGATCGAGTCCGACGACGGCGAGACCCCGCGCCAGGGCGCGCGGCGCGAGACGCTGGAGGAGATCGGCCTCGACCGCGAGCTCGGGCGCCTGCTCGCGGTGGACTGGGTGTACCGGCCGGGCTGGCCGCCGCTGGTGGCGTACCTCTACGACGGCGGCGTCCTCGGCGAGGACGAGCTGAAGGCGATCCGCCTGCAGGAGGAGGAACTGCTGTCCTGGCGGCTCGTGGAGCGCGCGGACCTCGGCGACTACCTCCTGGGCACCCTCGGCGGCCGCGTCCTGGCCGCCCTGGACGTCCTGACCGAGGGCTCGGGAACGGCGGAGCTGGAGAACGGGCGGCGGGTGGGCTGACCCCGCCCGTGCGCCGGTGCGCGGCTCAGGGGCCGCCGAGTTCGGCGACGAGGTCGGGGTCCCGCAGGCCGGGCAGGTCGTATCCCTGCTCCTCGTCCCAGGGGATGTCCAGATCGTCCAGGTGCACGTGCCAGTCGGCGTCCGGCAGGGCCCGGCGCAGCTCCGTCAGGGAGTCGAGCACCGAGGCCAGGACCGGGAGCATACGGCCGGGGTCCAGCGGCATCTTGGTGGACCCGGCGAGCAGCTCGTCCGGCTCGTCGGCGTTCCTGTCGTACAGGGTGAGGCACTCCTGGTCGTCGTAGGGGAACGCGGCCAGGTGCGCGGCGACGATGCGCTCCACCTCGGCCGACTCGGTCTCGGACGGCGGCAGGGCGCGGCGTGCGCGGTAGTAGAGGGAGACGCTCATGTGCCGAGCGTAGGGGTGGGGTCCGACAGCGGCCGATATCCGTTGGCCGGGCCGGGATCGCGCGATCTACCCTCGGTGCCATGTCCAAGCCCCTCGTCGCCGTCCTGAGCGGCGCCGGCATCTCCACCGACTCCGGCATTCCCGACTACCGCGGGCCGAACGGCCTGTGGCGGCGGGACCCGGAGGCCGAGAAGCTCGTGACGTACGCGTACTACATGGGCGATCCGGAGATCCGGCGGCGGTCGTGGCGGATGCGGCTCGAGAGCCAGGCGCTGGGCGCCGAGCCCAACGCGGCGCACCGGGCCGTGGCCGCGCTGGAGCGGTCCGGGGTGCCGGTGCGGGTCGTCACGCAGAACGTGGACGGGCTGCACCAGCTCGCCGGGATGCCCGCGCGCAAGGTGCTGGAGCTGCACGGCACCGCACGGCAGGTGGTGTGCACGGCCTGCCACGCCCGTGGGTCCATGGAGGACGCCCTCGCCCGGGTCGAGGCCGGAGAGGCGGACCCGCCGTGCCTCGACTGCGGCGGCATCCTGAAGTCGGCGACCGTGATGTTCGGCGAACGGCTCGACCCTGAGGTGCTGAGCCAGGCCGTCGCCGTCACCAAGGCGTGCCAGGTGTTCATCGCCGTCGGAAGCAGCCTCCAGGTGCAGCCCGCCGCCGGGCTCGCCGGTGTCGCGGCCGACCACGGCGCCCGGCTGATCATCGTCAACGCCGAGCCGACGCCGTACGACGAGATCGCGGACGAGGTCGTGCGGGAGCCGATCGGGACCGCGCTGCCGAGACTGCTGCGCACGCTGGGCGCCGAGGACGTACCGGCGACTCCGCGTCCGTAGTCCGTGCGGCCGGCTAGAAGAGCGCCGAGCCCCGCTCGAAGTCCAGCAACCGTCGCTTGCGGGGGAGACCGCCGCCGTAGCCGGTGAGGCTGCCGTCGGCGCCGACGACGCGGTGGCAGGGGACGATGATGCCGATGGGGTTCTTGCCGTTGGCGAGGCCGACCGCGCGGGAGGCACCAGGGCTGCCGAGGGCGTCGGCGAGTTCGCCGTAGGAGCGGGTCTCGCCGTAGGGGATGCGGCGGAGCTGGTCCCAGACCGTGCGCTGGAACGGGGTTCCGTGGAGGTGGAGTTCGAGGGTGAACTCCTTCAACTCCCCGCTGAAATAGCCGTTCAGCTGGTCCTTCGCCTCGCCGAGGACACTGTCGTCGCGGTCTCCGAAGGTCTCCTGCGGCGGGCGGTGGCGCTGGTCGGTCATGTAGAGGCCGCAGAGGGTGCCGGCCTCGGCGACGAGGGTGAGGGGGCCGTACGGGCTGTCGGTGACGGTGTGTCGTCTCACTGGATGTCCCTGCCTGTTCGCTACACCGGGAGGAAGTTGATGGGGTGGCTGTCGGTCGCCCACAGGTACTGGACCGCGTACGCCCGCCAGGGCCGCCAGGCCGCCGCGCGGGCGGTGAGGGCCGCCGGGGTGGAGGGCAGGCCCAACTCCTGGGCGGCGCGCCGGATTCCGAGGTCGGTGGGGAGGAAGGCGTCGGGGTCGCCGAGGGCGCGCATCGCGATGACGTCCGTCGTCCAGGGGCCGAAGCCGGGGAGGGCGAGGAGGCGGGCGCGGGTCTCCGGCCAGTCGCTCTCCGGACCCAAGTGGATGGTGCCCGAGGCCAGTTCGGTGACGAGGGTGGTGAAGGTGGTGCGGCGGCTGCGGGGCATCGCCAGGGTCTCGGGGTCGACGGCGGCCAGGGCCTCGGGGGCCGGGAAGAGGTGGGTGAGACCGCCCTCGGGATCGTCCACCGCCTCGCCGTGGGAGGTGACCAGGCGGGCCGCGTGGGTGCGGGCCGCGGCCGTGGAGACCTGCTGACCCAGGACCGCCCGCACGGCGAACTCCGCCTCGTCGACGGTCCGCGGGACGCGCCGGCCGGGGGCCTTGTCGACGAGCGGGGCGAGGAGGGGGTCCGTGCGCAGCTGTTCGTCGATCGCGACCGGGTCGGCGTCCAGGTCGAGCATGCGGCGGCAGCGGCTGATCGCGACGGGCAGGTCGCGCAGGTCGCTGAGGGTGAGGCGGCAGGCGATGTGGTCCGGCCGCGGGGTGAGCGACGCGATGCCGTGGCCGTAGGGCAGGCGGAGCGTGCGGCGGTAGGCGCCGTCGCGCCACTCCTCGACGCCGGGTACGGCCGTCGCGGCCAGGTGCCCGAAGAGGTTGTCGGGGTTGAGCGGGGCGCGGAAGGGGAGCCGGAGGGTCAGCGTGCCGGGCGTGGTGACCGGGTTCCTGCTCTTCGGCAGGCGGGCGCGCAGCTCGCTCGGGGAGAGGGCGAAGACCTCGCGGACGGTGTCGTTGAAGGTGCGGATCGAGGAGAACCCGGCCGCGAAGGCGATCTCCGCCATGGGCAGCGGGGTCGTCTCGATCAACAGGCGTGCCGTCTGGGCGCGTTGGGCGCGGGCCAGGGCGAGGGGGCCCGCGCCGAGTTCGGCGAGCAGCTGGCGTTCGACCTGCCGGGTGCTGTAGCCGAGGCGGGCGGCGAGGCCGGGGACGCCGTCGCGGTCGACGACGCCGTCGGCGATCAGACGCATGGCGCGGGCCACGAGGTCGGCACGCTGGTTCCACTCCGGGGAGCCGGGGCTGGTGTCCGGGCGGCAGCGCTTGCAGGCACGGAAGCCGGCCTGCTGGCAGGCGGCGGCACTCGGGTAGAAGGTCATGTTCCGGGGCTTGGGCGGGACGACCGGGCAGCTGGGCCGGCAGTAGATGCGGGTCGTCAGGACCGCCGTGAAGAACCAGCCGTCGAAGCGGGCGTCCTTGGACCGGACGGCCCGCACACAGCGCTCTCGGTCGGTGTGCATCCCGTTCTGCATGCCTCCAGCATCGGCTACGGAGACGGGCCTCGCTGGCGAGAATCCGACATCGACGTCGACTGCCCTGGGACGGCGCGGATCACGGGAAGGGCCACCGGTATGCGCTCGCCCGTTCGGCTGCCGGGGCCCGCTGGGTAGGATGCCCGCATGGGTCATGGAGCCGCCGCCGCGCAGGACGTCACCGAGCGCGTCCGTCTGGACGCGGGCAACGTCGCGAAGGTGGCGACCACGCTCCAGGCCCTGTCGACCCCCTCCCGGCTGCTGATCCTCGCCCGGCTGCGCGAGGGGCCGCTGCCGGCCACCGAGCTGGCCGCCGAGGTGGGGATGGAACAGTCCGCGTGCTCGCACCAGTTGCGGCTGCTGCGGAACCTGGGCCTGGTCGTCGGTGAGCGCCGCGGGCGGTCGGTCGTGTACGCGCTGCACGACCACCATGTCGCCGAGCTCCTCGACCAGGCCGTGTACCACGTCGAGCACCTGCGGCTGGGGATCAGTGACGCCGGGGAGTGACCCCGCGCGCCGGCGGATGTGGCCCTTGTACGCCGCCGGGTTCACCACCGCCTTCGGAGCGCACGGCATCGCCGCGAACCTCGGCGGCGCCGGCCGGGACGCCGTCACCTCGCTGCTGGTCCTGGGCGGTCTGCTCGCCCTGTACGACGGTGCCGAGGTTCTGCTCAAGCCGGTGTTCGGCACGGTAGCCGACCGGGTCGGGGCGCGGCCGGTCCTGCTGGGCGGACTCGTGGGCTTCGCCGTCGCGTCCGCGGTGTACGTCCTCGCGGACAGCCCCGGATGGCTGTGGGCGGCGCGGCTGGGGCAGGGGGCGGCGGCGTCCGCGTTCTCGCCGGCCGCCTCCGCGCTGGTGTCGCGGCTCAATCCGGCTGCGAAGCAGGGGCGGGCGTTCGGCAGTTACGGCTTCTACAAGTCGATCGGCTACACGCTGGGTCCACTGCTGGGCGGGGTGCTGGTGTGGGCGGGAGGGCTGCGGCTGCTGTTCACGGTGCTCGCGGTGCTCGGCGCGGCCGTCGCCGTGTGGGCACTCGTCGCCGTCCCCGTCGTACCGCCGCTTCCACGGGCGCGGCAGACCGTGCTGGATCTCGCGCGCCGGCTCGCGGACCCGGCGTTTCTCGTGCCGACGGCCGCGCTCGCGGGGGCGACGGCCGCGCTGTCGGTCGGTGTGGGGTTCCTGCCGGTGTCCGGCAGGGTGGCGGGGCTCGGGACGGTGGCGACGGGGGCCGCGGTGTCGGTGCTGGCCGCCTGCGCGGCGGTCGTCCAGCCGCGGGCCGGCCGGGCGCTGGACGCGGGCCGGCTCGGCGCGCGCACCGGCCTCACCGCGGGGCTGCTGCTCGCCGCCGCGGGCCTGGCCTGCGCGATGCTGCCCGGACTGGCGGGCATCCTGCTCGCCGCCGTCCTCATCGGCGTCGGCACCGGCCTGATCACACCGCTCGGCTTCGCCGCACTGGCCTCCGCCACCCCACCCGAACGCCTCGGGCAGACCATGGGCGCGGCCGAGCTGGGCCGCGAACTGGGCGACGCGGGCGGCCCGTTGCTGGTGGCCGCGGTCGCCACGACGGCGACACTGACGTACGGCTACGCGGCACTGGCGGTGGTCCTGGCGGGCGGCACGGCGGTGGTCGCGGTGACGGCGGGTGCGGGTGCAGGTACGCGGCGCGCGGCGCGCACGACGGGGGGACGGGACAGCTGACGTCGGCCGGGTCGCCGGACGGGTGAGCGGTGCGGCTGATGTCGGTCCCGCCAGTGACGCGGGGGCGCTGAGCGGGGCGGTTGACGTCGGCCGGGTCGCCGGACGCGTGAGCGGTGCGGCCGATGTCGGCCGGGTCGGCGGCGCGGGGGCGCTGAGCGGGACGATTGACGTCGGCCGGGTCGCCGGACGCGTGAGCGGTGCGGCCGATGTCGGCCGGGTCGGCGGCGCGGGGGCGCTGAGCGGGACGGTTGACGTCGGCCGGGTCGCCGGACGCGTGAGCGGTGCGGCCGATGTCGGCCGGGGCGGCGGCGCGGGGGCGCTGAGCGGGCCGGTTGACGACTGCCGGGGCGCCGGACGGGTGAGCGGTGCGGCCGATGCCGGTCCCGCCAGTGACACGGGGGCGCTGAGCGGGCCGGTTGACGACTGCCGGGGCGCCGGACGCGTGAGCGGTGCGGCCGATGTCCGTCCCGCCAGTGACGCGGGGGCGCTGAGCGGGGCGGTTGACGTCGGCTGGGGTGCCGGACGGCCGAGCAGCCGGGGAGCAGGCGACGTCCGCCCCGGGCCGACGGGCTGTCCGGGCGGCGCTCCTAGAGCGTGCCGCCCGTCAGCAGGCTCAGCAGGTCACCCGTGGCGTCCGCCGCTCCGAGGGCCGCGAGGGCGCCCAGGGTCAGGATGGCCGCGGCGACGGGGCGCAGACGGCGTGGCGCGGTGGTCTGGAGGGCGGCGACGCGGCGGGTGACGGCGCGGTCGGCGAAGTGCAGGACGCAGTCCGCGCCCTGGGCGACCAGGGCGGCGCGGGCCAGCGCGCGGGCCGTGGTGCGGCGGTCGCCGACCGCGCCCGCGGCCTGTTCGTCGGCCCAGCGTTCCACCAGGTAGGCGACGGCGTCGCGGACCGGCAGGAGCAGCGGGTTGCCCGCGGCGGCCAGGGTCACCGCGTGGACGTAGAACGCGTGCCGGTGGGTGAGGTGGGCGCGCTCGTGGGCGAGCAGGACCCGGCGTTCGGCGGGGCGCAGCGCGGCGAGCATGGCGCTGGTGACCAGGATCCGGCCCGGGTCGCCGGGCACGGCGAAGGCGCGGGGCCGCGGCGAGGCGGCGACGACGAGTTCGGTGCCCGGCGGGTGGCCCTCGCACAGCCGGCGCAGGGTGCGGCGGGTGGCGCGCTGGGTGCGGACCGCGCCCAGGATGCGGCCGACGGCGACCGCGAGGAGGCAGAGGGCGAGGACGGCCACGGCGTCCGGGACCGGCTCGGGCAGCGCGCGGCCGTCGGCGCGGGCGTGGGCGACGAGCGACGGGGCCTCGCCGGCCAGGGTCGCGGTCAGCAGCCCGAGGGCCCACAGCGAGGCGCCGGCGGTGAGCACCGCGGCACCGGTCAGCGCGCGGGCCGCCGCCGCGGGCGTCCCGAACCGGGCGAGCCGCGGGCCGACGGCGCCGAGCAGGAGCGACAGCAGCAGCGGGGTGTACACGTCGATCCTCATGCGCCCCCTCCTGTCCGCCCGTCGAGCCCGTATGCCCTACGCCGGCGCCGGCCGGCCACGTCACGCACCGCCGTCGGCCAGCAGCTCGCGCAGGGCGCTCTCCTCCTCGGGGCTGAGCCCGGTGACGAACTGCTGCAGGGCGGCTATCGGATCGGGCCCGCGGTCCAGGGCCCGGTGCATGGCCTCGGCGGTCATCTCGGCGGCGTTCTTCGCGGGACGGTAGGCGCCGCGCCGTCCGTCGGCGTCGCGCAGGACGAGGTCCTTGTCGTGCAGGCGGCGCAGGATGGTGTGCACGGTGTTGTAGGCGAGCCCGTCGCCGAGTTCGGACTGGATCTCGGCCGGGGTGAGGGGCCGTTCCGTCGCCCACAGGGTGGCGAGGATCTCGCTCTCCAGCTCCCCGGGGCTGCGTCGCTCGGCCCTGCCGCGAGGGGTCGTGCCTGCCATGGCCACCACCTTACGGTGCGTAGGGTCCCTCGGTCACCGACTCGCACCTGCCCCTTACCCGCCTCAGACGCCCTGCCGACCTACACGCTGTAGGGTGAATTCGGACCTTACACACTGTAGGGCCGGGAGGGTCGGGAGGGATGAGGATGACGACGACGTCCCCCGCCTCCCCCGCCTCCTTCGCATTCTCACGCGCCGCGGCGAAGCGGCACGCGGCATGAGCACCCCGGTCGGTCCGTCGACGGCCGTCGGCCGGCGGCTGCCGTGGCAGGGCCTGCTGGGGATCGTGGTGGCCGCGGGAGCCGCGGGGCTCGCCGTGCGGCACTGGCCGGTGCTGGACGCGGGGGCGGACCGGCTCGCCGTCGCCGACCGCGGATGGCTGTCGCTGGCGGCCCTGCTCGCCGTGCTGACCTGGGCGTGCTCGGCGCTCGCGCTGCAGGGGGCGGTGCGGGAGGCACTGCCCGTACGGCGACTGGTGGCGGCGCAGTTCGCGGCGTCCGCGGCGAACCACGTGCTGCCCGCCGGACTGGGCGCCGGTGCGGTGAACGTGCGGTTCCTGATGCGCTGCGGCCTGTCTCCCGGCCGGGCGGCGACGGCCCTCGCGGTCAAGGGCACGGCGGGCACCGTGGTGCGGGGCGCGCTGATCGCGGGTCTCGCCATGGCCTGGCCGGGCATGCTGCGGCTGCCGGCGGTGGGCCGCTGGCCCCTGCTCGCCGGCGCGGCGGTCGCCGTGGCGGCCGCTTGTGCGGCCGTGCTGCTGCGGGCCCGGCTGCGGCGCGCACTGGCCTGCGCGGTGGCCGATGTGCGCGGTGTGCACGAGCGTCCGGGGCGGGCGGCGGCCCTGTGGGGCGGCTCGCTGGTGTTCGCCGCGCTGCACACGGGCGTCGTCCTGGCCGTCGTACGGGCTCTGGACGGGCCGCTTCCGGCGGGGCGGGTCGCGCTCGCGTATCTCGCCGCGAGCAGCGCCGCCGTCCTGCTGCCGACCCCGGGCGGGCTCGGTTCCCTGGACGCCGCGCTCGCATGGTCGCTGACGGCGGCCGGGGCGCCGGCGGCGGTCAGCGTGTCGGCGGTCCTCGGTTACCGGTTGCTGACGGTGTGGCTGCCCCTGGTGCCGGGGCTGCTGGTGCTCGGCGGGTTGGTGCGCGCGAAGGCCCTGTGAGGGGCGGCGGCTCGGGCCACCGGCGCGGGCTCAGCTTTCCGGGGGTTCCGGCGCGGACGGAGAGTCCGGTGACGGTCGGGAGGACGTCGAGGGCGCGCGCGTCGGTTCGTTGTCCTGCGGTGCCGTACCGGAGTCGCCCGCCGCCCACTGCCACCATCGGGTCAGTCCCCAGCCGCACAGGGCGAGCCAGGAGACGGCGAGCAGCCAGCCCCCGAGGACGTCGCTGGCCCAGTGCACGCCGAGGTACACCCGGGTCGCTCCGACGGCGGCCGCCCAGCACACCGCGAGCACACAGGTCGTCCGCGCGAGGTCGGGGCGCGAACGGCGCGTGACGGCCCAGCAGAGCAGGCCCGCGGTAAGGGCGGAGGTCGTGGTGTGGCCGGAGGGGAACGAGTAGCCGGAGGCGTACGCGACCCAGTCGGCGGGGTTGGGCCTCGGCCGCGCGAAGGACTCCATCACCACGTCGCGCACCAGTTGCCCGGCGAGCAGCACGGCCAGGGCGCAGGGCACCGTCCTCAGCCGCTCCCGCGCGTCACGCCCGGCGATCACCCCGGCCACGGCGACGATCAGGTACGGCCAGATCCCCGACCCGGTCGCGGTGATGCCGCGTGCGAGGGCCTGCGCGACGGGTGGCCGGTGTCCGACGGCCCACGTGTGGAGGGCGCCGTCGCCGGGCAGCGGGGTCCCGTGCCGTACGCCCACCAGGACCGCGAGGCAGGCGAACAGTGCGGCGCAGAGGAGTCCGGCCCGCACCGTCCCGGACCGCACCGCCCGCCGCGTCTCACTCACGCGGATTCCTCCGTGCCAGTGCCCACGGCAACTCCTTTCCACCGCGCGGGACCCGCACCCGGCCCCCGCGCGTCCGCGCCCGCGGTCGTCGGCCGCCGCGACCGCCCCGGCTCCGCCGTACGGTCAGCCACCGCTCCGCGCCCGTCGTCCACTCCAGCGTGCGCTCAGCCACCGCCCCGCGTGCCCGTCACCAGCTCCCCGAACCGGGTTCCGGCCGCCCGCTCCACCAGGGGCGCGGCCCGGTCCGCCAGCAGCATCAGCGGCCAGGCGAGCAGGGCGCCGAAGGCGAGCCCCACCACCACGTCGTGCGGGTAGTGCACGCCGATCCAGACGCGGGAGACGGCCATCAGGACGGCGGCCAGGGCCGCGACCCGGCCCAGGACCCGGTCGGTCAGGGCCACCGCCACCGCCGCGGCCCCGGCGATCACCGCGTGGTTGCTGGGAAACGACCAGTCGCCCACCGCGGGGCACGCCTCGACGGTGACGGTGTGCAGCGTGCGGCAGGGTCTGTTCTCGGCGACGGCGGACTTGACCAGGACGTCGACGACGTAGCAGAGGACGACGACCACGGGGGCTGCCAGGGCCCGGATCAGACGGGCCTGATCGCCGCGGGCCCGCCACCAGGCGGCGAGCATCAGCGCACCGAACACGGCGAGGCCGTAGTCGGACCAGTCGGCGACCGTGGTGTCCACGGCGTGGGGGGTGTCGCGAGCCAGGTGGGTGATCCACAGGTAGAGGCCGCCGTCGACCGAGGCGCCGCCGAAAGCGAGGGGGGTCATGAGGAGACCTCCGAAGAGGCGCGGCGCGCCCGCGCGCGGCGTGCCTCGAGAGCGAGCGGGGTCAGGGAGGCGAGGACCACGACGGCGACCAGGGGCAGGAGGTAGCGGTCGACGTTCGGCACCGAGGAGCCCAGGGCGTAGCCGCCGAGCACGAGACCGACCGTCCACAGCAGGCCGCCGACCACCTGCCAGAGCGTGAAGACCCGCACCGGCACGTCCAGCGCACCGGCCAGCGGGTTCAGCACGGTCCGCACCACCGGCACGAAGCGGGCCAGCACGACCGCCTTGGCGTGGCCGTACCGGGCGAGCAACTCCTCGGCCCGGGCCGCTCCCTCGTGCAGCTTCCGCGCCCGGCTGCGCACCAGCAGCGCACGGCCTCCGCGCCGTCCGATCCAGTACCCGGTCTGCGCCCCGAGCAGGGCTCCCACCACGGCCGCGGCCAGCACCTGCCCGAGCGAGAGGTGCACGGAGCCGCGGACGCCGTTCGCGCACAGCAGTCCCGCCGTGAACAGCAGCGAGTCCCCGGGCAGGAAGAAGCCGACCAGCAGGCCGGTCTCGGCGAACAGGACCGCGGCGACGCCGAGCGCGCCGAAGGCGGAGAGCAGGGACCCGGCATCCAGGACGTTCACCGCTTGGGTCATGGCGAACTGGGCAGCTGCCATGCGGGCGGCCCCTCTCATACTGGAACGTGGACGGTGCGGGCAGAGGCCCGCGCCGGGCGACTACAGTCATGTAGACCGTCTACTGAACTGTAGACGAATAAGTGTCGAGGAGCGTTCCCATGCCCCAAGGGCAGATTGACGAGCCGTTCGACGGCCCGGACGACGGGCGCCCGGAACGGCGGCCGGCCGGCGAGCTGGAGGCGAGCGTCCTGGCCGCGCTGTGGGCGGCCGACGGCCCCCTCACCCCCGGCGCCGTCCAGCTGGAGCTCGGCCAGGGCCTGGCCCGCACCACCGTCACCACGATCCTCACCCGGCTGCACGCCAAGGGCGTGGTCACCAGGGCGCGCTCCGGGCGCGGCTACGCCTACGCCCCGGCCCAGGACTCCCCCGGTCTCACCGCCCGCCGCATGCACGCCGAACTCGACAAGGACGAGGACCGCGGCACCGTCCTCGCCCGCTTCGTATCCGATCTGAGCCAGGAGGACGAGCAGTTGCTGCGCAGTCTGCTGGCGGAC
This sequence comes from Streptomyces sp. MAI_2237, assembly GCF_054189285.1. Lineage (NCBI taxonomy): Bacteria > Bacillati > Actinomycetota > Actinomycetes > Kitasatosporales > Streptomycetaceae > Streptomyces > Streptomyces sp. MAI_2237. The sequence continues at coordinate 3,262,422 of NZ_JAJPGQ010000003.1, read as the reverse complement.
GGCGCCGCGGGCCCGGACGACACCGCGTGACCGGCCGCCCGGAGCCGTCCGGCGCGACGGCGGCCTGTGGAGGAACCCTGTGATCTACGCCGTGTGGCTCCCGCTCCTGATGCCGCTGCTCGCGGTGCCCGTGGCCCGGCGCGGCGCCGAGCTGCTGTCGCCGCGGACGGCCGCGTGGGCGCTGACCGCCCTGGCGCTGGTCCTCGCCGGCTCCAGTACGGCCGCGCTGGCGCTGCTCGCGCTGGACGGCGCCCTGCGGCTGCCGTTCGTGGCGGCGCTCGGCCACTTCTCCCCGCATCTGCTCGGCGACGGTTCGTCCGCCACCGTGCCGGCCGCGGTCCTGGCGGCCCTCGCGCTGGCCGGCCTGGGCGTGCTGGTGCCCTGGCGGGCCCGCCGCCATCTGCGGGAACTGCGCGCCGCGCACCGCAGTTGCGGGCACGAGCCGGGCGCGGGCGACCTGTGGGTGCGGCCCGACGCCCGCCCCGACGCCTACGCCCTGCCCGGCCGGCCCGGCCGCATCGTGGTGACCACGGGGATGCTGCGCGCCCTCAGCGCCCGGGAGCGCGAGGTGCTCTTCGCGCACGAGCGCGCCCATCTCGTGGGCCGCCACCATCTCTTCCTCGCGGGCGCGGAGCTGGCCGTGGCGCTGCATCCCGCCCTGCGCGGCCTGCGGGCGCCGCTGTCGTACGCCCTGGAGCGCTGGGCCGACGAGTCCGCCGCGCGGGCGACGGGCGACCGTGCCCTCACCGCCCGCGCGGTCGGCCGGGCCGCGCTCGCCGCCGGCGCGGCAGGCCCCGCGCCCCGGCCGCGGCTGTCCCTGACGGCCACCGCGGGCCCGGTCCCCCGGCGTGTCACCGCCCTGCTCAACCGCTCCGCGCCCGCCGGCCGGCTCCTCCCGCGCACCCTGGCCTGTCTGCTGCTGGCCTGTGTCACGCTGTCGGCCGCCGCCGCCCTGGAGGCGGCCACCGATCTGCACAACGGCATCGAGGTCGCCCAGGGCGAGACCGGCCACCTCTCCCCGCAGGGTCGCTGACACCCACGCCGGAGGCGCCCTGCCTCCGGCTACCCGTTGACGTCCGTCGCCGTCGGCCGTCGCGTCGCGGCCGTGGGGTCGGTGCCGGGGGTCAGGGGCCGCAGGCGGTAGGTGTACGTGTAGTCGCGGTCGGCGAAGAGCTTGTACGCGTCGTGCGTCTGCGCGCCCCAGCTGTTGTCGCCGCCCACGCCCATCTGGCGGTGGCTGACCCGCAGGACGACCGCCTCGCGCGGGGTGAGCTGGTACGCGTGCCGCGCTCCCACGGACAGGTCCTCCGGGGTGAAGTGGGAGGCGTTGACCTCCAGCAGCGGCTCACCGGAGACGAGCAGGCCCTTGCCGCCGCCGTCCGTCAGGGCGATCCAGCGGACGTCGGTCTTGTTGCCGTTCTCCTGCGGGCGGATGTAGGGCGTCCACTGCCCGGAGACGGTCCCGGAGTACAGGCCGACGTCGGTGCCGTCGTTGCGGTCCCAGTGGTTCTCCTCGGGACCGCGGCCGTAGTAGCGCAGGTGTTCCAGCCGGGCGGGCAGGAAGAGGAGGGTGCCGACCTCCGGGATGTAGGGGAGGTTCGACGCGCCGGGATGCAGGGTGTTGTCGACCTTGATCTCGCCGTTGCCGAAGACCGTGCAGGTGGTGGTGTACGTCGACTCGACGGTCGTCGGCAGCGTGCCGCCGACCTTGATCTCGACGGCTCTGTCGCGCAGGGCGCGCACGGCGACGTCGGTCACCTTGCGGCGGGCGCCCGCGTCGCGCCACGTCTGGTTGCGGGTGTGCTGTCCGTTGCCGTGGTCGTTGTCGGTCGGCGCCCGCCAGAAGTTGGGGACGGGACCGGAGTCGATCAGGCGGGCGCCCCGGCTCTCGTACGAGGTGATGGTCCCGCTGCCCTTGTCCACGGTGACGGTGAAGTCCCGTCCTGTGACGGTGACATGGGAGTCGTTCTCCTCGTACCGCAGCGCCGGCACACTGCTCAGCGGTACGGGCCGCACCGCCGGACTGCCCGCGTCGAGCGGGAGTTGCCGCGCGGCCACCTCGAAGCCCGCCTCGGCCCAGGGGGTGGACTCCCTCGTGGTGAAGGAGAGTTCCAGGAAGTACTCGGCGCCCGGCGCGGGGTCGCGCGGCAGCCGGAAGGGCACGGTGATCTCCCGGGCGGACAGGGGCGGGACGTCCAGCTGATCCCGTGTGAGCCGTCCGCGTCCGATGACCTTCCCGTCCTCGACCAGCCGCCAACTGCCGTCGAACTCGCGCAGGTCGGTGAAGAGGTACTCGTTGGTGAGGGTCACCCGGCCCGCGGCGCCGCCGGTGGCGTCGATCGCCTGGTAGATCCGCTTGATCTCGGCCGCCTTGCCGGTGTGGCCGCGGTCGGCGGTGACGATGCCGTTCGCGCAGAAGTTGCCGTCGGTGGGGTTGTCGCCCCAGTCACCGCCGTAGGCGAGGAAGGTCTTCTCGCGCGGCCGCCGCTCGGTGAGGCCGACGGTGGCGGCGTCGAACCAGAAGCGCACGCCGTCGTCGCCGGGGCCGCGGTCCGTGGCGGCGAGTTCGGCGGCGGTGAGGGCGCGGGCGTACACCCGGGCGCGCCGGACGGTGCCGCTGAACTCGCGGGTGGGGTTGTCGGTGTCGGTGGCCAGCGCGAGCGGGGCGGTGTTGACGTCGGGCCGCCGGGTGGTGGACCTGGTGGCCCTCACCGCCCCGTCGACGTACAGGGTCAGCGTGCCCGCGTCGGCGTCGAAGACGCCCGCGATGTGATGCTCGGTGCCGGTCCAGTCGTCGGGCAGCGACCAGCTCGCGGTGATCCACTGGCCGCTGCCGTAGAGGAAGAACTCCAGGCTCCTGTCGGACTGTTTGAGGGCGTAGTGGGTGTCGCCCTTGGCGAGGATCGGCTGGTGATAGCCCGTCACGTGCGGGGTGGCCCATGCCTCCAGAGTGAGGGAGCCGGTGAGGTCGAGGCGCTCGTCCCGCTCGAAGACGGTGGCGCCGAAGACGCCCTTGTCGCGGTCGAAGGTGCCTGACGGGTTGACGATCTCGCCGTGCAGCGCGCCGGGGCCGGCCTCGGTGAACCGTTTGCGCGGCGGGGCGGGCCGCCGGATCGACTGGTCCACGAAGTCCCAGATCCAGCCGCCCTGGAGGACGTCGTGGCGGCGGACGACGTCCCAGTACTCCTTGAAGTTGCCGTTGGAGTTCCCCATGGCGTGGCTGTACTCGATCATCACGTACGGGCGGGTGTCGGCGGTGTCCTTCGCGCGGGCCTCGACGCGCGCGGGCGTCTCGTACATCGCCGAGCGGATGTCGCTGATCGTGGGGCGGTCGTCGCCCTCGTACTGGATGACGCGGGTGGGGTCGTAGGAGCGGATCCAGTCGTGCATGGCGACGAAGGTGCTGCCGCCGCCGGCCTCGTTGCCGAGGGACCAGATGACGACGGACGCGTGGTTCTTGTCGCGGTGGACCATGTTCTTGGCGCGCTGCACGCAGGCCGCGGTCCAGTCTGCGTGGTCGCCGGGGTACTGGTCGCGGATGCCGTGGGTCTCGAGGTTGGTCTCGTCCACGAGGTAGAGGCCGTACTGGTCGGCGAGTTCGAGCCAGACGGGGTTGTTCGGGTAGTGCGAGGTGCGCACCGAGTTCATGTTGAGGCGTTTGATGATCCGGATGTCCTCGACCATGTCGGCGCGGGTGAGGGCGGTGCCGCGGTCGGGGTGCATCTCGTGGCGGTTGGTGCCGCGCAGCGAGACGGGCTTGCCGTTGATGCGCATCAGGCCGTCGACGAGCGCGAACTCGCGCAGGCCGACGCGATGGGAGAGGGTCTCGATCACCCTGCCGGAGGGGTCGCGCAGGCGCAGGACGGCGGTGTAGAGGTGCGGGTGCTCGGCCGACCACAGCTTGGGGCCGGGTACGGCCCTGGCGGCCTGTACGGTCCTCTCGCCGCCGGCGTCGAGGTCCACGGTCTGCTGCAGGGGGCGGGACCAGACGGGGTGTCCGCCGGTGTCGTAGAGCTGGGTCTCGACGGAGTAGCGGCCCTTGTTGCCGCCGTCGTAGTCGCGCACGCTCGCGGTGACCGACAGCCGGGCGGAGGTGTGGTCGTCGCCGAGCGGGGTGTCCAGCTTGAAGTCGCGCAGGTGCACGGCGGGCGTGGAGTACAGGTAGACCGAGCGGAAGATGCCGCTCAGCCGGATCATGTCCTGGTCCTCCATCCAGTCGCCGTCGGAGAAGCGGTAGACCTCCACGGCGATCTGGTTGGTGCCGGGTCTCAGGTGCGGGGTGATGTCGTACTCGGCCGGGGTGAAGGAGTCCTCGTGGTAGCCGGCCAGGGTGCCGTTGATCCACACGTAGTGGGCGGACTTGACGCCCTCGAAGTGCAGGAAGGTGCGCCGTCCGGACCATGAGCGCGGCACGGTGAAGGTGCGTCTGTACTGGCCGACGGGGTTGAAGCGGGTCGGCGCGGCGGGCGGCCGCGCGTCCTCGCCGAGGCCGTTGGCGCCCCACCAGGGGTAGGTGATGTTGACGTAGATCGGGTGGTCGTGGCCGTGCACCTGCCACGCCGAGGGCACGGGGACGGTGTCCCAGCCGCTGTCGTCGAGGTCGGTGCGGTGGAAGTCGACGTCACGGTCGTCGGGGCGGTCGGAGTGCGCGAACTTCCAGGTGCCGTCGAGGCTGAGGCGGTACGGGGAGCGGGTGCGGTCGGCGGCCAGGGCCTGGCCGAGGTTGGCGTACGGCATCAGCGTGCTGTGCGGGGGCTCGGTGCCCAGCTGGAAGACACCGATGTCGCCGTTCCACTCCGGTGTGCCGTCGGTGGCGGCCGGGGCTGCCGTGCGAGCACCGGCCGGGGGCGCGGAGAGAGCGAGCGCGCCGAGGACGGCGGCGCCCGTCTCCAGCAGACGGCGGCGGCTGACGAGGCGGTCGGAGCGGGCCGGGCGGGGCGCGTGGGGGTACAGGATGATCGTGGCCTTCCTCGGGACGACGGTGCGGTGCGCGTACTGAGGGTGCGTCAGATCGTGTGGGGTGTTGTGGGATACGGGAGTTGCACCCTAGGTCTTCGAACAGAACCGGAGCAATATCACTGTCGGACTCTGTTCGCTTCTGAGCTTCCACCTCAGGCCGGTACGCCAATCCCCGTTGAGCCGTTCGGTGTGGCATGCTCCCGTCAAGCAACTGACGCACGCAGTCCACGACCACCCGCCGGCGCACCCCAGCCGGCCGGGCGGCCGCCGAGCAGGCCGCAACCCCGGCCTCCGCAAAGGAGTCACGCGTGAGAACCGTCCCCCACAGATCCGTCGTCGTACGCACCCTCGCCGTCGCCGCGCTGGCCGCCGTGTCCCTTCTCCCGGCCGGTCCGGCGACCGCCGCGCCCGACGCCGCGGCCGCCTGCACCCCGGCCCAGGTCGTCGCCAACGGCGGCTTCGAGAGCGGTACTTCACCGTGGACGCAGTCGTCCACGAACGTCATCACCAGCCGGACCGGACAGGCCCCGCACGGCGGCACGAACTACGCCTGGCTGGACGGCACCGGCGCCACCCGCACCGACACGCTCTCCCAGAGCGTCACGATCCCCTCCGGCTGCGCCACCGCCACCCTGTCCTTCTGGCTGCACATCGACACCGCCGAGACGACCTCCTCGACCGCCTACGACAAGCTGACGGCGAAGATCGGCGGCACGGCCCTGGCCACGTACTCGAACCTCGACAAGAACACCGGGTACGTGAAGAAGACCCTCGACGTCTCGTCCTTCGCGGGCCAGACGGTCACCCTCGCCTTCACCGGCACCGAGGACTACAGCCTCCAGACCAGCTTCGTCATCGACGACGTCGCCCTCGACACCTCCGGCGGCACGACCCCGCCGGCCGACTCGACACGGACCCCGGCCTCACCCTCGTACACCGTCAGCCTGAGCAGCGACAGCGCCGGCACCGTCTGGACCGGTCACGAGAGCGCGACCTTCACCAACGCCTCCTCGACGGCCCTCGGCGAGGTGTACCTGAGGCTGTGGGACAACTACCACGGCACCTGCGACGCCCCGCCGATCACCGTCACGAACGTCAGCGGCGGCACGGCCGGCTCCCTCTCCGTGGGCTGCACGGCCCTGCCGATCACCCTGCCGGCACCCCTTGCGCAGGGTCAGTCCGCCACGATCGGCTTCGACCTGGGCATCACCGTGCCCAGCGGCGCCGACCGGTTCGGCCACGACGGGGCGTTCAGCTTCATCGGCAACGCCCTGCCCGTCCTCGCGGTCAAGGACGGCTCCGGCTGGCACCTGGACCCGTACACCAACAACGGCGAGTCGTTCTACTCGCTGGCCGCCGACTTCAAGGTGACCCTCGACCACCCGAGCAGCCTGCTGGTCCCGGCCACCGGCACCTCCGTCGACACCCCCGGCACCAGCGGACGCACCGTCACCACGGCGACCGCCTCCAAGGTGCGCGACTTCGCGTGGGCGGCCGGGCCGTTCAGCAAGATCTCCGGCACCTCGTCCGCCGGCACCGCGATCAACGTCTACTCCGTGTCGGGCATCAGCTCCTCCGACGCCCAGTCGATGCTCAGCACCGCGAAGACGGCCGTCGACGCGCACGCCGGGCGCTTCGGGGCCTACCCCTACGGCGAGTTGGACGCCGTCATCGACAACAACTACTGGTTCGGCGGCATGGAGTACCCCGGCTTCGTCCTCGACCTCGTCAGCACCACCGCGCTCACCCACGAGATCGGCCACCAGTGGTGGTACGGCATCGTCGGCGACGACGAGTACAACAGCCCCTGGCTGGACGAGGCGTTCACCGACTACTCCACCGACCTCGCCCTCGGCAAGACCGGCACCAACTGCTGGAGCAGCGTCTCCTGGTCGTCGTCGGCGGAGAAGATCACCAACTCCATGGCGTACTGGGACGCCCACTCCTCCCGCTACTCCACCGTCGTCTACGGCTACGGCAAGTGCGCCCTGCACGACCTGCGCCGGCTGATCGGCGACACCGCGATGACCAAGCTGCTGAAGGACTACGCGACGTCGCACTGGTACGGCGTCTCCACCACGGCCGAGTTCAAGGCGGCGGCCCAGGCCGCGACGAGCACGGACCTGACGTCGTTCTGGAGCACGCACCGCATCGACGGCTGAGCGAGACGACCGCGTGACGAGGCTGCCGGGCCTCCGCGGGCCGGCAGCCTCTCGCGCCTCAGACCGCCGTGCCGGCGGGCGCGTCGCGGCGGGAGAGGGCCAGGTAGCCGACGAAGCAGGCGATGGCGGCGCTCCAGGCGAGCGTGACCGGACCCAGTCCCAGGGCCAGGCCGCCCCGGTGGTGCCCGACGGCCATCCAGTCGGCGAGGGAGGCACCGAGGGGACGGGTGACGACGTACGCCGTCCAGAAGGCGGGGACGGCGTTCAGCGCGCCGAGGCGATGGGCGACCGCGGGCACGCAGATCGCGACGCCGAAGAGCACCACCGATCCCAGGTACCCGAAGCCGACGGTCGCGGTGAGGTCCCCGGCGGCGGTGCCGAGGGCGAACGTGGCGAGGACGGCCGCCCAGTAGAAGGCCTCCCGGCGGCGGGTGCGGATGCCGTGGATGGACAGGGTGCCCTCGACGGCGTACCAGAGGGCGAAGACGGCGGCGAGCGCGGCGAGGAACAGCGGCGTGGACACCAGGTAGGGCACGCCGAGGCCGACGTGCAGGACGTCGGCGGCCATCGTGCCGAACACGCTGACCATGACGACGGCCGTCCAGTACACCCAGGCGACATAGCGGCGGACGGCGAACTGCAGCACCAGGGAGGCGGCCAGCGCGAGACCGCCGAGCGCGACCGCGGGCACGGGACCGAGCAGACGGGCCAGCAGGTCCGAGGCGGTCTCGCCCATTCCGGTGGTGAGCACCTTGACGATCCAGAAGTACACGGTGACTTCCGGGACCTTGTTCGCCATGGCGCGCAGGGGGACGAGTGGCCGGTCGTCGAGGAGGTGCTCTGTGGTCATGGAGCGCACGATGACACGCCGGACCGCCCGCGCCACAGGGGTCTTTACCAGGGCTTTGGGGCTTGCGGTGCATGAGTTTCATCAGCACGCGACCAGCCTGAAAGCAACCTGAACATCGCGGAACATCGCTGGTCGGCGAGCCTCGACTGCGCTAGGGCGTGCCCTGTAGGCGGCAAGGGCGCCGGGCGGGGGTCAGTCGAGTCGGCGGGCGAAGGTCTCGTAGGCGGTGTCGTCGAAGAGGACGAACCGCACCTCTTCGACGCCTGTGGGCGTCGCGCGCACCGTCTCCAGGGCGATCCGGGCGGCGTCGTCCATCGGCCACCGGTACACGCCGGTGGAGATCGCCGGGAACGCGACCGTCGCGGCGCCCAGTTCGTCGGCGACCCGCAGCGACTCCCGGTAGCAGGAGGCGAGCAGGTCGGAGCGGTCCTCGGTGGCCGACCAGACCGGGCCGACCGTGTGGATCACCCACCGCGCGTCCAGTCGGCCGGCGGTCGTCGCGACGGCCCGGCCGGTGGGCAGGCCCTTGCCGTAGTGCGACGCGCGCAGCCTGCGGCACTCCTCGAGGATCTCCGGGCCACCCCGCCGGTGGATGGCGCCGTCGACGCCACCGCCGCCGAGAAGGGAGGAGTTCGCCGCGTTGACGACGGCGTCGACGGACTCCTGGGTGATGTCGCCCCGGACGAGGGTGATGCTGGTCATGACTGCCTGTATACCCGACGGCACCGGGCGGGGCCCGCTTCGGACGGTACGGGGCCGTCGAGGGCGAGTGCGCGCGTCACCCCGTCTGCCGCAGCCTGCGCCAGACCGCCTTCGCCGCGTTGTGGCCGGACATGCCGTGGACCCCCGGGCCCGGCGGGGTGGCCGAGGAGCAGATGAAGACCGCCGGGTGGGGGGTGTGGTACGGGAACAGGGACAGTCGGGGGCGCAGCAGTGCCTGCAGGCCCGTCACCGCGCCGGTGCCGATGTCGCCGCCGACGTAGTTGGCGTTGCGGGCGGCCAGTTCGGGCGGGCCGGCGGTGGCCCGGGCCAGGACGCGGTCGCGGAAACCCGGTGCGAAACGCTCCAGTTGGCGTTCCATGACGTCCGTGAGGTCGCCGGTCCAGCCGCTCGGGACGTGGGCGTACGCCCAGAAGACGTGCTTGCCCTCGGGTGCGCGGGTGGGGTCGACCACGCCGGGCTGGACGGTGATCATGAAGGGCCGGTCGGGCGCCCGGCCCTCCCGGGAGGCCGCGCGCAGGGCGGCCCCGATCTCCTTGCTGTCCGCGCCGATCTGCACGGTGCCGGCGCTCCGGGCCTGCTCGGCGGTCCACGGCACCGGGCCGTCCAGCGCGTAGTCGATTTTGAAGACGCCGGGGCCGTACTTGTAGTGCTCGTAGAAGCGGCCGAAGCCGGCGATGCGGGCCAGGGCGGTGGGTGAGGTGTCGAAGACGTAGGCGCGCGCGGGCGGCAGGTCGTCGAGGCGCTTGACCTCGTAGTCGGTGTGGACCAGGCCGCCGAGGTCCTTCAGATACGCCGTCAGGGCGTCCGAGATCGACTGGGAGCCGCCCTCGGCGACGGGCCAGCCGCGCGCGTGGGCGGCGAGCGCGAAGACCAGGCCGACGGCGCCGGTCGCGAACCCGCTGAGGGGGGCCATCACATGGGCCACGAGGCCGGCGAAGAGGGTCTTGGCCGGTTCGTCGTGGAAGCGGCGGGTCAGCCAGGTCGACGGGGGCAGGCCGGCGAGTCCGAAGCGGGCGAGGGTCACCGGGTCGCGGGGCAGCGCGGTCGACGGCAGGGACATGAAGTCGCGGGTGAGGGTGTCCCAGCTGGACAGGAACGGCGCGACCAGCCTGCGGTACGCGCCCGCGTCCCGCGAGCCGAACGACGCGGCCGTCTCGGCGACCGAGCGGGACAACACGGCGGCGCTGCCGTCGAGGAAGGGGTGGGCCATGGGCAGCTCGGCGTGCAGCCACTTCAGGCCGTACCGCTCCAGGGGCAGGGCGCGGAACGCAGGGGAGTTGACACCGAGCGGGTGGGCCGCGGAGCACGGGTCGTGCCGGAAGCCCGGCAGGGTGAGCTCTTCGGTACGGGCGCCCCCGCCGACGGTGCCGCGGGCCTCGAAGACGGCCACGGAGAAGCCGCGGCGGGCCAGCTCCACGGCGGCCGTCAGTCCGTTCGGCCCCGCACCCACCACGACAGCATCGAGCATCGACGGCACCTTCGGACCCCTTCGTCAGCCGATGGCCACTGGGGGCCAGGATATGCCGGGGGTCTGACAGCCCCGGGGCTCGGGTACCGCCTGCCGGGACCGCCCTCCGGGTCAGGCCGCGCCCGACAGCAGCCCCACCACCCTGCGGGCCGTGGCCAGGTCGCGGGCCGCGGTGAACGGCAGGGCGTTGCCCCCGGTGATGCGGAACGGCTCGCCGGTCACGGTCAGGTGGGCGCCGCCCGCCTCCTCGACCAGCAGCAGGCCCGCGGCGTGATCCCAGGCGGCCTCCCAGGAGAAGGCCGTGGCATCCGACTCGCCGCGGGCGATCGCCAGATACTCCAGGCCGGCCGAGCCGCAGGCGCGCGGCGCGACGCCGTCGGTCCACAGGCCGAGCAGGGCCCGCTTCTGGTCGTCGGTGGTGTAGTCGGGGTGGGAGGTGGCCACTTGGAGGTCCCGGCCCGGTTCGGGCGAGCCGGCGTGGAGGCGCTCGCCGTCGAGGAAGGCGCCCTGGCCCCGCACGGCGGTGGCGAATTGACCGCGGGCCGGTGCGTACGTCCAGGAGGCGAGGAGGACCCCGCGGTGCGCGAGCGCGACCAGGGTGCAGAAGCCGGTGTCGCCGTGCACGAACTGGCGGGTGCCGTCGACGGGGTCGACGATCCAGACCGGGGCGTCGCCGCCGATCGCCTCGTACGTCATCGGGTCGGCGTGCACCGCCTCCTCGCCGACCACGACGGACCCGGGCAGCAGGGCGCCGAGCGCCTCGGTGAGGTGCCGCTCGGCCAGCCGGTCCGCGTCGGTCACCAGGTCGTGCGGTCCGTTCTTCTGGTCGACTTCGTGAGCGGCCAGCCGGCGGAAGCGGGGCATGATCTCGGCCGCGGCGGCCGCGCGGACCGCCTCCTCCACGTCGGCGGCGTGCTTGGCGAGGAACTTTTCGTGCCCGGCGAGAAACTCTTCGTTGGTTTCCGTGTCTTCGATCATGGCTCCATGAGAACACGCGCCACTGACAATCCCCGCCGGGCCGGTGGACACCCGGTGGAATCGGCGTGAACTCGGGGATTTCCGGACTGGGGGCTTCGTGTACTCGGACTCCGGGTGGCTCACCCGCGGGGTTCCGGATCAGCGGCCGACGGCGTATCCCTGCATGCCGCGCGGGTTCGCCGCCGCCGACAGGATGCCGGTACGCGGATCGCGGGCGACCGCGCACAGCCGTCCCTCGGACCACGGGTCGCCCACGGTGACGTGGTGGCCGCGCCGGCGCAGCTCCTCGACGACGTCCGTGCCGACCCGCGACTCCACGGTCACGCTGCCCGGTCGCATGCCGCGCGGGTAGAAGGAGCCCGGGAAGCCGTCGTTGTGCCAGTTCGGGGCATCGATCGCGCCCTGCAGGTCGAGGCCGCCGCGGACGGGTCCGCGCAGCGCGACGGCCAGGAAGAAGTGCAGCTGCCACTGGTCCTGCTGATCGCCACCGGGCGTGCCGAACGCCATCACCGGGACGCCGTCGCGCAGGGCGATGGAGGGCGTGAGGGTGGTGCGGGGACGGCGGCCGGGGGTGAGGGAGGCCGGCAGGCCCTCCTCCAGCCAGGTCATCTGCAGCCGGGTCCCGAGCGGGAAGCCCAGTTCGGGCACGACGGGGTTGGACTGCAGCCAGCCGCCGCTGGGGGTGGCGGCGACCATGTTGCCCCAGCGGTCGACGACGTCGAGGTGGCAGGTGTCGCCCCGGGTGGCGCCGTCCGGGGCGACGGGCGGCTCGCCGGGCACCGGGGAGGCCGGTCCCTTCGCCACGGTGGGCTCCCCCGCCCCCATGGGACTGAACCCCGGCTCGTCGGTGACCACCACGTGCGCGTGCGCGCTGAGCCGCGGCGCGTGTCCGCCGGGACTGCCGGGACGCAGCTCGTACGAGGCCTTGTCGCCGACGAGGGCGCGCCGGGCGGCGTTGTACTCGGCCGACAGCAGCTCGTCGAGCGGCACGTGGGCGGCGTCGCCGTACCAGGCCTCCCGGTCGGCCATGGCGAGTTTGCAGCCCTCGATCAGCAGGTGGAGATAGTCGGCGGAGCCGTGGGCGGGCAGTTCGGCCGGGAGCAGGGCGAGTTGCTGGAGCAGGACGGGGCCCTGGCTCCAGGGGCCGGCCTTGCACAGGGTCCAGCCGTTCCAGTCGTACGTCGCCGGGCTCTCGTAGGTGGCGGACCAGCCGGCGAGGTCGGCGGCCGTGAGGGTGCCTGCGTGGCGCTCGCCGCTGGTGTCCAGGGTGGGGCGCGCGGACTGGCGTACCAGGGCCTCGGCGATGAAGCCGGTGCGCCACACCTCGCGCGCGGCCTCGATCTGGGCGGTCCGGTCGCCGCTGCCCGCGACCTCGGCGAGCAGCCGCTTCCAGGTGGCGGCGAGGGCGGGGTTGCGCAGCAGTTCGCCGGGGTGCGGGGCCCGCCCGTCCGGCAGGTACACCTCGGCCGACGAGGTCCACTCCGTCTCGAACAGCTCGCGGACGGTCTCGACGGTCGCGCCGACGTTCTCCACGGGCGCGTGCCCGTGTTCGGCGTATCCGACGGCGTACTGGAGCACGTCGGCGAGGGATTTCGTCCCGTGGTCGCGCAGGAGCAGCATCCAGGCGTCGAAGGCGCCGGGGACGGCGGCGGCGAGCGGCCCGGTGCCGGGGACGAGGTCCAGGCCGAGTCCCCGGTAGTGGGCGACGCTCGCCCCGGCGGGTGCGACGCCCTGTCCGCACAGCACCCGCACCTCGCCGCCGGCCAGCGCGAGCAGGATCGGCACCTCGCCGGCGGGGCCGTTGAGGTGCGGCTCGACGACGTGCAGCACGAACGCTCCGGCCACGGCCGCGTCGAAGGCGTTCCCGCCGTCCTCCAGCACGGCCATCGCGGCCTGCGAGGCGAGCCAGTGGGTGGAGGACACCATGCCGAAGGTGCCCTGGAGGGTGGGACGGGTGGTGAACACGGGGGTCTCTCACCTCGTTGGCTGCGTGGGTGGCGTACATCGGCCGGGCTGACGGGGGCTCAGGATCGGTCCGCTCCCCAGCAGGCTAGCGATCGCCCCGCGCCGCCCCTCACCCGCTTCCGGTGCGAACCGGGCGCGGGGGCCGGAGCGGTGGCCGGTATGTCTCCCTTATTCAGAACTTTCACCGCATTAAGGTGCGAAACGCCCGAAGAGCGGGAGGCAGGCGCCCCCTCGCGAGCTCCGGCGGAAAGGCAGCACACCCATGACCTCCATCGCCGGCCCGGCGGGGGAAGGCCGTCCTGACGGCCCGCCCCGTCGCCGAGGTCCCACGCGCCCGGTGAGGTGGAGCACCTGGGTGGCCCGGCGCCGCTGGTGGGTCCTGTCCTTCTGGGGCGTGGTGGTCGTCGTCTCCGGCCTCTTCTATCCGCATCTGGTCTCGTCGCTCGTCGCGTCCGACTACAGCGTGACCGGCTCGGACTCCCAGCAGGTCTCCCAGCTGCTCGAGAAGGAGTTCCCCGCGGCGGGGGCCGAGCAGGACGTGATCGTCTTCGACGCGGACCACCTGACGATCAAGGACAAGGAGTACGTGCAGGTCGTCGATCGCGTCGTGAAGGCCGTGGGCAACGAGCCGGGGGTCACCTCCGTGCTGGGTCCCACCGACCCGGGCATGCAGAGTGCGCTGTCGAGGGGTACGGCGGCGGTGGCCTCGCTGGGGCTGGCGGGGAACGACCGGGAGCGCGGCTCCCGGGCCGCCGATCTCCAGGACGTCGTGCGGAACGCGGCGGGCGACGGTCCGGTCCGGGCCTACCTGACGGGATACTCACCGACGGCCAACGACCTGACGGAGGTGGAGAACGCCGACGTGGAGCACGCCGAGTCCATCGGCATCCCCATCGCCTTCCTCGTCCTGCTCACCGCGCTGGCCGCCCTGGTCGCCTCGTGCGTTCCCCTGATCACCGCGCTGGTCAGCCTCATGACGACGTTCGGGGTTCTCACCCTGCTCACGACGGTGACGGCCTTCGACGCCTTCCTGCTCTCGATCGTCACGATGATCGGCGTCGGCATCTCCATCGACTACTCGCTCTTCGTCCTGTTCCGTTTCCGTGAGGAGCTGGCCCGCGTCCGGGACGAGCGACACACCGACGCCGTGGCGCACTCGGTGGGGGTGGCGATGGCGACGAGCGGCCGGACGATCGCCTTCTCCGGCGTGATCGTCGCCGTTTCGCTGTGCTCGCTGCTCGTGGTGGACTCGCCGCTGTTCCCCGGGATCGCCCTGGGCGCCGTACTGGTGGTGCTGTGCACGCTGCTGGTCGCCTGGACGATGCTGCCCGCGCTGCTGGCGGCCCTCGGCGAGCGCGTCAACCGGGGGGCGCTGCCCGAACGTATGCAGCCGAAGGACGACGTGTCGGACGGGTCGGGACGGCCGGGCGGCTGGGAGCGGTGGGCCCGTACCGTTCTCGCCCACCCCTGGATGGCCATTCCGGCGGCGGCTCTGCTGGTCGTGTTCGCCCTGCCGACGGTCGGCATCAAGCTGGGCATCGACCTGGGGATCTCCGCGATCTCCGGCGAGCCCTCGGGCAAGGGCGCCGCGATCCTCGCCGACAAGTTCAGCGCGGGCGCGCTGTCCCCGATCCAGGTCCTGGCGTCGCACGAGGGCTCGGGGGCGCTCGACGCGAACGATCTCAAGACGATCGACTCGTTCACGACGGCACTGTCGAAGGACCCCCGTGTCGCGGGCGTCTTCTCCGTCACGACGCTGCTCAGGCAGACGACCGGGACGGTGTCCCCGCAGGCGCTGGGGCAGTTGGAGCAGGACCCGGCGGTGAAGCCGGTCCTCGACCAGACGGTCAACGTCGGCGGCGGGGACGACCGCACGGTGATCACCATCGTGCCCAGAGCCGCCGTCGACTCGGCCGAGGCGACGCAGCTGGTGGAGGACCTGCGCGACGAGATGATCCCCGCGCGGACCTCGTCGGCCGGCCCGCAGATGCTGGTCGGCGGCGAGACGGCACAGTTCAGCGACCTGTCCGACGAGACGCTCGGCAAACTGCCGCTGGTCATGACCATGGTGCTGACGCTGTCGTTCTTCTACCTGCTGCTGATCTTCCGTTCGGTGCTGCTGCCGCTGAAGGCGGTGGTGCTGAACCTGCTCGCCACCTTCGCGGCCTTCGGGCTCACGACCTGGGTGTTCCAGAAGGGGCATCTGGAGGACCTGTTCGGCTTCACGAGTGTGGGCTTCGTCCAGGTCTACCTCCCGATCATGGTCTTCGCCCTGTTGTTCGGCCTCTCCATGGACTACGAGGTGTTCCTCATCGGCCGCATGCGGGAGGAGTACCTGCTCACGCACGACAACGACCGCGCGGTGGTGAAGGGCCTGGCGCACACGGCGCGGCCGATCGCCGCGGCGGCGGTCATCATGGCGGCCGTCTTCGGCTGCTTCCTCGTCGCCGACGTACTCGAACTGAAGCAGTTCGGCTTCGCCCTGGCGGTGGCGGTCGTGCTGGACGCGACCCTCGTACGCCTGCTGCTGGTACCGGCGTTCATGAAGGTCGCGGGCCGGGCCAACTGGTGGGTGCCCAAGTTCCTGGACCGGCACCTGCCCCGGATCGACCTCGACTGAGACGGCGCCCGCGAGCGCCCCGGACGGGCCGGCGATCCGCCGCCCGGCCGGTCGAACCCGCGTCCCCCACGAAGAATTTTCCGGCGTAGCCGGGCTCGGCCGTGAGCGGGTGACCGTTCACGGCCGGCGCGGCGCCACCAGACCCGACTCGTAGGCGAAGACGACCAGTTGGGCCCGGTCGCGGGCCCCGAGCTTGGTCATGGCGCGGCTGATGTGGGTCTTGGCCGTGAACGGGCTGATGACCATGTGCCCGGCGATCTCCTCGTTGGTCAGTCCCCGGGCGGCCAGGGCCGTCACCTCGCGTTCGCGGCGGGTCAGGCAGTCGAGGCCGGGGGCGGTCGCCCGGTCCGGCGGGCGGGAGACGAACTCGCCGATGAGGGTACGGGTGATGGACGGCGAGAGCAGGGCCTCGCCCCGGGCGACGACCTCGATGCCCTGGAGCAGCTCGGCCGGTTCGGTGTCCTTCAGGAGGAAGCCGCTGGCCCCCGCCCGCAGCGCCTCGAAGACGTACTCGTCGAGGCCGTAGTTGGTGAGGATCACCACGCGTACGGCCGCCAGGGCGGGGTCGGCGGCGATCAGCCGGGTCGCCTCGATGCCGGTCATCACCGGCATCTGGACGTCGATCAGCGCGATGTCGGGCACGTGCGCGCGGACCAGGGCGAGGCCCCGCTCGCCGTCCGCGGCCTCGCCCACCACCTCGATGCCGTCCTCGGCCTCCAGCAGGGCGCGGAACCCGGCACGCATCAGCGCCTGGTCGTCGACGAGCGCGACTCTGATCACCTCAACTCCCCTTTCCGCACCGGGAATCGCCGGGCGACGCCGCCCCGGCCATCCGGCCACCCTGTCTCGTCGACCGCACCCGTGAGCCGGCGCCGCTCATCCCGCCTCCCCCAGCGGCAACCGCGCCCGTACCGCGAAGCCGCCCTCCGGGCGGGGGCCCGTGCGCAGGGTGCCGCCGAGGGCGGTGACGCGTTCGCGCATGCCGGTGAGGCCGACGCCCGGCGTGGGAGGGCGGGCCGGGTCGGCGGCGCCGTCGTCCTCGACGCGTACCGCCAGGTCGTCCTGCCCGTAGTCGAGCCGGACGCTCACCTTGGCCGGGCCCGCGTGCCGGGCCGCGTTGGTCAGTGCCTCCTGCACGATGCGGTAGACGGCACGGTCGACCGCGGCCGCCAGGGGCCGTTCCTCACCGGTCACCGCGAGTTCGGCGGTGAGGCCCGCCGCGCAGGCCCGCTCGACCAGGAGCGCGGGGGTGCCGGCGGGCTCGTCCTCCGAGCGCAGGATCTCCAGGGTGGCGCGCAGTTCGCGCATCGCCTCACCGCTCGCGTCCTGGATGGCGAGCAGCGCGGGCGGCACCTCCTCGCCGCGTTTGCGCGCCAGGTGGACGGCGACGCCGGCCTGGAGCTTGACGATCGAGATGCTGTGGGTGAGGGAGTCGTGCAACTCCCGTGCGATGCGCAGGCGTTCCTCCCCCGCACGGCGCAGGGCGGCCTCCTCCCGGGTCCGCTCGGCCTCCAGCGCGCGCCGCTCGGTCTGGCGCAGGTAGGCCTGCCAGTTGCGATCGGCCTGTCCCGCGACGACGGCGCACAGGAACCAGCCCGCGAGCAACGCCGTCCGCTCGATCACGTCGTGCGACAAGGGGCCCGTCGCCAGCCACGCGCCCAGGAACGCCCCGCTCGCCACGGCCGCCCAACCCCGGCGTCCGGCACTCGCCGTCGTGGCGACGGCGATGAAGACCGGCAGGGCGGACAGCGGGCCCGGGTGCGCGTGCAGCACGTACCCGGCACCGCACGCCGCGGCGGTGACCGCCACCGTGCGCGGCGCCACGCGGTGGAAGGCCAGGACGGCCGAGGACAGGACGACGAGCGCGTAGTCGACGGCCCCGGTGTCCCGGCCGAAGGCGGCCGTGGTCACGGCGAGAGCACCGACGGCGGCCGCGAGGGCCACGTCGGCGAGCCCCTGGCGTGTGGTGAAGTGCCCGCTCATGCAGGCACAGTAGAGGGCCGCGCCGACCGCGGCGTCACCCCTGTGGACGGCTCCCCGGCTACTCCCCCCGCAGTAGTGCGGGGCCCCGGCGGCCTTGCCGTCGTAGCGCCAAGTGCCTCCGCGGGGACGACGACCGGGTCCGCCCCCGCCGCGCATGCTGCTGTGCATGCCCACACCCTTCCGGTACACACAGCCACCGTCGCCCACGTCGGCCTCCGGCCGGGTCGCCGAGGTCCACGCGCAGATCGCCGCGGACTTCGGCATGGACCGGCCCGCCACCTTCATGGTCCTGTCCTCCGCCCCCGAACTCCTCGCCCCAGCATGGGCGTTGATGCGCGAGTCACTGATCGCCGGCCCCGGCAGCCGCACCGGCAAGGAGCTGGCCGCGCTCGGGGTCTCCCTCTCCAACAACTGCCCGTTCTGCGTGGACGCGCACACCGTCCTGCTGCACGCGACCGGCGACCACGCGCTGGCCGAGCGGCTGGCCCGCGGCGACGATCCCGAGAGCGAGGAGCACACCCGCGTGCTCGACTGGGGGCTCGCCAGCCGCGTCCCCGGGGCAGCGCTGCGGCCGTACCCCTTCCCCGAGGAGCACGCGCCCGCCTACCTGGGGACCATGCTCACCTTCCACTTCATCAACCGCATCGCCTCGGCGCTGCTGTCCGAACAGCTCCTGCCGGGCGGGGTGCAGCGCTTCCGGGCGGTGCGCAGTCTCGCGGGCCGCGCGCTGAGCCGCGCCGTCCGCCGCGAGGCCGAGCCCGGGGCGTCCCTGCCCCTGCTCGACACGCTCGGCCCCGGCCCGGACTGGGCTTTCGGCTCCCCCGTGGGCCCCGCCTACGCGGCGCTGCGCGCGGCCGCCCGCACCGGCGCCGAACTCCTCGAACCGGCCGAGCGCACCCTCGTCCACCAGGCCCTGCGGGACTGGGACGGCGAGCACCCGTCGGCCGTCCTGCGCGGCTTCCCGACCCGGCGTGAACAGCCCGGCGCCCGTCTGGCGCTGCTCGCGGCGCTCGCGCCGTACCGCATCACGGACGAGGACGTGGCCGCCTGGCACATGCCCTGGCACAACGACGGGCAGCTGGTCCGGCTCGTCGCGTACGGCGCCTTCGCGGCGGTGGACCGCATCGAGAGCGCGTTCGCGCTGTCGGCCGCGCGGGAGGCCACGTCATGACGACCACCGACGCCCCCTTTGTTCGGTTCCAGAATCCTTAGCGGGTTTTATCCGAATACGAGAGAATCGTCGCCACTTGTTCGGACGGCAGCCGGTTGGTCACGGGACCTCGCACCGGGCTCAGTGACCGCCCGAGCACGGAGCGAGTTGACACTTCCGTCTCACAGGGACTCATGTGAGACTGGCGCTCCGTCCGCAGTGCGGACTCCTTCCGCACACCGTCCCCCACCGAGAAGTGTGCCCGTGCGTGAATTTCCCCTGCCGCTCGCTCTGACCGCGCGCCTGTCCCCCGTCGTGGTGCTCGCCGCGATGGGCTGGGCGCTGTCGTCCAGCCCCGCGACGCCGGCCGACCAGCACAACGAGGCGCAGCAGAAGAGCACTTCGACGCCGTCCGCGCCGTCGACGGCGGCCGCGGCGACCAAGTCGTACAGCGCCGCCCCCGCGCCGTGCGGCAGCGTGGCCACGGCGACGCTCAAGTCGCTCGTCCCGGGCGCCAAGACGGCCGGGAAGGAGATCAGGTCCACGGACGAGAAGCTGCGCCGCACCTGCTCCTGGAACGCCCTCAAGGGCTACGACTACCGCTGGCTCGACGTCTCCTTCGAGGTCCTGGACTCCGACGCGGCGGCGCAGAAGGAGTACAAGGAGAGGATCGCGGAGAAGAGCGGCGGAGGCGCCGTACCGGGGCTCGGGGACGCTGGCTACTCGGTCGTGAACCTCACCACCGAGGACAAGCAGCAGACCCGGGAGGGCGTGGTGATAGCCCAGATGTCCAACGTCCTGGTCGTCACCACCTACAACGGCAGTGACTTCGAGACGAAGAAGGCGCCCGGCACGGACGAGATCAACAAGGGCGCCATCAAGGCCGCGAAGGACGCCGTGACCGCGCTGAAGGGCAGCCGATAGCGTTCACCGGCCGCCCTTCGGGGCTTCAGGCCTCCAGGCGCTGTCTGCCGCGCAGCAGCATCAGGGCCAGGTAGACGGCCATCGAGGTGCCCAGGCCCACCGCCCAGCCGTAGTCGGCGAGCGGCTTGAGCGCCGGGACGGGCCGTCCGTCGATCAGCGGCTCGAAGCTCGCGCCGCCGATCGCCAGCACACCGCCCGTCACGAAGGCGACGACGGCCCGCCAGTTCCAGCCGCCCTCGTACCAGTAGCGGCCGCCCGAGCGGTACAGGTCGACCAGGTCCAGCTTCCCGCGGCGCAGGATCCAGTAGTCGGCGATGAGGATGCCGGCGACCGTGCCGAGCAGACCGCCGACCAGGCCGAGCCAGGTGAAGATGTAGCCCTGCGGGTCGGAGTACAGCTTCCACGGGAAGATCAGTACGCCGAGGACGCAGGTGGCGAGCGCCCCGACCCGGAAACTGACCTTCCTGGGCGCGATGTTGGAGAAGTCGAAGGCCGGGGAGACCAGATTGGCGGCGATGTTCACCGACAGGGTCGCCACCAGCACGGTCACCAGGGCGAACAGCAGGCCGAAGACGTTGTCGGTCTTGGCGGCGAGCTGTACCGGGTCCCACACGGCCTGGCCGTACACCTTCTGCGAGCCGGAGGTGACCAGCACCGAGAGCAGCGCGAACAGCGTCATGGTGGTGGGCAGTCCGAGCGCCTGGCCCCAGGTCTGCGCCTTCTGGCTCTTGCCGTAGCGGGTGAAGTCCGGGATGTTCAGCGACAGGGTGGACCAGAAGCCGATCATGCCCATCAGGGACGGCCAGAACAACTTCCAGAAGTCGCCGCCCCAGCCGAGCTTGGAGGGCTGGTCGAGCAACGGGCCGAAGCCGCCCGCCTTGTCGCTCATCCAGACCAGCATCACCAGCGCGCCGACGATGACGAAGGGCGCCGCCCAGTTCTCGAAGCGGCGGATCGTCTCCATGCCGCGATAGATGATCGCGACCTGGATCACCCAGAAGATCGCGAACGACAGCCACATCGTCCAGGGGTAGGCGCCGATCTTCCCCGCGTCGGACCAGCCGTTGCCGATGAGCTTGCCGGCCAGGAAGTAGATCGCCTCGCCGCCGATCCAGGTCTGGATGCCGAACCAACCGCACGCCACCAACGCCCGTACGACGGCGGGCAGGTTGGCGCCGCGCACGCCGAAGGAGGCACGCGCGAACACAGGGAACGGGATGCCGTACTTCGGACCGGCGTGCCCGGTGAGCAGCATCGGGACCAGCACGATCACATTGGCCAGGGCGATGGTGAACACCGCCTGCTTCCAGTCCATGCCGACGGCGATCAGACCGGAGGCGAGGGTCCAGGAGGCCGTGTTGTGGGCCATGCCGACCCACAGGGCGGAGAAGTTGTACGTGGTCCAGGTGCGCTTCTCGATCGGGACCGGGAGCAGGTCCTCGTTCGCGTACGGGCCGCTGGGCAGCGGGGATCCCGGCGCGATCTCCACGCGTCCGTCGGCGAGGGTGACTTGAGCGGTCGGCGGTATGGCCGTGGGAGCGGTGTCGGTCATGGGCAGGCCAATCGATGAAGGGGGTCCGGAAAGGCCGTGCGGGTCTCCGGGTGTCCCCTCCCCGGGGAGGTGGGGAGGGGAGTTCTGGAGTGGGGGGATGGGGTGTTGTGCGGTTCAGGCGTTGACGGCGGGGATGATCTGCGCGCCGTAAGCGTCGATCACCGCTTCCTGGGCGTCGTGCATGTCGTAGACGGCGAACTGGTCGACGCCCAGTTCGCGCAGGGCGTGCAGCTTCTCGATGTGCTTCTCGGCGGGTCCGATGACGCAGAACCGGTCGACGATCTCGTCGGGCACGAACTGGGTGTCGGGGTTGTCGGCGCGGCCGTGGTGGGAGTAGTCGTACCCCTCGCGGGCCTTGATGTAGTCGGTGAGTTCGTCGGGTACGGCGGCGGAGTGCTCGCCGTACTTCGAGACCAGGTCGGCGACGTGGTTGCCGACCATGCCGCCGAACCAGCGGCACTGCTCGCGGGCGTGGGCGAGTGCCTCGGGCGAGTCGTCCTCGGTGACGTAGGCGGGGGCGGCGACGCAGATCTTGACGTCGGAGGGGTCGCGGCCGGCGGCCTTGGCCGCGTCCTTCACGGCCTTGACCATGTACTCCGTGAGGTAGAGGTCCGCGAGCTGCAGGATGAACCCGTCGGCCTCCTCGCCGGTCATCTTCAGGGCCTTGGGCCCGTACGCGGCCATCCACACCGGGAGTTCGGCGCCGGGTTTGATCCACGGGAACCTGACGACCGCGCCGCCGAGGTCGGCCTCCTCGCCCCGGCCGAGCGCCCGGATGACCTTCATGGCCTCGCTGATGCGGGCCAGGGTGTTGGGCTTGCGGCCGGCGACCCGCATCGCGGAGTCGCCGCGGCCGATGCCGCAGACGGTGCGGTTGCCGAACATGTCGTTGAGGGTGGCGAAGGTGGAGGCGGTGACCTCCCAGGTGCGGGTGCCGGGGTTCGTGACCATCGTGCCCACGGTCAGCTTCTGCGTGTTCGCCAGGATCTGACTGTAGATCACGAACGGTTCCTGCCACAGCACGGCCGAGTCGAAGGTCCAGCCGTGGGTGAAGCCGTTGCGCTCGGCGCGCTTCATCAGGCTGACGACCTTCGAGGCCGGTGGATCGGTCTGCAGGACGAGTCCGAAGTCCATGTGCGCCACTCCTAGTTGAGGTACTGACAGGTGGAGCGCGGGGTGTAGACGCCGTGTCCGGCGCGTCCGGTGTACTCCCGCTCGGTGATGACGGCTTCGCCGCGCGAGAGGACCGTCTCGACCCGGCCGGTGGTGCGCTTGCCCTCGTACGCCGAGTAGTCGACGTTCATGTGGTGCGTCTCGGCGGACATGACCTGCTCGGCGTGCGGGTCGTAGATGACGATGTCCGCGTCGGCGCCGGGGGCGATGGTGCCCTTCTTCGGGTACATGCCGAACATCCGGGCGGGGGTGGCGCAGGCGATCTCGATCCAGCGGCGGCGGCTGATGTGCCCGTCGACGACGGCCTGGTGGAGCAGGTCCATGCGGTTCTCGACCCCGGGAAGGCCGTTGGGGATCTTCGAGAAGTCGCCGCGGCCCAACTCCTTCTGGCCGACGAAGCAGAAGGGGCAGTGGTCGGTGGAGACGACCTGGAGGTCGTTCGTCCGGAGTCCCTGCCACAGCTTGGCCTGGTGCTCCTTGGGGCGCAGCGGGGTGCTGCACACGTACTTCGAGCCCTCGAAGTCGGGCTCGGCGAGGTTGTCGGTGGACAGGAACAGGTATTGCGGGCAGGTCTCGCCGAACACCGGCAGCCCCTCGTCGCGCGCCCGCGCCAGTTCGGCCACCGCCTCCATCGCCGAGACGTGCACGACGTACAGGGGCGCGCCGGCGACCTGCGCGAGCCGGATGGCGCGGTGGGTGGCCTCCGCCTCCAGCAGGGCCTTGCGCACCTCGCCGTGGTAGCGCGGGTCGGTCTCGCCGCGGGCCAGCGCCTGCTCGACGAGGACGTCGATGGCGATGCCGTTCTCGGCGTGCATCATGATCAGGCCGCCGTTCTCGGCGGAGCGCTGCATGGCGCGCAGGATCTGGCCGTCGTCCGAGTAGAAGACGCCGGGGTAGGCCATGAACTGCTTGAAGGAGGTGACGCCCTCCTCCACGAGCAGGTCCATCTCCTTGAGCGTCTCCTGGTTGACGTCGGAGACGATCATGTGGAAGCCGTAGTCGATCGCGCAGTTGCCCTCGGCCTTGGAGTGCCAGGTGTCCAGGCCCTCGCGCAGGGAGTGCCCGACGCTCTGCACGGCGAAGTCGACGATCGTGGTGGTGCCGCCCCAGGCGGCCGCCCGGGTGCCGGTCTCGAAGGTGTCGGAGGCGAAGGTGCCGCCGAACGGCAGCTCCATGTGGGTGTGGGCGTCGACGCCGCCCGGGATGACGTACTTCCCGGTGGCGTCGATCGTCCGCTCGGCGGCGAACGCCTCGGCGGCGGGAGTGCCGGAGGCGGCCAGGGCGGCGATGCGGCCGTCCTCGATCAGGACGTCGGCGTGGAGTTCGTCGGATGCGGTGATGACGAGACCGCCGCGGATGAGGGTGCGGCCGACCATGGGTTCACGCTCCGTTCGGTTGTCGAAAAGTGCGAGTGCGGGTCGTCGGGGGCTGGTCGCGCAGTTCCCCGCGCCCCTTCGGGGCGCGGGTACGACTGTCGGCTGTCAGGGCGCCGTGATCGGGGCGTACGCGTCGGGCCGGCGGTCGCGGAAGAACTGCCAGCGGTCGCGGACCTCGCGCAGCTTGGCCAGGTCCAGGTCGCGGACGACGAGTTCGGTCTCCTTGTCGGAGGCGACCTCGCCGACGAACTGGGCCTCCGGGTCCACGAAGTAGGAGGTGCCGTAGAAGTCGTTGTCGCCCAGGTCCTCCACGCCGACCCGGTTGATCGCGCCGACGAAGTACTCGTTGGCGACGGCCGCCGCCGGCTGCTCCAGCTGCCAGAGGTAGCGGGACAGGCCGCGCGAGGTGGCCGAGGGGTTGAAGACGATCTCGGCGCCCTCCAGGCCCAACGCCCGCCAGCCTTCGGGGAAGTGGCGGTCGTAGCAGATGTAGACGCCGATCCGGCCGACCGCCGTGTCGAAGACCGGCCAGCCGGCGTTGCCGGGCCGGAAGTAGAACTTCTCCCAGAAGCCCGGGACTTGGGGGATGTGGTGCTTGCGGTACTTGCCGAGGTAGGAGCCGTCCGCGTCGATCACGGCGGCCGTGTTGTAGAGGACGCCGGGCTGCTCCTCCTCGTACATCGGCAGGATCAGCACGAGGCCCAGTTCCCTGGCGAGCGCCTGGAAGCGCTGGACGATCGGGCCGTCGGGGACCGCCTCCGCGTACTCGTAGAACGCCTTGTCCTGGACCTGGCAGAAGTAGGGTCCGTAGAACAGCTCCTGGAAGCACAGGACCTGAGCACCCTGCGCGGCCGCGTCCCGGGCCGCCTGCTCGTGCACCTGGATCATCGACTCCTTGTCGCCCGTCCACGCGGTCTGGAAGAGGGCGGCGCGGATCACTCTGCTCATCGGGACCTCCGGTCGCTCGGTGTGCGAGAAGGCTAGGGAGTCCGTCAGCGGCCTTTGAGTTGCACGGTGTCACGTCTGCGGGTGTGCCGCGTGTCACGCTGTCACCCTGTCGTGGGCCCATGTTTCACCGCCGTTTTCCCAGGTCGTCGCATGTTTCACCCCTGTTGCGCGTCATGCGCGAGGAGCGCGATGTGCACCGAGGCCGCCTGCTCGAAGTCGTCGAGGTCGACGCCGAGCCGGCCCTGTATGGCCTCCAGCCGGCGGTAGAGCGCGGGGCGGGAGACGTGGTGGAGCTGGGCGGTGCGGGACTTGTTGCGGCCGGTGGCGAGGTAGGTGCGCAGCACCGACAGCAGGTCCTCGTCACCCGCGCACAGCAGCCCGTCCAGCTCTCGCTCGGCGAACGACTGCACGTGCGGATCGTCCCGCAGCAGCCGGATCAGGCCGCGCAGGTGCACGTCCTTGAGGCGGACGACGGCCGGGAGGTCGAGGGCGGCGGCGGAGTCCGCCACGGCGTCGGCGACGTGCTGGGCCTCGCGCAGCCCGGCGGGCACGTCGTCCCAGGCGGTGCGCGGGTCGGCGGCGGCCACGGTGGTCCGCGCGGTCTCCGACCGCAGCCGGGCGGCGAAGTTGGCCACGAGCACGGTGGCGTCCTGGTCCCGCGCCAGGCTCAGCAGCACGGCGGTGGCGCCGTCGGCCAGCTCGGCGACGATCCCGGGCAGCCCCAGCAGGCGCAGCACCCGCTCCAGTCGGGCGGCATCGCCGTCCCGCACGACCAGCGGCACGAAGGTGCGCCGGTTGACGGGGAGTCCGGCGGCCCGCGCGCGCGGCAGCAGCTGCCGTGCCGGTACGACCCCGCTGACCAGGTCGGTCAGAAGGCTCTGTGCGGACTGCTCCTCCCAGGTGTGGGCGGAGTGGCCGCCGAGCATGCGGTGCAGGACCAGGGCCTCGGCCGCGCGGTCGGCGAGCAGCCGCCCGGTGGCGGTGTCCCCCCGGTGTCCGCACAGCACGATCTGTCCCCAGCGCTCTCCCCGCCCGCCCAGCTCGGCGCGGATCCAGCCGTCGCCCTCGCTGCCGCCGGCCTGCCGGGAGATGCGCTCCCAGTCGCGCAGCACGTCGTCCACGGCCGGCCGCTCCCCCGCCGTGGCGAGGACGCGGTGGGCGAGGTTGGTGACGACGACCGGGCAGGCGCTGTGCTGGGCGACCTCGTCGAGGAGGCGTTGCAGCGGGGCGCCGGCCGTGATGAGTCCGGTCAGGGCGGTCCGTACGGACTCCGACAGGCTGACGGCGGCGAACTTCCGCCGCACCAGCCGGGCCTGGACCTCCTCCGTCAACTCGGCGAAGGGGAAGGGCCGGTGCAGGACGACCATCGGCAGCCCGCACCGCTCGGCGGCCCGGCGCATCACGTCCGGCGGCGCGGGGAAGGCGCGCCCGAGCCCGAGGACCACGGCCGCCGCCTCCGCGCGGTGCAGGGACCGGATGTACTCGGCCTGCTTCTCCTCGTCGCCGGCGAGCAGCACCCCGGTGGTGAGCACCATCTCGCCGCCGCTGAGCATCACGCCCACGTCGGGCGCCTCGGCGACGTGCACCCAGCGCACCGGGCGGTCCA
This sequence comes from Streptomyces sp. MAI_2237, assembly GCF_054189285.1. Lineage (NCBI taxonomy): Bacteria > Bacillati > Actinomycetota > Actinomycetes > Kitasatosporales > Streptomycetaceae > Streptomyces > Streptomyces sp. MAI_2237. Next base: position 3,235,985 of record NZ_JAJPGQ010000003.1, on the reverse strand, counting down.
GCTGGCCCGCGCCGGCCACCACCTCGGGCTCCCCGGCGAGCACCCGTTCCAGGGTGAGCACCTGGCGCACCGACAGGGCGGGTTCGAGGGTCCCGAAGGTGGTGGTCATGAGGGTCTTCCCTTGCTCAGCGCACGGCTGCTCAGCGCACGGCTACGACAGGCTCCTCAGAGCGGATTCGAGGATCGCGGCGCCTTCCTCGGCCTCCGCGACGGTCAGGGACAGCGGCGGGGCGATGCGCAGGGCGCTGGTGTTGTGGCCGCCGCCCTTGCCGATCAGCAGCCCGCCCGCGCGGGTCGCCTCCAGCACGGCGGCCGCCGCGTCCGGATCGGCCTGGTCGGTGCCGGGCCTGACCAGTTCGACGCCGAGCATCAGTCCGCGCCCGCGCACCTCCCGTACGTGCGGGACCTGTGCGGCGACGGCCCGCAGCCGCTCGGCGAGCAGTCCGCCGACGCGCCGGGCGTTGCCCTGCAGGTCGTGCTCCAGGAGGTAGGTGAGGTTGGCCAGGCCCGCCGCCATGGTGATCTGGGTGCCGCCGAACGTCGAGATGCTGTTGGCGTCCAGGCAGTTCATGATCTCGGCGCGGGCGACGACACCCCCGATGGAGCTGCCGTTGCCGATGCCCTTGGCGAAGGTGAGGATGTCCGGCGGCCCGTTCTGTCCGTGTGCCTGCCAACCCCAGAAGTGGTCGCCGGTGCGGCCCCAGCCGGTCTGCACCTCGTCGGCGATCCACAGGATGCCGCGCTCGGCGAGGACCTCGCGGAAGGCCGCGTACAGGCCGTCGGGACCCGAGGTGAAGCCGCCGACGCCCTGGATCGGTTCGGCGATCAGGGCCGCGGGCGGGCGGGTGTGCCCGAGCAGGTCCTTGAGGTCGTCGACGCAGGCCGCGATGAAGTCGGCGTCGCTCAGGGAGGCGTACGGGCCGCGGGTGCGGACACCGCCGTGGACGTAGAGCGTCTGCAGCGGGGACAGCGAGGTCGGCGACCAGCCGCGGTTGCCGGTGATGCCGACGGCGCTGAAGGAGCGGCCGTGGTAGCTGTTGCGCATCGCCAGGATCGTGTTGCTGCGCCGGTAGGTCGTGGCGAGCAGCAGCGCGGTGTCGTTGGCCTCGGTCCCCGAGGTGGTGAAGAAGACACGGGCGTCCGGGATGCCGCTCAACTGGGCGATGCGCTCCGCGAGTTCGACCATGGGGCGGTTGAGGTAGAGGGTCGACGAGTGGAGGATCCGCCCGGCTTGCTCGCTCACCGCCTTCGTCACCTCGGGCAGCGCGTGCGCGGTCATCGTGGTGAGGATGCCGCCGAAGAAGTCGAGGTACTTGTTGCCGTCCGAGTCCCAGACGTGGCGGCCCTCGCCGTGGGTGATCTCGATCGGGTCGCCGTAGTAGAGGGCGAGCCAGTCCGGCAGGACGGATCGATGGCGTGCGTAGAGGTCGCTCACGGCTGCACCAGCCCCTCGTAGGCGTCGGGTCGTCGATCCCGGTAGAACGCCCACTGCCGGCGCACTTCCTCGATCAGGTCGAAGTCCAGGTCGCGGACGACGAGTTCTTCCTTGGTGTCGCTGGCGACGTCGCCCACGAACTGGCCGCGCGGGTCGACGAAGTAGCTCGTCCCGTAGAAGTCGTTGTCGCCGTACTCCTCCTGGCCGACGCGGTTGATGGCGGCGATGAAGTACTCGTTGGCGACGGCCGCGGCGGGCTGTTCCAGCCGCCACAGGTAGGAGGACAGGCCGCGGTGGGTGGCCGACGGGTTGTACACCAACTGGGCGCCGTTGAGGCCGAGTTGGCGCCAGCCTTCGGGGAAGTGGCGGTCGTAGCAGATGTAGACGCCGACCTTGCCGACCGCCGTGTCGAAGACGGGCCAGCCGATGTTGCCCGGCTTGAAGTAGTACTTCTCCCAGAAGCCTTTGACCTGCGGGATGTGGTGCTTGCGGTACTTGCCGAGGAAGGTGCCGTCGGCGTCGATCACGGCGGCGGTGTTGTAGTAGAACCCGGACTGCTCGACCTCGAAGACGGGGACGACGACCACCATCCCGGTCTCGCGGGCGAGCTCCTGCATACGGCGGACGGTCGGCCCGTCGGGCACCGGCTCGGCCCAGCGGTAGTGCTCGGGCTCCTGGACCTGGCAGAAGTAGGGGGCGTTGAACACTTCCTGGAAGCCGATGACCTTCGCGCCCTGTCGGGCCGCCTCGCGGGCGTGCTCCTCGTGTTTCGCCACCATGGACTCGGTGTCGCCGGTCCAGGTGGCCTGGACCAGAGCGGCACGTACGACGTTGGCCATGAGCTGCTCCTTCGGCGGGGACGTCAGAGCCTCTACGCCCGTAGATTCGGCCGTAGAGGGATGAACGTAAGCCTCCGGGAGGGCCTTGCCAAGACCATCGCCGTCAACCCGCAGTGTCGATCATGTTTCGCACTCCTGTGGGTGATCGGAGAGGCCGGTGGGAGAGGGATGTGAGGGTTCTCGCGGAAGGTCGGCGGGCGGGTGTCAGGCGGTGAATCCGGCTACCCGGAGGGCGTGCACCAGATCCCAGTGTCGCTCCTCCGACACGCCGTGCGCGGCCTCCAGCAGAAGCGGGACGAGGACGCCCGGGTCGGCTTCCGCGCTGCGGGCCGCCTCCTCGGGGGTGCGGACGCGGACGTAGGCGTCCAGCAGCGCGCCCACCTCACGCCGGCGCCCCTCGGCCGAGAGCCCCAGCACGGCCTGCCCGATCTCCGTGGCCGGCCGTACGACGCCCTGCCGCAGGATCTGCTCCGCGTCGGCCGCGCGCCCGGCCGCGACCAGCGCGTCCGCCGCGGCGACCAGCCGGTCGGCGGGCAGCGAGGCGGCCTCCCACAGCAGGGTCGCCCAGTCGAAGCCGAGTCCCGCGTCCTGAAGCTCCGCGGCGAGCAGCGGGAACCGGGTGGCGGGCCAGTGGGCGACCTCGACGAGCAGCGCGTGCGCGTCGCCGCTGCGCCCTTCGGCACGCAGCCGCACCAGCCTGCCGACGGCCTCCGCCACCTCCCGCGGCCCCGCCGTGTCCAGCGGCTCCGTCTCGGGCTCCGGCTGCCGCTCGGGGGCCTCTGCGGCCCCGGCGAACCGCGCTCCGCGGGGGGTACGGCCCTCGGTGGCGGCGGGGCCGGCGACGGCAGGTGTGCCGGCCGGCGGCGCGACGACGGCAGCGGCCTCCTCCCCCATCCCGGCGAACCGGGCACTCCCACGGCGGCGCTTGCGCTGCTTGGGAGCGGGGACTTCCGGGGCGTCGGAATCGGGGGCGGGGGCTGGGGGGAGCGGGCTTCGGGGAGGGAGGGTTCGGAGGTGGAGCGGGTGTGGGCGGGCCCAGGACTCCTGGGTCGCGCAGCGTCCGGGTCGCGCTGTTCGCGCGGGTCGGGCGCCGGGGACGCGGCCCGGAGGCCGGCATCAGGGGCGTGCGGGCCGTGTGAGGCGGGGGCGGCGGCCTCGCCACGGACGAAGTTCGGGCGAGCGGCCCAGGTGGGGTGCGAGCCGCCCTGCCGGCCGTCCCCGGTACCCGCTCCCCCGGAGCCGTACGGCCCGCGTTCTCGCGCGGAGGCGGCGGGCAGGCCGCCCCCTTCGTCCGTCCAGGCTTCGCCGGAGGGTGCGGCGTCGCCCCGGGAAGGGCCGTCGATACGGTACGGCGCGCTGGGCGCGAGGGGTCCGCGGCGCACGGCCGACTCCCGCTCCCCCGTCGCGCGCCGGTCCGACTCGGCCATACGGGCTCGGAGTTCGGCGCACCGGGCGGTGGCGCGATGGTGGTCGTCGCGGGCCCAGGCGAGGTCGAGGCGGAGGGCGTCGGCCTCCTGGCGGGTGGCGGCGGAGGTGAGCAGACGGCTCAGCTGCGCCTGCCGTTCGGCGGCGTAGCGCTGTTCGCGGAGCATGACGTCGAGCCGGTCGCTCAGGGCGTCCCGGCCGCCGGGCCGGGCGTCGTACGCGGTGAGCGCGGCGGCGTGCAGCGCGCGGGCCCGCTCCTGTTCCGGGGCGGCGGCGCCGGGGCCGAGGGCCGCCGCGAGGTCGTGCAGCAGCGCCTCCATGACGTCCCACGGCGGCACCTCGCGCCCGTCGAGACAGGCGTGCATCCCGTCGGGATCGCGCTGCCAGAACACCGCGCACCAGCCGCCACGCTGGTCCAGGCGCACCAGCAGGCCGTTCAGGTAGTTCGCGAACTCCCGCACCTGACCCGGGAGTTGATCCACAGTCATCGCTCAACTCCCGCCAGACCGGAGCACTCCGGTTCCGTAGGCAACACCAGTCGTGTTACGGCGGTGCTACGGACAGTTTGCAGGCGGCGCGCGGAGAGCTCATTACGGGATCTTGACCGATGCGCGCTACACGGGCAGCAGAGCGCACTGGGTGACGAGGTCGTCCATCGACAGGCCGAGGGTCCGGGCGAGCGCGGCGACGGTGAAGAACGCCGGTGTCGGCGCCCGCCCCGTCTCGATCTTGCGGAGGGTCTCCGCGGAGATCCCCGCCGCCGCGGCGACGTCAGTCATGCTGCGGCCGCCGCGGGCATCGCGGAGCAGGCGCCCGAGACGCTCGCCGCGTTCACGCTCTTCTGGGGTGAGAGGGGTGCGCACCATGCCGTCATTCTAATCCCGCATTTCTAGCCGGTCGAGTAAGCCGGTATAGTAATTGGCATGGTGGAGCTCAAGACAGACACATCGATCGACGCGATGCACGCGGCGGGCCAGGTGCTCGGCCGGACTCTGACGGCCGTACGGCAGGCCGCGGACGTGGGCGTCTCCCTGCTGGAGTTGGACGAGGTGGCCCGCGGGGTGCTGCGGGAGGCCGGTGCCTCCTCCCCCTTCCTCGGCTACCGTCCCTCCTTCGCACCGGTCCCTTTCCCGGCGGTCATCTGCGCCTCGGTGAACGACGCGATCGTGCACGGCATCCCGACCGGCTACCGGCTACGCGACGGCGATCTCGTCTCCATCGACTGCGGGGCCGAACTGGACGGCTGGGCCAGCGACTCGGCGATCAGTTTCGTCGTGGGCGAGCCGCGCCCGGCCGACGTACGTCTGATCGAGACGGCGGAGCGGGCGCTGGCGGCCGGCATCGAGGCGGCGGTGGTCGGCAACCGCACCGGCGACATCGCGCACGCGATCGGCACGGTGTGCCGGGCCGCCGGATACGGCATCCCGCAGGGGTTCGGGGGCCACGGCATCGGCCGCCGGATGCACGAGGACCCCTCGGTGCCCAACGAGGGCCGCCCGGGCCGCGGCTTCCGGCTCCGCCACGGCATGGCCCTCGCGATCGAGCCGATGCTCATCGCGAGCGGCCGGGACGGCTACCACGAGGCTCCGGACGGCTGGACCCTGCGCACGAACGACGGCTCTCGTGCGGCCCACGTGGAGCACACGGTGGCGATCACCGACGACGGACCGCGCATTCTGAGCGCGCGGTGAGTCGCCCGGGGCCGGGGTCTTTGCCGACCCGCGCCCCGACTGACCGCCCGGCCTTGTGCCGACCCGATGCCCCCGACTGACCGCCCGCGCCGCTGCCGTAGCGGACCTCCCGGCAGGCCGTGCCGGTCGCGTGCGACGTCGCACCGCCCGACGAACCGCCGGGGGCTGCCGGGCCCCGTCCGGGACCAGGGCCGGTGCGGGACCGCCGCGGCACCACCGCAGGACCACTGCCCGGCACCACCGCCGGACGTCCTCCCGACCTCGCCGGCGCACTGCCGGACCGTCTCAGGACCCGTACCGGGCCCGTGGCGAGCCTTCATGCACCGCGGGCCACCGCGGAACCGCCACCTTGCCCCGGGCCGTGCGCCGGCCGCCCCTCCTCCCCTCGGACGCACCCCCGGAACGCACCCCCGGACCCGCTGGACGTGCCCCCTTCCGGGGGCCGTGCCAAGGTGGTGTAACCGGGACCTGCAGGGGCACCCGCGTGGACCGGCACGTCGATCAGCGAGCGCGTCCCGCCAGGCGCCGGGACGCCGGAACGGAACGAACGCTCATGACCAGCGGCTTCCCCGGTCCCGGCGACTTCGGATCGGACCCCTTCCAGGAATTCTTCGCCCGCTTCTTCGGCGGCCCCCGCCAAGGCCCACGGCAGATCGACATCGGCCGTCTGCTCAGTCAGCCGGCCCGGGAGCTGGTCCGGGGCGCCGCCCAGTACGCGGCCGAGCACGGCAGCCGGGACCTGGACACCCAGCATCTGCTGCGGGCCGCGCTGTCCGCCGAGCCGACCCGGAGTCTGCTCAGCCGGGCCGGCGCCGACCCCGACTCGCTGGCGTCGGAGATCGACGAGCGCTCCGGTCCCGTCCAGCACACCCCCGAGGAGGCACCGGCGCCCACCTCGCTGTCGCTGACCCCGGCCGTCAAGCGCGCCCTGCTGGACGCGCACGACCTGGCGCGGGCGAGTGGCGCCGGCTACATCGGCCCCGAGCACGTCCTCAGCGCGCTCGCGGCCAACCCTGACTCGGCGGCCGGGCACATTCTCAACTCGGCCCGCTTCGCCCCGTCCGGTCTGCCGCCCGAGCAGCCGGAGACGGCCCAGCCCCGGACGGAACGGCCGCGTGCCACGGGTACACCCACCCTCGACAAGTACGGCCGCGACCTGACCGACCTGGCGCGGCAGGGCCGTATCGACCCGGTGATCGGCCGGGACGACGAGATCGAGCAGACCATCGAGGTGCTCTCCCGGCGCGGCAAGAACAACCCGGTGCTCATCGGGGACGCGGGCGTCGGCAAGACCGCCATCGTGGAGGGGCTGGCCCAGCGGATCGCGGACGGGGACGTCCCCGACGTGCTGATCGGGCGGCGGGTTGTCGCGCTGGACCTGACCGGTGTCGTCGCGGGCACGCGTTACCGGGGCGACTTCGAGGAGCGGCTCACCAACATCGTCGGCGAGATCCGCGCCCACTCCGACCAACTGATCGTCTTCATCGACGAGTTGCACACCGTCGTCGGCGCGGGCGGTGGTGGCGAGAGCGGTTCGATGGACGCGGGCAACATCCTCAAGCCGGCCCTGGCAAGGGGGAGCTACACATCGTCGGGGCGACGACGCTGGAGGAGTTCCGCCGCATCGAGAAGGACGCGGCCCTGGCCCGCCGCTTCCAGCCCATCCTGGTGCCCGAGCCCTCCGTCCCGGACGCCCTGGAGATCCTGCGCGGTCTGCGCGACCGCTACGAGGCCCACCACCAGGTCCGCTACACCGACGAGGCGCTGGTCGCCGCCGTCGAGCTGTCCGACCGCTACCTGACCGACCGCCGCCTGCCCGACAAGGCCATCGACCTGATCGACCAGGCGGGCGCCCGGGTACGGCTGCGCGCCCGCACGAAGGGCACGGACGTACGGACCCTGGAGCGCGAGATCGAGCAGCTGACCTGCGACAAGGACCAAGCGGTCGCCGACGAGAGTTACGAGCGGGCGACCCAGTTGCGGGACCGTATCGCGGAGTTGAAGCAGCGGATCGCCGACACCTCGGGCGGTGATCAGGCCGACGAGGGCCAGCTGGAGGTGACCGCCGAGGCTATCGCGGAGGTGGTGTCCCGGCAGACGGGCATCCCGGTCGCCAGCCTCACCCAGGAGGAGAAGGAGAAGCTGCTCGGGCTGGAGGGGCACCTGCACGAGCGGGTCGTCGGCCAGGACGAGGCGGTCGCCGTGGTCGCCGAGGCGGTCATGCGCTCGCGTGCCGGGCTGGCCAGCCCCGACCGGCCGATCGGCAGCTTCCTCTTCCTCGGCCCGACCGGCGTGGGCAAGACGGAACTGGCCCGTGCCCTGGCCGAGGCCCTGTTCGGCAGCGAGGAGCGCATGGTCCGCCTCGACATGAGCGAGTACCAGGAACGCCACACCGTCAGCCGCCTGGTCGGCGCCCCGCCCGGGTACGTCGGCCACGAGGAGGCCGGCCAGCTCACCGAGGTGGTCCGCCGGCACCCGTACTCGCTGCTCCTGCTGGACGAGGTGGAGAAGGCGCACCCGGACGTCTTCAACATCCTGCTGCAGGTGCTCGACGACGGCCGCCTGACCGACTCGCAGGGCCGCACGGTCGACTTCACCAACACGGTCATCGTGATGACCAGCAACCTCGGCTCCGAGGCCATCTCGCGCCGCGGCGCGGGCATCGGCTTCGGCGCGGGCGGCGCGGACGCCGACGAGGAGGCCCGGCGCGAGCAGATCCTGCGTCCGCTGCGCGAGCACTTCCGCCCCGAGTTCCTCAACCGGATCGACGAGATCGTCGTCTTCCGCCAGCTGACGGGCGATCAGCTGCGGCGCATCACCGAGCTGTTGCTGGAGCGGACGCGCCGTCTGATGCAGGCCCAGGACATCACGGTCGACTTCACGGACGCGGCGGTGGACTGGCTGGCGGAGCGCGGCTACCAGCCGGAGTACGGCGCCCGTCCGCTGCGCCGCACGATCCAGCGCGAGGTGGACAACCGCCTGTCCCTGCTGCTGCTCGACGGCACGGTCAAGAAGGGCGGCCGGGTGACGGTGGACGCGTCCGGCGGCGCGCTGGACTTCCGCCCCGGGCAGGAGGCCTGAGGGCGCGGGAACCGGGCGACCGGTCCCCGCGCCCGCCGTCGGGAGCTACCGGACCGGGTCGACCACCTGGGCCGATCCCCCGCCCCGTCGTACGGTCTCGGCGGCGGCCAGCCACTTGCCGCCGGGCAGCCGCTGCACGCCGGTGGCGGCCCCGATCTCGGGGTTGAGCGAGAACGAGTGCCCGATGGCCTCCAGCCTGGTCCTCAAGTCGCTGTTGTAGAGACCGGGTTCGAGCTCCGTCTTGGCGGCGTTGCGCTGGCTGGCCCGCGGCGCGGCAATCGCGTCGACCAGCGGCAGGTGACGGTCGAGGAACTCGGTCAGCACCTGCAGCACGGTGGTGATGATCGTCGCCCCGCCCGGTGAACCCACGGCCACCACAGGTGTGTTGTGCCGGTCGAGGACGATGGTCGGGGAGATCGAGGACCGCGGGCGCTTGCCGGGGCCCGGCAGGTTCGGGTCGTGCACGGCGGGGTTGGCGGGGGCGAAGGAGAAGTCCGTCAGCTCGTTGTTGAGCAGGAACCCGCGTCCGGGCACGGTGATCCCGCTGCCGCCGGTCTGCTCGATGGTCAGCGTGTAGGACACGACGTCGCCCCACTTGTCGGCCACCGTCAGGTGCGTGGTGTTCTCGCCCTCGTACGTCGTCGGTGCCGCCGTACCGCCCGAGCCGCACGCAGCGGGGTGCCGGGGGTCGCCCGGTGCCAAGGGGCTGGTCAGCACCGCGTCGTCCTTGATGAGGCACGCTCGCGAGTCGGCGTACTTCTGCGACAGCAGTTCCTTCGTCGGTACGTCCTCGAAGGCGGGGTCGCCGACCCAGCGCCCACGGTCGGCGAACGCGATCCGGCTCGCCTCGATGTAGTGGTGCAGGTACTGGACCTCACCGGCCTTCGAAAGGTCGGTGTTCTCCAGGATGTTGAGGGCCTCGCCGACCGTGGTGCCGCCCGAGGAGGAGGGCGCGATCGAGTACACCTTCAGGCCGCGGTACGCCGTCTCGGTGGGCGCCTGGAGCTTGGCGGCGTAGGCCGCGAGGTCCTTCTCGGTGAGCTTGCCCGGGCGCGCGTTCCAGCCCGAGGCCGGGTCCACCGGGGGCTTCTCGACCGTGTTCACGATGTCCTGCCCGAGGTCGCCGTGGTAGATCGCCCCGACGCCCTTCCTGCCCAGCTCCCGGTAGGTCCGGGCGAGTTCGGGGTTCTTGAAGGTGGAGCCGACCACCGGCAGTTGCCCACCCGGGAGGAACAGCTTCGCCGTGTCCGGGAAGTACCGGAAGCGGGTCTCGTTGGCGGCGGTCTGGGAGCGGAAGGTGTCGTCGACGACGAAGCCGTCGCGGGCGATCCGCTCGGCGGGCTTGAGCACCGTGCCGAGTCTCCTGCTGCCCCACTTGTCCAGCGCCGTCTGCCAGGTGGCGGGCGTGCCCGGCGTGCCGACGCTCAGGCCGCTGCTGACGGCGTCGGCGAAGGCGAGCGGCTTGCCGTTCTCGAGGAAGAGGTCGGAGCCGGCGGTCAGCGGGGCGGTCTCGCGGCCGTCGATGGTGTGCACGGTGCGGGACTTGGCGTCGTAGTAGACGAAGTAGCCGCCGCCTCCGATGCCGGAGGAATAGGGCTCGGTGACACCGAGCGCGGCGGCCGTGGCGACGGCCGCGTCGACGGCGTTGCCGCCCTTGCGCAGGACCTCGATGCCGGCCGCGGAGGCGTCCGCGTCGACGCTCGCGACCGCTCCCCCGTAGCCGACGGCGACCGGTACTTTCGCCGGAGCGCCCCTCGTCGCGTCCGTGGGCGGTGCCGCCGCCCCCACCGACACCACGGCGGCCGAGATCGCCAGGACCGACAGTTTTCTCGCGACAGGGCGACGCATCCGTACCTCCAGTGAAGGGCCGTCCGGGCAGCCTATGCCATCCTCATGGCCACGTCAGGAAGGCGCGGCCCGGCCCTCGAACACGGGTTTGCGCGGGCCCGCTAGCATGCGCGCCCATGAATGACGACGTGCGCAACATCGTCCTGGGAGTGGTCGCGGCGGGCATCAGCGCCGCGCTCGGCTGGATCGCCCGCACCTACCTGTGGAAGCGCAGACTCCGCCGCAAGCAGGCGTTCTTCGGGCTGCCGGACAACTCCGAGACGCTGCTGGTGGTGAACCGGGACGCGGGCAGCCCGGATCTGGCGGTGCACCGGTACGACGTGTTCGCCCTGCTGGAACTGTCCGCGCTCATCAAGGACTGCGGGGCGAACGCGCAGGTCGTCACCCAGGACGCGGCGCAGCAGGGCTTCGGCGAGCGGACCGAGTTCTGCGTGGGCGGGCCGGGGTCGAACCGGCGGATGCTCGCGCACATGTCGGCCATGCTGCCGGGGGTGCGCGTCAATATCGATCCCGAACCGGGCCCGGACCGGGGCGCGTTCCAGATCGGGAGCGAGCGCTACCGACTGGATTCCGGCATCACCGAGTACGTTTTGCTGGCCCGGATCACCACGGGGCAGTCCCGTCCCGTGTTCCTCTTCTGCGGCCAGCGGGCGATCACGAACCAGGCGGCGACGCGCTATCTGGCGCGCCATCACGAGCAGTTGGCGCGCAAGTACGGCAACAAGTCCTTCGTGCTCCTGCTCAAGGTGGTCAACTCCCAGGCGTACGGCCCCGATGTGGTGGAGCTGGTCGCCGATGTGACGCGCGCGGCGCAGGACCCCCTGCCGGCCGCGACGGCGGTGACGCCGGCTCCACGCAACTCCCATCGCTCGTCCTGAATTGATTCACATCCCAACAATCGTTACTGGCACGTAACTTACCGACGGGTTACTTCCGGTAGCAAGCGACGGTTACCGTCTGGTCACTTTGCTCTGACCAAGTGAGGAGTGACCCGTGGGACACCATCGCAGGGCTCTGCGCACGACCGCCGTGGCCGCCGTCTCGGCGTCGTTGATCGCCGGTGGCGTCCTCGGGCTCGCCCCCGCCGCCCAGGCGACGGGCGCCGTCCGCTTCGTCGACATCACCGGTGACGGCGGCACGGTCCTGAAGGCGAACGTCACCCTGCCCGCGGGCGCCGACGGCACGCGCCGCTACCCGCTGATCGTGCTCCCCACGAGCTGGGGCTTCCCCCAGGTCGAGTACCTCGCCCAGGCGCAGAGACTCGCCGACTCCGGTTACGTCGTGGTCGGTTACAACGTGCGCGGCTTCTGGCAGTCCGGCGGACGCATCGAGGTCGCCGGGCCCGAGGACACGGCCGACGCCTCCAAGGTCATCGACTGGGCGCTCGCCAACACCCCGGCCGACGCGTCCCACATCGGCATGGGCGGCGTCTCCTACGGCGCCGGGATCAGCCTGCTCGCCGCCGCGCACGACAAGCGGATCAAGGCGGTCGCCTCACTGAGCGGCTGGGCGGACCTGATCGGCTCGATCTACTCCGGCCGCACCCAGCACGTCCAGGCGGCCGCCCTGCTGGACGGCGTGAGCGTGGTCACCGGCCGCCAGGACCCCGAGGTCCGGCAGGTCTTCGACGACTTCTACGCCTCCAACCTCGCCAAGGAACAGGACCTGATCGACTGGGGGAAGAAACGTTCAGCCGCAACCTACGTGGACCAGCTGAACAAGAACGGCGCCGCCGTCCTGATGGCCAACGCCTGGGGCGACACCGTCTTCCCGGCCAACCAGTACGCCGACTTCTACGAGAAGCTGACCGTCCCCAAGCGCCTGGAGTTCCGCCCCGGCGACCACGCGACGGCCGAGCTGACCGGCCTGTTCGGACTGCCCAACGACGTCTGGACGGACACCGAGCGCTGGTTCGACCACTACCTCAAGGGCACGGACAACGGCATCGACCGCGAGGCGCCGGTCCAGCTCAAGCCCCGCTCCACGGGCGGCTACGAGGGGTACCCCGACTGGAAGTCGGTGGGCGCGAACCGGCAGAAGATCGCGCTCGGCGGCACCACCACGATCCACACCAACGTCGACTCCGGAGCGGACGGCGGGATCGTCTTCCTGTCCAGCATCCTCGACCAGGTGGCCCAGGTGCCGCCCCTGGCCGCCATCCCCCTGCTCCCCCGCCGCTGGGCGGCCGTGTGGCAGTCGGAGAAGTACGCCACGGCCCGCCGGGTGCGCGGCACCGCGAAGCTGCACACCACGCTCACCCCGACCAAGGAGAGCGGCACCCTCGTCGCCTACCTCTACGACGTGGGGCCGCTCGGCCTCGGCAAGCTGGTCAGCAACGCGCCGTACACCTTCCACGGCCGCACGCCCGGCGAGCCGTTCGGCGTGGACCTGGAGCTGTTCTCCACGGCCTACGACGTCCCGGCGGGACACCGGCTGGCCCTGGTCGTCGACACGGTCGACCCGCTCTACATCGAGCACAACCCGTCCGGCGCGCAGCTGACCTTCTCCTCGCCGGCGGACGACCCGTCGTACGTGTCGATTCCGGTGCGCGAGCAGTGATCTCCGGCCGCTGCCGGGCGGGTTCGGCTCCGTCGGGGGCCGTGTGGCTCAGTGCTGGAGGATCTTCGACAGGAAGTCCTTGGCGCGCTCGCTGCGCGGGGCGGTGAAGAACTCCTCCGGTGCGCGGTCCTCGACGATGCGGCCGTCGGACATGAACACGACGCGGTTGGCGGCGGAGCGGGCGAAGCCCATCTCGTGGGTGACGACGATCATCGTCATGCCGTCCTGGGCCAGCTGCCGCATGACCTCCAGGACCTCGTTGATCATCTCCGGGTCGAGCGCGGAGGTCGGCTCGTCGAACAGGAGCGCCTTGGGCTCCATGGCCAGGGCGCGGGCGATGGCCACGCGCTGCTGCTGGCCGCCGGAGAGCTGGGCCGGGTACTTGGGCGCCTGGTCGGCGAGCCCGACGCGGTCGAGGAGCCTCCGCGAGCGCTGGTCGGCCTCGCCCTTCCGGCGTCCGCGGACCTTGATCTGGCCGAGCGAGACGTTCTCCAGGACGGTCTTGTGGGCGAAGAGGTTGAAGGACTGGAACACCATGCCCACGTCGGCGCGGAGCCGCGCGAGCGCCCTGCCCTCCTCGGGCAGCGGCTTTCCGTCGAGCAGGATCGTGCCGGACCGGATCGTCTCCAGCCGGTTGATGGTCCGGCACAGCGTCGACTTCCCCGACCCGGACGGGCCGATGACCACGACCACCTCCCCCTTGCCGACGGTGAGGTCGATGTCCTGCAGGACATGCAACTCTCCGTAGTACTTGTTGACGTCATGCAGTTCGATCAACGGATCGACGGCCATACGCAGCCCTACTCACTCTCCGCTGTGTCGTGGTTGCCGCAAACTATCCAGGCCCATGGCCGAGTTGATACACGACACGCACTTTTCGGGCATTAGCCGTATTTACGACTCCGCGACCTCGGCGTACAGCTGCGAGAGCTCGGGGGCGCCGCTGGCCGCCCATTCCTGGCCGGATTCCACCACGTCGAACTCCCGGCCGGACTCGAGCAGGACGACGGGCTGCCCGTCGGAGCGGATCTCCCAGGCGGCGCCGGGCACCGTGCGCACGATGACCGTGCCCAGGTACAGCCCCGCGTCGTTGCCGAGCCAGGGCAGCACCTCCTCGTCGTCCCGCCAGCGCGGCACGACCTGGTCGAGGGCCTCCAACGACGCGGCGGAGTCGTCGAGTTGGACGCCCTCACGGGACGCCAGCGACCGGAGCAGCTCACACTCGGCGAGGAGTTCGGCGATGCCTTCGGGATCGAGGGCGCCGTACTCCTGGTGCGGGTGGCCCAGAAAAGGGATCTTCATACGTCCAGCGTGTCATTCGCACCGGCGTGCGCACCACAGGCGCGCGGATGGTCACTTCGGGGTGATTTCGCGCCGAGTCCGTGCACGCCTCGTTGACGGGCCCCTCCCGCCTCCCTAGCTTCACCCTGCGTCTTTCGTCCCACCGGTGAGCGGGAGGAGTCGGAGCGTGCGCCGACGGGTCCGGGGCTTCGCGACCGCCCTCGTCCTTCTCGCCGCCCTGGTGCCGGCCGTCTCCGCCGAGGCCGAGGCCGTCGCCGGCCGCCCGGCGGAACCGCTGGCGCTGGAGCGGCTCTTCGACAACAGGGCCGTCAGCGACGACTCCCGGCCGGCCGCGGCGGACCTCGACGGCTCCGGCGCCTCCCTGTCGGCGGGCGATCTGGCGGCGGCGGGCTGGACGCCGGGCCGCGCGCTGACGGTGCAGGGTGCCCGGCTGACCTGGCCGGACCGGTGGCCGGGCGAGCCGGACAACGTCCGCGCCGACGGGCAGTCCGTGCGGGTGCGCGGCGGCGGCGACGCGCTCGCCTTCCTGGTCACGGGCACCGGCGGGGGCGAGCCGGGCGGCGCGGGCTCGGTGTCGTACACGAACGGCACCCGCTCCTCGTACACGCTGACGGCCCCCGACTGGCGCACCGGGCCGCTCGCCACGAAGGCGGTGGCGCTCCCCCACGTCAACACCCCGGGTGGCCGGCTCGGGGAGCGGGCGCGGCTGTACGTCGTGACGGTGCCGCTGGTGGCGGGGCGCACGGTCGCCTCGGTGCGCCTGCCGCGGGCGAGGGGCCTGCACGTGTTCGCGCTGGCCGTCCGGGCGTCCGGGGCGGCCTGGACGGGGAGCTGGGCGGCGGCGACGTCCGGGTATCCGGCCGTGGGGCCGTGGAGCGGGCGGACGCTGCGGCTGGTGGTGCACACCTCGGCGGGCGGTCCGCGGGTGCGGCTGCGGTTCGACAACACCTTCGCGGCGGCGCCGGTGCGGATCGGCGGCGCGTCGGTGGCCGTGCAGGCGGCCGGGGCGGCGGCACGGGACGTGCCGGTGCCGGTGTCCTTCGGTGGGGCGGCCGGGGCCGAGATCCCCGCGGGGGCGCAGGTCCTCAGCGACCCGCTGTCCTTCAGTGTGCCCGAGGACACGAACCTGCTGGTGAGCTTCCACCTGCCGGACACGGTGACGGCGGCGCCGGTGCACCGGGTCGCGGTGCAGCGCTCGTACGTGAGCGCGCCGGGCGACCACACGGCGGAGGGCTCCGCGGCGGCGTTCACCACGACGCTGACCAGCTGGCCCCTGCTGACCGGTGTGGACGTCGGCGGCGGACCGGGGTCGGTGGCGGTGATCGGGGACTCGATCACCGACGGCAACACCTCGACGCGGGACGCGAACCGGCGCTGGCCCGACGTACTGGCCGGCCGGCTGCGCGCGCAGGACCGCGTCCCGCGCTACGGGGTGCTCAATCTGGGCGTCTCCGGGAACAGGGTGGTGACCGACGGGTATCCCGGCGACGGGGTGTCCACGGACACCGGCGGGGTCGGCGCGCTGCACCGCTTCGACCGCGACGCCCTCGCCCAGACCTCCGTCCGCACCGTGATCGTCTTCGAGGGCGTCAACGACGTGCGGTGGGGCACGTCGGCGCGGCAGGTGATCGCCGGGCTGCGGGAGCTGGCCGTCCGGGGGCACGCGCGGGGGCTGCGGATGCTGGTGGCGACCGTCCTGCCCTGCGAGGGCGAGGCCCGCTGCACCCCCGCGGCGGACGCCGAACGGGTCGCGGTCAACGACTTCGTCCGGGGGACGGACGCGTTCGACGGCGTCCTCGACTTCGACGCCGTCGCGCGCGACCCCGCCCGGCCGTCACGGATGCTGCCCGGGTACGACAGCGGGGACCATCTGCACCCGGGGGACGCGGGGCTGGCGGCCCTCGCGCGGTCGGTGGACCTCAGGCTGCTGTGAGGCCTCAGACGTCCAGGTCCACGACCACCGGCGCGTGGTCCGAGGCACCCTTGCCCTTGCGCTCCTCCCGGTCGACGTAGGCGTCCTTGACCGCCTTCGCGAACGGCTCGTTGCCGTACACCAGGTCGATGCGCATGCCGCGGTTCTTGGGGAAGCAGAGCTGGCGGTAGTCCCAGTACGTGAAGGGGTGCTCGTACTTCAGCGGGCGCGGGACCACGTCCGACAGGCCCGCCTCGCGCAGGGAGGCGAGGGCGGCGCGCTCGGCCGGGGTGACGTGGGTGGAGCCCTCGAAGGCGGCCCGGTCGTAGACGTCGTCGTCCGTCGGGGCGACGTTGTAGTCGCCGAGGACCGCGAAGGGGCGGCTGCCGGCCGCGTCACCGGCGACGGCCGCCTTCAGGGCCTCGAACCACTGGAGCTTGTAGGCGTAGTGCGGGTGGTCCACCTCACGGCCGTTGGGCACGTACACCGACCAGACGCGGACCTTGCCGCAGGTCGCCGAGATCGCGCGGGGCTCGGTGGCGCCGTCGTAACCGGGGTCGCCGGGCAGGCCCTTGACCACGTCCTCCAGGCCGACGCGGGAGAGCACCGCCACGCCGTTCCACCTGCCGGTCGCGTGCACCGCCGCCTCGTAGCCCAGCTCGCGCAGCTGGTCGAACGGGAACTGCTCCTCGGCCAGCTTGGCCTCCTGCAGGCAGAGCACGTCGGTGCCGCTGCTCTCCAGCCAGGCCAGGAGCCTCGGCAGGCGGGCGGTGATCGAGTTCACGTTCCAGGTCGCGATGCGCATGCCCCACAACCTACCGGGCGGGACCGACAACGCCTCCGGCCCGCCGTCCGGGCTAGAGGTCCGCCGTGCCGCCCGGTGTCAGCCGCAGGTGCTCCGAGCCGCCCAGGGCCCCGATCTGCCGGTCGTAGATCGGGCGGGCGAGGTCGGTGAGCAGGGCGTCGTGGATGTCGTAGGCGCGCTGCGGCCGGACTTCGCGGACGTAGTCGATGACCTCGGAGATCTTGTTCCAGGGGGCCATCACCGGGAGCATCAGCGTCTCGACGGGGTGGTCGGGGACGGTGAGGGCGTCGCCGGGGTGGAAGACCTTGCCGCCGTCGATCAGGTAGCCGACGTTGGTGATCCGCGGGATGTCCGGGTGGATCACCGCGTGCAGCTCCCCGTGGACCTGGACGTCGAAGCCGGCGGCGGTGAAGGTGTCACCGTGGCCGACGGTGTGCACGCGGCCGGGGAAGGCGGCCGCGATCTGCCCGGCGACGGAGGCCAGCGTCCAGATCTCGGTGGCCGGGTCGGCCTCCATGGCCGCCCGCAGCCGCCCCTCGTCGAAGTGGTCGGGGTGCTCGTGCGTGACGAGGATGGCGTCCGCGCCGAGCGCGGCGTCCTGCTCGCTGAATCCCCCGGGGTCGAGGACGAGCGTGCGCCCGTCCTTTTCGAGGCGCACGCACGAGTGCGACTTCTTGGTGAGCTTCATGGGTCCATCCTGCCGTCGTGGCCGCCCGCCGGCCCAGCGGGGCCCGCGGGTCACTCCTCGGGCGTGGTCTCCTCCCGGATGACCTGCTGCGCCACCTTGAAGGCGCTGCCCGCCGCCGGTATGCCGCAGTAGACGGCCGCCTGCAGCAGCACCTCCTTGATCTCGAGCGGGGTGAGGCCGTTGCGCAGGGCGGCCCGGATGTGGACGGCGAGGTCGTCGAGGTGGCCGCCCGCGACGAGGGCGGCGAGGGTGACACAGCTGCGCGAGCGCCGGTCGAGGCCGGGCCGGTTCCATATCTCGCCCCACGCGTATCTGGTGAGGAGTTCCTGGAAGTCCCCGGAGAACGCGTCGGCCTCGGCCAGCGTCCGGTCGACGTGTGCGTCGCCGAGCACCTCGCGGCGGATCTTGATGCCGGTGTCGTAGAGGTCGGGGCGTCCGGTCTCCGGCGCGGGGGCGGTCGCCGGTGCGATCTCGGCGATGGGCGCGGGCTGCCGGGGCTGCGGCCGGTCCGCGAGGGCGGGCTTGACGGGGGCCGCCGGGATCGCGATCTGGCCGGTGGAGGACTCGACGTAGCCGGGCTGCCAGGCGGTGGAGAAATGCCGGACCAGCAGGTCGGTGACGGCGGCGGGCTGCTCGACCGGTACCAGGTGGGAGGCGCCCGGCACGACGGCGAGGCGGGCGTCCGGGATGCCCGCGACCAGGGTGCGTGCCTCGGCGGGCCCGGTGACCTGGTCGTCGGAGCCGACCAGGACGAGGGTCGGCACCCCGACCCGGCCCAGTTCGGCGCGCACGTCGAACGACGCCAGCGCCTCGCAGGCGGCGATGTAGCAGCCGGGGTCCGTGGTGCGCACCATCTGCACGGCCCAGTCGGTGATCGCGGGCTGCGTCGCCGCGAACCCGGTGGTGAACCAGCGGTCGGGGGACGTCCGCGCGATGGGGTCGAGCCCGTTGGTGCGCACGATCACCCCGCGCTGGCGGAACTCGTCCGCCGTGCCGAAGCGCGGCGAGGCCGCGATCACCGCGAGCGAGGCGAGCCGTTCGGGGTGGCGCAGGGCGAGCTCCAGGCCGAGGCCGGCGCCGAGCGCGCAGCCCGCGTAGCCGAAGCGCTGCACCCCGAGGCGGTCCAGGGTGGCCAGCAGCCGCTGGGTGAGCTCGGTGACCGATCCGGCCGGGTAGGCGGGTGCGCCGCCGTGTCCCGGCAGGTCGAAGCGGAAGACCCGCCACTGCCTGGTCAGCTCCGGCACCTGGCGGTCCCACATGTGCCAGGTGGTGCCCAGGGAGGGACCGAGGATCAGGACGGGGGCCTCTTCCGGCCCGTCGAAGCGGTATTGCAGGGTGTTGGACGAACTTTCACTCACCCGACTCACGCTCCCACATCTCACTGTGCCCCTCTGACGCAGGTCGTGAGAATGCGGGTGGGATCGGGTGAAGGCCTGGGGAGGGGCATGGCGCCGCGGGCGGCGGACGATCTCCGTCGGCGGCGGCACGACCTCCCGCGGGGCGGTCAGCCGACGCGTTCCCAGCCGCGGCGTGGCGGGCGGGCGCCGAGCCGCTCGTCGCGGCTGCGGTAGACGATGTAGGGGCGGGTGAGGTAGCCGAGCGGCGCGGTGAGCATGTGCACGAGACGGGTGAAGGGCCAGGCGGCGAAGAGCAGCATGGCGCTGATCGCGTGCAGCTGGAACAGGACGGGGGCGCCGGTCATCCGGTCGGGGTCGGGCCGCAGGGAGAAGACGCCGCGGAACCACAGGGAGATGGTCTCGCGGTAGTCGTATCCGCCGCCGACGAGGTTCGCGGCCACGGTGGCGGACAGGCCGAGCACGATGGTCGCGGTCAGCAGGACGTACATGGCCTTGTCGTTGCGGGTGGTGGCGGAGAAGACGGGGCCGACGGTACGGCGGCGGTAGACGAGGATCGCCAGTCCGCCGAGCGTGCACACGCCCGCGATCGTGCCCAGGACGACGGCCGAGGCGTGGTAGGCGTTCTCGCTGATGCCCACCGCCTCCGTCCAGCTCTTGGGGACGACCAGGCCGCCGATGTGGCCCAGCAGCACGACGAGGATGCCGAAGTGGAACAGCGGGCTGCCGATGCGCAGCAGGCGCCGTTCGTACAGCTGGGAGGAGCGGGTGGTCCAGCCGAACTTGTCGTAGCGGTAGCGCCAGACGTGGCCGAGGACGAACACGGCGAGGGCGACGTAGGGCAGGGCGACCCACAGCAGGACGGCGCCGGTGCCGGTGCCGGCCGCGAGCGTGAGGGGCGGTGCGGGCGTGGTCATCGGGAGCCCCTCACGGTGGGGTCGGGCAGGAGTACGGGGGTGGCGTACGGGTCGAGGCCGACCTGTTCGTCGGGCGGGCCGGCCGCGGCGAGGCGCAGGACGGCCTCGCGTTCGTCGCCGGCGAGGGCGGGCAGGGTGGCCGAGACGGAGTCGAGCACCCGGGCCCAGGGCGAGTCGTCGTCGGTGAGAGCCAGGCGCAGCAGTTCCAGGCCGGCCCGGTGCTCGGTGAGCAGGCGGACTCCGGCGTCCGGTTCGGTCGCGGCGAACTCCAGGACGACGGCGAGGTGGTCGGGCAGTTCGTCGTCGCTCAGCCGCCAGCCGGCGGCGGCGTAGGCCTGTTTGAGGCGCAGCAGGGCCAGGCCGCGCTTCCGCGTGTCGCCGTGGGTGTAGTAGGTGAGGTAGAGGCAGCAGCGTTTGCGGTGGTCGAAGGTGGCCACGTAGGCGGTGGCGAGGTCGTCGGGGGCGGTCTGTCCGGCGAGGGCGGTGAAGGCCAGCAGGGGCTGGGCGACCGGCTGCGGCAGACCGGCGGCGACCCGGGCGGCGAGGTCGAGGTGCCGGGCGAAGCGTGCGTCGGGGTAGCCGAGCAGAAGGGACTGCGTCTGCCAGGCGTGCGGGTGCCAGGGCTCGGTGCGGGAGCCGCGCGATGTCTTCCTCATGGCCGTGGCTCGGTCTCCTCTCCGGGGCCGTCGGCGGGCGGGGGCGGGAACAGGCCGGGCGGGGAGCTCTTGCCGTCCCAGTTGAGGAGGTTGACCCGGGTGGCCTTGTCCACGGGGGCCGCGGGGGTCTCGGCGGTCTGCCGGTCGCGCAGGGCCCGGTAGTTCTCCACCGCGATCGGCGCGGCGCCTCCGGAGGTCTCGCCGAAGGGGCCGGAGCCGCCCATGCCGGGGCCGCCCTCGTAGTCGAGGCTGCACTCGGTGGCCAACTCCTCCAGGTGATGGGCCTGTTCGGCGTGGGCCGGGGGGATGACGTAGCGCTCGTCGTACTTGGCGAGGGCCAGCAGCCGGTACATGTCGTACATCTGCTCCTCGCTCATGCCGACCGCCTCGGGGATGGCGGCGTCGGGTTCGCGGCCGAGGTTGATGTCGCGCATGTAGGAGCGCATGGCGGCCAGGCGGCGCAGCACCGTGTCCACCGGGCCGGGGTCGCCGGCGGTGAAGAGCTGCGCGAGGTAGTCCACCGGGATGCGCAGGGCGTCGACGGCGGCGAAGAGGTTGGTGTGGTCCTCGGCGTCGTGGCCGGTGTCGCGGACGGCGTCGACGACCGGGGACAGCGGCGGGATGTACCAGACCATGGGCAGGGTGCGGTACTCCGGGTGCAGCGGCAGGGCGACCTTGTAGGTGTTGATCAGGGCGTGGACCGGGGAGCGCTGGGCGGCCTCGATCCAGTCCCGCGGGATGCCCGCCCGCTCCGCGGCACGGACGACGTCCGGGTCGGCGGGGTCGAGGAGCACGCCGCGCTGGGCTTCGTAGAGGTCCTTCTCGTCGGGCGTGGAGGCGGCCTCCAGCACCCTGTCGGCGTCGTACAGGACGAGTCCGATGTAGCGCAGCCGTCCGACGCAGGTCTCCGAGCAGACGGTGGGCAGGCCGACCTCGACACGCGGGAAGCAGAACGTGCACTTCTCGGCCTTGCCGGTGCGGTGGTTGAAGTACACCTTCTTGTACGGGCATCCCGTCACGCACATCCGCCAGCCCCGGCAGCGGTCCTGGTCGACCAGGACGATGCCGTCCTCGGTGCGCTTGTAGATGGCGCCCGAGGGGCAGGACGCGGCGCACGAGGGGTTGAGGCAGTGCTCGCAGATGCGCGGCAGGTAGAACATGAAGCTCTGCTCGAACTCCAGCTTGATCTTCGTGGAGATCTCCCGCAGCAGCACGTCCTTCTCGCCCGTCGCCTGGGAGCCGCCGAGGTCGTCGTCCCAGTTCGCCGACCAGGAGATCTTCATGTCCTTGCCGGAGATCAGGGACTTGGGGCGGGCGACCGGGGTGTGCTCCTGCGCCGGGGCGTTGGTCAGGGTCTCGTAGTCGTACGTCCACGGCTCGTAGTAGTCGTCGAGGGTGGGCAGTACGGGGTTCGAGAAGATCTGGATGAGCTTCTTGAACCGGCCGCCCGCCTTCAGGGCGAGGCGTCCCTTCTTGTTGAGCTCCCAGCCGCCCTTCCAGGTGTCCTGGTCCTCGTAGCGGCGGGGGTAGCCCTGGCCGGGGCGGGTCTCGACGTTGTTGAACCACACGTACTCGACGCCGGTGCGGTTGGTCCACGCCTGTTTGCAGGTGACCGAACAGGTGTGGCAGCCGATGCACTTGTCGAGGTTCATCACCATCGCCATCTGGGCCATCACGCGCATCAGTAGGTCACCTCCTGGTTCGCGCGGCGCCGGATGACGGTGACCTCGTCGCGCTGGTTGCCCGTCGGACCCAGGTAGTTGAAGGCGTACGACAACTGGGCGTAGCCGCCGATGAGATGGGTGGGTTTGATCAGCAGGCGGGTCAGGGAGTTGTGGATGCCGCCGCGCCGGCCGGTGGTCTCGGTGCGGGGCACGTCGATCAGGCGGTCCTGGGCGTGGTGCATGTAGACGGTGCCCTCCGGCATGCGGTGCGAGACGATCGCGCGGGCGGCGACGACGCCGTTGCGGTTGACGGCCTCGACCCAGTCGTTGTCCCGCACGCCCACCTTGGCGGCGTCCTGGGTGCTCATCCAGATCGTCGGGCCGCCCCGGGAGAGGGACAGCATGAACAGGTTGTCCTGGTACTCGGAGTGGATGGACCACTTGTTGTGCGGGGTGAGGTAGCGGACCGTCAGGCCGAGTTCGCCCCTCTCGCCCACCTGCGGTTCGCCGAACAGGGCGTGCATGTCCAACGGCGGTCGGTAGACGGGGAGCTGTTCGCCCAGGGCGGCCATCCAGTCGTGGTCGAGGTAGAAGTGCTGGCGGCCGGTGAGGGTGTGCCAGGGCTTGAGGCGTTCGACGTTGACGGTGAACGGGGAGTAGCGGCGGCCACCGGTCTCCGAGCCGGACCATTCGGGGCTGGTGATGACCGGGACGGGGGCGGCCTGGGTGTCGGCGAAGGTGATCCGCCTGCCCTCGTGCTCGGCGGCCAGGTCGGCCAACTGCACTCCGGTGCGGGCTTCCAGGGTGTGGAAGCCCTGGGTCGCCAGGTGGCCGTTGGTGGTGCCGGACAGGGCGAGGATCGCCTCGCAGGCGTCGACGTCCCGGGTGAGCGAGGGACGGCCGTCGACGGGGCCGCCGCGGACGACGCCGTTCTTGTGCCGCAGGTACTGCAGTTCCTTGTCCAGGTGGAAGGTGACGCCCTTGGTGGTGGCGCCGAGGGAGTCCAGCAGGGGGCCGAGGGCGCCCATCTTGTCGGCGATCGCGCCGTAGTCCCGCTCGACGGTGACGAGCCGGGGCATGGTGCGGCCGGGCTCGGGCTCGCACTCGCCGGCCTTCCAGTCGCGGACCCGGCCGCGGGGGTTGGCCAGTTCGTCGGGGGTGTCGTGCAGCAGCGGCGCGGCCACCACGTCCTCGCGCACGCCGAGGTGTTCGGCGGCCTGGCGGCTGAATTCGCGGGCGAGGGTGTGGAAGGCGTCCCAGTCGGTGCGGGTCTGCCAGGGCGGGGCGATGGCCGGGTTGAAGGCATGCACGAAGGGGTGCATGTCCGTGCTGGACAGGTCGTGTTTCTCGTACCAGGTGGCGGCCGGCAGTACGACGTCGGAGAAGACGGTCGTGCTGGTCATCCGGAAGTCCAGGGTCAGCAGCAGGTCGAGCTTTCCGGCGGGGGCCTCCTCGCGCCAGACCACGTCCTTCGGGCGGGCGTGCGGCGGTGCCTCGGCGGCGCGCACCGAGGAGTCCGTGCCCAGCAGGTGCTTGAGGAAGTACTCGTTGCCCTTCGCGGAGGAGCCGAGCAGGTTGGCCCGCCAGACCGTGAGCACCCGCGGGAAGTTCTCGGGCGCGTCCGGGTCCTCGCCCGCGAACCCCAGCCGGCCCGCCCTCAGCTCGCCCACCACGTGCTCCGCTGCCGTGCGCCCGGCCGCCGCGGCCTCGTCCGCGAGGTCGAGGGGGTTGCGGTCGAAGGTCGGGTACGACGGCATCCAGCCCATGCGCGCGGAGGCGGCGATGACGTCCGCGGTGGTCCTGCCGGCGAACGGGCCGCCGGAGCCGGGCGCGGCGAGGGTGTCGGCGGAGAAGGGGTCGTAACGGAACTGGTCGGCGTGCAGGTACCAGTAGGCGGTCTGGATCATCTGCCGGGCCGGGCGGTTCCAGTCGGCCGCGGTCGCGATCGCCGAGTAGCCGGTGAGCGGGCGGACCTTCTCCTGGCCGACGTAGTGGGCCCAGCCGCCGCCGTTGACGCCCTGGCAGCCGGTCAGTGTGGTCAGCGTCAGGAAGGCGCGGTAGATGGTGTCGGAGTGGAACCAGTGGTTCGTCCCCGCCCCCATGATGATCATGGACCGGCCGCCGGATTCCTCGGCGTTGGCCGCGAACTCCCGGGCGATCCGGGCCGCCTTGCCGGCGTCCACCCCGGTGACGGCGGCCTGCCAGGCGGGGGTGTACGGCTCGCTCGCGTCGTCGTAGCCGGTGGGCCAGCGGCCGGGCAGTCCGGCGCGGGCCACGCCGTACTGGGCGAGCAGCAGGTCGTAGACGGTGGTCACCAGGCGGCCGGCCACGCGTCGCACCGGCACGCCGCGGCGCAGCCGGTCCGCGCCGCCGTCGGCGTCGAAGCGGGGCAGCTCCAGCGGCACCGGTTCCTCGCCGCCGCCCTCGGCGGACAGCAGCGGGTCGACGTCTCCGAGGTCCAGGTTCCACTTTCCGGCGCCCGACTCTCCGTAGCGGTCGCCGAGGGTGCCGTTGGGCACGACGGGCCGTCCGGTCGCGCCGTCCAGCAGCACGGTGCGGAACTCGGCGTGTTCCGCCGCGGCGTGTTCGCCGCCCAGGTCGGCCGCCGTCAGGAACTTGCCCGGCGTGTACGTGCCGTCCTCGCGTTCCTCGACGGTGACCAGGAAGGGCAGGTCCGTGTACCGCTTGACGTAGTCGGTGAAGTACCCGGTGGTCCGGTCGACGAAGAACTCCTTGAGGACGACGTGGCCCATCGCCATCGCCAGCGCCCCGTCGGTGCCGGGCCGCGCCGCGAGCCACTCGTCGGCGAACTTGACGTTGTCGGCGTAGTCCGGGGAGACCGCCACCACCTTCTGGCCGCGGTAGCGGGCCTCGGCCATCCAGTGCGCGTCCGGGGTGCGGGTGACGGGCAGGTTCGAGCCCCACATGATCAGGTAGCCGGCGTCCCACCAGTCCCCCGACTCCGGGACGTCCGTCTGGTCGCCGAAGACCTGCGGCGAGGCCACCGGAAGGTCGGCGTACCAGTCGTAGAACGACAGCATCACCCCGCCGAGCAGCGAGTAGAACCGGGCGCCGGCCGCGTGGGAGACCATCGACATCGCCGGGATCGGTGAGAAGCCGGCCAGCCGGTCGGGGCCGTACTCCTTGATCGTGTGGACGTGCGCGGCGGCCACCATCTCCACCGCCTCGTCCCAGCTCGCCCGCACCAGGCCGCCCTTGCCGCGCGCCTGCTTGTAGCGGCGGGCGCGTTCGGGGTCGGAGACGATCTCCGCCCAGGCCGCCACCGGGTCGCCCAGGCGGGCCTTGGCCTCGCGGTACATCCGCAGCAGCACGCCGCGTACATACGGGTAGCGCACCCGGGTGGGCGAATAGGTGTACCAGGAGAACGCCGCTCCGCGCGGGCAGCCGCGCGGCTCGTACTCGGGGCGGTCCGGGCCGACCGAGGGGTAGTCGGTCTGCTGCGCCTCCCAGGTGATGATGCCGTCCTTGACGTACACCTTCCACGAGCAGGAGCCGGTGCAGTTCACGCCGTGGGTGGAACGCACCACCTTGTCGTGCGACCAGCGGTCCCGGTAGAACGCGTCCGCCTGGCGGCCGCCGCTGCGGTGCAGGGTGCGCAGGTCCTCCGAGATCTCCGCCCGGGTGAAGAACCGGCGTGAGCGCACCAGCGCGTCCGTCAGCTCGTTGTCCAGGCCCGCCTGTGTCCGGCTGGTTTCCGTGCCCACCGTGCCACTCCGCCCCGGGCGCGCAGGCCCGTACGAGTCGTGATCAAGTCCGGCCGTTCACGACTCTACGACCGCCGCCCCCGGGAAGGTCAACAGCCGGGGGTCAGGCGGCGCGTCCGGGCAGGGCGCCACCCGCCCGGGCGCGCACCTCCTCCACCGCTTCCCATTCCTCGGTGCCCAAGGTCGCGAGCGCGGCCGGAAAAACGCCGTCCTGCTCCTTCAGGATGTGGTCGCGCAGCATCGCCATCGCCGCCATCAGCCGATCGGGCCAGGACGGGTCGGAGGGCGTGGCACCGTCGGCGCACTCGGCCAGCACCGCTTCGATGTGGCGGTGCTCGGCCTCCAGGGCGGCGATCTGCTCCGGGAAGTCCGGGGCCAGCGCGGGGAACAGACCGTGTTCCTCGACCCGCGTGTGGGGGTCGAGCACGGTGCTGATCCGCCGGGCGACCTCGGCCATCCGTGCCACGTCGGCGTCCTGGTGGGCGCTGCGCAGGTGGCTGATCAGGCGGACGACCTCGTCGTGCTCACGGGTCAGCTCGTCGATGGACGTCAGGGACTGGCAGCCGCAGTACTCGCACACCGGTTGTCTCCTCGCTCCTGTGCCGGGACGGGCGCGCCGCGGACGGCGCTCCCTCCACCACGGTGCGTCCGCGCGTCCGCCGACGGCAGGGGCCATCGGTCCCCGGCCGAGGACGGACGTCCCGCCCGTCGCAGTAGGGCCGGTCGGCCCTACCCCGGACGTACACACCCACGGACGATGGACTGATGTTCCAGACAGACAGCTTCCGCGCACTCGACCGACAGGAGAGTCTGCGCCTGCTGGCCAAGGTGCCGGTCGGCCGCGTCGTGTACACCCGCCAGGCACTGCCCGCGGTCCTGCCCATCAACTTCTCCCTCGACGAGGACGACGCCGTCCTGCTGTACACCTCGCCCGCCTCCGACCTGGTGCGGGCCATCGAGGGCGTCGTGGTCGCGTTCGAGGCGGACGAGTTCGACGCGGTCACCCGGTCCGGCTGGAGCGTGATCGTCACCGGGCGGGCCACCGTGGTGACCGACCCGGCCGAGCACGAGCGGCTGTCCCGCTCCGGCCCCATCTCCTGGATGCCCCCGCGGGACGGGGTCTTCGTCCGGATCGACGCCGAGATGATCACCGGCCGGTGGGTCAACGGAGCCGTCGGCATGGCGGCGGAGGAGAGCGCCGCCGTACCGCGCCCCGCCGGGACCGGTGCCTGAACAGTCTGCCGTCCCCGGTGGGGGTCGGTCCCGCGGATCGCTGCGCGGGATGCGGGCGTCGTCCCGCCCGTAGCCGAACCTGATCACAGCAGCCGCTTGCAGTACGGCGTCCTCACTCCTTGGAGCCCCGGGTGCGGGCGGCCGTCACCCTCCCGCTGGTTCTTCGCCGGCACCTCCGTTCAGCAGCGCGGCCAGTTCCCGCTGGTGGGGGAAGGAGCCGGGCCGGTAGCCGCACCACGGCTCCTCGGCGAAGGGGTCGCCGGTGACGCCGTACGCCCGTGACCGCGAGCCGCCGCAGACCTCGCGGAACTCGCAGGCCCCGCAACGGCCTTGAAGCATGCCGGGTGAGCGCAGGGCGGTGAACAGCGGGGAGGTGCGATAGACCGACGTCAGCGGCGAGGTGCGCACGTTCCCCGCGCTCAGCGGCAGGAAGCCGCTGGGGTGCACGTCACCGGTGTGGGAGACGAAGACGAAGCCGCGGCCGGCGTTGACGTCCAGCGGCGGCCGCCGCACTCGGCGCACCCTGCCGTCCAGGCCCAACTCGGCGGCGCGCTCGCGCAGTTCGCGGTACAGCGGGCCGAGGCCGAGCACCGCGACATGGTCCTCGCCGCGGTCCGCGAGGATGCGGCGCTGCAGCGCGACGCGGCGGAAGTGGTGGGCCTCGGTGGTCTTGGCGGGGACGGTCAGGCCGACGTCGTGAACGAAGTGGAGGACGTCCTCGGTCTCGGCCGCGGTCAGTGCGCCGAGGTCGCGGCCGCGGCCGGTGGGCACCAGGAAGAAGGCGCTCCACAGCATCGCCCCGTGCTCGGCGACCAGCCGGACGATGTCGGGCAGGTCGTGCAGGTTGTGCCGGGCGACCGTGGTGTTGATCTGCACCTTCATGCCGAGGGAGCGGGCGGTGTCCCAGGCGTCCAGGGTCCAGCGGTAGACGCCGGGCACCCCGCGGAAGGTGTCGTGCACCTCGGCGGTGGAGCCGTCCAGGCTGAGCGAGAGCCCGGACGCGCCCGCGGCGTGCACGGCGCGCAGCCGCTCCTCGGTGAGCGTGGGGGTGCCGGAGGGCGAGACGGCGACCCGGACCCCGATCCGCCGCCCGTGGGCGATGAGCTCGGTGAGGTCGGGGCGCTGGAAGGGGTCCCCGCCGGTGATGACGAACAGCGGGGCGGGCTGCCCGAAGTCGGCGACCTGGCGCAGCAGGTCCTTGGCCTCGGCGGTGTCCAGTTCGCGGGGGTCACGGCCGGGCACGGCCTCGGCGCGGCAGTGCAGGCAGGCCAGCGGGCAGGCCCGGGTGGACTCCCAGATGACGATGAACGGGCGCTCCGCCGCGTCGTGCCGCTGGCGGCGCACGGCCCGTACGACGGTGCTCATCTGCCCGCCCTCCCCCGTGTGTCGGGGCTGTGTCCGGCCGCCCTGGAGTCAGGGCAGACGAGGCGGGCGGCCGGACGGTGACCGGCCCGGACCGTGCGCGGCGCCTGTGCCGGGGGACGGCGACGGAAACGGCCCCACAGGCGCGGATTGCGGTGGTGCACGGGATACCTCCGGGTCGGTCGCTGATCATCATGCGGAGCGGGAAGGGTGCGGCGCGGCGGCCGACCGGTCCCCGCCGGAGGGCCGACGGTCCCTTGACCTACGGCCGGTCAGGGCGGCGGCACTGTGCTTCCAGGCCGGTGGCGGTGGCCACGAGGGCCGCTCCGGTGCCGGTCAGCAGGGCGCCGAGGCCCATGACGAGGGTGGTGAGGTGCCAGGGCCTGGCAGGCGGACAGCAGCGAGCCGCGCAGGGTCTCTCCCATGAACGCGGTCTGCCGCAGCCGGACGAGCTTGTCGTCCTCGCCGCCTTCGGCGTGGAGTTCGTCGGTGATCTCCGCGTAGGTCAGGCCGCCGGTCGCCTGGGCGAGATGGTCCTTGATGAGGTCGGCGTAGGCATGGGCCTCGATCCCGGTGCGCACCTGGCAGCCGGTGAAGCGGGCCAGGTGGGCGGGGAGTCCGTGGTCCGGGAAGGAGATGCGCTGCGCGGTCAGTTCGGCCCGGATCTCCTTCCGGCCGCTGCGCCCGCGCAGCAGCATGACGGGTCCGGCGGCGGACAGGGCGATGCCGACCAGGCCGATCAGGGCACGGGTGCGGCGGGGCGCGGCCTTCATGAGGGGTCTTCCTTCGTACGCGGGGCGGTGAACGGGGGGTCAGCGGTGGCCGAGCCGGAGCCGCCAGGTCTCGGGGCCTCGCTCCAGGTACTCCACCGTGAAGACGCCGGGGTGCCGGTCCTCGATCTGGGCGAGCAGCGGAAGCGGGTCGTGCGGCGCGACCAGCACCATGGCGCCGCCCGCGGGGACGGCGTCGAGTGCGCCGAGGACGGAGGCGTGACGCAGGGAGTGCGGGACGGCGCGCACGTCGAGCTCGGGAAGGGCCGCCTCCCGGGCACCACCACAGCCGCAGCCCCCGCCGCAGCCGCCCGCCGTCTTCGGCGCCTCCGGCTCCGGCTGCCGGCGCGTCACGTCGCCGTCCTGCCCGCAGGCCGGCGCGCCGCCGCCGACTGCTTTCTCCGTCTCTACCTGACGGTGCGTCACACTTGCTTTCTGTCCTGGGACTTCGGCCGAGGGAAGGCTGTCGTGCAGTCGGGTGAGGAGGGCGGCCAGGGAGACGCCGGGGGCCATGGCGAGCAGGGGCAGGACCAGACCGTTCTCCTTGGCGATGTGCTCCTCGAAGAGGACCTGCAGGGCCCTAGCGTCGGCCACCGCGTCCGCCGGTGCCGCCGCCTCGCGCAGGGCGTCCACGAGCGCGGCGAGGCAGCGGTGTTCGGCCACCAGGCTCACGATCAGCAGCCGGGCGTCGGGCATGGTCCGCGCGGCGGGGTAGAGGACGGCCTCCTTGGCCTCCGCGTACGGCAGGACCTCGCGGTCGCAGAAGGCCGCGAGGCCGGCACGGACCCGCTCGGCCGCGCTCGGGTCGGTGCCCGCCGCGGTGGTCAGCAGCGCCACGCGGCCGGCCAGTTCGCCCGCCGTACGGGCTTGGTGTGCCTCGGCGGTCTCGAGGGCGAGGGCGTCCTCGGGGGCCGACGCGACGGTCAGCGCGCTCATCACGTTGTCTCCAACAGGTCGGTGGCCGGCTCGGCCGACCGGTGCGGGTGGCGGCGGCCACGGATGCGCGCCGACGCGGGGCGGATGCCACGTCCGGCCGCGCGAGGCGGCCGGACGCCCGACCGAGCCGGGTGGCACACTCCGTGCTCGCCGTGACCCGGGCGGCCGGGGACGGGGGAACGGCCGCCGGCGAGTACGGCACGCGATCGTGAACGCGCCTCGGCATCCACGGTTCGATCAGTGCTCAGAATGCAACGCCGGGCCCACCCGCCTCGCCCGCCGACCGGTCCCCGCACCGGGGCCATTGGGCCCTGTCCCCGCCGCCGGAAGGGGGCCGAAAGGCCGTCCGGACAGGACCGCCCGCCCCAGGCGCACCAGGGGACGCGCCGCCTAGCGTTCCGGTCCATGGAGAACGATCAAAACGCTCGGCGGGAACAGCCGCGCGGCGAGCAGGGCTGGCCGCTCGCGGCCCGGCGGTTGCTGACGCGGCGTGAGGTCTCGGCCGACGGCCGGGCCGTGTTCGGTGAGAACGACGGCAAGTGGGAGGGCTTCTACCGGGACCGGTGGGCGCACGACAAGGTGGTGCGCTCCACGCACGGCGTGAACTGCACGGGCTCCTGCTCGTGGATGGTGTACGTCAAGGACGGCATCATCACCTGGGAGCACCAGGCCACCGACTATCCGTCGATCGGCGCGGACTGCCCGGAGTACGAGCCGCGCGGCTGCCCCCGGGGCGCGTCGTTCTCCTGGTACACGTACTCGCCCAGCAGGGTGCGCTACCCGTATGTGCGGGGTGCGCTGCTGAAGCTGTGGCGTGAGGCGCGCCGCCGCCTCGGCGACCCGGTGGCCGCGTGGGCGGAGATCACCTCCGACCCGGCGAAGGCCCGCGCCTACAAGCGGGCGCGCGGCAAGGGCGGCCTGGTGCGCGCCGACTGGGACGAGGTGGCCGAGCTGGTGGCCGCCGCGCAGGTGCACACCGTCAAGGAGTACGGGCCCGACCGCGTCGCCGGGTTCTCGCCGATCCCGGCGATGTCGATGGCGTCGTTCGCCGCGGGCGCCCGGTTCATGTCGCTGATCGGCGGCACCCTGCTGTCGTTCTACGACTGGTACGCCGACCTGCCGATCGCCTCGCCGCAGGTCTTCGGCGACCAGACGGACGTGCCGGAGGCGGCCGACTGGTGGAACGCCGGCTATCTGGTCATGTGGGGCTCCAACATCCCCGTCACGCGTACGCCCGACGCGCACTTCCTGACCGAGACCCGCTACAACGGCACCAAGGTCGTCGCGGTGAGCCCGGACTACGCCGACAACGTCAAGCACGCCGACGAATGGCTCGCCCCGCATCCCGGCACGGACGGGGCGCTGGCCATGGCGATGGGGCACGTGATCCTGCGCGAGTTCCTGGTCGACCGTGAAGTGCCGTACTTCCGCGACTACTTGAGGTCGTTCACGGACGCCCCGTTCCTGGTGACCCTGCGCGAGAGCGAACACGGCATGGTTGCGGACGGGTTCCTGACCGCGGCCGACCTCGGGCACGACACGGAGCACGCGGAGTCCAAGACCGTGCTCCTCGATGCGTCCACCGGCGACCCGGTGGTACCCAACGGCTCGCTCGGCTTCCGCTGGGGGGAGGCCGAGCGGGGCCGCTGGAACCTGGAACTCGGCGACGTGGTGCCCGAGCTGAGCCTGCTGGAGTCGGCCGAGGACACCGTCGGGATCGCCCTGCCGCGCTTCGACGAGGGCCCCACCGAGGGCGGTTCGGTGATGGTGCGCGGGGTGCCGGTCCGCACGGTCGGCGGCCGACTGGTGACCACCGTCTTCGACCTCATGCTCGCCCAGTACGGCGTCCACCGCCCCGGTCTGCCGGGCAGCTGGCCCGCCTCCTACGAGGACGCCTCGCAGCCGTACACCCCGGCGTGGCAGGAGACCGTCACCTCGGTGCCCGCCGAGCAGGCGGCCCGTATCGCCCGGGAGTTCGCCCGCAACGCGGAGCGCACCCAGGGCCGTTCGATGATCGCGATGGGGGCCGGCACCAACCACTGGTTCCACTCCGACACCATCTACCGCGCGTTCCTTGCGCTGACGACGATGACCGGCTGCCAGGGCGTCAACGGCGGCGGCTGGGCGCACTACGTCGGCCAGGAGAAGGTCCGTCCCGTCACCGGGCTGCAGCATCTGGCGTTCGCCTTCGACTGGCAGCGGCCCACCCGGCACATGGCGGGGACCTCGTACTGGTACCTGAACACCGACCAGTGGCGCTACGAGGCCTTCGGGCCCGAGGAGCTGGCGTCGCCGCTCGGCGCGGGACGCTTCAAGGGCAAGGCGTTCGCCGACACCCTCGCGCAGGCGGTGCGGCTGGGCTGGACGCCGGGCCACCCCGGTTTCGACCGCAACCCGCTGGACCTGGCCGACGAGGCGGCGGCGCAGGGCCGACCGGTCGCCGAACACGTCGTCGACGAACTCAAGGCGGGACGCCTGAGGTTCGCGGTGGAGGACCCGGACGACCCGGCCAACTTCCCGCGGGTGCTGACGGTGTGGCGGGCCAACCTGCTGGGCTCCTCCGGCAAGGGCAACGAGTACTTCCTGCGGCACCTGCTGGGCACGGACGCGGCCGTCCGCTCCGCCGAGACCCCGCCCGAGCACCGCCCGCGGGAGGTGGTCTGGCACGACGAGGCGCCCGAGGGCAAGCTCGACCTGCTGGTCGCGATGGACTTCCGGATGACGTCCACCGGCCTGCTCGCCGACGTCGTCCTGCCGGCCGCGACCTGGTACGAGAAGGACGACCTGTCGTCGACGGACATGCACCCCTTCGTGCACGCCTTCACCCCGGCCATCGCACCGCCCTGGCAGGCACGCACCGACTACGACACCTTCCTGACGATCGCGGACAAGTTCAGCGAGCTGGCCGTCGACCACCTGGGCACGCGCACGGACGTCATGGCCGTGCCGCTGCAGCACGACACCCCCGACGAACTCGCCCAGCCCGGCGGCGTGGTGCGGGACTGGAAGGCCGGCGAGTGCGAGCCCGTCCCGGGCCGGACCATGCCGAAGCTCGTCACCGTCGAACGCGACTACACGGCCGTGGCGCAGAAGATGCGGGCGATCGGCCCGCTCCTCGACACGCTCGGCACGACCACCAAGGGCGTCACCGTCCACCCCGACCGGGAGATCGAGGACCTGCGCCACCGCAACGGCACCGTCCGCGACGGCGTGGCCGCCGGCCGCCCGTCCCTGGCCACCGCCACCGACATGTGCGAGGCGATCCTCGCCCTGTCCGGCACCACCAACGGGCGGCTGGCCACGGAGGGCTTCCGGCGGCTGCAGGAGCAGACCGGCAGCGAGGGCCTGGTCGAACTGTCCGCCGAGCGGGAGGCGGAACGGATCACGTTCGCCGACACCCGCACCCAGCCCCGGGCGGTCATCACGTCCTACGAGTGGTCGGGTTCGGAGACCGGCGGGCGGCGCTACTCGCCGTTCGTCATCAACACCGAGCACCGCAAGCCCTGGCACACCCTCACCGGCCGCCAGCACTTCTTCGTCAGCCACGACTGGATGACCGAGCTCGGCGAGCAACTGCCGGTCTACCGGCCACCCTTGAACGCACCGAGGCACTACGGGGACGAGCAGCTGCGGGACGGACGCGCGGAGGTGACGGTGCGCTACCTCACCCCGCACTCGAAGTGGTCCATCCACTCCAACTACCAGGACAACAAGTACATGCTCGACCTGTCCCGCGGCGGCCCGACGATCTGGATGTCGACCACCGACGCCGAGAAGATCGGCGTCAAGGACAACGAGTGGATCGAGGCCTACAACCGCAACGGCGTCGTCGCCGCCCGGGCCGTGGTCACCCACCGGATGCCCGAGGGCACGGTGTACATGTACCACGCCCAGGACCGCACCGTGAACGTGCCGAAGACCGAGGTCAGCGGCAAGCGGGGCGGCATCCACAACTCCCTCACGAGGCTGCTGCTCAAGCCCACCCATCTCGCGGGCGGCTACGCGCAGTTCACCTACGCCTTCAACTACTACGGCCCGACCGGAAACCAGCGCGACGAGGTCACGGTCATCCGGCGTCGCTCGCAGGACGTGGAGTACTGATATGCGCGTGTTGGCCCAAGTGGCGATGGTGATGAACCTCGACAAGTGCATCGGCTGCCACACCTGTTCCGTCACCTGCAAGCAGACGTGGAGCAACCGCACCGGCGTGGAGTACGCCTGGTTCAACAACGTCGAGACCAAGCCCGGAGTCGGCTACCCGCGCCGCTACGAGGACCAGCAGCGCTGGAAGGGCGGCTGGATGCTCGACAAGCGGGGCCGGCTGGTGCTGCGCTCCGGCGGCCGGGTCAAGCGGCTGCTGTCGCTGTTCGCCAACCCCGACCTGCCGTCCATCGAGGACTACTACGAGCCGGTCACCTACGACTACGACAACCTCGTCGGCGCCCCGGCCGGGCCGGACATCCCGGTCGCCCGCCCCCGCTCCGTACTCACCGGCCGCCCCACCGCCATCACCTGGGGCGCCAACTGGGAGGACGGCCTGGGCGGCGCGCCGGAACACGCCGGCGGCGACCCGAACCTCTCCGGCGAGTGGGCGCAGAAGGTGAAGTTCGAGTTCGAGCAGACCTTCCTCTTCCACCTGCCCCGGCTGTGCGAGCACTGCCTCAACCCCGCCTGCGTCTCGGCCTGTCCGTCCGGCGCGATGTACAAGCGGACCGAGGACGGCATCGTCCTGGTCGACCAGGACAAGTGCCGCGGCTGGCGGATGTGCGTCACGGCGTGCCCGTACAAGAAGGTGTACGTCAACCACGCCACCGGCAAGGCCGAGAAGTGCACGTTCTGCTTCCCGCGCATCGAGGCCGGCCAGCCCACCGTCTGCTCGGAGACCTGCGTCGGCCGGCTGCGCTACCTCGGACTGCTCCTGTACGACGCCGACCGCGTCGGCGAGGCCGCGGCCACCGTGGACGAACAGGACCTGCTGGACGCCCAGCGCGGCGTCTTCCTCGACCCGAACGACCCCGAAGTGATCGCCGCGGCACGGGAGTCGGGCATCCCGGAGGACTGGCTGGCGGCCGCCCGCCGCTCCCCCGTGTACGACCTGGTCTGCCGTTACAAGGTGGCGCTGCCGCTGCACCCGGAGTACCGCACCCTGCCCATGGTCTGGTACGTGCCGCCGCTGTCACCGGTGCTGGACGCCGTCACCGGCGCGGGCGGCGACCAGGACGACCCCGACCATGTCTTCGCCGCCGTCACCCGGCTGCGCATCCCGCTGGAGTACCTGGCGGAGCTGTTCACCGCGGGCGACACCGACGTGGTGGCCGGCGTGCTGATGAAACTCACCGCGCTCCGCTCCCACATGCGCTCGCGCACGCTCGGCGAGGAGGCCGACGAGTCGGCGCTGGCGGCCGTCGGGCTCACCGCGGGCGAGGCCGAGGACCTGCACCGGCTGCTCGCGGTCGCCAAGTACGCCGACCGCTACGTCGTGCCGGCCGCGCACAAGGAGGACGCGGCCGCGCTGAGCGCCATCGAGAACCGCTGCCCGGTGGAGACCACCGGCGACCCGCAGCCCCGCAAGGTGATGCTCGGCATCCCCACCCTGCGCCGGGCGTCCGACGGAGGACGAGCATGAGCCCCCTGCCGACGACCATTCCCGCACTCGTGCGCACCCGCGTCCGGGCCGCCGTACGCCGGCCCGGGCGGCTCACGCCCGAGGAGACCGCCGGCCGGGCACTGACCCTGCGGCTCGTGTCGCTGCTGCTGCAGTACCCGGACGAGGAACTGACCGACTCGCGGGCCGAGTTGACGACCGTGGTGGCGGCGCTGCCGGACACCCCGGCGGCGCAGCAGCTGACGCGGTTCGCCGACTGGTTCGCCGCGCAGGAGCCCGAGGCGCTGCAACGGCACTACGTCGAGATGTTCGACCTGCGCCGCAAGAGCAGCCTCTACCTCACCTACTACCTGCACGGCGACACCCGGCGCCGCGGCATGGCGCTGCTCACCCTCAACCAGCGCTACCGCGCAGCAGGTTGGGACACCGACGGGGGCGAGCTGCCCGACCACCTCCCGGTCGTCCTGGAGTTCGCCGCCCTGGCGGGCCCGGGCGGGGGCGAGGCGCCGCTGCGCCAGCACCGGCGCGGCCTGGAGCTGATCCACCGGGCGCTGACCGACGCCGACTCGCCCTACCGGCACGTCCTCGCCGCGCTGCTCACCCTGCTGCCGCCGCCCACCGACGCCGACCGTGCCGCGGTGGCCCGGCTGGCCGCCGAGGGCCCGCCCAACGAGGACGTCGGACTCGACCCCTACGGCACCTATGGGGACGGCGAGTTCGCGCCTCCGGGCGCGTTCGTGCCGCCGCCGCCCGCCCCGCCGACCCGGGTACCGCCCGCCCCGACCAGCCGTACGGAAGGCCCCCGATGAACGCCCCGCTGACCCTGTCGGCCACCGCCACGGCGAGCAGCACCGACCTGCTGCTGTGGACCGCCTTCCCCTACATCTGCCTCGCCGTGTTCGTGGTGGGGCACGTCTGGCGCTACCGCCAGGACCAGTTCGGCTGGACCTCGCGCACCAGTCAGCTCCTCGAGCACCGCTGGCTGCGCTGGGGCAGCCCGCTGTTCCACCTCGGCGCCTTCGCCGTGATCGCCGGACACGTCGTCGGCCTGGCCGTCCCCGCCTCCTGGACGGAGGCGGCCGGGATCAGCGAACACGCCTACCACACCACGGCCGTGGCACTCGGTTCGGTGGCCGGGGTGGCCATGGTCACGGGTCTGGGCATGCTGTGCGCCCGCCGGCTGCTGGCCCGCCGGATCCGCCTGACCACCGACCGCAGCGACAAGCTGCTCTTCCCCCTGCTGACCCTCACGGTCCTGCTGGGCTTCAGCGCCACCGCCGTGCACAACGTCTTCGGCGGCGGCTACGACTACCGGGAGACCGTCTCCGTCTGGTTCCGCGGCGTCTTCACCCTGCACCCGCAGCCCGAGGCGATCTCCGGGGCGCCGCTGCTGTTCCAGCTGCACGCCCTGAGCGCCTGCCTGCTCTTCGCGGCCTGGCCGTTCACCCGGCTGGTGCACGTGTGGAGCGCGCCGGTCGGCTATCTCGTGCGGCCCTACCTGGTCTACCGACGGCGGGCCGGCACACCGCCCGCGCCGAAGCCGGCCGTCGGGGCGGGCTCCTCGTCCGGCTCGCGCCGCGCGGCATGAGCGGCGACCCCGCACCCCTCCCGCCCACGCGTGCGGTGGGCGCCGGACGCCGCACCGGTCTGGTCATGCTCGTGGCCGGGGTCGTCGGCTGGTTCGCCTCCTTCCAGCTCACGGTGGACGACTGGCGGCTGCTGAAGGACCCGGGCTACCGGCCGCCGTGCAACATCAGCCCCGTCGTGAGCTGCGGCAGCGTCATGTCCAGCGCCCAGGGCAGTATCTTCGGGTTCCCCAACATGCTGCTCGGGCTGGGCGCGTTCGCCGCCGTGATCGCTCTGGGGGTGGCCGTGCTGGCCGGGGCCCGCCTGCACCCCCGGCTGTGGCTGGCACTGGATGCCGGGGCGCTGGCGGGGGTGGTCTTCGTGCACTGGCTGATGGGCCAGTCCCTGTACGAACTGAACAAGCTCTGCCCCTACTGCGCCGCGGTCTGGGCGGTCACCATCGCCCTGTTCTGGTACCTGACCCTGCACTGCCTGGAACGAGGAATCCTGCGCGCGCCACGCGGTGTGGTCACGGTCCTGCGGGACACCCACGGGCTGCTGCTGGCCGGCTGGTACGGCGTGATCGTGATGCTGGTCCTCACCCGTTTCTGGTCCTACTGGAGCGGCCTGCTCTGAACGGCGGGCCGGGCGGCGCGGCACTGTCGCGGACCTCCCGCAGCGCGGGATGGCGCTGCCGTATCCGGCGCTCCAGCCGCTGGTGCAGGGTGAGCCAGGAGGCGGGGCAGCCGTGGCAGGCGCCGTGCAGGGAGACGGTGACGACGCCGTCCGTCACGTCGACGAGGTCGACCCCGCCGCCGTGGGAACGGACGAAGTCGCCCGTCTCCCCGGCCAGGACCTCCAGCACCACGCGGTACAGCACGGCGTCGTCGTCACCGGGGTCCGTGCGGGCGTCCGGAATCCATCCGGCAGGGTCTTCGAGGGCCGTGTGCAGCGCGGTGCGGACCCGGGGGCCGGCCTCGGCCCAGGTGCGGCCCGGGCCGAGACGCGTGACGACCGCCGTGGCCTCCAGAAAGATCCCGGTGAGGGTGCCGTCGGCGAGCAGCGCGGCCATGGCCTCCGGTACCCGCGCGAGCGGGCCGGTGCCGGTGAGGGTCCCGGCAGAGATCATCCAGCGCAGCACATCGGGCCGGTTCGCCGGCTGGGGGTGCAGGGGGATCATGGCGCGGCTCACCCGCCCAGCAGGACGGTGACCGTGCGGGCCAGATAGGCCATCAGCCAGGCCAGGACGGTCAGATAGCCGAAGGCGGTCGCCGGCCACCGCCAGGTGCCGGTCTCCCGGCGCAGGACGGCGACGGTGGCCATGCACTGCAGCGCGTAGACGAAGTAGACCAGCAGGGCGGCGACGGTCGGCGCGGTGAACACCCGCTCCCCGGCACGGGGTTCGCCGGTGCGCGTCATGGACCGCAGGGCCTGCTGCGGCTGTTCGGGGTCCTCGGCGGCGGCGACCTGACCCAGGGTGGCGACGAAGGTCTCGCGGGCGGCCTGGGCGGACAGCACACCGACGTTGATCCGCCAGTCGAAGCCGAGCGGGTCGAAGACCGGGGCGACCAGGCGGCCCAGGCCGGCGGCGTAGCTGTGGTCGACGGCGTACGCGGACACCGCCACGGTGTCGGTGGTGTCGACGCCGGCCGCGCGCAGCTGCGCGTCCGTGTGCAGGGGCAGGTTCAGCAGCAGCCACAGCAGCACACTGGTGGCGACGATGACGGTCGAGCACTTGCGCAGGAAGGCCCGCGCGGACGACCACATCGCCACCAGCACCGCGCGCGGGGCGGGCAGCCGGTAGGGCGGCATCTCCATGAAGAACGGCACGGCCGGGCCGCCGCGGTCGCCGATCCTCTTGAACGCCCAGGCCGCCAGCATCGCGGAGACGGCGCCCAGCAGGTACAGGCCGAACATGACCAGGCCCTGCGCGCCGAACAGGCCGACCCGGGTGGCGGGGTCGACGACGAGCCCGATGAGCAGGACGTACACCGGAAGCCGCGCCGAGCAGGTCATCAGCGGGGCGGCCATCATCGTGGCCAGGCGGTCCCTGGCCGAGGGGAGGGTGCGGGTCGCCATGATGCCGGGGACCGCGCAGGCGAACGACGACAGCAGCGCCACGAACGCGCGGCCCTCCAGCCCGAAGCGGGCCATCACCCGGTCCATCAGGAACGCCGCCCGCGCCATGTAGCCCACGCCCTCCAGCAGGGCGAGCAGCAGGAACAGCAGCATGATCTGCGGCAGGAAGACCACGACGCCGCCCACACCGCCGATCAGAGCGTGGCCCAGGAGCCCGGACAGCCATGGATTGCCGACGTGGGCGTCCACTTGGCCCGACAGCCACGCGAACAGCGTCTCGACCCGGCCCTGGACGGGGGCGGCCAGGGTGAAGACGGTCTGGAAGAACAGGGCCATCACCGCGAAGAACACCACGGTCCCCCAGACCGGGTGCAGCAGCACCGCGTCCACGCGCTGGGTGACCAGGTGCCGTTCGGGGGGCCGGTAGCCGGCGAAGGCCAGGACCGACTCCGTCCAGGCGTCCCGCTCGCCCGGGTCGGTGGGCGGCGGCACGGCCGGCGTCGGCCAGGTGCGCCAGGTGGCGAGCAGCTCGCGCAGCCGCGCGATGCCCCAGCCGCGGTGGCCGACCACGGGCAGCACCGGCACGCCGAGCGCCCGCGCGAGCGCGTCGACGTCCAACAGGCCCTGGCGGCGTGCCAGTTCGTCGGTGAACGTGACCACCACGCAGGCGGGCAGCCCGCGGGCCAGCACCTGGGCGACGAGCCCCAGGGAGCGGCGCAGTGTGGTGGCGTCCACGACCACCAGCAGCGCGTCGGGCCGCTCCGTGCCCGCCGACCGGCCGTCCAGGACGTCGACGGTGATCTGCTCGTCCGGGCTGATCGGTTCCAGGCTGTAGGTGCCCGGCAGATCCTCGACGACATGGCGGTGCCGGCCCGAGCGGGAGGTTCCGACGAATCGGGAGACGGTCACGCCCGGGTAGTTGCCGGTCTTGGCCCTCAGGCCCGTCAGCCCGTTGAAGACGCTGGTCTTGCCCGAGTTGGGCGCACCGACCAGGGCGATCCGGGGGCCTGTGGTCAGGATCGTCCGCCCGCCGTCGGCGTCATGGCAGCCGGCGCTCACCGCTCCACCCCGGTGACGCGCACGCACGCCGCCTCGGTCCGGCGCAGGCACACCTCGTAGTCCTTGACCCGGTACAGGACAGGATCGCGCAACGGAGCGCGGCGTACGACCTCCACCACCGCACCGGGAGTGAAGCCCAGGTCGTGCAGACGGCGGACGACCAAGGGGGCTCCGTCGGCGACGACCTCGGCCACCACCGCCCGCGCACCGGGGGCCAGCTCCGCCAGGGAGCGCGGCGCGGCCGCGTCGATCGTGCCGGTCACACCGATCTCGTCGGTCTCCTCGACAGCCCTCATGTGCGTCTCCACCCCATCGCGCGCCGGGAGGCTTGGTGAGGTAAAGCTAACCTCACTTGCCTGGCGGAGGGGCCGGTCTCAAGGCCCTGGAACGCGGGTCCTTCGGTCCCTCGGACCAGGACCACCGGGCCCTGTCGGCGAGCAGGGCCGGCCGCCTCCCCGGCACGGGAGGCGGCCGGCGGTGACCGGGACGGCGGGCCGCCGCTCCCCTCCGCGGCCGTCAGGCATGGAGAACGCTCGGCGCACGGGTGACAGCGACCTTCGGCGGCTCCCGCCGTCCGGTTCCGGGAAGAAGCATCGCCGACCCGAAAGCGCGGCACACGTGCCGAACAGCCCCCATCGCAGGGGCTGTTGGTCCTGTGCGGTGCCGCCACCCGCACCCACGGTGGCCACAGCCGCGCCTCGCGCGGACACTGGTCACCATGCAGAAACTGTCACTGGACGCACTCGCCCGCGAACACCTCGAACGCGCTGCGGCCGCCGCCACCGGCCGCAGCGCCACCACCGTGTACGGCGGGCACGAACACGTCCTCCGCCAGACCGTGCTCGCCCTGACCGCCGGAACCGAGCTGGCCGAGCACGAGAGCCCCGGGGAGGCGACCCTGCTGGTCCTGCGCGGCCGGGTCCGCCTCATCAGCGGCGACACGTCCTGGGACGGTCGGACCGGCGATCTCATCGCCCTTCCCTCGGCCCGCCACAGCCTGCGGGCGGACGAGGACGCCGTCGTCCTGCTCACCGTGGGCAAGGCCTGACGGCACGGCACTGTCAGAGGTCGTGCGGCGCGCCCAGACCGG
Source organism: Streptomyces sp. MAI_2237 (assembly GCF_054189285.1). NCBI lineage: Bacteria > Bacillati > Actinomycetota > Actinomycetes > Kitasatosporales > Streptomycetaceae > Streptomyces > Streptomyces sp. MAI_2237. The sequence continues at coordinate 3,194,383 of NZ_JAJPGQ010000003.1, read as the reverse complement.
TGAGTGCCCCCACCGGGTCGAGATCCGGCGTGCCGCGCGGCCACCAGTCGTCGTGGCCCGGTTCGGACTCGTAGGCGTACCAGAGGCCGTCACGGCCGAGGCGGAGCTGGACGTGGCCGCGGGGGTGGGTGAGGTGGTTGCGCCAGGGGCGGAAGGCCGGAAGGTCCGCGGCGAGGAGCAAGGGACGCGCGCGGTCGAAGCGGCCGGCCGGCGGGTCCCAGGGCTCCTCCAGGACGGCAAGCCCCTCCGGACCGCCCTGCCGCCAGGCGGCGACGGCCCGCGCGAGCTCGGCCGGCGTGTGGCCGGACGCGGCGGCCAGCGAGGCGTACAGGGACCGGGTGGCCGCGGTGAGACCGGAACCGGGGCGGGCGGCGGCGACCCGGACCGCGTCCTGCCACAGCGTCAGCTCGGCCACGGGGTCACGGCCGGTACTGAGCAGGGCGTGCGCACGGGCCGCGGCGTCGGTCGCCAGTTGATCCAGCGCGAAGGGGTCGGGGCCGCCCGGTGCCGCCGGGTAGACGGGAGGCTGCTCGGGGTGCGCGGGCACGGGCAGCGGCGGCGGGAGGGCCGGGAGCCGGCCGTCGGCCAGGACGGCGTCGGCGGCGCGGACGCCGGGGAGTTGCGCCGGTTCCCGCTCCTGGGCGGCGCGGGCCGCCCGGGCCGCGTTCAGCCGCGACAGGGCGTCGAGCAGCTCGCGTTCACCGCGGCCGCGCAGCAGAAGCAGGACGAAGGGGTCGGCGTCGAGCAGCCGGGCCGTCTGGTAGCACAGGGCGGCGGCGTGTTTGCAGGGGTGGCCGCGGTCGGGGCAGCTGCAGTGCGGGTCGAGGTCGCGCGGCCCCGGCAGCAGCGGCACCCCGCAGTCGGCCAGCGTGTGCGGCAGCTCCTTGTCGAGCAGCGCGGCGATGTGCCCGGGCCGCTCGACGGCGGCGTCCAGGAAACGCCGCCAGTCGTCGTCCCCCAGCGTGCGCAGCCGCACCTGCACCCGGTACGGGCGCGGGCGGCTGCCCTGCACGTACGCCAGTACCAGCCCCGGCGTGACCGTGATGGCGTCCACGTGTCCCTGCTCGGCGTAACTCCTGCCGCGGGCCAGCCTCTTGGCGTCGAGCGCGCCCTCCTCCAGGGCCGTGACCCACGCGTTCCCCCACCAGGTCCGCGCGAACGCCCCGGCATCCGGGGGCGGCAGAGCGGGGAACGTGCGCCGCAACTCGCCGTCGCGCGAGGGGGCGGCCATGGAGAGGGCCGGCGCCGGAAGGGACGGCTCGGCGAACGGGTCACCGCCGGAACCGGCGCCTCCCGGAGACGGCCCGTCCGGGCCGGGCAGCTCGTCAGGCTCCACACGCCGAGCGCCCGCGGCGGCCGAACCTCCCTTGCCGGCAGGGTCGTCGAGCGCAGCCCTGTCCTCCTCCGGGGCCTCGTCGGAAGGCATGCGGAAGGCCCCGGCGAGCAACTCCCGCACGGCACGCGCCTGGACACCCGGAGACCGCCCGCCCACACCCCCGGGCGGTGCCCCGGCCGTCCGCTCGGCGCGGCGCGGCCCCCACGCGGGGCGGCCGTCCGCCCGCTCGCCGGTCTCGTCGTCCCGCCGTGCCTTGCGGGCGGCCCGCAGTGCTTCCCGCGCGGCGTCGGCGCCCCCGCCCGAGCGCACACCGGGACCCGCGCTCGACGGCTCCTCCACGCCGTCGACGGACTGCTCCGCCTCGCCTCCGTCAGCCGCGTCGCCCTCCGCGGCCGGTTCTTCGCCGAGGGGGGCATCGGCGGCGAGGGCCCGCCGCAGTGCCGCGCGGGCGGCGTCCCCGGGTCGCGCCTCGGCCTGCCGGGGTCCCTCGGAGGAGCCCCGTCCTTCCGCGGGCGCCTCCCCGACGGCTTGGCCCGGTGCGGTCCCCTCCCCCGCATCCGGATCGGCCGTCGACCCGGCCGCGACGTCCTCCTCCTCGTCCCGGAGCCGTCGCTCCCGTGCCTCCCGCAGGGCGCGGCGCGCCTCGTCCGCCGGGCTCGGGGTCATGACGGCCTCCTGAGCGACACGAGGTCGGTGAGTTCACGGTCGGTCAGCTCGGTCAGCGCCGACTCGCCGGAACCGAGGACGGCGTCGGCCAGGGCGCGCTTGGCCTCCAGCATCTCGGCGATGCGGTCCTCGACCGTGCCCTCCGTGATGAGGCGGTGCACCTGCACCGGCTGGGTCTGGCCGATCCGGTAGGCACGGTCGGTGGCCTGCTCCTCCACGGCCGGGTTCCACCAGCGGTCGAAGTGGACGACATGGCCCGCGCGGGTGAGGTTCAGGCCGGTGCCCGCCGCCTTCAAAGACAGCACCAGTACCGGGGTCGCACCGCTCTGGAAGCGGTCCACCATGCGTTCCCGCTCGGGCACGGGCGTGCCGCCGTGCAGCAGGTCCACCGGGACCGCGCGGGCGGCGAGATGGGCGGTGATCAGCCGGGCCATGCCGACGTACTGGGTGAAGACGAGCGCCGAGCGGTCCTCGGCGAGCAGCGTGTCCAACAGCTCGTCCAGCAGGGCGAGTTTGCCGGAGCGGGCGAGCAGGCGGCCGTCGGACACCGCGGCCGTCTCCTCCTTCAGGTACAGCGCGGGGTGGTCGCAGATCTGCTTCAGGGCGCCCAGCAGCTTCAGCACCAGGCCCCTGCGCGCGATGCCCTCCGACGTCTCGATGGCCAGCATCGACTCCCGGACCACCGCCTCGTACAGCGCGGCCTGTTCGCGGGTGAGCGGCACCGGGTGGTCCGTCTCCGTCTTGGGCGGCAGCTCGGGCACGATGCCCGGGTCGGACTTCTTGCGGCGCAGCAGGAAGGGGCGGACCAGGCGGGCGAGCCGCTCGACGGCCTCCGCGTCCTCGCCGTTCTCCACCGCGCGCGCGTGCCGGGCGCGGAAGGACTTCAGGGGGCCCAGGAGTCCGGGCGTGGTCCAGTCGAGCAGGGCCCACAGCTCGGAGAGGTTGTTCTCGACGGGCGTGCCGGTCAGGGCCACCCGCGCCGGGGACGGGATGGTGCGCAGCGCCTTCGCCGTCGCCGAGTACGGGTTCTTCACGTGCTGGGCCTCGTCCGCGACGACCATGCCCCAGCCCTGCTCGGCGAGCCGCGGCGCCGTCGTCCGCATGGTGCCGTAGGTGGTGAGGACGAAGCCGCCGGTCAGGTCGTCCAGGCTGCGGTCGGGGCCGTGGAAGCGGCGTACGGGGACGCCGGGCGCGAAGCGGTTGATCTCCCGCTGCCAGTTGCCGAGCAGGGAGGCCGGGCACACGACCAGGGTCGGCTCGCGGTGGGCGCGCTTGAGGTGCAGCGCGATGACCGTGATCGTCTTGCCGAGGCCCATGTCGTCGGCGAGGCAGCCGCCGAGGCCGAGGGAGGTCATGAGGTCCAGCCAGGCCAGGCCGCGCAGTTGGTAGTCCCGCAGGGTGGCGTGCAGGGCGGCCGGGGGCTCGGCGGGGCGCACCCCGGCGGTGAGGCGGTCGCGCAGGGCGGCCAGGGCACCCGCCGGGACCGCCTCGACGGTCTCGCCGTCGACCTCCGCGCTGCCGGTGAGGGCGACGGACAGCGCGTCGACCGGGTCGAGCAGGCCCAGTTCCCGCTTGCGGGCCCTGCGGACGAGGGCCGGGTCGACCAGCACCCAGCGGTCCCGGAGGCGGACGACGGGGCGGTGCGCCTCGGCGAGGGTGTCCATCTCGGCCTCGGTGAGCGGGTCGCCGCCGAGCGCCAACTGCCAGCGGAACTGCAGCAGTTCCTCGCTCTCGAAGAAGCCGGTGCCGTCGGTCGCCGAGCCCGGGGCGGGGCGCACCACCGCGGCCGCGGAGAGGTCCTGGGCGAGATCGCGGGGCCAGTGCACGGCGACGCCCGCCGCCGCGAGACGCGTCGCCGCCACCCCGAGCAGATCGCCCAGCTCCTCGTCGTGCAGGGCGAGGACGTCCGGCACGTCCTGTTCGGCGAGCCGGTCCAGCGGCGGCCAGATGCGGGCGGCGCGGCGCACGGCGAGGGCGGCGTCCACGCGTGCGCGTGGCCCGAACGCGGCGGCCGCCTCGCCCGCCCACAGGGCCGCCGCGTCGACGACGAGGGTGGGGTCGGCGAGGCTGTGCACCTGGACGATCGCGGCGCCCGCCGTGCGCACCGACTCCTGGCCGTCGAAGAGTTCGTAGGCGGACAGGTCCAGGCGCAGGGAGATGCGCACGCCCGCGTCCATGCCGGCGGCGACCTCCGCGGCCCAGCCGTGGGCGTCGGGCAGGCGCTGCGGGCGGCGGTCCGCGAACGGCCTGCCGCAGGCGTGGGGGGCGGCCGGGGTGCGGGGCAGGGTGTCCGCGACCGCGTCCAGGAAGGCACGGACCAGCGCCTCCGGTTGGGGCAGCCGGAGCGGACCCGGGCCGGGCAGCGGAACGGCGTGGCCCTCGTGGGGCAGGGCGGCGGCGACCGCCCTGAGGTGGGCGATGTCGTCCGGGTCGAGAGGGCCGGCCCGCCAGGCGTCGTGACCGGTGGCCGTCAGGCCCGGCAGCAGACGGCCGCGGGCGACCAGCCGCAGCGCGTGCAGGGCGGCCGCTCCCCAGCAGGCGGTGGCGGGGTGGGCGGCCGGGTCGCGGCGGGCCCGGACCAGGAGGGGCAGGGCCTCGCCGACGGTGAGGGTCAGCGCGGGGGCGGTCCGGCGCCGTACGCCGGACGCTCCGTGCGGTCGTACGACCGTGAGCTCGGTGTCCTCGGCGGGCAGCGGGTCGCCGTCGGGGTCCCAGAAGGCGATCCGGCCGTCCCTGGGCAGGGGAGCGGGCAGGAAGACGGCGGCGAGCCGGACGGGGACCCGTGCTTCCGTGTGTTCGGCCACCACAGCCGTGTCGCCCATACGACCTGTCACCTCCCTGCCCGCGTGTCGGATCAGACGTCTTCGACTCTACGGGCGGGGTCTGACAATCGGCCCCGGCGGCCGCGCCGGGGCTCGGCGGGCCGCGGACGGGCTAGGGAACCGTGCGGGAGACGACGTAGAAGAACGGGTTGTTCGCGTCGGACATGTTCACGACGACGTCCTGGGTGGGCGCCGGGTCCTTCTGCTTGTGGACCAGGCCGTACCAGGGTCCGGGGCGGGTGAACCGCCAGCCGGTGATCTTCTGGTCGCGCGCGCTGATGGTGACGTCGTCGCGCTTGAGGTCGGCGCGGCTGACGCCCATGTCGTGGAGGAAGACGTCGAGGTTGCGGACCGGGGTCTGGAACTGGACGTAGAGCCGGCTGGTCTTCCAGTTGTTCGTCTCGTAGTAGGCGACCTTGCCGGAGGGATGCGGCATCGGCACCTGGTAGATGCGGCGCTGGACCTTCGACGGCCAGCCCCGGGTGAGGCCGGTCGCCGAGTACTTGGCCTCCTTGTCCTTGCCGCTGTTGCGGCTCTGGTTCGCGGAGATCACCAGGTAGCCGGCCGGGACGCCGATGAGCAGCACGATGATGAGCAGGGTGAGGGCCCTGCGGCGGATCATGTGGCGGCGGTCCTCGGCGGGCTGCCCGGGCTCGTCCGGGGGCGCCGCCTGACGCGGCAGCGATGCCGTCATGCGGTGTCCCGGGTGGAGCGGCGGCCCTCGGTGTACCGGGCGTAGCGCTCGTAGCGCTCGACCCGGCGCCGGTTGGCACGGCGGAAGCGGCGGGCGACGAGACGGGCCAGGTCGGCGGCGCCCACCATGCCGGCCTCCGGGCCGAGCTGGGCGCGCACGATCCGGGCCTCGGGGCGGTAGCCGCGGCCGGTGAGCTGGCGCTTGAAGGCGTCGCGGGCGGGGGCGATGAGCAGGTCGTCGGCCGCGGAGACGCCGCCCCCGATGACGAAGCAGGAGGGGTCGAGGGCCGCGGCGAGGTTGGCGATGCCGACGCCCAGCCACTGGCCGATGTCCTGCAGCAGCTCGATGCACATCGCGTCGCCCTCGCGGGCCAGCTCGGTGATCATCGGGCCGCTGATGTCGCCGATCTGCCCCTTGACGTGCTCGATGATCCCGTACGCCACCGGCGAGTCGGCGGCGGCCAGCTCCTTGGCCTCGCGCACCAGGGCGTTGCCGGAGCTGTACTGCTCCCAGCAGCCGCGGTTGCCGCACGGGCAGCGGTGTCCGCCGGGGACGACCTGCATGTGTCCGAACTCGCCCGCGACGCCGTACTTGCCGCGCTTGACCTGGCCGTCCTCCAGGATCGCGCCGCCGATGCCGGTGCCGAGCGTGATCATGACCAGGTGGTCCTCACCGCGGCCGGCGCCGAAGCGCCACTCGGCCCAGGCGGCGGCGTTGGCGTCGTTGTCGACCAGTACGGGCACGGCGAGCCGCCCGGCGAGGCGGTCGCGCAGCGGCTCGTTGCGCCAGGACAGGTGGGGGGCGAACAGGACGCGGTTGCGGTCGGCGTCGACCCAGCCGGCCGCGCCGATGCCGACGGCGTGCACGTCGTGGCGGTCGGACAGGTCCAGGACCAGTTCGACGATGGTGTCCTCGACGACCTTGGGGCTCTTGGACTTGTCCGGGGTCTCCGTGCGGAGCTTCTCCAGGATGTTGCCGTCGGCGTCGACGACGCCCGCCATGACCTTGGTGCCCCCGATGTCGATGCCGACCGTCGGCACGCGGGGTGCGGTCAGGTGCGAGCGGCGCTCTCGGGTGCCGACCGTGCGCAGGGCCGTGGCACGCCGGGAGCCTATGGGAGCCGTGAAGTTGCCGTAGGTGCTCATCAAGCCCCGATTGTGCCGCACGCTCACGCTGGGTGCCGAGCGGGGGAGCGACGGGAGGCGTGTGATGTGCGTCCGCCTTCGCTTCGAAGGGGCCGGTCGCGCGGCCCTCGGCGGCCGCGCCACGCGCCATTGTCGTGACTTTATGACATAAGTGCGACCTGACCGCTCCTTCTCAGCCCCGCACGAGCAGCTGGAACTCGAAGGAGTAGCGGCTCGGCCGGTACGTGTGCGTGCCGTACTCGACCGCCCTGCCCGTGTCGTCGAACGTCACGCGCTGCATCGTCAGGAGCGGGGCGCCCTCCGGCTCCGCGAGACGCTCGGCCTCCGCCAGGGTGGCCGCGCGGGCGCCGATCGTCTGCCGGGCGCTGTGCAGGGTGATGCCGACGGCCCGCATCATCCGGTACAGGCCCGTCGCCTCCAGCTGCACCGTGTCCAGGTCGAGCAGGCCAGGCGGGATGAAGTTGCACAGGTACGCCATCGGCTCGCCGTGCGCGAGGCGCAGCCGTTCCACCTGGTGGACCTCACTGTCCTCGGCGACCCCCAGGGCCGCGGCGATCTCGGCGGTCGCCGGAACGACGGTGTTGACCAGCACCTTCGTCGCGGGGCGCTGACCGGCCGCCTCCAGGTCGTCGTAGAGGCTGGAGAGCTCCAGCGGGCGTTTGACCTGGCTGTGCACCACCTGGGTGCCGACGCCGCGGCGGCGGACCAGGAGGCCCTTGTCGACCAGGGACTGGATGGCCTGGCGGACCGTGGGGCGGGACAGACCGAGCCGGGCCGCCAGCTCGATCTCGTTGCCCAGCAGGCTGCCGGGCGTGAGCGCTCCGTGCTCGATCGCCGCCTCGAGCTGCTGCGACAGCTGGAAGTACAGCGGGACGGGAGAGCTCCGGTCCACGCTGAGCTCGAGCGACACGGTCGGGTCCACTTCAGGGTTCGGCACGCGCCGAGCGTAGCTCCACACGTTGTTGACGGGAAGTTGTGTAGTTCGATTGTCCGGACATACGCATTGACAGCTCGGCCACCAAACCCTCACTTTGTTTTCATGCGCATCGGGGTCATCGGTACGGGGCGGATCGGCACCATCCACGCGAACACGCTGAGCCGCAATCGCGAGGTCGGGTCCCTGATCCTCACGGACGCCGATCCCGCGCGGGCCCAGGAGCTGGCGCTCCGCCTCGGGGAGACGGCGGCGCCGGGAGTGGACGAGATCTTCAAATGGGGCGTCGACGCCGTGGTGATCACCGCCTCGACGGCCGCCCACGCCGAACTGATCGGTCGGGCAGCACGCTCGGGGCTCCCGGTGTTCTGCGAGAAGCCCATCGCACTGGATCTGCCCGGCACGCTCACCGCCCTCTCCGAGGTCGAGAGCGCCGGGACGATCCTGCAGATGGGGTTCCAGCGCCGCTTCGACACCGGGTACACGGGTGCCCGGGACGCGGTCCGCTCGGGCCGGCTCGGGCGGCTGCACACGGTCCGCGCCCTGACGTCCGACCAGGTCCCTCCCCCGCCCTCGTGGCTGCCGCTGTCCGGCGGGCTGTACCGGGACGCTCTGATCCACGACTTCGACATGCTCCGCTGGGTGACCGGACGCGAGGTCGTCGACGTGTACGCGGCCGGGTCGGACGCCGGGCCGCCCATGTTCCGGGAGGCGGGCGACGTCGACACCGGCGCGGCGCTGCTCACCCTCGACGACGGCACGCTCGCGACGGCCACGGCGACGCGGATGAACGGCGCCGGGTACGACGTGCGCATGGAGCTGGCCGGGGAGCTCGACCAGATCGTGGTCGGCCTCGACGACCGCACGCCGATCGCCTCGACGGAGCCGACCGGGCCGCCCGCCGCGGACAAGCCGTGGTCGGGGTTCCTGGAGCGCTTCGGACCCGCCTACGAGGCCGAACTGGCCGCGTTCGTCGAGGTCGTGCTCGGCCGACGGGCGAACCCGTGCGACGGACGCGAGGCCCTGCAGGCCCTGCGCATCGCCGAGGCCTGCGAGATCTCCCGGCGCGAGCGCCGACCGGTGGCGCTCGCGGAGATCCCGGGCCGGGTGGAGTCGGCGTTCCGGTGAGGGGGCCGGCGCGGGTGCGCCGGCCGTACCGAGGCACGGCCTCGGCCGGCCGGCCGCGTCAGCGGCGCACGGCGCTGCTACCAGCGCACCGGAAGGCTGCGTACCCCGCGCATCAGCATGCCCGGCAGCCAGTCGCCGGGCGGGCCGTCGAGGGTGAGCCCGGGGGCGCGCTCCAGCAGGGTCCGTATCGCCGTGCTGGCTTCGAGGCGGGCCAGCGGGGCGCCCAGGCAGTAGTGGACGCCGTGGCCGAAGGCCAGGTGGCCGCGGGTGTCGCGGTGGGAGGTCGAAGCGGTCCGGCGCCGGGTAGCGCAGGGGGTCGCGGTCGGCGGCGGTCAGGCCGATCATCACGGCGTCGCCCCGCGGGATCTTCGTCCCGGCGATCTCCAGGGTCTCGGCGGCGAACCGGAACGTGGCGTTCTCCACCGGGCCCTCGTAGCGCAGGGTCTCCTCCACCGCCGCGTCCACGAGGCTCATGTCGGCGCGCAGGGCCGCGAGTTGGCCGGGGTGGGTGAGCAGGGTACGGACGGCTCCGCTGATCAGGTTGACCGTCGTCTCGTGGCCCGCGATCAGCAGGACGAAGGCCATGCCGCGCAGTTCGCCCGGGGAGAGCCGGTCGCCGTCCTCGGCGGTGGTGCGCACGAGATCACTCAGCAGGTCGCCGGTCGGGCCCGCGCACCGCTTGTCCTCGATCAGCTCGGTGAGGTACGCGGCAAGCCGTGTGAAGGCGTCGTACTCGGCCTCCGGGCTGCTCGGTGCCACCGCCTCCGTGGACATGCGGCGGAACTCCGCGCGGTCCAGCTCGGGCACGCCCAGCAGCTCGCAGATCACCGTGATCGGCAGCGGGTACGCGAAGGAGTCCACCAGGTCGGCCCGGCCGCGCGGCAGCATCGCGTCGAGCAGTTCGTCGGTGATCTGCTGGATCCGCGGCTGCAGTTCCTGCACGCGGCGCGCGGTGAAGGCGCGCGAGACCAGCGAGCGCAGCCGGGTGTGCTGGGGCGGGTCGGTGACCAGCAGGTGCTTGCCGATGAGCCCTTCGTCGAGGAACTCCAGGCCGATCCTGGCGGCGTCCTTGGCCAGGCGCGGGTCGCCGAGCGCCGCGCGGGCCTCCTCGTGGCCGACGACGAGCCATGTCTCGTAATGGGCGTCGACTCCCGGCAGCCGCACCCGGTGCACCGGCCCGCGCTCGCGCAGGAGCGCGTACACCGGATGCGGGTCGGTGCGGAAGCCGTCGCCGAACTCCCCCAGATCGATCAGTTCCGCCATGTGGCTCGAACCTGCCTTCCCCCGCCCCCCGTCCGGTGGTCACCGGTACCCGGACAACGCGCGGCGCCCGCCGCTAGTGCCCTTCCGGTTCCTCCAGCAGTCCGGCGTCGTAGGCCAACAGGGCGATCTGCACGCGGTTGTTGAGGTCCAGTTTGGCGAGGATGCGCGAGACGTGGGTCTTGACGGTGGCGACGCTCATGAAGAGGTCCGCGGCGATCTCCGCGTTGGACAGCCCCCGGCCGACGGCGACGGCGGCCTCGCGTTCGCGGTCGTTGAGCAGCGCGACGCGTTCACGTGCGCGTGCCCGGCGCGTGTCGGCGGCGTTGCCCACGGCGTGCTCCACCAGCTGGCGGGTGACGGTGGGCGACAGCACGGGATCACCGGTCGCGACCCGGCGGACGGCGTCGACGATCTCGGCGGGCGGGGTGTCCTTGAGGACGAACCCGGCGGCCCCCGCGCGCAGGGCGCGCAGGACCTGCTCGTCGGCGTGGAAGGTGGTCAGGACGACGACCTGCGGGGCGTCCTTGCGGGCGCGCAGCCGCTCCGTGGCAGTGAGACCGTCCACCGACGGCATCCGGATGTCCATGAGGACGACGTCGGGCCGGGTGCGGTCGACGAGCGCCTCGACCTCGGCGCCGTCGGCGGCCTCGCCGACGATCTCGATGTCGTCCGCACCGCCCATCATCAGTGACAGGCCGGCCCGCACCAGGGGGTCGTCGTCGACGAGGAGCAGTCTGATCGCAGTCATGGGCCTCACGTAATCACGGTCGCGGTCACGGCTGTTGGCAGCTTCGCACGGCCATCGTCCCGGTCGCGTCATCCCCTGGGGCGGCCCCGCGTGACGCTCGTCTCGCGACCTCCGTCCCGCGGGCAGCAGTGCGTGGCGATCGTCTCGCGGGCGTCGTCACCAGGGCAGCCACGCCCGTACCCGGAAGCCGCCGTCGGCGTCCGTGCCGTGGTCCAGGCGTCCCCCGGCCAGCGTGGCCCGCTCCGTCAGCCCGATCAGGCCCTGCCCGGAGCCGGGCACGGGAGGCACCTCGCCCTCGGGCCGGGGGTTGCGCACGGTGACCGTCAGCCCCTCACCGGGGGCGCCCGACATCGTCACCGTGACCTCCGTGCCGGGTGCGTGCTTGCGGGCGTTGGTCAGGGCCTCCTGGGCGATGCGGTAGGCGGTACGGCCGACGGAGGCCGGGACGGCGCCGGGGTCGGTGACGCGGCTGTCGAGGGTGACCTTCATGCCGGCCTCCCGCGACTCCGCGACCAGCGTGTCCAGCGCGGCGAGCGTCGGCTGCGGACGCCCCGCCTCGTCCGGCTCACCCGCGCGCAGGACGCCGATGATCTCGCGCAGGTCCTGCAGGGCCTCGTGCGCGCTCTCCCGGATGACTCCGGCCGCCCGGGCGATCTCCTCCCTGGGCGCGTCGGGCCGGAACTCCAGGGCGCCCGCGTGGACGCTCAGCAGCGTCAGCCGGTGGGCGAGGACGTCGTGCATCTCCCGGGCGATGGCCTCACGGGCCAGCCGCTGCGCCTGCTCCGCCCGCAGCCGCGCCTCCGTCTCCGCGCGCCGGGCGCGGTCCCGCAGGCTCAGCATCAGCTGCCGCTTGGAGCGTACGAACATGCCCCAGCCGATGACGGTGACGCTCAGCAGTTCGGCGAAGGCGACGGCTCCCGCATACGGCAGGTCGGGGTCCGGGCGCATCCAGTAGTACAGCGGGACCAGCGCGAGCTGGACGCCGCCGATCCAGGCGACGTACCGGAAGGGCCGGTGCACGGCGAGGCTGAAGAGGGCGATCATGGCGGCGCCGCCCGCCGTGTTCGACACCAGGCCGACCGGGATCATCGCGACGGCCAGGCCGAGCGGCCAGCGCCGCCGCAGCCACACCGCCGCGCAGGCCAGCGCGCCGAGCAGCTGGTCCAGGACGGCGAGGGAGTGCGAGGTGTGCGGGTCGCCGTTCAGGGTGTCGGCGGCCGCGAGGCCGATGGCCGCGGCGAGCACGAAGCAGGTGAAGTCGACGATCCAGTCCCGGGCGGTGCGCCGCGGCCGGCCCGACCGTCCTGCGTCGGGGTCGATCTCATGGAGCAGGGCGGACGGGAAGAGCCATCTGCGCCGCCCCGCGACGCCTGGCACGGCGGCCGTCGGTCTGTCGTCCCTCACGCTCGACAAATCTACGCAGCCGCGGCCTCCGGCACCTCCCTTCGCGGGCGATCGCCGACCAAAGTCGGCGCGGCGCAGACTTTCGGCGCGGGCGGCCGCGCGGAGCCGGACCTTGGTCGGTCACGGCTCGCCCCGCGGCCGATGTGCGTGGGGGGTCCGCGGGGCGAGGGTCGTGCCATGAAGCGGTTGCTGGAGGTACTCGGTTTCGTCGCCCTGGTCCAGGGCGTCCTGGGCCTGGTGCACGAGTTCACCCACTGGCACGTGGGACTCGTGCAGCGGATCGGCTTCCTCGACCGCCACGCGGTCTACGCGAGCGTCGCCCTGGTAGTGCTGGCGTTCGCCCTGTTCGCAGCCGCGGAAAGCCAAAACCCCGGCTGACCAGGAACCCCGGCCGAACCGATACTCGCCCCAGCCCGGACCCCGCCCCAGACCGATGCCCGGCTCGGCCGGCGACCCGGTTAAGCCGGAGGCGCCGCCAAGCCCGAGGCCCGACCCAGACCGAAGCCCGGCTAAGCCCGAGGCCCGCCCCTAAGGCCTGGCCCCGCCGGACGCCCGGCCAAGTCCCGAGCCCCGCCCAAACCGAAGCTCACCTCAGCCCAAAGCGCGACTCAGCCGGACGCCCGGCCAGGCCCGAAGCCGGGCTCAGACCGAGCCCTGCTCAGCCGGAGGCGCCGCCAAGCCAGAGGCCCGACCCAGCCGAAGGCCCGGCCAAGTCCCAAGCCCGGCCCAAACCGAAGCCCGCCCCAGCCCAAAGCGCGACTCAGCCGGACACCCGGCCAGGCCCGAAGCCGGGCTCAGACCGAGCCCTGCTCAGACCGAGCCCGGCTCAGACCGAGCCCGGCTCAGCCGGGCGCCCGCTCGCTGCGCGTGCCTCGTTCAGCAGGTGAAGTCGATCAGGTCGAACGTGGCGTAGTGGTCCGAGGTGTAGTAGTCCTCCTGGTTCTCCTCACCGGTGACGATGCGGCGGGCGCCGCGTGTGGACGAGCCGGGCGTCTTGACCGTGTACTCGTGGTAGTAGCCGGAAGGCTGGCCGGGCAGGACGCCCTCCGAATTACGGAAGACGGTGCCGTCCTGCGAGTACGGGTAGGGGCCGCCCGAGGCGATCAGGTCGAGCGTGTCGTACGCCTGGGAGGGCAGGTCGCCGTAGCAGATGGTGCCGGTCGCGGCGGACGCCGGAGTCGCCGCGACCGTGCCGCCCATCAGCAGGGCGGACAGAAGGGCGGCTGCGGCGCCGGCACGAGTGGCGCGTGGGGGGAATCTCATGCCCGACATGATGACGCGCGTAGACAGTGGCATGTCAATGACAACTCCGTGGAGTTTTCCCGCACGTCCCATGAGTTTTCCGCGCGTTAACGTGGGGCCGCGGCCCGCCACACGGCCCCCACAACGCCCCGGTCAGTCGGTCTGCGGCAGCTCGTAGGAGCCGTACTCGGGCCGTCCGGCCGGCTCGTACGTCTGCAGGGAGACCCCGGCGGAGGTGATACGACCGCCCACGTGCCGGAACTTCGTCGGCAGCGCGCCTTCCTCGAACAGGCGCAGGCCCGAGCCGAGGACGACGGGGAAGGTCAGCAGGTGGAGGGTGTCGACGAGGTCGAGCGCGAGCAGGGACCGCACGAGGGCGCCGCTGCCGTGCACCTGGAGCTCGCCGTCGGTGCGCTCCTTGAGGGCGGTGACCTCCTTGGCGAGGTCGCCGCCGAGCACGATGGTGCCGGCCCAGGAAGGGTCGGTGAGGGTGGCCGAGGGCACGTACTTCGGCAGCGCGTTGAGTTTGCCCGCGATGGGGTCGGCCGGATCGGTCATCTTCGGCCAGTACCCCGCGAAGATGTCGTAGGTACGGCGGCCGAGGAGGAAGGCGGCGGAGCGGTCGAAGACCTCGGTGACGAACCGGCCGAAGTCGTCGTCGCCGAAGACGAAGCTCCAGCCGCCGTGCTCGAAGCCGCCCCGGGTGTCCTCCTGCGGACCGCCGGGCGCCTGGTAGACGCCGTCGAGCGTGACGAAGATCGTGGAGACGAGCTTGCCCATGACGGGTGCCTGCTTCCTGGTGGTGGGGTCTGCTGTCATCACCTCAGACCCCACCGGCGCCCGCAACTCATCGCTCAGCGGTTCATCCGGCGTGCGTGGAGAACAGTCCTCCGGTCGGGCCCTGCTTGTCTCCGCCCTGGGACTTCTTCAGGGCGTTCGCCAGGCTCTCGATGGTCAGGGACTGCAGGATGACGCGGCCGTGGCCCTCCAGGGTGGCCAGGGACAGGCCCTCGCCGCCGAAGACGGCGTTCATCATGCCCTGGCGGTTGAGGCCGCCGATGCGCTGGACCCCGTACTGGATGCCCTCCTCGAAGGCGACGACGCAGCCCGTGTCGACCTCGATGCGGCCGCCGAAGTCGGCCGGGTTCAGGTCGATGAAGTTGCCGGCGCCCGCGATGATCACGGTGCCGCGGCCGGTGAACTTCTCCAGGACGAAGCCCTCGCCGCCGCTCCTGCCGGTGCGGCCGCCCTGGAAGGCGATGCCGAACTCGACGGTGGACTCGGCGGCCACGAAGGCGTCCTTCTCGGCGAACCACGCGCGCGTGCCGTCCAGCTCCAGGGCGCGCATCTCGCCGGGGAGCACGCCCGCGAAGCCGACGGTGCCCTCGCCGCCCTGGGAGGTGAAGTACTGGAACGCCAGCGACTCGCCCGCGAGCGCGCGCTGGCCGACCTGCATGGCGGTGCCCATGGCCTGGCGCAGCATGCCGCCCATGCCGCCGCTCCCGCCCTGCTGCTGATCGCCGCCGCCGGACGGGCCGGACAGGCGGGTCTCCATGGTCACGTTGGTCGTCTTGAACAGGAACTTGCCGGCCTCGCAGTACACCGTCTGACCGGGTTGCAGGCTGACCACCGCCATCTGCATGGCGTTGCCGACGATCTCTTGCTGAAGTGTCACGCCGGGAGAACGTCGGAGGGGGCGCGCAGAGTTCCGTCCGAGCTCCCGAGGCAGGTGTCCGACGGCCGCCAGCGCGCGCGTGCGGCGGCCGCTGGGATGGACCCATGACAACGACACACGCGAACACGCACGGCACCCTGAACGGCAAGGTCGCCCTGGTCACCGGCGGCAGCCGCGGCATCGGCGCGGCGACGGCCGTGCGGCTGGCCCGGGAGGGCGCGGACGTGGCCGTGACCTACGTGCACGGCAAGGAGGCCGCCGACGACGTCGTACGGCGGGTGGAGGCACTGGGAAGGCGGGCGGTGGCGCTGCGCGCGGACGCCGCGGACGCAACGGAGGCGGCGGGGGCGGTGGAGCGTGCCGAGGAGCTGCTCGGCGGCCTGGACGTGCTGGTGAACAACGCGGGCGTGGGGGTGCTCGGGCCACTGGAGGATCTCTCGCTCGCGGACGTCGACCGGGTGCTGGCCGTGAACGTGCGCGGGGTGTTCCTGACCTCGCAGGCGGCGGCAGCGCGGATGCGGCCGGGCGGCCGGATCATCACCATCGGCACATGCATGACGCAGCACGTGCCGGGGCCCGGCGGCACCCTCTACGCGACGAGCAAGTCGGCCCTGGTCGGCCTGACGAAGGCCCTCGCCCGCGAGCTGGGCGGGCGGGGGATCACGGCGAACATCGTGCATCCCGGCCCGACCGACACGGACATGAACCCGGCGGACGGACCGTATGCCGCCGCTCAGGCGGCGATGACGGCGGTCGGCCGGTTCGGCACCGCCGACGAGGTGGCGTCGACGGTCGCCCACCTGGCCACAGCGGCGTACGTCACCGGCGCGGAGTTCGCCGTCGACGGCGGCCACGCGGCGTGACCCGAGCGGGGCGCACCGGTTCTACGGGCCGGTGCGCCCAGCACGCTTCGCCCCCGGACGGCTCAGTTGCCCCACCCAAGGACGGCCACCGCCGCCCCACGTGCTCAAGGCGTCCCGCCAAGCTCGGGGGGGCGGCGGTTTCCGGCCGGTGTGTCCCGCGCGGTGGTCAGCCGCCGAGTTCCTGGTGGCGGGCCGTCAGGCTGGCCGCGCCGCTGTCCGTGAGGGTGCCGTGCAGGCGCAGGCGGGAGATGCCGCCGTCCGGGAAGATGTCCACGCGCGCGTGCGTGGCGACGGCCGGGGCCGGCAGGACGAAGCGGTGGTCGGTGTCGGGCTGGAGGCGGGTGCGCGGGAGGATCTCGGTCCAGTCGCCGTCCTCGCCGTCGCGTACCGACACCGACGCCCAGCCCGCGCTGTTGCCCTTCAGGTAGGCCGTGTCGATCTCGATGGCGCGGATCTGCGCCTGCGCGGCGAGCCGGTAGCGGATCCAGTCGTTGCCCCGGTCGCGGCGCCGGCGGGTCTCCCATCCGTCGTCCATCTTGCGGGAGCGGCCCGGCCGGATGGTGTTGGTGGCCGGTGAGTAGAAGAGGTCGGAGGCGTCCTCGACGCGGCCGCCGTTCTCCAGGGCGACGACGTCGAACGCGCCGAGGGCCGCCAGCCACGCCGGGTCCGGTACGACCTCGCCGTACACGCGCAGCCGCGCGATGCCGCCGTCGGGGTGCTGGTTGACGCGCAGGTGGGTGAAGCGCTGCTCGACGGAGACGGCGAAGCCGTTCGCCGCGTGGCCGCCGACCGGGGTGCGCGGGACGAGGGCCGTCCACTTCACGTCGTCGCCGAGGAGCTCCTCCGGCGACGGGGAGCCGGGCACCGAGGTCCCCTCGACGGACACCGCCTGCGGGTAGTTGCCGCGGAAGTGGGCGGTGTCGACGACGATGCCGCGGACGACACCGGGCGCGCCGAGGCGGACCAGCGCCCAGTCGTGGTCCTCGACGGTGGGCCAGGGGTGCCCGGCGCTCGCACCGCGCCGGCGGCGGGTCTCCCAGCCGTCCATGATCTTGCCCTTGTGCCCGAAGTGCTCCGGGTCGAACTCGGCCCGCTCGGGCACCAGGAGGTTCTCCCGCTCGGCGAAGAACTCGTCGTTGGCGGCGATGACACCGGCACCGAGCCGCCGGTCGGCGAGGTCGGCGTACTGGGTGAAGGGGAAGTCGGCGGTGCGGTAGTCCGCGTACGGGTCACCGCCTCCGTAGGGGTTCGCGTCGCCGGTGAAACTCGGAATCGCCGTCACGGTGATCAAAGGTTCCTTTCGGGAGTGGGCCGCCTCGGGAGCGGGCGGATCAGGGGACACGGGTCAGCAGGCGGCCCTTCGGGTCGGTGAACTGGCCGTCGGCGACGATGCGTTCGCCGCGCAGCCAGGTCGACTTCACGACGCCGTACAGGGTCTTGCCGGCGTACGCGGTGACACGGTTGCGGTGCTGGAGGGCCGCCGGGTCCACGGTGAAGGTCTCGTCGGGTGCGAGGACCGCGAAGTCGGCGTCGTGACCGGGCGCGATGGCGCCCTTGCGGGTGTCCAGGCCGACCAGTCCGGCCGTCCGGGAGGACATCCAGCGGACCACGTCCTGCAGGGTGTGGCCGCGCTCCCGGGCCGCCGTCCAGACGGCAGGGAGGCTCAGCTGGAGGCCGGAGATGCCACCCCAGGCGGTGGCGAAGTCGCCGGTCTTCAGGTCGGCCGTGGACGGGGAGTGGTCGGTGACCACGCAGTCGATCGTGCCGTCGGCCAGCGCCTGCCACAGCAGGTCCTGGTTGGCGGACTCCCGGATGGGCGGGCAGCACTTGAACTCGCTGGCGCCGTCCGGGACTTCCTCGGCGGTGAGGGTGAGGTAGTGGGGGCAGGTCTCGACGGTGACGCGGACGCCGTCCGCCTTCGCGGCGGCGATCAGCGGCAGCGCGTCGCTCGACGACAGGTGCAGCACGTGCACGCGGGCGTCGAGGCGTCTGGCCTGGTCGATGAGCTGGGCGATGGCCGTGTCCTCGGCGTCGCGCGGCCGGGAGGCGAGGAAGTCGGCGTAGCGGGGACCGTCCTGCTGCGGGGCGGCGTCCAGGTGGTGCGGGTCCTCGGCGTGCACGATCAGCAGTCCGCCGAAGGAGGCGATCTCGGCGAGCGACCGGGCGAGCCCGTCCTGGTCGAGGTGCGGGAACTCGTCCACGCCGGACGGGGACAGGAACGCCTTGAAGCCGAAGACGCCGGCCTCGTGCAGCGGGCGCAGGTCCTTGACGTTGTCGGGCAGGGCGCCGCCCCAGAAGCCGACGTCGATGTGCGCCTTGTCGGCGGCGACCGCCTGCTTCGTGCGCAGGTGGTCGACGGTCGTGGTCGGCGGGAGGGAGTTGAGCGGCATGTCGACGAGGGTGGTGATGCCGCCGGCCGCCGCCGCGCGGGTGGCGGTCCAGAAGCCCTCCCACTCGGTGCGACCGGGGTCGTTGACGTGCACGTGGGTGTCGACCAGTCCGGGCAGCAGGACGTGGTCGCCGACGTCCTCCAGGCGCGCACCGGCGGGCACGTCGGCGTCGTACGGCAGGACGGCCGTGATCGTGCCGTCGGCGACCGCGACCGAGGCGGCGCGCGTCCCCTCGGGCGTGATGACGCGTGTCGAGCGCAGCACCAGTTCTGTGTCGGACACCCGGACCCCTCTCTGCCGCCGCCGTCACGCCCCGGAAACGGGATTTACTTCCACGTAACGGAATTCAACTTTCTGTTGAAGGAGTCTTCACTCCCGTCCCGATGCCGTCAAGGGCACACTTCCCGGGAGAGCTGCCGACGCCTGCACTCTGGACGTTTCCGCAAAGCGGAATTAGAATTCCAGCAAGCAGAACGTAGCTACGTACGAGCGGGGAGTCAACCGGCTGCCGGGTAGGCTTTGGCCCCTTCCGCCAGTCCCGAAAGGAACGCGCCGTGCCGACGTCCAGCGCCAGCACCACCGACTCCGCCAAGTCCAACGGTGGCGGAGTCCAGTCCCTCGAGCGCGCCTTCGACCTGCTCGAGCGGATGGCCGACGCGGGCGGCGAGGTCGGCCTGAGCGAGCTGTCCGCGAGCAGCGGGCTGCCGCTGCCCACCATCCACCGCCTGATGCGTACCCTCGTGGCCTGCGGATACGTCCGCCAGCAGCCCAACCGCCGGTACGCGCTCGGCCCCCGCCTGATCCGCCTCGGCGAGTCGGCCTCCCGCCTGCTGGGCACCTGGGCGCGCCCCTACCTGGCCCGCTTGGTCGAGGAGACTGGTGAGACGGCGAACATGGCGCTGCTCGACGGCGACGAGATCGTCTACGTCGCCCAGGTGCCCTCGAAGCACTCGATGCGCATGTTCACCGAGGTCGGACGCCGGGTGCTGCCGCACTCCACGGGTGTCGGCAAGGCCCTCCTGGCGAACACCCCGGACGACGAGGTCCGCGCCCTGCTCGCGCGCACCGGCATGCCGGCCGCGACGGAGAAGACGATCACCACGCCGGAGGGCTTCCTGGCGGCCCTGGCGGACGTACGGCGCCAGGGGTACGCCATCGACGACAACGAACAGGAGGTCGGGGTGCGCTGCCTCGCGGTGTCCGTGCCCGACTCCCCCACCTCCACGGCGATCTCCATCTCCGGCCCGGCCGGCCGGGTCACGGAGGCGGCGACGGAGCGCATCGTGCCGCTGCTGCAGCAGGTGGCGGTGGAGCTGTCGGAGGCACTGGCGAGCACCGGAAGCTGAGTCGGCCCGAGGAGACCTCGGCGAACGGGAGGTGACGTCCCGTCACCGCCGGGGCGGCTCCCCGAACAGGTCCACCGCGTGGCGCACCTCCGACAGGCCGCCCGAGAGGGCGCTGACCGACCCGATGGCGCCGGCGATCAGCAGTAACGAGCGGCGGAGCCGCGGGATCTCGGGGGCGCCGTCGATCGTCATGGCGGCGAGGGCGGCCAGTTCGTCCTCGGCGATGCAGCGGTCGGGGAAATCGGCCGGGTGCGCGGCGAGTTGGCGGCGCAGCCGGGACACGGCGGAGCGCAGTCCCGCCACCCTCGGATCCTCGCCGCTGCCCGTCACAGGTTTCTGCCCCAAGCTCCGCAACACGGCTCTCCCCCTCGCACTCCCCTGTGCGCCGTCGTGTGATGGTGCTCCCGCCGAGCGGTCCCGTGGCACTGGTCGGGCGCCGGGGGACGCGGGTCAGTAAACGCCACCCGATGCGGGGCGCGCCACCGCGCGGACCGAAATTCAGCCCCTGGAAACCGGGCCCTCGCCCGTGCGTCAGGTATGCAGGACGCATGACGGAGAAAGAGCGCGAACCGGCCGGGCTGCTCCTCGCCGCCGGGGGCGGCCGCCGCCTCGGCGGGCGGCCCAAGGCCCTGCTGGAACACCGCGGGCGCCCGCTCGTCGAGTACGCGGTCGGCGTGCTGCGCGCGGCCGGGTGCGCCCGCGTCCACGTGGTCCTCGGGGCGCGGGCCGACGAGGTGCGCCGGCGGGCGGAGCTGGGCGGATGCGTGGTCGTGGAGAACCCGGCGTGGGAGGAGGGCATGGGGTCCTCGCTGCGGGCCGGGCTGGACTCGCTCGCCGGGACGGGCGCCCGGGCCGCCCTCGTCTCGCTCGTCGACCAGCCGGGGATCGGCGTGGAGGCGGTGCGGCGGGTACTCGCCGCCTACGAGGACGACGGCTCGCTCGCGTCTGCCGCGTACGACGGGGTGCGCGGGCATCCGGTGCTGCTGGGTGCCGCGCACTGGGCCGGGATCGCCGAGAGCGCGAGCGGGGATCGCGGGGCCCGCGCCTACCTCCGGGCCCATCGGGAGGCGATCAGGCTCGTCGAGTGCGGGGACGTGGCACGGCCGTACGACATCGACACGGAGGCCGATCTGATCCACCTTGAGTGAGCGGGGTGGCACGCGGAGCCACCTTCCCTCGACCCGGAGAATCTCGACATCAACAAACCATTGAAGTTCCACGATGAGGAAACTAGTATCCACTGTTCAGAAGCGCCCTGCTGCTCCCGGGGTGTTGCTCGCCGTACCCGGAACGACTGGCACCCGGTGCCACCGCTGAAGGAAGTGACAGCTCATGTCCACACCAGCGCCGTCCCCGCTGGCCATCGTCGACGCCGAGCCCCTGCCCCGGCAGGAGGAGGTCCTCACCGAGGCGGCGCTCGCCTTCGTGGCCGAGCTGCACCGGCGGTTCACGCCGCGCCGTGACGAACTCCTCGCCCGCCGCGCCGAGCGCCGCGCCGAGATCGCCCGCACCTCCACCCTCGACTTCCTCCCGGAGACCGCCGCGATCCGCGCCGACGACTCCTGGAAGGTCGCCCCCTGCCCCGCGGCCCTGGAAGACCGCCGCGTGGAGATCACCGGTCCCACCGACCGCAAGATGACCATCAACGCCCTGAACTCGGGCGCGAGGATCTGGCTCGCCGACTTCGAGGACGCCTCCGCGCCGACCTGGGAGAACGTCGTCCTCGGGCAGGTCAATCTGGCCGACGCCTACACCCGGAACATCGACTTCACCGACGAGACGTCCGGCAAGTCGTACGCCCTGCGCCCGAACGAGGAGCTGGCGACGGTCGTCATGCGCCCGCGTGGCTGGCACCTCAACGAGCGCCACCTCGTCGACGCCGACGGCAACCAGGTCCCCGGCGCCTTCGTCGACTTCGGCCTGTACCTCTTCCACAACGCCCAGCGCCTGCTCGGCCTCGGCAAGGGCCCCTACTTCTACCTCCCGAAGACCGAGTCGCACCTCGAAGCCCGCCTGTGGAACGAGGTGTTCATCTTCGCGCAGGACTACCTCGGCATCCCCCAGGGCACCATCCGCGCCACCGTCCTGATCGAGACGATCACGGCCGCGTACGAGATGGAGGAGATCCTCTACGAACTCCGCGACCATGCCTCGGGGTTGAACGCCGGCCGCTGGGACTACCTGTTCTCCATCGTCAAGAACTTCCGCGACGGCGGCGCCAAGTTCGTCCTGCCGGACCGCAACGCGGTCACGATGACGGCCCCGTTCATGCGCGCGTACACCGAACTCCTCGTCCGCACCTGCCACAAGCGCGGCGCGCACGCCATCGGCGGCATGGCGGCCTTCATCCCCTCGCGCCGGGACGCCGAGGTGAACAAGGTGGCCTTCGAGAAGGTCCGCGCCGACAAGGACCGCGAGGCGAACGACGGTTTCGACGGCTCCTGGGTCGCCCACCCCGACCTGGTCCCGATCGCCATGGAGTCCTTCGACAAGGTCCTCGGCGACCGGCCGAACCAGAAGGACCGGCTGCGCGAGGACGTGCACGTCGAGGCGGCCGACCTGATCGCCGTCGACTCGCTGGACGCGAAGCCGACGTACGCCGGTCTGGTCAACGCCGTCCAGGTGGGCATCCGTTACATCGAGGCGTGGCTGCGCGGTCTCGGCGCGGTGGCCATCTTCAACCTGATGGAGGACGCGGCCACCGCCGAGATCTCCCGCTCGCAGATCTGGCAGTGGATCAACGCGGGCGTCGAGTTCGAGAACGGCGAGAGGGCCACCCCGGAGCTGGCCCGCAAGGTCGCCGCCGAGGAACTGGACAATATCCGCGGCGAGATCGGCGAGGAGGCCTTCGCGGCCGGCCACTGGCAGCAGGCCCACGACCTGCTGCTGACGGTCTCCCTCGACGAGGACTACGCCGACTTCCTCACCCTGCCGGCGTACGAGCAGCTCAAGGGCTGACGTCCTCCTGCGGGACCGTGTCCGAGTGGCCCAGGGGCTTCCCCGGGGCCACTCGGTCGCGTACGGCCCGCTTCACCGCCGTCGGCTCGGGAAAGCCCTGCTCGCGACGGTCCCAGACGACCTCGTCGTCCACGCGCACGACGAACACCCCGCCCTTGCCCGGCCGCAGCGCCAGCTCGGTCAGCTCCGCCTCGAACGTCGTCAGCAGTTCCTGCGCCAGCCAGGCGGCACGGGGCAGCCAGCGGCACTGGGTGCAGTACTCGATCTCGACCCGGCCACTCATCCGAGGTGCACCGACCAATCCTGTTCGGCCGCGGGCTTGCCGTGCAGGTCGGGGACCTGCCGGAGCCACGCGGGGCGTCCTTGCTGGTTCTTCGCCGCCCGCCGGGCCTCCTCGGCGGCCAGTTCCTCCCGGCTCGGGAAGTCCGTGGGCAGCCACTGCGCCGAGGCCCGCACCCGCGCGTGCAGGTAGCTCACGTAGGCGTCGCGGGCCTCGGCGGGCGAGGCATGGTCGGTGAGCCAGGCGTCGGGGACCTCCGCGACGACCCGGCGCAGCAGTTCCTCGGTCACCCTGGGCGCGAGCTCGGCGTCGGCGGCGCGCACGTCCGGGCCGTAGTGGCCGAGGGCGTGGTGGCGGAAGTCGTAGGCCTTGGCGGGGTCGGTGCCGTCCCAGCGGTGGTGGAAGACGAGGGCGGCGCCGTGGTCGATGAGCCACAGCCGCGGGGGCACGGTGCCCAGGGTCGGCCAGACCATCAGGTTGGAGCTGTGGACCGTGCGGTCGACGTTGACGGTCAGGGCGTCCAGCCAGACGATCCGGCCCGCCTCCAGGGGGTCCACCGGGAAGACCTTCGCGAGGTCCGGGGTGAAGTCCTTGGCGCCCGGCAGGTAGTCCATGCCGAGGTTGAGGCCGCTGCTCGCGGCATGCAGGTCGCGGACCTCCTGGTGCGGCTCGCCGTCGGCGATCGCCGGGTCGAAGTGCACGAGGACCAGCTCGGGGAAGCGCAGTCCGAGCGCGCGGGCCAGCTCGCCGACGATCACCTCGGCGACGAGCGCCTTGCGGCCCTGCGCGGAGCCCGTGAACTTCACGACGTAGGTGCCCAGGTCGTCGGCCTCGACGACTCCGGGCACGGAGCCGCCGGACCGCAGCGGGGTCACATATCGAACAGCAGTCACGTCGCGCAGCACATCGGCCAGGGTATGTCAGCGCTCACCCGGCCAGCGGATTCGGCAGCGGCAGATAGCGGGCGTCCGCGCCGTCCGCGCCCGTCCAGCGCAGCAGCAGGTTGGTCTTGCCGGGCAGGGTGGGTGCCGTGAGCAGGCCGGAGGCCTCGGGGAGGCCGTGGCGGGACAGTTCGCGGCGGGCGGCGGGCCAGGGGTCGAGGCCGGGGCGGCGTTCGGCCAGGGCGCCCGCGACCTCGGTGAGGTGGTTGACGACCAGGCAGTACACCAGGCGCTCCCAGCCCGCCGCCCGGGACACCTCCGGCAGCAGCTTGACGCCCTCGGCGTCCCGGAACAGGGCCTGCACCGGAGTGCCGGCGGCGTCCACGGCGACCAGCGTGTTCTGCAGATGGGCCTCCAGGACGACGCCGTGCTCGGCGAAGGCGGTCAGCGCCGGGGGCACGACGGCCCTCAGATACGCCTCCCACCAGGCCGCCGGGTCCTCGGCGGTGTCGAGCGGGCTGCCCTCGAAGCCCTCCACCAGCCCGGCGGCGAGCAGCGGGGTCGCGCCGGGCAGCACGCGCCCGCGCAGTCCGTCGCGGACCAGGACGGCGAGTTCCTCGAAGGCGCATCCCGCGGTGCGGTAGCCGCGGTCGCCGAGCCAGGCGGCCGGGGCGCCCATCGCGGCGAACGCGGCCGTGACGGCCGTGTCGGTCCGGCGCAGCCTCAGCAGGTCGTGGCGCCACAGCCGGCGGATGTCGTTGGTGATGCGGACGTCGAGGCTGAACTTCAGGAACAGGTCGTGGGCCGGGGCGTACAGCGTGCGGATCGCGGCCGTCGGCCAGGCGTCGAAGCCGGTCGTGCCCAGCCGGACCAGGCGGCCGTCGGCGAAGGCGGGCGCGAGGTCGACCAGGTCCAGCTGCCAGGGGTGGGCCGGCAGCAGCCGGTAGCCGGGCGGCGCCTCGCCGAGCGCGTCCAGCGCGGAGGTGTCGCCCTCCTCGACGACCGTGTCCTCGCGCACGCCGAGCAGGACCAGCGGGAAGCGGGCGTGCGCCTCGGGGGCGTACGGCAGCCAGCCGGCGACCGGACCACCGCCGCGCGCCTTGGGCGCCGGGTGGTACGGGTGGCCGGTGATCAGGGACTGCTCGGAGCGCAGGTACGGGTCCTCGGGCGCGGTGGCCCGGGCGCGGGCGGCGAGCAGCGCGGCCACGGCGTCCCGGCTGTCGATCATCTCGGCGGGCAGTTCGTGGTTGGACAGGCCGGTGTGCCGGCGCAGCTCCTCGCCGACGAGCTTGACGAGTTCGGTGTGGCCGACGCGGTGCCACTGCCCGGCCGCGAACACCTCGGGAGCGGCCGGACGCCGCTCGCCGCGCACCCGCAGCAGGCGGCCGGTGCCGGGCAGCCGGTACGTGCGCGGTGCCCGCTCGTCCGGGGACGGTGGGCCGGACACGGGCTCCGCCACCTCACGCAGCAGACAGTTGAGGAGCGGCACGGCGGCGTACGCGTCGGCGCGGTCGGCGTCGCCACCGGCATGAGGGGGGATGAGATCCACGCGATCCACTCGTTCCCTGAAGGCCCGTTCGGGAGAAGATGATCAGTATGTATGCCGTCGCGACCTGTCCGTGACGCCCTGTTCGTACCCGAGGAGCACGCCCGTGGACCGTCCCCGACCCGCGGAGACCGAGGTCGCCGACGAGCTGGCCGTCGTACGTCCCGGCCTGCTGTCACGGTACGCGGCCGAGCTGGCGGGCGCCCGGGCGGCCGTGCTGACCCGGCTGTGGCGGGCGCTCGCGTACGAGCCGCTGCCCTGGGTCGCGGGGCGTGAGCCCGGCCGGGAGGGCCTCGCCCTGCGCCTGGCCGACGGCCGCCGGCTGCACGGCCCGGCCGCGGACCCGTACGCGACCGACGCGTACGTCGATGTCGTACGACTGGACGGCACGGCGTACGACGATCCGGCGCGGCTGATGACCGGCCTGGCCGTGCCGCACGGCAGCGGCTTCGCGGCCGAGCTGGGGCACAGCGTGGCCTCGACGGCGCTGTCGCGCGCCGACCGGGCGCCGCTCACGGACGCGTGGCCGACGACCGACCGGGAGTGGGAGCAGCGGGTGGTGGACGGGCATCCGTACCACCCCAACTGCCGTTCCCGGCCCGGCTTCTCGGTCGCCGAACAGCTGGCGTACGGGCCCGAGCACCGGCCGGTGGTGCGGCTGGGGACGGTCGCGGTGCGCCCGGAGGAGTGCCTGGTGACGGGGGTGTGGCCGGACGAACTGCGGGACACGGGACGGCTGTTGCTGCCGGTGCATCCGTGGCAGGCGGCGCACGTGCTGAAGCGGAGCTGCGAGGACGGGTTCGCCGCGCACCCGCTGATGTCCTTGCGGACGCTCGCCGTGCCGGACGGGCCGCACGTCAAGACCGCGCTCAGCGCCCGGCTGACGTCCTCGGTGCGGGACATCTCGGTCTACTCGGTCGGCATGTCGGCGACGCTGTCGGCGTTCGGGGAGTCGCTGGCGGCGCGTTCGGACGGCTTGTTGCACGTCACCCGGACGCTGGGGGCGGCGACGGCCGACTCGCCCGACCTCGCCGCCGTGCTGCGGGAGTCACCGGGGACGTACGCGGCGACGGACCGGGGCGAGCGGGTGGTGCCGGTGGCCGCGCTGGCCACCACCGCGCTGCCGTCGTCGCCGTCGTGGCTCGCCGAGTTCGCCCGCCTCGCCCTCACCGTCGGGCTGCGTCTGCTGGAGATCGGTGTGGCTCTGGAGGCGCACGGCCAGAACCTGCTGGTCGTCCTCTCCGCCACGGGCGCCCCGCTGCGGCTGGTCTACCGCGACCTCGCCGACATCCGCGTCAGCCCGGCACGGCTCGCCCGGCACGGCGTCCCGGTCCCGGAGCTGACCGGACGGATCGTCACGGACGACGAAACCGCCCTCAGGCGCAAGCTGTTCGGCTCCCTGGTCGCGGGCGCGCTCGCCGGTACGGCGGGTTCGGCGGGCGCGCTGGGGGCGGCGCTCGAGACCGCCGTACGGGATCTGCCGCGCACGCCCGACCTCGTGGCCCTGCTCGAAGAGCCGCTCCCGACGAAGGCGTTGACGCTGATGCGGATGTCGCCGGGGACGCCCGGGGACCAGTGGACCGTCTTGCCCAACCCCCTGCGCTGACCGGTCGTTTTGGATCACGGCCCACCTGATCAATAGGATCCGCCGATGATCAGAACACAACGGCTGGCGGCGGGAGTGTGCGCCCTGCTCGCCACCTTGGCGGCCGGGCTCGCCTTCCCGGCCGCGGCGGAGGCCGGCGAACCCACGAGCGGGGCGAACGCGAAGGTCGACCTCGTCCTCGACGTCAGCGGTTCCATGCGGACCCGGGACATCGACGGCGGCACCCGGATGGCGGCGGCGAAGCAGGCGTTCAACGAGGTCCTCGACGCCACGCCCGAGGACGTCCAGCTCGGCATCCGCACGCTCGGCGCGAACTACGCGGGCAACGACCGGCAGACGGGCTGCAAGGACACCGCGCAGCTGTACCCGGTCAGCACGCTGGACCGCACCGAGGCCAAGACGGCGGTGGCGACGCTCTCGCCGACCGGGTGGACGCCGATCGGCCCCGCGCTGCTGAAGGCCGCGGGCGACCTCGCCGACGGTGACGGCTCCAAGCGGATCGTGCTGATCACCGACGGCGAGGACACCTGCGCCCCGCTCGACCCGTGCGAGGTGGCCCGCGAGATAGCCGCCAAGGGCATCGGCATGACCATCGACACGCTCGGCCTGGTCCCGAACACCAAGCTGAACAAGCAGCTCAGCTGTATCGCGGAGGCGACCGGGGGGACGTACACCTCGGTCGAGCACACCGACGAACTCACCGACAAGGTCAACCAGTTGGTGGATCGCGCCGCCGACCCGGTGGTGACGCCGGTGGCGACCGAGGGCGCCACGCAGTGCACCGACGCGCCGACGCTGAAGTCGGGTCTGTTCACCGACCGCGAGGAGTTCGGGCAGCAGCGCTGGTACAAGGTGGACGTCGACCCGGGCAAGGAGCTGCGTGCCTCGGTCAGCGTGGCGGCGGACCGGGCCGTTAACCCGTCCTACGGCGTGCTGCTGCGGGCGGTCACGGTGCACGGCCGGGAGATCGTGCGCGGCGAGTCGGCGGGCAACGGCCGCACCGACGTGATCTCGACGGGGCTGCGCTACCCGAAGGCGGAGAGCGACGCGGACGACGCTCCCGCGGAGACGGTGTGCCTTCAGGTGACCAACTCCTTCTCTCCGGCCTCGGGTGTGAAGACCACGCCCGGTATGCCGCTGGAGCTGACGGTGGACGTCGTCGACGGCCCCTCGAAGGCGAGCGACGTGGCGTCGTTCGGTCTCGGGCGCGGCTGGTGGCTGCTGGGTGTGCTGGTGCTGTTCGGTTTCGTCGCCGGTCTGCTGTGGGGCTGGCTGTCGCGCTGGCGGGTCGCGGTCTGGAGGACCAACTGATGCGGATCACACGGATGCTGGGCGCGGCGGCGCTGCTGTTCGGGCTGACGGTCACCCCGGCCGTCGCGGACTCCTCCCCCTCCCCGAGCGCCTCGGGCGACGACTCCGCGCCGACGTCGGCGGGCACGTCGTTCCGTACGGCGGCCGAGGTCGACCAGGGGCAGGAGGCGACCGCGAGCGCCTCCACGGGCGACTACCTGTACTGGTCGTTCCCCGCGGACGCCGGGCAACGGCCCACGGTGCGGGCGACGGTGAAGCTGCCGGCCTCGCACGCGGCCCAGACCTGGCAGATCGACGTCTACGACGGTCTGCGCCGCCGCCAGTCCTGCCAGTACGGGGCGCAGACCCGTACGGCCGAACAGGGCTCCACGAACGTCGAGTTGGCCTGTGTGCTGCGCACGGTCCGGGCCTGGTCGGAGCCGTGGGCCGACGACCCGCTGCCGGGCACCTACTACATCCGGCTGACGGCGCTGAACCTGACGACGGCCGACCTGGGCCAGCCGGTGAAGGCGTCCGTGCGGGTCGACTCCAAGGACATCGGCGGCTCGGCGGCGGTGGACGGCTCGCTGGCGCAACCGCTGGTGCCGGGCATCGCCGTGTCGTCGAAGTCGGGCTTCAAGGACGGTGACACGTCGAAGGCGGCGGTGCTGTCCAGCATCGAGCCCGACGGCGGCTGGACGTCCGGCTGGTGGTCGGACCGCTGGGTGTGGACCGGGATCGGCGCGGTGCTGGCCGCGCTCGCCGGGATCGGCGGCTACGCGCTGACCCGCGGGTCGGGCCGGCCCTCCCGGGTGCCGCCCGCGGCCTGACGGCCCGTCGGGGAGCCCGCCGTACGTCCGTACGGCGGGCTCTTCTCATGCGTCCCGCAGGGACTTGGCGAGCGTGCCGTCGCCGGTGACCGTGACGCGCCCGTCCCGCACCGCGTCGGCGAGGCGCAACTCCCCGCGGCCGAGGGCAGCACAGGTCCCGGCGTCCAGGACGAGCCGCGCGTCCGGCTCACCGGGGGCGGGACCGTCGCCGTACACCGGGCCGTCCTCGGCGCCGACGAAGAGGTGGAAGTCGCCCTCCTCCAGGCCGACTTCGACGAGTCCTTCGCCCTCCAGCGCCCGCAGCAGGGGCAGCGCGAACCAGTGGGCGCGCAGGGCGTCCGTGGGCCGCCGCTCCCCCAGCTCCTCCTGCCCCCACACGCTGAGCGCCTGCAGCACGGGCAGCAACTCGCGTCCGCGCGAGGTGAGTTCGTAGACGTAGGCGGCGCCGGGCGGCGGCAGGCGGCGCCTGGTCGTCAGCCCGTCGCGCTCCATGTCCTTCAGCCGTGAGGCGAGTACGTCCGTGCTCACACCGGGCAGGTCCGCGTGCAGGTCGGTGTAGCGGCGGGGTCCGGCCAGCAGCTCCCGGACGATCAGCAGGGTCCAGCGGTCGCCGACGGCATCGAGCGCGCGGGCGGCGGAACAGTACTGGTCGTAGCTTCGGCGTCGTGACATGCGACGCAGTCTAGACATGTCATTGGACTTTCCAAGCACCCACTTGGTAAAACCAAGCACCACCAGATACCGGAGGGACGCATGGAGTTCCGGCAGTCGAACAAGCTCAGCGAGGTCTGTTACGAGATCCGCGGCCCGGTGATCGAGCACGCCAACGCGCTGGAGGAGGCGGGCCACAGCGTGCTGCGCCTGAACACCGGCAACCCCGCGGTGTTCGGCTTCGAGGCGCCGGAGGAGATCCTCCAGGACATGATCCGGATGCTCCCCCAGGCACACGGCTACACCGACTCGCGCGGCATCCTCTCCGCCCGCCGGGCGGTCGCCCAGCGCTACCAGACCCTGGGCCTGGAGGTCGACGTCGACGACGTCTTCCTCGGCAACGGCGTCTCCGAGCTGGTGTCCATGGCCGTTCAGGCGCTGGTCGAGGACGGCGACGAGATCCTCATCCCCGCCCCGGACTTCCCCCTCTGGACGGCGGTCACCACGCTGGCGGGCGGCAAGGCGGTGCACTACCTCTGCGACGAGCAGTCCGACTGGAACCCGGACCTGGAGGACATGGCGTCGAAGATCACGGACCGCACCAAGGCCGTGGTCATCATCAACCCCAACAACCCCACCGGCGCGGTCTACCCCAAGGCGGTCGTCGAGGGCATCCTCGACCTCGCCCGGCGGCACGGCCTGATGGTCTTCGCCGACGAGATCTACGACCAGATCCTCTACGACGACGCCGTCCACCACTCCGCCGCGGCCCTCGCCCCCGACCTCGTCGTCCTGACCTTCTGCGGCCTGTCGAAGACCTACCGGGTTGCCGGCTTCCGCTCGGGCTGGCTGGTGGTGACCGGCCCGAAACAGCACGCGAAGAACTACCTGGAGGGCCTGACCATGCTGGCCTCCATGCGCCTGTGCGCCAACGCCCCCGCCCAGTACGCCATCCAGGCCGCGCTCGGCGGCCGCCAGTCCATCCGCGACCTGACCACACCCGGCGGCCGCCTCTACGAACAGCGCGACGTGGCCTGGGAGAAGCTCAACGAGATCCCCGGGGTGTCCTGCGTGAAGCCCAAGGGCGCGCTGTACGCGTTCCCGCGCATCGACCCCAAGGTGCACAAGATCCACGACGACGAGAAGTTCGTCCTGGACCTGCTGCTCCGCGAGAAGATCCAGGTGGTGCAGGGCACGGGCTTCAACTGGCCCGCCCCCGACCACTTCCGCATCCTCACCCTGCCCCACGCCGACGACCTGGAGGCGGCCATCGGCCGGATCGGGCGGTTCCTCAGCGGGTACCGGCAGTAGCGGCACCACGTCGCCGCCGCCTCTGCGCGGGCCGGTTGTCAGACCCGCGTCGTAGCCTTCGAAGCAGGTGGGAGCAGGGGCCCGAGGCCGGGAGGAGGACGCCGTGACACGACCGCCGACCGCCGCGCAGCGGCGTGTCATCGACGCCGCCGATCCCGTCACCGGGCGGCTGCGGGGTACGGAGGCGCAGCTGGCGGCGCTGGTGAAGCGGGGGCTGGCCTTCCGGCACCCGCGGCCGCCGCACGACCACTTCCTGACGCCGGCCGGGCACCGGATACGCGGCGCCGAGGAGCCGGCCGTCCCTGCGGAACCCGAGGCGGCCGCGGCGGGAGGTGGGTTCGCCGCGCGGGTCGGCGGCGAGGAGGAGGCGCCGCAGACCGGTCCGGCCCGCGTCCGCGAGGTGCACAGCGCCTGGCAGGGACTGCTGGAGCTGCGCCGCATGACCAACCGTGACTGCGCCACGGACCGGCCCTGCGACTGGGAGCGCACGCATCTCGTGCAGGCGGCCGCGCTCGCCCTGGAGGCGGCCGGGCACCGTCCGGCCGGGGCGGGCCCGGAGGGCTACCGGGTGCGCGCGACACCGCAGCCGGAGGCGGTCGCCGTCCACGAGCCGGCCGAGGAGGCCCGGCGGGCGTGCGCGGCGACGCTGGAGCGGGCGGGCTGGCAGGTCGGCGAGTACGCGGAGCCGCGCACGGGGAGGCGGTATCTCCTGGCCTCCCCGCGCCGGGCGTGATGAGCATGCCAAGATCGGAGGTCGTCACATCCGGCACGAGAGTCAGTACGCGAAGGGAACGCAGTGAGCGAGCCGTTTTCCGTCCCGGTGACCGTCCGCGGATACGAGACAGACGCACTGGGCCACCTCAACCAGAGCGTGTACCTCCAGTACGCGGAGCACGCCCGGTGGTCCATCCTCCAGGCCGCCGGGGTGGGCCCCGCCGAACTGCTCGCCAAGGGGGTCGGGCCGGTGGTCCTGCGGACGACCGTCGACTACGTGCGCGAACTGCGCGCGGGCGACGAGGTGTCGGTGTCGTGCGCCTTCGAGTGGGGCGAGGGCAAGACGTTCCAGGTCGCGCAGACCATCACGAAGGCGGACGGCACGGTCTCCGCCGAACTGCGCTCGGTCGGCGGCCTGCTGGATCTCGCGGAGCGCCGGCTGGTCGCCGACCCGCGGGGATACTTCCGCGCGCTGACGGACCGGCCGGAGCTGTTCGGCCTCTGATCTACGCCGGCCGGGTCCGCGCGTGCACATGCCCGTCCCGGGGGAAGGCGGGCGGTGCGGCGGGCAGCAGCCCGGTGAGTTCGTAGCGGCACTTCCGCGCGACCGCGCAGGAGGCCGTGTTGTCGGTCTGGTGCACGAGTTCCAGGCGGGCGAGTCCGTCGTCGGCGAACTCGGCGAAGGCCCAGTCCGTCAGCGCCTCCAGGGCCCGCGGCGCGATCCCACGGCCGCGGGCGCGGGCTGCGGTCCAGTAGCCGACCTCCGCCGAGGCGGCACCGGGGGTGGCGCGTTTGAGGACCACATGGCCGACGGGCGCGTCCTCCTCCACGACGGCGAAGGCGAGCCGCTCGCCCGTCTCCCAGCCGCGCCGCTGCTCCGTCACCCAGCTCGCCGCAGCGCTCTCGTCCTCGACGGCGAAAGTCGTCCAGCGCCGCAGGGCGTCGTCGCCCCGCAGCCCGAGCAGCGCGGGGGCGTCGCCCGCTTCCCAGGGGCGCAGCGCCAGCGCCGGAGCCGAGGCAGTGGGGGGCGCCGTCAGCCGTGCGGTGATCCTGTCCATGCGGGGGAGCCTACGACGGCCCGTTCGGGGCGAGGGGCGCCCGGGCGCCGAAATAGGATGCGGCCGGCCGTGTTCGGCTGCGATGATCCGCGGTCATGTCCGCACGCCGCGTGAAGCCCAGCCGCTACATCTCCGTCGACAACGTTCCACTCATGGTTGCACGGAGAGTAGTCACTATGTGATCAAGGAACATGCAGGTCAGAGCGATTTACAGCAGCGAATCTGGCCGTGATCGGCCGTAGCACTGGCACGCGCCTCCAGCGCTACGCCCTGTAGTCAGAATCCGGCCCTGCCATGCACGTCGTCACGGCGCCTGACGTGAGGCATGGCAACCCTGCCGACGGCCAGGGGTTGGGAGCGAAGGGCATCGGCTTGCCCATGATCAACGGCATGACCAACGCGGCGATGGAGGCGAACTCCACGGCGCACGGCTTGAGCGGCATGAGGGCGCTCGCTTTATCCATGGACTGCACGCCGTGGCCATTCACCCATAGGGCAACGGCCAGGCGTCCGCAGGCAGGCACGAGCGGCTGCGGATAACCACCCGGTGCAGCGCACACGGATCAGCGCACGAAATCATCCATGCGGCCTGCACGATGTCCGGATTGCCCCGGTCTGACCCGGGGGTTTTAACCTGGAGCACCTGGGACGGGATAAACCCCGCCCCCGCGCAGGTCCCAGGCCTCTCAGGCTCTACGCCTGCGGCGGCTGCGCCTGCTCCGGGGACGCCCCACCGGGCACGGGGTCGGCCACATAGGTGCCGCGCCCGTGGACAGTGACGATCAGACCCCGCTCGCGCAGCACCCCGGCGGCCCGCCGGACCGTCAGATATGCCACGCCGTACTCCTGGGCGAGATCACGCTCAGAGGCCAGGCGTGCACCTGGCCTGAGTTCACCTGCTCGAATCCTGGCCTCGATGTGGTCGGCCACGGCCACGTAGATGAGCTGCGGGCCCTGCGGGTTGAACTCAGGCACCTCGCTGCGATCACTCATAGAGGCAACGTAAAGCGCTATCGAGCAGCACGAATCTTTGGAGAGCTATACAGAGCTCTACTTGAGTGACTA
Organism: Streptomyces sp. MAI_2237; assembly: GCF_054189285.1. NCBI lineage: Bacteria > Bacillati > Actinomycetota > Actinomycetes > Kitasatosporales > Streptomycetaceae > Streptomyces > Streptomyces sp. MAI_2237. The sequence goes on along the minus strand of NZ_JAJPGQ010000003.1, from coordinate 3,160,537 downwards.
CCGTCGGAGACGAAAGGACCCCGGCGAGTCGGTCAGGACTCCCGGGGCATGGCCGGACACCCAAGGAGTGCCGACATGCCACACGCTACCGATCGACCACCTAATGCCGAACAGCGCGCGCAGGTCGCCTACAGCGCCCTTTTGGAGCACTGCGCCGGGTGCACCGCGTGCAAGAGCCCGGAGCCTCCGGAGGAGCCCTGCACGGAGGCGCAGCACCTGGCCGAGGCGTACCGCCTCGCGCGCCGCGAAGCACGGGGAGTCGCGTCATGACCGCCCCCGTGCGCGTGTGTCATTGGTGCGATGAGCCGATCACCGACCCCGGTGACGCCGTGGCCGTCCTGCACGACACGGGCAACTCCGGCCCCGGCTGGACCGTATGGGCGCACCGCGACCACGCAGATGCCGTCGACATGATCGACGGCGACCTCCTGCGGATCATGATGCGGCTCTGGGCTGCGGGTAGCTGAGGCCCCGCACAGACCAACGCCCCGCCGGTGACGCTGCCCGGCGGGGCGTTGCCGTGCGCCAGAGGCGCTCGCGCCAGGCCGACGCCGTGGCAACCAGGCATCCGGGGACAGATGGGGAGTCCTCCCCTTTTCGCCCACACCGCCCTGAATTCGCATCGCGCAAGCATTCCGATAGAGAAAAGTCGACATTTCCACCCCCTGGCAATTCAGAAGCCTCGAATGTGCCTTTTATGGATGAATTCAAGGAGAGCTTGAGGGGCTAATTCGAGGCCCCTCGGCAATATTCAATAAAGAGGGGCCACGCGTGAATGCGCGTGGCCCCTCTTCTGTGCACCTACCAGGCTTATCGACGCCCTGCCATGGCTGGTCTACGGAACCGGAGGAATAGATATCCGGTAGGTGCCAGACCCCTTTGACTGCCTGACAGACTCAGGCCGTCCCGGGACGGGAGTCAGTGCCGCCCGTGCCATTGGTCCGGTACGTCTGCGCGGACGCGCCGAGGAATCCAGAGTCAGGCGACTCCGAGTCCATGGCATTCGGGCCGGGGCGCTGAGCGCCCGCGTTGGCACCCATGAGCGGCTGCTGCGTGTATGCGGCGGCGCACCCGCCCTTGAGCGCCCGCATGTCCTGGCGCCCCGACTCATGGCCCGGGTCACCGGAAAGGTCAGCCCCTGGCACAGCTCGCATGGAATCCATCTCAGTAACCCATTCCGTTGTAGGACTGCGTCCCTGCCGAATTCCCCTGGCTGCGCAAGTAAGCCATGAGGGCGTCCGGCGTCTCCGCATTCCGTATCTGGCGAATCTGCTCAGCCTGAGTTCCGGCCGGGGCTGCTACGCCCACCACCCCTTGCTCCTGCATCCGCTGGATTTGAAGCTGCTCTTCCTGCGTGAGTCGGGAGTTCGGATACGCACCCTGGGAAGGCTGAAGGGTCTCGCCCTCCATCAATTCCGCGAGTGCAGCCTTCTGTTCTTCCAACTCTTTCTTGAGCTGCCGGTTTTCCGCCGTGATCGCCTTCATGTGGGCTCGGAGCCCTGGCGACCTAGGCGCGTTGCGCCGCTGCTGCGGCTGAGGCTCAAAGTCCTCGTCGTCCTGCTCGTACTCATCGGGGTCGCCCCCGTAGTAACCGAATCCGCCGCCATAGTTCACGGCGCGTCCCCTTTCCTGGCCGCCATCTCTCGGGGAAGAGATGGGTTCCGTCTCCGGGCTTTCACAGACCGGGGGCCGGGCGATCCCGGTCGATGTGGCGAATCTACCGGGCCCCACTGGCAATCCACGCAATTCTCAGGAACCCCCGAGCCGGCGACCGTCTATCGAATGCGGCGAGCGGCTCGGAGGTCATCGCCTAGGAGCTGACCGCTCCCACCTTCTTCGGCCTCGACGCATTCCACATGACGCGGCGTGCGGCCTGCTCTATTCCGGGGTCTTGCTCAATGATTCCCAGGAGCCATGCAAGGCGTACGACGGGCTCTTCTCCAGAACGACTGTGCGCCCGCATGGCGGCCTCCTGGACGATGAGCGATACGCAGTGAGGGCAGGCGCCTTTCAGGCCACCCCAGGGGCATTCACGGATCTGTGCGACGACGTCGCGGCTAAACCGCACAGTTCACCCCCGGAGGGGTGGTGATCTCGGATACGGCAGACATAGTCTCGTGTTCCTCCTTCTGGTCACGCGGGACGGAGATCGGTGAGCGCATCCGGATGGCCGCCCGGGTGCGCTCACGTGCTTATGCGATGGTGATGACTTCCGCCTTCACTTTCTTGACATAGTTCGTCACCAGGGTTTCGGCGGTCATTTCCAGGCGCCTACGCACGCATCGATTGCAGGGCCGAGCTGGGTGGCCGTGTTTGTGGCGGCACTGTGCCGCCATGGCGTCCATCGCTTCACGGTGGACGCGATTGCGTTCGCTCCACATCTGCGGCGAGCGGCCTGCCTCCGGGATTCCGAGGGTGGCGAACAGGGAGCGTGACGCCAGGGTGAACGGCGCTTTCGCCCTGAGGGTCCCGGGGCAGGCGTCGCACGCGTGCATCAGCACCGACCGGGCGATGCCGTTCCTGCGGAACTCCATCGACACGTAGACCAACTCCACGGCGAACATCTGCAAGTCCATCGAGATGAAACCCACGGTCTGGCCCTCGTGCTCGATGAGGGCCGTGGACAGGAAGTCCGCTACCGGTGTCCCGTCCATCCACTCCCCGGTGTTCTCGAATCCCTCCATCAGGTAGTCGCGATAGAGGGCGGTGAGGGTCGCTGCATGCTCGGGGTCGAGGGGATCGAACCGGTGCAGGGTGCACGGCGTCAGTGGTGGCACGCGTCCTCCTCCGTGGGTTTATGCGGCAGATGGGGTGCACCCCGGGGGTGCACAAAGGGGGGCGACCAGACGGCGCGCTAGGTGGCGCGGGCCCCAATCCGGTCCGCCTCGGTTCGAGAGGGTGCAGAGTTTGTGCACCCTCCTTCTTCGGTGTCTGTGCTGGTCAGGCCGAAATAGCGGGTTGCCAGGGTGCAGAGGGTGCACAAATCTCTAACCCCCCTTACGTACGTACGCGTGGGGGGTAGGGCAGTTCCTGCACCCTGTGCACCCTCCTGCGCCCCGTGGCTTCACCGTGGGCGGCCCGTTCCTTCCGCTGTGTCTGTGACCCGGATTCCGGCGAAGCTGCGCGTGCCGCGCACGATTACCGGCCGGACTCCGGCGGCCTCCAGCCGGTCGTAGAACTCGGTCGCCTTGAGCGTTCCGTGGCCGTCGCGACTGGCCCAGTTCTTGTAAACGGCATAGAGCGCGGTGCGCGGGATGCGGGAGTCGGGATCGGGTGCGGTGCACTCCGATATCCACGTGCGCACCTGGTCCACTCTGCGGACGAACTCCTCCCGCGCCGCCTGTGCAGAGGGCGACAGTTCAAAGTCTCCTCGCGCCATGAGCCGTCGCAATGCCGGAACTGCCTTGGCTGCGACCCCGGCTAGTTCGGCTTTCGTCTGAAGTCGCTGGTCAAGCGTGCGGTCCTCGCGGCCCTCGAAATTGTGCGGGAAGTGCTGGATCACCCAGCGAGAGAGATAGCCGACGGTGGTGTCTGCTGACCCGGGGATCTTGTTGGCGCTGAACACCGGGACCGCCCACGGCGTGAACTCGAAACCGTCACGGCCCTTGTGTTCGGCCCTGATCGAGTCCAAGCCCGTGATGTTCTTGAAGACCCCCGTGGTCTCCAGGTAGGTGCCATCGATATCGCCTGCGATGTTTGCGATCTTTCCGAACAGGGACGCGGTGGCGAATCGGTTGCTGACCAAATCGGTCAGTGATGCAGAGCTGATGTTCTGCTTTCCGAGCAGCGCCTCCACCACACGCAGGAAAGTGCCCTTACCGTTACGCCCGGTGCCGGTCAGCATGACGGCTTTGTGGAGCGGGTTACCCGAGTACATCAGGTAGCCGATCAGCTCCCACATCATGTCGATGGCGTCGGCAGGCAGAACCTGCCCTAGAAACGCATCGAACTCGGGACAGCCGGCCGTAGGGTCCCAGTCCACGGAGAGTTGCACCGTGGACAACACGTCGGGGGTGTGCGGCGCAAGGGTGTCGGTCTGCCAGTAGTACAAACCGTTACGGAAATTGATGACCTCCGGAACCGGCTCGCACTCGATGTCCGGGATGCGACTCCGAACAATGTCTTCGGCATTGACCGCGTAACTGCGCCGGTAGTCCTCGCCTAGCAGGAGCGCCGCGCGATGACGCGCCACGTCCTTTGATGGGACCCAGACTCCATCGCGGTACGTCCACATGAGGCTGTCTATCCCAGCCGCGAGCGGCCCAATACCAAGTACGTCCGTGGCAAGAGTCGCCGCGAGGAAAGTCCGGGCCCCCTCGATGCGGGTGAAATACCGCTCCCTGTTCCCGTCAGGGGTGCGCCTCTCTTGCCATTCCCTGGGGTCCTTGCCCGCGTCCTTCAACCCCTGCTCGATTCCGTCGTATCCCTTCTCCTGGCCGTCCTCCCACATGTCGACGGCGGCGCGCAGCAGCGCGCGCAACTCCTGTACGGACACCTGATCCGGGGCGTACTGCGCCAGCTCGTACGCGATGTCATTGACTGGCTGCGTGGCCGGTCCGCCGACCGGCATGGCGCGGATCTCGGCGCACTTGCTCTCGATGTAGCGGCGCAGCCCCTCAGGGGGCGCCTGCGGCCCGTTCGGAGGCTGCGTGGCCGTCCGGTCCACCGTGGGCGCGCTGGGCCGCCTGGAGAACACGAGAGGCTTTCGCGTCAGCTTGTCCGCGACCCATGCGGGGAGTTCAGCCGGTGCCACCCTGGCCGTGACCCGGTACTGGCCCCGTACGCCTTTCTCCTCGACGACGGACGGCGCCGCAACGACGTACCCGCCATCGCCCCGGGTGTCGACGTCCCGTCCGAGACCCGCCTTGTCGGTGCCGGTGGAGTTCTTCAGGCGCGGCTCCGGCATCTGGAAGTAGTGCTGCCAGCCACCGGACCACGTCTTCACGGTGTACGTCTGCGGGAGTTCACCCATCACCTCGGTGATCGACTCCAGCGTCTCGGCGCCCTTCTTCCCGTTCTTGGTGTCCACGTCGATGACGAACAGATTCGAGATGCCGGTAGCGATGCCGATATTGGCGTTCGGCGTCTCGGTCCACCATGCGGTGATGATGGCCGGATCGGTGGTGGCGTCCTTGAATCCGTTGGGCGTGACGGGCGTCTTCCCTAGAGGGCGCAGCGGTAAGACAGACCAGCCCATCCGTTGGGCGTAGGTGAGGGCTGCGGCGAGGAGAGGATTACGGGACTCACCCGATGGCAGATACGCCATACTGGCAATACCTCTTGTTTCTGAGATCGGCCCGACCAAACTCTCCGGTCGGGCCGATTGCTTTTCTGGGCAGGCCCGGTCTTCAGACCCCGCGCAATGGCGGGGCTCCTCTCCTCCGTCGGGGCCTAGCTCCTACGTGTCATGCTGGGTTCTGCCTTTCATCGGGCGTCCGCTGAGATCCGCCCCCGGGACCTGAAACCGGGGGCGGTTTCTCATGTGGTTTACGCAGCCGTAGGCGGCGCGAGCAACGCACGCAGCCGCTCTAGCTGTTCTGGGTTCAGAGCAGGTGCGGCATCGACAATGCGCCGCACGTACAGGTCGAGGCTGGGCGGGCTGGATACCTCGATATGCGCCCGCACCTCTGCCTCAGAAACCCGAGTGAGTCCGGACGTGACCCGGTACGCGGTGAGTTCGCCGCGCTCGATCATGCGATAGACCGTGGTGCGACCCACCTGAAGAATCTCCGCTGCGCGATTGGGTCCGATCAGATCGGACGGCGCAGGGACGCTGTGCATCGTGTGGCCTCTTTCGGAGAGCAGGCGTCCGCACATGACACCGGGTCAGTGTCAGTGCGGCCAGACTCTCCTTTCTGGCGTCCCAAATGTACCGGGGCATCTCTCGATAAAGCCAATCCGAGAGATGCCCCGTCAGGTGGGACCCATATTCGGTTACATAGGCGATTGCCTATTCGCCTGCGGTTCTTGACCAATTGATACGGTCCGTCACCGCGTCAGATGGACTGTCGTCCACACGGCGCACACGCGGCCGCCCGATGACCTCCGGCGACAACAGGAGCGCAGCAATGGCACGTTGCGCCGTGACCTCTGTGGCCGCCCAACGCTCTGCCGCACCGGGACCGGTCTTGAACATCGAGACCAACGGATTCGGTGTCGTCAAGGAGCGCTCCTTGCCCTCCAACTCCCGGATCTCCGCCTCCAGCGCCTCGACCGACCGCGCGCGTTCTCGCGACTCGGCCAGGGAGCGGGCAGGCTCAGCGTTCTCGAACTCCTCCAGCAGGGCACGCGCCCGTGACAGTTGGGCCCGAACGCGGGACAACTCGGGGTCATCGCCAGGACGGGACAGCCCGTCGGCAATGTCCGGCCGCGACAGATAGGCCAGCACCACGCCAGGGTGCTGGGCGTCCCCGATGAGAAAGGCGTCCGTCTTCGCCCTGTCGATTCTCAGACAGCCATACCGGCGGCAGACATAGGCCGCGTGACCATGGTGGCCGCCCGCGTTCTTGGCACGCTCCCCGGTCGAAATGGTCATGGCCTCGCCGCACACATCGCATCGGAGTGTGCCGGTCAGAATGTGCCGGACCGCGTTGGTCGTGTGGGATTTGCGGCTCGGGTCGGCCAACAGCCGTTGCACGGCCTCAAAGGTCTCCACCTCGATCAGCGGGGGCCAGTTGCCGGGGCGCTCGCTGGCGCCGTGCACACGCATTCCGATGTACGCCTTACGGGTCAGCATGTGCCGAAGGTTCTGCGCGCGGAACGGGACTCCGTTCTGCCGCGACACAATGCCGCGCCGCTCCCAGTCAAGGGCAACGGACCGAATGGACTCCGGTGCCTTCTCAGGGCCTCCGAGCACGCGCCGGAACAGCTCCTGCACCAACGGGGCCCTCGACCGGGTCCGGGTACTGCCTCACTGGCCGTGGACGGCCGTCGATCAGCTCATAGTCACGGGCATAGCCGAACGGCGTCTTCCCGTGCGGCCTGCCCTCGTCCAGTGCGGAGTTCACGCCTCGCAGCGTACGAGCGGAGAGGAGGCGTGCCTCCTTTTCGGCGTCATTGATGCCGGAGATCAGAGAGTGCCGGTCGCCGTAGTTGGACGGGTTGAAGGTGCGGTCAAGACTCGTGACGTGGATCAGGTATCCGCCCCGCTCCACCGCGTCCACGAGCGCTACGCCTTTGCCGGTCTCACGGGCGAGTCGGGAGACCTCCCACAGCACCAGGACTGTTCCCGGCTCTCCGAATTCGCTGGAGTCCAGGTCGGCCATGAGCCGGTCAAAGTCATCCCGGGTTTTGCGGGCGTACTTACTGGCCGACCCTGTGTCGGCGTACGCCTCACCCCATGTCCAGGGGCCGTGTTCCTGCTCTGCCCGGATGTTGTCTTTGTGCTGGTCCTCCGTGGAGACGGAGCGCCCGCCCCGCCCCTTACTGGATCTCAGGTACTCCCTGGCAACCGTGGTCATGTCCCCTCCTGGTGACGTGCTCTGAGGGGCACCATACGTAGAACTTTGTCCGTCGACATCGAGGCCGACGGCCCCATCCCGGGGCCGTACTCGATGCTGAGTCTCGGTGCCGCGGTCGCCGGGACGCAGGATGCCGACGGCTTCACCGCCGCCGACCCCGAGGAGCGGACCTTCTACCGCGAACTGCGGCCGATCAGCGAGGAGTTCGTGCCGGAGGCGCTCGCCGTCAGCGGACTCGACCGGGAGCGGCTGAGGACCGAGGGGGCCGAACCGGCCGTCGCCCTAGCCGAGTTCGGCGACTGGGTGCGCGAGGTCTGTGCCGGGGCGCAGCCCGTGATGTGCGGCTACCCGGCCCCGTACGACTGGACGTTCCTGTACTGGTACCTGATCCGGTTCACCGGCGCGAGCCCCTTCGGGCACTCGGGCTGCCTGGACATGAAGACGCTGTACGCGACGGCTGCCGCTGCGGGCGGTCGCCAAGGGGACGATGCCCCGGCATCTGCTCTCGCGCCGGCGGCACACGCACCACGCCCTGGACGACGCGATCGAGCAGGCCGAGCTGCTGGCCAACCTCATGAACTGGCCGGGTCCGGCCGGGTCGGCACCGGCAGCTGGTTGAAGGCGTAGTACAGGGCGAGCAGGCCGTGCGCGGCCAGGGTGAGCGGCGCCGAGACGAAGGCGAGACCCACCGTGACCGGGTAGCCGAGGGAGCCGAGGGCGAAGCGGGCCCGGGTGGCGCGGGCCGCCTCGACGTCGACGCGTTCGTCGAAGAGATGGCCGGTGCGGGTCAGATGCCACCACAGGGCCTGGAAGGCGAGCGCCATCGCCACCATGACGAGGCTGTAGACGGCCGCGGCGACGTGCGAGGGCGCGTCCTCGCGCAGGTACCGCGCGAGCATCGCGGTCGGCCAGGGCACGGCGGCCACCACCATCAGCACGAGCAGGTTCAGGAACATCAGCCTGCGGTCGACGCGGGCGACGTAGCTGAACAGCTGATGGTGGTTGATCCACATGATGCCGATCACGAGGAAGCTCACCACGTAGGCGGCGTACGACGGCCACTGCGCGCCGAGGGCGTGCCACAGGTCGCCGCTCTCACCGACCTCCGGGACCTTGATCTCCAGGATGAGCAGGGTGATGGCGATGGCGAAGACGCCGTCGCTGAAGGCCTCGACGCGGCCGGACTCATTCATGGGGGACAGCGTGCACCATCGCGGGCGCCTCCATCGGGTGTGTCACCTCCTGTGCGTCACGGCCCTTGCCGAGGTGGTTGAAGACCAGGTTCAGTGCCACCGCGGCCACACAGCCCGTCGAGATGCCCGAGTCCAGCACGATCCGCGCCGTCTCGGGGAAGGCGTGGTAGAACTCCGGCGCGGTGATCGGGATGATGCCGACGGCGAGCGAGACGGCGACGATCAGGACGTTGTTGTCCTTGTCCAGCCCCGCCTTGACCAGGGTCTGGATGCCGCTGGCGGCGACCGACCCGAAGAGGACCACGCCCGCGCCGCCGAGCACCGGGCGCGGTACGACGGCGATGAGGGAGGCTGCTATCGGGCACAGCCCCATCAGGACCAGGAAGCCTCCGCCGGCGGCGACGACGTAGCGGCTGCGGATGCGGGTCATGGCGACCAGGCCGATGTTCTGGGCGAAGGCGCTGCACATGAAGCCGTTGAACAGGGGGCTGAGGGCCGAGCCGAGGGTGTCGGCGCGCAGGCCGGCGGCGATCGTCCGCTCGTCGGCGGGGCGTTCGACGATCTCACCGAGCGCCAGCATGTCGGCGGTCGACTCGGTCATCGACACCACCATCACCACGCACAGGGACAGGATCGCGGCGAGGTGGAACTGCGGTGCGCCGAAGTGGAACGGCGTCGGGAAGCCGACGACGTCCGCGTGGGCCACCGGGCCGAAGTCCGTGACGCCGAAGGGGATCGCGACCAGGGTGCCCGCGACCATGCCCAGCAGGACGGCGATCTGCTTGACGAAGCCGCGGGTGAAGCGGCGCAGCAGCAGTACGAGCAGGAGGGTCACGGCGGCCAGGGTCAGGTACTTGGCCGAACCGTAGTCCTCGGCACCGGGGTTGGGGCCCTGTGCCCAGCCGAAGGCGACCGGCAGCAGGGACACGCCTATCAGCGTGATGACGGTGCCGGTGACGACGGGCGGGAAGAAGCGGACCGCCTTGCAGAAGATGGGGGCGGCCAGGAATCCGAGGAGGCCGGCGACGATCACCGCGCCGTAGATGACGGGCAGGGCGTCGGTCTTGTCCTTGGTGGAGGCGACGACCGCCGTCATGGGGGCCACCCCGGCGAAGGTGACACCGTTGACGAAGGGCAGCCGGGCGCCGATCTTCCACACGCCCAGGGTCTGCAGGAAGGTGGCGAGGCCGGCGGTAAACAGGCAGGCGCCGGTGAGGAAGGTGAGGTCGGTGGCGGAGAGGCCGATGGCCGCGCCGACGATCAGGGGCGGGGCGACGACTCCCGCGTACATGGCGGCCACGTGCTGCAGACCGGTGGTCGCCATCTTCAGGGCGGGGAGTTTCTCGTCGACGGGGTGGGTCCCCTCGACAGGGCAGGTGGCGGACACGGGCGGCTCCTCCGGGCGGGTGACACGTCGGCTCTGACGTGGGTTTCAAGGAGGTGGTGCACGGTCATGGGGGGACCTCCCGCTCGAGCGAAGCCGAGAGTGGGGGAGGGACCGAGGCCCTGATGGGCCGTGGGACGGTGACCGTTCCGGGGCGCACGCGTCCACGTGCGCCCCGGAGACGGCCGCCGTGGGACCCGCTGGGTCCACGGCCACCGGTCGAGGGCCGTCCCCCTCGACCGGAGATCTTCGGCCGGCTCAGCCCTGCTCTACGGCCGGCTCAGCCCTGCGCGGCGATCCGCGCCAGGCGCTGGGCCTGCTCGCGAGTGGAGCGGGCGATCGCGTCCTCGTCGACGTGCAGCAGGCGGCCCTCCTCCACGATCTGCCGGCCGCCCACGAAGGAGGCGGTCACCGGGGCCGCCGCGCCGAAGACCAGCGCGGTGACCGGGTCGGCGATGGAGGCGTGGGCGAGGGTGTCCATCCGCCACAGCACCAGGTCGGCCAGCTTGCCGGGTTCCAGCGAGCCGGTCTCCGTCGCCCGGCCCAGTACCTGTGCGCCGCCGTAGGTGCCGAGGCGAAGGGCCTGGCGGGCGTTGAGTGCGGCCTCGCGGTGGGCGCCGAGGCGGTTGATGAGCAGGGCGTTGCGCAGTTCGGTGTGCAGTTCGCCGGACTCGTTGGAAGCCGTGCCGTCGACGCCGAGGCCGACCGGGACGCCGGCCGCCAGCATGTCCGGGACGCGGGCGATGCCGGCCGCGAGGCGGGCGTTGGAGGAGGGGCAGTGGGCGACGCCGGTCCTGGTGCGGGCGAAGGCGGCGATGTCGGAGTCGTTCATGTGGACGCAGTGCGCCATCCACACGTCCTCGCCGAGCCAGCCGGTGGACTCGAAGTAGTCGGTAGGACCCATGCCGAACAGCTCGTGGCAGAACTTCTCCTCCTCGACCGTCTCCGAGCCGTGGGTGTGCAGCCGCACCCCGAGCCGCCGGGCCAACTCGGCCCCTTCACGCAGGAGTTCGGTGGACACGGAGAAGGGCGAGCAAGGGGCCACGGCCACCTGGGTCATCGCGTCGAAGGAGGAGTCGTGGTGCTCCTCGACGGTGGCCTCGGTGGCGGCGAGGGCGCCTTCGAGGGTCTCGACGGCGAAGTCCGGGGGCAGGCCTCCGTCCTTCTCGCTGCGGTCCATGGAGCCGCGGGCCAGGGTGAAGCGGACGCCGGTCTCGCGGGCGGCGCGGATGATGGCGCCGGACAGGTCGCCGGAGCCCTTGGGGAAGACGTAGTGGTGGTCCATGGCGGTGGTGACGCCGCCGCGGGCCATCATCGCGAGCGAGCCCTGGGCCGCCGAGTAGCACATCTCCTCGTCGATGCGCGCCCACGTCGGATAGAGGGCGACGAGCCAGTCGAAGAGGTTGTGGTCGGTGGCCAGGCCCCGGGTGATCCACTGGTAGAAGTGGTGGTGGGTGTTGACCAGTCCGGGGGTGACCAGGTGCCCGGTGGCGTCGATACGGCGTACGACGTTCTCCAGGCCCTCGGGGGCCCTGCCCGCGCCGAGCGTCTCGACGCGGTTGCCGGCGATGACGACGTGACCGTTCGCGTACTCGGTGTCGTGCGCGTCGACGGTCGCGATCGCACAGTTCTCGATGACGATGCGCCGGTCTGCTGCCATGGTTCGTCCTTTGCGCTTCGGTGGAGAGGGCACGGCAGGACCCCGGGAGATTTGAGTGCCGCGGCCGGTTCGAGGACCTCACCGGCCGCGGGTGCCGCATGGTGCAGTTCTTACAGGTTCGTCAGGTCCACGGGGATCTTCGGCTCGCAGCCGTCCCGCAGGACGGTCGCCTCGATCAGCCCGTACGGGCGGTCGGCGGCGAAGTAGACCTCGTTGTCGTTCTTCAGCCCGAAGGGCTCCAGGTCGACGAGGAAGTGGTGCTTGTTCGGCAGCGAGAAGCGGACCTCGTCGATCTCGCCGCGGTTGTTGATGATCCGCGAGCCCATCTGGTACAGCGTCTGCTGCAGCGACAGGGAGTAGGTCTCGGCGAAGGCCTGGAGCATGTGCTTCCGGGTCTGCTCGTAGGACTTCTCCCAGTGGGGCATCTTCTGTTCGTCGTCGGTCCAGTTGAACCGCCAGCGCGCCGAGACCGAGGTGGCCAGGATGCGGTCGTAGGCCTCCTGGAGCGTCGTGTACTTGTCCTTGACGTAGCCCCAGAACTCGGAGTTGGTCGAGTTCATCACCGTCAGGTCCTTCAGCCCGGATATGACCTCCCACGACGAGCCGTCGTAGGTGATCTGCGTGACCCGCGTCTCCTGGCCCTTCCTGACGAAGGAGTGCTTGACCTCGTCGGCGCCGATGAACTGCGAGTTGGCGTCGGAGGCCTCGATCCGCTCCCAGGCGTACTCCTCGATGCGGATGCGGGCGCGGTGGATGGGCGCCTGCGAGGTCACGAAGTGCCGGGCGAGGTGGATGCCGAACTGCTCGGCGGACTCGATGCCGTGCTCCTTGGCGAACGCGAACACCGTGTTCTTGGTGGTGTCGGTCGGCAGGACGTTGGCGTTGGAACCGGAGTAGTGGACCTCCTCCATGTCGCCGCTCAGGGCGACGGAGACGTTGAGGTCCTTGATGTGGTGGGTGGCGCCCTCCCGCGTGATCTTCACGACTCGGTTCTCGGCCTTGCCGTACTGGTTCTGTCCCAGCATCACAGGGCGGGCAGGGCGGGAATTGACGGTCATTTAGCTAGCTCCCTCGGTAAACGGAGTAGCCGAACGGGTTGAGCAGCAGCGGTACGTGGTAGTGCTCGCCCGGCACGACGGCGAACGTGATCGCCACCTCCGGGAAGAACACGCCGGGTCCGCTGTCCCGATTCGCGGGGGCGTCCTGCTGCGCATCGGCTTGCTTCTTCTCGAAGTACGGCTCCACGGCGAAGTCGAGTCGTACGTGGGTGGTCCCCTCCGGCAGCGCCGGCAGGTCCTTGCACCGGCCGTCCGCGTCGGTCGCCGAGCCGCCGAGGTCCCGCCATTCCGCCTCGCGCCCGCCGCGGGCACTGAGCCGGACGGCGACCGCCTCGGCGGGGCGGCCGGCGCTGGTGTCCAGGATGTGGGTGGACACGGAAGCGGTGGTGCTGGTGCTCATGGGTCAGGCGTCCTCTTCGACGAGTCGTGCCAGTCGGATGCGGTTGATCTTGCCGAGTTCGGTACGGACGATCTCCCGTTCCCGCTCGGGCGGGTTGCCGAGCCGCTCCTCGACCGCGTCGCGCATCTGCTCGGCGGTGCGGCCGGTGGCGCAGATCAGGAAGACGTGGCCGAACTTCTCCTGGTAGGCCAGGTTCAGTTCGAGCATCCGCGCCCGGAGTTCCTCGGGGGCGCCGGCCATGCCGCGCTGTTCCCGGGCGGAGGTCGGATCGCCCGGCCGGGGACGGCCGATGGGCGGGTGGCCGGCCATGGCCTCCTCCAGGTCGGCCGCGGTCAGCTCGGCCATGGCGGCGTCGCCGGCGGCATACAGCTCCTCGGTGGTGGCGTAGGGGCGGGCGGCCAGCACCCGCTTCGCCCAGGCGGTGGAGGCACACACCTCGTGGAGGGCGGCGTGGGCCGCCGGCTCCTGAAGCGCGTTGAACCGGGCCAGGCCCGGGGGCGTGGAAGTCGACGTCACGGGAGCCTCCGTGGCCGCGAAGGGCCTTCGTGCTGAACGGGCTGCGGAACAGCTAACGCCTTGCGGCGACAAGCCGTCAACACTTTGTTGAAAATTCGCGGTGACAAACCCGTGACGCGGTTCCGGGGCCGAGCCGGGCGGCGGTGCCCGCCGGGCCCGGCTCGACTCAGCTCTCCTTGTCGCGGTTCAGGTAGTTGTAGACCGTGAACCGGCTGACGCCGAGCGCGCTCGCCACGGTCTCCACGCCGTGCCGCACGGAGAAGGCGCCGCGCGCCTCCAGTATCCGTACGACCTCCTGCTTGGCCTTGCGGTCCAGGTCGGCCAGCGGCTTGCCCTGCTTGCGCTCCATGGCGGCCAGGATGTGGTCGAGGGAGTCGGCGAGCTGGGGCAGGCGTACGGCGACCGCGTCGGCGCCCTCCCAGGCGAGGACGACGTCGTCGGGGCCGGCCTCGTCCGGCGGCAGCATCTCCCCGCCCATGGCGTCGACCAGCGGCTTCACTGCCGTGATGAACGGCTCGTCCCCGGTGCCGGTCACTCCCCGCCCTCCCCGACCACGTTGAGCTGGAGGGTGACACGGGTGGCGCCGGCCTCGAGGGTCTTGCGCAGCAGGGCGTCCACGGCCGTCAGTACCGCGTCGGCGCCGCCTTCCGCCGTGTTCCCGAAGGGGCCGACGTCCACCGCGTCCAGCTCGGCGGCCTCGACGACCTGGCGGGCGACGACCGCGTGCGCCGGGGCCTCGTCGAGGTCGAAGGGCTCGGTCGTGAACTCCACTCTCAATCGCACGCGCTCAACCTAACGCGCCGCACGGCCTTTGGGGCAGCCCTCTCGGTCACGGCCGCCCCTTGCGCAGAAAGGCCCGCAGCCTGCGCTCCGGCCAGGTGTTGATCACGTCGTCGGCGGTGAGCCAGCCGCGCTGGGCGGTGCCGATGCCGTAGCGCATGTTGTCCAGGTGCGGCACGGCGTGGGCGTCGCTGTTCACGGCGAACCGCACGCCGTACCGCCTGGCCCGCAGGATGTCCTCGTCGCGCAGGTCGAGACGGTCCGGGTGGGCGTTGATCTCCAGGGCCGTGCCGGTGCGGGCGCAGGCGGCGAAGACCGCGTCGAGGTCGGCGTCGATGCCGGGCCGCCTGCCGATCAGCCGGGTGGTGGGGTGACCGATGACGTTGACGTACGGGTTCTCGCAGGCACGCACGAGCCGCCGGGTCAGGGCGTCGGGGTCCTGGTGGAAGTGCGAGTGGACGGAGGCCACGCACAGGTCGAAGCCGGCCAGGAACTCGGCGGGCCAGTCCACCTCCCCCTCCGGCCCGATGTCGAGCTCCGCGCCGTGCAGCAGCCGCAGCCCGCCGCGCCGCCCCGCGGTCGCGAGGGTGCCGTCGAGTGCGCGGACCCGCTCGCGCTGGGCCAGCATCCGCTCGTCGGTCATGCGCTGCATGGCCATGTCGGGGCCGTGGTCGGTGATCGCGTAGTAGGAGTAGCCGCGCGCGGCGGCCGCCTCGGCCATCTCCTGGAGCGGGGCGAGTCCGTCGGTGAGGTCGGTGTGGCTGTGCAGGTCGCCGCGGAGGTCGGCCTCGGTGACCAGGTCGGGCAGCTCGCCGCGCAGCCCGGCCTCGATCTCGCCGCGGTCCTCGCGCAGGGTCGGCGGGATCCACGGCAGTCCGAGCCGGGCGTACACCCCCTCCTCGGTCTCGGAGACGATCCTCTCGCCGGTCTCGACGTCGAAGAGCCCGTACTCGGAGAGCTTGAGCCTGTGGTGCACGGCCCGCTCGCGGGTGCGGATGTTGTGGGCCTTGGAGCCGGTGAAGTACTGCAGGGCGGCGCCCCAGGAGTCCGGCGGCACGACGCGCAGGTCGACGTCGAGCCCCCTGTCGGTGCGCACGGACGTCTTCTTCTCGCCCGTGCCGATGACCTCGGTGACGTACGGCAGCGCGGAGAACGCGCGCATGATCGGCGCGGGGGTCGTGGAGGCGGCCAGGACGTCGATGTCGCCGATGGTCTCCCGGTACCGGCGCAGCGATCCGGCATGGGCGCAGCGCAGGCAGCCGTCCACCGCGGACAACGCGGCCACGATGTCGTCGGCGAGGCCCAGGGCGACGTCGAGCCGGACGCGCCCGCCGGCGGAGCGCAGGAGCTCGATGCCGTGCAGGATGTTCTCCTCGGTCTTCGGCCCGAAGCCCTTGAGGTCGCGCAGCCGCTCCCGGTGGATGGCGTCGGCCAGTTCGTCGACCGAGGAGATCCCCAGCTCCTGGTACACCGCCATGGCCTTCTTCGGGCCGAGCGTGGGGATGGCGGTCAGCCGGCGCACCCCGGCGGGGATCTTCGCCCGCAGTTCCTCGACGGCCGTGACGTTGCCGTGGTCGACGTACTCCCGCACCTTCAGGGCGATGGACTTGCCGACGTTCGGGATCTGCTGAAGGCCCTTGAGGTCGAGGGTGGCGACGTCGGCGTGGTGGCCGCCGACGGCCCGCGCGGCCTTCTCGTAGACGCGTGCCCTGAACGCGTCTCCGCCGGTGATCGAGATGAGGTCGGCGTACTCCTGGAGCAGCGCGGCGACCTCGTCGTTGGACCGGGCCACATCCCCAGAGTACTTGACAGCCCTCCCCCGCCACAGGCAATCTTCCGTTAAACAGAAACTAACTTCCGCAATACGGAATCACTCGACACGGAAGGGAGCGCCGACCCGCATGGGATTCGCAGAGCAGCGCTTCAACGTCAACCTGTCGATCCTCTTCACGGAACTCCCGCTCCTGGAGCGCCCCGCGGCCGCCGCCGCGGCCGGCTTCACCGCGGTCGAGCTGTGGTGGCCCTGGGTCGACTCCCCCACCCCCGAGCAGTCCGAGCTCGACGCCCTGAAAGGGGCGATCGAGGACGCGGGCGTCCGGCTCACGGGCCTGAACTTCTACGCCGGGCAGCTGCCGGGGCCCGACCGCGGCGCCCTGTCGGTCCCGGGCGAGGAGTCCGAGCGGTTCCGCGCCAACATCGACGTGGCCGCCTCCTTCGCCGCCTCCCTGGGCTGCCGGGCACTGAACGCCCTGTACGGCAACCGCGTCGACGGCGTCGACCCGGCCGAGCAGGACGCGCTGGCCCTTCAGAACCTGGTGCTCGCGGCCCGCGCGGCCGACCGGATCGGCGCGATCCTGCTGATCGAGGCCCTCAACAAGCCGGAATCGCCGCTGTATCCGCTGGTGAGCGCCCCGGCCGCGATCGACGTCGTCGACAAGGTCAACGCGGCGACCGGGCTCGGCAACGCGAAGTTCCTCATGGACCTCTACCACCTGTCCATGAACGGCGAGGACCTGCCGGCGGTGATCGAGCGGTACGCCGCGCGGACCGGCCATGTGCAGATCGCCGACAACCCGGGCCGCGGCGCCCCGGGCACGGGCTCACTGCCCCTCGAAGACCTCCTCGACCGACTGAAGAAGGCGGGCTACGACGGCTGGATCGGCCTCGAGTACAAGCCGGGCGACCGCCCGAGCGCCGAGGCCTTCGACTGGCTGCCCCGCTGACCCCCGCACCGAAAGGCAGTTCCTCATGAGCGACACGCTTCCCAAGATCTCCTGGATAGGCCTCGGCATCATGGGCTCCCCCATGTCCGAGAACCTGATCAAGGCGGGTTACGACGTCACCGGCTTCACGCTGGAGCAGGACAAGCTGGACCGGCTGGCCGCGGCCGGCGGCACCGCCGCCGGCTCGATCGCCGAGGCCGTCCGCGACGCCGACGTGATCATCACGATGGTCCCCGCGTCGCCGCAGGTCGAGGCCATCGCCTACGGCCCCGACGGCATCCTGGACAACGCCCGCTCCGGCGCGCTACTGATCGACATGTCGTCCATCACCCCGCAGACCTCCGTGGACCTGGCGAAGGCCGCCGCGGACAAGGGCGTCCGCGTCCTGGACGCCCCCGTGTCGGGTGGCGAGGCCGGTGCCGTGGAGGCGGTGCTGTCCATCATGGTCGGCGGCGAGCAGGCCGACTTCGACCACGCGAGGCCGATCTTCGAGGCGCTGGGCAAGACCATCGTGCTGTGCGGTCCGCACGGCTCGGGCCAGACCGTGAAGGCCGCCAACCAGCTCATCGTCGCCGTGAACATCCAGGCGTGCGCCGAGGCCGTCGTCTTCCTGGAGAAGTCCGGCGTGGACCTCGAGGCCGCGCTGGACGTCCTCAACGGGGGCCTGGCGGGCTCGACCGTGCTGACGCGCAAGAAGGACAACCTCCTTCACCGTGACTTCAAGCCCGGTTTCCGCATCGACCTGCACCACAAGGACATGGGCATCGTCACCGACGCCGCCCGCAACGTCGGCGCCGCCCTGCCCGTCGGCGCCGTGGTCGCCCAGCTCGTCGCCAGCCTGCGCGCGCAGGGCGACGGCGGGCTGGACCACTCGGCGCTGCTGCGGGCCGTCGAGCGGCTCTCCGGCGCCCGGGTCTGACCGGGCGGGCCACCGAAGCTTCCGGGCGGCGCCACCGCCGACATCTGTCCTGTCGCGCCCAGGCGGGGGCGCCGCCCGGAAACCACTTCAACAAACTGTTGACGCTCCAGCCGTCCACTCCTAGGCTCCACGAAGCGGAAATGAACTTCCGCTGCCACCCGCATGGAAGGTCCAGATGTCGAAGCGCGTGCTCACCACCGAGTCCGGCGCCCCGGTCGCCGACAACCAGAACTCCGCCTCCGCAGGCATCGGCGGCCCGCTCCTCCTCCAGGACCAGCACCTGCTGGAGAAGCTGGCGCGCTTCAACCGCGAGCGCATCCCGGAGCGGGTGGTGCACGCCCGCGGCTCGGGCGCGTACGGCTACTTCGAGGTGACCGACGACGTCACCGGGTTCACCCACGCCGACTTCCTGAGCGCGGTGGGCCGGCGCACCGAGGTCTTCCTGCGCTTCTCGACCGTGGCCGACTCCCTCGGCGGCGCGGACGCGGTCCGCGACCCGCGCGGCTTCGCCGTGAAGTTCTACACCGAGGACGGCAATTACGATCTCGTCGGCAACAACACCCCGGTGTTCTTCATCAAGGACCCGATCAAGTTCCCCGACTTCATCCACTCGCAGAAGCGCGACCCCTTCACGGGCCGTCAGGAGCCGGACAACGTCTGGGACTTCTGGGCTCACTCCCCCGAGGCCACGCACCAGGTGACCTGGCTGATGGGAGACCGCGGCATCCCGGCGTCGTACCGCCACATGAACGGCTACGGCTCGCACACCTACCAGTGGACGAACGCCGAGGGCGAGGTCTTCTTCGTCAAGTACCACTTCAAGACCAACCAGGGCATCCGCTGCCTGAGCAGTGAGCAGGCCGCCGAACTCGCGGGCAGGGACGCGAACTCCCACCAGACGGACCTGCTCCAGGCCATCGAGCGGGGCGTCAACCCGTCCTGGACGCTGTACGTGCAGCTGATGACGGCGGCGGAGGCGGCGGACTACCGCTTCAACCCCTTCGACCTGACCAAGGTGTGGCCGCACGCCGACCACCCGCTGCGGCGCGTGGGCCGGCTGGTCCTCGACCGCAATCCGGACAACGTCTTCGCCGAGGTCGAGCAGGCCGCGTTCTCCCCGAACAACTTCGTGCCGGGCATCGGGCCCTCGCCCGACAAGATGCTCCAGGGCCGCCTGTTCGCCTACGCGGACGCCCACCGCTACCGCCTGGGCGTCAACCACACCCAGCTGGCCGTGAACGCCCCGCGGGCGACCACGGCGGACAACTACGGCCGCGACGGCCTGATGGCGTCCAACTCCCAGGGCCGGTACGCCAAGAACTACGAGCCGAACTCCTACGGCGGCCCCGTCGAGACCGGCCGCCCGCTGTCCGCCCCGCTCGCGGTGACCGGCTGGACCGGCACCCACGAGGCCGCGCGGCACACCAAGGACGACGACTTCTCCCAGGCGGGCGAGCTGTACCGCCTGATGTCCGAGGACGAGAGGTCCCGGCTGGTCGCGAACATCGCCGGCGGCCTGTCCAAGGTCTCCCGTGACGACGTGATCGAGAAGAACCTGGCCCACTTCCACGCCGCCGACCCCGAGTACGGCAGGCGCGTGGAGGAGGCGGTCCACGCCCTGCGCGAGGACTGAGCCACAGACGGCCCGCGGCGGCCGGACGGCCCGGATGAGGGGTGGCCGGACGGACGTCCGCGGGCAGGCCGGAGACCGCGGCGGCGTGCGAGCCAGTGCGGTGGTGAAGGTCCTGGCCCTCCTCCTTCGACCTGAGGGGAGGAGCGCCCGGTGCCGTCGCAGCCGCCGCGGTCCCTGCCATCCCTCCCGTACGACCACGGACCCCGTCCGGCGGCGCGAATGTCCTGTCGCGCCCAGCCTCGCGCCGCCGGACGGCACCACCCCAGAAGAGCGCCGGATGCGGACACCCCCGCATCCGGCGCTCTTCCGCGTCCACGGGGTGCGCGTCCGGCCGGCGCGCAGGAGCCTGAAGGCATGGCACATCAGAGGGAACATCCACATGTGGTGGTGCATCCGCCGGCCCTCGACGGGTCCCGGCGGGTCACCGAGGGCGACGAGACGCTGGGCATCGCCACGCACGCGGACGACGTGGGCGAGATCCTGCGGCTGGCCGACCTGTACGTCACGGACGTCGAGGGCAGCGATCTCATCGAGTGGCAGGGCGGCGGACCGGACGACTGGCCCGGGCTCTCGGAGCACCACGAGGGGGCTTGAGGCGCGCTGCGCGCGTACGCACCGGACGTAGGACGTCTACGCAAACCTCAAATTCAGCTCTGAACACGGTTCAAGGGGCTTCAACTGCCCCCGCCCTTGGGCACATTCTCGTCACACGGGGCCCGCCGGCACGGGGGCGGCGGGCACCGGTACGGGGGAAAACGGGGGACGGCACGGGGGAATCGGGGGACGGTTCGCAAGAACCGGGCACGCGGAAGGGCGGTCCAGCCAGTCGGCTGGACCGCCCTTCGGCCGTCGGGCCCCGCGACCCGCGCGACTCAGACCTTCAGCGTTCGGATCGAGGTCGGAGCGTGTCCCGGCTCGGTCGCGAGCTCCTCGAACTCCACGACGTTGCCGATGTCGTTGGTCGTCGACATGGAGATGTTGGTGACGCGCTCCAGGATCGCCTCGACGACGACCGGGACCCGGTACTCCTGCGCCAGCTTCTTCGCCTGCTCGAAGGCCGCGCCCAGCTCGGCCGGGTCGGTGACGCGGATCGCCTTGCAGCCCAGGCCCTCGGCGACCTTGACGTGGTCGACGCCGTAGACGCCGAGCTCGGGCGAGTTGACGTTCTCGAACTCCAGCTTCACCTGGAAGTCGATGTCGAACGCCCGCTGCGCCTGACGGATCAGGCCCAGATACGCGTTGTTGACCAGGACGTGGACGTAGGGGATCTTGTGCTGCGCGCCGACGGCCAGCTCCTCGATCATGAACTGGAAGTCGTAGTCGCCGGAGAGCGCGACGACCTGCGCCTCCGGGTCGGCCTTGGCGACGCCCAGCGCCGCCGGGATCGTCCAGCCGAGGGGACCCGCCTGGCCGCAGTTGATCCAGTGGCGGGGCCGGTAGACGTGCAGCATCTGGGCGCCGGCGATCTGCGAGAGGCCGATCGTGGAGACGTACCGGGTCTCCGGCCCGAAGGCCTTGTTCATCTCCTCGTAGACGCGCTGCGGCTTGATCGGGATGTCGTCGAAGTGCGTACGGCGCTGGAGCGTCGCCTTCTTCTCCTGGGCCGAGGCGGCCCACGCCGAGCGGTCGGGGAGCCTGCCCTCCGCCTTCAACTCCCGTGCCACCTCGACGAACAGCTTCAGCGCGGCCTTGGCGTCGGAGGCGATGCCGTAGTCGGGGGCGAAGATCCTGCCGATCTGGGTGGGCTCGACGTCGACGTGGACGAAGGTCCGGCCGGCCGTGTAGACGTCCAGCTTGCCGGTGTGGCGGTTGGCCCAGCGGTTGCCGATGCCGAGGACGAAGTCGGACTCCAGGAAGGTCGCGTTGCCGTAGCGGTGCGAGGTCTGCAGGCCCACCATGCCGGCGTTCAGCTCGTGGTCGTCGGGCAGCACGCCCCAGCCCATCAGGGTCGGGACGACCGGAACACCCGTCAACTCGGCGAACTCGACCAGCAGTTCACAGGCGTCCGCGTTGATGACACCGCCACCGGCGACGATCAGGGGACGCTCGGAGGCGTTCAGCAGCCCGATCGCCTTCTCGATCTGGGCGCGGGAGGCGAGCGGCCGGTAGACCGGGAGCGGCTGGTACGTCTCCGGGTCGAACTCGATCTCCGTCAGCTGGACGTCGATGGGCAGGTCGATCAGGACCGGGCCGGGGCGGCCGGAGCGCATCAGGTGGAAGGCCTGCTGGAAGACGCCGGGGACCTGCGCCGCCTCCAGGACGGTCACCGCCATCTTGGTGACCGGCTTGGCGATGGAGGCGATGTCGACGGCCTGGAAGTCCTCCTTGTGGATCACGGCGGTCGGCGCCTGACCGGTGATGCACAGGATCGGGACGGAGTCGCCGATCGCCGAGTACAGACCGGTGATCATGTCGGTGCCGGCGGGGCCCGAAGTGCCGATGCAGACACCGATGTTGCCGGGGCGGGTCCTGGTGTACCCCTCGGCCATGTGCGAGGCGCCCTCGACGTGGCGGGCGAGGGTGTGGTGGATGCCGCCGGAGGCCTTGAGCGCAGCATAGAAGGGGTTGATCGCCGCACCGGGCACCCCGAACGCGTCGGTGACGCCCTCGCGCCTGAGGATCTCAACTGCCGCGCGGGCAGCGGTCATACGTGCCATCGAGTACTCCTGCCTCGGCTGTCGGAATGAGCACTCCCGTCGCGCCCCGCGGTGAGCACTTCCGCATAGTGGAAATGAACTTCTACTATCTGGAAGCAATGTAAGTGGGTGAGGGAAGGCAGTCAAGGGACGGACAGGCGGGGGTGCGCGGGAGGACGATGTGGGGCATGACCGAGAGACTCTCGGTGTGCTGCCCGGCCTGCCGACGCGAGCACCTCTACACGGCGCCGTCGTTCCCCTGCGCGTGCGGGGCGACGGTCACTCCGGAGCTGGACCGGCACGGGACGGCGACGGCCGTGACCCACGCCGTGAGCGCGGAGGACTGGATGAGCCTGCGGTGCGCGGTCTGCGGCCGCCGGGACGAGTGGCCGTACCCGGAAGTGGGCTGCGCCTGCGGGACCGTGCTGCGGGTGCCGGTGACCGGCGGGAGCGCCGCGGAGGAGGGCGACGGCACGAGGGCGGCCGGCCCGGCGGAGCGGCGGCCGGCCTTGCCGCCCGTCACGATCCGCACCGCGCGGGACGCGGTGCTGGCGGCCGCGCTGTATCTGCGCCGGCTCGGCTACCGGGACCTCCGCCGAGCCGACCAACGGCCGCCGTCGGGTGTCGGCCTCGCCGCGCGCGGGCTGCTGGCCCAGGTCGACCCGGCGGTGCGCCCGGCCTCGCTGCGGGACGTGGAGTGCCTGTGGCTGACGGCCATGACGGAGTCGGCGGGCTGTGTCTACTTCTCCCTCGCCGGGTACGCGGGCGACGCCCGCGCCCGCGCCGACGACCTGGGTGTCCCTCTCTTCGTCCTCGACGTCACCGGGACCGCGCAGCCGGTCAACAGCCTGGCGGACGAACTGGACGCCGGACCGTGAAGAACCGCGGCCGGTGGGGAACTGCGGGCCGGTGGGGGTCGGTCGCGCAGTTCCCCGCGCCCCTTTCGGGGCGCTTCAGTCCCCGGCGTATGTCTCCCTGAGCTCGACTTTGCGGACCTTGCCCGAGACCGTCATGGGGAAGGACTCGAGGATCCGGAGCCGGCTGGGGATCTTGTAGTGCGCCAGCCTCCCCTCGCAGAAGGCGCGCAGGTCCTCCAGGGTGAGCGGGTCGGCCGCGTCCTTCGGGATGACGCAGGCCAGGACCTCCTCGCCGTACTTCTCGTGCGGGACGCCGACGACCTGGACGTCCTGGATCCCGGGGTGGCCGTAGAGGAACTCCTCGATCTCACGCGGGTAGATGTTCTCCCCGCCCCGGATGATCATGTCCTTGATACGGCCGACGATCTCGACGTACCCGTCCTCGCGCATCACCGCCAGGTCGCCGGTGTGCATCCAGCGGCCGGGGTCGACGGCCTCGGCGGTCTTCTCGGGCTCGTTCCAGTAGCCGAGCATCACGCTGTAGCCGCGGGTGCACAGCTCGCCCGCGCTGCCCCGGGGCCGGGTGATCCCGGTGGCCGGGTCGACGACCTTCACCTCCAGGTGCGGCAGGACGCGGCCGACGGTGCCCGTGCGGTGTTCCAGGTCGTCCTCGCGCCGGGTCTGGGTGGAGACGGGCGAGGTCTCCGTCATGCCGTAGCAGATCGACACCTCCGCCATGTTCATCTCGGTGACCACCCGCTTCATCACCTCCACCGGGCAGGGCGAGCCCGCCATGATCCCGGTGCGCAGCGAGGAGAGGTCGTAGGAGGCGAAGTCGGGCAGGTTCAACTCCGCGATGAACATGGTCGGTACGCCGTACAGCGAGGTGCAGTGCTCGCGCTGGACTGCCTCCAGCGTGGCCTTCGGGTCGAAGGACGGGGCCGGGATGACCATGCAGGCGCCGTGCGAGGTGGCGGCGAGGTTGCCCATGACCATGCCGAAGCAGTGGTAGAAGGGCACCGGGATGCACACCCGGTCCTGCTCGCTGTAGGAGATCATCTCCCCCACGAAGTAACCGTTGTTGAGGATGTTGTGGTGGGAGAGGGTGGCCCCCTTGGGGAAGCCCGTCGTGCCCGAGGTGTACTGGATGTTGATCGGCTCGTCGCAGGACAGCTCCGGATACGGCACCGGTGCCTGGGGCGCACGGGCGAGCAGCGCCTCCCAGCCCGGGTCGCCGATGAACACGGCCTCCCGCAACTCCGGGCAGCGGCCGCGCACTTCGCCGACCATCGCCCGGTAGTCGCTGCTCTTGTGGCTGAGGGAGGCGAAGAGCAGCGAGATGCCGGCCTGCTTGAGGACGTACTCCACCTCGTGGGTGCGGTAGGCCGGGTTGATGTTCACCATGATCGCGCCGATGCGGGCGGTGGCGTACTGCACCAGTACCCACTCGGGGCAGTTGACCGCCCAGATCCCGACCCGGTCGCCCTTGGCGACCCCGCTCGCGAGCAGCGCCTGCGCCAGCCGGTCGACGTCCGCGGCGAACTGCGCGTAGGTCCAGCGCCGCCCGGAGGGCACGTCGACGAGGGCCTCGCGGTCCGGCCAGGCGGCGACGGCCCGGTCCAGGTTGGCGCCGATGGTGTCGCCGAGCAGCGTGGTGGTGCTCGTGCCGTGGCTGTACGACGGTTGCGTCACCGGAAGTCCTCCTCGCGGTACTCGGCCGACGAGCCTGCGGCGGTGGCTTCGCGCAGCTCGATGCGGCGGATCTTGCCGGAGACGGTCTTGGGCAGCGGCGCGAACTCCAGGCGGCGGATGCGCTTGTACGGCGCCAGGACCTCGCGGGAGTGCTCGAAGAGCACCTTGGCGGTGTCGGGCCCGGGCTGCCAGCCCTCGGCGAGCACGACGTACGCCTTGGGCACGGCGAGGCGCACCTCGTCCGGGGCGGGCACGACGGCCGCCTCGGCGACCGCCTCGTGCTCCAGCAGGGCGCTCTCCAGCTCGAAGGGGCTGATCTTGTAGTCGGAGGCCTTGAAGACGTCGTCGGCGCGACCGACGTACGTGATGTAGCCGTCCTCGTCGCGGGAGCCGATGTCGCCGGTGCGGTAGTAGCCGCCGGCCATCGCCTCCGCCGTACGGTCCGGGTCGCCGTGGTAGCCGGTCATCAGGCCGACGGGCCGGGCCGACAGGTCGAGGCAGATCTCGCCCTCGGTGGCGCCGGGGGCGCCGGAGACCGGGTCGAGCAGTTCGACCTTGTAGCCGGGGCTCGGCCGGCCCATGGAGCCGGTCTTGAGCCGCTGCCCGGGGCTGTTGGAGACCTGCACGGCCGTCTCGGTCTGCCCGAAGCCGTCCCGGATGGTGACGCCCCAGGAGCGGCGGACCTGCTCGATGACCTCGGGGTTCAGGGGCTCGCCCGCCGCCACCGCCTCGCGCGGCCTGTTCCGCAGCTGGGTGAGGTCGGCCTGGATGAGCATGCGCCACACGGTCGGCGGGGCGCAGAAGGTGGTCACGCCCGCGCGGTCCATCTCGGCCATCAGCCGGGCCGCGTCGAAGCGCGTGTAGTTGTGGATGAAGACGGTCGCCTCGGCGTTCCAGGGCGCGAAGAGGTTGGACCAGGCGTGCTTGGCCCAGCCGGGCGAGGAGATGTTCAGGTGCACGTCGCCCGGCTTGAGGCCGATCCAGTACATGGTCGCCAGGTGGCCGATCGGGTACGAGGTGTGGGTGTGCTCGACCAGCTTGGGGCGGGCGGTGGTGCCGGAGGTGAAGTACAGCATCAGCGGGTCGTCGGCGAGGGTGGGCCCGTCGGGGAGGAACTCGGCGGGGGCCGCGTACGCGTCCTCGTAGGGCTCCCAGCCCTCCTCGGGCAGGCCGCCGACGGAGATGCGGGTGTAGGTGCCGGGCACGTCGCCGAACTTGGCGGTGTCCTCGGCCCGGACGATCACGTGCTTCACGCGGCCCCGGTCGACGCGGTCGCGCAGGTCGGCGGGGCCGAGCAGCGGGGTCGCCGGGATGACGACGGCCCGCAGCTTCATCGCCGCCAGGGCGGTCTCCCACAGCTCGGTCTGGTTGCCGAGCATGACCAGAATGCGGTCCTCGGGCTGGACACCCCGGTCGCGCAGCCAGTTCGCGACGCGGTCGGAGCGGGCGGACATCTCCGCGAAGGAGACACGCACCTCGCTGCCGTCCTCCTCGACGATGTGCAGCGCGGTCCGGTCGTTGCCCTCGGCGATGACGTCGAACCAGTCGAGCGCCCAGTTGAAGCGCTCGGGCCGGGGCCAGCCGAAACCCTCGTACGCCTTGGCGTAGTCCTCGCGGTGTTCCAGCAGAAAGTCCCGCGCGCTACGAAAGGCCTCCGTCGCGGTCGTCATCTCGCTCCTCCTCGATACCGGACCATTGCCGGGCGGCTCTCTGCCATCGTGTAATCCGTGATGCAGGTCTCACCACCCCCGAACGGGGGTGCGTCGTGGGACCGGGGCCCCCGGGACAGGGACCCCAGGCTGCAGGAAAGGGCGAGCAGGTGACAGCAGACGCGGCCGGGGCGGTCGAGATACGCAACGCGCTGGTACGACTGCGGCGCGCGACCGGACTGCCGGTCGCCTTCGGGGGCCTGGTGGAGCCGGGCCGTCGGCGGGTGCGCATCAGCGAACTGAGCGGCAACAGCACGGCCGCGCTCAGCGGGCTCCCGGTGACCTCGGGCAACGGCCTCGGCGGCCGGGCGGTCGCGCTCGCGCGGCCGTGCGCGGTGACCGACTACTCCTCGGCGAAGCAGATCAGCCACGAGTACGACATCCCGGTCGCCACCGAGGGGCTGCGCTCGATCCTGGCGGTGCCGGTGGTGGTACGTCGCCGGGTGCGCGGTGTGCTCTACGGCGCCCTGCGCACCGCCGAGCCGCTCGGCGACCGCACGCTGGGCGCGGCGATGGAGGCGGCGCGGGACGTGGAGCAGGCGCTGGTCGTGCGCGACGAGGTCAGGGGGCTGCTCGCGGCGGCCGCCGGCAGTGAACCGGTGCGGGAGCGGGCGCCGGGCGCCGTGTGGGAGCAGGTGCGGGAGGCGCACGCGGTCCTGCGGGCGCTGGCGCCGCGGATCGCGGACCCTGTGCTGCGGGCCGACCTCCTCGACGCCTGCAGGCTGCTGACCCCGGAGCCCGCCCGGAGCGAGGTGCGCCTGGCACCGCGCGAGCTGGACGTGCTGACCTGTCTGGCGGCCGGGGCGACGAACGCCGGCGCGTCGGAGCGGCTGGGGCTGAGGCCGGAGACGGTCAAGAGCTATCTGCGGTCGGCGATGCGCAAACTGGGCGCGCACACGCGGGGTGAGGCGGTCGCCGCGGCGCGCCGGGCGGGGCTGTTGCCGTAGGGTCCGTCCGGCGGACCGGGGCGCCCCGAGCGGGTCGGCTATTCATTCGAGGGCGCCTTGAATTTCGCTCTGCTGCGCCATTGTTATATCCCTCACCACCTCGTCCGTCCGAATTCCAATCAGTCGTTGCCTAGAATTTGGCTCGGACACGACACACGGAGGGGAGCGGTGACCGTGCGACGGGACTTCAAGGAGCCTGCCAGAGGCCGCCCCGACCTGGTCATCGGCCGGGACGAGCTGGTCGCCGCGGCGCGGGAGCAGCTCGCGCGCGGCGGCAGCGTACTGCTCCACGGCCCCGCCGGAATAGGAAAGTCCACCGTCCTGCGGGCATTGGCATCCGAATATGGGACATCGGCCGGCACCGTGTTGCGCTGCTCGGCGACCGAGTCCGAATCCCATCTCCCGTTCCTGGCCCTGGCCGACCTCCTCGGCCTGGTCCTCGACGACGTGTCCGACAAGCTGCCCGCGGCCCAGCGCACGGCCCTGGAATCGGCGCTCGGCGGCGGCGAGTCCACCCTCCAGCGCGACGGCCTCGCCCTGCGCCTGGCGGTGCTCTCCGCCCTGCGCGCCCTGGCCGCCGACGGCCCCGTCCTGGTCGTCGCCGACGACCTGCAGTGGCTGGACTCCGCGAGCGCCGAACTCCTCGGCTTCGCCGCCCGCCGCCTCGGCGGCACCCGCGTCCAGCTGCTGA
Source organism: Streptomyces sp. MAI_2237 (assembly GCF_054189285.1). Taxonomy (NCBI): domain Bacteria; kingdom Bacillati; phylum Actinomycetota; class Actinomycetes; order Kitasatosporales; family Streptomycetaceae; genus Streptomyces; species Streptomyces sp. MAI_2237. The sequence continues at coordinate 3,132,279 of NZ_JAJPGQ010000003.1, read as the reverse complement.
GCGCGGTGCGCACGGAGGGCCAGGAGTACGACCGCCATCTGCGCTCCTCGCCGCCGGACACCCTCGCCGTCCGGCTCGGCGCGCTCTCCCGCGCCCAGGTCTCCGCGCTGCTGGACCACCGCGGCTACACCGGCCTGCCCCGCTCCACGGTCCGCGACATCCACCGCACCAGCGGCGGCAACCCCCTCTTCGCGCTCGAACTGGGCCGCGCCCTGGCCGAGAACCCGACACCGCCCCGGCCCGGTGAGCCCCTGCCGGTGCCGACCTCGCTGCGCACCCTCGTCCTCAACCGCCTGGAGGCCCTGTCCGACGAGGCCCGCCGCACCCTCCTCGTCGCCAGCGCCGGCGCCCGCCCGACCCTGGCCCTGCTGCACGCGGCCGGCCGCGAGAACGCCGAGGCCGAGACCGCCCGGGCCGCCGAGCTGGGCCTGCTGGCGACGGACCCGGAGGGCCCCGCCGTCCGCTTCGCGCACCCGCTGATCTCGGCCGCGCTGTACGCGGAGGCCCCCGCGCAGGAGCGGCGCGCGGTGCACGCGGCGTTGTCCACGGCGGCCTCAGACCCGATCGAGCGGGCCCGGCACCTGGCGCTGGCGACCACCGGCACCGACCCGGAGGCCGCGGCCCGGCTCGCCGAGGCCGCCGCCCTGGCCCGGGACCGCGGCGCCCCGTCGGCGGCCGCCTCGCTGGGCCTGCTCGCCGCCCTGCACACCCCGGCCGACGACGAGCCCGCACCGGACCAGCGCCGGCTGCAGGCCGCCGAGGACGCGATCACCGCGGGCGAGGTGGACCTCGCCCGGGACATCGCCCGCGAGGTGCTGACCCGCGCCACCTCGCCCGAGGACCGGGTGCGGGCCTGGATGGTGGTCATCGAGGCGGCGGGGCAGGCGCTCGGCGAGGTCGACACCGTCTACCCGCAGGTGCTCGCCGACGCCGGCGACGACCCCCGGCTGCTCGCCCTGGTCCACTACCAGCTGGCCTGGCGGGGCCTGGTGGTCGAGGGCGACTTCGCCAAGGGCCGCGAGGAGGCCGCGCACGCTGCGGAGCTGGCGGCCCGGGCCGGCGACCGGCGCACCGAGCTCCTCGCGCTGTCCTTCCAGGCGCAGACCGAGGCCCTGATGGGCCACCCGGCCGCCCCCGAGACCATCAAGCGTGCCCTGATGGAGCCGCAGGACCCGCAGGTGACCTGCCATCACAACGGCGCCGGCATGGCCCGCTACCGCTGGCTGATCATGAGCGACGAGCTGCCCGACGCCCGGGCCACCGTCAGCGGGCTGCTGCGCGAGGTGCGCCGGCGCGGCATGGTCGAGAGTGAGGTGCACTTCGTGCGCCTGCTCGCCGACACCGAACTGCGCTCCGGGAACTGCGGGCGGGCCCTCGACCTGGCCCGCGAGAGCATGCGGCTGGCCCGCGACTCCGGGATCGGCGAGATGCCCTCCGCCGTGCTCGCCTCCCTCGCGGAGGCCGCCGGCGGGGACGTGCAGCGGGCGCTGGAGCTGGGGCGGGAGGCGGTGGAACTCGCCGAGCAGGCCGGGGACCAGATGTACATCTCGCGGGGTCTGACCGCGCTCGGACAGGCCCAGCTGGTGGCGGGCGACGCGGAGGGGGCGGTGGCCTCCCTGCGCCGGGTGCGGGAGTTGGAGAACGGTTTCGGCATCACCGACCCGGCCCGCGGCCGCTGGCACGGTGACCTCGCCGAGGCCCTCGTGCGCATCGGGGAGCTCGACGAGGCGCAGCGGGTCGTCGACGAGACCCGCGCGCACGCGCTGCGGCTGGGCCGCGAGAGCATGCTCGCCGTGCTGGACCGGGCCGAGGCGCTGGTGCGTGCCGCGCGAGGCGACCAGGAGGCCGCCGTCGCCCAGCTGACGTCGGCTCAGGACCGGCTGGCCCGGCTGGGCTACGGCCTGGAGGAGGCCCGCGCCGCGTTCGCGCTCGCCGGCCTGCACCGGGGCCGGCCCGGCCCGACGTCGTACGACGAGGCGGCCCGGCTCTTCCGCCGCTGCCGGGCGCTGCCGTGGCTGCGCCAGGCCGAGGCGGCGGCGGTCGCGGGCCGGGGGGAACCGAATCCGCCCGCTCCCGCGTCAGAGGGCCTGGAGGGCCTCGCCTCGATGGAGCGTCAGGTCGCCGCGCTCGTCATGGAGGGCGCGACCAACCGCGAGATCGCCGCGCGTCTGTTCATCAGCGTCAAGACGGTCGAGGCCACCCTCACCAGGGTCTATCGCAAGCTCGGCATCCGCTCCCGGGTGGATATCGTCCGACTGGCGGCGGGGCGCCGTACGAAGTGAGGTTCGTCCCGGTTTACTGAGCGGCGACCGAGGGTTTTCCCTGCCCAACTCCCGCTAGGGGGTTCCCTCATTGGGACGAGGGTGCGCCGGGTCCTAGTTTTTGGGACGTGCCGCTCGCCCGGGCATACGGGGGTCGGTCCCGCGACCCCCGTGCAGCACCCCCCACAGCACCCGCGCGAACCCCACCGGCAACGCCCACTGAGGAGACTCATGTTCGGGATCGACCGCGCAAGAAAGACCGCCGCCGTGGTGGCGGCGGCCGCTGCGGCCGCAACGACGGCACTGATCAGCGCCCCCACCGCTGTCGCCGCCCCCCAGCCCATCGTCGGCGGTACCACGACCACGACGACCGCCTACCCGTTCATGATGCAGATCACGGACGCCTCGCAGAACCAGTTCTGCGGCGGCACCCTGGTGTCCGCGACCAAGGTGGTCACCGCGGCGCACTGCATGGTCGGCGAGACCACGAGCAGCGTCCGGGTCGTCGGCGGCCGCACCTACCTGAGCGGTACCAACGGCACGGTCAGCCGGGTCAGCAAGATCTGGATCAACCCGTCCTACACGGACGCCACCAACGGCGACGACGTCGCCGTCCTCACGCTTTCGACGTCGATGCCGTACACCACGGCGAAGTACGTCTCCTCCTCCGACACCTCGGTGTACGCGGCCGGCACCACCGCCCGGATCCTCGGCTGGGGCACCACGTCGGAGAACGGCAGCTCGTCCAACCAGCTGCGGACCGCGACCGTCCCGGTCGTGTCCGACGCCGGCTGCAAGAGCTCCTACGGTTCGGACTTCGTGCAGTCCGACATGGTTTGCGCCGGATACACCTCCGGCGGCACAGACACCTGCCAGGGCGACAGCGGCGGTCCCCTGCTCATCGGGGGCGTCCTGGCAGGGATCACTTCTTGGGGCAACGGCTGCGCCGAGGCGGGTTACCCGGGTGTCTACACCCGGCTGACCACCTTCTCCAGCCTGGTGACGGCGCAGGTGAACTCCTAGCCCCAGAAGATCTCCTGAGCACCCCTCAGGTGAGTGACCAGGGGGCGTTGCGAGCTACCACGAGCAGCTCGCAGCGCCCCCTATCCATGGGCGCGCTACTTGTCCGCGGTGAGCGTGCCCGCGGCGCCCCAGCTGTCCGCCGGGACCTCGTGGATCCAGACCTGAACGGTCTCCGGCGGGATCCGGTAGGCGTCGACGAAGGCGTCGGTGACGCGCCGGACGAGCTCCCGCTTGAGCTCGGGGTCGCGCGGGCCCTGCTGGACGGTGACGATCGGCATGACTGAACTCCCTTGTGGTGCGTGTTCCTTCGGGTGGGTCCAGTCCATCGCGCCGGGCCTTCGCGACCAAGGGCCACATGGCGAACGCAGCGATCAGCTCTCGTGATCGCCGCAGGCCAGGAGCAGGGTGTCCAGGTGCGGGACGGGCGAGGAGACGGGCACGGCCAGGCCCGTCGACAGGGCAAGGCCCGGGGCGCGGAAAGGGACGAAGGCCACCCGCGGGCTGTGCAGCACGCGGGCGTGGGAGGCGTAGACGACCGTCCAGCCGGGGCGGCTGCCGATGGTGGCGAGGGTGTCCTGGAGGGAGCCGTTCGCCGGGCCGGGCAGCGGCTGGAAGCCGGCCTCGTGGCAGGCGCCGACGACCAGGTCGACCAGGGCGGGGTTGTTGCGCCGCTCCGTCAGGCTCAGCGGCAGCTCGGCGAGTTCCCCGAGGTCGATCTCCGTCCGGCCGGCGAGCGGATGGGAGGCGGGCAGGGCCGCCACCAGGGGGTCGGGCCACAGCGGCAGCACGCGGACGCCGGGGACGGGGTCGACGGACCGTACGAACGCGGCGTGCAACTGCCCTCCGGCGACCCGGGCCAGTCGCTCGGTGGCCGGGAGCGAGAACAGCTCCACCGGTACCTGCGGCGCGTGGCGGGCGAACGCGGCGAGCACCCGGTCCAGGTGGGCGCCCATGCCCGTACTGGTGCCGATCCTGAGCCCCGGAGGCGGGGCGACGGCCCCGCGGGCCCGGTCCGCGGCGGCCAGCACCTCCCGTGCCCTGGGCAGCAGCCGCTCCCCCGCCGCCGTCAGCCGCACCCGGCGCGGAGTGCGGTCGAACAGCTCGGCGCCCAGCTCCCGCTCCAGGCGCTGTATCTGCATGCTCACCGCGGACTGCACGATGTGCAGCCGCTCGGCCGCCCGCCCGAAGTGCAGCTCCTCGGCGACGGTGACGAAGTAGGTGAGCTGCCGCAGTTCCATGGCCCGACTCTAGAGGGGACGGCGGGGCCTTGTTCCCCCGAGCGGACGGAGGGCTACCGGATCACCGTGTCGAAGCGGATGTCGTACGGCGTTGCCGGGTGCAGGGTCGCCAGCATCCGCGCGGGCCTCGTCGGCCAGGTCCGCCCGCTGGGCCCTGGTGAGCCGGCCGAAGGGCTCGATCACGAGGGCGTCCCGCTCCGGCTTCCACACCCCGGCGAGGAAGCCGTCGACGAGGAAGGTGCGGTGGGCCGTGTTGCCGACCCAGCTGCGGCCCCGGTACTCGGGCGGTACGACGCGGGTGCGGTCGGCGTGCGAGAGGAGCAGGTTGTCGAACTCGGGCAGGAACCGGGGAGGGGCCGGGGTGTCGGGGTCGGGGCGCGGGGCGTCGGGCAGGTCGAAAAGCTCGGTGCCGGCGGCGTCGCGGAAGGTGAGCAGCTCGGGGCGGAGCCGTTCGAAGGCGTCCCGCAGCCGGGTCAGGCCGGCCCAGGTCTGCATGTCCTTGACGGAGGCGGGGCCGAAGGCGGCGAGGTAGCGCCGGATCACGGCGTCGGGCGCGGGCGCCTCCCCGGCGGGACGGCCCAGCCAGTGCTCGGCGGTGGTGAGGGCGACCTGCCCGCTGCTGCCCCACAGGCCCCGCGGGGTGACCTGGACGAGGGGCAGTGCGCAGCGGGCGGCGACGCCGAGGGCCTGCGGGTCGGCCTCGGGCCACTCGGCGGCCAGCGCCTCGCGCAGCTCCTTCATGGTGCGGGGCGCGGCCTCGACGAGGTCGCGGGCCAGCGCGGCGAGGCGGCCGAGGTCCACGCCCACGAGGCCCTTGCGGAACTGGGTGAGTTCGCGGTCACGGGCGGGCTGCACCAGCGGGCGCAGGGTGAGGCAGTCGTCGGCGGTGTGGGTGTGGATGGTCGAGCGCATCGTGACGATACGGACGATCTCGCGGGCGGCCATCGGCTCCGAGAGGTGCTCGGGAGCGAAGCCGTCGAGGCGAGCGGCGAGCGCGTAGTACGGCGGTTTCACGTTCTGCGCCTGGAGCCCCAGGAGATGGCCGACGGCGGCCGCCACGGTCAGCGGGGCCCGGCGCAGGAGCAGCTGCCGGTCGAGGGTCGCACGGTTCAGGGCGCGGGGACCGAGCACGGGGGCATCGGCGGCGCTCGCCCTCGGGGCGCGCCGCGTGCGGGCGGGGGTTGTCCTGGTCATGTCGGGCACGCTAGTCCGGCTTGCGGACAGGATCTGTCCGCGACGCTCACCGAATCCGGGGGCGTCCGCCACCCGGGCGTCGTTTGCCCCGTATATCCTGCCCGGGATCACGCAGCCGCAGTTCGACCCGGGAGGCAGCCGCATGTCCGAGCGACGCGCCCGTCCGGCCCCCAGGAACTCCGTGAAGTCCGTCTTGCGCCGCGCCCTGACGACTCCGCAGCCCCCGCCCGCCGAGACCGCAGCCCCCTCGTCCGCGTCCGCGACCCCGGAGACGGCCGAGGTCGCCAGCGTCGTCCAGGCGGCCCTGTACCGCGACGGCGTCCGCGTCTCCTCGCCGGCCACCCTCGCCGAAACGTTCCGGGAGCTGCGCGAGGCGCGGTCCGGGATGGCCTGGATCGGTCTGGCCCGCCCCACCGAGAGCGAACTGCTCTCCCTGGCTGCCGAGTTCGACCTCCATCCGCTGTCGGTCGAGGACGCGATGGAGGCCCACCAGCGGCCGAAACTGGAACGCTACGGCGACACGCTGTTCGTCGTGCTGCGGGCGGCCCGCTATCTGGACGCCCCCGAGGAGGTCGACTTCGGCGAGCTGCACGTCTTCGTCGGCCCCGACTTCGTGATCACGGTGCGGCACGGCGCGGCCCCCGACCTGTCCGCGGTGCGCCACCGCATGGAGCAGTCGCCGGAGCTGCTGCGGCTCGGACCGGAAGCGGTCCTGTACGCCATACTCGACGCGGTGGTCGACGGGTACGCCCCAGTGGTCGCCGGTGTGCAGAACGACGTCGACGAGATCGAGACCGAGGTCTTCCGCGGCGATCCCGAGGTCTCCCGCCGGATCTACGAACTCTCCCGGGAGATGGTCGAGTTCCAGCGCGCCACCCGTCCCCTGGTGGGCATGCTGCACGGTCTGATGGCGGGCTTCGCCAAGTACGAGACCGACGAGGAGCTCCAGCGCTATCTGCGGGACGTCGCCGACCACGTCACCCACACGAGCGAGCGGGTCGACGGTTTCCGGCAGGCCCTCACCGAGATCCTCACCGTCAACGCGACCTTGGTGACCCAGCAGCAGAACGCGGAGATGCGGGCCCTGGCGGAGGCGGGGTTCGAGCAGAACGAGGAGATCAAGCGCATCTCCTCGTGGGCGGCGATCCTGTTCGCGCCCACCCTCGTCGGCACCATCTACGGCATGAACTTCCGCCACATGCCCGAGCTGAGCTGGAGCTTCGGATATCCCTTCGCCATCGGGCTGATGGGGGTCATCTGCGGCGGCCTGTACGTGATCTTCAAGCGCCGGGACTGGCTCTAGGCGGTCGGGCGCCGGGCTCGGGAAGCGCGGTGCCCGACCGCGTGTCCTCCGGTCTACTCCTCCACCACCGGACGCGTCCGGCCCGGCTCGGGCAGTTCGCCCATCTTGTCGCGCACGTTCAGGACGTCCCCGATGAACAGGTCGTAGACCAGCACACCGATGACGCCGCCGATCAGCGGCCCGACGATCGGGATCCACCAATAGGCGCTGAAGGCACCCGACAAGGAACCCGGCAAAGCCAGCTCCTTCCATCCCGCGATCCAGGTGAACAGGCGGGGGCCGAAGTCACGGGCCGGGTTGATGGCGTACCCCGCGTTCGCGCCGAAGGACATGCCGATGGCGGCCACCACGAAGCCGATCAGCAGTGGTCCGAGGTTCGCCTGCACCGCCGTGTTGCGCATATCGATCAGGGCGACGACCAGCATCACCAGGAAGGCGGTACCGACGATCTGGTCGATGAGTGGCCCCCAGATCCCGCCGTGGAAGTACGGCGCCGGGAACGTGCCGAAGATCGAGAACGAGGCCAGTGTGTGGCCGTTGGTCTTCGGGCCCTTCATGGCGCCGTCGAAGGCGCCGATCGCGTTGTGGTAGACGCCGTAGACCAGCGCCGCCCCGGTGAACGCCCCGACGAGCTGGGACCCCCAGTAGGGCAGGACCTTGGCCCAGGCGAACTTGCGGCGCACCGCGAAGGCCAGGGTCACGGCCGGGTTGAGGTGGGCGCCGCTGACGCCGCCGGCGACGTAGATGCCGAAGACGACCGCCATGGCCCAGCCCCAGGTGATGAGGAGCCAGTCCCCCACCCCGACGAAGATCGTGGTGGGTCCCGAGGTTCGGCCGGATCCGGGCAGTGCCGCGACCGCCATGGCGACCACACCGCATCCGAAGGAGATGAGGACGAACGTCCCGAGGAACTCCGATAGGCATTCGCCCAGCAGGCCCCCGCGACTTCTGAGCCTGGAGGGTTTCACCAGGGGAGGGATTTCCACAGCCATGTCGGCCCCCTTGGAGATTGGTTCCGGTCAGCACCACCATCGTCCGCCGGAGCCTCGCCCACCGCCAGGCAGAGTGCACCAATTCGTACACAAGGCCGTATCCCGGGGGTAATGGATATCGGCACTGTCCAAGAGCTGGTCAGCGGATGCGGGGCCGCCGTCCGCCCGGATTTCCGGGGCAGCGGGCCTGGGCCGTGGGGTTGCCGACGGGGCAGGACGCCTAGGGCGTGGGGATGCCGGCGGGGCGGGACAGGCGGCCGAAGCGGGCCGGGACGCCCGGGGAGTACAGGACGCTCACCGGCTCGCCCACCGGCGCGGGAAGACCGGCGGCGGCCACCAGGTCCTCCTCGCACTCGAGCAGCTCGGCCCGGTGCAGGGTCCAGCGGGGGTGCGCGTTGCGCAGGTACGTCGGCCGGCCGAAGAACGCCGCGTGCATGCCCCAGCGGGCGGTCAGGAAGTGCTCCAGCTCCGTCGGCCGGGCGATGTGCTCGCCCACCCGTACGGTGATCCGGCTGTGCGCGCCGCGCGGGCCCGGCAGGCGGCGGGAGCTGGTGTAGGTGACGGTGTCGCCGTCCGGGCCCGCCGTCCTCCGCACGGCCATGCGGGACCACAGGTACGGCATCCGGAAGCCGAGCCGTCCCACCGCCACCGGGATCAGCCGGGAGGCGTCGAGCGAGCGGAACACCACCCCGCGCCGCCCGTGCCGGTCCACCGAGTACAGCCGGACGTTGGTCTCCGGGAAGGTGCCCAGGTAGGGGACGCCGGGCAGGTGCAGCCAGCCCACGCGGTGCATCCGGAACGCGACCAGGCCGACGTAGGTGACCCCGTCCAGGGTGTCGGGGACCGTGCCCGGAGGCAGGAGTCCGGCGACGTCGGCCGGGTCGGCGGCCCAGTGCAGGAAGGTCAGGTCGAGCCAGGACTGGGTGAGCAGGGGACGCGGTATCTCGCCCGGCGCGTCCGCGGTGACGGGTTCCGGCGGGACGGGGCCCGGTGACCGGGGCTCTCGGACGGACGGCATCGCGCCAGTATGCCCGGGCGCCCCGGACGCCTCTCCGGGCCCCCGTCTTGTCCGGACGGGGGGCGAGAAGGACCTTGGTCCCGGCGGAAGGGGACCAACGCACCCGGGTGCCGCCGCCGCGCGGTGACAGGCTGAGGGAGCCACGTCCGTACGGCCGGGAAGGGGATGGACAGCATGGCTTCTCGTGCCGTACGGCGCTGGCTTCCGCAGCAGCACGGCGCCTGGGCGATGCTGGTGTCGCCGTTCCTCGCGGGCATGCTGATCGCCACGCCGACGCCCTGGGACGCCGTCCTGCTGCCCGCGTGGCTGCTCGGCTACCTCGCCGCGTACCATCTCCAGCAGTGGCTGCGGCTCGACCGCCTCTCGCGCAATCCGAAAGCCGCCGCACGGCACATCCGGCCTGCCCTGACCTTCGCCGCCGCCCTGCTGCCGCTCGCCGTGGCGCTCCTTGTGCACGCGTCCTGGCTGCTCCTCGCCGCGGCCTGCGCGCTGCCGTTCCTGGCCGTCAACTGCTGGTACGCCCGGCACAACCGGGAGCGGGCCCTGGTCAACGGACTGGCCGCGGTGGTGCCGGCCTGCGGGATGCTGCCGGTGGCCGTGCTGCTCGGCGGCGGCACGGCGGGGCAGGCCTGGCGGCCGGCCCTGGTCTGCCTGCTCTACTTCGCCGGGACGGTGTTCCACGTCAAGACCATGATCCGCGAGCGCGACAGCCGCACGTACCTGCGGGCCTCGCGGGCGTACCACGTGGGGGCGCTGGTCGTGGCGTGCTTCCTGTCCCCCTGGGTCGCCGCCTTCTTCGCGCTCTGTCTGCTGCGGACCCTGGTCGTGCCGGCGCTGGGCCGGGTGCCGGTGCCGGTGGTCGGAGCGATCGAGGTCGCCCTGTCGCTGCTGCTGGTGGGGGTGCTCGTGCCGGTGTACGGCTGAGCGTCCACGACTCCTCGTGGCCCGCGCGCTGGGCCAAGTGCGTGACGCGCCCACCAAGTGCGCTGTGAGCAGCCCGGATTCCCTACGATCGGCACGTGGTCAACTTCCTGCTCGAACGCACGGCGCCGCTCTCCCCGCCCGAGGCCTGGCGCCGCCTCACCGACTGGCCCCGGCACGGCGAGGTGGTCCCGCTGACCCGGGTCTCGGTGCTCACGCCGGCACCGACGGGTGAGGGCACGGTCTTCGTGGCCCGCTCGGGGCTCGGCCCGCTCGCCTTCGACGACCGGATGGAGGTCACCGTGTGGCGTCCGCCGACCGACGAGGAGCCGGGCATCTGCCGCCTGGAGAAGCGCGGCCGGGTGGTGCGGGGCTGGGCGGAGATCGAGGTGTGGCCGGGGCCTGGCGGGCGGGCCCGGGTGGTGTGGCGGGAGGAACTGGCGGTCCGGTTCCTGCCGGGCCTCTTCGACCCGTTGCTGGAACAGTCGGCGCGGCTGATGTTCGGGCGGGCGGCGAACCGGCTGCTGCGGATGCGGTGACGGCCGCGCAGGATGCGCTGACGGCCCCGACGGCCGTGTGGGGTGCGGCAGTTCAGGCCACCGAGCCGATCCGGCGCGTGGGTGCCGCGGTCGGGTCGTGGTGGATCGGGGTGTGCGCGCCGGTCAGGGACACGCCGCTGCCGCCGCGCCGTTCGGCGACGATCTCGGAGGCGATCGACAGGGCCGTCTCCTCCGGGGTGCGGGCGCCGAGGTCGAGGCCGATCGGCGACCGCAGCCGGGCCAGCTCCAGCTCGGTGACGCCGACCTCGCGCAGCCGCTCGTTGCGGTCGAGGTGGGTGCGGCGAGAGCCCATCGCGCCGACGTAGGCCACCGGCAGGCGCAGCGCGAGTTGCAGCAGGGGGACGTCGAACTTGGCGTCGTGGGTCAGCACGCACAGGACGGTACGGCCGTCGACCCGCGTGCGCTCAAGGTACCGGTGGGGCCACTCGACGACGATCTCGTCGGCCTCCGGGAAGCGGGCGCGGGTGGCGAACACCGGGCGGGCGTCGCACACGGTCACGCGGTAGTTCAGGAACTTGCCGACGCGGACCAGCGCCGACGCGAAGTCGATGGCACCGAAGACGATCATCCGGGGCGGGGGGACGGAGGACTCCACGAGGATCGTGAGCGGTGCTCCGCAACGAGAGCCCTGCTCTCCGATCTCCAGGGTGCCGGTCCGGCCGGCGTCCAGGAAGGCCGTCGTCTCGCCCACGACCGTACGGTCCAGCTCCGGATGGGCGCCGAGACCGCCGTCGTGGGAGCCGTCGGGCCGCACCACCAGGGCGCGGCCCAGCAGCTCGGGCGGCCCGGACACGATCCGCGCCAGCGCCGCCGCCTCCCCCCTCGCGGCGGCGGCCAGCGCGGACGCGGTCGCCGGGCGGCCGGGATCGCCGGCCCGCACCGGGCTGACGAGGACGTCGATGATGCCGCCGCAGGTCAGGCCCACGGCGAAGGCGTCCTCGTCGCTGTATCCGAAGCGCTCCAGGACGGTTTCCCCGTCGTCCAGAGCCTGCCGGCACAGCTCGTAGACGGCGCCCTCCACGCAACCGCCGGAGACCGAGCCGATCGCCGTGCCGTCGCCGTCCACCGCGAGGGCGGCACCCGGCTGGCGCGGGGCGCTGCCGCCGACGGCCACCACGGTGGCCACGGCGAAGTCGCGGCCCTGCTCGACCCACCGGTTCAGCTCGTCGGCGATGTCCAGCATCTGTCGGTCTCCTTCAGGGGGTGAGTGGAGGGCGTGGACGAGAGCGGGTTTCCTCGGGCGCCTAGTGCACGCCCATCCAGCTCTCGATCGGGTTCAGCGCGAAGTACACCAGGAAGATCGCCGTCAGGCCCCACATGAAGGCGCCGATCTCGCGGGCCTTGCCCTGGGCGGCCTTGATGGCGGTGTAGGAGATGACGCCCGCGGCGACACCGGCGGTGATGCTGTAGGTGAACGGCATGACGACGACGGTCAGGAAGACCGGGATCGCGGTCGCGCGGTCGGCCCAGTCCACGTGCCGGGCGTTCATCAGCATCATCGAGCCGATGACCACCAGGGCGGCGGACGCGACCTCCTGCGGGACGATCGCCGTCAGCGGGGTGAAGAAGAGGCAGGCCGCGAAGAACAGGCCGGTGATCATCGAGGCCAGTCCGGTACGGGCGCCCTCGCCGACGCCGGTCGCCGACTCGATGAAGACGGTCTGCCCGGAGCCGCCGGCCACCCCGCCGATCGCGCCGCCCGCGCCGTCGATGAACAGCGCCTTCGACAGCCCCGGCATCCGGCCCTTGTCGTCGGCCAGTTCGGCCTCGGTGCCCACGCCGATGATGGTGGCCATCGCGTCGAAGAACCCGGCGAGCACCAGGGTGAAGACGATCATGCCGACGGTCATCGCGCCGACCTTGCCCCAGCCGCCGAACTCGACGTGCCCCATGAGCGAGAAGTCGGGCATCGACACGGCGCTGCCGTGCAGTTCGGGGGCGCCGTTGGCCCACTGCCGGGGGTCGACGACGCCGGCCGCGTTGAGGATCGCGGCCACGATCGTGCCGCTGACGATGCCGACGAGGATGGCGCCGGGGATGTTGCGGGCCTGCAGCATGAAGATCAGCAACAGGGTGCCGGCGAACAACAGCACCGGCCAGCCCGCGAGTTCGCCCGCCGGGCCGAGGGTGACCGGGGTGGCCTTGCCCTGGTGCACGAAGCCGGCCTTGTAGAAGCCGATGAGGGCGATGAACAGGCCGATGCCCATCGTGATGCCGTGCTTGAGCGCGAGCGGGATCGCGTTCATGATCATCTCGCGCAGTCCGGTGACGACCAGCAGCATGATGACCACGCCGTACATCACGCACATGCCCATGGCCTGCGGCCACGTCATCTGCGGGGCGACCTGCGAGGACAGCACGCCCGAGACGGACAGGCCGGCGGCGAGGGCCAGCGGGACCTTGCCGACGAAGCCCATCAGCAGGGTGGAGAGGGCCGCCGCGAACGCGGTGGCGGTGATCAGGGCCTTCTGGTCGAGCGTGTCCCCCGCCACGTCCTTGCCGGACAGGATCAGGGGGTTGAGCAGGAGGATGTACGCCATCGCCATGAAGGTGGTGACGCCGCCGCGGACCTCGCGCGGAACGGTGGATCCTCTCCGGGATATGTGGAAGTACCGGTCGAGCCACGACCGTCCGGCGGGGACGCGGGTTCCTTCGCCCGCGTCCTCCGAGACGGTCTGCGGCTCCAGTGACTGCTGGGTCATGTGGGCCTACTCCCAAGGTTCAAAGGGGCACCCGCGAACTGCTGTGAGTGGTGCGGGATTTGGGAAGGTGCTGCGGCCGCACGACCCGGGGGACGGCCCGAGACGAACGAGCTGGTTGCTCCGGGCGGCACGTCGGAATGTGACGTTCCCGTGCCGCCCGGAGAGATGTGCTACGCCGTGCCGGTCAGGTGTTCGGGCCGTACCGGCGTCCTGTTCAGCTCCAGGCCCGTCGCGTTCCGGATCGCCGCGAGGACGGCCGGGGTCGACGACAGGGTGGGAGCCTCGCCGATGCCACGCAGCCCGTACGGCGCGTGGTCGTCGGCGAGTTCGAGCACGTCGACGGGGATGGTCGGCGTGTCGAGGATCGTGGGGATCAGGTAGTCCGTGAAGGAGGGGTTCCTGACCTTCGCCGTCTTCGGGTCGACGATGATCTCCTCCATCACCGCCACGCCCAGGCCCTGGGTGGTGCCGCCCTGGATCTGGCCGACGACGGACAGCGGGTTGAGCGCCTTGCCGACGTCCTGGGCGCAGGCCAGCTCGATCACCTTGACCAGGCCGAGCTCGGTGTCGACCTCGACGACGGCGCGGTGCGCGGCGAAGGAGTACTGGACATGGCCGTTGCCCTGGCCGGTGCGCAGGTCGAAGGGCTCGGTGGGGCGGTGCCGCCACTCCTCCTCGACCTCGACGGCCTCGCCCTCCAGGACGTCGACGAGGTCGGCGAGGACCTCGCCGCCGTCGGTGACGACCTTGCCGCCCTCCAGCAGCAGCTCGGCCGTCGCCCACGCGGGGTGGTAGGTGCCGAACTTGCGGCGCCCCATCTCCAGCACCCGCTCGCGCACCAGCTCGCAGGCGTTCTTCACGGCGCCACCGGTGACGTAGGTCTGCCGGGAGGCGGACGTCGAACCGGCCGAGCCCACCTGGGTGTCGGCGGGGTGGATGGTCACCTGGGCGACGCCGAGCTCGGCGCGGGCGATCTGCGCGTGGACGGTGACGCCGCCTTGGCCGACCTCCGCCATCGCGGTGTGCACGGTGGCGACGGGCTCGCCGCCGACGACCTCCATGCGGACCTTGGCGGTGGAGTAGTCGTCGAAGCCCTCGGAGAAGCCGACGTTCTTGATGCCGACCGCGTAGCCGACACCTCGTACGACGCCCTCGCCGTGGGTGGTGTTGGACAGGCCGCCGGGCAGCTGCCGTACGTCCGCGCCCTCGCTGGACTCCCACTGGCGCTCCGGCGGCATGGGCATCGCCTTGACGCGGCGCAGGAGTTCGGCGACGGGGGCCGGGGAGTCGACCGGCTGCCCGGTCGGCAGGAGCGTGCCCTGCTCCATGGCGTTGAGCCGGCGGAACTCCACCGGGTCCATGCCGAGCTTCTTCGCCAGCTTGTCCATCTGCGCCTCGTAGGCGAAGCACGCCTGGACCGCGCCGAAGCCGCGCATGGCGCCGCAGGGCGGGTTGTTGGTGTAGAGGGCGATGGCCTCGATGTCGACGTCGTCGACGACGTACGGGCCGACCGACAGGGAGGAGGCGTTGCCGACGACGGCCGGGGATGCGGAGGCGTAGGCGCCGCCGTCCAGCACGATCCGGCACTTCATGTGCGTGAGCTTGCCGTCCTTCGTCGCCCCGTGCTCGTAGTACAGCTTGGCCGGGTGGCGGTGGACGTGCCCGAAGAAGGACTCGAAGCGGTTGTAGACGATCTTGACGGGCTTGCCGGTGCGCAGGGCGAGCAGACAGGCGTGGATCTGCATGGACAGGTCCTCGCGGCCGCCGAACGCGCCGCCGACGCCGGCCAGCGTCATGCGCACCTTGTCCTCGGGCAGGCCGAGGACGGGCGCCATCTGGCGCAGGTCGGAGTGGAGCCACTGGGTGGCGATGTAGAGGTGGACGCCGCCGTCCTCCTCCGGGACCGCGAGGCCGGACTCGGGGCCGAGGAAGGCCTGGTCCTGCATGCCGAAGGTGTACTCGCCCTCGACGATCACGTCGGCCCGCGCACGGGCCGCCTCGACGTCGCCGCGGACGATCGGCTGGCGGTGCACGATGTTGGGGTGCGGGACATGGCCGATGTGGTGGTCGTCCCGGTTGTCGTGGACGAGGATCGCGTCGGGCGCGGTCGCGGAGGCCTCGTCGGTGATGACGGGCAGCTCGCGGTACTCGACCTTGATCTTGGCGGCGGCGCGGCGCGCGGTCTCCGGGTGGTCGGCCGCGACGATGGCGACCGGCTCACCGTGGTGCCGCACCTTGCCGTGCGCGAGGACCGGGGTGTCCTGGATCTCCAGACCGTAGTTCTTCACCTCGGTCGGCAGGTCGTCGTACGTCATGACGGCGTAGACACCCGGCGTGGCGAGCGCCTCGCCCGTGTCGATGGACACGATCTCGGCGTGCGCGACCGGGGAGCGCAGGATCTGCCCCCAGAGCATGTCCTCGTGCCACATGTCGGAGGAGTACGCGAACTCGCCGGTGACCTTGAGGGTGCCGTCCGGGCGGAGGGTGGACTCGCCGATGCCGCCCTTGGTCTGCGAACCCTGGGTGATCTTCGTGGGGGTTCCGCTGGGGGAAGCCATGGTCAGACCGCCTCTCCCTGCCGGGCGGCCGCCAGGCGGACCGCGTCCATGATCTTCTCGTAGCCCGTGCAACGGCACAGGTTGCCCGACAGCGCCTCGCGGATGTCCGCGTCGGTGGGGTTCGGGTTGTGCTCCAGCATCTCGTCGGCGGCGACCAGCAGGCCCGGGGTGCAGAAGCCGCACTGGACAGCGCCGGCGTCGATGAACGCCTGCTGGATGGGGGCCAGTTCGGTGCCCTCGCCGGTCTGCGAGTCGGTGCCCCGGGCCTGCCAGCCCTTGGCCTCGTCCAGAGAGGTGCCGCAGGAGGTGCCGCACGACCGTGCCTTGGCGTAGTCCGCGAGTCCCTCGACGGTCACGACGTCCCGGCCCTCGACCTGTCCGGCCGCCACCAGGCACGAGCACACCGGAACGCCGTCCAGGCGGACCGTGCAGGAGCCGCACTCGCCCTGCTCGCAGGCGTTCTTGGAGCCGGGAAGACCCAGGCGCTCGCGCAGCACGTACAGCAGGGACTCGCCCTCCCACACGTCGTCGGCCTCCTGCGGACGTCCGTTGACGGTGAAGTTGACCCGCATCAGGCGGCTCCCTCGGTGTGGCGGCGGGCGCCGCGGTACGACTCCCAGGTCCAGGTCAGCGTGCGGCGGGCCATGACGCCGACCGCGTGGCGGCGGTAGCTCGCGGTGCCGCGGACGTCGTCGATCGGGTTGCAGGCGCCGGAGCACAGCTCCGCGAACTGCTTGGCGACCGACGGGGTGATGATCTTTCCGTTGTCCCAGAAGCCGCCCTCCTCGAGCGCCGCGTTCAGGAACTCCTCCGCGGCCTTCGCCCGGACCGGGGTGGGGGCGGCCGAGCCGATGCCGGTGCGGACGGTGCGGGTCTCGGGGTGCAGGGCGAGACCGAAGGCGCACACGGCGATCACCATCGCGTTGCGCGTACCGACCTTGGAGTACTGCTGCGGGCCGTCGGCCTTCTTGATGTGCACGCTCTTGATGAGTTCGTCGGCGGCGAGGGCGTTGCGCTTCACACCGGTGTAGAACGCGTCGATCGGGATGAGGCGGGTGCCGCGCACCGACTCGACCTCGACCTCGGCGCCGGCCGCGAGCAGGGCGGGGTGGGCGTCGCCGGCCGGGGAGGCGGTGCCGAGGTTGCCGCCGACGCCGCCGCGGTTGCGGATCTGCGGGGAGGCCACGGTGTGCGAGGCGAGGGCCAGACCGGGCAGCTCGGCGCGCAGGTTCTCCATGATCTTCGTGTACGGGACGGAGGCCCCGAGACGCACGGTGTCCTCGCCGACCTCCCACTCGGTGAGGTCGGCGACGCGGTTCAGGTCGAGCAGGTACTCGGGCCGCCGATGGTCGAAGTTGATCTCGACCATCACATCGGTGCCGCCCGCAATGGGCACAGCGGTGGGGTGCTCGGCCTTCGCGGCGAGCGCCTCCTCCCAGCTGGCGGGGCGAAGGAAGTCCATGACCGGCTCTCTTCTTCGTCTCGTGGGTGGAACGGATTTGAGCCACTTCCGGTGCGGCGGGACCGGCTCGTCCATATGCAGTTCACGCGGAGTGGGGTCAGTACACAGCTCGGTACTCCATGGGGGTCAGTCACGGAAACCATGAAGGAGTTGGCTGGCCAGGGCGGGCATCTTGTAGATTCGTATGAACGGAGGCACTCAGTTACCTCCCTGTTTTCCTGTAGAAACGCAGGAGACAGCCCGGCGACCGAAGGGTGCGGCTACCGCGCCGTCCGGCGGACTTCTCCCTCCGGCCACCCTCTGGATTCATCGTAGATTTCGAGACATAGAACGGCGGCGACGAGAATGCGGCTGCGCGCACTTCTGGACACCGATGCGCTGGGCCTGAGGCTGCTCGGTGGCGAGGACGAGCTGGACCGCACCGTACGGGGCGTCATGACCACCGACCTCCGGGACCCGAGCCGCTATCTGTCGGGCGGCGAGCTGGTGCTCACGGGGCTGGCCTGGCGGCGCGACGCGGATGACTCGGACCCTTTCGTACGCATCCTCGTGCAGGCCGGCGTGGCCGCCCTGGCGGCCGGTGAGGCGGAGCTCGGGGACGTGCCGGAGGACTTGGTGCTGGCCTGCGCCCGCAACCGGCTGCCGCTGTTCGCCGTGCACGAGTCGGTGGCGTTCGCGACGATCACCGAGCACGTGGTGCGGCAGGTCAGCGGCGAGCGCGCCGGGGACCTCGCGGCCGTCGTCGACCGGCACCGCCGGATGATGACCTCCGGTCCGGCCGGCGGCGGCCCGGACGTGGTCCTCGACCTGCTCGGCTCCGACCTGGACCTCAGAGCCTGGGTGCTGTCCCCCACCGGCCGGCTCATCGCGGGCTCCAAGGTGGCCGGGCCCGCCCTGCCCGCCGAGGCCTGCGCCGAGCTGGCCGCCGAGCACCTCGCCGCCACCCGCACCGGCCGCCGCGGACCGCACCGGCTGAGCGTGGGCCAGGCGACGTACTCGCTCTTCCCGATCCGCAGCAGCGGCCGCACCCCGCAGGCCGCCCGGGACGTCCGGGAGACCGTCCTGTCCGACTGGCTGCTGGCCGTCGAGGCGGACGCGGGCGACTGGCCCGCCGAGCGCCTCGACCTCCTGCAAGGCGTCACCCAGCTGATCTCCGTCGAGCGGGACCGCCGGGACGCCGCCCGCACGGTCCGGCGCCGCCTCGCCCAGGAGGTCCTGGAGCTGGTCCAGACGGGCGCCGCGCCCGCCGAGATCGCCGCCCGCCTCAGGGTGGCCGCCCCGGTCCTGCTGCCCGGTCTCGGGGCCGCCCCGCACTGGCAGGTGGTCGTGGCCCGCGTCGAGTGGCAGGACGCCGGCATCGAGGCCGGACCGGTCGCCCAGGCGCTGCTGGAGGAGATCCTGGTCGACCCGCTGGCGACGGGCCCGGAGCCCTCGGACCGGATCGCCGTCGCGCACACCGGCGAGGAGGCCGTGGCCCTCGTCCCGCTGCCGGCGGTCTCCGCCGAGCACGACGGCTCGGAGACGGGGATCCTCGCCGAGGCGCTCCTGCAGTCCGTACGGGAGTCGCTGTCGGCCGGCCTCGACGACGACGGGCAGCTCACGCTCGGGGTGAGCGCGGCCGTGCACTCCGCGGAGGGCCTGCGCGGGGCGCTGGAGGAGGCGCGGCACGCGCGCAGGGTCGCCGCCGCGCGGCCGGGGCGGGTGTGCGCGGCGGGCCACCAGGAGCTGGCCTCGCACGTGCTGCTGCTCCCCTTCGTGCCGGACGACGTGCGGCGCGCGTTCACCGCGCGGCTGCTCGACCCGCTGCGCGACTACGACCGCCGTCACCGCGCCGAGCTGATCCCCACCCTGGAGGCCTTCCTGGACTGCGACGGCTCCTGGACCCGGTGCGCGACCCGGCTGCACCTGCACGTCAACACGCTGCGCTACCGGGTCGGGCGGATCGAGCAGTTGACGGGCCGCGACCTGTCCCGGCTGGAGGACAAGCTCGATTTCTTCCTGGCGTTGCGCATGAGCTGAGAGTCCTCGGCGGGGGCCTCGAATGGCACCAAGTGCCGTCCAGGTCCCACGACTTTGTGAAATCCTTCACCCAGCCCCTTGGCCGAGCGCCCGGATTCGTGCTGAGATGCGGCCACCAACCAAGGCTCGATGGCGTGCTCGGGGAGGGCAACGTGGCGCATACCGCCATGTCTGGTACCGGAACGACCGCAGGTGACGATCCCCTCCAGACCGCGGTATGGCGGCTGCGCTCACGGGCCTGCTGGGTCGACGCGGCCGCACTGCTGGAGCCGGTCGCCGCCGGCTCCGCGCTGCAGAGAGCGGCGCTCCTCGTGGAGAAGTGCCTGTACACGGAGCAGGGCTGGGAGGCGGCCGAGGACGCGCTCCGTACGGCGGAGGCCCTTGCCCACACCGACGACGAGCGCGGCGCGGCCGCTTGTGAACGCGGGTACTTGGCGTACGCGGCGACGCTGCACTCCGTGCGCGACCGGGCCGACGAGGCGCGGGCCGCGCTCGGCCGGGCGGCGGCGCTGATCGCGCCCGGGGCGGCCGGGCGGCCGCTGCTGGACTTCCGGCGCGGGCTGATCGCCGAGAACCTGACCGGCTCCCCGCAGGCCGCGCGGGCCGCGTACCGCCGTGCGCACGCCGGTGCCACCGCCCACTCCGATCCCCTGCTGCTGTCCTTCACCTGGCGCCATCTCGCGGGCCTCGCCCTGCGGGAGGGGGAGCTGGCGGAGGCGCGGCACGGGTTCGCCGAGTCGCTGCGCATCCGCGAGGAGCTGGGCTACCTCGTCGGCACGGCGCCCGCCCTGGTGTCGCTGGCCGACGCGGAGACGGAACCGGAGGCGTCCCGGCTGCGGGAGGAGGCCCGGCGGCTGTTCCGGCTGCTGGGCGGCGTACCGACGTGGCTGGCACGGCAACTGGCACCCCCGGCACCGGACGCGGCGACGGCCTGAGGCGTGATTTCGTTGGCCTAGAGGTCACTGAGAGGAACCTGAGAGGTTGCTGTGCCAGTGTGGCGCGCCCAACCCCCTCATAGGAGCCTCTCGATGAGCCTCGTCAATGGCTTGCCCGCACATGTCCTCTTGGTGCACTTCGTCGTCGTCCTCGTGCCACTGACCGCGATAGCGGTCGTGGCGAGCGCCGTGTGGCCCGCCGTCGCGCGCCGCATGGGCGTGGTCCTGCCGGTGCTCGCGCTGGTCACGCTGGCGAGCGTGCCGCTGACCACGAGCGCCGGCGAGTGGCTGGAGGAGCACGTGGGCAGCGACGCCCTGGTACGGCGGCACGCGGAACTCGGCGACGGGCTGCTGCCCTGGGCCCTGGGCCTGTTCGTGCTGGCGGCCGCGGTGTGGTGGACCACCCGGCGGACGTCGTCGTCCGAGCAGACGGGCAACCGGTCGGCGTCGGTCGTGCGGATCGCGGCGGCGGTGCTGTCGGTCGTCGTGGCGGCCGGGGCGGTCGTGGACGTGTACCGCATCGGTGACTCCGGCGCGAAGGCCGCCTGGCACGACGGCTACTCGAAGACCGCCAAGGGATCGGGCGACGGGGACGACTGACCCCCCGCCTCGCGGACGGGACGTGCGGGGGTTCCGGTCGGTGGGAACTCCCGCACGGCCCACGGCTGTTCAGCGCCGGCGGGCCGCTCCCGCGAAGTGCTCGCCCACCAGCGCCCGCACCACGTCCAGGTCGCGGGCGATCAGGGCGTCGAGCAGTGCCGTGTGTTCCGCCGCGTCGGCCACGAGGTCGGCGCGGCCGCGCGACGCCGGTGCCCCGACCAGCGGCCACTGCGCGCGGCGGTGCAGGTCGTCGGCGATGCGGACGAGTTGTTCGTTGCCGGACAGGGCCAGCATCGCCCGGTGGAAGGTGCGGTCCGACTCGCCGTACGTCGCCCGGCAGCCCGAGGACGCGGCGCGGACCGTCGCCTCGGCGAGCGGGCGCAGCTCCGCCCAGCACTCCACCGGGACCGTACGGGCCAGGCGCAGCATCACCGGCACCTCGATCAGCGCCCGCACCTCGGCCAGCTCGGCCAGTTCCCGGGTGCCGCGCTCCACCACCCGGAAGCCGCGGTTGGGCACCACCTCGACCGCGCCGTCCAGCGCGAGCTGCTGCATCGCCTCGCGCACCGGTGTCGCGGAGACGCCGAAGCGCTCGCCCAGGGCCGGCGCCGAGTACACCTCGCCGGGCCTCAGCTCGCCGGTCACCAGGGCGGTGCGCAGCGCGGAGAGGATCTGTCCCCGCACCGAGGCCCGCTGAACCGGACGCGGTCCGGTGATCGGCTGCTCACTGTGCGTGTGCTCGCCGCGCGTGCCCCCGCCCGCGGCGATGCCCCGTTCCCGGTCGACGTCGGCCGCGGCCGGCTGCGGCGGCACCCTGGGCACGCCCGTACCGGCCCGCGGGACACCCGTCCGTGCCGAGCCCTGCGCGCTCTGCCTCACGGGTCCTCCTCCGGACGTGTCGGTACTTGGGGTCATTACGGCGGGTTGTTACTCGTCCGTCAAGCACCATAAGCGCACAAGCCGTCAGTTCAAATCCCGACCATCCCGAATCAGGCAAGGCTTACCTTGCCGGCCAGTCCGGCCAAGAAGGGCGCGACCCCGCTGGGCACGCCGGGCCACCTGCCGCCCACCGGCCGGTCAAGCCGTCGGGAGCGGAGGCCAGTTGAGACCCCCGGAGGCGCAACCTCCGCGCCGGTCCCGTAAGATCACCGCGACGAGACCACCCCTTCGGTTACAGGTACTTCACAACTTCCTCACTTGTCGCAGGAACTTCCCGAAGAACCATCCGTATGGGTAGTCTTATTCGAACTCAACTCCCGCCCCTCAAGCGGCAGTTCGAGCAGAACGCCGCCCTGGGCATCCCCTTGCACCTCCTTGGCGGCCTCTTGCCCCGAAACCCCCTGAGGGCCGGTGGGATTGGGCCACTATGGCGGGCGTTACGCCCTATCCCAATGCAAGGGACCCCTAGATGAGACTGACCGACATATCGCTGAACTGGCTGCTTCCGGGCGCCGTACTGCTCCTGGGCATGCTGGCGGCGGTGGCGGTGCTCGCGCGCAGCAAGCGGTCCGGCGGGGAGCACGCGAAGGACGACTCGTGGGAGCGCAGCGAGGAGCGCCGCAGGCGCAAGGAGGCTCTGTACGCGACCGCCTCCTACGTGCTGCTGTTCTGCTGTGCGGCGGTCGCCGCCGCGCTCTCCTTCCACGGCCTGGTCGGCTTCGGCCAGCAGAACCTCGGCCTCACCGACGGCTGGGAGTACCTGGTGCCGTTCGGTCTGGACGGCGCGGCCATGTTCTGTTCCGTGCTCGCGGTGCGCGAGGCCAGCCACGGTGACGCGGCCCTCGGCTCCCGGATACTGGTGTGGACGTTCGCGGGCGCCGCGGCCTGGTTCAACTGGGTGCACGCGCCCAGGGGCATCGACCACGCGGGCGCGCCGCAGTTCTTCTCCGGCATGTCCCTGTCGGCGGCCGTCCTGTTCGACCGCGCACTGAAGCAGACCCGCCGTGCCGCCCTGCGCGAGCAGGGCCTGGTGCCGCGTCCGCTGCCGCAGATCCGTATCGTCCGCTGGCTCCGGGCTCCCCGTGAGACCTACAGGGCCTGGTCGCTCATGCTCCTGGAGGGCGTGCGCAGCCTGGACGAGGCGGTCGACGAGGTCCGCGAGGACAAGCGGCAGAAGGAGGAGAACCGGCTGCGCCGCCGCGAGGCGGACCGTCTGGAGCGCGCCCAGCTCAAGGCGATCAGCCGCGGCCACCGCGGGTTCGTCGGCCGTGGCCGGCCCGAGCCGCAGGCCCTGGAGCGGGCCTCCGCCCAGGCCACCGCGGAGCCTGCCATATCGGCGCCGGAGCCGCTGCCCGTACGCACGCGTCCCTCGTTGCAGCCCGTCCGCAAGGGCGGTTCTGACCCGGTGACCGTCGACCTCACCGCGGAGGACGACACAATGGCCCTGCCGCGCCTCGACTCCCTGGAGCGCAAGCTCAAGGACCTCGAGCAGCAGTTCGGCTAGAGACGGCCGTCATGGGGAGGGGGCGTGGCCTGCGGGCCACGCCCCCTCCCCGTTCACGCGGCCTCCGCGCCGAGTTCGAACCACACGGCCTTGCCCACCCCGTGCGCCCGCACCCCCCACGCGTCCGCCAGGGACTGCACCAGGACCAGGCCCCTGCCGTGCGTACCGTCGTCGGCCACCGGCACCCGCAGCCGCGGCCTGCGGGCCACGAAGTCCCGCACCTCCACCCGCAGTCCGTGGGAACCCACGGTCGCGGTGAGCACCGCGTCCCGGTCGGTGTGGACGAGTGCGTTGGTGACGAGTTCGCTGGTGAGCAGCTCCGCTATCTCCGACCGTCCGGGCCTGCCCCAGTGCCGCAACAGCTCGCGCAGTGCCCTGCGCGCCTCGGGTACCGCCTTCAGGTCCGCCCGTCCGAGTCTCTGCCGTAGCTGCGACGGCTGGTCCGATGCCGGGACGCCGTCTGCCCTTTCCTCCACCGTCTGAGCCGAGGAGGCCCCGATCGCCATGGGACCGCCCCCTCGTGCCTGCCTCTTCATGACCCCCGCCCGCGTGCCGATGTCGGTTCCCCTCCTTGTCGAACACGTTCACGGGATCCATGCCCCATGCCACACGCGCCAGTCATGTCGAATCATCGACGACCAGGTGTTCGGCCACGGTTGTGGTCCTCACGGCCGGGCGCCCGGACCCTGCGGAGGAAGGCGCCGGAACCGTCCGGGCGGGGACGGCACCGCCGCGCACGGCGACCACGCACGCGGGGAAGGGCGTCCGGAACGTGCCATGAGCCAGTTCGCGTGTCCCGTGCACCGCGGTGCACGCGAGTCGCCGGTCCCGTCCGCGCGAGGCGTGGAGCGGACGCCGCCGGTCGCCCGTGCGAGCCTCGCTACCGGTACGGCCTGCCGAAAGCGCTGGTCGGGGCGGTGATGCCGGGGTCCCGGGCGACGGGCCGGGTACCGAGGCCGACGGTCTGCCGTACGGCGACGCGGGCGGCCCGCTCAGGGGCGCGCACCGCGCGGGGACCGCGGCGCCCTCGCCTCCCCGTCGTCTCTGGGCGGTCTCTCCCGTGAGCGGAGGCGAGCCGGTCGTTCCGCGTCCGAAGGAGCCGCCGACGGCTCCGTGCCAACCGGCTCCGCGCCTACGTGCCCGGCCGACGTCCTGACCGCCACGGATCGCCCCATCTACCGATTCCGGTCTGCCGAGGCCGCCGTACATGACGAAACCCTGTGGCAGATGGTCCGCGCGGGGCGTGAACCGTCCTTCGGACGAGCGAGATCCGCCCCCGAGCCCCGTCGCCCGCGCGGCCGTCCCGCCGCCGCTCGTGAAAGTGGCCGGAATCCGCCGCTCGCCGCTGGGGGACAGGAGCCCGAACCGGCCGGACATGCCGGAACGGCCGCGGCGCGGAGGCCGGTGGACCTCCGCGCCGCGGCCGCCTCATCCTCGGGTGGCGTCGCCGGCCGGGCGACTACTTCGCGCCCAGGGCCTTCGTGCCGATGCGGTAGATCTTGTGGGTGTCGCGGGTGACGTCGACGTACACCTTGGTGGTGCTGTTGCGGCTCCAGGTGAGGGTCACGACGGCCTCCGTGTGGTTCCTGGCGGTGCCGTTGTCGGTGACCTTCCAGGCCAGCGGGACGTTCTGGGCGCGCAGGACGCCGTCGGCGTGCTCCCGGTCCTCCCAGGCCGCCAGCTGCCTCTGGAAGGCGGGCGTGAGGGCGTGGGCGCGCAGGGCCTGGCCGAGGCTGCCGCTGTCCTCGTCGGTCACCGCGTCGATGTAGGAGCCGTAGAAGTCGGCGACGCGGGTGAGGTTGTCCGACGACTTGCCGCTGACGCTGCGCGGGGCGCCGGCGGAGGCCTGGGCGGTGGCGCCGAGACCGAGGGCGACGGCGAGGACGCCGGCGGACAGGGCGGTGCGGGTCTTGCTGTTCATGTGAGTTCCCCGATTTTCGAAGTGTGCGGTGTGTGCGGTGTCTGCGATGCGTGCGGTCAGTGCGGTACGTGCGGTACGTGCGGTACGTGGAGCTTCTCGACGGCCTTGGTGGCCGTCTTCTTGAACGCCTTCACCGGGGCGGCCTTGAAACCGCCCATGCGTCCCCAGTCGACGACCGTCACGGTCCGGCCGTCCCGGCCGACCGCGAGGAGACGGACGTCGGTGGCGCCGTAGGACGTCTCGGTGTGCAGGCCGTAGAGGTGGGCGCCCTCCTCCACGGGCAGGGTGCCGTAGTCCTTGAAGGTGACCTTCAGGTCCGGGTCGGCCTTCTCGGTCCGGGCCGCGCAGGACCTGATGTCCTTGTCCAGCCGCGCGACGCGTCCCTTCGCCGCGCCGGTGGTCGAGGACTCGACGCTGACCTGGACGGCGTGCGCGTCGAGGTCGGTGCGGAACTCCCGGTACCAGGAGCCCCGGTCGTCGTTCAGCACCTTCCCCAGGCAGCGGTCCGCCTCCACCGTCTCCGGCAGGCCGGCGGTGACCTTGCCGGCCGTCCAGGACGACGTGAGGTGCGGCGGAAGGTCGGCGGCGGCCAGGAAGCCGGGTGCCTTGGTGGCGGCGCCCGCCGGCTGGGCGAGTGCGGTGCCTGCGGCGAGGCCCGCGGCGGCGAGTGCGACGAGCACACCTGCTCGGGTGCGCTTGGGCATGGGTGTCCCCCGTGAGTGAGTACATGGGTATGGGCTGTCGCCGCGACGCCGGAGGGTCGGTCCGGCCCTGGTCGGTGCGACACCAAGAGCATCGGCCGTCCCGGTGGGCCGGCGCAACGCCCGCCGCCCGTTCGACGGTGGTGGAACCATCCCAGCCCATCTGACGTGCAGGTATATGGAGTGCCTGGGATACGGGGACGCGACGCGACGACGGGGGAACGGTGTCGGCTGGGGACGAGGTCGAGGAGTTCGCGGCACTGCTGCGCCGGCTGAAGGACCGCACGGACCGGAGTTACGGCTCCCTGGCCCGGCGCCTGCACATGAACACCTCCACGCTGCACCGCTACTGCGCGGGAGAGGCGGTACCGCAGGAGTACGCCCCGGTGGAGCGCCTCGCCGCGTTCTGCGAGGCGACACCGGTGGAACGCCTGGAACTGCACCGCCTGTGGCTGCGCGCGGTGGCGGCGCGCCGGCGCCCACGGCCGACGGGGCAGGACGCACCGGAGGAGGCGGAGGGCACGGAGGACGCGGTGGGCTCGGAGGGCACGGCTGCGGCGACGGGACCGACGCCGGTGCCGATGCCGGCGGATGAGCCGACCGCTGCGGAGGACGCCGGTCCGGCGGACGGGGTGGAGCCCGTACCCGGGCCTGCTTCCGGGCCGCGCCCCTGGTACCGGCGGCGGATGCTGGTGTCCGTCGGGGGTGCGTGCGTGCTGCTCGCCTCCCTGGGCGGTCTGTCCAGCACACGCGGGCTCCGCGCGGCATGACGGCGCCCGGGACGACGGCGCCGGGTGCGCCGTGGCGCCCGTCGAAGCCTTCGGCGGGCCCCTCCTCCACCGCGGCCCCCGGTACGCCGTCGCCCGAGGCCGGGAAGAAGTCCGGCGCCTCGCCCTCCGCGGGCGGCGGTGCCGGCGGAACCGGTGAGCGGGCCACCGGGCTTCCCCTCGCCTGGACCGTGGACTCCCAGGTGTGGCAGGGAGGCTGCGGTCACGACTACGTCATCGACAAGCCGCCCGCCGAAGTGCCCCCGCCCCCGGTCCAGCAGGACGCCGGGACCTGGGCGGCGACCCAGGGCGCGGTGCACGGGCGGCAGACCCTGGTGCAGGTCTCCGTGCAGGGGCGCTCGTCGACGGCCGTCGTCCTGGAGGCGCTGCGGGTACGGATCGTCGGCCGGGGGCAGCCCCTGACCGGCAACTCCTACGCGATGGACCAGGGCTGCGGCGGCGAGCTCACGCCCCGCAGCTTCACCGTGAACCTCGACGCCGACCGCCCCGTGGCCCGGCCGGCGGACGGCGCCGACAGCGCACACACGATCCCCGCCGTGCACTTCCCCTACCGTGTCTCCGCCCAGGACCCCGAGGTGCTGCTCGTGGACGCGACGACACGCGCCCACGACGCCCACTGGTACCTCGAACTCGACTGGTCCTCCCAGGGCCGCAAGGGCACGATCCGCATCGACGACCACGGCCGCCCGTTCCGCACGACCGGCATCGCGGACCTGCCGCGCTACTGGTACGGCACGAACGATGCCGGCGAGCGAGCCTGGGTCCCGTACGAGGGTTAGGGCCTGGGCACGTTGCGGAGGTTGGAGCGGGCCATCTGGAGCATGCGGCCCACTCCGCCGTCCAGGACGATCTTCGACGCCGACAGGGCGAACCCGGTCACCATCTCGGCGCTGATCTTCGGTGGGATCGACAGGGCGTTGGGGTCGGTGACGATGTCGACCAGGGCGGGGCCCTTGTGCTTGAAGGCGGACTTCAGGGCCCCGGCGAGGTCCTTGGGCTTCTCCACCCGCACCCCGTGGGCGCCGCACGCGCGGGCCACGGCCGCGAAGTCGGGGTTCTTGTTGGTGGTGCCGTAGGACGGCAGCCCGGCGACCAGCATCTCCAACTCCACCATGCCGAGGGAGGAGTTGTTGAACAGGACGACCTTGACCGGCAGGTCGTACTGGACGAGCGTCAGGAAGTCGCCCATCAGCATGGAGAATCCGCCGTCGCCCGACATCGACACCACCTGCCGGCCGCGGTCGGTGAACTGGGCGCCGATCGCCATCGGCAGGGCGTTCGCCATGGAGCCGTGCGAGAAGGAGCCGATGACCCTGCGGCGGCCGTTGGGCGAGATGTAACGGGCGGCCCAGACGTTGCACATGCCGGTGTCGACGGTGAACACCGCGTCGTCGTCGGCGAGTTCGTCCAGGACGGACGCGACGTACTCGGGGTGGATGGGGACGTGCTTGTCGACCTTGCGGGTGTAGGCCTTGACGACGCCCTCCAGCGCGTCCGCGTGCTTCTTCAGCATCCGGTCGAGGAAGCGGCGGTCGGTCTTCTCCTTCACCCGCGGGATCAGGCAGCGCAGGGTCTCGCGGACGTCGCCCCAGACGGCGAGGTCGAGTTTCGAGCGGCGGCCCAGGTGCTCCGGCCGGACGTCGACCTGGACGATCGTCACGTCGTCCGGCAGGAAGGCGTTGTAGGGGAAGTCGGTGCCGAGCAGGATCAGCAGGTCGCACTCGTGGGTGGCCTCGTAGGCGGCGCCGTAGCCGAGCAGGCCGCTCATTCCGACGTCGTAGGGGTTGTCGTACTGGATCCACTCCTTGCCGCGCAGGGCGTGTCCGACAGGTGACTTGATCTTCCCGGCGAACTCCATGACCTCGGCGTGGGCGCCGGCCGTGCCGCTGCCGCAGAAGAGGGTGACCTTCTCGGCGCGGTCGATCATGTCGGCCAGCTTGTCGATCTCGGCGTCGCCCGGCCGGACGGTGGGCCGGGAGGTCACCAGCGCGCTCTGGGCGGCCCGTTCGGGGGCGGGCTGGTCGGCGATGTCGCCGGGAAGGGAGACGACGGCGACGCCCGAGCGCCCGACGGCGTGCTGGATGGCGGTCTGCAGCAGCCGCGGCATCTGCTGGGGGCTGGAGATGAGCTCGCTGTAGTGGCTGCACTCGCGGAACAGCTGGTCGGGGTGGGTCTCCTGGAAGTAGCCGAGGCCGATCTCGCTGGAGGGGATGTGCGAGGCGAGGGCGAGGACGGGCGCCATGGACCGGTGGGCGTCGTACAGACCGTTGATGAGGTGCAGGTTGCCGGGGCCGCAGGAGCCGGCGCACGCCGCGAGCTTCCCGGTGATCTGGGCCTCGGCGCCGGCCGCGAAGGCGGCGGTCTCCTCGTGGCGGACGTGCACCCAGTCGATGGCGGCGTTGCGCCGCACGGCGTCCACGACGGGGTTGAGACTGTCGCCGACGACGCCGTAGAGGCGCTTGACTCCGGCTCGGACGAGGGTGTCGACGAACTGTTCGGCGACGTTCTGTTTGGCCATGGTGCTGTCTGCCCCTTCGGTCTCCGACAGATCCCTACGGGGTACATGAATTCACAACCGTCCGCGTCACGCCTCCCAAACGGCGGCGGCCGTACGGTCGTCCGCGTATCCCTTGACCCGGACCTGGGTGTCGGCGAGGAACGCGGCGAGCCCCGGCGGCGTCGGACCGGACCACCGGCCCGTCAGATAGCGGCACAGGTCGGGTTCGCCGCGCAGGGGTTCCGCGAGGCCGCCGGTGCACATCAGGAGCGTGTCACCCGGGTGGGCGATGGAGGCGCGGAAGCGGAAGGGTTCCCGGGGCGGCTGCGGGGCGGGTTCGTAGGGGCTGGGGGGCGTCGGGATGCCCAGGTCCATCGTCAGGCGGTCTCCCTCGGGGGTCTCGGCCGGCAGTGAGCCGAAGCCGACGACCGGTTCGCCGGTGACGTCAAAGACGCGGGGTTCGATGTCCTGCCAGTCGCCGTCCCTGAGGCGGAACAGACCGCCGTCCCCGACGCCGAAGAAGACGCGCGTACGGCACTCGGGGTCCGCGGGCAGCAGCAGGCAGCGCAGGCTGGCCGCGTACTCCTCCGGGTCGATGCCCTGTTCGGCCGCGCTGGCGCGGAGTTTGCCGAGGCTGCGGTCGGTGAGGCGGTGAAGGCCGGACTTGAGGTCGCCGCGCCGGCCCGCCCGGATGTCCTCGGCGAGCCGGGCGTGGCTGCGGCCCACGGCCCGGCCGATCCAGTGGCAGGCCTCGGCGGCGGCGCGGTGGGCGCCGGGGGTGGCCCGGGCGCCGGTGGCCATCGCGACGAGGACCAGGGCGTGCTCGGCGGTGCCGAAGCGGGCGGTGAGGAGGGAGTCGCGGCGGGGTTCGCCCCGGTAGCGGGCGGAGTCGCCGCGGACGGAGGCGGCGCGCAGCGTGCAGGCGCCGTAGCGGGCCCCGTCGAGGACGGTGTCGGCGACGAGGTCGTCCAGGTCGTCGGGGTCGGCGGGCGGCAGCGCGGTGGGTTCGGCGTCGTAGGTCGGCGGGCCGGACCCCACGTAGTCGACGGCGGGCGGGGGAAAGGCGGGGAGGTCCAGGTGGGTGGCCGTGCGGGGGACGGGCGGGGGGCCGGAGTCGGGGGTCCCCGGGGCCTGGGTCCCGCGGGTGCCCTGCGGGGGTGCGATGTCGCGCGACGCGGTTCGCGGGGTGCCGTCCCCGTGCGTGAAGGGAGCCGGCCCCGTGGGCGGCGGGGGTGGGGTGTCGCGCGGCACGGATCGCGGGGTGCCGTCCCCGTGCGGGAAGGGCGCGGGTGGGGGGGCCTGTGTGCCGGCCCGCGGGGGGCCGTCCGGTTCCGGGTAGGGGGGCGCCGTGCCGGGTGGCTCCGTGGGCGTCCGGCTGGACGGAGGCTGGTCGGGAGGCGGTGTCTCGGTGCTCCGGGAACGCTGTTGCGGAACCCCCGGGCCCGCCCCGGGATCGCTGTCCTCGCCCCGCTCCCCCGCCCCGGCGTGCACCGCTCCCGCCGCCGAGGCGAACCGGTCGTCCAGCGTGTCGGCGGCGGGGGCGGGCCCCGTGTCCTCGATGGAGTCGTCGTACAGCTGTCCCCACCAGTCGTCGTCGCGCCCGGTGGGCCTTCCCCCCTGCTGACTCATGCCCCTAATTGTCCACCGCCGGGGCCGGATGAAAACGGGGCATCGGGAAAATGCCGCACGGCACGCCGCGTCGAACGGCGTGTCGAGTGAGCCGTCGAACGCGGGTGCGAGGGAAGTCGCCGGGCGGCTCCACCCCCCACGGGAGAGCCGCCCGGCGACCACCGGGGTGACCCGGGCCCGGATCCCCTGCGTGCCGGCGGTGCGCCGACGGCACGCTCACGGGCCCGGATCACGCTGTGGACGACCGGATCACGTCCCGATCCGGTCGGACCCGAACCGAGTGTGACCCGGTTCCCTGGAGCCGAGCTGTGCGTCGGCTCGGGATTCCGCCGCAGGCGGGCGGGGCCGACAGGGTCGTGCCGCCACCTTGGCAAAGTGACGGGCGGTACGGCGCCAACGAGCGGGGCTGGGTGACCCGGGATCGGCCCTGACCGGCGCATGCGGCGCGGCTCGGGCACCCTGGGCTCATGGGAGTGTGGGACCTCGTGCTGGTCGGCCTGGTCCTCCTGCTGGGCCTGTGCGGGGTGCTGGTGCCCGGGGTGCCGGGGTCGTGGCTGGTGTGGGCCGCGATCATGTGGTGGGCGCTGAAGGACCCGCGGCCGCTCGCCTGGTGGGTCCTGGTCGGCACCACGGTCGCGCTGCTGCTCTCCCAGGTCGTGCGCTGGGCGCTGCCGCCGCGACGGCTGCGGGCCGCCGGGGCCACGGCGCGGATGGGCGTGTACGCGGGTGCCGGCGCGTTCCTCGGGTTCCTCCTGTTGCCCGTGCTGGGCGCGATCCCCGGCTTCATGGGCGGCATCTATCTAGGTGAACGCCTGCGTCTGGGCGGGCACGGCGAGGCGATGGCGGCCCTGCGCACCGCGATGCGCTCGGGCGGTTCCAGCGTGCTGGCGGAGCTGTTCACCTGCCTGCTGATCGCCGGGGTGTGGCTGGGCGCGGTGATCCACGGCTGACGGGCCGCGGTGCCGGGCGCTACAGGCATCCTTCCAGGGTGAGCAGGCGCACCTTGCGCTCCAGGCCGCCCGCGTAGCCCGTCAGGGCGCCGTTCGCGCCGATCACCCGGTGGCAGGGCCGCACGATGAGCAGCGGGTTGGCGCCGATCGCGCCTCCGACGGCCCGGACGGCCGCCCGGGGCGCCCCGATCCGCGCGGCGATCTCGCCGTACGTCGTGGTGGCGCCGTAGGGGACGGAGTCCAGGGCGGCCCACACCCGCTCCCGGAACTCGCTTCCCGCCGTGCTGAACGGCAGCCGGAAGTCCTTCAGTTCCCCGGCGAAGTAGGCACCGAGCTGTTCCTCGGCGTCACGGAAGAGGGCCGGTTCGTGCCGCCAGTCCGGCGCCACCTCACGACCGTTCCGCTGCCCGGGCACGGAGAGGGAGGTCAGGGCTCCGGTGGCGTCGGCGGTGATGAGCAGGGCGCCGACGGGGCTGTCGACACGGGTCCACAGGGTGGTCATCGCGGTTCAGTCCAACTCTCCTGCTGCGCGCAGGTGTCGTAGGGCGTACGAGCGCCAGGGGCGCCAGGTGTCGGGCACGTCCGGGCCGGGCGGGGCGACGTCGGGGTCGCCGAGGGCACGGGTGCGGATCGCGGCGACGGTGGAGGGGTCCATGCCGGGCAGGGCGAGGAGGGCGGCGTGCGCCTCGTCGCGGTCGGCGCCCGGATCGAGACGCAGGGCGCCGTCGGCGAGGGCGGCGGTGAGGGCGCCGAGGGTGCCGTCGGGTTCGGCCTCGGCGAGGACGGCCGGTTCGGGGAAGAGGTGGGTGAGGCTGCCGGTGGGCGAGTCGAGGGCCTTGCCGTACCGCCGTACCAGCCGTTCGCTGGCCCGCGGCCCCACCAGGGCCCGTACGGCCGCCTCGTCCGCGTCGGCGGCGCCCGGCGAGCGCAGGCCCGGGCGGGCGGCGACGAGGGGCGCAAGCCGTGGGTCGGCGCCGAGCCGCTCGTCGATCGCGTACGGGTCGGAGTCGAGGTCGAACAGCCTGCGCAGCCGGCCGACGGCGGTGGTGAGGTCGCGCGGGTCGGTCAGCTGCAGGCGGGCCTCCAGCCAGCCGCCGGGGTGCGCGGCGGACGCGGACCCGGACGTGCCCGGCCGTTCGTCGACGGCGACGACGCCCGTGCCGTGCGGGAGGCGGAGGGTGCGGCGGTAGGTGCGGCGGCCGCGCTCCCCGCTCACCTCCTCCACGCCGGGAACGGCCTCCTCGGCGAGCAGGTCGAAGACGGCGCCGGTCCGGTACGGGCCGCGGTGGGCGAGCCGCAGCGGGATTCCCCCCACGGGACGCCGGCCCCGCTGCCGGGGCGCCGCGGCCCGCAGCTCGCTCGGTGTGGAGGCGTAGACCTCGCGGACGGTGTCGTTGAACTGCCGGACGCTGGCGAACCCCGACGCGAACGCGATCTCCGTGATGGGCAGGTCGGTCGTCTGCACCAGCACCCGCGCGGTGTGCGCCCGCTGGGCCCGGGCCAGGGCGACCGGTCCGGCGCCGAGCTCGGCGGTCAGCTGCCGCTGCACCTGGCGGGCGCTGTAGCCGAGCCGCCCGGCGAGCCCGGCGACGCCCTCGCGGTCGACGACGCCGTCCGCGATCAGCCGCATGGCGCGGCCCACCACGTCGGCGCGGGCGTTCCAGTCGGCGGATCCCGGCACGGCGTCCGGGCGGCAGCGGCGGCAGGCCCGGAAGCCGGCGCCCTGGGCCGCGGCGGCCGTGGCGTAGAAGCGGACGTTGCGGCGCTTCGGGGTCACGGCCGGGCAGCTGGGACGGCAGTAGATGCCGGTCGTCTCGACGGCGAAGAAGAACTCGCCGTCGAACCGCGCGTCACGGCTCCGCACCGCCTCGTACCTGGTGTCCTCGTCCATCACGCATCCAGTGTGCGCCGCCCGGAAAGCACAAGGCTGGCGGAAATCAGACACGACACCCACCGGGCGCGGGGTCACCTGAGAACCACGCCCCGCACGGTCATCGACGCCCGGGATGCGCCTGGGACGGCGCCCCGACCGGCCACCGGCCCAGGCGCCGCGGCCCCCGCACGGCCGTCGGCCAGGCGGGGGCCGGTCGGGAGGGGGCACCTGGTTCAGGAACCGCACCCCGCCGGGAAGGGCGCCCCGCGCAGGAACTTCGCCCGGCCCAGGAACTCCACCCCGCTCGGAAAGGACACCCGGTTCAGGAACTCCGCCCCGCCGGGAAGGGCGCCCCGCGCAGGAACTTCGCCCGGCCCAGGAACTCCACCCCGCTCGGGAAGGACACCCGGTTCAGGAACTCCGCCCCGCCGGGAAGGGCGCCCGCCCAGAGAGGACGCCCCGCGCAAGAACGGCGCCCGGTCCAGGAGCTGCGCCCCGCTCGGGAAGGGCACCCGGTTCAGGAACTCCGCCCCGCCCGGGGGACGACGCCCCACCCGGGGAAGGCGCCCCACCCGGGGAAGGCGCCCCACCCGGGGAAGGCGCCCCATCCGGGGAGGGCGCGCCCCGCCCAGTAAGGGCGCCCGGCGCAGAACCGCACCGCGCCCCCTCACATGCGGCGTCCCCTCTTCAGTTCCATGGCCGCCCTGCCCTCCGCGCCCTTGCGCTTCCAGTCTCGGCGGAGTTCCGCGCGGGCTCGGGCGTCGGTCTTGGCCACGATCCACTGGTTCTCGCGGACCAGCTTCCGGTAGCTCTCGAGCCGTCGTACCTGGAGTTCCCCGGCGTCCACGGCCGCGAGTACCGCGCAGCCCGGTTCGGCGCCGTGCGCGCAGTCGTGGAAGCGGCACTGCTGGGCGAGTTCCTCGATCTCGGCGAAGACCTGCCCGACGCCGGTCTCGGCGTCCCACAGGCCGACGCCGCGCAGTCCCGGCGTGTCGATGAGCACTCCCCCGCCGGGCAGGGCGAGCAGGTTGCGGGTGGTCGTCGTGTGGCGCCCCTTGCCGTCGACGTCCCGGATGGCCTTTACGTCCATCACGTCGGCGCCGACGAGGGCGTTCACGAGAGTGGACTTGCCCGCGCCGGACTGGCCGAGCAGCACGGTCGTGCCGTCGCCGACGGCGGCGCGCAGGACGTCGAGTCCGTCGCCGTCCACGGCGCTGACCGTCAGGACGGTCACGCCGGGCGCCGACAGTTCCACGTCCTGGACCAGGTGGGCCCGGGTCACCGCGTCCGGCACGAGGTCGGCCTTGGTGAGGACGACGAGCGGCTGGGCGCCCGACTCCCAGGCCAGCGCGAGGAACCGCTCGATGCGCCCGAGGTCGAGCTCGGCCGCGAGCGACACCGCGACGATGGCGTGGTCGACGTTGGCGGCGAGGATCTGCCCCTCGGACCGCTTGGAGGAGGTGGAGCGCAAGGCGCTCCAGGTAGGCGAGGCCGCCCCAGCCGATCACCCCGCCGGCGAGGGCGGTGGGGAGTCCGCCGCCGTGCGGGCGCAGACAGGCCGCGGCCTCGGCGCAGTCCACGCAGGTGGCGAGGTGGCGCGAGAGGTCGGCGGGGATGTCGGCGCCGGGCGAGCGGGTGACCGCGTCGAGGAGGCGGGCGTAGCTGCGGCAGTTCGCGTCCAGCGGCGTGTCGAGGTGGGCGCGGTGGCAGCGGTCGCGGAACAGGCGGCGTACCTCGGTGAGTTCCTCGCCGACGAGCGCCGGGTCGAGGCCGAGCCGGCGGGCCACCACGGAGTGCGGCAGCGCCTCCACCTCGGCCAGCCACAGCAGGGTCGCGTCCGCGTCCTGCAGATCGCGCAGGGCGCGCAGGGCGAGCGGGCGTTGCAGCGGCGGCCCGGTGTAGCGCGTGGCCTTCTCGGAGTTCAGCCACAGGCGCAGGTCGGGGTCGAGGTCGTCGCCCTGTCCGCTCTCCTCCCAGTCGGCCGCCGTGCTGCGCACGGCGGTCAACAGCAGCGGAATCATGGGCAGTCGGGGTGAGCGGCGGCCGGTGCCTCGGGCCACGGGTCCGCTCTCCGTGTCGCGGACCTCGCGTATACCGAGCGCGAACGCCTCCGAGGCCAGCTGCGTGGCCGCGGTGGCGCCGGCGGTGCACAGGTCGGCGTAGGAAAGCACCGCGTCCCAGCACTCGGAGAACAGCGCGGCCTCGGCGGCGTCCTTCGGGGTCGGCAGGTCGGGCATGGGTCTCCTGCATTGAAAGCGAGGTCAACTCACCATGACGGCAAAGGAGTTGGGGGGAACCTCGCGGCAGGGCAGGAGCCTTTCACGTTTTTCTCACAACTGACAAGCGCTGTGTTCAGTTGTCCTGACAGACCCCTGTGGAACCGCCGCCGGGCCACAACTCCGGCCTCATGTACGCAAGGAGACCACGCTTCGACTCACCGTGCCCAGAGGTTCGCTCACACCTCCGCCGTCTCCTCCGCGCTCTCGTCCGTCGTCTCCCGCGCCGGAAGGCTGTCCATGAAGGAGCTGACGGAGAACACGGCACGGCCGGGTCCGGGCGGGCCGTAACCGGGGGGCGAGGACAGGCCGAAGTCCTCCATGGTCTGCCGGTAGGCCTGCAGCAGCCGGATGTGGTACTCCAGCGGCGCGCCCGCCGGGTTGGCCTTGCCCAGCGGCGTCGTGGGCTCCGGGCACCAGGTGGTGAAGCGGGGCGTGATGCCGTTCGACATGAAGAAGCGCAGGCCCTCGGTGGTCGAGTCGATCGCCTCGTCGACCGTCTTGAACCCGAAGGGCTCGGCCATCTCCACGCCCGCCACGAAGTTGGGGATGACGTTGCGCGCGCCGAAGACGTCCGCCGAGTCCAGAATGCGCCTGTGCCACTCGTCCCGGCCGACGTACCGCTCCTTGCCCGGGCAGTACATCTTGAACAGATACTCGTCCCACACCTCGTAGTTGGGGTGGTAGATCTGCACGCCGTAGTCCTTGAACCGCTGCACGTCGTCCTTGGGCAGCGCCTGTGCGACGACCTTGCCGATCCAGCGGCCCGGGAAGCGCTCCTCGATGGCCTTGGCGTAGTGGCCGTAGAAGTCGGCCTCGTCCCGCCCGGAGACCGTCTTGGTGATCGCGCCGCCGGTGAGCGTGTAGGCGGTGGACGCCTTGGCGGTGTCGTACCGGTCGATGATCTCGAGGGCCTCCAGCACCTCCTCCACGTCCTTGACGCCCGTGTACGGCCGTCCCGCCGCCTTGTGCTGGCGCCAGTTGTGGTTGATGTCGCAGTACTGGCACTCCTCCTTGGCGCCGAAGTACTGGCAGACGCGGAAGACGGTGAGGTAGATCAGGTAGCCCCACTGGATGGTCGGGGCGACCTCCATGACCGACTTCCCGTTGGACAGGGTGTGCCGGTAGTACTCGGGCATGGGCGGCACGCCGACGTCCGAGATGCGGTTCCCGTCGAGGTAGAGGCCGAGCACTCCGTGCTCGTCGGCGGCGACCCGGTACGGCGAGGACGGGTTCACGCGGACGGAGACGACGGTGCGGCGCAGGTCGTAGGGGCCGCCGGTGAGGATGATCTCCTCCGGGGGCCGGCGCAGGGCGGCCTCGCCGAGCTCGGGCAGGGTGCCGTGGTCGAAGGAGAAGATGAAGTACGACTTCGGCTTGACCTCGCCGCCCTCGTTGTCGCTCAGCGCGGAGGGGTCGAAGGCCACACCACCACGCAGCAGGTCCTCTTTGAAGACGGCTTCCCGCGGTACGTGCGGAAACCGCTCCATCAGATCCTCGACCAGTGCGGTACGGCTGCCCATCCCCACTCTCCTCCCGGCTCAGGCGTTCGACTCCCCACCGTATGCCCCCACCCGGCGCTCAGCCGTGGCGGGCCCCCTCACGGCGCGCGATGTGTCCTGGTATCGGCCGGCCGGGCGGCAGCAGCGGGTCGGGCACCGGGGTGCCCCAGGCCGAGGTCAGCGGCAGGACGCCGGCCCACAGGCCCAGCTCGGCGTCGGGGCCGGCGCCGTCGTCGGGGGCCCCGGTGCGGATCTTCACCGAGGCCTGTTCGAGGGAGAGGGCGAGGAGCGTGGTGGCGGCGAGCTCCTTGCGGCTGGGGCGCCGGGCGTACGACCACTGGCCGGGCGCCGCGTGCTCGGTGAGCAGCCGCAGCCCGGTCAGCTTCTCCTCGGGATCGGTGACCTTGCGGGCCTCGCCGTGGATCATGGCGCTGCGGTAGTTGACGCCGTGCTCGAAGACGGAGCGGGCGAGGACCAGCCCGTCCACGTGGGTAACGGTGACGCACACCGGGGTGCCGCCCGCGAGGCTGCGGCTGGCCACCGAACCGTGCAGGTAGAGCTGCCGCTCGTCGCGGCCGTAGACCGTCGGCACCACCAGGGGCCGGCCGTCGACCACCACGCCCAGGTGGCAGACGAACCCGGCGTCTAGGACGGCGTCGAGGTCGGCACGGTCAAGGCTGCCCTGTTCGCGCAGGCGGCGGTGCCGGGTGAGGTCGGTCTCCGGAAGCGATGGGCGCGTCATACGGAGGGACGCTACCGATACCGCGGCTGCAACGCTAGATATGTGCGGATAGCTCTGCCAGGAACCGAATCCGCTACGAAATCCGCAGGCGACCTGCTCAGGCTTCCCGCTCCAGCACCCCCGGGTCCACCGGATGGGCGAGCCCCTCACCCGCGAGCAGACGGGCGGCCTCCTCGGCGACCGTCATGCCGAGGCGGGCGAGCTCGTTGCCCTGGGAACCGGCGAGGTGCGGGGTGACGAAGGCGCCCGGGAGGTCGTAGAAGGGCGAGTCGGCCGGGAGCGGCTCGGGGTCGGTGACGTCGAGGACGGCGTTCAGCCGCCCGGTGCGGACCTCCTCGACGAGGGCGCCGTGGTCGACCAGACCGCCGCGGGCGGTGTTGATCAGGGTCGCCCCGTCGGGCATCAGGGCGAGTTCGCGGCGACCGAGGAGACGGCGGGTCTGCGGGGTGTCGGGGGCGTGGACGGTGACGATGTCCGAGGTGCGCAGCAACTCGTCCAGCGGCAGCAGCGGGACGCCGAGTTCGGCCGCCCGGCCTTCGGTGACGTACGGGTCCGTGAGGCTCACGCGGAGGTCGAAGGGGGCCAGCAGGGCGATCAGGCGGCGGCCGATGCGGGAGGCGCCGATCACGCCGACGCGGCGGCCGTGGTTGCCGATGCCGGGGACGACGCCCCAGCCGTGCCGGCCCCGTTCGGTGCGCAGGTGCTCCCGGGCGGCGAGGACGCCCTTCCCGGCCAGCAGGATCATCGCGAGGGTGTACTCGGCGACCGGGACGGCGTTGGCGTCGGCCGCCGAGGAGACCAGGATGCCGCGCCGCCAGACCTCGGGCGTGGTGAAGCCCTTGACCGAGCCGGCCGCGTGCAGGACGGCCCGCAGCCGGGGCGCCGCGTCGAGGACGGCCGCGTCCAGCGGGGGGCAGCCCCAGCCGGTGACCAGGATCTCGGTGCGGGCGAGCGCCTCGCGCACGGCCGCCGTGGTGAAGTCCTCGGCGATCAGGTCCGGGTCGACGTCCACCGCCTCGCGGAGCCGGGCCAGCACCCGCGGAGGGAAGACGAGCGGCAGATTGCCCGCGGTCATGGCGAACAGGGCCCGGGGACGCTGGGACAAGGGGGTGGCCCTCCGGCTTCGCGAGGAAGTTGTAGAAAACGCTCTCCACGGTAGGCGGCGGCGAATGAGAGGGTCAACGTGCACACACTTCTCGGGAGGGACGGCAGGGATGACGGAGACGGTCACCAACTGGGCGGGCAACATCACCTACACGGCGAAGGAGCTGCACCGCCCCCACTCGCTCGACGCGCTCGGCGCGCTCGTGGCCGGCGGCTCCGCGGTGCGCGTGCTGGGCAGCGGGCACTCCTTCAACGAGATCGCCGAGCCGGGCGCGGACGGCGTCCTGCTCTCGATCGCCGCCCTGCCGCCGGTGATCGACGTGGACACCGCGGCCCGTACGGTACGGGTCTCGGGCGGCGTCCGGTACGCCGAACTGGCGCGCGCGGTTAACGCCCAAGGGCTCGCGCTGCCCAACATGGCGTCCCTGCCGCACATCTCGGTGGCCGGCTCGGTGGCGACCGGCACGCACGGCTCGGGTGTCGGCAACGGCTCGCTGGCGTCGGCGGTGCGCGAGGTCGAGCTCGTCCTGGCGGACGGGTCGACGCTCACCGTGGGGCGGGGCGACGAGCGCTTCGACGGCGCCGTGACCTCGCTGGGCGCCCTGGGCGTCGTCACCGCCCTGACCCTGGACCTCGAACCGTCGTACCGGGTCGAGCAGCACCTGTTCACCGAACTGCCGCTCGCCGGGCTGGACTTCGAGAAGGTCGCGGCGGCCTCGTACAGCGTGAGCCTGTTCACCGACTGGCGGGAGCCGGGCTTCCGCCAGGTGTGGCTGAAGCGGCGCACCGACCAGCCGCTGCCGGACTTCCCGTGGGCGGCGCCCGCCACCGAGAAGCTGCACCCCGTGCCGGGCATGCCGGCGGTCAACTGCACCGAGCAGTTCGGGGTGCCGGGGCCCTGGCACGAGCGACTGCCGCACTTCCGGGCGGAGTTCGTGCCCAGCAGCGGCGCCGAGCTGCAGTCGGAGTACCTGCTGCCCAGGGCACGTGCCCTCGACGCGCTGCACGCCCTGGACGCGATCCGCGCGACGGTCGCGCCCGTGCTGCAGACCTGCGAGGTGCGGACGGTGGCCGCCGACACGCAGTGGCTGAGCCCCGCGTACGGACGCGACACGGTGGCGCTGCACTTCACCTGGATCGAGGACACGGCGGCCGTGCTCCCCGTGGTGCGGCGGGTGGAGGAGGCCCTGGACGGCTTCGACGCGCGGCCGCACTGGGGGAAGGTGTTCACCGTGCCGGCGGCCGTGCTGCGCAGCCGGTATCCGCGGCTGGGCGACTTCCGGGCGCTGGCACGGGAACTGGACCCGGCGGGGAAGTTCAGCAACGCGTTCGTGCGGGACGTCCTGGGAGAGGCTTCGTAAGGCCCATTTTTAAACCCCTTGTCGAATAACTCCCGCGGGTCATAGCCTGGCGCCGCCGGTGGCCGCCGTGGCCCGGCCGGACGTTCTGCGGGGGAAACCGGGTGACGGACACGGAAGTGCGCTCCGGCGCGGCCGGACGGCTGTTCAGCCGGCCGGCCGCGGTCGCGTCCTGCGCCGGGTTCGTCCTCATCGGCATGCTCCAGGCGCTCTTCGGGCCCGCCGTCCCGGGCCTGCGCGAGGAGTTCGGCCTGTCCCCCTCGGGCGCGGGCCTCGGCCTGAGCCTGCACTTCGCGGGCGGCGTGGCCGGCGTCCTCGCCTTCAACGCGATCCACGCCCGGATCAGCAACAGAGCCCTGCTGTACGCGAGTTACGCGCTGATGGCGGTGGGCGCCGCCGGCTTCGCACTCGCCCCGGCCTGGCCGCTCGCGCTGGCCGCCGCCTTCCTCGGCGGCCTGGGCTTCGGCGGCATCGACTACGGCCTCAACCAGCTGTTCGCGGTCGGCTTCGGCCACCGCTCCACGGCCATGCTGAACGTCCTCAACGCCCATTTCGGCATCGGGGCGGTCCTGGGGCCGGCGGTGGTGGCGTGGGCCGGCCCCGGCGACTACGCGTACGCCTTCGGCGGTTGTGCCCTCCTCGCCGGAGCGCTGGCGCTGTGCACGAGTGGCGTGCGCACGCACCCCGCCGAACCGGAGGAACCGAAGGCCGGGTCGCCCGTCCTGTCCCGTGTCCTGCTCGGCTTCCTCGTCCTGTACGTCCTCAACGTCGCCGTCGAGGCGGGCGTCGGCGGCTGGGAGCCCACCCATCTGGAGACCGTCGGCTACAGCGCCACCGTGGCCGCCTCGGCGACGTCCGTGTACTGGCTGATGCTGACCGCGGGCCGGTTCCTCGTCGTGCCGATCGCCCTGCGACACTCCCCCGAACGCATCCTCGCCCTGTGCGCGGCCGGCATGACGGCGTGCCTGCTGCTGTCGCTGGTGGCGGGGGCGGCGCCGGTGGCGTACGCGGGCGTCGGGTTGTTCATCGCGCCGGTCTTCCCGACCGGGCTGCCCTGGCTGAACAGGGCCCTTCCCCAGGCCAGGCGCGCCGGCGCCTGGGTCATCGCCGCGTCGATGATCGGCGGAGTGGCGGCTCCCCCACTGCTGGGAGCGGGTATCGAGGCCTCGGGCATCCACGCGGTCCCCTGGCTGCTCGCCCTGCTCTCCGCCGCCTCGCTCGTGGCGACCGCGTGGTTGATCCGACTCACCCGGAGGTCCGTCGATTGAGCGGCAGCATCGAGGTGCGGGGCCTGTCCCGCGCCTTCCGTTCCACCGTCCGCCGTCCCGGTTTCGCCGGGGCGCTCAGATCCCTGGTCGACCCCGAGCGGGTCACCAAGCACGCCGTCAGCGACATCACCTTCGACGTGGCCCCGGGCGAACTCCTCGCCCTGCTCGGCCCGAACGGCGCCGGCAAGTCCACCACCATCAAGATCCTCACCGGCATCCTCACCCCGACCGCGGGCGAGGCCAGGGTCGCGGGCGTCGTCCCCTACCAGGAGCGGGAGCGCAACGCCCGCAACATCGGCGCGGTTTTCGGGCAGCGCACCCAGTTGTGGTGGGACCTGCCGGTGCGGGAGTCGTTCGCGATCCTGCGCGACATCTACGAGGTGCCACGGGCCGAACACGCGGCCCGGTTAAGGGAGTTCGACGACCTGCTGGAGCTGTCGGCGTTCTGGGACACCCGGGTGCGGCATCTCTCCCTGGGCCAGCGGGTGCGCTGCGACCTGGCCGCCGCGCTGCTGCACGACCCTCCGGTGGTCTTCCTGGACGAGCCGACCATCGGCATGGACGTGGTGGTCAAGGAACAGGTGCGGGAGTTCCTGCGGCACCAGGTCGAACAGCGCGGCCGTACCGTCCTGTTGACCACGCACGACATGACGGAGGTGGAGCGGCTCGCCGAACGGGTCGTGCTCGTCAACCACGGCCGGCTCGTCCTGGACGGCACCCTCGACGAGATCCGCCGCACCTACGGCTCGACGTGGCAGGTGCGGGTCACGCTCGCCGACGCCCACACCGACGTCGTACCGCCGCCGGGCATCGCGCTGCTCGGGAGGGACGGCCCGCGGGCCGTGTTCGGCCCGGACGGCCCCGGCGCGCCGACCGTCCACCAAGCCCTCAAGGCGGTCATCGAGCGGTACGAGGTGACGGACGTCGCCATCGACGAGGCGGACCTGGAGGACGTGATGCGGGCCGCCTACGTCCACGCCGGACCCGCCGCC
This sequence comes from Streptomyces sp. MAI_2237, assembly GCF_054189285.1. Classification (NCBI taxonomy): domain Bacteria; kingdom Bacillati; phylum Actinomycetota; class Actinomycetes; order Kitasatosporales; family Streptomycetaceae; genus Streptomyces; species Streptomyces sp. MAI_2237. Next base: position 3,089,449 of record NZ_JAJPGQ010000003.1, on the reverse strand, counting down.
GAGGAGACCTGAGATGGCCGTCCTGCACGCCTGGCGGGCCGCCCGCGTCACCCCGCTCGGCGAGCTGCACGCCCCGCCCCGGATGACGGCGGCCCTGGTCCGGCTGGTCGTCCAGGTGGTCTTGGTCGCCTCGCTGTGGAACGGCCTGTACGCGCACGCCGGACCCACCGCGGGGCTCAGCCGCGACCAGGCCGTCGCGTACGCGGTGCTGGCCGTACTGGCCTCGCGGCTGCGGGAGCTGGACCAGTACGCGGGGCGGGACACGGTCCTGCAGCACATGCACTTCGGCACCATCGTCTACTGGTACCTGCGCCCGCTGCCGCCCGCCCGCTACCACGCGCTGCGGGCCCTGGGCGAGCAGGTCTACGGCGCCGCCTGGGCGCTCGCCGGGTACGCGGTGTGCCTCGCGGCCGGGGTGGTGCGGCCGCCGGAGTCGGCGCTGGTGGCCGGGGTGTTCGTGGTCAGCCTGCTGCTCGGCCAGCTGGTCCTGTACTTCGTGATGCTCCTGCTGGACCAGATGTGCTTCTGGACCCTCCGCAACAACGCGGCCATGCTGATCCTCGTCTTCGCGCAGAACCTGCTGTCCGGGGTGTACGCGCCGCTGTGGTTCTTCCCGGGCTGGTTCCGCGCGATGAGCGCCTTCCTGCCCTTCCAGGCGACGCTCAGCGTGCCGCTGTCCCTGTACATCGGGCGGATCCGGCCGGCGGACGCGGCCGGTCAGCTGGCGATCCAGGCCGCCTGGGCCGTGCTGCTGTTCCTGCTCACCCGGTTCCTGTGGCGGCGGGCCGCCCGTCGTGTCATCTCCCAGGGAGGCTGACGACCGTGCACGCCGTCCGCACCGCGTGGCGCATCACGCGGCTGAACGTCCGCGCCCAGATGGAGTACCGGGTCGAGTTCCTGCTGAACATCGCGATCGGCGCGATCTGGCAGGTGTCGGTGATCGTGTTCGCCACCGTGCTGCTGGCCCGGTTCACCGGGATGGGCGGCTGGGACAGTTCGGAGGTGCTGCTGATCCCGGCGACGCGGATGCTGGCGCACGGGCTGTTCGTGCTCTTCCTGGGGCGGATGCACGGCATCGGCCGGTTCGTCCAGGAAGGGAAGATCGACATCTATCTGGTGCGGCCGCTGCCGGTTCACCGCCAGGTGCAGCTGGAGTACTTCCCCACCAACGCGATCGGCGACCTGACGGTGGCCGCGGGACTGATGGCCGGGGCGGTCGGCCGCAGTCACCTCGACTGGACGGCGGGCCGCGTCACCTACCTGGTGGCCTGCCTGATCGGCGGCATGCTGCTGGAGGCCGCCCTGTTCACGGCGGTGGCCTGCGCCTCGCTGCGCTTCCCGGCCGCCGGCTACTGGGGCCGCTGGCTGGAGGAGCTGCTCGGCACCTTCGGCAGCTATCCGCTGAACGTCCTGCCCAAGGCCGTCGGCGGCCTGCTCACCTTCGGCCTCCCGCTGGCGTTCGTCGCCTACTTCCCCGCCGCCGTCCTCACCGGACACGGCCACGAAACGGGCGTCCCGTACTGGCTGGCGGCCGCCTCCCCGCTGCTCGGGGTGCTCGCCTACCTCGCCGCGCGCCTCCTGTGGCGGTGGAGCCTGGACCACTACACGGGGGTGAACGGCTGAGGGCACCCGAGCCGGTCCACCGCGGGGCCGGCAGGGGCAACGCGTGTGTCCGGGCCCGCGGGCAGCCGTACGGCAGCGAATGACGGGCAGGACGCGGCCCGCCGCCTACGATCCCTGTGCGGTGTCTTCGATCCGTCCGGTCCCGGCGAGGAGAGTTGCATGAGTACGGCCGTCGTGGTGGGCAGCGGTCCCAACGGACTGGCGGCGGCCGTCCTCCTCGCCCGCGCGGGCGTGGACGTCACCGTCCTGGAGGCGGCCGCGACGATCGGCGGCGGTACGCGGACCAGCGAGCTGACTCCGGGCCTGCTGCACGACCACTGCTCCGCCACCCACCCCATGGCCGCCGGCTCGCCCTTCCTGCGCGAACTCGGTCTGGACCGGCACGGTCTGCGCTGGCGCCTGCCCGAGATCGACTGCGTGCATCCGCTGGACTCCGGCGAGGCCGGGGTGCTGCGCCGGTCCGTCCACGAGACGGCCGAGAGGCTCGGCGCGGTCGACGGGCCCCGGTGGCGGCGGCTGTTCGGCCCGCTCGCCGACGGCTTCGACGCCTTGGCCGACGGCATCATGGGGCCGCTCGCCAGGGTGCCCCGCCATCCGCTCCTGCTGGCCCGCTTCGGGGCTACTGCCCTGTTGCCCGCCGCGACTGTGGCCGGACTGTGGCGCACCGCGACGGCCCGGGCCCTCTACGGCGGAGTGGCCGCCCACGCCTTCCGGCCGCTGAACCGGCCCGCGACCGCGGCGATCGGTCTGTCGATCGTCGCGTCCGGGCACCGGTACGGCTGGGCGGTGGCCGAGGGCGGCTCACGGGCGATCACGGACGCGCTGGCCTCGCTCCTGACCGAGCTGGGCGGCCGGGTCGAAACGGGTGTCCACGTGCGTTCGCACAGCCAACTCCCTCCGTCGGACGTGGTGTTGTTCGACACCGCGCCGCGGGCGGTCGCGGACGTCCTGGGCGACCGGCTGCCGGCCCGGGTGGCCCGCGCCTACCGCCGCTACCGGCACGGTCCCGGCGCCTTCAAGGTGGACTTCGCCGTCGAGGGCGGGGTGCCGTGGACCCACCAGGCGGCGCGGCGCGCGGGGACGGTCCATCTGGGCGGCACGTTCGAGGAGGTCGCCGAGGTGGAACGGCAGGTCTGCGCCGGGCGGATGCCGGAACGGCCGTTCGTGCTGGTCGGCCAGCAGTACCTGGCGGACCCGAGCCGGTCCGACGGCGACGTCCATCCCGTGTGGACGTACGCCCATGTGCCGCACGGCTACGCCGGGGACGCCACGGAAGCGGTCGTACGGCAGATCGAGCGCTTCGCACCGGGCTTCCGGGACCGGATCGTCGGCACGGTGACCCGCTCGCCCGCCCAGTTCGAGGCGTACAACCCGAACTACGTCGGCGGCGACATCGTCACGGGCGCCAACACCGCCTCCCAGCTCCTGCTCCGGCCACGCCTCACCCTCGACCCGTACAGCACCGGCGTACCAGGCGTGTTCATCTGCTCTGCGGCCACACCCCCGGCGCCGGCGCCCACGGCATGTGCGGAGCCAACGCGGCACGATCGGCGCTGCGGTATCTGGTCCGAGGATCAACTCGTTCTTCTGCTGGGGAAGTTGGTAGCACGTGACCCGCATGCGTCCGCCCGTCGGTGAGTTCGAGCCGCGCCGGGTCGAGCCCGGCGAGCACCCGGCCCTGGACGAGGCCCTGGCTCTGGTCAACCGGGACCTGGCCGCGACGCTGCCCGAGCGGGAGCCGCTCCGGCTGATGGCACTGGCGTCCTGGGAAGAGGGCGATCCTGAGGACGTGTACGTCGCCCTCGCCGACGGCACCTGGTGGGGCAACCAGCTCACCCGGACCGGCGCGGGGGCCGGCGTCGACCCGCGCGCCGTCCTCGCCGACATCGCCGAGGCGGCGCAGGACACGGTGACCGAACGCCTGCGGCGGGCCTGGCCGGTGTGCGCGGTGCACAACCTCGGCATGCACCTGGGCGAGGCGGAGGGGCGTCCGGTGTGGCGGTGCGCCGGTGCCGGAGGGGATCCGGGACATGTGCGTGCGGCGGTCGGCGAACTCGAAGCCTTCCGCCGCCCGAACCGCAAGCGGAAGGGGGAGGGGAAGGGAAATCAGGGCTCGCCCGGACGCGATTAATCGGTGGCCGACGAAAACCTCGGATGGCTAGGCTCTTTCCTAGGACCTCTAGGAAAGGCGGGGCGTCATGGTCAGGGCCGGTCTCACCGCGGAGCGCATCACCGCGGCCGCCGCCGACCTCGCCGACGAGGTGGGGTTCGAGAACGTCACGCTGTCCGCCGTGGCCCGGCACTTCGGAGTCAGGGACGCGAGCCTGTACTCACACGTCAGAAGCCTTCAGGATCTGCGGACGCGGATGGCGTTCCTGGCCGGCGGCGAGCTGATCGACCGCATCGCGTCGGCGGTGGCGGGACGCGCCGGGAAGGACGCGCTGGCCGCCTTCGCTGGCGCCTACCGGGAGTTCGCGCTGGAGCGTCCCGGACGGTACGCGGCCACCCAGATCCGTATCGACCAGTCCCTGGTCGCCGACTCCCCCGAGCTGCGCCGCACGGCCGACATCACCTACGGCATGCTCCGCGCCTACGGCCTGGAGGAACCCGATCTCACCGACGCCGTGCGTCTGTTGCGCAGCACCTTCCACGGCTACTGCGCCCTGGAGGCGAGCGGCGGCTTCGGTGCCCCGCGCGATGTGCGCAGGTCCTGGGACAAGGCGGTCGACGCCCTGCACATCGCCCTCGCACACTGGCCCCGGGAAGGAACACACGACGATGACTGAACCGCACCACGACAGGCGAGGCGAGGGACCCGTCCTGCTGGTCGTCCCCGGAGGGGCGGGGCACCCGATGGGACTCGGCCCGATGACGGACGTCCTCGCGGAGCGGTTCACCGTGGTGACGTACGACCCGCTCGGGCTGGCGCACGGCCGGCTCGGCGAGCCGGTCGCCGATCAGCGGGTGGAGGAGTGGAGCGACGGCGCGTCCCGGCTCCTCGAAGTGGTGCTGCCCGAAGGGGAGTCGGCGTCCGTGCTCGGTCTCAGCTCCGGCGGGATCGCCGCGCTCGACCTGCTCACGCGCCATCCGCAGCGGCTGCGGCACGTCGTCGCGCACGAGCCGCCGTGCGTGGGGGTTCTGCCGGACGGGGCGCGGCAACGGGCCGTGTTCCAGGAGGTGTACGACACCTACCGCGCCGCCGGACCGCAGGCGGCCGCCGCCCGGCTCGGCGCCGCGCTGACGGGGCAGGAGCCCGGCGACGCCGCCCCGGGCCGACCTCTCAGCAGGGAGCAGGAGTTGACGAGCCCGATGGCGCTCTTCCTCGCCCACGTCGTCCGGGGCTTCAGCTCGTACACTCCCGACCTCGTGGCCCTGGCCGGCGCCCCGGACCGACTCACCCTCGCCGCCGGGTCCGACTCGCGTGGACAACTCCTGCACCGCACGGCCGAGTTCATCGCCGGGCGCACCAGCGCCCGCTTCGTCGAGTTCCCGGGAGGGCATGTCGGGGCCGGCGAGCATCCCGTCGCGTTCGCGGAACGGCTCGTGGAGACGCTGGGCCGTCACGACGGAGCGCGGGGGGCGGTGGACGAACGGCGCGGGCCGCTGACCGCCTAGCGCACGGTGCCGGCGGGTGTCCCGTGCCGGCTCAGGCCGTCGACCTCGGCGTACGACGGTGCCGGATCCAGCGGCCGGCGGCCGGTTCCGATGTCCGCCACCGTCTCCAGGGCCGCTCCCAGCGCACGCCGGTACAGCAGTGAGCCGAGGCTGACGCGGCGCACCCCGAGGTCGGCGAGGTGGGGGACGCTGGGGCCGTCGGGCGAGTAGAGGATGTTGAGGGGGACCCCGGCGCGCCGCACCACGGCGGCGATGGTGCCGGGGTCGGTGAGGCCGGGCACGAACACGCCGTCGACGCCCGCCTGTTGGTAGGCGTCGAGTCGTCGCAGCGTCTCGCGCTCGCCGCCCTCCCCCAGCCAGTACGTGTCGGTGCGGGCGTTCACGAAGAGGCCGGGCGCCGCGGCCTTGACGGCGGCGATCTTGTCGGCGTGCCGCCGGACCGGCCCGAGAGCGTCCTCCAGGTTGATCCCGACGGCACCGGCGGCGGCCAGTTCGCGCGCGAACTCGCCCACCGTGGCGGGATCTTCGCTGTACCCGTCCTCCGCGTCGACCGACAGCAGAAAGGGCCCGGCGCCCAGGGTACGGGCCAGCCGGAGTGTCTCGTCCCGGGTGGCGGAGGCGCCGTCGGGCAGACCGGCGGCCGCGGCGACGCCGAGGCTGGTCGTGCCGACCGCGGGGAATCCGCGCGCGGCTAGGGCGGTCGCCGAGGCGTGGTCCCAGGCGTTGGGCAGGAACAGGGGCCCGTCGGCGTGGTGGAGGACGGCGAAGGCGGTCAGGGAAGGCCGGCCCACCGCATCGACGTGCGGCTCGGTCGCCCTCGGGCTGTCGGTCATACGGGAACGGTAGGCGCCGATCGCTTCGGTGCCCGCCGAAGTGTGAGCGCGCGGCCGGCCATATCCGGCGGCACGGCGTTCCCCCGGTGCGCGGTGTTCGCCCGGGGCACGGTGTTCAGCCGACGCGCTCCCCCGCGCTGCGCTCGACGCAGAACTCGTTGCCCTCCGGGTCGGTGAGCACGGCCCAGCCCTTGCCGTCCGGCTTGCGGTGGTCGTCCACGAGGGTGGCGCCGAGCGTGAGCAGGCGGTCGACCTCCTCGTCGCGGGTGCGGTCCTGCGGCTGCAGGTCGAGGTGCACGCGGTTCTTGACGGCCTTGGCCTCCGGGACGGTGACGAACAGCAGGCTCGCCCCCTCGATCAGCACCTCGGGATCGCCGGGCTCGTTCTCGGGGTGCAGGGGGTGACCGAGCACCTGGGACCAGAAGCCGGCGAGGGCGTAGGCGTCGGCGCAGTCGAACGTCGTGTGGCGGACGGCGGAAGTCATGCAGGGGATTCTCGGGCGCCGGGCCGAGCCGGGCAACGGAGATTCGGGCAGGCGGTGAACACGCACGTCGCCGTGGGCCCCGTCCTGCCCGACCGGATCACCCCGCGCCGATCTCGACCCCCGTCGGACCGAACACCACCCGCAGCTCGGGCCCTTCGCTCCAGCGCACCGTCAACGCGCCCTCCCCGTCGGCCCGTACGTCGACCGTCTCGGCCAGCGGCGGCGGATCCGCCTCGCCGGTGAGCCGGGCCAGGGCGACGAAGAGGGTGTCGCCGTCGCCGGTGACGCCGGTCAGCGCCTCCGACAGGCCGACCGCGGGCAGCAGTTCGGCCCGGGGAACCGGCTCCGCCGTGGGCCAGCCGGTCACCCGGATCGCCGTACCCGGCTCGGCCCCCGAGACCAGGTGTGCCCGCACCTCCACGGCGCCGCGCGCCAGCACCGCACTGGTCACCCGCGCGCCTCCGCCGGCCGTGTGCCGGGAGGCGGCCCAGCCCTCCCCGACGCCCAGCGGCTCGATCCCCGTCCGGCTCGGGTCGTCCCCCACGAACACGCTGTTGTCGTACGAGGAGGAAGGCGCCGTCGCGGTCGAGTACGCCAGCCGCGTGTAGTAGGGGTCGTAGCGGACGTCCTCGCTGCCGTGGTTGTGCAGGCGCACCAGGCCGTCCGAACGCGTCGACTGCACCAGCCAGTTGGGAGGTCCGACCGGGGTCACCGCGTCGGCCCGCTCGGCCGGTCCCGGCTCCTCGGGGGCCGTCCACACCGGATGGTCCGGCGGCAGCAGCAGGCCGACGAAGCCCTTGCTCGCCCAGTAGGGCGAGGCGGGTCCGGAATAGCCCTGCAGGACCGCCGGGTCGGGGCCGTGCCAGCCGAGGGTGAGCAGGCCCCGCTCGTCGACCGCGCCCCGGTCCAGGAAGTACTTGAGCGCGCCGGACGCCAGCCGCCGCGTCTCGCCCGGCGACAGCGGCGTACGGCCGCACAGGGCGCCCAGCCACAGCGGGGCGGTCGTCGCGAAGCGGTAGGTGAGCGAGCGGCCCTGGTGCATCGGCGCTCCGTCCGCGCCGAACAGGCGGGCGTAGTCCTCCAGATGACGTGAGAGCCGGCCGCCGTACAGCTCCAGCAGCCGGGTGTCGTCCGCGAGCCAGGCGTGCAGCACCGGGTACAGATGCATCGCCCAGCCGTTGTAGTAGTCGAACTTGCGGCCGTCTCCGTCGGTGTACCAGCCGTCGCCGAGGTACCAGTCCTCGATCCGGGCGAGTCCGCGGTCGATCGCCTTGCGGGAGGCGTCCGTCTCGTACCCGATCTCGTCGAGGAATCCGCCGACCGTGACGGGGAACAGCTCCCAGTTGCAGGGCCACGCCTCGGCGGTCAGCGCGTCGCTCAGCCAGGCCGCCGCCCGTTGCCGTACGCCGTCGTCCAGGCGGTCCCACAGCAGCGGCCGGGTCAGGCGCAGGGCGAGGGCGACGGACGCGGCCTCGACGAGGGGCTGGCCACGGTCCTCGATGCGGGGCCACACGCCCGCGGTGCCGGCCGCGAGGCCCTCGGCGTAGCGCTGCAGCGCGGTCTCGTCCCGGCGGAAGGCCGCGAGCAACAGCGTACGGGCGTAGCCCTCCAGGCCGTCGGAGAGCCGGCCGGACCAGCTCTGCCGGTCGCCGGGGAGGTGGTAGAGCGCGCCGCCCTCGGTGGCGTACGGCTCGACCGCGGCGAGCAGGGCGTCGGCGGTCGCCTCCCAGTGGGCGCGGGTGTAACCGGTGTACGGGCTGCGGGCGTGGTCGGCTGGGGGCAGGTGCATCGGCTCTCTCTCACGGCTCACGACATCACGGCTCACGACATCAGGGCTGACGACAGCACGGCTGAAGACAGCACGGCTTACGGCAACACCGCCCATGGCATCACGGCTCACGGCTCCCCTGGGCCACGGCTGTGACACGGCGCTCACGGCAGCGCGCTCGGGAAGGGGAGACCTGGGGCGCCCCGGTTCCGGTCGAGACGCCCCAGGGGCTCATCCCACCCGCACCGTGCCCCTGGGCACGAGATGCCGGGCGAGAAGTTCGTCGCGGACAAGGCCCGCGTACACGGTGGCGCCGTGCACGGAGGTGTGGGTGTTGTCCTTCTTCTCGTTGTAGAGGTAGATCGCCTTGGAGCCTTCGACACCAAGGGATTCCACCAGTGCCTTCGTCTTCGCCGTCAGGTCGATGAGCGGTACGTGCTCCGCGGCCGCGACCGACCGGATGACGGCCGGATGGTCCACACCCAGACCATTGACGAGCAGCGCGGTGTCGTTGTTCAAGGTGCCGTCGGCATTGAACCACCGTCGCACGATCGGCGTCACCAGGACGGGCCGTCCGCCCTTGTCCCTCACCCCGGCCACCAGCGTCTCCAGGTTGGTTCTGTAGGTGGCCTCGTCCGTGGTCTTGTCGTTGTGGGCGAGCTGGACGAGCACCAGGTCGCCGGGGCGGATCAGTGGCTGGACGGTGCCCCACAGCCGCGGGTTCCCCAGATAGGTGACCGTACTCTCTCCGGAATCGGCGTAGTTGGCGACGGACACGCCCTTGCGCAGGAACTGCGGGAGCTGCTGGCCCCAGCCGGAGTAGGGGTCGGCCGGCTGATCGCAGACCGTGGAGTCGCCGATCAGCAGAATTCGGCGGGTGTGCCGGGCGGCCGGGGTGACGCGGATGTCCGCGAGGGCGGGGGCCGAGCCGCCAAGGGCCAGGTCCAGTCCGGGAGTTCCGTCGGGGCCGGTCGGCTCGCCCTCCGGGGTGCGGACGTCGACCGTGAAGCTGCGGGCGACGCGCTCGCCTGCCGCGACGGGCGTCTCGGGGAGCAGGGAGCGCCGGGTCTCGCCGCTGACGGCGGTGCTGGAGTCGGCGTCACCGCCGAGCAGGACCCGCACGTCGTAGGTACCGGGCGGGACGTCGAAGTGGCAGGCGGTGGCGGTGCAGTCGTCGACGCCGAGGGCCATGGGGCCGTCGTGCGCACGGGCGGGCACGGCGGTCAGACAGGCGCTCAGGATCAGCGCGGCGGACATGGCGAGGCTGAAACGTCTCATTCGCGAATTCCTCCGACGGGACACCGGGGGCGACAGGATCGGCGGCTGGACCGTACCGCCATCGACAAGCGCTTTCTAGTCTTTAGGTCATTTTCGCAAGACGACCAACGAGCACACCGTGAAAGCCCTTTCGCGAAATCGATTCAACTGCCACCCTCACACTCACCCGCACCCCCACCCGCCCCCCGAAGGAGGCACCCCCATGTCCGACACCGCGAACAGACCGGTCGGCCGCCGCACCTTCGTCCTCGGCTCCGCCGCCGCCGGCACCGCGGCCGTCGCCGGACCCCTCGCCCCGTCCGCGTCCGCCGCTGGCTTCGGCTGGAGCGACGACGGCTCCCACTACGTCGTCGACACCGGCGCGAGCCTCGTCTTCAAGGTCAGCAAGACCAACGGCGACCTGACCTCGCTGGTCTACAAAGGCACGGAGTACCAGGGCTACGGCGGCAAGAACTCCCACGTCGAATCCGGCCTGGGCACCTCCACCGTGACCGTCAAGCAGTCCGGCTCGACGATCCTGATCTCCGTGGCGTACGGCACGCTCAAGCACTATTACGCGGCCCGCAGCGGCGAGAACAACGTCTGCCTGTGGACGAACAAGGCCGACGACTCGGTCTCCGCGACCCGTTACATCGTGCGCGTCAGGGCGGGCCTGTTCCTCAACGACGAGCCCGACTCCTACACGTACACGACCAGCACCGTCGAGGCCTCCGACGTCTTCGCCAAGTCTGACGGGCAGACCCGATCCAAGCACTACTCCAGGCTCCGGGTCATCGACTACGACTGCATCGGCTGGAGCACGGGAAGCGTCGGCCTGTACGTCGTCCGCTCCAACCACGAGAAGGCCTCCGGCGGCCCCTTCTACCGCTCTCTGCTGCGCCACCAGAGCGCCGACGGCGGCGGGCTGTACGAGATCCTCTACTACGGCGAGAACCAGACGGAGGCCCAGCGCTTCGGCCTCCAGGGCCCGTACGTCATCGCCTTCACCGACGGCGGCACGCCCTCGACCTCGCTCTACCACGCCAACCTCACCACCCCCTGGGCGGATTCGCTCGGCATCTCCGGGTACGTGGCGGCGAGCGGGCGCGGCAAGGTGGCCGGGGTCGGCATCACCGGCCGCAACACGGCCTTCCCGTACACCGTGGGGCTCGCCAACTCGGCCGCTCAGTACTGGGGTTCGGCCAGGTCCTCGGACGGCTGGTTCTCCATCGGGGGCGTTCTGCCGGGGACGTACACGCTGACCGTCTACAAGGGCGAACTCGCCGTGTACACAGGGTCGGTGACGGTCACGGCAGGCGGCACCACCACCCTGAACACCCTCGCGATCCCGCCCTCCAACGACCCGGGCAACGCGAGCGCGATATGGCGCATCGGCGAATGGAACGGCACGCCGAGCGGGTTCAAGAACGCGGACCTCATGACGTACGCGCATCCGTCCGACGTCCGGGCCGCGTCCTGGGCCGGGAACGTCGTCGTCGGCAGCGGCACCGAGACGTCCGCCTTCCCCTGCTATCTGTGGAAGGACGTCAACAGCGGCATCCTCGTCTACTTCAGGCTGACGGCCGCCCAGTCCGCCGCCGCGCACACCCTGCGGATCGGCGTGACGACGGCCTACGCCAACGGACGGCCGCAGATCTCGGTCAACGACTGGACGTCGTCGATCCCCTCCCCGCCCTCCCAGCCGAGCACCCGGTCGCTGACCGTGGGCTCCTACCGGGGCAACAACTACACGTTCACCTACAGCGTTCCGGCGAGTGCCTGGCTCACGGACACCAGCCAGTACAACGTGCTGAAGATCAACGTGGTGAGCGGTTCGGGGACGACGTCCTTCCTCAGCGCCGGCACGTCGATCGACGCGATCGACCTGCTGGTCTGACCCGACGGAGCCTCAGGTCCCGCGCGTCCACTGCTGGTTGGTGGCTCCGCTGCAGGTGTAGGTGATGATGGCGGCGGAGTTGGCGGTGGACGCGCCGGACACGTCCAGGCACTCGCCGGTGGCGCGGGCCTTGATGTTCACGTAGGAGCCGGAGGTCACCACCGACCACTGCTGGGCGGTGGCGCCGGTGCAGTTCTCCTGGGTGACGGTGGAGGCGTTCTCCTGAAGGCACAGGGAGCTCCCCCGGCCCATCAGCGCGTAGTAGCCGGTACCGAGATCCTTGAACCACCACTTCTGGTTGGTGCCGCTGTTGCAGGTGTACTGGCTGATCGCGGCGCCCTGCCACAGCGACTGGTTCGGCACGTCCGCGCACTTGCCGCTGTTGCGGGCGACGAGCGTGTTGTACGTGGCGGCGGTCCCGGCGACCGTGCCCGCGGCGGTGTCGACCATGACCTCCGGGTACCAGGACAGGGACAGGGAGGTCGAACTCGGGAACGTCAGCGGCAGCCAGACGTAGCGCGAGTCGTTGACCGTGCCGCCGAAGGAGTTGCCCCAGCGGTCGCCCATGTAGAGGTACGAGGTGCCCGAGGTGCCGGTGACCGGGAGCACGTACGCGGTCTGGGAGTTGTAGGCCGTGGAGTCGCCGACGTTCGTCCACGACGTCCACGGGCCCGAGAGGGAGGTCGCGGTGGCGTACTGCTGCTGGTTGGGGCTCCAGCCGGTGGCTCCGGACGTGAGCATGAAGTAGACGCCGCCCCGCTTGAACAGCGCGGGAGCCTCGCGGTGGCCGCCCGGCCAGGGGTTGGCGACCAGGCTGTCGATCGCCGTGTAGTCGGCGGTGAGCCGGTAGATGTGCAGGTCGTAGTTCTCGTTGGCCGCCGAGACCATGTACGCCGTGCCGTCGGTGTCGACGAAGGTGGTGATGTCCCGGGACATGTACTGCCCGAGCGGCTGGAAGCTGCCCCGGTAGGTGTAGCTGCCGTCGACGGTGTCGGAGACGGCGACGGCCGCGCGGGCCTGGCTGTAGTCGACGCCGTTCTCCTTGTGCATCCACATCACGAACTTGCCGGTGGAGGCGTTGTAGATGACCTTCGGGCGCTCGATGTAGGCGGTGGCCAGCTCGGAGGCGGAGGACTGGGTCAGGACGTGGTTCCTGAACTCCCAGTTCTTCAGGTCGGTGGAGCGGTAGGCGTCCACGTACCGGAAGGTGTTGTCGGCGTTGCGGTCCTCGCCGAACCAGTAGTAGTACGAGCCGACCTTGATGACCCCGCCGCCGTGGGCGTGCACGGGGTTGCCCGAAGTATCCGTGAACTGGGTGCCGTTGGTGATCGTCTGGGTGGCCGCCTGGGCCGGGCCCGCGGTCGCGAGGGCGCCGAACAGGCCCAGGCAGAGGGCGAGCAGCACCGCGTGGGCACGTCTCATCTCACAACTCTCCTTCGCTTCGGTCGGCGGCCGTGTCGGCCACGGGGATGCCGAAGTCGGGGGTGCCGTCCGGGTTCCAGCCGAGCTTCTGGACCCGGGTGTGCCGGTTGGGGTCGTTCAGGGGATCGCCTGTGATCTCCTTGTACGGGCGGGCGTGGTAGACGAGGACGTCGCTGCGGCCGTCCTCGGCGACCGTGAAGCAGTTGTGGCCGGGTCCGTACTGCTTGGTGGTGTCGTTGCTGGTGAAGACGGGGACCGGGGACTTGGACCAGGTGGCGGGGTCCATCAGGTCGGCGTCCGCGGCGGCCGTGAGCAGACCCATGCAGTAGTGGTGATCGGTGGCCGACGCCGAGTAGGACAGGAACAGGCGGCCGTTGCGGGCGAGGACGGCGGGGCCCTCGTTGACCTTGTAGCCGACGCACTCCCAGTCGAACTCCGGTGTCGACAGGCGCACCTGAGGCCCGGTCAGGGTCCACGGGTTCGCCATCCTCGACAGCCACAGGGCCGTGTTGTTGTCCATGTCGGGCTCGTGCTGGGCCCAGACGAGGTAGCGGGTGCCGCGGTGGCTGAAGGTGGTGGCGTCCAGGGAGAAGGTCTCCCAGGCGGTCTTCACCTGCCCCTTCTCCACCCATGTGCCCCTGAACGGGTCGGGGTCGGCGTTCTCCAGGACCCAGATGCGGATGTCCCAGACGCTCTCGGCGGGCGCGGAGGCGAAGTAGACGTACCACTTGCCGCCGATGCGGTGGATTTCCGGCGCCCAGATGTGCGCGCCCATGACACCGGTGGCGTGCTTGGTCCAGATGACCGACTCCGTTGCGGTCGCGAGGCCGTTCAGGGTGCGGGAGCGGCGCAGGACGATGCGGTCGTACTCGGGGACGGTGGCGGTGAAGTAGTAGAAGCCGTCGGCGTGACGGTGGACGAAGGGATCGGCGCGCTGCCGGACGAGCGGGTTCACGAACGGGGCGGCCTTCGGCCTCGGTGCTGCGTCGGCCGTCCCGGGGGCCGCCGCCAGGGCGCCCGCTGCGAGGGCGGCTCCCTTCAGCATCAGGCGGCGCGTGGGGGGCGGGGTGCTGGCGGGCAGGTCGTCATCGCGGCTCATACGGCTTGCCTCTCGGGGCGCGGGGGGAGTGTTCGAGATGTCAAACAACATCTGTCATGACGAACGCCGAAAAGGTAAGGGTGTGGAACCTGGAGGTCAACGGGTCTGACGGGTCCGACAGGAAGCGCTTTCACAATTCTTGTCGCGGCACCCGTTCTTCGGCCTGCTCCCCGGGGCTCGCGGCGCCGGCCGTCCGACGGCGGGGGTACGCCGGACGGCGGAGCGGCGGTGGCGGGGACGCGGCGCAGCGGCGCAGCGGCGCCGGCTGACGGCGCAGCGGCGGTGGCGGGGACTGCCGCCTTCGGCGGAGCGGCGGCAGGTGTGCGGTGCGGGGCTGAAATCAGGCCCGCGCCGCCTCCGGGGTCTCCTCCGGCTGCCGGCCCCGCAGCCACACGTACACCGGGATGCCCGCGAACAGGAACAGCACACCCTGGTAGACGGCGGCGTAACCGGCGCCCGCGATCAGCCAGAACGAGAACGCGAAGGACAGCGCCGCGACGATCAGGTCGCGGACCAGGCCCGCCGGGCGGACCCGCTCCCGGGTGCCCCGGGCGAGCCAGAACAGCTGGGCCGCCGCCGACAGCAGGTACGGCACGCAGCCGGTGAACGTGGTGATCAGGACGAGGACGCGGAAGGTGGAGTCGGGGCCCGCCGTGTAGTTGAGGGCGATCAGGAGCGTGCCGAGGACCGCCACCGCCCAGACGCCGAAGCCGGGCACACCGCCCCTGCCCACCTTGGCGAACGGCTTCGGGAACAGTCCGTCGCGGGCTGCGGCGTACGGCATCTGCGCGGCCAGCAGGATCCAGCCGTTGAGGCAGCCGGTGATCGAGGCGACGGCGACGAGCGCGATGGCGGTGCCGCCCCAGGAGCCGCCGGTGATCGCGTTCACCGCGTCGGCGAAGGGCGCGCCGGAGTCGACCAGCCGGTCGTGCGGAACCAGCCCGAAGACCGCGACGGTGCCCAGGATGTACACCAGCGCGGAGGCGAGCGTGCCGAGGACGCTCGCGCGGCCGACGTTGCGCTCGGGGTCGTCCACCTCGCCCGCGCTGACCGCGGCCGACTCGACGCCGAGGAAGCTGTACAGCAGCAGCGCGGCCGCGGCGGCGAGCGCGCCCGGCGTGCTGTCGCCGGAGGCGTTGAACGGCCCGAAGTTGTCCGGGTCGACGAAGAACAGCCCGATCGTGGCCACCAGCAGCAGCGGGACGAATTTGAGGACCGTGGAGACGATCTGGACCGCGCCGACCCAGCGGGTGCCGGCGAAGTTGGCGGCGGCGGGCAGCCACAGCGCGGCCAGGGCGACGGCCCCTTCGAGGGTGTGGTCGCCGTGCAGGGGGATCAGGACGTCGACGTAGCCGACGACCGCGACGGCGAGGGCGGCGATGCTGACCCAGCACATCGTCCAGTACGACCACGCCGACAGGAATCCCGCGAACGGGCCGAAGGCGTCGCGCGGGTAGACGTACAGACCGCCGGTGACGGGGCTGCGCCGGGCCAGGCTGCCGAACAGCAGGGCGAGCAGCACGGCGGCGACCGACAGGACGGCGAAGGCGAGCAGACTGACCGTGCCGTAGGGGGCGACGGCGGCGGGCAGCGCGAAGATGCCGCCGCCGATGATGTTGCCCATGACGAGCGCGGTGGCGGCGGCCGGGCCGAAGGTGCGGCGGCGCGGGGCGGGGGCCGCCGGGGTGCCGGACGGGTCGGTGGCCTCGGTGGGGCTGGGGGCGGTCATGGTGGTTCCAGATGCAGGCGGGCGGGGAGGGCGTGATCGTAACCCGGCGTCCCACATGCTGGGCGCAGTGTTCACCTGCTGGACACATGCCGTCGGTCGGGGGCCGTTCGCCTAGCCTCGTGGCATGACCAGCGACACCTCCCTCGCCGCCGCCCTCGCCGCCGGAACCGTCGTCCTCGACGGCGGCATGTCCAACCAGCTCGAGTCCGCCGGGCACGACCTGAGCGACGAGCTGTGGTCGGCGCGGCTGCTCGCCGAGCGGCCCGAGGCGATCACCGAGGCCCACCTCGCCTACTTCGAGGCCGGCGCGGACGTGGCGATCACCGCCAGCTACCAGGCCACGTTCGAGGGCTTCGCGAAGCGCGGGATCGGTCGCGAGCAGGCGGCCGAACTCCTCGCGCTGAGCGTCGAGGCGGCGCGTGAGGCGGCGCGGCGGGCGGCGGCGAAGGGAGTCACCCGGCCGTTGTGGGTGGCCGCCTCGGTGGGCCCGTACGGCGCGATGCTCGCGGACGGCTCCGAGTACCGGGGGCGGTACGGGCTGAGCGTGGACGAACTCGCCGACTTCCACCGGCCGCGCGTCGAGGTGCTGGCCGCGGCCCGTCCCGACGTGCTCGCCCTGGAGACGGTCCCCGACGCCGACGAGGCACGGGCGCTGCTGCGGGTGGTGCGGGGGCTCGGGGTGCCGGCCTGGCTGTCGTACACCGTGGACGGCGAGCGCACCCGCGCCGGGCAGCCGCTGGAGGAGGCGTTCGCCCTGGCCGCCGATGTGGACGAGGTGATCGCGGTGGGCGTCAACTGCTGTGCCCCGCAGGACGTCGACGGCGCGGTCCGGACCGCCGCGCGCGTCACCGGCAAGCCGGTGGTCGTCTACCCCAACAGCGGCGAGGCCTGGGATGCCGGGGCCCGCGCCTGGGACGGGCGCTCCAGCTTCACGCCCGAGGAGGTCACGGGCTGGCGGGCGTCTGGGGCACGGCTGATCGGCGGGTGCTGCCGGGTGGGACCGGAGGCGATCGCCGGGATCGCGGCGGCGCTGACGCCGTGAGGGAACGCCGGCCCACTCCCCCGGCGCACTGCCGACCCCCGGACGGAAACCTGCGGCGGCTTCCGTCTTCCGGGATTCCGGGACTCCGGGACGCCGGGACTCCGGGACTCCGGGGCGGCGATGACGCGGCGCGCTTCGGTCGGGCAACCGGTCCAGGCGGGCAAGGCACACGTCCAGCGCCCCGCCCCAGCCGTGGCCGGCCACCGGCCGAGCGGCCCGGCTCAGCCGCGCCGTACTCCGGTCGAGCGCCGCAGCCGTCGGACCGTCGCGCGCAGGTCCGCCGTGCGGGCGGGTGACGGGTCCGTCACCGCAGTGACGGGGGGCTCGCCGGGCGTCGCGCCGGGCGCGGTCCACAGGGCCAGTTCGGCGTCGCGCGGACCGTAGGCCGTGCGGGGCTCGTCGGCGTCGAAGATCCGCACCGGATGCCGCGCGTCCCAGGCCTCCCAGCCGGGGTCGCCGTCGGCGGCGAAGCGCACCCACGCGCCGTGCATCGCGTCGGCCAGTTCCTGCGGCGCTTCGTCACCGGCCAGCTTGCGCGACTCCGGTACGTCGCCGCTGTCGAAGACGAAGCCGAGTTCCAGCGCGTGGCAGGAGCCGAGGCCGGGCAGGCCCGAGGGCCAGGCGAACTCGTAGACCCAGGAGCCTGCGGGGCGGGCGTCGGCCAGGCGGTGCAGGGGGCGGCGCAGCAGGTGGTCGGTGACCATCTGGCCGACGATCTCGGCGGTCCCGGCCCGCGGGTGCAGGGCGCGGTAGCCGCGGGGCACCTCGGTGCCGCAGTGGCAGCGGGCCATGGCGCCGGCGAGGGCGACGGCCCCGAGCCGGTCGAGGCGTTCCAGCAGGCCGCCGGGGACGAGCCAGAGGCGGTACTCGTCGCTGGTCCAGCCCATCATCAGGTCGACGCCGGTGGCCGCGTCGCCGTCGACGAGGGCCTCCAGCGGGTCGCGCGGGACGAGGTCGCCGTCGACGACGATGCCGAAGGAGGGGCCGCCGAGCACCGGGCTGCTGAGCCGGCCCACCTCGGCCTGGGTGCGCAGCAGCAGCTCGCGGTCGACCTCGGCGAAGGCGGCGGCGGTGGCGGGGATCTTCAGGCGGGTGGCCATACGGCGCACCATGCGCCGTACCTTGTCCCGTTCGAACGCCTCGGGCGGCCCGCTCTGCAGGACCGCCCGCCGCACGAGCCCCTGCGCCTGCGGGGCGGCCAGCAGGGCGCCGGCGCTGATCGCCCCCGCGGACTGTCCGGCGAGGGTGACGCGGTCCGGGTCGCCGCCGAAGGCCGCTATCGCGTCGCGCACCCATGTCAGGGCGGCGAGCTGGTCGCGCAGTCCGGGGTTGGCGGGGGCGTCCGGGAACAGTCCGTAGCCCTCGACCCCCAGCCGGTAGTTCACCGAGACGAAGACGACGCCGTCGCGGGCGAAGGTCCGCCCGTCGTACACGGGGACGGCGGACGAGCCCCTGGTCAGAGCGCCGCCGTGCAGCCACACCAGGACCGGGAGCCGGGCTCCGGGGCCCGGCTCCGGCGTCCACACGTTGAGGTTGAGGCAGTCGTCGCCCGGCACGACGGGGTCGGACAGGTACTTGTCGAAGGCTTCGGAGTACGGCGGTTTCGGCGCCGTCGGCCCGAAGGCGCCCGCGTCACGGACGCCGTCCCAGGGCTCGGGCGGGACGGGCGGCCGGAACCGGCGGGGACCGAAGGGAGGGGCGGCGTACGGGATGCCCCGGAAGACCGCGACGCCCTGCTCGAACCGACCTCGTACCGCCCCGTACGGGGTGCTCACCACGGGGTCCGCCTGGATTGCTGCCGTCATGGGCTCACCAGCCTCCTCACCGCGCTACTGCACCGGTAAGACCACAGCACCACAGATCGCCGCGATATTCCGGTGGGGAGGGCGCTTCGGGGGGCCGCACGAGGTACCCCCGGGAGCTCCGGGCCGGGAGCCCGGGCCGGTCGTGGCCGGGAGCCCAGGCCGGTCGTGGCCGCCGGAAGGCCCGGCTGCCCCGACCGCCTCCGGCCCCCCTCGCCCGCCGCCGCGTTCGAAGTTTCGAAAGCCGGGGCCTGTGAAGACCTGGCGAAGTCGCCCTCTTCCCCGCTCCAGCCCGCGAACCTAGGGTAGGAAGCGCTTACTGCCGTGCACCTGTCGAAACTTTTCATGGCCCTCGGGCGGGCCGGAGAGGTGGTTCCCTATGGTCCGTACGGGGAGTGCCGGCGTGGCCGCCGGTCCGACGCTGGCCGTGGTGGCCCGCGAGGCGGGGGTCTCCGTGCCGACCGCGTCCAAGGTGGTCAACGGCCGCGAGGACGTGGCTCCGGAGACGCGCCGGCGGGTGACGGAGGCGCTCGACCGGCTCGGCTACGTCCGCAGGCCCCGGTTCGACGCGGCGAAGGTCCCCGGCCTGGTCGACCTGGTCGTGCACTCGCTCGACAGTTCCTGGTCGGGCGCGATCCTGCAGGGCGTCGAGGGGGCCGCGCACGACGCGGGGCTGGAGGTCGTGGTCTCGGCGGGGCTGACCCGGACGCGGGGCGCGCGGCCGGAGCGCGGCTGGCTGGACAAGCTGATCGCGCGCGGCTCCTCCGGGGTGCTGTTCAACCTGTCCGAGCTGACGCAGTCGCAGTACGCCTGGCTGGACCAGCACCGCATTCCGTACGTCCTGATCGACCCGGTGCTGGAACCGCCGCCGGGTGTCGTGTCGGTGGGCGCGGCGAACTGGCAGGGCGGTGTGACGGCGACCGAGCACCTTCTGGCGCTCGGCCACCGGCGCATCGCGGTGATCGCCGGGCATCAGCGCAAGATGTGCAGCAGCGCGCGAGTCGCCGGCTACCGCTCGGCCCTCGCCTCGGCGGGCGTGCGGCACCGTCCGGAGTACGTCCGCCACGCCGGGTTCGACGAGTCCGTCGCCCACCGCCGCATGCTGGACCTCCTGGACCTGCGGGAGCCTCCGACGGCCGTCTTCGTCTGCTCGGACCGCATGGCGCTCGGGGTGTACGAGGCGCTGGCCGAGCGGGGGTTGAGGGTGCCCGAGGAGGTCAGCGTCGTGGGCTTCGACGACCTGCCCGAGTCCCGTTGGGTCACTCCCGCGCTCACCACCGTCCGCCAGCCGCTGTCGGAGATGGCGGCGACGGCCCTGCATCTACTGGTCCGCATGATGGAGGGCGACCGCCCGGAGGGGACGCGCACGGAGTTGTCGACGCGGCTGGTGCGGCGGGCGAGCACGGCACGCGCGCCGATGCCCCAGGCGTGACCGGTGACCGCGGGGCCCGTTGCGGTGGCGTGTGCCGCGAACCGATCATGGCTGTCATGGAGCGACCGAGTCAGTTCATCGAATGCGGCGGCCTGGTGCTGCGACGCTGGCGGCCGCAGGACGACTTCACCCCGGCGTTCAGGCTGATCGAGGAGTCGGTGGACCACCTGCGTCCCTGGATGGGCTGGGTCGCCCGGCACGGCGAGGAGACCACCCGGGACTTCCTCGCGAAGGCCGAGTCGAAGTGGGCGGCCGACGAGGCGTACAACTACGCCATCGCCGAGGGCGGCACGCTCGTCGGCATGTGCCAGACCTACCGCGTGGAGGCGCCCGCCCGCTGGCGGATGGGGTACTGGCTGCACCCGGCGGCCACCGGCCGGGGCATCGCCACGAGAGCGACGGCCGCCCTGGTCGCCGAGATGTTCGCCCTGCCGGGCGTGGAGTACGTGGAGATCACCCACGACCTGGCCAACACGGCCAGTGGCAGGGTTCCGCGCCGTCTGGGGTTCACCGAGATCGGCCACGAGCGGACCCTGCCGGAAACGCCCTCGCTCGTCGGCGTCGACGTGGTCTGGCGCCTGGACCGCCCCGGCACGCCGGCCGACGGCACTACGGCTCGGTGAGCGTCCGCCCCGCCCAGCCGATGCCGCCGCGCAGGTGCTCCCGGAACTCGGGCGACGCGTAGGCCTCGGCGGTGTGGCCGAGTGCCGTGTAGAACACCCGGCCCGCGCCCTGCTCCCGGCACCACGCCAGCGGATGGTCGGCGCCCATGCCGCCGCCTTCGTACGACGACTCGTCGGCGCTCATCAACACCCGCACCCGGTCGCGGGGGTTGGTGCGGAAGTCGTACCACTCGTCGGTGAAGTCCCAGGCGGCGGGCAGGTGCCGGGTGGCCGGATGCGCGCGGTCCTCGACGACGGCCCGTCCCGGCTGGAGCGCGGGGTGCCGGTCGAAGCGGGCGCCCAGCAACTCGCCGTAGTACGGCCAGTCGTACTCCGTGCAGGCCGCCGCGTGCACCCCGGCGAACCCTCCGCCGTCCTCGATGTAGGCGGCCAGCCGCTCCCGTCCGGCCGGGGTGAGCACCTCGCCGCTGGTGGAGAGGAAGACGACGGCGGCGTAACCGTGCAGGGGGCTCTCGAAGACGGCGGGATCTTCGCTGTGGTCCACCTCCAGATCATCGAGCGCGCGCATGGCGGCGACGGCGGCCGGTATGGAGTCGTGGCGGTAGTCGGTGGTGCGCGTGTAGACGAGGAGTCGGGGGGCCATGGACGCGAGCCTAACCGGGGACCAGGGGTGTTCCCGGTCCCCTGACCGCCGCGAGATCGACGCCCGGGCCTCCTGCCGAGGTCACCGCACAGGTGTTCCATCGGGGGCCGGTCGCCCCCTAGCCTCGACTGCGATGAACGCCATTCCCGCGCATCTCGACCATCTCGTCCTCGCGACCCCCGACCTGGCGGCGACGGTCGCCGACTTCACGCGGCGCACGGGCGTCGCGCCCGCTCCCGGCGGCGCCCACGTGGGCCGCGGGACGCGCAACTTCCTGGTGGCGCTGGGCGGTGGCAGCTATCTGGAGATCATCGGGCCGGACCCGGAGCAGACCGATCCGGACGGTCCGCGCCCGTTCGCCGTCGACGAGCTGGCGGCCGCGCGCACGGTGACCTGGGCCGTCAGCCCGCCCGACCTGGACGCCGCGGTCGCCGCCGCCCGGGCCCGCGGCTACGATCCGGGCGCCATCCGCCCGATGAGCCGCCGCCGCCCCGACGGCACCCTCCTGCGGTGGCGGCTGACCGACGGCGACACCCAGCACCCCTCGGGCCTGGTGCCCTTCCTCATCGACTGGGGGTCCGCCGTCCACCCCTCCGCCTCGGGGCTGCCCGTCACCCCGCTGCTCCGGCTGTCGGCGAGCGCCCCCGACCCGGCCGAGCTCCGCCCGCTGCTGGCCGCCGTGGACGCCGAACTCCCCCTGACCGAGGGGCCGGTGGCCCTCACCTTCACCCTGGACACCCCGCACGGCCCCGTCACCTTCTCCTGACCCCCGAGCCGGCTCTGTCCGATTCCTTCAAGACCGCCGTCAGGTCCGCTGCCTACGGTGGCGGCATGACTCCACGATGCGCCGTGATCGGCCTGGTCGCCTCCGACATGGCGGCCTCACTCGCCTTCTACCGCCGCCTCGGCCTCGTCTTCCCCGACGGCGCCGAGGACCAGCCGCACGTCGAGGCCGAACTGCCCGGCGGGCTGACCCTCGCCCTGGACACCGAGGAGACGATCCGCTCCTTCCACCCGGGGTGGCGCCCGCCGCGCGGCGGCGGGCGGATCGCGCTGGCCTTCCGGTGCGGGTCGCCCGCCGAGGTCGACACGCTGTACGAGGACCTCGTGGGCGCCGGCCACCACGGCGAGCTCAAGCCGTGGGACGCCTTCTGGGGCCAGCGGTACGCGGTCGTGCACGACCCGGACGGCAACGGCGTCGACCTGTTCGCGCAGCTACCCCAGCAGTAGCCGGCCGAGCGGCACCCCGGCCAACTCCTTGACGTCACGGGCCAGATGGGCCTGGTCGGCGAACCCGGCCCGGGCGGCCGTCTCCGCGAACGGCAGCCCCTCCCGGGCCATCCCCACGGCCCGCTGCAACCGCAGCACGCGGGCCAGCGTCTTGGGCCCGTACCCGAAGGCCACCAGCGCCCGCCGGTGCAACTGCCGGACCCCGAGGCCCAGTTCGTCGGCGGCCCGGCCGACGGGACGGCCCGCGTCGAGGGCCGCGACCAGGTGCCGCAGCAGCGGGTCAGGGGGTGCGGCGGCCGCGGCCAGCCGCACCGCCGCCTCCTCCAGGCCCAGGGCCGGTTCGGGGGCCGCGTCGACCAGTGCGGCGAGCCGGCGGACCTCCGCGGCGGGCCGCAGTGCGGCGAGTTCGGCGCGCCGGTCGCGCAACTCGTGCGCGGGCACGCCGAGGATCGAGGGCGCGGTCCCGGGGAAGAAGCGGACGCCCGTCCAGAGGCCGGGCGCGCCGTCGGTGACGTAGGCGCGGGTGTCGGGTCCGGCGACGAGCAGCCGGCCGTCGTGCCAGAGCAGGTCCATGCATCCGTCGGGCAGCACCCGCCCCACGCCGGCCTCGGCCGGGGTGTTGCGCCACACGACCGCTCCGGGGAGCCGGGAGGGCCTCTCCTCGTACACGCCCGCCAGCCTACGCGCGCGCGGGTGCCGGCCGCCCCCGGTGTTCCTGCGGGCTGACGCCGTGGACCCGCTTGAACGCGGTGGACAGGGCGAAGGCGCTGCCGTAGCCGACGCGGCGGGCGATCGCCTCCAGGGTGTCGTCGGTGTCGCGCAGCGCGTCCGCGGCCAGGGCGAGCCGCCAGCCGGTCAGGTAGGTCATCACGGGTTCGCCCACCAGGCCGGTGAAGCGCCGGGCGAGCGCCGCGCGGGACACTCCGGCCCTGGCGGCCAGTGAGGCCACGGTCCAGGGGTGCGCGGGGTCGTTCTGGACCAGCCGCAGCACCCGCCCCACCACCGGGTCGCCCAGCGCCCGGTACCACGCGGGCGCCGCCGCCTCGGGGCGGGCGAACCAGGCCCGCAGCGCGGTGATGACCAGCAGGTCGAGGAGCCGGTCTAGGACGACTTCCTGCCCCGGTTCGTCGCGGACGATCTCCTCCATGAGCATCGGTGTGAGCGGGCTCGGCCACATGCCGGAGGTCAGCGCCAGCAGGGGCGGCAGGACGTCCAGCAACCGTCCGCCGACCTCGCCCTGCCACAGGTATGTGCCGATCAGCAGGACGGCCGAGCCGTCCGGCCGGTCGCCCCAGGTGCGCACGCCGAGGTCCATGGAGCCGTTCAGGGACCGCCCGTCGGGGTAGCTGCACTCCGCACCCGGCAGGATCACCACCTGCGGCCGCGTTCCGGGGGCGTCGCCGCAGGTGTAGGGGTCGGGGCCGCGGGCGATCGCGAGGTCACCGGCCCGCAGCCGAACCGGCTCCCCCGCCTCCGGCGTGACCCAGGCGTCGCCGCGGACCAGGAGCATCACGGTCAGCGGGGCCCGGTCCTCCACCCGCACGGCCCAGGGCGGGTCGAAACACGCCCGGATCATGAAGGCGCCACGCGCGCGGGGGCCTTCCAGCAGACCTGCGAGGGCGTCCATGGCGGTCAGCGTAGACGCGCGCGGCGGAGGCGGCGGACGGTTCCCGGGGAGCCGTCAGGGGCTCTCCGGTTTGTGCGGCGGGTGGGTGCTCTTGACGTGGGTGCGCAGGCGGGAGGTCACATCCTCCGGTGGGAGGAAGCGGGACCAGCGCTCGGGGAACTCCGAGGGCATGTCGGGGTCGTCGGGATCGGCGTCGATTCCGGCCGCGGCGCGGGCCACGTGTTCGGCCAGCTGGGCCTCGCGCAGCCGCTCGTTGGCGGCGCGGGCCGCGGCCGTGGCCGCCGCCGGCCACACCCGGTCGATCGCCGCGTTGACCGCGGCCCCGACGAGCACGGCGAAGGCGCCCACCCCGATCCACAGCAGCACGGCGACGGAGGCGGCGAGGGAGCCGTAGATGGAGGCGCCCTCGATGGTGCTGGTGAGGTAGATGCGCAGCAGGAAGCTGCAGACGACCCACATCGCCAGGGCCACCAGCGCGCCGGGCACGTCCTCGATCCACGGGGACCGCACGGGAACGGACACGTGGTAGAGCGTGGTCAGGAAGACGATCGACAGGATGATGACCACGGGCCAGTACAGGACCTGCACCAGCGTCTCCGACCACGGCACGATCCGCACCACCGCGTCCGGGCCCGCGACCATCAGGGGCAGCGCGACCGACCCGATCACCAGGGCCGCGAGAAACAGCAGGAACGCCACGATCCGGGTCTTGACGATGCCGCGCACGCCGTCGAGCCCGTACATGACGGTGATGGTGTCGATGAAGACGTTGACCGCGCGGGAGCCCGACCACAGGGCGAACAGGAAGCCGATGGAGATGACGTCGGGTCTGCCGCCCTTCATCACGTCGTGCAGGATCGGTACGGCGATCTCGTTGACGCCCTTCTCGGACAGGACGGTCTGCGACGCGTTCAGGAGGTTCGTCTCCAGGCTGGAGATGCTGTCGGTGCCGGTCCAGGCGTCGACGTAGCCGAGCAGGCCGATGAGGCTGAGCAGCAGTGGCGGCACGGACAGCAGCGTGAAGAACGCGGCCTCCGCCGCGAGGCCGAGGATGCGGTACTCCATGCAGGAGTTGACGGTGTCCTTGAGCAGCAGCCAGGCGGTCCTGCGCTTGGAGACGTTCCGGTAGAGGGCACGCGCCCGGTGGAGACGGCCGGAGGGCCGCGGCGAGGACTCACTTGCTGACTGCACGACCTAACGGTATCCGGCGGGTCCACGTGCGCTCATCCCCCGGCCCCGGGCAACACGGCCGGAAACCCGCGCCGCGACCCGGCCACGTAACTGTCATGTCCCCGTAGACCGGAATGTTCCCGGCCGGGTCGTGCTGACCGGCGCCGAGAGCGGGTACTTTCGCGGCATGGCAGGCACCACGCACACCGTGTCCAACCAGCCCCCACCGCTGACCGGCTACGACGTCTACTCCACCGACCGCGCGCTCACCGAGGCCGTCGACCGGCACGTCTCCCCCGACCTGCTCGACGAGGTCCACGGCGAGCTGGCCGCACTCGGCCGGGCCTCCGGGTCCGCCCAGGTGCAGGAGTGGGGCGCGCAGGCCAACGACAACCCGCCCCGGCTGCGCACCCACGACCGCCACGGCCACCGCGTCGACGAGGTCGAGTTCCATCCGGCCTGGCACCGCGTGCTCGGCAAGGGCGTCGGCGCCGGACTCACCGCTGCCTGGGCCCGCCCCGCGGGCCATGTGCGCAGAGCGGCGGCGTTCCTGGTGTGGACGCAGGTCGAGGCCGGCAACCTCTGCCCGCTGTCCATGACCCACGCCGCCGTCCCCGCGCTGCGGACCGACCCGGATCTCGCCGCCACGTGGGAACCCCGACTCACGTCCATGATCTACGACCGCGAGCTGCGGCCCGCCCGCCTGAAGGCCGGCGCCCTGTTCGGGATGGGCATGACGGAGAAGCAGGGCGGCAGCGACGTACGCGCCAACACGACGGCCGCGACACCGCTCGCGGAGGAGGGGACGTACACGCTCACCGGGCACAAGTGGTTCTGCTCGGCGCCCATGTCCGACGGCTTCCTGGTCCTCGCCCAGGCACCGGAGGGGCTCACCTGCTTCCTCGTGCCCCGCGTCCTGGAGGACGGCTCCCGCAACGTCTTCCTGCTGCAACGCCTGAAGGACAAGCTCGGCAACCGCTCCAACGCCTCCGCCGAGGTCGAGTTCGACGGGACCTGGGCGCGGCGGGTCGGTGAGGAGGGGCGCGGGGTGCGCACCATCATCGACATGGTGGCCGCGACCCGGCTGGACTGCGTGCTCGGTTCGGCCGGCCTGATGCGGCAGGCGGTAGCGCAGGCCGTCCACCACTGCACGTACCGCGAGGCCTTCGGCGGCAAGCTCGTCGACAAGCCGCTGATGCGCAACGTGCTCGCCGACCTCGCCCTGGAGTCCGAGGCAGCGACCGTCCTGGCGCTTCGCCTCGCGGCCGCCTGTGACGACGGCGGCGAGCAGGAACGGGCGCTGCTGCGGCTCGCGGTGCCGGCCGCCAAGTACTGGGTGACCAAGCGGTGTACGCCCGTCGTCGTCGAGGCCGCCGAGTGCCTGGGCGGCAACGGCTACGTCGAGGAGTCGGGGCTGCCCCGGCTGGTGCGCGAGTCGCCGCTGAACTCCGTCTGGGAGGGCGCGGGGAACGTGCAGGCCCTGGACGTGCTGCGCGCCCTGCGCCGGGAGCCGACGGCGCTGAACGCCTACCTCCAGGAGGTGGGCCGGGCCAGGGGCGCCGACCACCGCCTCGACCAGGCGATCAAGAACCTGCTGACCGACCTGGCCGACCTGGACGGGATCGAGGCCCGCGCCCGCCGCCTGACGGAACGGCTGGCCCTGGTCCTGCAGGGTTCGCTCCTGGTCCGGTTCGCACCCCCCGAGGTGGCCGACGCCTTCTGCGCCTCCCGCCTGGGCGGCGACGCCGGCACGGCCTTCGGCACCCTCCCCCACACCCTGAACCTGAAGTCGGTGGTGGAACGGGCCCGGCCGCACGACTGACGGGGACGTCACCCACGCAAGGGGCGCGGGGAACTGCGCGACCAGCCACGACCCGACCCGCACCCGCCGTCACACACAAGCCCCCCCAAGGCGAGGTCGGCCCCATCGCCGAAGGCAAAGGCAGGGGTGGTGCTGCGCCGACACGGCACCACCCCCGCCGCACTGGCCCGGTCGAGGCCGCGAACGCCGCTCGGGACGGCGTCGCTCAATATTCAAACAGTCCGGGAGCGTTCACCAGGGTTGCAGGGGGTTGCAACTTGCTGCTGTCTGTGGCCGGACTGTGTCCGTCCGTCATGAACCGGCGGCACTATTGGACGGACAGTCAGGACGTTTCCTCCGGGAGGACCCGTGGCACTCTCGCCGACGGACGTGACGCAACTCGCGGTGGTGGACACGGCCCGCGCGGCACGGGTACTGAGCGACGTCCGCTCCGCCGCGCTCTCCGGGCGGCGGGCGCCGGTCCCGCCGCGGCCGGTGATCGAGCAGTCCTGGGGACGCATGCTGCGCAGCGGCGTCGACCCCGACCACGACTTCCGCACCGGGCTGCTGTCCCGGGAGGAGGTGCGGCGGCGCCGGGAGGCCTCGGAGCTCCGGCATGTGCTGCCGGTGCTGCGGGAGGGGCTGCTGTCGGTCGCGGACACCGCCCACCACATCATGGTGATCGCCGACGCCGATGGCCGCGTGCTGTGGCGGGAGGGCAGTTCACCGGTGCTGCGCAAGGCCGACGGGACCGGCTTCGAGATCGGCGCGGACTGGCGGGAGAGCGTCATCGGCACGAACGGCATCGGCACCCCGGTGGTGGAGCGCCGGCCGGTGCAGGTGTTCGCCTCCGAGCACTTCGTGCGCTCGCAGACCTCCTGGACCTGCACCGGCGCGCCCATCACGGACCCGCGCGACGGCCGGCTGCTCGGCGTCGTGGACGTCAGCGGGCCGCTGGAGACGATGCACCCGGCCACCCTCGCCTGGGTCGACTCGGTGGCGAAGCTCGCCGAGTCCAAGCTGCGCGAACTGCATCTGGGCTCGCTGGAACGGCTGCGCTCGGTGGCGGCCCCGGTGCTGGCCCGGGTGGGCGGCCGCGCGCTGGTGGTGGACCGGGACGGCTGGACGGCGGCGGTGACGGGGATGCCGTACACGAGCCGGACCTTCCTGCCCAGGTCCCTCTCAGCGGGCCGCCGGTTGCTGCCGCCGTTCGGGCTGTGCGCGGTGGAGCCGCTGGCCGGGGGCTGGTTGATCCGGGTCTCGGACGAGCAGGTGCCGCGGGTGGCCACCCGGGTCGTCCTGGATCTGACGCGGCCGCGCCGCGGCTCGGTGACGGTGTCCGGGAGCGCCGGCTCGTGGAGCCACGAACTGAGTCCGCGGCACGCCGAGTTGCTGTACCTCCTGGCCCTGCACCGCGACGGCCGCAGCGCGGCGGGCCTGGCCGAGGACGTGTTCGGTGACCCGGCCCGCACGGTGACGGTGCGGGCCGAGATGTCGCGGGTACGGCGTTACCTGGGCGGTCTGCTGGAACACCGCCCCTACCGCTTCGCCGAGAGCGCCGACGTCGAGGTGCTGCTGCCGGACGACCCGCGCGAGCTGTTGCCGCACTCGACGGCGCCGGCGGTGGTGAGCGGGCGAACGCCGGGCGACATGCCAGGAATGTATCCTTCCGCTCCCTCCGAGTGACAACGCGGGCCATCGAGGGAGCATCTTCCGCATATTTGCAGGGTCTTCGCCCTGGACCGCCCCGAACTGCCGTAGCATCCCTCTTCGGGCCACCCCACCTGCTCCTTTGGTCAACACACGGACCAATGAACGCAGTTGGCTCGCCTCGGGAGGACCTATGAAGCAACGTGGCAGGCACCGTCGGCAGAAGCGGGGCCGAGCGCTGCGCGCTTTCCTTGCCGGGACCGCCCTCGCGCTCACCGCGGCGGCCACGATGATCAGCGCCTCGCAGGCGACGGTCAGCAAGGATCCCGGGGGGTTGAAGACCCTCGCCGCGTCCGCCCGCGAGTTCCGGCTGCGGGAGCAGCTGGTGCCACAGGCCACGCTGGACCGGCTCGCCTCCGAGATGGGCAGGCCCGTCGGCGTGAGCGCCGTCCTGGACGACGCCGACCACTCCCTGCGCACGCCGGCCGACTGCACCACCGCCGACCGTGCCGCGCTGCCCGTCGAGCCGGCGGCCACGCGCGCGTACTGCTGGGACGCCGCCGACACCCGCGGCTGGCGGCCCGGCGCCGTCACCACCTCGGGCGACGCCGACGACGACGGCCACTGGGGCGAGCACCGGGTGCTGCTGTCCGGCTGGGCCCACTCCGGCAGGGCGGGCGTGCCGGGGCTGGCCCGGGTCGCCTTCGTCGACGCCGACGACCCCGACAACCTCGTCTACACCTGGGCCCTCCTCGCCGTCCCCGTCGACGGCGGCCGCGACTACCGAGGGCTGGCCTCCGCCGTGTCCGGCATGACCTGGTACCAGGGCAAGCTGCTGGTCACCACGGCCGACGGCCTGTACGTCTACGACCTGCACCGCGTCCAGCGGGCCACCGTCGACAGCGGACAGGTCGGCAAGGTGCCCGGCGGCTGGTCGGCCCACGGCTACCGGTACGTGTTGCCGGCCATCGGCTCCTACCGGCCGGCCGCCGGCGCCGCCCGCCCCGAGGCGATCTCCCTCGACCGCAGCACCGCGCCCGACAGCCTTGTCGCGAGCGAGCGGGTGGCCTCGGACAGCGGCCGGCACACCCGCCTGTGGCGCTACGCGTTCAGCGCCGACCCGGCGCGCGCCGGGCTGCTGGCCACGGACGCCGCCGGACAGGCGTCGGCGACCCGGGCGTACGAGACGAAGACGACCGACGTCACGGGCGTCCTGTCGTACGGCTCGAACTGGTACCTCGACCGCGCGGCGGACCATCAGGCCGGACACGGCACACTGTGGCGGCAGAACAGCCGCGACGCGCGGGCCACCCAGTGCGGCACGGACGAGTCCACCAGTTGCTGGAGCGGCCGGTCCGGCTCCCTGTCCTACTGGGAGGAGACCGGCGAGGTGTGGTCGCAGTCCGGGCAGATGCTCTACGCACTGCCGCTGAGCTCGATCGACAGGTCTCTGAACTGAATCGAAGGGGCCCGGGCATTGATCGACGGGAATCCGAGCGGTGATCGACGGGGCCCGGGCATTGATCGAAGGGGCTCCGAGCGGTGATCGACGATGCTTCGGGCTGATCGACAGGTCTCGGGGCAGATCGACAGATCTCGGGGCCGGATGATTCCCTGGCGGACATGACGAACATCCCCGTGACCACCTGGTCCCTGGAGCAGACCGCCCCGACCGACCTCCTGCCGGCCTCCGCGCCCGAGGGAGACGTCCGGATCGTGCGCTCCGAGGTCCCCTCCCCCGAGTTCAGCCGCTTCCTCTACGCCTCGGTCGGCGGCGACATCCGCTGGACCGACCGGCTGGACTGGACGTACGGGCGGTGGGAGGAGCACCTGGTGCGGCCCGGCGTGGAGACATGGGTGGCCCACGACCGGGGCACGCCCGCCGGGTACGTGGAGCTGGAAGCGCAGGACGACGGGGTCGTGGAGATCGTCTACTTCGGGCTGATCCCCGCCTTCCGGGGCCGCCGGATCGGCGGGCATCTGCTGTCGTACGGCGCTGCCCGCGCCTGGGACCTCGCGGACCGCTGGCCGGGGCGTGACCGCACCAAGCGGGTCTGGCTGCACACCTGCAGCCTTGACGGCGAGCACGCCATGGACAACTACCAGCGCAGGGGCTTCAAGCTCTTCGACACCAAGGTCGAGGAGCAGGCCGAGGTGACCGCTCCCGGCCCGTGGCCCGGCGCCTACCGCGTCTGACCTGCGCGGACAAGAGTCCGTGCACACGGTGTGATCGACGACACCCTTGTCTCGCCTGTCGGGACAAGGGTGTCCGCATCTTGGACGAAGCTGGACTGTGTCCAGATCGCCATGACACGCTTCCGTCATGTCCGGAACTGGAATTGCCTTGGTGAGTCGGCGGCACGTCGACCTCGGCCGCATGTCCAGCGCCATCTGTCCGGCGAGCTGACAGCTCAGAGCCGCCCGACATCTTCTGACATCTCCTCTTTCCCTGCGCAAAGACGCGCACGTATGCCCATGCGCGTGTACGCGCAGGCCAGAGCCGCTTTCCGCCTGTCCCGAAGGACGTAATCACCATGGCCGCCTCCCCGCAGAACCCTGCCGCCGCGACTTCCCGCCGCAAGGTGAGCCGTCACCGTGGCGAGGGTCAGTGGGCCGCGGGGCACTTCACTCCGCTGAACGGCAACGAGCAGTTCAAGAAGGACGACGACGGTCTCAATGTGCGGACACGCATTGAGACGATCTACTCCAAGCGGGGCTTCGACTCGATCGACCCGAGCGACCTGCGCGGACGGATGCGCTGGTGGGGCCTGTACACCCAGCGCAAGCCCGGGATCGACGGCGGCAAGACCGCGATCCTGGAGCCGGAGGAGCTGGACGACAAGTACTTCATGCTGCGGGTGCGCGTCGACGGCGGCCGCCTGACGACCCAGCAGCTGCGGGTGATCGGCGAGATCTCGCAGGAGTTCGCGCGCGGCAGCGCCGACATCACCGACCGGCAGAACATCCAGCTGCACTGGATTCGCATCGAGGACGTGCCGGAGATCTGGGAGCGGCTGGAGGCCGTCGGGCTGTCCACCACCGAGGCCTGCGGCGACTGCCCGCGTGTCGTCATCGGCTCGCCGGTCGCCGGGATCGCCGAGGACGAGATCGTCGACGGCACCTGGGCCATCGAGGAGATCCACGACCGCTACATCGGCAGCAAGGAGTTCTCCAACCTGCCGCGCAAGTTCAAGACGGCGATCTCCGGCTCCCCGCTGCTGGACGTCGTGCACGAGATCAACGACGTGGCGTTCGTCGGCGTCGAGCACCCCGAGCACGGCCCCGGCTTCGACCTGTGGGTCGGCGGCGGACTGTCCACCAACCCCAAGCTCGGCGTCCGGCTCGGCGCCTGGGTGCCGTTGGAGGAGGTCCCGGAGGTGTGGGCCGGCGTGGTCGGCATCTTCCGCGACTGGGGCTACCGCCGGCTGCGCAACCGCGCCCGTCTGAAGTTCCTCGTCGCCGACTGGGGGCCGGAGAAGTTCCGCCAGGTCCTGGAGGACGACTACCTGAGCCGCAAGCTCGTGGACGGCCCCGCGCCCGCCGACCCCTCGGGCCGCTGGCGCGACCACGTCGGTGTGCACCGGCAGAAGGACGGCCGTTTCTACGTCGGTTTCGCCCCGCGCGTCGGCCGCGTCGACGGAACCACCCTCACGAAGATCGCCGAGGTGGCCGAGGCGCACGGTTCGCACCGGGTGCGGACCACCGTCGAGCAGAAGATGATCGTCCTCGATGTCGAGGAGGCGCAGGTCCAGCCGCTGGTGGAGGCTCTGGACGCGCTGGACCTGACGGCCGAGCCGTCGCCGTTCCGGCGGGGCACCATGGCCTGCACCGGCATCGAGTACTGCAAGCTCGCCATCGTCGAGACCAAGCAGCGCGGTTCGTCGCTGATCGACGAACTGGAGCGCCGTATCCCGGAC
Organism: Streptomyces sp. MAI_2237; assembly: GCF_054189285.1. NCBI lineage: Bacteria > Bacillati > Actinomycetota > Actinomycetes > Kitasatosporales > Streptomycetaceae > Streptomyces > Streptomyces sp. MAI_2237. The sequence continues at coordinate 3,056,785 of NZ_JAJPGQ010000003.1, read as the reverse complement.
TTCGACGAGCCGATCACCATCAACCTCAACGGCTGCCCGAACGCCTGCGCCCGTATCCAGGTCGCGGACATCGGCCTCAAGGGGCAGTTGGTCCTCAACGACCAGGGCGAGCAGGTAGAGGGCTACCAGGTGCACTTGGGTGGGGCACTCGGCCTGGAGGCCGGCTTCGGCCGCAAGGTGCGCGGCCTGAAGGTCACTTCGGAGGAGCTGCCCGACTACGTCGAGCGCCTCCTGAAGCGGTTCCAGGCGGAGCGCGAGGACGGCGAGCGGTTCGCGGCCTGGGCCGCGCGCGCGTCCGAGGAGGCCCTGTCGTGAGCGAGCGGGCCGCCCCCTTCTACTGCCCCTACTGCGGCGACGAGGACCTGCGTCCCGGCGAGCAGAGCCACGGCGCGTGGGAATGCGCCGCGTGCAACCGGGCCTTCCAGTTGAAGTTCCTCGGGCTGCTGGCCCGGGGCCTTCGGACAGAAGCAGGGGGAGATCAGACATGACCGCGGTGACGGAAGAACGCACCACCGATGACCTCAAGGCGCTCGCCGAGCAGGCGGGCCGCGACCTGGAGGACGCCTCCGCCCTGGAGATCCTGCGGTGGGCGGCGCAGACCTTCGGCAAGCGTTTCTGCGTGACGTCGTCGATGGAGGACGCGGTGGTCGCCCACCTCGCCTCCCGCGCGATGCCCGGCGTCGACGTGGTGTTCCTCGACACCGGCTACCACTTCCCGGAGACCATCGGCACCCGCGACGCCGTCGAGGCCGTGATGGACGTCAACGTCATCACGCTGACGCCGCGTCAGACGGTCGCCGAGCAGGACGCGGAGTACGGCCCGAAGCTGCACGACCGCGACCCCGACCTGTGCTGCAAGCTGCGCAAGGTGCAGCCGCTGGAGCAGGGCCTGCGGAACTACGTGGCCTGGGCGACCGGTCTGCGCCGCGACGAGTCCCCGACCCGGGCGAACACCCCGGTCGTCGGCTGGGACGAGAAGCGGCAGAAGGTCAAGATCTCCCCGATCGCCCGCTGGACCCAGGACGATGTGGACGCCTATGTCACCGAACACGGCGTTCTGACCAACCCGTTGCTGATGGACGGCTACGCGTCCGTCGGCTGCGCCCCCTGCACCCGCCGGGTGCTCGAGGGCGAGGACGCGCGCGCCGGCCGTTGGGCCGGGCGGGCCAAGACCGAGTGCGGGCTGCACTGATGACCACGACGACCGAGGAGTTGCAGGTGACGACCGGAGCCACCGTCTGGCTCACGGGTCTGCCGAGTGCCGGCAAGACCACCATCGCGTACGAGCTGGCCGGCCGGCTGCGCGAGGAGGGCCACCGCGTCGAGGTGCTCGACGGCGACGAGATCCGCGAGTTCATCTCCGCCGGTCTCGGCTTCAGCCGCGAGGACCGGCACACCAACGTGCAGCGCATCGGCTTCCTCGCCGAACTGCTCGCCCGCAACGGCGTCAAGGCGCTGGTCCCGGTCATCGCGCCGTACGCCGACAGCCGCGAGGCGGTGCGCAAGCGCCACCAGGACAGCGGGGCGCCGTACGTCGAGGTGCACGTCGCGACCCCGGTCGAGGTGTGCTCCGTACGGGACGTGAAGGGCCTGTACGCCAAGCAGGCGGCCGGCGAACTGACCGGGCTGACGGGTGTGGACGACCCCTACGAGCAGCCCGAGTCGCCCGACCTGCGCATCGAGTCGCAGCACCAGACCGTCCAGGAGTCCGCGGCCGCGGTCCACGCGCTGCTCACCGAGAGGGGACTGGCATGACGACGACCGTCGCCGAGACCGAGGAGGGCACGGAGGCTCCGTACGCCCTCTCGCACCTGGACGCGCTGGAGTCCGAGGCGGTGCACATCTTCCGTGAGGTGGCGGGTGAGTTCGAGCGGCCGGTGATCCTGTTCTCCGGCGGCAAGGACTCCATCGTCATGCTCCACCTGGCGCTGAAGGCCTTCGCCCCGGCCGCGGTGCCGTTCTCGCTGCTGCACGTGGACACCGGGCACAACTTCCCCGAGGTCCTCGACTACCGCGACCGGGCGGTCGCCCGGCACGGGCTGCGGCTGCACGTCGCCTCCGTGCAGGAGTACATCGACCGCGGTGTCCTCAAGGAGCGCCCGGACGGTACCCGCAACCCGCTGCAGACGCTGCCGCTGACGGAGAAGATCCAGGCCGAGCGGTTCGACGCCGTCTTCGGCGGCGGGCGGCGCGACGAGGAGAAGGCCCGCGCCAAGGAGCGGGTGTTCTCGCTGCGCGACGAGTTCTCCCAGTGGGACCCGCGCCGCCAGCGCCCCGAGCTGTGGAACCTGTACAACGGCCGCCACGCGCCCGGCGAGCACGTCCGCGTCTTCCCGCTGTCCAACTGGACCGAGCTGGACGTGTGGCAGTACATCGCCCGCGAGGGCATCGAGCTGCCGGAGATCTACTTCGCCCACGAGCGCGAGGTGTTCGCCCGCAACGGCATGTGGCTGACGGCCGGCGAGTGGGGCGGCCCCAAGGACGGCGAGACGGTCGAGAAGCGCCTGGTGCGCTACCGCACGGTCGGCGACATGTCCTGCACGGGCGCCGTCGACTCGGACGCCGTGACGCTGGAGCAGGTCATCACCGAGATCGCCGCCTCCCGGCTGACCGAGCGTGGCGCGACGCGTGCCGACGACAAGATGTCCGAGGCCGCGATGGAAGACCGTAAGCGCGAGGGGTACTTCTAAGCATGAGCACGACCACGGAAATCTCCGAGACCACCCTGCTGCGTTTCGCGACCGCCGGCTCCGTCGACGACGGCAAGTCCACCCTGGTGGGACGGCTGTTGCACGACTCCAAGTCGGTCCTCGTCGACCAACTGGAGGCGGTCGAGCGTGCCTCCGCGAGCCGCGGCCAGGACGCCCCCGACCTCGCGCTGCTCACCGACGGCCTGCGGGCCGAGCGGGAGCAGGGCATCACGATCGACGTGGCGTACCGTTACTTCGCCACGCCGAGGCGGCGGTTCATCCTCGCCGACACCCCCGGCCACGTGCAGTACACCCGCAACATGGTCACCGGCGCCTCCACGGCCGAGCTGACGGTGATCCTGGTCGACGCCCGCAACGGCGTCGTCGAGCAGACCCGCCGCCACGCGGCCATCGCCGCCCTCCTGCGGGTCCCGCACGTGGTCCTCGCCGTCAACAAGATGGACCTGGTCGAGTACCGGGAGTCGGTCTTCGCGGCGATCGCCGAGGAGTTCACGGCGTACGCGCTCGAACTGGGCGTCCCGGAGATCACCGCGATCCCGATCTCCGCGCTGGCCGGCGACAACGTGGTGGAGCCGTCCGCGAACATGGACTGGTACGGCGGCCCGACCTTCCTGGAGCACCTGGAGACGGTCCCGGTCACCCACGACCTGAGCCACTGCCACGCCCGTCTTCCCGTGCAGTACGTGATCCGCCCGCAGACCGCCGAGCACCCCGACTACCGGGGCTACGCGGGGCAGATCGCCGCCGGTTCGTTCCACGTCGGTGAGGCGGTGACGGTCCTGCCGTCCGGCCGTGCCTCCCGGATCGCCGGCATCGACCTGCTCGGCGAGCCGGTCGACTTGGCCTGGACGACGCAGTCGGTGACCCTCCTGCTGGAGGACGACATCGACATCTCGCGCGGCGACCTCATCGTGCCCAGCAAGGACGCCCCGGCGACCACGCAGGACATCGAGGCGACCGTCTGCCATGTCGCCGACGCCGCGCTGACCGTCGGCCACCGGGTCCTGCTCAAGCACGGCACCCGCACGGTGAAGGCGATCGTGAAGGACATCCCGTCCCGGCTCACGCTCGACGACCTGTCCCTGCACCCGCACCCGGGGCAGCTCGTGGCCAACGACATCGGCCGCGTGAAGATCCGCACCGCGGAGCCGCTGCCGGTCGACTCCTACGCCGACTCCCGGCGCACCGGTTCGTTCATCCTGATCGACCCCAGCGACGGCACCACCCTCACCGCGGGCATGGTCGGCGAGTCGTTCGCGTCCCCGGAGCCCGTCAAGGACGAGTCCGAGGACGACGGCTGGGACTTCTGACCGTCCCGGGCGGCACGAGTCCGCCGCCCTCCCCGCCACGGCCACGACGAGATCCCAGGAGGTGACGACCATGGCCACGATCACGACGCTCGCCAAGGCCGACGAGACGGTCGGGCAGGCCGCCCGCATCGAGCACGTCTCGAAGTCCTTCGCGACCCCCGCCGGGCAGCAGCTCGTCCTGGACGACATCAGCCTCGATGTCGCCCCCGGCGAGTTCGTCACCCTCCTGGGCGCCTCCGGCTGCGGCAAGTCCACCCTGCTCAACCTGGTCGCCGGCCTGGACCGGCCCAGCACCGGCACCATCACCACCGACGGCCGCCCGGCCCTGATGTTCCAGGAACACGCCCTGTTCCCCTGGCTGAGCGCGGGCAAGAACATCGAACTCGCCCTCAAGCTGCGCGGAGTTGCCAAGCCCGAGCGCCGCGAGCGCGCCGAGGAACTGCTGGAACTCGTGCGGCTGACAGGGGCGTACGGCAAGCGGGTGCACGAGCTGTCCGGCGGCATGCGCCAGCGCGTGGCGATGGCCCGCGCGCTCGCGCAGGACAGCCGGCTGCTGCTGATGGACGAGCCGTTCGCCGCGCTGGACGCCATCACCCGCGACGTGCTGCACGACGAACTGACCCGCATCTGGGCCGAGACGGGCCTGTCGGTGCTGTTCGTCACCCACAACGTGCGCGAGGCCGTCCGGCTGGCCCAGCGGGTGATCCTGCTGTCCTCCCGCCCGGGCCGTATCGCCCGCGAGTGGCGGGTCGACATCCCCCAGCCGCGCCGGATCGAGGACGCGCCCGTGGCCGAACTGTCCCTGGAGATCACCGAAGTCCTGCGTGGGGAGATCCGCCGCCATGGCCAGCACTGACACCACACCGGCCCAGGACGCCGGGAGCGTGGAGGCCGGCCTCGACGCCCTGGAGACCACCACCACCGGACGGACGCCGCTGCGCCGGACCCTGGTCGACAAGGTCCTGCCGCCGGTCATCGCGATCGCCGTGGTGCTGGTGGTCTGGCAGGGGCTGATCTCCTTCAAGATCGTCGACGACCCGAGCAAGCTGCCCTCACCGGCCGACGTCTGGCACGTCCTGCGCCAGTCGTGGCTGGAGGGCACGCTGCTGGGCTACATCTGGACGAGCGTCTCGCGCGGCCTGCTCGGCTTCTGCCTCGCCCTGCTCATCGGCACCCCGCTCGGCCTGCTGGTCGCCCGCGTGAAGTTCGTCCGCGCCGCCCTCGGCCCCATCCTCTCCGGCCTGCAGTCCCTGCCCTCCGTCGCCTGGGTACCCCCCGCCGTGATCTGGCTCGGCCTGAACAACTCCATGATGTACGCCGTCATCCTGCTCGGCGCCGTCCCCTCCATCGCCAACGGCCTCGTCTCCGGCGTCGACCAGGTCCCCCCGCTCTTCCTGCGCGCCGGCCGCACCATGGGCGCCACCGGCCTCAAGGGCACCTGGCACATCACCCTGCCCGCCGCCCTGCCCGGCTACGTCGCCGGCATGAAACAGGGCTGGGCCTTCTCCTGGCGCTCCCTCATGGCCGCCGAGATCATCGCCAGCTTCCCCGACCTCGGCGTCGGACTCGGCCAACTCCTCGAAAACGCCCGCACCGCCTCCGACATGGCCATGGTCTTCGAAGCCATCCTCCTCATCCTCTTCGTCGGCATCGCCATCGACCTCATCGTCTTCAGCCCCCTCGAACGCCGGGTCCTGCGCAGCCGCGGCCTGCTGGTGAAGGGCTGAGGTTGCATGCGTACGACGTCCGGCCGCCCCGTCCTGGTGGTGATCGCGCACGGCAGCCGTGACCCGCGGCACGCCGCGACGGTGCACGCCCTGGTCCGCGAGGTGCGCGCGCTGCGCCCGGAGGTCCGGGTGGAGACCGGTTTCCTGGACTTCAACATCCCGTCCGTGCAAGGGGTCCTGGAGTCGCTGGCGGCGGAGGGCGTGCGCGACGTCGTGGCCCTGCCGCTGCTGTTGACGCGCGCGTTCCACGCGAAGGCCGACATCCCGGCGGTCCTGCGGGAGGCGCCGTCGCGGCTGCGCATCCGCCAGGCGGAGGTGCTGGGCCCCTCGCCGCTGCTCCTCACAGCCCTCGAACGGCGGTTGTACGAGGCGGGGTTGTCGCCCGCCGACAAGTCCTCGACCGGGGTCGTGCTGGCCTCGGCGGGGTCCACCGACCCGGAGGCGATCGAGGTGATCGCAGAAATCGCGCGGGAGTGGCGGCACACCGGTTGGTGCGCCGTGCGGCCCGCGTTCGCCTCCGCCGCTCTGCCCCGCACCGAGGACGCGGTACGGGAGCTGCGTGCCCTGGGGTGCGCTCGGGTGGCCGTCGCCCCGTACGTCCTCGCGCCCGGCTTCCTCCCCGACCGCATCGCGCGGGGCGCGGCCGAGGCGGACGTGCTCGCCGACGTCCTCGGCCCGGCGCCGGAGGTGGCCCGGGTGCTGCTGGAACGTTACGACGCGGCGCGCACACCGGCGCTGACGGCGCTCGGCGCCTGACCCGGCGCGCGCCGCCGGGCGTCAGTCGAAGCGGAGCGCTCCCGTGCGGGTGCGCTTGAGCTCGAAGAAGTCGGGGTCGGTGGCCAGGACGCGGAAGCTGTCGAAGAGCGCGGCCGCCCTGGCCCCTCGGGGGACGGCCCGCAGGACGGGGCCGAACCACACCGTGCCGTCGACGTGGAGGGTGGGCGTGCCGACGTAGCCACCCGAGTCGGGTTCGGCGCCGGCCGCGTGGCTGCGGCGGACCGCGTCGTCGTAGGACGGGTCGTGCGCGGCGGCGGCCAGGTCGGCCGGCAGACCCAGTTCCGCGAGGGAATCGGCGATCACGGCGGCGAAGAGGTCCGCGGAATCGGCCTTGCGCTCGTGGATGCGGGTGCCGAACGCGGTGTACAGATCGCGCAGCACCTTCTCGCCGTGCCGTTCCGCCGCGGCCACGGCCACCCGTACCGGGCCGATCGACCGGTCCACCAACTCCCGGTACCAGTCGGGGAGTTCGTTGCCGATGTTGTGCAGGTACAGGCTCATCGCGTGGAAGCGGAGGTCGAGCGGGCGCTCGCGCTCGACCTCCAGCAGCCAGCGGGAGGTGATCCAGGCGAAGGGGCAGGCGGGGTCGAACCAGAAGTCGACGCGGACGGGTGCGGTGTCGTTCATGCCGTCGACGCTAGCCTCCAGGCGGCACAGGGTCTTGCCCCAAATGTTCACTCTTTCATTGGCCCAATTTCGGGTCGCGTCCGCTGGCGGCGAGGGCGCGGTCGAAGACGGGGGCGTCGTCCGACACCGGCACGGGGTCGGCGAAGCCGTCGTACTGCCGGTAGAGGGCGCCGTGCTTGTCGACCACGTGGAGGATGAAGCGGGCGGCGTCGTCGGAGATCCGGAACGTCTGGCCGGTGGCGGTGGCCACGTCCCAGCCGTGCACCGCCATCTCCTTGATCACCATGGAGGCGATGTCGAGGGCCGGCACCTTGGCCATGCCCAGGTCGACCTCGCCCTCCCACACCGCCGGGTCGGCCCAGGCGGCGACGGCGCGGTCCAGCTGGGCGGCGTAGGCCTCGGCCCAGTCCGGGTCGGCGGTGAAGTCGCGGGCGGTCAGCTCCTCGGGGAGTGCCTTGCGCCGGGCGCGGTGCTCCAGGCCGTGGGAGGTGTAGAGGACCCAGTGGTTGACCAGGGCGCGGACGTCCCAGTCGGGGCAGTGGGTGGGTTCGCCGAGGCGTGCCGCCGGGACGCCGCGCGCCACGCGGGCCGCCTCGGCGGCGCACTCGGTCATGTACGGGTGCAGGTGCTTGGGGTCGTACGTCATGCACCCCACGCTAGGAAGAGGCCGCTCAGGACTCTTGAACAAACGCGACAGCCTCGTCGGCGAGCCGGACCAGTTCCTCGACCGGCATCGAGCCGGCCGCCCGGTGCTCGCGTGCGAAGGTGTTGGCGAGCCGCTGCAGGAGGTCGTTGAGCGGAGTCGGTACGCCGTGCAGCCGGCCCAGCAGTGCGATCTCGCCGTTGAGGTGGTCGGCCTCGATGGTGCCGGTGCCGCGGGTGAGGGACTGCCAGGAGGAGCCGCCGCCGCGCGGGGCGCCGTCGAGGGCGACCAGGTCGACCTTGTGCCCGCGGGCGACCCGCTGCTCCTCGGCGCTCGCGTACGCGATCCCGGCGGCGTCGAGTACGGCCTCGCCCTCGGCCCGCACCCGCCGGTACAGCTCCCCCGCCCCGTCACCGGCGACCGAGGAGACCGCCTCCAGCGCGTTGGCCAGGTTGGACAGCAGCTTGGCGTACTGCCAGCGCGTCACGTCCGGCACGACCGGCGCCTGAAGGAACCCCGTCTTCTCCAGGTCCGCGGCGATCCGGCGGACGGTCTCGTCGGTGCCGTGGGGGTAGCGGCCCAGGTGCAGGATGCCGGTGAGCGGGGCGCCGGCCGCCGAGATGCGGCCCGGTTCGACGAAGGTCGCGGGCAGCCACACGCAGACGCCGTACACGTGCCGGAAGACGCGCAGCGCCAGCCGCTGTCCCTCCACGCCGTTCTGGGCGCACAGCAGCGGCAGCCGCTCGGCGGCCGTGCCGCCGCCCGCGACGGGCGCCGGACCCCAGGTCCGCAGGGCGGCCGCCGTGTCCTGTGTCTTGACCGCGAGGACGAGGACGTCGTCGGCCCGCAACGCGCCCAGCTCGTCCGGGCCTTCGACGGCGGGCAGCCGGTAGGTGTGCCGGCCGTCCGGCACGGTCAGCCGCAGGCCGTTCTCCCGCAGTGCCGCGAGGTGCGCGCCGCGGGCGACCGCGACGACCTCGTGCCCGGCCCCCGCGAGCCGTCCGCCGATCGCCCCGCCGACGGCGCCCGCTCCGATGATGATGTGGCGCATGGCAGGAGCCTCGCACACCGGTGCGGGCCACCGGTGGTCCGGCCCCGGGGTCAGCCCGCCGTGAGCTCCACCAGTTTCACCACGGTGTTCCAGTTCCGGGTGGTGGCGATCAGGCCCTTGTTCACGCGGGGCCGGGCGAGCAGTTCGGCGAGTCGGGAACGGCCCAGGCCGTCGGGCGCGTAGAGGTAGAGGGCGCGGTCGCCGAGGCGGAACTCCTCGGGGAGACAGGCCTGCTGGTCGATCTCCGCGAACCGGTCGGCGGTGACGGGTGCGGAGAAGTAGGTGACGTGCAGTTGCTTGGCCTCCAGGTCGGCGGCCGGGAAGGGGCACGCCTCGGCGATCGCCTTCAGATAGGCGTGGTCGCGCACGATCACGTCGACGGCGAAACCGAAGTGCTCCTCGACGGCCTGCCTGAGCTCGGCGGCCAGGGACTCCTCGTCACCGTGGCCGGACGTGAACACGGCCTGCCCGCTCTGCAGGTGGGTGCGTACGGCGTCGTGTCCGAGGCCCTCCATGAGCTGCCGCAGCTCGGCCATCGGGACCTTCTTCTTGCCACCCACGTTGATGCCGCGCAGCAGCGCGGCGTACGTCGTCGTCATGGCGCACACCCTAGGACGGCCCTCCCACCCCGTGGGGGTGGGCACGACGGCCGGGTCCCGGTGAGGGCGGCCACCCTGATCGCCACCTCGAGCAGCCCGGATAGATGTAAGGGACCGCTGTCCTCCTCAGCGGTGAGGGGGCCGACTCCGAGGGGATGAGATCGGGCCACCGCACTTCACCGGGCAGCACGACGAGACGGGCTTACCTCGCCCATACCTTCGAAACGGAAGGTGGCGGCACGGGGCTGTCACCGCTCACGAGGGGGCAGGCCCGTCATGGGGAACGAGGAATCGCGGGTGCGGGGCATCGCCGCCCGGGCCGGCGGCTGGAGTGCCCGGCACCGATGGGCCGCCGTCGGCATCTGGGTGCTGTTCGTCGTCCTGGCGATGGGACTCGGCTCGGCGGCGGGCCGGGTCGATCTCAAGGACACCGACCAGCTCAAGGGCGAGACGCACACAGCGGCGAAGATCGTCGAGGACGCGGGGATCAAGGAACCGGCCGGCGAGACGGTCCTGATCCAGGCGAAGGACGGTGGCCCGAAGGCCACCGACGCCGAGTTCCGCTCGGCGGTGGCGGCGGTCGTGAAGGCCGTGGACGCCACCGGCAAGGTCACCGACGTGAAGTCGCCGTACACCACGGACACGATCTCCAAGGACGGGCGCAGCGCGCTGGTGCGGTTCGACATGCGCGGCGACGCGGAGACCGCGGGCGACCGGGTGGAGCCGGTGCTGAAGGCCGTCGCCGGGGTGCAGAAGGACCACGGGTCGCTGCGGATCGAGGAGATCGGCAGCGCCAGCATGCGCAAGACCTTCGACGACGCGTTCGGGAACGACTTCAAGAAGGCCGAGTACTCGGCGGTGCCGGTCGCCCTCGGCATTCTGCTCATCGCCTTCGGTGCCCTGGTGGCCGCGCTGCTGCCGGTGGCCCTGGCGATCACCGCGATCATGGCGACGATGGGCCTGATGGGCCTCGTCAGCCACGTCCAGCCGATGACCGACACCGCCAACTCCGTCATGCTGCTGGTCGGCCTGGCCGTGGGCGTCGACTACTGCCTGTTCTACCTGCGCCGTGAGCGCGAGGAGCGGGCCGCCGGACGCGACGGGCAGACGGCCCTGCGGGTCGCCGCCGCGACCAGTGGCCGCGCGATCATCGTCTCCGGCATCACGGTGTGCGTGGCGATGGCGGGCATGCTGTTCACCGGGCTCGCCACCTTCGAGGGCATGGGCCTGGCCTCGCTGATGGTCGTCGCCGTCGCCATGGTCGGCTCGGTGACCGTCCTGCCGGCGCTGCTGTCGCTGCTGGGCGAGCGGGTCGAGAAGGGCCGTGTGCCGTTCCTGCACAAGGCCATGCAGCGCCGGGCCGCCCGCTCGGGCGGGCAGAGCCGGTTCTGGAGCGCCGTGGTACGCGCGGTGCTGGCCAGGCCGCTGGTGTCGGTGGTCGTGGCGGCCGGCGCGCTGCTGGCCGTCGCCGCTCCCGCGCTCGGCATGAAGACCCAGAACCTCACGCTGGACCAGGAGTTCGGCGACTCGCTGCCGATCGTGCAGACGTACAACCGCGTCAACGACGCCTTCCCGGGCGGCTCCGAGCCGGCCGAGGTGGTCGTCAAGGCGAAGGACATCAACGCCCCCGAGGTCAAGAGCGCGCTCGCCGACTTCAAGGAGCGGGCGATCAGTTCGGGCGCCTCGCGCGGCCCGGTCCAGATCACCCTGCACGACGCGCAGAACATCGCCTACGTCTACGTCCCGCTGGTCGGCGGTTCCGACCTGGACAAGGCGGGCGCCAGCCTGGAGAAGCTGCGCGACGAGGTGCGGCCCGCCACGCTCGGCAAGGTGGACGGCGTCCAGGCCCCGATCACCGGGCAGGTGGCCGGTTCGAAGGACTTCAACGACCAGCTCGGCGGTGCCGTCGTCCCGGTCTTCGCGTTCGTCGTGGTCTTCGCCTTCGCGCTGATGCTGCTGTCGTTCCGCTCGCTGACCATCGCGATCACCTCGATCGTGCTCAACCTCCTCTCCGTGGGCGCCGCCTACGGCATCCTCGTCGCCGTCTTCCAGCACGGCTGGGGCGCATCCCTGGTCGGCGCGGAGGGGGTCGGGGCGATCATCACCTGGCTGCCGCTGTTCCTGTTCGTGATCCTGTTCGGGCTGAGCATGGACTACCACGTGTTCGTGGTCTCCCGGATCCGCGAGGCGCGGCTGCGGGGCCGTACGACGAACGAGGCGATCCACCACGGCGTGGTCACCACGGCGGGTGTCGTCACCAGTGCCGCGGTCATCATGGTCGCCGTGTTCGCGATCTTCGGCACGCTGTCCATGCAGTCCATGAAGCAGATGGGCGTGGGCCTCGCGGCCGCGGTGCTCATCGACGCCACGATCATCCGGGGCGTGCTGCTCCCGGCCGTGATGGCGCTGCTGGGCGAGCGCAACTGGTACCTGCCGAAGTGGCTGAACCGGATGCCCGACCTCACGCACGACGAGGCGCCCGAGGCCGTCACGCACGCGGCGGAGGACGAGGGCGAGCCCGTACGGGTCTGAAGCCGCCCTTGCCGAGGGCCCGTTGGTCTCCCGGGGGAACCAGCGGGCCCTCGCTCATGCCCGCGCGCGGGCGAGTTCGGCCTCGATGAGATCGGCCGCCCGTCCGGTGCCGCCCTCCTGGGCCATCGCGGCCCGGATCTCCCCCAGCCGCCGGGCCACTTCGGGGTCGTCGACCAGGGCGAGGGCGGTCGCCCGCAGGGCCTCGGCGGTGGCCTCCTCGGTGTCGAGGCGGCGGGCGACCCCGAGCGCCTGCAACATGTCGGCGTTGCCGAACTGGTCGACGGCCTGCGGTACGGCGATCATCGGCGTGGCGGTGGCCAGTCCCTCCTGGCTGCCGCCCGCCCCCGCGTGCGTGACGAACAGGTCGGCCCGTCGCAGGACCGCCAACTGCGGCACCCAGGACCGCACTTCGACGTTCCCGGGGACTTCGCCGAGCCTGGCCGGGTCCATGCGCTCACCGATCTGCAGCACGAGGTGCCAGCCAGTGAGTCCGCCGAAGGCCCGCACGCACTCCCGGTAGAAGCCGGGCCGGTCGGTGAAGGTGGAGCCGAGCGAGACCAGCACCACCTTCTCGGCGTCCGCCGGGCGCACCCAGTCGCCCTGCGCCGCCCGGTCGCCCTGACAGGCGCCGACGAAGGTGTACACGCACTCGTCGACCCGGTCGGCGTGCGGCTGCAACGCCCTGGGGATCAGCACCAGCGACCGGTCGGGCCGGCCTGCGAAGTCGTCCGGGTGCAGCCCGATCCCGTTCTCCTCCAGCCAGGCCCGGAAACGCGCGTAGTAGGCCTTTCCGCGCTCGGTGCTCTTCGGCTCCGCCCACATCGGCTCGGCCACCTCCTCCTCGTACCCCTCCCAGGCCACGAGGTTCGGCGACAGCGACACGGCGGGCACGCCCCAGCGGTGGGCGAGCACGCGGGCCGGGTAGGCCGTGATGTCGTGCAGCACGAGGTCCGGTACGTCTCCCTCGTACGCCGCCGCGAGCTGCGGCAGCGCCTGCATGGCGTCGGCGAGGAACAGCTCCACGTGGTCCAGCAGTTCGCTTCCCCAGGCGGCCGGGTCGGCGCCGGGTCCGGGGAGCGTGGAGTGCCACGGCCTGGGTTCGGCGCCGGTCTCGGCGACCTTGTCCACGAAGGCCGGCGGGATCGCGTAGGTGACCCGGTGCCCGCGGGCGACGAGTTCGCGGATCACTTCGAGGCTTGGGTTCACATGGCCGTGGGCGGCGATGGAGAACATGGCGAGGTGGGCGGGGGCGGTCATACGACGACCGTAGGCGAGACGATACGTCTCGTCCAATGTTTTAGCGGAAGGGCGACCGCGGGCCGGGGGCGGTGTCAGCGCTGGTAGCGGGCGAGGACCAGGTTGCCGTCCCGCTCCAGGCGGTGGCGCAGCGCGGCGAGGCCGATCGCCCCGCTGTAGTACTCCTGGAAGGCGGGGGTCGCCACCTTGTCCTTCCACTCGGGGTAGCCGCGGACGGACTGCGCGGGGGCGGGGCGGAGGTGGGCGGCGAGGGCGGTGCCGGTCGCCCAGCCGTTCTCGGCGGTGTGCAGGGCGGGGTCCTTCAGGGCCCGGGTGCCGGTGGGCAGCATCCAGTCGCCGAGGGCCAGCCGCACCATGTTCCGCGGCCGCAGCAGGAAGTCGACGAACGCGGCGGCCTCCTTCTTGTGCGGGCTGTCCTCGGCGATGGACAGCGTCTGCGGGCTGACGCCCTGGGCGAGCCCGTCCGCTCCGGCCGGGGCGGGCAGCACCTGCCAGGCGAAGCCCTTGGGAGCCTGCTGGGCGATCTGCTGGCGGTAGGAGAAGCCGAGCGGCACCATCGCGTACTTCCCGCCGAAGAACCCGGGCAGGGTGTCCGAGCCGCCGCTGCCCAGGGTGGTGGGCGAGGCGCTGTGGTCGGTGTTCGCCTGGGCGTGGACGGTCCGCGGCACCACCTGGTCGGCCGCGCCGAAACGGACGGTCACCTTGCCGTCCGCGCCCCGGTGGAACAGCTCGCCGCCGGCCGACAGGGAGAGGTTGAGGGTCGCGGAGACCGGCTCCTTGAGCGGCCAGGCGACGCCGTACCTGCCACCGCGGCCCAGCCGCTTCGTCACCTGCCTGAACTCCGCCCAGCTCCAGGGGTGTTCCGGCGTCGGGATGCGCACCCCCGCCTTCTTCAGCCAGGTGGCGTTGGCGACGAGCACCCGCGGCTCCTGGAGGAACGGCACGCCGTACACGCCGTCGCCGAAGGTCGTCGTGCGCCAACTGCGCTGCGGGATGTCGGACTTCAGACGGCGTGAGAGCAGTCCGCGCAGGTCGGCGAGGTAGCCGCCGTAGGCGAAGTCGGCGAGGTCGTCGGAGGCGTCGTGGATGATGTCGGGGGCCTCGCCGCCTTCGAAGGAGGTGAGGAGCTGGTCGTGGACGCTGTCCCAACTGCCTTGCACGTACTCGACCTTGACGTCCGGATGCGCGGCGTTCCACTCCTTCACGAGTTCCTTGTTGGCCTTCACCGACTCCTGCTGCCAGGCCAGGGACTGGAAGCGGAGGGTGATCCGGCCGCCGTTCGCCGCCTCGCCGCCGCCGGTGCAGCCGGCCAGCAGCAGGAGCAGGACGAGGACGCCGGTCGTGAGCCTGGCGCGCATCAGTTCTTCACCGCCCCGGTGAGCATGCCGCCGGTGATACGTCGCTGGACGAACGCGAACACCACCAGCGAGGGCAGCGTCGCGAGGAAGGCGGCCGCCGCGAGCGGGCCGAGGTCGGCGACGCCCTCGGCGCCGATGAAGTGGGTGAGGACGACCGGCAGGGTCTGTTTCTCCGGCGTCTTCAGCAGGACGAGCGCGAAGAAGAACTCGTTCCAGGCGGTGACGAAGGCGAACAGCCCCGTCGCCACGATGCCGGGCGCGAGCAGCGGCGCGACGACCGAGAAGAGGGTACGGGCCCGCCCGGCGCCGTCGACGGCCGCCGCCTCCTCGACCTCGGCCGGCACCGCCCGTACGTACCCGGCGAGCATCCACAGCGCGAACGGCAGCGCCCACACCACGTACACCAGCGTCAGCCCGGCCAGGGAGTCGATCAGCCGCAGGTTCTTCAGCACCAGGAACAGCGGGATGATCACCAGGACGAGCGGGAACGCCTGGCTGACCACCACCCAGCCGGTGGCGGCCCGGGTCAGCGCGGTACGGCGGCGGGCCATGACGTAGGCCAGCGGGGTCGCGATCACCACGGCGACGACGGCGGCACCGGCGGCGGCCAGCAGGGAGTTGAGGGCGGCGTGCAGCAGCGGCTGGGCGTCGAAGGCCTGGCGGAAGTTGTCCAGGGTGGGACGGCGCGGAATCCAGGCGGGGTGCGGACTGCCCAGCTCTCGGGGCGACTTGAAGGCCGTGGAGAGCAGCCAGAGGAACGGGAAGGCAAGGAAGGCGAGATAGCCGAGCAGGGCCGCGTACTGGCCCGCGCGGGCGGTCGTCGAGGTCCTCACGCGTCGTCCCGTCCCCTGAGCCGGCCCACCAGGAACAGGGCGAGGAGCACCGAGATCACGGCGACCATCACGCAGCCCATTGCCGCCGCGTAGCCGAACTGGCCGTAGCGGAAGGCCTCTTCGTAGGCGAACAGCATGGGCAGCCGGGTGCGGCCGCCGGGTCCGCCGCCGGTCAGGACGTAGACCAGGGCGAAGGAGTTGAAGTTCCAGATGAGGTTGAGGGCGGTGATGGCGAGGGCGACCGGTCTCAGGGCGGGCCAGGTGACCGTGCGGAAGCGGCGCCAGGCGCCCGCGCCGTCGACGGCGGCGGCCTCGTGCAGCTCGCGCGGGGTGTTCTGCAGGCCGGCGAGCAGGGCGACCGTGGTCTGCGGCATGCCGGCCCAGACGCCGACGACGATCACCGCGGGCAGGGCGGTGCCGAGGCTGCCGAGCCAGTCCTGTCCGCCGCCGAGGCCGAGGTCGTGCAGGGTCTCGGTGAGGACGCCCGTGTCGGGGTTGTAGACGAGCCGCCACATGATGCCGACGACGACCTCGGGCATGGCCCACGGGATGATCGCCAGGGCCCGGGCCAGCCACCTCAGCCGCAGGTCCTGGCCGAGCAGCAGGGCGAGGCCCAGTGCCAGCAGGAACTGCGGCACGGTCACGCCGACCGCCCACACCAGCCCGATGCGGAACGACTCCCAGAACAGCGTGTCGTGCAGCAGGTCCCGGAAGTTGAGGCCGCCGATCCACCGGGTGGGCTGGGTGCGGCCCGACTGGGAGTCGGTGAAGGCCAGCAGGATGCCGTAGAGCAGTGGTCCGACGCTCAGGACCAGGATCGGGATCAGCGCGGGCAGGACGAGGAACCAGGCCCCGCGGTCCCGCGGCGGCCGGTCCGGGCCGCCGGCGGCGCGCGGCGTGCGCTGCGCCGACCGCTTCGTCGCGGTCACCAAGGTCACGTCATCGGCTCCTTCGCACGGCTCGTGACGTTCGCACCCGGCGGGCCCGTGTCATGGTCGTGAAGGAGGCATACGCCGTCAAGGCAGCGCGCACACCCCCCGACCTGTGCGAATGCGAGACTGGCCGGGGGATGGCGCGATCTCGACGCCGTACACCGGGGCAAACGCTGACATGGGAGGCGGACGATGGACGAGGCACGGGCGCGGGACGTACTGGCCGCGGCGGACGTACTGCCCGGCCCGGCACGGGACGCGCGGCTCCTCGCCCTGGGCGAGAACGCGGTGTTCGCCGCGGGTGACCTGGTCGTCAAGGTGGGCCGGGACGCGGAGCTGCTGGACCGGACGCGGCGCGAACTGGACATCGCGCTGTGGCTGGCCGAGGCCGGCGTCCCGGCGGTCCGCGCGGCACGGCCCGAGCCGCTGCTGGTCGAGGGGCATCCGGTGACCGTGTGGCAGCGGATGCCGGACGCGGTACGGCCCGCCGAACCCCGGGATTTGGCCGAACTGTTGCGGGTCGTGCACGCCCTGCCCGCGCCCGCGTTCCCGCTGCCGCCGCGTGAACTGCTCGGCGGGGTGGAGCGGTGGCTGCGGCTCGCGGGGGACGCGATCGACCCGGCCGACGCGGCGTATCTGCGCGAGCGGCGGGACGGGTTCGCGGCGGCCTCGGCCGCGTTGACGCCGCGGCTGGCTCCGGGGCCGATCCACGGGGACGCGTTGCCCCGCAACGTGCACGTCGGTCCGGACGGCCCGGTGCTGGTGGACCTGGAGACCTTCTCCTCGGACTTCCGTGAGCACGATCTGGTGGTGATGGCCCTCTCCCGGGACCGGTACGGCCTGGCGGCCGAGGCCTACGACGCGTTCACCGAGGCGTACGGCTGGGACGTGCGGGAGTGGGAGGGCTGCCCGGTCCTGCGGGGCGCCCGGGAGACGGCCAGTTGTGCGTGGGTGGCCCAGCACGCACCGAGCAACCCCAAGGCGCTGGCCGAGTTCGGGCGCAGGGTGGCGTCGCTGCGGGACGGCGACGAGAGCGTGCGCTGGTATCCGTTCTGACGACGGCCGTGCCGGTCTAGGCGGTCTCTCCGCTCCGGATCGTGTGCGCCGCCCGGCGAAGCTCCGTGAGGACGGTGCGCACCGCTGCCCGGGCCGTGCGTTCGGGGCGGTGCAGGACGTCGATGTGGCGTCTGGCCTGTACGCCGCTCAGCGGCCTGAGGACCAGGTCCGCGTGCGGTCGCATCGTCCAGCGGGGCATCAGGGCGAGACCGCCGCCGGCCGCCACCGCCTCGGCTACCACCGTGAAGTCGTTGATGCGGTGGGCGAGGCGGAGGCGCCGGCCGGCCGCTGCCGCGATCGCCTCGATCGTCGCCAGGATGGGGAAGCCGTCGTGGACGGTGATCCAGGGCTGGTCGGCGACATCGCGCGGGGTGACCCGGCGTTTGACGGCCAGCGGGTGGCCGGCGGGCATCGCCACGTCGAGGGGCTCACGCAGCAGCGTGACCGCCGTCACCGTGTCCGGCCACGGCGGGGCGTGGTCCAGACGGTGGGCGAGCACCAGGTCGTAGACGCGCGTGAGACGGGGGAAGTCCTCCTGGGCCACGTCCTCGTCGCCGAGCCGGACGAGCGGGGCACCCGGCCCGGTGAGCGCGCGCAGGAGGAGCGGGAAGAACGCCGTGCCGGCGCTGTGGAACGCCGCCACCGAGACCTCGCCCTTTTCGTGGTCCAGGAACTCCCCCACGCTGTGCCGGGCCCGGGCGAGCGCCGCCTCCACCTCGATCGCCGCCCTCGCCAGTGCCTGGCCGGCGTCGGTGAGGACCAGCCGCCTCCCCTGGCGCTCGGTGAGCGGCACCGGGATCGACCGCTGCAGCAGCCGCAGCTGCTGGGAGATCGCCGAGGGGGTGACCAGCAGCGCCTCGGCGACCGCGGTGACGCTGCCCAGCTCGCCGAGCTCGCGCAGGATCCGCAACTGACGTTCGTCCATGGTGCGAGTGTAGGGAGTCAATGAAGTCGTGCTAAAAGATCCTTGTAGAAGGTGGTACTGGGCTTCAGGGACGGTCCCGGTGCACCGTGGGCGGGTGACCGACGTCCGCCGTACCGATGCCGTGCTCCTCCTTGTCGCCGTCGTCTGGGGTTCGAGCTATCTCTCCGCCCAGACCGCCACGTTCGCGCTGCCCGTCCTGACGGTGCTGTTCGCGCGCTACGCCCTGTCCGCACTGGCCTGTCTGGGCCTGGTCGCCGGCCGCCGCGGGCCGCGCCGCTGGACCCGGGACGAGGTGCGGGCCGGGCTCGCGCTGGGCGTGACGCAGGCCGCGGTCCTGGTCGTGGAGACGTACGGCGTGGCCCACACCAGCGCCGCCAACGCGGGGCTGATCATCAGCCTCACCATCGTGCTCACCCCGCTCCTGGACCGCTCGCGCGGCACCCTGCCCGCGTCCTACTTCGCCGCCGCCGGCGTGTGCGTCCTGGCCGTCGGGCTGCTGATGTCCGGCAACGGATTCCACAGCCCACGACTCGGCGACCTGCTGATGCTCACGGCCGCGGTGATCCGGGCCGGCCATGTCGCGCTCGTCGGAAGGCTCACCGGCGGCCGAGACGTCCGTCCACTGCATCTGACGACCGTGCAGGCCCTCGTCGGCACCTGCCTGTTCCTGCCCGGCGCCGCCACGGGTCTGCCCGAGCTGTCCCGGGCCGGCGCGGCGACCTGGACGCAGCTGGTGTATCTCGCCCTGTTCTGCAGCGTGTTCGCCTTCCTCGCGCAGACCTGGGCCGTGCAGCGCACGTCCGCCAGCCGCGCCAGCCTGCTGCTGGGCACGGAACCGGTGTGGGCCGTCGTGGCGGGCATCACCCTCGGTGGCGAGCGCTACGGCATCCTGACCGCCGTCGGCGCGGCCCTGCTCGTCGCCGGCACCTACTGGGGGCAGTCCGTGGAACGCGCCGACCGTCGACGGCGCATGCAGAGCCGGGACCTGCGCATCGCGAGCCCCGTGGGCGGCTGAGCGGTGGCGGTCCGTCGGCCGCCGCTCAGACCGGCTCGTCCGTCAGTTGCCGCAGCGGCCAGGTGCCGTCGACCACCGCCGTGGCATCGCCCTTGCGGCGCAGGAAGCTCTGGAAGTCCGCCGCCCACTGCGCGTACCACTCGATCTGGCGGCGGTGCAGTTCCGCCGGGCCGAGGGCCGCGATCTTGGGGTGGCGGTCGGCTATCGCACAGGCCAGGCCGGCCGCGGCGAGGGCGTCGGCCGAGGCGTCGTGGGCGGCCTCCAGGGGGACGCCGTACTCCGTGCAGACCGCTTCGAGGTTGCGCTTGCCGCGGCGGTAACGGTCCACCCACCGGTCGATGGTGTACGGGTCGATGACCGGCGCGGGGTCGAGGCCGCCGAGGCGGTCGCTCAGGGAGGGCAGTGCGTGGCGGCGCAGCTCGGCGGAGAGCAGGCTCAGGTCGAAGGCCGCGTTGTAGGCGACGACCGGGACTCCCGTCTTCCAGTACGAGGTGAGCACGTCCGCGATGGCGTCGGCCACCTGGTCGGCGGGCCGGCCCTCGGCGGTCGCGCGTTCGTTGCTGATCCCGTGCACGGCCACCGCGTCCGCCGGAATCTCCACGCCCGGATCGGCGAGCCATTCCCGGCGCCCCATGGGCCGGCCGCCCCTGACCTCGATCACGGCCCCCGTGACGATGCGAGCCTCGCGCGGATCCGTGCCGGTCGTCTCCAGGTCGAAGCCGATCAGCAGCTCCCGGTGCCAGGCCATCGGCGGCCCCCCTTCTTGGTGGTGCTTTCCCCCAGTGGTCTCCACCTTCCCATGCGCCACTGACAATCAGAGGACCGCATTCCGCTTACCTCTTCGGACAGTTCAGGACACGGGACGCGAATCCACCCAGGTCGTTTCGAACTCCTCGCGGTATGTCGGGAACAGGCCGCTGTCGACCCCTTCGTTCTTCTCGTCCGACTTGACCACGCGGCTGCCGTTGCGCAGGACGAGCACCGGCGCCTCCATGCCCCGGGAGCGGCGCAGGTACGACTGCACGACGGCGACGCCGTCCGCGCCGTCGCCGTCGACGAGGTAGGCGGAGAAGCGCGGTGTCTCGTCGTAGACCTGGATCTCGAAGGCGCCCGGGTCGCGCAGCCGGGAGCGGACCCGGCGCATGTGCAGGATGTTCATCTCGACCGCGCGGCTCAGTTCGCCGCGTTTCATGCCCAGTTCCCGCTCGCGTCGTTTGACCGCGCTGGAGGCGGGGTTGAGGAACAGCAGCCGCGTCCGGCAGCCGGCCTCGGCGAGGCGGACCAGACGGCGGCCGGAGAAGTTCTGCACGAGCAGGTTGAGGCCGATGCCGACGGCGTCGAGGCGGCGGGCTCCGCCGAAGATGTCCTCGGCGGGGAACTGGCGCAGCAGCCGCACCCGGTCGGGGTGCACGGCGACCACGTCGGCGTACCGGTCGCCGACCAGGTCCTCCACCGCGTCGACCGGCAGGCGGCGGGCGGACGGCACGTCACCGCCCGCGCCGAGGGCGTCCAGCAGCTTGGCCGAGGCCCGCTCGGCCTGGTTCAGGACCGCCTCGGACAGCGCCCGGTTGCGGGAGACGACATTGCGGGTCACCTCCAGCTCGTCCAGGGCGAGTTCGACGTCGCGGCGGTCGTCGACGTAGGGCTCGAAGCACGGCCAGTGCTGCACCATCAGCTCGCGCAGCTGGGGCAGGGTGAGGAAGCTGAGGACGTTGTCGTCGGCCGGGTCGAGCAAGTAGCCCTTGCGGCGGCTGACTTCGCGGACCGCGACGGCGCGCTGCACCCACTCCTGGCCGGCCGGTCCGGCCGCGGCGATCACCCACTCGTCGCCGTGGACGGGTTCGTAGATGGGACGCAGGACGGCGGCCACGACCGCGCGCAGCCGCTGTTCGACGAGGTTCAGCCAGATGTAGGCCCGGCCGGCCCGCTGGGCGCGCGTACGCACCTCACGCCAGGCGTCGGCGTCCCAGTCCAGCTCCGGTCCGATGGACGTCGTCTCCATCGGCCTGGCCAGGGACACCGTGCCGGGCGGGACGTCTGCGGAGTTCCCCTCGTGACCCTCGTCACCAGGGGGCAACTCCAGCCCTCCCGAGCCCACCCGCGCACCGCCTTCCGCTCCCCCGAGCACTCCCCTTGCCAACGATCAAGGAAGGGTACTCCGGGACCGGTCGGCGATGCAGCCGGATGGACAGGGTCGTTTCTCAACTACGCGGTCGCCAGTGGCCGTTCTGCCACGAGAGCTCGTCCGGAGTGAGCGGATTCATAGCGGTGACGTCCCGGGGAGCGATGGAGAATCCCTGCCAGTGAATGGGCATGGGCTGCTGGTCCTCGTCCCGCGCGATGTGGTGGAAGCCCACGTTCATCCAGACGATGGGGTGCGTGAGCGTCTGGCCGTTGACCCACTTCTCCACCGACTTGCCCGCTCCCGCGGGGCAGTTGCCCGTGTTGTTGGTGGCGAACTGCTCGCACTTGTTGTACTCGGTGAAGTACACGTCGTGCTTGGTGAAGCTCCGGCCGGCGTACTTGGTGGTGGGGCCGGGGACGATCTCGTACGAGCGCGCGTGGCCGTCCTTGTTCTTGCCGGTGGCGCTGACCATCCGCCACCAGCGGTAGGCCTTGTAGTCGCCGCCGAGTTCCTTGGTGACCTTGGTGCGGGTGGTCTTGGCGCTGGGCGCCTCCTGGCCGTGCGCGGGCGCGCTGACGGTCGAGTCGTACTGCTCGACCTTCGTCTTGGAGGAGCCGTCGAGGCCGAAGTCGAGCCGCCAGAAGACGTTGTGGCTGTGGCTGGTGGCGTAGGCCTTGGCGCCCTTGCCCAGCGGCCAGCCGCGGCCGTCACCGGCGTCGTAGTCGTCGTAGGACAGGCTGCCGGTGGCGCCGACGTTCATGTTGACGGTGCCGTCGTCCTGGAAGCGCCACTCGGTCATGTACTCGTACCAGCCGACCTGGTTGACCGTGTAGACGAGGAGGTCCTTGCCCTGGGCCTGGTAGACCTTGTTCGCGGTGTCGCCCTGCATCCGGTACGCGTGACCGCGCGAGCGCGTGGTGGTGCACAGGCCGTTGACGTTCGGGTGCTGCGGGTCCCAGGCGTCGGGGACCTTGACCTTCTTGATCGTGCCGCCGGGGCATTCGCCGGGCGCGAGGTTCATCAGGCCCTGGGCGAAGCCGAAGCCGGTGAGGTCGTCGTACTCGACGCTGCCGTCGTCGTACGGGACGTCGATCTGGGCGAGCCGGGCGCTGTTGAGGACCTTGATCGGCGCGCTCTCGCCCTTGGGCTGGTAGGAGACGTTGTCGAGGACCAGTCCGGCCTTGCTGTCGTAGCGCCAGCACATCCGCCAGGTGGTGCCGCTGGAGAGCTTCTGCTCGATCTTGTAGGCGGCGCTGCAGTCGGCGGCCGCCGTGCCGGCGGCCCTCGGCTGGGCGGTCGCGGGGCCGGCTCCGGTGGTCGCGCCGGCGGCCAGCGCGGCCACGGACAGGCCGACGGCCGCGCGGGTGCGGGCGCGGCTCATTCTCTTGACGGGCATGAAGAGGTGACTCCCTTGCACAGGAGGAGCAAGTTGGAAAAGTGGACGGGGTGCCGGCTCAGCCGCGCTTGAGCTCGGCGACCTTGCGGGCGCTGAGGTCGATCACGAAGGACCGCGCGTCGATCCACGGGCCGTTGACGACCTTGGGGAACAGCCGCACGCACCGGTGCTCGCCGCACTTGTCGAGCGCGGCGGGCTGGGCGCCCGGCGTGGCCCGGTAGACGGCGCCGTTGAGCAGCAGCTGGTCGGCGGAGGTGAGCTCCTTGCCGGTGGCGTCCTTGTAGTCGGCCCGCAGGCCCTTGCCGAGCGGGTCGGCGATCAGCAGCGTGGCCGCCTCAGCGTTCTCGGCGCGGCTCAGCGGCGGCTGGACGCCGTGCTGGACGCCGGTGTCCTCGACCTTGCCGGTGTCGAGGTTGACGGTCTTGGTGACCAGCGTGTCGTTGCTGTAGTCGTAGAACGTCACGTCGGCC
Organism: Streptomyces sp. MAI_2237; assembly: GCF_054189285.1. NCBI lineage: Bacteria > Bacillati > Actinomycetota > Actinomycetes > Kitasatosporales > Streptomycetaceae > Streptomyces > Streptomyces sp. MAI_2237. Next base: position 3,033,441 of record NZ_JAJPGQ010000003.1, on the reverse strand, counting down.
CGCCGCGGCGCGGACGGGCCGTCGGTCTCGTCGTTCTCCGGGTCGGCGAGGTCGACCGTCAGGCGCTGCGGGCCGCGCTTGCCGTCGACGTCCTCGGCGGACCTCAGCAGTTGCCGGCTCGCGGCGATCTGCTCGGCCCGCTTCATCTCGTCGTCGGTCAGCGGATCGCCGCCCTTGCCCTTGTCCCCCTGCGCCGGCGCCTGCTCGACGACGCCCGCCGGGACGGCCCCGTCCTGCCCCGGGCCCGCCTGCTGCCCCGCCCGGGTGCCGGTCTTCCCTCCCGTCTCGTCCGCCCCTGCCGTCCCCGGCAGCGTGATCCCGACCATCACAGCGGTCCCCGCCACCGCTATGGCCGCACCGGCCACCACCTTGCCCAGATGGCGGTGCACTATCTTGCGCACATCTTCCCCCTACTCCCCCTTGGTCACGGGAGTACGTGTCTGCCCCACTGGTTCGGCATACCGCGTATGCCAGGTCGATCGGTAAGAGGGGCGTAAGTCATAGGTGGTTCCATCACTTTCGGGGAGACTCGACGCCAAGGCGCCACCTGGGGCGCGCTCCACCTGAAAGAGTCGTATCCATGCAGGTCTGGCCTGGCGAGGCGTATCCACTCGGTGCCACGTACGACGGCGCCGGCACGAACTTCGCGGTCTTCTCGGAAGCCGCGGACCGAGTAGAGCTGTGTCTGCTGCACGACGACGGCTCGGAAACGGCGGTGGAACTGCGCGAGAGCGACGCGTTCGTACGGCACGCGTATGTACCCGGCATCATGCCGGGACAGCGCTACGGCTTCCGGGTGCACGGCCCGTACGCCCCCGAGCGCGGGCTGCGCTGCAACTCGTCGAAGCTTCTGCTCGACCCGTACGCGCGTGCGATCGGCGGTTCGATCAGCTGGGGCGAGGAGGTGTACGGCTACCACTTCGACGCACCCGACCGGCGCAACGACCTGGACTCGGCGCCGCACACGATGACGTCGGTCGTGGTCAACCCGTACTTCGACTGGGGCGACGACCGCCGCCCGCGCCGCGGCTACCACGAGACGGTGATCTACGAGGCCCATGTCAAGGGCCTCACCATGCGGCACCCGGGGCTCCCCGAGGAGCTGCGCGGCACCTACGCGGCGCTCGCGCACCCGGTGATCATCGAGCACCTGGTGGAGCTCGGCGTGACGACGCTGGAGCTGATGCCGGTCCACCAGTTCGTCAACGACCACCGACTGGTCGACATGGGCCTGAACAACTACTGGGGCTACAACACGATCGGCTTCTTCGCCCCGCACAACGCGTACGCCTCCTGGGGCGACCGGGGCCAGCAGGTCCTGGAGTTCAAGTCGGCCGTCCGGGCGCTGCACGAGGCCGGCATCGAGGTCATCCTCGACGTCGTCTACAACCACACCGCCGAGGGCAACCACCTGGGCCCGACGCTGTCCTTCAAGGGCATCGACAACCCGCAGTACTACCGGCTCACCGACGACCCCCGGTACTACATGGACACCACCGGCACCGGGAACTCGCTGCTCATGCGGTCCCCGCACGTCCTGCAGCTGATCATGGACTCGCTGCGCTACTGGGTGACCGACATGCACGTCGACGGCTTCCGCTTCGACCTCGCGGCGACGCTGGCCCGGCAGTTCCACGAGGTCGACCGGCTGTCGTCGTTCTTCGACCTGGTGCAGCAGGACCCGGTGGTCTCCCAGGTGAAGCTGATCGCCGAACCCTGGGACGTCGGCGAGGGCGGCTACCAGGTGGGCAACTTCCCGCCGCTGTGGACCGAGTGGAACGGCAAGTACCGCGACACCGTGCGCGACATGTGGCGCGGCGAGCAGCGGGCGCTCGCGGAGTTCGCGTCCCGGCTGACCGGGTCCTCCGACCTCTACCAGGACGACGGCCGCCGCCCGCTGGCCTCGATCAACTTCGTGACCTGCCACGACGGCTTCACCCTGCACGACCTGGTGTCCTACAACGACAAGCACAACCGGGCCAACGGCGAGGACAACCGCGACGGCGAGAGCCACAACCGGTCGTGGAACTGCGGCGCGGAGGGCGAGACCGACGACCCCGAGGTGCTCACGCTGCGGGCGCGGCAGATGCGCAACTTCGTCGCCACCCTGATGCTGTCCCAGGGCGTGCCGATGATCAGCCACGGCGACGAGTTCGCCCGCACCCAGAAAGGCAACAACAACGCCTACTGCCAGGACAACGAACTGTCCTGGGTGAACTGGCCCGCCCCCGACGACGAGGAAGACGGCGACGGGCTGCTGGCCTTCACGCGCGCGATGGTGTGGCTGCGCAAGGACCACCCGGTGTTCCGGCGCCGCCGCTTCTTCCACGGACGGCCCGTGGAGGGCACCCACGACGACCTGTCCGACATCGCCTGGTTCACCCCGGAGGGCCGGGAGATGACCCAGCAGGACTGGGACTCGGCGCCGGCGTCGGCCCTGACGGTGTTCCTCAACGGCAACGCGATCTCCGAGCCCGGCTCCCGGGGCGAGCGGATCACCGACGACTCGTTCCTGCTGATGTTCAACGCCTCGCCCGAGCCACTGGACTTCGTCGTCCCGGTCGACCACGGCCGGCAGTGGCAGGTAGTCGTCGACACCGCGCGCGCGGACGGCGTACCCCCCGGCGAGGGCCCGAAGGTGACGGCCGGCGACCGGCTGACCCTGGTGGACCGCAGCCTGACCGTGTTGCAGCGGCCGGTCTAGAGCGGCGTGCCCGGCCGCCGGGCCGGGCACCCGCGCGGGCCCTCGGGAGCAACGGATGACACGAAGCGGCGCGGGGCGGGTACGTAGGTCTGCATGACATCTGTGCGACCCGACCCCGCGGTGCCCACGGCCACCTACCGGCTCCAGCTGCAGCCCGACTTCCCGTTCACCGCCGCGGCGGCGGCCGTTCCCTACCTGGCCTCCCTCGGCGTCTCGCACCTGCACCTGTCCCCCGTCCTGGAGGCCGTGCCCGGTTCGGCGCACGGCTACGACGTCGTCGACCACGCGCGCGTGCGCGACGAACTCGGCGGTGAGGAGGGGCTGCGCGCGCTGTCCCGCACCGCGCGCGAGCACGGCCTCGGCCTGGTCGTCGACATCGTGCCGAACCACATGGCCATGTCCCCGCGCCACAACCACGCCCTGTGGGAGGTCCTGCGCGAGGGCCCCAAGTCGCCGTACGCGCGCTGGTTCGACATCGACTGGGAGGCGCAGGACGGCCAGGTGCTGCTGCCGGTGCTGGGCGGCCCGCTCGGCTCGGTCGTCGACGAACTGCGGGTCGACGGCGACGTCCTGCGCTACTACGACCACGCGTTCCCGCTCCGCGAGGGCACCGGGGACCTGCCCCTGCCGCAGCTCCTGGACGCCCAGTGGTACCGGCCCGTGTGGTGGCGGCTGGCCCGCACCGAGCTGAACTACCGGCGCTTCTTCAGCATCTCGGAGCTGATCGGGGTGCGCGTCGAGGACCCGGAGGTGTTCGACGCCACCCACGCGAAGATCCTGCAGCTGCTCCGCGAGGGCGTGATCGACGGGCTGCGCGTGGACCACCCGGACGGGCTCGCCGACCCCGACGGCTACCTGGCACGGCTGCACGAGGCGACCGGCGGCCGCTGGACGGTCGTGGAGAAGATCCTCGCGGACGCGGAGCCCCTGCCGGTCTCCTGGCCCGTCGCCGGCACCACCGGCTACGACGCCCTGCGCCACATCGACGGGCTCTTCGCCGACCCGGCCGGGTGCGGGGAGCTGCTGGGCCTGTACCGGCGCTTCGCCGCCCCGCAGACGGACCGGGGCGGCGACTGGGCGGCGACGGTACGGCGCGCGGCGTACAAGGTGATCACGCACGAGCTGGCCACCGAGGTCGACCGGCTGACCCGGGCGGCGGTCCGGGTGTGCGCCACCGCGCCGGACCCGGCCCTGCGCGACCGCGCCCCCTGGGCGCTGCGCACGGCGCTCCAGGAGCTCCTGGTCCGGATGGAGGTCTACCGGCCCTACACCTCCGGCGACCCGGCCCTGGTGGTCACCGAGGAGGCCGCCGCCGAGGCGCGGGGCGCCTTCGCCGTCCCGGAGGAGGCCGGCGCGGTCGACGTCGTGCGCGACCTGGTGCTGGGGCGGGCCGGCGCCGGTCCCGAGCAGGCGGAGTTCTTCACGCGGTTCGCGCAGACGGCCTCCGCCCTGCGCGCCAAGTCCGTGGAGGACACGGCGTTCTACCGCTACGTGCCGCTGCTGTCGGCTAACGAGGTCGGCGGCGACCCGGGGAGCCCGTCGGTGTCCCCGGACGACTTCCACGCCTACTGCGCGCGCGTGCAGCGCGACTGGCCGACGACCGGAATGGTCGTCTCGACGCACGACACCAAGCGCAGCGCCGACGTACGGGCGGCGCTGGCCGTCCTCACGGAGTGCCCCGGGCGCTGGGCCGACGTGCTGGCGGACGCCACCCACGCCGAGGAGAACGTGCCGGACGCGCAGCTGGCGTGGGCGGCCTGGCAGACCGTGTTCGGGCTCGGCCCGGCGGACGCGGAGCGCGTGCAGCAGGCCCTGCTCAAGCACGTGCGCGAGGCCGGCCTGTTCACCAGCTGGACCGAACAGGAGCCCGCCTACGAGGAGGCCGTCGCGGCGTTCGTGGCCTCGGGCCCGTGCGGGGCGCCCGCCGAGCACGTCGCCGCCCTGCGCGAGGCGCTGGAACCGCACATCCGGGCCAACGTGCTGGGCACCGCCCTGGTGCATCTGACGATGCCCGGCGTGCCGGACGTCTACCAGGGCACCGAGAGCGAGTACCTGGCCCTCGTCGACCCGGACAACCGGCGGCCGGTGCGATACCCGCCGGAGGACCCCGGCGACAAGGGGGCGCTGACGGCGGCCGCACTGCGACTGCGCGCCCGCCGGCCCGCCGCCTTCGGGGACACGGCCACCTACACGCCCCTCACGGCGGAGGGGACGGCGGCGGAGCACTGCCTGGCGTTCGCCCGCTCCGGGGAGGTCGTCACGGCCGTGACCCGCCTGTCATTGCGACTGGCCGAGGCGGGAGGCTGGCAGGACACGCTGCTGCCGCTGCCGCCGGGTCGATGGTCGGACGTCCTGACCCCGGACCGGGAGTTCACGGGTCACGCCCGTGCGGAGGACCTTTTCGCCCACCTGCCGGTGGTGCTGCTGGAGCGGGTCGAGGAGGGGTGAGGGGTGGGGGCCGGCGGTGTCGTGGTGGTGGCAGGCTTACGGGAGGCATCCGCTGACTGACCCTGATGCCGAGGGGGGCGGCCTCGGGTCCGCTCGCGCCGCCGTCGTACGAACCCCCCGGCGGCGCCCTCCGGGCCCGCGGTGAATGCATCCGAGCGCCCCCTGGAGGCTCCCCGGGTGCCGGCTTGACAGGTGCCGGAGACCGTGGGGTACTGCGGATTGCGAGGCCGGGCGGATGTGTCGGGGGTGAGTCTCCTGCCGGTGCTGCGCTACCCCACGGTGACCCAACTCATCTCGTCCGCAGGAGCGTTGGCCGCTCATCGACCCAGCTTGTGCGTGCTGAGGCAGGTGGGTGTCTCCCGCGCGGGCAGGCCCCTGCACCTGCTGTCCGTGGGCCGGGCCCGGCGTGCCGTACTGGTCGTCGCCGGCGCCCACGCCAACGAGCCCACGGGCGGCCCCACGCTGCTCGCCCTCGCAGAAAGGGTGGTGCGGGAGCGGGAGTTGCGCGCCGACACCTCCTGGCACTTCCTGCTGTGCGCCGACCCCGACGGGGCGAGCCTGCACGTCACCCCGGCGCCGCGCAGCCTGTTCGACTACCACCTCGGGTTCTTCCGGCCGGCGGCCGAGGAGCAGCCGGAATGGTCGCCCTCGGTGCTGCCGCCGGACCGGTTGCCGCCCGAGACGCGGACGCTGACCCGGGTCGTCGACGAACTGCGCCCCTATCTGCAGGTGACGTTGCACGGGACGGACCTGGGCGGCACCTGGGTGCAGCTGACCAAGGACGTGCCGGGGCTCGCCGAGCCGTTCGCCAAGTCCGCGGCGGAGCTGCACATCCCGGTGGAGACGGGCGCCTCGGACGCGGCGGGCTGGGCGGCGTCCGGGCCCGGCGTGCATGTGATGCCCTCGCCCGGGGCGGGCGCCGCGTATCCGAGCATGCCGGACGACGCGCGGCGGAGCACCTGGTACCGCACCCACCGTTACGGCGGTCTGACCGCGGTGGTGGAGGTGCCGATGTGGGCGAGCGACCTGGTGGACGATCCGGCGCCGCATCCCGCGCCGGCCGAGGCGATACGACGGCTGGCGAGCCGGCTGCTGCGGGACGGACGGGAGGTGGAACGGGTCCTCGCGGACGCCCTGCCGCGCCTGGAGGGCGCCGACGGGCCGCTGCTGCGGGCCGCGAGATGGGCGCTGGACCTGGTCCCGGGGCTGGCCGAGGACTGGAGACGCACGCAGCCCGCCGACGACACGATGGCGTACGTCGGCAGTGTGGACGCGTTCGGGCGGCGGCTGCCCCTGCGGGCGGCGGCGATGCTGCTGAGGGTCCTGCGGGAGACCGACGACCGGGCGGCGCCGCGCATGGAGCGGCTCGTGGCGACGTGGAGCGATGCCTTCGAGGAGCGTTTCCGTGCCCGCTGGGTCCCGCTGGAGCACCAGATCGAGCACCAGGCCCGCACGGTCGTGGCGGCGGCGCTCCACGCGCGCGACCGCACCGCCTGAGCCCCGGGCCCGAAGACCCACGCGCGCGCCGCCCGCCCGCCCAGCCGCCGACGCCACCCGCCACCCCGAGCCGTAAGCGCCCAGCCGCCCAGCCGTAGGCCGCCCAACCGCCCAGCCACGGGCCCTCAGCCGTAAGCCGCCAGCCGTAGGCCGTCAGCCGCCCAGCCCTCAGCCGTCGAGTGCGAACACCGAGCCTGTGCGCGCCGACATCGCGCACCCGTTGGGGAAGGTCCGTGCGTACTCGACCTGCCGGCCGTCCCACATCCCGCGCGCGTGCACGCTGACCGGCGCGTAGACCATCGGGCAGAACACGTCCTTCGGCGGAAGTGCCGCGATGTCGCCGCCCGCCGCGGCCAGTTCCGCGCACGCCTGGGCGGCGAGCGTGTGCCCCTGGGGCGGGTCGCACATCAGGAGGGTGCCGCGCGTGTCGCTGGAGCGGGTGTCGCCCTTGGTGACCGTGAGGTAGAGGTAGTCGCCGGCGAACGGGTAGGGCGCCGCCGCCTGCGCCGGGGCCGCGCCGGCCAGGAGCAGGACGGCCGTCAGCAGACCGCCCCGTACCGCTTTCGCTGTGATGCTGATCGTCATTCCAGATGCATCGGCACGGCGGCCTGGGAACCCCACCCCGGCTCACCCGAACGGGAGCACGCGGGCGCGTGTCCGACGGCGAGTTCGAACGCGTCGAGCACCACGCGGGACTGGTACTCCACCTGGCGCGTGACCGGTATCCAGCGCGCGCCGCAGCCGTCGCGGTAGTCGACGCACCACTCGTCGATCAGGCGGTCCAGGTCGGGCAGCACGCCGGCCGGATCGCGTCCGGCGGACGTGACGAGCTGGTGCAGCAGGCCGGCCGTGCGCAGCGCGAGCCGCCGTCCGGCGATGCGCAGGGCGGCCAGGTGGGCGGTGCTCATCGGCGGCAGCGGGCGCGCCCCGTCGGCGACGTCGGGGTCCCACGCGTCGGCGAGGCCGGGACAGACCAGTAAATAGTCGTCCACCGGAGCGAGCAGACGGGCCGCGTCCGGCACGTCCGCGAGATGCGGCCGGACCTCTGTCAGGAGCCGCTTCAAGAGCCGGGTGTCGTGGCGGAGCGTGTGGCTGACGGTGCGCAGCACGGCGGCCGCGTCGGCGGGCGGGGAGCCGTCCTCGACGGCGGCCACGCCCCACATGGGCGCCTCGACGATGGCGGTCACCGTGCCGTACCGGTAGGGGTGGTACCAGGTCGACTCGACGGCGGCCTCGGTGATGGCGGCGGCCAGGTCGCCGATCCGGGGCGGCGGGATCCGGTAGACGGCGGGGCCGAGGTTCGGCCAGTACAGGGTGTCGTACGGGCCGAGTTCGCGCGGGACGCGCAGGCGGGCGGCGGTGTGGGCGACGCGCTGGGCGAGGCCGGGCAGGTCGTGGGTGAGCTCGACGAACCCGCCGCCGACGTCGACGCCGTGCAGCGAGCACTGCAGGAAGGGCCGCAGCTCGTCCTGGAGGTGGAGCAGGGTGCGGGTCTCCGGCAGCGCGGCGCCCGCCGCGCCGTCGGGCAGCCATTCGGGCTGTTCGTGGAAGCCGGGCCGGAAGAAGTTCCGGAAGTAGCGGCCGAGGGTGTACGGGCCCCGCAGCCAGCCCTCGTTGCGGCGCAAGCCATCGGGGTCGAGGGAGAGGAGCAGGTTCCAGGTGGCGTCGGCGCCCTCGGTGTAGCGGGGGTCGGCGAGCGCGCGTTCGGCGAGACGCAGGACCGTGGCGCCGCCGACGGGCTCGTTGGCGTGCGGGCCGGCGACGACGAGGGCCTGGCGGCTGCCGTGACCGACGGAAAGCAGCCACATGGGCGTGCCCGCGCGCGAGGTGCCCACGCGGCGCAGCCGTGCGGTGCGCGCGTGGCGGGCGACGAGTGCGGCCGCCCGGGCGCCGAGTTCGTCGACGGTCGGGTAGCGCTGGAGGGGCGGCAGGGCACACCTCCACAATGCGGTGCCGTCGGTTCACCTGACGTACATGGCGTACGCACAGTCAGTCACGAGTTGCGGGGTACGTCAACACCATGGAGAGGAAGAGGATTTGAGCCATCACACCAGGTCAACGCCGTGTCATGCTCAGGCCAAAGCTAAGGTTCGGCTCAGTCGTCCGTCAGTCGACGGCGAGCCGGAAGGACATCCGCCCGAAGCCGACCTGGTCGCCCTCGCGGACGACGGCGGCACCGATGACCCGCCGGCCGTTGACCGTCGTGCCGTTGGTGGACCCCAGATCCCGCAGCACCCACATGCCGCCCTGGCGGCTGAGCTCGGCGTGCACGCGGGAGACCGTCTCGTGCGTCAGGCGCAGTCCGTTGGCCGGATCCCGGCCTATCCGCAGCGCATGGCCGCCCGCCGGGTGCGGCAGCAGCAGCTTGGGCAGGCGCTCGGACTGCCAGGCCCTGCGCAGCCGTACGGTGAAGCCGGAGACGGCCTCCACGGTGCCGAACACCAGACGGGAGACGCGGCTCTCCTGGGGCAGGTCCGCGGTGAGGACGGCGAGCTCGTCCGAGCGGCGGGCCGCGAGGGCCAGTTCCATGCGGCGGATGAACGTGTCGTGCGACAGCCGTCCCATGGCGACGCCGTCACGGAGCACCTTCAGCGCCTGGTCGCGCTCCGCGTCCGACAGCCGCGCGGGGTACGTGTTGAACTCGAAGGACGACGTCACGTTCGTGATTGTCGGTCAGTGAACCCCGAGTGTCCAGAAAACGAGAAAACGGCCGCCACGCGTGCGTGCGCAGCGAGACCCGCCGGAAAAGAGGCCATTGGAAAGCGGATTGATCTCGTTTGAAGCACCATGGACGGGCTACATCACGGTGAGCAGACGAAGGGGAACCGTCCGTGCAGTTCGAGGTGTGGGCACCGCAGGCCGGCCGAGTGACGCTCCAGTGCGAGGACGCCACGTACGCGCTGGAACCCGACCCGGAGCGGGAGGGCTGGTGGCGCGGCGAGGCGGAGGCGCGGGACGGCTCGCGGTACGGGTTCGCGCTGGACGACGGCCCCGTGCTGCCGGACCCGCGCTCGCGCAGGCAGCCGGACGGCCCGGACGGGCTGAGCGCTGTCGTCGACCAGGGCCGGTACGCCTGGCGCGCCGACTGGGCCGGACGTCCGCTCCCGGGTGCCGTGCTCTACGAGCTGCACGTGGGCACGTACACCTCCGAGGGCACCCTGGACGCGGCCGCCGAGCGCCTCGGGCACCTCGTCGAACTCGGCATCACACACGTCGAGTTGATGCCCCTGTGCCCCTTCCCGGGGACGCACGGCTGGGGCTACGAGGGCGTGTCGCTGTGGGCCGTGCACGAGCCGTACGGCGGCCCGGAAGGGCTGAAACGGTTCGTCGACCGGGCGCACGAACTGGGCCTCGGGGTGGTCCTGGACGTCGTGCACAACCACCTGGGGCCGTCGGGCAACTACCTGCCGGCGTTCGGGCCGTACTTCACGGACACGCACCACACGCCCTGGGGTTCCGCCGTCAACCTCGACGCGCCGGGATCGGACGAGGTGCGCGACTACCTGCGTCAGAGCGCGCTGGCGTGGCTGCGGGACTACCGGCTGGACGGCCTGCGCCTGGACGCGGTGCACGCGCTGGCGGACACGCGCGCGTGCCACTTCCTGGAGGAGCTGTCGGCGGCGGTGGACGCCCTGTCCGCTGACCTGGGACGGCCGCTTTTCCTGATCGCGGAGTCCGACCTGAACGACCCGCGGCTCATCACGCCCCGTGAGGAGGGCGGGTACGGCCTGCAGGCGCAGTGGAACGACGACTTCCACCACTGTCTGCACACCGCGCTGACCGGTGAGTCGAAGGGCTACTACGCCGACTTCGCGCGCGCTCCGCTGGCCGCGATCGCCAGGACGCTCACCCGCGGCTACTTCCACGACGGCACGTACTCCAGCTTCCGCGGCCGCCACCACGGGCGGCCCCTGGACAGCACGCGCGTGGCGGCGCACCGGCTGCTGGGCTACAGCCAGACCCACGACCAGGTCGGCAACCGCGCGCAGGGCGACCGCCTGTCGGCGACGCTCTCCCCCGGCCTGCTGGCCTGCGCGGCCACACTCACGCTCACCGCCCCCTTCACGCCCATGCTGTTCATGGGCGAGGAATGGGCGGCGGGGACCCCCTGGCAGTTCTTCACCGACCACACCGATCCCGAGCTCGCGGAGGCCGTACGGCGGGGCAGGCGGCGGGAGTTCGCGGCGCACGGCTGGGCCGAGGAGGACGTGCCCGACCCGCAGGACCCGGCGACCCGGGACCGGTCCTGCCTCGACTGGAGCGAGCCGGAGCGCGACCCGCACGCGCGCGTGCTCGCCTGGTACCGCCGCCTCATCGCCCTCAGGCACGAACAGGCCGACCTCACCGACCCCGACCTCGGCGACACCAAGGTGGCCTACGACGAGCGGGAACGCTGGCTGGCCTTCCGGCGCGGTGACGTGCGCGTGGCCGTGAACCTCGCCAAGGCCCCCGCGGCGATCCCCCTGGGACCGCGCCACGCGCGCGTGCTGGCCGCGTGGGAGCCGGTGCAGCCCCCGGGCGCCGACGGCGTGCTGCACGTGCCGGGCGAGTCCGCGGTGGTGCTGCTGCAGGGCTGAGGGCGGGAGCGGGCCGGTTCGCGAAGCCGGACCCCCGAGCCTCTACGGCTCCTCGCCCGCACCCGCGTCCCGCGGTTCCGTCACCCGTTCCAGCAGGATGGCCTCCCAGGCGTGGCGGAGCTGGAGCCGCAGGAGCGGCAGGGCGGCCTTGTCACCGGCGTCGAGGCGGTCGGCCAGGCGGATCACCGTGTCGCAGCGGGCCAGCCACAGGCCCCGCAAGCAAGGGCGGGCGCCGTAGCCGGCGAGGGTGGCGGCGCGGACCGCCGCCGGGGAGCCGACGGCGACCGCGAGACCGGCGATGTCCTCCGCGGGGTCGCCGACCGCCGCGGCGGTCCAGTCGAGGACGCCTCGGACCCGGCCGTCGGCGCTGACGACCAGGTGCTCGCCCCGCAGGCCGTGGTGGACGAGGACCGCGGTGCCGGGCTGCGCGGCGAGCTGGACGGCGGCCGGCGAGGTGAGCTGCCGCAGGCGCGCGCGGTCGAACTCGTCGGCCGCGGCCAGCCGTCCGGCGGCCTTCTCGGCGGCCCTGCGCAGCGCCTCCAGGGAGCGCGGGGCGGTACGCGGGACGCCGAGCGCCTCGGCCTGCCGGGCGGGCACCTCGCGCAGTCCGGTGAGCAGTCCCGCGAGGTCGGCCTCGCCGACGGCCGACACGTCGTGCTCCTCCGCGGTGCCGCCGGGCACCTTGGTGTCGAGCGTGTACGTCAGCCCGGGCGCCCACTCGCCGTGCGCGACGCTGGTCGGCACGGCGAGCGGGAGGTGCGGGCGCACGACGTCCCGCAGACGCAGTTCGCGGCGCTGGCGCAGCGCGGCGTCCCGGTCGGGGGCGAGGCGCAGGACGTGCCGGGTGCCGACCCACCAGGTGGAGTGCCCGCCGCCCTCGGCGACCGGCCGCACCTCCGGCCCGGCGGTGCCCGTGCCGTCCCTCAGCAGGGAACTGACCAGTCGGCGGACGGTGTCCGCGGTGGGTGTCGGTGCCTGGGTCATGGTCGCGCCGTTGTCACTCGGGGGTGTACGGGGGCTCATGGATCGCTCAGTCCACTATGACCATCTCGCGGTCGGTGTCGTTGAGGCGGCGGCCGCCGTTCTCGGTGACCGTCACGATGTCCTCGATGCGCACGCCGAAGCGGTCCGGCAGGTAGACGCCGGGCTCCACCGAGAAGCACATGCCGGGCACCAGGGGCTGGAGTTCGCCCTCGATCATGTACGGCGGCTCGTGCGTGGTGACGCCGATGCCGTGCCCGGTGCGGTGGATGAAGTACTCGCCGTACCCGGCGTCCTCGATGACCGCGCGGGCGGCCCGGTCGACCTCCTGGCAGGCGACCCCGGGGCGGACCGCCCGGAAGCCGGCCTCCTGGGCCTCGCGCACGAGGTCGTGCACCCGGCGCTCCTCCTCGGTGGGCTCGCCGACGTGCACGGTGCGGGAGGTGTCGGAGCCGTACCCGTCCTTCAGGCCGCCGAAGTCGAGGACGACCATGTCGCCGTGCTCGATGACGCGGTCGCCGACCTCGTGGTGCGGGTTGGCGCCGTTGGGTCCCGAGGCGACGATGGTGAAGTCGACCTGGGAGTGGCCGAACCGGCGCAGCAGGTCGGCGAGGTCGGCGCCGACGTCGGACTCCCGGCGGCCGGCGAAGGGGACTTTCCGGATCTCCTCGAACGTCGCGTCGGCGGCCGCGCCCGCGGCCGCCATCAGCTTGAGTTCCGCCTCGTCCTTGACGGCCCGCAGCATCGGCAGTGCGTCGGTGAGCGAGGCGTACGTGGTGCCGGGCAGCGCCCGCTGCAGGCCGAGCAGGTGCATCGCCCAGGCGTTGTCGCTGATGCCGAAGCGCCCGTCGACGTCGAGGAGGGCGGCGGTGGCGGCGTAGGGGTCCTTGCCGTCGGTCCAGTCCCGCAGGCTCAGGGCGGAGGCGCCGGCCGCCTTCGCCGCGTCCGGGGCCTCCAGGGTGGGGACGACCAGGACGGGGGCGCGCCCGGGGGCGAGGACCAGGAGGGTGAGCCGTTCGGTGGCCGCGGGGGGCGCGTAGCCGGTCAGCCACACCAGGTCCGGTCCCGGTGCCACGAGGAGCCCGGCGAGCCCGGCGTCGGCGGCCGCCCGCGCCGCGCGGTCCATGCGGGCCCGGTAGTCGTCGGCGGTGAAGGGCGCGGGCGTGCTGCCGGTCATCCGGGCCTCCCTGGTCGGGTGAAGGGACCACAAGGGACTACGGGCAGCATCCTGCCCGCACACCGGGGGCCGCGCGACCGGTCCGCGGATCTTTCGGCGGCCTCGTCGTCCACGGCGTCAGCCCTCCAGGGCGAGCCGGACGCCGAGGAGCAGCAGCACGCCTCCGGAGACCTGCTCCAGGCGCCTGCGCACCCCGGCACGGGACAGTACGGTGCGCAGGCGGCCCACGCACCACACGTACAGGCCGTAGTAGCCGACCTCGTAGACCGCCCAGAGCGCGGCGAGGCCGATCATGGCCGGCAGGTGCGGGGCGCCCTCGGGCACGAACTGCGGCAGGAAGGACAGGGCGAACACGGCGGCCTTGGGGTTGGCGAGGTTGAGCAGCAGTCCGCCGCGGTAGGCGGCCCAGCCGCTCCCGCCGCCGCCCTGCCGGGCGTCCGCGGTGTCCACGGCGTCCTCGGTGTCCTCCGCGTCCCCGGTGCGCCGGGCGCGCCGCAGCGTCTGGACGCCGAAGGCGACCAGGACGAACGCGCCGGCGAAGCGCATCACGCCGTAGGCCACCTCGGAGGCGGTGAGCAGCGCGGTCAGCCCGAGGGCGGCGACGACGCCCCAGGTGAACACCCCGGTCTCGTTGCCGAGGACGGTCAGGAAGCCCGAGCGGCGGCTGCGGAGCGACTGTTTGACGATCAGCACCGTGCTGGGCCCGGGTGAGGCGGCGATGAGCGTGCACGCGCCGAGAAAGGCGAGGAGGGTGCTCAGCATGGTGGCCATCGTGGCCCTGGTCGCGGGCCGGGACCACCGCTTTTCCCCGCTTGACGGCGAACGTCTCGCCAACCGTCAGCCGCCCATGCTCTGGGAGACGTACGGCCGTGCTCGTGCTCGCACCCCCCCTTCTCGTACTCCGCCTCCGTCCCGTGGTCGGCGATGTCCCCGGTCACCAGCAGCGCGTCGACCACCCGCCGGCCGCCTTGCACCATCCCCTGCCCGACGCCTGCCGGTCGGCCGATCCGGGCCGGCTGGCAGGACTGCCGGAGCGGCGGCCGGAGATCGCGGGGCTGGTCACCGGCCACGCGCACACGGGCGCCGCGAGCGTCTTCGCCGGGCGGCCGCCGGTCGTCGGCCCCGGGGTGACGTGGACGGTTCGGCTGCCGTGGGAGGGCGAGGGGGCGGGCGACCGGGACGCTCCGGTGGGGCCGTCCTTTCACGTGCTGGACCACGCCGGGCGCCTGACCGCGCACTTCCGGGGGGTCACGTGACCACGCCCGGCACGGCGGTCAGCTGCTGGTATCCACCGCTTCGGTGACGGACCGTCAGGGTGACCGGAGCGCCGGGGCGCGCGTGGGCGACGGCGCGGGCGAGGTCGGCCGCCGAGTCGATGCGGGTCCGGTCGAGGGCGAGGAGCACGTCGCCGCGGACCAGGCCGGCCGTGCAGCCGGGGCCGGGGACATGGACGCCGACGACCAGGGCGCCGGCCTTCTCGGCGTCGACGGCCTCCACGCCGAGGGTGGGCGCCGCGGCCGCCGGCGATGCGGTGCCCGGTGCGGGCCGCGGTGAGGGAGCGCGGTGGACCGCGCCCGCCGGGCCGCCCGGGAGATGCACCTGGCGTTGCAGTTCGGCAAGCCTGCCCGTGCCGATCGCGGTGACGCCGACGGCGCCCAGGCCGACCCCGCACAACACCAGGAGGGACCCGGTGAGCAGCGCGAACAGCGCGGTCCTGAGCCGCCGGGCCCGGCGTGGGGCGGCATGCGGGCGAGGCGCGGTCGGCCCGGGCGCGGCCCCGCCGCCGGGGTCCCGGCCGGGCATCGGCTTGGGACGCAACGCAGTCTGTTCCATGTCTCGCCTCCGGCTGGAGCCCTACCCTGCGCCCCGGCGCGCGACGAGCCACGAACGAGTGAGACTGCCCGCCGGCCGGGACGGAAAGCCGGTCCGGCGGGCGGCCGCTCACGCCCGCGTCCGAGGGTCCGGGCGCCGGCGCGAGCGGCCGTGGAGCACGCGCGGCGTCAGCCCGTGTGGCCCTCGCCGTGGCCGCCGTGGGCCCCGCCGTGGTCGAACCTCATCGCCTCCTCGGGCATGACGACGAAGGGCCGCATCATGCCCATGTCCTCGTGTTCGAGGAGGTGGCAGTGGTACATGAACCGGCCGTACGCGCCGTCGAACCTCCCCATGACGCGCAGGATCTGGCCGCCCGGCACCCGGAACACGTCCTTGTGGCCGAATTCGTTGGGCGCCAGCGGGATCCGGGTCGCCGGGTCGAAGGCGATCGGCGTGCGCGTGCCGCCCACCGCCGGGTCGAAGCCCGAGACGTCGCAGGCGTCACGGCCCATGAGCTGGAAGTCGGCCAGGTGGATGTGCATCGGGTGGACGATCGGCGCGAGGTTGAGGAAGCTCCACTGCTCGTAGGAGCCCTCGGCGACGGTGAAGCCGAGGCCGTCGTTGAACGTCCGGGAGATGCGGCGGTACGTCTTCGTCGTGCCGTCGGCGCCGGTGAGCTGGATGACGCCCTCCGAGGGGACCTGGATGTCGCCGGGGTCGTCGACCTCGGTCATCTCCCAGATCTCCGGGTGCCCGCCGGAGCCCTTGGTGCCGGGCACGGTCAGCACGACCAGGCGGTGGCCGTGCGGGATGTCGTGCGTGAGGCGGCGGAAGGAACCGGACAGCACCTCGGGCAGTTCGAAGGTGTCCGGGCAGTCGTCCTCCCCGACGCGGAACTCCATCACCGCCGGGTAGCGCACGTCGCCCGCCGGGTCGGGCACGCCCGGCGGCCGGTTGCGTCCCTTGTTGACCAGCCGCAGCGTCCTCCCGGCGAGGGCCGCGGAAGTCGACGAGCAGGTCGAAGCGCTCGGCCGGCGCCACCGTCAGCGTCGGCAGCGCACCGTCGAAGTCGACCGGCACGGGGCGGGGCAGCAGTCCGCCGTCGCTGCCGATCTGGTGGACGACGCCCGGCACCGGGTCGCCGTCCTCGTCGACCAGGGCGAGCTCGTAGATGCGCGCGTTGGACGCGTTGACCAGCCGGAAGCGGTACCAGGCCGGGTCCACGTCGGCGTACGGCCAGATGCGGCCGTTGACCGTCGTGTACGGGCCGGTGAACGGGATGGAGACCGGCTTGCCCGTCTCCGGGTTCCGCTGCTGGACGATCACCGTCTTGTGCAGCAGCCGGCCGTTGAGCCGGCCGTCCTCGTCGGTGTCGAGATTGCGGTCGGCGAGCAGCAGCGGTATCTCCCGCTCCCCGGAGGGGAGTTGCAGGGTGTCCTCCTCGTCGTCCCGGACGAGGTAGGTGCCGTACAGGCCCGTGTGCACGTTCCACCGGGTGATGTTCATGGCGTGGTCGTGGTACCACCACTGCACCGCCTGGTGGTCGTTCGGGTACTCCGACAGCTGGGCGTCGCCGGACCCGACGGCGTTGTCGGCCCAGCCGTCGTTGCCGCCGCCCGTCTGCGCTCCGTGCAGGTGCGTCACCGTCCACGCGGGCAGGGCGGCGACGTCCTTGTTCGGCTCCGCTCCGTCGCGGCCCGGCTCGGTGCTGGGCGGCGCGGTGCCGGGCGCCCGGGCGGGCACCTCCACCGAGGTGACCGGGTACTCGCTGCCCTGGGGAATCCGGTTGGTCCACGCGACACGCACCCGCTGTCCGCGCCGGACCTCGATGGTCGGCCCCGGCACGTGTCCGTCGTAGCCCCACATCAGGGTCGGCGGAAGCTGCGGGTGCAGGCGGACCCAGGTGGGGCGCACCGCGATCTCGGTCTCGCGCAGCACGTCGCCGGTGCCGGGCCGCAGGACGGGCGGGACCGGCAACGGCGCAACGTACGGCACCAGTTCGTCCGGAGCCGGTGCCGCGTCCCCCGTGCCGTCGCCGGCGATCCTCTCGATGATGTCGGTCAAGGTCGAACACCCCCGTGTGTTCTGTGGTCCTGTTCTGTTCTCTCACCTCACTTGACTCACGACACACCGGTGAAGTTCCAGGAATGCCCCGTTCCGCGCCGATTGGCCGGAAATCCCCGATGGTTCAGTGGGCGGGTACGGCGGACCGCGGGTCCGGCAGGAAGCCGTGGGTGCGGCGGGCCAGGTAGTCGGGCTTGTAGCGGTCGACCTCGCGGTGCCAGTTGAGGATGCCCGACAGCCAGTGCTGCAGGTCCGTCACATAGCCCCGCATGATCTCCCGCGCCTCGTCGGAGAGATCGAAGTCGTCGTACACGACGGGGAGTTCGTTCGCCGCGACGTGCTCGAACTGCTCCATGCGCCGGGTCATCAGGTCGTGGACGACGCGCAGGGCGGCCGGGTAGTCGACGCCGAAGAAGTTCTGGACCACCAGGATCGCGTTGTGGATCTCGCCCTCGTACTCGATCTCCTTCTGGTACGAGAAGACGTCGTTGACCAGGCAGGCGTAGTCGACGGCGGCGTTCTCCAGGGAGCGGACCGGGCCGCTGCGGTAGACCTCGGGCGGGACGGCGGGGCCGTGTCCCGTCCGGCACAGGCTCATGGTCAGGTCCGCGCCGAAGGTGGCGCGGCGCATCTCCAGGTAGTCGACCGGGTCGGGGATACGGTTCTGCAGCTGGTTGGACAGCTCCCACACCCAGCTCTCGGTCATCACGTCCACGGCGTCCTTGAGGATGCGCCTCTGGTCCGGGGTCATCGGCGCCGTCGTACGCGCCCACAGGTCGGTCAGGCCGCGTTCCATGGCATTGACCGGGACGAGGGCCTGCGCGCCGTCCAGGGGCATGCACTCCGACAGGCGCCGTGTGGTGAGGCGGGCGGCGGCCAGGTCACGCCGGTGGCCGAAGACGAGCGGGTAGTAGTCGTCGCCGTAGGTGCCCCAGGCGAGCCACGCGGCGCTGAGGTCGAGGGCTTCGGGTGTCGCGTCGGGGTCGAGGCCGGCCGAGCAGAGCGGCAGGTCGTAGGCGGCCAGCTTGTCCTCGTCCCAGACGCCCTCGTGGAGGATGCCCATGGTGCGCGTCCAGTCCGCGAGCCGGGTTCGGGCGCCCTGGAGGTGCGGGCTCAGCTCCACCTGGAAGGGCATGCGGAAGTCGGGCAGCAGCGAGGGGCCGACCTTCTGGTAGGGCACGTGCGTGTACGCGCGCAGCCTCCCCCACTGCCTGAAGGGCGTGGGCGGTGCCCCCATGGCGCCCGCCGACGCGAGGAGCGCGCCGACGTCGGCCGCGGAGGTGCCGGGGCCGGCCGGACCGTGCCAGCGGTCGGTGGCACGCGCGCGGGCGTTCATGTAGCGACTGGAGCGCAGGTGCCACTCGTGGCCGCCGGACTGCCAGTCCTGCAGGCCCTGCGTGTACTTCGCGACGGCCGCGACCTCGGCGGCGGTCAGACCCCGGTCCAGGGCGAGCGCGGGCACCTCGGTGAGCGCGGTGTGCTCGAACTGGTGCAGGCGTGAGGTCAGCACGTCGTTGACGGTGTCGGCGGCCTCCTGGGTGGTGCAGCCGAAGAAGGTCTCCAGGACGAGGACGCCGTTGCTGTTCTCGCCCTCGTCCTCGACCTCGCGCTGGTAGGAGAAGAGGTCGTTGCGCAGGTGGACGGCGTCGGAGAAGGTCTCCATCAGCACCCTGAGCGGCCTCGATCCGGCGACGCACGTGGGCACTTCGGCCGTCGCGTACTCCACCAGCCCCGCCGACCAGGGCGCGCCGCCCACCTTGCGGCGCATCTCGATGTACTCGACGGGGTTGGCGATCCGTCCCTCGTTGATGTTGGACAGTTCCCACAGGGACTCGTTGAGCAGGTGCTCGGTGGCCACGGCGAAGCGGCGGCGCCAGTCGACGGACATCGACGGCACCGTGCGCGCCCACAGGTCGGCGAGTCCCGCCTCGACGGGGTTGCACGGCTCGGGCACGGCGGTCGCGAGGTCGAGGGGCATGAAGAGCGGGAGCCGGTCCAGGTACGCCTTGCCGCCGGGCCGGTCCTGGGTGCGTTTGAAGGTCTCCAGGAAGTGGTCGTCGAAGAAGAAGACCCACACGTACCAGTCGGTGATCAGCGACAGGGCGGGGCCGTCGCAGTCGGGATGGGTGTAGGCGCAGAGCAGTCCGTAGTCGTGCGCGTCGAGGTCCGACTGCTCCCAGATCCCGGACCCCTCCAGCATGCCCATCTCGCGGGCCCAGCGGGTCGAGTGGGCGCGTGCCTCGTCGACGTGCGGGTTCAGCCGCGCGGGATACGGCATGTAGAAGTGCGGGAGTTCGAAGGGCTGCTGCGTCATGGCCGGGCCCTACCCGTGGCCCCGCGGCGGCATCCGCGGGGCGGGACGTGATCACACCATCGCGTGAACCGGGGCGGATCCGGGAGCGTCCGCGGCCTCTTGGGGCGTTCACGCTTCAAACGGGACGGGCCGGCGTGCTCTCAGGCGCCCCGCACGGCTCGTCCCACCCGCGCCCTGAGCGCGACGAACTCCGGCAGGCCGCGGGTGGTGATCTGGTCGCGCTTGCCGGGGAGTTCGACGGGGAGCTCGAGGACGACGCGGGCTCCGGGGCCCGGGGAGAGGACGACGACGCGGTCGCCGACGTAGACGCTCTCGTCGATGTCGTGGGTGACGAGGAGGATGGTGGTGTTCTCGGTGCGGTGCACCTCCAGGAGGAGGTCTTCGAGGTCCTCGCGGGTCTGGGCGTCCAGGGAGCCGAAGGGCTCGTCCATGAGGAGCAGCGAGGGGCGGCAGACCAGGGCGCGGGCGATGGCGACGCGCTGCTGCATGCCGCCGGACAGCTGCCAGGGGTGGCGGCGCGCGGCGCCGTCGAGGCCGACGCGTTCCAGGATGCGCTCGGCCTCGGCACGCCGCTCCGCACGGGCCAGGCCGCGGCGGCGCAGCGGCAGGGCGACGTTGTCGCGGACGGTGAGCCAGGGGAAGAGGGAGCGGCCGTAGTCCTGGAAGACGACGGCGAGATGGTCGGGTACGCCGGTGACGGGCGTGCCGTCGAAGGTGACCGTGCCCTCGTGCGCGGGCCGCAGTCCCGCGACGGTGCGCAGCAGCGTGGACTTGCCGCATCCCGACGGGCCTACTACGCACAGGAGTTGGCCGTCGGGGACGGTCAGGGTGATGTCGCGCAGGACGGGGTGGTCGCCGTAGCGCTGGCCGAGGGCTTCCAGGCGGAGGGTCATGCCGTCGTCCTTCCCCGTCCGAGGAGCCGCCGCTCGACCGCCAGCAGAGCGGTGTTGAGGACGTACCCGAGGACGCCGAGCAGGAGCAGGGCCGCCCAGACGGTGAGCAGGTCGGAGCGGGACTGGGCGTCGGTGAGGGTGAAACCGATGCCGTCGGCGGTGCCGGGCAGGAGTTCGGAGAACACCATGAGGATCAGCGAGAGGGAGAGGCTGAGGCGCAGGCCGGCGAAGATACGGGGCATCGCCGACGGCAGGAGCAGGAAGCGGAGCCGTTCGACGGGGTGGAGGCGGAGCACGGCGGCGACGTCCAGCCGGAGCGGGTCGGTGTTGCGCACCCCTTCCGCCGTGTTGATCAGCACCGGCCACACGGCGCTGAAGGCGATCGCCGTGATCTGCATGGGGGTGCCGAAGTCCAGGACCACGACGAACACGGGCACCAGGGCCGGCGGCGGCACGGCGCGAGCGAACTGCAGCACCGGGTCGCACAGCGCGTACGCCCACCGGGACCGCCCGACCGCCACGCCGAGCCCGATCCCGCAGACGACGGCGATCCCGAATCCGGCCGCCATCCGCCCCAGGCTCGGCAGCACGTTCCGCACGGCCACGTCGGTGAGGAAGAGGTGCCGGACGGGCCCGGAGAACCACAGGTCGTGGGCGCGACCCGCGATACGGCTCGGGGGCGGGAAGTAGACGCTGCCATGGGCTCGCCCGACCGCCTGCCAGACGGCGAGGGCGAGAAGGAGGACCAGAAGACGCGGGAGCAGGGCGCGACGGGACGCGGGGCCGGCAGCGGCGGGGCGGGACACGGGGGACGTACGCGCCGTGCCCTGACCCTGCTCCCCTCTCACGCCCCCACCCCCCGGGCGGTCGCCGCCTGCCGTTCCGGTGTCCAGGGAAACAGCCGGTGTTCGCCCCACACGAGCACCCCGTTCACGACGAGCCCCAGGGCGCCCGCCCACACCACGCCGGCGAGGACGTCGCGGGTGCCGTCGGTGGCCAGTTCGGCCTGGGCGATGAAGATGCCGAGGCCCTGGCCGAAGCCGGAGAGGAGTTCGGTGGCGACGGCGAGGATGAGGGCGACAGCCGCGGAGATGCGGACGCCGGCGGCGATGAAGGGTGCCGTGCCGGGGAGTTCGACGCGCAGCAGGACGGCGAACCGGCCGAAGCCGAAGGCGCGCAGGGTCTCCTTGGCGAGCGGGTCGGTCTCACCGAGGCCGTAGACGGTGTTGAACAGGACCGGCCAGACGGAGGCGTACGCGATCAGGGCGACCTCGGTCTCGGTGCCGGTGCCCAGCAGCAGGGACACCAGAGGGATCAGCGCCACGGACGGCAACGGCCGCAGGAACTCGACGATGACGCGTACGGCTGAGTCGACGACCGGGAGGCTGCCCAGCAGCAGCCCGAGCGGCACGGCGATCACGACGGCGAGCCCGAGGCCGAGCGCCCAGGCGCGCAGGGTGGCGCCGACGCCGTTCAGGAAGGCCCGGTCCCCCGCCAACTCGACCGCCCGGCCCAGGACTTCGGAGGCGGGCGGGAGGTAGCTGCGCCGCACGAGGCCGGCCCGCCCGACGATCTCGCAGACACCGAAGGCGATCAGAGCGCCGACAAGCCCCAGCCACGGCTCCCGGCGCCGTCGTACCCGCCCGTTCACCTCGCGTCACTTCACCAGGAGCGTGGCCGGATCGATGTTCTTCTTCAACAGGCCCTGTTCCTTCATCAGTACGGTGAGCCGGCGCAGCTGGGCCGCGTCCGCGGTCGCGGGGTAGGACGGCAGGTGGATGGTCCTGGCCTGGTCCGCGGTGACCTTGGTGTACTTGGGGAGTTCGGCCCGTACCGCCGAGGGGTCGGCGGAGGCGAGCTTCGAGGCGGCCTCGATGGCCCGCCGGAACGCGGCCGCGGCCTCGGCGTGAGCGGTGGCGAACTTCCCCGTGGTGACGTAGCCGCTGATCGGCAGCGACCGCACCGGCGCCGTCGCCCCGTCCAGCAGCACCTTCGCCTTCAACTGCCCCTGGATCGCACTGTCGAAGGGTTCCACGGCGTGGACGGCGTCGACCTGGTTCCGCTCCAGCGCGGGCCCCATCTGGGGGAACGGGATCTGCCGGTAGACGGGCCGGCCGACGCCCTGCCGGTCGAGGATCGCGTTGAGGGTGAGGGACTGGATGTTGTTGAGGATGTTGACGGCGACCTTCTTGCCCGAGAGGTCGGCGACGCTCTTGATGCCGGAGTCGCGGGGCACGAGCACGTCCATCATGTGCGGCGCCGTGCGCACACCCTCGGCGAGGATCCGCAGGTCGAGGGTGCCTTTCTCATCGGCCTGGAGGAACGTCACGTAGTTCGCGCTCGCGATCACGTCGACCTGCCCCTTGGACAGGGCCGGCAGTGCCTGGATGCTCTGCTGGACGGGCTGGATCCGGACACTCAGCCCTTCCTTCTTGAACAGGCCCCGGTCCCGGGCGAGGTAGAGCGCGGCAGAGTCCGTCAACGGCAGTGCGGCGACCCTGACTTCGGTCAGTCCGCCGCCCTCGGCGGAATCGGATCCCCCGCCGTCGCCGCAGCCCGCGAGGAGCAGTGCCAGAGCGGCCAGGACGGCCGTCGGCTTCCCGGCCCCCGCCACCCCGGACCGACGCCCTGCCCGTGCTCGACTTCCCACCCGCAATCGATGCAACGCCATGCGGGCATACCTATCAGGGTTCTGTCATGATCACCACAGATTGATCGGGATGACGGCAGCTGTTCGAAGAGGATGGAAGTGTTCGCCGCCCGGCCTCCGTGCCGAGCCCCCGCGGGCTCGCGGTCACCATCACCGTGCCGCACCCCGAGGACCCGCGGTCACCCTGCCTGGCCCGCTCCCCGAGGCCCCGCGGTCACCGTTGCCTTGCCGCGTCCCGGCCGTCGCGTCACCGTGGTGCCATGAGCGCACGTGAGGCCCCGCCCGTTCCGGACGTCTTCGATCCCCGGCAGTACGCCGTCGAGGTGCCCTACGCCGCCTATCGCGTCCTGCGCGATCACCACCCCGTGGCCTGGCAGGAGGAGTCCGAGGTGCTGGGCTGGCCGGCCGGGCCGGGATTCTGGGCGGTGACCCGGCACGCGGACGTGGTGCGGGTGCTGAAGGACTCGGCGACGTACTCCTCGTCCGTGGGAGCGACGCAGATCCGCGATCCCGACCCCGACGACCTGCCCTTCATCCGGCGCATGATGCTCAACCAGGACCCGCCGGGGCACGGCAGGCTGAGGCGCCTGGTGAGTCGCGCCTTCACCCCCGGCCGGGTCGACCGCTTCACGGCCGTCGCCCGGGAACGGGCCCGCACCCTGCTCGCCGAGGCGCTGCGCACGGCCCGCGCGGCCGACGGCACGGTCGATCTGATCACCGCCGTGACCGACGAGTACGCCCTGCTCAACCTCGCCGACCTGCTCGGCGTCCCGGCCGCCGACCGCGGACTGCTGCTGCACTGGACCCAGCGGATCATCGGCTACCAGGACCCCGACGAGGCGGGCCCCGCCCTGCTGGACGCGGAGGGCAGGCCGGTCAACCCGCGCTCCCCCGCAGCCCTGCGGGACATGTTCGACTACGCGCAGCGGCTGGCCGCGCACAAGCGCCGCCACCCCGCCGACGACGTGCTGACCACTCTCGCCCACGACCCCGAACCGGCCGACGCGGAGCTGGAGATGTTCTTCTTCCTGCTCACCGTCGCGGGCAACGACACGGTCCGCAGCGCCGCACCGGGCGGACTGCTCACCCTGGCCGAACACCCTGAGGCATACGAGGCACTCCGCGCCGGGAAGACCGAAATCGACTCTGCGGTGGACGAGTTGCTGCGTTGGCACCCGCCCGTGCTCACCTTCCGCCGCACCGCGGTCCAAGACACGGAGCTGGCCGGCCGGCGCATCCGCGCCGGGGACAAGGTGGTCGTCTTCCACGCCTCCGCCAACCGCGACGAACGGGCCTTCACCTCGCCGGACCTCCTCGACCTCGCCCGCACACCGAACCCGCACGTCTCCTTCGGTGACGGCCCGCACGTCTGCCTCGGCGCCCACTTCGCCCGTCTGCAACTGCGGTTGCTGTACGAGGAGGTCCTGCGGGAGCTTCCGGTGCTGCGGACGGCGGGACCGGCCCGGCGGCTGACCTCGAACTTCATCAACGGCATCAAGTCGCTGCCGCTGCGACTGGCATGACGTCTACGGACGCACCTGGACGAGGGCGTGGGTCCCGCTGGTGCGCCACCGCTGCCCCTCCGCCGCCACCAGCGCGGCCTCCGTGTCCGCGTCCAGCCCGGTGATCACGTCGGACTTCAGGGTGCGCAAGGCGGCCACCGGGCCCGGGAAATGGGCGGTGACCTCGGCGAACGGGGTCGTCGGCGGCCACCGGCGATCACCCACCAGGCGGCGGTAGTTGAGGTCGCCCTTGACCACGGTCAGCGTGGCACCGGCGAGTTCCGCGCGCAGGTCGCCGGGCATGTCCGCGAACGGCAGCGGGGCGCAGGAGAAGGGGTGGGCCCGCACCGCGAGGCGGCCGTCGGTCATCGCCGACCAGAGCGTACGGCCGTACGAGGCCGCCGCACCCGGCGCGGCGGCCAGCCGGCGGAGTGCGTCGAGGACGTCCTCGGGGGTGGCGTCGGAGACGTAGTAGGGGTGGGGCTTGACGTGCAGCACCGCCCGCTCCACGCGTCCGCCGTCGAGGAGGTGGGCGATCAGCAGGAGGTCGGGGACGAGTTCGCGGCCCGCGTTGTCGGCGATCAGGCAGAGCGTGCCGGTGCCGGCGGGCGGGAGCAGGGACCACAGGGTGCCGCTGTCGTCGGCCACCAGTCCGGGGACGGCCGCCGCCGTGCCGGCGCTCGCGTCGGAGAGCCGGAAGCCGAGGTCGGCGCGGTTGCCCCACAGGGAGCCGTGGAGCAGGGCCGGACCCGTCTCCCGCGGGGACAGGCCGTCCAGCGCGGCGAGTTCCTCGTCCGTCTCGGGGGCGTCGAGTTCGGCGAGCTTGAAGGGGCGGAACGGATCGATGCCCTGCCAGGGACCCGGCTCGAAGTAGCCTACGGCTTCGAGGAGTTGGCGGTAGAAGTAGCTCTCGGACCACAGCCACGGGACGTCGTACCAGGAACGGCCCGTGTACGCCGTCAGGCCCCAGGCATTCCAGCGGTCCAGGTCCGGCGCCGCCGCCGGGAGCGGTTCGATCACACCTTTGGTGCAGCTGTCGAGGAGCGCGTCGAGCGCGCGATGCGTCGCGGGGCCGTACGGGAAGGCTTCTCGCACCTGCCGGATGATCGCCGGGTGGCGTTCGGCGAGGACGCTGTGCGGGAACGACCCCGGCTCGTTGCCGAGGATCACGGGCGCGGACGGGGCGTGAGGCATGCGGCTCACCGTATCGCGCGGCTCGGACGGCCCCGGGCTCCCGCTCCAGCCGCGCGGCGAGCCTCGGACGGTTCTCGGCCCCCGCTCCGGAGCCCGGCGCGCCTCAGACCGTTCTCGGCTCCCGCTCCAGCCGCGCGGCGAGGCTCAGATAGCGGGCGCGGCGGGTCACCGGGACCAGGCCGCGGATCATGACCTGCCACATCTCGGCGACGCGGCGGGGCTGGCGGGCGACGGGTTCGAGGGTGCGGCCCACGACGCGGGTGCCGACGAACCAGCTGACCAGAGCGTGCGCGGTGGCCTCGATATCGATGTCGGGGTGAATGTCGGACTCCTTGACGGCGCCGTGGAGCTTGCGGGAGGCCAGGTCACGCCATTCGGTGAACGGATGCGAGAGCGGCGGGCGCACCTCGACCGGGCCGGTGGCGAGACGGAGTCCGGCCCGCTGTATCGGCCCCTCCACGGACATGCGGGAGATCCCGAACGTGATGCGCATCAAGGTCTCCAGGGACGAGTAGCCCCGGCTCTCCACCTCATTGGTCACCTCGCGCGAGGCCTTGGCCTGGAGCTCCATGATCGCGTGGGCCAGGTCCTCCTTCGCCGCGAAGTGGAAGTACAGGGCGCCCTTGGTGACTTGCGCGTACTCGACGATGTCGCTCAGGCTGGTCGATTCGTAGCCGCGACGGTCGAACAGTTCTGCTGCGGCTGTGATGATCGTCGCGCGGGTCTGCTCGGCGCGTAACTGCCTCGCCATCGACTGAACTCTCCTGGGACCGGGACCGAACACTCCTGGGAAAGACTTGAACCCTCCCGGGACTGGAAAGAACGGGGCATGCCGTTTGTTTCTTACTCCCCGTACACGATATCTCACCGTGCGGTGATGCGGACGGTGCCCTTTCAGACCGTCGACTCACCTTAGCTGGCGGGGAGTTGGCCTACCGCGCCGACCCGGGCGGCTCCCGACGACACGTGTCACCCCGCGCTTGCGCAACCGGTGGGCCGCCAGGGTCTGTTGAGGCATTCCCTGCCTCGGCCCTGCGAAAACGGAAGATGTCCCGGGGGGTGACGCGCCGGTGCGGGCGGGCGCCGAAGTACGGGGCGATCGGTTGGTTTTCAACGAGTAGAGGAGCCCCTGGGCCAGGCCGACCGGTGAACAACCGGCGCCGGTTCGCCGTACTCCACGGGAGCAGCCCGTTCCCGCGCCGGCCGAGGAGACGATCCGGATGCCCCGGATGACCGCACACCGCACCGCCCTGGCGGCCGCCTTCGTGACCCCGTTCCTGCTGCCGCTGTGGGCGGCGGGTCCCGCGCAAGCGCACGGCGCACCCACGGACCCGGTCAGCCGGGCGTACGCCTGCTCCCCGGACGGCGGGACGAACGCGAAGTCGGCGGCGTGCCGGGCGGCCGTGGCCGCGAACGGCGCGCCCTTCACCTTCTGGGACAACCTGCGCGTGGCGGACGTGAACGGGCGGGACCGGCAGACCGTTCCGGACGGAAAGCTGTGCAGCGGGGGCCTGCCCGACTACAAGGGCCTGGACCTGGCCCGCGCGGACTGGCCGGCGACGCGGCTGGAGCCGGGCGCGACGCTGAGGATGACGTACGCCTCGACGATCCCGCACACCGGCACGTTCAAGCTCTATCTGACCGAGCAGGGCTACGACCCGACGAAGCCGCTGACCTGGTCGGAGCTGCCCGAGCGGCCGTTCGCCACGGTCAAGGACCCGGCGCTGACGAGCGGCGCGTACCGGATCACCGCCAAGCTCCCGTCCGACCGGACGGGACGGCAGATGCTGTACACGATCTGGCAGAACAGCAGCACGTCGGACACCTATTACTCGTGCTCGGACGTGGTGTTCCCGGCGGCCGGGGGCAAGGGCACCCCGGCCGCCGGGCGGACGGGCGGCAGCACTCCGACGGCCGAGCGGTCGAACGGCGGCTCGCCGCCCCCGACGGCCGAGAAGCGCCGTACGGAGACGGCGCCCGCGCAGAACACGGAGGCGACGCCGGCGCCGTCGAGTCCCGACAGCACCCCCGTCGCCTCCGCCCGGAACGCGGACTCGGGCCCGTCCGCGCCCCTGCTGGCGGGCGGCGCCGCCGCGGTGCTGGTGCTCACCGGCGGCGCCGCCCTGGCCCTGCGTCTGCGTCGACGCTGAACCTCGTTTCTACGGGCGTCAGTTGACGTAGACCGTGGCGCCGTTGTCGGTCACCGGGGCGTACTTGGCGGTGAAGTAGCCGCTGCTGAAGCAGAGCGACGAGCCGGACACCTTGGTGAACTGCTGGTTGGTGAAGTTGATGCTGTTGTCTGCGTTGGCGGCCGTGCCGGTCAGGCTGGGGGCCTGGTAGACGCAGGTGATGCTGCCCAGCAGCGTCTTCAGCTTGACCGTGGTCTGGATGGTGGAGCCGCTCGCTGGGGTGACCGTGAGGGTGCCGTCGGAGGCGACGGTGGTGGTGTAGGGCAGGTTGTCCACCGTGATGCTGCTGACGCCGGTCACGCCGAGGACGTTGCTGGTGCAGCTGCTGCTGTCGAAGGTCTGCCCGCTGACCGACTCGGTGGCCGTGCCCGGCGCCGCGGGGTTGTCCGCGACGGTGGCACTGAAGGTCGAGGACGCGCAGGACACACCGCTCGTGCCGGTCGCGCTGGAGTACAGGGTGGCGTTGGTACCGCTGGCCAGCGGGGCCGTGAGGGTGTCGCCGACGGCGACGGCGGCGCCGCCCGCGGAGCCGGTGGTGAGGACCGCGGTGTCGGCCGCCGAGGCGGGGGCGACGGCGGGCAGGGAGAGCGCGGCGACGGTGCCGACGAGGGTGAGAAGGGTGCGAGTGCGCATGCGTCAGTGCCTCTTTCGGAAGTGGGGGTGGTTCGAGGGTGGGTGGAACGTGGGGGGTTGAAAACGGTGGGCGCGAGTCGACGTCCGCCGTTGCCGGCCCGTGACGCCTTCTCCTTACGTCACGGGCCGGCGACGGCGACCGGCCGGCGGTCGGCCGCAGACCCGTGGGGAGGGCCGTCGGCCGGGCCGGCCGGGAAGTCGGCCCGGCGCGGACCAGGGGGGAAGTGCCCGTGCCGGGCCGTGGAGGGCTTGTGTCGGGCGAGGAAGTGCCCACTCTGGACAACAGGGGTCCGGGAGACGCGGACGATGCCGCGTGACGGGATCCGGCGCCACGGATCCGGGTGAAGCCAGGGGCAGTTGTAGACCTGATGTTCAGTCAACGTCAAGCGCCCACAAGGGAGTTGACGATCGTTCTAATAGTCCGCACAAGAAGAGAGGGACAGCGGTCGGCTCACGACCCACGGGCGACCCACAATCGACACCCTTTTTTCACAACTGCCTTGACCCTCGAAAGTAACCACGGGTAACTTCCTCGCTGGCTACTGCGGAGTACGAGAAAGCCCTTCCACCCGCCGGGAGTTGGAAGAAGCCGTGCGTCCGCAGGCTGTCCGCGCCAGGACAACGCGCCGCTGACGCCCAACCCGCACTGACTATGCACATGGGAGCAGAAATGGCCTCGTCCCCGGACGTCACCTCGTCCGCCGACCTCACCCCCGAGAACCCCGAAAGCGGTTCCTCGTCCGAGCCCGCCAGACGCGGCCGGGTTCGCGCCCGCCGCGCCGCGGTGATGGCGGTCCCCGCCGTCGCCGCGCTCGCCGGCCTCGGCATCCTCACCGCCCAGGGTGCCCTGGGGGTGTCGTTCTCGATCTCCGGCATGCCCTTCACCGTCACCGCGAAGTCGCTGGACGGCACCGGCTTCGAGCAGTTCGGCGCGCTCGACAGCATGATCGACAACAGCCCGAACGCGGGCGACACCGGCGGTCAGGTCCTGGTCGTCACCTCGGCGATCAAGAACGCGACGCTGGACAGCCTCTGCCAGAGCGTGGACCTGGGCGGCACCAACCTGCTCATCACGGCGGGCAGCGGCTCCTCGAAGGTGCAGGCGAACAACCTCACCACCGACTCGACGCAGCTGACCGGCGACGCCTCGTTCAACAACATCGAGATCGGCAACGACGCGAGCACGCTCAACAAGGCCGGGGTCAAGGGTCCGGAGGGCGTCTTCAGCCAGCAGGCCGACACGGTCCACATCGACAACCTGCGGCAGACCAACTACGCCACCACCGCGGGCGTGTTCAAGCTTCCGGGCCTCAAGCTCCGGTTCAGCGACTCGGGTTGCTGATGTCGGGCATCCCGAGGCAAGGGTTCGGTCCCGCCTTCCGTCACTGGCGGGCGGGCCGGCCGTTCTGGGGCGGGCTGCTGCTCACCCTGGGCGGGGCGGAGATCCTGCTCACCGAGAAGGCCTCCTTGAAGGTCATCATGCACATCGGCATGCAGGGTCTGGCCGGCTATCTGCTGCCGGTCGTGATGGTGCTGTGCGGGCTGCTGACGCTGCTCAGCCCCGGTCAGCGCCTGTTCTACTCGATCATCGGCGTCATGTCCTCGCTGGGCACCTGGCTCACCTCGAACCTGGGCGGCTTCTTCATCGGCCTGCTCCTGGGCGCCGTGGGCAGTTGCCTGATCTTCGGCTGGCTGCCCGACCAGGAGCCGCGCCGCAGCCGCCGGCAGCGCCGGAAGGCCGCGGAGGCCGCCGCGGAGCCGGGGGCTCCCGCGGATGCGGTCCAGGTGCCGTAACCGCACGGCCGCGGAGCCGCCGCCCGACAGCCGCAGGACACACGTGCAGGCCGACCCGGAGTCGTATTCCGGGTCGGCCTGCACGTGTGCGGAGGTGCGGGGAGCGGGGAGCGGCGGCTCAGGAGGCCGCGGCCCCCTTGCCGACCTCCGTCGGCTCCACGACCGTCGGCGCGGGCGGCGCGACGGGGCCCTCGTCCTTCATCGCCTTCGCCTCGCTCTTGAGGATGCGCATCGACTTGCCCAGGGCGCGGGCGGTGTCGGGCAGCTTCTTCGATCCGAAGAGCACGATCACGACGATGGCCACGATCAGCAGGTGCCAGGGTTCCAGTCCGTTGCGGAGCATGCCGCACCCTCCCTTTCCTCAACTACGTCACACGTCGGCGACGGACGGTCGGCGCTGCTCGCACACCCGTCAACGGTTGCCACTTTGCGCAACTGTACAACCCATGGGCGGGCGTGCGGAGAGCCTCCCGGTCATCCGTGCCGTCGCTCGTACCAGGCCCTCGCCGCGAGCAGGGCCAGCGCGTACAGGGCGAGCACGGCGGTGAGCAGGAGGTGGTACGCGGCGGGCAGGGCCGTCAGCCCGAGGGCCGCGCCGAGCGGGCTGAGCGGCAGCAGGAGGCCGACGGCCGCGAGGCCGGTGGCGGACCAGCCGAGGGGGCCGGGCGCGCGGCCCTCGGCGAGCCGCCGGCCGGTGCGCAGCAGGAGCATCACCAGGGCCTGGGTGAGCAGGTTCTCGGTGAACCAGGCGGAGTGGAAGACGGGGGCGTCGTCCAGCGCCTCGGAACCGGGCAGGGCGAGCGCGAGGACGGCGAAGGTGGCGAGGTCGGCGACGGCGTTGAGGACGCCGAAGCCGGTGATGAACCGCAGGAACGCCCGGGGCCGCAGGCCGGCCGGACGACGCAGGGCGGCGGCGCCGGGGCGGTCGTGGGCGAAGGCGAGCTGGGCGGCGTCGAAGCAGAGGTTCTGCACCAGCACCTGGGCCGGCAGCATCGGCAGGAACGGCAGCAGCAGGCCGGCGGCGAGCATCGCCAGGACGTTGCCGAGGTTGGAGGAGAGCGTCACGCGCAGGTACGAGGCGATGTTGCCGCTGCTGTAGCGGCCCATGGTGACGGCGTGCCCGATGGCCGTGAGGTCCTTGGCCGCGAGCACGACGTCGGCGCTCTCCCGGGCCACGGCCACCGCGTCCCGCGGCGTGATCCCGACGTCGGCCGCCCGCAGCGCGGGCACGTCGTTGACGCCGTCCCCGAGGAACCCCACGGTGTGCCCGGCGGCCCGCAGCCCGGCGACGAGACGGGCCTTGTCGTCCGGGGTGCAGCGGGCGATCACGACCGTTGGGCACTCCGGGGCCTTCGCTCCGGCGACCACCGGCGCGCGCGCCGCGCCCGAGGCGGGCTCTCCGGCCCGGAGGGATTCCCGGGCCCCGTGGGCGGCGCCCTCGCCGGCCGCGCCGAGGACGTCCCCGGCCACGGAGGCGTTCACGGTGGGCCGTCCCGCGAGGTCCGCGGCCGCGCCGACGCCCCCGGCAGTCGCTCCCGAGCCTTCCCCCGCCGCCGCGGCGTCCCCAGGGGCCGTGCCGGCGAACTCCGGCACGGTCGCATGGGAGGGCGACGGTCCCAGGACGTCCGCCGCCACCTGGACCCGGCTCGGTCGCAGGCCCAGGTCCCGGCAGACGCGGGCCGCCGTCGCGGGGTGGTCGCCGGTGAGGATGTGCACGGCGACGCCGCGCGCGGTCAGAGCGCGCACCGCCTCGGCCGCGCCCGGTGCGAGGGCGTCGCGGAAGGTCACGAAGCCGCGGAAGTCCAGGCCGTGTTCGTCGGCGGGCGTGTGGTCGCGGGGGCGGGCGGGGCGCCGCCCGGTGGCGACGGCGAGCAGCCGCAGCCCCGAGTCGGCCTCGCGCGCGGCGAGGGCGAGCAGCCGGTCCCGCTCCCGCGGTGTCGTGGCGCACCGGTCGAGTACGGCCTCCACGGCGCCCTTGACGACGACGGTGCGCGTGCCGGGTCCGGGGCCCCTGACGACGGCGGTGGCCAGTCGCCGTACCGGATCGAAGGGGACGGCGCCCACCCCGTCGTACTCCTCGCCCGCCGCACCCGCCGCCTCGAACAGCGCCTCGTCGAGGGCGTCCGGGGTGGGGAGTTCGGCGAGCTGCAGGCTCCACCAGGCGCCGACGGCGGCCCAGCGCAGGACGTCGGGGTCGTCGTCGCCGGCCGCGTCGAGGGAACGCACGACGACCGGCCGGTCCCGGGTGAGCGTGCCGGTCTTGTCGACGCACACCACGTCGACGGCGCCCAGGTCGTGCAGGGCGGGCAGCCGTTTGACGATCACGTCGTGGCGGCGGGCGAGCAGCGTGGCGCCGCGGGCCAGACAGGTGGTGACGATCACCGGCAGCATCTCGGGCGTCAGCCCGACGGCCACCGCGACGGCGAACGGCAGCGTCTCCAGTCCCCGCCCGCGCAGGGCGGCGCCCGCCATGAGCACCAGCGGCGGTGTCAGCAGCATGAACCGGATCAGCACCCAGGAGATGCCGTGCACGGAACGGTCGAAGGAACTGATCTCCGGCGGCGCCGTCCCGGCGGAGCGCCCGGCGCGCCTTCGCCGCGCCGCCCGCGGTCCGCTGTCGTGGGCGGCGCCCAGTCGCGTGCGCGGGCCGGTCTCGAGGACGACGGCGGTGGCGCTGCCCGTCGCGACACCGCTGCCCTGGTAGCACAGGTGGGGCTCGCCGAACGGGCCGTCGGCCGGTGCGGACGTCTCGCCGGCGGACTTGGGGACCGGCGTGCTCTCGCCGGTGAGCGCGGCCTGGTGCACGGTGAGACCGCGGGAGCGCAGCAGCCGTACGTCGGCGGGGACGAGGTCGCCGGGGCCGAGCCGGATCACATCGCCCGGGACCAGTTCGGCGACGGGTATCTCGCGGGCCGCCCGTCCGCCCTCGCCGCGCCGCAGCACGGTGGCGGTGCCGGCGACCAGGCCGCGCAGCGCGGCCATCGACCGGTCGGCCCGGTGCTCGCCGCTCGCCCGCAGCACACAGCTGACGGCGACCAGGGCGAGGATGACGGCGGCGGTGCCCCAGGAGGCGACGGCGGCGGACACCAGGCCGAGGACGAGCAGCACGGCGGTGAAGGGGTCCCGCAGGCCGCGTATGCAGCGGCGCGTCCAGGACGGTGTCCGCAGTTCGGGCAGCGTGTTCTCGCCGGCCTCCGCCAGCCGGGCGGCGGCCTCGGCGTCGGTGAGCCCGCGCGGGCCGGTCTCCAGGTGCCGCAGCACCTGCAGCCGGGTGCCGGCGGCGGGCTCAGAGGCCACGGAGGCGGGGCGCCGGGACGTCGCCCGCCCGGTCGGAGAGCCGGTCCACCATGAGCCGTACGACGTCCACGACGTCCTGGTCGTCGACCAGGTACACCTGGCGCCGGCCCTCGCGGCGGGCGCGCACCAGACCGGCCAGCTTGAGCTTGGTCAGGTGCTGGCTGACGGCGGGCAGTGCGCCGCCGACGCGCTCAGCGAGTCCGGTCACGTCGCTCTCGCCCTGTGCGAGCGCCCACACGATGTGCAGCCGGGCGGGCGAGGCGAGCAGCCCGAAGGCCGCGGCCGCGCGGTCGAGCACGTCGGCGGAGGGGTCCTCGAAGCCACTGCCGGCTGCCGCCACGTCGTCGCTCTCCTGTCCGGGTCCTGTCGTACGAACCGCACCAGTCTAGGCGCCGGGGCCCCGGCGCACCGGCCCGCGGAGCCGGCCCGGAACCGCTCGGGACGGGGGGCGTTCGAGGTGCAAACGGTCGATCGGGGTCCGCAAACATCACGAAGCGGCAGCAGTAACTTACTGAAAGTGGCTGCTCACTTGACTACCGGCGGTCACACGCGATTGGCTCCGGCCAGCGAGAGTCGCCTGGACGGCGTACCACCCGTCGGACGTCGTCCGGAGCCGTGCTCGCGCTGTTCCTCCAGCTCGGCCGCACAGCGAGGTGCCGCACTTCGATGAAGACTCCTCCCCCACCGTCTGCCTCCCACAGACCGGTTCGTCTCGCGGCCCTGGCCGTGGTCGCCGGGCTGCTCGTGGCGGGCTGTTCAGCCTCCGGCGACCGTTCGCAGTCCACCGCGGACTCCGTCGGCAAGGCGGGCGGCAGCGCTCGTCTGAAGATCACCATGGTCACGCACGGCGCGAAGGGCGACGCCTTCTGGGACCTGGTGCGCAAGGGCGCCGAGGCGGCCGCGGCCAAGGACGGCGTGACGCTGACCTACGCCAGCGACTCCGACACGGCCGGCCAGGCGGAACTGGTGCGCGACGCCGTCCGCAACAAGGCGGACGGTATCGCCGTGACCCTCGCCAAGCCGCAGGCGATGAAGGCGCCGATCGCCGCAGCCCGGGCGGCGGACATCCCCGTGGTCGGCATCAACTCCGGTATCGACTCCTGGCGGTCCGAGGGTCTGCTGGAGTACTTCGGCCAGGACGAGAGCGTGGCGGGCCAGGCCGTCGGCAACAAGCTGGACGACCTGAGGGCCAAGCACGCCCTGTGCGTCATCCACGAGCGCGGCAACGTCGCCCTGGAGGCCCGCTGCGCCGGTGTGAAGAAGACCTTCGGCGGCCGGACCGAGAACCTCTACGTGGAGGGCACCGACGCCACCGCGACCAGCGCCGTGCTCACGGCCCGGCTGCGGCAGGACCCGTCGATCGACGAAGTGGTCACCATGGGCGCGCAGTTCGCGCTGCTCGCCGTCAAGTCGGTGCACGGGTCGGGGAGCCGCGCGAAGGTCGCCACCTTCGACCTGAACGACAACCTCGTCAAGGCCGTCCAGAACGGCAGTGTCCAGTTCGCCGTGGACCAGCAGCCGTATCTCCAGGGCTACCTCGCCGTGGACGGGCTGTGGCTGTACCGGACCAACGGCAACATCAGCGGCGGCGGGGTCTCCCCCGTCCTGACCGGACCGGCGTTCGTGACGAAGGCGAACGTGGCCTCGGTCGCGAAGTTCGCGGCGGGCGGCACGCGCTGAGCGGCCGCCGCCCGACATTTCACGGCCGGATGTCTCGAAAGATTCTTCGGGCCCGTGGCTCATGCGGTCACTTGTACGGATAGCATCCTGTGCACCCCTTCTCTCCCCCGCTCACGGTCACCCCCGTTGCCCGCTCCCCTCTCCGCTTCCGCTGATCGCCTAGGACGACGATGTCTCCACGGACAGGTGCCCGGCCCCGCCGTCTCGGCTCCATACGTCTCTCCCTGATCCTGCTGGCCCTGGTGCCCACCGTCACGCTCGCCGCCATGTGGGGCGTGACGACGACGCAGATGTTCACCGAGGGCCTGCGGCTGCGCGGACAGACCCAGCTCAGCCGGTCCACCGGCGCGATGGGCACCGAGGCGACGCTCGCCCTGCAGCGGGAGCGCAGCCTGTCGGCCGCCTGGCTGGCCGGCGACCCGCGCGGCTCGCGGTCCGCACTGGAGGCGCAGCGCCGGATCACCGACAGGGCGGTCGCCAAGCTGGTCGGCCAGTCCGACGCGATCAACAAGGCGCCGGCGCGCATCTCGGACCGGCTGTACTCGGTGCTCGGTTCGGTCGGCAGCCTCGAGTACTACCGGGGGCAGGTGGACGACCCGGCCGACATCACCGCCGCGCAGGCGCTCGGCCAGTACGACTCGATCATCGACGACCAGATCCACGCCTTCCAGGAGCTCTCCCAGGTCGACGACGGCGACCTGACCTCGCAGGCCCGGCCCGCTGGTCGCGCTGGAGCACGCGGCCGAACTGGTCGCGCAGGAGGACGCGCAGCTCACCCTGGCCTGGCCGACGGGGAAGCTGACGGAGCGGCAGTGGTCGGCGTTCTCCCAACTGGTCGCCACCCGGCGGTGGCTGGTGCAGGACCAGATCGTGCCCTCGCTGCAGGGCGGTGCGAAGGCCGAGACCGAGCGGATCCTGCAGAGCCCCGAGTGGCGGGCCGTCGAGGATATCGAGGACCAGGTGCTCGCCGCCCGGCCCGGCGCCGACGGCAGGGCCGCGCTGCCCGACGCGCGGGACAAGTGGGCGGGCGCCTTCGCGACGGTCGGCGACGAGTACGGGCGGATGATCCGGTCGCAGACGTCGGTGCTGCTCGACCGCAGTGCCGACAAGGCGCACAACCTGCTGCTGACCGCCGCTTCGCTGAGCGCGGGCGGCCTGATCGCCCTGCTGCTGTGCGTCGGCATGTCCTGGCGGATCACCCGCTCGCTGTCCCGGCGGCTGCGCGGTCTGCGGGAGGCCACGTTGAGCCTGGCCGAGGAACGACTTCCGGAGGTGGTGGCGCGGCTGGACCGGGGCGAGAAGGTCGACGCGGACGAGGCGGCACCGCCGCTGGACTACGGCCGGGACGAACTCGGCCAGGTGGCCCGGGCGTTCAACAAGGCGCAGCGGACCGCGGTGCACACCGCCGTCGAACTCGCCGACACCCGGCGCGGTTTCCAGAAGGTCATCCTCGGCATCGCCCGCCAGTCGCAGAACCTGGTCAACCTGCAGCTCACCAAGCTGGACACGCTGGAGCGGGAGCACACCGACCCCGACGTCCTCAAGGGCCTGTACGAACTGGACTCCACGGCGAGCCAGTTGCGGCGGTACGAGGAGAACCTCGTCATCATCAGCGGTGAGCAGCCCCGGCGCAGCTGGCGGGAGCCGGTGGCGCTGATCGACATCATGCGCAGCGCGGTCGGCGAGGTCGCCGAGTACGCGCGCGTGGAGGTGCACACCGACGAGGACGTGTACCTGGCGCCGCCCGCCGTGGCCGACGTGATCCATCTGCTGGCCGAGCTGATCGACAACGCGACCGCGTACTCCCCCGCACCGGCGCCGGTGTCGGTGCGGGCGGCGCTGGTCGCCAAGGGGCTCGCCGTGGAGATCGAGGACCGCGGGCTCGGCATGTCCGAGGAGGACTACGCCTCCTTCAACGAACAGCTCGCGGTGGAGCCCCAGTTCGACGTCGTCGCGCTCGCGGACGACCTGCGGCTGGGCATGTTCGTCATCGCCCGTCTCGCCACCCGCCACGGCATCGCCGTCACGCTGCGCCCGTCGCCGTACGGCGGCACGACGGCGATCGTCCTGATCCCGCACGACGTCGTCGTACGGGAGGCGCCGGAGCCCGGCGCCCCGGACGCGGCCCACGGCCGCGCACAGCACGGGAGCGCCGGGACCGCCGCGGCGTACGACGCGGCCGGCCTCGCCGACGGGGAGCACACCCGAGCGGCCGAGACCGGTCCGTCGGCCGAGCCGGACCACACGGCACCGCGGGCCGCGGCCGCCGCCCGCCCGGACGGGACGGCCGACGCGGACGTCCGGCCCGCCGACGGCACCGTGTACACCGAGGGCACCTGGCTCGCCGGAGGCACCGAGCACGCCGGCAAGGACGGACGGACGGCGGACGCCGGGCGCGGACACCTCGATGGAGTCGACGAACTCGGCGGACTCGACGCGGTCGACGACCACCCGGGGCGCACGGACCGGAACCCGCCGGACGCGCCCGGGGCGGACACCGGCCCCGGGCACGTGGCCCCAGACGCGGCGGAGTTCGACCGCGGGCGGCTGGACCGGCTCTCGGCGTACAGCAACCGGCTGGCGAGGACCAGACGGATCGAGGAAGCCGTATGGGCGAAGGAGGCCCGGGCCGTGGACGGCCGGGCGGCGTCGGGCGCCGGACGGTCCGAGGCGGAGGACCGGGAGCTCGGAGCGGGCACTCACCGCACGGGCGGAGCCGACGGCACCGGGTCCTGGCGCACCTCCGACGCGGGGCGCGCGGACGGTGTCCCGGGCGCGGCCGGGCGGGGCGGCGAGGCCGACGGCGGCCCGCGCCCCGGATGGCCGCGGGGTTCGGGACGGCGTCCGGGGCTCGCCCCCTTGCCCCGTCGTGTCCCGCAGTCCAGTCTGGCCGCCGAGTTGCGTGAGGACCTGCCGGGCGAGGACGAGGGGTCGGCCGCTGAGTTCACCGCGGAACGGGCCGCGTCCTCGCTGGGCGGCTTCCAGCGCGGCACGCTCCGGGCACGCGACGACGACGCCGGGGCCCACGACGACCGGGAGGAGAACCCCGTACCGCAGGACCAGGCAGAACCGGACGCCGGGGCCGCCGACACCGGCGCCGGCACTCATACGCCCCCGCCCGCCGACCGCTGACGAAGGACACGTCATGACACGCCCCATCCCCGCCACCCACACCCAGCTCGACCAGTTGCTCACCGGCCTGGTGGAGCGGGTCGCCGAGGTGAACCACGCCGTGGTGCTCTCCGAGGACGGCCTCGTCGTCAGCAAGTCCACGGGGTTCCTGCGTGACGACGCCGAGCGGCTCGCCGCCACCGCCTCCGGGCTGATGAGCCTCAGTAAGGGCGTCAGCATGGACTTCCGCGGCGGT
This sequence comes from Streptomyces sp. MAI_2237, assembly GCF_054189285.1. Classification (NCBI taxonomy): domain Bacteria; kingdom Bacillati; phylum Actinomycetota; class Actinomycetes; order Kitasatosporales; family Streptomycetaceae; genus Streptomyces; species Streptomyces sp. MAI_2237. The sequence goes on along the minus strand of NZ_JAJPGQ010000003.1, from coordinate 2,994,668 downwards.
CCGGTGCGCCAGGCGCTGATCGAGATGGCCAACAGCTTCCTGATCCTGACCTCGGCCGGTCCCGGCGCCCATCTGGTCGTGCTGACCAGCGCGGGCGCCGACGTCGGCGTGGTGGCGTACCAGATGAACATGTTGGTCAAGAAGATCGGCGAGCACCTCAGCGCGGCGCCGCGGGCCGGTATCGGCCCCTCCGTCGACTCCGGCGCGTGAGGTGGCCGGAGGCGACACGGCAGGCCGTCTCGTACGACCGTTCGCGCTGACCGGCGGACGCACTCGGCCGAGCCGTGCCGACTTCACGCTCATCACGACGGTGACCGCGGTGGACCCGCCGCCGACCTGGGCCACCCGACCGCAGCCGGAGCAGCAGCGCATCCTGCGCCACTGCGCCCGGCCGATCGCCGTCGCCGAACTCGCCGCCCTGCTCGACCTGCCGGTGAGCGTGATCGTGATCATGCTGTGCGATCTGCTGGAGGCGGGCCGGATCACGCTCCGTCCGCCGCGCCCGGTGTCCCAGAACCCGGATCTGGACCTGTTGCAGAAAGTGAGGGACGGCCTTGGCCGACTCTGACACCGTCACCCGGGCCGCGCCCGACACGGTGAAGATCCTGATCGCCGGCGGCTTCGGCGTCGGCAAGACCACCATGGTCGGCTCGGTCAGCGAGATCGCTCCGCTGCGCACCGAGGAACCGCTGACCGAGGCCGGTCTGGGCGTCGACGACCTTGAGGGCATCGAGGAGAAGAAGGCCACGACGGTGGCCCTGGACTTCGGGCGCATCACCATCGGCGACGACCTGGTGCTGTATCTGTTCGGCACACCGGGCCAGCAGCGGTTCTGGTTCATGTGGAACGACCTCGCGCTGGGCGCGCTGGGCGCGGTCGTCCTGATCGACGTCCGCCGCCCGGAGAGCAGCTTCGCCGCGATCGACTTCTTCGAACGCCGGGGCATCCCCTTCGTGGTGGGCGTCAACGGCTTCTACGGCGAACACCCCTATCCGCCCGAGGAGATCCGCGACGCCCTGGCCCTGCCGGAGCACGTCCAGGTCCTGCTGTGCGACGCCCGGGAGCGCGGCTCGTGCCGGGACGTACTGATCGCCCTGCTGGACCAGTTGATCGCCTCGGCCGTCAACTGACCTGTACTCAGCCGTCGTTCACTCGTCGGGTCCGGTCCGGGAGGTCCGGACCGACGAGAACCGGCCAAGCGCGACCGTGTGATTGACGCACCCGCGTCACATCCCTACCTTCTGATCGGTTTACCGAACCTCGTTCGAAATACCGTCACTTGGAGCACTGGAGCGCACATGGACGCCAGACCGCCGCACCCCCTCCCCCACCCCTCCCGGCGCCACTTCCTCGGCATGGCCGCGACCGTGCCGCTGGCGGCGACCGGCGCTCTGGCGCTCGGCGCCGGCACCGCCCGGGCGGCCACCGACTCGGCGTACGTCATGTGCTACTTCACCGAGTCGCCGGACATGCTGGCCGCCGACTACGGCCTGCACCTGGCCGTCAGCACCGACGGCCTGGAGTGGACCCCGCTGAACCAGAACGCCCCGGTCGCCACCCCGACCGCGGGCTCCACCGGTCTGCGCGACCCCTTCGTCCTGCGCAAGCAGGACGGCACGTTCGTGGTGCTCGCCACCGACCTCAAGGGCACCGACTGGACCTACGTCAGCCAGTACATCCACGTCTGGGACTCCACCGACCTTCGCACCTTCACCGGCTACCGGCGGATGAAGCTGCACGACATGAACACCCACAGCTGGGCGCCCGAGGCATTCTGGGACGCGGGGCGGGGCCAGTACGGCGTGATCTACTCGGCCGTGAACTCCAGCGGCCACAACGTCATCATGATCAACTACACGAGTGACTTCGTGACCGCAGGCAGCCCCCAGGTCTTCTTCGACCCCGGCTACGACGTCATCGACGGCGATCTGGCCGTCGGCGTGAACGGCGTCAACTACCTGTACTTCAAGAAGAACTCGACGCTGGTCGGCGCGAGGTCCACCTCGCTGGACCCGGGCAGCTTCACCGAGTTCAGCACCGCCGTCTCGCACGGCGGCACCGAGGCGCCGACCCTCGTCAAGTCACTGACGTCCGGTTCGACCTGGTACCTGTGGGGCGACACCTGGTCGCCGAACGGCGTGTTCTACGCCTGGCAGACCGGCAGCCTGGCCGCCGGCACCTGGACCGCCCTGGACCAGAGGGTGTACACCCAGCCGCTCAACTCCAAGCACTGCGGCATCCAGCCGATCACCGCGACCGAGTACGCCAACCTCGTCGCCAAGTGGGGCACCCCCGCCTGGAACCGGCTCAAGTCCTACAACTACCCGGCCCGTTACGTCCGCCACGCGGACTACGTCGGGCGGATCGACGCCTACGCCTTCGACCCCTACACCGACTCGATGTGGAAGCTGGTGCCGGGCCTCGCCGACTCCTCCGGGGTGTCGTTCCAGTCCGTCAACTACCCCACGCGCTATCTGCGGCACTACGACTACCAGATGCGGCTGGACGTCAACGACGGCACGTCGACGTTCGCGGGGGACGCCACATTCTACCGGACGGCGGGCCTCGCCGACTCGTCCTGGTCGTCGTTCCGGTCGTACAACTACCCGACCCGCTACCTCCGGCACGCCGACTTCGTCCTGCGCATCGACCCGATCTCCGGCAGCGCGGACCAGCAGGACGCGACCTTCCGCGTCGGGTACTGAGACGACAGGGGGTGCCCTCCGCCGAGGAGGGCACCCCCTGTCGCACGGGTCAGGAGGCCAGGCCCGCCGACTTCAGCCACGCCTTGGCGACGTCCAGCGGGTCCTTGTTGTCGACCTGGACCTGGGTGTCCAGGTCCTGCAGGGTCTTGGTGTCGAGCTTGGCCGAGACCGCGTTCAGGGCCGAGACACCGGCCGAGGACAGACCGCTCTTGTATACGAGCGGCTGCACGTTCTCGAACCCGAAGAGGTTCTTCGGGTCCTGCAGGACCACGAACTTCTCCTTGGTGATGTGCGCGTCCGTGGTGAAGATGTCCGCGGCCTGCACGGTGTTCTTCTTCAGCGCCGCCAGGGTCAGCGGGCCACCCGCGTCCAGCGCCTTGAAGGTCTTGAACTCCACGCCGTACACGGACTTCAGGCCCACCAGGCCCTGCTGGCGGGTCTGGAACTCCGGCGAGGCGCCGATGGTGAGGTCCTTCGCGATGTTCTTGAGGTCCGCGATGGAGGACTCGGAGGTCAGCTTGTACTTGTCGGCGGTGGCCTTGTTGACCGTCACCGAGTCCTTGTCCTGCGCGGAGGACGGGTCGAGGAGCGTGAGCTTCGAGTCCAGCTTGGCCTCGATGGCCGCCGTGGTGGCCTGAACCGTCTTCGGCGTCGCCTTCGGGTCGAGGTAGGCCAGCAGTGCGCCGTTGTACTCCGGCAGCACGGTGATGGAGCCGTTCTTCAGCAGGCCGTAGGTGGTCTCGCGGCTGCCGATGTTCGGCTTGTACGTGACCTTGACCCCCTTGGCCTTGAGGGCCTCGCCGTAGATGTCGGCGATCAGGATGCTCTCGGCGAAGTTGTTGGAGCCGACGACGACCGTCTTGCCGTCGGACTTGCCCCCGTCGAGGGGGTTGGAGTTGCCGTCGGAGGAGCCACATCCCGCCAGCAGGGCCGTGGTCGCGGCGAGCGCGACGGCCGCCGCGGGGTAGCTCTTGATGGACCTGCTGCGTGGGGCGTTGGAAGTCACGATTCCCGTTCCGGACTCGGGGGATTGATGAGGAGCAAGCGCTGCAACTGATCCAATCCAGCCTGTTCTCCCTCAGTCAAGAGCGGCCTGGTCACCAATTGGCCTCAATGGGTGATCGGTTGTGAAGGCCGAGTGAACGGATGCAAGCGGAATCGGAGGCGCGTTGTAACGGATTCTTGACGTTGGGCGACGCGCTTGATCATTCGAAGAGACGGTAGTCTCACCGAAGTTGGCGTCGGTCACAGCGGTTCACGGGGGCCGCTGCGGTGTCATCCGCACCATCTTCACGATCCAGCATCGATCGGAATCGGTCAGGCGCGTCTCGCGTGACCGAGGATTCCCGTGTAAGGAGGCTCGGTGTCCACGAACGAGGTGGACGCGCCGCCCCGGTCGGCTCCGCCGCAGCTCAGGCGCGGTCGTCTCCGGCACTTCGCCGACCGGTGGCCGTTCCGGCAGAAGCTCAATCTGCTCGTCGGCATCCCGCTGGCCGTCGTGGCCGTCCTGCTCTCCTACCTCATCGCCGACCAGGTGGGCCAGGCGAGGGACGCGGCGTCCGCGGCCGACCTCGTGCGCAACAGCGAGCAGGTGGCCGGGCTGGTCAACGACCTGGAGAGCGAGCACCAGCTGGCCATCCTGCTGTCCGTGCGCTACGAGGCCGGCGGCATGGGCGTGGAGTCCACGCTCGCCGGTTACCGCAAGGCGCAGGACAAGGTCGACGCACAGATCGCGAAGGTGCGCGAGGCCTTCGGGGACGGGCTGCCGGACGGCGAGGCACAGGCGCTGAAGGAGGTCGAGGGCCTCACCAGCCTGCGCGGGACGGTCGAACAGAGCTACCTGCCCGCCAGCAACATCGACCCCGCCTACAACAACGCCGCCAGGACCGTGATCGGCGGACTCGGCCTGGACCGCAACTCCGAGCTCGCGGTCACCTTCACCGGCAACCTGCTCGACTCCCTGCTGCGGGCCGACGCCGCGCACGGCTCCTTCGAGACCGGCGTGTTCTCCGCGACGACCGGTGACACCAACGCCCAGATCGAGTTCACGACCGCCGTCGGCGCCTACGAGCTCTACAACAACCAGGTCGAGCGCTTCTCGCGGTTCGCCACCGCGGAGCAGGCCGACGAGCTGGCGGGCATCGAGCACACCGAAGCCCAGCGGGACATCGCCGAGGCGTACGCCGAACTCCAGGTCGCCCCCAGCACGTTGCAGGCCGGTTCCCCGGCCGAGATCAGGACGGCGTTCCGGGACGCCCTGGGTGACTACCCCGCCTATCCGCGGCAGGCGGAGGCCCGGCTGAGGATCACCTCGTCGCTGATCGGCCAGATCGCCGATCGCGCCGACGCCGCCCGCAGCGACGCCGCCTGGCGCGCCGGCCTGCTGCTGACCATCGGTCTGCTCGGCTTCGCCCTGTGGATCGCCTTCTCCATCGTCGTGCGCCGCTCGGTGGTGCGGCCCGTGCTGGCCCTCACCGGTGCCGCGCAGGAGGTCGCCGAGGTGGCCGGCCGCGAACTGGCCCGCGTCGCCGACGACGACGAGGACGACAGCCCGCCGAAGCTGCGGGAGATGCCGGCCACCGCGGACGACGAGATCGGTGAGCTGGCCGAGGTCTTCAACCGGGTGCAGACCACCGCGATCGCGCTCCTCGAACGGCAGGTGCTCAGCAGGCGCAACGTGGCCGAGATGTTCGGCAACGTCGGCCGCCGCGTCAGCAACCTGACGGCACGTCAGCTGTCGTTGATCGACGCGGTGGAGCGCGGCGAGACCGACCCGGCGCTGCTCGAACGCCTCTACTCCATCGACCACATCGCGGTACGTCTGCGGCGCAACGCGGACAGCCTGATGCTGCTGGCCGGCATCCGCGAGACCGTCCTCGACTCCGGGCCGACGGCGCTGACGAACGTCGTGCGCGCGGCGCTCGGCCAGATCGAGGGCTTCCAGCGGGTGCAGCTGCACGCGCGCACCGAGGTCATGGTGGAGCCGGACATCATCGGCGACCTCACCCTGATGGTGGCCGAACTCCTGGAGAACGCGGTGTCGTTCTCGCCCGCCGGCAGCCCGGTCGAGGTGTACGTCCGTGACACCTCCGCCGCGGAGGCCGCGGGCGGCGCGACGATCGTGGTCGCCGACCACGGCCTGGGCATGGGCGCCGAGCGGCTCGCCGAGGAGAACGCCCGTCTCATCCGCCGCGAGCGGCTGGACGTGGTGCCGACGAAGGTGCTCGGCCTGTTCGTGGTCGGCACGCTGGCCCGCCGCTGGGGCATCGGTGTCGCCCTGTCCCGGACGCCGGGCGGCGGTGTGACGGCGGAGGTGTCGGTGCCGCCCTCGCTGCTGCTGGCGATGAGCCCGGTGACCGCCGCGACCGCGGGTACGGCGAGGACACCGGCAGCCGTCGACAGGGCCGCGAGTTCCCTGCCGGCGCCCGAGCCGGCCGCCGGCCGCACGGCGGTCGCCGAAGCCCCGGACGCCTCGCGGGGGTTCGCCGAGCCGTCGCCTGCCGGCACCGCCGTCGGCCCGCGCCGGGCGGCCGTCACCCGGGACAACACCACACGCGACGGCCACCCCGGCCCGCTGCCGCGCCGGGTCCCCCGCCGGGACCCGGACCCCGCGGACCAGGCGCCCGCCGAGACCACCGGGCAGAACGCCACCGCGGACCCGGCCTCCGCACCCCTGCCCGCCGCGGCCCCGGCCGCTCACGCGGCATCCGCCGACACCGTGCGGAGCCGGACGGTGGACGCGGCGTCCGAGACCGGGCCCGGTGTCGACCAGGCCCCCGCGCCGGGTCCCCTGGCCCGGGGCACAGGCTCACCGGGCTCCGGCGAAAGGCCGTTCGTGCCGCGGGTCCGTGGGGAGGCGGAGGCCGGCGTGGTCCACACCCGTCCCGAGGACGCCGCCCCCGCCCGCTCGGGCGAGGCCGCGCGGACGGTATCGTCTGTCGAGGTCGGGCCGGACGAGACAGCGCTGTCCGACCGGTCGGCCGGCGACGGCCCCCGGCCTCTGCGCCGCCGCGTCCGCGGCGCCACCCTGCGCACGACCGTCGACGCCGCCGCCCAGTACGCGGCCCGGCAACCCGCCCGCCCCGCCGACGCGGCAGCCGTCCGCGACGCTCTCGACGAGTTCGAGGCGGCCGTGGAACGCGCCAACCGCGACAGTCTCGCCCCGGACGACGGCGACCGCCCCGGCGGACCCGCCCCGCGTCCGACCACCGACCCGCACCACCAGAACCACCTCCCGGAAGGAGCCGAGCAGTGAGTACGTCGACAGGTGACACTCCTCCCGCGGGAGCCACCACGCCGGCCGAACTGCAGGCCGCCGCAGCCGACTTCACCTGGCTGCTCAACCGTTTCGCGACGGAGACCGCCGGCGTCGTCGACGCCATCGCGGTGTCGTCCGACGGACTGCTCATCGCCGTGTCCGAACTGCGCGAGCACGCCGACTCCGAGCGGCTGGCCGCGATCGTCTCCGGCATCACGTCCCTGGCCGCCGGCGCCTCCGGCAACTACGGCCTGGGCGGCCTCAACAAGGTCATCATCGACCTGGAGGGCGGCCATGTCCTGGTCTCCGCGATCGGCAGCGGCGCCGTCCTCGGCGTCGTCACCGACAAGGAGGCCAAACTCGGCAACATCGCCTACGAGATGACGCTGTTCGCCAACCGTGCCGGCAGCGCGCTCAGCCCCCAGCTCGTGCTCCAGCTCAAGAACAGCGTCGGCGCCGCGTCCGCGCGCTGACCGGTCGCCGTCGCGAAGCCCTCGGCCGAGGGCACGGTCGAGGAGGAAGAAGACACCCCATGCCGGACGGCTCCCCGCCGCCGGACGGCCCGGAACCGGTCGGTCCCGCCCCCGCCGTACGGCCGTTCCTGGTCACCGCCGGCCGGGTCGCGCCCACCGCGTCCGGCCGGCCGGTACCGGTGGAGACCCAGGTGGTGGCCACCGCCGAGGGTCTCGCCGAACTCGACGACCTGACCTTCGAGCAGCACGACATCGTCGCCGCCTGCCGGCAGCCGCAGTCCGTCGCGGAACTCGCGGCCCGGCTCAGGCTGCACCTCAACGTCGTACGGGTGCTCGCCGAGGACCTGCGCGCCGCCGGTCTCCTGGTGGTGCACGTCCCCGACACCGGCATCATCCACGACGCCACCGTCCTGCGCAGGGTCATCGACGCCCTGCGTGCCATCCCCGACTCCCGAGGGGTACTCCGTGACTCCGACTGAACCGGCCGCCCCTGTCGCGACCGCTCCGGTGGCCGCCGTACGACCGCCGCTGCCGGTCAAGATGGTGATCGCGGGCGGCTTCGGCGTGGGCAAGACCACCGCCGTGGGCTCGATCTCCGAGATCGAGCCGCTGACCACCGAGGCCGCCATCACGGAGGTCGCGGCGGGCGTGGACGACCTCAGCCACACCCCGGGCAAGACCACCACCACCGTGGCGATGGACTTCGGCTGCATCACCATCGACCCGACCCTGAAGCTGTACCTGTTCGGCACCCCCGGCCAGGAGCGGTTCGGCTTCATGTGGGACGACATCGTCGAGGGCGCCGTCGGCGGCCTTGTCATCGTCGACACCCGCCGCCTCGACGACTGCTACGCCGCCGTCGACTACTTCGAGCACCGGCAGATCCCGTTCGCGGTCGCCGTGAACGCCTTCGACGGCAAGGTCGAGCACACCCTGGAGGAGGTGCGCTGGGCGCTCGACGTCGCCGAACGCGTCCCGCTCATCGTGTTCGACGCCCGCGAGCGCGGCTCGGTGCGCGACGCCCTGCTGGTCGTCCTGGAGCTGGCGCTGGAGCGGACGGGGGGCTGACGGACGGGCCCGGGAACACCGGCTCCCGGGCCCTCGGGGTCAGTTGCCGCGCCGTACGCCCGGTGACACGGTCAGCCGCGCCACCAGGCCGAAGAACCCCAGTGTCAGCAGCGCCAATACGGCCACCAGGGTCGCGCCGCCCACCACCTTCTCGTAGTTGAGCTGGTAGAGGCCGTCCACGATGTACCGGCCGAGGCCGCCGAGCGACACGTACGCGGCGATCGTCGCCGTGGAGACGATCTGGATGGCCGCCGAGCGCAGGCCGCTGAGGATCAGCGGGAGCGCGACCGGGAGTTCGACCTGGAACAGGACGCGTGACTCGGACATGCCCATCCCCCGGGCCGCGTCCACCGGAGAGGGGTCCACGGAGCGCATCGCCTCGTAGGTGGTGACCAGGATCGGCGGGACGGCGAGGACGACCAGCGGGATCATCACCGGGGTCAGGCCGAGTCCCAGCAGCGTGAACATCAGCACCAGCAGGCCGAAGCTGGGCAGCGCGCGCCCCGCGGTGGCGACCAGCGCGAGGGCGTTGCCGCCGCGTCCGGTGTGGCCGGTGAGCAGGCCGATCGGCAACCCGATGGCGGCGGCGACGGCCAGCGCGATCAGCGTGTACTCGATGTGCTCGCGCAGCCGGGTGGGGATGCCGTCGTAGCCGTGCCAGTGGGCGCCGTCGCTGAAGAAGGCGTTGACGAGGTGCAGGACGTTCATCGGGCGGCGTCCTCCAGGGCGGCCGTGAGGGGTTCGGGCTCGTCCACGGGACGGGGTGCCCGGCCGCCGCGCGGCATCCACGGCGTCACCAGGATGCGGACGAGGACCAGCAGCGCGTCGGCGACGACGGCGAGGACGGCCGTACCGATGACGGACAGCCAGATCAGCCGGGGCTGGTTGTAGATCTGGCCGTCGTGGAGCAGGTTGCCCAGCGCGCCCTGGTTGCCGATCAGCATGCCGACGGAGACCAGGGAGATGCTGGAGACCGTGGCGATCCGCAGGCCCGCGATGATCGCGGGCGCGGCGATGGGCAACTGGACCTGGAAATAACGGCGTACGGGCCCGAGACCCATCGCGGTGGCGGCGTCGAGCGTCTCCTGCGGCACCGACCGCACCCCGTCGACGATCGCGGGGACGAACACCACCAGGCTGTAGACGCCGAGCGGGATCATCACGGTCGTCTCGGTCTGCCCGGTGTAGTCGATCAGCACGACGAAGAAGGCGAGTGAGGGGATGGCGTAGAGGACCGTCGTCACCCACAGCACCGGCGGGTACAACCAGCGCAGCCGCACGCAGAGTTGGGCGATGGGCAGCGCCACCACCAGTCCGACGGCGACCGGGATCAGCGCCTCGCGCAGATGCAGTCCGACCAGACCCCAGTAGGAGTTCTGCAGGTCGCTCGGGATGTCGAACAGCCCGCCGCTCATCCGGCGACCTTCTCGTCGCTGCGGCCCTCGGCGTGCGCGGTGCGGATGGCCTCGCCGATGGCCTGCTGGGAGACCACGCCGGTGACCCTGCCGTCGGCGTCCACCGCGACCGCCCAGCCGGTCGGCGACAGGACGGCGCCGTCGAGGGCGGCGCGCAGGGACTCCTCGCCGTGCACGAAGGGCCGCCCGTACGGCAGGAGCCGGGAGGTGTCCACGGCGCCCGCGGTCAGCCGGTCCGGCTCGGCCCAGCCGAGGGGCAGGCCGGCCACGTCGGTGACGAGGAGGTAGGGCACGTCCTTCGAGGCGCGGGCGGCGATCTGCTCGGCGGTGGCGTCGACCGCGACGACCGGGGTGGTCAGCAGGTCGAGGCCGGCGGAGGAGAAGAAGGAGAGCCGCCGGATGCCGCGGTCGGCGCCGAGGAAGTCCTCGACGAAGCCGTCGGCGGGGTCGGACAACAGCTCGGCGGGCGGGGCGAATTGGGCGAGGTGGCCGCCGGTGCGCATCACGGCGACCATGGTGCCGATCTTGACGGCCTCGTCGATGTCGTGCGTGACGAAGACGATGGTCTTGCCCAACTCGTCCTGCAGGCGCAGCAGTTCGTCCTGCAGGCCCTTGCGCACCACCGGGTCGACGGCGGAGAACGGCTCGTCCATCAGCAGGACCGGCGGGTCCGCGGCGAGTGCCCGCGCGACGCCGACGCGCTGCTGCTGGCCGCCGGAGAGCTGGTAGGGGTAGCGCTTGGCGAGGGAGCCGTCGAGCCCGACCCGCTCCATCAGCTCCCGCGCCCGGGCCCGTGCCCTGGCCTTGTCCCAGCCGAGCAGCCGGGGCACGGTCGCGATGTTGTCGACGATCGTGCGGTGTTGGAAGAGACCGGCGTTCTGGATGACGTACCCCATGGACCGGCGCAGCGTGTCGACGGGCTGCTTGGTGATGTCCTTGCCGTCGATGGTGATCGTGCCGGAGCTCGGCTCGATCATCCGGTTGATCATCCGCAGGGTCGTCGTCTTGCCGCAGCCCGAGGGTCCGACGAACACCGTGATCGCACGATCGGGTATGTCCAGCGACAGGTTGTCGACCGCCACCGTGCCGTCCGGGTAGCGCTTGGTGACTGAATCTATTCGTATCAAAACGCCGAATACCCTTCGGGTCTGGACCGTTGGAAGCCGAGTCTAGACCCCCTCTGTTGCGCCACTTCTGCGGGATCATGGCCGGTTCGCCGTGGCCGACCTGTGCGTTCTGCGACTCCCACGGGTTCATCCGGGTGCCGGGTCGTCCCGCGCGACCGGGAAGCCCTCCGTGCGCAGCACCTGTCCCCCGGCGTCGACGGCGAACACCTCGCACCCCGGCAGCGACGCGGCCCAGCCGATGCCCTCGGCGCCCATCGCGAAGGCGGCCGTGGCCACCGAGTCCGCCTCGGTGAGGGAGGAGGCGACGACCGTGAGGCTCAGCAGTCCGGTCGCCGGGCGTCCGGTCCGGCCGTCGACGATGTGGTCGCCGCGCTCGTAGCGGGCGGAGGTGGCGACGGCGCCGTCGGTCAACTCCAGTACCGTGCACAGCTTGTCGGCGTGTTCGGGGTGCCGTACACCCACCCGCCAGGGCCCGCCGGCGGCGACCACGTCACCGCCGGCGTTCAGCACGAACCGCCGTGCGCCGGCCGCTCGCAGCAGGTCGGCGGCCCGCTGCACGGACCAGCCCTTGACCACCGCGTTGGGGTCGAGTCCCCGCCCCGGCAGCCGTGCGTCGAACGCACCGCCGGTCGCCCGGCGGTAGTGCTCGCACAGGTCGAGGACCTCCACGAGATCGTCGCTGAGCTCGTGCCGCTCCAGCTCGCCGCGGTCGTAGCGGCACACCTCGCTGTCGGGCCGGTAGGGGCTGAACCGGGCGTCGACCTCGCGCAGCCACGCGAAGACGGCGTCCGCGGCCTGCTCGGGCACGTCCTCGTCGTCCACCCGCAGCGAGACGGGGAAGCCCATGACGTGTTCGACCCGGTGCACCGGATCAGCCTCTCACGTCGATCGCGGCCTGCAGGGATTCCTTGTAGGCGCCGCTGGTGATCGTCGCGCCGGACACCGTGTCGATGTCGGCGCTCTGCGCCTTCAGCGTCTCCGCGACCAGCTTGGGCACGGCGGCCGTCGTCTGCGGGTGGTTCGGCTGCTGGAGCATGCGCACGGCGGTGATGCGGTCGCCGTCGAAGGTGACCTCGACCTGTACCGGACCCTTGTCCGTCCGGATCGTCGTCCCCTTGACGACGGTTCCCGGCGAGGTGCCCGAGGAAGTGCCCGAGGAGGCGGACGCGGACGGTGCCGTGGCCGGGGCGGCGGTGGAGGCCGGGGCGCCGGCCGACGGTTCGTAGCGCCAGACCGGGACCAGGCCCGCGATGCTGAGGACGACGACAGGTACGGCTCGCTTCACGATGTCTTTCCCCTCTTCCTCATCCGGCCAGGCTGAAGCGTTCGAAGTGGACCTGCCGCTTGGGGACGTCCAGCTCGTCGAGGGTGCGCAGCACCGCGTTCATCATCGGCGGGGGTCCGCACAGGAAGACGTCCCGCTCGGCGATGTCCGGCACCAGCCGGGCCAGTTCGCTCGGCGCCAGCTTGTCGGGGACCGGCGGCCCGGTGACCAGGTGCAGTTCGGCGCCCTTGGCGAGCGCGAGGTCGCGCAGCTCGTCGTAGAGGACGGCGTCGCGTTCGGAGGCGACGCGGTAGACGACGACCGCGTGGCCCTCGATGTCCTCCAGGACGGCCCGGATGGGGGTCACGCCGACGCCGCCCGCGATGAGCAGCGACTCGGTCCTGGTGCGGTGCAGGGTGGTGAAGGCGCCGTAGGGGCCCTCGGCGAAGACGCGGGTGCCGACCTTCACGTGGCGCAGGGCGGCGCTGCCCGCGCCGGCGGCCTTGGCGGTCAGGCGCAGGGTGCGGCCGTCGGGGGCGGCGGAGAGGGAGAAGGGGTTGGCCTGCCACCATCGGTCGCGGGTCAGGAAGCGCCACAGGAAGAACTGACCGGCCCGGGCGGGCAGTTTGTCGAGGTCCTTGCCGGTGACGTGGATCGACACGACGGTGTCGGACTCGGGGACGACCGCCGAGACGCGGAACTGGTGGCGGGCGTTGCGCCACAGGGGCAGCACCAGGCGGCCGAGGGCGACCGCGCCCAGCGCCACGGCCCACACGCCGTACCAGTACGCCTTGGCGGCGGACGACGCGGTGAAGGTCGTACCGACCGCGACCTGGTGGGTGAAGGCGAGGACCACGGCGACGTACGTGTACAGGTGGACGAAGTGCCAGGTCTCGTAGGCGAGTCGGCGGCGGGCGTAGCGCGCGGAGACCGCGCCGACCGCGAGGAGGATGCCGAGGGCGACGACCGCGCGCAGCACGCCCTCGGTGGTCTCGGCGAGGTCGACGAGTTCGGTGACCGGGCCGACGCCGGCCCCGTCGGCGTATCCGAAGGAGATGAACACGGCGTGCGCGAGGAGCGTCCACAGCAGGGCGAAGCCGGTCCAGCGGTGCCAGGAGGTCAGCCGGTCCATGCCGATGCGGCGGTCCAGCCAGGGCAGCCGGGCCACCAGCACCAGCTGGAAGGCCATGATCAGGGCGCCGTAGAGGCCGGCGAGGCGGCCGATGACGATGAGCGCGTTGGAGGCGAAGCCCGCCTGGGCGAAGATGTAGGCGACCACGGCCGCGTTCGCGGCCAGCACGGCGTACAGGCCTGTGCGGGCCACCACCCTGGGGCGTATCGCCGTGGGGGGCGCAGGGGGTGATTGGACGGTCGTCACGGGACGGCAGCTCCTTGATCGGTGATCCGGACACCCCGAGCTTCGCTGGCGGGAGCTGTCGAAAACCTGTCGGACAACTGACAACTGCCTATCGATGTGCCCGCCGTGAGCCGCGGGACACGGCGGCGCCGGTGGTGTGCCGCAGTATGAGCGGGTGGAAAAAGTACGCCTCCTCGTCGTCGACGACGACCCGCCCATCGCCGATCTCGTCGCGACCGTCGCCCGCTACGAGGGCTGGGACGCGGTGACCGCGAACTCCGGCGAGGAGGCGCTGAGGCTGGCCGGCACGTTCCACCCGGACATCGTGGTGCTCGACCTCATGCTGCCGGACGTGGACGGCTTCGGCGTCCTGGACCGGCTGCGGCGGTCGGGCACGATGGTGCCGGTGGTGTTCCTGACCGCGCGGGACGGGGTCGCCGACCGGGTGGCGGGGCTGACCCGCGGCGGGGACGACTACCTGGTCAAGCCGTTCGCCGTGGAGGAGTTGATGGCCCGGCTGCGGACGGTGCTGCGGCGCAGCACCGGGCCCGGCTTCCAGCGCTCGGTGCTGCGGGTGGCGGACCTGACGATGGACGAGGACACCCGCGAGGTCCGCCGCGGCGGGAAGCTGCTGACGCTGACGCCCACCGAGTACGAGGTGCTGCGCTTCCTGATGCGCAAGTCGCCGACCGTGATGACGAAGGCGCAGATCCTCGACCACGTCTGGGAGTACGGCTTCGGGGGCCGCTCGAACGTCGTCGAGCTGGTCGTCAGCAGGCTGCGCCGCAAGCTGGACGACACGGGTGAGCCGCTGATCCACACGGTCCGGGGTTTCGGGTACGTCGTGCGGCGGGCCGCCGAGTGATCGGCCGGCTCCTGCGGTCGTACCGGCGGCTGCGGCTCGGCACCCGGCTGGCACTGGGGCTCGGGGCGCTGGCGCTGGTGGTGTTCGCGGTGGTCGGCACGGCCCTGACGACGTACATGCGGGACTACCTGTCCAACCAGCTCGACGACCAGCTGGGGCTCGCCCAGGTCGCCCAGTCCAAGAGCATCGCGGAGAACGGCACCCTGGCGGGCAAGAAGTACTACCGCTGGTACTACGCGGTGTACGACGTCTCGGACGGCCGGGCCGTGCTGCGCAAGCCCGAGGAGAGCGGCGACCTGCCCGCCGACATCGCGCCCCTCACGTCCCTGGCCGCGGCGCAGCTCACCTCGCACACGGAGACCCTGCGCACCGCGCACCTCGCGGGCCAGGGCGAGTACCGGCTGCGGGCCTGCGAGGTCGAGCCCGGGGTGGTGCTGGTCAGCGGGGCGCCGATGGACGACATCGACGCGACGGTACGGCGGCTGATCACCGTCCAGGTGGTGGCGTTCGGGCTGGCGCTGGCGGCGCTGGTGGTGTTCGGCCGGCGGATGCTGCGCCGCGGGCTCAACCCGCTGAGCGACATGGCGCACACCGCGCACGGCATCGCCTCGCACGACCTGACCGAGTCGGCGGCCCGGCTGCCGCTGCGCGCGGACGAGCGGGGCGGCGGCCCGGAGGTGGAGGAGCTGCGCACGGCCTTCAACACCATGCTGGAGCACATCGACCACTCGCTGGCGGTGCGCGCGGAGGCCGAGCAGCGGCTGCGCCGGTTCGTCGCGGACGCCTCGCACGAGCTGCGCACTCCCCTGATGTCGGTCCGGGGCTACGCGGACCTGTTCCAGTACGCGGCCGCCAACGCGCCCGAGGAACGCGAGCGGCATCTGGCCCGGCTGCGCGCCGAGGCGGCCCGGATGGGCGTCCTCCTGGACGACCTGCTGCTGCTCGCCCGGCTGGACGCGGCGGAGGTGGACGCGCCACTGCGGCCGCAGGACACGGACCTGGTGGCGCTGGTGGAGGAGGCGGCCGCCGCGTTCCGGGCGAGCCGTCCGCAACGCCCCCTGGCCGTGCGGACCGGCCCGGGCCCGCTGAAACTGCGTCTGGACCCGCACCGCGTCCGGCAGGTGCTGGACAACCTGCTGACCAACGCCGCCGTGCACACCCCGCCCGGCACGCCGGTGTCGGTCGAGGTGGCGCGGGAGGGGGACACGGCCGTGGTCCGGGTGGAGGACGCCGGCCCCGGCATTCCGCCCGAGGACCGCGAGCGGGTCTTCGACCGCTTCTACCGCGTCGACAAGGCCCGCAGCCGCGACCGCGGCGGCAGCGGCCTGGGCCTGTCGGTCGCGAGCGCCCTGGTCCGCGCCCACGGTGGCACGATCGGGCTGGACGGCGAGCCGGGGGCGACGGTGTTCACCGTGCGGCTGCCCGCGCGGGACGGGGAAGGTCTTACGGAGCGATGACGTGACGGCCACGCCCGGTCCGCCGGGGCCGCTCGCCGCCCTACGTTGAACGCATGCGTGTACTGGTCACCGGCGGTGCCGGGTTCATCGGGTCCCATGTCGTGACGGCACTGGACGCCCACGGGCACGAGCCCGTCGTCTACGACACCCGTGCCGAGCCCCCGTCCGACGTGCGGGATCCCTACGCCCTGGAGCGCGCCCTCGCCGGCGTGGACGCGGTCTGCCACCAGGCGGCCATGGTCGGTCTCGGCACCGGCTTCTCGGACGCGGCGGAGTACGTCTCCCGCAACGACCTCGGCACGGCGGTGCTGCTCACCGCGATGGCCGAGGCGGGCGTACGGCGGCTGGTGGTGGCCGGTTCGATGGTGGTGTACGGGGAGGGGCGGTACAAGTGCGCGCGGCACGGCGTCGTACGGCCCGGTCCGCGTGCCGTCGACGACCTCGACGCGGGCCGCTTCGAGCCGCCGTGCCCTGTGTGCGGCGCCGAGCTGACGCCGGGGCTGGTCGGCGAGGACGCTCCGGTCGATCCGCGCAACGTGTACGCGACGACCAAGCTGGCCCAGGAGCACCTGGCGGCCGCCTGGGCCCGCGCCACCGGCGGCACGGCGGTGGCGCTGCGCTACCACAACGTCTACGGTCCGGGCATGCCCCGCGACACCCCGTACGCCGGGGTCGCCTCCTTCTTCCGCTCGGCGCTGGCCCGCGGCGAGGCGCCCACCGTGTACGAGGACGGGCGCCAGCGGCGGGACTTCGTGCACGTGCGGGACGTGGCCGAGGCCAACGTGGCGGCGCTGGAGGCCGGTTCGGCCGACGGCACGCTGACCGCGTACAACACCGGCAGCGGCGAACCGCACACGGTCGGGGAGATGGCCCGGGCCCTGGCCTCCGCGTACGGCGGCCCCGACCCGGTCGTCACCGGCGAGTACCGCCTGGGCGACGTCCGCCACATCACAGCCGACTCGACCCGCCTCCGAACAGACCTGGGCTGGAAGCCCCAGCTCTCCTTCACGGAGGGCATGGAGGAGTTCGCCCGAGCGGGGATGCGGGGGGCGCCCTAGGCGGGGGCGCCTCCTGGCGCGGGACGCCTGCCGGCGCGGGACGCCGCCAAGGCGGGGCGCGGAAGGCGCCGGACGCCGGGGCGGGAGCGCCGGAGCAAGCGGCGCCGGGCGCCGGAGGCGAAAAGCCTCGCCGGGCGAGCGACGCCCGACACCAGGGGTGAAAGCCCCGCGGGTCGAGCGGCGCCCGACGCCGGGGGTGAAAGCCCCGCGGGCCGAGTGGCGCTCGGCGCCGGGGCGGAAGCCTCGTGGGGTGTGAGGGCCCCGTATGAGCTGGTGGTGTTGCCCGTCTATCAGGAAGCGGCGGCGGGCAGCACCACCTCGAAGCGGCAGCCGCCGGGGACGTTGCGGACGGTGGCCGTGCCCTGGTGGGCCTCCACGATGCCGCGGACGATGGCGAGGCCGAGTCCCGCGCCGGCGGGGGGAGTCCGGGCGTGGGTGCCGCGCCAGCCGGTGTCGAAGACCCGCGGCAGGTCCTCCTCGGGGATGCCGCCGCAGCCGTCGGTGACGGACAGCACGACGCCCTCCTCGCGCAGCTCCGAGGACACGGCGACGGTCCCGTCCGCCGGCGTCCGGCGGATCGCGTTGACCAGCAGGTTGCCCAGGACCCGGCTCATCTCCTTGCCGTCCACCTCGACCGGCACGGCCGTCACCCCGTCGCCGACCAGCCGCACCCCGTGCTCGCGGGCGAGCGGATCGGCGCCCGCGAGGGCGTCGCCGACGAGGTCGTACAAGGAGATCCGGCTCGGGCTCAGCGCCAGCGCGCCCGCGTGGATGCGGGACAGCTCGAAGAGGTCGCCGACCATGTCGTTGAGGCGTTCGACCTCGGTGCGCATCTGCCGCAGGTAGCGGGGCGGGTCGGCGGCGACGCCGTCCTCCAGGGCCTCGGACATGGCGCGCAGGCCCGCCAGCGGGGTACGCAGGTCGTGGGAGATCCAGGCGACCAGCTCGCGCCGCGAGGACTCCAGGGCGCGCTCGCGGTCCCTGGACTCGGCCAGCTTGGCGCTGGTGGCCTCCAACTCCCTGCTGAGAGCGGCGAGTTCGGCGGTGGCGGGCCCGTCGGGCGAGGTGAAGTCACCGCCGTCGCCGAAGGAGCGGGCGGCGAGCGTGAGGGCACGGCTGCGGGCCGCGACCCAGCGGCCGAGGAGGACGGCGGTGGCGAGGGAGACCACGGCGGCCATCGCGACGACGGTCGTGACCACCTTCAGGTCGTGCCCGGACAGGAACATGGCCTGCGCGACCGCGAGCGTGCCCGCGAACATGGCGGTGATGCCGACGCCCGCGACGACGCCGAGGTGCAGGGCGAGCGAGCGGCGCCGGATGAGCAGCAGGACACCGGCGCCGAGCAGCCCGGCCACGGCGGCGCCGAGGAAGGCGAACAGGGCGATGAGCAGGTTGGCGCGCACGGTCAGGCCCCCTGGTCCGCGGCGTCGAAGCGGTAGCCGACGCCCCACACGGTCTGGATCAGGCGGGGCCGGGCCGGATCGTCCTCCACCTTGCCGCGCAGCCGCCGCACATGGACGGTCACGGTCGACAGGTCGCCGAAGTCCCAGCCCCACACCTCGCGCATCAGGTCCTCGCGGCTGAAGACCCGGCCGGGATTGCGCAGGAAGAAGGCGAGAAGGTCGAACTCACGGATGGTGAGGGCGAGTTCGGTGCCGCCCTTGAGGGCGCGGCGAGCGGAGGGGTCGACCGAGAGGCCGGCCGCGCGCAGGGCGGCGGAGGGCTGGGAGGGCCGGGTGCGGCGCAGCACGGACTCCACGCGGAGCACCAGTTCGCGCGGGCTGAAGGGCTTGGTGACGTAGTCGTCGGCGCCGACCTCCAGGCCGAGGATGCGGTCGTCCTCGTCGCCGCGGGCGGTGAGCATGATGACCGGCACGGGGCCGCGGCCGCGCATGCGCCGGCACACCTCCAGGCCGTCCATGCCGGGCAGCATCAGGTCGAGGACGACGAGGTCCGGCCAGTGGGCCTCGGCCCGGGCGAGGGCGTCGGGGCCGTCACCGGCCCGGTCGACGACGTATCCGGCCCGGTCGAGATAGCCGGTGACGACCTCGGCGACGGTGGGGTCGTCGTCGACGACGAGGACCCGGGCCCCGCCCCACCCGTGTTGCTGCAGTTCCATGCAGCCAGCCTCGCATCCCCCGCCCCGGGCCGCGCCACCACCGGCCGAACGTCCGACTTCCGTAAGAAACCCCCGGCCCGCGAACGACCTCGCGCGGCGGGCAACTCGCCACCTCCGCACGCCCGTCGACGTCCGTGTTTCGTAAGAAGCCCGCGCCCTTTTTGTCCGTTTCGTGATCGTAGGGTGAGAGCCGTGACGAGTCCATCCTCCGCAGCACCCCCGACGACGTCCGTGGACGTCGTCCTTCCCTGTCTCGACGAGGCCGAGGCCCTCCCCTGGGTACTGGAACGCATCCCGCCCGGCTGGCGCGCCCTCGTGGTCGACAACGGTTCCACGGACGGGTCGGCCGACGTCGCCCGGGCCCTCGGCGCGAGCGTCGTACGCGAGGAACGCCGGGGCTTCGGCGCCGCCTGCCATGCGGGTCTGGCCGCCGCCACGGCCGACGTCGTCTGCTTCTGCGACTGCGACGCCTCCCTCGACCCGGCCGGCCTGGTGCCCTTCGTGCGCCGGATCGCCGCGGGCGAGGCCGACCTGGTCCTCGGCAGGCGCCGCCCCGCGAGCCGCGGCACCTGGCCCGCGCACGCCCGCGCCGGCAACCTCGCCGTCACCCGGCTGCTGCGCCGCCGCACTGGCGTCCGCCTGCACGACCTGGGCCCGCTGCGCGCCGCCCGGCGCGAGGCCCTGCTCGGCCTCGGCCTCACCGACCGGCGCAGCGGCTACCCCCTGCAGATGGTCGTCCGCGCCGCCGACGCCGGCTGGCGCATCGCCGAGTACGACGTCCCCTACCTCCCGCGCACCGGCGCCTCGAAGGTGACCGGCACCTGGCGCGGCACCTGGCAGGCGGTGCGGGACATGAGCCGGGTGCTGTCCGAGCCGCCCGTGGCACCCCGCGTACCGGAAGGAACCTGCCCGTGACGCCCCCGGTCACCCTGCTCGTCATCGCCAAGGAGCCCCGCCCCGGCCGGGTCAAGACCAGGCTGACGCCGCCGTTCACCCCCCAGGAGGCCGCGGGGCTGGCCGAGGCGGCGCTCGCCGACACGCTGGACGTGGTCGCGCGCACGCCGGCCCGCCGCCGCGTACTCGTCCTGGAAGGCGAGCCCGGCCCCTGGCTGCCGCCCGGCTTCGACGTCGTACGGCAGTGCCCGGGCGGTCTGGACGAGCGGCTGGCCGCTGCCTTCGCGCAGTGCGACGGCCCGGCCCTCCTCGTCGGCATGGACACCCCCCAGGTCACCCCCGCCCTCCTCACCGTCGACTTCGCCGGCTGCGACGCGTACTTCGGTCCCGCCGCGGACGGCGGCTTCTGGGCCCTGGGCCTGGCCGAACCGGACCCCGGGCTGCTGCGGGGCGTGCCGATGTCGACGCCGTTCACCGGCGCCGCCCAGCGCGCCCGCCTGAACGGCCTGCGCGTGCGGGACCTGCCGGAGCTGCGGGACGTGGACACCGCCGACGACGCGGACCTGGTCGCGAAGGCGGCGCCGGAGGGGCGCTTCGCCACCGAACTGGCGCGCCTGGCTCCGGTGGGCCGATGAGCGGCGTACGGGAGGCGACCGGAGTCCGGATCGGTCGCCAGCCGGACAGCGCGCGGGAGTCCGCAAGCTGGTCCAACGACCCCTACTCCCGTGCCCTGCGCACCGGCCGGGGCCCGCTGTTCCTGCGGCGCGCCGACGGCTGGCTGCTGCCGCTGGACGTGGAGCGGTGGTGTGCGGAGGCCGACGCCGTCGATCTGCAGGTGCTGCGGCGCTGCGAGGGCGCCGTGCTGGACGTCGGCTGCGGACCGGGCCGCCTGGTCGCCGCGCTGGGCGCCCTCGGCCGGCCGGTGCTCGGCATCGACGTGAGCGCGGCGGCCGTCGCGCGCACGAACCGCCTCGGCGGTCAGGCCCTGCGCCGCTCCGTCTTCGAGTCCCTGCCCGGCGAGGGCCGCTGGGGCACCGCGCTGCTGATCGACGGCAACGTGGGCATCGGCGGCGAGCCGGTCGCACTGCTCGACCGGATGTCCCAACTCCTGTCCGCCGACGGTCTGCTGATCGTCGAGACGGTGCCCGGGACGGATGTCGACGAGCGGGTGCGGGTGCGGGTCACCGACGCCAGGGGGGCCGTCGGGAGCCCGTTCCCCTGGGCGCGGATCGGCACGCCGGCCCTGCTGCGCCTCGCGGAGCGCGCGGGCTGGCGTGCCGTCGATCAGTGGGCGGCCGGCGGCCGCTGCTTCGTCGCCCTGCGCCGGCGTGACGCCCGCAGCGCGAACAGCAGCGCCGAGCCGCCGAACAGCGCCGCGGTCACCAGCAGCCAGCGGGCCGGATAGCCGTCCGAGGACAGTGCGGTGGCGTGGCCGTAACGGCCCGCCACCTGCCCGCTGATCAGCGGGAACCACACGAGCAGGAGCAGCAGCGACAGCGCGGCGGGCACGCGCACGTAGGCCACCGCCCGCCGCCCGCGCGCTCCGGCGCCCTTCACCAGGGCGCGGTCCGCCGCCGCGTACAGCGGAAGCAGCACCAGGTCGTGCAGGAGCGCCGCGCCCACGACCCACAGCGCGACGCCGAACCAGTCGCCGTCCAGCAGGCGCACGCCCGCATAGGCGGCGAGCGCGAACGAGCAGACGAGCAGCAGGAGTTGGAGCGGGCTGCCGAGGACGATCCTGGGGCGCATCACAGGTCTCCGAAGGTCAGTTCGGCCACCCACTTGGTGTTGAGCACACCGGGTGCCGCGGGCACGATGATCCG
Source organism: Streptomyces sp. MAI_2237 (assembly GCF_054189285.1). Taxonomy (NCBI): domain Bacteria; kingdom Bacillati; phylum Actinomycetota; class Actinomycetes; order Kitasatosporales; family Streptomycetaceae; genus Streptomyces; species Streptomyces sp. MAI_2237. Next base: position 2,972,785 of record NZ_JAJPGQ010000003.1, on the reverse strand, counting down.
CGCCGGGTGGCCGTGGTCGGGGGTGAGGTCCTCGCCGTTGACGGACAGGGCGAGCAGGGAGCGGGGGTCGGCGACCTGGTTGGCCCGCAGGGCGGCCCGGCGGAAGGCGCCGTGCCGTTGCAGCGACTCGACGAGGACGTCCGGCGGATCGGTGTCATGGCCGACGAGCGCGGCGAGGTCCCGCAGCCGTACGCCACGCCACCACTGGTCGGAGGTCGACCAGCCCTCGACGCAGGCGATGGGCAACGCAGCGCTGTGCAGGGGCAGGTGAAGCAGCTCGGCCCGGCTGAGCCGGACGGTTCCGCCGCGCCCCCGCACCACCAGCCGCCAGGCGTCGCCGGCGGTCTCGGCGGGGCGGATCCCGGCGTAGGCGGCGGTCTTGTTGATCTGGAAGCCGCCGGGTCCGGAGCCCGGGTCGCGGCGGCCGTGCGGGGCGAAGAGCGCCGTCCAGCGCAGTGCGTCGGAGCTCTGCCCGGCCGTGGTGGCGAACAGCAGAAGCGAGCCGCCGCCGACCAGGCCGAGCGCACCGCGCCGGGAGACGGTCTCCGGGTCCGGGTCCGGGGCGGTCAGCCCGGTCGGCTCGGCGCGCTCGGCGCCCTCCGCCGGCTCGGCCCGCTCCTCCCGCATGCGCCGCAGATTGCGCAGGGCGGCCGGCGTCTTCAGCACGGCGTGGGCGACGAACGCGGCGAAGAAGATCCAGGCGCCGTAGAAGTGCAGCGGGTAGAAGGAGCCGGGGAAGACGTAGTCCAGCTGGACGTTGAGCACGCCGGTGACGAACTCGAACAGGCCGCCGCCGACGAGCAGCAGCAGGGAGAGGCGTTCCAGGGCGTGGGCCAGGGAGCGGGCGGGCGGCAGCGTGAACAGCCTGGGCACGACCGACCACAGCTTGGCCAGCAGGACGGGGATCAGGGTGATGCCGAGGGTGACGTGCACGCCCTGGGTGAGCCGGTACAGCCAGTGCGGGTGGGTCGGCCAGGCGAAGAGGTAGAAGCCGAGGACGCCCTTGTCCGGCGTCTTGTCGTTCACCGGGGACAGGCCCGGGTTGTACGCGGCGTAGGACAGCAGCCCGGTCACGAACAGCACGGTGATCCCGACGAGCAGGACGACACCGAGCACCGAGGTGAGCCAGGGGCCCCGCAGCGGGCTGCGCCAGAAGCGGGGGGAGAAGGGAGAGAAACGCGACGGTTCCATGCCCCGACCGTAGGTCCGCGCGCCCCCGGGAAGGGGCTCGCGAACCATGACGAAACTCTGACGTCCGCGCATGTCAGCGCTCCGGACGGCGCCGCGCGCCCTAGCGTCGTCGGCGTGTCCCCACCTCCTCCGCACCCTCCCCGCCGTGCGCTGCGCCGCGATCTGTACGCCGTCGCGGCGGCCGCGCTCCTCGTCCTGGCGGCGGTGACGATCGGCACCGCGATCGAGCATCGTGACGGCTCGCTCCGCGTCGGCTGGCCGCCGCTCCTGGCGACCTGGGACCCGCACGTGGGCCCCGGCACCCCGGCCGCGCTCGCCGTGGCGGTCGCGGCCGTCGCCTACGGCCCGGCGCTCGCCGCCCGCCTCCCCTGGCGTGCCGTGCTCCTGGCCGGGTGGGGCGCGTCCCTGGCCTGGACGTGGTCGCTCGCGCTCGTCGACGGCTGGTTCCGGGGCGTCGCCGAGCAGTTGACGACCCGCAACGAGTACCTGCGGGTGATCGACCGCTTCCACGACATCCCGCGCGCCTTGCGGGACTTCGACCACCACATCCTGATCGACGCGCCCGCCAACTGGCCCGCCCATGTCGCCGGCCACCCGCCGGGCGCCACCCTCACCTTCGTCCTCCTCGACCACGCGGGGCCTGCGCGGCGGCGGCTGGGCGGGCGCGTTCGTGATCACGGTCGGTACGACCGCCGCGGTGGCGGTCCTGATCACCCTGCGGGCGCTCGCCGACGAGCAACGCGCCCGTCGCGCCGCGCCGTTCCTGGTGCTGATGCCGGGTGCGGTGTGGGTGGGCACGTCGGCCGACGGGTACTTCACCGCGGTCGCCGCCTGGGCGGTGGCGTTCCTGGCGCTGGCGGTCACCGGCCGCCGTCCGGCCGCGGCCGGCTTCGCCTCGGGCCTGCTGTTCGGGCTGACCGCCTATCTGTCCTACGGCCTCACCCTGTTCGCGCTGCTCGCGGCGGCCGTCCTGCTCCTCGGCCACCGCCGCACCCGCCCCCTGCCCTTCCTCCTCGCCGGACTCGTCATCGTCCCGGTCGTGTTCACCGCGCTGGGCTTCGACTGGTGGGAGGCGTACCGCCTGTTGGTCACCCGCTACCGCCAAGGAGCGGGCGGGGTAAGGCCGTACGGCTACTGGGTGTGGGCCAACCTGGCCTGCACGGTGTTCATCGTCGGCCCGGCGACGGTGGCGGGCCTGCGCCGTACGTGGGTGTCGCGCGCCGATGCCCTCGGCGGCACGTGGGTGTCGCGTGCCGATCCCCTCGGCACGCTCGTGGCCGCCGCACTCCTCGCCGTGCTGGTCGCCGACCTGTCCGGGATGAGCAAGGCGGAGACGGAGCGCATCTGGCTGCCGTTCGCGCTCTGGCTGCTTCCGGCGTGCGCGGCGCTGCCCCGGCCGCGCGTCTGGCTCGCGGCCCAGGCGGTGCTGGCGCTGCTCGTCAACCACCTGCTGCTGACGGGCTGGTGAGCCTCAGGGCAGCGGCTGTTCCGTCCAGATCACCTTGCCCTCCGGCGTGTACCGGGTGCCCCATCGCTCGGTGAGCCGGGCGGCCAGGAACAGCCCGCGGCCGCCCTCGTCCTCGTTGCGGGCCCGGCGCAGGCGGGGGGAGGTGCCGGAGCGGTCGGAGACCTCGCAGATCAGCGCGCGGTCGCGCAACAGGCGCAGCTGGACGGGGCCGTGGGCGTGCCGGATGGCGTTGGTGACCAGTTCGCTGACGACCAGTTCGGTGGTGAAGGCGAGGTCGTCCAGCCCCCAGGCGGTGAGCTGTTCGGTGGCGGCGGTGCGGGCGCGGGAGACGACCGCGGGGTCGCTGGGCAGGTCCCACTGGGCGACCCGGTCCGGGCCGAGGACATGGGTGCGGGCTACGAGGAGGGCCACGTCGTCCGTCGGCCGGGCCGGCAGCAGGGCGTCGAGGACGGCCTCGCAGGTCTCCTCCGGGGCCCGTTCGGGAACGGCCAGGACGGCGCGCAGCCGGTCCAGTCCGGCGTCGATGTCCCGGAGCCGGTCCTCCACCAACCCGTCGGTGTAGAGCACCAGTTGGCTGCCCTCGGCCAGCTCCAGCTCGACGGTCTCGAAGGGCATGCCGCCCAGGCCCAGGGGCGCACCGGCGGGCAGGTCCACGAACTCGACGGTGCCGTCCGGCCGTACCACCGCGGGCAGGGGGTGCCCGGCGCGGGTGAGGGTGCAGCGCCGGGACACCGGATCGTAGACGGCGTAGAGGCAGGTCGCCCCGACGATGCCGGAGTCGGCCGGGCCGCCCTCCACCGCCCAGCTCTCGCCCCGGTCCAGGCGCCCGGCGAGGTCGTCGAGGTGGGTGAGGAGTTCGTCGGGCGGCAGGTCCAGGGCGCAGAAGTTGTGCACGGCGGTGCGCAGCCGGCCCATGGTGGCGGCCGCGTGCAGGCCGTGCCCGACGACGTCCCCGACGACCAGCGCCACCCGGGCGCCGGACAGCGGGATCACGTCGAACCAGTCGCCGCCCACGCCCGCCTGCGCGGGCAGGTAGCGGTGGGCGACCTCGACGGCGCTCTGCTCCGGCCGCCCCCTGGGCAGCAGGCTGCGCTGCAACGTGAGGGCGGTGTGGTGCTCGCGGGTGTAGCGGCGGGCGTTGTCGATGCAGATCGCCGCGCGGCTCGTCAGCTCCTGGGCGAGGGAGAGGTCGTCGTCCTCGAAGGGGGCGGGCTTCTCTGACCGGTAGAAGGAGACCGCGCCGAGGGTCGCGCCGCGGGCCCGGAGCGGCACGGTGATCAGGGAGTGTATGCCGGCCGCGAGGGCCCGCTCCAGCCGCGAGGGGTCCTGCGCCCGCCAGCCGCCCGAGTCCGAGAGCACGGGTTCCAGCACGGCCCGTCCGCTCTCCAGGCAGCGGGCCTGCGGCGTGGACGCCACGTACGCGACGGCGTCGCCCACGGACCACAGATGGGACTCCTCGTGCACGGCGCCCAGGGCCACCCGGCGCAGCCGGGTCTTCGCCCCGAGCGGTCCGGGCTCCTCGCCCCGCAGCACCGCGTCGGGCAGGTCCACGGCGACGAAGTCGGCGAACCGGGGGACGGTCACCTCCGTCAGTTCCTCGGCGGTGCGCGCCACGTCGAGGGTGGTGCCGATGCGCACCCCGGCCTCGTGCAGCAGCTCCAGCCGCCTGCGCGCGAGCACGGCCAGCCGCCCGACGCCGGGCTCCCCCACCAGCAGCAGCCGGCTGCCGCCACCGCCGAGGATGTCCCCGACGGTCTCGGGAGGAGCGGTGGCAGAGGGAGTGGGTGGTACGGACGTGGTGACCAGACGTGCGGACACGGCGGGCGCCTTGGGCGCGCGCATCTCGCCACGGACGCCGGTACCAGCACTGTCACGCACGCTGGTACCGACACCGGCACCAGCACCAGCACCAGCACCAGCACCAGCACCAGCACCCGACAACGGTCCTGCGCCGGCGTCCGTGTCCGGTGCGGCCGCCGTCCCGCCCAGCCCCGTCACTCGCGTCCCGCCGGAGACACGGGCCTCGACCGCCACTCCCAACTCGCCGTCCGCACCGCGGACCAGGCGCCGCAGCAGGGTGGCCACCCGGCCGCCCGGCAGCGCGACCTCGTCCAGCGTCCGGCGCGGGGAGGCGAGCAGTTCCTCGGCGCGTTCCCGCAGGAACGCGAGGTCGATGCGGCCCAGTGCGACCCCGTCCCCGTCGCCGCGCTCGTCCCGCCGCCCCATGCCGCCCGGTGCCGGCCCGGCCCGCCGGTACGCGGCGAGCAGCGCCCGTTCGCGTCGCGTCGCCTGCTCCAGCATCCGGGGCCTCGATGTCGCGGGCGGCCTCGCGGACCAGCCGCACCATGGTGGGGTCGCCGTCGTCCCGCAGACAGGTCAGGTCCAGGACGGCCTCGATGCGCCCGCTGAGCGGATCGCGCACGGGGGCGCCCGCGCAGGCGAAGGGCTGCAGGCAGTCGGCGAAGTGCTCGCGGCCGACCACGTAGACGGGGCCGCGTTCGGCGAGGGCGGTGCCGATGCCGTTGGTGCCGACCACCGGCTCGGAGGCGTCGAAACCGGGGGCGAAGCTGACCGCGTCGAGCCGGTCGCGCAGCCGCCGGTCGCCGCCGAACCGCCGCACCATGCGCCCCCGGGCGTCGCACAGCGCGACGGCCATGCCCACGTCGGCCAGCGAGGCGGTCAGCGTCCGCAGCACCGGCTCGGCCGCCCGCAGGAGCCGCTCGTCCATACGCACGTCGGGCGCGTAGGGGACGAGGAGCCGGTCCGGTTCGAGCCCCGCGGAGCGGCACCGCTTCCAGGACTCGAGCACGGGGCCCCGTACGTCCGCCTCGACGAGCGCACCGGCCAGGAATCGTTCATGGGCATCGACGAGCCCGCCGATGTCGTCCCAGGGGACGGACAACGAGATCACTTCCCTCGCCCGGAGCCGGTCCGGTCGCGCGCCGCCGATCGGCGCGCCCCGGCGGGGCCTCCAAGCGCTTTCACCCTAGACCTGGTGTGACCCACGCCACAACACCGACACTTGTGGGGCGGGACCCCCACGGGGAGGGAGGAAGGCCGCTCACCCGGCTAACCGGCGGTGCGCCTGATCCGGCCGGCGTACCGCTTCTCCAGTTCCAGGTTGCCCTCGAAGCCGCCGGGCACGTTGGCCGAGACGTACACCGGCGGCCGCTCCCCGGCGTCGAGCAGCATCCTGGACGCCTCGGCCACCGCCATCTGCACCAGCATCACACCGGTCAGGGTGGACAGCGCGCACACCGAGCCGCCGTCGGGCAGTTCCAGCAGCGCGTCCCCGCGCGGCGCCCGGTTGTCGAGCACGACGTCGGCGATGTCGGCGAGCTTCCTGCCACTGGCGTGTCCGGCCGGGACGGCCCGGGTGTGGCTGAGCGAGGTGATGGCCAGCAGCGGGTGCCCGTGCTCCTTGGCGAGCAGCGCCGTCTCCACGACGACGTTGTTGACGCCCGAGTTGGAGATGATCACGAACAGGTCCTGGGGGCGTGGCGCGGCGAGGCCGTACAGCCGCTCGGCCACCCCCGCCCTGCGCTCCAGGAGCGGGTCGTCGAGGACAGCGGGGTCCTCGCCGCCGTAGAGCACGAGGTCGGCGATGCTCAGGCGGTTGGTGGGCACCAACCCGCCCGCGCGTCCGGCGAGTTCGAGGACGATGGCCTGGGAGTGGCCGGTGCCGAAGGCCTGGATCACGCCCTCGGAGCGCACGCAGTCGGCGATGAGCCCGGCGGCGCCCGCGACCTCCTCACGCCCGGAGGCGGTGATCCGCGTCAGGACGGCCAGGCTCTCCCGCGCGAAGCCCTCGGCGCTCACAGACTCGACGGACACGCGACACTCCCCACTGGTGGATCGAACCACCCTGTACTACCCGCTGGTGAATCAATAGATCACACGGCCGGGGCGGCGGGCAACGAGCCAGCGTGAACCACGTGATCGGGGCCTTGATCCGGTCCTGGTATTCACATCATGCCCTCAGGGGTGGCTGATACCTTCTCCTCATGCCCTCGACGGACGTCACCACACTGATCCGCACCGAGCTGCCGCGGCTGGCCGGCTCCCTGAGGAAGGTCGGCGAGCTGATCCTGGCGGACCCCGCGGCCGTCACCCACTGCTCGGCCGCCGAGCTGGGCCGCCGCACCGGGACCTCGCAGGCGACGGTGACCCGCTTCTGCCGGGCGATCGGCCTCGACTCCTACCAGCACCTGCTGATCGAGCTGGCGCAGGAGCGCGGCCGGGGCGAGGCGTCCGACTGGGGTTCCGCCGAGATCATCTCCGAGATCTCGCCGGACGACAGCCTGGAGAAGGTCGTCCAGATCGTCGGCAGCGCGGACCTGCGCGCGATCCAGCAGACCGTCGACCGCATCGACCTGGACGCACTGGAGCGCTCGGCCCAGGCGCTGGCCAAGGCCCGCCGCATCGACGTGTACGGCGTCGGCGGCAGCGGCGCGGTGGCGCAGGAGACGGAGACCCGGCTGTTCCGCATCGGCTGCGCGGTGCGCGGCTGGACCGAGGTGCACGGGGCGGCCACCTCCGCGGCCCTGCTCACCCCGGCCGACGTGGCGATCGGGATCTCCCACTCCGGCGCGACCCGCGAGACCCTGGAGCCGTTCGAGATGGCCCGCGAGCGCGGCGCCACGGCCGTCGCCATCACCACCGACCCGCGTTCGCCGCTGGCCCGGGCCGCCGACGTCCGGCTGATCTCGGCCGCCTCGGAGACCAGCTTCCGCACCGGCAGCATCGGCGGCCGGCACTCGGTCCTGATGATCGTCGACTGTCTGTACGTCCGCGTCGCCCAGCTCTCCTACCAGCGCGCGAGCGCCTCCCTGGCGCTCACCGACCACATCACGCCGCAGCACGCGGTGAAGTCGCGCCGGACGAGGTGAGCCCTCGCGCGTCCTTCGCACCCTCCGCGTCGCATGGATGAACCACCAGTGAGACGTAAAGATGGTTGCCCGGGCCGGTCACCGGAGTTGGTGACGTCGACGGTAACGAGTACGGCGGCTACGTCGACGAGAGCGCCGAGCCGCGCCACGTCTTCTGCCACGGGCTGTCGTACACGGCCTCCCACTACGGGCCGCCCCGCCTCGACGGCCGTACCGTCTGTCCTTGTGGTTGTAGAACACGGGGCGTTGGGCCGCCGAACGTGGGAGGGACACGGGCAGCCGGCGGGCCGGTTCGGCCCGCCCGAGCAGCACCTCGGCGATCGCCTCGAACCCCCAGCTCTCCCGCAGCAGTGTCGCGGTAGCGGGGGCCGTCCTCGGGCGCGCGGGTGGCCGCGGGCTGGGGAGTCGGCATGAGGCCGGTCCTCTCGGGGTGCGGTCAGAGGGAGAGACGGGCGAGGGACACCGCTCCCGCGCAGCCGTCGGTGACCCGGTCGAGGGTGAGGCCGAGGGCGGTCAGGCGGATGGTGAGGGGGGCGGTCAGCGGGCCGTCGGGGCCGAGCAGGCCGCCGGTGACGACGAGTCGCTCCCCCGGCAGTGGCGCCAACGCCCGCACGGCGTCGGCCAGATGGTCGGCCGCCCGGTCGAGGATCTGCTGCGCGAGGGTGTCCCGCTCCCGGGCCGCCTCGGCCACCAGCGGAGCCAGCCGCGCGAGCCGGGTCGGCGCCTCGGCCATGACGACGGGCAGCAGATGCGCCCGGTAGGCCTCGCGCGCGGCCCGCGTCCAGTCGCCGTTCGACGGCTCGTCCGCCCCGGAACAGGCGGACGAGCCGTCGGCGCCGCGACGGCCCACGGAACCGCTCCCCGGCAGCACCCGTGCCGGCAGCCCCAGCGCCTGTCCCACCGCTCGCGCCAGCACCGTCCCGCCGCCCCGCCCGTCGGCCATCCGCAGCGCGGCCCGCACCGCCTCGCGGCCGATCCAGAAGCCGCTGCCGTCGTCGCCGAGGAGCCAGCCGTCGCCGTCGACGGTGAACGCGCAGCGGCGGTCGGCGATGCGCATCGCGACCGCGCCCGTGCCGGCGACCAGGGCCAGCCCGTCGGCCGGTGCGCCGGGCGCGGAGGCGAAGGCGGCCTCGATGTCGCTGCTGACGGTGAGCCGTTCGGTGGCGATATCCAGCCGGCGCAGGGCGGTCGTGAGGGCGGTCAGGGCGTTGCGCCGCCCGGGGTCGGCCTCGTCGGCGCCCGTGGCGCCCGCGAAACCGCCGGCCACGGCGGCGACGGCGCCTCGCGCGGACTCCGGCACGGCGCGGGCGACGGCCTGGGCGAGGTGCTCGGTGAGCCGGGGCAGCGGGACGGTCAGGGCGTTGCCCGGACCGGCGGCGCCCTCGCCGAGGGTGCGGCCGTCGGCGGCGTCGGCCAGCACGGCACGGGTGCGGGTGCCGCCGGCGTCGAGGCCGACCACCAGCGCTCGCGCCCCGCTCGAAGCTTCTGCCGGGCCCGGCTCCGGTGCCGCCCCACCCACAGCTTGGTTCAAATCGCTATTCATTACCGGCCATGGTGGTTGATACATTCAACGAGGACAAGACCCGTCCCCTGACGGACGCGCTCCGTTCCGGGGACCGGCCCCGGCCCGAGGAGGATCCCATCCCCGCAGTCCGCTTCGGCGTCAACCACACGCCCCGCCGCGGCTGGTTCCACTCCTGGCACGACTTCGACCCGGAACACGCCCGCGAGGACCTCGCCCGGACGCCCGCACTCGGCCTCGACCACATCCGGGTCTTCCACCTGTGGCCGCTGCTCCAGCCCAACCGCACCCTCATCCGCACGGCCGCCGTCGACCAGCTCCTGCGCCTGGTGGACCTGGCGGCCGAGACCGGCCTCGACGTCATGGCCGACGGCGTCCAGGGCCATCTGTCGAGCTTCGACTTCTACCCCGAGTGGACCCGCGGCCGGCACCACCGCGACGCCTTCACCGACCCCGAGGCGATCGAGGCCCAGGCACGGCTGCTGCGCACCCTCGGCCACGCCCTGGCCGACCGCCCGAACCTCATCGGCCTGCAGCTCGGCAACGAGCTCAACAACCTGGTCGAGCACAACCCGGTGACACCGGCGGAGGTGGACCACTACCTCGACACGCTGCTGGCGGCGGCCCGCGAGGGGCTGCGCGAAAGCCGGCTGGCCACCCATTCCGTGTACGACGCGGCCTGGTACGGCGACGACCACCCGTTCACCCCCGAGGCCTCGGCCCGCAAGGGCGATGTGACGACCGTCCACCCGTGGGTGTTCTCGGCGAACTGCGCCCGCCGCTAGGGCCCCCGCTCCTTCGAGGTGCTGCACCTCGCCGAGTACGGCACGGAGCTCGCCGAGGCGTACGCCGACGCCCCCTCCCGCCCGGTCCGGGTCCAGGAGACCGGCGCCCCGGAACCCCACATCCCGGCCGCCGACGCCCCGCACCTCGCCCGCGCCACCCTCCTCAACGCGGCCGAGTGCGCGCGCCCGTGGGGCGTGACGTGGTGGTGCTCCCACGACGTGGACTTCGAGGCGTGGACGCGGCTGCGTGCGGAGGGCGGCCGTCCGGCGGTGGTGCTCGCCGACGGGCGGACGACGCCGGTCACTTGGCGGCGCGGGGCATCGACAGGATCGTACGGCTGCCCTGACGGGCCGACCTCAGACGCCGGCCAGCACCTCGGCCACGGCCCGCAGGTTGACCCGTCCCCGCCCGTAGGAGCAGAGGGCGCCGCCCTCCGGCAGCCCGGTGTCCACCCGCATCGCGTCCGGACGCCGGGCCAGCAGGGCGTCGCGCAGCCGGGCCTGCCAGGGGTGCAGCCCGGCGTCGCACGTGGCCACGACCAGCGGCGCCCTGGCCGAGATGCGCAGGATGCCGTCGGCGAGGGCGGCGGGGTCGGCCGGCTCCCCACTGACCGCGGTGCCGCCCGCCGTGGGGTCGGCCTGCCGCAGCTCGCTCAGCAGGTCCTCGCCGCCCCAGTTGAGGGCGGGATGCGGCGGCGGGAAGAGGTCGACGAGGTGGGCGCCGGGCACCGGGGACGGCACGCCCCGGGCCCGTACCGCGCGGCGGGCCGCCTCCGCGCCGGCCCCGGCGTCCCAGGCGGCGACCGGTCCGGCGACCGGCTTCGCGTACCGCTCGGCGAGCCGCCGCACCCGGCCGGCCGCCTCCATGATCCGCTCCTCGGTCAGCCGGCCCGAGCGCACCGCGTCCAGGACCTCGTCGCGGCAGCCGAGCGAGACCTCCAGGTCCGGTACGGCCACGACGACCTGGTCCGCGCCCGCGGCGAGCGCGATCCGGGCGCCGGCCGCCTCGCCGTAACGGTCGGCGATCGCCTTCATCTCCAGCGCGTCACTGACCAGGACGCCTTCGAAACCGAGGTCGAGGCGGAGGATGTCGCCGAGGATGCGGCGGCTGAGGGTGGCGGGGCGGTTGGTGTCGAGCGCCGGGTAGACGACGTGGGCGCTCATCAGCATCGGCACACCGGCGGCGACGGCCGCGCGGAACGGTTCGAGATCGGTGAGCAGTTCGCCGTACGGCCGCGGGTCGACGGCGATGTCGTGGTGGCTGTCGGTCTCGGTGCCGCCGTGGCCGGGGAAGTGCTTGGCGCAGGAGGCGATGGACCGGGCCTCGGTGGCGGCGATCCAGGCCCGCAGGTGGCGGGCGGCGAGTTCGGGGTCGGCGCCGAAGGAGCGGGTGCGCACGAGGGGGTTACGCGCATGGTGCTGGAGGTCGGCGACGGGGGCGTAGGAGGCGGTGACGCCGAGGGTGGCGAGGTGACCGGCGAGGGCGTCCGCGCAGCGGGCGGTGAGGTTCGGGTCGTCGACGACGCCGAGGGCGTAGGAGCCGGGGACGTCGGGGGCGCCCGCGGTGACCAGGTGGCCGATGCCGCCGCCCTCGTTGTCGATCGCGACGAGCAGGTCGGGCCGGATCGCCCGCAGTGCGTCGGTCAGCTCGCGGACCTGCTCCGCGTCGCGGACGTTGCGGGTGAAGAGGATGACTCCGCCGAGCCCGCGGTCGATGAGCCGCTTGAGGGTGTCGGGGAAGGTCGTGGTGCCTTCGAAACCGGCGACGAGGCAGCGGTGCACCGCCTCGTCCAGCTCGGAGGAGACGGGAGACGGGGGCTGGGTCTCGAAGATGTGCGCGGAGCTCACCTCTAGAATTCTTCTGACTCAATCATCCAGAAGTCAACCCTTAATTGGATGATTGATTCACGGGGCGGGCCGTCCTCGGCCAGTGTCCCCCCTGTCCGCCATGTCCGCCATGTCTGCGGCGTCGCTGATTCGCCCGCCCCGCTCAGGCTCCCGGACACCACCCCGTCACGCCGGGAGGGAACGGTCCCGCCGTCCCCTCCGCCTCGCCCCCGCCACGCCCCGTGCCGCGCCGCGGTCCGGGGCCGACGTGAAAGGACGACGTGCGCCGTGCCCCCACCGCCGCTCGACGAACCCCGCGGACTGCTCGCCACCCCCGCCCTCGCTCCGGCCGCCGTCTTCCCCGTTGCCCTCACCGGCCTCCTCCCCGCCCCCCGCCGCCTGCTCCGCCGCCTGCTCGTCCTGCTGCCCCCTGTCCTGCTCGGGGTCTGGGCGGCGGTGGACTGGCGGACCGTGTCCGACGGCACCGTGCGGCTCGGGTCCGCCGACCCGGGGTGGATGCTGGCCGCGCTGTTCTTCACCTGTCTGACCTGGCTGCCGGCCGCGTGCGTACGGCAGGGTGCGCTGCCCGAGCGGCTCCGACGGGGCATCTGATCGCCTCGCAGTTCGCCGCCGGCGCCGCCGACCACGTCCTGCCGACGAGCCTCGGAGCCCACGCCGTCACCCTGCGCTTCCTGCGCGGCCAGGGCGTCCCGCTCGCCCGCGCGACCGCCTCGGCTGCTGATCGCCTCGCAGTTCGCCGCCGGCGCCGCCGACCACGTCCTGCCGACGAGCCTCGGAGCCCACGCCGTCACCCTGCGCTTCCTGCGCGGCCAGGGCGTCCCGCTCGCCCGCGCGACCGCCTCACTGGCCCTCTGCTCGCTGGTGCGGCCGGTCGCGAAGACGCTGGTGCTGCTCGCCTTCCTGATGACCTCGCCCGGCTGCTGCGCCTCGGCGCCCTCCTGCCGGACGGCCGCACGTCGACGCTGGTCGGGTCGGGGGTGCTGCTGGCCGGGGTGACGAGCGTCGTGCCGGCGACGACCGTGCCGCCCCTGCGGCGCCCGGTCCTTGAGTGCGCCCGTGCCGCGCTGACGGACGTACGGGCGCTGCACCGCCGTCCCGCCCGGGTTCTCGCCCCGTGGGGCGGCGCGGCGGCGGCACCCGTGCTCCAGGCGACGGTGATCTTCTGTGTGGGGGCCGCGCTGGGTCTGCCGCTGACCTGGGCGCAGGTCGCCTTCGGGTTCCTGGCCGCCAGCACCGCGGTCGGTTCCGTCCCGGCCCACGGCGGCATCGGCCCGTCGACGCGGCCCGGGTGTTCACGCTCTCCGGCGCGTACGGCGCCCCCGTGGAGCCGGCCACGACGGCGGTGATCGGCTACCGCGTCCTGACGGTCTGGCTGCCGCTGCTGCCGGGCGCGCTGCTGCTGTCGGTGCTGGCGCAGCGCAAGGTGCCGTGAGCCGGCGGCGGGGTCGGCACCCGGCCGCCGGCCGTGATCTCAGCTCTCGTCCGGCGTCAGCCGCAGCGAGATGGAGTTGATGCAGTACCGCTGGTCCGTGGGCGTGGGATACCCCTCACCCTCGAACACGTGCCCGAGATGTGATCCGCAGCGCGCGCAGCGCACCTCGGTCCGCACCATCCCGTGCGAGCGGTCCTCGATGAGCTCGACCGCGTCGGAGTCCTTCGGGTCGTAGAAGGACGGCCAGCCGCAGTGCGACTCGAACTTGGTGGTGGACGTGAACAGTTCGGCGCCGCAGGCCCGGCAGGAGTAGACGCCCTTGGTCTTGGCGTCGGTGTACTCACCGGTGAACGCCGGCTCCGTGGCGGCCTGCCGCAGGACCGCGTACTCGGCCGGGGTCAGCTCCGCACGCCACTGCTCGTCCGGCTTTTCGACGTCGTACGACATGAAGCTCAGCCCCTTACTTGGCGAGACGGTCCAGAATGCGCGGGCCGAGGTCGGTGACATCGCCCGCGCCCATGGTGAGAACGAGATCACCGGCCTTCGCCATTCCCGCCACCGCCGCCGGCACCTCGTCCTTGTCGTGGACCGCCGTCACGTCCGCGCCCGCGGCCCGCGCGGCCTCGATGATCAGCTCGCTCGTCACCCCGGGGATCGGGTCCTCGCGGGCCGGGTAGATGTCGAGGACCACGGAGGCGTCCGCGAGGGCGAGCGCCTGCCCCATCTCCTTGCCGAGCTCCTGCGTCCGCGAGAACAGGTGGGGCTGGAAGACGACCAGGATGCGGGAGCCGCCTGCGGCCGCGCGCATGGCCTCCAGGTCGGCCGCCATCTCGGTCGGGTGGTGGGCGTAGGAGTCGATCACCTGGACGCCGGCCGCCTCGCCCTTGAGCTGTAGCCGCCGCTTCACACCGGTGTACGCGGCCAGCGCGGGCGCCAGCTCGGCGGCCGGGACGCCCAGTGCGACGCCGGCGGCGAGGGCGGCCACGGCGTTGTGCGCGTAGTGCCGGCCGGGCACGGAGACCGTGAAGGTCAGCTCCTCGCCGCCGAGCAGGACGGTGACCTCGCTCTTGAGTCCCTGCGCCCGTACCGCCAGCACGCGGACGTCGGCGTCCTCGGCGTCGCCGTACGTCACGGTCCGCACCGAACCGGCCAGCCGCCGGGTCAGCTCCCGCGCGCCCTCGTGATCGGCGTTGATCACCAGCGTGCCGCCGGGCACGATCCGTCCGGCGAACGTCTCGAAGGACTCGTAGATCTCGTCCATGGACGCGTAGTTGGCGTGGTGGTCGAGCTCCACGTTGAGGACGATGGCGACCTCGGGCGCGTACTTGTGGAAGCTGCGGTCCGATTCGTCCGCCTCGGCGACGAAGATCTCGCCCTCGCCGTGCAGCGCGTTGGAACCGGGGGCGTCCAGGTCGCCGCCGATCGCGTACGACGGGTCGAGGCCGAGCTCGGAGAGGGAGACCGCCAGCATCGAGGTGGTGGTCGTCTTGCCGTGCGTACCGGCGACGGCGAGCGGACGCAGGTTCTCCATCAGCGCGGCGAGCGCGTCGGACCGGTGGACGACCGGGACGCCCAGCTCGGCCGCGCGGGCCAGCTCCGGGTTGTCCTCGCGGATCGCCGACGACACGACGACACAGCTCGCGTCGTCGGCGAGGTGCCCGGCCGCATGCCCGATGTGCACGGTCACGCCCAGCGCCCGCAGCGCCGCGGCGGTCTCGGAGTCCTTGGCGTCGCTGCCGGCGACCTTCGCCCCGCGCTGCGCCAGGATCTTCGCGATCCCCGACATCCCGGCGCCGCCGATGCCGATGAAGTGCGGTCGGTCCATGGCGAGGGGAAGGCCGGGTGCCATGCGGTGTCTCCTGGGGTACGGCGGACTGTGAGCCACCCAACCCTATGGCACCCGTCCCGGCGGGCGGGTGAGGCCTCAGGCCTTGCTGTGCGAGAACAGCTTCAGCACCGGCACCCCCACCTTGTGGCGCGCCCTCGACGCCCAGTCGCGGTGGAAGAACTCCTCCACGTAGTGCGGGTCGGTGAGCACGATCACCTCGTCCGCGTTCACCTCGTCGACCAGGGTCTTCAGGGCGTCCAGCGGGTGGTCCTCGATCAGCCGGCCCTCGGCCTCGCTGCCCGAGACCCGCAGCGCCTGCAGGGAGACCTCCAGGGCCCGCTCACCGAAGGGCCGCGCGGCCTCGCCCTCGGGGACCTCGTGTTCCCGGGCGGCCTCGTCCAGCTCGCCCAGCGCCACGTCGTCGATCGCCCGCAGCAGGCGGTCCGCCTGATCGCCGCGGGGCTGGAGCAGCACATGGAAGAGCACCTGTTCGTCCCCGTGCAAGCCGGTGACGAACTCCACATCTGCGGACGTCAGGGCCTTCTCGATCATCAATACGCTTGTGAACAACGGGGCGCCCCTTCTGCGGAAACCATCCTGCCCCGTCGTGTCACGGGGACTGCGAAAATCAGTGTGCCCGCCGGAACCAAAGCGGAACGGTAGATTCCACTGTTTCCGGGACCATCGGCACCGCTGAACCAATATCAGGTGCGCTGGTAGCGCCCGTACAGGAACCCCTCTTCCTCCAAGAGGGAGACCAGCGCGAAACGTTGCGGAACCGGAACCGACGGACCGCCCGCGATGCGCTGGGCGTCGCCGGCCGTGAGCATCGGCGACACGGTCACGCAGAGCTCGTCCAGCACGCCCGCGGCCACCAGCTGGCCCAGCAGCCGCGGCCCGCCCTCGGTCAGCAGCCGGGTGTGGCCCAGCTCGGCGAGGGCCCGCACGGCGCGGTCGGGTTCGACCCCCATGCCGTCGCCGGCGATCAGCACGCGCGCCCCGGCCTTCTCCGCCGCCACCACCCGCTCCGGAGCGGCCGCGGCGCCGGTCAGGACCAGGGTGGGCACCAGCGGCGAGGCGAACAGCGGCAGCGAGAAGTCCAGGTCCAGGCTGGCGGTGACCACGGCGATCGCGGGCGCCGGCGCCTGACCGGCCGCCGTGCGCGCGGCCGCGAACTCCGCACGCGCGCGGGCGGGCCGGTACCCCTCCTGACGGACGGTTTCCGCACCGACGACCACGACATCGGCCAGCGCCCGCAGCGTCCCGAAGATCCGCATGTCGGTCGCGTTGGAGATCGGCTGCGACTTCCCGTCGTGCTGCGCCGCCCCGTCGAGCGTGGAGACCATGTTGGCCCGCAGCCACGGCACCCGCTGCCCGCCGGCCGACGGCTCGGGGTAGGCGTAGGCGGTGGCGAGTTCGGCGAGGCTCCACTCGCGGTCGTCCGGGTCGCCGGCACGTCCGCCGGAGGCCGTCGGCACTGTCTGGTCGGTCACAGGGAACAGGCGTCGCATGTCGTGCAGTGTTCCACGACGCTTAGCATGGGTAACCGTGTCGTCCATGCCTTCCGCTCCCGGTATCGATGCGATAGCCGACGCGGCCCCGCTGTCCCTGTGCGCCCGTGAGCCGCACGTCCCCGCGGACCGCCTGGTGGCCGAGATGGTGCCGCCGCCGCGCTTCGACTCGGTGCGCTTCAGCACGTACATCCCGGACCCGAACCAGCCCAGCCAGACCGAGGCGGTGCGGGTCCTGGAGGGCTTCGCGGCCGGGCTCGGCGGAGCGCACGCGGTCGGCGGCGGCAAGCGCGGCTTCCTCGGCCTCGGCAGGCCCAGGGCGCCCAAGGCGCCGGCCGGCCCCCGCGGGGTCTACCTCGACGGCGGCTACGGCGTCGGCAAGACCCACCTGCTCGCCTCCCTGTGGCACGCCACCCCGGCGGAGCCCGCGCTGAAGGCGTTCGGCACCTTCGTGGAGCTGACCAACCTGGTCGGCGCCCTCGGCTTCCAGAAGACGGTGCAGACCCTCTCCGGCCACCGGCTGCTGTGCATCGACGAGTTCGAGCTCGACGACCCGGGCGACACCGTCCTGGTCTCCACCCTGCTGGGCAAGCTGGTCGAGGCGGGCGTCGCCCTGGCCGCCACCTCCAACACCCTGCCCGGCAAGCTCGGCGAAGGCCGCTTCGCGGCGGCCGACTTCCTGCGCGAGATCCAGGGCCTGTCCGCCCGCTTCCGCACCCTGCGCATCGACGGCGAGGACTACCGCCACCGCGGTCTGCCCGCGGCACCGGCGCCGTACGCGGAGGAGCAGGTGACGCAGGCCGCCCACGCCACCGCGGGCGCCTCGCTCGACGACTTCCCGCGACTTCTCGGCCATCTGGCCAGGGTCCACCCCAGCCGCTACGGCGCCCTGACCGACGGCCTGAGGGCGGTCTGCCTCACCGGTGTCGAGCCGGTGCCCGACCAGTCGACGGCGCTGCGGCTCGTCGTGCTCGCGGACCGGCTCTACGACCGCGAGGTACCCGTCGTGGCCTCGGGGCTGGCCTTCGACCGGCTGTTCAGCGAGGAGATGCTGAACGGCGGTTACCGCAAGAAGTACTTCCGGGCGATCTCCCGGCTCACGTCCCTGGCCCGGGACGGCGCGCGGCTCGTCGCGACCGACTAGATCACGCCACCCCAGCAGCGCATTTCAGGCTCTCTTCCACTGGAAACGTCGCGTTAACCCTGCAAACAACTTTGCAGGGTTAACGTGTTTCTTGACCGGTAGTTGACCATCCCTTGGTCGACGCAAAAGCCGTGGTGCGCGGGGAGGGAGGGGCATGTTCCGAGGCAGGACGCGTTCGGCCGCGGTGGCCCTGTTCGCCGCACTCCTGCTCGCCCTCCAGTTCTTCGCGCCGACCGCCTCCTTCGCAGCCGCGCACACGGCCCGTCACGCACTGGCCAAGGATCTGCCCGGAACCAACCCCTCCGGCAAGGCGCTGCGTGACGAGTCGGCGACGGTCCGCCACTGCGATCCCTCCGGTGGCCCCACCGGTCCCCTGCGCACCCGCGACCGTCACCCGAGCACCGGCTGCGCCTCCGAGGAGCCCGAGCGCCGGCCTTTGGCCGACGGCCCGGCGTCCGGCCACGAACCGGTCGCGCTGCGCGCCCTTCGTCTGTCGAGACCCTCGACATCCCCCTCTCCGGCGGCACTTCAGGTCTTCCGCTGCTGAGAGAGCCGAGCAGAACAGAGCAGTTCCCCCACCCTGTCCTGCCCACACCGACGCGCCCCCCACGGCGCGCCAGGAGGAGACGCCACCATCATGCAGCCCCTCATCGACAACGCCCGTACGTTCGGACAGCGCCCTGAGGAGTTCGCCGGACTCGCCGAAGGCCAGTCCCCGCAGGTGCTGTTCATCACCTGCTCCGACTCCAGGGTCGTGCCGGCCCTGATCACCGGCGCCCGCCCGGGCGAGCTCTTCGAGCTGCGCACCGCGGGCAACATCGTGCCCCCGTACGCCTCCGAGCACCCCACCAGCGAGGCCTGCACCATCGAATACGCCGTGGAGGTCCTCGGCGTCCGCGACATCGTGGTCTGCGGACACTCGCACTGCGGCGCCGTCGGCGCCCTGGTGCGCGGCGACGACCTGGACGCCGTACCGGCGGTGCGCGACTGGCTCGCCCACGCCACCCCGCGCCCCTCGGGCGCGGCCGAGGACCCGACCGTCGCCGAGGGGGTCCAGAGCCACGTCCTGACGCAGCTGCTGCGGCTGCGCTCGTACCCCTACATCGACAAGAAGCTGACGGACGGCGACCTCACCCTGCACGCCTGGTTCTACGAGGTCCACACCGGCGCCGTCCTGGCGCACGACCCCGCCGCCGACGCCTTCAAGGCCCTGTGAGCCGGCGATGACGACCAAGTACCCCTATCTGAGGCAGGACTTCCTCGCCTCCATAGTCGTCTTCCTGGTCGCCGTGCCCCTGTGCGTCGGCGTGGCGGTCGCCTCCGGTGTCCCGGCGGAACTGGGCCTGGTCACCGGCATCGTGGGCGGCCTCGTCACCGGGTTCCTGCCCGGCAGCAGCCTCCAGGTCTCCGGGCCGGCCGCCGGTCTGACCGTGCTGGTCTTCGAGGCCGTCAGCGAGTTCGGCGTCGGCACCCTCGGCGTCATCGTGCTGATGGCCGGCCTGTTCCAGCTGGCCATGGGCTTCTTCAGGATAGGCCGCTGGTTCCGGGCGATATCCGTGTCCGTCGTCGAGGGCATGCTCTGCGGCATCGGCCTGGTGATCATCGCCGGGCAGATCTACGCGGCGGCGGGGCTGAAGGCCCCGCAGACCGGCATCGGCAAGATCGCGGGCCTGCCCGGGGCGTTCGCCGACGCGCTCGGCAGCAGCAAGGCCCTGGCCTCGCTCGCGATCGGAGCGGGCACCATCGCCGTCATCGTGCTGTGGAAGCGGCTGCCCAAGGCGGTGCGGTCCGTGCCGGGCGCCCTGGCCGCGGTGGTCCTGGCCACGCTCGCCACGCTCGCCTTCGGGCTGCCGGTCGCCACCGTCGAGGTGGAGGGCCTGTTCGGGGTCGTCCAGGTGCCGGGCGCCGACGCCTTCGGCGAGCTGGCCTCCCCGGCCGTCTGGGGCACCATCGTGGCGTTCACGTTGATCGCCTCGGCCGAGAGCCTGTTCAGCGCGGCGGCCGTGGACCGGCTGCACGACGGTCCGCGCACCCAGTACGACAAGGAGATGGTCGCCCAGGGCGTGGGCAACACGGTCTGCGGTCTGCTCGGCGCGCTGCCGATGACCGCGGTGATCGTGCGCAGCTCCGCGAACGTCGCCGCGGGCGCGCGGACGAAGGCCTCTCGGGTGCTGCACGGCGCCTGGCTCCTGCTGTTCGCCGCCGCCCTGCCGTCCGCCCTGGCGCTGGTCCCCATCCCGGCCCTGGCCGGCATCCTGGTCCACGCGGGCTGGAAGCTGATCCCGTTCCGCCAGATCACGGCGCTGTGGCGCGGCCACAAGGGCGAGGCGCTGATCCTCGTGGCCACGGCCGTGTCGATCGTCGCGGTGAACATGTTCGAGGGCGTGCTCATCGGTCTGGCCCTGTCCGTGGCCAAGACCGCCTGGGAGGCCTCGCACCTCAGGACCGAGATCGTCGACAAGGGCGCGGGCCCGGTCCAGGTCCACCTGACGGGCAACGCCACCTTCCTGCGGCTGCCGAAGATCCTCGACAGCCTGGAGGCGCTGCCCCAGGACCGCCCGGTGGAGCTGGACCTCTCCGGCCTGCACCACCTGGACCACGCCTGCCGCACGGCCCTGGAGAACTGGGCGGAGCGGCACAGCTCGGCCGGGACCGAGCCGGTGCGCGTGACGACGGCCGCATGACCCTCCGTTTGACGACGGCCGGATGACCGTCCGACGGCCGGTCCGGGGCCCCTCGTGGCCCGGGACCGGTCATCGGGCATATCGTGGCAGGGGCAGACAGAAAGACCTCTCACACAGGGGGTCACCATGGTCCCTGAGCTGGTGACGGCCGCCGTGGCGGTGGGCACCGCCGGCCTCGTCTACGTGGCGTCCGCGGCGCGCGTGGTCAAACAGTACGAGCGCGGGGTGCTCTTCCGGCTCGGGCGGCTCGGCGGTGAGGTGCGCAGCCCCGGGTTCACGATGATCGTGCCGTTCGTGGACCGGCTGGCCAAGGTCAACATGCAGATCGTCACGCTGCCGGTCCCGGCCCAGGAGGGCATCACCCGGGACAACGTGACCGTGCGTGTGGACGCCGTCGTCTACTTCAAGGTCGTCGACGCGGCGGCGGCGCTCGTCAACGTCGAGGACTACAAGTTCGCCGTCTCGCAGATGGCGCAGACCTCCCTGCGCTCGATCATCGGCAAGAGCGACCTGGACGACCTGCTCTCCAACCGGGAGAAGCTCAACCAGGGCCTGGAGCTGATGATCGACAGCCCGGCCATCGGCTGGGGCGTGCAGATCGACCGGGTGGAGATCAAGGACGTCTCGCTGCCGGAGTCGATGAAGCGCTCGATGGCCCGGCAGGCCGAGGCCGACCGCGAGCGTCGGGCCCGCATCATCAACGCCGACGCCGAACTGCAGGCCTCCAAGAAACTCGCCGAGGCCGCCAAGGAGATGTCCGAGCAGCCCGCCGCGCTGCAGCTGCGGCTGCTGCAGACGGTCGTCGCCGTCGCCGCCGAGAAGAACTCGACACTGGTGCTGCCCTTCCCGGTGGAGCTGCTCCGCTTCCTGGAGAGGGCCCAGGAACAGCACCCGCCGAACCCTCGACTGGAGAAGTGACGGGTGCCGCGCGGCGTGGGCCGCGGGCGCGTGCTCATGGCCCTGGCGGCGGTGACCGGGCTCGTGTCGGCCTGCGGGGACGGCGGCGGTACGTCCGTACCCTCTCCCAGCGCCGCGCACCGCATCTCGGTGTCCTCTCCCGCCTTCACCGACGGCGGCACCGTCCCGCGCCGCCACACCTGCGACGGCGAGGACGTCTCCCCCGCGCTGGACTTCTCCGGTGTCCCCGCCGGCGCCACCACCCTGGCGGTCCTGGTCCAGGACCCCGACGCCCCGCACGGCGCCTTCACGCACTGGCTGGTGTGGAACGCGGACGCGAGGCGCGCCGGCTGGCCGGCCGGTCAGGTGCCCCCGGGCGCGACACAGGGCCGCAACGGCTTCGGGAAGCGGGGGTACGGCGGCCCCTGCCCGCCCAAGGGCACCCGGAGCAGCCCCCACCACTACGTCTTCTCGGTCTACGCCGTCGACCGCACCCTCCGCCTGCCCGCCGGTGCCTCGGCCGCCGACCTCGAGCACGCGCTGGCCGACCACGTGCTGGCCGCGGGAACCCTGACGGGCCGTTACGGCCGCTGATCGCTGGCAACCCGCCCACCGAGGCCGCAGGATCGAGTCAGACCGGACCGGAAGGGGTGCCCCGTGTCCCAGGACGGCAAGAGGCAGAAGGCCGCGACGGCGGATCTCAAGGCGCTGTTGCGGGTGCCCCGCGGCGAACCGATCGACCTGGCGGCGTACGACACCCGGGCCGCCCCCGCCGGGCCCGGCGGCAAGTCCGCGGGCCGCGCGGCCACCGCACGCCTCGGCAAGCGCCTCGCCGGGCTGCAGGAACGCCTGTGGGCGGCGGGCCTCACCGGCGACCGCCGCCGGGTGCTGCTGGTGCTGCAGGGCATGGACACCAGCGGCAAGGGCGGCACGATCAAACACGTGGTGGGCCTGCTCAACCCGGCCGGCTGCCGGGTCAAGGGCTTCCGTGCGCCCACTCCGGAGGAGCGGGAGCACCCCTTCCTGTGGCGGATCGAGAAGGAACTCCCCCGGCCGGGCGAACTGGGCGCCTTCGACCGCTCGCACTACGAGGACGTGCTCGTCCCCCGCGTCCGCGCGCTGGTCCCCCGTGACGAGATCGAACGCCGCTACGACGAGATCAACCGCTTCGAGCAGCGCCTGGTCGACGACCGCGTCACCGTCGTCAAGTGCTTCCTGCACATCTCCTACGAGGAGCAGCGCCGCCGCCTGCTCCGGCGCCTGGACCGCCCCGACAAGCGCTGGAAGTTCAGCCCCGGCGACATCGACGACCGCGCGCTGTGGCCCGCCTACCAGGAGGCGTACGAGATCGCACTGCACCGCTGCTCGACGCCGTACGCCCCCTGGTACGTGATCCCGGCCGACCGCAAGTGGTACCGCGACTGGGCGATCGCCCGGTTGCTCCTGGAGCATCTGGAGGCACTGGACCCGCGCTACCCGGAGCCGGACTTTGACCTTCAGGAGTGCCGGGAGCGGCTGCAGAAGGGGGCTTGAGGCCCGGCACGCCCGCACCGGTCCACAAAGGGAACGATTCATCCCTT
Source organism: Streptomyces sp. MAI_2237 (assembly GCF_054189285.1). Lineage (NCBI taxonomy): Bacteria > Bacillati > Actinomycetota > Actinomycetes > Kitasatosporales > Streptomycetaceae > Streptomyces > Streptomyces sp. MAI_2237. Next base: position 2,950,006 of record NZ_JAJPGQ010000003.1, on the reverse strand, counting down.
TATGTTCGTAGGGTGATCATTCGAGTACGACGAGCTGCGGCCGCCTGTGCGCTCGGCGCCGCGCTCACCGCCTGCGGCGCACCCGCCGCACCCCGTGCCGCCCACCCGGCGCCCACGGCGACCCGTGCCATCCCCTCCAGGCCCCCGACGCTCGCCCCCGGCCCCACCGGTCTCACCCCCGTCTTCAGCAACGGCCCCCGCACCGACGGCCGGACGGTCGCCCTCACCTTCGACGCCGACATGACCGCCGACGAGGGCGCACGGGCGGCACGCGGGGAGCGCTTCGACAATCCGCAGCTCATCGCGACGCTGCGGGCGCTGAAGGTGCCGGCGACCGTGTTCATGACGGGGCGCTGGGCCGACGAGTATCCGCTGCAGGCGCGGTCCATCGACCGGGACCCGCTCTTCGAGATCGCCAACCACTCCTACAGCCACTACGCCTTCACCGGGGACTGCTACGGACTGCCGACCGTGCCCGAGGACCGCATGCGGGCGGACGTGGAGCGCGCGTACGCCGCCTTCCGCAGGGCCGGCGTGACGGACGCGATGCCCTACTTCCGCTTCCCTGGCGGGTGCTACGACCGGGCGGCCCTGAAGGCGCTCACCCCGACCGGGGTCACCGCCGTCCAGTGGGACGTGGTGAGCGGGGACGCGTTCGCCACGGACTCCGACGCGGTGGCCCGGCAGGTGCTGGAGGGGGTGCGTCCGGGCTCGGTCGTCGTCATGCACTGCACCCGCAGCGCGGCGCCGGCGACCGAGCGGGCGGTGCGCACGATCGTGCCCGAACTGCGCGCGAAGGGCTACCGGTTCGTGAAGGTCTCCCAGCTGATCCGGTCCGCGGGCGAGCGCAGGTGAGCCGCTTACGCTGGAGGCATGAGCGACGAAGGTGACGGCTACTGCGCGATCGGCGACACGACGAGGCCGCCGAAGGCGGACAGGCCGCCGTACGCGGAGTGCGTGCTGTGCCGGGAGCCGACGGAGTACGCGGAGTCGTACAGGGGCGTCACGCTGTGCCCCGTGTGCGAGTGGCAGGAGGCCCAGCGGAGCGCCTGTTCAGGGTGAGCGGCGGGACGCCAGGGCGCAGGCCGCCGCGGTCGCCGCTGCCGCGAGGGCGGCCGCCGCGGCCAGCGGCAGCAGCGGTACCGGGACCGTTCCCGACTGCGAGCCGGTGACCAGGCCGCTGACCGCCGCCTGCGCCGGGGAGCCCGTCGCCACCACCGACGTCAGCGCCGCCAGGAGCATCGCCGGGACCGCCCGGCCCGGTGAGCGCAGCAGCGGCCAGTTGGTGAGCGCCCCGACGGCCGTGCCGAGCAGCGCGCAGGCCGCGGCGGCGAGCAGGCCGGCCGCGGCGGCGGGCAGCACGGCCACCCGGGTGCGGTGGTCGGTGCTCACGGGATCGCTGATCAGGGTCACGACGAGGACGGCGGCCGCGCCGAGCGCCGCCGCGGCGGCCAGGGCGACGAGCAGCCGGGCCAGATGCGCCCGCCCGGGCCCTGCGGCGGCCGCGACGCACGCGCGCGCGGCGGCGGGCTCCACGCCGACGCAGATCCGTACCAGCCAGGCGGCGACCGGGAGCAGGGCCGCGGCCGCGTAACCCAGGGAGTCGAGGACCGGCTGGCCGCTCTGCACGCCGATGCCCAGGAAGGCCGCGTAGAGGACGACCGGTGGCAGCCAGCGCTGGGAACGCAGCAGAAGGGCCGTCTGGTAGCGGAGAAGGGCGGTCATCCGTCGCTGTCCTTGTCATTGTCGTGGTCGTCGTCTTCGCCGGGGCCGTCGTTCTCGTCGCCTTCGCCGGGGTCCTCGCCGAGGGGGCGCACGCTGACCACGTGCCACGGCGGACGGGCCGTCAGCAGGGTGCGCAGCACGACGTCCGAGTGGGACGCGGGGACGCTGAGCCGGTGGCGGCCGGGCGCGGTCTCGGTGACGGTCGCGAGGGGGTGCGCGGGCGGTGGACCCTGCACCTCGATGTCCGTCCGGGCGCCGGAGCCGGTGCCGTCCTGCCGGACACGGCGTTCCAGACCGCCGTCGCGCACGGTGTACGTCGTCTCGGGCGTCCCCGCGAGGCGGTGCGGATCGTGGTCGACGAAGACGACGGCACCGCCGGCCTCGGTCCGCTCGGCCACCGCCCGTTCCAGCTCCTCGCGGGCGTCGACGTCCAGGCCGGTCCATGCCTCGTCGAGAACGAGGAGCTCCGGCTCGGCGAGCAGGGCCTGGGCCACGGCGACCTTCTGGCTGCTTCCCTTGGAGAGCCGGGCCATGGGGGTGTGGGCGTACGCGCCCGCGCCGAAGCGCTCCAGGTGGACGGCCGCCGCCCGCTCGGCCGAGGCGCGGGACAGTCCGTGCACCGCGCCGAGGTGGGTGAGGTAGCCGAGCGGGGTGAAGGGCAGGGACGCCGGGAAGCGTTCGGGGACGTACGCGGTGCGGGGGCGGCCGGTGACGCGGCCCTCGGTGGGGCTGTCGATGCCGGCGAGGAGACGGAGGAGGGTGGACTTGCCGGTGCCGTTGGGGCCTTCGATGCGGGTGAGGGTTCCGGGGGCGATGGTCAGGTTCAGGCCGCGCAGGACCCAGGGGCCGCGCAGGCCGTAGCGGCGGCCGACGTCGTGCAGCCGTAGATCGCGTCGCATGAGGGCATCTTGCCCTGCCGGGCGGCTGCGTGGGCCGCCCCCTTAGGGTGGGCGGATGTGAGCCACACGTCGACGAGTGACAGTCCCTTCCGGTCCGAGCGCACCCCCCGTGACGAGGCGCCGCAGTTCGTGCTGCCCCTTGTGGTACGGGTGGAGAAGGCCGCGCCTCCGGCTCGTACCGACGCGCTGGAGACCGCCGCGCGGGCCGTGCTCGTGATGCTCGCCGACGAGCGGTCGGCCGGCGACGGCGAGTGGGCCCAGGTCATGCGGGACTGGCAGGACGCCCGCATCCGCAAGGTCGTGCGGCGGGCCCGCGGGGCGGAGTGGCGGCGGGCCGAGACGCTGGAGGGGATCACCGTCGCCGGGAAGTCGGCCGAGGTGCGGGTGTTCCCGCCGGTACCGCTCGACGGCTGGCCGAAGGACCTGGCCAGGCTGCAGGTGTCCGGCACCGAACTCGACGATCCGGAGCCGGTGTTGGCGGCCGAGCCGGGGGTGCCGGTGCTGTGGATGAACCCCGAGCTCGGCATGTCGGCCGGGAAGGCGATGGCCCAGGCGGGACACGGGGCCCAACTGGCCTGGTGGGGGCTGTCGGACGAGGAGCGGGCCGCCTGGCGTGACGCCGGGTTCCCGCTGGCCGTGCGGACCGCTGAGCCTGGGCGCTGGCGCGAACTGACCGGCAGCGGGCTGCCGTTGGTACGGGACGCGGGGTTCACGGAGATCGCGCCCGGGTCGTGCACGGTGGTCGCCGATCATCCGGCGCTGCGCACCCGGTAACCGCCTCGACTTCGCCTGCCACCGGGGCCCGTCCGTCCGCGAACCTCAAATGTTGCTCTGAAGGTGAGCGGCGCGCGGTTCGGGCGCGGGCGCCGGGGCCATACCCCCGTCACGTTCTCGCGGGGAGACGGCAGGGAGGGGAAGACCATGGAGCGACTGGGGACGGGCATCGGATGGCGGCCGGAGATCGCCGGCGCGGTGGAGTCGATGCCCGGCATCGACTGGGTCGAGGTCGTGGCCGAGAACGTGTGCCCGGGCCATCTGCCGGAGTCGCTCGGGCGGCTGCGCGAGCGCGGGGTGACCGTGATCCCGCACGGTGTCTCGCTCGGCCTGGGCGGGGCGGAGCGGCCCGACGCCGGTCGCCTCGCGGCGCTCGCCGACCGCGTCCAGGCCCTGGGGGCCCCGCTGGTCACCGAGCACATCGCCTTCGTCCGGGCCGGCGGCGCCCGCACCGCCTCTCCCCTGCTGGAGGCCGGGCACCTGCTGCCCGTGCCCCGCACCCGGGACGCCCTCGACGTGCTGTGCGAGAACATCCGTATCGCCCAGGACGCGCTGCCGGTGCCGCTCGCCGTGGAGAACATCGCCGCGCTGATCTGCTGGCCGGGCGAGGAGATGACCGAGGGGCAGTTCCTGTACGAACTGGCCGACCGCACCGGCGTGCGGCTCCTGATCGACGTGGCCAACCTGCACACCAACCACGTCAACCGCGGCGAGGACCCGGCCAAGGCGCTCGCCGAGCTGCCCCTGGAGTCCATCGCCTACGTCCATGTGGCGGGCGGCTTCGAACGGGACGGCGTCTGGCACGACAGCCACGCCCATCCCGTCCCGCAGCCGGTCCTGGACGTGCTGGCCGACCTGGCCTCGCGCGTCTCGCCGCCCGGCGTGCTGCTGGAGAGGGACGAGAACTTCCCGGAACCGGCCGAGCTGGAGCGGGAGCTGGAGGCCGTCCGGGGGGCGCTGGAGAAGGGGGCGGCGGCACGGGGGGCCGCTCGGGCGGCGGGGGCCGCGGAGGGGCTGCGGGCGACGGCCTCCGGGGAGCCGACCGAGCCCGCCCGGCAGCGGCTCGCGCTCGCGCAGACCGCGCTGCTGTCCTCGCTGGTCTCCGGGACGCCGGTGCCGGAGGGCTTCGACGGGGTGCGGCTGGGGTCCAGGCACGGGCGCTCGCCGGGAAGCGGGCCGATGTGGTGGGGAAGATCGCGCCCGAGTTGCCGGTGATCCTCGGCACGGCGTACCGGGACCTCTTCCTGGCGTACGCCCACGGGCACCCGATGAGCGGCGGATATCGGCGCGACGCGCTGGACTTCGCCGAGCACCTGCTCGCCTCGCAGGCCCTGCCCCAGGGCCCTGCGCGGCGGGAACTGCGCGCGTGGTGGCTGGAACGGTCCGGGCCGGCGCCGCGCTCGCGCAAACCCGTGGTCCGGGCGGTGCGGGCCGCGCGGAGGGTGCTGCAGCACCGGTGACCCCGCAGCGGTCGCCCAGGACTGCGCAGTAACATGCCTGCCAGTCCCGCACCCGAAACCGCCCAGCGTGCGGTGCCGTACCAGGAGGCACCATGCGACCGCGACCGCCCCTCAGGGGCCGAGGCATCGTCAGTGGCACCGGCGTCATCGTCGTCGGCCTGACGGCGACGCTGCTGGCCCTGATCTTCCCGATCTTCTCCTACGCCGACCGTTCGGGCACCGGCGTGAACGTGCTCAGCGACCAGACCGTCGCCACGAGCTACGGACCGCTGTCCGGGCTCGACCGGGACTTCGTCACGAAGGTCCGGCTGGCCGGTCTGTGGGAGCTGCCCGCCGGCCAGCAGGCGCAGCAGAAGGGCACCACCCAGGCCGTACGGACGGCCGGGGAGCACCTGGTCGAGGGGCACACCGCCCTCGACCAGCAGGTCCGGGACGTCGCCGGCAAGCTCGGGCTGCAGCTGCCCGACCAGCCCACCGACCAGCAGAAGCAGTGGCTCCAGACCCTGAGCGCGGCACAGGGCACGGACTACGACCGCGACTTCGTCAACATCGCGCGGCTGGCGCACGGCAAGGTCTTCTCGCTCGTCGCCGAGGTGCGCGCCACCACCCGCAACACGCTCGTGCGCTCCCTGGCCGACGACGCCAACACGACCGTCCTGGACCACATCAGGGCCCTGGAGGCCACCGGGTACGTCGACTGGGACGCACTGGCCCGGGACATGGCCTCGGCGAGCACGGCCCCGCTCACCCCCTCGCCGGCCCCGCCCGGTCCGACCGCGGACCCGGTCCCGGCCGCCCCGCTCACGCCGACGTACACGCTGCCGCCGGCCGAGTCCAGTCCGCCGCCGCCGCAGTAGCGCGCTTCCGGACAAACGGAACGTCACGTACAGACAACACTCCGTCCGTATCGTGAACGGGGCATGGCGTTCGGTGAGGCCCTTGGCATAGAAACGCGGCATGTTCTGGGTCCTTCTCCTGCTGCTGGCCTGGGCCGTCGCGGGGACCGCGTGCACGCGGCTGTGCCTGGCCGCCGTCCGCGCCGCGGCCGACGCCACGGATGCGTCCCAGCACGATCTGACGCTGTACGAAGCCGCGTTCCTGTCCGGCGGCCCCCGCCGGGTCGCCGATCTGACGATGGTCTCCATGGCCCGGCAACGCCGACTGCTGCTCGCACACACCGGCTGGGCGACGGTCGTCGACCCGCAGGGGCGCGACGACATCGAGCAGTCCGTCATCGGGGCCATCGGGCCGGAGGGGCAGAGCCGCATCGCCCCGGTGCGGGCCCGCGCGGCCTGCGCGGACGCCGTGGGCGACCTCGGCGAGCGGCTGGTCGACGCCGGTCTCGCCGTGCCCGCGGGCGACCGCACCACGGTCGCCTCCGGAGTGCGCCAGGTACGGCTCGCCGCGCTAACCGTCCTCGGGCTGGGCGCGATCGCGCTGCTGGTGCCCGCTCAGCCCGACATGCCCCGCGGGCTGGTCGCCCTGTGGTTCGCGCTGCCGCTCGCCCTGACGCTGAGCTGCCTGGCCATAGCCCGGGTCGAGGTCCACCCCTACTCGCGGTGGGCCTCCCCGGCCGGACAGCGGCTGCTGGGCACCCTCGCCCGGCGAGCCGGCGGCGACGACCGCACCTACCTCACCCGCGTCGCCGTACGCGGGGTGCGCGCGATCGGCGAGCCGGACCTGCGGGCCGCCTTCACCCACCGGGACCAGCCCTAGGAGCCCCGCGCCCCCGCGTGCACCGCGCGCCGGGGGCGCACGGGGGTCATTGGGGCCGACACCGGCCGGGCGGTGCTTGCCTTCACCGAGCACCGAACGAAACATCCCTTTTGTCGCCGCCGTGCACCGAAGGGATACGCGATGCGATCAGCCGCCCTCTACTCGGCCGCCGGGTCCTTGCTCCTGACCACCCTCACCGCCGCCCCGGCAGGCGGCGCGTCCGCCGCCCCGGGTCTGGCCGAGCGCAGCGGCACGGCGGTGGCCGCCGCCCGGGCCCTGGCCGCCGGGGTCGACTTCGGCAAGTGCTCCGACGCCCAGGACACGCCGGGCGCCCTGGAGTGCGGCTCGGTGTCGGTACCGCTGGACTACGCGCACCCGGACGGCAGGCAGATCAAGCTGATGGTCAGCCGGGTCCGGGCGACGCACAAGGACCCGCACAACAGCAAGCGGCGGGTGCCCCGGCAGGGCGCGCTGGTCTACAACCCGGGCGGCCCCGGCGGCGACGGACTGTACTTCCCGCTGGTCGGCTTCATGCCGCAGTGGAAGCGCCTCGCGGCCGCCTACGACCTCGTCGGCTACTCCCCGCGCGGTGTGGGCCGCTCGGCCCCGCTGTCCTGCCAGGACCCCAAGCGCTTCTTCAAGGGGCCGTCGCCGTCGCCGACCCACCCCGACGCCTCGTACAAGAAGGAGCGCATCGCGCGGGCGAAGGCGTACGCGCGCGGCTGCGCGCAGCGCACGGGGAGCGCGCTGCGGTTCTACAACTCGCTGAACAACGCGCGCGACCTGGACGTGCTGCGGGCGGCGCTGGGCGAGGAGCGGCTGACGTTCATGGGGGCGTCGTACGGCACGTACTTCGGCGCGCTCTACGCCACGTTGTTCCCCTCGCACGTGCGGCGCATGGTGTTCGACTCGGCGGTCGACCCCCACCCGGAGCGGGTCTGGTACCACGACAACCTCGCCCAGTCGGCCGCGTTCGAGGAGCGCTGGGAGGACTTCCGGGAGTGGATCGCCCGCCACGACGACGTGTACGGGCTGGGCGCCACGGCCGCCGCGGTGCAGCGCAGCTACGAGAAGGCGAGCGCCCGGCTCGCCGCCGAGCCCGCCGGGGGCGAGGTGGGGCCGGCGCAGCTGCGGGGGGCCTTCCTGACGGCCGGGTACTTCGACGACTACTGGCCGCAGCGGGCCGAGGCGCTCTCGGCGTATCTCAAGGGCGACCCGAAGCCGCTCGTGCAGCAGGCGGCGCCCGTGCGGGAGGCGGCCGCGGAGGCGGAGAACTCCAGTGCGGTGTACACGGCCGTCGAGTGCAACGACGCGCCCTGGCCGACGGACTTCAGCGTCTGGGACCGCGACAACACGCGGCTGGCGCGTGTGGCGCCGTTCGAGACCTGGGACAACGTGTGGACGAACCTGCCGTGCGCGTACTGGCAGGCTCCTCGGCAGCGGCCGGTCGACGTGCGGACCGGTCCCGGCGAGCTGCCGCCGACGCTGATCCTGTCGGCCGAGCGGGACGCGGCCGCGCCGTACGAGGGGGCGCGGGAGCTGCACCGGCGGCTGTCGGGGTCGGTGCTGGTGACCGAGCGGGACGCGGGGTCGCACGGGGTCGCGGGCGGCCCCAACCGGTGCGTCAACGCCTACCTGGACGCGTATCTGCTGGAGGGCCGGCTGCCGGTGCGGCGCGCGGCCTGCGCACCGCACCGGGAGCCGGAGCCGGTCGACCCCGCCCGGAAGGCGGCCCTGCGGCCCGTCCGCTGATCAGGCGAGGCCCGCGATCAGCTCCGCGACGTCCTTGCGGCGGCCCGTGTAGAACGGGATCTCCTCGCGGACGTGCATGCGGGCCTCGGAGCCGCGCAGATGGCGCATGAGGTCGACGATGCGGTACAGCTCGTCGGCCTCGAAGGCGAGGATCCACTCGTAGTCGCCGAGGGAGAACGAGGCGACCGTGTTGGCGCGGACGTCCGGGTAGCCGCGGGCCATCTTGCCGTGGTCGGCGAGCATGCGGCGGCGGTCCTCGTCGGGCAGCAGGTACCAGTCGTAGCTGCGCACGAAGGGGTAGACGCTGATGTAGTTGCGCGGCGTCTCGTCGGCGAGGAACGCCGGGATGTGCGAGCGGTTGAACTCGGCGGGGCGGTGCAGCGCCATGTTCGACCAGACCGGCTCCAGCGCGCGGCCCAGCTTCGTGCGGCGGAAGAGGTTGTACGCCTCCTGGAGCTGGTCGCTGGTCTCCGCGTGCCACCAGATCATGAGGTCGGCGTCGGCGCGCAGGCCGGAGAGGTCGTACGTGCCGCGGATCGTCACGTCCTTCGCGGCGAGCTGGTCGAACAGCTCCTGGACCTCGTCGGCGTAGCCCGCGCGGTCCTCGGGGAGGACGTCCTTCAGCTTGAAGACGGACCACAGGGTGTAGCGGATGACCTCGTTGAGGTCCTTGGCCAGCTTGCCCTTGTTCGGGATACGCGCGGCCTCGGTGGTGGGGGCGTCGTCACTCATGTCCTTCATTCTCCCGCTCCTCCGTGCAGAGACTGCACCGGGTTGGCGGTGAGCTCCTGCACACCGCCCAGGTCTCCGTCGAGCTGGTCCACGGCCGCGTACGCGCTCGCGATGCAGGCCGGGATGCCGACGCCGTCGTACTGCGCGCCGCACACGGCGAGGCCGGGCAGCTTGCCGAGGTGCTCGCGGACGCGGGCCACGCGCGCGTGGTGGCCGACCGGGTACTGGGGCAGGCCGTCCATCCAGCGGGTGACGCGCGTCTCGACGGGGGTGGCGTCCAGGCCGGTGGCCGCCCTCAGGTCGTGGCGGGAGACCTCCACCAGGCCCGCGTCGTCGCGCTGGAGGATCTCCGTCTCGCCGTAGCGGCCGACGGACGTGCGCACGACGACGACGTCCGGGTTCTCCTCGGCGATCCAGCCCCACTTCTGGGAGGCGAAGGTGGACGCCTTGACGGTGTGGCCGTCGACGGGCGGCACGAGGAAACCGCTGCTGCCGTCGGGGAGGGAGATGTCGGCGCGGCGGTAGGCGAGGGTGACCAGCGCCATCGACGCGTACTCGACGGCGGCGAGCTCGGCGGCCGCCTCGGGTGCCTCGGGGCGCAGCAGACGGGCGGCGGCCGGGGCGGGTACGGCGACGATCACGGCGTCGGCCCGCAGGACGCGGTCCCCGGCGGCGACCCGCCAGCCGCCGGACGCCTCGCGGCGCAGCTCGGTCACCGGGGTCCCGGTGAGGATCTCGCCGCCCCGCGCGCGCACCGCGTCGGCGACGGCGAGCGGCAGGGTGCCGATGCCGCCGGTGATGCCCATGAACACCGGCCCGGTCTGCTGAGCGGCCGCCGCCTTCGCCTGGATCTCGCGCACGCCCTCGGTCAGCGAGGTGTGGGTCTTGGCGATCTGGAAGAGCTGCGGGACGGCGGAGCGCATGGAGATGCGGTAGGCGTCGCCCGCGTACACGCCGCCGAGGAGGGGTTCGACGAGGCGGTCGACGACCTCGCGGCCCAGCCGTTCGGCCACGTACTCCCCGACCGCCACGTCGTCGCCGACCTCCGTGCGCGGCAGTTCGGCGTCGCGCTCGATACGGGCCAGGCCCTCGTCGGACAGAACGCCGGTGAGGGCGGACGCCGTGCCGGGGACGCCCATGACGTGCCCCTTGGGCATGGGGCGCAGGGCGCCGCGGGTCCACAGAAAGGCCGTCGCGGTGGCCGGCGGCCGCAGCCGGTCGGTGAGGCCCACCTCGCGGGCCAGGCCGACCGCCTCCGGCCTGCGGGCCAGCATCGACTCGGCGCCGAGGTCGACGCGGGCGCCGGCGATCTCGCCGGGCAGCAGCTTGCCGCCGACCCGGTCCGAGGCCTCCAGCACGGTCACCCGCGCGCCCCGCTGCAGCAGCCGGTGGGCGGCCGCCAGGCCCGCGATCCCGGCTCCGATGACGACGACCCGGCCCTCGGCCGGAGGTGATCCACTCATGTGCTCCACCCTCTCAGACGCCACCGACACCCACGCGAGGGCCATGTGGCCCTGACGAGTCCCGACCGTGACCGCATCGGGACCCGCGCCCGCCAACGTCCCGGGCCCTTGCGGCGTCGAAGGAGCGTCATCGTCACCGACCCTCGGGGGTGGACCCGCATGCGCGCACGACGTTCCGTACGACCTGTCCGGGCCGTGGCCGGCATCCTGCTGGCCGCGGCGCTCGCGCTGACCGGATGCAGCGGTGCCGGGAGCGACTCCGGGGGCTCCGCCGCCGACGGGGCCGCGAGGAGTGAGGCCAAGGGCTCCGCTCCCGGCGGCCAGAGGGACGCGTCCGGTGCCGCGGCGAAGCGGACGCCGAAGCTCACCGGGAGCGACATCATCCGGACCGCCTCCCTCACCGTCCAGGTCCGCGACGTGCCGAAGGCCCTCGACGAGGCCCGCACCGCCACGGAGAACGCGGGCGGCTACGTCGGCGACGAGACCACCACGCGGGACCCGCGGGGACACGAGCACACGCGCGTGGTGCTGCGTGTGCCGACCGAGAAGTACGACGAGGTCCTGACCGAACTCCAGGGCACCGGCAGGCTCCTCGAGCGCACCTCCAAGGCCGAGGACGTCACCGACCAGGTCGTCGACGTCGACAGTCGCGTCAGGTCGCAGCGGGCGAGTGTGGCCCGAATCCGCGAACTGATGGACCGGGCGACCAAGTTGAGCGACGTGGTGGAGCTGGAGGGCGAACTGGGCAGCCGGCAGTCCGACCTGGAGGCGCTGCTCGCGCAGCAGAAGTCCCTCAAGGACCGCACGAGCCTTGCCACCATCACACTCTCCCTGTCCGGGGCACCGGCGAAGAAGCCCGCGAAGGACGACGAGCCCGGCTTCGTGGACGCGCTGTCCGGCGGCTGGGGCGCGTTCGTGACGATGCTGCGCTGGCTGGCGGTGGCGTTCGGCGCGGTGCTGCCGTTCGCCGCGGTGGCGGCGGTCCTGGTGCTGGTGTGGCTGCGCCTGCTCCGGCCCCGGCGCGCGGTCCCCGCACCCGCGGCGAGCACCCCCGGCCCGCTTCCCGCGGCCCGGCCCGCACCCCGGGCCACGAGTTCGCGGGAGGACGGCGAGCGGGACTGAAATGCCCCGCCCCCGTAGCGTGTTCGCATGACCATGAACGGTGCGAGGGAACGACTGGTGGTGATCGGCGGCGACGCCGCGGGGATGTCCGCGGCGTCACAGGCACGCCGGCTGAGGGGCCCGGACGAGCTGGAGATCGTGGCGTTCGAACGCGGCCACTTCACCTCCTACTCGGCGTGCGGCATCCCGTACTGGGTGGGCGGCGACGTCTCCGACCGGGATCAGCTGATCGCACGCGGACCGCAGGAGCACCGGGAGCGGGGCATCGACCTGCGGATGCGCACCGAGGTCACGGAGATCGACGTGGCGCGCGGCCGGGTACGCGCGCGTGACGTCGACTCCGGCGCCGAGTCCTGGACGTCGTACGACAAGCTGGTGATCGCCACCGGGGCCCGTCCGATCCGCCCGGACATGCCGGGCGCCGACGCCTCCGGTGTGCACGGGGTGCAGACCCTGGACGACGGCCAGGCGCTTCTCGACTCGCTCACGCGCACGCGTGGGCGGCGGGCGGTCGTGGTGGGTGCGGGCTACATCGGCGTGGAGATGGCCGAGGCGCTCATCAACCGCGACTACGCGGTGACGGTCGTCAACCGCGGCAGCGAACCGATGTCCACCCTCGACCCGGACATGGGCCGCCTGGTGCACGAGGCCATGGAGGGCCTCGGCATCACCATGGTCAACGACACCGAGGTCACCAAGATCCTCACCGGTGACGACGGGCGGGTGCGGGCGGTGGCCACCGAGGACGCCGAGTACCCGGCGGACGTGGTGGTCCTGGGCATCGGGGTCAGCCCCGAGACGTCCCTGGCCGCGGCCGCCGGTCTCCCCCTCGGCGCCCACCGGGGCCTGCTCACCGACCTGGCCATGCGGGTGCGCGGGCACGAGAACATCTGGGCGGGCGGCGACTGCGTGGAGGTGCTGGACCTGGTCTCCGGCCAGGAACGCCACATCGCGCTGGGCACCCACGCCAACAAGCACGGCCAGGTCATCGGCACCAACGTCGGCGGCGGCTACGCGACCTTCCCCGGAGTGGTGGGCACCGCGGTCAGCAAGGTCTGCGACCTGGAGATCGCCCGTACGGGCCTGCGCGAGAAGGACGCGCACAGGGTGGGCCTGCGGTTCGAGGCGGTGACCATCGAGTCGACGAGCCGGGCGGGCTACTACCCCGGCGCCTCCCCCATGACGGTGAAGATGCTCGCCGAGCGCCGCACAGGCCGCCTCCTGGGGGTGCAGATCGTCGGCCGGGAGGGCGCGGCCAAGAGGGTCGACATCGCCGCGGTCGCCCTCACGGCCGGCATGACGGTGGAACAGATGACGGCCCTCGACCTGGGCTACGCGCCGCCGTTCTCCCCGGTCTGGGACCCGGTACTGGTGGCGGCCCGCAAAGCGACAAAGGCGGTGCTGAAGGCTCTTTAGGGGCGCGGGGCTGTGTCGATCCGCGGCTCCGCCGCGGGGCGCGACGAGCCACGACGAACCCGCACCCGCGCCCCTGCGGCGTGCCGCCGACGGCGAAGCCCTACGCGCTGCCGTTGATCCGCTCGATCGCCTGCCGCGCCTGCTCCGCCGGAGGCCGCGGCGGCAGCGACGACACGGACGCCGTGGAGGTGACGGCGGGCGGCTGCTCCCCCGCGGGCTTCGCGTGCGCGGCACTGCGCACGGTGCGCAGCCGGTGGCTCACCGCCTCGTCCAGGGTCACCGGCCGCTGCATCTGGGAGGCCAGCCGCCCGGCCTCCTGACCCAGCCGGGCCACGTCCTCCCACGGCAGCCTCACCACCAGGGAGAGTTCGGCCTCGCCGTCGGGGAGCGCCTGCATCGCGGGGGTAACTCGGTCGTTCATCGCCTGTTCCTCACGTCGTCCCCGCGACCCGCCTTCCCCGTGCCGCGGACGGTTGACGAGACATACGCACGCGCGCGTGCCGGTGTTCACCGATTCGCCGAGCCCATCGGGGGCAGTACTTTCTTGTGGTCATCCCCGTTCATGACGTGAACCCGGTGCGCCGGACCCCCTGGGTGACGTACGCGCTGATTGCCGCGAACGTCTTCGTGTTCCTGTCCACACCCGGCATCGCCGGTTCCGTGGCGGGCGGCAGCGACCTGTCGCAGACGTGTCATCTGCAGGCGTTCCTGGACCACTACGCGGCGGTTCCGCGGGAGTTGATCCACCATCAGATGCCGCGGCTGGTCCCCACGGGTGAGATCGGCACGAGCGCGAGCGGCCACGCTGGCTGCGTGGTGGCCCCTCCGGGCTACGACAAGTCGCCGCCGCTGTCCGTCCTCACGGCGATGTTCCTGCACGGCAGCTGGCTGCACCTGCTGGGCAACATGCTGTTCCTGCTGATCTTCGGCAACAACGTCGAGGACCGCATGGGTCACATCCGCTTCACGCTGTTCTACCTCGTCTGCGGCTATGCGGCGGGCTACGGCTTCGCGCTCCTCAACGCCGACTCGGCCGACCCCCTGATCGGCGCCTCGGGCGCCATCGCGGGGGTGCTGGGCGCCTATCTGGTGCTGTACCCGAAGGCCCGGGTGTGGGTGCTGGTGCCGTTCCTGATCTTCCTGCCGCTGAGGCTGCCCGCCTGGCTGGTGCTCGGCTTCTGGTTCGTGCTGCAGGCCTTCTACTCGGCGGGCGAGGGCGTCTCCGCCGCGGGCACGGTGGCGTACGCGGCGCACGTGGTGGGCTTCCTCGCCGGCATGCTGCTCGCCCTGCCCCTGAAGGCGGGCACTCCCCCGCCGCCGGAGCCGCGCGGCCTGCTGTTCGGCAGGCGCGCCCAGCCCCGGCACACCTGGTGAGTCAGCGCGCCGTCCGCGTGTGGACGTAGTCCACGAGCCGGGTCAGCGCGTCGGGGTCGGTGGACGGCATGACGCCGTGGCCGAGGTTGAAGACGTGGCCCTCCAGACCGGCCGCCGCGTCCAGCACCTCGCGCGTCTTGGCCTCGACGATCTCCGGGGTGGTGAACAGGACCGTCGGGTCCAGGTTGCCCTGCAGCGCCTTGCCGGGGCCGACCCGGCGGGCGGCCTCGTCCAGCGGGACGCGCCAGTCGACGCCGACGACGTCCGCGCCGGCCTCGCCCATCAGGTTCAGCAGCTCGCCGGTGCCGACGCCGAAGTGGATGCGGGGGACGCCGTAGCCGGCGACGGCGTCGAAGACCTTCGCGGAGGCGGGCATCACCGAGCGCCGGTAGTCGGCGGGGGCGAGGGAGCCGACCCAGGAGTCGAACAGCTGGACCGCGGAGGCGCCGGCCTCGATCTGCACCTTGAGGAAGGCGGCCGTGATGTCGGCGAGGCGGTCGAGCAGGTCGGCCCACAGCTCGGGGTCGCCGTACATCATCGCCTTGGCGTTCTCGTACGAGCGCGACGGGCCGCCCTCGATGAGGTAGCTCGCGAGGGTGAACGGCGCGCCCGCGAAACCGATCAGCGGGGTGGCGCCGAGCTCGCGGGTGAGCAGGCCGATGGCCTCGGTGACGTAGGAGACGTCCTCGGGCGTGAGGTCGCGCAGCTGCGCGAGGTCGGCGCGGGTGCGGATCGGGCGGTCGACGACCGGGCCGACGCCGGGCTTGATCTCGAGGTCGATGCCGATGGCCTTGAGCGGGACGACGATGTCGCTGTAGTAGATCGCCGCGTCCACGTTGTGGCGGCGCACCGGCTGGAGGGTGATCTCGGTGACCAGCTCGGGGCGCATGCAGGACTCGAGCATCGGGATGCCCTCGCGGACCTTGCGGTACTCGGGAAGCGAGCGCCCGGCCTGCCGCATGAACCACACCGGGGTGTGCGGCACGGGTTCGCGCCGGCAGGCCCGGAGGAAGGCGGAGTCGTACGTCGCGGACGTCTGCGGGGTCTCGTTGGCGCTCACGGGGCAAGTCTGACATGACGTCCCGGTAACTCCCGCCCGGGTGTCTTGCCCTGCGCCGAGCCGCGGTTCCCCTAATCTTCCCGCATGGCTGCGGCTCAAGGACGACTGTCGGACGGCGCTGACGGAATGGACGACACCCAGGAGGGGGACGGGGATGGCATCGGTGCGGCTCCGCCGGCTTTCCAGGCCGCGGTGCAGGCTCTGCGCGGCAGTCGGCTGAGGCCGCAGATCGAGGTCGAGCCGACCCGCGCACCGAAGCGGCTCGCGCCGTTCGCCTACGCCCTGGAGGCGGCCGTCGTCGACGGTGAGCAGGACCTGGCCGACGGGCGGCTGGTGCTGCTGCACGACCCGGCCGGGCACGACGCCTGGCGGGGCACGTTCCGGCTGGTGACGCTGGTGCGGGCGGAGCTGGAGCCGGAGATGGCCGCGGACCCGCTGCTGCCGGAGGTGTGCTGGTCCTGGCTGACCGGCGCGCTGTCCGCGCGCGGGCTGTCGTACGGCGAACCGAGCGGGACCGTCACGCGCGCGAGCTCGCACTACTTCGGCGGGCTCGCGGAGCGCCCGGCGGCCTCGCAGATCGAGATCCGCGCCTCCTGGACGCCCCGTGAGGGCCTCGGCGGCGCCCCGGACACCTCGGCGCACCTGGCGGCCTGGTGCGACCTGCTGGCCCAGGTGGCGGGTCTGCCGCCGGCCGGGCCGGGCGACGCGTCGGTGGTGACGCTGCCGCAGCGGCGCGGACCGCAGCAGTCCCGCTGATCCCCACGTTCGAGTTTGCGGTGGCCGTTTGACCGTCACTTTGTCGATACGGCCACATTCAGTCAGGAATGAATCCTCGAACGAACCGATTCGCTCACCGAACGATCGACCACCTGTCCGAATTGAACCGATTGTTACTCACTAAATCGTGATCTTTCTCTAAAGGACCTCAGGCTTGCTGCCGAAGACGGTGGTGACCTTCGAAAGCCTTCCCGCCCCCCCCAGGAGGCCTGGTGTCCGTTCTCCTCGAGCAGCCCGCAAGCCTGGTCGCCTACCGCCCGAACAAGCCGACCGCCATGGTGGTCGTGGCCGACCCGCGCGTCCGCTCCACCGTCACCCGCCACCTGTGGGCGCTCGGTGTGCGCGACGTCATCGAGGGCCTCGTCCATCGCGGAGGCTCGTCCCCGCATCGGCAACCCCCGCGACATCTGCGTCGCCGACGTCCACCTGCCCGACGGGTCGGGCCTCACCATCCTCTCCGAGACCCGGGCGGCGGGCTGGCCCAACGGCCTGGCCCTGTCCGCCGCCGACGACATCGGCGCCGTGCGCAACGCCCTCGCGGGCGGCGTCAAGGGCTACGTCGTCACCGGCACCCGCACCAACGTCGGGCTCCCCACCCGGCCCGGTGCCGCCCCCATCGGTTCCGCCGCGGCCCGTATGCACCGCCGCCCCCCGGGTGCCCCGAGCCACCCGGGCGGCTACCGCGAACTGTCCGGCCGGGAGGTCGAGGTGCTGAGACTGGTCGCGGAGGGCCAGTCCAACAAGGCGATCGGCGTCTCGATGGGCCTGTCCGCGCTGACCGTCAAGAGCCACCTCGCCCGGATCGCCCGCAAGCTCGGCACCGGAGACCGGGCCGGAATGGTCGCCGTGGCCCTGCGCACCGGCATCATCCACTGAAGGCCACCCCGCGAAGTTCACGCACGTGAACCACAGCTGTCACCTGGCTGACTGGTTTGCGACCCCCCGGCGCCTGCCGACGGAACGTTCCGTCGGCAGGCGCCGTCCATACACGGATACCCTTGACAGGTGACCGACGCCCAAGACACCGCAGCAGACGTTTCACTGCGAACCACCGGAGGCGCCCCTCCGGACGACGGCGGATCTTCTGCAGCGGAGGCGCCGATCCCTCTGCTGGAGCCGCGCGAGGGCATTCCGCCCGTCGTCGCCGACGCGGACGCGCTCGCCCGGGTGATCGCCGCGTTCGCGGGCGGCACCGGGCCCGTCGCCGTCGACGCCGAACGCGCCTCCGGCTACCGCTACGGCCAGCGCGCCTATCTGGTGCAGCTGCGCCGGGAGGGCGCGGGGACCGCCCTGATCGATCCCGTGGCCTGTCCTGACCTCTCCGGTCTCGGCGAGGCGCTGTCGGACGTCGAGTGGGTGCTGCACGCCGCCACCCAGGATCTGCCCTGTCTGCGCGAGATAGGCATGATGCCGACGCGGCTGTTCGACACCGAGCTCGCGGGACGGCTGGCAGGCTTCCCCCGGGTCGGCCTCGGCGCGATGGTCGAGGGCGTCCTGGGCTTCGTCCTGGAGAAGGGGCACTCCGCCGTCGACTGGTCGACCCGGCCGCTGCCCGAGCCGTGGCTCAGGTACGCGGCACTGGACGTGGAGCTGCTGGTCGATCTGCGGGACGCCCTGGAGAAGGAGCTGGACCGGCAGGGGAAGCTGGAGTGGGCCCGGCAGGAGTTCGCGGCGATCGCGGCCGCACCGCCCGCCGAGCCGCGCAAGGACCCCTGGCGCCGGACCTCCGGAATGCACAAGGTGCGCCGGCGCCGGCAGCTCGCCGTCGTGCGGGAGATGTGGCAGACCCGCGACCGGATCGCCCAGCGCCGGGACGTCTCGCCGGGCAAGGTGCTCAGCGACGCGGCCATCGTGGAGGCCGCGCTCGCCCTGCCGGCCGATGTGCAGGCGCTCACGGCGCTGAACGGCTTCGGCAACCGCATGGGGCGGCGCCAGCTGGAGCAGTGGCAGGCGGCCGTCGACCGGGCGAAGACGCTGTCCGAGTCCCAGCTGCCCGCACCCGGGCAGCCGGTGACCGGGCCTCCGCCGCCGCGTGCCTGGGCCGACAAGGACCCGGCCGCGGCCGCGCGGCTGTCGGCGGCGCGGGCCGGGGTGTCGGCACTGGCCGAGCGGCTGAACATGCCCCAGGAGAACCTGATCTCGCCGGACACCGTGCGGCGGGTGTGCTGGGAGCCGCCGAGGGTCGCGGACGCCGAGTCGGTCGGGGCCGCGCTGGCCGGGCACGGGGCGCGGGCCTGGCAGGTCGAGCAGGTCACACCGGTGCTGGTGGCCGCGCTGTCCGCGAGCGCCCAGGCCTCCTGAGCTCGGCGCCCTGATCCCTCCTCACTTGGTCGCTCCCCGTGTGAAGCCGTTGTAGATGTACCGCTGCAGGCACAGGAAGACGACCAGCGTGGGGAGGATGACCAGGATCGCCCCGGCCGAGATCGTCTCCCAGTGGGCGCCGAAGGGGCCCTTGAAGCGGAACAGGGACGTCGAGATCACGCCAAGATCCTGGTTCGGCATGTAGAGGAAGGGGATGTAGAAGTCGTTGTAGACGGCGATCCCCTTCACGATCACCACCGTCGCGATCGCCGGCTTGAGCAGCGGAAAGATGATCCGCCAGTAGACCGTGAACGCGTTCGCGCCGTCCAGGCGGGCCGACTCGTCCAGGCTCACCGGGATCGAGCGGACGAACTGCAGGAAGATGTAGATCGAGACGATGTCCGTGCCCATGTAGAGGGCGATCGGGGCCCAGCGGGTGTCGAACAGGCCGAAGCTGGTGACGATCCGGAAGGTCGCCACCTGGGTGGTGACCCCGGGAACCAGGGCGGCGAGCAGGAACAGGGCCACCACCGGCTTCTTCAGGCGGAACGTGAACCGGTCGATCGCGTAGGCCGTCATCGAGCCGATGAGGACCGTGCCGCCGACGGAGACGACCAGGATGAAGGCCGTGTTGCCGAAGGCGGAGAGCATCCGGCCGTCCTGGAACGCCGTGACGTAGTTGTGGAAGTTGAGCAGGTCGTGGGGCAGGCTGAGCGCCCCCGTGTCGTTCGACGTCTCCCGTTCCGTCTTCAGGGACGTCAGCAGGACGACGATCAGCGGCAGCAGGACGACCACGCTCGCCGCGATCAGGGACAGGTAGACGAGGGTGCGGGCCACCGCTCGGCGTGTCATACGAGATCCACCTTGTCGTCGGGGACGAGGCGCCGCTGGATCCAGGTCACCAGGAGGATGATCAGCAGCAGGACGACGGCGGCCGCGGAGGCCAGGCCCGTCTTGTTGAACTGGAAGGCCAGCTTCACCGTCTGGATCACGAAGGTCTCGGTGCCGGTCGCGCCGCCGGTCATGATGTAGGGGATCTCGAAGACCGACAGCGACCCGGAGACGGACAGGATCACGCTGAGGCTCAGCACGGGCCTGATGCCGGGCGCGATGATGTGCCGGAACTGCTGCCAGCGGCCCGCGCCGTCCAGTTCGGCGGCCTCGTACAGCTCCCCCGGGATGGACTGGATCGCGCCCAGGAACAGCACGAAGTTCAGGCCCGTGTAGCGCCAGACGGAGACCCCGGCCAGGGAGACGTTCGCGGACACCGGGCTGCCGAGCCACGCGTGGTCGGAGTGGACGCCGAAGAGCGCGAGGACGCAGTCGAGGGTGCCGCCGTCCTGGAAGAAGTAGAGGAAGACGAAGCCGATGGCCACCCCGTTGATCAGGTACGGGAAGAACAGCACGCCCTTGAAGAGGTTCCGGAAGCGGACGTCGAAGCTGAGGATCGTGGCGAAGTAGAGCGCGACGGCGATCTGCACCACCGAGGCGGCCAGGTAGTAGCCGCTGACCCAGAAGACCTCGAACAGGTCGGGGCGGGTGAACAGTTCGGTGTAGTTGCCGATGCCCGTGTAGTGCAGCTCGGGGCTGAGGCCGTCCCAGTCGGTGAAGCTGTACGCCAGCATGTTGACGATCGGCGCGTAGGTGAAGGTGATCAGGAAGGCGAGGGGGACGAGCAGGAACAGCCAGGGGGTCAGGCCCCGCCACACGCGCGCGCGACAAGGGGCGGGGGCCGGGAGGGGCGCGTCGGGCGGCGGCTGCGCGGGGGCCCGCTCGGGCGCCTTGGGGGTGGTGTCCGTCATCTCAGGACCCCAGGGTCTTCTGGGCCTCGGTCCACTTCCCGCTCAGGCCGGCGAGGAAGGAGTCCAGGCTGCCCTTCCTGGCGCCGCGCGCGAGGTCGACCAGGTCCTGGCGGTAGTCGGGCTTGTTGATGCCGACCTCGGACTGGTCGTCGATCGCCTTCACCCGTGCGCCCTCGGTGTCGTCGAGCTCGATGAGCTTCACACCCTGCTCCTCGTAGGGCTTCAGCACGTCGGGCAGCGGGGCGCTCTTCAGCGGTGAGATCGCCAGGTTGTCCCGGTCGTAGCCGGACTTGTCGGTGAACCAGTCGATCCAGGCGCGGGCCGCCTCCTTGTGCTTCGAGTGGACGTTGACGGCCTGGTTGTAGTCGGGGCCGACGACCGCGCAGAACTTCCCGTCCACCTGGGCGGGGAAGGGCATGAAGCCGATGTCGTTGGGGTTCGCTCCGGCCTTCTTCGCGGCGTCCCGGAACTGGACGATCGCCCAGGTGCCGAGCCACTGCGTGGCGATCTTCCCCTTGGCCAACTGGGGCTTGGACAACTCCCAGTTGGTGGTCGTCGGGTCCTTCTCGGCCAGGCCCTGGTGCACGATGTCGTACAGCAGGGTGTCGCCGACGCGCAGGTCGCTGCCCTTCGCCCAGGGGTCGCCCTCGGCCAGTTTCGTGGTGGCCCCGGTGTCGCAGCCGACCGAGCCGTTGACGAAGGTCCACGACGTCAGCGGCCACTGGGCGGCGAAGTTGGTGTAGTAGGGCACCGCGTCCGTCCTGGACTTGATCGCCTTGAGGTCGCTCAGGAACTCGGCGGGCGTGGTGGGCCACTTGGTGACGCCGGCCTCGCGCCAGACCTTCTTGTTGTAGACGAAGCCGGGAGCGACGCCGATCGGGCTCTGGCCGTAGACCTTGCCGTCCACCGTGGTGAAGTCCGTGAAGCGGTACTTCTGGGCGCGCTCCGCCCGGGTGCCGAGGGAGGCGAAGAAGCGGGGGTAGTCGCTCTTCTTCACCACGCCCGGGATCATCAGGACGTCGCCGTAGTTCTCCGTGTTCATGCGGATCTTGACGTCGGCCTCGTAGTTGGTGAGGGCCTCGAACTCGACCTTGACCTTGGGGTACGTCCTGTTGAACGCGGCGGCGTACTTCTTCATCGTGCCGTCCTGCACGAGGTCGGTGCGCTGGGTGAGGACCTTGATGGTTCCGCTGACCTTCGCCGGGTCGTCGGGCGCCTTGGCGTCCGCGCCCTTGGAGGCGGCTCCGGTGCCGGTGCAGGCCGTGAGGACGAGAGCGGCTCCGGCCGCGACGGCCAGGACTGTACGGCGGGACATGTGCATCAGCTCCGTTCATGGTTCACGTTCATGGGACGGACGAGCACGAGCGGGTTGGCTGGTTCGGTACTCTGACAACGTTTTCTTAACCGGTAAAGTCTGTATTCCGCCAAGGCTGTCGAAAGCTTTCCGCTGACTGGACTGAAACGGTTTAGGGAGTGTGCATGCTGGAGGCGACACCGCTCACCGAGGGATGGATCCTGCGGCACGAAGGGGAGGAACTTCCGGCAGCGGTGCCGGGCTGTGTGCACACCGATCTCCTGGCGGCCGGGGTGATCCCGGACCCCTTCCTCGGCGCGAACGAGACCGAGGTGGCGTGGGTCGCGCGGCGGGAGTGGACGTACGAGAGGGAGCTGCCGACCGGGGCCGGGGGCCATGAGCAGACCGATCTGGTCTTCGACGGGCTCGACACGGTCGCCGAGGTGACGGTCGACGGCCGGGTGCTGGGCCGGACGCGGAACATGCACCGCACTCACCGCTTCGACGTCACCGGTCTTCGGGGCCGGCTGTCGGTGCGGTTCGTCTCGGCGTACGCCGAGGCGGAGGCGGTGCGCGGGCGGGTGGGCGAGCGGCCGGCCGCCTACGCGGAGCCGTACCAGTACGTGCGCAAGATGGCCTGCTCGTTCGGCTGGGACTGGGGGCCCACGCTGGTGACGGCCGGAATCTGGCGGCCGGTGCGGCTGGAGTCCTGGTCCACCGCCCGGATCGCCCGGGTGCGGCCCCTGGTGACGGTCGAGGACGGCCTGGGCGTGGTGGAGCTGCACATCGAGGTCGAGCGCAGCCGGGTGGAGGCACCGCTCGCCGTGGAGGCGACGGTCGGCGGGGTCCGGGTGCGCGGGGAGATCGAGGGAACGGCCGGGGTCGTGCTGCTCCGGGTCCCGGACGCCCGCCTGTGGTGGCCACGCGGGTACGGTGAACAGCCGCTGTACAACGTCGAGTTGACGCTCCTGCACGACGGGGACGCGCTGGACGTGTGGCGGCGCCGGGTCGGTTTCCGGACGGTGCGGCTCGACACCTCGGCCGACGCGCACGGCTCCGGCTTCACCCTCGTCGTCAACGGCGAGCGGCTCTTCGCGCGCGGCGTGAACTGGATCCCGGACGATGTCTTCCCCTCGCGGGTCACACGGGAGCGCTACCGGGAGCGGCTCGGGCAGGCCGCCCGCGCCGGGGTGGACCTGGTGCGGATCTGGGGCGGCGGGATCTACGAGAGCGAGGACTTCTACGACGCCTGCGACGAACTGGGCCTGCTGGTCTGGCAGGACTTCCCCTTCGCGTGCGCCGCCTACCCCGAGGAGCAGCCGCTGCGGGGCGAGGTGGAGGCGGAGGCGCGGGAGAACGTCGTACGGCTGATGCCGCATCCGTCGCTCGTGCTGTGGAACGGCAACAACGAGAACCTGTGGGGGTTCCGGGACTGGGGATGGGAGGCGCGGCTCGCCGGGGGCTCCTGGGGCGAGGGGTACTACCTGGGCCTGCTGCCGCGCGTGATGGCCGAGTCGGATCCGACCCGGCCCTACACGGCGGGCAGTCCGTGGTCGGGTTCGTGGGAGCGGCATCCGAACGATCCGGCGCACGGCACGCACCACTCCTGGGAGGTGTGGAACCGGGCGGACTACAGCGAGTACCTGCGTGAAGTGCCGCGCTTCGTGGCCGAGTTCGGCTGGCAGGCACCGCCCGCGTACGCCACGCTGCGGCGGGCGCTGCCGGACGAGGAACTCGCCCCCGACTCCCCCGGCATGCTGCACCACCAGAAGGCCGACGACGGCAACGGCAAGCTGGAGCGCGGGCTGGCCCGGCATTTCGCCGTCCCCGAGGGGGACTTCGACCGCTGGCACTATCTGACGCAGGTCAACCAGGCGCGGGCGGTGGCCGCCGGGATCGAGCACTGGCGGTCGCACTGGCCGCAGTGCGCGGGCACGATCGTATGGCAGCTCAACGACTGCTGGCCGGTGACGAGTTGGGCCGCGATCGACGGGGACGGCCGGGAGAAGCCGCTCTACCACGAGCTGCGGCGGCTGTACGCGGACCGGTTGCTGACCCTGCAGGCGCGGGATGCGGGGCTGGTGCTGGCAGCCGTCAACCAGTCCGGGCGGGCGTGGACGGGCACGGTGACGCTGCGGCGGATGTCCGTGCAGGGCGCGGTGGTCGCGGAGGCGGCTGTGGAGTTCCGGGCGGAGCGGCGGGCGGTCGCCTCCGTGGCGGTGCCGCGGGAGCTGGAGCCGGCCGGGCCCAAGGAGTTCCTGGCGGCCGACGCGGACGGGCTGCGGGCGCTGTGGTTCCCCGTGCCCGACTGTGAAGTGCCCTATCCTCAGCCGGAGTTCGAGGTGACGGTGGCGCCGGGCGCGGTCACCGTGACGGCCCGCACGCTCGTACGGGACCTGCTGCTGCAGGCCGACCGGCTGGGGCCCGAGGCGCGCGCCGACCGGGGGCTGGTCACACTGCTGCCCGGGGAGCGGGTGACCATCGGGGTCAGCGGCTGGGACGATCCCGACCCGGACGCCGCCCGCGCCGCCCTGTACTGCCTGGAGCCGACCGCATGACGACCTCCCGCGTCACCATCAAGGACGTCGCCGCGCGCGCAGGTGTGTCCAAGGGGGCGGTGTCGCTCGCCTTCAACCACAAGCCGGGCCTGGCGGAGGCGACCCGGGACCGGATCTTCGAGGCGGCCCGGGAGCTGGGGTGGGCGCCGAGCACGACCGCGCGGACGCTGGCGGGGTCCCGGGTGGACGTGGTGGGGCTGGCGATCTGCCGGCCCGCGCGGCTGCTGGGGCTGGAGCCCTTCTACATGGAGTTCGTCTCCGGGGTGGAGAGCGTGCTGACCGAGCGGTCCTGCTCGCTGCTGCTGCGGCTCGTGCGCAGCGTGGAGGAGGAGGCCGGGCTGCTGGAGTCGTGGTGGCGGGGGCGGCAGGTCGGCGGATCGATCCTGGTCGACTTCCGGCTGGACGATCCCCGGGTGGCCGCGGCGGAGCGGCTGGGGATGCCGGTGGTGGCGGTCGGGCATCCCTCGCTGACCGGTTCGCTGACGTCGGTGTGGACCGACGACGCGACGGCCGTGACGGAGGCGGTGCGCTACCTCGCGGCGCTCGGGCACCGGAGGATCGCGCGGGTGGGGGGTGCGGCGGCGCTCGGGCACACGGCGACCCGGACGGCCGCGTTCGACGAGGCGGCGCGGGCCCTGGAGCTGGCGGGGGCCTGGCAGGTGACCACCGACTACTCGGGGGAGTCGGGGGCGCGGGCCACCCGGTCGCTGCTGACGGCGGCCGCGCCGGACCGGCCCACGGCGATCGTCTACGACAACGACATCATGGCGGTGGCCGGGCTGTCGGTGGCCGCGGAGATGGGGCTGAGTGTGCCGGGAGACGTCTCCCTGCTGGCCTGGGACGACTCGCAGCTGTGCCGCCTCACCCGTCCGACGCTCTCCGCCATGAGCCATGACGTGCACGGATTCGGGGCGGACGTGGCACGTACGCTGTTCGGCGTGATCACCGGCAAGGGGCCCGGCTCGCATCCGGTGCCCACTCCGGTCCTCACCCCCCGGGGGTCCACGGCTCCGCCGCGGGTGTGACCTTCGCCGCTGTGGCCGTCAGGGGTGTGCAGTTACGTTACCCGCAAGTAGCATGGGCCTGAGCGCGCGCTCAGCGCGGCCGCAGCAGTGCAGATCCCGCACCCTGGAGGAGAGCCATCGTGCCTCGTACCGTCAGGGACGTCGTCTTCGTAGACGGCGTCCGTACCCCGTTCGGCAAGGCGGGCCCGAAGGGCATCTACCACGAGACCCGTGCCGACGACCTCGTCGTGAAGGCGATCCGGGAGCTGCTGCGCCGCAACCCCGGTCTCGACCCGAAGAAGATCGACGAGGTCGCCATCGCGGCGACCACGCAGATCGGTGACCAGGGCCTCACCATCGGCCGTACCGCGGGCATCCTGGCGGGTCTGCCGCAGTCGGTCCCGGGCTACTCCATCGACCGCATGTGCGCCGGTGCGCTGACCGCCGTCACCACCGTGGCCGGTTCGGTCGCCTTCGGCGCCTACGACATCGCCATCGCCGGTGGTGTCGAGCACATGGGCCGCCACCCCATGGGCGAGGGCGTGGACCCGAACCCCCGCTTCGTGAGCGAGAAGCTCGTCGACGAGTCGGCCCTGTTCATGGGCATGACCGCGGAGAACCTGCACGACCGGTACCCGACGATCACCAAGCAGCGCGCCGACGAGTACGCCGTGCGCTCGCAGGAGAAGGCCGCCAAGGCGTACGCCAACGGCAAGATCCAGGCTGACCTCGTCCCGATCTCCGTGCGCCGCACCAACCCGGAGGCCGGCGAGACCGGCTGGGGCCTGGTCACGGCCGACGAGCCGATGCGCCCGGGGACCACCCTGGAGAACCTGTCGGGTCTGAAGACGCCGTTCCGCGTGCACGGCCGGGTCACCGCGGGCAACGCGGCCGGTCTGAACGACGGCGCCACCGCCTCCCTCATCGCCTCCGAGGACTTCGCCCGCGAGAACGACCTGCCGGTGAAGATGCGCCTGGTCGCGTACTCCTTCGCGGGTGTCGAGCCGGAGGTCATGGGCTACGGCCCGATCCCGGCCACGGAGAAGGCGCTCGCGCAGGCGGGTCTGTCGATCTCCGACATCGGTCTCTTCGAGATCAACGAGGCCTTCGCGGTCCAGGTCCTGGCCTTCCTGGAGCACTACGGCATCGCGGACGACGACGCGCGCGTCAACCAGTACGGCGGCGCCATCGCCTTCGGTCACCCGCTGGCCTCCTCCGGTGTCCGTCTGATGACGCAGCTGGCCCGCCAGTTCGAGGAGCAGCCGCACGTCCGCTACGGCCTGACCACCATGTGCGTCGGCTTCGGCATGGGCGCGACGGTCATCTGGGAGAACCCGCACTTCGACGGAGGCAGCAAGTGAGCACCACCGCTGAGCTTTTGAAGGGTGCAGCCGAGCTGTTCCCCGACGAGGTCGTCACGTCCGCGCACGTACGCCACCTCGACCTGCCGTTCAACGCCGGGCGCTTCGCCCTGATCACGCTGGACAACGGCTTCGACCACACCAAGCCGACCACCTTCGGCCCGGCGTCGCTGGCGAACCTGAACACCGCCATCGACCAGGTCGAGAAGGAGGCGGCGGCCGGCGAGATCGTCGGTGTCGGCATCACCGGCAAGCCGTTCATCTTCGCCGTCGGCGCCGACCTCAAGGGCGTCGAGCTGCTCAAGGAGCACAAGGACGCGCTGGCCATCGGCAAGGGCGGCCACGAGGTCTTCAAGCGCCTCGGCGGCCTCGCGGTGCCGACCTTCGCCTACTACAACGGCGCCGCCATGGGCGGTGGCGTCGAGGTCGGTCTGCACTGCTCGTACCGCACGGTGTCCGCGGCCCTGCCCGCCTTCTCGCTCCCCGAGGTCTTCCTCGGCCTGGTCCCCGGCTGGGGCGGCTGCACGCTGCTGCCGAACCTGATCGGCGCCGACAAGGCCGTCTCGGTGATCATCGAGAACTCGCTCAACCAGAACAAGCAGCTCAAGGGCGTCCAGGTCTACGAACTGGGCATCGCCGACGCGCTCTTCGAGGGCGCGGACTTCCTGGAGCAGTCCCTGCTGTGGACGGCGTCCGTCCTCAAGGGCGAGATCGTCGTCGAGCGTCCGGTCATCGATCGCGGTGAGGCCTGGGACCAGGCCGTCGCCAAGGGCCGCTTCATCGCGGACTCCAAGGTGCACGGCGCCGCCCCGGCCGCCTACCGCGCCCTGGACATCATCGCCGCCGCCAAGAACGGCGACCTCCAGCAGGGCTACGACGCCGAGGACACGGCGCTCGCCGACCTCATCATGGGCGGCGAACTGCGCTCCGGCATCTACGCGTTCAACCTGGTGCAGAAGCGCGGCAAGCGTCCCGCCGGCGCCCCGGACAAGAACCTGGCGCGCCCGGTCACCAAGGTCGGCGTGGTCGGCGCCGGTCTGATGGCCTCGCAGCTGGCGCTGCTGTTCCTGCGCCGCCTGGAGGTGCCGGTCGTACTGACCGACATCGACCAGGAGCGCGTCGACAAGGGTGTGGGCTACGTCCACGCCGAGATCGACAAGCTGCTCGGCAAGGGCCGTATCAACCAGGACAAGGCCAACCGCCTCAAGGCGCTGGTGACCGGTGTGCTGGACAAGGCCGAGGGCTTCGCGGACGCGGACTTCATCATCGAGGCCGTCTTCGAGGAGATCGGCGTCAAGCAGCAGGTGTTCGCGGAGGTCGAGGCGGTCGCCCCGGCGCACGCGATCCTCGCCACCAACACCTCCTCGCTGTCGGTGACGGAGATGGCGTCGAAGCTGAAGAACCCCGAGCGGGTCGTCGGCTTCCACTTCTTCAACCCGGTCGCGATCCTCCCGCTGCTGGAGATCGTCCGCGGCGAGCGGACCGACGACGCCTCGCTCGCGACGGCGTTCGCCGTGGCCAAGAAGCTGAAGAAGACCGCGGTCCTGGTCAAGGACGCCCCGGCGTTCGTCGTGAACCGCATCCTGACCCGCTTCATGGGCGAGATCCAGAACGTCATCGACGAGGGCACCCCGGTCGAGGTGGCGGAGAAGGCGGTGGAGCCGCTGGGCCTGCCGATGTCTCCCCTCGTCCTGCTGGAGCTGGTCGGTCCCGCGATCGGCCTGCACGTCTCGGAGACCCTCAACCGGGCCTTCCCCGACCGCTTCACGGTCTCCCCGAACCTCGCCGCCGTCGTCAAGGCGGGCAAGCGCGGCTTCTACGTGTACGACAGCGGCAAGCCCGAGCTGGACCCCGAGGTCGCCGCGCTGCTCAAGCAGGGCGACTCCGTCCTGAGCGAGGAGCAGGTCCGCGCGCGCGTCCTGGACGCCGTCGCCCAGGAGATCGGGCTCATGCTCGACGAGGGCGTCGTCGCCGAGGCCCAGGACATCGACCTCTGCCTGATCACGGGTGCCGGCTGGCCCTTCCACCTGGGCGGCATCACGCCGTACCTGGACCGCGAGGGTGTCTCCGAGCGCGTGACCGGCAAGAAGTTCCTGGCACCGGGAGTGGCGTCGGTTCCGGCGTAACACCCGAGAACGACTGAAGAGGGCCTCCGCCGACAGGTGGAGGCCCTCTTTTCGTGGGTCCTGTCACGACCGCCACGGACCCAGGGGGCGGCGGCCGCCCCGAGCGCATACCAAATGTTTAACCTTCACAGGATCGGCACATCATCAGCAAGCACGCACACTGCTGTCATGAACAGACGGAAATGACAGAAACCACATACAACCCTTGTGTCTCAACGGACGTCTGATGACCGGTGGGCGACTGCCCATCGTCGCGGACCGGCTCGGTCTCTCCCCCACACACATGCCCTGAGCCACTGGTCGAGGAGAGAGGACCGACGCACATGACGCACGCCCTGACGGAGACGGACCCGGAGGGATCACGGCGCGCGCCGTCGGGCCGCCGGGGCGGGGTGCCGAGGAAGCGCCGCCGCGTCTGGCGCTGGATCGCGCTGAGCCTGGTGCTGCTGGTGGTGGCCGCGGGTGGCGTCGGCTACTGGCTGTACAGCGATCTGAACAGCAACATCAAGGGCGTCGACCTGGACAAGGCGATCGGCGACGACCGGCCCGAGAAGCTGCCCACGTCGGGGCAGAACCTGCTGGTGCTCGGCTCCGACTCACGCGCGGGCGCCAACGGGAAGCTGAGCGGGGACACGGCCGCCGGGGCCCGCTCCGACACCGCGCTGGTGATCCACATACCCGAGGGCCGCCGCCAGGCCGTCGCCGTGAGCATTCCGCGCGACACCCTGGTGACGCGGCCCGAGTGCACGGCCAAGGACGGCTCGGCGCTGCCGTCGGCGAAGCGCGTGATGTTCAACTCCGTGTACTCGCTGGCCGGACCGGCGTGCGTGGTCAAGACCGTGGAACGGATGTCGGGCGTCCGCATGGACCACTTCGTCGAGATCGACTTCGCCGGCTTCAAGGGACTGGTCGATGCCATCGGCGGGGTGACCGTCACGGTCGACCGGGACATCCACGACCACAACAGCGGTCTCGACATCACCGCGGGCACCCACAAGCTCGACGGCACCCAGTCACTGCAGTTCGTGCGCACCCGGCACGGCGTCGGCGACGGCAGCGACCTGGGGCGCATAGGCCTGCAGCAGCAGTTCCTGATCGACCTGCTGAGCGAGATCAAGAAGCAGGATCTGCTCGGCAGCCCCACGAAGTCCTACCGGATCGCCGACAAACTCACCCAGTCCCTCACCACCGACTCGGGCCTGGCCTCCCTCACCAGACTCGCCGAGTTCGGCCGCAGCATGAACGGCATAGACCCCTCCACGATGGAGACGATCATGCTGCCGGTGCGGTACGACACCCAGGACCCCAACCGCGTGGTCGCCGCCCAGCCCCAGGCCGGGCAGTTGTGGCAGGCGCTACGCAAGGACCAGGAGATCCCGGCCTCCGCGAAGAAGTCACCGGCCACGGGCGGCTCGACGAAGACGGGGGCCTCGACGTCCTGAGGGGTCCTGGGGCCGGGAGGCTCACACCTCCCGCCACGCCTCCAGCGCGAGCCCCGGTTCGTTCTTGCGGCGGGTGAGGAGGAGCAGGCCGGTCGACGGGGAGGACGTCGCGGCCACCACCCGGTCGTCCTCGTCCACCGCGAGCGAGACCCCGGCGTCCGCCGGGAGCGCGGGGCCGGACTCGGCCCACCAGGCGCCCGCCGACTCCTGCTCGGTCGGGTAGGCGGCGAAGGCGACCCGGCCGCTCGCCGAGCGCTGGGCGAGCAACGTGCAGTCGTAGCCGTCCAGTTCGCAGCGCACGGCGGAGACGGGGCCGGGGCCGGCGGAGGACAGCAGGGCGACCGGTTTGGCGCCGGGACGCCAGGCGCACAGGTCGCCCGAGTCGTCGGTGTAGAAGAGGGTGGTGCTCTCGGCGGAGGTGGCGAGCGCGTGCAGGGTGCCAGGGCGGACCGGTGCCTCGATCGCCTCCTCCAGGACGGGCTGGGAGCCGGGCTCCTCCTGACGCCAGTGCAGGATGCCGCCGGACACGGCCGCGTAGAGCTCCACGCGCCCCGCCTCCCCCGTCACCGCCGCCAACTCGTCCTGTACGTCACGTCCCTTGAGGTCCCGCCAGGGGTCCCAGCCGCCCTTCTCCCTCTGCGCGACCATGCTCACCCCGCCGCCCTGGTTGCGGACGAAGACATGGGCGCGGCCCGCGGCGTCGACCGCCACGGCGGGCATCCCGGTCAACGGCCCCTTCTTGTCGGGATGCCCGATGGGGTTCCAGTCCAGGGCGGCGAGCCGGGGCCGGAAGTGGGTGGAGTGCACGAGCCCGGACTCGCCCGCCGTCGTGGGCCGCCAGGAGACGAGGTGCGCGTAGCGGTCGCCGCCCTGACCGACCGCCAGGGACGGCCGCAGCCTCTGTTCCCCGCCGACCTTGCGTGCGGGCGTCCAGGTGCCGCCGGGGGTTCGTTCCGCCCGGCACAGGACGGCGTCGTCGGTCGGAAGGTAGACACTGAGCCGGCCGTCACGGCCGCGCAGGAGCCAGTCGCCGTTCACCAGTTCACCTTAAGCGGGCGGGTACGGCGGCCGTCGGCCGGGCCCCGCGTGGCAGGGGCGTCGACGGGCACGTCCGGGCCCGGAGGGGGCAGGCTGTATCTCGGCAACCGCAAGGACAGACGTGAGAAGGAAGCCGACCTCATGACCGATCAGCTCACCGTGGGCGTTCTCGGCACGGGCATCATGGGCGCCGCCATGGCCCGCAACATCGCCCGCGCCGGACACACCGTCCGCGCCTGGAACCGCACCCGCGCGAAGGCCGAGCCGCTGGCCGCCGACGGCGCGCACATCGCCGACACGCCCGCCGAGGCGGTGCGGGGCGCCGATGTCGTCGTCACCATGCTCTACGACGGCCCGGCCGCCCTGGAGGTGATGCGCGAGGCGGCCCCCGCGCTGCGCTCCGGCGCCGCCTGGGTGCAGGCGACCACCGCCGGCATCGAGGCGATCGGTGGACTCGCCGCCTTCGCCGCCGAGCACGGGCTGGTCTTCTACGACGCCCCGGTGCTCGGCACCCGCCAGCCCGCCGAGGCCGGACAGCTGACGGTGCTGGCCGCCGGGCCGGCCGAGGCACGCGCGGTCGTGGAGCCGGTGTTCGACGCGGTCGGCGCCCGCACCCTGTGGACCGGCGAGGACGGCGCGGCCGGCAGCGCCACCCGGCTGAAGCTGGTCGCCAACAGCTGGGTGCTCGCCGCCACCGCGGCGGCCGGCGAGGTCCTCGCCCTGTCGCGGGCGCTCGACGTGGACCCGGCGCAGTTCTTCGACCTCATCGCGGGCGGCCCGCTGGACATGGGCTATCTGAAGGCGAAGGCGGGGATGGTCCTGGAGGACCGCCTCTCCCCCGCCCAGTTCGCGGTGACCACGGCCGCCAAGGACGCCCGCCTCATCGTGGCGGCCGGCCGGGACAACGGGGTCCGCCTCGACGTGGCCACCGCGACCGCCGAGCGGCTGGAACGTGCGGCCGCGCAGGGTCACGGCGACGAGGACATGGCCGCCGCCTACTTCGCCAGCTTCGACGAGAAAACGGCGGACTGAGCGGCTCCTTCGCGGGACTGTGCGAACGCCCTTTCGCGGGACTGTGCGAACCTGGCCGCATGAGTGACAGCGACCCCCTGCTGGTGATCGTCGACGCCGCGAACGTCGTCGGGTCGGTGCCCGACGGATGGTGGCGGGACCGGCGGGGGGCCGCCGAGCGGCTGCGGGACCGGCTGGCGGCGGACGGGCTCCCCGGGCATGCCGGGCCGCTGGAGATCGTGCTGGTGGTCGAGGGGGCCGCGCGGGGGGTGGAGTCCGTCCCCGGGGTCCGGGTGGAGGCGGCTTCGGGGAGCGGGGACGACCGGATGGTGGAACTGGTCGCCGCGGAGGACGGCCGCGCCGTCCTGGTCGTGACGGCGGACCGGGAACTACGGCGCCGGGTGCGGGAGTTGGGCGCCGATGTCACCGGTCCGCGGACGGTCAGGCCCTGACGTCGGGGCTGCCGGCCGGCTGCTCCTGGCGAGCCAGGCGGCTGTGCGTGCGGCCGTAGAAGAAGTACACGGCGAAGCCGATGACCATCCAGATGGCGAACCGCAGCCAGGTCTCGGCCGGCAGGTTCAGCATCAGCCACAGTGAGGCCAGCACCGACACGATCGGCAGCGCCGGGACCCACGGGGTGCGGAAGGAGCGCTCCAGGTCGGGGCGGCTCCTGCGCAGGATGATCACGCTGATCGCGACGACGATGAACGCGAAGAGCGTGCCGATGTTCACCAGTTCGGCGAGTTCGCTGAGGCTGGTGAAGCCGGCGACGATCGCGATGATCACGCCGAGCAGGATCGTGGGCCGGTAGGGCGTGCGGAACTTCGGGTGGGTGTGGGAGAAGAAGCGGGGCAGCAGGCCGTCGCGGCTCATCGCGAAGAAGACCCGGGACTGGCCGAGCAGCAGGATCATGCAGACCGTGGTCAGGCCGATCGCGGCGCCGAAGCTGATCAGGCCCGCGAACCAGGGGTGGCCGGTGGCCTTGAAGGCGTCGGCGAGCGGGGCGTCCACGGACAGCTTGCTGTACTTCTGCATGCCGGTCACCACGATCGACACGGCGACGTACAGCGCGGTGCAGATGATCAGGGAGCCGATGATGCCGCGCGGCACGTCACGCTGCGGGTTGCGGGTCTCCTCGGCGGCGGTGGCGACGACGTCGAAGCCGATGAAGGCGAAGAAGACCACGGACGCGGCGGTGAAGATGCCCATCACGCCGAAGTTGGAGGGCGCCCAGCCGAACATCAGCTGGATCAGCGGGGCCTTGAGGTTCCCGCCCGCCTCCACCGACTGCGCCTTGGGGATGAACGGGTCGTAGTTGCCGCTCTTGATGAAGAAGGCACCCGCGATGATGACGACCAGGACGACGGCGACCTTGATGGCGACGACGACCGAGGTGACGCGCGCGGAGAGCTTCATGCCGACGACGAGGATCGCCGTGAGCAGCAGCACCAGGGCGGCGGCGAGGATGTCGAAGCCGAACCCGGAGGCGCCGTCGCGCCCGCTGAGCGCCTCGGGCAGATGCCAGCCGGCGTTGTCCAGCAGGGAGTGGATGTAGCCGGACCAGCCGACGGCGACCACCGCCGTGCCGAGCGCGAGTTCCAGTACCAGGTCCCAGCCGATGATCCAGGCGGGTAGTTCACCGAGGGAGGCGTAGGAGAAGGTGTACGCGGAGCCCGCCACGGGGACCGTGGAGGCGAACTCGGCGTAGCACAGCGCGGCCAGCGCGCAGACGACACCGGCGACGACGAAGGACAGGGAGACGGCCGGGCCCGCGGTGTTCTTGGCGGCCGTGCCGGTCAGGACGAAGATGCCGGTGCCGATGATGACGCCGACGCCGAAGACCGTCAGGTCGAGCGCGGACAGGGATTTCTTGAGCGCGTGTTCCGGTTCCTCGGTGTCCCGGATGGAGTGTTCGACGTTCTTCGTCCTGAAAAGGGTGCTGCTCACGGCGTACCTCCCACGCTGTCTCGTCCTCGCCATGATCGAGAGGGGGCTCAAGTCGTATGCCCCGACGCGCGCGGATTCACGCGGATGGGCCGCTTCCACCACCCTCGGCGGGGGAAAAGCGGCCCATCCGGTCGTACGGCGTGTCAGTCGCGCGCGGGCTCCACCTCGGAGGCGGCGCTGCGGTCGTAGCGGCCGTCCAGCTTGGAGACCAGGCCGGTGACCTGGCGGGCGATGTCCGGGGCGGTGAGGCCGATCTCCGTCATCACCTCGGCGCGGGAGGCGTGGTCGAGGAAGCGCGGCGGGATGCCGAAGTCGCGCAGCGGCACGTCGACGCCCGCGTCGCGCAGGGCCTGCGCGATCGCCGAGCCGACACCGCCGACGCGGGAGTTGTCCTCGACGGTGACGACCACGCGGTGCCGCTCCGCGAGCGGGGCCATGGCCTCGTCGACGGGCTTGACCCAGCGCGGGTCGACGACGGTGGTGGAGATGCCCTGCCGGTCGAGCAGGGCGGCGATCTCCAGGCACATCGGGGCCAGGGCGCCCACGGAGACCAGCAGCACGTCCGGGCGGTCCGTGCCGGGCTCGCGCAGCACGTCCATGCCGCCGACGCGGCCCACGGCCGGTACGGCGGGGCCGACGGCGCCCTTGGAGAAGCGCACCACGGTCGGCGCGTCCTCGACGGCCACGGCCTCGCGGAGCTGGGCGCGGACCTGGTCGGCGTCGCGCGGGGCGGCGAGCCTGAGGCCCGGCACCACCTGGAGGATCGACATGTCCCACATGCCGTTGTGGGAGGCGCCGTCGGTGCCGGTGACGCCCGCCCGGTCGAGCACGAACGTGACACCGCACTTGTGCAGGGCGACGTCCATCAGCACCTGGTCGAAGGCGCGGTTGAGGAAGGTGGCGTAGACGGCGAAGACGGGGTGCAGACCGCCGTGCGCGAGGCCGGCGGCGGAGACGGCGCCGTGCTGCTCGGCGATGCCGACGTCGTAGATCCGGTCCGGGAAGGTGTCCGCGAACTTCTTCAGGCCGACCGGCTGGAGCATCGCCGCGGTGATCGCCACGATGTCCTCGCGCTCCTTGCCCAGCTCGACCATCTCGTCACCGAAGACGGAGGTCCAGTCGGCGCCGGAAGCCTTGATCGGCAGGCCGGTGTCGGGGTGGATGGGGCCGATGCCGTGGAAGCGGTCGGCCTCGTCCTGGAGGGCGGGCTGGTAGCCGCGGCCCTTCTCGGTGAGGCAGTGGACGATGACGGGGCCGCCGAACCGCTTGGCGCGGGCCAGAGCGGACTCCAGGGCCTCGATGTCGTGGCCGTCGATGGGGCCGACGTACTTCAGGCCCAGGTCCTCGAACATGCCCTGGGGGGCGATGAAGTCCTTCAGGCCCTTCTTGGCGCCGTGCAGGGTCTCGTACAGCGGCCTGCCGACGACCGGGGTGCGGTCGAGGATGTCCTTCGTCCGGGCGAGGAAGCGCTCGTAGCCGTCGGTCGTCCGCAGGGTCGCCAGGTGGTTGGCGAGGCCGCCGATGGTCGGGGCGTAGGAGCGCTCGTTGTCGTTGACGACGATGACGAGCGGGCGGTCCTTGGCCTCGGCGATGTTGTTCAGCGCCTCCCAGGCCATACCGCCGGTGAGCGCGCCGTCACCGATGACCGCGACCACGTGGTCGTCGCGCCTGCGGACCTGGTTGGCCTTCGCGAGGCCGTCGGCCCAGCCCAGCACG
This sequence comes from Streptomyces sp. MAI_2237, assembly GCF_054189285.1. Taxonomy (NCBI): domain Bacteria; kingdom Bacillati; phylum Actinomycetota; class Actinomycetes; order Kitasatosporales; family Streptomycetaceae; genus Streptomyces; species Streptomyces sp. MAI_2237. The sequence continues at coordinate 2,914,136 of NZ_JAJPGQ010000003.1, read as the reverse complement.
GTGGAGGCGTGGCTGTTCTCGATGACGTCGTGCTCGGACTCGGCCTGCGAGGGGTAGCCGGACAGGCCGCCCTTCATCTTCAGCCGGCTGAAGTCCTGGCGGCCGGTGAGCAGCTTGTGCACGTAGGACTGGTGGCCGGTGTCCCACAGCACCTTGTCCTTGGGCGAGTCGAAGACGCGGTGCAGGGCGATGGTGAGCTCGACGACGCCCAGGTTTGGGCCGAGGTGGCCGCCGGTCTTGGAGACGGCGTCGACGAGGAAGGTCCGGATCTCCTCTGCCAGCTGGTCCAGCTCCTCCAGGCTGAGCCGGTCCAGATCGCGCGGTCCCCTGATGCGGGTCAGCAGCGGCACCCGTGCCTCCTTGCAGTAAAAGCTGATCGAGCTGTTGCCGGGCTTGTCGAGTCTAATGTTCCGCCGTTGCGGACGACGCCCGGGCGTCGCGTCGTAGGTCACGCGATCGGCTCTACCCACGATCGCACTTTTCTACGACATGACTGTGCCCGGCACCGCCGTTGGTGCCGGGCACAGGTCTCGGGAGGGGTGTTACGCCCGGCCCGCCGCCTTCTGGCTCCTGCGGGAGACGGAGTCGATGACAACGGCGCCCAGCAGCACCGCACCGGTGATCATGTACTGGATGGACGTGTTCATGTTGAGCAGGTCCAGGCCGGTCTGGATGGACTGGATGACCAGCATGCCCAGGAGGGCGGACCAGACCGAGCCGCGGCCACCGAACAGCGAGGTACCACCGATGACGGCCGCCGCGATGGCGAGCATCAGGGTGTTGCCGCCACCGGCGCTCAACGTGGCGCTCGCGGTCTGGCCGGCGAAGAACATACCGCCGATCGCCGCGAAGCCGCCGGAGATGGCGAACACGGTGATCCGGATCAGCGGCACGTTGATACCGGCACGGCGGGCCGCCTCGATGCCGCCGCCGACCGCGAAGACCTTGCGGCCGTAGGTCGTACGGCGCAGCACGAAGTCCACGATCACCAGGGCGGCGAGGAAGATCACCAGCGCGTTGGAGACACCGGCGGCGTCGTTCAGCACGAAGGCGGCCAGGAAGGACGCCACCGCGAGCACGCCGACGCGCAGCAGGATCTCGGCGGTCGGCCGGAACGGCACGCCCGCGGCCTTGCGGCGGCGCTGCTCACCGAAGTTGCCGACCAGCGCCAGCACGACCCCGAGGCCGGCCAGCAGGTAGGCGCCGATGATGGCCTGGTCCATGAAGAACGAGCTCTGGCCGAGCAGGTGGACCGGGCCGGTGTCGGACGGGATGTTGATGGTGCCGCTGGAGCCCAGCAGCCACAGCATCAGGCCGTTCCAGCCGAGGAAGCCGGCCAGGGTGACCACGAACGCGGGCACGCCGATCTTGGCGAAGAACCAGCCGTGCAGCGCGCCGATGCCGAGGCCGGTGAGGACGGCCAGGACGAGCGACAGCCAGGGATTCATGCCGTGCTGGACGACGAACACGGCGAACAGGGTCGAGGCCAGACCGCTGACCGAACCGACCGACAGGTCGATCTCGCCGAGCAGCAGGACGAACACCAGGCCGATGGCCAGCATGCCGGTGGCCGACATGTAGTAGCTGATGTTCGAGACGTTGTCGGCGCTGAGGAACCGGCTGTTCTGGAACTGGAAGATAGTCCAGATGATGATCAGACCGATCACCACGGGCAGCGAGCCCAGCTCACCGCCCTTGACCTTGCGGGTGAACTCGGTCCAGTAGCCCTTGAGGCCCTCTTCGCGGATCAGCAGACGCGGGTCGACGACCGAGACGGGGGCGGCGGTGGGGTCGTCCGCGGGCGCGACGGTGTCCTGCGCCTCGGGGTCCACCTTGGAAACCTTGGATGTGTCGCTCACTGGGTCGCCTCCGCGCCGCGCCGCCCCGCACGACGGGTCACGGCGTTGTCCGTGGCACCGGTGATCGCGGAGATGATTTCTTCCTGACTGGTGTCCTTCACCGAGAAGGAACCGTTGTTCCTGCCCAGCCGCAGCACGGCGACGGTGTCGGCGACCGCCTTCACGTCGGCCATGTTGTGGCTGATGAGGATGACGGCGAGGTTCTGCTCGCGCAGCCGCTCGACGAGGTCGAGGACCTGGGCGGTCTGCTCGACGCCGAGGGCGGCGGTGGGCTCGTCGAGGATGACGACCTTCGGCTCGCCGATCAGGGCGCGCGCGATGGCGACGACCTGGCGCTGACCACCGGAGAGGCTCGCGATCGGGATGCGAACGCTCGGGATGCGGATGGAGAGCGTGCTCAGCAGCTCGCGGGCCTTCTTCTCCATCGTGACCTCGTCGATGACGCCGCGGTGCAGCAGCTCGCGTCCGAGGTAGAGGTTGCCGACCACGTCGAGGTTGTCGCACAGCGCGAGGTCCTGGTAGACCGTCGCGACGCCGAGTCCCTGGGCGTCGTGCGGCTTGTTGATGCTGACCGGCTTGCCCTCCCACTCGATGACGCCCTCATCGATGGGGTGGACTCCGGCGATCGTCTTGACGAGCGTCGACTTTCCGGCGCCGTTGTCGCCGACCAGGGCGACCACTTCGCCGGCGTGGACCTCCAGTTCGACATCGGTGAGGGCCTGCACCGCACCGAATCGCTTGGAGACTCCGCGCAACGCCAGCACGGGCGTAGCGGACACGTGAACCATCTCCTTCGCCGCCTGACCGGCGGGGATGCCGCGCTTGGGGTAAGGCGCGGAGGGGTGTGCCGTAAGCACTGATTTACAAGGGGGTGTGCCGTTGGCACTGATTTACAAGTCGAACATGCGCGCGGTCCGTGCCTCTTGGCAACGGTTGCGTCCACCATGCTTCCGTCCGGCACCCGCCCCGCAGCGGGGTATGAAGGCGGCGCGGGTGCCGGACAGGTTCGGTGCCTGCCGTCGGGGCGCGTTCCGTTCAGGACCGCGCCCCGGGGCTCGGGCCCGTCCGCCGGACGGGCCCTGGGCGGCTCTTACTGCAGGCCGGCCTTCTTGCACGCGGCGGCGAAGTCGGCGGTGCAGATCTGCGAGACGGTGTAGAGACCGTCCTTGACGACCGTGTCCTTGATGTTCTTGACGGTCACCGAGACCGGGGTCAGCAGCTTGGCCTGGACCTTGTCGCCCGAGCCGCTGGTGACGGTGGTGTCGGCCAGGGACTTGATGTCCTTGCCCTGGAGCAGGTTGACCGCGAGCTCGGCGGCGGTGTCGGCCTCCGGCTTGTAGGCCTTGTAGACCGTGGAGGACTGCGTACCGGCGACGATGCGCTGGATGCCCGCGAGCTCGGCGTCCTGGCCCGTCAGCGGGATGCCGCTGATGCCGGCGCCCTTGAGGGTGTTGGCGATGCCACCGGCCATGCCGTCGTTGGCGGCGTAGACGCCGGCGATGTTCTTGGCGCCGAGCTGGGTGATGGCGGCGGACATCTTCTGCGCGGCGACGGTGTCCTTCCACAGACCCGACTGCTCGTAGGCGATGTTCACCTTGCCGTCGAGGGCCTCGTGCGCGCCCTTCTTGAACTGACCGGCGTTCGGGTCGGCGTCGTCACCGTTGATCATGACGATCTTCGAGGACTTCTTCGCCTTGGAGCCGAGGGCGTCCAGCAGGGCCTGGCCCTGGAGCTGGCCGACCTTGACGTTGTCGAAGGAGACGTACGCGGAGACCGGACCCTGGGCCAGACGGTCGTACGCGACGACCTTGACGCCCTTGTCCACCGCGGACTGGATGGAGGACTTGATGGCGGCGGAGTCCTGGGCGGAGACCACGATGACCTTGACGCCCTTGGTGACCATGCTGCTCATCTGCTGAGCCTGCTTGGCCGGGTCGGCGGCGGCGTTGGCGTAGGAGACGGTGCAGTCGCCGCACAGCTCCTTGACCTTGGCCTCGAAGTACGGCTTGTCGAACTTCTCGTACCGCGCGGTGACGTTGTCGGGCAGGAGCAGGCCGATCGACTTGCCGCCGCCGCCCGAGCTCGAGCTGCTGTTGTCGCTGCTCTTCTTGTCACCGGCCTTGCCACAGGCGGCGACCGAGACGGCGAGCGCCGAGATCGCTACGGTCACGGCTGCACGACGCATGAGCGTGTTCACTTGAGAAACCTCCCTGACGAGGCCGCGTCGTTGCGGCCGAGGTGGCTGGAAGTCAACTCGGCCGCACGTGCGACGTCAAGAAGTAAATACTTAACGAGATGGCAACGACGTCCTGCGTTCTCTAAGTGAAGGCAGGCGCGGTTGCATGCAGCGTGCTGTCCAAAAGGGTCGAATCACCCATCTCGCTGAGGGCGAGGGCGAGCGCTCCGAGCACCTCCGCCCGACCTCCAAGTGCCCCTGGAAGCACGGACAGTTGACGTGCCGCACTGGGGATCGCATAGCGGCCGACGGACTCCCTGATCGGCCCGAGCACCAGCTCACCGGCCTCGGCGAGATCACCACCGAGGACCACCCGGCTCGGGTTCAACAGATTGCAGAGATTGGCGACTCCAGAGCCGATATGACGACCGACGTCGGCGATCACCCGACGGCAGCCCGGGTCTCCGTCCCTGGCCAGCCGCACAACGCCTTCCATCGTCAGATCGGTGCCGTGACTGGACTGGAGCAGCGGCAGCACATAGCGCGCGGCAGCGAAGGTCTCCAGGCAGCCGCGGTTTCCACAGCGGCAGACGGGGCCGGATTCATCAAGAGTAATATGACCGATTTCTCCCGCTGTGCCACCCGGGCCGCGGTAGATCTTGCCGTTGATCACCAATCCGGCGCCGACACCGCTGGCGACCTTGATGTAGGCGAGGTCGCGCACACCCCTGCCGCTGCCCCAGACCAGCTCACCGAGGGCGCCGAGGTTGGCGTCGTTGTCCACGTGCACGGGCACGCCGAGCCGCCCCCGCAGCTCCTCGGCGGGCTTCGTGCCGGTCCAGCCCGGCAGGATGGCGGTGGAGCCGAGGGTGCCGGACTCGACGTCGATCGGACCGGGCACGCCGAGGCCCACTCCGGCGATCTTCGACCGGTCCACGCCCGTTGCGCTGATCAGGCGATTGACCAGCTCCTCCGCCCGGTCGAAGCCCTCCGTCGAGGACGCGTCCACGTCCAGCGGCTCGGACTCCTCCGCCAGCACCTGATGGGCGAGGTTGCCGACCGCCACGCGCAGATGCGTGTGCCCGAAGTCGACGCCGATGACGATGCCGGCGTCCCCGCTCAGGGAGACGCTGCGGGCCCTGCGGCCACCGGCCGAGGTGGGCGTGACCTCGACCGTTCCGCCGTCCTTGAGTTCACGGACGATGTTGGAGACCGTGGCGGCGGACAGCCCCGTGGTCCTCGCGATCTCCGCCTGCGTGAGGGACCCGGCCAGCCGGACGGCCCGGACGACCCGCTCCAGGTTGGCTCGGTGCAGCGACGACTGCGACCCCGGAGTCTCCACGACGACCTCCTGCGCGCGGGACCGCTTCGATGAGGCCCCGTCTATGTCCAACTAGTGAACTCTAAGCTGAGCCGTTAGGGTCGCCTCCCGTCAAGAGGTTGAACCGTTTCCGGGTACGTGGCCGCAGGCACATACACGTTCGCGCGCCATGCCCGAAATGCGGGAACGGCGCGCGATCGGGCGGTTTCGGAGCGCTACTTCAGCGTGGCCGAGGTGAGGCCCGCCTGAACCTGGCGCTGGAACGACAGGTACACCACGAGCATCGGGATCATGGCGATCGTGACGCCCGCGAAGAGCACGGGCAGATCGGAGGCGTACCCCTGCTGCTGCTGCAGCTGGATGAGCCCCTGGGTGAGCACGTAGCGCTCCGGGTCGCCGCCGCTCTGCGGCTGCATCAGGACCGTCGGCAGGATGAACTGGTTCCACTGGCCGAGCGTGTTGAAGATGCCGACGCTGATCAGGCCCGGCTTCGCCATCGGCAGCATCACCTGGAAGAAGGTCCGGGTGTGCGAGGCCCCGTCCAGGACCGCCGCCTCGAAGACGGCCGTGGGCAGGGTGCGGAAGAAGGCGTGCATGAAGAACACCGTGAAGGGCATCGAGTAGGCGATGTAGACCAGGATGAGCCCCTGGTAGGTGTTCAGCATGTCCAGCCGTTTGACCATGAAGAACAGCGGGACGAGGGCGAGGAAGACCGGGAACATCGCGCCGGCGACGAAGAAGTAGTACAGCAGCCGGTTGCCCCAGAACTGGTACCGGGCCAGGACGTAGGCGGCCATGGAGCCGAACAGCATGGTCAGCGGCACCGAGAAGACCAGCACGATGACCGTGTTGAGGAAGTAGTCGCCGATGCCCTTGTTCCAGGCCCGGTGGAAGACGTCCAGGGACCAGTTGTGCGGCCAGCCGAAGGCGGAGCCGCCGATCTGGGCGTCGGTCTTGAAGGAGCTGATCACCAGCCACAGCAGCGGCAGCACGATCAGCAGGGCCCACAGGGCGAGGAAGCCGTGGGAGAAGACGTTCAGCACGACGCCCTCGCCGCGCTGCTCGTCGGGGCGGTCGGGCCGCGGGGCGACGGGCCGCGGGGCGGGGGCGGCGGGGGTTTCCTTGATGGGGGCGCTCATCGTCATGTCTCCCGCTCAGAACTCGATGCGCTCGCGGCGGGTGACGCGCAGCGTGAAGACGGACAGGATCAGGGTGAGCAGCAGCATGATCACGCCCATGGCGCAGGCGTAGCCGCTCTTGCCGTAGTAGAGGAAGTTGCGCATCATCACGGTCGCCATGACGTCGCTGTGGTGGTCGGGTCCGCCGCCGTAGGCACCCATGTTCTGGGTCATCGAGGAGACCAGGACGAACATGTCCATCGCGATGATGCCGAGGTACACCCAGGCCGTCTGCACGGTGTCCCACAGCAGCGGCAGGGTGATGCGGAAGAACGACTGGTTGCGGTTCGCGCCGTCGATGAGCGCGGCCTCGTAGATGTCCTTCGGAATGGACTGCATGGCCGCCGAGAACAGCACCAGATAGAAGCCGACACCCTGCCAGACGACGGCGACCATCAGCGCCCACAGCACCACGTTCGGCTCATTGAGCCATTCGATGGGATTGTTGGGGTCGACGAGATGGATTTTGATCAGGACGCCGTTGAGCAGGCCGCCGCCGTCACTGCGGTACACCGCGTTGAACAGCACGGCGAGAATCGCCAGCGACAGCACCTGCGGGAAGAAGTAGACCACCTTGTAGAACTTCGATCCGGCGACGCCCTGGACCCCGCCGGCCCTGCTGCGTCCGCCCGCGTTCAGCATGAAGGCGAAGAACAGGGCGAGCAGGATCGTGATCACCGGGATGAAGACCAGGAACTGCAGGTTGTGCCAGATGGCCGCCATGAAGACGTCGTCCTGGAACAACGTCTTGTAGTTGTCCAGCCCGACGAAGTTGAAGGTCTGCGACTGCCCCTTCCAGTCGGTCAGCGAATAGCCGAACGTCTGGATGTACGGCCAGATCACGAAGACCACGTAGAGCAACACGGGAATGAAGAGAAACCCCGCTACGAACCTGTACTGCCCTTTGCGCATACCTGCCCCTGACATTCCGGTCTGTGCGGCGCCCCGAAAAGGGGCGCGGGGAACTGCGCGACAAGCCACGGACGATCCGCGGCCACCCTACGACGCGCAGTCCCCACGGCGTCCCCGTGAACTACTCGTGCCGGTTCTTCTTGGAGGCCGGGTCCTTCGCCTGCTTGTCGACGGCCGCCTGACAGCGCTTCAGCCATTCCTTCGGCTGGATGCGCTTGGCCATGAGCTCGTTGGAGGCGTTCTGGATGGCGGTGTCCATCTCGCTGTACCAGTCCGGGTACAGGTAGCGGAAGGTGTTGTCACCGGCCGCCTTCGACGCCTCGACCGTGGACTGCGTGCCGGGCCGCAGCTTCACGCTCGCGTCGACGCCGTCCTTGAGGATGGTGAGCGAGTTGGCCTCCTTGGCGAAGAGCGTCGACCACTCCTTGGAGAGCATGTGGCGCATGAACTCCTTGGCGCCGGGGAGGTTCTTGGCCTTGGCCGGGATGATGAAGGGCTCGCCGGAGCCGGCCCGGATCGCCTCGAAGGGCATCTTGCTGCCGGGCAGCAGGGGCATCGGCAGGAACTTCATGTCGAAGTCGGAGGGCGTCTGCTTCAGCTGCTCGTTCTCCAGCCAGGAGCCGCAGGTGATGAAGGCGGCCTTGTACTGGTTCCAGCGGGTCTGCGACTCGGTGTGGGTCAGGCCGTTGGTGCCCGGCATCAGCAGGCCCTTCTCCACGACCTCGTAGATCGCCTCGACGCCCGCCTGGGCCGCGTCGGAGCCGACGAACGCCTTCGGGTCGAGGTTGTCGATCGCCTTGACGGCGTCCAGGCCGCCCTTCTTGGCGATCATGTCCATGATGGCGACATTGATGTAGTACGGGTACTTGCCCTGGTGGGCGAGGCCCCCGATGCCGTCCTTCTTGGCCGCCTGGCAGACCTTGATGAAGTCGTCCCAGGTCTTGGGCGGCTCCCAGCCCTTGTCCTTGAAGAGCTTGCCGGAGTACCACAGGCCCCACACCGTGTAGATGTAGTTGAGGGCGACGACCTTGCCCTCCTGGATGCCCGGGTCGAGGGTGCCGGGGATGAGCATGTCCCGGACCTTCTTGCCCGGGTCGTCCACGGACGGCGCGTCGAGGACCGGGGCGAGGTCGAGGAGCTGGCCGTTCTTGTACAGGACGTCGACCTTGATCTGCTGGGCGCCGGAGTCGTCGACGATGTCCGGCGGGTTCCCGGCGTTGAAGCGGGGCTGGAGCTTGCCAGTGATCTCCTGGGTGCCGGTGTGGGTGGAGGTGACGCCGAGCTTCTGCTTGAAGTTCGCCTCCCACGCCTTGGCGTAGTCGTCGCCGTAACCACCCTTGAAGATGACGACGTCGAGCTTGCCGTTCTTCTCGACGCCGAAGGGGTTCGACTTGGAGGTCTTGCCCTGGTTGTTGTCGTTCGAGTTGTCGTCGCTCCCGCCACCGCTCGCGCACGCCGACAGAAAGCCCATCGCCGGTACGGAGATCAGGCCGAGCGCGGCCGAACGCTTGATCAGATCGCGGCGGCCGACGTCCGCGGTGCCGTTGTGCTCGTTCTCGCCGGAAGTGGATCCCATGCTCAAGTCCTCGCCTTCTCCAGGACTCAGGCGGTGAACCGGATCCTCCCCGGCACCGCGGTCAGGTCAAGCAGGGTCGTGCAGGAAGTGCGGACAGCAAAGTACGGATCGTGTGAATCGCCGACAGGTATAGTCCACTTCCCGCCAACGGAGCAAGATCGAATGCAAGGTTGGCCATGGGTCTTTTCCGAGTTGAGACCTCGCGGAAATATGAGCGCCCTGTGTGCCGCATGCCGGAAAAGTCCGCGACATAGGCCCCGAATGCCGCAGGCAACACCCTTGACATCACTGGCCACTTGACCCACTACTGGTCCTTGCGCGTCGAAGTTGACAACGTTGTCCAGTGCGAGCCACAAGACAGGGAGGGTGCTGGCGTATGCGGCACAGAGCTCGGCACAGATACGGACCGGCGGTCGTGATCACGACCGCCTTTGTCATGGCGGTGGGCTCGCAGGGGGCGGCGGTCGCGCTGCCCGGCGCTCCCGCCAAGGCCGACCAGGAGTTCGCGTCGTCGTTCGAGACCGGCGATCCGGCCCCGGACTGGCTGAACACGGTCGACACCGGTGCGGACGGCGCCAAGCGGGCCTCGGGCGTCGACGGGGGCTACAGCAGCGGCATTCCGGGCAATGTCAACGACCATGTCACGGACGTCCGCGCGAGCGCCGAGAACACCGGCGGCGGCGAGGTGAAGGAGAACCTCGCCGACGGCGAGGCGGTCACCAAGTGGCTGACGTTCGAACCGGCCGGCTGGGCCGAGTTCGACCTCGACAAGCCCATGAAGATCGTGACGTACGCCCTCACCTCGGCCAACGACTACGACGAGCGCGACCCGCGGGACTGGACCCTGCAGGGCTCCACGGACGGCAAGGACTGGAAGACCCTCGACTCCCGCGCCGGTGAGACCTTCTCCGAACGGTTCCAGACGAAGTCCTACGACCTCGCGGAGCCGGCCGAATACCAGCACTACCGGCTGGACATCACCAAGAACAACGGCGCCGACATCCTGCAGCTCGCCGACCTTCAGCTGTCCACGGGCGGGGGCGGCGGCCCGGTGCCGCAGGACATGCTGTCACTGGTCGACCACGGGCCCAGCGGTTCGCCCACGGCCAAGGCGGCGGCCGGGTTCACCGGAAGAAGGGCCCTGCGTTACGCCGGGCGACACACGGCCGACGGCCGGGCGTACTCGTACAACAAGGTCTTCGACGTGAACGTGGCCGTCGGCCGGGACACCGAGCTGTCGTACCGGATCTACCCGTCGATGGCGGACGGCGACCGTGACTACGACGCCACGAACGTGTCGGTGGACCTGGCGTTCACCGACGGCACCTACCTCAGCGACCTCGGCGCGAGGGACCGGCACGGGTTCGCGCTCTCGCCGCAGGGGCAGGGTGCCGCGAAGGTGCTGTACGTCAACCAGTGGAACGACGTCGCCTCCCGGATCGGGTCGGTCGCGGCCGGCAAGACGGTCGACCGGATACTGGTGGCGTACGACTCCGCGAAGGGCCCGGCGAAGTTCCGGGGCTGGCTGGACGACATCGCACTGCGGCGGGTGGCGCCCGAGAAGCCGAAGGCGCACCTCGCCGACTACGCCCTCACCACGCGCGGCACCAACTCCAGCGGCAGCTTCTCGCGCGGCAACGACTTCCCCGCGACCGCGCTGCCGCACGGCTTCAACTTCTGGACGCCGGTGACCAACGCGTCCTCGCTGAGCTGGCTGTACGACTACGCGCGGGCCAACAACGACGACAACCTGCCCACGATCCAGGCGTTCAGCGCGAGCCACGAGCCGAGCCCGTGGATGGGCGACCGGCAGACCTTCCAGCTGATGCCGTCCGCCCAGTCGGGCACCCCGGACACCGGGCGGGAGGCGCGTGAGCTGGCGTTCCGGCACGAGAACGAGACCGCGCGGCCGTACTACTACGGGGTGCGGTTCGAGAACGGGCTGAAGGCCGAGATGGCCCCGACCGACCACGCGGCGGCGCTGCGCTTCACCTATCCCGGCGACGACGCGAGCGTGGTCTTCGACAACGTCACCGAGCAGGCGGGGCTGACGCTGGACAAGGACAACGGGATCGTCACCGGCTACTCGGACGTGAAGTCGGGGCTGTCGACGGGGGCCACCCGGCTGTTCGTCTACGGCGTGTTCGACAAGAAGGCCATCGACGGCTCCTCCAGCGGCGTCAAGGGCTACCTGCGGTTCGACGCCGGCGACGACCACACCGTCACCCTGCGCCTGGCCACCTCGCTCATCAGCGTCGACCAGGCCAAGGACAACCTCCGTCAGGAGATCCCGGACGGCACCTCCTTCGACACGGTGAAGAACCGCGCCCGGCAGGTCTGGGACCGGCTGCTGGGCAAGGTGGAGGTCGAGGGGGCGACGCCCGACCAGCTCACCACCCTGTACTCCAGCATGTACCGGCTCTACCTGTACCCCAACTCCGGCTTCGAAAAGGTGGGTTCGACCTACCAGTACGCCTCGCCGTTCTCGCCGATGCCCGGGCCGGACACCCCGACCCACACCGGCGCGAAGATCGTGGACGGCAAGGTGTACGTCAACAACGGCTTCTGGGACACCTACCGGACCACCTGGCCGGCGTACTCCTTCCTCACGCCCTCCCAGGCGGGCGAGATGGTCGACGGGTTCGTGCAGCAGTACAAGGACGGCGGCTGGACCTCCCGTTGGTCCTCGCCCGGTTACGCGGACCTGATGACCGGCACCTCCTCGGACGTGGCCTTCGCCGACGCGTACGTCAAGGGCGTGAAGTTCGACGCGAAGGCGGCCTACGACGCGGCCGTGAAGAACGCCACCGTGGTGCCCCCGGCCTCGGGCGTGGGCCGCAAGGGCATGGCGACCTCACCGTTCCTCGGCTACACGAGCACCGACACGCACGAGGGCCTGTCGTGGGCGATGGAGGGCTACGTCAACGACTACGGCATCGCGCGGATGGGCCGGGCCCTTTACGAGAAGACGGGCGAGAAGCACTACAAGGAGGAGTCGCAGTACTTCCTCAACCGCGCCCAGGACTACGTGAACCTCTTCGACTCCAAGGCCGGGTTCTTCCAGGGCAGGGACGCCAAGGGCGACTGGCGCGTGGACTCCGCGAAGTACGACCCGCGCGTGTGGGGTTACGACTACACGGAGACCAACGGCTGGGGCTACGCCTTCACCGCCCCGCAGGACAGCCGGGGCCTGGCCAACCTCTACGGCGGCCGCGGCAAACTCGCGGACAAGCTCGACGAGTACTTCTCCACCCCGGAGACGGCGGCCCCCGAGTACGTCGGCTCCTACGGCGGCGTCATCCACGAGATGACCGAGGCGCGGGACGTCCGGATGGGCATGTACGGCCACTCCAACCAGGTCGCCCACCACGTCATCTACATGTACGACGCGGCCGGGCAGCCCTGGAAGGCGCAGAGGAACGTCCGCGAGGCGCTGTCGCGGCTGTACGTCGGCAGCGAGATCGGGCAGGGCTACCACGGCGACGAGGACAACGGCGAGCAGTCGGCCTGGTACCTGTTCTCCGCGCTCGGCTTCTACCCGCTGGTGATGGGCGGCGGCGAGTACGCCGTCGGCTCCCCGCTGTTCAAGAAGGCGACCGTCCATCTGGAGAACGGCCGGGACCTGGTCGTGAAGGCACCCAGGAACAGCACGGCCAACGTCTACGTCCAGGGTCTGAAGGTCAACGGCCGTTCCTGGAGGTCGACTTCGCTGCCCCACTCGCTGCTGGCCAAGGGCGGGGTGCTGGAGTTCGCCATGGGCGCGAAGCCGTCGTCGTGGGGCACGGGCAAGAGCGCCGCGCCCGTGTCGATCACCCAGGACGACAAGGTGCCGACGCCGCGGGCGGACGTGCTGAAGGGTGACGGTGCGCTGTTCGACAACACGTCGGCCACGGACGCCACCGTGACTAGCGTCGATCTGCCGGTCTCCGGACCGGTCAAGGGGGTCCAGTACACGGTGACCTCGTCGGCCGACCACACCAAGGCGCCGACCGGCTGGACCCTCCAGGCCTCGGACGACGACGGGACCACCTGGAAGACGATCGACAAGCGGTCGGACGACCCCTTCCGATGGGACCGCCAGACACGCGCGTTCACCGTGGACTCCCCCGGTACGTACGGGAAGTACCGTCTGGTGTTCGACGGCGAGGCGACCGTCTCGGAGGTCGAACTGCTCGCCTGAGCAGTCGCGTTGAGGGTCTCATGCCGCTTCCCGTGCCCGTCCTGCCCGAGGACGTCGATCCGGCCTGGCTGCCCGAGGAGGCGTTCCGGCCGGTCGGCGGCCGGCGGGTGCCGGTCCGAGGACCGGGCCCGCTGGTGGAGACGGTGCACGGGGAGGTGGCGGAGGCCTGCGCCCGCTTCGGCGGCGCTCTCGTGGAGGACGACCCCGAACCCGTCCTGGAGGCCACGGGCGACGACGGAAGCGAGGCGTTCACCCTCGGACGCCGTGACGGACGCACGACCGTCACGGCGTCCGGCGGGCGCGGGCTCGGATCTCCTTCGCGCGCCGCGCACAAGTGAGCGGCGCGGACCCCCGCAAGGAGATCCGCGCCTATCCCTGCAACGGCCGCGAGGGCGGCGACGCGGTACGTGTGCGCCGCCGGCTCGACTGGCCGGCCGCCCTGCCGGAGGTCAGCCCGTCGCGACGGTGAACACGTGCAGGTCCGCGTTCCGCGGCAGCTTCACGCTCGCGATCGTCTTCCCCTCCGGTGCCGTGAAGGGCTTGGTGGCGAAGACGTACGTCGCCACCGGGTCCTTGTCGGCGCCTGCGACATTGCGGTACGCGGTCCTGGCGACGACCTCGTTGCCGTACTGGACGGTGCCGCCGCCTCCGCCGACGGTCCAGTCGGTGAAGGACAGGTCGACGGTGTCGGTGCCGCCGTCGGAGTAGGTGACGGTGGCCTGGGTCTGCTGGTTGCCGTTGACGGCACTGCCGACGAAGGACAACGTGTGGACGCCGTCGCTCAGTCGGATGGTCTGCCCGTCGGCGGCGACGTTGTCCGGGCGGCCGCTCGGCGAGGCGGGCCAGGTGAAGGCGAGACCCTGCGCCGTGCCCTGCCCGCCCGGGGTGAGCCCGGCCGCCGCGAGGGCCTGGCGGGAGTAGCTCCAGCCGCCACCGTCGTAGTCGGCCTCGTCGTGGTCGCCCTGGTCGTCGGAGACGCCGGTGTTGTCGTAGGCGGCGAGCAGGGTGCCGGGGGCCGCGACGGTCAGGGCGACGGGCTGCTCGTAGGAGGTGCCCTGCGAGGTCACGGTGACCTTGACGTCGTAGAAGCCCTGCTCGGTGTCCTCCGCCGCGGCGAGGGTGATCTCCTGCTTTCCGTCGGCGACCGTCCCTTGCGCGGGCGTGGCGGTGATCCCGTCCGGTGTCTCGACCCTGAACCGCACCTCGGGGCCCGCGCCGCCACTCATCGACAGCGCGCGGATGCCGACCTTCGCGCTCCCGCCCGGTGCGAAGGTCGCCGTGGTCGGACCGACACCGATCTGGTACGGCTGCTCGCCCGCGCGGAAGGAGGGCGGCGCGTCGGACGGGTCACCGCCCCAGGCCTTGTCCGGCGTACCGGAGAGCGTGAAGTCCAGCCGCCCGCCGTCCCGGACGAAGGACGCCGGGAGCCAGGGCCGACCGCTGGCGCGGCCGTCGACCTTCAGCGAGGTGACGTACGGCGCGTCGGCGGCGGCACCCGTCGCACGGACCGAGATGTCGTTGCCGTGCGGGCGGTCGATCTCGATGCGCGGGAACAGCGGTGAGGCCAGGACGAGTTCGGCACGCGAGGGGACCTGGGGGTACATGCCGAGGGCGGAGAAGACGTACCAGGCGGACATCGCGCCGAGGTCGTCGTTGCCGGGGATGCCACCGGGCTCGGTGGACCACAGCTGCCTCATCGCCGCGCGGACGGTCTCCTGCGCCTTGTACGGGGCACCCGCGTAGTCGTACAGGTAGGGCACGTTGATCGACGGTTCGTTGTCCAGCTCGGACTTGTCGCCGCCGCTGCCGGTGAAGGCCCAACTGCCGTCGCTGTCGTGGAAGAAGGCGTCGAGCCGGGCCCGCGCCTCGTCCCTGCCGCCCATCGCCGCGAAGAGCCCGGCCGGGTCGTGCTGGACCATCCAGGTGTACTGGGCGGCCGTCCCCTCGACGAAGCCGTTGCCGGTGGCCGGGGTGAAGCCGGTGACCCAGCTGCCGTCCGCCTTGCGGTTGGCGATGTAGCCGCCGGTGGGGTCGGCGGCGACGTTGAAGTTGTTCTGCCACCACTGCGCCCGCCCGGCGAAGGCCGCCGCCATGTCCTTCTCCCCTGCCGCGGCGGCGAGTTGGGAGAGCGAGAAGTCGGCGCCGGACATCTCCAGGGTCTCCGCGGCGCCGCCCCAGGCGTTGGACACGGACGGCATGTAGTGCAGCTTCAGGTACTTGTCGAGCGAAGGCCGCTGGCCGACCGACAGGACGGGCTTGCCGGCCGCGGACAGGTCCTGCGCGGTCGGCACGGTGGCCGCCCGGACCAGGGACGTCAGCGCGCCGCGCAGGTCGAAGTCCGTGCCGCCGAAGGCGCGGATGCCGGCGAGGGCGGTCGGGGACGGATCGCCGTTCATGACGTGGGTGCCGCTCGCGCCGTGCAGCCAGCGGTCCCAGACGCCGCCGTTCTGCCCGGCGAGCTCGTACAGCGACTGGGCGATGTCGGAGCCGGTCCGCGGGTCGAGGAGGGTGAGCAGCTGCACCTGGTCGCGGTAGACGTCCCAGCCGGAGAAGGTGCCGTACTGCGCCCGGTGGCCGCCGCCGACCCTGTGCACCTTGCCGTCGCTGCCGCGGTAGCGGCGGTCGGCGTCGCTGATGACGTTCGGGTGCAGGAGGGAGTGGTAGAGCGCGGTGTAGAAGGTGGTGCGCTCCTCGTCGGTGCCGCCGCCGACGCGGACGGCGTCGAGCCGGTCGCGCCAGGCCCGGCGGGCCGCGCCCCGCACGGCGTCGAAGGAGCGGTGCGGCGGGTTCTCGGCGGCGAGGTTCGCCTCGGCGCCCGCCCGGCTGACGTAGGAGATGCCGACCTTGACGCCTACGGGGCCGTCGCCGGGGGCGAACTCGACGTAGCCGCCCGCGCCCTTGCCGGCGACGGGCCGCCCACCGTGGGAGAAGCCGCCGGTGCCGCCGGAGGCCGAGGTCGAGCCCGGGGTCAGTGTGTCGTCCTGCCAGGTGCCGGTCGCCTTGAAGGCGCGGTCGAAGCGGGCGGTGAAGTACAGCGTGTAGTAGGAGCGTTGGCCTTCGGGGTCGAGATAGCCGCAGAAGTTCCCGGAGGTCACCGAGCCGGACACGGTACGGGTCTTCGGGTCGATGGTGACCGAGGAATCGGCGGAGCCCACCTCGGAGTTGGCGGTGCGGATGAGCAGCGAGGCCGGTTTGTCCGCGGGGTAGGTGAAGCGGGCCGAGCCGGTGCGGGCCGTGGCCGTGAGGTCGGCGGTGACGCCCGACGCGAGGCCGACCTTGTAGTGGCCGGGCTCGGCCGTCTCGTCGGCGTGGCGGAAGTCGGAGGCGTAGACGGTGTCCTTGGTGTCGCTCGCGGGCGACGAGGTGACCTCACCGGCGTAGGGGAAGAACGGGATGTCGCCGCTGCCGCCCGCGCAGCCCGTGCCCGACATGTGGGTGAGGCTGAAGCCTCTGATACGGGTGGCGTCGTACTGGTAGCCGCCCGGCGCCGCCGTCCGGGTGGCGTCGCCTCTGGTGTTCTCGGGGCTGAAGGAGAACATGCCGAACGGGGTGACGGCGCCCGGGAAGACGTCGCCGCCGTTCTTGGTGCCGATGAGGGGATCGACGTACGGGGTGGGGTCCTTGAGCAGGTCGGGGGGTGCCGCGGTGGCCGCCAGGGCGGGCGTGGCACCGGTGACCGCCAGGACGGCGGCCAGCAGCAGGGACGTAGGACGCAAACGCATGACGCGGCCCCTCCTCCTTCGGACGGGTCGCGCACCACAGGTCGCACAAGCCGCAGGGACAGTAGCGTGCGTCACGCGTACCACGGAAGAGCGCGTCCGCGGGCGGGGGCACACCGCGAAGGCATCCGTACGGGACAACCGGGCAGGCCAACTCGATTGACAGCGTTGTCGGTTGACGCGGTAAAGTCATGTGCAGACCAATAGACAACGTTGTCGTCGCACCGCGGCGTCGCCACAAGCCAGCACCACCCGGACAGGTACTCCCCCGGCCTGCCCGGCTCGCGGACCCGGTGGAGCGCCATGCCGCCACCGGGTCCGCCCCGAGCCCGAGCGCGGGCCGGGTCAGCCGACCTGGCAGGGAAGGGTCGTCGTCGTATCCCCACCGTCGCCCTGGACGACATAGCCGAAGGTCGTGCTATGCCCCGGGCTCAGCGATCCGTTCCAGTCGGCGTTGTGGACCATCACGTCCTGGCCGGTGTAGGTCGCGTTGCCGTTCCACAGGCTCGCCACCGACTGACCGCCGGGCAGCGTGAAGTCGACCATCCAGCCCAGCATGGGGACGTCGCCGGTGTTGGTGACGGTGACCTCGGACTGGTAGCCGCCGCTCCAACTCCCCGTGGTCTTACGGGTGGCGGAGCAGGCGCCCGGGACGGGGTCGGTGGGGTTGCCCGGGTCGTGGATGCCGGTCACCTCCCCGTGGCCGCCGTCGAAGACGACGTCGGAGCAGGAGTAGAAGGTCTCCGCGCTGTCCGAGCGCTGCCAGACCATGTAGACGATATGGCGCCCGGACTTGTTGTCGGGCAGCTTGCCGGACCAGGAGTAGTTGGCCTCGACCGTGCCCGGAGTGCCGTTCAGGGGCGGGTGGTCGATCGTGAGGAAGGGCTTGTCCTCGAGGTCGTTCCAGGTGAGCGGCTTGGTCGGGTCGAAGCCGTCCTTGGTGACGTAGACGTAGAACCAACCCGGGTGCGCCGCCCAGGCGTTGTAGGAGAAGTCGACGGTCGCACCCGAGGTGAGGTGGGTGAGGGGCCAGTCGTTCCGCGGGAGGTCGAAGCCGGTGAAGTTGGGGTTGCCGCCGCTGCACAGCTCGCCGTCCGGCACGAAGCCGCGGGTGCGGCCGGCGCCGTCGGAGCGCAGCACGGAGAACCAGTTGTAGAACGGCGTGGTCCCGCTGACCTGTTGGGCCGCCTTGCACGCCGGGTTGACGGGCTTGATCTCACCGGTGTCGGTGAGGGCGTCCCGCCAGCACAGGAAGGTGCGGCTGCCGGGTTTCATGGGCGTGCCGTGGGCCTCGGCCCTCCCGCCCGCCGTGACGACGAGGGCGAGGGCCGGGAGCGTGGCGAGCAGGGAGACCAGGACGAGGAAGAGGGCCCGGGTGCGGGACGAGGACGCTAATCGACCCGATCTGGTGAGTGACAGGATCATGACAGGCAACATCCTTCGGGTACGGCCGTACGGCGCGAGGTGCGGTGCGAGTGCCGGTGGTGTGGGGGGTGGCGCGAGTGCGGGGTGCGGAGTGCGGCGCAGGGGCGAGGTGCGCGCACGTATGGAGGGTGCGCGTGAGCTGCCGAGCGGGGTGGGAGCGGCCCGAGGGCGACGGGTTCCGGTCCGCCGCTCTCATGGGAGCGCTCCCACCCTGCCTGTGGGGGAAGTTAGCGCTGCGGGGCCGTCTTGTAAACGGCTGACGCGGCACGCCACTCGAATACGGCACTGTCCCAGCCGACGCCGCCTGCGGCTCTCCTGGGCGTCTCAGCGCGGCTGCCGCACCGGATAGGCCGCCTGGAAGGCCAGTCGGCCGTCGGCGTCCCGGCCGAGGGCGGTGAGCACGTCGTCGAAGGCCAGGAACTCCTCCCACACCGCCCGTCCGCTCGCTGCCGCGAGCCGCGCGACGACCAGGTCCTCCAGGTCCTGGACCCGCCTGCCCTTCCAGATCTTGTCGGCGACGCTCACCAGCAGGTCCTCGAGGGTGGTGTCCGGCCTGTTCCAGTCCGCGTGGCCGGCGGCGAAACGAGCCCGGGCGGGATCGACGCCACGCGCGAGGAGCAGTGCGCGACCCGCGGCCTCGTGGGCGGAACCGGGACCGGACAGTTCGTCGGGGTGCAGGGTCTTGCCGATGTCGTGCGTCGCGGCTCCGAACAGCACGGCGTCGGCGTCGAGCGGCACCGACGGATGCTCGCGCGCCATCCAGTCGACGAGCCGGCACGCGACGTCGTGCACGGCCCGCAGATGAGCCGCGAGACGAGGTGGTGCGTCCAACTCCCGCAGCAATCCCTCTACTTGATCACCGAGAGGACGCAGCGGCGGATCACCGTCGTCGTGCAGGGCGCGGTGGAGGAGGTCGATGGCCGTCACGACGCCAGGGTAGGGCCGAGGGCTCTTCCGGGACCTGTCTTCCGTCCCGGCGGAGCCCCGCCGTGCGGACGCGCTCAGTGCAGGGCGTGGCCGGAGGTGGAGGGGTGCCTCGCCAAAACGGTGTCGACCGCCGGGAGTTGGACGGTGAACTCCGTTCGGCCCGGGGTGCTCTCCACGTCGATCCCCCCTCTGTGTGCCGAGACGACGGCTGCCGTGACCGTCAGGCCCAGGCCGGAGCCGCCCTTCGTTCCCGGGGGGCGGGTTCGGGAGGGGCCGGCTCGGGTGAAGGGGTCGAAGACCGTGGGCAGCAGTTCGGGCGGGATTCCCGGCCCGTCGTCCCGTACGCGCACCACGCACCGCTCGCCCGTCGCCTCGACCTCGACCACCACCGTGGTGCCGGCGGGCGTGTGCACACGGGCGTTGGCCAGCAGGTTGGCCAACGCCTGCTGGAGCCTGGCCCGGTCGCCGACGACGAGGGCGGGCACCTCGTCGAGGTGCAGCGCGAGCCGCCAGTGGCGGTGGCCGTCGTCCGACGCCCGGGCCTGCCACACCGCCTCGGCGACGACGGCCGCGAGATCGACCTCGGCCTGCTCCAGGGGGCGCCCGCCGTCCAGCCGGGCCAGCAGCAGCAGGTCCTCCACCAGTCCCGTCATCCGCGCCGACTCCGCCGACACCGTCCGCCAGGCCAGCACCGGCTCGACCCGGTCCGTGCCGCGGTTCATCAGCTCCGCGTACCCGGCGATGGAGGCGAGCGGCGTGCGCAGTTCGTGGCTGGCGTCGGTCAGGAAGCGCCGCATGCGTTCCTCGCTGCGCTGCCGCTCGGCGAGGGAGGTCTCCACATGGTCGATCATCCGGTTGAGGGCCGCGGCGACCTGGCCGGCCTCGCTGCCGGAGTCGGCGTCCCGGACGGGGACCCGGGTCAGGCCGGTGACCTCACCGTGGTCCAGCGGGATGCGGGTGACCGCGGCGGCGGTGGCGGCGACCCGGCCCAGGGGGCGCAGTTGCCGCCGTATGACCACCGCGCAGACGCCGCCCGCGACCACCAGACCGGCCGCCGCCACCGCGGCCTCGGCCGCCACGAGTGCGCCGATCGTGTCCCGGACGTCGCCCATCGGCAGTCCCGCCAGGACACGTATGTCGCCCGACCGCGCGGCGGCGATCCGGTAGACGCCGAGTCCGGGCACCGCACGGGTGTGCTCGGACCCGTCGGTCGCGATGCCCCGCAGGGCGGCGCGCTGGTCCGCGGTGAGGTTCAGCGGTGAGGCGTCCCGGCGGACGACGGCCGCCAAGACGACGCCGCCGTCCGCGTCCAGCCGGGCGGCGAGCATCCCTGCGGGGTGGCCGTTCTCGGTGAGGAAGGACAGCCCCGCCCGGTCGTCCGGGTGCAGCTCGGCCCCGCCCAGGCTGCGGGCGACCTCGTCGCCGACCCGCTCGTCCAGCTCGCCCATGAGGGAGGCACGCTGGAGGAGCGCCGTGGTGCCGGCCATCGCGGCGCACACGGCGACCAGGGTGGCGGTGACGAAGAGCAGCAGGCGCGTGCGCAGGGAGCGGCCGCACGGGCGGGCGGTCATCTGCGCCCCTCGGACGGCCAGGTGACGGCCGCGTCGGTGCGGGCGGGCGCGTCGACGACGGGCCCGCGGACGCGGCCGGTGTGGAACCCCAGGGTGCCTGACATGTCTCGATGCTGTCCCGGTCCACTGTCGGAACCCTGTGTTCAGCCTGAGGGTGGGTGATGACATCGGGCGGACACGGCGGAAGGGCCGCACCCCCGACATACGGGGATACGGCCCTTCCTGTGCTCAACTGCCCTGCCGTACCGCTTACTTGCGGATCAGGCTGCGCAGCACGTACTGCATGATGCCGCCGTTGCGGTAGTAGTCGGCCTCACCGGGGGTGTCGATGCGGACGACCGCGTCGAACTCGACGCCCGTGTCGGTGGTGACCTTCACCGTGCGCGGGGTGGTGCCCTCGTTCAGCTCGGTGACGCCGGTGATGGAGAAGGTCTCCTCGCCGGTCAGGCCGAGGGACTGCGCCGAGGCGCCCTCGGGGTACTGCAGCGGCAGGACGCCCATGCCGATGAGGTTCGAGCGGTGGATGCGCTCGTAGGACTCGGCGATGACGGCCTTGACGCCGAGGAGGGCCGTGCCCTTGGCCGCCCAGTCGCGGGACGAGCCGGAGCCGTACTCCTTGCCGGCCAGGACGACCAGCGGGATGCCCTGGTCGATGTAGTTGCGGGAGGCGTCGTAGATGAACGACACCGGCGCGTCGGCCTGGGTGAAGTCGCGGGTGTAGCCGCCCTCGGTGTCCGGCGCGATCTGGTTGCGCAGGCGGATGTTGGCGAACGTGCCGCGGATCATGACCTCGTGGTTGCCTCGGCGGGAGCCGTAGGAGTTGAAGTCACGACGCTCCACACCGTGCTCGGTGAGGTACTGACCGGCCGGGGTGTCGGCCTTGATGGCACCGGCGGGCGAGATGTGGTCGGTGGTCACCGAGTCGCCCAGCTTGGCCAGGACCCGGGCGCCGGTGATGTCGGAGACCGGGGTGGTCTCCATCGTCATGCCCTCGAAGTACGGGGGCTTGCGCACGTAGGTCGACTCGGCATCCCACTCGAAGGTGTTGCCGGTCGGGATCGGCAGCGCCTGCCACTGGGCGTCGCCCGCGAAGACGTCGGAGTAGGACTTGCTGAACATGTCCTCGCCGATGGCGTTCGCCACGACGTCGTTGACCTCGGCCTCGGAGGGCCAGATGTCCTTCAGGAAGACCGGGTTGCCGTCCTGGTCGACACCGAGCGCGTCCTTGGTGATGTCCACCTTCATGGAGCCCGCGATGGCGTACGCGACGACCAGCGGCGGGGAGGCCAGGTAGTTCATCTTGACGTCGGGGTTGATCCGGCCCTCGAAGTTGCGGTTGCCGGAGAGGACCGAGGTGACCGCGAGGTCGTGGTCGTTGACCGCCTTGGAGACCTCCTCCGGCAGCGGGCCGGAGTTGCCGATGCAGGTGGTGCAGCCGTAGCCGACGAGGTTGAAGCCGACCTTGTCGAGGTAGGGAGTCAGACCCGCCTTGTCGAAGTAGTCGGTGACGACCTTGGAGCCCGGGGCGAGGGTGGTCTTGACCCACGGCTTGCGGGTCAGGCCCTTCTCGACCGCCTTCTTGGCCACCAGGGCGGCGGCGACCATGACGTACGGGTTCGAAGTGTTGGTGCAGGAGGTGATGGCCGCGACCGTCACCGCGCCGTGGTCGATCTCGTACGTCGAGCCGTCGGGGGCGGTCACGGTGACCGGGTTGGACGGGACGGCACCGGTGCCCTGGCCGTGCTGCGGGGCGCCGGCACCGTTCTCCTCGTGGCCGTAGGCCGGGGCGTCGGAGGCCGGGAAGGACTCGGCGCTCGCCTCGTCGACCACGGAGGAGGCGGCGGCCGGCGTCTGGGCGACGGGGGCCTCGACGTAGTTGAGGACGTCCTTGGCGAACTGCTGGGCGGCCTCGGCGAGGACGATGCGGTCCTGCGGGCGCTTCGGGCCGGCGATGGAGGGGACGACCGTGGACAGGTCGAGCTCCAGCTTCTCGGAGAAGTCCGGCTCGGCCTTCGGGTCCAGCCACAGGCCCTGCTGCTTGGCGTACGCCTCGACGAGCGCGAGCTGCTGCTCGGAGCGGCCCGTGAGCTTGAGGTACTTGATGGTCTCGTCGTCGATCGGGAAGATCGCGGCGGTGGAGCCGAACTCCGGCGACATGTTGCCGATGGTGGCGCGGTTGGCCAGCGAGGTGGCGGCGACGCCCTCGCCGTAGAACTCGACGAACTTGCCGACCACACCGTGCTTGCGGAGCATCTCGGTGATGGTGAGCACCAGGTCGGTGGCGGTGGTGCCGGTGGGCAGCTCGCCGGTCAGCTTGAAGCCGACCACGCGCGGGATGAGCATGGAGACCGGCTGGCCGAGCATCGCGGCCTCGGCCTCGATGCCGCCGACGCCCCAGCCGAGCACACCGAGGCCGTTGACCATGGTGGTGTGGGAGTCGGTGCCGACCAGGGTGTCGGGGTAGGCCTGACCGTTGCGGACCATGACGGTGCGGGCCAGGTGCTCGATGTTCACCTGGTGGACGATGCCGGTGCCCGGCGGGACGACCTTGAAGTCGTCGAACGCGGTCTGGCCCCAGCGCAGGAACTGGTAGCGCTCGCGGTTGCGGCCGTACTCCAGCTCGACGTTCTGCGCGAACGCGTCGTTCGTGCCGAACTTGTCGGCGATGACGGAGTGGTCGATGACCAGCTCGGCCGGGGAGAGCGGGTTGACCTTCGCGGGGTCGCCGCCCAGTTCCTTGACGGCCTCACGCATGGTCGC
Source organism: Streptomyces sp. MAI_2237 (assembly GCF_054189285.1). NCBI lineage: Bacteria > Bacillati > Actinomycetota > Actinomycetes > Kitasatosporales > Streptomycetaceae > Streptomyces > Streptomyces sp. MAI_2237. Next base: position 2,890,532 of record NZ_JAJPGQ010000003.1, on the reverse strand, counting down.
GAGGTCCACGACACAGGGAACGCCGGTGAAGTCCTGCATGATCACGCGGGCCGGCGTGAACTGGATCTCCTGGCTGGGCTGGGCCTGCGAGTCCCAGCCGCCGAGGGCGCGGATGTGGTCGGCGGTGATGTTCGCGCCGTCCTCCGTGCGGAGCAGGTTCTCCAGCAGGACCTTGAGGCTGTACGGCAGCCGGGCCGAGCCCTCCACCTTGTCCAGCCGGAAGATCTCGTACGACTCGTCGCCCACCTGCAGCGTGCTGCGGGCGTCGAAGCTGTTCGCCGACACGACAGTCTCCTTCATTGATGTGCGCGTACCACCACGATCCTGCCGCCTCGGCATCTCGGCCGATCCGCTAAGGCAATGCTAAGTTAGGTAACCCTTAGTGCCAGACTCGACGGCGGCTGCGGCTGCGGTGCTCCTCGGCAGATATCTCGATGTCGAGATAACTCTAGTACATGGGGGCGGGATGGTCATGCCCGGGCCCGGCCCGTCGTGCCGCGATCCGGCGAGGCGAGCCATCAGCGCGCCGACTCGGGGTAGCCGGGAGATGTCATGCACCCAGTGAAAGGAGGCGCGATGCCCCTCACGTTCCGCAAGAGTTTCCGGATCCTCCCCGGAGTGCGGCTGAACATCAACCGGCACTCGTGGTCCATCACCACCGGCGGCAAGAACGGGCCGCGGCACACGCACAGCAGCACCGGACGTCGTACGACATCGATGGATTTGCCCGGACCTTTCGGGTGGCGGCGGACCCGTACGGAGAGGCGGGGTTGACGGGTCATCACCCGAACGGGCCCCCCGGGATGCCCCATCTCATATCTGAGATAGCCTCAACCTCATGTCAGACGACTACCTCGTACGCATCGGCAAGCTCATCCGTGACGCCCGGCAACACCGAGGCTGGACACAGGCGCAACTCGCGGAGGCGCTCGGCACCAGTCAGAGCGCGGTCAACCGCATCGAGCGCGGAAACCAGAACATCAGCCTTGAGATGATCGCCCGAATCGGTGAAGCCCTGGAGAGTGAAATCGTCTCTCTGGGCTACGCGGGCCCGATGCATCTGCGGGTGGTCGGCGGCCGTCGGCTGTCCGGGGCCATCGACGTCAAGACGAGCAAGAACGCGTGCGTGGCGCTGCTCTGTGCGTCCCTGCTCAACAAGGGACGCACGGTGCTGCGCCGCGTCGCGCGGATCGAGGAGGTCTACCGGCTCCTCGAGGTTCTCAACTCCATCGGCGTCAAGACCCGCTGGGTCAACGGCGGGGTCGACCTGGAGATCGTGCCGCCGGCCGACCTGGACATGGGGGCGATCGACGCCGACGCGGCGGTGCGGACGCGGTCCATCATCATGTTCCTCGGTCCGCTGCTGCACCGGATGGACCGCTTCAAGCTGCCCTACGCCGGCGGCTGCGACCTCGGCACCCGGACCATCGAGCCGCACATGATCGCGCTGCGCCGGTTCGGTCTGGACGTCGCCGCCACCGAGGGCCAGTACCACGCCCAGGTGGACCGGGGCGTGCGGCCCGACCGCCCGATCGTGCTGACCGAGCGCGGGGACACCGTCACCGAGAACGCGCTGCTGGCCGCCGCCCGGCACGACGGCGTCACGGTCATCCGCAACGCGTCCTCCAACTACATGGTCCAGGACCTGTGTTTCTTCCTGGAGACGCTCGGCGTCCGGGTCGAGGGCATCGGCACGACGACCCTCACCGTGCACGGGGTGCCCGACATCGACGTCGACGTCGACTACTCCCCCTCCGAGGACCCGGTCGAGGCGATGAGCCTGCTGGCCGCGGCCGTCGTCACGGAGTCGGAGCTGACGGTGCGCCGGGTGCCGATCGAGTTCCTGGAGATCGAGCTCGCGGTCCTGGAGGAGATGGGCCTCGACCACGACCGCACGCCGGAGTACTTCGCCGACAACGGCCGTACCCGCCTGGTGGACCTGACCGTCCGGCCCTCCAAGCTCGAAGCCCCGATCGACAAGATCCACCCCATGCCCTTCCCGGGCCTGAACATCGACAACGTCCCGTTCTTCGCGGCGATCGCGGCCGTCGCCCAGGGCAAGACCCTGATCCACGACTGGGTCTACGACAACCGGGCGATCTACCTGACGGACCTCAACCGCCTCGGCGGCCGGCTGCAGTTGCTCGACCCGCACCGGGTACTGGTCGAGGGCCCGACGCGCTGGCGGGCCGCCGAGATGATGTGCCCGCCGGCCCTGCGGCCCGCCGTGGTCGTCCTGCTGGCGATGATGGCGGCCGAGGGCACGTCCGTCCTGCGCAACGTCTACGTCATCAACCGCGGCTACGAGGACCTCGCCGAGCGCCTGAACACCATCGGGGCGCAGATCGAGATCTTCCGGGACATCTGACGGGCCACCGGGACATCCGACGGACCATGGGGCGCCGCCGATCGGGGGCGCCCCTTCGCGTCGGGCTGTTACTCACTTTCGGATGACGGCGTCCTCGCCGGTGGGGTGGCGAAGCCTGGCGGACAGATGCCGTATTCCCGTGTTTTCAGGCATCTTGCGCCCGATACGCCGTCAACATGACGCATTCGGCTGGTAAGTGGTCGATACATCCGACAGTTATGGATGTCTGTCGGATCTGTAATAAACCCATGTATGTCCCTCATCGGACGTGGGGGTTCGGTGCAGGGTGTGGATGTGCGGCCGACCGGTCGCCACCCGCACAACGCACCTCGCCGGCCTGCGGTTTCATCACCGTGCCGGGGTGTGCACACACCCTTGCGAAGGGGGACACCCGTGTCCGTTTCTGCTTCCGTCCGTCGTCTGACCGCCGCTGCGGCCGTCGCCGCCGCAGTCGTCGGTGGCGCCGCGCTGCCCGCCGCTGCCGCCGACGCCCACCCCGGCGGCGCGTACCACGGTTCGGTGTTCATCAGCGCCGTGCATCACGCCTCCCCGTGGCGTGACGGCCGGTCCAACCGGTCGCTGAACCAGGAGTGGGCGGACGTCACCAACGACTCCCGCCGGGCGGTGAACCTGGACCACTGGACGCTGTCCGACCGGGACGGTCACACCTACACCTTCCACCACGTCCTGCTGCAGGGCCGCTCGACCGTCCGTGTCCACACCGGTGTGGGCCGGGACTCCAGGAGCGACGTCTACCAGGACCGCCGCGGCTTCGTGTGGGACAGGAACTTCGACACGGCGACGCTGCGCGACGAGCGCGGCCGGCTGGTCGACGAGACCTCCTGGGGCCGTCACGACCGCGACGGCGGGCGGCGCGACGGGGACCGCCGCCAGGACCGCGACGGGTGGGACGGGCGTCACGACCGCGACGGCGACCGCCACGACCGCGACGGGCGGCACGGCGACTTCCGCCGCTGAGCGACCGGCGCGCCGGCCTCACCGGCCGGCTGAATGACCGATTGCGCGCCGCCCCTCGGCTCGGGGCGGCGCGCACTCATCAGGAGAGTGTCGTCAGGGGGCGTTCAACACGTGCAACACACTCGGCCGGGCGGGGCGTGCGCCGGAGCGTCCCGGAGCACCGACCATTGCCTGCATGACGCAGGTGCTGGACCGGGATGGTCAACGACAAGCGGTTCTTCGGCATTTGACGGCACCGTACTTCGCACCGGCCGGTCTCGACGTCTGGGCGGAGGCGGTCGACCGGTGCGTGAGGGAGGGGCTGGAGATACTGGGCGGGCGCGAACGCGCCGATCTCATGGGCGACTTCGCGCTGCCGCTGACCGCGACCGTCGGCGCGCACGTCTTCGGACTGCCGCCCGCCCACGCGCCGCACATGATGGAGCTCGCCGGGCGGCTGTTCGGCCATGAAGACGCGCGGACTCCCGGTATGCGGGCCGCGCAACGGGAGTTCGGTCTGCTGGTCGAGGAGGCGCTGCGGACCAAGGCCGAGCTGCCCGCCGACGACGTGATCGGCGCCCTCGTCCGCGCCCGGCACGGCGGCGCGATCTCCGGGCGCGAACTGCGGGAGCAGGCGGGCGAGCTGCTGATCGGCGCGTCGGGCACCACCGCGATCCGTCTCGCCTACGGCGCCGCCCTGCTGCTGCGGCACCCGCAGACCCTCGGCCGTGTGCCGGCCGTGGACCTCGTGCCGGTCCTGGAGGAGCTGCTCGGGCCGCGGCTGACGGCCCCGTCCGCCGTCGGCGCCCCGCTCGCCCGCCGCGTCGCCGCTGCCGCGCTGCCCGCGCTGTTCGCCCGGTTCCCCGGCATGCGGCTGGTCGGCGAGCTCACCGACATCGTGTGGCGGGGCGCGATCGGGGACCGGCGGCCGGTGGCCGTACGGGTGCTGCTGGACGTACGCGCGTGACCGCGGCCGCGGGAGGAGCGTGAAGGACGGCCGACGCCCCGGCCACGGGAAGCACCTGAAGGACGGCCGACGCCCCGACCGCGGCAAGGGCCGGAAGGACGGCGGGGGCGGCGGCCGCGGGAGCCACGTGAAGGTCAGGCGGGGCGGCGGCCGCGGAAGCCGCGTGAAGGTCGGCCCAGGCACCGGCCGGGGCAGGCACGTGAAGGGCGGCCGGGGCGGCGGCCGCGGCAGGCGCGTGAACGTCGGCCGGGACAGCGGCCGCGGCAGGCGCGTGCAGGTCGGCCGGGGCGGCGGCCGTGGGAGCCGGATGAAGCTCGGTCGCGGCGGCGGCTTCTTCGTCACGCAGGGCTGCCAGTACGTCGGCCGTCGTCAGAGGGTCGGTCATGGGACCACTGTGGCCGCCCGGAGCGGCCGCCGTCCGCACCGGTACTCCGTTCGGCCCCGGATATCACCCTCGCCCACAACTCCGCCACCGCGGGACTGCGCCGGTAGGGGCGAAGCTCCTGCCGGATCCCGGCGAGACGCTGGGTGACCTGCTGGGAATGAACCCGGGGAGCCTCGTCGAGGCAGCGGTGCCACAGCGCGCAGGCCTCCTCCAGCCGACCCTGCGCGAGGAGCAGTTCGGCGGTGCCGGCCAGGGTGAGCACCCGCGTCCGGTTGCGGTGTGCCTCGCGTTCGCGCAGGGAGAGCTCGTAGGCGCGCAGCGCCGGGGCGGACTCGCCCAGCGCGCGCAGCACTTGGGCCTGCTGGTAGGCGAAGTCGGCGTGGGCGTAGTGCGTGAACGGGCCCGCGACGCTGTCGGCCCGCTCCAGCCACCGCTCGGCCCGCAGCAGGGTGCGTACCGCCGTGCGCGGCAGCCCACTCATCGCCTGGCCGAGCGCGCACTGGGTCAGCACGTAGGCGTGGGTGCCGGGCGAGGCCGTGCTCGGCACCGTCTCCGCGGCGGTCTCCGCCAGCCGCAGGGCCGAGGCCGGGGCGCCCAGGCGCAGCGCCTGCCCGCTCAGCGCCCGCAGCCCGATGGCGTACAGCCGCCTGTCGCCGGCGTGGGCGGCCAGCGCCAGGGAGATTTCGTGGGCCTGCTGGGCCTGGCCCTCGGCGCCCATGTCGGCGGCGGACTGGGCGAGGAGGTGGGCGAGTTGGGCCGCGCCGGCGAACAGCGCACGGTGGCCCGGTTCCTCTCCCCGTCGGCGCAGCCACGGGGTGACGACGTCGGAGAGGTAGCCGGCCAGCACCGTGCGGGTGTAGCCGCCGCCGAAGGCGTCGAGGTGGAAGGCGCAGAAGGCGGCGGTGTCCCGCATGGACCTGATCTCCAGGGCGAGGTCCGCCGGTTCGTGCGGGCCGTCGGCGGCGGCGCGGTCGGCGGGGCCGCCGGGCAGGGGCGCGCCGGGCCGGAAGGGGACCGCGCGGGCCGCGGCCCGCAGACGCGGGTCCGCCTCGGCGCCGGCCAGGTCGCCGAGGCGGGCGACGGCGTCCGGGGCGGTGTCGAAACCACGTACCGGAGTGGTCTGGAAACCCGCGTCGAAGGGCGTGACCGGCCGGCCCAGCCGCTCGCTCAGCGCGTGGCAGAGCAGTTCCACGGTGAACGAGCGGGGCCGGGTGCCGGCCAGCCAGTGCGCGACCGAGGTCCGGTCGTACCGGGTCGGCTGCCCGCGCAGGGCAGCCAGCCGGTTGACGTGCCGGGCGAGTGCCTCGTGCGTCAGCCGGGCCTCGGTGACGAGCAGTCGTAAACGGTGGTTCGGAGAGCGACGGTGCGAGGCCACGGGCATCTCCACGGGTCCGACCAGGTAACCGTCCGGGCTGCTGCGTGTACAGCGCAATGGTAAGCGGGGGCGGTTCGCCCGGTGCCCCCGAGGTACCGGCCGGCCGCTCTCAGTCGCGGGTCAAGGTGACGTCCTGCCGCTGGACCGCGTGGAAGCGCGGCAGGGGCAAGCCGCTCAAGGGGCGCAGCTCCATGACCGTGGCCTCGACGCTCGCGGTGCCGGCGTCGAGGGCTTCCGTGGGCTTGCCCGAGTTCTGCCAGCGGTGGTCCTGGCCGTCGCACACCGCGCTGGTGCCGCCGATGCCCTGGCGGACGTCCGGCTTCGCCTGGCTGACGGAGGAGCTGACGAAGGCCGGGCCGGTGTTGCCGAGGCAGCGGTAGGTGCCGGAGAGCGTCACGGTGCCGTCTGCGGCGACGGTGCCGGTGGGGTCGACGGTCACCGTCTCGTACGGGTCCGCGGCGGCCGGCGTGGTGGGGGCGGTGAGCAGGAGCAGCGCGGCACCGGCCGCGAGGCCCAGGGCGGGGCGGACGAACATGGAGACCTCCTGAAGGTGGGGCTTCCACTAGGTACCGGCCGGGGCCTTCCGGGGCGGTGACCGTCACCCCTTCGGCGGCGAGTCCGCGTCGAGGGTCGTGGAACCGTCCGGGAGTTGTCCGGGTGTTGTCACGCTTCCCGCCGGGGCGTTCCGGTGGGTTCGCGTCCGCGGGATGGTCTGTGCAACGGGTCCGTACGCAGCGGTCCCGGCCGATGTGGAGGTGCGCCATGTGTTCCCACCAGCCTTCGTGCCCTTCCTCCGACAGCCGCGCCGCGCACATCGTGGCGGCCCACCCCGAGCAGGGCTGGAGCCTGCGGTGCGACGGCGCGATCGTCTTCGACGACTCGGGCGAGCTGACGGCCGACGGCCGCGTCGTCGACCCGCACCGCGTACCGGCCGAGCGCCTGGCCGTGGCCGCCTGACCGCCGCCTGAACCCGGCCGTGGCCTACGGCAGTACGGCGAAGCCGTCGAGTTCCACCAGCGCCTTCTCGTCCCACAGCCGTACGACCTCGACGACCGCCATCGCGGGGTAGTCCCGGCCCGCCAGGTCCCGCCACACGCGGCCGAGCCGGCCGGCGTGCTCGCGGTAGGCGGCGACGTCCGTGGCGTAGACGGTGACGCGGGCCAGGTCGGACGGGGTGCCGCCGGCGGCCGCGAGAGCCGCGAGCAGGTTGCCCAGGGCCCGTTCGAACTGTTCGGGGAGGGTGTCGCCGACCACCTTGCCGTCGGTGTCCAGGGCGGTCTGGCCGGCCAGGAAGACGACCCTGCTGCCGGTGGCGACGACCGCGTGGGAGAAGCCGGCCGGCGGGGACAGCTCACTGGGGTTGATGCGTTCCGCGGTCACCGCGCCTCCCGGTTCCGGTACAGCTCCTTGGCGATGATGTCCCGCTGGACCTCGCTGGCGCCCTCGTAGATGCGTGGCGCGCGGACCTCGCGGTAGAGGTGTTCGAGCAGGTGGCCGCGGCGCAGGGCGCGGGCGCCGTGCAACTGGACCGCGGCGTCGACGACGTACTGCGCGGTCTCGGTGGCGAGCAGCTTCGCCATCGCCGCGCGCCGGGGGACGTCCGGGGCCCCTTCGTCGTACGCGGACGCCGCCGCGTACACCATGAGCCGGGCCGCGTCCGTGCGCAGGGCCATCTCGGCGACCCGGTGGGCGACCGTCTGCAGGTCGCGCAGCTTGCCTCCGAAGGCGTCCCGGCGGGAGGTGTGGGCGAGGGTCGCGTCCAGCGCCGCCTGGGCCATGCCGACGGCGAAGGCGCCGACGCTGGGCCGGAAGAGGTTGAGGGTGCCCATCGCGACCCGGAACCCCCCGTCCGCCTCGCCGATCACGTCGTCCGCGGTGACCGGCACCGCGTCGAAGTCGAGGGCGCCGATGGGGTGCGGGGAGAGCATGTCGAGGGCGGTGCCGGTGAGGCCGGGGCGGTCGGCGGGCACCAGGAAGGCGGTCACGCCGCGTGACCCGGCGCCGGGGGTGGTGCGGGCGAAGACGGTGTAGAAGTCGGCCTCGGGGGCGTTGGAGATCCAGCACTTCTCGCCGACGAGACGCCAGCCGCCGCTCCCGTCGGGCTGTGCGGTCAGTGTCAGGGCCGCCGCGTCCGAGCCGGCCCCCGGCTCGCTCAGCGCGAACGCCGCCACCGCCGTGCCGTCGGACACCCGGGGCAGCCAGCGCTCGCGCTGGGCCGGGGTGCCGTACGCGTGCACGGGGTGGGCGCCCAGGCCCTGGAGCGCGAGCGCCGTCTCGGCCTCGGTGCAGGTGTGGGCGAGGGACTCGCGCATCAGGCACAGGTCGAGCGCGCCCGAGGTGAACAGCCGGTCCAGGAGCCCGAGTCTGCCGAGTTCGGCGACGAGCGGGCGGTTGACGTGCCCCGGTTCGCCCTTCTCGGCCAGCGGGCGCAGCCGCTCGGCGGCCGTGCGCAGCTCCGCGCACCAGGCGATCTGTGCCGGTTCGAGCGAGAATGCGGGCATCGCCGGTCCCCTCTCTGCCGTTTCCACCTCGACCGTATCGCGCTCCATTGACTGTCGTCACCAACACGATACGCTCCATTCACGAGCCCGCCAGGACGCCGAACCCGGCATAAGGGGGCGCACCTCCATGACCGACTCCGCCCACGTCGACACCTTCGCGCGCGACAACCTTCCGCCCCGCGAGGAATGGCCCGAGCTCCGCTTCGACCTGCCGGAGCTGCGGTACCCCGATCGGCTGAACTGCGCCGCCGAACTGCTGACGGGCCCCGATCCGGGCCGCCCGGCGTTCCACACCCCCGCCGGCCCGTCCTGGACGTACGGCGACCTGCGCGCCCGCGTCGACCGGATCGCGCACCTGCTCACCGACGACCTCGGGGTGGTCCCCGGCAACCGCGTCCTGCTGCGCGGCCCGACCACGCCGTGGCTGGCCGCCTGCTGGCTGGCGGTGCTGAAGGCGGGCGGGGTGGCGGTCACGGTGCTGGCGCAGCAGCGGCCGCACGAGCTCGCGGTGATCTGCGACATGGCACAGGTCAGGCACGCCCTGTGCGACGTCCGCTCCGTCGACGACCTGGTCAAGGCCGAGATACCCGGCCTGAGGATCACCACGTACGGCGGCGACACCCCGGACGACCTCCTGCGCCGTCCGGCGCCCGACACCCCGTACCCGGCCGTCGCCACGGCCGCCGACGACGTGGCGCTGATCGCGTTCACCTCGGGCACGACCGGCCGCCCGAAGGGGTGCATGCACTTCCACCGGGACGTCCTGGCGATAGCGGACACCTTCTCCCGGCACGTGCTGCGCCCTACCGGGGACGACGTCTTCGCCGGCAGTCCGCCCCTCGGCTTCACCTTCGGGCTCGGCGGGCTGGTGGTCTTCCCGCTGCGCGCCGGTGCCAGCGCCCTGCTGCTGGAACAGGCCCATCCGCGGCAGCTGCTGGAGGCCGTCGCCGCGCACCGCGTCTCGGTGCTGTTCACCGCGCCGACCGCCTACCGCGCGATGCTCGCGGAGATCGACGCCCACGACGTCTCCTCCCTGCGCCGCTGCGTGTCCGCCGGCGAGAACCTGCCCGCCGCCACCTGGCGGGCGTGGCGGGAGCGCACGGGGCTGCGCATCATCAACGGCATCGGCGCGACCGAGCTGTTGCACATCTTCGTCTCCGCCGCCGACGAGGACATCCGGCCCGGGACGACCGGCGTGCCCGTGCCGGGATGGCAGGCACGCGTCCAGGACGAGGCCGGACATCCCGTGCCCGACGGGGAGCCGGGTCTGCTCGCCGTGCGCGGTCCGGTCGGCTGCCGCTACCTCGCCGATCCACGGCAGCGGGCGTACGTGCGCGGCGGCTGGAACATCACGGGCGACACCTACGTCCGCGACGGCGACGGCTACCTCCGTTACGTCGCCCGCGCCGACGACATGATCATCTCGGCCGGGTACAACATCGCCGGGCCGGAGGTCGAGGACGCCCTGCTGCGCCACCCGGACGTGGTGGAGGCCGCGGTCGTCGGGCGCCCCGACGAGGCCCGCGGGCAGGTCGCCGTCGCCCACGTCGTCCTCAAGGAGGGCGCCGCCCGGGACGCCGAGGCGCTGCGCGCCTTCGTCAAGTCCGAACTGGCGCCCTACAAATGCCCGCGCGAGATCCACTTCGCGGACGCCCTGCCACGCACCGCGACCGGAAAGCTCCAGCGGTTCAAACTGCGCACCGAAGGTGACCAGCAGTGATGCCGACGACCTAAGATGATCAACGTGTCCGACCAGCATGCACCACGGTCTCTCATCGTCACGCTCTACGGCGCCTACGGCCGCTTCGTGCCGGGCCCCGTGCCCGTCGCCGAGCTGATCCGGCTGCTGGCCGCGGTCGGCGTGGACGCACCCTCCGTACGGTCGTCGGTGTCCCGCCTCAAACGCCGCGGTCTGCTGCTGCCCGCACGCACGGCGCAGGGCGCGGCCGGGTACGAACTGTCGCCGGACGCACGCCAGTTGCTCGACGACGGCGACCGGCGTGTGTACGCCACCGCCGCGCCCGAGGGCGAGGGCTGGGTGCTCGCGGTGTTCTCCGTGCCGGAGTCGGAGCGGCAGAAGCGGCACGTGCTGCGCTCCCGGCTGGCCGCGCTCGGCTTCGGGACGGCGGCGCCCGGCGTGTGGATCGCGCCCGCGCGGCTGTACGAGGAGACCGAGCACACCCTGCGCCGGCTGCACCTCGACCCGTACGTCGACCTCTTCCGCGGCGAGCACCTCGGCTTCGCCCCCACCGTCGAGGCGGTCGCCCGCTGGTGGGACCTGGCCGCCATCGCCAAGGAGCACGAGGTCTTCCTGGACCGCCACGAGCCGGTGCTCCAGGAGTGGCGCCAGCGCGCGGACACCCCGCCCGAGGACGCCTACCGCGACTACCTCCTGGTTCTCGACTCCTGGCGCCATCTGCCCTACGTCGACCCCGGTCTCCCGGCCCGGCTGCTGCCTCGGGACTGGCCGGGGGCGCGGTCGGCCGCGGTGTTCCGGGAGCTGCACGAGCGGCTCAGGGACGCGGGGGCGGTGTTCGCGCGGGTGTGAGGCCGCACTGGCCGCCCGCGGCCTGCTGTGACCTCAGCCATACCTTCCGCCCCTCACGGAACCCTCAGCTTCCTCTGTCCCTCTTCTCAAGTTTCTTACCTAGCGTTCGGCGAGCCGACCGCCGGGCCGAGGAAGAGGACTGTTGCGCATGACCACCACGCCAGGACCCAGGGCTCGGGGAGCCACCGTCTGGCTCACCGGACTGCCGAGCGCGGGCAAGACGACCATCGCCCGCCACCTCGGGGCACGCCTGGCGGCCGAGGGTCATCGCGTGGAGATCCTCGACGGCGACGAGATACGCCGCTTCCTCTCGGCGGGCCTCGGCTTCTCCAGAGCGGACCGCAACACGAACGTGCAGCGCATCGGCCTGGTCTCGGAGGTCCTGGCCCGCAACGGGGTGCTGTCCGTGGTCCCGGTGATCGCCCCGTACGCCGACAGCCGGGAGGCCGTCCGCAAGCGGCACGCGGCCAGCGCGACGCCGTACGTCGAGGTGCATGTCGCCACGCCGGTCGAGGTGTGCGGCGAGCGGGACGTGAAGGGGCTGTACGCCCGGCAGGCCGCGGGCCGGCTGACGGGGCTCACCGGCGTCGACGACCCGTACGAGCCGCCGGCCGACCCGGACCTGGTGCTGGCGACGCAGGCCCAGACGCCCGAGGAGTCGGCGGACGCGGTTTACGCGGTGCTGGCGGAGCGGGGGCTGGTGTGAGCGGCGCGCTGTCCCATCTGGACGCCCTGGAATCGGAGGCGGTGCACATCTTCCGTGAGGTGGCGGGTGAGTTCGAGCGGCCGGTGATCCTGTTCTCCGGCGGCAAGGACTCCATCGTCATGCTCCACCTGGCGCTGAAGGCCTTCGCCCCGGCCGCGGTGCCGTTGTCGCTGCTGCACGTGGACACCGGGCACAACTTCCCCGAGGTCCTCGACTACCGCGACCGTGTAGTCGCCGCACATGGGCTGCGACTCCATGTGGCCTCCGTGCAGGACTACATCGACCGCGGTGTGCTGCGCGAACGTCCCGACGGCACCCGCAACCCGCTGCAGACCCTGCCGCTGACCGAGAAGATCCAGGCCGAACGGTTCGACGCCGTCTTCGGCGGCGGGCGGCGCGACGAGGAGAAGGCCCGCGCCAAGGAACGGGTGTTCTCGCTGCGGGACGAGTTCTCCCAGTGGGACCCGCGCCGCCAGCGCCCCGAGCTGTGGAACCTGTACAACGGCCGCCACTCCCCCGGCGAACACGTCCGCGTCTTCCCGCTGTCCAACTGGACCGAGCTGGACGTGTGGCAGTACATCGCCCGCGAAGCCATCGACCTCCCGCAGATCTACTACGCCCACGAACGCGAGGTCTTCCGGCGGGCCGGGATGTGGCTGACGGCGGGCGAGTGGGGCGGGCCCAGGGACGGCGAGAGCGTCGAGAAGCGGCGGGTGCGCTACCGCACGGTCGGCGACATGTCCTGCACCGGCGCGGTCGACTCCGACGCCGACACCATCGCCAAGGTGATCGCCGAGATCGCCGCCTCCCGGCTGACCGAGCGCGGCGCGACGCGTGCCGACGACAAGATGTCCGAGGCCGCGATGGAAGACCGCAAGCGCGAGGGGTACTTCTAGCCATGACCGGTACGACCATCGACACGCTGCGGTTCGCCACCGCCGGCTCCGTCGACGACGGCAAGTCCACCCTGGTGGGACGGCTGCTGCACGACTCCAAGTCGGTGCTGGCCGACCAACTGGAGGCCGTCGAGCACGCCTCACTGAGCCGGGGCCAGGACGCGCCCGACCTTGCGCTGCTCACCGACGGTCTGCGGGCCGAGCGGGAGCAGGGCATCACCATCGACGTCGCCTACCGCTATTTCGCCACCCCGCGCAGGCGGTTCATCCTCGCCGACACCCCGGGCCATGTGCAGTACACGCGCAACATGGTCACCGGCGCCTCCACGGCCGAGCTGGCGATCATCCTGGTCGACGCGCGCCACGGGGTGGTCGAGCAGACCCGCCGCCACGCCGCCGTGGCCGGGCTGCTGCGGGTCCCGCACGTCGTTCTCGCGGTCAACAAGATGGACCTCGTCGGGTACGGGCAGGACGGGTTCGAGCGGATCGTCGAGGACTTCGCGGGGCACGCGGCGGAGGCGGGACTGCCCGGCTTCACCCCGATTCCCGTCTCGGCGCTGGCCGGCGACAACGTCGTGGACCGTTCGGCGCACATGGGCTGGTACGAGGGGGCAGCCCTGCTGGAGTTCCTGGAGCACGTGCCGGTGGGTGCCGAGGCGGCCGGCGCACCGGCCCGCTTCCCGGTGCAGTACGTGATCCGGCACGGTGAACAGCGTCACTACGCCGGGCAGTTGGTGTCGGGTTCGCTGCGTGTCGGCGACCGGGTCACCGTGCACCCGTCCGGCGGGACCTCGGAGATCGCCGGGATCGACGTGCTGGGCACGGCGGCCGAGGCGGCGTACGCGCCGCAGTCCGTGAGCGTGCGGCTCACCGGCCAACGGGACGTCGCACGCGGCGACATGATCACGACGGGAACGGACGTCCCGGTGCTCACCCGGGACCTCCGGGCGGCCGTGTGCCATCTCGCCGACCGGCCGCTGCGGGTCGGCGACCGCGTGCTGGTGCGGCACACGACCCGTACCGTCAGGGCCGTCGTCGAGGACCTGGCCGGGGCCGCCGAGCTGTCGGTCAACGACCTGGGCCGGATCAGGCTGCGCACCGCCGAGCCCCTGGCGCTGGACGACTACGCGGTCTCCCGGCGCACCGGCGCGTTCCTGCTGATCGATCCGGCGGACGGCGCGACACTGACCGCCGGCATGGTGGACCTCAACCACCCAGGCTGAGGCGGGGTTTGGGGGCGTCCGTCCGTCCGGTCTGCGGACGGCGGCTGCCCGCCCGGTAGGGCGCCGGCCAGACGGCGCCCGGACCGTCGTACCCCTGCTCGGCGGCGGCGTGCAGTGTCCAGTGCGGGTCGTACAGGTGCGGGCGGGCCAGGGCGCACAGGTCGGTGCGGCCGGCCAGGATCAGGGAGTTGACGTCGTCCCAGGAGGAGATCGCGCCGACCGCGATCACCGGGACGCCGATCCGGTGCCGGATGCGGTCGGCGAACGGCGTCTGGTACGACCGCCCGAACTCCGGGCGTTCGTCGGCCACGACCTGCCCGGTCGACACGTCGATCGCGTCGGCGCCGTGCGCGGCGAAGGCGCGGGCGATCTCCACGGCGTCCTCGGCGGTGTTGCCGCCCTCGGCCCAGTCGGTGGCCGAGATGCGGACCGTCATGGGCTTGTCCTCCGGCCACACCTCCCGGACGGCGTCGAAGACCTCCAGCGGGAAGCGGAGCCGGTTCTCCAGGCAGCCGCCGTAGGCGTCGGTACGGCGGTTGGCCAGCGGGGAGAGGAAGCCGGAGAGCAGATAGCCGTGGGCGCAGTGCAGTTCGAGCAGGTCGAATCCGGCGCGGGCGGCCCGCCGGGCGGCGGAGGTGAACTGCTCCCGGAGATCGGCGAGTTGCGCGGGCGTCAGCTCGCTCGGGACCTGGCCTGCGGGTTTGTACGGCAGTGGGGAGGCGGCCACGAGCGGCCAGTTGCCCTCGGGCAGCGGCTCGTCCATGCCCTCCCACATCAGCCGCGTGGAGCCCTTGCGGCCGGAGTGGCCCAGCTGCACGCCGATCGCCGTGCCGGGCGCCTGGGCGTGCACGAAGTCGGTGATCCGCCGCCAGGAGTCGGCCTGTTCGCCGGTGTAGAGGCCGGTGCAGCCGGGGGTGATCCGGCCCTCCGCGCTGACGCAGACCATCTCGGTCATCACCAGCCCGGCGCCGCCGAGGGCGCGCGCGCCGAGGTGCACGAGGTGGAAGTCGCCGGGGACGCCGTCGACCGCCGAGTACATGTCCATCGGGGAGACGACGACCCGGTTGCGCAGGGTCAGGCCGCGCAGGCGGAACGGCGTGAACATCGGGGGTGTGCCGGGCGGGCAGCCGAACTCCTCCTCCACGGAGGTGGTGAAGCCGGCGTCGCGCAGCCGCAGGTTGTCGTGGGTGACGCGGCGGCTGCGGGTGAGGAGGTTGAAGGCGAACTGGCGGGGCGGCTGGTCGACGTAGAGGCCGAGGTTCTCGAACCACTCCAGGCTGGCCCGGGCGGCGCGCTGGGTGGAGGCGACGACCGGCTTGCGCTCCTCCTCGTAGGCCGCCAGCGCCCGCTCAAGCGACGGTTGTTCCTCCAGGCAGGCGGCGAGGGCGAGGGCGTCCTCGACGGCGAGCTTGGTGCCGGAGCCGATGGAGAAGTGGGCGGTGTGGGCGGCGTCGCCCAGGAGGACGACGTTGCCGTCAGACCAGTGCGCGTTGGTGACGGTGCGGAACGTGGTCCAGGCCGACTTGTTGCTCCGCAGGGGCCTGCCCTTGAGGGTGTCGGCGAAGATCTTGGCACAGGCCTCGACGGACTCGTCGGTGTCGAGGTCGGCGAAGCCGGCCGCCCGCCAGACGTCCTCGTGCATCTCGACGATCACGGTGGACGCGTCGGCCGCGTACGGGTAGCCGTGGAGCTGCATCACGCCGTGTCCGG
The DNA here is from genome assembly GCF_054189285.1 of Streptomyces sp. MAI_2237. NCBI lineage: Bacteria > Bacillati > Actinomycetota > Actinomycetes > Kitasatosporales > Streptomycetaceae > Streptomyces > Streptomyces sp. MAI_2237. The sequence continues at coordinate 2,874,896 of NZ_JAJPGQ010000003.1, read as the reverse complement.
TCTCGGCGATGTCGAAGCGGAAGGCGTCGAAGGCGAAGTCCGCGGCGAGCCAGATGTAGCGGCAGTGGTGGCTGACCACATGGGGTCCGAACACAGGGGCGTGGGCCTCACGGGTGGTGCTGTTGACGCCGTCGGCGGCGATGACGAGGTCGTGGGTCTCGGCCAGGCCGGCCGGGGCCTCGGTACGGAAGCGGAGGTCCACGCCCAGGTCGCGGCAGCGCTCGTGCAGGATCTCCAGCAGGCGTTTCCTGCCCAGCGCGGCGAAGCCGTGGCCGCCGGAGGTGTGCCGTACGCCCCGGTGCACGATGTCGATGTCGTCCCAGCGCACGAAGTCCCGCTGGAGGGCCTCGTAGACGACCGGGTCGGCGTGTTCGATGCCGCCGAGGGTCTCGTCGGAGAGGACCACGCCGAAGCCGAAGGTGTCGTCGGGGGCGTTGCGCTCCCAGACGGTGACCTCGCGCCGCGGGTCGAGGCGTTTGAGGAGGGCTGCCGCGTAGAGGCCGCCGGGGCCGCCGCCGATGACCGCTACGCGGAGGGGGTGGTCGGGCTTCGTCGGCGGCTGCGGGGACGTCGTGGTTTCTCGCGCCCGCGCGGCGGTAGCCGCAGATTCGGCAGGGCCCCGCGCCCCTGAGGTCGGCACAGTCCCCTTGGACGAAATCATCCCTACCTCCCTCGCCATTTCGGCGGGCGCTTCTCCGTGAAGGCCGCGTGGAACTCGGCGTAGTCCTCGCCGTTCATGAGGAGGGCCTGGGTGGAGGCGTCGAGTTCGACCGAGGCGGCGAGCGGCATGTCCAGTTCGGCGGTCAGCAGCGCCTTCGTCTGGGCGTACGCCAGGGCCGGGCCGTCGGCCAGGCGGCGGGCGAGGGCCTGCGCGGCCTCGTCGGCCCGGCCTTCCTCGGTCAGCTCGCTGATCAGCCCGATGCGCTCGGCCTCCGGTGCGCGCACCGGTTCGCCCAGCATCAGCAGCCGGGTCGCGTGACCGAGCCCGACGACCCTCGGCAGCAGGTAGGCCGCGCCCATGTCGCCGCCCGACAGGCCCACCCGGGTGAACAGGAAAGCGAACCGCGCGCTGGGGTCGGCGATCCGGAAGTCGGCCGCCAGGGCCAGGACCGCGCCGGCGCCCGCCGCCACCCCGTGCACCGCCGCGATCACCGGGAACGGGCACTCCCGGATCGCCCGGACGGTCTGGCCGGTCATGCGGTTGAAGTCGAGGAGCTGGGCGGTGTCCATGGCGAGGGTCGCGCCGATGATCTCGTCGACGTCACCGCCGGAACAGAAACCGCGGCCCTCGCCGGCCAGCACCAGGGCCCGCACGGACCGCTCCCGGGACAGCTCGGCGAGCAGGTCGCGCAGGTCGGCGTAGGCGCCGAAGGTGAGCGCGTTGAGCTTGTCGGGGCGGGCGAGGGTGACGGTGGCGACCGTGTCGGCGACATCGACGCGCAGGTGCTCCCAGCGGGAGGTGCGGGCGGCCGAGCCGGTGAAGGGACTCATGACGTGCGGCCTCCTGGGGGACGGGGCGCTGCCGTACTGAGCTCTGCCCTTCGAAGCTATCACCTATCCGTGACTGTCGTCATGAGGGCGCGATAAGCGGGCTCGCTTGTGACCCGGTGCCGTCACATCCGTCACGGCTCGTCGACGAAGAGGCAACGACGGGAGCTGCCGCGCGAGGCAAGCCGTTGTTACGGGTAAGCCGCCCGGCAACGGGGCCGAAGGTCCCGTACGGCGCCCGCCCAACGCCTCTGTGGACGGGCCCGTAGGATTCATACGGTTGAAAGCAGGACTGCCTGCTGATGAACGGACCCATCGTGCAAGAACGCCCCGCCTCCTCCGCCTCCTGGCGCGTCGCGCTGCCGCACTCCGCCGCGGCCGTGCCGGTGGCCCGCGCGCTCGTGCGTACGGCGCTGGCCGAGCTGGAGCACGGGGCGGACAGCGAAACCGCGGAGCTGCTGACCGCGGAGCTGGTCGCGAACGCCGTGGAGCACACCACGGGGGACGCGCCGATAGAGCTGGTCGTGGAGCTGCTGCCGTCGGGCTGCCGGGTGGAGGTCCACGATCCCGACCCGGCGCCGCCGGGCGATCTGACGACGCCGCACCGGGGAGCGCCCGACCCGTGGCAGGAGCACGGGCGCGGGCTGCTGCTGATCCGCGCGCTCAGCTCCTCCTGCGGGCACCGGGCGTCGGGTTCCGGCAAGGCGGTGTGGTTCCGGCTGCCCTCGGTGCCCCCGCAGCGCCGGGCGATGTGACGGCCGGGCGCAGCGCACAGGAGGGCCGTCCCGGGGCGGCCCGGCGGGTCAGGCCAGCGTCGCGACCAGGATCGCCTTGATGGTGTGCAGCCGGTTCTCGGCCTCGTCGAAGACGACCGAGTGGGCCGACTCGAAGACCTCGTCGGTGACCTCCAGCGACTGAAGGCCGTGACTGTCGTAGATCTCCTGCCCCACCTTCGTGCCCAGGTCGTGGAAGGCCGGCAGGCAGTGCAGGAACTTGACGTCGGGGTTGCCGGTGGCGCGCAGGACGTCCATGGTCACGGCGTACGGGGCGAGCGCGGCGATCCGCTCGCCCCAGACCTCCTTGGGCTCACCCATGGAGACCCAGACGTCGGTGGCGACGAAGTCGGCACCCCGGACGCCGTCGGCCAGGGACTCGGTCAGCGTGATCCGCGCGCCGCTCGCCCCGGCGAGTTCGTGCGCCCGGTCGATGACCTCCTGCACCGGCCAGTAGTGCTTCGGGGCCACGATCCGGACGTCCATGCCGAGCAGGGCGCCGGTGATCAGATAGGAGTTGCCCATGTTGAAGCGGGCGTCGCCGAGGTAGGCGAAGGCGATCCGGTCGACCGGCTTGGCGGTGTGCTCGGTCATGGTGAGCACGTCGGCGAGCATCTGGGTGGGGTGCCAGTCGTCGGTGAGGCCGTTGTAGACGGGCACGCCCGCGTGGGCGGCCAGCTCCTCGACCTTCTGCTGGCTGTCACCCCGGTACTCGATCCCGTCGTACATCCGGCCGAGCACGCGCGCGGTGTCCCTCACCGACTCCTTGTGCCCGATCTGCGAGCCGGACGGGTCGAGATAGGTGGTGGAGGCGCCCTGGTCGGCGGCGGCGACCTCGAACGCGCAGCGTGTGCGCGTCGAGGTCTTCTCGAAGATCAGCGCGATGTTCCGGCCGGTGAGGTACCGCGTCTCCGTCCCGGCCTTCTTTGCGGCCTTCAGCTCCGCTGCCAGCCCGACCAGGCCGAGGAACTCCTCCGCGGTGAAGTCGAGCTCCTTGAGGAAGTGGCGCCCGGCGAGGGCGGTCGGGACGGTCGCCATGGGGCGCTCCTGAGATGCGGGAACAACTGACCGTGGAAGTCTATACGACCGTCAGCATTACTATGCACATAGGTGTACGCCTATACGGCCTCGCGTTCGACCGGGCAGCTCATGCAGCGCGGCCCGCCCCTCCCTCTGCCCAGCTCGCTGCCGGGGATCTCGATGACCTCGATGCCCTGCTTGCGCAGGTGGGTGTTGGTGGTGGCGTTGCGCTCGTACGCGACGACGACGCCCGGTTCGACGGCGAGGACGTTGCAGCCGTCGTCCCACTGCTCGCGCTCGGCGGCGTGCACGTCCTGGGTGGCGGTCAGGACGCGGATCTCGCTCAGGCCGAGGGCGGCGGCGATGGCCCGGTGCATGTGCTCCGGCGGGTGGTCGGTGACCTTCAGCTCCTCGCCGACGCCCGGCTCGATGGTGTACGAGCGGAGCATGCCGAGGCCCGCGTACTGGGTGAAGGTGTCGCCGTCGACCATCGTCATCACGGTGTCCAGGTGCATGAAGGCGCGCCGCTTCGGCATGTCGAGGGCGACGATGGTCCGGGCCGAGCCGGCCGCGAAGAGCTTGTGCGCGAGCATCTCGACGGCCTGCGGTGTGGTCCGCTCGCTCATGCCGATGAGGACGGCGCCGTTGCCGATGACCAGGACGTCCCCGCCCTCGATGGTGGACGGGTAGTCGACCTGCCCCTCCGACCAGACATGGAACGTCTCGTCGCGGAAGAGGGGGTGGTGCCGGTAGATCGCCTCGAAGTGGACGGTCTCGCGCTGCCGGGCCGGCCAGCGCATGGCGTTGACGGAGACACCGTCGTAGATCCAGGCGGAGGTGTCGCGGGTGAAGAGGTGGTTGGGCAGCGGGGCGAGGAGGAAGTCGTCGAGGTCCATGACGTGGAAGCGGACCGAGGTCGGCTCCGGGTGCACGTCCAGGAACTCGCGTTTGGTCATGCCGCCGACGAGGGCCTCCGCCAGCTCGGCCGGGTGCATGGTCTCGAAGGCGGCTCTGAGGTGGTCGGTGGCGAGGACGCCGTACTCCTTCTCGTCGAAGACGCGGTCCAGGACGAGGGTGCGGGCCGCCGGGATCGCCAGGGCCTCGGTGAGCAGGTCGCCGAAGAGGTGGACGGTGACCCCGCGGTCGCGCAGCACGTCGGCGAACCCGTCGTGCTCGGCGCGCGCCCGGCGCACCCACAGCACGTCGTCGAAGAGCAGTGCGTCCTTGTTGCTGGGGGTGAGCCTTTTGAGCTCGAGATCGGGCCGGTGCAGGATGACGCGGCGCAGCCGCCCGGCCTCGGAGTCGACGTGGAATCCCATGCCTCCATCCTGACCACCGGGGGGCCACTTGACCCGCGGCTCGTGGGTTTCTTCCGTTCCCAATTCTCGTCCCCTTGACGATAACGACCGCTTCCGTTTATCGTCGGCAAGACGAGAACGAGGGGGTCCGATGGCCGACATCACCCGGCGCCTGGGCTGGCGCCATCTCCGAGGCGCGCCGACCGCGCACATCCGGCACCACCGGGACGGAAAGCTGCTGCACGACGGGCCGGGGCTCAGCTTCTGGTTCCGCGCGCTGACCGCGGCGCTGTCCGAAGTCCCGGTGGACGACCGGGAGTTGGCGATGACCTTCCACGCCCGTACGTCCGACTTCCAGGACGTGGCGGTGCAGGCGACGGTGACGTACCGGATCGGCAACCCGGCCCTCGCCGCGGCCCGCCTCGACTTCTCGGTCGACCCGGACACCGGGGTCTGGCGGGGCGCGCCGCTGGAGCAGCTCGGCACCCTGCTGACGGAGACGGCGCAGCAGCACGCGCTGGACGTCCTCGCTCGTACGTCCCTGTCGTCGGCGCTGGTCGACGGGGTGACGGCGGTACGGGAACGGGTCGCGGCGGGCCTGGCGGCCGAACCCCGGCTGCCGGCGACCGGGATCGAGGTGGTCGCGGTGCGCGTGGTCGCCCTGCGCCCGGAGCCGGAGGTCGAACGGGCGCTGCGCACCCCGGCCCGTGAGCAGATCCAGCAGGAGGCCGACCGGGCGACGTACGAGCGCCGGGCCGTGGCCGTCGAGCGGGAGCGCGCCATCGCCGAGAACGAACTGGCCAGCCAGATCGAACTCGCGCGCCGCGAGGAGCAGTTGGTGGAGCAGCGGGGCACGAACGCGCGGCGCGAGGCGGAGGAGCACGCGGCGGCCGACGCGGTCCGGGCCGAGTCCGAGGCGGCCCGCACGGTGCGGCTCGCGGAGGCGGAGGCGACGCGGTCGGTGCGGCTGATGGACGCCGAGGCACAGCGCACCGAGCGGCTCGCCCAGGCCGAGGCCGCGAAGACGGTACGGCTCGCGCGGGCGGAGGCCGAGGCGGCGCGCGAGGTCGGCGAGGCGCGGGCCCAGGCCCAGGCCGCCTGGCTGCGGGTGCACGGCGAGGTCGACGTGGCGACGCTGCACGCCCTCACCGGGACGCGGCTGGCGGAGAACCTGCCGCGCATCGACAGCGTGACCGTCTCGCCGGACGTGCTGACGGGCCTGCTGGCACGGCTCGGCGGCAGCGGCGGGGAGACGGCGTGAGCCTCGCGCCCCGTGCCGTCCTGGTCCACCGCACCACCGAGTACGAGGAGTTGCTGGCCCACCACGGCACCCATGGGCAGGCCGCGTTCTTCCTCTCCTCCCGGGGGCGGGACATCGAGGAGGTCGCCGAGCGGCACCGGCGGGTACGGCGGGCGCTCGCCGAGGTGACCGCGGCCGTCCCTCTGACGTGGCGGCAGGCACGGGTGGAGCGCGCCGACCTGGACCGCTTCCTGTTCGGGCCGGAGGACGTGGTGGTGGTCGTGGGCCAGGACGGGCTGGTGGCGAACGTCGCCAAGTACCTCGCCGGGCAGCCGGTGCTGGGCATCGACGCGGATCCCGGCCGCAACCCGGGCGTGCTGGTCCGGCACCGGCCGCGGGACGCGGCGAAGCTGCTGACGGCGGTCGGGACGAGCGTGGAGGAGCTGACGATGGTCGAGGCCGTCGCCGACGACACGCAGCGGCTGGTCGCGCTGAACGAGATCTACCTGGGCGCCGCCGGACACCAGACGGCCAGATACCGCCTGGGCCTCGAGGACGACGGGGGTGTCGTCGAGGCCCAGGCCTCCTCCGGGGTGCTGGTGGGCACCGGGACCGGCGCGACGGGCTGGATCCGCTCGGTGTGGCAGGAGCGGGGCGCCGCGGTGCAGCTGCCGCGCCCCACCGAGCACCGCCTGCTGTGGTTCGTCCGGGAGGCGTGGCCCTCTCCCGCCACGGGCACGTCCCTGGTGGCCGGGGAACTCGCCGCCACCGCCCGCCTGAAGGTCACCGTCGAGTCGGAGCGGCTCGTCGCCTTCGGTGACGGGATGGAGACGGACGCGCTGGAGCTGACCTGGGGGCAGTCGGTACGGGTCGGGGTGGCGGACACGTCACTGCGTCTGGTCGGCTAGCCGCGCCTCCTCCCCCGCCGCCCGCTCCGCGCGCACCGGCGCCCAGAGGGTGGCGGCCGACACCAGCGCGACGGCCGCCGACGCCGTCAGCACCGTCACATCGCCGAGCGCGGCCGCGAGCATGCCGCCGCCCAGCGCGCCGACGGGCACGGTCACCAGGAGCACCGCCTGGGTGAGACCGGCGACGCGGCCCTGCAGACCGGACGGCGCCGCCAGTTGCTGCAGGGTGGTCATGGAGACGGACCACACGGTGGCGGCCAGACCGTATCCGAGCTGGTAGGCGAGCAGCAGCGGGAACGCGCCGCCCAGGGCCGCCGCCGGGACCAGGAAGATCGCGGCGCCGGCCAGCAGCCCGCAGATCCGCGTAGCGCGCCACACTCGCAGACCCTCGCCGAACCGTCCGGCGACCACGACGCCGAGCACGGTGGCCGCGCTGAACGCGGCATAGGTCGTCCCCAACTGCCAGGGCGCGAGACGCAGTTCGTCGGTCGCGTAGAGGACGTACAGCGCGGCGACCGCGCCGGCGCCGAGGTTGAGGCCGGCGCCCGCCAGCACCATCCGGTACAGCCGGCGGTCGGTGCGCACGATGTCGAGTCCCGCCCGCAGGGCGGAGGCCGGTCCGGAGCGGGCGGCGTCGCGGTGTCCGGCCGGGGTGTTCAGGGCTGCCGGGAGGGCGAGCAGCAGCAGCGCCTCCACGGCGTACGCGGCGCCGCCCACGGCCAGCGCGGGACCGGTGCCGGCGAGGCCGACGAGGACGCCGCCGAACGCGGGACCGCCGATCTGGCCGGCCGTGCGGGCGCCGGTGAGCACGGAGTTGGCGGCGAGCAGGCGCCGGGGGCCGACGACGCGGGGCAGGGCGGCCTGCAGGCCCACGGAGAGGGTGAAGGTCAGGGTGCCGGAGACGGCGGCGACGGCGTAGACCTGCGGCCAGGTGACGTGCCCGGCGGCGCGGGCGAGCGGGACCGAGCCGACGACCAGGGCTTGCAGGGCGGTCGCCGCGACCAGCAGGCGGCGCAGGCACACGCGGTCGACGAGCAGCCCGGCGAACGGGCTCAGCACCGCGCCGGGCAGGTACGTCAGGGCCAGGATCACGGACGCGGCGAACGGCCCGGCGTGCAGCTCCGTGACGGCGAGCAGGGTCAGCGCGAGTGCGGTGACCTGGCGGCCGACGGACCCGGCGGTCTGTTCGGCGCAGAGCAGCACGAAGGGGCGGTGCCGCCTGAGGGGGCGGTCGTCCGACGGGAGGGTCACCCGTTCAGATCCCGGTGCAGGGGACGGGCCAGCGCCCGATGCGGGGCGGCAGGGCGACGGCGTGGCCGTCGGTCACCCGGGCCAGCCCCTCCCCGGCCAGCAGCGCCACCGCTTCCCGCTGCAGGTCGCTCAATTCGGTCAGGAGGATGGGCTTGTGCAGCAGGTCGAAGGTGGCGAGCAGGTCGGGGTCGTCGAGCGTGTAGCGGGCCGACGCCTCCTTGTCCCTGCGGTCCATGACGGTGACGAAATCGGGTCCGCGCCGGTGGTAGAGCATGCCGTATGCATGCCCAGGCGCGTCCACGCGTACCGGCTCGCCCCAGGTGGGCAGGGACACGTAGGTCCGCCCGTCCCGGAACAACAGGCCGAGTTCGACGGCGTGTTGCAGCCACTGGGCGAGTTCGCCGGGCGAGCAGTCGTGCCCGGCTCCGGTCAGCAGGCGGTGCAGGGCCGTCTCGTTCCGCCCGGCCTCCAGGTGCCGCAGCGCGTCCGCCTGCCACCCGCCGAACCGGTGCCCGCGCCGCGGCCAGCCCTCCCGGCGGTCGTGTACGAGGAGGTCGTCGCCGTCCTTTGCGAAGGTCAGCCGGGACGTGGCGTGCCCGAGCAGCCAGCGCTCCACACCTGCCTTCAGCCGCGCCTCGACGTCCCCGGAAATACCTGCGTCCTCGGTGTCGAAGAGGTAGACCAGGTCGGCGAGTTCGTCCTCGGGGAGGTCGTAGACGTGGCGGTACATCTCGGCCGGGCGGCGCTCGCCGAAGCCGAGGGCGGGGTCGTTGAAGTGCGGGCTGAAGCGTTCGAGCTGGATGCGGTGGGCGCCGCCCGGGGGCTGGAGGTGGACGAGGGCGGGGAGCTGGTCGACGACCGCGGTGTAGTCGTCGGCGCTCTCGCCGGGGAAGCCGTAGAGGAGGTTCCAGGAGCAGGTCAGGGAGTGGTTCTCGCACTCGCGCAGCGTGCGGACGTTGCGGGCGCCGGTGACGCCCTTGTCCATGAGGTCCAGGACGCGGCTGCCCAGGCTCTCGATGCCGGGCTGGATGTGGACGGTGCCGGAGTCGGCGAGCAGGGCGAGCTGGTCCGGAGTGAGGTTGGACTTCACCTCGTAGTGCATCCGCAGGTCCCAGCCGCTGGCCGCCGCACGGGGCAGGAAGTCCCGGAAGTAGGCCATGTCGATGATGTTGTCCACGGTGACGACGTCGAGGATGCGGTGCCGGCGCACCAGCCGGTCGACCTCGGACCAGAGGCGTTCGCCGGGCTTGGCGCGGAAGGCCATCGCCGAGCCGTTGAGCCCGCAGAAGGTGCAGTGGTGCTTCTCGCCCCACCAGCAGCCGCGCGCCCCCTCGACGACCAGTTTGGGGTGCACGTACTCGGCGACCGGGGAGGCGTCCAGGGCCCGCTGCCAGTCGTCGTAGTCGGGTGAGGGGATGTCGGCGGGCGCGACCGTGCGCCGTGACTCCGGGTTGGCGCGCGAGACCTCGCCGTCCCACCAGCACAGGCCGGGGACGTCGGAGGGCGGGGTGCCCGCGTCGAGGTGGCGCAGGAGTGCCGGGAAGGCGTGCTCGCCCTCGCCGCGCACCACGTGGTCGACGAAGGGGTGGTTGCGGTGCAGGGCGTGCCCCATCGGGCCCTCGCAGTTGCTGCCGCCGAAGACCACCGTCAACTCCGGTCGCCGCGCCTTGAGTTCGCGGGCGAGGGCGAGTGAGGAGACGTTCTGCATGAAGGTGGTCGTGAAGCCGACCACGTCCGGCTCCTCGGCGAGCACGGCGGCCGCGCACTCGGCGACGAACTCGCCCGCGTACCGGCGCATCTCGACGGCGGTGTCGATCGCGACCCCGCGCCGCCCGGCGTAGTCGCGCAGCGTCGCGGACCCCCAGTCCGGGTCGTCGTACAGCACGCCGGAGAACACCCAGTCGCCCAGGCCGTGGAAGATCGAGTCGCTGCCGACGCGGACGTAGTCGCCGGGTCTGAGCCGGCCGCCGGAGTGCTTCAGCAGGAACTCCGCCCAGCGCAGCGAGCCGTGGAACTCGCGCACCTCGTCGCCCGGACGGGTGCGCGAGACCAGCGTGTGCAACAGGCCCACCTGCAGGGACGGCAGGTCGATCGGATGCCAGGGCATCGTCACCAGGTGGACGCGCAACCCGTTCAGCGCGTCGGCCGTTTCTCCAGGACGCGCGGCTGCCGGTTGGTCTTCTCCTCTTCGCGGACGACCACCTTCTTGATCTCCACCTGTGCCCCCGCCTTCCTCGAACTCGGCTGATTCGCAAGCCTGTTCACGTTAGGCGGGGGACCTGTGGGACACAAGGGCGACGTGGGCCGTGAGGTGAGCAGGGCTCACGAATGGCTCAAAGCCGCGGGTCCACCGGCTCCGACTCCAGGGCCAGCACCCCGAACACGGCCTCGTGGACCCGCCACAGCGGCTCCCCCTCCGCGAGCCGGTCCAGGGCCTCCAGGCCCAGGGCGTACTCGCGGATCGCCAGCGACCGCTTGTGGCCCAGGAAGCGGGTGCGCAGCCGGGTCAGGTGGTCCGGGCGCGTGTACTCGGGACCGTAGATGATCCGCAGGTACTCGCGGCCCCGGCACTTGATGCCGGGCTGCACCAGCCGTCCCTCCGGGCTGCGCACCAGGGCGCCGACCGGCTTGACGACCATGCCCTCGCCGCCGCGGCCGGTCATCTCCAGCCACCAGTCCACACCCGCCCGCACCGACTCCGGGTCGCCGGTGTCGACGTGGAGCCGCCGGGTGGTCTGCAGCAGGCCGCTGCCGTCGTGCTCCACCAGCCGGTCGAGCAGGGCGAGTTGCTCGTCGTGCGGCAGCGCGGCGAGGCTGCGCCCCTGGACCGCCAGGATCTGGAACGGGGCCAGGCGTACGCCGTCCAGGCCGTCCGTCGTCCAGCAGTAGCGGCGGTAGGCCTGCGTGAACGCGGCCGCGTCCGCGGCCCGTTCGCGCTGCCGGTCCAGCAGGCCGGCCACGTCGACGCCCCGCTCGGCGGCGCCCTCCAGCGCGCTGAGCGCACCCGGGAACACCGCCCCGGAGGCCGCGCCGACGGCCGCGTACTGCGAGCGCAGCAGCCCGGACGCCTTCAGCGACCAGGGCATCAGCTCGGCGTCCAGCAGCAGCCAGTCGGTGTCGAGTTCGGCCCACAGACCGGCCTCGGTGACGGCCGCGCGGACACGGCCCAGGACCTCCTCCGTGACCGACTCGTCGTCGAAGAACGGCCGCCCGGTGCGGGTGTACAGCGAGCCCGTAGGGCCGTCCACGCCGAACCGCTTGCGGGCCGCCTCCGCGTCCCGGCACACCAGAGCCACCGCCCGGGAGCCCATGTGCTTCTCCTCGCACACGACCCGGGCGACCCCGTCCGCCGCGTACTGGGCGAACGCCTCGGCCGGGTGCTCCAGGTAGCCCTCGACACGGCTGGTCGCCGTCGGCGCCATGGTCGGCGGCAGGTACGGCAGCAGGCGCGGGTCCACGGCGAACCGGCTCATGACCTCGAGCGCCGCGGCCGCGTTCTCCTCACGGACGGCGACCCGGCCGGAGTGCCGTGTCTCCACGACCCGCCGCCCGTGCACGTCGCCCAGGTCCAGCGGCCGCCCGTCGTGCCCGCCCGGCGCCTCGGTGCGCAGCGGGCGCGCCGGCTCGTACCAGACCCGCTCGGCCGGTACGTCGACCAGCTCGCGCTCCGGCCAGCGCAGCGCCGTGAGCTTGCCGCCGAAGACCGCACCGGTGTCCAGGCAGATGGTGTTGTTCAGCCAGGTGGCCTCCGGTACCGGGGTGTGGCCGTAGACCACGGCCGCCCGGCCGCGGTAGTCCTCGGCCCACGGGTAACGCACCGGCAGCCCGAACTCGTCGGTCTCGCCGGTCGTCTCGCCGTACAGGGCGTGGCTGCGGACCCGGCCGGAGGTGCGGCCGTGGTACTTCTCGGGCAGACCGGCGTGGCAGACCACGAGCCGGCCGCCGTCGAGGACGTAGTGGCTGACGAGCCCGTCGATGAACTGGCGTACCTCGGCGGCGAACTCCTCGCTCTCCCCCGCCATCTGCTCGATGGTCTCGGCGAGTCCGTGGGTGTGCTGGACCTTGCGGCCCTTGAGGTACCGGCCGTACTTGTTCTCGTGGTTGCCCGGCACGCACAGGGCGTTGCCCGACTTCACCATCGACATCACGCGGCGCAGCACGCCCGGGCTGTCCGGGCCACGGTCGACGAGGTCGCCGACGAAGACGGCCGTACGTCCCTCCGGGTGGACGCCGTCGGTGTAGCCCAGCTTCCCCAGCAGGGTCTCCAGCTCCGCGGCGCAGCCGTGGATGTCGCCGACGATGTCGAAGGGTCCGGTGAGGTGGGTCAGGTCGTTGAAGCGCCTCTCGGTGACGACGGTGGCGTTCTCGACGTCCTCGACGCCGCGCAGGACGTGCACCTTGCGGAAGCCCTCGCGCTCCAGGTGGCGTATGGAGCGGCGCAGTTCGCGGATGTGCCGCTGGATGACCCGGCGGGGCATGTCGGCCCGGTCGGTGCGCGCGGCGTTGCGTTCGGCGCACACCTCCTCGGGCACGTCGAGGACGATCGCGATGGGCAGCACGTCGTGCTGCCTGGCCAGCTCGATCAGCTGGCGGCGGGAGTCCTGCTGCACGCTGGTGGCGTCGACGACCGTGCGGCGGCCGGCGGCCAGGCGCTTGCCGGCGATGTAGTGCAGGACGTCGAAGGCGTCCCGGGTCGCGCTCTGGTCGTTCTCGTCGTCCGAGACCAGACCCCGGCAGAAGTCGGAGGAGATCACCTCGGTCGGCTTGAAGTGCCGGTGGGCGAAGGTCGACTTGCCGGAGCCGGAGGCGCCGACGAGGACGACGAGGGAGAGGTCGGTGACGGGCAGGACCCGTCCCCTGTGCTGTGTCGTCTCGGTCATGCCGCCTTCGCCTCCTTCTCGTTGCCGGTGAGCATGTGGAACACGGCCATCTGGGTGGGCGGTCCGACCTCGGGGTCGTCCGGCCCGACGGCGGTGAACTCGACGCCGTAGCCGTGCCGTTCGGCCACCGTGTGCGCCCAGGCGCGGAACTCCTCCCGGGTCCACTCGAAGCGGTGGTCGCCGTGCCGGACGTGACCGGCCGGGAGAGACTCCCAGCGGACGTTGTACTCGACGTTCGGGGTGGTGACGAGGACCGTGCGCGGGCGGGCCGCGCCGAACACCGCGTACTCCAGCGCCGGGAGCCGGGGCAGGTCGAGGTGCTCGATCACTTCGCTGAGCACGGCGGCGTCGTACCCCTTGAGCCGCTTGTCGGTGTACGCGAGCGAGCCCTGGACGAGCGTGACCCGCGCGGCCTGGCGCTCGCCCATGCGGTCCAGCTTGAGCCTGCGGGAGGCGATGGTCAGGGCGCGCATCGACACGTCGACGCCGACGATCTCGGTGAACCGCGGGTCCTTGAGCAGCGCCTGCACCAACTGGCCCTGGCCGCAGCCGAGGTCGAGGACGCGGGAGGCACCGGCGGCGCAGAGGGCCTCGACGATCGCGTCCCGTCGCTGCACGGCGAGCGGGGTCGGCTTCTCCTCCGCCTCGCTCTCCTCCTCGACGGCGTTGTCGATGTCCTCGACCTCGCTGTCGTCGGCCTCCGCAAGCCGGACCAGTTCCAGCCGCTCCATCGCCTCCCGGGTCAGCGACCAGCGGCGCGAGAGATAGCGGCTGGTGATCAGCTTCTGCTCGGGGTGGCCGGGCAGCCAGCCCTCGCCGGCCCGCAGCAGCTTGTCGACCTCGTCCGGCGACACCCAGTAGTGCTTGGCGTCGTCGAGGACGGGGAGCAGGACGTACAGGTGGCGCAGGGCCTCGGCGAGGGTCAGCGTCTCGGACTCCAGCAGCAGCCGCACATAGCGCGAGTCGCCCCACTCGGGGAACTCGGTGTCCAGGGCTACCGGCTCGGCGGTGACCGTCCAGCCCAGCGGCTCGAACAGCCGCTGGACGAGTCCCGGACCGCCGCGCGCGGGCACCGCGGGTATCTCGACGCGCAACGGGCGCGCCTGGCCGGGCAGTTCGGGCCGGGCCCGGCACACGCCCTTCATCGCGCTGGAGAACACGCCGCTCAGCGCCACCGCGAGCAGCGAGGAGGCCGCGTAGGGGCGGTCGTTGACGTACTGGGCGAGCGCCGCGTCGGGCGCCCCGCCGCGTCCCTTGCCCTTGCCCCGCCGCACCAGCGCCACCGCGTCGACCTCCAGCAGCAGCGCCGCCGTGCAGCGCTGGTCGTCCGCCTCCGGGTAGAGGACGTGCGCCGTGCCGTAGGAGGTGGAGAACGCCTGCGCCTTGTCGGGATGCTTGTGCAGCAGGAAGCCGAGATCGGTGGCGGGGCGTTCCGGGGTGCCGGTGGTGGTGAGGGTCAGGAACATGGGCAGGGCCTCTCAGGCCGGTCGACGGGTTCGGGTGCCGTACGCGCGAAAGCCCCCAGGAAGGGTGATCCTGGGGGCTCGGCAGGACGACGCTCCCACCTTCGCACACGGCGCCGGGCCGGCGCCCGGGTTTATTTCCTCAGGTCACGACAGCTGCGACTGGACCCGGGCGGAGATCAGCTCCAGGTGGTCGAGGTCGTCGAGGTCGAGGACCTGGAGGTACAGGCGGCTCGCGCCGACGGCGGCGTAGCGGCCGATCCTGTCGACGACCTCGGCCGGGGTGCCGGCCAGGCCGTTGGCCTTGAGTTCGTCGACCTCGCGGCCGATGGCGGCGGCCCGCCGGGCGACCTCCTGGTCGTCCTTGCCGACGCAGACGACGAGGGCGTTGGAGTAGACGAGGTCGTCGCCCTTGCGCCCGGCTTCCTCGGCGGCGGCGCGGACGCGGGCGAACTGGCGCTCGCTGTCCTCGACGGAGGCGAACGGCAGGTTGAACTCGTCGGCGTACCGGGCGGCGAGGCGCGGGGTGCGGGTGGGTCCCTGGCCGCCGATGAGGACGGGGATCTTCGCCTGGGCGGGTTTGGGCAGCGCGGGCGAGTCGGTGAGGTCGTAGTGGGCGCCGTGGAAGTCGAAGGTGTCGCCGGGCTTCGTCTGCCACAGGCCGGTGACGACGGCCAGCTGCTCCTCCAGGCGGGAGAACTTCTCCTTGGGGAACGGGATGCCGTAGGCCGTGTGCTCCTGCTCGAACCAGCCCGCGCCGATGCCGAGTTCGACGCGGCCGCCGGACATCTGGTCGACCTGCGCGACCTGGATGGCGAGGACGCCGGGCAGGCGGAAGGTGGCGGCGGTCATCAGGGTGCCCAGGCGGATGCGCTTGGTCTCGCGGGCCAGGCCGGCGAGGGTGATCCAGGCGTCGGTGGGGCCGGGCAGGCCGTCCACGTCGCCCATCTTCAGGTAGTGGTCGGAACGGAAGAAGGCGTCGAATCCGAGGTCCTCGGTCGCCTTCGCCACGGTGAGCAGGGTGTCGTAGGTGGCCCCTTGCTGGGGCTCGGTGAAGATGCGCAGGTCCATACATCCATCCTGCACACCTCCGTGCCGGTCCACCGCACCGGTACCCGCCGTCACCCCGTCCCTGATCGGGTGACAACGCGTCTACGCGGTGCGCCGGGGTGCCGGCGCCAGTGACCGGGCCCGGGGGTGATCGTTGCTCGTGCGGAGCGGGACCGCCCGGCGCCGGATCCGGGCGGTCCTCGCCTGGGCGTCACCCGTGTCGGCCTCTGTTGTCGCGGGGCCGGGGGCCGGGGAGGCGGTCCGTGTCCGAAGAGTCAACGGTGCCGTCGCAGGGCGGGAGCACCGGCCGGCCCAAGGGGCTGCTGCAGCAGATGGAGGAGCTGCTGGCGGCCCTGAACGCGGATCTGTCCGCCCCGGACGCCGACCTGCGGTCGACGGGCCGCAGCGCCGAGAACGTCGAGGTCCGGGTCCGCCCGGGCGGTCCGGGGTCCGGCTTCCAGAGCCGCCGAACGCTCCGCCCGCTCCGCGAGGTCCAGGGCGGCCGCGACTTCCAGGGCGGGTCTCGAACGTCCCGTCTGCCCCGCGATGTCTCAGCCCGCCTCCCTCTCGGGCAGCCGCTGCTCCGCCTCCGCCAGCTTGCGCAGCATGTCCCGCACCCGGTCCCGGGACTCGTCGGCCGCGTCGATGGCCTCCATGCACTGCCAGTAGGTGGCCTCGTCGTCCGCGGCGCAGGCGAGGCCCACCAGGGCGATGCCGACCTCGCCGAGGAGGCCGCCGAGGCAGAGCAGGGCCTGGCGGGCGTCGCCCAGTTCGGTGAGCTGGGCCGCGCGCAGGTCGCCCGCGGCGAGCTGAGGGGTGTCCAGGACGCCGCAGCCACGCCCCGCCAGCTCCGTCAACCCCAGTGCCTCGCCGCGCAGTTCGGGCGGCCCGGCGACCGCGAGGCGGCTGCCTATCGCCTGGGCCAGGGCCTGCGCCTGCCACACCTCCCTCAGGGTCTCCGGCGCGCCGCCGCCCATCGCCAGGGCGCGCCTGCTGGTCACGATGAGCCGAACAGCGTCCATACGCTGCCCCCGTCCGTCTTGACGCGCTGCCCACGCGTCCGTCCGCCCGAACTCCGTTGTCCACTACCCAGAGTGAAGGGCTACGGGACGAAAAGCCAGAGGTGGGCGGAAATCTGTGGACAACAAATCGGTTTCGGACAGGATTTTGACTGCGGAGAGTGAAAACGGACGGAACGGCTCCTTACGGCGCCGGGAACCGCCGCTCGTTGCGGTCGATCTTGGCGTCGAGTGCGGCGAGGGGGTCGATGCCCAGGACGTGGCAGAACTGGAGCAAGTAGGCGAGGACGTCGGCCACTTCGTCCGTCACCCGGTGCGCGGTACCGGGGTCGTCCATCACCCGGGCCGACTCCTCCGGCGTCAGCCACTGGAAGATCTCGACGAGTTCGGAGGCCTCGACGCTGAGCGCGGCCACCAGGTTCTTGGGGGTGTGGTACGGCTGCCAGTTGCGGGCGGCGGCGAAATCGGCGAGCCTGCGCTGCAGTTTCGCCACGTCGAGGGGTTCGCGCGAGGGATCGTTCACGGCTCCAGGTGTACCACCGTGACCCCGTCGGTCCCGGCGGCCCATGACGCGTCGCCGACCCCGGCGACCACGCGGATGTGGCCCCGTTGTCCCATGCGCGAGGCCAGCCGCAGCAGTTCGCGGCGCTGGCAGGGGTCCAGGGACCGGTCGAAGGCGTCGGCGAGGACGGTGAGCGTCTGCATCGCGGCGGGCACCTCGCCGGCCGCGTCCACCTCCAGCACGCCCGGTCCGGTCAGCAGGACCAGGGCGAGGGCGACGTAGCGCAGTTCGCCGTCGCCCAGCCGCTCGAAGGCCGTCCGGAAGCCGTCGCCCCGGTCGAGCAGGCCGCGGACCGTGCCGTCGCCGAGCGGTTCGGCGAGGATGTCGGTCACCGTCCCCGCGCATCCGGCGCGCACCGCGGCGACGAGTTGCGCGTGCCGGCGTCCGCACTCGGCGCGGGTGCGCCACAGGACGTCGGCAAGGTTGTCGCAGCCGGGCAGGAGCCGGCCGGAGGCCGCCGGCACCGGCAGGCGCATGCGGCCGGGGCGGGGGTCGCAGGCGAAGACGGAGCGCAGGGCGACGACCATCTGCTCGGCGGCGGCGAGCACCTGGCGCTGCCCGTCGGTCTTGCCCGCCACGCGCAGTGGCAGCAGCGCCGTGCCGAGCCGGTCGTCGGGCAGCGGGGCACGGGTCACCGGCGTCGTGCCGGCCGTGTGCCAGGCGGCCTGGACGACACGGCGGGCGGGGTCGCGCAGGGCGGTCTCCAGCAGGACCAGGCCGCTGCGGGTCAGGCGCTCGCCCACGATGCGCAGTTCGGGCTCGGCCTGTACGGCGACGTCGAGCCGCACCGGTCCTTCGGGGCCGTCGGCCGTGCAGCCGATGCGGAAGCCCCGGCGGTGCTGGGCGTCGGGCCGGGCCCGGTCGGGCACGCAGGCCCCCGGGTCGGGGAACACCTCGGCGACCGGGGCGCCGCCGCCGAGCCGGGCGAGGGCCTCGTAGGCCCGTAACGCGGTGGTCTTCCCGCAGCCGCTGGGCCCGGCGAAGAGCGTGACGGGCCCGATCGCGAACCGCGCGCCGCGGTGACCGGCGAAGGCGGACAGCCGCAGTTCGGTCAGGCAGGGGCGGGCCACCGCGGGCCGGTCGGACAGCGGCGGCGGAGGGGCGCCGGGTTCCGGTGACACAGATGACACGCTCATGCCCGGACCGTACGGCTCCGCATCCAGGGGAACCGTTCCACCTCCGCCCGCTTCCCACGAAAGGGCGACGGACCCGCCCCGGGCCTGACGACGCCGGTGGTACGGCGGAAGCGTGCGACCGGCACCCGGCCGCCGCAGCATCGGACCGGAAGACCACACGCCCACCGGCACGCGACCGACGACGACAGCCGCCCGGACGCCCCCGGGTCAGCCGCCCGAGACTCCCGCGCTTTCCATCAGGCCCGTCACCTCTGTGCCGGCCGGGGTGAGGAGGAACACGTTGCGGTCGACGCGGTGCATGCCGCTCGCGAGACCGAAGACGACTCCGGTGCTGAAGTCGAGGACGCGCTTGGCGACCTCCGTCTCCGCGCCGCTGAGGTCGAGGAGCACCGGTACTCCGGCCATCAGGGTCTCGGCGACCTCGCGGGCGTCGCCGAAGACGTTGACCCGCAGGACGACGAAGCGGCGGCGCGGCTCGGTGACCGCTTCCGGGTGCGAGCGATGGTCCACCGCGGACGGCCAGGCGTCCCGGCCCCGCAACGGCACGACCTGGGCGAGCCCTTCCCACTGCTCGTCGGTGACGTCGTACCTGTTCACCGGATCCCCCCGAACTGACTCGCCTTCATTTCCTGCACCACCCAATTCTTACGCCAAGTCACCCGTTCGGCCCAACAGCGACACGGTCCGCGACTGCCCCACGAGATGCAACCAGCCACACATTCCAGGTCTTACCGGGCTCACACCGGACTCTTCACCTCCGGCCACACCCCGCTCACCGGGCGGGTCTAGCGTCCGATGACGTGCACTTGGCAGAAATGAAGCAGGTGACACCCGGTCGGCGGATGCAGTCGGCGGTGTCCGCCCTCCCGGAACAGCCCGCGCAGTGGCACCGCGTGCTGACGCTGCTCGCCGACATCAGCCTCTTCATCGGCACCCGCGCGATCTGGACGCAGGCGGAGAGCCATCGCCCGGCCGTCGCCGCGGCCATATCGGTGTGCTACGCCGCGATCCTGGTGACCGGCGTGCTGACGCTCGTCGTGCGCCGGGCCAGGTCGCTCATGCGCCTCGACGCCGTCGTGCTGGTGACCGCCGTGGCACTCGCCCTGTGCGCCTGGGCGATGAACCACGGCGGCTCGGACGAGGCCGTGCTGACCACGCAGGCCCGCGAAGGAACTGGCCGCCGGCCATCCCGTCTACGGGCAGCCGTGGCCGTGGCTGTTCACCAAGGGCATCGCCCTGACCACGACGTTCAACGGCGGCTACGACTTCACCTACGGCTACCCCCCGCTCGCCCCGCTGCTCACCGCGCCCCTGCTGTGGATCGGGCACGGTGGCGCGCCGGCGACGGCCGTGAGCACGGGCGCGCTGATCGCCGGCACGGTCGTGCTGTGGCGGATGCTGCCCGCGCAGTGGCGGTCGGCGGCCACCATGGCGTGCCTGGGCTTCGGCTTCCTGCCCACCTACGCCCGTGAGGGCTACCCGGCGATCACCGCGCTGGCCCTGCTGATCCCGGTGGTGGTGCGCTGGCCGCGGATCGGGCTGGGCGGGCGACTGGGAGCGTCCGGCGTGGCCCGGGCCGCGTGCCTGGGTGCCGCGTGCGCGGCGCAGCAGCTGCCCTGGTTCCTGGCGCCGTTCCTGCTGGCCGGGATCTACGCGGTGCGCCGGGGCGATCTCGGCGGGCGGGCCGCGGCGCTGGTGGTGGCGCGGATCGTGGGCATCGCCGCGACCGTGTGGCTGCTGATCAACACGTACTTCATCGTGAGCGAGCCGGGCACCTGGGCCACCGGTATCGCGCTGCCGCTGATCCAGGGGGCGACGCTGCACGGGCAGGGCCTTGTCGGGATGTCCCTGTACTACACGCACGGCAGCGACCGGCTCGACTGGTACGGGCACGCGAGCATGCTGCTGGCCGTGGCCCTGCTGGGGCTGCTGGTGCTGTTCATGCGCCGGCTGGGACCGGCGGCGACCGTGCTGCCCTGGTGCGCCTTCTATCTGGCGACCCGGTCCCAGGACGGCTACTACCTGATGATGACCCCGCTGTGGCTGGCGACCGCCGTCACCGCGCCCCCGGCGGAGTTCGTCCGGGCCTGGCAGCCGCGCCCGCGGATGCTGACCGGCCGCCGGCGGCGCCCGGCGCTGGCCGCGGCGGCCGTCCTGCTGGTGGTCCCGGCGCTGGTGAGCGCCGTCGTGGCCGTGACGGGGAAGCCGCCGCTCAGGACGGAGATCGCCGACGTGCGCCGGACGGCGACGGACGCGAACGTCCTCACCCGGCTGACCCTGCGGGTCACCAACAGGGACGACAGCGCCCTCGAACCGCACTTCATGCTCACCGTGGGGCAGGGGCTGCGGCAGTACTGGACGACCCTGCGGGGACCGGCCAGCCTGCCGGGGCACACCTCGGCCGACTATGTGATCCGGCCGGCGCACGGGAAGTTCGCGCTGCCGGGGCCGCACGCCCTGCTCCGGCTGCGGGTGTTCACCGCCGACCCGCAGACGCTGTCCAGCAGCGATGTGCACCTGCACGTGGACGGACACCACGGCCGCGGAACCGGGCGGTCCGGCCGGTCCCGCTGAGCGGCGTACGACGGCCGGGCCGGTACCGCTGAGCGGCGTCAGGCGGCCGAGCGCACGAAGCGGAGCGTGGCGGTGACGGTCGCGGGGCCGCGCATCATGCCCAGCTGGTTCCAGCCGAGGCCGAACTCGGCGCGGTCCACGGTGAACTCGGTCTCCAGGGTCAGCGCGTCGGCGCCGGCGTTCAGCAGGCGGGCGGTGACGGACTGCGGGCGGCTGATGCCGCGCACGGTGAGCTGACCGGAGACCTCGACGGTGTCGCCGGAGCCCAGCTGGGCCTCGCGGACGGCGAAGGTGATCTCGGGGTGGTTCGCCACGTCGAAGAAGTCGGCCGAGCGCAGGTGCTCGTCGCGCTTCTTGTGCCCGGTGTCGAGGGAGGCGGCGTCGAGCGTGATCGTCCCGGTGGCGGTCCCGTCGGCGCTCACCTCGCCCCGGCCGCCGACGACACCGAAGGCGCCCTTCACGGTGACCAGGTTCCACATGGTCTTGTGGCGCAGGGCGACGGTGGAAGCGGCGGCGTCGAGCTGCCAGACACCGGTTTCGACGGCGACGGTCATGGTCTTCTCCTGGGAGCTGGGGTGGGCGAACGGTTGGTTCAAATTTGGATGACTGGCACGCTAGCCCATTATCCAAATCTGGACAACACCCTCGTCCAAAAATGGACCATAGGTACACTCGACGCATGGCCGATCCCGACGAGCACCTCACCGACCTGCCCGAATGCCCCTCCATGCGGGGTGGCGGGCTGCTGCCCGAGGAGCTGCGGGCCTGGATGGTGATGCTCGCGGCCATGGGCGCGGTGGAGCAGGAGCTGCGGTCGGTCGTCAAGGACCGGCTGGACGTCTCCCACGACGAGTTCCTGATCCTGTGCCTGCTCGCCGAACAGCCCGCGTCGGGCCTGCGCATGACGCGCGTCGCGGAGCTCCTCGGCCGCCCCAAGACCCGGCTCACCTACCAGATCGCCTGCCTTCAGCACGCCGGGCTCATCACCCGCAAGTCGGTCTGCGGCGACAAGCGGGGCATCGAGGTCGCCCTCACCGACAAGGCCCGCCGGCTGCTGCGCGACGCCTCCGGCACCCTCGCCACGACCGTCACCCGGGCCCTGACCCATGTGATGGGCCCCGATCAGCGCGAGGCGATGCGCGGCCTGATGCCGGAGCTCGCCGGGGAGACCGAGGAGACGTAGGGCCTGTCGTTCGGACCAGCTCGGCGTCGCGGGCCCTGGCACACACTCCCCCAGAGGGGGCACCCCCAGCGGCGTTGTCGTCACTCGCCGACTCCCCACTCTCGGCTTCGCTCGAGCGGGGGGACCCCCATCGCGTCGACTCCCTCCTCCGCCTTGCAGCTGCACGCACCAGACCCCGCTCGGGTCGCCCACGACGCACCGTCCCCTCCAGCCGACCCGATCCGAACGACAGGCCCTGGCCGCGGGACGGATGGCCCTCCGCAGCCGGGGTACTCGGCGCTCCCGTGCCGTTGCGGCCGTGTCCGTGATCGAAGGAGGGCTCCATGGGCGCGCTGGATCTGCCCGAACCCGTCGTGCGTCGCGAGGGCGCGGCGCCGCCCGTCGACTCCTCGAAGCTGGAGGCCGCGCTGCGCGACAGGGTCGACGGCGAGGTCCGCTTCGACGCCGGGAGCCGGGCCGCGTACGCCACCGACGCCTCGAACTTCCGGCAGACCCCGATCGGCGTGGTCGTGCCCCGTACGCCCGAGGCCGCCGCCGAGGCGGTGGCCGTCGCGCGCGAGCACGACGCGCCGGTGCTGTCGCGGGGCGGCGGGACCAGTCTGGCCGGGCAGTGCACCAACACGGCCGTGGTGATCGACTGGTCCAAGTACTGCAACGAGCTGGAGTCCGTGGACCCGGACGCGCGCACCTGTGTCGTGCAGCCCGGCATCGTCCTGGACGACCTCAACCGTCAACTCGCCCCGTACGGCCTTCGCTTCGGTCCCGAGCCGGCGACCCACGCCAACTGCTGCATCGGCGGCATGATCGGCAACAACTCCTGCGGCGCCACCGCGCAGGCGTACGGCAAGGTCGTCGACAACATCGCCCGCCTGGAGGTGCTGCTCTACGACGGCACCCGCTTCTGGTGCGGGGAGACGAGCGACGAGGAGTACGCCGAGATCGAGCGGCAGGGCGATCTGCGGGCCGCCCTCTACCGGCGGCTGCGCGCCCTGCGGGACCGGTACGGCGACGAGGTGCGCCGCCGCTACCCCGACATCCCGCGCCGGGTCTCCGGCTACAACCTGGACTCGCTGCTTCCCGAGTACGGCTTCGACATCGCCGGACTGCTCGTCGGCAGCGAGTCGACGCTGGTGACCGTGGTGCGGGCGGAGCTGGAGCTGGTGCCCGTGGTGAAGGAACGGACGCTGGTGGTGCTCGGGTTCCCGGAGATCTCCGTGGCCGCCGACGCCGTGCCGACGATCCTGCCGTACGAGCCGATCGCCCTGGAGGGCGTCGACGCGCTGCTGCTGAAGGACGAGCGGATCAAGGGCCTCAACCCGAAGGCGCGCGCCGAACTGCCCCAGGGGAACGCCTTCTTGATGGTGCAGTTCGGCGGGGACACGGCCGAGGAGGCCGACGAGGCGGCGCAGCGGATGCTGGACGGGCTGCACGAGTCCGAGCACGACGCCGAGGTCGCCTTCCTCGACGAACCCGCCCACGAGGACGAGTTGTGGCAGGTCCGGGAGGCCGGACTCGGCGCCACCGCGCACGTCCCCGGGAAGCCGGACACCTTCGAGGGCTGGGAGGACTCGGCGGTGCCGCCGGACCGGCTCGGCGACTACCTGCGCCGACTGCGCCGTCTCTACGACGAGTTCGGCTACCTCAGCGACACCGGGCCCAGCCTGTACGGCCACTTCGGGCAGGGCTGCGTGCACACCCGTATCCCCTTCGACCTGTACACCGCGGACGGCGTGGCCACCTACCGGCGGTTCATGGAGCGGGCGGCGGACCTGGTCGTGGAGTTCGGCGGGTCCTTCTCCGGGGAGCACGGGGACGGACAGAGCCGGGGCGAGCTGCTGGGGCGGATGTTCGGCGACGACCTGGTCGAGGCGTTCGGGCGGCTCAAGGCCGTCTTCGACCCGCTGAACCGGATGAACCCCGGCAAGGTCGTGGCCCCTTACCGGCTCGACGAGAACCTGCGCCTGGGCGGCGACTGGGCCCCGTCCATCGAACGCGACCTGCACTTCCGCTTCCCCGACGACGGCGGGACGTTCGCGGAGGCCGCCAACCGGTGCGTGGGCGTGGGCAAGTGCCGGCAGCTGACCACCTCGGGCGGCTCCGTGATGTGCCCCTCCTACCAGGTCACCCGGGAGGAGGAGCACTCGACGCGGGGCCGGGCCCGGCTGCTGTTCGAGATGCTCGACGGGCACGGGGACAGCGCGATCCGGGACGGCTGGCGGTCGCAGGCGGTACGGGACGCGCTCGACCTCTGCCTGGCCTGCAAGGGTTGCAAGAAGGACTGCCCGGCCGACGTCGACATGGCCACCTACAAGGCGGAGTTCCTCTCCCACCACTACGAGGGGCGGCCCTGGCGCAGGCCGCGCTCCGACTGGTCGATGGGCTGGCTGCCGGCCGTGGCCCAGGCCGTCGGCCGCGCCCGGCTCGGGCCGGCCGTCAACGCGCTCACCCACACGCCGGGGCTGTCCAGGGCCGCCGTGGCCGTCGCCGGGGTCGAGGACCGGGAGGTGCCGCTGTTCGCGCGCCGGACGCTGCAGCAGTGGTTCGCGGAACGGCGGGAGACGTACGGCGACGGGTCGCGCGGGACCGTGCTGCTGTGGCCGGACACCTTCACCAACTTCTTCCACCCGCACATCGGCCAGGCCGCGGTGGAGCTGATGGAGCGGGCCGGGTGGCGGGTGGTGCTGCCGCAGGAACCGCTGTGCTGCGGCCTGACGTGGATCTCGACCGGCCAACTGGGCGTTGCCGAGCGGGTGTTGAAGCGGACCGTGCGGGCGCTCGCCGGGCATGTGCGCTCCGGCGGGCTCGTGGTCGGGATGGAACCGAGCTGCACCACCGTCTTCCGGTCGGACATGGGCGAGATGTTCCCCGGCGATCGGGACGTGCGCAGGCTCAGCGAGCAGACGGTGACGCTCGCGGAACTGCTCGTCGACCACAGCCCCGGCTACGAGCCGCCCCAGGTGCCGGACAGGTCGGCGCGGGCGGTGGCCCAGGTGCACTGCCATCAGCACGCGGTGCTCGGCTGGGACTCCGACCAGGAGTTGCTGCGGCGGGCCGGGGTGGACGTCGAACGTCTGGACTCCGGGTGCTGCGGGCTCGCGGGCAACTTCGGCTTCGAACAGGGTCACTTGGAGGTCAGCGAGGCATGCGCCGAGCGGGTGCTGCTGCCGCGGCTGCGGGAGGAGGACCCCTCGACCGTGGTCCTGGCGGACGGGTTCAGCTGCCGCACCCAGGTGCACGAGTTCGACAGCGGGGGCCACGAGGCGGTGCACGTGGCGGAACTGCTCGCCGCGGCACTGCCCGACGGCCGGTACGGCAGCGCGTACGGCGTCGGCCCACAGGCGCGGCCCGCCCCGCCGGGACGCCTGGGCAAGGCCCTGGCGCTCGGCGGGGTCGGGGCGGGAGCCGCCGGCGTCGCCGCGGGACTGATCCGAGGACTGCGCCGGTGACGTGACCGGGGCGGCGGCTAGGCGAACTCCAGCTCCCCCGCGAGGGTGGCCCGTGCCCTCGCCACCCGGGAGCGGACCGTCCCTTCCGGGCAGCCGCTCAGCGCCGCCGCCTCCGCGTACGGCAGCCCCAGCAGCTGGGTCAGGACGAAGGCCTGCCGGCGCTCGGCGGGCAGCGCGGCGAGCAGGTCCAGCAGGGCGATGCCGTCGTCGAAGCCCGGAAGACCCCGGGGCTGCGCGTGCTCGGCCGCCAGCTGCCAGTCCGGGCGGTCCGCCAGGCGGGGCCTGGCCGAGGCGCGGCGGTAGCCGTCGACGACCGCGCGGCGGGCGATGGACAGCAGCCAGGCGCGGGCCGAGCAGCGGCCCTCGAAGCGGTGGAGGCTGCCGAGGGCGCGCAGGAAGGTCTCCTGGGCCAGGTCGTCGACGGCCTGCGGGTCGGCGCACAGGTGGGCGACGTAACGCAGGACGTCGCGGTGCAGCGCGCGGACGAAGTGCTCCACGGCGTCCCGGTCGCCGGCCCGCGCGGCCAGCGCCCAGGCGGTCGCCGCCTCGTCGCGCGCGGCCGACTCGCCGGGTGTGCCGTCCGTTTTCGGGCATGCCGCGGTCAGGGCAGGGGTGATCATCCGATGTCCTTCTCGGGTGAGCGGGTGAGGTGGGTGGGAGGTTCCGGCTGTCGTCAGGCGACAGCGGTGCCCACCGGCGGACCCCGAGAGGTGATCGTGTGGACGAGCGGAAGCAGGCGCGGCGCCCGGTCCGAGCGCGGGCGGCCGAAGCGCGGACGGGGGTGGTGCGGGCTCGGCGGCGGGGCGAGCAGCAGGCGCAGCGGTGCCGCCAGCCGGGCGCCGACGGCGCGCAGGATGCGGAAGGCGGCCCGTTCGCCGTGCGCCAGCCACAGACCGCACAGCAGGGCGGCGAGCAGGTGCGCGCCGAGCATGCCGAGGGACGGGGAACCGCCCGCAACGTGGCCCATGTGCATCCCGCCCATGGTGCCGTGGCCGCTCATGTCCATCTCGTCCATGGAGGCGACGGAGTTCCCGCCGCCCAGGTCCGTCCCGGGCATGGAGTCCGGCGAGCCGCCGCCGCTCTCCGCCGCCGATCGCGCGTACGAGAAAGCCGCGTGCAGGACCGCCTGGGCGCCGACCACGACGGGCACGATCAGCGCGGGGCCGCGCTCCCTGCCCGCCAGGCACCAGCCGGCGGCGCCGGTCGCGGCCGCGCCGGCGGCCAGGGCCCACCCGGGCACCCGGCCGCCGGACATCACCTCGTGCGCCAGGGCGGCGAGCAGCACGCAGACGGCCGCGAACACCGCGGCCCGCACCGTCCGTGAAGACCACCCTGCTGTCATGGCGCCTCATCCTCACACCGGGAATCCGGCCGTCGGCGGAAGGTACGGAAACCCACAGGCACCGCGCTCACCTCACAGCCAGGACCCCGGCCACGAGGAAGAGGCGCCGCGGTCGCTATTCCGGACGGGCCCCGCCCTTACGGCCGCGGGCGAGCGCGAAGCCCGCCGCCGCCAGCCCCAGGACGCCGACGACGAGGCCGCCGACGCCGAGCCCGCGCGCGGTGGAGTCACTGGCGGACGCCGTGGACCCGGTGCTCGCGGCGCTCTTCGAGCTCTCCGGCAGCGGAGTCGTGCCACTGGCGCCGGTGTCGGCACCCGTGCCGGCGCCCTTGGCGGTCAGCTTCAGCACCGGCGCCGGGCTCTCCGGCTCCTCGGCCCCCTGCGCGGGCTGCTCGATCCAGCGGGCGGTCTTGCCGTCGGAGTAGGTCTGCAGCGTCTTGAAGACCAACTGGTCGGCGTCATCGGGCAGTTGACCGAAGGCCACGTTGAAGTCCGCGTAGTGACCGGGGTCGATCCTGCCGCCGGTCCAGGTGATCTCGGAGACCGCGTCGGTGATGGTGCCGTCGTCGGTCTTGACCGGCTTCTTGAGCTTGGTGTTCGTGACCTTGGCCGTCCAGCCGTCCTGCGGTGAGACGAGCACGCCGAGCAGCGGGTGGTCGGTGGGCAGGAAGACCTGCACCTTGATGGTGCCGGCGCCGTCCTCCTCGTTGGGGACGCGGAAGGTCAGGACGCCGTCCGTGGCCCCCTTGGCATAGCTCTCGGGGTGGACCGTGACGTGCGCGGAGGCGATGCCCGCCGCGGCGAGCAGCCCGGTGGCGGCCAGCGCGGTGACGACTCCGGCGCGGCGCAGGGTGGCGCGTACTGAGGACATGGGTGAGTGAATCTCCGTACGGAAAAGGTGTGTTGAGGTCAGATCGGGTACGGAGCCCCCGGTGGCGGCCCGCGCCGCTGCACCGCGTGCCGCAGCAGCGTCCGCCGCGGCGGCCGGGAGTCACACGGGTACGGGCGTACGGCATCCCGCGCGTCCGGCACGAGACCGGCCCCGCCGCGCACCCGCCACCAGGCCCGCAGGCCCGGCACCAGCGCGGTGGCCCGGCGCAGCAGCGACCACACCGCGGCCTCGCCCCGCCGGAGCCACCAGGTGAGCACCAGCGCGGCGACGACGTGCGCGGCGCCGGCGTGCGGTGTCACCTGCGGCGTCACGGCGTGCGCGTGGGACATGCTCATGCCGTGCATGACCATCGCCGGGTGCGGTGCCACGGCGTCGAAGGCGAGGTGCAGTCCGCCCTGGGCGACGAGCGTCGCCGCCCCGATGGCGCCCAGGGATCGCTCACTGCCGGCCAGCAGGCACCCGGTGGCGAAGACCGGCACGAATCCGGTGGCCTGCACCCACACGGGCGGTGTCGTCCCGGTCGCCAGCGCGTGCCCTCCGGCGGCGAGCAGCACGCACAGCGCGGCGAACACCGCCGCGCGCAGCCCGCGGACCGGAGCAGACGCCGTCATGGCGCCCGATCCTGTCACGCGGCCCGCCGGGCCCACCGGGCGCCTCCCCGAACCCACGGCCGCGGGCCGGGAATCGGCAGGCGGGTGCCCCGCGCGGGGACCACGGCGGCGGTCGGCGGGGTCGAACGGCCTGAGGGGCAAGGGAAGTTCCGGAGGGTCGGTCTGCTGTCCGTCGTAGGGATACGGCCGGGAACACCGGCGCGTTCATCCCGCGGAGCCGTTCCGGCCGGTGGCGGGCGGCGGCCCCCGCAGGCGGCAGCCCCCTTCCCCCGCGCCCCTCGTGTCCCTCGTCAGCTCCCGAGCGCCGCCAGGACCTCGGCGCAGATCGCCAGTGCCGTCTCCGGCGGGGTGCGGGCGCCGATGTCCAGGCCGATGGGCCCGTGCACGCGGGCCAGGTCGGCCTCGGTGAGGCCGGTGCGGAGCAGGTCGTCGGCGCGACGGGCCTGGGTGTGGCGCGACCCCAGGGCGCCTACGTACGGGACGCCGGTGGTCAGGGCGGTGCGCAGGGTGGGCACGTCCACGTCGGGCTCATGACTGAGCATGATCAGGCAGGCGGCCGCGGGATGCTCGGCGAGCAGTTCCTCGGCGTCCCGCCCGACGCGCGTCACGGTGGCCTGCCAGCCGAGCAGGCCGGCCTGGGCGACGAGGAGTTCGGCGAGCTCGCCGCCGCCCACGACGACGAGGTGCGGGACGGCCGGGCAGGTCTCGACGAGGACGAGCCCGGCGTCGGCCGCGTGCACCTCGCGTCCGGCGCGGTGACGCGCGAGCAGGGAACGCGCCTGCACGGCCGCCTGCGGCGGCACGTCCGGCCCGTCCACCGCCTCGTCCGGGGTCACGACGGCACTGACCGCGTGCGTGCGGTCCTCGTCCAGCCAGGTCACCAGCGCCGCGTCGGCCCCGGCCGCGAGCAGCTGCCACCAGCGGGGCGGGACGGCGCCGAGCGGCTGGAGCAGGATCTCGGCCTGTCCCCCGCAGGTCAGACCGGCCTGCGCGACGCCCTCCTGGTGCACGGTCACCTCGCACACGCGGGCCGTGTGGCCGGGCGGCACCGCGCAGGCCTCGGCGACGAGCTGCTCGTCGAAGGCGCCCCGGTACAGCCGCCCGGTGCACTGCCCGTCCGAGTCGATCAGCATCGCGTCGGCCGGTCGTCGCGCGCCGAACCCGCGCTCGGTGAGGGGCCGCGCGAGCACCGCCGCCCGGCCCTCGGCCGCCCACCGCCGTGCTGTCTCCGCCAGGTCACGCATGCACCCAGCGTAGTCAGTGGACGCCCCGGACGTACCTCTTCTCGGCCGCGAGCGGCTTGACGCACGCCGCCGCCCCCGCACACGAAGAGGCGGGCGCCGTCCCGCAGTCGGGCTCGCGGTGACAGGTCTTCGTCCGGGGCGGCCGCGGAGCCGTCATCCCGGATTCACCCGCAGGCGTGAACCGTGGCTTGAACCCCCTGAACTGCGGGGATCCCGCGGGCAGCCACCGGGGGAAACCGGCACGCCACCAAACTTGTACGGTTCGTTTTCTTGAATCGTTCGTGTTTAAGCCTGTAGGTTGGTCCCCATGACTTCACCCCAGCCTCCGACCACCGCCGAGGAGCTCCGCGGTGCCGGCCTGCGGGTGACAGCCGCCCGCGTCGCACTGCTCGAGACCGTCCGCGAGGGTGACCACCTCGACGCCGAGACGGTCGCCTCGGGCGTGCGCGAGAGGGTCGGCCACATATCCCTTCAAGCGGTGTACGAGGCACTCCACGCACTGACCGGCGCGGGCCTCGTACGGCGCATCGAGCCGCCCGGCAGCCCGGCCCGGTTCGAGGGAAGGGTCGGTGACAACCACCACCACCTCGTCTGCCGGACCTGCGGCGCCGTCTTCGACGTCGACTGCGCGGTCGGCCACGCACCTTGTCTCACCCCGTCCGACGACCGCGGCTTCGCGCTCGACGAGGCCGAGGTCATCTACTGGGGCCTGTGCCCCGACTGTTCCTCCGCACGCACGGCCTGAGCACCAACCCCGGAAGGATTCCCATGTCTGAGAACAACGCCGCAGAGGCCAAGTGCCCGGTGGCGCACGACCGCGCCCTGCACCCGACCCAGGGCGGGGGCAACCAGCAGTGGTGGCCGGAGCGGCTCAACCTGAAGATCCTTGCCAAGAACCCCGCCGTGGCCAATCCGCTCGGTGAGGACTTCGACTACGCCGCGGCGTTTCAGAGCCTGGACCTCCCGGCGGTCAAACGCGACATCGCCGAGGTGCTGACGGACTCCAAGGACTGGTGGCCGGCCGACTTCGGCAACTACGGCCCCCTGATGATCCGTATGGCCTGGCACAGCGCGGGCACCTACCGCATCAGCGACGGCCGCGGCGGCGCCGGCGCCGGCCAGCAGCGCTTCGCCCCGCTCAACAGCTGGCCCGACAACGGCAACCTGGACAAGGCCCGCCGTCTGCTGTGGCCGGTGAAGAAGAAGTACGGTAAGAGCCTGTCCTGGGCCGACCTGATGATCCTCGCCGGCAACGTCGCCCTGGAGACCATGGGCTTCGAGACGTTCGGCTTCGGCGGTGGCCGTGAGGACGTCTGGGAGTCGGAGGAGGACGTCTACTGGGGCCCCGAGAAGGTCTGGCTCGACGACCAGCGCTACACGGGCGACCGTGACCTGGAGAGCCCCCTCGGCGCGGTCCAGATGGGCCTCATCTACGTCAACCCCGAGGGCCCGAACGGCAACCCGGACCCGATCGCCGCGGCCCGCGACATCCGCGAGACGTTCCGCCGCATGGCGATGAACGACGAGGAGACCGTCGCCCTCATCGCCGGTGGCCACACCTTCGGCAAGACCCACGGCGCCGGCCCGGCGGACAACGTCGGCCCCGAGCCCGAGGCCGCCCCGATCGAGCAGCAGGGCCTGGGCTGGAAGAGCACCTACGGCACCGGCAAGGCCGGCGACGCGATCACCTCCGGCCTGGAGGTCACCTGGACCGCCACGCCGACCCAGTGGAGCAACGGCTTCTTCAAGAACCTCTTCGAGTACGAGTACGAGCTCACCGAGAGCCCGGCCGGCGCGAAGCAGTGGGTCGCCAAGGACGCCGAGGCGATCGTCCCCGACGCGCACGACGCGACGAAGAAGCACCTCCCGACGATGCTCACGACCGACCTGTCGCTGCGCTTCGACCCGATCTACGAGCAGATCTCGCGCCGCTTCTACGAGAACCCGGACGAGTTCGCGAAGGCCTTCGCCCGCGCCTGGTACAAGCTGACCCACCGTGACATGGGCCCGAAGGCGCTGTACCTCGGCCCGGAGGTCCCGGAGGAGACCCTGGTCTGGCAGGACCCGCTGCCGGAGGCCGAGGGCGAGCTCATCGACGCCGCCGACATCGCCTCGCTCAAGGCCAAGCTGCTCGACTCGGGCCTGACCGTCTCCCAACTGGTGACCACCGCCTGGGCGTCCGCCTCCACCTACCGCAACAGCGACAAGCGCGGCGGTGCCAACGGCGCCCGCATCCGTCTGCAGCCGCAGGCCGGCTGGGAGGTCAACGAGCCCGACAAGCTGGCTCAGGTGCTGCGCGTCCTGGAGGGCATCCAGGCCGGGTTCAACACCGGCGCCAAGAAGGTCTCCCTGGCCGACCTGATCGTCCTCGGCGGTGCCGCCGCCGTGGAGAAGGCAGCCAAGGACGCCGGCTTCGACATCGAGGTGCCCTTCACGCCGGGCCGCGTGGATGCCCAGGACGAGCACACCGACGCGGAGTCCTTCGCCGCGCTCGAGCCGCCGGCCGACGGCTTCCGCAACTACCAGGGCAAGGCCAACCGCCTGCCGGCCGAGTTCCTGCTGCTGGACAAGGCGAACCTGCTGGGCCTGAGCGCCCCGGAGATGACCGTCCTGGTCGGCGGCATGCGCGTGCTCGGCGCCAACTACCAGGGCACCGCCCACGGCGTCCTCACCGAGACCCCGGGCAAGCTCACCAACGACTTCTTCGTCAACCTGCTCGACCTGGGCACGACCTGGAAGTCGACCTCGGAGGACCAGACGACCTTCGAGGGCCGCGACGACGCGACCGGCGAGGTGAAGTGGACCGGCACCCGTGCCGACCTCGTCTTCGGCTCGCACTCCGAGCTGCGCGCCCTCGCAGAGGTCTACGCGGCCGACGACGCGAAGGAGAAGTTCGTCAAGGACTTCGTCGCGGCGTGGGTCAAGGTGTCGAACGCGGACCGCTTCGACCTCGCCTGATCCACCCGGCCACACGGCCACACGGCACAGCCACCGACGTCCGGGCCGCCCCTCACGGGGCGGCCCGGACGTCGCCGTTTTCCCGGCCCCGCTCCCCCCCGCATGTATCGCCGTCGGCTCCGAAATGTTTCGCCCTCCCGAGTGCGGCACAGCGTGCTCCATGCGGTCGAACGGCTGGCTTGTATACCACTTGACCCCGAAGCAGAGCACTAAACAGAAGGTGCACACACTTCGGCCGAGCTGGACGGGTTTTCGAATGTTTCGGAAGGCAATCGGAAACTTCTTCCGGCCGAAAGGGTTGACGCTGCACCGTCAACCCTCAATCATCCCTGTCTGAGGAACCGGCTCCCGTTCGAGATTCCGAGCCGCGAAGACCTGGGCAGTCCGTCACAGCCCCGCGCGTCCCCTGCACTTCGGTCCATCCGTGATCTCTACCCCGGAGGAACAGTCATGGGCTCGTACGCCCTTCCAAGATCCGATGTCCACCGCAGGCCCCGCACCCTGCGCCTGGCACTGGTCGCCGGCGTCCTCGGTGTGGTCACCGCACTGGCCGCGCCGCCGCACGCACACGCCGCCGAGAGCACGCTCGGCGCCGCGGCGGCCCAGAGCGGCCGCTACTTCGGCACCGCCATCGCCTCGGGCAGGCTGGGCGACTCGGCGTACACGTCGATCGCAAGCCGTGAGTTCAACATGGTGACGGCCGAGAACGAGATGAAGATCGACGCCACCGAACCGCAGCGGGGCCAGTTCAACTTCAGCGCCGGCGACCGTGTCTACAACTGGGCGGTGCAGAACGGCAAGCAGGTGCGGGGCCACACCCTGGCCTGGCACTCCCAGCAGCCCGGCTGGATGCAGAGCCTCAGTGGCAGCTCGCTGCGCCAGGCGATGATCGACCACATCAACGGCGTGATGGGCCACTACAAGGGCAAGATCGCCCAGTGGGACGTCGTCAACGAGGCCTTCTCCGACGACGGTTCGGGCGGCCGGCGGGACTCCAACCTGCAACGCACGGGCAACGACTGGATCGAGGTCGCCTTCCGCACCGCGCGCGCCGCCGACCCGGCGGCCAAGCTCTGCTACAACGACTACAACATCGAGAACTGGACCTGGGCCAAGACCCAGGGCGTGTACAACATGGTCCGGGACTTCAAGCAGCGCGGCGTGCCGATCGACTGCGTCGGGTTCCAGTCGCACTTCAACAGCGGCAGTCCCTACAACAGCAACTTCCGCACCACCCTGCAGAATTTCGCGGCCCTCGGCGTCGACGTGGCGATCACCGAACTCGACATCCAGGGCGCCTCACCCACGACGTACGCCAACGTGACCAACGATTGCCTGGCCGTCCCGCGCTGCCTGGGCATCACCGTCTGGGGTGTGCGCGACACCGACTCCTGGCGCTCGGGGGACACGCCCCTGCTGTTCAACGGCGACGGCAGCAAGAAGGGCCGCCTACTCCGCCGTCCTCGACGCACTCAACGGCGGCGGCTCCACGACGCCGCCTCCCACGAGCGGCGGACAGATCAAGGGGGTCGGTTCGGGCCGTTGCCTGGACGTGCCCAACTCCAGCACCACCGACGGCACCCAGCTGCAGCTCTGGGACTGCCACAGCGGCACCAACCAGCAGTGGACGCCGACCGACGCCGGTGAGCTCAAGGTCTACGGCAACAAGTGCCTGGACGCCGCCGGCACGGGCAACGGCGCCAAGGTGCAGATCTACAGCTGCTGGGGCGGCGACAATCAGAAGTGGCGCCTCAACTCCGACGGTTCCATCGTCGGCGTCCAGTCCGGACTCTGCCTCGACGCCGTCGGAGCCGGCACCGCCAACGGCACGCTGATCCAGCTCTACTCCTGCTCGAACGGCAGCAACCAGCACTGGACCCGCTCCTGAACGAGCCTGCCACGCCCGGGTCGCCGCCACAGGGGCGGCGACCCTCGCGTCATGCGAAACCGAAGAGGCGGTGGGTCTAGGCGCCCTTCGCGACCGGCTCCAGGATCGCCACGCACTCCACGTGGTGCGTCATCGGGAACAGGTCGAACGCCCGCAGGGTCCGCACCCGGTAGCCCCCGTCGCGGAAGTACGCGAGGTCCCGGGCCAGCGCCGCCGGGTCGCAGGCGACGTAGGCGATCCTGCGGGCGCCCAGGGAGGCCAGGTGCCGCACGGTGCCGCGGCCCGCGCCCGCCCTCGGCGGGTCCAGGACGATCAGGTCGACCTCGGTGATGCCCGTACGGGGCAGTACGGTCTCCACCTTGCCCTGCTCGATGCGGACCCGGTCGAAGTCGGCGAGGTTGTGCCGGGCGTCCTCGACGGCCCGCTTGCCGGACTCGATCCCGAGGACCGCGCCCTTGTCGCCGAGGCGGTCGGCGAGTGCGCCGGCGAACAGGCCCACACCGCAGTACAGGTCCAGCGCCATGTCGCCCTTGCGCGGCAACAGGCCCTGCATGACCGCCTTGACGAGGGTGTCGGCGGCCATCGGATGGACCTGCCAGAAGCCGCCACTGCCCACCCGGTGGGTCCGGCCGTCGGCCCGCTCACGGACGAAGGCGCGGCCGTGGACGCGGTGGATGCCGCCGTCCTTCTCCTCGACGCGCATCACGGAGACGGGCCTGTCCAGCTCGACCAGGGGCAGCCGCGCACCCGGCCGGGGCTCCAGGATCACCATGCGGTCCTGGGAGCCGGTGGCCGCGATCGCCTCGACGGAGGCCATCCCGGACCAGTCGCGGTCCTCGATGCCCAGCTCGCTCACGCCGGGCGCCGCGATCATGCAGTGCTCGATCGGCTCGACCTCGTGCGAGCGGTGCCGGCGCAGACCGGCGTGCCCGGAGGCGTCCACCGCGTACTGGACCCGCGTGCGCCACTGCGGGACCTCGCCGGCGGGCAGCTTGTCACCCTCGGCCGGCATCACCGTGCCGTCCCAGCCGACCTCCTCGGGCGTCAGCCCGGCGAGCCGCTGGAGCTGTTCGGCGATGACCTCGCCCTTGAGCCGGCGCTGGGCGCCGGGTTTGGCGTGCTGCCAGTCGCAGCCTCCGCAGCGGCCGGGACCGGCGTAGGGGCAGGGCGCCTCGATGCGGTCCTTGGACGCCTCCAGCACCTCGACGGCGTCCGCGCGCAGGAAGCGCGCGCCCTCCTCGCCCTCGGTCACCCGGGCGACGACCCGCTCGCCGGGCAGCGCGTGCCGGACGAACAGCACCTGGCCGTCGTCGGTGCGCGCGACGCAGTGCCCGCCGTGGGCGACGGGGCCGATCTCGACCTCGTACTCCTCCCCCACCAGCGACTTCTTCTCTTGTGCCTGCATGGTGGGGTGACTCCAGAAATGAGAGAGAACGACGGCCGGACAACAGCCCACCAGTCTACGTGGGTGTCGCCCGGCCGCTGACCGGCGAGGGGGTCAGCCCTTGCCGCCCGGGGTGCCCGAGTGCTCCTTGTGCCGTCCCTGCTCGGCGGGACCGCGCCGCACCGAACCGGGGGCGTTCCACTCCTGGCGCCTGCGGGCCCGCTTCTTCGCCGCCTCGGAGGACTGCAGCTGGTAGGGCACCGAGGTGACCATGATGCCCGGCGTGAACAGCAGCCGGCCCTTGAGCCGCAGCGCGCTCTGGTTGTGCAGCAGGTGCTCGTACCAGTGGCCGACCACGTACTCGGGGATGATCACCGAGACCGCGTCGCGCGGCGACTCCCGGCGCAGGCCCTTGACGTACTCGATGATCGGACGCGTGATCTCGCGGTACGGCGAGTCGAGCACCTTCAGCGGGACCTCGATGCCGCGCCGCTCCCACTCCTCCCTGAGCAGCTTCGTCTCCGCCGGGTCGACGTTGACGGTGAGCGCCTCCAGGGTGTCGGAGCGCATCAGCTTGGCGTAGGCCAGGGCGCGCAGCGCGGGGCGGTGGATCTTGGAGATCAGCACGACCGAGTGGACGCGCGAGGGGCGCAGGCTGTCGTCGCTCGGGCCCTCGGGCGCGGCGAGCTCCGCGGCCACTCCGTCGTAGTGCTTACGGATGGCCGTCATCGTCGCGTAGAAGATGCACATGCCCAGCAGCGCCACCCAGGCGCCGTGGGTGAACTTGGTGACGAGGACGACGACCAGGACCAGGCCGGTGAAGAAGGCGCCGAAGGTGTTGATGGCCCGCGAGCGGATCATGTGGCTGCGCTTGGCGGGGTCCTTCTCGACCGCGAGGTGGCGGTTCCAGTGCCGGACCATGCCGGTCTGGCTGAGGGTGAAGGACACGAACACGCCGACGATGTAGAGCTGGATCAGCCGGGTGGAGTCGGCGCCGTAGATCACGACCAGGAAGGTCGCCGCGCCGGCCAGCAGCACGATGCCGTTGGAGAAGGCGAGGCGGTCGCCGCGGGTGTGCAGCTGACGGGGCAGGTAGCGGTCCTGGGCGAGGATCGAGCCGAGCACCGGGAAGCCGTTGTAGGCCGTGTTGGCGGCCAGGAACAGCACCAGCGCGGTGGCCGCCGCGAGGATCACGAAGAAGAAGCTGCCCTTGCCGAAGACGGCCTCGGCGACCTGGGTGATCACCGGGTTCTGGACATATCCGGCGCCGACCGCGACACCGTGGTGAAGCAGGTCGGTGGCCGGGTTCTCGGCCATGCGGACCTTGGTGGTCAGGGCGAGGACGATGATGCCGCAGAACATCGTGACGGCGAGCAGGCCCATCGCGGCGAGCGTGGTCGCCGCGTTCTTCGACTTCGGCTTGCGGAAGGCCGGGACGCCGTTGGAGATCGCCTCGACACCGGTGAGCGCGGCACAGCCGGAGGAGAAGGCGCGCAGCATCAGGAAGACCAGGGCGAAGCCGGCCAGCCCCTGGTGCTCGGCCTTGATCGTGTACTGGGCGGTCGGCGCGTGCATCGTGTCGCCCAGCACCAGCCCGCGGAAGGCGCCCCACGCGATCATCACGAAGACGCCGCCGACGAACACGTACGTCGGGATCGCGAAGAGTTTGCCGGACTCCTTCACGCCGCGCAGGTTCATCAGGGTGAGCAGCAGGATCACCCCGACCGCGCACAGCACCTTGTGCTGGACCACGAACGGCACCGCCGAGCCGAGGTTCTCGATGCCGGAGGCGATCGAGACGGCCACGGTGAGGACGTAGTCGACGAGCAGGGCGCTGGCGACGGTGAGTCCCGCCTTGGCGCCGAGGTTGGTGGTCGCCACCTCGTAGTCGCCGCCGCCGCTGGGGTACGCGTGCACGTTCTGCCGGTAGGAGGCGACCACGGTGAACATCAGCACGACGACCGCGAGCGCGATCCAGGGGCTGAAGTGGTACGCCGACACACCCGCGATGGACAGGACCAGCAGGACCTCTCCGGGGGCGTAGGCCACGGAGGACAGCGGGTCGGAGGCGAAGACGGGGAGGGCGATGCGCTTCGGCAGGAGCGTTTCCCCCAGCCGGTCACTGCGCAGTGCGCGCCCGATCAAGATCCGTTTGGGCACGTCGGTCAGTTTGGACACAACTGAACATCGTAGGCGTTCGAACGGGTGCGCAACCACCCGCCACCCCAGATCTGCCCACCGGGTGAAATCGCGGACGGCTCCGGCTGCGGATTCCGCAGCTCAGCGCATGCGCGTGCCTATATGACAAACACCGCCCACTTTTCCGGCCGTCGCCGCTTCCTGGAGGTTCCATGCACGCCCCCGCAGAACTGATCGGTGCCGCTGCGACCCTCGTGGGCCTCGGATTCCTGACACTTGCGAGCGTCCGCAGCATCGGCCGTCGCTGAGGTCGCGGACATGACGGCAACCGTGCACGGGGCTCCCGGCGTCGTACCGCGCGTGTGTAGCTTGGTCGTCGGTCTGAGACCCTGATGCCGAGCAGTAGTTTTTTGGACACCGGAAGGACGGTCGTGCACATCGTCATCATGGGCTGCGGAAGAGTGGGTTCCGCTCTGGCCCAGACATTGGAGCAACAGGGGCACACGGTCGCCGTGATCGACCAGGACCCCACCGCCTTCCGCCGCCTCGGCCCGGGCTTCGGTGGCCGCCGGGTCACCGGCGTCGGCTTCGACCAGGACACCCTGCGCGAGGCCGGCATCGAGGAGGCCGGCGCCTTCGCCGCCGTCTCCAGCGGTGACAACTCCAACATCATCGCGGCGCGCGTCGCCCGCGAGATGTTCGGCGTGGACAACGTCGCGGCCCGGATCTACGACCCCCGCCGCGCGGAGGTCTACCAGCGCCTGGGCATCCCGACCGTGGCCACCGTCCGCTGGACGGCCGACCAGATGCTGCGCCGGCTGCTCCCCTCGGGCGCCGAGCCGCTGTGGCGCGACCCCACCGGCGGTGTGCAGCTCGCCGAGGTGCACGCCTCCGCCGCCTGGGTCGGCCACAAGGTCAGCAAGCTCCAGGAGGAGACGGGCATCCGCGTGGCGTTCCTGACCCGCCTCGGCGAGGCGATCCTGCCCACCTCGCAGACGGTGCTGCAGGAGGGCGACCTGGTGCACGTCATGATGCGCACCGACGAGGTCGACAAGGTCGAGGCGTCCTTCGCCAAGGGTCCCGAAGAGGAGGGCGGTCACTGATGAGGGTCGCCATTGCCGGTGCCGGCGCGGTGGGCCGCTCGATCGCGGGCGAGCTGCTGGAGAACGGTCACGAGGTCCTCCTCGTCGACAAGGCGCCGACCGCCATCTCGGTCGAGCGCGTCCCCCAGGCGGAG
This sequence comes from Streptomyces sp. MAI_2237, assembly GCF_054189285.1. Lineage (NCBI taxonomy): Bacteria > Bacillati > Actinomycetota > Actinomycetes > Kitasatosporales > Streptomycetaceae > Streptomyces > Streptomyces sp. MAI_2237. The sequence goes on along the minus strand of NZ_JAJPGQ010000003.1, from coordinate 2,835,910 downwards.
TGGCTGCTGGCCGACGCCTGCGAGATCACGTCTCTGGACGAGGCGGCGCTGCAGCGCTGCAACGTCGTCATCGCGGCGACGGGCGACGACAAGGTCAACCTGGTCGTGTCCCTGCTGGCGAAGACGGAGTACGGCGTCCCGCGGGTCGTGGCCCGGGTGAACAACCCGAAGAACGAGTGGCTCTTCAACGAGTCCTGGGGTGTGGACGTCGCCGTCTCCACCCCCCGCCTGATGTCGGCCCTGGTCGAGGAGGCGGTGAGCGTCGGCGACCTGGTCCGCCTGCTGCGCTTCAGCCACGGCGACGCCAACCTCGTCGAACTGACCCTCCCGGAGGAGTCGGCCCTGGCCGGCACGCAGGTGGGCGACGTCGAGTGGCCGGAGGACACCTCCCTGGTCACGATCATCCGAGGCACCCGCGTCCTCACCCCCTCCCGCGACGACTCCCTGGAACCGGGCGACGAACTCCTGTTCGTCGCCGCCCAGGCCCGCGAGGAGCAACTGGAGGACCTGCTGTCGGTCCGCCGGGAGGACGTGACGGACTAGCGGCGCCGCGATACGACGGTGAGGGCGCCCCTGGAATCGGATTCCAGGGGCGCCCTTCGCGTTCAAAGCCCGGCTGGGCGAATCTCAGCCCGTCCGGCGCTTGAGGACGAGGCCCGAAGGGCCGAGAGCGGGGGCCTGGGGGCGACAGCCCCCAGCAACGCCCACCGAGACGCAGAGCTCAGACCTCGCGACGGTGCCGTCCCCCCGCGGCCTCGGCCTTCTCCGCCTCCGCCGCGGCCTTCTCCTCCGCCTCCATCTCCGCGAACACATCGATCGGCGCGGGCGCCTTCGCCAGGAAGACCCAGGTCAGCCAGACCGCCAGCAGGAACGGCGGGATCTTCAACGCGACGAGCACCCAGCCCAGTTGCGCGGTGTTGGCCCACCAGTACAGCGGGAAGAGGATGGCGCACTTGGCCAGCAGGATCAGGCCCCAGGCCCAACTGGCCTTCGCGTACGCCTTCTTGCGGCCGGGGTTGCGGGTGCGCCAGGAGAGGTTCTCCTTGAAGACCGGGCCGAGGATCAGGCCGATCAGCGGCACGCCGCACAGGGTCGTGACGATGTACGCCAGCGCCAGGCCCAGCGTGTAGAGCATGCCGGGGAGGTAGAAGTCCTTGGCGTTGCCCGTCATCATCGCGAACACGACACCGAACGCGACGCCGAAGACGCCGCTGAAGGCGTGCTTGACGGTGTCCCGCATGACCAGCCGGACGACCACGAGCAGCAGGGACACGGCGAGGGCGGCGATGGCCGACCAGTGCAGGTCCTTGTTGATCGTGAAGATGGTGACGAAGAGGAGGCCGGGCAGCACCGTCTCGACCATGCCCCGCACTCCGCCGAACGCCTCGAACAGGGCGGCCTCGGTGACCGCCCGCGCGTCGTCGGCTTGAGTGTCTTCGGTCGGCTTGTCGAGCGACGTCACCGGCTACTCCCGTCCGAGGGGTCTCAGTTCGTATTTCGGATTGAACAGCACCCGGCGGCCCCGGCTCATCGAGATCCGGCCCGATGCGATCAGTTTGCGCCCGGGCTCTATCCCGACGATGGAACGCCGCCCGAGCCACACCACGTCCAGCGCGGCGGAGCCGTCGAAGAGCTCTGCCTCCAGGGCCGGGACGCCCGCGCGCGGCCGTAGGGTGACCGTGCGCAAGGTACCAGTAACCGTGACGATCTGTCGGTCGTGGCAGTCACCGATCCGCGTACATCCCGCCGTCGCGGCATCCTCCCGCAGCTCCTCGGACTCCAGGTCCTCCTGCGAGGAGGAGAGCCGGTCGAGCATGCGCCGGAACCGGCCCACCGGCTTTTCGGAACGAGGAACAGCACTCATATCTGAAGCGTACCGGGGTGCACTGCCACCTTCGTACCCGCGGGGCACCGCGCCGAACCGGCCCGCTCACCGCCGCTCCCGGGCCCGCAGCAGCTACTTCTCGAACCGGTACCCCATGCCCGGTTCGGTGATGAAATGCCGGGGATGTGATGGATCAGACTCCAGCTTCCGGCGGAGCTGCGCCATGTACACCCGCAGGTAGTTGGTCTCCGTCCCGTACGACGGCCCCCACACCTCCTGCAACAGCTGCCGCTGGCCCACCAGCCGGCCCGTGTTGCGCACCAGCACCTCCAGCAGATGCCATTCGGTGGGTGTCAGCCGGACGTCCCTGCCCCCGCGGTTGACCTTCTTCGCGGCCAGGTCGACGGTGAACTCCTCGGTCTCCACGGTCGTCACCTCGTCCTCGCCGGCCCCGACGGGCTCGGCGCGGCGGACGGCGGCGCGCAGCCGGGCAAGGAGCTCGTCCATGCCGAAGGGCTTGGTGACGTAGTCGTCGGCGCCCGCGTCGAGGGCCTCCACCTTCTCGTCGGAGGTGTGCCGGGCGGAGAGCACCAGGATCGGCACCCGGGTCCAGCCGCGCAGGCCGCGGATGACGTCGACGCCGTCCATGTCGGGCAGGCCGAGGTCCAGGACGACCACGTCGGGGTGGCGGGCGGCGGCCAGCCGGAGGGCGGTGGCGCCGTCGTGCGCCGCGTCGACCTCGTACTTGCGCGCTTTGAGGTTGATCACGAGGGCGCGCACGATCTGCGGCTCGTCGTCGATCACGAGCACCCGGGTCATGTGGCCTGCCTTTCCGGCTGTTCCTTCGGCGACAGTACGGCTTCCGTCGCGTGCGGTGCCTGCGCACGCAGGGTGAGGACCATGGTGAGTCCGCCGCCGGGGGTGTCCTCGGCTTCGAGGGTGCCGCCCATGGCCTCGGCGAAGCCGCGGGCGACCGCGAGGCCGAGGCCCACGCCGGCGCCGCGCGGGGCGTCGCCGTAGCGCTGGAAGGGCGCGAAGATGCGTTCCTTCGCCTCGTCGGGGACGCCGGGGCCGCGGTCGACGACCCGGACCTCGACCCGGTCGGCGAGAGCGCTCGCGGCGACCAGCACCGGCTTGCCCGGCGGGCTGTACTTGACGGCGTTCTCCACCAGGTTGGCCATCGACCGCTCCAGGAGCCCGGCGTCGACGGCGACCATGGGGAGGGTCTCGGGGACGTCCAGCCGGACGCTGTCCTCGTCCACCCCGACCAGCGCCATCGGCACCACCTCGTCGAGGTCTACCTCGCGGATCAGCGGGGTGACCGTGCCGGTCTGCAGGCGGGACATGTCGAGGAGGTTGCCGACGAGGTGGTCGAGGCGGTCGGAGCCCTCCTCGATGCCCTCCAGCAGTTCCGCCCGGTCCTCCTCGGACCAGGCCACGTCGTCCGAGCGCAGGGACGACACGGCGGCCTTGATGCCGGCGAGCGGGGTGCGCAGGTCATGGCTGACGGCGGCGAGCAGGGCCGTGCGGATCCGGTTGCCCTCGGCCAGCGCGCGGGCCCGGTCGGCCTCCTCCCGCAGGCGCCGGCGGTCCAGCACGACGGCGGCCTGCGCGGCGAACGCGGCCAGGACCCGGCGGTCCTCGGCGGGCAGCACCCGGCCGGTCAGGGCCAGCGCCATGTGGTCGCCGACCGCCACGTCCACGTCGGCCTCCTCCGGCCGCCCGACCGGCGGTCCGGTGCCGGCCCGGCCCGCACAGGTCCAGGGGTCGTGGTCGCCGGAACGTTCCAGCAGGGCCGCCGAGTCCATCCCGAAGGTCTCGCGCACCCGCTCCAGCAGTTCCTCAAGGCCGGTCTCGCCGCGCAGCACGTTGCCCGCGAGGAAGGACAGGATCTCCGACTCGGCGCGCAGCCGGGCCGCCTGGTGGGTGCGGCGGGCGGCGAGGTCGACGACCGAGGCGACGGAGGCCCCGACGGCCACGAAGATGACGATGGCGACGATGTTCTTCGGGTCGGCGATGGTCCAGCGGTGCAGGGGCGGTGTGTAGAAGTAGTTCAGCAGCAGCGAGCCCACCGCCGCCGAGGCCAGCGCGGGCAGCAGACCGCCGAGCAGCGCCGCCGCGACCGTCACCGACAGGAACAGCAGCATGTCGTTGGCGAGGCCGAGGTGGACGGTGGAGAGCAGCACGGCCATGATCGCGGGGCCGGCCATCCCGACCACCCAGCCCCAGATGATCCGGGACCGCCCCAGCCGGGCGCCGCGTGCCACGGGCAGCCCGCGCCCCTTGCCGGCCTCGTCGTGCGTGATGAGGTGGACGTCGAGGTCGGTGCCGGAGTCCCGGGCCACGGTGGCGCCGACGCCGGGCCCGAGCACGTACTGCCAGCTCTTGCGGCGCGAGACGCCGAGCACGATCTGGGTGGCGTTGACCCCGCGGGCGAAGGCGAGCAGGGCGGCCGGGATGTCGTCGCCCACGACGTGGTGGAAGGTGCCGCCCAGGTCCTCGACGAGGGTGCGCTGCACGGCCAGTTCGTCGGGCGAGGCGGACGTCAGGCCGTCGCTGCTGGCTATGTAGACCGCCAGCACCTCGCCGCCCGCGCCCTTCTCGGCCAGCCGTGCGGCCCTGCGGATCAGCGTGCGTCCCTCCGGGCCGCCGGTCAGCCCGACCACGATCCGCTCCCGCGAACCCCAGATCTTCGACACCCGGTGCTCGCTGCGGTAGCGCTGGAGGTACTCGTCGACCCGGTCGGCCACCCACAGCAGCGCCAGTTCGCGCAGGGCGGTGAGGTTGCCGGGGCGGAAGTAGTTGGACAGGGCCGCGTCGACCTTGTCGGGGGTGTAGATGTTGCCGTGCGCCATACGGCGGCGCAGGGCCTCCGGTGACATGTCGACCAGCTCGATCTGGTCGGCCCTGCGCACCACCTCGTCCGGCACGGTCTCCCGCTGCCGTACCCCGGTGATGGACTCGACGACGTCGCCGAGTGACTCCAGGTGCTGGATGTTGACGGTCGAGACGACGTCGATGCCGGCCGCGAGGAGTTCCTCCACGTCCTGCCAGCGCTTGGCGTTGCGGGAGCCGGGGACGTTGGTGTGGGCGAGTTCGTCGACCAGGGCCACGGCGGGTGCGCGGCGCAGTACGGCGTCGACGTCCATCTCGGTGAAGAGGGCCCCGCGGTGCTCCAGGGCGCGGCGCTCGACCTGCTCCAGGCCGTGCAGCAGCACCTCGGTGCGCGGCCGGCCGTGGTGTTCGACGAAGGCCACCGCGCAGTCGGTGCCGCGTTCGACGCGCCGGTGCGCCTCGGCGAGCATGGCGTACGTCTTGCCTACGCCCGGTGCCGCACCGAGGTAGATCCGAAGCTTGCCGCGTCCCATGGCCTCATTGTCTTCCGGTCACTGTCGCCCACGCAGCGTCGACCTTACGGCCAACAATCGCGGCATATCGTCCCGTGACCGGCCAGGAGGCCGTCTTTGACGCGACTCTGACGCGCGGCGCCTCAGTGCTCGACGATCTCGCCGTCGCTCAGCTCCAGCACCCGGTCGGCGAGGTCGAGCAGGGTCGCGTCGTGCGTGGCGACCAGCGCGGTGACGTTCTCGCTGTGGACGACGGCGCGCAGCAGCTGCATGACGGCGTGCCCGGTCTCGGCGTCCAACTGGCCGGTGGGCTCGTCGGCGATGAGCAGCGCGGGGCTGTTGGCGAGGGCGCGGGCGATGGCGACCCGCTGCTGCTGGCCGCCGGAGAGCTCGCCGGGCCGCTGCCCGGCGTGGTCGGCGAGGCCCACCAGGGCGAGGAGCAGTTCGACCCGCTCCTCGCGCTCGCGGACCTCGGCGCGACGCAGCCGCAGGGGGACGCCGACGTTCTCGGCGGCGGTGAGGATGGGGATGAGCCCGAAGGACTGGAAGACGAAGCCGATGCGGTCCCGGCGCAGAGCCAGCAGGCCGTCCTCGCCGAGCTGCGCCAGGTCCAGGCCGTCGACGACGATCCTGCCCTCGTCGGGTGCGTCGAGGCCGCCGACGATGTTGAGGAGCGTGGTCTTGCCCGAGCCCGAGCGGCCCTTGAGGGCGACGAGCTCGCCGCGCGGGATGTCTAGGCAGACGCCGCGCAGCGCGTGGACGGCGGCGGCTCCGCGCCCGTAGGTCTTGTGGACGTTCTCGACGCGCACCATGGTCTCGGTGACCACCTGGCTGCCCATGTCTTCTCCCCCGTCGGCCGGGCGCCAGTATCGCCGCCGGCGCCCGGCCGATCAACGGGTTCAGGCGGGGTTGTCGCCGTGGGTGAGGGTCTCCCAGGCGAGGAAGAGGTTGTTGCTGCCGGCCGGGCGCTGCTGCTGGGTCAGCGTCTGGGTGTTCGTCATGGCGATGCCCAGCCGGTTGTGGAGGGCGTTGTAGCCGACCTCCGTGACGGGGCCGAGGCCGAGGTTCAGCGATCCGCCGCACAGCCGGCTGGGGACGGCCGCGCCGAGCTGGTACGTGGACTGGAAGCCGAGGGCCTGGCGCAGCCGTTCGCCGACGTCGGTGCCGTAGAGGTCCTGGCCCTGGATGCGGCTGGTCTCGGCGATGTGCGAGATCGCGGAGATGCCGTACCCGGTGTGGGTGAAGTCGCGGCAGGTCTCCTGGGTGAGGCCGGTGACGAAGGTGGACTGGCCCTGCCAGTAGTTGACGATCTTCGCCTTGGTGTCGAGGTTCTGGCTGGGGACCGTCTTGGGCAGGTCGCCGTCGGAGGAGAGGTAGACGTAGGCGGCGGTGCGGGTGCGGAACTTCGCCATGGCCTTGTCGTACGACGTCTTGTCCTCCAGGAAGACCGAGATGCCGACGGCGGCCTCCATCATCGACAGCTCCCAGTTGCCGTTGGAGTTCGAGCCGTTGATCACCTCGGGGAGGTAGACGTCGCGGAGCATGGTCGCGAAGCGGCCGGAGTTCGCCCAGCCCCCGGTGTAGGTGTACTTGATGATCTCGGCGGCCTTCGGCCAGGAGGAGCCGGCCCAGCCGGTCTGCAGGGGCGCGTTGCTGTTGGTGTGCTCCTTGATCACGGCGGACCAGGCGTCCATGAGCTGGATCGACTTCTTGGCGTACCGGTCGTCGCGGGTGATGTACCAGGCGAGGGCGTCGGTGTAGGCCGCGATCGCGTCCTGGCGTTCGTCCGTGCACCCGTGGTCGGGGTTGGAGTAGGAGCCGCACTCGACCGTGGCCCGCGGTTTCGGCGTCCGGTTCAGGTCGGCGTACTTGCTCGCCATCATCTGGTCGAAGGCGCCCTTCCAGGGCTGGGCGCCGGAGTTCACCTTGCCGCGGGCTAAGTCCAGCTGGGCGGCGGAGACGGTGACGCCGGGGTGGACGAAGGCGGTGGGGGCGGCCTCGGCGGGACGGGCGGCGGGCCAGGTAATCATGCCCACGACAAGGGCGGAGACGGATGCGAGGAGAGCGGTTCTGCGCATAGGGTGAGGGCTCCCTTTCTCGTATGTGAACGCCAAGCGCCTTTATGAACAAGCGCGTTGGATCGAGACGGTAGGTACAGACCAAGGGAGCGTCAAGAGGTCACGCATATGAAAGAGCCGCACCCCTCGGGGTGCGGCTCCCAGGAAACTCTCGTCGGCTAGCGGACCTCGGTGATCTCCGGACCGCGCTGCAGCTGGCCCATGCCGCCGGAGAAGCGCGAGGACTCCTCCTGCTGGACACCCTCGGGGACCATCTGCGCGTCGTTCGGCAGCTTCAGGACGATCGGGTCGCGCGGCGCCATCGGACCCTCGCCGCGGACGACGACCGTGTCCCGGAAGATCTGCTCGAGCAGCCCGGCCGCCTGCGGCTGCACCGCGCCCTGGCCCGAGATCACGCCCCGGAGGAACCAGCGGGGACCGTCCACGCCGACGAACCGGACGACCTGGAAGCCGCCCGTGCCGTCCGGCAGCTGCACCGGCACCTGGGCGCGCAGTTCCCACCCGAGGGGGCCCTCGACCTCGTCGACGATGCCACCCTGCTGGGTGATGCCGGTGCCGATCTCCTCGCGCACCTCGCCCCAGATGCCCTCGCGCTTGGGGGCGGCGAAGGCCTGCAGCTGGATGGCGCTGTCGCGCAGCACCACGGTCGCGGCGACGATCGCGTCCCCTGCCACCTCTACGCGCAGCTCCATGCCGTCGACACCGGGCACGAAGAGTCCGCCCAGGTCCACGCGGCCCTCGGCGGGGTCGCGCACCTCGGTGCTGTCCCAGGGTCCGTCGGGCCGCGGCTCGGGCTCCAGCCGCACGCGCTCGCGCTCGGCCTCCTCCGCCACGTCGTCCGCCTCAGTGTCGACACTGTCGACGACCTGCTCGGCCTCGCCGGCCGCGTCGTCGGCGGCACCCTTCTTCTTGCGACGTCCGAACACGTCACTGTCCTTCCCGGTCGGATACGACCGAAGCGTATCGATTCCCACCCGTAGTGCCGCCCACGGCGGCCTGACCGCTTGTGCTGTTCTCACCGGTCACCGCCGCATGTCCTCCGGTGGACCCGAAGCCCCCTTCGGCCCGCGCCGAGCCGGGAAGCTCCGCCACCTCCTGGAAGCGGACCTTCTCGACCTGCTGGACGACCAGTTGGGCGATCCGGTCGAAGCGCTCGAACCGTACGCTCTCGCGCGGGTCGAGGTTCACCACGATCACCTTGATCTCCCCACGGTACCCGGCATCAACCGTCCCCGGGGCATTCACGAGAGCGACACCGCAGCGGGCGGCGAGACCGGATCGGGGGTGCACGAAGGCCGCGTACCCCTCCGGGAGGGCGATCGACACCCCGGTGGGCAGCACGGTCCGCTCGCCGGGCGCCAGTTCGCACGCCTCGGTGGTGCGCAGATCGGCTCCCGCGTCGCCGGGGTGCGCATACGACGGAAGCGGTACGTCCGCATCGACGCGCCGGATCAGCACGTTCACGGGGTCACGGCTCACGGGTTCACCTCGAAGGCGCGGGCACGCCTTTGCTGATCGGGGTCGCTCATGGCGGCCTGGATCTCCTCGGGACGGCCGTTGTCGATGAAGTGATCGACCTTGACCTCGATGAAGAGGGCGTCGGCGCGGACCGCGACCGGGCCCTCGGGGCCGTCCAGCCGCCCGACGGCGGTCGAGTAGATCTTGCGGCCCGCCACCGCCGTGACCTCCGCCGTCAGGTGCAGGGTGGTGCCGACCGGCACCGGCCGCACGAAGTCCGTCTCCAGCCGGCCCGTCACGGCGATGGTCCGCAGCAGCCAGTTCAGGGAGCCGAGCGTCTCGTCCAGCGCGGTCGCGAGCACCCCGCCGTGCGCGAGGCCGGGGGCGCCCTGGTGAGCGGGCTGCACGGTGAACTCGGCGGTGATCGTGACGCCTTCGCCGGCCCGGGCCTCCAGGTGGAGGCCGTGGGGCTGCTCGCCGCCGCACCCGAAACACTGTCCGTAGTGCGCGCCGAGGAGCTCGCCGGGGGCGGGAGCATCGGGGTGCCGTACGGGTCGGACCGCGTCGGCGGGAGGCTGGAGAGCTGCGGAAGTACCACTCACAGCCGCAGACCTTACCCGCGCGTCGGCCATATCCGGACACCGTGCCAAGCTTGGCTCCATGCAGCTCTCCACCGCCCCTTACGAAGAACGCCTCACCGCCCCCCGCTCCTGGTGGGTCGTCTCGTTCCTGATCGGTGTCTCCTTCGCCCTGATCCTGCTGCCCTTCGGCACGCTGCCCCTGCTCGGCGGCCTGGTCGGCGGTACGGCGGCCGCGGCGGTCGTGGCGAGCTCCTACGGGTCGGTCCGCATCCGTGTGGTGGGCGGCTCGCTCATCGCGGGCGAGGCGAAGGTCCCGGTCACGGCGCTGGGCGAGGCGGAGATGCTGGAGCCGGAGGAGGCGCGGGCCTGGCGCACCTACAAGGCGGACACGCGCGCGTTCCTGCTGCTGCGCGCGTACATCCCGCGGGCGCTGAAGGTGGAGGTCACGGACCCCGAGGACCCGACGCCCTACCTGTACCTGTCGACGCGGGAGCCCGAGCGGCTCGCCGAGGCCATCAAGACGGCCCGGGAAGCGGCCGCACAGGGCCTGTGAGGCAGCCGGCGGGGCGCTAGCCCAGAGCGCCGTCCTCCAGCTCCAGCGGGTGCCTCGGCGCCTCCAGGGGCGGTTGCTCGGGCAGCGCGTCCCAGGGCACCTGGATGGTGCGCAGGTCCTTGCGGATGCGCTCGGCGAGCCTTCTGGTGTCCCTGCGGTTCATGACCGCGCCCACGGCGGCGCCGACCATGAAGGGCATCAGGTTGGGCAGGTCGCGCACCACACGCTTCATGATCTGCTGGCGCATCTGCTGCTTCATGCGGGTGTTGACCGCGCCGCCGAAGCTCGACGGCTTCATCACGTCGACCCCGCGCTCCCCCGACCAGGAGTTCAGGTAGGCGGTGGTGCGCTCCTTGAGGTTGCCGGGCGGGCGTACGCCGTAGACCTCGTGGAGTTCGGCGATCAGCTTCAGCTCGATCGCGGCCACGCCGGTGATCTCGGCGGCCAGTTCGGTCGGCATGGCGGGTGGCACCGGCAGCATGGCGGCGGCTCCGACGCCCGCTCCCACCGTCGCGGTGGCGCTCGCCGCGCCCGCGACGAGCTTGTCGGCGAGCTGCTCGGGTCCCAGCCCCGGGAACTGCCTGCGGAGCGTCGCGAGGTCGCGTACGGGGATCCGCGGGGCGTTGTCGATGATCCGGTCGGCGAGGTACGCCAGGCCCGCCCGGGCCCGGCTGCCGCTCTTGCGGACGCCTTCGCGCGCCATGTCACGCAAGGCCGCGGCCTTCCCCCGGCCACGGCTGCGCTGGGCCGGGGGGACTCCCGTCCGTGCGACGGGCGCGGGCTCGTTCTGGTACGGCTCCGGGAGGTCAGCCCGGTCGGCCGATGCGAGCGAGGCAGATCCGGCGATCCCGGTGTTCCCGGGTGTCGTACCGGATGAGCCCCGCTCGTCGTCACGCGCGTGGGGACCCTCCATCGGTCCCTTGTCCGCTCCCGGCAGGAGGAAGCGGCGCTTCCGAGGTGGGGTCGAGCCAGTCACGGCCGACCCGGCCTCAGTCGCAGTCGCGGCAGATCGGCTGACCGTTCTTCTCCCGGGCCAGCTGGCTGCGGTGGTGCACCAGGAAGCAGCTCATGCATGTGAACTCGTCCTGCTGCTTGGGCAGCACCCGGACGGCCAGCTCCTCGTTGGAGAGGTCGGCTCCGGGCAGTTCGAGGCCCTCTGCGGCCTCGAACTCGTCGACGTCGACCGCCGAGGTCGACTTGTCGTTCCTCCTGGCCTTCAGCTCTTCAAGGCTGTCGGAGTCCACGTCGTCGTCGGTCTTGCGTGGGGTGTCGTAATCCGTTGCCATTTCGCTCTCCCCCTCTGGGTGTCTGCGGGTGTCTCCAGCGCACGTAACGCGTGAGAGGCCGGACTTGTGCCCGCCTCGAGGCGGAGATTTTGCCTCACATCAAGGTCTGTTACTCAATCGACACCCAATCGGACCCCTCAAGAGTGATCGGCTTGGATGGCGAACCGGACCGTACACGGTCCTTGTGCCGCACTTCAAAGGCGTCTCCACCTGTACTTCCCGTGATCAAGACACCCGAAAACCCGGATTTTCCCGGCTTTCCGGCAGCCTCCATGATCACGGGGAGTAGATGGCCGGAAAATCGCCCTTGTGATCGATCACACACGGGACCCCCTCTTCCACGGTCTTTTCCAGGTCGGAAAATTCCGCGCAAAGCGAACAGGCCCGTATGTCGGCGACATGGTCTCAGATGGGGAGCGCGACCCGCATCACCAGTCCACCCCCCTCACGAGGCTGTGCCGAGATGTGCCCACCGTGCGCGCGGGCCACCGACCGGGCGATGGAGAGGCCGAGGCCCACGCCCTTGTCGCTGCCCGTGCGCTCGGTGCGCAGCCGCCGGAAGGGTTCGAAAAGATTGTCGATCTCGTACGCGGGTACCACCGGCCCGGTGTTCGACACCACCAGAACCGCCTGGCCGTGCTGGACCTCGGTGGTGACCTCCACCCAGCCGTCCTCGGGGACGTTGTACCGCACGGCGTTCTGCACCAGGTTCAGCGCGATCCGCTCCAGCAGCACGCCATTGCCCTGGACGACGGCCGACTTCTGCTCCCCGCGGATCACCACGCCCTTGGCCTCCGCCTCCGCGTGCACCTGGTCGACCGCCTGGGCGGCCACCTCGGCGAGGTCGACGGGCTTGCGCTCGACGATCTGGTTGTCGCTGCGGGCGAGCAGCAGCAGTCCCTCCACGAGCTGCTCACTGCGCTCGTTGGTGGCCAGCAGCGTCTTGCCCAGCTGCTGCAGCTCCACCGGCGCGTGCGGGTCGGAGAGGTGGACCTCCAGCAGCGTGCGGTTGATCGCCAGGGGGGTGCGCAGCTCGTGCGAGGCGTTGCCGACGAACCGCTGCTGGGCGGTGAAGGCGCGCTGCAGCCGCTCCAGCATGTCGTCGAAGGTGTCGGCCAGCTCCTTGAGCTCGTCGTCCGGGCCGTCCAGCTCGATCCGCCGCGACAGGTCCGAACCGGCCACCGCGCGCGCGGTCCGGGTGATCCGGCCGAGCGGCGACAGCACACGGCCGGCCATGGCGTATCCGAAGGCGAAGGCGATCACGGCGAGGCCGAGGAGGGCGAGGAGGGAGCGGCTGAGGAGGTCGTCGAGGGCGTGCTGGCGCTGGGCGGCGTTGCACGCCTTCCACACCGACGGGACCTCGTCGTAGCTCGCCGAGTTGAGCTGGGGGCAGGTGGTGCTGCTGATGTTGATGTTGCTGCCGCTCACCTGGAAGGACTGGCCGTTGCCCTCGTGCAGGGCCTGTGCCGCCAGCAGATAGATGATCGACAGCAGCAGGATGCCAGCGATCAGAAACATGCCGCCGTACAGCAGCGTGAGGCGTATACGGATCGTCGGGCGCAGCCAGGGGAACGGCGGTTCGGGCTTCCTGGGGTCCCATGTGGGCTTGGGGGGCGTTGTGGGGAGTGTGGGTGTTGCAGCCATGGGGGATCAGATCCGGTAGCCCGAGCCGGGCACGGTGACGATGACGGGCGGCTCGCCCAGCTTGCGGCGCAGGGTCATCACCGTGACGCGCACGACGTTCGTGAACGGGTCCGTGTTCTCGTCCCAGGCCTTCTCCAGCAGCTGCTCGGCGGAGACGACGGCGCCCTCGCTGCGCATCAGCACCTCCAGGACGGCGAACTCCTTGGGCGCGAGCTGGACCTCCTTGCCGTCCCGGAAGACCTCGCGGCGGTTGGGGTCGAGCTTGATGCCTGCGCGCTCCAGGACCGGCGGCAGGGGGACGCTGGTGCGCCGGCCGAGGGCACGCACGCGTGCGATCAGCTCGCTGAAGGCGAAGGGCTTGGGGAGGTAGTCGTCGGCGCCGATCTCCAGGCCCTCGACCCGGTCGCTGACGTCGCCGGACGCCGTGAGCATCAGCACGCGCGTGGGCATGCCGAGTTCGACGATCTTGCGGCAGACGTCGTCGCCGTGCACCAGCGGGAGGTCGCGGTCGAGGACGACCACGTCGTAGTCGTTGACGCCGATGCGCTCCAGGGCGGCCGCGCCGTCGTACACGACGTCGACGGCCATGGCCTCCCGGCGCAGTCCGGTGGCCACCGCATCGGCGAGCAGCTGCTCGTCCTCGACGACGAGTACGCGCACGTCGTTTTCCTTCCTGTGTCCACCCGCGCAGGCCGAACCGGCGCACGACGGGCAGGGGTCTTCCGGGGTGTGTGCCTCCATCCTGCCTTTTTCGCCCGTAAGTCGGCTGTAAGGCGGGGGCGGGGTGCGCGGGGCGGTGGTGGAACGCGGGTTGTCCCCGGATGAATGACAGGTGTGGGGCACGGGAATGCGGGAGATTTTCGTCCGGTTGAGGTTTCCGTGGAAGGGACCGGGGGGAGGACGGTTCATACCCCGCGATCACGCTCTGCTTGTGCCGCAACACCATGCGGCACGGCGCAATCCGCTTTCCGCAGAGTGGGCGTGGGTGTTCGGCACGGTCGCCGCCCAGCGGGACTGTGCCGGGCACCTGATGGAGACGTGATCGCCCCTTCCGAACGGCACACCCCCGTGCCACCGACCCACCGACCCAGGACGAGGGGGCGCAGCATGGACGCATTCACCACGGGACTTCTGCAGCGCATAAAGGCGACCGAGTCCGACCTGACGCGGGCTCGTGACGAGGGCGACGACTTCCTCGTCGAGGTCGAGCAGGGCGAACTCGACGACCTGCGCCGCCTCGCCGCCGAGCACGGCGTGGAAGTCGGCGCATAGCGTCCGACCGGCCCGTGAGCGAGCGAAGGGACCCCGGCGAATCCAGCGCCGGGGTCCCTTCGCGTGCGTAAGCGCTCGGCGACCGTACGCGTGCGTGCGCACTCCGCGGGTCGTACGCGTGCTTACGCCCTCTGCGGCCCTCAGTCGTGCCAGGCGCCGAAGTCCTCCAGGAGCCGCTGGAGGGGCTCGAAGACGCCGGGGGTGCCGGCGACCGTCAGGGCGGTCGAGGGGCGTTCTCCGGGGCGTCCACCGGTCAGGGCGCCCGCTTCCCTGGCGATGAGGTCCCCCGCGCCGTAGTCCCAGGCATGCAGGCCACGCTCGTAGTAGCCGTCCAGGCGGCCCGCCGCCAGGTCGCACAGGTCGACCGCGGCCGAGCCGCCGCGGCGGATGTCGCGGAGCAGGGGGATGAGCCGGGCGGCCACCTCGGCCTGGTGGGTGCGGACCTCGGCGACGTAGTTGAAGCCGGTGGAGACCAGGGCCTGGTCCAGGGGCGGGGCGGGGCGGCAGGTCAGGGCGCGTTCGCCCGCCCATGCGCCCGTGGCCCACGCGCCGCCGCCGCGCACCGCGTGGAAGGTCTCGCCGCGCATGGGGACCGCCACGACCCCGACGACCGTCTCGCCGTCCCGTTCGGCGGCGATGGACACCGACCAGGTCGGCAGCCCGTAGAGGTAGTTGACGGTGCCGTCCAGGGGGTCGATCACCCAGCGCACGCCGCTGGTGCCCGGGGTGTCGGCGCCCTCCTCGCCGAAGAAGCCGTCGTCGGGGCGACGGGCGGAGATCAGGTCGGTGATCAGCTTCTCCGCCGCGATGTCCATCTCGGTGACGACGTCGATCGGGCTCGACTTGGTCCGCGCGACCGCCAGGTCGGCCGGACGGCCGTCCCGCAGGAGGTCGCCCGCCCGGCGGGCCGCCTCCCGGGCCAGGTCGAGGAGTTCCTGGTGCAGGGCGTCGCTCACGGGGCTCCTCACGCGTAGGGGCTGTCGACGCCGGCGGCGGCCGGCTTGGGGGCACGGGCGGGGCAGCAGCCGACCGGGCACAGGTCGTGGCTCGCGCCCAGGCGGCCGAGCGCGCAGGGGGTGGGCTGCTCGCCGCGCTCCGTGGCCGCGCGCTCCAGGATCAGGTCGCGGACGGCGGCGGCGAAGCGCGGGTCGGCGCCGACCGTGGCCGAGCGGCGCATGGGCAGGCCGAGTTCCTCGGCCTTGGCCCTGGCCTCCGTGTCGAGGTCGTAGAGGACCTCCATGTGGTCCGAGACGAAACCGATGGGGGCGATGACGACGGCCGGTGCGCCCGATGCGTGCAGGGTCTGCAGGTGGTCGCAGATGTCCGGCTCCAGCCACGGGATGTGCGGGGCCCCGGAACGCGACTGGTAGACGAGCTTCCACGGGTGCTCGACGCCGGTGCGCTCGCGGACGGCGTCGGCGATCAGGGACGCCACCTCCAAATGCTGCGCCACGTACGCGCCGCCCTCGCCGTGGCCCTCGACCGGGCCGGAGGTGTCCGCGGAGGCCGTGGGGATCGAGTGGGTCGAGAACGCGATGTGGGAGCCCTCGCGGACGGCCTGCGGCAGCTCGTCCAGCGCGCGGAGGACGCCCTCGATCATGGGCTGCACGAAGCCCTCGTGGTTGAAGTAGTGGCGCAGCTTGTCGACCCGGGGCAGCTCGTCGAGCCCCTCGGCCTCGAGGGTGGCCAGGGCGTCGGCCAGGTTCTCGCGGTACTGGCGGCAGCCCGAGTACGACGCGTAGGCGCTGGTGGCCAGGACCAGGATGCGGCGGTGGCCGTCGGCGGTCATCTCGCGCAGGGTGTCGGTCAGGTACGGGGCCCAGTTGCGGTTGCCCCAGTAGATCGGCAGGTCCAGGCCGTGGTCCGCGAAGTCCTTGCGCAGGGCGTCCAGCAGCGCACGGTTCTGGTCGTTGATGGGACTGACCCCGCCGAACAGGAAGTAGTGTTCGCCGACCTCCTTCAGCCGTTCCCTGGGGATGCCCCGGCCGCGGGTGACGTTCTCCAGGAACGGGATCACGTCGTCCGGGCCTTCGGGACCACCGAAGGACAGCAGGAGCAGGGCGTCGTAAGGGGTGGCGTCGAGCACGTCTCGCATGGGTCGAATCCTGTCATCCGGTACTGACAGCCGGGAAACGGCGGGGTGTCGGGCCGGGTTCCCGATCTGCCGGGAGGGGTGCGAACGGGCGTACGACTTGTAAGCTGTATCGGCTGTGTACGCGCCTTACGCCGTTCCGCCTCTCCTCCCGCACTCCCCTTCCGCCCGACCGGAGCCCGCCGTGCCGAGTCCCTACCGCGCCCTGTTCGCCGCACCCGGTACCAGACGCTTCTCCGCCGCGGGCTTCCTCGGCCGGATGCCGCTGTCCATGATGGGCATCGGTGTCGTCACGATGATCTCGCAGATCAGCGGGCGGTACGGCCTCGCGGGCGCCCTGTCGGCCACCATCGCGCTGGCCGCCGCGGCCATCGGGCCGCAGATATCGCGCCTGGTGGACCAGTTCGGGCAGCGGCGGGTGCTGCGGCCGGCCACGCTGGTCGCCCTCGCGGCGGCCGCCGGGCTGCTGCTGGCCGTCTCGTTCGGCGGACGGGACTGGGTGCTGTTCGTGTGCGCCGCCGGGATCGGCTCCGTACCGAGCCTCGGGGCGATGGTCCGGGCCCGGTGGGCGACCCTGTACCGCGGCACCCCGCTGCTGCACACCGCGTACTCGTTCGAGTCGGTGGTCGACGAGATGTGCTTCATCCTCGGGCCGATCATCTCCATCGGGCTGTCGACCGCGTGGTTCCCGGAGGCCGGGCCCCTGCTGGCGGCCTGTTTCCTGGCGGTCGGCGTCTTCTGGCTGACCGCGCAGCGGAGCACCGAGCCGGAGCCGCACCCCCGGGCCAGGCACGGTGGCGGGTCGGCGCTGCGCTCGCGTGGGCTGCAGGTTCTCGTCGCCACGTTCGTGGCGACCGGGGCGATCTTCGGAGCGGTGGACGTGGTGACCGTGGCCTTCGCCGACGAGCGGGGCCACAAGGGGGCCGCGAGTGTCGTGCTCGCCCTGTACGCGGCCGGATCCTGCGTCGCGGGAATCGTGTTCGGGCTGCTGCGTTTCGCAGGAGCCCCACAGCGTCGCTGGCTGCTGGGCATATGCGCGATGGCCGTGAGTATGATCCCCCTCCTACTGGTCGGAAACTTGCCGTTTCTGGCCGTGGCGCTCTTCGTCGCGGGCCTGTCCATCGCTCCCACGATGATCACGACGATGTCCCTGATCGAAGAGCACGTACCACGCGCGCAGTCGACCGAGGGCATGACCTGGATCAGCACCGGGCTCGCGGTCGGCGTCGCGCTCGGCTCCTCCGTGGCAGGCTGGGTCATCGACGCGGCCGGCGCGCGGGCCGGGTACGGGGTTCCGGCGGTGTCCGGGGCCGTCGCGGTCGCGGTCGGTTTCCTGGGGTACCGCCGGCTCAGCAGGCCGGCTCCGCGTCGGGGAGGCACCGTTGAGCAGCACAGCGAGCGGGAAGAACGGCACGTGGCGTAACTGGGGCGGCAATGTCGCCTCCCGCCCCGCGCGGGAGGTCACGCCCGCCTCCGTCGAGGAGCTGGTGGCGGCCGTGCGGCAGGCCGCGGAGGACGGGCTGACCGTGAAGCCGGTCGGTACCGGGCACTCCTTCACGTCCATCGCGGCCACCGACGGTGTGTTGATCCGCCCTCAACTGTTGACCGGTATCCGCAAGATCGATCGCGATGCCATGACCGTCACGGTGGAGGCCGGCACCCCGCTCAAGAGACTCAATATGGCGCTCGCGCGCGAGGGGCTCTCCCTCACGAACATGGGCGACATCATGGAGCAGACCGTCTCCGGCGCCACCAGCACCGGCACCCACGGCACGGGACGCGACTCGGCCTCCATCGCCGCGCAGATCAAGGGACTGGAGCTGGTCACCGCCGACGGATCGGTGCTCACCTGCTCCGAGAAGGAGAACCCGGAGGTCTTCTCGGCCGCCCGGATCGGCCTGGGCGCCCTCGGCATCGTCACGGCGATCACCTTCGCCGTGGAGCCGGTCTTCCTGCTCACGGCGCGCGAGGAACCGATGCCCTTCGACCGGGTCCTCGCCGACTTCGACGCCCTGTGGGCCGAGAACGAGCACTTCGAGTTCTACTGGTTCCCGCACACCGGCAGCACCAACACCAAGCGCAACAACCGCAGCGCGGGTCCCGAGAAGCCGGTCGGCCGGATGGCGGGCTGGTTCGAGGACGAGTTCCTCTCCAACGGCGTCTTCCAGGCGGCCCAGTGGGTCGGCCGGGCGGTGCCGGCCACCGTCGCGACGATCGCCCGGGTCTCCAGCAAGGCCCTGTCCGCGCGCACGTACACCGACATTCCCTACAAGGTCTACACATCGCCGCGCCGGGTGCGGTTCGTGGAGATGGAGTACGCCGTTCCGCGCGCGGCCCTGACCGAGACGCTGCGCGAGCTGAAGGCGATGCTCGACCGCTCCGACCTGAGGGTCAGCTTCCCGGTCGAGGTGCGCACCGCGCCCGCCGACGACATCACCCTGTCCACCGCGTCGGGCCGCGACAGCGCCTACGTCGCCGTCCACATGTTCAAGGGCACGCCCTATCAGGCGTACTTCACGGCCGCCGAGCGCATCTTCACCGCGCACGAGGGACGCCCGCACTGGGGCAAGGTGCACACGCGGGACGCCGAGTACTTCGCCGGCGTCTACCCCCGCTTCGGCGAGTTCACCGCACTGCGGGACCGGCTCGACCCGGACCGGCGGTTCCAGAACGACTACCTGCGAAGGGTGTTGGGCGCGTAGGACGGCCGAAGCCATTGGTTCCGTTTCCGGCGGTTACGTGAAGTACGCCACGTTCAAGATCTCGAAAACGGGCAACGGGCGGTCAACTCCGGTCCGTTGCCAGAAGTTGGGTGGCGCGCCAATCCACGCACGTGGTCCGGATGGAGTACTGTTGCGAGCCCTGGGTCCGGTCTCCCGCCAGGGCGTCCGGGGCTTGAAGGACCGCCGGGAGGGGGCTAGTTGCACAGGGTGACGGAGTTGGTCACTTAGCGTTGCGAATAGGTAACCGTGCCATAACGGCGATCCAGGGCCCGTGCCCGACACGCCGGGCAACTCGGCAAGGTTGTGGCAGGCTGCACCCGGGCAGGCCACACTCGACTAGCGGAAGCAGCGACGCACGTGACGTCGGCAGGCACCACCCGGGAGGTCCCCATGCCCGAACTGCGTGTCGTGGCCGTCTCCAATGACGGCACACGGCTGGTGCTGAAGGCTGCCGACTCAACGGAGTACACGCTGCCGATCGACGAGCGGCTGCGCGCCGCCGTCCGCGGTGACCGGCCCCGCCTCGGACAGATCGAGATCGAGGTCGAAAGCCATCTCCGCCCCCGCGACATCCAGGCGCGTATACGCGCCGGTGCCACCGCGGAAGAGGTCGCCCAGCTCGCAGGCATCCCCGTCGACCGGGTACGGCGCTTCGAGGGCCCGGTCCTCGCCGAGCGCGCGTTCATGGCCGAGCGGGCCAGGAAGACACCCGTCCGCCGCCCCGGTGAGAACGCCGGACCTCAGCTCGGCGAGGCCGTGCAGGAGCGGCTGCTGCTGCGCGGCGCGGAGAAGGACACCGTGCAGTGGGACTCCTGGCGCCGCGACGACGGCACCTGGGAGGTCCTGCTGGTCTACCGGGTCGCGGGTGAACCGCACTCGGCGAGCTGGACGTACGACCCGCCCCGGCGGCTCGTCCAGGCCGTCGACGAGGAGGCGCGCTCGCTGATCGGCGAGTCCGACGACCTCGCCGCGCCGGAGCCCAGCTTTCCCTTCGTCCCGCGCATCGCACGGCTGCCGCGCGACCGTCCGCTGGACCGTGCCCTGGACCGGCCGAGTCTGCCGGCCCAGGCGTCCGAGCCCGCCGAGGAGGTCACGGCGGGCGAACGGGACTCTCTGACCAGCCTGTTGGAGGCGGTGCCGAGCTTCCGCGGCGACCTGGTGGTCCCGGAGCGCCCGTCGGACACCTCGCCTCCGGAGGAGGAGCCGCCCGCCGTCGAGCCCGAGGCGGAGGAGCCGCCGGCCCCCGCGGCCTCGGCCGGTTCCGCCTACGCGGACGTTCTCATGCCCCGCTCCGTCGGCAGCCACCGCGACCGCCTGATCGGCGCGACGGACCGGCAGGCGGAGGCCGACGGCGTCCGCCCCGGCCGCCGGGCCGCGGTCCCGAGCTGGGACGAGATCGTGTTCGGGACGCGGCGCAAGAAGCAGGAGTAACCGGCTGTACGGCGGTTGACGCCGACTCAGCACGCGAAGAGGCCCGCACCGCCACCGGCGCGGGCCTCTCGGGGTTCCGCACGGCGATCGCCAGGACCAGCCCGGCCGGCCACGCCGGCGACCGGAGATCAGGGCTCACCGCGGCGCGACCGGCTGTCGAGAGCCGCTGCGCCAGGGGCCGACGGCGCCCGGCCGCCGGAAGCGACCGGGTTTTGTGGCCCCACCGCGGCCAGCCGTCAACGGCTACTGCGGATCCGGCCCCACCGCCACCGGCCGGTTCGGATTCGACGACCACTCCGACCAGGAACCGACGTACAGCGCCGCCGGAATCCCCGCCACCGCCAGGGCGAGTACCTCGTGCGCCGCCGAGACACCCGAGCCGCAGTACACGCCGACGTCCGAACCACCGCCCGCGCCGAGGGACTTGAACCGCTCGGCCAGCCGCTCGGCGGGCAGGAAGCGACCGTCCGTACCGACGTTGTCGTTCGTCGGCGCCGACACCGCCCCCGGGATGTGCCCGCCGATCCGGTCGATCGGCTCCACCTCGCCCCGGTACCGCTCCCCCGCCCGCGCGTCGAACAGCACCCCGGAGCGCGCCAGCGCCGCCGCGCCGTCGGCGTCCAGCAGCCCCGCCTCACCCGGCACCGGCTCGAAGTCGCCTTCCGCGGGCGCCGGAGTGGTCGTCTGGAGTTCGCCCTCCCATGTCGGCAACCCGCCGTCGAGGACCCGCACGTCCGGGTGACCCGTCCAGCGCAGCAACCACCATGCGCGGGCCGCAGCCCAGCCGAGTCCGCCGTCGTACACGACCACCGGCGTCCCCGCCGAGACACCGGCCCGGCGCATGGCGGCGCCGAAGACGTCGAGGTCGGGCAGCGGGTGCCGGCCGCGCTCGTCGGGCGCGGCGGCCAGCTCCGCGTCCAGGTCGACGTACACGGCACCGGGGATGTGCCCGGCCGCGTACTCGGCCCGGCCGTCGAAGGGCGCCTGGGCGAGGCTGAGCTGCCAGCGGACGTCGAGCAGGACCGGCGGGTGGTCGCCCTTGAGATCGCTCGCGAGTTCGGAGGCGGAGATGATGGCGTTCATGGCCCCCATCCTCGCGCACGGGGTGGCCGCGTCGTCCATGTCCGGCTACTCTGCTCCGCCGGGCAGGCCCGATCACGAGGCGTACGGGTTCGGGCACATGCTGTACAGCGGATCGACATCGGTCGGCACAGCGCGCGAACCGGCGGGAAGCCGTACACCCGGCATGCTCCGGACACGGGGCCCGGCGTGGCGAGCGCGCCCGCGGCGCGCGGCACCGCGGGTGGTGCGAGCATCGGCACGGGGATCCGGGAAACGGACGCGACACGGCCACCGCGAGGGGTCGAGGAGAGAGTGACGATGACGGAGGCACGGGAGTCGGCCGGTCCGAACGACGGGACGCGGGCCGGGCACAGACCGGGTACGCCCTGCTGGGTGAGTCTGATGGTGCACGGGCTGGCGGCGACCGAGGAGTTCTACGGTGCGCTGTTCGGCTGGGAGTTCGAACCGGGCCCGCATCAGCTCGGCCCCTACGTGCGGGCCCTGCTGGACGGCTACGAGGTCGCCGGCATGGGCCAGCTGCCCGCGGACCGTCACCTCCCCATCGCCTGGACGCCGTATCTCGCCTCGGACGACGTGGACCTGACCGCGGAGACGGTACGGCTGTGCGGCGGCACGGTCGGGGTGGGCCCGCTGGACGCGGCCGAGGCGGGCCGGATGGCGATCGGCTCCGACCCCTCCGGCGCGGTCTTCGGGATCTGGCAGGGCGCCGCCCATGGCGGCACGGCCCTCACCGGCGTGCCCGGCACGCCCGCGTGGAACGAACTGGTCACCTACGAGACGGCCGGCGTGGCCAAGTTCTACGAGACGGTCTTCGGCTACGAGGAGGTACCGGTCGTCTCCGCGGACTTCGACTACGTCACCCTGCACATCGACGGCCGCCCGGTCGCCGGCCTGCACGGCGTCGGGAACGCCCTCCCCCGGGACCGGGGTCCGCACTGGATGACGTACTTCGAGGTGGCCGACGCGGACGAGGCGGCGGCCCGGGTGACCGCACTCGGCGGGCACGTCCTCAAGCCGCCCAAGGACAGCGTCCACGGCCGGGTGGCGACGGTGGCGGACCCGGAGGGGGCGCTGTTCTCCCTGCTCCAGAGCCCCAGCTGACCGATCGCGAGGGCGGACCGCGCCCGGGTCAGGCCGGGGAGACCGGCAGTACGTCCGGGGACAGGGCCGCCGCTCGTGCCGTGGCCGCCGTCATGCGGCGGCGGTGGTGACGGCGGCACAGGACCTCGTAGCCGACGGCATCGGCCTGGTTGACGTCGCCGACGACCACCTGGGCGCCCTCGACGACCATCTCGCCGCCTATCGTGCGGGCGTTGTGGGTGGCGCGGGCGCCGCACCAGCACAGCGCCTCGACCTGCAACACCTCGACACGGTCGGCGAGTTCGACCAGCCGCTGGGAGCCGGGGAAGAGCTTGGAGCGGAAGTCGGTCGTGATGCCGAAGGCGTAGACGTCCAGGCCCAGGTCGTCGACGACGCGGGCGAGCTGGTCGATCTGCTCCGGGGCGAGGAACTGGGCCTCGTCGGCGATGATGTAGTCCGCGCGGCCGCCCTGCGAGAGGTGGTCGACGAGATGGGCGTAGAGGTCCTGGCCGTCCTCGACCTCCACCGCGTCCGTGACCAGGCCGAGCCGCGAGGAGAGCTTGCCCTCTCCGGCGCGGTCGTCACGCGTGAAGATCATGCCCGCCAGGCCGCGCGCGGAGCGGTTGTGCTCTATCTGCAGAGCCAGCGTGGACTTCCCGCAGTCCATCGTTCCGGAGAAGAACACCAGCTCGGGCATGGGAGGTCGAGCACCTTTCGGCGGGCGGGTCGGCGGGAGGGTGGGGCGCGGCTTCAGGAGCGTACTTCGAGCAGGGGGATCAGCTGTTCGGCAGGCGTCATCGAGCCGTGGTTGCCGACCATCGCCGACTCCTTCGGCTCCCGCTCGGAGGCGATGATCAGGACGTCGTCGCGGGCGGCAGCCACGACGTCGCCGATGCGGGCGCGGACGCGGTCGTCGATGTGCGGGCCGAACCAGCCCGCCGCGATCGCCTCCTCCCGCGAGGCCACCCAGAACTGCTCGCCGAGCACCTCGCGCCAGCACGTCAGCACGTCGTTCTCGGCGCCGGGGACGGCGTAGACGTGACGGGCGCGGCCCTCGCCGCCCAACAAGGCGACTCCGGCGCGCAGTTCCCAGTCCTCGTCGAAGTCGATGCGGTGCTCTTCGTCGAAGGGCACGTCGATCATGCCGTGGTCGGCGGTGACGTACAGCGCGGTGCGCGGCGGGAGTTGCTCGGCCAGCCGCTGCACGAGCCGGTCGACGTGCATGAGCTGGCCGCGCCAGGTGTCGGAGTCGACGCCGTAGCGGTGGCCCGCGCCGTCGAGTTCGGCGTAGTACGTGTAGACCAGGGAGCGGTCGCCGGCGGCGAGCTGTTCGGCGGCGAGGTCCATGCGGTCCTCACCGGACAGCCGCCCGTGGAACGTGCCGCCGCTGAGCGCGACCTTGGTCAGCGGCGTGTTCTCGAAGGTCGGGGAGGACACCTGGGCCGCGTGCACGCCCGCCCGGTGGGCGAGCTGGAAGATCGTCGGGTACGGCTGCCAGGCCTGTGGTGGCGTCCACGGCTGCCAGCGCAGCTGGTTCATCAGCTCGCCGGTCTCGGGGTTGCGGGCGGTGTAGCCGGGCAGACCGTGCGCGCCCGGGGGCAGGCCGGTGCCGACGGAGGCGAGGGATGTCGCGGTGGTCGCCGGGTAGCCGGTGGTCAGGGGACGGCCGGTGCCGCCGCGCGAGCTCCCGAGCAGCGAGGTCATGAAGGGCGCCTCGTCCGGGTGCGCCTTCAGCTGCTCCCAGCCCAGGCCGTCGACCAGGAACACGCAGTTGCGGTCGGCGGGGGCCAGCTCGGTGATCGCGGCCGTCGTGTCCGGTACGCCCATGCCGGCGGCCAGGGTGGGCAGCAGGTCGGCGAGGGAGCCGCTGCCGTACTCAGGCAGGGGCGCGGAGGCGACGGAGAGGGGTTCGGGGTGGGCGTCCCAGGGAGCGTGAGGAGGTGTGGGCGCGGAGCGCCCTCGGTCATGGGCGGCGGGGGGCGGCGGGTGGGCCATCAGCCGGCGGTGTCCGCGGTCGCCTCGGAGAGCGACTGGGCGAAGACCAGCGCCTGGCGCACCGTCTCCGGGCCGTCGCCGGCCTCGCTGACGCGCAGGCTGAGGTCGTCTGCCGTGGAGTTGCCCGTGTAACCGTGGTCGGCCTCGCAGTTGGGGTCGCCGCAGGCGGCCGGTTCGAGGTCGATTCGGGAGACGGCGCCCCAGCCGATGGTGAGGACGACCTCGCGGGGCAGGGTGCCCGGCGTGTACTGCTCCGGGTTGGCGACCACCCGGCTGACCACGACGGAGGAGATCCGGCCGAGCTTCACGGACTCGGTGGAGGTCGTGGCGTAGGGCGTCGGGGAGGTGCTGTCGGCGGCCTGCTCGTCGGTGTGGCTGACGATGAAGCGGTTGCCGGTGAGGACGAGCACGGTGACGTGCCGGCGCACCTCGTTCTGGTCGAACGTCGTCTCCTGGTGGACCAGGTACGACCGGATGGGCTCGCCGCCCACGGCGGCCTCCACCGCCTCGGCCACGAGGGCCGGGTAGTAGCCGCTGCGCTCGATCGCCGCTCGCAGCCCCTGGGTCGTCGTACTGGTCTTGGCCATGACGTCCATCCTACGGTGGCGCGTCGCCTGCGAGGCACCGCTCAGGCCGTCCGGGTGTGCGTCTCAGTAGACGGGGAGCGTGCGCGGGCCGAGGTCGTCACGGGCGGGCGGGGGCGCCAGGCGGACGGAGGCGCCGAGAACGCTCAGGCCGTGGGGGGCGACGACGACGGGCTCCAGGGTGACCGCGACGACCTCCGGGTGGTCGTCGACCAGCCGGGACAGCCGCAGCAGCAGTTCCTCCAGCGCAGGCGTGTCGACGGGGGTGGAGCCGCGCCAGCCGAACAGCAGGGGTGCCGTCCGGATCGACCGGACC
The DNA here is from genome assembly GCF_054189285.1 of Streptomyces sp. MAI_2237. Lineage (NCBI taxonomy): Bacteria > Bacillati > Actinomycetota > Actinomycetes > Kitasatosporales > Streptomycetaceae > Streptomyces > Streptomyces sp. MAI_2237. The sequence continues at coordinate 2,810,562 of NZ_JAJPGQ010000003.1, read as the reverse complement.
AGGGAGGCGGCCTCCCGGTCGGTGACCGGGACCAGCCGGTGCGCCATGTCGCCGAGCAGCTGGGAGGCCGGTCCGGCCAGGCCGAACGAGACGACGGCCCCGGCCGCCGGGTCGATGACGGCCCGAACGACGGTGTCCACACCGCGGGGCGCCATCGCCTGCACCACCGGGCGCAGCTCCTCGGGCTCGCCGAACAGCTCCGTCAACTCGGCGTACGCCCGCCGCAGTTGCTCCTCGTCCGCGAGGTCGAGGCGGACGCCGCCCAGGTCGGCCCGGTGGCGCAGGTGCGGGGCGGTGGCCTTGAGGGCGACGGGGTAGCCGATGCCGTCGGCGGCCCGGACGGCGTCGTCCGGGGTGAAGGCGGGCACGGCCCTGCGTACGTCGATGCCGTACCGGCCGAGGAGCTGGTGCGTCTCCCCGGTGCCGAGGGTGAGGCCCTGCCCGCGCGCGAGCAGGCCGTCGATCTGCTCGGCGGCGCCCTTCTCGTCGATGTCGTCGTACTCGGGCACCCTGCCGGGCTCGGTGGCCTCGCGCCGCCACTGGGCGTAGTGCACGGCTTCGGCCAGGGCCCGTACGGCCCGCTCGGCGGCGGGGTAGGCGGGGATGAGGCGGGATTCCGCCGGGGCGCCGGTGGCGGGGGCCGGCTGGGTGGTGGGGGGCAGCATCTGGGAGGGGCGCAGCCGGGCGCCGGAGGGGGTGCTCGAACCGGTCTGGGGTGCGGTGCTCGTCGCGGCGGACAGGGCTTGGGCGAGTCCGCCGAGCTCCACGTGGACCACCAGCACGGGCTTGCCGGGGACGGCCTGGGCGGCCGAGCGCAGTGCTTCGGCCAGCTCCGCGTCGCCCGGGGAGGCCTCCCCGATGGCGGGGATCGCCGTCACCACGACCGCGTCGCAGGAGTCGTCCTCCAGCGCGTGCAGCAGCGCCGTGTGGAAGTCGGCGGCGGAGGCCTCGGTGGTCAGATCCAGGGGGCGCTGGGGCCTGAGGCCCTCGGCGAGGCAGGCGTCGTAGGTGAGCAGGCCGAGCGACTCGGAGTTGCCGAGGATCGCCACCCGGGGTCCGGCGGGCAGCGGCTGGCGGGCGAGCAGCAGTCCGGCGTCGACGAGTTCGGTGATGGTGTCGACGCGGATGACGCCGGCCTGCCTGAGCAGCGCGGAGACCGTGGCGTGCGGCAGCCGGGTGGCGCGTACGGCGTGGCCCTGCGGCGCCGAACCGGCGCCCTGGACGACGACCAGCGGTTTGGCGGCCGCCGTGCGCCGCGCGAGGCGGGTGAACTTGCGGGGGTTGCCGATGGACTCCAGGTACATGAGGACGACGTCGGTGTCCGGGTCGTCGTACCAGTACTGGATGAGGTCGTTGCCGGAGACGTCGGCACGGTTGCCGGAGGAGACGAAGGTGGACACGCCGGTCACGCCGGTGACGCCGCCGCCGCGCCGGTGCAGCCGGGACAGCAGGGCGATGCCGATGGCGCCGGACTGGGCGAACAGGCCGATGCGGCCGGGGCGGGGCATCTGGGGGGCGAGGGAGGCGTTGAGCCGTACCTGCTCGGAGGTGTTGATGACGCCGAAGGCGTTCGGGCCGATGAGCCGCATGCCGTACGTGCGCGCGTGCCGGACGAGTTCGCGCTGGCGCTCGCGTCCCTCGGGGCCGCTCTCGGCGTACCCGGCGGAGATCACGACGAGCCCCTGCACGCCGTGTTCGCCGCACTCGGTGACGACCTGGGGGACGTGCTCGGCGGGCACGGCGACCACGGCGAGGTCGACGGGGCCGTCGATGTCGCGCACCGAGCGGTGGGCGGGGACGCCGTCGAGGTCCTTGAGGTCCTCGGGGAAGGCGGCGTTGACGGCGTGGAGGCGCCCGGCGTAACCGGCGTCTTGGATGTTGTCGAGAAGGCTGCGCCCCACTCCCCCTGGCGCGCGGCCGGTGCCGACGACGGCGACGGAGCCGGGTGCCAGCAGGCGCCGTACGGAACGGCCTTCGGCGCGCTGCTCACGCGCGCGTTGCACGGCGACGGAGCGGTCGGTGGGTTCGAGGTCGAACTCCAGGCGGACGACGCCGTCCTCGAAGTGGCGCTTCTGGGTGTACCCGGCGTCCGTGAACACCTTGATCATCTTGGTGTTGGCGGGCAGCACCTCGGCGGCGAAGCGGCGGATGCCCCGCTCGCGGGCGACGGCGGCGATGTGCTCGAGGAGGGCGGAGGCCACACCGCGGCCCTGATGGGCGTCCTGGACGAGGAAGGCGACCTCGGCCTCGTCGGCGGGCGCGGACGCGGGCGTTCCGTCGGCGCCGATGCGGTCGTAGCGTACGGTGGCGATGAACTCGCCGCCGACCGTGGCCGCGAGTCCCACCCGGTCCACAAAGTCGTGGTGCGTGAAGCGGTGGACGTCCTTGGCGGACAGGCGAGGGTAGGGCGCGAAGAAGCGGTAGTACTTCGACTCGTCCGAGACCTGCTCATAGAAGCTGACGAGGCGATCTGCGTCATCGACGGTGATGGGGCGGATGCGCGCGGTGCCGCCGTCGCGCAGCACCACGTCGGCCTCCCAGTGGGCGGGGTACTCGTGCCGGTCCGGCGTGGTCTGCATGGGCCCCAGAGTACGGCTCGCGTCCGACAGCGGCGCGAGGCAGTCTGTGTCAGAACCGAAGAGGACGTGCGTCGGGCCGAGGCCGCGGCCCGACCGCCCATCCCGGAACGGAACGTGAGGACCGCTCCGGAGACACTTCACGTGTGGGAAACTGGTCTAGACAACCCTGAACACCGAAGGGCAGCATCACATGGCTGAGCGCCGCGTCAACGTCGGCTGGGCCGAGGGCCTCCACGCCCGCCCCGCTTCCATCTTCGTCCGGGCCGCCACGGCCGCAGGTATCCCGGTGACGATCGCCAAGGCCGACGGCAACCCCGTCAACGCGGCCTCCATGCTGGCGGTCCTGGGCCTGGGCGCCCAGGGCGGCGAGGAGATCGTCCTCGCCTCCGACGCCGAGGGCGCGGACGCCGCCCTCGACCGGCTGGCCAAGCTGGTCTCCGAGGGACTCGAGGAGCTTCCCGAGACCGTCTGATCGCGGCACCGCCGAAGGGCTCGTCCGAATTACCGGGCGGGCCCTTCGCATTTCCGGTGCCGGTGTCGGTAATTCTCGACGACGGGCAGCATGAAATAGCCCCCCGGAATTCTCTGCTCTTTGTATACGGCGTTCGTGTTAATGCCGCAGGCCCGACATGTTTACGGCATGTTGCGAGTTCCTCACACCGTTCGCGCCGCCGTACCGCAGCCGGTGCGCGGCGGTCGAGCGCTCGGCGTGCAGGGTCGTGATCGCCCGCGCGCGCTCGGCGTCGCCCCGGGCCACGGCGTCGACGATCGCGCCGTGCTCCGCCCAGGACTCCACGGGGTTGGCCGGCGCGTCCACCACGTACATCCAGGCGATCTTGTGGCGCAGCTGGGTCAGCATCGACGTCAGGGCGGGGCTGCCGCAGGCCTGGGCGAGCGTCTCGTGGAACCAGCTCCCCAGGGAGCGCAGGTCCTCGCTGCCGCCCCTCCTGGCCCGCTCCTGGCCCAGTCTGACCAGGCCGCGCAGGACCTTGAGGTGGGCCTCGGTGCGCCGCTGGGCGGCCCGGGACGCGCCCAGCGGCTCCAGCAGCATGCGCATCTCCAGCAGGTCGGCGGCCTCCTGCTCGGTCGGCTCCGCCACGCACGCGCCCGCGTGCCGGCGGGTCACCACGAAGCCCTCGGCCTCCAGGGTGCGCAGGGCCTCGCGGACGGGGACGCGTGAGACGCCGTAGCGACGGGCGAGGAGTTCCTCGGTGAGACGGCCGCCACGCTCGTGGACACCCGCGACGATGTCGTCCCGGATGGCCGTGCACACCGAGTGCGCCGGAATACGCATGACCGACCTCCGTCTTAATCCCCGTGAAACGTCGACGATTGACGTTGTGTCCAGCGACTCTATTGCAGTGAGCCGGAATTTCCGACGGCGGGCCGGAATCCATGGATATTTTTTGGACACGGGGGCGACAGAAACGACGAAAACCCCGGCTCGGGGGAGCCGGGGTCCTCTCAGTCCGTGGGGGACGTCGTCAGACGTTCACGCCGTGCGAGCGCAGGTACGCGACGGGGTCGATGTCCGAGCCGTAGTCGGGGGTCGTACGGGCCTCGAAGTGCAGGTGCGGTCCGGTGGTGTTGCCGGTGGAGCCCGAGAGCCCGATCTGCTGGCCGGTGACGACCTTCTGGCCGACGGAGACGCCGATGGACGACAGGTGGCCGTACTGGGTGTACGTCCCGTCGTTCATCCGGATCACGATCTGGTTGCCGTAGGCCCCGCCCCAGCCGGTCTGGACGACCGTGCCGTAGCCCACGGCGTGGACCGACGTGCCGCTCGCGGCGTGGAAGTCGATGCCGGTGTGGCTGCCGGAGGACCACAGGGAGCTGCTGGCCTTGTAGCCCGTGGAGACGTAGGAGCCGGAGATCGGCGCGACGAAGGAGTTCAGGCGCTTGCGCTCGGCCTCCCGGGCGGCGCGCTCCTTGGCCTCGCGCTCCTTCTTGGCGAGCGCCTCGGCCTTCTTGCGCGCGGCTTCCTCGGCGGCCTTCTTTCGGGCGGCCTCCTCGGCGGCCTGCTTCTGGGCCTCGGCCTGCGCGTCGATCTTCTCGGCGATCGAGTCGCCGATGGTGATGACGGGGGTGAAGCCGGTCTGCTCGACGGCGTCGACGGAGTTGTCGGCGGCGAGCGCGGGGGCCGCGAGGGCGCCGATGACACCGGTGGTGGCGAGGGCCGCGACGCCGGCGACCTGGGCGGTGGAACGCTTGATGCGGCTGGGACGACGGTGCTTCCCGGTGGCGCACATGAACGCCATGTACAGGCTGGTCCTTTCCTTCCCTCTCGCCTACCGGGTTAGCTGACGGGTTCGGAGCAGGAAGGTCTCCTACGGACCCCCTCGCGGCTCGCGCGGGCGTCCGATTCACCCCAGGGACTACGGTGGGTCCCCGGCTCCCCTGGCTCGCGCCGTACGGGGACTCGGCGATGACTGCCCGGTGCCGCGGATGCGGCGCGGTGCCTGACGGACAGCCCGGATGAAGCTAAGCGGGGCGCCTTTCAATTCCCAAACGGAACGCGGCTTTTGTAGCGCATCCCACAGGGCACATGGGCATCTCTCCTTCAATTCCGCGCCAATTCGGACATAGAAGGGCCCTGGTGACAGGTCGGTCACCAGGGCCCGTCCACGCGCGCGTGCCGCTACTCGGCGGAAACCACGGTCACTTCACCGATGCCGAGCGCCTCCACCGGCTCCTTGATCTGCGCCGCGTCGCCGACGAGGACGGTCACCAGACGGTCCACCGGGAACGCGCTCACCACCGCCGCGGTGGCCTCCACCGTGCCGGTCGAGGCGAGCTGCTGATACATCGTCGCCTGGTAGTCGTCGGGCAGGTGCTGCTCGACCTGGTCGGCCAGCGTGCTCGCGACCGCCGCGGCCGTCTCGTACTTCAGCGGCGCCACGCCCACGAGGTTCTGCACGGCGACGTCGACCTCGGCGTCGGTGAGGCCGCCCTCGGCGAGCGTGCGCAGCACCTTCCAGAGGTCGTCGAGCGCCGGGCCGGTGTTCGGGGTGTCGACGGAGCCGCTGATGGCGAGCATCGACGCGCCCGTGCCGTCCGGCGCGGACCGGAGGACCTGCCCGAACGCGCGCACACCGTAGGTGTAGCCCTTCTCCTCGCGCAGGACGCGGTCCAGGCGGGAGGTGAGGGTGCCGCCGAGGCAGTACGTGCCGAGCACCTGCGCCGGCCACACCCGGTCGTGCCGGTCAGGGCCGACGCGGCCGATGAGCAGCTGCGTCTGGACGGCGCCGGGACGGTCCACGATGATCACGCGCCCGGTGTCGTCGGCGGTGACCGGCGGCACGGGACGCGACTCGGCCCGGGAGCCCGTCCAGGCGCCCAGGGTCTCCCCGAGCAGGGCGTCGAGGTCGATGCCGGTGAGGTCGCCGACGACGACCGCGGTGGCCGTCGCGGGCCGCACATGGCGGTCGTAGAAGGCGCGTACGGCGGCCGCGTCGATCTTCTCGACGGTCTCCTCGGTGCCCTGGCGCGGGCGGGACATGCGCGAGGCCGCCGGGAACAGCTCCTTGGAGAGCTCCTTCGCGGCGCGGCGGGAGGGGTTGGCCAGCTCGTGCGGGATCTCGTCCAGGCGGTTGCGCACCAGCCGCTCGACCTCGCCGTCGGCGAAGGCGGGCGCCCGGAGGGCGTCGGCGAGCAGGCCGAGCGCCTTGGCCAGACGGGAGACCGGCACTTCGAGGCTGAGGCGGACGCCGGGGTGGTCGGCGTGCGCGTCGAGGGTGGCGCCGCAGCGCTCCAGCTCGGCGGCGAACTCCTCGGCGGAGTGCTTGTCGGTGCCCTCGGAGAAGGCGCGCGCCATGATCGTGGCGACACCTTCGAAGCCGGCCGGCTCGGCCTCCAGGGGCGCGTCCAGGAGGACCTCGACGGCGACGAGCTGCTGGCCGGGGCGGTGGCAGCGCAGCACGGTCAGGCCGTTGCCGAGCGCCCCGCGCGTGGGCGCCGGGAACGCCCACGGCCTGGCCTCGCCGGCCTGGGGCTGCGGGTGGAACTCCATCGTGGCGAGCTCGCTCACTTGGCCGCCTCCTGGTTCTTGTCGCCGGCTTCGACCGTGGCCTCGGCCTCGGGGTCTTCGGGGGGATCCGCGTCCTCGGCGACCCCTCCGGAGACGGGCTCGTAGACGAGCACCGCGCGGTTGTCGGGCCGCAGGCGGGCCTTGGCGATCTCCTGCACCTCCTGGGGAGTGATCTCCAGAACGCGCCGGACGGCGGTCAGGGCGAGCTGCGGGTCGCCGAACAGGACGGCGAAGCGGCACAGTTCGTCGGCGCGGCCCGCGACCGTGCCGAGCCGGTCCAGCCACTCGCGCTCCAACTGCGCCTGCGCGCGCTCCATCTCCTCGCTCGTGGGGCCCTCGGCGGCGAACCGGGCGAGCTCCTCGTCGATGGCGGCCTCGATGACCGGCACCTCGACGTCACCGGACGTCTTCACGTCCAGCCAGCCCAGCGAGGGCGCCCCGGCCAGGCGCAGCAGGCCGAAGCCGGCCGCGACGGCCGTACGGTCGCGCCGTACGAGCCGGTTGTAGAGGCGGGAGGACTCACCGCTGCCGAGGACCGTCAGCGCCAGGTCGGCGGCGTCGCACGCGCGCGTGCCGTCCTGCGGCAGCCGGTAGGCGGCCATCAGGGCGCGCGCCGGGACCTCCTCCTCGACAACCTCGCGCAGCTGCTCGCCGATGATGTCGGGGAGCGTGCCGTCGCGGGGCGCGGGCTTGCCGTCGTGCCCGGGGATGGAGCCGAAGTACTTCTCGACCCAGGCGAGCGTCTGCTCGGGGTCGATGTCGCCGACGACCGACAGGACGGCGTTGTTGGGCGCGTAGTACGTGCGGAAGAACGCGCGCGCGTCCTCCAGGGTCGCCGCGTCCAGGTCGGCCATCGAGCCGATCGGGGTGTGGTGGTAGGGGTGGCCCTCGGGGTAGGTGAGCGCGGTGAGCTTCTCGAACGCCGTGCCGTACGGCACGTTGTCGTAGCGCTGCCGGCGTTCGTTCTTGACGACGTCCCGCTGGTTGTCCATGGACTCCTCGTCCAGGGCGGCGAGCAGGGAGCCCATGCGGTCGGCCTCCAGCCAGAGGGCGAGCTCCAGCTGGTGGGTCGGCATGGTCTCGAAGTAGTTGGTCCGCTCGAAGCTCGTCGTGCCGTTGAGCGAGCCGCCGGCACCCTGCACCAGCTCGAAGTGGCCGTTGCCCTTGACCTGGCCCGAGCCCTGGAACATCAGATGCTCGAAAAGGTGAGCCAGGCCGGTACGGCCCTTGACTTCGTGGCGCGAGCCGACGTCGTACCAGAGGCACACCGCCGCGACCGGGGTCAGGTGGTCCTCGGAGAGCACCACGCGCAGGCCGTTGGCCAGGCGGTGCTCGGTCGCTGTCAGGCCCCCGGTGCCTGCCTGGTCTGTGGCCGTGTGACCCATGGGCATGTACGTCCCTTCGATCGCGGATGCGGTGCTGGAAACCGCTGTTTTCCTGCCGGTCCTGCCACTGTATGCAAGCGGGCGGACCGGCGGCGAAGTTCCCGGACGACGTACGCCCACAGCGGATCGCGTAGCCTGCGGGCAGCCGCGGCGAGGGCGACCCCGCCCGCGCCGGGCCGGACCGCCGACACCGGGTCCTGGCCCGGGTTGTCAGTGCCGCGGTCCACAATGGTCGCGTCAGATCCCGTTCATGCTTCAGCAAGCGTGAGCCGAAGGGGCCGTGAGCGACCCGTAGGCGAGCGACCAGAAAAGAGGAGCCGGCAGCGATGGCCCGCCGCAGCACGAAGACCCCGCCGCCCGACGACTCGTTCGAGGAGCGCATCCTCGACATCGACGTCGTCGACGAGATGCAGGGCTCCTTCCTCGAGTACGCGTACTCGGTCATCTACTCCCGCGCCCTGCCCGACGCCCGTGACGGCCTGAAGCCGGTGCACCGCCGCATCGTCTACCAGATGAACGAGATGGGCCTGCGCCCCGACCGCGGCTATGTGAAGTGCGCGCGCGTGGTCGGCGAGGTCATGGGCAAGCTGCACCCGCACGGCGACGCGTCGATCTACGACGCCCTGGTGCGCATGGCACAGCCCTTCTCCATGCGTGTGCCCCTGGTCGACGGCCACGGCAACTTCGGCTCGCTCGGCAACGACGACCCGCCGGCCGCCATGCGGTACACCGAGTGCCGCCAGGCGCAGGCGACGAGCCTGATGACGGAGTCGATCGACGAGGACACGGTCGACTTCGCGCCCAACTACGACGGCCAGGAGCAGGAGCCGGTCGCCCTCCCTGCCGCCTTCCCGAACCTGCTGGTCAACGGCGCGTCGGGCATCGCGGTCGGCATGGCGACCAACATGCCGCCGCACAACCTCGGCGAGGTGATCTCGGCCGCCCGCCATCTGATCCGCTACCCGAACGCGGATCTCGAGACCCTGATGAAGCACGTCCCCGGTCCCGACCTGCCCACCGGCGGCCGCATCGTCGGCCTCTCCGGCATCCGGGACGCGTACGAGACCGGCCGCGGCACCTTCAAGATCCGCGCCACGGTCGAGGTCGACACCGTCACCGCCCGCCGCAAGGGCCTGGTCGTCACCGAACTGCCCTTCACGGTCGGCCCCGAGAAGGTCATCGCCAAGATCAAGGATCTCGTCGGCTCGAAGAAGATCCAGGGCATCGCCGACGTCAAGGACCTCACCGACCGCCAGCACGGCCTGCGCCTGGTCATCGAGATCAAGAACGGCTTCGTGCCGGAGGCCGTACTGGAGCAGCTCTACAAGCTGACGCCGATGGAGGAGTCCTTCGGCATCAACAACGTCGCCCTGGTGGACGGCCAGCCCCTCACGCTCGGCCTCAAGGAGCTGCTCGAGGTCTACCTCGACCACCGCTTCGACGTGGTGCGCCGCCGCAGCGAGTTCCGCCGCACCAAGCGCCGCGACCGCCTGCACCTGGTGGAGGGCCTGCTCACCGCCCTGGTCGACATCGACGAGGTCATCCGCCTGATCCGCTCCAGCGAGAACAGCGCGCAGGCGAAGGAACGCCTGATGGAGCGGTTCTCGCTGTCGGAGACCCAGACCCAGTACATCCTCGACACCCCGCTGCGCCGCCTGACCAAGTACGACCGCATCGAGCTGGAGGCGGAGAAGGAGCGGCTCAACGCGGAGATCGCGGAGCTGACCCGGATCCTGGAGTCCGACAGCGAACTGCGCAAGCTGGTCTCCTCCGAACTGGCCGTGGTGGCCAAGAAGTTCGGCACCGACCGGCGCACGGTCCTGCTGGAGTCCTCGGGCGCCCCGGCGGCCGTGCCGTTGCAGGTCGCGGACGACCCCTGCCGGGTGCTGCTCTCCTCGACGGGCCTGCTGGCCCGTACGGCGAACGGCGAGCCGTTCCCGGCGGACGCCGAGGGCCGGCGGGTCAAGCACGACGTGATCGTCTCGGCGGTGCCCGCCACGGCCCGCGGCGAGATCGGCGCCGTCACCTCGGCCGGCCGGCTGCTGCGGATCAACGTCGTCGACCTGCCGCAGCTGCCGGAGACGGCATCGGCGCCGAACCTCTCCGGCGGGGCGCCGGTCACCGAGTTCGTGTCCCTGGAGGGCCACGAGACGGTGGTCTGCCTGACCACGCTCGACGAGTCCTCCCCCGGTCTCGCGCTCGGCACCGAGCAGGGCGTCGTCAAGCGTGTGGTGCCCGACTACCCGTCCAACAAGGAGGAGTTGGAGGTCATCACGCTCAAGGACGGCGACCGGATCGTCGGCGCGGTGGAGCTGCGCACCGGCGAGGAGGACCTGGTCTTCATCACGGACGACGCCCAGCTGCTGCGCTACCAGGCCTCCCAGGTCCGCCCGCAGGGCCGTCCGGCGGGCGGCATGACGGGCATCAAGCTGGCCGACGGCGCGAAGGTCATCTCCTTCACGGCCGTGGACCCGGCGGTGGACGCGATGGTCTTCACGGTCGCGGGCTCGCGCGGCACGCTCGACGACTCGGTCCAGACGACGGCCAAGCTCACGCCGTTCGACCAGTACCCGCGCAAGGGCCGCGCCACCGGCGGTGTGCGCTGCCAGCGGTTCCTGAAGGGCGAGGACTGCCTGTCCCTGGCCTGGGCGGGCGCCGTCCCGGCCAAGGCGGCGCAGAAGAACGGCACCCCGGCCGACCTCCCGGACGTCGACCCGCGCCGCGACGGCTCGGGCGTGTCCCTGCCGAAGACGGTGGCGGTGGTGGCGGGGCCGGCCTAGGACACACGCCCTAGACCGGCGGGTCCGCGAACTCGCCCTCCGGATCCTGTACGTAGCGCAGGACGCCCCACATGCCGTGCTCGTCGGCGGTGTGCGGGGCGTCGCTCTCGCACGCCTTCAGCTCCTTGCCGAGGGCGGGCGCGTCGATGCCCGAGCCGATGAGGACGAGCTGGGTGAGGCGGGGATTCCCGGGCTGCCACGGCTCGGGGTAGAAGCGCAGGAAACGCCCCACGGCGTGCACGGCGTACCGGTTGCGGACGTCGTGCGCGCCGAAGTCGACGTAGCCCTTGATGCGGTAGAGCCCTTCGGGTCTGCTGTCGAGGAACTGCATCAACAGCCGCGGGTCCATGGGCACTTCGGAGCTGAAGGCGAGGCTGTCGTAGGCGGCGTGCAGGTGCGTGCCGTGGTCGTCCCGTCGGTGGTCGTGCTGGTGGTCGTGCAGGTCGTCGAAGGAGAGCTGTCCGATGCGTTCCTCGGCGGGCCTGCAGTCGAAGAGGAACTCGGGGTCGATACGGCCGTAGGAGGCGGGCACGACGGCGGCGCGGTCGACGAGGGACCGCACCAGTCCGAGGACCCGGTCGCCGTCCGCGGCGCGGTCGAGCTTGTTGACGACGACGAGGTCGGCGAGGGCGAGATGCCGGTCGATCTCGGGGTGCCTGGCCCGGGTGTCGTCGAACTCTGTGGCGTCGACGACCTCGACGAGACCGCCGTAGACGATGTCCGGGTGCTCGCTGGCGAGCACCATCCGCACCAGCTCCTGCGGCTCGGCCAGCCCGCTGGCCTCGATGACGATGACGTCGATGCCGGTGGAGGGGGCGGCGAGCTTCGCCAGGTAACCGTCCAGCTCGCCGACGTCGACGGCGCAGCAGAGGCACCCGTTGCCGAGGGAGACGGTGGAGTCGCCGAGCGCACCGGCGACGGCCATCGCGTCGATCTCGATGGCGCCGAAGTCGTTGACGAGAGCGCCGATACGGCTGCCGCCGCTGCGGTGCAGGAGGTGGTTGAGGAGGGTGGTCTTGCCGGCTCCCAGGAATCCGGCGAGACCGACGACCGGGATCTGCCGGATGCCAGAGCTCGGCTGACTCAACGTGCGACCTCTTTCGCGCTGCTGTGCGCCGGAGCGTGATCTCGGCACACGTACGAGCTGTGACTGCCGGACCAGGATACGAGCCGGAATAATCACCGCGAAGTGAACGATTGTTAGCAGCGTCGGCGGGGCAGACGTCTGGCAAGGCGCCGGAGTGTGCGACCCTCGCTTCCTTCCTTGCGCCTCCTCTCCGCCTCCCTGCCGATCAGAGCCCGCTCGGCACCCTGGGAGACGGCAAGCGCCGCCCACCGCTCGCCGGTCCCCACCAGTCGACCCGCACCCCGACGACCGGCGGAACGGCCGCCTGAATCGGGGGTTGAGATGTCCGCACGGAAAACTGCAACAGGGAGGCTCGGCTTCGCCACGGTCGGCCTGCTCGCCACCGCCGGGTTGACCCTGGCCGCAGGCCGACGGCGACTCGAAACAGAGCAACTTCAGTTGAAACGACTGGAACTCGAGGAACTGGCCGCCCGCCGCAGGGCCTTGGCACACCAGCAGCGCATGCATTGGGAGCTCCTGTCCAGGGCGATCGACGATCCCTCCCTTGCCGCCGTCATCGACACTTACGACGCGAACATCCCCGAAGCCAAGCGGCGCCAGTACTTCTATGCCAATGCCTGGTACATCAACCTCTACCACCTCTATCGGGCGGGAATCCTTGACCAGAAGGAGTTCTACGGGCACGCGCGCGAGCTCTTCCAGAACCCCCTGATGCGCGAGTACTGGGAGGCCTCCAAGGGGCAGCGCGCGACTTTGAAGTCGTCGTCCGACGAAGCCAGGCTCGGACGGATGGTCGACGCTCTCGTCAAGGAGATCGAGGAGTCGGACGTCGACGCGTGGTGGGTGGTGGGCAACCCGCCCACCGACTGACCGTCTGAAGGGGGCACCGGTCAACGCAGGGTCTTCCACCAGGGCGGTTCGAGTGACTTTTGTGGATGCAGACGCACGTGCATCAGCAACCCCAGTAGCCTGCTCCACAGCACTCTGCCCACATCCTGTAAGGACCGGTACCGTTGAAAATCGTGCGCCGCATTGGTGTGCCTCCAAGTGCCCGTGGCAGTGCCTCAGGAGCGAACTGCCCGGACGTTTTCGAGTTGAGCGACGGCAACTTCGCCGTCATCGGCACTGAGGCCACCGAGGCGCTGGAGCGGGAACTGCCCGCGGATGCCTCCCGAGCCGACTACGAACGCATTGTCGTCGTGAGTCGGGAGACACTGATCCGGGCCAAGGCGGACATCCCCGACGCCTGAGCACCCCCAGCCCCGTCCCGTCCCGCACCCCGGCCCCGCACAACTACGGTCCAGCCGGGCATCTTTCGATGAGCAACCGGCACCCCGTTCCTGCTCGATCACCACCGATGAGGCCTGGCGTCAGAACGGCACCAGGCCGCACGCGTTCCTCACGCCGCCTTCGGCACCGCCACCGGCGCCCCCGGCCCCACATACCGCGCCACCGGCCTGATGATCTTCCGGTCCTCCGCCTGTTCCAGGATGTTGGCGCTCCAGCCGACCACCCGCGCTGCCGCGAAGGTCGGGGTGAACATCTCGCGGGGCAGGCCGCACAGTTCCATGACCACGCCCGCATAGAACTCGACGTTCGTGTGGAGTTCGCGACCGGGTTTCAGTTCCGCCAGGATCGCCTCCACCTGCCGCTCGACCTCCACGGCGAACTCGACCCGCGGGCCGCCGAAGCTCTGGGCGACCTCCCGGAGCATGCGGGAACGGGGGTCCTCCGTGCGGTAGATCGCGTGGCCGAAGCCCATGACGCGGTCGCCGGCCAGGACGCGTGCGCGGATCCAGGGGTCGATGCGGTCAGGGCTGCCGATGGCGTCCAGGGTGTCCAGGGCCCGGCTGGGCGCACCGCCGTGCAGAGGCCCGGACAGCGCCCCCACCGCCCCGACCAGACATGCGGCCACATCGGCTCCGGTCGATGCGATGACGCGCGCCGTGAAGGTTGACGCATTGAATCCGTGATCAATGGTTGAGATCAAGTATTGCTCGATCGCCCGGGCCCGGCGCGGTTCCGGTTCCGAACCCGTGACCATGTAGAGGTAGTTGGCCGCGTACGGAAGGTCTTCGCGCGGTTCCACCGGTTCGAGGCCCCGCCCCAGCCGGTGCAGTGCGGCGAGGAGAGTCGGTACGGCGGCGGCCGCGACGAGGGTGTCCCGGCGTCGTTCGTCCGCGCCGACGTCGTACACCGGCCGGAAGCCCTTGGCCGCGCCGAGCAACGAGAGCGCGGTGCGCATGCCGGCCACCGGCCCCGAGGCACCGCTCGCCGCCGCGATCGCGGGCAGCACCGCCCGTACCTCGTCGGGCAGCCGTCGCAGGGCCGCCGTCTCGCCGACGAAGTCCGCCCGCCGCGCCGCGTCCGGTAGTTCCCCGTGGACCATGAGGTGCCAGACGTCCTCGAAGCCGCGAGTCCGGGCGAGTTCCACGGCCGAGTACTGCCGGTAGTGATAGAAGCCCTCGAGCCCTCGTACGTCTCCGATCGAGGTGTCGGTGACGACGACACCGGCGAGTCCCCGCGGTACCTCGATGGGTGCGGCTACTGGCCTGTTGACGGACATGATTACCTCCATGGACTTGATTCAACTGTCCATGCTTGATTATATTGCTGTCAATATTGATTGAATCAACTCCACTCATCCATGTGTCGCTAGGCGGATACGGTGACCCCATGCGCGATCAAGACCCCTCCCCCGCCTCCACGGAACGGCGCCTGACCACCAAGGAAGCCGCCGAAGTTCTCGGCGTGAAGCCCGAGACCGTGTACGCGTACGTGAGCCGCGGCCAGCTCAGCAGCCGACGCGCGCCGGGCGGCCGGGGCAGCACCTTCGACGCCCGGGAAGTGGAGGCACTCGCCCGGCGCAACAGGCGGGAGAGCAGCGGGAATCCGGGCTCCGGCGGCGAGCTGTCCGTCCGGACCCGCATCACGCTCATCGAGGAGGACCGCTACTACTTCAGAGGCGTGAACGCTACCGAACTCGCCACGCGTCACTCCTACGAAGAGGTCGCGGAGTGGCTGTGGACCGGCAGCATGCGAACGGGAACGACCTTCACCGCGCCCGAGGCCGCCGTCGTCGTGGCTCGCCGCGCCGTCGACGGCCTGCCCGAACACACCAGCCCCACGGACCGGTTGAGGGTCGCCGCGATCGCCGCCGGCACGGCGGACCCGTTGCGTTTCGACCTGTCCGAGGAAGCCGTGCTCGGCACCGCGCGCACCCTGATCCCCACCCTGGTCGCCGCCCTGCCGCAGCGTGGGACCTACCGCCGCGACGAGGGCCCGCTGGCCCAGCGCCTGTGGTCACGGCTCAGCGGCCGGGACGCGGACGAAGCCTCGCTGCGCGCTCTCGACACCGCGCTCGCCCTCCTCGTCGACCACGACCTCGCCGCCTCGACCCTCGCCGTCCGTGTCGCCGCCTCGGCCCGCGCGCACGCCTACGCGGCCGTCTCCGCGGGGCTGGGCGTGCTGGAGGGCCCTCTGCACGGAGCGTCCAGCGGGCTGGCGCACCGGCTGCTGATGGACGTGCTCGACGAGGGCGACGCGGGTCCGGTGATCGCCGAGCAACTGCGGGCCGGCCGCCGCATCCCCGGCCTCGGCCACCGCCTCTACACCGGCGAGGACCCCCGCGCGCGTGTCCTGTTCGGCCTCCTGGAGGAGATCCCGAACGCCGCCCCCGCGCTCGCCGCAGCCAACGACATCGTCGCCACCACCGCCCGTCACACCCCGCTGCACGCCAACGTCGACCTGGCCCTCGCCGTACTGACGGCCTCCTGCGGCATGCCCGCCACCGCCGGCGAGACCATCTTCGCCGTGGCCCGTACGGCGGGCTGGATCGCCCACGCCCTGGAGGAGTACGGGGAGCGCCCGTTGCGCATGCGCCCGAGCGGGCACTACGTCGGCCCGAAGCCGCCCCAGCCCCTCCCGGAGTAATGATCACCTCGGCATGAGGTTCGCAGTCGTCGGAGACGGATGACGCACCGTGCCCCGGCTCCGCTCGGCGCCGGGGGCTCGATGGTCAGGTCTGGTCGTCGGCGGTCAGCCGTTGTTCCAGGCGGCTGAGCAGTTGGGTGCACTGCCTGACCGTGTCGAGGTCGTCGCCCAGGATGGCGGCGAGTTCCTGTGCCCAGGCGGCGTGCAGCACCCGGAGGTTGGCAGCCGCGCGCTCGGTCGCGCGCACGGCGACGCCGCGGCCCTCGGTGGCGGCGCGGGACACCATCCCCTTGCCCTCGAGGCTGCGCAGCGCCGTACTGACGTTGGTGCGCTGCAGCCGGGTGCGGCGGGCGATCTCGCTGGGCGCGGCCCCGGGGTACAGGTCGACGACGCGCATCACCTGCCGCTCGGTCTCGGTCAGCGGCACCACGTTCGGCCCTTCCGGAGTCCGGGCGCGCACCAGCCGGCCGACGTTGAGGATCAGGTCGGCGAGGTCGGCGAGCGGACCGCCGACGTCCGCGCCGTTGGCGTTTTCTGTGTCGCGGGGCATGGTGCCATCCTACTGAGTTATGCCATCATAATTATATGTCCATAATCAATGAAGGGGACCGGTTGACGGTCACCGCGGCGGAGGACTCCGGCGTTTTCGAGCCGGTGGCGGATCCGCCACGGCGCGCGCGACTGGCGCTGATCCTCGGCTCGTTGAGCGCCTTCGGTGCTCTCACGATCGACATGTACCTGCCCGCCATGCCCCGCATGGCCGACCAACTGCACACCAGCGCACCGCTGGTCCAGATGACCCTCACGGCGTTCGTCGTCGGCCTGGCCCTCTTCCAGGTGATCGTCGGTCCGCTGTCGGACGCGTGGGGGAGGCGCCGCCCACTGCTGGCCGGTATGGCGCTGTACCTGGCGGGATCGCTGTGGTGCGCGCTGGCGCCCTCCGTCGGCTGGCTGATCGCCGGCCGGATCCTGCAGTCGATCGGCGCTGCGGCGGGTACGGTCCTGGCCCGGGCCATCGTGCGGGACCTGTTCTCCGGCACCGCCATGACCCGGTTCTTCTCCACCCTCATGGTCGTCAACGGCGTCGCCCCGGTCGTGGCACCCGTCATCGGCGGCCAGCTCCTGACGCTCGCCACCTGGCGCGCGGTGTTCCTGGTGCTCGCCGCCGTCGGCGCCGTCCTCCTGCTCGCGGTCGTCTTCGCGCTTCCCGAGTCGCTGCCGGACGCGCACCGGGCGCCGGCCCATCTGTGCGCCACGCTGCGGACCTTCCGGACGCTGGCCACCGACCTTCAGTACATGCGGTACGTGCTCGCCGCGGCGCTGATGTTCGCCGCCGTGTTCGCCTACATCTCCGGATCGTCGTTCGTCCTGCAGGACGCCTACGGGCTGACGGCCCAGCAGTTCGGTCTCGTCTTCGGCCTCAACGGTCTGGGCATCGTGCTGCTCGGTCAGGTCGGGAGCATGCTCGTCGGCCGCGTCACCGAGGAGCACACCCTGCTGCGCGTCAGCCTGACCGTGGCGACCCTCGGCTCCGCGGGCGTGCTGGCCTGCGCCGCGCTGCGCCTCCCACTGCCGCTGCTGCTTGCGTGCCTCTTCCTGGTGGTGTCCGTGCTCGGCATCGTGCTGGCCAACGCCACATCCCTGGCCCTGGGCGGCCACGGTTCCGCCGCCGGAGCCGCCTCCTCCCTGCAGGGGCTGCTCCAGTTCCTCGTCGGCGGCCTCGCCGCTTCCGCCATGAGCCTGCCGGGCCAGGTCACGGCCGTGTCCATGGGCGCCACCATGCTCGTCTGCGCCACGGCCGCGCTGGCCGTCCTCGGCGCCCGCCCTGCGTGAGACACCGGCCCCTCGGGAAGCCACCCCGAGCCAAGTCAGGTTAGGCTCACCTCTGTGCGTACGTGCTCAACCGCTTCCCAGGAGCTCGACGAGCCCCTCGCGGGAACCGCGGCCACCGCCCGGACCTGGCTGCTGCTGGAGCAGCCGGGCCCTTGGGGCGCCAAGGCGCTCACGTCGAGCCACCTCGACCCGGCGCTCGGCCGCGCCCTGGAGGCGGCCGTCAAGGGCACGGGCGTACGTATCGCGCTGATCCGCCGCCCCGGGCGTCATGCGGACAGCGGGACGCCCGCGGCACGGCAGGTCTACGCGGCGCACACCCTGCCCGGCCGGGGCTGGGTGCACTCCGCCACGATCCGCGAGCCGAACGACCTGCTCGACCTCGACTTCGCGGCGCTCGGCAGGGGCGAGCACCGCACCTTCGACGCGGTTCTCGGCGCGCGACCGTACACCGGCGACCCGCTCGCTCTCGTCTGCACCAACGGCAAGCGCGACCGCTGCTGCGCGCTGCTCGGCCGTCCCCTCGCCGCCGAACTGGCCGCCTCGGGCGTCGAGGGCGTCTGGGAGGTCACTCATCTGGGTGGTCATCGCTTCTCGCCGACGCTGCTCGTCCTGCCCTACGGGTACGCGTACGGCCGCGCCGAGGCCCAAGCCGTCCGGCACGTCCTGCACAGCGTCCGGCAAGGGCGCGTCGTCGTCGAGGGCTGCCGCGGGAGCTCCGCCTGGGAGCGGCCCGGTCAGGCGGCTGAGCTGGCCGTGCGCACCGCGGTGGGCGAGTACGCGGCGGACGCCCTGGCCGTCGTGGCGACGCGCGGTGCGGCCCCGCGCTGGGAGGTGACCGTCGCTCACGGCGACGGACGCCGCTGGCGCGTCGTCGTGGCCCAGGGCGCCGCGGCGCCGCCCCGCCCGGAGAGCTGCGGAACGTCGATCCTGGGGTCGCCCGCACGCATGGACGTCGTCGAGGTGCGCGAGCTGATGGCGACGGCTCTCGCGAGTTGATCAGATGGTCGAGGCATCGACCTGCCCGGCTCAACGTTGATCATCCCGTGTTGATCACGAGACGCACACCACACCCCCTACGGCGGCTCCCGCCCTCCCACGTACCGTCATGGGTATGAGACCCACTCCCCCCGCTCGCCGCCTGCGCCTCGGCATGCCGAAGCGGATGTTCTCGCAGGTCCTGCTGATGCAGGTGGCGATCGCCGCGGGGGTCGCGGTGCTCGCGACCGGCCTGTTCCTCGCGCCGCTCAGCAAGCAGCTGGACCAGGAGGCGATGCGCAGGGCCCTGGCCATCGCCGAGACGACGGCGCAGGACCCGCAGATCGCCGAGGGTGTGCTCACCACCGCGCCGAGCAGGAACGGTCCGGTGCAGAGGGAGGCCGAGCGGATCCGGCTGGCCACGAACGCCGAGTACATCGTCGTGCTCAACACCGACTGGGTGCGCTGGTCGCATCCGACGGCTTCGGAGATCGGCCACGAGGTCTCGACGAGCCCCAAGGAGGCTCTGGCGGGCAAGGAGGTCATGGAAATAGACCGGGGCACGCTGGGGCGCTCGGCGCGTGGCAAGGTGCCGCTCTACGACGCCGACCACCGCATCATCGGCGCCGTCTCGGTCGGTATCGCGTACGACAGCGTGCGGGCCCGGCTGCTCAGCGCGATCCCGGGGCTGCTCGCCTACGCGGGCGGCGCGCTGGCCGTCGGAGCGCTGGCCGCCTGGCTCGTCTCCCGACGGGTCCAGCGGCAGACCCGCGACCTGGCCTTCTCCGACATCTCGGCGCTGCTGGCGGAGCGTGAGGCGATGCTGCACGGCATCCGGGAGGGTGTGGTCGCCCTGGACCGCAGCGGCCGCATACGCCTCCTCAACGACGAGGCGCACCGTTTGCTGAGCATCGACGAGGAGGCCGTCGGCCGTTCCCCGGACGAGGCTCTCGGCGAAGGACGGACGGCCGACATCCTGGCCGGGCGGGTGACCGGCACCGACCTGCTCACCGTCCGCGGCCAGCGTGTCCTGGTCGCCAACCGCATGCCCACCGACGACGACGGCGCCGTGGCCACCCTGCGCGACCGCACCGAACTGGAGCAACTCGGCCGGGAGCTCGACTCGACCCGCGGCCTGATCGACGCGCTGCGCGCCCAGGACCACGAGCACGCCAACCGCATGCACACACTCCTGGGCCTGCTCGAACTGGAGATGTACGACGACGCCGTGGACTTCGTCGGCGAGGTGGTCGGCGACCACCGGGCCACCGCGGAGCAGGTGACGGAGAAGATCCAGGATCCGCTGCTCGCGGCGCTGCTCGTCGGCAAGGCGACCGTGGCGGCCGAGCGGGGCGTCGCGCTGTGGATCTCGGACCGGACATGGCTGCCGGACCGGTTGGTCGATCCGAGGGGGCTCGTCACGGTCGTCGGCAACCTGGTCGACAACGCGCTCGACGCCGTCGCGGGGACGCTCCACGCGCGCGTGGAGGTCGAGTTGCGCACGGAGGGCCGTACCGTCGTCCTGACTGTGCGCGACACGGGACCCGGAATCCCGGCGGAACAACGCGAGCTGGTCTTCACCGACGGCTGGTCCACGAAGGAGGCGCCCGCGCACCGCGAACGCGGCATCGGGCTCTCCATGGTGCGCCGGCTCGCCGAGAGGCAGGGCGGCAGCGCCACGGTGGGCGAAGCACATGGCGGCGGCGCGGAGTTCACCGTCGTCCTCCCGGAGGCCCTCGGCGAGCCCGAGCCGGAGCCGGTGACGACCGTCGCCGCCCACCACACGGTCACCGTCGAGGAGGAGTCGTGATGATCGAGGTTCTGGTCGTGGACGACGACACCCGGGTGGCCCAGGTCAACGCCGCCTACGTCGAGAAGGTGCCCGGCTTCCACGTCGCCGGTGAGGCGCACAACGCGGCCGAGGCTCTGCGGCAGTTGGAGGCGCTGCCCCGGCTGGACCTGGTCCTCATGGACCACTATCTGCCCGACGAGACCGGCCTCGCGGTCGTCCAGGAGATGCGCCGACGCGGCCACCAGACCGACGTGATCATGGTGACGGCGGCCCGGGACGTGGCGACGGTGCAGGCCGCGATGCGGCACGGCGCGCTGCAGTACCTGGTCAAGCCGTTCGCCTTCGCGGGGCTGCGCGCCAAGCTGGAGGCGTACGCGGAGCTGCGGCGCAGGCTCGACGGCGGCGGCGAGGCCGAACAGGCGGAGGTCGACCGCATCTTCGGCGTCCTGTCGGCGCCCTCGGACCCAGGGCTGCCCAAGGGGCACTCCCCCACCACCGCCGAGCTGGTGCGCCAGGCCCTGATGAACGCCGAAGGGCCGCTGTCGGCCCAGGAGCTGGCCGACCGGACGGGACTCAGCCGCCAGACCGCCCAGCGCTACCTGAAGCTCCTGGAGCGCACCGGGCGCGCCCGGCTGACCCTGAAGTACGGCGACGCGGGCCGCCCTGAACACCGTTACGTGTGGGCGACCCGCGCCTGAGGCACGGCCCGGTTGGAGGCGGGGGAAGGGACCGTGCCCCTCCCCCCATACGGATTCAGCCCTTGGCCTTCTCCACGAACTCGGTGGTGAAGGTCTTGCTCAGATCGACCTTGGCGTTCTTGATGTTCGGGTTGAACGCCTTGAGCACCTTCTCGACGGTCTCGGGGCCGTTCTCCGGCATCACGCCGTCCTTGGTGAACATGGGCAGGGTGCTCTTGACGGCCTGCGCGTAGAGCGCCTTGTTCCCCTGGGAGTAGTCGGCGGGCATCTTGGCGGCGATCTCGGACGCACTGTGCGTGGACATCCAGTTGAGCGTCTTGACGAATGCGTTGACCAACTTCTGGACGGTGTCCTTGTGGCTGTTGACCCAGTCCGTCTGCATGTACAGGCTTGACGACGGGTACGGACCGCCGAGCGCCTCCTGGGACCCCTCCGGGGTCCGCATGTCCAGCAGGACCTTGCCGGCCTTCTTGTCCAGGATGTTGGCGACGGTCGGGTCGGTCGTCATACCGCCGTCGATGGCACCCTTCTGCAGCGCCGCGATGAAGGTCGGCCCGGCGCCGACGGCGACCGGCGTGAAGTCGCTGACCTTCACTCCGTTCTTGACCGCGAGGTACTTCGTGAGGAAGTCGGTCGAGGAGCCGAGTCCGGTGACGCCGAGCTTCTTGCCCTTGAAGTCCTTGGGCGAGGTGATGTCGCCCGCGGCCTTGTTCGAGACGATCTCCACCTCGCCGGGCGCCTGCGAGAACTGCACGACGGATTCGACGTACTTCTGCTTCGTCTGCAGGTCGAGCGTGTGGTCGTAGAAGCCGACGGCTCCCTGGACCTGCCCCGAGACGAGCGCGGTCTCGGCCTGCACACCGGCCGGCTCGCTCAGCAGTTCCACGTCGAGTCCCTCGGCGTCGAAGTAGCCGAGCCGCTGGGTGAGCATCGCGGGCAGGTAGATGACCTTGTCCAGGCCACCGACCATGATCTTGACCTTCGTCCCCTTGCCGTCGCCCTTGCTGCCGGCGTCGGCGGATGTGCTGCTCGCCGCGTCGTTGGCGCAGGCGGTGAGGGAGGACAGGGCGAGGACGCCGACGGCGGCGAGGGCGGTGAGTCTGGCGGACTTGCGCATGGTGGTTCACGTCCTTGTGGATGGCGGTGCGGGAGCGAAGCGGTCAGGGGCCTGCGGGGGGCGAAGGGGCCGGGGCGCCCAAGAGGGCGGTCGCGGCTAGGAGTTCGTCGGCTTCCAGCGGAAGACGCGGCGCTCGACGAAGGTGAGCAGTCCCTCGGCCGCCAGTGCGACGACGGCGAGGATCACCATGGCCGCGTACACACCGGCCGCGTTGAAGGTGTTCTGGGACTGCGAGACGAGCAGGCCGATGCCCTTGGTGGCACCGATGTACTCGCCGACGATGGCGCCGATGAGCGCGAAGCCGAAGCTGACGTGGAGGCTGGTGAAGATCCAGGAGGTGGCCGACGGGATGACGACCTGAAGAGTCACCCGACGGTCGCCGGCGCCCAGGATGCGGGCGTTGGCGACCAGGTTCCGGTCGACCTCGCGGGCGCCCTGGAAGGCGTTGAAGAACACCGGGAAGAAGACCAGGACGACCGCCGAGGCGACCTTGGACGCGGGGCCGAGGCCGAACCAGATGAGGAAGATCGGGGCCAGGATGATCCTCGGCATCGAGTTGAGCACCTTGATGTACGGACCAAGGACATCGGCGAGGAAACGGATCCGCCCGAGGGCGATACCGAGGACGACACCGGCGACCACGCCGAGCACCCAGCCGAGCAGCGCCTCGTAGAGCGTGTACCAGATCTGCTCGCCCAGGGAACCGAGCGCGGTCCCGTGCGTGAGCCAGGTCCAGATCTGGTCCCAGATCTTCGACGGCATCGAGAAGTTGAACGGATCGATGACCTTCGCGCGGGAGAACACCTCCCACAGACCGAGGACGGCGACCAGGAGCAGGATGCGGGTGGCCTGGACGACGATCCGACGTCTGCGGGCGGCACGCGCGCGTGAGTGCGCGCGATCCGGGGCCTTGACGGTGTCGACGACAGGCGTGCTGAGAACCTCAGGCGACATCGGCGGCACCCCTCTCGCGGGTGATGCGGACCTCTTCGCCGAGGGACTCCCAGATCTCGCGGTAGATCTCGATGAACCGCGGCTCCAGGCGCACCGACTCGACCTTGCGCGGCCGCGGCAGGTCGATGTCGAAGACGTGCTTCACGGTGGCGGGGCCGGCCGTCATGACGACGACCTTGTCGGCCAGCGCGATGGACTCCTCCAGGTCGTGGGTGACGAAGACGACGGAGGCGCCCGTGCCCTCCCACAGCTCCAGCAGTTCGTCCGACATCAGGGCCCTGGTCTGCACGTCGAGCGCCGAGAAGGGCTCGTCCATCAGCAGGATCTCGGGGTCGTTGACGAAGGTCGCGGCGAGCGCGACGCGCTTGCGCTGACCACCGGAGAGCTGGTGCGGGTAACGGTCCTCGAACGCGGCGAGTCCGACCCTGGCCAGCCACTCGCGCGCCCTCTGCTTGGCCTCCGCCTTGGGCACACCGCGGAAACGGGGGCCGGCCATGACGTTCGACAGGACGGTACGCCAGGGGAAGGTGGCGTCCTGCTGGAAGACGAAACCGACCTTGTCGCCGACGCCGCGCACCGGTTCCCCGGCGACCAGGACCTCGCCCTCGGTGGGCTCCTCCAACCCGCTGACCAGGGTCAGCGTGGTCGACTTGCCGCATCCGGTCGGTCCCACGACGGCCACGAACTCGCCGCGTCCGACCGTGAGATCGAGTTCCCTCACCGCCGTGTGCAGACCCCCCGACGGGGTCCTGAAGATCTTGCTCGCGCCCCGCAGCCGGATGGCGGGGCTGGTGTCTGCGCTCATGGCCGGGGACGGTAGATGTGGTCCGGGACACAGCAGCAGCCTTGTGAGCACATGCCGTTCTTTTGCTTGCAACAGCCTGTTGTGCTCATTTTGCTCGCGCTACAACAACGGAGCCGAACGTGGGCTCGATGCCCTCGAGGCCTTGACAGAAAGAGGCCCGATGATTGACGTCCTGGTCGTGGACGACGACTTCCGCGTCGCCGAGATCAACGCCAAGTACGTGGGAAAGGTTCCCGGTTTCCGGGTGGCCGCCCGCGCGCACAGCGCTGCGCAGGCGCTGGCCACCGTGCAGCGCGGCGGTGTCGACCTGGTGCTGCTCGACCACTATCTGCCCGACCAGACCGGCCTCGAACTCGTCCACCGCATGCGGGAACAGGGCCACGGCACCGACGTCATCATGATCACCGCGGCCGGCGACGTGACGACGGTCCAGACCGCGATGCGCCTGGGCGCCCTGCACTACCTGGTGAAACCGTTCACCTTCGCCGCCCTGCGGACCCGCCTCGACTCCTACGCCGCCCTGCGCCGCACGGTCGACCGCGTCGGCGGCCACGGCATCGCCGGCCAGGAGCAGGTCGACCGCATCTTCGGCGCCCTGCGCACCGCACCGGCGCCGTCCTCACCGGGGCTGCCCAGTGGCCAGTCGGAGCCGACGACCGACCTGATCTGCCACGTCCTGCACGACGCCGACCACCCGCTCTCCGCCCACGAGGTCGCCGCCGAGACCGGCCTGAGCCGCTCCACCGCCCAGCGCTACCTCCGCCACCTCGAACAGGCCGGCCGCCTGCGCCTCTCCCTCAAGTACGGCGACACGGGCCGCCCGGAACACCTGTACGCATGGGTGGCGCCCTAGCGGCCCGATCGTGGGCGGAACGACGTCGGTAGCGCCGTGAGCGGTACGACGTCAGGAGCTCCGTGGGCGGTATGAGGCCGGGAGCGCCGTGGGTGGTACGAGGCCGGGAGCGCCGTCGCTAGGCGGCCCCCGCCCCCGTCAGTGAGCGCACCTCGGTCTCCGCGTGCTTGGCCTCGTCGGGGAGTTCGGCCGAGGTGACCGTGCCGAGCCAGCCGGCGAGGAAGCCCAGCGGGATCGACACGATGCCGGGGTTCTGGAGGGGGAAGTACTGGAAGTCGGCGCCCGGGAAGAGTGAGTCCGGGCTGCCCGAGACCACCGGTGACAGCACGACGAGGGCCAGCGCGGGAATCAGGCCGCCGTACACGGCCCACACCGCGCCCCGGGTGGTGAAGCCGCGCCAGAGCAGCGAGTACAGCAGCACCGGCAGATTCGCGGACGCGGCGACCGCGAAGGCGAGGCCGACCAGGAAGGCGACGTTCATGTCACGCGCGAGGAGGCCGAGAGCGATCGCGAGCACGCCGATGCCGACCGAGGCGACGCGTGCCACCGCCACCTCGCTGCGCGGCTCGCCCCGGCCGCGCCGCAGAGACGTGTAGAGGTCGTGGGCCACGGACGCGGAGGACGCGAGGGTGATACCGGCGACCACCGCGAGGATCGTGGCGAAGGCGATGGCGCCGACGACCGCGAACAAGACCGTTCCGCCGGTCGAGTCCGCACCGCCGCCGAGATCGAGGGCGAGCAGCGGGACCGCCGTGTTGCCGGCCGCGTTCGACCCACGGATCGACCCCGGCCCCACGATCGCCGCCGCGCCGAAACCCAGGACGATCGTCATCAGGTAGAAACCGCCGATGAGCCCGATCGACCAGAGCACCGAACGCCTGGCCGCCCGCGCCGTGGGCACGGTGTAGAAGCGGGAGAGGATGTGCGGCAGCCCCGCCGTACCGAGGACCAAGGCGAGCCCGAGACTGATGAAGTCGAGGCGGTCGGTCCAGTCCGCCCCGTACTTCAGACCCGGAGCCAGGAACGCGTCACCGTGGCCGCTGCGCTCGGCCGCTGTCAGCAGCAGCCTGTCCACATCTCCGTGGAACCGCAGCAGGACGAGGACGGTCAGCGCGACCGTGCCGCCGAGCAGCATCACCGCCTTCACGATCTGGATCCAGGTGGTGGCCCGCATCCCGCCCATCGACACATAGATGACCATGAGCGCCCCGACGCCGACGATGGTCCACACCCGTGCCGCCTGGCTCGTCCCCCCGAGCAGCAGCGCCACCAGGCTCCCCGCGCCCACCATCTGGGCCACCAGGTAGAGAACGGACACGGTGACCGAGGACGTTCCCGCCGCGACCCGCACCGGCCGCTCGCTCATCCGTGCCACGATCACGTCCGCGAGGGTGAACCGCCCGCAGTTGCGGACCAGTTCGGCGACGAGGAACAGCACCAGCAGCCAGGCCACGAGGAAGCCGACCGCATACAGCAGCCCGTCGTAGCCGAACAGCGCGATGAGCCCGGTGACGCCGAGGAAGGACGCCGCCGACATGTAGTCCCCGGCGATGGCAAAACCATTCTCCATCGGGGAGAACAGCCGCCCACCGACGTAGAACTCCTCCGCCGAGCCACGGCGGTTGCGGCTCACCCACGTCGTGATGCCCAGCGTGACGGCGACGAACCCGCTGAACAGCAGTATTGCCAAAGTCTGGTGATGGCCCGTCACAGGGCACCGCCCTCGGCCGAGCGGGTCAGCTCCTGGGTGTCCCAGCGCAGATCGAGCGCGGCCCGGTCCCTGCGCAGCCGCGCATGCCGTGCATAGGCCCAGGCGAGCAGGAAAGTGGTGAGGAACTGTCCGAGTCCCGCGAGCATCGCGACGTTCACGGCGCCCACCACCGGCCGCGCCATCAGCCCCGGCGCGGACGTGGCGGTCACGACGTAGGTCACGTACCAGGCGAGGAAGACGAGGACTCCCGGCACCACGAACCTGCGGTAGCGGCGGCGCACTTCCTGGAACGCGGCACTGCGCTGCACCTCGAGGTAGACGTCGGCCGCCGCTGCCGCCCGCACCTCCCCCGCCCGGCGTGCGGGCTCGGCCGCGGGTACACCGGCTCCGGCCGGCTCGCCCCAGCCGGAGGCGAGCACATCGTACCACGGATCGTCGTAACTCATCCCCCCGGGCACCGCGGCGTGCGCCTGATCATGGTCGGCGCGGTGTTCGGCGGAACGTTCGGCGCCGGCCCCACTGCCGCGGGGGCGGCCGTTGCTTGACTGCATGCCCAAGGATGGACAGAACGGGAAGATCCCTGACTTCTCTTCCCTGTCCTCTTCACCCCATCAGGTGACTCAATCCGCTGGTGGGCGAGCGATTCCCTTCGCGTAGGCGTAACGCACCGCCTGCGCCCGGTCCTTGAGGCCCGTCTTGGTGAAGATGTTGTTGATGTGGGTCTTCACAGTCGCCGTGGACACATGCAACCTGCGCCCGATCTGGGTGTTGTTCAGCCCTTCCGAGATCAGCACCAGCACCTCGATCTCCCGTGCGGTCAGCCCGTCCGGCGGCTCGGCGGGGGCCGCCCGAGGCGGCTCGGGCTCCGACAGCCGCTCCAGCAGACGCCGTTGAATGCTCGGGGACAGCCCCGCGTCCCCGGAGAGGACACTGTGCACGGCCCGTACGATCTCGTCGCCTCCCGCGTCCTTGGTGAGATACCCCCGCGCTCCCGCGCGCAGGGCCGGGAACAGTGACTCGTCGTCGGCGAACGTCGTGAGCACCACGACCTGCGTACCGGGGTGCTCCTCGCGGATGCGGCGCGTAGCCTCCACGCCGTCGCACCGCGGCATGCGCAGATCCATCAGCACCACGTCGGGGGCGAGTTCGGCGACGAGCTTCACCGCTTCCTCCCCGTCCCCCGCCGAACCGACGACCTCGATGCCGGGCAGCAGGCCCAGCAACATCACGATGCCCTCACGGACCACGGTCTGGTCGTCCGCGACCACCACCCGCGCGGTCCTGGTCCGCGCCTCCTCCCCTTCCGTCATACGGGCACCTTCAGCGTCACCACGAACCCCTCCTCGTCCGGCCCGGCCTCCAGCGAGCCGCCCAGCAGCTCGGCCCGCTCGCGCATGCCCAGCAGACCGTACCCGGCGCCCGCCCCGGTCAGGTCGCCCGGCGGGCCGCCCGAATCCCGCACGTCCAGCGTCACTTGGTGGGCGTCGTACTCCAGCCGTATGCGCACCTTGGCCCCCGCCGCGTGTTTGCGCACATTCGTCAGGGCTTCCTGGGCGACCCTGCGCACGGCCTGCGACGCCTCCGCGGGCAGCGGCCTGTGCTCACCCGTAATGGTGATCTCGGCACCGGCCGACGAACCGACGAGCTGCGTCAGGAAGTCCTCCAGCGGGGTGAGCTCACCGCGCAGCGCGGACAGCGCCTGCCGGGTCTCGTCGAGCCCGTCGCGGGCCATGCCGCGCGCCGCCACCACCCGCTCCAGGATCTTCTCCCGGTCGGCTCCCCGTTCGATGAGCAGCCTGGCCGCCTCCAGGTGCACGAGCTGCGCCGAGAGGCTGTGGGCGAGCACGTCGTGGATCTCGCGTGCGATCCTCGCCCGTTCCGCGAGCGCCGCCGATTCCGCCTCGGCGGCCCGCGCGGCGCGCTCCTGGGCGAGCAGCCGCTGAGCGTTGCCCCGGGCCTCGGAGTCGAGGCGCAGGGTGTATCCGGCCAGTGCCAGCCCGGCCGTCGTCACCGCGGTGGTCAACCACACGTCGTTGTTCACGGCGGCGTAGGCCGCGAGGGAGACCGACATCACGGGCACGGCGGCGGCCAGGGGCAGCCGCTCCAGGGCGCTGACGGCACAGCCGCACCACAGGACGAGAGCCGCGGTCCTGAAGCCGGCTGCCTCTCCCGCGACGGCGAGCCCCATGAGGGCGGCCATGAGCGTGAGGGAGGGCAGCAGCCGGTGGGCGAGGGTGGTGCGCCAGAACCCCCAGGCGACGGCACCGGCCAGGAGGACGCCCGATACGGCTCCGACCGCGCCCCAGCCGTGGACGTGGGTGCTGTCGTAGGCGCCCCACAGCAGCATGCCGAGCACCAGCAGCCGTACGAGCCAGGCGAGCAGCCGCCGGGGCCGCGAGATTCCCTCGCGGCCCAGCGCCTCCCGGGAGGGCCAGTGTGTCCAGGCGTTCTCCGTCACACACGCTCCTTCGGGGCCGACCGGACCGTGTGGTCACCGTACGCCGGAGCCACGGCGGGCGCCGGGGAGGCGGACTGGGACCGCCACAGAAGGATTCCGGAACGGACCAGGAGCGTGGCGGCGAGGGCGAGGAGCAGGGCGGAGCTGTCCTGGTGCACACCGACTGCCGTGCCGAGCGCGAACAGTCCGACGCGCAAGGCTATGCCGACGATCCACACGGTCAAGCTCGCCTTGGTGCTCTTGCTCCACACCGTGCCGTCCGGCTCCGCCCATATACGGGTGGTCCAGGCCCAGCCGGCTCCGGTGGCGAGGCCGATCAGCAGCTCCGCGCCGAGCAGGACGACGGACGCGATGCGGTGGTGGGCGTCGACGATGCCGGGCTCGCGCAGGGCGACGAAGGCGAGGACCACAGGAACGAGCCACCAGCGCCGTCCGGTGCCTATCGGCTGGGCGCGGAACTGGCGGACGATCACCAGAACCGCCACAGCCGCGATCGCCAGCGCGTTGATCAGCCCGGACATTCTTGCCTCCGTGAGCGAAGAAGGGAGAGGCGACAGCGAGTGCTGTCGACGCCTTCGACGCTACGGAAATCCGCAGGCCGGCAGATCGGAGCAGGGGTGGATCGTGGGTGGATCGGCACCGTGCCGCGGACTCCACCCACGGGTGGAGAGCCCTGCCCACCACCCGAAACCGGGCGTAGGCAGGGACAGGGGGAAGGGCCAGGGGCCAGGGGCAGGTGTGCCTACGCGTCGATGCGCGAGCGGTCCAGCGTCGCCGCGGAGCTGGAGATGAACTCCTTGCGCGGCGCCACGTCGTTGCCCATCAGCAGGTCGAAGACCGTCTCGGCCGCGTCCAGGTCGGAGAGGTTGATCCGGCGCAGGGTGCGGTGGCGGGGGTCCATGGTCGTCTCGGCCAGCTGGTCGGCGTCCATCTCACCGAGGCCCTTGTAGCGCTGGATGGAGTCCTTGTACCGGACGCCCTTGCTCTCGAATTCGAGCAGCTTGTCGCGAAGCTCCCGGTCCGAGTAGGTGTAGACGTACTTGTCCTGGCCCTTCTTCGGCTGGACCAGCTCGATGCGGTGCAGCGGCGGCACCGCGGCGAACACCCGGCCCGCCTCGACCATGGGCCGCATGTAGCGGTGGAAGAGGGTCAGGAGCAGCGTGCGGATGTGCGAGCCGTCGACGTCGGCGTCGGTCATCATGATGATCTTGCCGTAACGGGCCGCGTCGATGTCGAAGGTACGACCGGAGCCGGCCCCTATGACCTGGATGATCGCGCCGCACTCGGCGTTCTTGAGCATGTCGGTCACGGACGACTTCTGGACGTTCAGGATCTTGCCGCGGATCGGCAGCAGCGCCTGGAACTCGGAGTTGCGGGCGAGCTTGGCGGTGCCGAGCGCGGAGTCGCCCTCGACGATGAAGAGCTCGCTGCGGTCCACGTCGTCGCTGCGGCAGTCGGCGAGCTTCGCCGGCAGCGAGGAGGACTCCAGGGCCGTCTTGCGGCGCTGGGCGTCCTTGTGCTGGCGGGCGGCGATGCGCGTACGGGCGGCGGCGACGGCCTTCTCCATGACGACACGGGCCTGGGCCGCGGCGTCACGCTTCGTGGAGGTCAGGAACGCCTTGAGTTCCTTGTTGATCACGTTGTTCACGATCCGGCGGGCCGCCGAGGTGCCGAGGACCTCCTTGGTCTGGCCCTCGAACTGCGGTTCGGCGAGCCGCACCGTGACGACGGCGGTCAGCCCTTCCAGGGCGTCGTCCTTGACGATGTCGTCCTCGGCCACGCGCAGCAGCTTCTTGGCGCGCAGGACCTCGTTGAGGGTGCTGGTGACGGCCGTCTCGAAGCCCGCGACATGGGTGCCGCCCTTGGGGGTGGCGATGATGTTCACGAACGACTTCAGGGTCGTGTCGTAGCCCGTGCCCCAGCGCATGGCGACGTCGACGTCGAGCTCGCGGGTGACCTGGGTGGGGGTCATCTGGCCGTGCTCGTCCAGGACCGGGACCGTCTCCCTGAAGGTGCCCTGGCCGGAGAGGCGGAGGACGTCGCAGACCGGCTTGTCGCTCGCCAGGTACTCGCAGAACTCGCTGATGCCGCCGTCGAAACGGAAGGACTCCTCGCCCTTGCTGCCGCCCTCGCCGAGACCCAACTCGTCACGGACGACGATGGTCAGGCCGGGCACCAGGAACGCCGTCTGGCGGGCCCGCTGGTGGAGGTTGTCCAGGGAGAGCTTGGCGTCCTTGAGGAAGATCTGACGGTCGGCCCAATACCGCACGCGCGTGCCGCTGCGGGTCTTGGGGATCTTTTTGGCCTTGCGCAGGCCGCTGGCGGCCTCGAACTTGGCGTCCGGACCGTTGCCCGCGAAGGCGCCGGGCACACCGCGGCGGAAGCTGATCGCGTGCGTGTGGCCGCCGCGGTCGACCTCGACGTCCAGGCGGGCCGACAGCGCGTTGACCACGGAGGCGCCCACGCCGTGCAGACCGCCGGAGGCGGCGTACGAGCCGCCGCCGAACTTGCCGCCGGCGTGCAGCTTGGTCATGACGACCTCGACGCCGGACAGGCCCGTCTTGGGCTCGACGTCGACCGGGATGCCCCGGCCGTTGTCCCGGACCTCCACCGAGCCGTCGTCGTGGAGGATCACCTCGATGTGGTCGCAGTAGCCCCCGAGGGCCTCGTCGACGGAGTTGTCGATGATCTCCCACAGGCAGTGCATCAGACCGCGGCTGTCGGTGGATCCGATGTACATACCGGGACGCTTGCGCACGGCCTCGAGCCCCTCGAGGACGAGCAGGTGCCGCGCGGTGTAGTTGGAACCGTCCCGCTCTGCTCCTGCCAGCAGCGCTGTGGACGACACGGACGTTTCGGCGGTCACGCGGTTCGCTCCTCGCTGAATTTCAGATGGGGCCCTTTTGGGTAAGGGCGCGGCCTTGGTTGCCGTCAAGAGGGTACCGATGCCTGGTAGAGCCGTTGTAACGCCACCCTCGTGGGGAATCACAGCCTAGTCCAGGGTCGCATGCATGTTCGATCCCTCGATGGGGTGAAGTACACATCACGTTCCCTTGGAGGCATGAACCATTTAGGCTCCGGGCACGTCCTCATGAACAAACCGGCAAGCCAGCCGGGAGGACTGACGTTGACAGCCAGAGCGAACCCGTAAGACACACAGACACGTAATACGGCACATTCGCCGCCAACCGGCAACAGACGGCCGGCCTCGAAAGATTTTTTTCGAGGAAAAGCCCCGGGCGGGAACAGTTCGGGGCTGGTTGGATGTTGACCCTGGTACGACAGCTCGTCGAGCTAGAGAAGAGGCGACGTGACTACTGTTCTGACCCCCGCGAGCCCGCTGACGGCCGCCGATCGCTGCGACCGTTGCGGCGCGCAGGCCTACGTACGCGTTGTCCTGCTCAGCGGCGGAGAGCTGCTCTTCTGCGCCCACCACGGTCGCAAGTTCGAGCCGGAACTCAAGAAGATCGCCGCCGAGATACAGGACGAGACGGAGCGGCTGACCTCCGTTCAGGCGTCCGCAGTCGACGAAGAGCGCTGACACTTCGCGTTGACGACGAGCCGACATCCGGCACAGGCCGGCAGACGGGCGGCGCGGCCCCTGATTTCAGGGGCCGCGCCGCCCGCGCTTGTGCGGGAGCCCCCGCAAGCGCTCCGTCAGCGGCTCTCCACGGCTCTTGGGGCGCCGCTCGCTCCCGGGGTCGCCCCCAGGGCCCGTACGACCTCGGACACGCGCGTGTAGACGCCCGGGCTGCCCGCCCGGCCGCAGCCGCTGCCCCAGGACACGAGCCCGATCAGCTTCCCCTGGGCCACCAGAGGGCCGCCGCTGTCTCCCTGGCAGGCGTCCCGGCCGCCCTGGGGCTCTCCGGCGCACAGCATGCTCCCGGCGACGTAGGTGCCCTCGGGGCGGCCCGGGTAGGCCTTCTCGCACTGTGCGTCGGGCAGTACGCGTACGCGTGCGGCGTGCAGAGTGCGCGCGTAGTCACCGCCTCCCGTGACGTCGCCCCAGCCGTAGACCACGGCGTCCGTGTCGGGCCGGTACGCCGGATCGCCGGCCGCCGCCATGGCGATGACCGTGCTTCCGGGCAGCGGCTCGGCGAGGGTGAGCAGGGCGAAGTCCCCCGCGTTCGTGGAGCTGTCGTAGCCCGGATTGACCTGTATGTCGCGAACCGCGATCTCCCGCCCCCGCTCCGCGAGCAGGTCCGTACGGCCCGTGATGACCTTCAGGTCCCGTGCGCGGTTCGGTGGCGTCCCCAGGACCTCTTCGCCCATGCAGTGCGCCGCGGTGAGCACGGTCGTGGGTGCGATCGCCACGCCCCCGCAGAACTGTCCCGCGCGCGTACCGCCGAACCGGTCACGGCTGGACAGTGCCACCGTCCACGGGCTCTGGGAGATGTCGACCGGGAAGCCGCCCACGACGACGTCGGCGGGCGCGGGAGCGGCGGACAGCAGCGGTATTGCGGTCGCGGCAGCCGCCAGGACCAGCGGCCGGGTCAGCGCCCGGACAGACGGACGACGCATACACGTACCTCACTCTCGGTTGCCTTGGGAGACCCAGAGTGATCGAGCGCGTGGCGCGCCGCACCCGCGCGCCGACGCGACAAGGCCCGGTTCCGGGTGAGGAACCGGGCCTGGGTGTCGTACGGCCGCGACCTAGTCGAGGTAGTCGCGCAGCACCTGGGAGCGCGACGGGTGACGCAGCTTCGACATGGTCTTGGACTCGATCTGGCGGATGCGCTCGCGCGTGACGCCGTAGACCTTGCCGATCTCGTCGAGGGTCTTCGGCTGACCGTCGGTGAGACCGAACCGCATGGAGACGACGCCCGCCTCGCGCTCGGAGAGGGTGTCGAGGACAGAGTGCAGCTGCTCCTGCAGGAGCGTGAAGCTGACCGCGTCGGCCGGGACGACGGCCTCGGAGTCCTCGATGAGGTCACCGAACTCGCTGTCGCCGTCCTCGCCCAGCGGGGTGTGCAGAGAGATGGGCTCGCGGCCGTACTTCTGGACCTCGATGACCTTCTCCGGGGTCATGTCGAGTTCCTTGGCCAGCTCCTCCGGGGTGGGCTCGCGGCCCAGGTCCTGGAGCATCTGGCGCTGCACACGCGCGAGCTTGTTGATGACCTCGACCATGTGCACCGGGATACGGATGGTGCGGGCCTGGTCGGCCATGGCGCGGGTGATCGCCTGACGGATCCACCAGGTGGCGTACGTGGAGAACTTGTAGCCCTTGGTGTAGTCGAACTTCTCGACCGCGCGGATCAGACCGAGGTTGCCCTCCTGGATGAGGTCCAGGAAGAGCATGCCGCGGCCGGTGTAGCGCTTGGCCAGGGAGACCACCAGACGGAGGTTGGCCTCCAGGAGGTGGTTCTTGGCGCGGCGGCCGTCCTCGGCGATGATCTCCAGCTCGCGCTTGAGCTTGGGCGCCAGCTTGTCGGCGTTGGACAGCTTGTCCTCGGCGAACAGACCCGCCTCGATGCGCTTGGCGAGCTCGACCTCCTGCTCGGCGTTGAGCAGGGGGACCTTGCCGATCTGCTTGAGGTAGTCCTTGACCGGGTCGGCGGTGGCACCGGCGGCGGCGACCTGCTGGGCAGGCGCGTCGTCCTCGTCCTCATCGGACAGCACGAAGCCCGCGCTCTCGGTGCCCTCGGGCTCGTCGCCGGCCTTCGGGGTCTCCTCGAGAACCTCTTCCTCGAGGACCTCGGCGTCGTCCTTCTTGGCGCTGGTCTTCTTGGCCGCCGTCTTCTTGGC
Source organism: Streptomyces sp. MAI_2237 (assembly GCF_054189285.1). Taxonomy (NCBI): domain Bacteria; kingdom Bacillati; phylum Actinomycetota; class Actinomycetes; order Kitasatosporales; family Streptomycetaceae; genus Streptomyces; species Streptomyces sp. MAI_2237. Next base: position 2,775,830 of record NZ_JAJPGQ010000003.1, on the reverse strand, counting down.
GACCGTCTTCTTCGCGGCCGCCGTGGCCTTCTTGGCGGGCGCCTTCTTGGCCGCGGCGGCGGTCGGGGCGTCCTCCTCGACCGGCGTGTCGGCGGCGGGCGCCGTCGCGGGGGCGGTGGCGGTGGCCTTCTTGGTGGTCACCGTCTTCGCCGCGACCGTCTTGGTGGCGGTGCGCTTGGCCGGACTCTTCGCTGCGACGCTCTTTCGGGTGCGCTTGGGCTCTGCGGCACTGACCATCAGCGTCACACCCTCTTCCTCGAGGATCTGGTTGAGGCTGCGCAGTACGTTCTTCCACTGAGTGGCCGGAATCTGGTCAGCTTCGAAGGCCCGACGCACATCGTCGCCGGCGATCTGCCCCTCGGCCTTTCCCCGCTCGATGAGAGCCATGACAGAGACGGACTCGGCGATCTCCGGCGGGAGCGTACGGGATGTGCTGGCCGACACGAACAACCTCTCGGAACGTTGGAAAACGGCTTCCGGCCCCGTCCAGGACGGACAGGAGCCGACCGCCGGCTTGGGGGATTGGGCCGACGGCGCGGGCGGGGGCCGGGGAGCTGCACAGCGCCGTGAACGGCGTCCGTATTCCCTCCTCGGCTGTCACCTCTTAGGTCATCGCGCTGTTCCCACGAGCGTTACGCCCAATCTGCGTGGCCCGAGTCACACCCCGTAACTGCTCAAAAACGGTCAGACAAGGGCAGAGACGGCCACCCATGCCTACTACCCGGGGTCGTGCCCTGAAACACACGCCCCGTCGCACCGTCGGACCCCGCGGGATACCGCAGATCCCGCGGGGTCCGACGGGAGACGGTTCGCCGACCGGGCGACGCCCCGGGAGGGAGAGGCTTTCCGGGCCGTGCCGTCCGCGGGTCGGCGCTCAGTGTTCACGCGGTGCGGGAACCACTCGCTCCACCTCGGGGTGGACGGTGAGCAGTTGACGCATGGCCGTCTCGGCCGCCGTGCCGTCGCCGGCGGCAAGCGCGTCGGCGATCCTGCCGTGGTGCGCCAAGGACACGTCGTTCGGCCGGTCACAGCCCGTGACGGGGGCGCCGGAGACCTGGAGGGCGGCCGACACGATCCCGGAGAGGTGCTCCAGCATGCGGTTGCCCGCGAGCTGGATGAGCAGCGAGTGGAACTCGGCGTCGGCACGGGAGAACGTCAGGGCGTCGCCCTGCCCCATGGCGTGCCCCATGATCTCGACCATGTCCGAGAGCCGCTGCTGGACGTCCTCGCGTCCGTGCCCGGCGGCCAGGCGCGCGGCCAGCGGCTCGATGGTCCAGCGCAGCTCGCTCAGCTCGCGCCGCTGGTCGTCGCGCTGCGGCCCGAAGGCCCGCCACTCGATGATGTCCGGGTCGAGGAGATTCCAGTCACTGACCGGGCGCACCCGGGTGCCGACGTTCGGGCGGGCACTGACCAGTCCCTTGGCCTCCAGGACGCGGAGCGACTCGCGGACGACGGTGCGCGAGACCTCGAAACGCTGGCCGATCTCCTCGGGCACGAGCGGGCGGTCGGCACCCAGGTCGCCGGAGACGATCATTTGGCCGAGCTGCTGGACGAGTTGGCCGTGCAGCCCGCGCCCGCGGCTGCCCGCGGCACGCCGGCCCACGCGGCCGAGCTCCTGGTCCGCGCTCTCCCATACGGAAGCTCCGACGCGGTCGGCCAGCGAGGCCTCCGCGTAGGGGTAGCGGTCGAGTTCGCCCGGGCCGGCGAGACCGGAGTCTGCGGAGCGGGCGGCGGTCATCATGGTGTGCGCAAGGGTACTCACGGATCCTTTGTCGGCCTCGCCCTCAACTGCCTTGAGGTCTTTGGTGAAAAGCACACGAAAGGGTGATCGCTCACCCCGTCGCAATTGACGCCTTATCGGAAAGAAATGGGCTTTCCCTGGGGAGTTGTGCGCAGGGTGGGGCGAAAGCGTGCGAGACGGTCGTCATCGGACCTTGCTGCGCAGGGTCGTGAGCAGATAGGCGCAGAGCAGCGCGGTCAGCGACAACGTCAGCGCACCACCCACGGGTTGGACGAGTACCCGCGCCAGCACGGTCAGATAGCGCTCTCCGCCGAAGGGCCACTGCAGCCAGAGCGTCTCGCGCAGCCGCAGCGGAAACCCGGCCGCGGTCCGCACGGACGATCCCGCCCAGGCTTTTTGTACGAGAGGTACGACGACGACCGGTACGGCGACAACGGCCGCGAGCCCCGCCGTGGTGGACCGGAAGATGCCCGCCGCCAGTACCCCGGCCCAGGCGCAGCCCACGAGAAGGCCGATCCAACTCGTGCTCAGCGACGGCCAGTCCGCGGGAACCCGTGTGAGCTCCCGTCCGTATACGAGGTAGAGCACTTCGGCATCGCAGCCGACCGTGAGGAAGGCCAGAGTCAGCGCGGTGACGGCGGCGACCAGGAGTTTCGCGGTGAGCAGCCCCAGCCGGCGGGGCACGGTGCCGCGGTCCGCCGCCAGTGCGGGGTGGCGGAACTCGTCGCCGAAAGCCAGCGCGCCCAGCAGGCCGGCGCCGAGCGCGGCGGGCGGCAGCGGCAGCTCCCGGGGCCAGGCGGCCAGCAGGCGCGCCTGCGGCGTGTGCCCGATCCGGGCGAGCAGTACGGCGGTGACGGCGGACACGACGAGCACGGCGGCCGCGGTGAGCAACCCGGTGCCGATGCCGGTGGCGCGACGGAGCTCGTAGCGCAGGGGGCGGAGGGGGCTGGGGGCGGATCGGACGGAGATGGGGGGCGGGAGGGGGGTGAGGGCAAGGCTCCGGGGGTCGGCGGTACGCGGCCTCGGCGCGGGGTCGGCGTCGGCAGCCGAGTCGGTCCGCGCCGAGAGGTCCACTGCGGCTGCCGTTTCCTGAACTCGGTCGGGCGCGGCCGGGTCGTGCGGTGCGGTTGCGAGCTGACCGGTGACGGGGCGCGGAGCGGCCTTGTCGGTCCCGTTCCCGGGCCTGTCGTCGCCGCGTTGCGCGCGCGACCGCCCCGGCGCGTCCGCGGCATCCGGCTCCTTGGAGGTGGACGCCCCCGCTCCGGGGCCCATGTCACCGACCTCGTCGGCGAGTTGGTGGACGAGGATGCCGTGGCGGAACGCCGTCTCGCCGATGTCGGCGCAGGTACTGCCGTACACGGAAAGGCGGTTGCCGCTCTCGCGGACGACCTCGACGGAGCGCCGGGCGGAGCGGGCCTCCTTGGCCAGGAGGGCGGCGAGGCGCGGAGCGTGCGGGCTGCGGACGGCGACCCGGGGGCGCAGCCGCGTGCGGGCGAACTCGGTGACGTCCTGGTCGGCGACGATTCTGCCGCGCTCCAGGGTGACGACCCGGTCTGCGTTGCGGGCGGCTTCCTTGGGGTCGGACAGGGTGAGCAGGACAGTGCCGCCCTGGGCCGCGTGGGCGCGGAGCGTGCCGTGCAGCCAGCGGGCCTCGCGGGCGGAGAGGTCGGCGGTCGGGTCGTCGAGCACGAGCGTGTGCGGGTCGGCGAGGAGGGCGCAGGCCAGGCCGAGGCGGCGGTCCATGCCCCGGGAGAGGGTGCCGAGGCGCTCGTCGCGCAGGCTGACGAGGCCGACCGTCTCGAGGACTTCGTCGGCACGGCGGACCGGAACGCCCGCGGCCGCGCACAGCATGCGCAGATGACCGCGGACGGTGCGGGCCGGGTGGCCCGGTACGTCGCCGAGCAGCACACCGACCTCACGCGACGGGTGGGCGATGCGGTGCAGTGGGCGGCCCCTGAAGTAGGTGAAGCCACGGCCCTGTTGGAGTTCGAGCATCAGTCTGAGCACCGTCGTCCGGCCCGATCCCGGCGCGCCGAGAAGTGCGGTGACGTGGCCCGCGCACGCCTCGAAGGAGACGTCGTCGACGGCGGGCGGAAGGTCCTTGCGGGGGTTGCTGGTCAGTCCGAAGGCCTGGATCACCCGCAGCAAGATAGCGCGCTATGTCCGTTTTTCCGGGCAGCGCGCGCGGCGACCCCACCAGCCGCGATCGGTCCGCTCGGAACCGTGTTCGCCGCTCGCTCCTCAGCCCGGTACCACGACGGCCGCCCTGCAGGATGAACCTGCCGTCGGCGGGCCGGTCTCACACTTCGGGGCGCAGCATCGGCGGGTTGAGCAAGGTGGCACCGCCTGCCCGGAACAGCTGCGCCGGGCGGCCGCCCTGCCGCGTGGTGGTGCCGCCGGTGGGGACGAGGAAGCCCGGGGTTCCCGTCACCTTGCGGTGGAAGTTGCGCGGGTCGAGGGCCACGCCCCACACCGCCTCGTAGACCCTGCGCAGCTCGCCGACGGTGAACTCGGTGGGGCAGAACGCCGTGGCGAGGGACGAGTACTCGATCTTGGAGCGGGCGCGTTCCACCCCGTCGGAGAGAATCTGGGCGTGGTCGAAGGCGAGGGGTGCCACCGGTTCGCCGTCGCGGCCGTACCCGCCCTGCTGCAGCAGCTCCTCGACCGGCGCCCAGCGGGCGTTGCTGGCGTCGCCGCCGGCGCGGGGTGCCGGCAGGTCGGGGGCCAGGGCGAGATGAGCGACGCTGACCACCCGCATCCGGGGATCGCGCTTGGGGTCGCCGTAGGTCGCGAGCTGCTCGAGGTGGGCGCCGTTGTCCTGGGCGGGGACCGCGGGATCGTGGGCGCGCAGCCCGGTCTCCTCGGCCAACTCGCGTGCTGCCGCCTGCGCCAGGTCCTCGTCCGCCCTCACAAACCCTCCGGGCAGTGCCCAGCGCCCCTGAAAGGGTGGTTCGCCCCTGCGCACCGCCAGCGCGCACAAGGCGTGGCGGCGCACGGTGAGCACGACCAGGTCCACGGTGACGGCGAAGGGCGGAAAGGCTGACGGGTCGTAGGGCATGCGGCGATCATAGTCGTCTGCCTGACGATAAACACTCCCTTCGTCGGCCGCTTCGGTGACTGATCCACTTCGTTCCGGTATGCGTCTCACCGTCCGCTGCGGGCCGTGGCGCGGTGGCGCGATGACGTGTTCTTCGAGGTCATACCCCCAGTTGCAGTCCGTCGGCGGCTTCCTCGACCATCGCGAGGCCGAGCCGGCTGACCCTCACGGAGAAGGGGGCGCCGGTGATCCGCAGTCCTGTCAGGACGATCTCGCCGAGGGGCGCGCTGCGCACGGGCCGCAGCGTGACGGTGCCGGCGGGCGCGTCGGGGCGGATGCCCGCCAGCGTGGACAGCAGGAACACCCCGGCCGCGGCCGCGGTGGCCGCCGGGCGGCAGGCCGCAGGGTGCGGCACGGGGGCACTGTCCTCGGTGCGCCCCACCCCCGCGTACATCTCGGGCAGGCGGTGGCCGAAGGTCTCGGCCGCCGCGAGGACGCCCCGCAGCAGGGCGTTCGCCTCCTTCTCGTAGCCGGCGGCGGCGAGGCCGGCGACCGCCACCGCCGTGTCGTGGATCCGTACGGCGCCGCTCCGGTGGCCGAACGGGTTGTACCCGGCCTCCTTCGCGCCCAGTGCGCGCAGCCCCCAGCCCGAGTCCATGGCCGGGCCGCCCAGCAACCGGGCGAGCTGTTCAGTCTGCACCCGGTCCAGGAGACCGACGGCCAACTCGCCTCCGCCAAGCAGGCCCGGTGTCGAGGAGATGGGCGGCGCCCGACCCCAGGTAGGCCATCGGGGCTCCGTCGGAGGCACGGGCCGCCACCGGCCGGCCTCCACCCAGGTCGTCGAACCAGAACTCCTCCCGGAACGCCGTCCGTAGCTCCCGCGCCCACTGCCGCAGTCCGGCGCCGCCCGGTCTTGCGCAGGCGTCGAGCAGATCGGCACCGAGCAGGGCCGCACGATGGGCGTGGGCCTGCGTCTCGCAGCGGACGGGACCGCCGGGGTGGGGATCGCGCAGGTAGGTGCCGTCGCCGACGGTGTTCAGCAGCCAGGCCAGACAGCGCTCGGCCGCCGGCAGCAGTTCCGTGGTGTCCCGCTCGGGGAGACCCCAGCGGCGGGCCTCGGCCAGCAGTGCGGGGAAGAACAGCGTGGCTTCGGTACCCGTGCAGCCCGGGGGCAGATGCGGCCCGGCGTCTCTGCGCGGCCCGGGAATCATGCCCGACTGCGCTCCGGGACCGGGGAGTTGGGTGCGGGCAAGGGTACGCAGGGTGCCCGCTGCGAGCCGGGTGCCGAGGGACAGTGTCATCCTGGCCGAGGCCAGTGCCTCGGCGGGGGCGAGACCGCAGCGCCACGGGGCTCCGGCCGCGAGATACGTGTCGGAGGGATGCGCCGGATCGCGCAACAGCAGGGCCCGCAGATCCTCGATGCTCGTCCGCATGAACCGGCCGACCCTGGGGTCGTCGCCCGACGCGCTCGCCACAGCGAGCGGGCTTGTCGCCGCATATCCCGCGGCCCGGAGAGGTCCCGCCCCGTCGGGCCGCACCCGCAGCTCCACGCTTGTGCTGCCGCCCGGCGGCAGCTCGAACTCCCAGCACAGCAGCCCCGCGGAGGCCAGCGCGTCCGCGGGCGGCGGATCCGCGGTGACCGACGAGGTACCGGTGGGGCAGGACCAGCGCAGGCCCGAGTCGTGGACGGTGGCAGGCAGCTCGGGGCCTCCGATGCCGGACGCGATGGCGCCCAGGTCGGCCAGGTCCGTACCGAGGGCGACCTCCAGCGGGACGCGCAGGGGACGCGGAGCCGCGCTGTGCAGGGTGATCCGCTCCGTCCCGTCAGCTTGCCGGACGCGCTCGACGACGACGTCCGGGTCGGGACCGGAGTGCGGGGAGACCCGCAGCGTGCCCACGAAGAGGGCCCGGTCGGCCGCGGTCATCCGGGCCTGGACGGCGAGTGGTTCACGACCGGCCACACGGACCTGGCAACGGGAGAGCAGCCGCCGACCCGCACGGTAGAACCCGTCCAGACCCTCGCCGTTCAGCTGCCCCTGCGCCGTGGAGATGGCGAGGCCCGGCAGAGCGACGCAGACGAGCGCGGCATGGGTGGACGGCAGCTCGCCCGAGCGGCGGGGTGGTGGAGTCGCCGGTGCGGGGGCGCCTCGGTGCGCGGGGAGAGTCGCCGGTGGTGCTGAGGCAAGCGTGCGTCGGGGACGGCCGGTCGGGGGTGGCGGGTTCCGTTCCAGTCTTGAGGGTGCTCGTGCGGGGTGGCCTTGGCCCGGCGGGAGGGCGCTGGTGAGGCCGGAGGGCGGGAGCCGGTCGTGTCCTGTCGGCGCTCCCCCGGGGCGGTCCTGACCTGGCGGGAGGTCACTGGTGAGGCCGGAGGGCAGGGGCCGGTCCTGCCCTGACGGCGGCGGGGAGTGCAGGGTCTGTCCGGCGGAGGGTGAGGAGCGGCGGTCCTGTCCAGTGGATGGCGGGGCGGGCAGATTCTGTCCGGCCGAGGGTGACGAGCGCCGGTCCTGTCGAGCGGACGGCGCGGTGGGCTGGTCGTGTCGGGCATAGGGCGAGGCGTGCAGGTCCTCGCTCGTGAGCCGGGGCTCGTGCGGCCTGGGATGGTTCGAGGGCCTCGGCTGGTCGGCTGCGGTCCGGAGGACGGGCTCGGGCCCGCCGATGCGGGGACGATCGTCGGCAGTGGATGGGGGCGGCTGGTGCATACGGTGGCTTCTTCTGCGCTCTGTGCCCCTCGGCCTTGTGCGGCGCCGGGTCGGGGCTCCGGACGGACGTGGGGCATGCGGCGGCGCGCCCCTTCCGGGCGCTCCGCCACTCAGGTGAACGGGGCGGGACTCCTCCGGGTCACGGCCGCGTCGGGGCGACCCGGCCGAATGGCGGTGGCCGCGCGAGGCTCCGGCGCCTCCCCGGTGCCGGTTGTATTTTCGTGCGCAGCTGCCCTCGCATCGGCAACTCGCGCTGCGCGCCCGGCTGTTGCTCATGCCTCTGCCCCGCTGTCCCCATCCGCGGGGTGCGCGCTCCCCGGGCGGTCGTCGCACCCGCGTGCGGTCCCCCTTCCGGATGCACGCGGACGGGTGCCGCCGGTCCGTGCCGTGCCGGGGTGAGCACTGTCGGACGGCGCTGTGCGGGGGTGAGTGACGCCGGTCGGCGCTGTGCGGGGACGGGTGACGCCGGACGGCGCTGTGCGGGGGCGGGTGACGCCGGTCGGGGCCTTGCCGGTCCGGGTGTCGTCCGTGGCAGGCGTCCTGGGGCGTGGAACGGTCGTCCCGCTGCCCCGAGCGGCCGCCCTCGCCGAGCGCGGCCGGTTCACCGCCGTACGGCTGGACCGGGAGCGGCGCCGCGGAGAGGAGGCGTCCTCCTGGCCCCGAGCCGGTCCGGTGGTCTCGGACACCGGCTCTTCCGGGTCGTCGCCGTGCCCGTGCGGAGCGGTTTCACGGTCCCGGCGTTCCGCTCGCAGGCAGCGGCGGACCGACTCCGGGTCGAGTCCCTCGTTGCACGCCTGGTGCAGAAGGCGGGCGAAGAGATAGCCGGGGTCCGCGCCCAGGGCCATGGCGAGGGCTTCGCGGGCTTCCAGGTCGTCGCCGGTGGACCATGCGACCCAGCCGGCGAGGGTCAGCGGCGCGGCGGCGTGTTCGCCGTAGGGGCCGACGCAGCGGCGGGCCAGAGCTCGCCAGAGCCGTAGGGCGGGGGCGGCCTCCTCCCCCTCCATCCATTCGGCGGCACGGTCGCGGGTGGCGCGATCCTGCAGGCCGAGGATCAGCGCCGCGGCCTCGTCGTGGTCGAGCAGCCCGTCGTCGCGGAGGTCAGAGGTGAGCGCGCCGGTGACCGGTGGTGCCGCGGCCAGGCGGTGCATGATCCGCTCGGCCAGCCCGAGCGTCTCCTCGGCCACCGCGGCGCGGTCGGCGACGTCCAGGATCCTGGGCACCAGGCTCGTGCTCGCCGTGTCGAGTGCGATCTCCTGCGTCAGGGCGGCCCCTGTCTCCCAGGGCTGGAGCCTCGCGCGCAGTTCGCGCAGCGTGCCCCGGACCTGCAGGCCCGCGTAGGTGGCCGCGGCGGCGAGCACAGAGGTGCCGGGCAGGCCCATCGGCCGGCCCTCGCGCGGACAGCAGCCCTCGTCGACACAGCAGTAGGACCAGAAGCGACCGTCGGAGATGCACAGGGCCTCGATCACCGGCACGTCGAGCTGCCCGCATTCGACCCGCAGCTTCTGGGCCAGCGGGCGCAGCCGCTCCATGACCTGGCGGCCCGACTCGCCCTTCGCCGGTTCTTGGCACAGGTAGGCGACCATCTGTTCGGGGCGGGCTCCTCGGCGCTCGCTTCCCGTCACCAGTCCGTGCGCCAACTGCCGTGCGGCGGACGCCCAGTCGTCGACGCTGGTGGGAATGCCGAGCCGGGCGCGACCGCCGAACCGGCCCCGGCCCTCCCTGTCGTGCAGGGCGACCAGGACGATGCTGTCCTCGGGGCGGTAGCCGAGGAGGTACGGCAACGCGTCGGCCAGTTCCGCCGGGGTGCGCAGAGTGACCTGGTGCTCGGCGCCGTGGCTGTCGTAGGCGGTCGGTCCGATGTGCGTTTCTGGCGGCAGGGGCACACTTTGGGTGTCGTGCGGGGGGTGGTCCTCGTGTCCGGTCGCCTTGTCATTCTCGGATGATCCGGTGGTTTCGCCGTGGTTCGTCATGCGCAGACGATCTCGCGGATCACGAGGCTCCGCTTGGACCTGTGGATAAGTCCGACCAGGGACACGTCAACCCCGCTCCAGAAACCATCAACTCCACTGTCTGAACAACGAGTTGGCATCCCGCAGACAGTCATACCGGCCCTTCTCCACACAGCCCCGCACCCGCTCGCCCCCGCTTGTCAGTCCCGTCCTGTTTGATGGGACGCATGGAGCACACGAGCAACGCGGAACTCCGGGCCGCCGCCGACGCGGTCCTCGCCCGCCTGGTGGGGGACGCCGGTGGTACGGCCAGGCTGCGCGAGGATCAGTGGCGGGCGATCGAGGCGCTGGTCGCCGAGAAGCGCCGGGCGCTCGTCGTGCAGCGCACGGGGTGGGGCAAGTCGGCCGTCTATTTCGTGGCCACGTCGCTGCTGCGGGCCCAGGGCAGCGGTCCGACGGTGATCGTCTCCCCGCTGCTCGCGCTGATGCGCAACCAGGTCGAGGCCGCGGCCCGGGCGGGCATCCACGCCCGGACGATCAACTCCGCCAACACGGAGGAGTGGGGCACCGTCGAGGAGGAGATCGCCGCGGGCGAGGTCGACGTCCTGCTCGTGAGCCCGGAGCGGCTGAACAACCCGGACTTCCGGGACCAGGTGCTGCCCAAGCTGGCCGCCGCCACCGGACTGCTCGTGGTGGACGAGGCGCACTGCATCTCCGACTGGGGGCACGACTTCCGCCCCGACTACCGCCGACTGCGCACCATGCTCAGCGATCTCCCACCCGGCGTCCCCGTACTGGCGACGACCGCCACGGCCAACGCCCGGGTGACCGCCGACGTGGCGGAACAGCTCGGTACGGGCGGCACGTCGGACGCCCTGGTGCTGCGCGGTCCACTCGACCGGGAGAGCCTGAGCCTGAGCGTGCTGCGGCTGCCGGACGCAGCGCACCGGATGGCCTGGCTGGCCGACCACCTCGACGACCTGCCGGGCTCCGGGATCATCTACACGCTCACCGTGGCCGCCGCCGAGGAGGTCACCGCGTTCCTGCGGCACCGCGGGCACCCGGTGGCCTCGTACACTGGCAAGACGGAGAACGCGGACCGGCAGCAGGCCGAGGAGGACCTGCTGGCCAACAGGGTGAAGGCCCTCGTGGCCACGTCCGCGCTCGGCATGGGCTTCGACAAACCGGACCTCGGCTTCGTGGTCCATCTCGGTTCGCCCTCCTCCCCGATCGCCTACTACCAGCAGGTGGGGCGCGCCGGACGCGGGGTCGAGCACGCCGAGGTGCTTCTGCTTCCCGGGCAGGAGGACGAGGCGATCTGGGAGTACTTCGCCTCGCTCGCCTTCCCGCCGGAAGATCTCGTACGCCGCACCCTGGACGTCCTCGCGCAGGCGGACCGCCCGCTGTCCCTGCCGGCTCTGGAGCCCTTGGTGGAGCTGCGCCGTTCGCGGCTGGAGAGCATGCTCAAGGTGCTCGACGTCGACGGGGCGGTCAGGCGGGTCAAGGGCGGCTGGACCGCCACCGGACAGCCCTGGACGTACGAGGCGGAGCGGTACGCCTGGGTCGCGCGGCAGCGCAAGGCCGAGCAGCAGGCGATGCGCGAGTACGCGTCGACGACGGACTGCCGGATGGAGTTCCTGCAGCGTCAGCTGGACGACGAGGGCGCCAAGCCCTGCGGACGCTGTGACAACTGCGCGGGCGCGCGATTCACCGCGGACACGTCCACGACGGCGGTGGACGCGGCGCGCGCCGACCTCGGTAGGGCGGGCGTCGAGGTGGAGCCGCGCCGGATGTGGCCGACGGGGCTGCCCGCGATCGGCGTCGATCTCAAGGGACGCATCCCGGCCGGCGAACAGGCTGCCACCGGGCGGGCGTTGGGCCGTCTGTCGGACATCGGCTGGGGCAACCGCCTGCGCCCCATGTTCACGCCCCAGGCTGTGGACGAACCGGTGGCGGACGACGTGGCGAAGGCCGTCGTGGGAGTGCTGGCCGACTGGGCCAAGGGACCCGGCGGCTGGGCGCCGGGCGTGGCGGACGCACAGCCCCGCCCGGTCGGTGTGGTCAGCGTCGCCTCACGCACCAGGCCCCGGCTGATCGGCTCCGTGGCCGCGCGTATCGCGGAGGTGGGCCGGCTGCCGCTGCTGGGCTCGGTGGAGTACACGGACGACGCGCCCCGGCTCTCCCGCAGCAACAGTGCTCAGCGCCTCAAGGCCCTGGCCGGCGCGTTGACCGTGCCGCCCGCCCTGGCCGCCGCCCTCGCGGAGGCCGGCGGTCCGGTCCTCCTCGTCGACGACTACACCGAGACGGGCTGGACGCTCGCGGTCGCGGCGCGCGCGCTTCGCCGGGCCGGTGCGCAGGGGGTGCTGCCCCTGGTGCTGGCGGTGCAGGGGTGACCCGACAGGCACCGCGCATCGTGACGTACACCCTTCGCCCTCACTGCCTGTGCCCGAACGACGCACGAACGCGAGGTGAACGGTCGCCCCATGCGTCGCGGCCGTCAGCACGGGGTAGGGATATAAACCACGTACCGTCATCTTCCGGTCAGTGGCCCCAATTGCTCGTTGCCGCATCCAAGTTCGACAGGAAGAATTGAACTCCGCTCCCCGCACGGCTCGTCCGTGGTCCGGTAGGGCTCTGCTGCGGTGCGCGCTCCCCCGAATCCGACCTCGCCCGCAGTGTGGGCGCGTAGCCGAAGGGAGGACCGTGACCTTCGGATTCGCTCCGTCCTCCGCGGCGTCCACGTCGACGTCTGCCGACCTGTCCGCCGCATCCGCCAACCCTCTCGTCCGCATGCTCGAACCGGCCGAGTGGGCCGCCGCGGGCATCCCACTGCTGCGCAATCCCCGAGAGGTCGTCAGCGGACTGCACTCCCGGCATCGCCCCGGGCCGGCGACGGCGATCGTGGCCGTCCTCGACCAGGACGAACGGCTGTGCGCCAGCGCCTCGTTCACCCGTCGCCCGGCCCCGGCCGACGGCTGGGTGTTCCGCAACGCGCTGCTCGCCCAACTCCGCAGGGTCATCCCGCACGACCTGCGCCGCCGCACACCGGTGCGCACCGCCGTGCTGCTGTACTGCCGTGACGGCGACGCGCGTTGGACCGAGGAGGACGGCGCGTGGATGTGGGGCCTGCGTGACGCGTGCACACTGCACGGGCTGCGTTGCGGGGCGTACATCACGCTGACCCGGGACGGCTGGCAGGTGCTCGGGGAGGGCCGTGGCGGACGCCGCCCGAACGCCGATTCGACACCGGAGCCCTTCGGGTTGTCCGAGGCGCCACCTCCGCTGCCGCGCACCGGCGGCGTCGCCTCGGAGGTCCTGCGCCGCGCGGCGGCTCGCTGAAGCACGGGCCGGCCGGCCGCACCATCGGCCGGCCGGCTGTCAGCCGGCCCGCTCGGCGCGCTCGGCCACAGCACCGGCCAGCATGCTCGGCCCGCCGACACGCCGCCCTCTCCCTACGCTCCGACGGCGTCCGGACCCTCCGGGCGCCCCGGCGACAAGGACCCGTCCAGCCGTCCTACGAGCCCTGCCAACGCCGGGTCTCGGAGCACGACTTGACGGCGCGCCGTCTGTTCGGACGCCCTGACCGCGCCCGACGCAAGAACGCCCATCCGGCCGCAGCACCGAGGCACGCCAGGGCAGAAGCAGGCGCGGAACAGCCCACGCAGGCAACCACGGAAAGCGGCCGGCGCGACAACGGACGACGGCCCGCGCACCCGCGCACCCGCGCACCCGCGCACCCGCGCACCCGCGCACCCGCGCACCCGCGCACCCGCGCACCCGCGCACCCGCAAGCAATACCGCGGAGCACACGCTCACGCACCCACGCGCCCCCGAGCCCCGCGGCAGCAGCCCTCAAGCACGCACAGCAACAGCCCTCAAGCACCAACTGGACAAGCCCACAGGCATCCCGACCCCGCACCCGCCCACGCGCGCGCCGAAGCGCCCACCGTGCCGGTGCCGCCGTGGCGGCACAACCGTCGCTCGGGACGGCGTTGCCGACGCCCTCGGGACGGACCCGTGCGGGGCCCGAGCGGACTCAGACGCCCGCGCCGAGCACCGAGTTGATCTGCTGCGGGTCCCCGCAGACGATCAGCAGGGCACCTGCCCGGCCATGGGCCAGCGGCAGCGCCGTCGCGGCGGTCGAGGCGTCTCCGCCGTTGACGGCGACCACGACGACCGGGCGGGCGGCGGCACGGGAAGCGACGGCGGCGTCCGCATAGAAGACGTCGTCGCCAGCGTCGTGCTGGGCCCAGTAGGAGGCTTCACCGAAGGACAGTTCGTGGGCGGCCCACGGGTGCTGTTCGCCGGTGGTGATGACAAGGACGTCGCCGGGCGTCCGCCCCGAGTCCAGCAGCAGGTCCACGGCCTCTTCGGCGGCGTCGAGGGCGCCTTCGGGCGAGGCCGGGATCAGCTGGATCTGCGGGGACGCCGGAGCCGCGGCGGGGGCAGCCGGGGCCGAGGGCCCGGGCTTGGCCGCGGTCACGTCACGCGACGTACGCTGCGCCGGCGCGGTGGGCCGGAGCGGACCGGGGCGACCGGGCCGTGGCGGAGCCACGGGACGGGGACCGGGTACGGGACGAGGGGTCGGCGCGGTACGGCCACTGGCCGAAGTGGCGCGGGGACCCTGGGCACTCTCGTGAATCTGAGGCTCCTCGGGAATGAGAGGCATGAGCTGATGTTTATCAAACGTTGGTACGGCTCGCGTCGGCGGGTGGCACATGAGTGCGAGCGGAATCGTCAGAAGTCGAAGCCGAGCTGACCCTCGATCTCCGGAACGCTTCCGTCCGCCCAACTGCGGACCTTCTTGAGATGCCGCCACTGGGGCAGCGCATCAAGATACGCCCACGACAACCGGTGATACGGGGTGGGGCCCCGCACCTCCAGTGCGGCCTTGTGCACGGGCGACGGATACCCGGCGTTGTCCGCAAAACCGAAGTCTGCATGGTCGATACCCAGTTCGGCCATCATTTTGTCGCGCTGAACCTTGGCGATCACCGAGGCCGCCGCCACGGCGACGCACGACCGGTCGCCCTTGATCACCGTGCGGACCTTCCAGGGCACGCCCAGGTAGTCGTGCTTGCCGTCGAGGATCACCGCGTCCGGGCGGACCGGCAGAGCCTCCAGGGCACGCACCGCCGCCAGCCGCAGGGCTGCCGTCATCCCCCTGGCGTCGATCTCCTCGTGCGAGGCGTGACCGAGCGCGTAGGACGTCACCCACGTCCGCAGCTCCTCGGCGAGCGCGGTGCGCCGCTTCACGGTGAGGAGCTTGGAGTCGGTGAGGCCTTCGGGGGGTCGGCGCAGTCCGGTGACCGCCGCGCAGACGGTGACGGGGCCGGCCCACGCGCCGCGCCCCACCTCGTCGACACCGGCAATGATCTTCGCTCCGGTCGTTGCGCGAAGGGAGCGCTCGACGGTGTGAGTGGGTGGTTCGTACGGCATGGCGCCCTTAGCGTACGCCTCGCGGATCACCGGCGACACCCCGGCTCCCCGAGCCGCCTCCCGATCACCGCCCGCCCCGCTCAGCCGCTGTTGGGCCGGAGCAGCGGAAGCATCAACTGGTCGACCATCTCCTCGAGATCGTGGTCGCTCCATTCACTTCCGCGCATCTTGGAGCGGTACATCATCATGGCCGGGATGGCGTCGAAGACGTAACCGTTGGCCGCGTCGGAGCGCACCTCGTTCCGCGCTATGCCACGCGTGACGACCTCGCGGAGCAGCTTCAGCGTGGGCTCCACGATGCCGTCGAAGATCACGGTGTGGAACCGCTCCGCCTGAACTGGGTTGCACTCGTGAACCACGGAGCGGACGGCGTACCCGGGGCGCGAGAACATCGCGTCGCGCGCCTGGCGGCACAACTGGAGCAGATCCTCGCGCACGCTGCCCAGATCGGGCACCTCTTCGATACGCGGCAGGGCCGCCTGCAGGGCGTCCGCGACGAGGTCCTCCTTGGAGGGCCAACGGCGGTAGACCGCGGCCTTGCCGGTCTGGGCGCCGGCGGCGACGCCCTCCATGGTCAGGCCGTTCCAGCCGACCGTGCCGAGCTGATCCAGCGCGGCATCGAGGATGGCGCGTTCCAGCACGGCGCCGCGCCGACGGGGGGAGGCCGCCTGAGCGGGGGCGGCCGTCCAGCGCGAGGTAACCATCTGATCTGTCTCCAGCGAGCGGGTGAGCGGGGACGTACGGGACGGGGGATGCGTCATGCGACGACAGCGGGGGACGTGCCGCGCGACACACGATTTAAGTGAACGCTTGCGTTCACTATCGGGGACTCACTACCTTTGACGCGACAGTGAACGCGGGCGTTCACTAACGCTTCCGTGGGGGACCCATAGTGACAACCTCTCAGTTGATCAAAGATCAGAAGCCAGGTGCGGCTCGCCGGGGCGGCCGTCCCGGCGTCGCGCTCGCGGTCATCGCGGCCTGCCAACTCATGGTGGTACTCGACGCGACGATTGTGAACATCGCGCTCCCGCACATTCAAGACGCGCTCCAGTTCAGCACGACCGACCTCACCTGGGTCGTCAGCGCCTACACGCTCACCTTCGGCGGTCTGCTGCTCCTGGGCGGCCGGGCCGGCGACATCCTCGGCCGCCGCCGGGTCTTCATGACCGGCATCCTGCTGTTCACCCTCGCCTCGCTGCTCGGCGGCCTCGCCCAGGAGCCCTGGCAGCTGCTCGCCGCACGGGTCCTGCAAGGCATGGGAGGCGCGATCGCCTCGCCCACCGCGCTGGCGCTCATCACCACCACGTTTCCCGAGGGGCCCGAGCGCAACCGGGCGTTCGGCGTCTTCGCGGCGGTCTCCGCGGGCGGCGGCGCCATCGGCCTGCTCGCGGGCGGCATGCTCACCGAGTGGCTCGACTGGCGCTGGGTGTTCTTCGTCAACGTGCCGATCGGTCTGGTGATCATCCTTCTCGCACCGGTCTACATCAACGAGTCCGAACGCCACTCCGGCCGCTTCGACATCGCCGGTGCCGTGACCTCGACGGCGGGCATGGCCTCGCTCGTCTACGGCTTCATCCGCGCGGCGGACGACGGCTGGCGGGACAGCCTCACCATCGGGTCGTTCGCGGCCGCCGTGGTCCTGCTGGCGGCCTTCGCGCTGATCGAGTCCCGGGCGAGGGAGCCGATCACCCCGCTGCGGATGTTCGCCGACCGCAACCGCTCGGGCACGTACGTGATCATGCTGAGCCTGGCCGCGGCGATGTTCGGCATGTTCTTCTACATCGTGCTCTTCGTGCAGAACGTGCTGGGGTACAGCCCGATCCAGGCCGGCCTCGCCTTCCTGCCGGTGACGGTCGTGATCGCGCTCGGCGCGGGTCTGTCCCAGCGCTTCCTGCCCAGGTTCGGCCCCAAGCCGTTCATGCTCACCGGCTCCGCGCTCGCGGTGATCGGCCTGACCTGGCAGACCATGATCAGCTCCGACAGCTCCTACGCCGGCGGGGTGCTCGGTCCGATGCTGGTCTTCGGCTTCGGCATGGGCCTGAACTTCGTGACGCTGACGGTGACAGCCGTCTCCGGTGTCGCCCAGCACGAGGCGGGCGCGGCCTCCGGTCTGCTCAACGCCATGCAGCAGGTGGGCGGTTCGCTCGGGCTGTCCATCCTGACGACGGTGTTCGGCTCGGCCAGCAGGGACGAGGCGACGAAGCAGCTGCCGAAGTTCCTCGCGGACGGATCGCCGGAGCAGAAGGCAGAGTTCGCCAAGACGCACCAGCTGCCCGGTACGTGGGGGCACGAGGTGCTCGCCCAGGGCATCTCGGTGGGCTTCATCGCCGCGGCCGCCATGGCCGTGCTGGCGCTCGCGACCGCCTGGCTGGTGATCCGGGTGCGGAAAAGCGACCTGGAGGCCCTCGCCGGAACGGCGGGCCCGGGCATCGGCTGAGCCGAACCCGCCCGCACAGGGACGGCCGGACCGGGTCCAGGGGACCGACGGCGAGGACGCCGGTCCGGCCGTCCGCACACGTGCGGCGCCGCACGACACAGACACACGCACAGACACTGCCACTGCCACTGCCACTGCCACTGCCACTGCCACTGCCACTGCCACCACGAGAAGCATGGCCACTCACCCCCGGGACCCGCGTGTGCCACCCACCTGATCTCGCCCCGTCACCAGCGGGGCCGACACCGGCACAACGGACAGCCCGTCACGCAGAGTTCCCGACCAACACGGAGAGTTTTCAGCCTGCCGTGTCGGCCGCTCAGGCCGAGGCCGCTCGTGCCGCCGGTGTCCAGGCCGGCAGGGCCTCGGTCCGCGCCGTCCACTCCGCCGGAGGCAGCCCGGCCCTGGCCGAGGCGACCACGCCGCCCACGATCGCGCAGGTGGTGTCCACGTCGCCGCCGACCTGGGCGGTCGTCCAGAAGGCGCGCTCGTAGTCGCCGAGGGTCCGCGCGGCCGACCACAGCGCGAAGGGCACGGTGTCATGGGCCGTAGTACGCCGTCCGCAGCCCAGGACGGCCGCGACGGTGCCCGGATCGCCGTAGTCGAGCATGTCCCGGGCGCGCCGCAGGCCCGCGCCGACGGCGCTCTTGGGGACGAGGGCGACGACGCCGTCGAGGAGCGCCTCGGGGCTCGGCGGCCCGGCGGGCGCGGCGGCCAGCGCGGCGGCGGCCGCCACGGCCATGGCGCCGACGACGGCTTCGCGGTGCTGGTGCGTGGGGTAGGCGGAGATCTCCGCCTGGTGCGTCGCCTGCTCCGGGTCGTCCGCGTACCAGGCACCCAGTGGCGCGATGCGCATGGCCGCGCCGTTGCCCCAGGAGCCCTGGCCGTTGAAGAGCGCGGCGGCCAGTTCACGCCAGTCGCCGCCTTCGCGGACCAGGCGCAGCAGACGGTTCACGGCGGGGCCGTAACCCCGGTCGAAGTCGTGGTGGTGGGCGAAGGAGTGGGCGAGGGCGTCCTGGTCGATGCGGTCGTGGGCGGCGAGGACGGCGACCACGGAGCAGGCCATCTCCGTGTCGTCGGTCCACTGCCAGACGCCGGGCGGCAGCTCGCGGCGCTTGAGCAGCGGGTAGTTCGCCGGCACGAAGAACTGCGAGCCCAGGGCGTCTCCTACGGCCAGTCCGCGGAGGCTGGTCAGGGCGCGCTCCAGGCGCCCGGCGGAGGAGGAATCAGGGGTCATATGTGCGCCACTCTATCCGGTGATCCCGTACGGCTCCGGATCCCGCCAGCGTTCGAAGGGCCGGTCGAGCTGGTACCTGCCGTCGTCGCCGAGAACGAGCATCCGCATCTCCGCGTTCCCGGGGTTCGACAGCGACTCGAACTCCGCGACCGTCCAGTGGAACCAGCGCATGCAGAACAGCCGCATGGCGAGGCCGTGGGTCACCAGCAGCACGTTCGGCGGGTGGTCCGGGTCCTCGAAGCTGCGGAAGAGACTCTCCAGGAAGCCCCCGACGCGGTCGTAGACGTCGGCGCCGGACTCGCCCTGGGCGAAGCGGTAGAAGAAGTGGCCGTACGCGTCCCGGTAGGCCTTCTGGAGGCGTACGTCGTCGCAGTCCTGCCAGTTCCCCCAGTCCTGCTCGCGCAGCCGGGGCTCCTCGCGCACCCGGATGAGGTCGGGGTCGAGGTGGAAGGAGCGCAGGGTCTCGTGGGTGCGGCGGTACGGGGAGACGTACACGCTGACGCGCTCGCGGCCGAAGACCTCCCGCAGCCGTTTGCCGGTCTCCTCCGCCTGCTCCCGACCGCGCTCGGTGAGTGCGAGCGCGTGATCGGGTTCGCGCTCGTACACGGTGTCATCAACATTGCCCGTTGACTCGCCGTGCCGGACAAGGACGATGCGCCGTGGTCGTGCCATGCGGAAACCCTAGATCGAGTGACGGCCGATCGTTCACTCGTACGGGCTCCATACGGCGTAGGTCACACAGTTCCCGCGCCGCGAGCCGCGTCCGGACGTGCCCGCTTCTCACACCGTCCAGGTCGGTTCGAGCGCCACGATGTCCCCGCTGAGGGCCGCCACGTCCGCCTCGATCTGGGCCCGCAGGGCGAGCCGCTCGACGCGCTCGGCGCGGTACTTGCCGTGTTCCGCGGCCTGCCGCCACATCGAGAGCACCAGGAACTCGTGCCCGGGGGCCTCCCCGAACAGCCCGCGGATCATGCCCGGCGAACCGGCCATGGCGGGGTTCCAGACCTTCTCCTGCATCAGGGTGAAGTGCTCGGCACGCTCCTCGTGGACGCGGCACAGCGCCACGCGCACCAGGTCCGCGTCCGTGAAGCGCGGCTCGAAGCCGGTCTTCACGTCGAAGCGGTAGTCGAAAAGCTTGACCTGGGTGTCCTTGAACGTGCCGGACTGCGACGCGGCGAGCCGGTCGTGGGAACGCGCCATGAAGGAGTCGTAGAAGGAACGGCTCTCCCAGAAGGAGAAGATGTGCGCCACGCCCGGCCGCCCCCGGCTCCAGCCACCGCCCTGTCCCCGAAACCCCGGCTCCCCCAGAAGCCCCGCCCACTTTCGCTGCCCCCGCTCGAACCCGCGGCGGTCCACCACGGTGCAGCGAATCCACTTGACCAGCACCGCGCCATCGTAAGGCCAGGAGCGTGGCCTGGGTCACGCTCCGGCGGACTGCTCCGGGGCACGCCCGCCCGCTCGCGTGGCAGGATGGACAATCGGCCTTGTGCGCAAGGCAGTTCGGCCGGACTGGGTACACGCGGGAACGGGGAAGGGGAAACCTGGTGAACGCCCTCAACAAGGGGATCCGCAAGGTCGAGATCGCGATCAAGTGGGACCCGAGCCCGGCGGGGCAGCCGCCGACCGATCTGGACGTCGTCGCCGCCACCTACCCGTCGGGCGACCCGCACGGCGATCCCGCCTATGTGGTCCACTTCGACAGCCGTTCGCCCGACGGCACCATCTACCTCAACCGGGACAGCAGGGACGGCAAGGGTTTCGGCTGGGACGAGATCATGACGCTGGAGCTCGACCGGCTCAGCGAGCGGTACGCGCGCGTGGTGGTCGGCGTCGTCATCCAGCCGCAACCGGAGCAGCGGACCTTCGTCAGCGTGATCAACCCGGGCCTGCGTATCCGCGAGGGGTACACCGTCCTGGCCGAGGACGACTTCGGTGACGTACTGGGCGCGACGGCGGCGAGCGTGGCCGAGTTCGTCCGCGACGAGTCCGGCGCGTGGGACTTCCGTCCCGGAATCCACGGCCACGAGGACGACCCGGAGACCTTCACCCGGACCATGGGCCGCGCACACCAGCCCTGATCCGCCTCAGCCCTCCCGCCAGCCCGGAACCGTCGGCAGGACCTTCTCGGCGACGCGGAACAGCGCCGCGTCGTCGGGCGTCGCGAAGTCCTGGCGCCAGAGGGAGACTTCGTAGAAGCCGCCACCGTCCTTCGCGTCCCTGGCGACCAGCAGGCTCCTGGCGACGCCGCCGGGGCCGCTGCTGGCCTTGCCGCCGCCCAGGTTGAAGCTCAGGGCGATGGTCCGGTCCGAGTAGAGGACCGCGGGGTGTCCGAGGACGGTCCGCCGCTGCGCGGTGGTGCCGAGGAAGGCGGCCATGTCGGCCACGGGCACGTCGTCGTCGGACAGGGAGAGCCTCAGGGAGTACGTCTTCAGGTCGACGTCCGCCTCGGGGGTGCTGGTCTTGCCGCCGTCGGCGGAGGTCATGGTGCTCACGTTGCCGTTCGCGCTCTCCGCGTACTCGTCCGGGGTGCCGAGCAGCGCGGGCAGGTCCGGGCGGTTCAGGGCCGTGCACAGCCGGGCCCCGGTCACGCTCTTCGGCGTCTTGGCGTCGTGCGCGGCCTCGCAGGTGGCCGGCTCGCTCTTGCCGGGTCCCTGGTCCAAGGTCGCCCCGAGCGCCCACAGGGCCAGTGCCAGCCCTCCGACGACCACCACGGCGGCGACCGCCTGGGCCCCCGCGCTCATGCCCTTCTCGGGCTCGCTCACTGCTCTTTCGGAGTCGGCGAAACCGTCGACCATGTCCCCCACGTTCCCCACCCTGCCGTTCGCGCCGGTCGTGCGCCGGGGGAGCCTAACCTGTGCACGCTCCCCGGGGGAACAAGTTTTCGCCTGCCGACGAAAGAGGGCGGTGGAACCGGAAACCCGGCTCCACCGCCCTCTCACTCACGGCCGGATCAGCCGCGCTCGCTCTGCATCAGCTGCAACCGCTGGTCGAGCCGCAGCCCTCGCAGATGTAGCAGGAACCGGCGCGCTGCATCTTCGTACCGCAGGAGAAGCAGAGCGGGGCGTCGGCCTGGATGCCCAGCTGCATCTCCACCAGTTCGGCGCTGGTGTGGGCCTGCTTCGGGGCCGGCTTGGCCGCCTCGACCTCGGCACGCGGCGCGGCGACTGCCTTCAGCTCCTGGGCGCGCGGCGCCGACTGCGCCAGGCCCTCGACGTCGACCTCGTCCTCGTCGAGGGACTGCTCGTACGAGCCCGTCTCCAGGTGACGCTGGCGCTCCTCGGCGGAGTGGATACCGAGGGCGGAGCGCGTCTCGAAGGGCAGGAAGTCCAGCGCCAGACGGCGGAAGATGTAGTCGACGATCGACTGCGCCATCCGCACGTCCGGGTCGTCCGTCATGCCGGCCGGCTCGAAGCGCATGTTCGTGAACTTCGAGACGTACGTCTCCAGGGGCACGCCGTACTGGAGGCCGACGGAGACGGCGATGGAGAAGGCGTCCATCATGCCCGCGAGGGTGGAACCCTGCTTGGACATCTTCAGGAAGACCTCACCGAGACCGTCGTCCGGGTAGGAGTTGGCGGTCATGTAGCCCTCGGCACCGCCGACCGTGAACGACGTCGTGATGCCGGGACGACCCTTCGGGAGGCGCTTGCGGACCGGGCGGTACTCGATGACCTTCTCGACCGTCTCGCGGATGGCCGCCTCGGCCTTCTCCGTGACCTCGGCCTTCTCCTTCTCCTTGGTCTTGGCGGAGAGTGGCTGGCCGACCTTGCAGTTGTCGCGGTAGATGGCGAGAGCCTTGACGCCCATCTTCCAGGCCTCGAAGTAGACCTCCTCGACGTCCTCGACGGTCGCCGACTCCGGCAGGTTGACCGTCTTGGACAGGGCGCCGGAGATCCACGGCTGGATCGCGGCCATCATGCGGACGTGACCCATCGCGGAGATGGAACGCTCGCCCATGGCGCAGTCGAACACCTCGTAGTGCTCGTGCTTGAGGCCGGGGGCGTCGATCACATTGCCGTGCTCGGCGATGTGGGCGACGATCGCCTCGATCTGCTCCTCCTGGTAGCCCAGGCGGCGCAGGGCCTGCGGGACCGTGCCGTTGACGATCTGCATCGAGCCGCCGCCGACCAGCTTCTTGAACTTGACCAGCGCGAGGTCGGGCTCCAGGCCGGTGGTGTCGCAGGACATCGCCAGACCGATGGTGCCGGTCGGGGCGATGACGGACGCCTGGGAGTTACGGAAACCGTTCTTCTCGCCGAGGCGCAGCACGTCCTGCCAGGCCTCCGTGGCGGCGGCCCAGATCGGCGTGTCGAGGTCGTCCATGCGGACGGCCTCGGTGTTGGCGTCGGCGTGCTGCTTCATGACGCGGTTGTGGGCCGTCGCGTTGCGGGCGTAGCCGTCGTACGCGCCGACGACGGCGGCGAGTTCGGCGGAGCGCTTGTACGACGTGCCGGTCATCAGGGAGGTGATGGCGCCGGCGAGGGCGCGGCCGCCGTCGGAGTCGTAGGCGTGGCCGGTCGCCATCAGCAGGGCGCCCAGGTTGGCGTAGCCGATGCCGAGCTGGCGGAACGCGCGCGTGTTCTCGCCGATCTTCTGCGTAGGGAAGTCCGCGAAGCAGATGGAGATGTCCATCGCGGTGATGACGAGCTCGACGACCTTGGCGAAGCGCTCGACCTCGAAGGACTGGTGGCCCTTGCCGTCGTCCTTGAGGAACTTCATCAGGTTCAGCGAGGCGAGGTTGCAGGACGTGTTGTCCAGGTGCATGTACTCGCTGCAGGGGTTCGAGCCGTTGATCCGGCCGGACTCCGGGCAGGTGTGCCAGCGGTTGATCGTGTCGTCGTACTGGATGCCCGGGTCGGCGCAGGCCCAGGCGGCCTCGGCCATCTTGCGGAACAGGGCCTTGGCCTCGACCTCTTCGATGACCTCGCCGGTCATCCGGGCACGCAGGCCGAACTTGCCGCCCTGCTCGACGGCCTTCATGAACTCGTCGTTGACACGGACCGAGTTGTTGGCGTTCTGGTACTGGACGGACGTGATGTCGTCGCCGCCCAGGTCCATGTCGAAGCCCGCGTCGCGCAGCGCGCGGATCTTCTCCTCCTCCTTCACCTTGGTCTCGATGAAGTCCTCGATGTCGGGGTGGTCGACGTCGAGGATGACCATCTTGGCGGCGCGGCGGGTGGC
Organism: Streptomyces sp. MAI_2237; assembly: GCF_054189285.1. NCBI lineage: Bacteria > Bacillati > Actinomycetota > Actinomycetes > Kitasatosporales > Streptomycetaceae > Streptomyces > Streptomyces sp. MAI_2237. The sequence goes on along the minus strand of NZ_JAJPGQ010000003.1, from coordinate 2,752,107 downwards.
ACCACCGGACTTGATGGTGCCGGCGGAGGCGTCGGCGCCGCGCATGAAGGAGACCGGGCCGGAGGCGTTGCCGCCCGAGGACAGCAGCTCCTTGGAGGAGCGGATGCGGGAGAGGTTCAGGCCGGCGCCGGAGCCGCCCTTGAAGATCATGCCCTCTTCCTTGTACCAGTCGAGGATCGACTCCATGGAGTCGTCGACGGACAGGATGAAGCAGGCGGAGACCTGCTGCGGCTGGGGCGTGCCCACGTTGAACCAGACGGGGCTGTTGAAGCTGAAGACCTGGTGCAGGAGGGCGTACGCCAGCTCGTGCTCGAAGATCTCGGCGTCCGCGGGAGAGGCGAAGTACTTGTAGTCCTCGCCGGCCTTCCGGTACGTCTTCACGATGCGGTCGATCAGCTGCTTGAGGCCGGTCTCGCGCTGCGGGGTGCCGACCGCGCCGCGGAAGTACTTGCTGGTGACGATGTTGACCGCGTTCACCGACCAGAAGTCGGGGAACTCGACGCCGCGCTGCTCGAAGTTGACCGAGCCGTCGCGCCAGTTGGTCATGACGACGTCACGGCGCTCCCAGTTCACCTCGTCGTACGGGTGCACGCCGGGGGTGGTGTGGATGCGCTCGATACGCAGGCCCTTGTTCGCTGCCGCCTTGGTGCCCTTGGCGCGGGAACTCCGTGCCGGACCGCTCGCCGTCTCTGTCATGCCGCCTCCCTGTACGGGCGAAAACGCCCTGAAGTGCCACGATGTTCCCGAGGCACGGTGTTCTGTCTGGTGTTGCGGGCACCCACTCGCTACCGCCCGCAACAGGTCTTCATCGCCGCCGAACCGCCGGATCCGGGCTCCCTGACCCTCTCCGGCACGCCGTTCAGTCGGCGGCGTGGGCGGGCTCGGGGACCTGCGCGGTCCCTCCTCCTGGCCCGCCGTCGTCTTCCTGGCTCCCCGCGACAGCGTCCTGGCGGTCCTCGTCGTCCGCGGTCGCGCTGCGCGCCCCGTCCCTCAGTTCCGCGATGGCCGCCTCGAAGTCCTCGAGCGAGTCGAACGCCCGGTAGACGGAGGCGAACCGCAGATAAGCGACGAGATCGAGTTCCTGCAACGGGCCGAGTATGGCCAGCCCCACGTCGTGGGTGGTCAGCTCGGCGCTCCCGGTGGCCCGCACCGCCTCCTCGACCCGTTGGCCGAGCTGGGCGAGCGCGTCCTCGGTGACAGGCCGTCCCTGGCATGCCTTGCGCACGCCGTTGATGACCTTCGTACGGCTGAACGGCTCGGTGACTCCGGACCGCTTGACCACCATGAGCGAGCACGTCTCCACGGTCGTGAAACGACGGGAGCAGTCAGGGCACTGGCGGCGCCTGCGGATCGACGTGCCGTCGTCGGTCGTACGACTGTCGACGACACGGCTGTCGGGGTGCCTGCAGAAGGGGCAGTGCATGAACTCCAACCCTCCTCACGGCACAGCAGACTCAATAGCCTCGCCGGGCCTCACGGGCCCCTCGAAGCAGCCCCAAGCATAGGCGATCTCGGAGGTGCCGAAGTCACCGGGGATCGCAAAAAACACAACTTGTGGGCTGCTGTAGCTATCCAACCACTAGATGTAGGGCCCGATTCATAAACCCAGGCCATCCCGCGTGTCGCGTGCGAAGAGGCTGACACCGGGTACCCGGAAGCGTTCGGGACAACCCCGGAGGGTGGCGACACACAACCCGGCAGCACACAGGCGTACCGTTCCGGCACATGCGGAGATACCGTGGGCGCCGCAAGGAGAGGGCGTGGGACTCCCGCACAGATGGGGGGCCGTTCCCGGTCGACGGAATACCGGATGGCAGACTGGTCGACGACCCGCGAGGCCATCACCCCGGCGGTGAAGAGTACAACAATGCGCCTGTTTGTCCGCCAGGTGACGCGTTAGCCATACACCCAGACACATGATCAAGTCAGGCGATCCATACTTTTTCACTCGAACGTGTGTTTGGCGCAACCTTTCGAAAGCAACTACCGTTGTCTGGCAGGGAGACCATCGAGAGGGGCCGACGTGACCACCACCGCAGACAGTGCCACCATCACTGCCCAGGACCGCTCCCAGGGCCGACTCGAGCCGGTGCATGCGATGAACGAAGCCGCGAACCCAGAGGCGCACAAGCGGTCCCTGCCGGGCCGACCTCCAGGGATCCGGGCCGACAGCTCCGGGCTGACCGACCGGCAGCGCCGGGTGATCGAGGTCATCCGGGATTCGGTGCAGCGTCGCGGCTACCCGCCGTCGATGCGGGAGATCGGCCAGGCGGTCGGCCTGTCCAGCACCTCCTCCGTCGCACACCAGCTCATGGCACTGGAGCGCAAGGGCTTCCTGCGCCGTGACCCGCACCGCCCGCGCGCCTACGAGGTCCGCGGCTCCGACCAGGGCGCCACCGTGCAGCCCACCGACACCGCCGGCAAGCCGGCCGCGTCGTACGTCCCGCTGGTCGGCCGTATCGCCGCCGGTGGCCCCATCCTCGCCGAGGAGTCGGTCGAGGACGTCTTCCCTCTCCCCCGCCAGCTGGTCGGCGACGGCGAGTTGTTCGTCCTGAAGGTCGTCGGTGACTCGATGATCGAGGCGGCGATCTGCGACGGCGACTGGGTCACCGTCCGCCGTCAGCCCGTCGCGGAGAACGGCGACATCGTCGCCGCGATGCTCGACGGAGAGGCCACCGTGAAGCGCTTCAAGCGCGAGGACGGCCACGTGTGGCTGCTGCCGCACAACGCCGCCTACGAGCCGATCCCCGGCGACGACGCGACCATCCTCGGCAAGGTGGTGGCCGTGCTGCGGCGCGTCTGATCGCCGCGGCGGGCGGTTCCTCGTGGGTACCGCCCCCCTCAGACCGGGCCCCGGAACCCCTGCGCCGGTTCCGGGGCCCTGCACTGTCCGGAGCCGGTCCGTCAGGGCGTGACGACGGACCGGCCTTCGCTCATTCGGCTTCCGCCTGCTTCGCTACCGCGTCGATCGCCGCCAGTGACCTGCGGACCTGGTTGCGGTCCGTGGTGTACCAGAAGTCCGGCAGCGAGGCCTTCAGGTAGCTGCCGTATCGCGCGGTGGCCAGCCGCTGGTCCAGTACGGCGACCACGCCACGGTCACCCGACGCCCTTACGAGGCGGCCGGCGCCCTGGGCCATGAGCAGTGCGGCGTGGGTGGCGGCGACCGCCATGAAGCCGTTGCCTCCCGCGTCCTCCACCGCCTTCTGCCGGGCGCTCATCAGCGGGTCGTCGGGACGCGGGAACGGGATCTTGTCCATGACGACCAGCTGACAGCTGGCGCCGGGGACGTCGACGCCCTGCCAGAGGGACAGCGTGCCGAAGAGGCAGGTCTGCGGGTCGGCCGCGAAGTTCTTGATCAGCTCGCCCAGGGTCTCCTCCCCCTGGAGGAGGATCGGGAACTCCGGGATCCGGGAGCGCAGTTCCTCGGCCGCGAGCTGCGCGGCCCGCATCGACGAGAACAGCCCCAGCGTGCGGCCGCCGGCCGCCTGGATCAGCTCCGTCAGCTCGTCCAGCATGTCCGCGCGGTCACCGTCGCGCGCGGGGCGCGAGAGGTGCTTGGCGACATAGAGGATGCCCTGCTTCGGGTAGTCGAAGGGGGAACCGACGTCGACTCCCTTCCACTTCGGAAGGTCCTCACCCTCGGTGCCCTCCGGGGCGAGCCCCAGTGAGGCACCCACCCCGTTGAAGTCGCCGCCCAGCTTCAGCGTCGCGGAGGTCAGCACGACCGAGCGGTCCGCGAAGAGCTTCTCGCGCAGCAGACCCGAGACGGACATGGGGGCCACGCGCAGGGAGGCGCCGAAGCGGTCGTGGCGTTCGTACCAGACGACGTCCCACTCGGAGCCGTTCGTGATCCGCTCCGCCACGTCGTGCACCGACTCCACCGACGCCAGTGCCTGCTTGCGCACCGCGTCCTCGTCCTGCACCGACTTGTCGCGCGTCGCACCGATCGCGGAGATCACCGTACGGCAGGCGTCGCGCAGCGCCATGAGGGCGTAACCGAGGTCCTCCGGGATCTCCTCCAGGCGGCCCGGCAGGGCCAGCTCCATCAGCCGCTCGAAGCCCTCCGAGGCGGTCTGGAGCTGATCGGCGGCCTTCTCGTTGACCAGCTTGGCGGCGCGGCGCACCGCGCGGTTGACCTGCCCTGGGGTGAGCTCGCCGGTGGCGACACCCGTGACCCGGGAGACCAGTTCGTGCGCCTCGTCGACGATCAGCACCTCGTGCTGCGGCAGCACCGGGGCGCCCTCGATCGCGTCGATCGCGAGCAGCGCGTGGTTGGTGACGACGACCTCGGCGAGCTTGGCGCGCTCACGGGCCATCTCGGCGAAGCACTCGGCGCCGTACGCGCACTTCGTGGCGCCCAGGCACTCGCGGGAGGAGACGGACACCTGGGCCCAGGCCCGGTCCGAGACGCCCGGGGTGAGGTCGTCGCGGTCACCGGACTCGGTCTCGTCGGCCCAGTCGCGCATCCGCAGCAGGTCCTGGCCCAGCTTGCTGGTGGGCGCGGCGGCCTCGAACTGGTCGAAGAGCCCTTCCTCCTCGTCCTGCGGGACGCCCTCGTGCAGGCGGTGCAGGCACAGGTAGTTCGACCGGCCCTTGAGCATCGCGAACTCGGGGCGGCGACGCAGCAGGGGGTGCAACGCGTCCACCGTGCGCGGCAGGTCCCGCTCCACCAGCTGGCGCTGCAGGGCGAGCGTGGCCGTCGCCACGACGACGCGTTCCCCGTGCGCGAGCGCGGGCACCAGGTAGCCCAGCGACTTACCCGTGCCGGTGCCGGCCTGGACCAGCAGATGGGAACCGTCGTCGATCGCCTCCGCGACGGCTTCGGCCATGGTCACCTGGCCGGGGCGCTCCGTACCGCCGACGGCAGTGACGGCAGCATGCAGGAGTTCGGGGAGTGAGGGCTTCGTCATAGCGCGACCACCCTACGACCCGGCACTGACAAACGGGTGATCACGGCGGGGACGAGGGGCGGGATCAAGACCGGATACCTCCCGTCGCGGTTTCGCATCGGATCAGGCTGGATCGATGCGGCTCGGTCCCGACCGCTCCGGACCGCTCCGAATCGGTCGGGGCCTGTCGATCGAGGCGGCGGTGCGCCAAAAGCGATCAGGTCCCGGCACCGCGTCACAGCAGCTCGCGCAGGGCCCGGTCCCGGACCATCAGGGCGGCCCGCTTGTCGGGGAGGTCGATCTCGGCGGAGAACCGGAACCCGGCGGTCAGGAAGGCGGCGAAGGACGGGATGTTGCGCAGCGCGGGTTCCGCGACCACCCGCGCGCACGCGGGCCGCCTGTCCAGGGCGAGGTCGGCCACGGCTCGAAGCAGCGCGCTGCCCAGCCCTCGCCCTCGGTCGGCGACCTCGCCGACGAGCAGATGGATCCCGGTGTCGTGGGGCCGCGCGGGGTAGTGCCGGGCCAGTGGATCGAGGTCCGCCCGGTAGATCTCCCAGTAGCTCATCGGCGTGCCGTCCAGGACGCCGACGAACGGCACGCTGCGTCCGTCGCCGTCGAGCTGGGCCCGCAGGTGCGCGCCGGTCACGCTCTGGGCACCGGCCAGCTCCCAGAATGCGGCGACGGCGGGGTCGTTCATCCAGCGGCTGATCAGCGGCAGGTCCCGTTCGACGACCACCGGGACCAGATGGAAGGTACCGACCGGGGTGCCGACGGGTCCCCACTCGGCGACCCCGTCGAGAAGGCCGTGATCGATCGTGGCGGTGGAGAGGCGCGACGCCGCGGCACCGTTCGACCTCGGCCCCGACCCCGGCCCCGGCCTCGGCTCCTCGTCCGGGCCGGCCTGCTCCGCGAGGAGGGCGAGCAGTTCGTCGGGCAGGCGCAGGTCCAGCGTGTCCTCGCAGTCCGTGGCCGCCGCGTCCGCGGCCTCGCGGTCCGGGGCCACCGGCTGGGGAGTCGCGGGCTCCGGAGTCACGGGCTCCGGAGTCACGGGCTTCGGATTCGCGGGCTTCGGATTCGCGGGCTTCGAATTAGCGGGCTTAGGGGGCGCGTCGATACCGCTCTCGGCCGGGCACGTATCGGCGACCTCGCCTCTGTCGGTGGCGGGGGCTGCGTGGGCGCTGGCGTCGGTGGGAGGCACCGCGACGCTCCTCTCAGAAGGCGGGGTGGGGCAGGTTCCTCGGTGACGACGGGTGGAGGGGGTTGGCGAAGGTGACGTACACGGACTGTGTGTCGACCGGGCCGACGAGTTCGTCCAGGCCGTGCAGCCGGGTCAGCAGGTTGGCCTTGCAGCGCAGGACGGGCGAGTCCAGCAGGCGGGCCGGCAGCGGGGTGCGCAACCGGTCGGGACCGGAGGCGATCTCACCGAGGAAGCGGCGGAAGGCCGCGAGCAGCAACCGCTCGTCGGCCAGGCGCTGGGAGCCGAGGGCGCCGATGAGGCCGAAGACGTTGTTGATCGCGAGGTAGTAGGCGAAGCGCTCGTCGGTGACCTCGTCGGGGACGAAGGTGTCGCTGCGCGTCCCGATGCCGGGCAGCCGGGCGTCGAGTTCGGCGTGGCGGGATGCGCGGAAGTAGTAGCCCTGGTTGTCGCGGTAGCGGCCGCCCGCGGGCCAGCCGTCCGCGTCCAGCAGGAGCAGCGTGTTCTGCTGGTGCGCCTCCAGGGCGATCCCGGCCTCCGCGTCCAGCCACAGCACGGGACGGACGACCTGTTCCAGGTAGCGCAGGAACCACTCGGCGGCGACGGCACCGCGCGGGCGGCCCGTCCTGCCCGCGAGACGGGTGATCAGCAGGTCCAGCCGGGACCGCAGGGACGGATGGTCCGCCGGGGCACCCGGCCGCCCGTGCGGGCGGGGGGACACGAGCCCGGCGACGCAGGAGACGTCGTCCGAGGGGGCGAACGGGTTGTGCCGGATCACCACGTCGAGACCCGTCACAGGGTCGCCGTCCGGCAAGTCGACGGCGAGCCAGGCCGGGTCGCGGACGATGTCGAAGCCCGGGTGCGCGGCCCGCCACTGCCGGGCGAGGCCGGTGCGCAGCAGGCGGTGGACCTCGACGCCGCGGTGCAGTTCCTTGCGGAGGTTCTCGCGGCGGGAGTTGGTGATCTGCAGGCCCAGGGACAGCTTGAGCATGGCGGGCGCGCCGCTCCGGTGGACCGTGCGCACGGAGGAGGTGGGGCACCATGCGGCTCCGTGGGCGCCGAGGTCTCGGAGCAGCCCGGCGTCGAACAGGGCCGCGGTCTCCGGCCGTTGCCGGACCGCACGGGCCTGCCAGGGGTGCAGCGGAAGAGCGGCGAAGCCGTCCGGCAGCGGCAACTCGGCTTCGGCGAGGCGGGCGGTGAGCACCGGTGCGGGGACGGGACGGCCGCGCTCGGTCCAGGCCGAGTCCGTGGCGAGCAGGTCGGGGGCGACCGCCAGCCAGTGCAGGGGGAAGCGACCGCGCGACTCCGGTGAGTACCGGCCGGCCTCGGCCTCGGAGAGACCTTCACGGCTCTTGGGGGTGGGGTGGAACGGGTGCCCGAGGAGCAGTGCCTGCTCTGCCGCGAGGAAGAGGTCGGGGCCGTCGGCGGGGTCGTCCCTGCGCTCGCGGACGAAGGCGGTGGTACGGCGGACGGAGTCGGCGACTCGGGCCACCAGATCGCACCCGGCGGCTCCCTGCGCGCTCGCCGGCACGGCCCCGGCGGCGTCGGGGGCTGCCTCCCTGGCGAGGAGCGCGGCGACCGTGACGGCGTCGGCGGGCGGGACCCGGTCGGGGGCTCCGTCGAAGCGCGGGAGGCCGAAGCGATGCCATCCCGTCGGGGACCAGTGCCGGACCGGTACGCGCAACTCCGTGCCGCTGGCGGGCAGCGGCAGGCGCAGGACGCCGCCGTACGGAACCACCACGCCGGTCTCGCGCACCCAGCAGCGCAGCAGATTCTCGACGGCCGCGACGTCGGCCACGACCGAGGGGTCGCCGTGCTCCAGCGGGTCGTGATCGACTCCGGTCCGCTTCAGCGCGTCCACGGAATCGGCGTCGCCCCGGCCGCCCGCCTCCGGCGGCCTGCCGTCGGTGGGCGAGGCCCGCTGTTCGGGGACTCGTTCCGTCGTCGGGTCGTCGGAGGGGGCCGGGCCGGGGGTGTGCATGTCCGTGCCGGATGCGGGGGTGTGCATGTCCGTGCCGGATGCGGGGGTGGTGTTCACGTGGTCCTCTTCGGTGGTTCTGGCCCGCGCGGTGACGAGCCGGGTGCTGCCGCCCTGCCTGCCCTATCGGCTTGGTGGTACGAACGCGCGTCCGTGGGCGCGGGTCACTGCCTGCACCGCGTCGCCGAGCCGGTCGAGGACGGCGGCCGCCTGTTCGTCGCTGATCGTCAGCGGCGGCAGCAGGCGTACGACGTTCCGGTGCCGGCCGCCCAGGCCGACGATCAGGCCGCGCCGCAGGCACGCGCGCCGTACGGAGTCCGCCAGTTCGGAGTCCGCCAGTTCGGAGGCGGGCGGCGGTGTGCCCGGCGTGCGGGAGTCCGCGTCCGCCGACGGGCTCGACCCCGCCGATTCCGGGTCCGCGAACTCCACGCCGATCATCAGGCCCCGCCCCCGCACGTCCCGGACGCACGCGACCTCCCGTGCGAGATCGCGAAGCCGGTCGAGCATGCGGGCACCGAGGGTGGCCGCGCGGGGGGCGAGGGCGTTCTCGCGGACGTGGGCAAGGGTGGCCGTCCCCGCGGCCAGGGCGAGTTGGTTGCCGTGGAAGGTGCCCGGCGCGGTGCCGGGACCCCCGGCGCCGAGGTCGTCGCGGTGGACCACCACGGACAGCGGGAGGCTGCCGCCGACGGCCTTGGAGAGGACCATCACGTCCGGAGTGATGCCGCTGTGCTCCACCGCCCAGAAGGTCCCTGTGCGGCCCACGCCCGTCTGGGTCTCGTCCGCGATCAGGGGCACGGAACGGTCGGCGGTGATCCGGCGCATGCGTCGCGTCCAGGCGTCGCAGATCGGGACGACTCCGTCGGCGCCCCCGACGGGATCGAGGATCACTCCGGCCGGCCGTGGCGTACCCGGCTCGGGGCCGTCGAGGGCGGACCCGGCTCCGGGGACGGCGAGTTCGGCGTCACGCCAGACTCCTTCGGCTCCTGCCGGGGCCTCGGCGGACGTGCCGTCGTGGAAACCGGTCAGGTGCAACACCGCGGTACGGCCGGTCGCGGCACGCACGAGCCGCAGTGCGGCCTCCATCGCGTCCGTCTCGCCCGGCCCGCAGAAGCGCACGCGCGCGTGGCCGGCGAATTCCGGCGGCAGGGTGCCGAAGAGTTCGGCGACGAAGGCGTCCCGCACCGGTGTCGCGAGGTCGGGTGCGTGCAGGGGCGCGCCGGAGTCCAGGACTTTGCGGATCGCCTCCAGCACCACGGGATGGTTGTGCCCCAGGGCGAGTGCTCCCGCCCCGGAGAGGCAGTCCAGGTAGCGGCGGCCGTCGGCGCCCTCGATGGTCAGCCCCCGGGCGCGGACGGGCACGATCGGCAGGGCCCGCGCATAGGTGCGCGCGGCCGGCTCGCGCGCTGGCTGCCGCCTCAAAAGGCCCGGGCGCTCCTGGCGCTCGGGGTGCTCCGAGCGCTCCCGGCGCACTGGAAACGTCGGCTGCGCCGGATACGCCGGATACGCCGGATACGCGGAGTGCGCCGTCCGGACCGGCACCGGCACCGGCGGCCTCCCGGCGGCCGCCCGGCCACCGGCCGCGCCGCCCTCCGACGCACTCCCCTCGCACGCAGACTCGGCCACGACTCGCTGTCCTTCCGCCGCACAGGCACAGGGGACCGCCCATGAACAGCAGGACCCCCACCGCTACAACCCCCGCTCGCGCAACGGGTTACGGGTCGGTCCAAGATCCTTACCGTGACGGAACCGTTGCCGTACCGTCGGAAGTCCCCCACAGCGAGCGCATAGTGTGTGGTGCCGTTCCAAGGCACACGCCGAACCAGCCCACGGGCACACGCCGGACCAGTCCAAGGCGCCTGTCCGGCGGGGCGGTTCGGCACCCGTTCGTTCTTCTCAGGGGGAGTCTCCGACCATGCGATCCATACGGCCGTCGTTCCGCATCCGGCGAGACGGGGGTGCGCGTCGCGGAACCTCCCGCGTTCTCACCGCTGTCGCTCTCACCTCGGCGCTTGCGCTCACCGCGACCGCCTGCGACTCCGATGGCGACAAGGCCGACGGCCAGGCCTCGGCCTCCGCGACCTACACCGGCAGTGGCGGCGACGGCAAGATCAAGATCCCGGACGACATCAGGAACAGGCTCAAAGAGCACGGGATCGACATCGACAAGTGGAAGCACGGCGCCTGGAAGAACTGGAACAAGGACGAGTGGCTGCGCCAGGCCGACGAGTTCATCAACCCGATCATCAAGGGCCTGTGGGACGCGGACCGGATGCGCCGCGCCGACGACCCCGGCAAGAGCGTCGACAGCAACGACCTCTCGGGTGACCAGGGCGTGACCGACCCGACGCCCGCGCCGGTGACCGCGAGGGCCGTGGCGCCCAGGTACCACGCGAACGCGGCGACGGCCGGCAAGGTGTTCTTCGACTCCCCCGAGGGCACGATGGTCTGCTCGGCGACGGTGGTCGAGGACCCCGCCCACCCGGGCAAGTCCAACATGATCTGGACGGCCGGTCACTGCGTACACGCGGGCAAGAAGGGCGGCTGGTACCGCAACATCGCCTTCGTGCCGTCGTACAACGACTCGGGCCGGACGGCCGCCCAGCTGCGGGGCGCCACCCGGGACGAGGTCGCCCCCTACGGCGTGTGGTGGGCGGACTGGGTCAAGACCTCCCAGCAGTGGATCGAGCAGGGCGGCGAGACGGGCGGTGACGGCGCCTCGTACGACTACTCCGTGCTCCATGTGACCCCGGAGAAGGGCGGCAACGGCAAGTCGCTGGAGGAGACGGTCGGTTCGGCGCTGCCCGTCGACTTCAACGCCCCGGCCGTGCCGAAGGTCTCCGGCATCACCGCGACCGGCTACCCGGCCGCCGCGCCCTACGACGGCCAACTGCTGTACCAGTGCACGGACAAGCCGGGCCGGCTGTCGCTCAACTCCACGGACCCGACGATGTACCGCATCGGCTGCACCATGACCGGCGGCTCCTCCGGCGGCGGCTGGGTGGAGACGGGCTCGGACGGCAAGCCGGCGCTGGTCTCCAACACCTCGATCGGCCCGGTCAGTTCGGGCTGGCTGGCCGGTCCGCGGCTGGGCGACGTCGCCAAGGGCGTCTACGACTCGGTGAGCAAGAAGTTCGCCGGTCAGTAAGCCAAGGTCGGCACCGACACCGGAATGCCGAAGGCCCGCCCCCTGTGCAGGGGGCGGGCCTTCGGGCTTCGGGCCAGGCGTCAGACCGTGGGGACCGGGACGTACGGCTGCAGGTCCGCGGCCAGTTCCTCGTGCACCCGCGCCTTGAGCAGGGTGCCCTCCGGGGTGTGCTCCGCGGAGATCACCTCGCCTTCGTCATGGGCCCGGGCGACCAGCTTGCCGTGGGTGTAGGGCACCAGGGCCTCGATCTCCACGGACGGCCGGGGCAGCTCGTTGTCGATGAGCGCGAGCAGCTCCTGGATGCCCTGGCCGGTGCGGGCCGAGACGGCGATCGACCGCTTCTCGATCCGCATGAGCCGCTGCAGGGTCAGTGGGTCGGCCGCGTCCGCCTTGTTGATCACGACGATCTCGGGTACGTCGATGGCGCCGACGTCCCTGATCACCTCGCGCACGGCTGCCAGCTGCTCCTCCGGGTTCGGGTGCGAGCCGTCCACCACGTGCAGGATCAGGTCGGACTCGCCGACCTCCTCCATGGTGGAGCGGAACGCCTCGACCAGGTGGTGCGGCAGGTGCCGTACGAACCCGACGGTGTCGGCCAGCGTGTACAGGCGGCCGCTCGGTGTCTCCGCCCGGCGGACGGTCGGGTCCAGGGTCGCGAACAGGGCGTTCTCGACCAGGACACCGGCGCCGGTCAGGCGGTTGAGCAGCGAGGACTTGCCCGCGTTCGTGTAGCCGGCGATGGCGACCGAGGGCACCTTGTTGCGCTTGCGCTCCTGGCGCTTGATCTCGCGGCCGGTCTTCATGTCCGCGATCTCCCGGCGCATCTTCGCCATCTTCTCGCGGATCCGACGCCGGTCGGTCTCGATCTTGGTCTCACCGGGGCCACGGGTGGCGAGGCCGCCGCCCTTGCCGCCGCCCATCTGACGGGACAGGGACTGACCCCAGCCGCGCAGCCTGGGCAGCATGTACTGCATCTGCGCGAGCGCGACCTGCGCCTTGCCCTCGCGGGACTTGGCGTGCTGGGCGAAGATGTCGAGGATCAGGGCCGTACGGTCGATGACCTTGACCTTGACGACGTCTTCCAGGTGGATGAGCTGGCCCGGGCTGAGCTCACCGTCGCAGATGACGGTGTCGGCGCCGGTCTCCAGGACGATGTCCCTGAGTTCGACGGCCTTGCCGGAACCGATGTAGGTCGCCGCGTCGGGCTCGCTGCGGCGCTGGATCACGCCGTCGAGCACGAGCGCGCCGGCGGTCTCCGCGAGTGCGGCGAGCTCCGCGAGGGAGTTGTCCGCGTCCTGTGCGGTCCCCGAGGTCCAGACGCCGACGAGCACGACCCGCTCCAGGCGGAGCTGGCGGTACTCGACCTCGGTGACGTCCTCGAGCTCGGTGGAGAGGCCGGCCACGCGGCGCAGGGCCGCGCGCTCGGAGCGGTCGAACTGCTCGCCGTCCCGGTCTCCGTCGATCTCGTGGCTCCAGGCGACGTCCTCTTCCATCAGGGCATCGGCCCGAAGACCTTCGGCGTATGAGTGCGCGAATCGCTGCGTGTCCTGGGAAGGGGATGAAGAGGAGGTCATTGGATCCTTACGTCGATGGGGATGCCGATAGCGGCGGTCACAGTGGACAACGTTCTGGTACCCCGGGAGATTCCCGCGACCCGTGCCGCCGTCCCGGCCGTCCCGAAGATGGTCGCACGGTACGCCACGTCTCGTCACCGCCTTATTTCCCAGGCGTGGCCTTGACGGGCGGGGTGGCCCTCCAGTCCGGGTGACCCGGCATCGGCGGGGTCTTCGCGCCATACAGCCAGGCCTGGAAGAAGCCGCCGAGGTCGCGGCCGGAGATCCGGGAGGCGAGGTGCTCGAAGTCCGCGGTGCCGGCCGTGCCGTCGCGGTGCAGGCGCACCCAGTCGCGCTCCAGGCGCTCGAAGGCGGGCCGGCCGATCTCCTGGCGCAGCGCGTACAGGACGAGCGCGGCGCCGTCGTAGACGTTGGGGCGGAAGATGCTGATCTTCTGGCCGGGCGCGGGGGCCTTGGGGGCGCCCGGGGGCCCCCCGGCGGCGCGCCAGCGGTCGGAGGCGCCGTACGCGGCCTTCATGCGCGTGTCCATGGGCCGGTGCGCGGTCTCCTCGGCGTACAGCTCCTCGTACCAGGTCGCGTGTCCCTCGTTCAGCCACAGGTCGGACCAGGTGCGCGGGCTGACGCTGTCGCCGAACCACTGGTGGGACAGCTCGTGCACCATGATCGACTCGATGTACCACTTGGGGTAGGCGGGCTCGGTGAAGAGCTCCTTCTCGAAGAGGGAGAGCGTCTGCGTCTCGAGTTCGAAGCCGGTGGAGGCCTCGGCCATGAGCAGCCCGTAGGTCTCGAAGGGGTACGGCCCGACCTTCTTCTCCATCCAGGCGATCTGGTCGGGGGTTTTCGCGAGCCAGGGTTCGAGCGCCTTGACGTCCTTGGTGGGCACGACGTCGCGCACCGGCAGGCCGTGCGGGCCCCTGCGGCGCAGCACGGTGGAGCGCCCGATGGAGACCTGGGCGAGCTCGGTGGCCATGGGGTGCTGCGTGCGGTACGTCCAGGTGGTCTTCCTGCCGACGCGGTCGACGCCAGTCGGCACTCCGTTGGCGACGGCGGTGTAGCCGTCGGGGGCGGTGATCCGGATGGTGAACATCGCCTTGTCGGAGGGGTGGTCGTTGCACGGGAAGACCAGGTGGGCGGCGTCGGCCTGGTTGGCCATGGCCAGGCCGTCCGCGGTGCGCACCCAGCCGCCGTCCTCGCCGCCGGGTGCCGTGGGGTCGCTGCTGTGCCGCACGGTGATGCGGGTCCAGCTGCCCTGCTGCAGCGAGTCCTCGGGGGTGACGACGAGGTCCTCGCCGGCGGTGGCGAAGCCGGCGGGTTCGCCGTCGACCTCGACCGACTCGACCTTGCCGTGCGCGAAGTCGAGGTTGATCCGGTCCAGGTCCTCGGTCGTCCAGGCGTCGATCGTCGTGACGGCCTGCAGCGGCTTGTCGTGGGAGCCGGAATAGGTGAAGGACAGGTCGTACGACGCCACGTCGTAGCCGGGGTTGCCGAGGTACGGGAAGAGGCGGTCGCCGACGCCCAGGGGGGCCGGCGGGGCGCTCGCGGCGAGGAGGCAGACCGACACGGCCGAGGCGAGGAGCGCGGTCGCCTTCAGGCGACGCCTGCGGGGGGTGAGGAGCATGCATCACCGCTACCAGCGCACGCGCGCGTGGCGGCGACGGCGCGCGACCGGCCCACCCGAAGGGGTGGTCGGGGCGTCCTGCGGGTTTCAGGCGCCGGGCGTCTGCGGCTGCGCCCGGCTCACGTCGTACACGCCGGGTACGTTGCGCATGGCCCGCATGAGGCCCGGCAGGAGCGCCGCGTCCGGGAGGGTCACGGTGTACGAGTGCTTCACGCGCTGCCGGTCCGGCGGCTCGATGGTGGCCGACACGATCTCGGCGCCCTCCGAGGCCATGGCCTCGGTGAGGTCGGCGAGGAGATGGGGGCGGCCGAACGATTCGGCGAGCAGCGTGACCCGGCATTCGCTGGTCTCCCCCCAGCGCACGCCGACCTCGGCGCGCCCCCCGCTCTTCATGCGCGCCACCGCGGCGCACTCCACGCGGTGGACGGTGACCACGCCGCCGCGCACGGCGAAGCCGGTCACCTCGTCGGGCGGTACGGGGGTGCAGCAGCCGGCGAGACGCGCGGTGGCCCCGGGCTGGTCGACGACGACGTCGGGGGTGGGCGGGGCGACGGCCCCTTCGGGAGCCGGCCGGGGGGCCGCCGAGCGCCGGTCTCTCTCCTGGGGCGCGTCCGCCTCGGGGTGGGTCGCCAGCCAGCGCTGGATGGCGATCCGGGCGGCGGGCGTGTGGGCGTGCTCCAGCCATTCCCTGGAGGGCTCGGAGGCCGGGTCCTGACCCATGAGGAGCTGGACGGTGTCGCCGTCCTTCAGGACCGTGCTGAGGGTCGCCAGGCGGCCGTTGACGCGGGCGCCGATGCAGGCGTGGGCGTCCTCGCCGTACTGCGCGTAGGCGGCGTCGACGCAGGTGGCGCCCTCGGGCAGGCCCAGGGTGCCGCCGTCGGGGCGGAAGACGGTGATCTCGCGGTCCTGGGCGAGGTCCTCGCGGAGCGTGGACCAGAAGGTGTCGGGGTCGGGCGCGGCCTCCTGCCAGTCCAGGAGGCGGGAGAGCCAGCCGGGCTTGGTGGGGTCGACGCGCTCGCCGTCGGCCGGGTCGTCGGCGGCGGGCGCGTACGGGTTGCCGAGCGCGATGACGCCGGCCTCGGCGACCTTGTGCATCTGGTGGGTGCGGATGAGGACTTCGGCGACCTGCCCGTCCGCGCGGGTGACCGCCGTGTGCAGCGACTGGTAGAGGTTGAACTTCGGTACGGCGATGAAGTCCTTGAACTCCGAGACGACGGGGGTCATGCAGGTGTGCAGCTCGCCGAGGACGCCGTAGCAGTCCGCGTCCTCGTTGACCAGCACCAGCAGCCGGCCGAAGTCGGTGCCGCGCAGCTCGCCGCGCTTGCGGGCGACGCGGTGGACGGAGACGAAGTGCCGTGGCCGGATGAGGACTTCGGCCGGGATGTCGGCCTCGCGCAGATGGCCGCGGACCTCGTCGGCGATCTCGGCGAGCGGGTCGTCGGCGCGGGAGGCGTTGTCGACGATCAACTCGCGTGTGTGCTCGTACTCCTCGGGGTGGAGGATGGCGAAGACCAGGTCCTCCAGCTCGGTCTTGAGTGCCTGCACCCCGAGCCGTTCGGCGAGCGGGATCAGGACGTCCCGGGTGACCTTGGCGATGCGGGCCTGTTTCTCGGGGCGCATGACGCCGAGGGTGCGCATGTTGTGCAGACGGTCGGCGAGTTTGATCGACATCACGCGGACGTCGCTGCCGGTGGCGACCAGCATCTTGCGGAAGGTCTCGGGCTCGGCGGCGGCGCCGTAGTCGACCTTCTCCAGCTTCGTGACGCCGTCGACGAGGTAGCGCACCTCCTCGCCGAACTGCTCGCCCACCTGATCCAGCGTCACATCGGTGTCCTCGACGGTGTCGTGCAGCAGGGACGCCGTCAACGTGGTGGTCTCCGCGCCGAGTTCGGCGAGGATCAACGTCACCGCGAGGGGATGCGTGATGTACGGCTCGCCGCTCTTGCGCATCTGGCCGCGGTGCGAGGACTCGGCGAGGACGTAGGCGCGGCGCAGGGGGTCGAGGTCGGCGTTCGGGTGGTGGGCGCGGTGCGCGTCGACGACGTGGCCGATGGCGTCGGGCAGGCGGTCGCGGGCGGCGGGGCCGTACAGCGCGGCGCGGCCGAGGCGGCGCAGATCGATCCGCGCGCGCCAGCGGGCCGCCGGGCCTGCTACCGAACCTGGCGTCGCAGGGTTCGTGGCCTCCGCACTCATGGGCACCTCCGGCTGCGTGGACCGGCGGACGGGGTGCCCCAGGGCGGACACGGCTCAGGGGGCGGCAACGGTCCCCCGTCCGGGCCGGTGCTTGATGCTACCGAGCCCATCACGTGCGTCCGACCGCCTCTCGCCGAGCGTGAAACGGATCACCCATTCGAGCGACGGTTTCGAGGTTTACGGTTTCGCGCCACGGGACGGGCGGGCGTCCGTGCAAGTGAACGCCGGACAGCCGCCCCGGTAGTTGACTCCTGCACCACCAGGCGCGTCGGCCTACGATCCCAAGCCTCACCCGTTCAGGAGGCGAACGTTTCCAGCCAGTCGGAATCGATCTCCCCTTCGGCGACGATCACCGCCGGACCCGTCATCTCGATCTCGCCGTCGGGCCGTTCGGTGATCACGAGCGTCCCGCCGGGCACGTCGACGGTGTACGTGGCCGGCGTCCCGGTGACCGTCGGGTCGGCGCCGTCCCGGCGGGCGGCCGCCACGGCCACCGCGCACGCGCCGGTGCCGCAGGAGCGGGTCTCGCCGGAACCGCGCTCGTGCACGCGCAGGGCGACGTGGCCGGGGCCGCGATCGACCACGAACTCGACGTTCACCCCGTCCGGGTAGGCGGAGGCGGGACTGAACGGCGGCGGGGAGAACAGGGTGCCCGCGTGCGCGAGGTCCTCGACGAACGCGACCGCGTGCGGATTGCCCATGTTCACGTTCCGCGCGGGCCAACTGCGCTCGCCCACGCTGACCGTGACGTCTCCCTCGGGGAGCCGCGCCCTGCCCATGCCGACCGTGACGGCACCGTCCTTGGCGATGTGCACGCGCTTCACGCCCCCGCGCGTGGCCACCGTGAGGTCACCCTCGGCCACGTGGCCGGCGCGCTGCAGGTAGCGCGCGAACACGCGCACGCCGTTGCCGCACATCTCCGCGATCGAGCCGTCGCCGTTGCGGTAGTCCATGAACCACTCCGCCTCGGCCGCCATGTCCCGCGCCTCGGGGTGCGCGGCGGAGCGCACCACGTGCAGCAGGCCGTCACCGCCGATGCCCGCGCGGCGGTCGCACAGGGCGGCGACGGCGGCCGGGGGCAGGTCGAGGGCGTTCTCGGGGTCCGGGACGATCACGAAGTCGTTCTCCGTGCCGTGACCCTTGAGGAAGGCGATGGGCGTGCGCGTGCTCATGTCCCGATCGTACGGGAGGGCCGCGTGCAGACCGGGGCCGGTGACACGTGGGGGGGGCTGTGGTCCCGCGGATGTCCGCGGGCCGGGGAGGCGTGTTCGGACGCAGTCCCGCGGGCCCCGTGGGGGGCTGGTCGCGCAGTTCCCCCGCACCCCTGAAGGGGAGCTCTAGCGCAGCCGGGCCACGCGCCAGACCGCCAGGACGACCACCGCGGCGACCAGGACCACGTAGGCCAGGACGACCCGCCAGTCCGGTCTGCGGCCGGAGCCGCGCTGCGGGAACCCGGGCCACGTGTAACCCACGCGGCGCGCGGCCATCATGCCCCAGCCCGCCGCGCAGGAGCAGATCAGGAGCCCCAGCATGGCGATCACGGCCCCGCTGTCGCCGAAGTCGAAGGCGAGCGGGAAGGCGAACATCAGGGAGCCGACCGCGGCCAGGGCCACGATGGGCGCGAGCTGCCAGATGCGCAGCCGTCGCTGCGGACGCAGCTCGACCTCGACCTCCGGGCCGCCCGCGAACATCTCCTCGGGCTCGGGACCGTCTGCGGTCACACCGCCCTGGGTGTCGTCGGGCCCGTCGGGGCTCAGACGGTCCGCGTCCTGCTCCGGTGCACCGCTGACCGCAGTGCGGGGCTCGGTGCCTTGTGCGGTGTCGCGAGGGCCGGCCTCCATCGCCACGCGCCCTCCCAACTAGGACTCCACTTGGTCGATCGAAGCTCGATGATGGCACGGCGCCGGAGGCCCGGACGGCAGCCGGAGCGTCCCGATGCCATGACGTGATCAGGCTGTGACCGGTCGTTCGACCAACGCCAGTGCAAGGTCAGGAAGTTCTGTGAGATCCGCCGCACCCCCACTCAACCAGTGCACCCGCGGATCGCGCCTGAACCACGAATCCTGGCGGCGCGCGAAGCGTTTGGTGGCACGTACGGTCTCGGCCCGCGCCTCCTCCAGCGTGCACTCCCCCGCGAGCGCCGCGAGGACCTGCTGGTAGCCCAGCGCGCGGGAGGCCGTGCGCCCCTCGCGCAGACCCCGCGCCTCCAGCGCGCGCACCTCGTCCACGAGCCCCTCGTCCCACATGCGGTCCACCCGGCGGGCGATGCGCTCGTCGAGTTCGGGGCGGGCGACGTCCACGCCGATCTGGACGGTGTCGTAGACCGAGTCGTGACCGGGCAGGTTGGCGGTGAAGGGCTTGCCGGTGATCTCGATCACCTCCAGGGCCCGGACGATACGACGGCCGTTGCTCGGCAGGATCGCCTGCGCGGCCCCGGGGTCGGCGGCGGCCAGGCGGGCGTGCAGCGCGCCGGAGCCGCGCAGCGTCAACTCGTCCTCCAGCCGGGCCCTGACCTCGGGGTCGGTGCCGGGGAACTCCAGGTTGTCGACGGCGCCGCGGACGTAGAGGCCGGAGCCACCGACGAGGACCGGCCAGCGGCCCGCGGCGAGCAGGGCGTCGATGCGCTCGCGGGCGAGCCGCTGGTACTCGGCGACGGACGCCGTGACCGTCACGTCCCAGATGTCCAGGAGGTGGTGCGGAACGCCGCCGCGCTCCTCGGGCGTCAGCTTGGCGGTGCCGATGTCCATCCCTCGATACAACTGCATGGAGTCGGCGTTGACGACCTCGCCTCCCAGGCGCTGGGCGAGGAAGACGCCCAGATCGGACTTTCCGGCCGCGGTCGGTCCGACGACGGCGATGACCCGGGGGGCGGGGGGTGCGGTGCTCACCGGACCAGTCTCGCAAACCCTGAAGGGTCTCCTCGAACGAGTTGCGTGACGCTACGGGGCCGGGGTCGTTGCCCGTTGCGTGGTTCTCGCCGCCGGTCTCCGGGAGGCGGCGCTCCCGGTGGCGCAATCGGACGCACCGGGCACCGCGGGATTTCCCCCGCACGAGTAGCGTATGGAGTGGATATGGGCGTTTTCGCACGGCTACTTCGGAGGTCGAAGGTCACGGAGGAGGCGTCGTCCGTCGAGGTGTCGGCCGATGCACGGACGACCGGGCCCGAGGCGGAGGAGGCGGCAGAGGCGAAGGGGCCTGCCGGCACCGACGAGCGGACCGCGACGGAGTCCACGGAGCCCACGGCTGCCGAGGACGGCGAGGACGGCGAGGCCGGCTCGGACGTGGGTGTCGAGATCCCCCAGCAGCAGTCCGCCGAGGCGACGGCCGACAGCGAGGCCGGCGAGGGCGCCCGCACGTGACCGGGCCGCGCGCGAGTGTGCCGAGGGGCGCACCTGGCCCGGGCTGACGAGAAGGGCGGACCATGGGTCTCCTGCACCACCTGAAGGTCAGACTGTCCCCGGCGAAGGACAAGGTCTCGGGGCTCGCGCAGCAGCACGGGGGCACGATCGCGCACGGTCTCGACAAGGCCGCCAAGGCGGTCGACGAGAAGACCAAGGGCAAGTACAGCGACCGGATCCGGACCGGGACCGGCAAGGCCAAGGACGCCGTGGACCGACTCGCGCGCCAGGGCGACGCGGGCACGGGCGCCGGCACCACGCCGCCGGAGTCCCCCACCGAGCCGCCCTCCTGAACGACACGGCACACCGACGGACGGCCGCGGGCCCGAGGGGTCTTCGGCCGTCCGCCGTTTCCCGTCCGTGGCGCCGCCCTCACGACCAGGTGACCGCCCTCACGACCAGGTCGCCACCATGTACCCCACCCCGTACGGCGCGTCCTCGTACAGCAGCGCTCCGGCGAGGTCCGCGCCCTCGGCCGCGCCGGCGAGGACCTGCCAGGGGGCGCGGCCCGAAGCCTGCAACTCGTGGGCCAGGTCGGCGTCGAGCGCCTCGAGCGCCGCCACGTCGGCCGCGCCCAGCGCACGCGCCACGTCCGCGTCGAAGGGTGCCGCGCGCTCGTCGAGGTAGCCGGGCGCCTTCAGGGTGCGGCAGGCGCTGCCGTCGCCCATCACCAGTAGGGCGACCCGCCCGGCCCGGGCGGCGATCTCCCGTCCGGCCTCGACGCACCGGTCGGCCGCGAGCGGTTCTCCCACGCCGAGTCCCTCGATCGGGGCGTCGGACCACCCGGTCCGCTCCAGCAGCCAGGCGGCGACGGCGAGGGAGGGCGGAAGCTCACGCCCCGGCTCCCCGTCCCCGGCTCCGCCCAGCCGTACGTCGACCTCGACGCCGAAGCCGCGGAAGGACCCCGGCGTGCCCTCGGGGTGCGGGCCGCGCCCGCTGCGCCCCGCGGGCCCGATCACCACCAGCAGGTCGGGACGGGCGGCGGCGAGCACGCCGAGCGCGTCAGCGCACGCGGCACGCGCGCGGTCCAGTTCCGGAGCGGCGCCCGCGGCCACCTCCGGCACGAGGAGGGGCGGGCAGGGGCAGATGGCGGCGGCGACAAGCATGATCGGCAGGGTAACGCCGCGGCGGCGACGTCGGTCGCTCCCCGGCGCACCGCGTCACCCCGAGGCAGCGGCGTTCATCGGCGACCCCCGTCAGTCGCAGCCGCAGCCGCTGCCCGACGCCACCGGCAGCGGCTCGGGCGCGCCGATCCTCGGCAGGCCCAGCATCACGCCGGCGGGCTTGGCGGCCTCGGCGGCGTTGCGCTTCTCCCACGCGTCACCCGCGCGCGTGCGGCGCACGTCGAGGACGGCGCCCTCGGCGAGGAGGTGGTGCGGGGCGGCGTAGGTGATCTCGACGGTGACGACGTCGCCGGGGCGGACGTCCTGGTCGGGCTTGGTGAAGTGGACCAGGCGGTTGTCGGGGGCGCGGCCGGAGAGGCGGTGGGTGGCGCCGTCCTTGCGGCCCTCGCCCTCGGCGACCATCAGCTCCAGGGTGCGACCGACCTGCTTCTTGTTCTCCTCCCAGGAGATCTCCTCCTGGAGGGCGACGAGACGCTCGTAGCGCGCCTGGACGACCTCCTTGGGGATCTGGTTCTCCATGGTGGCGGCCGGGGTACCGGGACGCTTGGAGTACTGGAAGGTGAACGCCTGGGCGAAGCGGGCCTCGCGGACCGCGTGCAGGGTCTGCTCGAAGTCCTCCTCGGTCTCGCCGGGGAAGCCCACGATGATGTCGGTGGTGATCGCCGCGTGCGGGATCGCGGCCCGCACCTTCTCGATGATGCCGAGGTAGCGCTCCTGCCGGTACGAGCGGCGCATCGCCTTCAGGACCGTGTCCGAGCCGGACTGCAGGGGCATGTGCAGCTGCGGCATCACGTTCGGCGTCTCGGCCATGGCGGCGATGACGTCGTCCGTGAAGTCGCGCGGGTGCGGGGAGGTGAAGCGGACGCGCTCCAGGCCCTCGATCGTCCCGCAGGCCCGCAGCAGCTTGCTGAACGCCTCGCGGTCGCCGATGTCGGAGCCGTAGGCGTTGACGTTCTGCCCGAGCAGGGTGATCTCGGAGACGCCCTCGCCGACCAGGGCCTCGATCTCGGCCAGGATGTCGCCGGTGCGGCGGTCCTTCTCCTTGCCGCGCAGGGCCGGGACGATGCAGAAGGTGCAGGTGTTGTTGCAGCCGACGGAGATCGACACCCAGGCGGCGTACGCGCTCTCGCGCCGCGTCGGCAGGGTGGAGGGGAACGCCTCCAGCGACTCGGCGATCTCGACCTGCGCCTCTTCCTGCACGCGCGCGCGTTCCAGCAGCACCGGGAGCTTGCCGATGTTGTGCGTGCCGAAGACGACGTCCACCCAGGGCGCCTTCTTCACGATGGTGTCCCGGTCCTTCTGCGCCAGACAGCCGCCGACCGCGATCTGCATGCCGGGACGGGACGCCTTCCTGGGCGCTAGGCGGCCGAGGTTGCCGTACAGACGGTTGTCGGCGTTCTCCCGGACCGCGCAGGTGTTGAAGACGACGACGTCGGCGTCGCCGTCGGAGCCCTCGGGGGCGCGCACGTAGCCGGCGTCCTCCAGCAGCCCGGACAACCGCTCGGAGTCGTGGACGTTCATCTGGCACCCGTAGGTGCGCACTTCGTAGGTCTTGGGTGACTGAACGTCCACTGCCGGGCTCCGGTCGCTGCTGCTGGTCATGCGTCAAGGGTAGGCGGTCCCCGGAGGCGCCCGTCCGCCCCTTGCGCAGCTCGCCGGGCGGGGCGCGCTCAGCCGACCTTGAGGTCCGTCTTCATGCCCAGCTGCCGGTGTCCGTCCACGGGGCAGTAGAGCTCGTACGTTCCCTTCTTCAGAGTGACCGTCACGGACGTGTTCTGGCCGCTGGAGATGTTCTTGGTCCGCACGTCGGAGACACCGGGGCCGTCCACCTCCAGGGCGTGCGTGGTCGTGCCCGCGTTGTCGGCGGTGAAGGTGTAGGTGCCCGGGGTGAAGGAGTTGCGGGAGAGTTTGAGGGCGAACTCGGTCTCCGTCACCGTGACCTTCGTCCCCGAGCCGGCCTTGGCCGCGCCGGTGCTGTCCGAGGCCTTCCCGCCACCGCCACCGCCGCTGGAACAGGCGGCGACGAGGAGGGCGGCGGAGAACGCCAGCGCCGTCGTGCGGAATGCCGTTCGTGCGGTCTTCTTCGCGATCACCATGTGGCTCATCCCCTTCGGAGGCACCCGCCACCCGCCGGGCTTGTCCCGATCTGGAGCGAGAGGACCCCTATGAGGGATACGCACCGATGGGTCGTGATGTTCAGGCGGCGGCCGTTCCGGTGAGACCCGTCGGCGGCCCGGCGACGGGAACCTGGCGTCAGGAATCACCGAAAGAGGTTTCGGACGAAAACGGGAACGATAAGTTCCCCTCATGAACGCGCGGCTCGCTCTTCTCGGCACGGTGGCTCCCGGAGTCACGGAGAGCGAGGTGTTCCGGCTGGCGCTCCAGCACGCGGTGGGTGAGCTGGGCGCGCTCGGCGGGGTCGTCCATCTGCGCGGCCCGATGTCCGCGCTGCGCCTGGTGTCCTCCGTCGGCCTGCCGGCCGCCCTGATCCGCTCGTGGGAGATCGTCGACCAGGAGGGCCCCCTGGCCCCGGCTCGCGCACTGCGGCAGGGCGGCGGTGTCTGGGTACCGCTGGAGTCGGCGGCCTCCGGGCCGCCGCAGGAGTGGCCCGGTACCGGTCACGCCGCCCTCCCCTTGTTCAGCGGGAGCCGCGGCATCGGCGCCCTGACGGTCCTGATGGGTGAGCGGGGTGCTCCCAGACCGGAGCAGTGGGAGTTCCTGCGGGCCCTGGTCGCCTGGGCCGAGGACCGCATGGCCAAGGCTCCGCCGCCGAGCGGGCCCGAACGGTCGGAGCCGACCGGCGAGCGTCTGCGGGACGCCCTGAAGGAGGTGCGGGTCGGCTCCTGGGACTGGGACATCCGCACCGGTGCCCTGATCTGGGACGAGGCGGCGCTGGAGCTGTACGGCACCCGGCCGGCCGAGTTCACGGGCAGGATCGAGAACTGGATGCGGATCGTCCACCCCGACGACCTGGCCCCGACCCTGGCGGCCGCCCAGCGGGCCATCGCCGACGGCACGGTCTACGAGGCCGAGTACCGGGTACGCCGCCTGGACGGCACGTACGGCTGGACCCAGGCCCGCGGCCGGGCCACGTACGACGAACGCGGCGAGCCGCTGCGGATGGTCGGCGTGGGCTGGGAGAGCAACGAGTCGCGGCGGACCCGGGACGCGCTCAGCAGGGCCCTGCGGCACATGAGCGACGGCTTCCTCGCGGTGGACGACCAGTGGCGGATCACCTTCGCGAACCTGGAGGCCGAGCGGCTGCTGGGCTTCTCCGAGGAGCAGATGTTCGGCCGTCTGCTGTGGGCCCTGCCCTCCGTCCGCCGGATACCCGGCCTCAAGGCCCGCTGTCTGCGGGCCGCCGCCGAGGAGAGGCCGGCCGGCTTCGATGTGCACCTGCCGGAGACCGGGCAGCGGTTCCACCTGCGGGTGGTGCCCGGGCCGGACGGGCGCACGCTGTACTTCCAGGACGTCACCGAGAAGCGGCGGCTGGCGGAGGAGCGCCAGTCGGCCGAGCGGTCCGCAGCCGAACGCGCCCTGCGCATCGCCGAGTTGACGGCCGAGCTCGCCAAGGCGACGACCTCCCAGGACGTGGTGGACGCGGTGGCCACACGCGTGCTGCCGCCGTTCGCCGCGACCGGGCTCATGGTGCAGGTCATCGAGGGCGACCGGCTCCACCACGTCGGCGCCGTCGGCTACCCGGACGACTTCCTCGATTCCGTCGACGGCCGTCTCCGCTCGCCCATGGACCCCGGCTGGGACCCGGCCGAGTCCGACACCCCGCTGTTCCTGTCCTCCGTCGAGGAGTTCGCCGCGCGCTACCCGGATATGGCCGACCTGCCGGGGCGGGCCGGCAAGCAGTCCTGGGCGTTCCTGCCGCTGACGGCGTCCGGGAACACCTTCGGCGTGTGCATCCTGTCCTTCGACCGGCCGCGGCGGCTCACCGACGAGGAGCGCGCGCTGCTGACCACGATCAGCGCGCTGGTGGCGCAGTCCCTGGAGCGGGCCCGGCTCTACGACGCCGAGCACACCCGGTCCCGCGAACTCCAGCGCAGCCTGCTCCCCCAGGAGCTGCCCGACCTGCCCGCATGCACGGCCGCCGCCCGCTACCTCCCCGCCGGGCAGGGCGCCGACGTGGGCGGCGACTGGTACGACATCATCCCGCTGTCCGGCGGGCAGGTGGCGCTGGTCGTCGGCGACGTCATGGGCCACGGCCTGCCGGAGGCGGCCACCATGGGCCGGCTGCGCACCGCCGTGCACACCCTGGCCGACCTCGAACTGCCGCCGGGCGAGATCCTGGGCCACCTCAACGACATCGTCGCCGGGATGGGCGAGGCGTCGTACGCCACCTGCCTGTACGCGCTCTACGACTCCACCACCGGGCGCTGCTCGCTGGCCCGCGCCGGGCATCCGCCGCCCGCCCTGGTGCGTCCCGACGGCACCGTGCACTTCCCCGAGCCGGACGCCGATCCGCCGCTCGGGGCCGCGGAACCGCCCTTCGAGACGGTCGAGCTGGAGGTGCCCGAGGGCAGCCTTCTGGTGCTGTACACCGACGGCCTGGTCGAGTCGGCGAAGCGGGAGATCGACGAGGGCATGGCGGAACTGGCCCGGCTGCTGGGCACCGCCCACCGGGACGGCACGGCCACGGACCTGGAGCGGCTGTGCGACACGCTGACGGCCGGTCTGCTGCCGCCCTCGCAGCAGGCGGCCGACGACGCGGCGTTCCTCGTGGCCCGGCTGCACGCCCTGCCGGCGGACCGGATGGCCTCCTGGCCGCTGCCCCAGGACCCGCGGGCGGCCGGTCTGGCCCGCCGACACGTCCGCGAGCAGCTCGCCGCCTGGGAGCTGGACGACCTGGTCCCCACCACGGAACTCCTGGTCAGCGAGCTCGTCGGCAACGTCGTCCGGCACGCCAGGGGCCCGGTCCGGCTGCGGCTGCTGCACGGCGCCGAGCTGATCTGCGAGGTCTACGACGGCAGCCAGACGATGCCGCGCATCCGCCGGGCGTCGGAGACCGACGAAGGAGGCCGGGGACTGCAGCTGATCGCGGCGCTGACCGGCCGGTGGGGTGCGCGCTACACCCCGACCGGGAAGTGCATCTGGGCCGAGCAGCCGCTGTCCGCCCCCGCGGGACAGGGCGAGCAGTCACTCGACGCGACGGAGCTGCTCTTCCTGGACGCGGCCGGCCTCGACGGCGACTGGGACGCCTGGACCTGAACCCCGCGGCTCACTGCCCGCCCGGTATCCAGCCCTGCCGCCGCAGCACCCCGGACACGTCCGGCGCCCGGTAGTGCTCCCCTTTGAGGACCTTGCCGTCGGCGCGGCGGGCGATGCTGCCGTCGGGGCCCAGCTTGGTCATGTTGGAGCGGTGGATCTCGGCGATGACCGCGTCGAGGTCGATGCCGTGCACCAGGGCCGTGCCGTACGCCACGTAGACCACGTCGGCCAGTTCGTGGGCGAGCCGGTCGAGCGGTCCGGTCACCGCGACCTCGGCGACCTCCGCGGCCTCCTCGGCCAGCAGTTCGCCGCGGTGGGCGGCCAGCGCGGGCGACACCTCGGTGGGCGTGGTGCGGGCGTCCAGACCGAAGGCGAGGTGGAACCGGCGGACCAGGTCGGCGGGCGATGAGCTCATACGGCGACTGTAGCGATCGCCACTGACCGTCACGTCCGCTCCCTTCTGCCGGCTCCGCCCTGGTCAGCAGCGCGTCCCGGCTGGCAGGATCGCCCGCATGTCCCACGTCTTCCACCGCATCGGCAGGCACCGGGCCCTGCAGGGCGCGGCCGCCGGCCTCGTCGTCCTCGGGCTGCTGCTGTGGTGGCTGCTGCCGCTGGGCGAGGACCCGCCGAGCGGGACGATCAAGTTCAGCACCGGGGCGGAGGCCGGGGTCTACCAGCAGTACGGCGGGCTGCTGAGCAACGCGTTCGACCGGGACATGCCGCAGCTCAAGGTGCGGCTGCAGACCAGTGACGGCTCGCAGCAGAACGTCCGGCGGGTGGCGACCGGCACATCGGACTTCACGATCGCCCAGGCCGACGCGGTGGAGACCTACGAACTCGGCCACGGGCCGGGGGCGGCCCGGCTGCGCGGTGTCGCGAGGCTGTACGACGACTACGTCCAGCTCGTCGTGCCCCGCGACTCCCCCGTCAGGTCGGTCGCGGACCTGCGAGGCAGGAAGGTGGCGATAGGGCCGCCCCGCTCGGGCGTACGGCTGATCGCCGAACGCGTACTGAAGGCGGCGGGCATCGACGCGCGCAAGGACATCACCCCCTTCGCCGACGGCATCGACGAGGGACCCGAGAAGCTGAAGAAGAGGGACATCGACGCCTTCTTCTGGTCGGGCGGAGTGCCCACGAGGGGCCTGGCGAAGCTGGCCGACGGCCTCACCTTCCGGTTCGTGCCCATCAAGGCCGATCTCGTCGCCAAGCTGCACGCCCAGGGCGGCGCCGCCCACTACTACCGCGCCACCAACATGCCGGAGTCGGCCTATCCCAGCATCCAGAACGGGATCGCCGTGCCGACCATCGCGGTCGCCAACCTCCTCGTGACACGCGACGACGTGGACACCCGGCTCACCGAGTGGGTGACCCGCACCGTGATCAAGAGCCGGGACGTCATCGGCAAGGAGGTCCACTCCGCGCAGCTCGTGGACCTGCGCACCGCGATCTACACCGACCCGCTGCCGCTGCAGGAGGGCGCCCGGCGCTACTACCGCTCGGTCAAGCCGTAGGACCGTTCCTCGGCACCGACACCGTCACCGTCAGCCCGTGCGGCTCGTGGTGGTCGTAGGAGATCGAGCCGCCGCCCGCCTCGAGCAGGGCGCGCGAGATGGACAGGCCGAGGCCGGAGCCCTTGATGTTCTGGTGGCGGCCGCTGCGCCAGAAGCGGTCGCCGACGCGGGCGAGTTCCTCGTCGGTCAGGCCAGGGCCGTGGTCGCTGACGACGACGGTCGAAATGCTGCCGTTCGAGGCGACCTTCACCTCCACGCTCTGGTCCTCCGGCGTGAACTTCAGCGCGTTGTCGATCACCGCGTCCAGGGCGCTGGAGAGGGTGACGGGGTCGGCCCAGGCGGTGGTCGGCGGGCAGTCGCCCACCAGATGTACGCCCTTGGCGTCGGCGGTCGGGGTCCAGGCGGCGACGCGCTCGGCGGTCAGCGCGCCGATGTCGGTGACCCTCAGGTCGGCCTCGGTGTGCTCGGCCAGGGCCAGGTCGAGCAGGTCGTCGAGGACCTCGGCGAGGCGCTTGCCCTCGGTGCGGACCGACGCGATCTCCTCGTTGTCCTCCGGCAGTTCCAGCGCGAGCAGTTCGATGCGCAGCAGCAGCGCCGAGAGCGGGTTGCGCAACTGGTGCGAGGCGTCGGCGACGAAGGCGCGCTGCTGCTCCAGCACGTCCTCGACGTTGTCCGCCATCTCGTTGAACGCCCGGGCCAGCCGCCTGAGTTCCGGTGGCCCGCCGGCGGCCGCGACCCGGGACTTCAGCCGCCCGC
Organism: Streptomyces sp. MAI_2237; assembly: GCF_054189285.1. Lineage (NCBI taxonomy): Bacteria > Bacillati > Actinomycetota > Actinomycetes > Kitasatosporales > Streptomycetaceae > Streptomyces > Streptomyces sp. MAI_2237. Next base: position 2,723,509 of record NZ_JAJPGQ010000003.1, on the reverse strand, counting down.
TGGCGATCTCGTGCGCCGTGGCGTCGAGCACCCGCACGGGTTTGAGCACCCAGCCGGTCAGCCGCAGGGCGGCGCCGACGGCCAGCAGCATCGCGGCGATCTCGCCCGCACCGATGATCAGCCAGCCTTGCAGGATCCGCGAACGCAGCGGTCCCGTGGGCGAGTCGGTGACGACGACCGCGACGACGTCGCCGTCCCGGATGACCGGCGAGGCGACGACGAGGCGGTGGCGCTGCCAGGGCCACACCTGTTTCGGGTCATGGCTGCGGCGGCTGAGCTTCGCCTCGTCGAACGCGTCGCGCACCTCGCCGGAGCCGGGCAGGAAGAAGTCCGACGGCGCCTTTGCCATGGGGATGTCGGTGCGGCAGAACACCCCGGCTCGGATGCCGTAGACGCCGTAGTAGTTGGTGAGTTCGCTGCCGAGGGTCTGCAGGCGTTCGTCCGTGGAGGTCCGCGTCGAGCTGCAGGCGTCGGTGACGAACTGGGCGAGGGCCGCGAAACGCGCGGTGTCGTCGATCCGGTCGACGACCACCTTCTGCTGCTGGGCCGCGGCGACGCTCACGGCGAGCGGGATGCCGAGCGCGAGCAGCACGGCCGCCATCAGGACGATGAGCAGCGGGAGGAGTCGGGTACGCACCCGTGCACGCTACGGGGAGGGGGCGACGAGCCGGTAGCCGACGCCGCGTACGGTCTCGATCAGGGCCGGCATGCGCAGCTTGGCGCGCAGGGAGGCGACGTGCACCTCCAGGGTGCGTCCGGTCCCCTCCCAGCTGGTGCGCCACACCTCGCTGATGATCTGCTCACGGCGGAAGACCACCCCGGGGCGCTGCGCGAGCAGGGCGAGCAGGTCGAACTCCTTGCGGGTCAGCTGCACGACCGAACCGTCGACGGTGACCTGGCGCGTGGGCAGCTCGATGAGCACGGCACCGAGGCGCAGCGTGCTGTCCTCGCCGGAGCCGGCGTCCTCGTGGACGGTGCGCCGGCTGACGGCGTGGATCCGGGCGAGCAGCTCCCCGGTGTCGTACGGCTTGACCACGTAGTCGTCGGCGCCGAGGTTGAGGCCGTGGATGCGGGAACGGACGTCGGAGCGGGCGGTGACCATGATCACCGGGGTGCTGGTGCGCTTACGGATCTTGCCGCACACCTCGTAGCCGTCCTGGTCGGGCAGGCCGAGGTCGAGCAGGACGACACCGAAACCGTCACCCTCCGGGACCAGCGCCTGAAGGGCCTCCTCGCCGCTGCGCGCGTGCGTGACGTCGAAGCCATGCCGTGCCAGAACCGCCGAGAGTGCGGCGGCGACATGGTTGTCGTCCTCGACGAGGAGCAGTCTCATCCGGGCCCCCTTCGGTTCATCGGCCGTACGAACAGGATGGATAGGAACGCGCGCCCACACGCGTATGCGTCAAGGCAGTCACGCTGATGGACGAGGACGCAGTCAAGTGGGTTCCGGTTGCGCCAGGCTTTAGTTACCCGGCCGATATGCGCCCTGCTCCAAGTGCTACGACACGTGTCCGATTGCTATCGGATCGTGATGCTCAGATTCCCCTCAGATGTAATGACGCTGGTGGAACGGGGTCACTACTGTCCTCCGAAACCGAGGAGGACGGAGCCCGATAGCGATGACCGAAGTATCGGTGGCCAAGCAGGACGTGGCCGCGACCGGCGAACTGGTCGTCCTGAAGAGCGTCAACAAGCACTTCGGCGCGTTGCACGTACTCCAGGACATCGACCTGACGATCGCACGCGGCGAGGTCGTCGTGGTCATCGGGCCCTCGGGGTCCGGTAAGTCCACGCTGTGCCGCACCATCAACCGTCTGGAGACCATCGACTCGGGCACGATCGCCATCGACGGCAGGCCGCTGCCCCAGGAGGGCAAGGAGCTCGCCCGGCTGCGGGCGGACGTCGGCATGGTCTTCCAGTCCTTCAACCTCTTCGCGCACAAGACCGTGCTCGAGAACGTGATGCTCGGCCAGATCAAGGTCCGCAAGGCCGACAGGAAGAAGGCCGAGGAACGGGCCCGCACCCTGCTCGACCGGGTCGGCGTGGCAGCGCAGGCCGACAAGTACCCCGCGCAGCTCTCCGGCGGTCAGCAGCAGCGCGTCGCCATCGCACGCGCCCTGGCCATGGACCCGAAGGTGATGCTCTTCGACGAGCCGACCTCGGCCCTCGACCCCGAGATGATCAACGAGGTCCTCGAGGTCATGCAGCAGCTCGCCCGCGACGGCATGACCATGATCGTCGTCACGCACGAGATGGGCTTCGCACGATCGGCCGCGAACCGCGTGGTGTTCATGGCGGACGGCCGGATCGTCGAGGAGGCTGCGCCCGACCAGTTCTTCAGCAACCCGCGCAGCGACCGTGCCAAGGACTTCCTGTCGAAGATCCTGCACCACTGACGGCCCGCCCCTCCGCCCACGACGGCCCTTCTCTCCGACGGCCTTCTCTTTTCACCAGCCAAAGGATGTTCATCATGAAGCTCCGCAAGGTCACCGCCGCCTCGGCCGCCGTCCTCGCCCTCGCCGTGGCCGCCACGGCTTGTGGGTCCAGCGACAACAACGACGGCGGTTCCTCCGGGGGCGGCAAGAAGATCAAGATCGGCATCAAGTTCGACCAGCCCGGTCTCGGTCTGAAGGAGCCCAACGGCACCTACTCCGGCTTCGACGTGGACGTGGCGACGTACGTGGCGGGCAAGCTCGGCTACAAGCCCAGCCAGATCGAGTGGGTCGAGACCAAGAGCGCCGACCGTGAGAACGCGCTGCAGCGCGGCGACGTCAAGTTCATCGCGGCCACGTACTCGATCACCGACGAGCGCAAGCAGAAGGTCGACTTCGCCGGCCCGTACTTCCTGGCCCACCAGGACCTGCTGGTCAAGAAGGACTCCACGATCACCAAGGGCACGGACCTCAACGGCAAGAAGCTGTGCTCCGTGGTCGGCTCCACCTCGGCCCAGAACATCCAGAAGACGATCGCCCCCAAGGCGAACCTGAAGACGAACAGCGGCTACTCGGAGTGCGTCGCCAGCCTCCAGAGCGGGGCCGTGGACGCGCTGACCACCGACGACTCGATCCTCGCGGGCTACGCGGCGCAGGACAAGTACAAGGGCCAGTTCAAGCTCGCCGGGCTCAAGCTCAGCAACGAGAACTACGGCATCGGCGTGAAGAAGGGTGACACCGCCACCCTCAACAAGATCAACGACGCCCTCAAGAGCATGGTCAGCGACGGCACCTGGGAGAAGGACGTCAAGAAGAACTTCGGCCCGGCCCAGTACCAGTACGAGCCGGCGCCGAAGATCGGCCAGATCGTCAAGTAAGGCACGGGCCCGGACCCCCGGCCCCGCAGGGACCCTGGGCGCGCCGCCGCCCGCCGCGATCACGGCGGCGGCGCGCCCGGCACAGGGCCTCGCCCTCCTCGTACGCCACACACCCGGAAGCGCGGGAGATCGTGTTCGACTTTCTTCATGGTTATGACGTCCTGGGGGCGTTCTGGATGACGGTGAAACTGACCGTCGTCTCCGCCCTGGGCTCCCTGGTCTGGGGCACTCTCCTGGCGGCGATGCGGGTCAGTCCGGTCCCCCTGATGCGCGGATTCGGCACCGCCTACGTCAACATCGTCCGGAACATCCCCCTGACGGTCATCATCGTCTTCAACTCGCTGGGTCTCGCCGACATCTTCGGCGTGACCATGGGCGCGACCGACTTCAAGATCCAGGGCTTCCGGCTGGCGGTGCTCGGTTTCGTCGCCTACACCGCGGCGTTCGTCTGCGAGGCGGTGCGCTCGGGCATCAACACCGTGCCCCTCGGACAGGCGGAGGCGGCCCGTGCCATCGGGCTGAGCTTCAGCCAGACCCTGCGCCTCATCGTGCTGCCGCAGGCGTTCCGTTCGGTCATCGGCCCGCTGGCCAACGTCCTGATCGCGCTGACCAAGAACACCACGGTGGCGGCCGCGATCGGTGTCGCCGAGGCCGCGGCCCTGATGAAGACGATGATCGAGAACGAGGCCCAGACGCTGCTCATCGGCGCGGTCTTCGCCCTCGGCTTCGTCGTACTGACCCTTCCCACCGGCCTGATCCTCGGCTGGCTGGGCAAGCGACTGGCGGTGAAGCGATGAGCTCCGTTCTCTACGACACCCCCGGCCCCCGGGCCAAGCGGCGCAACGTCGTCCTCTCGGTGGTCTTCGTCCTCCTGCTCGGCCTGGTGCTGTGGTGGGTCTGGCAGAAGATGGACGACAAGGGCCAGCTGAAGTGGAGCCTGTGGGAGCCGTTCACCACGTCGGAGGCGTGGACGACGTATCTGCTGCCGGGCCTCGGCAACACCCTGAAGGCCGCCGCGCTGTCGATGGTCATCGCCCTTCCACTGGGCGCTTTCTTCGGCATCTCACGCCTGTCCGACCACCGGTGGGTGCGCGGACCGGCCGGCGTCGTGGTCGAGTTCTTCCGCTCGATCCCGGTTCTGCTGCTGATGCTGTTCGCGAACGAGTTCTTCGCCCGCTCCACGAACGTCACCACCGAGGATCGGCCGCTGTACGCGGTCGTCACCGGTCTGGTGCTCTACAACGCCTCCGTCCTCGCCGAGGTCGTCCGCGCGGGCATCCTCGCCCTGCCCAAGGGCCAGACCGAGGCCGCGTACGCCATCGGCCTGCGCAAGGGCCAGACGATGACCAGCATCCTGCTCCCGCAGGCGGTCACGGCCATGCTGCCCGCCATCGTCAGCCAGCTCGTCGTCATCGTGAAGGACACCGCGCTGGGCGGCGTGATGATCGGCTACACCGAACTGCTGAACGCCCGCAGCACGTTCGCGGCCAACTACGCCAACGTCATCCCCAGCTTCATCGGCGTGGCGATCATCTTCATCGTGGTGAACTTCATCCTCACCAGCTTCGCGAGCTGGCTTGAGGGCAGGCTGCGCCGCAGCAAGCGGAGCACGGGGGCGGTCCTGTCGGAGGACCAGGTGGAGATGAACCCCGCCGCGGTCGGCGGCGGTTTTGGGACCGGCGCGTCCTCCGTATGAGCTGATGATCACTCAATTGGCTTGACCCACATGGAGGCAGTGGCGTGATCGCCACTGCCTCCGTCACTTGACGCAAACAACGACAATGGGTTGCATACGTTCTGTGATCGTGCACCCTGCTCCGACTTCCTGTTCACATACGTCCCTCAGGACACCATCGCGGGCAGGGGGCGCCGCGCCGTGGACCCGGTGATCATCGTCGGAGCGGGGCCCGTCGGGCTCACGCTCGCCCTGGCGCTGGCGCGTCAGGAGGTGCCCTCCGTCGTATTGGACGAGGGCCCCGGCAAGGACGAACCGCGTCCGGCGCGCACGGTCGTGCTGCGCGAGGACACCGCCGCCCTGATGCAGCGGCTGACCGGTCTGCCGGTCGACGAGGCCGGCGCGCGCTGGACCGGATGGCGGTCGCTGCGGCGCAAGCAGGTGATGCGCGAGATCACCTTCGACGACGACACCGACCCCGCTCCCCTGCACATCGCCCAGCACGTCCTGACCGGCGCCCTGCGCGAGTCCCTGGCGGGCGAACCGCTGGTCGAGATCGCCACCGACAGCCGCGTCGACACCGTCGAGCAGGAACCCACGGGCGTCACGGCCCACACCCGCGGCCCGAAAGGCACATGGTGGCGCGGCAGTTACCTGGTCGGCTGCGACGGTGTCCGCTCCACCGTGCGCAAGCTCCAGGACATCCGCTTCCCCGGCCGTACCGCGGTGGAGCGACACGCCGTGGCGGCGTTGCGCGCGGACCTTCCCTTCGAGGGGGCGTTGCTCCATCGGATGCCGCCGTGGCGGACGTCCGGGCCGTCGGGCGGGGAGATCACCGGGCGCCCGTTGCCGGACGGGGTGTGGCGCCTGGACTGGCTGCTGCCACCGGGCAAGGACCTGGTCACGCCCGAGCTGCTGCTGGCCCGCATCCGGGAGACGCTGGCCGGCTGGACCGGGGGCTCCACACCGCCGTACGAACTCCTCGACACCGGCGTCCACACCGTCCACCACCGGCTCGCCCGCCGATGGCGGGCCGGCCGGGTCTTCCTCGCCGGGGACGCCGCGCACCTGCTGGGCGCGCTCGGCACCCAGGGGCTCGACGAAGGGCTCAGGGACGCCGACAACCTCGCCTGGAAGCTGGCCCTGGCCTGGCACCACGGTCCGCACGAGGCGCTGCTCGACAGCTACCAGGCGGAACGGCGCGGCGCTGTCGCCGCCCGGCTGCGCGCCGCCGACCAGGTGCTGCCGCTGCTGCGCGGCGCCGGAGCACTGCGCGCCTACGTCCCCGGCTCCGCCCGGGGCGCCGACGCACTGCTCACGGACGGTCACCTCGGGCGCGGGGCACTCGGCGCGCCGGGGGCATACGCCCTCTCGCCGCTGGCGCCCCGGCATCTGGAGGGCGAGGTGCCGGTCGACACGGAGCCCGGCGCGCCGGTCGCCGACGTGCGGGTGACCGCGGAGGACGGCACCTTCGTCCAGCTGCGCGACCGGCTCGGACGCGGAGCCCTGCTGGTCGTCCTCGTCGCGCCGGGCACGGGCGTGTGGGACCGCAAGCACTGGGTGACCGCCGGCGTCATGCCCCGCCTGGCGGCCGCCGTGGCCGCACTGCCGCACCCGGCCGAACTGCTGGTCGCCGAGAGCTACCCGGGTGCCGCCGCGCACTCCGTCCTCCTCGTACGCCCCGACGGCCACCTGGTCACCGCCTTCGGCGGGGTACGCCCGGCCGACCTGTACGCGGCGGCGGAGGCGACACTGGGCGACCCGGCGAAGACGGAGGCCGATGCGGGGTCCGAGGCGGGAGCGGGGGCGGGGGCGAGCGCGGGGGCGCGGTGAGGGACGCGGGCATGCGCTGAAGTGGGCGCGGGCGTGCACCGACGTCGAGCCGGTGGCGCGCCGCGGGGCTCGCCGTCACTGTGCGGTCCACATAGTGACGGTGAGTTGACCGGCCCGCACCGCCATGGTCTACTCCCGACCATGACCGACACCTGTGTGCGCCTGTGGCGGAGGGTCCATATGGACCTCGTCCGCTACGCGGGCTGCGTGTGTCGTCCGTCCTGCTGAATTCGCGTCCCTCTTCTTCTCGCGCGCGCCGCTTTCGAGCTGTTCCGGAGCCGCCGCGCGCTCTCCGCGAACACTTCTCAGGACGGTGCCCCGTGTCTGTCTCCCCTTCTGTCCCCGTGCCTACGACGGCTTCGGCGGCCTCGGTCTCCGCGCCGACGCAGGCCGACCTCCTCGACTTCGTGCGGCGCACGGCCGCCGACGCCGAGCTGATCGCCTCACTTCCGCTCGATCCCGAGGGCCGCACCTGGGTGCGCCTGGTGGGGCCCGGCGGCAGCGAGGCCTGGCTGATCGGCTGGCCGCCCGGGACGGGCACCGGCTGGCACGATCACGCCGAGTCCGTCGGCGCCTTCGTCACCGCGGCCGGTGAGCTCAAGGAGAACGCACTCGCCGCCCGACTGCCCGCCGACGGCTGGCGGACCCTTGAACTCGCCGACGACGTGGACCGGGAACGCCGGCTGCCGGCGGGCAAGGGACGCTCCTTCGGCCGCCACCATGTGCACGAGGTCCTCAACGAGTCCACCGACCGGCACGCGATCTCCGTCCACGCCTACTACCCGCCGCTCCCGCAGATCCGCCGCTACAGCCGCGTGGGCCAGGTCCTACGGCTGGAGCAGGTCGAGCGTCCGGAGGACTGGCAGTGAGCGGCGCGAACGAACGGCCCGTGGGCATCGACGAGTTGCTGGAGCGGGTCCGCGAGGGGTACGAGCGGATCGGGCCCGAGGAGGCGTACGCCGCCGCGCGGGCGGGCGAGGCCGTACTCGTGGACATCCGGTACGCGGCCCTGCGGGAGCGGGACGGCCTGATCCCCGGCGCGCTCGTCGTCGAGCGCAACGAGCTGGAGTGGCGGCTCGACCCCCAGGGCAGCCACCGCCTCCCCGAGGCCACCGGCCACGATCTGCGCGTCGTGGTGATCTGCAACGAGGGCTACGCGTCGAGCCTCGCCGCCGCATCGCTGCACACCCTGGGGCTGTCTCGCGCCACCGATCTGATCGGGGGCTTCCAGGCGTGGAGGGCGGCGGGGTTGCCGGTGACATCGTAGGGGCAGGGCCGGCCCGGAGCTCCGGGGGACGATCGGACGGCACCCGGGGCGAGGAGTCGCGCCCCTGTCAGTACCCCTCGTCTCCCAGGAACTCCGTGTCCTCCCCCTCCTCCTCCAGCGCCTGCCGGACGACGCGCAGGGCCATGCCCTGGGAGTAGCCCTTGCGGGCGAGCATGCCCGCAAGGCGGCGGAGGCGCTTGTCGCGGTCGAGCCCGCGAGTGGAGCGCAGCTTGCGGGCGACGAGTTCGCGCGCGGTCTCCTCCTCCTGCTCGGAGTCGAGCCGGGCGACGGCCACGTCGATCAGCTCGGAGTTCACGCCCTTGGTGCGCAGCTCCTGAGCGAGGGCCCGCCGGGCAAGCCCGCGGCCATGGTGCCGGGACTCCACCCAGGCGTCCGCGAACGCGCTGTCGTTGATCAGCCCGACCTCCTCGAATCGCGACAGCACTTCCTCGGCCGCCTCGTCCGGGATCTCCCGCTTGCGCAGGGCGTCCGCGAGCTGTTTGCGCGTGCGCGGAGTCCCGGTGAGCAGGCGCAGGCAGATCGCCCGTGCCCGCTCCACCGGGTCCGCGGGCGGCTCCTCCCGCTCGGCCCTCGACAAGGAGGAGGAACCCCCGTCCTCACCGAACGGCTCTCCGCCGCGTCGCCCGCGACGCCCTCGGGAGCCGCCCGCGCCACTGGTCCGGCCGCCTCGGCGGCGCGGACCTCCGTCGGCCGAGGCCACCTCGTGCCCAGCGTGCCCGGACCCCGCCGGGCCTTCACCCGGCCACTCCCCGCCGTACGAACCCTCGCCGTACCGACCGTCCCCGTACGAACCATCCGCGTACGGACCGTCCCCGTACGGGCTATCTCCGTCCGACGACTTCCCGCTGCCGTACGACGACTTCCCGCTGCCGTACGACGACCCCGTTCCGTACGCGCCGGCGCGGCCGTGTCCCCCGTCCGCGTCCTGCCACGTCCCTTCCCCGTCCGCCTCGCCGCCCGGACCGGCAAAACCCCCGTCGTCTCTCCCACCCCGACCGCGTGGTGCGTCGGGGTGGGTGTACTCCGCCCAGTCGGTTCGCCGTGTCACGGGATCAGCTCTTGACGGCCGGGGCCTTGGCCTTGGTCGCCTTGGCCGCCGGTGCGGGCACCGTCTTCGCGGCGTCGTCCGCGGCAGCGCCGGCCGCGGCGTCCACGCCCGGCTCCGCCGTCGGCTCCTCCGGCCGCACGCCCACGCCGAGCTTCTCCTTGATCTTCTTCTCGATCTCGTTGGCCAGGTCGGGGTTGTCCTTCAGGAAGTTGCGCGCGTTCTCCTTGCCCTGGCCGAGCTGGTCGCCCTCGTACGTGTACCAGGCGCCGGCCTTGCGGACGAAGCCGTGCTCCACGCCCATGTCGATCAGACCACCCTCGCGGCTGATGCCCTGGCCGTAGAGGATGTCGAACTCGGCCTGCTTGAAGGGCGGCGCGACCTTGTTCTTGACGACCTTGCAGCGGGTGCGGTTGCCGACCGCCTCCGTGCCGTCCTTCAGGGTCTCGATGCGACGGATGTCGATGCGCACCGAGGCGTAGAACTTCAGCGCCCGGCCACCGGTCGTGGTCTCCGGCGAGCCGAACATCACGCCGATCTTCTCGCGGAGCTGGTTGATGAAGATGGCGGTGGTCTTGGACTGGTTGAGCGCGCTGGTGATCTTCCGCAGTGCCTGGCTCATCAGACGGGCCTGCAGACCGACGTGGCTGTCGCCCATCTCGCCCTCGATCTCCGCGCGCGGGACGAGCGCGGCGACGGAGTCGATGACGATGAGGTCGAGGGCACCGGAGCGGACCAGCATGTCCACGATCTCCAGGGCCTGCTCGCCGTTGTCCGGCTGCGAGAGGATGAGGTTGTCGATGTCGACGCCGAGCTTCTTCGCGTACTCCGGGTCGAGGGCGTGCTCCGCATCGACGAAGGCCACCTGGCCGCCGGCCTTCTGCGCGTTGGCCACCGCGTGCAGGGTCAGCGTGGTCTTACCGGAGGACTCCGGTCCGTAGACCTCCACCACACGGCCACGCGGCAGGCCGCCGACGCCGAGGGCGACGTCGAGCGCGGTCGACCCGGTGGGGATGACCTCGATGGGCTCGTTCGGCCGCTCGCCGAGGCGCATCACGGCGCCCTTGCCGAACTGCCGTTCAATCTGTGCGAGCGCGGCATCCAGGGCCTTCTCGCGGTCGGTTCCTGCCATGGGTTCCACCCGATTTGCTTGAGTCGATCGCTTCACGTCAAAGACGCTAACGCCTGCCACTGACAATGGGCCCCGACGCCCGTCCGGCCTGTGGATAACTCGGGTTCTTATCCGTTGAAAACGGTTCGAATCACCCGTCGAGAGGCTTGCCGGAGCCTCCATAAGAATAGATGTTCGATTTTTGTGTCAAGCGCATCACGCGGCACCTCCGAGACTACGTCCACGGTCGCGTGGCGGGCCGGAGGTGAGCCGGGAACGAGGCAGACGTCCGCCCCAGCGCGGCGGGAAACGTGGACCCCGGCAGGGACGAACCGTCCTCGGGATCGTCAGAAAGGGCCGGTCTCGGCCCCTGGGCAAGAGCCGGCGTCGGACTCTTCAGGAAGAGCTGCCCTCGGGCTCTTCCTCCAGCGGCGTGTCCTCCGGCCGTCGCACCCGGAGCTGTCTGGCGCGCGTGAGGAGTCCGGGCCCCGGGCCTCCGCGCCGGTGCCCGTGCACCCGGGGGTCGTCCGTGACCGCGTACCGCTTCACGTACGCCCCCAGGAACGCCTGCAGCGTGGCGACCGCCGGAATGGCGATCAGCGCGCCGACCGCGCCGAGGAGCGCGGTGCCGGCGATGACCGAGCCGAAGGCGACGGCGGGATGGATGTCGACGGTCTTCGCGGTCAGCTTGGGCTGGAGCACGTAGTTCTCGAACTGCTGGTAGACCACGACGAAGACCAGCACCCACAGCGCGTACCAGGGATCGACGGTGAACGCGACCAGCATCGGCAGGGCGCCCGCGAGGTAGGTGCCGATGGTCGGGATGAACTGCGAGACCAGGCCCACCCAGACCCCGAGCACCGGCGCGTACGGCACGCCCAGGATCTGCAGCAAGATGTAGTGCGCGATGCCGGAGATGAGCGCCATCAGTCCGCGCGAGTACAGGTATCCGCCGGTCTTGTCGACGGCTATCTCCCAGGCGCGCAGCACCTCGGCCTGCCGGGCGGGCGGCAGTACCGAGCAGATCGTGCGGCGCAGGCGGGGCCCGTCGGCGGCGAAGTAGAACGAGAACAGCGTGATCGTCAGCAGCTGGAAGAGTCCGCCGAGGACCTGGGCGGACACGTCGAGGACGCCCGTGGCGCTGTGCTGCACGTAGTTGCGCAGCCAGTCGGAGCGGAGCAGCCCCTTCTGGACGTCCACCCGCTTCAGATGGGTGTGGAAGTGCGCGTTGACCCAGTTGATGACCGAGTCGAGGTAGTTGGGGAAGTCCTCGACGATCTTGATGATCTGGCCCGCCAGCATCGAGCCGAGCAGGGTGACGAAGCCCGCGGCCGCGATCATCACGGCCAGGAAGACGAGTGCGGTGGCCAGCCCTCTGCGCATCCCGCGCGCCGCCATCCAGCTCACCGCGGGCTCGATGGCGAGGGCCAGGAAGAACGCGATGAGGATGTTGATCAGCAGGCCGGTGAGCTGGTGGAACGCCCAAGTGCCCAGCTGGAAGGCGGCGTACAGGGAGAGCACCAGCACCACGGCCCGCGGCAGCCAGCGCGGCATGCGCGCGCCGGGGACGGCGCCGTCGGCCGGGGGACGGTCGGGCGGCGTCGTGCCGAACGGGGAGGCATGCCGGGCGGGCGGCTCGGTCTCGTCAGTGGGTGCCACGGCTCAAGTCTCGCCCACGGGTACGACAATCATCTCCCGCCCTGCGATCTTCGTGACCGATCAGTGCCTCTCGCGCGGAACGTTCATGACCGTGCAGACCACACGCCACACGTCCTTGGCGTCCCAGCCGGCGTCCAGCGCCTCGTGCACCGTGCGCCCGCCCAGCTCCGTCATCACGTGGTCGCGCGCGAAGGTGTCGGCGTACCCCGAGCCGAAGTGATCCGCCATCCGCTGCCAGAAGACCGTCAACCGCATGCCTCCAGTATCCCGCCCCTGGGGGTGGCCTGAGACGTGACCGCTTGTCGAGACCGCTTTCCGCCCTACGGTCTGTCGCATGTCCGAAACCGGAGCTTCCCCACTCCCCGTCACACCCCCGGCGCGCTCCCCGCTCTTCCGCGCCGAGCACTTCGTCTGGCTCACCGCGCGCGTGCTGGAACAGCGCCTCTTCGCCCACCACTTCCTGAACGGCGGCGCCGACCCGGTGGAGACCGCCCTGGACGCCTACCGCAACGAGGACGGCGGATACGGCCACGCCCTGGAGCCCGACCTGCGCGGCCCGGTCAGCCAGCCGCTGCACACCGGGCACGCACTGCGCGTCCTGGACTCCATCGGGCGCTGCGGCGGCCAGCGCGTGGAGCGGGTGTGCCGCTACCTGACCTCCGTCTCGACGGCGGACGGCGCACTGCCGGCGATCCACCCCAGCCAGCGGGGCTACCCCGCCGCCCCCTTCATGCCGATCGTGGACGACCCGCCGAGCGAACTGCTCGCCACCGGGCCGGTCGTCGGACTGCTGCACCGCAACGAGGTGTGGCACGCCTGGCTGTTCCGGGCCACCGACTTCTGCTGGCAGGCGATCGATTCGCTGGAGAAGTCCCACCCCTACGAGATCGAGGCCGCCGTGGCCTTCCTGGACTCCGCTCCCGACCGCCCGCGCGCGGAGGCGGCCGCCGACCGGCTCGGCCGTCTGGTGCGCGAGCACCGGCTGGCCGCACTGGACCCGGACAATCTCGCCGCCTACCCGGTGGCGCCCGGCTACGCCCCCGGTGAGCACCACTTCCCGCACGACTACGCGAGGACGCCGAGTTCGCTCGCGCGCGCGTGGTTCACCGACGACGAGATGGAGCGCTCCCTGGACTTTCTCGCGGCCGCTCAGCAGGAGGACGGCGGCTGGCCGATCAAGTGGCGTCAGTGGGCGCCGGGCATCGCCCTGGAGGCGCGCCCCCAGGTGACGATCGAGGCACTGCGCGCCCTCCGGGCGTACGGCCGCTCCATCGGCTGACGGCCCGCACCCCTCACCCGCCCATGGCCCGCACCCCGGCGGTCACCACCACTCCCGCGGCCACCACGAGCAGGAAGGGGGCGCGCAGAACCAGCACGACAGCGGCCGCGAGGACACCGGCCACGCGCGCGTCCAGTACCAGAGCGCGCCCGTCGGCGAAGGTCTGCTGGGCGGTGAGCGCGGCCAGCAGAGCCACCGGCAGCAAGGCCGCCAGCCGCCTGACGAACGGCCGCCGCAGGGCGCCTTCGGGGACGAACAGACCGGCGACCTTGACGGCGTAGCAGCCGAGAGCCGTCAGGCCTATGGCGATCCAGGTGCTCAACGGTCCTCCCCCGTGACGTCACCGGGCGCCCGGCCGTCGCGGCGTCCCTTCAGGAGCAGGACGGCGGGAGCGGCCAGCGCGGCCACCAGGACGGGCACACCGGCGGGCAGCACGGGCAGCAACCCGAGCCCCAGGACGACGGCGAGCCCGGCGACGGCGCGCTCGGTGGCGGACCTCAGCATCGGCGCGAGCAGGGCCAGGAAGACGGCGGGCCCGGCGGCGTCCAGGCCCCACGCGTCCGTGTCCCCGATGGCCTTGGCGCCCAGGGCGCCGAGCAGGGTGGTGAGGTTCCACAGCAGGTACAGGCTGAGCCCGGTCACGGTGAACCCGATCCGGGCACCACGCCGCGTGGGCTGCGCGAGCGCGACCGCCGTCGTCTCGTCGATGACCCACTGCGCGGCGAACGGCCGCAGAAGGCGCGGAAAGGCCAGCACCTGCGACAGGCGCAGCCCGTAAAAGGCGTTGCGCACACCCAGGAAGAACGCGCCGGCAGCCGCCGTGAAGGGGCTGCCTCCGGCCGCCAGCGCTCCGACGAGCGCGAACTGGGACGCGCCGGTGAACACCAGGAGGCTGAGCACGCAGGTCTGCCCCAGGGTGAGCCCGCCGCCGGCCGAGGTCACCCCGAAGGCGAACCCGGACAGTCCGACGGCGACGCCGACTCCGAGCGCGTCCCGGACCACGGCGGCGTCGGTCCTGCCTCCGTCATCGGCTCCTGTGTCTGCGAGAGCTGTCTGTTCTGCCACGTCCCGGACGCTACGGGGACGGCGGCCGGGCGTCTTGTACGTTCTTGCGCTCGCGCTGGTAGGCCCCCGGAGGGACGCCGACGATCCGTGCGAAGTGCCGGTTCAGATGCGGTTGGTCGGTGAAGCCCACGGCGACGGCCGCCTGGGCGGGCGCCGTCCCGGCGTCGAGCAGCCGCCGCGCCCGCCGCACCCGGGCGTCCGTCAGCCAGGCGTGGGGCGGCATCCCGTAGGCGTCCCGGAAGGCCCGCAGCAGCGCGAACGGACTGGTCCCGAGGTCACCCGCCAGCGTCTCCAGCGTCGGCGGCCCGGCCATCCGCTCCTCCAGCACGGCACGCGCGCGTGCGGCGACCCGAGCCCCCGCCGTCCGCACGGCCCGCTGCGGCAGCGGGCCGCCGTTGAGCCGCAGCAGCCGGGTGACGGCGATCCGCAGCAAGGTGTCGGCGGCCAGCGCGTTGCCCTCGTCGGCAGCACGCAGGACCTGGTGGACGAGCCGGACCGCGTACGGGTCGTCGAGTACGGGGCTGACGAACCCCGGCGCCCCGCGGAGGGAGGTCGTCTCGGCCGCGATCTCGGCAACGACGTCCGGCGACGGGTACACGGCCCCGTACCGCCACCCCTCGGGCACCCCGGCCCGGCCCGTGTGCGAGGTGTCGGGATTGACCAGCGCGAGAGCCCCCGCCCCCGCGTACTGGTCGGCGCCGCGGTGGTGGAAGACCTCGACCCCGTCGGCGATGGCCGCGATGACGAAGTGCTCGTGGGTGTGACGCACGAACGTCTTGCGGACGTACCGGGCCCGCAGCAGATCGACGCCGGGCAGGTCGGCGTACCGCCAGTGCCGAGCCGCCTCCTCACCGAAATCCGCCATACAGCCGATTCTCCGCCACGCACGCCGCCCACGCCGAGCCGCACCCCGGCTCACAGCTCAGCGCCCGGCTCCCAGCCCACCGCACCCGACCACGCCCCCGGTCCCGGTCCCGCCGCACCCGACCTCCCGCTCCCGCGCCGCGAACCCGCAGGCCAACCGTATTGTCAGTGGCCGGGTGCAGGATGGACGCATGGTCAGCGACGCACAACGAGCCCTCGACGGCTTCTCCCCCGCGACCCGCGGCTGGTTCACGGGGGCCTTCTCCGCGCCCACCGCGGCCCAGGCGGGCGCGTGGAACGCCATCAGGGAGGGCTCGGACGTGCTGGTGGTGGCCCCCACCGGCTCGGGCAAGACCCTGGCCGCCTTCCTCGCCGCCCTGGACCAGCTCGCCTCCACACCCCCGCCCGCCGACCCGAGGAAGCGCTGCCGGGTCTTGTACGTGTCGCCGCTGAAGGCCCTCGCGGTGGACGTGGAGCGCAACCTCCGCAGCCCCCTCACCGGCATCCGCCACGAGTCCGTCCGGCTCGGCCTGCCCGAGCCCGAGGTGAAGGTGGGCATCCGCTCCGGCGACACCCCCGCCGCCGAGCGCCGCGCCCTGGCCACCCGCCCCCCGGACATCCTGATCACCACGCCCGAGTCCCTCTTCCTGATGCTGACGTCGTCCACCCGTGACGCGCTGACCGGCGTGGAGACGGTGATCCTGGACGAGGTGCACGCGGTGGCCGGCACCAAGCGCGGCGCCCACCTCGCGCTCTCCCTGGAGCGCCTGGACGAGCTCCTGCCCAGGCCCGCCCGCCGCATCGGCCTGTCGGCGACCGTCCGCCCGGTGGACGAGGTGGCCCGCTACCTCTCACCGCGCCGCAAGGTCGAGATCGTCCAGCCGAAGTCGGGCAAGGAGTTCGACCTCTCGGTCGTCGTCCCGGTGGAGGACCTGGGCGAGCTGGGCGGCTCACCGGTGGCCGACGGCTCGGAGGGGGCGGAGCGCCCCTCGATCTGGCCGCATGTCGAGGAGCGGATCACCGACCTCGTCCAGGCCCACCGCTCCACGATCGTGTTCGCCAACTCCCGCCGCCTCGCGGAGCGCCTGTGCAACAGGCTCAACGAGATCGCGTACGAGCGCGCCACCGGCGAACCCCTGGACGAGCACCACGCCCCGGCCGAGCTCATGGGTGGCTCGGGAGCGGCCCAGGGCGCCCCGCCGGTCATCGCGCGCGCTCACCACGGCTCGGTCTCCAAGGAGCAGCGAGCACTGGTCGAGGAGGACCTCAAAGCGGGCCGCCTGCCCGCGGTGGTGGCGACGTCCAGCCTGGAACTGGGCATCGACATGGGCGCCGTCGACCTGGTCGTCCAGGTCGAGTCGCCCCCTTCGGTCGCCTCGGGCCTGCAGCGCGTGGGCCGCGCGGGCCACCAGGTCGGCGCGGTCAGCACCGGGGTGGTCTTCCCCAAGTACCGGGGTGACCTGGTCCAGGCGGCGGTGGTCACCGAGCGCATGCGCACCGGTTCCATCGAGTCCCTGCGGGTCCCCGCCAACCCGCTGGACGTCCTCGCCCAGCAGCTGGTCGCCATGACGGCCCTGGACACCTGGCAGGTCGACGACCTGCTGGCCACGGTCCGCCGCGCGGCTCCTTTCGCGTCCCTGCCCGAGTCGGCGTTCACGGCCGTCCTGGACATGCTCGCGGGCCGCTACCCGTCCGACGCGTTCGCCGAGCTGCGCCCACGCGTGGTGTGGGACCGCGTCGCGGGGACCATCACCGGCCGTCCGGGCGCCCAGCGCCTCGCCGTGACCTCGGGCGGCACCATCCCCGACCGCGGCCTCTTCGGGGTCTTCCTCGCCGGATCCGATCCCAAGAAGGGCGGCGGCCGGGTCGGCGAGCTCGACGAGGAGATGGTCTACGAGTCCCGGGTCGGCGACGTGTTCACGCTCGGCACCAGCTCCTGGCGGATCGAGGACATCACCCGCGACCGCGTCCTGGTCTCCCCCGCGCCGGGCGTCCCGGGCCGCCTGCCCTTCTGGAAGGGCGACCAGCTCGGCCGCCCGCTCGAACTGGGCCGCGCGCTGGGTCAGTTCCTGCGCGAGGTCGGCTCCCTGCCCAAGGACGACGCCCGGCTGCGCCTCCTCACGGCGGGGCTGGACGCCTGGGCGGCGGACAACGTCCTGTCCTACCTGGACGAGCAGCGCGAGGCCTGCGGTCACATCCCTGACGACCGCACGATCGTGGTCGAGCGCTTCCGGGACGAGCTGGGCGACTGGCGCGTGGTCGTCCACTCCCCGTTCGGCGCCCAG
Source organism: Streptomyces sp. MAI_2237 (assembly GCF_054189285.1). Classification (NCBI taxonomy): domain Bacteria; kingdom Bacillati; phylum Actinomycetota; class Actinomycetes; order Kitasatosporales; family Streptomycetaceae; genus Streptomyces; species Streptomyces sp. MAI_2237. Next base: position 2,706,095 of record NZ_JAJPGQ010000003.1, on the reverse strand, counting down.
GTGCACGCCCCGTGGGCGCTCGCCCTCGGCACCAAGCTCTCCGAGCGCTACGGCATGGACGCGCAGGTCATGCACGCCGACGACGGCATCGTCCTGCGTCTGCCCGACGCCGACCTCATGGGCCTGGACCTGCTCGACCGGGAACCGACGAAGGCGGGCACCGAGTACGACGCCGACCAGGCCCCCGTGGGCGCGGCGGACGTCGTGTTCGACAAGGGCGAGGTCGACCAGATCGTCACCGACCAGGTCGGTGGCTCGGCCCTGTTCGCGTCCCGGTTCCGCGAGTGCGCCGCCCGCGCGCTGCTGCTCCCGCGCCGCAACCCCGGCAAGCGCACCCCGCTCTGGCAGCAGCGCCAGCGCGCCGCGCAACTGCTGGAGGTGGCCAGCGAGTTCGGCTCGTTCCCGATCGTCCTCGAAGCCGTCCGCGAGTGCCTCCAGGACGTCTTCGACGTGCCCGGACTCGTCGAGCTGATGGGCGACCTCGAGGCCCGCAAGGTGCGTCTGGTGGAGGTCACCACCCCGGAGCCGTCCCCCTTCGCCCGTTCCCTGCTCTTCGGGTACGTCGCCCAGTTCCTGTACGAGGGCGACTCACCGCTCGCCGAGCGCCGGGCCGCCGCCCTCTCCCTGGACTCGCGTCTGCTGGCCGAACTGCTGGGCCAGGCGGAGCTGCGCGAACTCCTCGACGCCGAGGTGCTGACCGAGCTGGAGCGTGAACTCCAGTGGCTCACCGAGGACCGGCGCGTCAAGGACGCCGAGGGCATCGCCGACATCCTGCGCCTGCTCGGCCCGCTGACCGACGCGGAGCTGGCCGAGCGGGGCGCCGAGCCGCACTGGGTCCAGGAGCTGGCCTCCGCCCGGCGCGCGATCCGGGTCCGGGTCGGCGGCAGCGAGCACTGGGCGGCCATCGAGGACGCCGGGCGCCTGCGCGACGCACTCGGCACCGCGCTGCCCGTCGGCGTCCCCGAGGCGTTCATGGAGCCGGTCAAGGACCCTCTCGGCGACCTGCTGGCCCGCTACGCCCGCACCCACGGCCCGTTCACGTCGGCCACGGCGGCGGCCCGTTTCGGCCTGGGCGTGGCGGTCACGGAGGGCGCGCTGCAGCGGCTCGCCGCGAACGGCCGTGTCGTACAGGGGGAGTTCCATCCCGCGGGCATCGGCCAGGAGTGGTGCGACGCGTCCGTGCTGCGCCGTCTGCGCCGCCGTTCCCTGGCCGCGCTGCGGCACGAACTGGAGCCGGTGCCACCGGCCGCGCTCGCCCAGTTCCTCCCGCAGTGGCAGCACATCGGCAAGGGTCACGCCCTGCGCGGCATCGACGGACTGGTCCGGGCGATCGAGCAGTTGCAGGGCGCGTCCGTCCCCGCCTCCGCCCTGGAGAAGCTGGTGCTGCCCTCCCGCGTCGCCGGCTACACCCCGGCGATGCTCGACGAGCTCACCGCCGCCGGAGAAATCGTCTGGGCCGGCGCGGGCGCGCTGCCCGGCAAGGACGGCTGGGTCTCCCTCTACACGACGGACGCGGCCCCGCTCCTCCTGCCCCCACCGCACCCCCTGGAGCTGACGGCTCTGCACCAATCCGTGCTGGACGCCCTCTCCGGGGGCTACGGCCTGTTCTTCCGGCAGATCGCCGACCAGGTCCGCGCCACCACCCACCCCGAGGCCACCGATCCCCAACTGGCCGACGCCGTCTGGGACCTGGCCTGGTCCGGGCGCCTGACGAACGACACGCTGACCCCGATGCGCTCCCTGCTCGGTTCGGGCCGTACCGCGGGCTCCACGGCCCATCGGGCCAAGCGCACGGTCCCGCGCGGCCGCTACGGCTCCCTGACCGCCGCCGCCCGCACCGCCTCCCGGACGGGCCCGCCCACGGTCGCCGGCCGCTGGTCGCTGCTCCCCTCCATGGAGCCCGACCCCACGGTCCGCGCCCACGCCCTCGCCCGCACTCTCCTCGACCGGCACGGCGTCGTCACCCGGGGCGCCGTCGCCGCGGAAGGCGTCGAGGGCGGCTTCTCGGCGACGTACCGCATCCTGTCGGTGTTCGAGGAGAGCGGCCAGGCCCGGCGTGGCTATGTGGTGGAGGGACTCGGCGCGGCACAGTTCGCGATGGACGGCGCGGTGGACCGCCTCCGCGCGGTGTCCAACGCGCGCGATCGGGGGAGGCCCTCCCCCACCCGCCCATGGACGACATGACCTGGCCCCCCGCCTCCTCCGAGATCACGGGCTTCACCGAGGACCCGGACGGCTTCCCGCCCGCTCCGCCTTCGCGCGACGAGTACGTCTCGCCCCGCGACTTCGCCGATCCCGGCGCGGGCGGCCCACGCGGCGGCGGCTCCGGCTACGTCCCGTACGCCTCGTACGGCTCCCCCGCCCCCAACCGCCGCCCGCGTCCGGCCCCCGACTCCCGAGCCGTGGTCCTGGCCGCCGCCGACCCGGCGAACGCCTACGGCGCGGCCCTGCCCTGGCCGGAACCCCCGACGGGCGCGGGCCACAAACCGGGCCGCAAGGCAGGCTCCCTGGTGGTCCTCGTCGACGGCGAGCTGACGCTGTACATGGAGCGCGGCGGCAAGTCCCTCCTCGCCTGGCCGGCCGACCCCGACGCCAAGGCCACGGACGACCCCCGCCTCCAGCCGGCCGCCGAAGCCCTGGCCGGCGCGGCCCGAGCAGGCTCCCTGGGGACCGTCACGGTGGAACGCATCAACAACGCCCAGGCCCTCACCTCCCCCATCGGCACCCTCCTGGAAGGAGCGGGCTTCATCGCGACCCCCAGAGGCCTACGCCTGCGGGCCTAGGGCGCGCTTCGGCCCGACCCCTCCGACGCCACCAGCCGTGCAACCCTGGATCCATGCCCGAAGGAGACACCGTCTGGCAGGCCGCGAAACGCCTGCACACCGCCCTCGCGGGCAAGCCGCTGACCCGCAGCGACCTCCGCGTGCCCAAGTACGCCACGGCCGACCTGACGGGCCGGACCGTCCTGGACGTGACCGCGCGCGGCAAGCACCTCCTGACCCGCATCGAGGGTGGCCTCACCCTCCACTCGCACCTGCGGATGGACGGCGCCTGGAAGGTGTACGCGAACGGCCGGCGCTGGACCGGCGGCCCTTCACACCAGATCCGGGTGATCCTGGGCACCGCGGACCAGACGGCCGTCGGCTACCGCCTCCCCGTGCTCGAGCTGCTGCGCACCGCCGACGAGGACCGCGCCGTGGGTCACCTCGGCCCCGACCTTCTGGGCCCGGACTGGGACCCCGAGCAGGCGCTCGCGAACGTCCTCGCCGATCCCGACCGCGCCCTGGGCGAGGCCCTGCTGGACCAGCGCAACCTCGCCGGCATCGGCAACGTGTACAAGTGCGAGCTGTGCTTCCTGCTCGGCGTCACCCCCTGGCTCCCGGTGGGCGCACTGCCCGCCGAGCGCGCCGCGAAGCTGCCGGAGCTGGCCAAGCGGCTCCTGGAGGCCAACCGGGACCGCCCGATCCGCATGACCACGGGGCGCGGCGGCCAGGCCCTGTTCGTGTACGGCCGCGCTCCCCGCCCCTGTCTGCGCTGCGGGACGTCCATCCGCCTGGCCGACCAGGGCGACGGCTCGCGCGAGCGCCCCACCTACTGGTGCCCCCACTGCCAGCCGGGCCCCGCCCCGAAACCCCGTACCCACCGCGGAAGCCGACCCCTGACGACTGATTGACGGACCGTCAGAAACGCTCGTACCGTCCTTGCATGCCCGTCAAGGCGTACGACCTCACCGGACGGACCGCGTTCGTCACCGGGGCGGCGGCCGGCATCGGCCGCGCCTCGGCCCTGCTGCTGGCCGAGGCGGGTGCCACGGTCCACTGCGCGGACCGGGACGCGCAGGGCCTGCACGAGACGGCGACCCTGATCAAGGACGCCGGCGGTACGGCCCGTACGCACCACGTCGACGTCACCGACCGCGAACAGCTCCACCAGGCCGTCGCGTCCTGCGAGCAGCTGCACGTGATGGCGGCCATCGCCGGCATCATGCACAGCAGCCCGGTGCTGGAGACTCGGGACGAGGACCTCGACCGTGTCCTGAACGTGAACTTCAAGGGCGTTCTCCACGCCTGCCAGGAGGCCGCCCGCGCGATGCTGGCCCGCCGGACCCCCGGCAGCATCGTCACCATGGCCTCCGGCGCCATCGACTCCGGCCGCCCCGGTCTGCTCTGCTACGGCGCCGCCAAGGCGGCCGTCGTCCAGCTGACGAAGACGCTGGCGAGCGAGGTCGGACAGCACGGCATCCGCGTCAACGCGGTCGCACCGGGCTGGACGCGTACGCCCATGACCGAGCGCCACGAGGCCGCGGAGCAGGCGCGGACCGAGGCGCTGATGGCGCGGCTGTCGCCGCTGGGCCGGGTGGGCGAGCCCCAGGACGTCGCCCACGCCGTGCTCTACCTCGCCTCGGACGCCTCGGCGTTCATGACGGGCCAGATCCTGCGTCCGAACGGCGGAGTGGCGATGCCGTGGTGACAGCGGCGGTCCGCCAGGCCGCCCGCCAGCGGCCCGCGCGCACGGCTCCGGCGGCCAGTCCCTTGGGCACACAGTGCACCGGCAGCAGGCTCACCCCCCACCCGCCGGCCACGACCGCCCCCTCCAGCACCCCGGCGCCGGGCGCCAGCGCCAGCCGCACCGCGGCACACCACCACAGCACTCCGAATCCGAGCGCCATCCCCCGGCGCACCGTCGGCCGTGCCATGGATCAACCTCCAGCCCGACGCCAGTACGACCCGCTCACCACCGGACAGGGCGCGCCGACCGCCCGTCCTCGGCGCCCCGCCCCCGTCTCTTCAGCCGTTCTCCGCCTGGAACATCCAGTGATGCTTCTCCAGATCCGCCGTGATCCCGATCAGGATGTCCTGGCTGACGGGATCGGCGTCCCCGGTGGCCGCCACCCGCTCCCGCATCCGCACGATCACCGCGCCCAGGGCGTCCACGAGGGTCCCCACCGCGTCCGTGTCCTTCATCCAGCCGTCGGACACCGCCGCGATCCCACTGCCGGCGGCCACCGTCGCGGCACGTCCGTCGGGCGGCACGCCCAGGGCCGAGGCCCGCTCCGCCACCGTGTCGGAGTGCGTCCGGGCGGAGTCCACGACCTCGTCGAGCTGGAGATGCACCGAGCGGAAGCGCGGCCCGACCACGTTCCAGTGGACCTGTTTCGCGACGAGGGAGAGGTCCAGGAGGTCGACGAGCGCCCCCTGGAGCGCCTCGGAGACGGTCTTCAGGTCCGGGTCGGACAACGGGCTCTTCACGACGTACATCCGCGTGCTCCGATTCTGTGTGCGGCCCCGAGTCCCGTCCCCCGCCTCCCCACCATGCACGAAAGCCCCGAACCGCGCCTCTCCGGATCACCCGGTGAGGCCCCGGCCGGGGCACTCGCACACTTCGTGGTGCGTCGTCAGGTCAAGCGCACATCCGCGTGAACGTCAGTGAACGTCACGCGGCGACCACGTCCACCGCCTCGGCGGGCGCCTTGATGGTCACCCTTTCCGGAGGCACACCGGTCACCGACACGGAACCCAGCATCGGGCGAACCGGTGCCGGCGAGGCGGCCGCAGCGGACTGGGCCAGCTCGGCGAGGGCGAGTTCGTCGCTCACTTCCCGCATGAGTTCGGACATCCGTACGTCCAGCGCGTCGCAGATGGCGGCGAGCAGCTCGGAGGAAGCCTCCTTCTGCCCCCGCTCCACCTCGGAGAGATAGCCGAGTGAGACTCGGGCGGACGAGGAGACTTCGCGCAGAGTACGGCCCTGGCGTTGGCGCTGCCGACGCAGCACGTCACCCAGCAGGCGACGGAGCAGAATCATCGGTGGCTCCCTCCTCGGACCGCGTAGCCGCATCCTTCACGCCCCACCGTACCGCCTTGCGCCGCGGCCGTGCGGGGAGCGATGTCGTGTTCACTCAGGGCTGCAAACATCAAAACCCCCCGTTCTGTTCCGTATCCTGTGCCCGCTCATTCCCACTGTGTTCGCCCGCAAGCTCCGTCAGGAGCAGTGCGAGTACGCTCCGTACACTCTCTCTACGAATTTCCGCACGGTCGCCGTTCAACCGCAGGGCCTCCACTTTTCCGCCAGAGGCAGAACCAGGGCCAGGGCCGAAGGGCCCGTCGACGGCCACGAAAACCGTGCCCACGGGCCGGCCGTCCTGCGGCTCCGGGCCCGCGACACCGGTCGTCGCGATGCCCCAGTCGGCGCCGAGCGCCTTGCGCACACCGGCCGCCATCTGGGCTGCGACCTGCGGGTCCACCGCTCCTCGCACGGCCAGCAGGTCGGCGTCGACCCCCAGCAGCTCGTGCTTGAGTTCGGTGGCGTACGCCGTCACCGAACCCCGGAACGCCTTGGACGCGCCGGGGACGCCTGTGACGTCCGCCGCAACCAACCCACCGGTGAGCGACTCCGCGACAGCGAGGGTCTCGCCCCTCACTGTCAGTAGTCTCACCACGTCGGCGGCCTGGGAACTCACGCTTCCGTCTCCTCCAACGCGGCCTTGCGCTCGGCGATTCCCTGCCTGCGCAGCACAATGGCCTGTCTCACATAGTCGAGTCCGGTCACCACCGTCAGGACGACCGCCGCACCCATGACCCAGAACCTCAGGGTGGCCAGCCATCCCGTCAGCGCCAGGATGTACATCCCGACGGCCACGCCCTGGATGAGCGTCTTGAGCTTGCCGCCGCGGCTCGCCGGGATCACGCCGTACCGGATGACCACGAAACGCAGCAGGGTGATCCCGAGTTCCCGGCCGAGGATGACGATCGTCACCCACCACGGCAGGTCGCCCAGGCCGGACAGGCAGATCAGTGCCGCGCCCATGATCGCCTTGTCGGCGATGGGGTCGGCGATCTTCCCGAAGTCGGTGACGAGGTTGTAGGTGCGCGCGAGGTGGCCGTCGAACAGGTCGGTGATCATGGCGACGGCGAACGCGGCCCAGGCGACCGAGCGCCAGGCCGGGTCGTAGCCGCCGTCGGCGAGCATCAGGACGACGAAGCCGGGGACGAGCAGCAGCCGGAGCATGGTGAGCAGGTTGGCGATGTTCCAGACGCTCGCCTGGTTGACGGCCGCGGCCGCGATCTTCGCTCCCCGCGGATGCTTCGTGCCGCCTTCCGCTTCGGAAGGAATGGCGTCGGTCTGCGAGGGACCCGTCTTGGAGGAACCGTTCGCCGCCGATGCCGGGACTCCGGTCATCTGCCCGCCTCCTCACTGGACCCGAGCGAGCCCGTGAGCGGCTCGGCCACCAGGTCGACACCCTCCGTACCGACCACCTTGGCCTCGACGATACGGCCGACGCTCAGACCCGCGCCGCTCGTGAGCAGCACCTGGCCGTCCGTCTCCGGTGCCTGGTGGGCGCCGCGGCCGTACACGCCCTCCTCGTCCACGGACTCCACGAGGACGTGCGCGGTCTCGCCCACGCGCTCCTCGGCCCGCTGCGAGACCAGTTCCTCGGCCAGCCGGGAGATGTGCGCGAGCCGCTCGGCGACGACGTCCTCGTCCAGCTTGTTCTCGTACGTCGCCGCTTCCGTGCCCTCCTCGTCGGAGTACCCGAAGACGCCGATGGCGTCCAGGCGCGCGCCGGTGAGGAACCGCTCCAGCTCCGCCAGGTCGGCCTCGCTCTCGCCGGGGAAGCCGACGATGAAGTTGGAGCGCACGCCCGCCTGGGGCGCCTTGCTCCGGATGGTGTCGAGCAGTTCGAGGAAGCGGTCGGTGTCGCCGAAGCGGCGCATGGCGCGCAGCACGCCGGGCGCGGAGTGCTGGAAGGACAGGTCGAAGTACGGGGCGACCTTGGGGGTGGAGGTCAGGACGTCGATCAGCCCGGGGCGCATCTCGGCCGGCTGGAGGTAGCTGACGCGCACGCGCTCGAGGCCGTCGACCTCGGCCAGCTCGGGCAGCAGGGACTCCAGCAGGCGGATGTCGCCCAGGTCCTTGCCGTAGGAGGTGTTGTTCTCGGAGACCAGCATGATCTCCTTGACGCCCTGCTCGGCCAGCCAGCGGGTCTCGTTCAGCACGTCGCTCGGGCGGCGGGAGATGAAGGAGCCGCGGAAGGACGGGATGGCGCAGAAGGTGCAGCGCCGGTCGCAGCCGGAGGCGAGCTTCACGGAGGCGACCGGGGAGCCGTCCAGCCGGCGGCGCAGGGGTGCCCGGGGGCCGGAGGCGGGCGCGAGGCCCTCGGGGAGGTCCGCGGGCGCGTGCCCGGGCAGGGCGACCTCGGCCGCGGAGTCCTGGCGCTCGGCGGGGCTGATCGGCAGCAGCTTGCGCCGGTCGCGCGGGGTGTGGGCGGCGTGGATGCCGCCGCTGAGGATGGTCTGCAGGCGGTCGGAGATGTCCGCGTAGTCGTCGAAGCCCAGCACGCCGTCGGCCTCGGGCAGGGCCTCGGCGAGGTCCTTGCCGTACCGCTCGGCCATGCAGCCCACCGCCACGACGGCCTGGGTTCTGCCGTGCCCCTTGAGGTCGTTGGCCTCCAGGAGGGCGTCGACGGAGTCCTTCTTGGCGGCTTCGACGAAGCCACAGGTGTTCACGACCGCGACGTCCGCGTCCGCGGCGTCCTCGACGAGGTCCCAGCCGTCCGCCTCCAAGCGGCCTGCGAGCTCCTCCGAGTCCACCTCGTTACGGGCGCAGCCAAGGGTGACGAGTGCGACGGTACGGCGTTCAGGCATGGGCTCAAGACTACTTTGTCCCGCTGACGGTCCACGTCGAAGGGCCCGGCCGATCCCGGCCGGGCCCTTCGGTGCGCGTGTGCGGTCAGCCGACCTGGGGGTCGCCCTTGGTGTACGTCAGGCGCTCCACCGCGCCCGGCTGGAACTGGTCCTCGATCTTCTTGCCGTTGACGTAGAGCTGGATGACTCCGGCGTCGCCGAGGACGAGGTTGATCTTCTGGCTGTCCTGGAAGGTCTTGGAGTCGCCCTGCGCGAGGAGCCCGTCGAAGAGCAGCCGGCCGTTGTGGTCCTTGGCGGAGATCCAGCTCTTACCGTCGGGGGCCGTGACGCGGACGGTGACCTTGTCCTGGGGGGCGGCGGCGATGGCGCTGTCCGAGGGGTCGGACTTCGGGGTGGCGGACTTCTTGCCGTGCGGTGTCGGCGAGGCGGACTTGCTCTGCGTGGGCGTCGACCCCTCGGCGACCTGGGCCTTGCCGCCGCCGTCGTCGCCGCCCTTGAACGCGGTGAACCCGACGAAGCCGACCACGGCGACGATCGCGGCGACCATCGCCGCGGTCCAGTTCGGGCCGCGGCGCTCGGGGCGGATGCGTTCCGCCTCGAACAGCGGGGCCGCCGGGGTCGGGGCCGGGCGGCCGCCATGATCGGCGTCGTACTGCGCGAGCAGCGGGGCCGGATCGAGGTGGACGGCCTTGGCCAGGGTCCGGATGTGCCCGCGCGCGTAGACGGCCCCACCACAGGGGTCGAAGTCGTCCGCCTCGATGGCGTGCACGATGGCGATGCGGACCCGGGTGGCGTTGCTGACGTCGTCGACGGTCAGCCCGGCGTCGATGCGCGCCTGTTTGAGGGCGCGGCCGACGGAGAGGCGGGCTTGCTCGCGATCGTCTTCGAACGGACGCTCGTCTTCAGGGGAGTTGCCGATGGACACGGGGGCGCCTTTCGAGCGTTTTAGCCACCTGTGCTGGGGGTTCAGTCTATGGGGGGTAAGAAAGGGTGGGGCAACCGGACGGTCGAGCTTGTTAGCCCATCGGTATGGCCGGACACGCCGATGGTCGGGCACGTGTTTGCCGCTTCCCTCAACTTGACGTACGCGAAAGGGAAACGGTTGCTCAATGATCGCTTACGGATGAGTCACGATCGGACATCGGTGGCGCACCCGATCGGGGCCTGTCTCAAGCCTCCCCGCGGATCACCGCGAGCACTCCGTCCAGTTCGTCAGCCTTCACAAGAACGTCACGAGCCTTGGACCCCTCGCTCGGCCCGACGATGCCCCTGGACTCCATGAGGTCCATGAGCCGGCCGGCCTTGGCGAAGCCGACGCGCAGCTTGCGCTGGAGCATGGACGTCGACCCGAACTGGGTGGACACCACCAGCTCGGCCGCCTGGCACAGCAGGTCGAGGTCGTCGCCGATCTCCTCGTCGATCTCCTTCTTCTGCTTGGTCCCGACGGTGACGTCGTCCCGGAAGACGGGCGCCATCTGGTCCTTGCAGTGCTGGACGATGGCCGCGACCTCCTCCTCGGTCACGAAGGCGCCCTGCATACGGGTCGGCTTGCTCGCGCCCATCGGCAGGAACAGGCCGTCGCCCTTGCCGATCAGCTTCTCGGCGCCGGGCTGGTCGAGGATGACGCGGGAGTCGGCGAGCGAGGAGGTGGCGAAGGCGAGCCGCGAGGGCACGTTCGCCTTGATCAGACCGGTGACGACGTCGACCGACGGCCGCTGCGTGGCGAGGACCAGGTGGATGCCGGCCGCGCGCGCGAGCTGCGTGATGCGCACGATCGCGTCCTCGACGTCGCGCGGGGCGACCATCATCAGGTCGGCGAGCTCGTCGACGATCACCAGCAGGTACGGGTAGGGCTGGAGCTCGCGCTCGCTGCCCTCCGGGGGCTTCACCTTGCCGTTGCGGACGGCCTCGTTGAAGTCGTCGATGTGCCGGTAGCCGTACGCCGCGAGGTCGTCGTAGCGCAGGTCCATCTCGCGTACGACCCACTGGAGCGCCTCGGCGGCCCGCTTGGGGTTGGTGATGATCGGCGTGATCAGGTGCGGGATGCCCTCGTAGGCGGTCAGCTCCACGCGCTTGGGGTCGACGAGGACCATGCGCACGTCCTCGGGGGTCGCGCGGACCATGACCGAGGTGATGAGGCAGTTGATGCACGACGACTTTCCGGAGCCGGTGGCTCCGGCGACCAGGACGTGCGGCATCTTCGCGAGGTTGGCCATCACGTAGCCGCCCTCGACGTCCTTGCCGAGCGCGACCAGCATCGGGTGGTCGTCCTCCGCTGCGGCCGCGAGGCGCAGCACGTCGCCGAGGTTGACCATCTCGCGGTCGGTGTTGGGGATCTCGATGCCGACGGCGGACTTGCCGGGGATCGGGCTGATGATCCGCACGTCCGGGCTGGCCACGGCGTACGCGATGTTCTTCGTCAGCGCGGTGATCCGCTCGACCTTCACGGCCGGGCCGAGCTCGACCTCGTAGCGGGTCACCGTCGGACCGCGCGTGAAGCCGGTGACGGCGGCGTCGACCTTGAACTCCGTGAAGACGTTCGTCAGGGAGGCGACGACCGCGTCGTTGGCGGCGCTGCGCGCCTTGCCGGGGCCGCCGCGGGTGAGGAGGTCGAGCGAGGGCAGCGCGTAGGTGATGTCGCCGGACAGCTGGAGCTGCTCCGCGCGCGCGGGCAGTTCGGCGGGCGCCTCCGGCGCGGGCTTGGTGAGGTCGGCGACCTCGACCTTGAGCTTCTCCTGCCTGAGCTTCTCCTGCTTGGGGCGCGCGGCCGGGACCGGCGTCGGCGTGGGCAGCGTCTCCTCGCGGTCGCCCACGCTCACCCCCTGGGTGAGGTCGGCGACGACCGGCGAGGGCGGCATCCCGTGCATGACGGCGCCGTCGAGCGCGGCCGCTGCGGCCGCCGCGACGTCCACAGCGTCCATCTGACGGCCCATGTCGGGCTGGGGCACCGCGGAGCGCCTGGGGCGGCTCCGGCGCTTGGAGAGGGCCTCCTGCTCCGCGCCGTCGGGGTCGTACGGCTCGGGGGCGGAGCCGCGGCGGCGGGTGCGGGCGGGGATCGCCTCGCGCCACTGCTCGTCGTAGCGCTCATCGTCCTCGGTGGGTTCGCCCACGTAGGGGTCGTGGACGATCCCGAGCCGCACCCCGAGCATCCGCAGCCGCTGCGGGATGGCGTTGACCGGGGTGGCGGTGACGACGAGCAGGCCGAAGACCGTGAGCAGCACGAGCAGCGGTACGGCGAGCACGTCGCCCATGGTGTACGTCAGCGGGGTGGCCGCCGCCCAGCCGATGAGGCCGCCCGCGTCCCTTATGGCCTGCATGCCGTCGCTGCGGGCGGGCGAGCCGCAGGCGATGTGGACCTGGCCGAGCACGCCGATGGCGAGCGCGGACAGGCCGATGACGATGCGGCCGTTGGCCTCGGGCTTCTCCGGGTGCCGGATGAAGCGCGCGGCGATGACCGCGAGCAGTATCGGCACGAGCAGGTCCAGTCGGCCGAAGGAGCCGGTCACCAGGATCTCGACGAGGTCGCCGACGGGACCGTGCAGGTCGGCCCAGGTGCCGGCGGCGACGATCAGGGCGATGCCGAGGAGAAGGAGAGCCACGCCGTCCTTGCGATGTGCGGGATCGAGGTTCTTGGCTCCCGTCCCTATACCCCGGAAAACGGCGCCCACGGCGTGCGCGACGCCGAGCCACAGCGCGCGCACCAGCCGGTAGATGCCGCCGGTCGGGCTCGGCGCCGGCCTCGGCGGCGGCGCGGCCTTCTTCGCGGCGGCCTTCCTGGCGGGCGCCTTCTTCGCCGGGGCCCTTTTCGCGGCGGCCTTCTTCGCCGGAGCCGCCGCCTTCTTCGCGGGCTGCTTCTTGGCAGCGGAGGGACGTGAGGCCATGAGTGTGAGGTTACCTGTGGAGACGTCGACCGACACGTGTGCCGCTGCTTCACCCGTTCGTGTCGCCCTTGACGGCTTGCGGAACTGACGCGTCCTCATGCGCAACTGCGCCTCGCGGGGGCGTCAGTTCTGCGAGGGCACCGAGGAGGTGTTTCCGGCGCCCGGCTCCAGCGCGTCCAGCGCCCGCCGCAAACCGGTGAGTTTGCGTTCGAGATGAGCCGCGGTGGCCACCGCGGCCGCGTCCGCCGAGTCGTCGTCCAGCTGCTTGGACAGCGCCTCGGCCTGCTCCTCGACGGCCGCGAGGCGCGCCGACAGCTCGGCGAGCAGGCCGGCCGGCTCCTTGGAGTCGCCGACCGCGGACTTGCCTCCGCCGCCCTCCAACTGCAGGCGCAGCAGTGCCGCCTGCTCCCGCAGTTGGCAGTTCTTCATGTACAGCTCGACGAACACCGAGACCTTCGCGCGCAGCACCCACGGGTCGAACGGCTTGGAGATGTAGTCCACCGCACCCGCCGCGTAGCCGCGGAACGTGTGGTGCGGGCCGTGGTTGATCGCGGTGAGGAAGATGATCGGGATGTCCCGGGTCCGCTCGCGCCGCTTGATGTGGGCGGCGGTCTCGAAACCGTCCATGCCCGGCATCTGGACGTCCAGCAGAATGACCGCGAAGTCGTCCGTGAGCAGTGCCTTGAGTGCTTCCTCCCCGGACGATGCCCGCACCAGTGTCTGATCGAGCGCGGAGAGGATGGCCTCCAGCGCCAGCAGATTCTCCGGCCGGTCATCGACCAGGAGGATCTTGGCCTTCTGCACCATGGCCCGCCCTCCTCGCCCCGGATGTGCACCGGGCGCCGCCCCTGGGGACGACTCCGTTTCGCCGCCCGTCCTTGTGCCGGTCATCGTAGCCGCACCCCGCCTGTCGCCACACCCTGTCACCGCGATGTCACTGTGCACGTAGCAGAAACGGACCGGGAGACCAGAAGGTTCCCCGAATCCCGTACTTCTACACGGCGCCGGCCACACTGAGTCAGCAACTCCGTGTGAACATCGATGATTCCCGTCACTCCCCCCGCATCCACTGCTCCATCACCGTCAGCAGGTGATCGGGGTCGACCGGCTTGGTCACGTAGTCGGAGGCGCCCGACTCGATCGCCTTCTCCCGGTCGCCCTTCATCGCCTTCGCCGTCAGCGCGATGATCGGCAGGCCCGCGAACTGGGGCATCCGGCGGATCGCGGTGGTCGTCGCGTATCCGTCCATCTCGGGCATCATGATGTCCATCAGGACGACCGCGACGTCGTCGTGCTGCTCCAGGACCTCGATGCCCTCACGGCCGTTCTCGGCGTAGAGCACCGACAGACCGTGCTGCTCCAGGACGCTGGTCAGCGCGAACACATTGCGGATGTCGTCGTCGACGATCAGGACCTTCTGCCCGCCGAAGCGGATGCCCCGGTGCACCTGCGGCTGCGCCGCCTGCTGCTCGGCCGGCCACTGCTCCGGCGACGCCGAACCCTGGCCGGCGTCCAGCGCGTGCCTGCGGCGGCGCCTGAAGAGGGCCGCGGCGCCGTTCTGGGCCTGCTGGTACGACTTCACCTCCGCCGGCGTCTCGATCTCCACGTCGGAGAGCTGGGAGAGGTCCGACGCGGCCACCAGATCGCTCGCCCCGAGGGCCGCCACGGGCTGCTGATAGCCCTGCGGCGGCAGTTCGCTGGGATGCAGGGGCAAATACAGCGTGAAGGTCGAACCGCGCCCCGGTTCGCTCTGCGCGTGGATCTCCCCGCCGAGCAGCTGGGCGATCTCCCGCGAGATCGACAGCCCCAGGCCCGTACCGCCGTACTTGCGGCTGGTGGTGCCGTCGGCCTGCTTGAACGCCTCGAAGATCACCCGCATCTTGCTGGCCGCGATGCCGATGCCGGTGTCGGTCACCGAGAAGGCGATCAGGCCGGCGTCCGGATCGCTGAGCGAGCCGGTCTCCAGCAGCTGCTCCCGGATGGCCACGGGCACGTCCGCTCCGGCCGGCCGGATCACGAGTTCCACGGAGCCGGAGTCGGTGAACTTCACGGCGTTCGACAGCAGGTTGCGCAGCACCTGCAGGAGACGCTGCTCGTCCGTGTGCAGGGTGGCGGGCAGCTCCGGCGAGACCCGAACCGACAGGTCCAGGCCCTTCTCCGCGGTCAGCGGCCGGAAGGTGGCCTCCACGTAGTCGACGAGCTGGACGAGCGCGATGCGCGTCGGGGAGACGTCCATCTTGCCCGCCTCGACCTTCGACAGGTCCAGGATGTCGTTGATCAGCTGCAGCAGGTCGGAGCCGGCCCCGTGGATGGTCTCGGCGAACTCGACCTGCTTCGGCGTGAGGTTGGCGTCGGCGTTGTCGGCGAGCAGCTTGGCGAGGATCAGCAGCGAGTTCAGCGGCGTGCGCAGCTCGTGCGACATGTTGGCCAGGAACTCGCTCTTGTAGCGCATCGAGACGGCGAGCTGCTCGGCGCGCTCCTCCAGGACCTGCCGCGCCTCCTCGATCTCGGTGTTCTTCACCTCGATGTCACGGTTCTGCTGGGCCAGCAGCTCGGCCTTCTCCTCCAGTTCGGCGTTGGACGCCTGAAGGGCCTTCTGCCGGTTCTCCAACTCCGCCGACCGCTCCCGCAGTTGCTCGGTCAGCTCCTGCGACTGCTTCAGCAGCTGCTCGGTCTTGGTGTTCACCGAGATGGTGTTGACGCTGGTCGCGATCATCTCGGCGATCTGGTTGAGGAAATCCTTCTGGATCTGCGTGAAGGGCGTGAAGGAGGCCAGCTCGATCACTCCGAGCACCTTCCCTTCGAACAGCACCGGCAGGACGATCACCTGCGCGGGCGGCGCCTCGCCGAGGCCGGAGGAGATCTTCAGGTAGCCACTGGGGGCGTTCTCCACCAGGATCGTGCGCTTCTCCTGGGCGGCCGTCCCGATCAGTGCCTCGCCCGGCCGGAACGACGTCGGCATGGAGCCCATCGAGTAGCCGTACGAGCCCAGCATCCGCAGCTCGTACTGCTCCTCGGCGTCGGCGCCGGGGTCCTGGTCCATGAGCGGCATCGTCAGGAAGAACGCGCCGTGCTGGGCGGAGACCACCGGCGTCAGCTCGCTCATGATCAGCGAGGCGACGTCCTGCAGGTCGCGTCGGCCCTGCATCAGGGCGGAGATACGGGCCAGGTTGCCCTTGAGCCAGTCCTGCTCCTTGTTGGCGATCGTGGTGTCGCGCAGGTTGGCGATCATCTTGTTGATGTAGTCCTGCAGTTCCTGGATCTCGCCGGACGCGTCGACGTCGATCTTCAGGTTCAGGTCGCCCCGGGTCACCGCGGTGGCCACGCGCGCGATGGCGCGCACCTGCCGGGTGAGGTTTCCGGCCATCTCGTTCACCGACTCGGTGAGGTCGCGCCAGGTGCCGTCGACGTCACGCACGCGTGCCTGACCGCCCAGCTGGCCCTCGGTGCCCACCTCGCGGGCGACTCGGGTGACCTCCTCCGCGAAGGACGACAGCTGGTCGACCATCGTGTTGATCGTCGTCTTCAGCTCCAGGATCTCGCCCCGGGCGTCGATGTCGATCTTCTTGGTCAGGTCGCCCTTGGCGATGGCCGTGGTGACCATGGCGATGTTGCGCACCTGACCGGTCAGGTTGGACGCCATCTGGTTCACGGACTCGGTCAGGTCCTTCCAGGTGCCGGCCACGCCCGGTACGTGCGCCTGGCCGCCGAGGATGCCGTCCGTGCCCACCTCGCGGGCCACCTTGGTGACCTGGTCGGCGAACGAGCTCAGCGTCTTCACCATGGTGTTGATGGTGTCGGCGAGCTGTGCGACCTCTCCGCGCGCCTCGATGGTCACCTGACGCGTCAGGTCGCCGTTGGCGACCGCGGCGGACACCTGGGAGATGTTGCGCACCTGGATGGTCAGGTTCTTGGCCATCAGGTTCACGTTGTCGCTGAGGTCCTTCCAGATGCCCGTGACCCCGGGCACGTGCGCCTGGCCGCCGAGGATGCCCTCCGTGCCCACCTCGCGGGCCACCCGGGTCACCTGCTCGGCGAACGACGACAGCTGGTCGACCATGGTGTTGACCGTCGTGACGAGTTCGAGGATCTCGCCCTTGGCGTCGACGGTGATCTTCTTCGACAGGTCGCCCTTGGCGACGGCGGTGGTGACGTCGGCGATGGAGCGCACCTGAAGGGTCAGGTTGTTCGCCATGCCGTTCACCGACTGCGTGAGGTCCTTCCAGGTGCCGGAGACGCCCTGCACCTCGGCCTGACCGCCGAGCTGGCCCTCCGTGCCCACCTCGCGGGCGACCCTGGTGACCTCCTCCGCGAACGACGACAGCTGGTCGACCATCGTGTTCAGGGTGTTCTTCAGCTCCAGGATCTCCCCGCGCGCGTCCACGGTGATCTTCTGGGACAGGTCACCGCGGGCCACCGCGGTGGCGACCTGCGCGATGTTGCGCACCTGGGCGGTGAGGTTGCCCGCCATGCCGTTCACGGAGTCGGTCAGGTCCCGCCACACGCCGGCCACGCCGGGCACCTGCGCCTGACCGCCGAGGCGGCCCTCGGTGCCCACCTCGCGGGCCACCCGGGTCACCTGGTCGGCGAACCCGGAGAGCTGGTCGACCATCGTGTTGATGGTGTTCTTCAGCTCCAGGATCTCCCCGCGCGCGTCCACGTCGATCTTCTGCGACAGGTCGCCCTGGGCCACCGCGGTGGTGACCTGGGCGATGTTGCGCACCTGGGCGGTGAGGTTGCCCGCCATCCCGTTGACGGAGTCGGTGAGCTCCTTCCACGTACCGGCCACGCCCGGCACGTCCGCCTGACCGCCCAGGCGGCCCTCGGTGCCCACGTCCCGGGCCATCCGGGTCACCTGGTCGGCGAAGGCCGACAACTGGTCCACCATCGTGTTCACGGTGTTCTTCAGCTGAAGCATCTCGCCGGAGACGTCCACGGTGACCTTCTGGGAGAGGTCGCCGTTGGCCACGGCAGTCGTCACCTGGGCGATGTTGCGCACCTGGCCGGTGAGGTTGCGGAACGCGGTGTTGACCGAGTCCGTCAGGTCCTTCCAGGTGCCGGCCGCGCCCGGCACCTGCGCCTGGCCGCCCAGCTCACCCTCGACACCGACCTCGCGGGCCACCCGCGTGACCTCGGAACCGAAGGACTGCAGCTGGTCCACCATGCCGTTGACGGTGTTCTTCAACTCCAGCATCTCGCCGGCCACATTGACGGTGACCTTCTGCGACAGGTCGCCGTTGGCCACCGCCGTCGTCACCGCGGCGATGTCCCGCACCTGAATGGTCAGGTTGCGGAAGACCGTGTTGACGGAGTCGGTGAGGTCCTTCCAGGTGCCGGCCGCGCCGGGAACGTTCGCCTGACCGCCCAGCTGCCCCGCCGCACCGACCTCGTTGGCCACACGCGTGACCTCGTCCGCGAAGATCCGCAGCGTCTCGGTCATCTGGTTGATCGTGTCCGCGAGCTGCGCGACCTCGCCGCGCGCCGAGACGGTCACCTTCTGCGACAGATCACCGTTGGCGACCGCGGTGGTGACCTGTGAGATACCGCGCACCTGGGCCGTGAGGTTGCCGGCCATGAGGTTCACCGAATCGGTGAGGTCCTTCCACACGCCGGCCACACCGGGCACCTGCGCCTGGCCGCCGAGCTCGCCCTCCGTGCCCACCTCGCGGGCGACGCGGGTCACCTCCGAGGAGAACGACGACAGCTGGTCCACCATCGTGTTGACGGTGTTCTTCAGCTCCAGCATCTCGCCGGCCACGTGAACGGTCACCTTGCGCGACAGATCGCCCTTGGCCACCGCGGTCGTCACCAGGGCGATGTCGCGCACCTGGGCCGTCAGCCGGTACGCCATCGTGTTGACGGAGTCCGTGAGGTCCTTCCACGAACCCGACATGCCCCGCACGCGTGCCTGGCCGCCCAACTTGCCCTCGGTGCCCACCTCGCTGGCCACGCGCGTGACCTCGTCGGTGAAGGTCGACAGCTGGTCGACGAGGTTGTTCACCGTCCGGCCGACCTTCAGGAACTCACCGCGCAGCGGATGCCCGGTCCCGTCCGGCGCCTGCGTCCGCAGCTCCATCCGGGGCGACAGATCGCCCTCGGCGACCGCGGAGAGCACCCGGCCGACCTCGGAGACGGGCCGTACGAGATCGTCCACGAGGGCGTTGGACGCCTCGATGGCGGCGGCCCAGGACCCTTCGTACGCACCCGTCTCCAGGCGCTCGGTCAGCTTGCCCTCGCGGCCCACCATGCGCCGTACCCGGGACAGCTCGCCCGTCAGATGCAGATTGCGGTCGGCCACCTCGTTGAAGACGGCGGCGATCTCCGACATCACGCCGTCGCCGGAGACGGTCAACCGTTTCCGGAAGTTGCCGTCCCGCATCGCCACAAGGGCCGCCAGCAGTCGGTTCATGGCCGCCGTGTCCACCGCGGTGGTGCCACCACGTGGTGGGCGCTGGTTGTCCAGGGACTGTCCGCCTTTCGCGCGCGTCTTAGTGCCCCGCGTCGCTGCGCCAGACTCCACTGTGTCCCTCCCGCAGGGGTCGACCGTTACTGCTGTACTCCGCCGCTACTGCTCGCGGTACCCGTTACTGCTGCGTATTCCTGCCGGATATACCAGGCCGCACCTCGGGCTGCTGCCCGCTGCATCCAGAAGTCACTCGGCCTGACCGGACCTTCACAAGAAGCTTGCCCAGTGTTTCACCCCGACTGAACCCGGCCATAACAGTTCGGCAGCTTCGCACATCGTCCGCACACCCTCTGGGCGGAAACACTGCAGACCGGCATCCGCACGGCCGTCGAAGGTAAGTAACCTTGCATGCGGCTGTCCAGCCGCGCCGGTCCGTTCCGGCCTGGGCGGTGGTACGAGATCGAGCGGGCATCGGAGGGACGGCCGGACACATGACCACCGGACTGATCCCCGGGGGACAGCCCCCGGACCGGCCGACGGGCACGCCCATGCCGCATCAGCGGGGCGAGCCGGTCGGCCACGGAGCCCTGCACGTCGACAACAGGCCGAGGAGTTCTGTGATCACCGCGCGCGCGGCCGCCAGCTTCGAGCCCGTCGGACGATCCGTAGCGACCGCCCGCTCGTTCGTCCGCGACACCCTGCAGGGCTGGGGCTTCGCCGACATCGTCGACGACGCCGTGGTCCTGACCAGCGAGCTGGTGACCAACGCGGTGGTGCACGCGGGCACCTCGGCCGACGTCCTGTGCCTGCGCACGGACGACGGCGTACGGGTCGAGGTGGCCGACCACTACCCGGAACGCGAGATCCCCCTCCAGGGCTCCCCGGTCAACATGGGCAGCCCCGACCGCGAGGGCGGCCGCGGACTCCAGCTGTGCGCGGCGCTCGCCGGCCGCTGGGGCGTGGAGTACACGCCCACCCACAAGCAGGTCTGGTTCCAGCTCGACCTCCCCCAGCGCGCCGTCGGCACCCGCGCCGCGGGCCCCTCGCTCCCCGCCGATCTCCTCCCGCTCGCCGACGGCAGAGTCCGGGTCGCGGTCGTCCAGATCGACCGCACCGGCTCCATCACGTCCTGGAACGAGGACGCGGAGGAGCTCTTCGGCTACCCCGCCGAACAGGTGATCGGAAAGCCTCTCACCGATCTCGCCGCCTGGCCGCACACCCCCGGCACCAGCACCGGCATCGCGGAGGCGCTCCAGCTCTCCCGCTGGGAGGGCAGCTACGGCATAAGGGGCGCCAACGGCCGCGTCACCCCGGTGTACGCCTCCCACCTCCGCGTCCGCGACACGGGCGGCGAGCCCTCCACGGTCTGCCTCCTCGTGCGCGACCACGAGCGGGCCGTCCTGCAGACGCCGCTGCGCGGTCCCGCCTCCGACTCCGGGTCAACCGCCGAGGGCCAGAACACCGACCCCTTCGAGGTGTTCATCGGCTCCCCCGCCCCGGACGACCTCGACGGCCTCCTGCAGCGCACGGTCGAGCGCGCCCGGGACATGCTCGACGCCGACTCGGCGTTCCTGCTCCTCGCGACCGACGACGAGACGGAGCTGGAGGTCCGCGCCTCGACCGGCCTGCCCTCCGCCCGGCAGCGCTTCGCGCGCGTGCCCGTCGAGGCGGGCCCCGGCCGCTACGGCTCGGCCCGCATGCCGGCCGTCCACGACGACCTGGCGGCCGTCCCGGGCGCCGTACCGCTGCTGAGCGGCACGGGCATGCGCTCGGTCGTCACGGTCCCCCTGAAGGTCGAGGGCCGCCTGACCGGCTCTCTGGGCATCGCCGCCGAGTCCCCGGGCAGATACTCCAACGAGGAGGCCCTGCGCCTGCAGTTCGCGGCCGACCGCATCGCGCTGGCCGTCGAGTCCGCACGCCTGGGCGAGCTGGAGCGGCTGCGCAGGGGCTCCCTCAGCTTCCTGGTCGAGGCCTCCGACCTGCTGGCCGGCACCCTGGACCGCGACCAGACCCTGGCCCTGATGGCCCAGATGACCGTCCCCACCCTCGCCACCTGGTGTGCGGTCTACACGATCGCCGACCAGGCCTCCGAGCCGTACCTCTCCTACGTCCTGCACGAGGACGAGGAACTCATCGACGGCATCAAGTCGTTGCTCTCCAAGGTCCCCCCGCCGGACCCGGTGCCGACCCCCGGCGCACGCGTCTGGTCCGCCCCCGGCGAGGTCGCCCACCAGGCGGCGCTGCGCAGCTCCATGCGCAGCCTCGGCCTGTCCGGCGGCCCGACCCGCCAGGTCGCCTCCGGAATCGGCCCCACGCTCGCCACGGCGTCCGCCGTGGGCGGCGAGACGGTCGTCCTGCCGCTGGTGGCCCGCAACCGCGTCATCGGCATGCTGACGCTCGGCAAGCCCACCGACGAACACTTCCGCCAGGAAATCCTGGAACTGGCCGAGGACTTGAGCCGACGGGCCGCTCTGGCGCTGGACAACGCCCGCCTGTACTCGGAGCGCACCGCGATCAGCCAGGCCCTCCAGCGCAGCCTCCTGCCGCCCGAACTCCCCGAGATCGACGGCGTCGAGGTCGAGGTCATCTACCGCGCGGCCGGCGAGGGCAACGAGGTCGGCGGCGACTTCTACGACCTCTTCCCGATCAGCGACGGCGCCTACGGCTTCGCCATCGGCGACGTCTGCGGTACGGGCCCTAACGCGGCGGCCGTGACGGGCCTGGCCCGGCACGCCCTGCGGCTGCTCGCCCGAGAGGGCCTGAGCGGCCCGGCGGTTCTGGAGCGCCTCAACTCCGCGATCCTCGACGAGGGAGCCCGCAGCCGCTTCCTGACCCTCCTCTACGGCGAGTTGCGCCCCCAGGAGGACGGCAGCGCGGAACTGAAGGTGGTCTGCGCCGGCCATCCCCTGCCGCTCCGCCTGCGCCAGGACGGCACGGTCGAACCGGCCGCCGAGCCCCAGCCGCTCCTGGGCGTCATGGAGGACCTCGACCTGTACGAGGAGACGGTCACCCTCGACCCCGGTGACGTCCTGCTGTGCGTCACGGACGGCGTCACGGAGCGCCGCGAGGGCACGCGCATGCTGGGCGACGACGGCCTCACCGACGTCCTGACGACCTGCACGGGTCTGACGGCGGGCGCGGTCGCCGCACGCATCATGCGCGCCGTGGAGCGATTCGCTTCGGACGCCCCGTCCGACGACATGGCGATCCTGGCGATGCGGGTCCCAGGCCTCCAGAAGGACTGAATACGAAAAGAACCCCCCGCCCGAAAGGGCGGAGGGTTCTTTTCTGTCGGAGCCCCCTAACGGAATCGAACCGTTGACCTTCTCCTTACCATGGAGACGCTCTGCCGACTGAGCTAAGGGGGCCTGTCGCCTTCTCGGGGTTTCCCCCGCGGCAACGGAATAGATCATACCCCGAACACTCGCGTGCTCCCAACCCCGCTCAGAAAGCCGGCTGAAGCAGCCCGCCCAGCGCATTGCACGCGCCCACGATGCGCTGCATGTCCCGCTTCGTCAGCGCGGCTTCCACGGGGAGCGCGAGTGTCTCGTCGGCGGCGCGTTCGGTCTCCGGCAAGGACAGACAGCGCCGGAATTCCGGCAGCCGGTGCACGGGCGTCTTCACCGGCACCCGGCACTCGACTCCGCGCGCCCGCAAAGCCCGCGCGAAGGCGTCCCGGTCCGGTCGCCCGTTTCCGGGCACCCGCACCACGTACTGCTGGTAGGTGTGCCCGTCACCGCCGTCGGGCGTGCGCACACCCCTCAACTTGGCGTCGAGATAGGCGGCCCGCTCCCGGCGCTGCGCGATCTCGTCGTACGGCGCCTCGGACTCCCCCTGTTCCAGCACCAGGAGTCCGTGCCGCTGCCCGACGTCGTGCAGCCGGGGAATGTCGGCCGGCCGCCCGAAGCGGTGTACGACAACGACGGCCGCGGTCCGCGGAGTTGTCGCCGCCTCGACGGCGGACGCGTCGAGGCAGTAGGTGACCGGATCTATGTCGGCGAACACCGGCAGCGCTCCGGCCATGGCAACGGCCTCGGCGACCTCGACGTTCCCGAAGGCCGGCACGACCACCTCGTCACCGAGTCCGACACCGGCGGCCCTGAGCATCGCAGCAGTACCCATGCTGTGGATGCTCGTTGCGCAACGTGAACTCCAAGTGACGTGAAACAAAAAAGGGTTGGTCCCGGAACCTAAGTTCCGGGACCAACCCTGAATAATTGTTCGGCGGCGTCCTACTCTCCCACAGGGTCCCCCCTGCAGTACCATCGGCGCTGTAAGGCTTAGCTTCCGGGTTCGGAATGTAACCGGGCGTTTCCCTCACGCTATAACCACCGAAACACTATGAAGTTAGACCGGAAAAAACACGGTCGTTGCCTCAGAACTAACACAGTGGACGCGAGCAACTGAGGACAAGCCCTCGGCCTATTAGTACCGGTCACCTCCACACGTTACCGTGCTTCCAGATCCGGCCTATCAACCCAGTCGTCTACTGGGAGCCTTACCCCATCAAGTGGGTGGGAATACTCATCTCGAAGCAGGCTTCCCGCTTAGATGCTTTCAGCGGTTATCCCTCCCGAACGTAGCCAACCAGCCATGCCCTTGGCAGAACAACTGGCACACCAGAGGTTCGTCCGTCCCGGTCCTCTCGTACTAGGGACAGCCCTTCTCAATATTCCTGCGCGCGCAGCGGATAGGGACCGAACTGTCTCACGACGTTCTAAACCCAGCTCGCGTACCGCTTTAATGGGCGAACAGCCCAACCCTTGGGACCGACTCCAGCCCCAGGATGCGACGAGCCGACATCGAGGTGCCAAACCATCCCGTCGATATGGACTCTTGGGGAAGATCAGCCTGTTATCCCCGGGGTACCTTTTATCCGTTGAGCGACGGCGCTTCCACAAGCCACCGCCGGATCACTAGTCCCGACTTTCGTCCCTGCTCGACCCGTCGGTCTCACAGTCAAGCTCCCTTGTGCACTTACACTCAACACCTGATTGCCAACCAGGCTGAGGGAACCTTTGGGCGCCTCCGTTACTCTTTAGGAGGCAACCGCCCCAGTTAAACTACCCATCAGACACTGTCCCTGATCCGGATCACGGACCCAGGTTAGACATCCAGCACGACCAGACTGGTATTTCAACGACGACTCCACCCATACTGGCGTATGGACTTCAAAGTCTCCCAGCTATCCTACACAAGCCGAACCGAACACCAATATCAAACTGTAGTAAAGGTCCCGGGGTCTTTCCGTCCTGCTGCGCGAAACGAGCATCTTTACTCGTAGTGCAATTTCACCGGGCCTATGGTTGAGACAGTCGAGAAGTCGTTACGCCATTCGTGCAGGTCGGAACTTACCCGACAAGGAATTTCGCTACCTTAGGATGGTTATAGTTACCACCGCCGTTTACTGGCGCTTAAGTTCTCAGCTTCGCCACACCGAAATGTGACTAACCGGTCCCCTTAACGTTCCAGCACCGGGCAGGCGTCAGTCCGTATACATCGCCTTACGGCTTCGCACGGACCTGTGTTTTTAGTAAACAGTCGCTTCTCGCTGGTCTCTGCGGCCACCCCCAGCTCACCGTGTAAAACGGATCACCGAGTGTGGCCCCCCTTCTCCCGAAGTTACGGGGGCATTTTGCCGAGTTCCTTAACCATAGTTCACCCGAACGCCTCGGTATTCTCTACCTGACCACCTGAGTCGGTTTAGGGTACGGGCCGCCATGAAACTCGCTAGAGGCTTTTCTCGACAGCATAGGATCATCCACTTCACCACAATCGGCTCGGCATCAGGTCTCAGCCTTAAGTGATCCGGATTTGCCTAGATCACGGCCTACACCCTTACCCCGGGACAACCACCGCCCGGGATGGACTACCTTCCTGCGTCACCCCATCACTCACCTACTACCAGCTCGGGTCACCGGCTCCACCACTCCGACCTCGTCCGAAGACTCAGCCGGCGGCTTCACGGGCTTAGCATCACTGGATTCAATGTTTGACGCTTCACAGCGGGTACCGGAATATCAACCGGTTATCCATCGACTACGCCTGTCGGCCTCGCCTTAGGTCCCGACTTACCCTGGGCAGATCAGCTTGACCCAGGAACCCTTAGTCAATCGGCGCACACGTTTCCCACGTGTGAATCGCTACTCATGCCTGCATTCTCACTCGTCAACCGTCCACAACTACCTTCCGGTGCTGCTTCACCCGGCAGACGACGCTCCCCTACCCATCACAGCGGGCGTTGGCCCTCATGCTGCAATGACACGACTTCGGCGGTACGCTTGAGCCCCGCTACATTGTCGGCGCGGAATCACTAGACCAGTGAGCTATTACGCACTCTTTCAAGGGTGGCTGCTTCTAAGCCAACCTCCTGGTTGTCTGTGCGACTCCACATCCTTTCCCACTTAGCGTACGCTTAGGGGCCTTAGTCGATGCTCTGGGCTGTTTCCCTCTCGACCATGGAGCTTATCCCCCACAGTCTCACTGCCGCGCTCTCACTTACCGGCATTCGGAGTTTGGCTAAGGTCAGTAACCCGGTAGGGCCCATCGCCTATCCAGTGCTCTACCTCCGGCAAGAAACACACGACGCTGCACCTAAATGCATTTCGGGGAGAACCAGCTATCACGGAGTTTGATTGGCCTTTCACCCCTAACCACAGGTCATCCCCCAGGTTTTCAACCCTGGTGGGTTCGGTCCTCCACGAAGTCTTACCTCCGCTTCAACCTGCCCATGGCTAGATCACTCCGCTTCGGGTCTTGAGCGTGCTACTGAATCGCCCTATTCGGACTCGCTTTCGCTACGGCTTCCCCACCCGGGTTAACCTCGCAACACACCGCAAACTCGCAGGCTCATTCTTCAAAAGGCACGCAGTCACGAGAACAAGGCAAGCCTTGTTCCGACGCTCCCACGGCTTGTAGGCACACGGTTTCAGGTACTATTTCACTCCGCTCCCGCGGTACTTTTCACCATTCCCTCACGGTACTATCCGCTATCGGTCACCAGGGAATATTTAGGCTTAGCGGGTGGTCCCGCCAGATTCACACGGGATTTCTCGGGCCCCGTGCTACTTGGGTGTCTCTCAAACGAGCCGCTGACGTTTCGACTACGGGGGTCTTACCCTCTACGCCGGACCTCTCGCATGTCCTTCGCCTACATCAACGGTTTCTGACTCGTCCTGTCGCCGGCAGACGACAGAAGAGAGATCCCACAACCCCGCATGCGCAACCCCTGCCGGGTCTCACACGCATACGGTTTGGCCTCATCCGGTTTCGCTCGCCACTACTCCCGGAATCACGGTTGTTTTCTCTTCCTGCGGGTACTGAGATGTTTCACTTCCCCGCGTTCCCTCCACTTGCCCTATGTGTTCAGGCAAGGGTGACAGCCCATGACGACTGCCGGGTTTCCCCATTCGGACACCCCCGGATCAAAGCCTGGTTGACGACTCCCCGGGGCCTATCGTGGCCTCCCACGTCCTTCATCGGTTCCTGGTGCCAAGGCATCCACCGTGCGCCCTTAAAAACTTGGCCACAGATGCTCGCGTCCACTGTGCAGTTCTCAAACAACGACCAGCCACCCATCACCCCACCGACAAGCGGTGAGTTCACTGGGGCCGGCGACTGAGGAAAACCATTCCCTCAGACACCCAACAGCGTGCCCGGCCAGCTCCCGCCCGGAGATCATGCGTTCCACGCTCTTACGAGCAGTACTAGCAGCCTCCGACCCAGAACCCGGCCGAATAGTCAACGTTCCACCCATGAGCAACCAGCATCAGACATTCGCTGACGTTCTGGCCTCTGACCGAGCGAACTCGGTAAGAAGTGCTCCTTAGAAAGGAGGTGATCCAGCCGCACCTTCCGGTACGGCTACCTTGTTACGACTTCGTCCCAATCGCCAGTCCCACCTTCGACAGCTCCCTCCCACAAGGGGTTGGGCCACCGGCTTCGGGTGTTACCGACTTTCGTGACGTGACGGGCGGTGTGTACAAGGCCCGGGAACGTATTCACCGCAGCAATGCTGATCTGCGATTACTAGCGACTCCGACTTCATGGGGTCGAGTTGCAGACCCCAATCCGAACTGAGACCGGCTTTTTGAGATTCGCTCCACCTCACGGTATCGCAGCTCATTGTACCGGCCATTGTAGCACGTGTGCAGCCCAAGACATAAGGGGCATGATGACTTGACGTCGTCCCCACCTTCCTCCGAGTTGACCCCGGCGGTCTCCTGTGAGTCCCCATCACCCCGAAGGGCATGCTGGCAACACAGAACA
This sequence comes from Streptomyces sp. MAI_2237, assembly GCF_054189285.1. Taxonomy (NCBI): domain Bacteria; kingdom Bacillati; phylum Actinomycetota; class Actinomycetes; order Kitasatosporales; family Streptomycetaceae; genus Streptomyces; species Streptomyces sp. MAI_2237. The sequence goes on along the minus strand of NZ_JAJPGQ010000003.1, from coordinate 2,678,898 downwards.
AGGGTTGCGCTCGTTGCGGGACTTAACCCAACATCTCACGACACGAGCTGACGACAGCCATGCACCACCTGTACACCGACCACAAGGGGGCGCCTGTCTCCAGACGTTTCCGGTGTATGTCAAGCCTTGGTAAGGTTCTTCGCGTTGCGTCGAATTAAGCCACATGCTCCGCCGCTTGTGCGGGCCCCCGTCAATTCCTTTGAGTTTTAGCCTTGCGGCCGTACTCCCCAGGCGGGGAACTTAATGCGTTAGCTGCGGCACCGACGACGTGGAATGTCGCCAACACCTAGTTCCCACCGTTTACGGCGTGGACTACCAGGGTATCTAATCCTGTTCGCTCCCCACGCTTTCGCTCCTCAGCGTCAGTAATGGCCCAGAGATCCGCCTTCGCCACCGGTGTTCCTCCTGATATCTGCGCATTTCACCGCTACACCAGGAATTCCGATCTCCCCTACCACACTCTAGCTAGCCCGTATCGACTGCAGACCCGAGGTTAAGCCTCGGGCTTTCACAATCGACGTGACAAGCCGCCTACGAGCTCTTTACGCCCAATAATTCCGGACAACGCTTGCGCCCTACGTATTACCGCGGCTGCTGGCACGTAGTTAGCCGGCGCTTCTTCTGCAGGTACCGTCACTTTCGCTTCTTCCCTGCTGAAAGAGGTTTACAACCCGAAGGCCGTCATCCCTCACGCGGCGTCGCTGCATCAGGCTTTCGCCCATTGTGCAATATTCCCCACTGCTGCCTCCCGTAGGAGTCTGGGCCGTGTCTCAGTCCCAGTGTGGCCGGTCGCCCTCTCAGGCCGGCTACCCGTCGTCGCCTTGGTGAGCCATTACCTCACCAACAAGCTGATAGGCCGCGGGCTCATCCTTCACCGCCGGAGCTTTCAACCCTCACAGATGCCTGCGAGAGTGTTATCCGGTATTAGACCCCGTTTCCAGGGCTTGTCCCAGAGTGAAGGGCAGATTGCCCACGTGTTACTCACCCGTTCGCCACTAATCCCCACCGAAGTGGTTCATCGTTCGACTTGCATGTGTTAAGCACGCCGCCAGCGTTCGTCCTGAGCCAGGATCAAACTCTCCGTGAATGTTTACCGGTAATCCGGTCGACACCACGAGAGCGGAACAGTCAGGCGGAATAGGCCCGACCGTTCACAGCGTCCTCGCTGTGTTTTCTTCAAAGGAACCTCGCCACCAGGAAATCCCGGTGTCGGGGTATCAACATATCTGGCGTTGACTTTTGGCACGCTGTTGAGTTCTCAAGGAACGGTCGCTTCCTTTGTACTCACCCTCTCGGGCTTTCCTCCGGGCTTCCCTTCGGTCTTGCGTTTCCGACTCTATCAGACCGTTTTCCGATCCGATTTCCTCGGTGCTTTCCAGGTTCCCGCTTTTGTTTCGCGGTTTCCTTTCCGGCGGATCCGACTTTATCAGAAGTTCTGAGTCGGTTTCCCCGCCCCTCCGGGTCTGCTCCCGACGCGTGAAGCGTCCGGGCCTTCCCTTGCTGGCGGAGCCGTAAACGTACTGGAGCGGGGCGCCCGGATGCAAATCGAGGCGCCCCGCTCCCAGTTCGGACCCGACGAGGTGTCAGACCTCCACCACGACCGGCAGGATCATCGGCCTGCGTCGATACGTGTCGGAGACCCACTTGCCGAGGGTCCGGCGGATGAGTTGCTGCAGCTGGTGCGGCTCCACGACGCCGTCCTGGGCCGAGCGTTCGAGGACCTCTGCGATCTTCGGGATCACGTCACCGAAGGCGGAGTCCTCGATGCCCGAGCCCCGGGCCTGGATGTGCGGGCCGCCCGTGATCTTGCCGGTGGAGGAGTCCACGACGACGAAGACCGAGATGATGCCCTCGTCGCCCAGGATCTTCCGGTCCTTCAGGGCCGGCTCGCCCACGTCACCGACCGACAGGCCGTCGACGTAGACGTACCCCGCCTGGACCTTGCCCGAGATCTTGGCCTTGCCTTCGACGAGGTCGACGACGACGCCGTCCTCGGCGATGACGATCCGGTCGTGCGGGACTCCGGTCAGCGCGCCCAGCTCGGCGTTGGCCCGCAGATGGCGCCATTCGCCGTGCACCGGCATCAGGTTCTTCGGGCGGCAGATGTTGTAGAAGTACAGGAGCTCGCCGGCGGACGCGTGGCCCGAGACGTGCACCTTGGCGTTGCCCTTGTGGATGACGTTGGCGCCCCAGCGGGTCAGTCCGTTGATCACGCGGTAGACCGCGTTCTCGTTGCCCGGGATCAGCGAGGAGGCGAGGATCACCGTGTCGCCGTCGACGATCCGGATCTGGTGGTCGCGGTTGGCCATCCTGGACAGCGCCGCCATCGGTTCGCCCTGCGAGCCCGTGCAGACCAGGACCACCTCGTGGTCCGGGAGGTCATCGAGCGTCTTGACGTCGACCACCAGGCCCGGCGGGACCTTCAGATAGCCGAGGTCGCGGGCGATGCCCATGTTGCGGACCATCGAGCGGCCGACGAAGGCGACCCGGCGGCCGTACTCGTGGGCCGCGTCCAGAATCTGCTGGATGCGGTGGACATGGCTGGCGAAGCTCGCCACGATGATCCGCTTGCGGGCGCTCGCGAAGACCTGGCGCAGGACGTTGGAGATGTCCCGCTCGTGCGGGGTGAAGCCCGGGACCTCGGCGTTCGTGGAGTCCGACAGGAGGAGGTCGATGCCCTCCTCGCTCAGGCGGGCGAACGCGTGCAGATCCGTGAGGCGGTTGTCCAGCGGGAGCTGGTCCATCTTGAAGTCGCCGGTGTGGACGACCATGCCGGCCGGGGTGCGGATGGCGACCGCGAGCGCGTCCGGGATGGAGTGGTTGACCGCGATGAACTCGCAGTCGAAGGGGCCGACGCGTTCGCGGTTCCCCTCCGCCACCTCGAGGGTGTACGGGCGGATGCGGTGCTCCTGGAGCTTGGCCTCGATCAGGGCGAGGGTCAGCTTGGAGCCGATCAGCGGGATGTCCGGCTTCTCCCGCAGGAGGAAGGGGACGCCGCCGATGTGGTCCTCGTGGCCGTGCGTCAGGACGATGCCCTCGATGTCGTCGAGGCGGTCCCTGACGGACGTGAAGTCCGGCAGGATCAGGTCGATTCCGGGCTGCTCCTCCTCGGGGAAGAGCACTCCGCAGTCGACGATCAGCAGGCGGCCGCCGTACTCGAAGACCGTCATGTTTCGGCCGATCTCACCGAGACCGCCGAGTGCGGTGACCCGGAGTCCGCCCTCGGGAAGCGCCGGGGGCCGGCCGAGTTCAGGATGCGGATGACTCAAAAGACTCTCCTCACCACGCACGCCACGTACCGATAGGCACGTGGCGCGCATGACGTTCGTGCGTGTAGCAGTTGTCGTTGTGGGGTGCAGGCGCGCGATGGCCCTGCCTGTTCAGTTGTGAAGCCCGGTGGTGCCAAGTCTGGTGTTAGAGCTGTACCCCGCCCGCGGCAAGATCGATCTTGAGCTGCTCGATCTCTTCCGGCGTGCACTCCACCATGGGGGCGCGCAGGGGGCCGGCCGGGAGACCCTGGAGGGCGAGGGCGGCCTTCGTCGTCATGACGCCCTGGGTGCGGAACATGCCCGTGTAGACCGGGAGCAGCTTCTGGTGGATCTCGGTGGCCTTGTGTACGTCGCCCGAGACGAAGGCGTCCACGAGGGCGCGCAGGTCGGGGGTGACGACATGGCCGACGACCGAGACGAAGCCGACCGCGCCGACGGACAGCAGCGGGAGGTTCAGCATGTCGTCGCCGGAGTACCAGGCGAGACCGGAGCGCGCGATGGCCCAGCTGGCGCGGCCCAGATCGCCCTTGGCGTCCTTGTTGGCGACGATGCGCGGGTGCTCGGCGAGCCGGACCAGCGTCTCGGTGTTGATCGGGACTCCGCTGCGGCCCGGGATGTCGTAGAGCATGACCGGCAGTTCGGCGGCGTCGGCGACGGCCGTGAAGTGCCGGTACAGGCCCTCCTGCGGGGGCTTGTTGTAGTAAGGGGTGACGACCAGGAGGCCGTGGGCTCCGACGCGCTGGGCCTCGCGGGCGAGTTCGATGCTGTGGTGGGTGTCGTTCGTGCCGACGCCGGCGACCACGTGGGCCCGGTCGCCGACGGCCTCGAGGACCGCCCGTACGAGGTCCGATTTCTCCGCGTCGCTGGTGGTGGGGGACTCGCCGGTGGTGCCGTTGATGATCAGGCCGTCGTTGCCTGCGTCCACCAGATGAGCGGCGAGCCGCTGCGCGCCGTCGAGGTCGAGTGCGCCGTCCGCCGTGAAGGGCGTGACCATGGCGGTGAGGACCCGCCCGAAGGGGGTCTGCGGAGTCGAGGTCGGAGCCATGGGGAACACGCTACTCGGTGCTCAATGCGAGGTCTGCCCTTGGGGTACGGGATAAGTCAGGACAAATGCGGAGCCCGGTACTGCCTGCTCGGGGGTTCAAGCAGTACCGGGTCCGTTTGATCAGGCTAGATGAACTTCTCCAAAAGCCGCAATACGGACACCTCTGAGCGTGATCCGTACAGATGTCCCGCTCGGAGGGGCGGCCTGTCCGTGTGCCTACGATGAGACCCCATCCCTGAGCGGCCCGGCCGCTGCCCGGCCCGCCGCCAGAAGCGGGGGTGCCAGCATGGGAGGATTACCCCCCTCTGCCCCGTTGTGAACTGGAGTGATCACATGCACGCGGTCGAACCACAGGTGCATCTCATTGGTCGCCCCGCCCTCGACTACGACGAGATCGCGGCGTACCTCAAGGATGTCGGTGGGGAGAAGTGGCTGGAGCGCATCGACCGCGGTGAGCTGGACGACGCACAGAACCTCGCGGAGTTCGCCGGCCGCATCTGCTACCGCTCCTGGGAGCCCGGACTCAACCCCAACGTGACGCGCATCCGCGCGGACCAGGAGAAGTACCTGCAGAACATCCTGGCCAGCGCCCACGGGTCGGTCCTGGAGCACGTCACCTTCAACTTCATCCTGCACAACGTCAGCCGCGTGGCCACCCACGAACTGGTGCGCCACCGCGCGGGCGTGGCCGTCTCCCAGGAGTCCCTGCGCTTCGTGCGGCTGGACGACCTGCCGTTCTGGTTCCCCGAGTGGGCGCAGCAGGACGTGGAGCTGATGTCCCGCGCCAACGGGCTGCTGAAGGAGATGGAGGCCTTCCAGCGCTGGATGGCCGACCACTTCGGACTGGACGAGGAGGGGGTGCCCTTCTCCGAGAAGAAGGCGAAGACCTCCTTCATGCGGCGGTTCGCGCCCGAGGGGCTGGGCACCGGGCTGGTCTGGAGCGCGAACGTGCGCACCCTGCGCCATGTGATCGAGAACCGTACGGCGGCGGGGGCGGAGGAGGAGATCCGCCTCATCTTCGGCAAGGTGGGCGAGCTGATGATGAAGGAGGCTCCGGCGCTCTTCGGCGACTACACCGTCGAGGACGGGGCCTGGGTCCCGGGCTGGCGGAAGGTCTGACCCTTCCCGCCCTCCTCCTTGAGCGGACCCGAGGTGGCCGGGTCGCTCCCCGCACGGTCGTGGGGAGCGACCCGGCCACCTTTTTCGCGACATCGTCGGCGAATTTCTGTGAATTCGGCGGAAGCGGGCACCTTTTGGGGCACTCGGCCGTCTGTGTAGACGACAGTCACCCGTTCGACACCGCAGCCGTGTCCAGAAGGAGGCGCACCCCATGTTCCTCCCCCAGCTACCACTGGGAGGTGCCCCCAGCGAACCCGTCCCGTTCGCCTTCGTCGCCGAGGCCGACAGGTTCCGCAGCAACGTCACTCCCCCGCCCCGTCAACGGGCGTCCGCAGGCCAGATGGCCGGGCGCTGGCTGCTGGGGCTGACCATCGTCGCCGGGCTGGTGGGCTCCCTGGTCCTCGGGATGCCGGCCCTGTCCACGCCCCCCTCCACTCCGGCTCAGCAGTCACAGGCGTCCCAGGGGCACTGACTCCATCCAGACCCCCGAAGGTGGTGAGCGGGGACACAGGCGGATAGCCTCACCGGGCACAGCCCACGCATGGAGCGAGTGAGGACCAGCCGTGCCCCTGCCCTTCCTGACGGCCGACCGTGCTTTCGAGACCGCCGAGGACATCGCACTGCCCTACGAGGACCGCGACCGTTGGCGGCGCCCGTACCGCCCCGGGCCGTGGCGCGTCGGCGCGGCGGCCCTGTGGCTGCTGCTCGCCTCGTTCGTGCTGTTCGCGGCGGTCCTCATCGGCCTCACGGGATCGGTGTCCGAGGCCGCGGTGATCCTCGGCGTCGCGCTGGTCGTCATCCTCGGCGCGCTGCGGCTGCTGCGTGTGGGCGTGTGGGTGAGCCCGCACGGTCTGCGCCACGTCCGCTACTTCGGTACGCGTACGACGCCCTGGGCGCAGATCGCCGACGTGCGGACGGTGCAGCAGCCGGTGCGCTGGCTGGGGCTGCCGCGCACGGTGCAGGGGCAGGCGCTGATCCTCGTCCGCTCGGACCGGGAGGCCCAGGACCTTCCGGTGCTGCTGACCACCCACAACGCCGACTTCCTGGCGCGGCCGGGGTCGTTCGACCGGGCGGCGGACACCGTCGAGGCCTGGGCGGCGGAGAACCGGCGGGACTGACCCGGCAGACGTACGCCGAAGGGGCCGGTCCGCTTGCTGCGGACCGGCCCCTTCGGCATGGACGGAGCTAGGGCTCGATGGTCCTGCCGTCGTGCAGCGCGATCGCGCGTTGCATCGCCTTGCGTGCCCGTGGGGTGTCGCGGGCGTCGTGGTAGGCGACGGCGAGGCGGAACCAGCTGCGCCAGTCGTCGGGGGCCGCCTCCGTCTCGGCCTTGCGCTTGGCGAAGACCTCGTCCGCCGAGTCACGGTCGATCCGCCCGCCGGGCGTCCGCCTCAACTCGTCGACGGGCAGGCCGCCTTCGGCGTCGAGTTCGGCGGCGAGGGCGTTGGCCCTGCGGACGAACCGGGTGTTCTTCCACAGGAACCACAGGCCGATCACCGGAAGGATCAGCACCGCGACGCCGAAGGTGACGGTCACGGCCGTGCCGGCCTGGATGAGCATGACGCCGCGGCTGCCGACCAGGACGAAGTAGAAGACCAGGACGGCGGCCGTTATGACGTAGGAGATCTTCGCGCGCATGACGTCGGGGCTCAGTTCAGATCGAGGAAGTGTTCCAGGCCGAAGGTGAGGCCGGGAGTGGTCACCACGCGGCGCACGCCGAGCAGGATGCCGGGCATGAAGCTGCTGTGGTGCAGGGAGTCGTGACGGATCGTCAGCGTCTCGCCCTCGCCGCCGAGCAGGACCTCCTGGTGGGCGAGCAGTCCGCGCAGGCGGATCGAGTGGACGGGGATGCCGTCGACGTCGGCGCCGCGCGCGCCCTCCAGGGCGGTCTGCGTGGCGTCCGGCGCCGGGGCCGTGCCGGCCTGCGCGCGGGCCTCGGCGATGAGCTGGGCGGTGCGGGTGGCGGTGCCCGACGGCGCGTCGACCTTCCTCGGGTGGTGCAGCTCGACGACCTCGACCGACTCGAAGTACGGCGCGGCGATCTGCGCGAACTTCATGTTGAGCACGGCACCGATGGAGAAGTTGGGCGCGATGAGGACGCCCGTCTCCGGGGAGGCGGCCAGCCAGGTCTTCAGCTGCGCGAGGCGCTCGTCGGTCCAGCCCGTCGTACCGACCACCGCGTGGATGCCGTGGCCCAGGCAGTACTCGAGGTTGGCCATGACCGAGTCCGGGGTGGTCAGTTCGACGGCGACCTGGGCGCCGGTCCCGGCGAGGGTCTCCAGCGTGTCGCCCCGGCCGAGGGCGGCGACCAGCTCCAGGTCCTCGGCGGCCTCGACGGCCCGAACCGCCTCCGAGCCGATGCGGCCCTTGGCACCGAGGACCGCCACGCGCAGCTTGCTCATCTCTTTCGCTTCCTCACGCAGTTACCGAAGACGGATGTCAGGCCACGGCTTCGTGCAGCCGGGACGCCTGCTTGTCCTTGAGCGGGCCGATGACCGACAGGGACGGCCGCTGTCCCAGGATGTCGCGGGCGACCGAGCGGACGTCGTCCGGGGTCACCGACGCTATCCGGGCGAGCATGTCGTCGACCGACATCTGCTCTCCCCAGCACAGCTCGCTCTTGCCGATGCGGTTCATCAGCGCGCCCGTGTCCTCCAGGCCCAGGACGGTCGAACCGCGCAGCTGGCCGATGGCCCGGCCGATCTCGTCGTCGGACAGACCGTGCTCGGCGACCTGGTCGAGCTCGTCGCGGCAGATCTTCAGCACGTCGTGGACCTGCGAGGGCCGGCAGCCGGCGTAGACGCCGAACAGGCCGCAGTCGGCGAAGCCCGAGGTGTACGAGTACACGCTGTAGGCCAGGCCGCGCTTCTCGCGGACCTCCTGGAACAGGCGGGAGGACATGCCGCCGCCCAGCGCCGTGTTCAGCACGCCGAGCGCCCAGCGGCGGTCGTCGGTGCGCGGCAGACCCGGCATGCCCAGGACCACGTGGGCCTGCTCCGTCTTGCGGCCGAGCAGTTCGACGCGGCCCGCGGTGCGCAGGGCACGCCGGCCCTCGCGCGGGGCGATGGGCGTGGCCTCCGCGTTCCTGAAGGCGCCGGCCTTCTCGAAGGCGACCCGGACCTGTCGTACGACCTTGTTGTGGTCGATGTTGCCGGCGGCCGCGACCACGAGGTGGGTCGGGTCGTAGTGCTTCTTGTAGAAGCGGCGGATGCGGTCGGCGGTGAGGGCGTTGACCGTGTCGACCGTGCCGAGGACCGGGCGGCCGAGGGGGTTGTCGCCGAACATCGTGTGCGCGAACAGGTCGTGCACGCAGTCGCCCGGGTCGTCCTCGGTCATGGCGATCTCTTCGAGGATCGCGCCGCGCTCGACGTTGACGTCCTCCTCGCGGATCAGGGAGCCGGTCAGCATGTCGCAGACGACGTCTATGGCGAGCGGCAGGTCGGCGTCGAGCACGCGCGCGTAGTAGCACGTGTACTCCTTCGCCGTGAACGCGTTCATCTCGCCGCCGACCGCGTCGAGGGCGGCGGAGATGTCCAGGGCCGACCGGCGCTGCGTCCCCTTGAAGAGGAGGTGCTCCAGGTAGTGCGTGGCGCCGTTCAGGGCCGGCGTCTCGTCGCGGGAGCCCACGTGCGCCCAGATGCCGAAGGTCGCGGAACGGACCGAGGGCAGGGTCTCGGTGACGATGCGCAGGCCACCGGGCAGGGTCGTCTTGCGGACGGTGCCGATGCCGTTCTCGCCCTTGATCAGGGTTTGGGTACGGGCGACGGCCCGCGCCTCCGAAGAGGTGCGGGCCGTCGCCGTGGCGCTGCTCGACGTCACTGGTCGGTGTCGTCCTTCTTCTCTTCGTCGCCTTCGCCCTCGATCACGGGGACGAGGGAGAGCTTGCCGCGGGAGTCGATCTCGGCGATCTCGACCTGGACCTTGGAGCCCACGCCGAGCACGTCCTCGACGTTCTCCACGCGCTTGCCGCCGGCGAGCTTGCGGATCTGCGAGATGTGCAGCAGACCGTCCTTGCCCGGGAGCAGCGACACGAACGCACCGAAGGTCGTCGTCTTCACGACGGTGCCCAGGTAGCGCTCGCCGACCTCCGGCATGGTCGGGTTGGCGATCGAGTTGATCGTCGCGCGGGCCGCCTCGGCCTGCGAGCCGACCTGGGCACCGATGTAGATGGTGCCGTCGTCCTCGATGGTGATCTCGGCGCCGGTGTCCTCCTGGATCTGGTTGATCATCTTGCCCTTGGGGCCGATGACCTCACCGATCTTGTCCACGGGGATCTTCACGGTGATGATCCGCGGGGCGTTGGGGGACATCTCGTCCGGCGTGTCGATCGCTTCCATCATCACGTCGAGGATGTGGAGGCGGGCGTCACGGGCCTGCTTCAGGGCCGCGGCCAGGACGGAGGCCGGGATGCCGTCCAGCTTGGTGTCGAGCTGGAGGGCGGTCACGAACTCCTTGGTGCCGGCGACCTTGAAGTCCATGTCGCCGAAGGCGTCCTCCGCACCGAGGATGTCGGTGAGGGTGACGTAGTGCGTCTCGCCCTCGATCTCCTGGGAGATCAGGCCCATGGCGATACCGGCGACGGGGGCCTTCAGCGGCACACCGGCGTTCAGCAGCGACATGGTGGAGGCGCAGACCGAGCCCATGGACGTCGAGCCGTTGGAGCTCAGCGCCTCGGAGACCTGGCGGATCGCGTAGGGGAACTCCTCGCGCGTCGGCAGGACCGGGACGAGGGCGCGCTCGGCGAGGGCGCCGTGGCCGATCTCGCGGCGCTTCGGGGAGCCGACGCGGCCGGTCTCGCCGGTGGAGTACGGCGGGAAGTTGTAGTTGTGCATGTAGCGCTTGCGGGTCACCGGCGAAAGGGTGTCCAGCTGCTGCTCCATACGGAGCATGTTCAGGGTGGTGACGCCCAGGATCTGGGTCTCGCCACGCTCGAACACCGCGGAGCCGTGCACGCGCGGGATGGCCTCGACCTCGGCGGCCAGGGTGCGGATGTCGGTGACACCGCGGCCGTCGATGCGCTTCTTCTCCTTGATGACGCGCTCACGGACCAGGGTCTTGGTCAGCGAGCGGTACGCGGCGGAGATCTCCTTCTCGCGACCTTCGAACTCCGGCAGGAGCTTCTCGGCGGCGAGCGCCTTGACGCGGTCCAGCTCGGCCTCGCGCTCCTGCTTGCCGGCGATGGTCAGCGCGGAGGCGAGCTCCGGCTTGACGGCGGCGGTGAGGGCCTCGAGGACGTCGTCCTGGTAGTCCAGGAAGATCGGGAACTCGCCGACCGGCTTGGCGGCCTTGGCGGCGAGGTCGGACTGCGCCTTGCACAGCACCTTGATGAAGGGCTTCGCGGCCTCGAGACCGGCGGCGACGACCTCCTCGGTCGGGGCCTCGGCGCCGCCCTTGACCAGCTGGATGGTCTTCTCGGTGGCCTCGGCCTCGACCATCATGATCGCGACGTCGCCGTCCTCCAGGGTGCGGCCCGCGACGACCATGTCGAAGACGGCGTCCTCGAGCTCGGTGTGCGTCGGGAAGGCCACCCACTGGCCGTTGATCAGCGCGACGCGGACGCCGCCGATCGGGCCGGAGAAGGGCAGACCGGCCAGCTGCGTGGACGCGGAGGCGGCGTTGATCGCCACGACGTCGTACAGGTGGTCGGGGTTGAGGGCCATGATCGTGCAGACGACCTGGATCTCGTTGCGCAGGCCCTTCTTGAAGGACGGGCGCAGCGGGCGGTCGATCAGACGGCAGGTGAGGATGGCGTCCTCGGAGGGACGGCCCTCACGGCGGAAGAAGCTGCCGGGGATCTTGCCGGCGGCGTACATCCGCTCCTCGACGTCCACCGTGAGGGGGAAGAAGTCGAGCTGGTCCTTGGGGTTCTTGGAGGCGGTGGTGGCCGACAGCACCATGGTGTCGTCGTCCAGGTAGGCCACGGCGGAGCCGGCGGCCTGCTTGGCCAGGCGGCCCGTCTCGAAGCGGATGGTGCGGGTGCCGAAGGAGCCGTTGTCGATGACGGCTTCGGCGTAGTGGGTCTCGTTCTCCACTAGCGTTTTCTCCGTTACTTTTCGTCTTTTGTCCCGTCCGCCCGTGTGGCGGGGGGACGTGAGCGGAGAAGCGCTCCTTCTGGTGCGGGCCGGTCTTCGATCGAAGCACCCGGGGTTCGCATCGCCCGGGGGCCACTACCGAGGACCGGCGGCGGCGAGGTGCACTTCTCCTCGTGCATACCGCGTGTGCGGCATTGCGCTGTGCTACCACACTACAAAGCGGGTGTGACACTGCGCACGTTTCCGTACGTACGGCAAAGGTTTCCGTACGTACGGCAAAGGGAGCGATCCCCGATCGTTTCGGGAACCGCTCCCTTCATGGCGTACTACTTGGCGCCCGCCGCACCGCGGCGGATGCCGAGGCGGTCGACCAGCGTACGGAAACGCTGGATGTCCTTCTTGGCCAGGTACTGCAGCAGGCGACGACGCTGACCGACCAGGATGAGCAGACCACGACGGGAGTGGTGGTCGTGCTTGTGGGTCTTGAGGTGCTCGGTCAGGTCGGAGATGCGGCGCGAGAGCATGGCGACCTGGACCTCGGGGGAGCCGGTGTCGCCCTCCTTCTGGCCGAACTCGCTGATGATCTGCTTCTTCGTAGCGGCGTCGAGCGACACTCGTACTCCTCGTGATCTGTGGTTGCCGCCGAGTGCCCCTGGTCTGCTTCTCAGGGGGGCTTCCGTGACTCGGGAGGCGGGATCCGTTGAGCGCAGTCTCCGGACGAACCGGGGACGCGTACACAAACGGCCGTCACACAGCGTACCAGGCGGCCGGGGCCGGTCCGGCCGGGGCCCTAGCGCACCGCCAGGCTCTCGACTCCGAGGACGAGGTAGACCCATCGTGGCTGCCCCTTGGCGGGTCCGTCGACCTTCTTGACGCCGAAGAAGATGCGGCCGTCCTGGACGACGATGTCGTTGTACTCCGTGGTCGTCATGAAGTCGGCCTCCTGGGGGAGGTCGAAGTAGAGGTAGGGGGTCTCCCCACCGGTCCTCGGGTTCAGGGCGACCAGTCCCGTGGGCATGACGTGCTGGTCGGTCACGCGGACGGCGAGGAGCCGGTCGCCGCTCATCCGTGCGGGGTACAGCAGCGAGCCGGGGCCGGAGTCGAACTTCCTGGTGGTCTTCCCGGTCGCCAGGTCGAAGCCGATGATCCAGTTGGAGTTGATCAGCTCGCCCGAGTCCTTGCTGCGCAGGAAGACCTGACCGGCGCCGACGGCGATGGTCGGGCAGTCCTCGGTGGACAGGTAGTCGTCGTACGAGCACTCGCCCACGTACGTGCCGTTCTGCAGGCGGATCACCGCCCGCGTCCTGCCGCGGCCGTCGAGGGAGAGGATCTCGGAGATGCCGATCTCGCCGGCCTGGACGGCGAGGACGGGCGGTTCGGCGGAGGGGATGTTCAGGTCGCGGACGCCCTTGGCGGCGGAGTACGTCCACAGGGTCTCGCCGGTCTTCGGATCGACCTTGCGCGCCTTGTAGGTGGTGGCGTCCGTGGAGTCGGCGGGCGCCTTGTCGTTCCAGCACTGCTCGCGCACCAGCAGCGCGCCTCCGCCGGCGGCGCCCATGTCCTGGCAGGCGCCGTTCACCGTCGTCCCCCACGCGCGCGTGCCGTCCTTCATGCGGTACGCGTCCGTGCCGCCGCCCCACGTCACGACGACCGTGCCGTGCACGAGGGTCACGCTCGGGGTGTCCTGCTCGTCGCCGCCGGTCGCCACGCCGTGGCCGTCACCGAGCTGGGAGACGGGGAAGTCGGCGTCCCAGATCTCCCGGCCGTCGTCGAGGTCGAAGAAGGCCACGTGGTTGCAGTAGGCGTTGCCGCGGTCGTTGGCCCGGAAGAGGACGGCCGTGCGGTGGTCGCCGGTGACGCGGCGGGTGTAGCCGCAGATCGGGCCGTCGAGGGGGAGCTTCCACTTCTCGTCGCCGGGAGAGGCGTCGTCGCCGATGCGCAGGCCGAGGACGGTCTTGTGGATGCCCTTGGCGAGGATCTTGTCGGTGGCCCACATGCCGGGCAGCTCGTAGTGCTCACCGGGGCTCATGTCGTCCACGGAGAAGCGGAAGGCCATCTTTCCGGTGGGGTTCGCGGGCTTCTTCTCGACGGTCTCCCGGAGGTCGAGGGGGCCCTGCGCGGCGGCCGGGGTGCCCGTGGACTTCGTAGCGCCCGTGCCTGAACCCCACAGGAACCAGCCGCCCGTGCCGAGGGCCGCGACCAGGACGAGCGCGAGCAGGGCCAGGGGCCACCTGACGCGGCGCTTGGGAGCGGGGGGCTGCGCGGGCGGCGCGGGGGACGTGGACATCGATGGCGGCGGGCCGAAGCTCACGCGGGGGTCCCTTCCTATGGCGGCCTTGTGGTGGCGGAGCGCTTCTGCGACGAGGGGCGGACTTGGGTGGAGGTGCGGTTCCGACGAGGGTGCGGATGCCGGTGGAAGCGCGGCTCCGACAGGGGTGCGGACTCCCACGGGGGCGCGGGCTCTGGCGGAGGCGCGGGAGCGCGGATTGCGGTGGAGGCACGGCTTCCGGCGGGGGGCACGGGCTCTGCTGGAGGTGTGGCTTACGACGAAGGTGCGGACTCCCGTAGAGGCGCGGCTTCCGACGCGGTGCGGCTTCCGGTGGCGGCGCGGCTCCAGTGGCGGCGTGCAGCTGGCGGAAGTGCGGATTCCGGTCCGGTGGGCATGGCAACGCCCCACCCTCCGGGTGCGGAGTGTGGGGCGGTACGGCTGTCGGCTAGACGCCGCCGCGGACCTTGCCGTAGACGTCGAGGACGGCCAGGCAGACCGGCACCAGCGACAGCAGGACCAACGAGTCCGCGAGGTCGAGCATGCGGCCCCAGAAGGGGGACAGGCCCTTCTGGGGGACGATCAGGGCGATCGCGATGAGCAGCAGCACACCGACCGCGACCGAGGCGCCGAGCCACAGGGTCCGCACGTTGACCGGGCCGGAGTTGCCCTGGAGCAGGTCCATGATGACGCCGGCCGGCGGCGAGATCGCGAGGCCGAGGACCAGCAGGGCGAGCGTGACGACACCGGCCACGAACAGGCAGGTGACCTGGGCGGTGTAGCGGAACAGACGGGCCCGCAGCATCGCGGCGAGGCCGGTGCACAGGGCGAGCAACTGGGCCCAGCCGCTGTCGCTGAAGCCGAGCACCGCGCCGCCCGCGCCGACGACGACCGCGGCGCAGCCGCCCACCAGGCCGAGCAGCAGCTCGTGGCCGCGGCTGGTCTGGGCGACGATGCGCTGGACGTCCACGGCCTCCAGGTCGCCCTCGCGGCCCTCGCGGCGGGCGCGGGCCAGGTCCTCGGGGTTGCGGAAGCCGATCGGCAGCTTGGCGAACCGGGCCGACCAGCCGGGCAGGAAGCCGACGACCGCCAGGGCGACGACGGCGGTGCCGGCGGCGATCTCGCGCGGCGCGGCGTCGGTGAGCACCCCGGCGAAGACGGCGAGCGTGCCGATCGCGGAGGCCAGCGCGGCGGCCACGAACGGGGCGTCGCCCTGCGGCAGCAGCATGATCAGCACGACGGAGAACAGCAGGACGGCGACGCAGCCGACGAGGAACTGGATCCGGCCCGGCCCCTCGTGCGCGTCCTGCGCGATGACACCGGAGCCCGCGATCAGCGCGTGCGGCAGCGCCGAGATGCCGAGCGCGACGGCCGAGCCCCGGTCGTCGTAGACCCGCGCGCGGACGCCGGCCATGGCGGTCAGGGCGAGCGCGGTGACGCCGGCGAGGATGCCCTGCAGGCCGTGCATGTCGTGCCGGACCGGGTCGGCGAACCAGAAGACGAAGCCGAGCATGACCAGCAGCAGCGATCCGGCGACCAGACCGGCGATCCGCATCAGGTTGTCGTTCCAGCTGCGGGTGTCCTGCTTGACCGCGGCGGCGATGGCGTCGACCACGTCGTCGTGCACGGCCGGCGGCAGCGAGTCGGCGAACGTGCGCAGCAGCAGCACCTCGCCGTCGCGGACGCGGTGCTCCAGCAACGAACGGCTCGCGTCGAGCACTTGGCCCTCGCGCGTCACCAGGTGGTAGCCGGCGAGACTCGTGTCCGACTGGACCAGACCGGAGAGCCGGATGATCTCAGGGAAGAGGTCCTGGATCGGAAGGTCCTCGGGCAGCGCCACATCGACCCGACTGTCCGGCGCTGCGATGGTGATTCGGCAGAAACCTGTCGAAGTCCCCGTGCTCACCTGGTGATCCCCCTGCTAGACAACTTCTCGACGACTGCCAGACGCGACGGCTGGACGACTGCCGAGGTCGCGTCCTCGCGTCGCTCGTACGACGCGGAGCGCCACCCTATCCGTTGTCGCACCCACGACAGGCCGGCCTCCCCCATTCCTCCCAGGACCTGCGCCGCATCTCCATGCGCCTGGCTCCCTCGCCCACCTCGGCCATCAGTAGGATCGTCGCCTACGCGAACGACGCCTACGCGAACAAGAACGTCGCGGTACACGGGGGCGTCGGTGCCAGGACGTATCAATCGCGAAGGATGAGTGCATCGGTGAGCGTCGTCATCATCAAACGACCACCGCGGACAGTGCCCCCGGCCGTACCCGAGGGCGAGGTGCGGCTCGAGACGCCGCCCGAGCTGCCCCGCGAGGGCGACGAGAGCATGCTGATGAACCTGCTGCCCATGATGGGCATGCTGGGTTCCGTCGGCTTCTTCTTCATGCCCAACCTGCCCTCGTACATGAGGGTGGTCGGCGGCCTGATGCTGGCCTCCACGCTGGCCATGGCCATCGCCCAGTACGCCAAGTCCCGCCAGGGCGGCGGCGCGGGGATGGCGCAGGACCGGCGTGACTACTTCCGCTATCTGGAGCAGGTCCGCAAGGACGTGCACAAGACCGCTGAACTCCAGCGGCGCAGCCAGTTGTTCCAGCACCCCGAGCCGGACCAGCTGTGGGCGGTGGCCGCCGACGGCAAGCGGCTGTGGGAACGGCGGCCGACCGACGCGGACTTCGCCTCCGTGCGGATCGGCCGCGGCGTGCAGCAGCTCAACACCCCGCTCGTCGCGCCGGACACGGCCCCCAAGGAGGAGCTGGAGCCGCTGACGGCGGCGGCCATGAAGGCGTTCCTCGACGCGCACGGCTCGCTCAACGACCTGCCCGTCTCCGTGTCGCTGCGCGCCTTCTACCACGTGACGGTCTGCGGCGAGACGGACACGGTGTACGCCAACGCCCGTGCCACGGTCGCTCAGTTGACGACGCTGCACTCCCCCGAGGACCTGATGGTCGCGGTCGTGGCGCACCCCTCCTCGGCGGCCGACTGGGACTGGATCAAGTGGCTGCCGCACACCCAGCACCCGAAGGCCAAGGACGGCGCGGGCTCGGCCCGGCTGCTCTTCGACGACCTCGGCGAGCTGGAGGAGGCGCTGGCCGACCAGCTCGACGACCGTCCGCGCTGGAACCGGGACGCCAACCCGGTCTACGACCAGCCGCACCTGATCGTGATCCTCGACGGCGGCACCGTGCCCCCGGACTCCGAACTCGCCAGCGTCGAGGGGCTGCAGGGCGTCACCTTCCTGGAGATCGCCCCGGGCGAGCTGGAGGAGGAGCTGCGGGCCGGCCTCACCATCTTCGTGAAGCCGGAGCGGATGCGCCTGTTCGTCGGCCACGAGTCGGCGTACACGGGCAGGCCGGACGTGCTCAGTCCCGAGCAGGCCGAGTCCCTGGCCCGCCAGCTCGCGCCCTTCCGGGTCGGTTCGGCCGAGGAGGGCGAACCGCTGCTGTCCAACCTGGACTTCACCGACCTGATGGGCATCGGCGACGCCGGTTCCGTCGACGTCTCGCGCACCTGGCGGCCGCGTACGCTGCACGAGCGGCTGCGCGTGCCGATCGGTGTCGGCGAGAACGGCGAGCCGGTCATGCTGGACCTGAAGGAGGCCTCCCAGGAGGGCATGGGCCCGCACGGCCTGTGCGTCGGCGCCACCGGTTCCGGCAAGTCGGAGCTGCTGCGCACGCTGGTGCTCGGCCTCGCCGTGACGCACTCCTCGGAGACGCTGAACTTCATCCTCGCGGACTTCAAGGGCGGTGCGACCTTCGCCGGTATGGCGGACATGCCGCACACCGCGGCGGTCATCACCAACCTGGCCGACGACCTCACCCTCGTCGACCGCATGCGGGACGCGATCACCGGTGAGATGCAGCGCCGTCAGGAACTGCTGCGCACCGCGGGCAACTACGCCAATCTGCACGACTACGAGAAGGCCCGGGCCGCCGGCGCCGCCCTCGAACCGATGGCGTCGCTGGTGATCGTGCTCGACGAGTTCTCCGAACTCCTCACCGCCAAGCCCGACTTCATCGACATGTTCATCCAGATCGGCCGGATCGGCCGTTCGCTGGGCGTGCACCTGCTGCTGGCCTCGCAGCGCCTGGAGGAGGGCAAGCTGCGCGGCCTGGACACCTATCTGTCGTACCGGATCGGTCTGCGCACCTTCTCCGCCGCCGAGTCCCGTACGGCGATCGGCGTCCCGGACGCCTACCACCTGCCGTCGATCCCCGGTTCCGGCTACCTGCGCTACGACACCGACACCATGGTCCGCTTCAAGGCGGCGTACGTGTCGGGCGCGTACCACGGCGAAGGACCCTCCCGGGTGCACCGCTCGACGCAGCTGCGGCCCGCGCTGTTCACGGCGGAGCACGTGGCGCTGCCGCCGCAGCCGGTGGTCGAGGAGCCGGAGGCCGACAACCGCGTCGACGACGCGCTCGCCGACACCGTCCTGGACGTCATCGTCGGCAAGATGGTCAACCAGGGTCCGCCCGCCCACCAGGTGTGGCTGCCGCCGCTGGACGAGGCGCCCTCGCTGGAGCAGCTGCTGCCGCAGCTCGCCGTCACCCAGGACCGCGGCCTGACCGCGCCCGACTACACGGCGCTGGGCCGGCTCAACGTACCGGTCGGCCTGGTGGACAAGCCGTTCGAGCAGCGGCGCGACGTGCTGTACCGGGACTTCTCCGGCGGCGCCGGCCACGGTCTGTTCGTCGGCGGCCCGCAGTCCGGCAAGTCGACGCTGCTGCGCTCGCTCATCGCGTCGTTCTCCCTCACCCACACACCGGCCGAAGTGCAGTTCTACTGCCTGGACTTCGGCGGTGGCGGTCTGATCGCGATGGAGGAGCTGGCCCACGTCGGCGGCGTCGCGAACCGGCTGGACGCCGAGAAGGTGCGCCGTACGGTCAGCGAGGTCGAGGGCATCCTCAACGCCCGCGAGGAGTACTTCCGCACCAACAACATCGACTCGGTGCAGACCTACCGTCAGCGGCGGGCCGCCGGACATCTGCCGGACCAGCCCTGGGGTGACGTCTTCCTCGTCATCGACGGCTGGGCGACCTTCAAGACGGACTACGAGCTGCTGGAGTCCACGGTCACCGAGATCGCCACGCGCGGCCTCGGCTTCGGTGTGCACGTCGTCCTGACCGCGTCCCGCTACACCGAGGTGCGGCCCGCGCTCAAGGACATGCTGCAGAACCGCATCGAGCTGCGGCTCGGCGACCCGACCGAGTCGGAGATCGACCGCAAGGTCGCGCAGAACGTGCCCGCCGGCATCCCGGGCCGCGGTCTGACCCAGGACAAGCTGCACTTCATGACGGCGCTCCCCCGCGTCGACGGCTCCTCCTCGACCGAGGACCTGTCCGAGGCGACGCAGATCCTCATCCGCGGCGTCAACGACAACTGGCAGGGCAACCAGGCCCCGGCCGTCCGGCTGCTGCCGACCATGCTGGCGGCGGACCGGCTGCCCAAGGGCTTCGAGCACCCGGACCGCGGTGTCGCCATCGGCATCGACGAGTCCTCGCTGTCGCCGGTGTTCGTGGACTTCGAGACCGACCCGCTGTTCATCGTCTTCGGTGAGAGCGAGTCCGGTAAGTCGGCGCTGCTGCGGATGCTGGTCAAGCAGATCACCGAGCGCTACACGCCGGACCGGGCGAAGATCGTCATGGGTGACTACCGGCGCGCCCACCTGGAGGGCGTGCCCGACTCGCACCTGTCGCGGTACTGCGCCTCGGCGCCCGCGCTGACGGAGACGCTGGAGGGTCTCGCCGGCTCGATGCACCGCCGTATGCCCGGCCCGGACGTCACGCCCGAGCAGCTGCGCAACCGCAGCTGGTACAGCAGCCCGGACGCGTTCGTCATCGTCGACGACTACGACCTGGTCGCGACCGGCGTGAACCCGCTGGCGCCGCTGCTGGAGTACCTGCCGTTCGCCCGTGACATCGGTCTGCGCATCATCATCGCGCGGTCCTCGGGCGGTGCGAGCCGGTCGCTGTACGAGCCGGTGATGCAGCGGATGCGCGAGCTCGGCGCCCAGGGCGTGGTGCTCTCCGGCGACCGCTCGGAGGGTCAGCTGCTCGGCAGCATCACGGCCTCGCAACTGCCGCCCGGGCGTGGGTACTTCCACACCCGGCGGCGCGGCGGGCAGCTCATCCAGACGGGCTGGCTGCCGGCCCGCTTCTGAGCCCCGGACCGGGTATGGGGGGCGGCGCCCGCACGGGTGGTGCCGCCCCCCTTGTGTCGGTGGGGGCCGCTATGGTGACGTTGCACGAGAAAAGACGAGCCGGACGAGCCACGGGGGGCAGTTGTGTCGTCGGACTCCATGGATTCCGATCCCCAGGTCCTCAAGACCGAGGGCTTCAACATGTTCACGGTCGGCCAGAACTTCTCGAAGGCCGTGACCGCCCTGCAGAACGGGCTGAGCGCGCAGGAGCAGGGCCAGAAGCCGCCGTGGGGCGACGACGACATCGGTGAGAAGTTCGGCGTCGTCTACGAGGGCCTGCGCGACGGCATGTACCAGTCGATGGGCAGCCTCGCGGAGCGTCTCGCGGGCATGGGCCTCGCCTTCACGAAGATGGGCGTCGCCCACGAACAGAACGAGGCCGATCAGGTCGACATCTGGCAGAAGACGACATCCGAGTACGACGGCCAGGTGAAGCTTCCGCCCGGTGCCGCGCAGGGCACGTTCACGAAGGTGGAAAACGCCTGATCCGCAGGCGGATGCGCGGCGCCCGCCACTAGGGTGAACCGCGTACGTCGTTCGCGCGTGAGGAAGAGGGCCCCGCAGCATGGCCGAGACGGAAGAGCAGATCAAGGCGCGCAAGGAGCGGGAGCGGGACGAGCTGTACGCACTCGACATCTCGGACGCCGAGTGGCACAGCGCGCCCGGCACCGAGGAGCACGAGGAGCGGGTCGAGATCGCCTACCTGCCCGGCGGCGCGGTGGCGATGCGGTCGTCCCTCGACCACGACACGGTCCTGCGGTACACCGAGGCGGAGTGGCGCGCGTTCGTGCTGGGCGCGCGGGACGGGGAGTTCGATCTGGAGTCGGCGCCGGGTGGCGGGGGCGCGGCGGCCGAGTAGGCCGCGCCCGTCCCCGCGCTCGGTGCCTAAGATCGACTCGCATGCCGTACGGACACGGCATGTCTGGTGAAGAGGCATCCGTGATGGCGGAGGACGGGGAAGCATGACCGGGGTGACCGAGGACTACGCACCGCACCCTCACATAGGCGGTCGGGTCGCCGCGCTGCGTGCGCTCGCCGCGTGGCGTGCGGCCGCGACCGGCGCTCCCCGGGTCGTCGTGCTGACCGGCCACTCCGGCAGCGGGCGTTCGCGGCTGATCACCGGGTTCCTGATGCTGTGCGACCCGGACTACCGCAAGCGGCTCCCGCTGGAGGACATGGACCCCTCGACGGTGCCGCCGGAACTACCGGCCCCGCGGTACCGGCCCCCGACGGGCTCACCGCGGCCCAGGTCCTCTGGCTGCTCGCCGAGCACTACGAACTGGCCGCCACCAGCACCGAGGGCGTCTACGCCGAGCTGGCCGCGCGCGCCGAGCCGGTGACCGTCGTCGTCCCGGACGTCGACCGGGCGGGCCCGGTGGGGGCCGCCGACGAGCACGCACGGCTCGTACGGGAGGTACTCGCGCCGCTGGCCGCCACCGAGACGGTCCGGCTGCTGGCCGAGGTACCGAGGCGGCTCGTCGCCGACCTCGCCGGGGGCCTGCCCCCCGACGCCGTGCAGGTCATCGATCTCGACGAGCCGGAGTGGGCCGACCCCGAAGGTCTCGTGCTGCACGCCCAGGCCGCGCTCGACCCGGAGTTCGGGGCGCCCGAGCTGCCCTTCACCGTCGATCCCGCCGTCCGGCTCGCCCTGGGAGCGGCCATCGGCAGTCGGGCCGGAACCAGCCACCTGGTCGTCCAACTCGCCGTCAACTGCGCCCTGATGGCACCCGAGGGTTACGACCCGGCCGACGAGCGTCACCTGCCGACCTCCGTGGGCGAGGCCCTCGACCTCCACGCCCGTCGGCTCGGCGCCGACCCGCAGACCTTGCGGCTGCTGCTGGCGCCGCTCGCGCTGGCCGAGGCGGACGGCATCCCGGTCCAGCTGTGGCCGCGGCTGGCGAGCGCGATCGCCGGGCAGGACATGAGCCAGGCCTTCGCCGACGGGATGCTGCTCGTCGGGCCGTTCGTGCAGCCGGAGGAAGCGGCGGAGGACGGCGGGCGCACCCTGCTGCGGCTGTTCCACCCCGCCGTCGGCGACGAGGTCCGCGCCGGTCTGCCCAGCGTCCGAGCCGCCCAGACCCAGGTCGCCATGGCGCTGCTGGAGGCCGTGCCGGAACAGGACTGGAGCAAGGCCGACCCGTACGTCCGCGACCACATCGCGGGGCACACTCTGGAGGCGGGCCTGCTGCCCCAACTCCTCACCGACCCAGGGCTGTTCGTCCATGCCGACCCGGTGTCGCTGCGCGCCGCCGTCGAGGCGGTCCCGACCGAGGAACTCGGCCCGCCGGCGCGCACCTACCTGCGCACGGCGCCCCTGCTCACCCGTACGCAGGCGGAGGTGGTGCTGCGCGCCGCCCTGCTGGAGACGGCGTTCATGGAGGACGGCCTGCCCGACTACGCCGACGCCGTCCACGGCCGGCTGGGCCTCGACCTGCCCTGGCGGACGCTGTGGAGCCTGCCGGTCGGCGGCGTCGACGCCGTCACGGTCGGCAGCGCGCCCCGGCCCGAGGGACCGCCCGTCCCGGTGGCCGTCCTGGTCGTGCCCGCAGGGACGGCGGGAGCACGACCGGTCGGCGAGGACGCGGGCGGGGCCGGTTCGGCGGTGCTGGTGCGGGATCTCGTGAGCGGCGAGGATCTCGGTGACGTCGATCCCGCGCATGTCCTGCGTCCCTCCGAGGAGGAGCGGGCCGCCGCACCGCTGGGCCTGAGCCGCGGCGCCGACTACCTGCGTGTCTGGGACCGGGCGAGCCAGGAGGTGGTGGCCGCGCTGATCTCCGACGCTCCCTTCACCGCCGCCGACCTCTCCCCCGACGGCATCCTGCTCGTCGCGACCGAGCGCGGGGCGAAGGCCCTGCGGATTCGCCCGGCAGGTCCGGCGATAGCCTCGTAGCGGCACACCGTTCCCGACATTCGACCAGTCACCCGAAGGAGCCTCCCCTTGAACAGCCAGGAGCAGGCGACGGCACAGGGCACGGCCGCGGCCCAGGGAGCCCGTCCGGTCACCGGCCCCGGCAACACCGCCGTCTTCACCTACGTCGACCCGGCGAACGGCGAGGAGACCACCCTCTTCCGCAACTCCGGCCCCGGCCTCCCCCCGGCCGAGTACCAGGCGTACGCGGAGCTGCGCCGGATGAACGTGCCCGCGGACAATGTCGTGGCCGTTCACACCGATCTGCGCCCCAGCCTGCTCCCCGGCGGTTACACCTCCGAGCTGCTGAACACCTTCCCGAACGCCCAGCTCTCCTGCTCGCAGACCTACGGGTCCCGCCCCGAGGAGCGCGCCGAGGGTGTCCAGGCGCTGATCCAGCAGGTCGAGATGCTGCACCAGGTGGCGGGCCAGACGCCGCCGCCCCGCCCGCACCGCCTCCCCGTCCCCACCCAGGTGACGCCCGCGGAACCGATGCGCGACGTGGCTCTCGGCCGGCACCTCGTCGACGTCTTCGGCGAGACCGGCGTACGGCGCTACGCCGCCGACGACATCGCCGACAGCCCGCTGCCGGAGACCACCAAGTCCACTCTCACCTGGGCCGGGCTCCCGGCGGACGTCCCGCTCTTCTTCACCGCGGACCGGGCCGACAACCCGCCGCTCGGCGGCCTGTTCACCGACGTCGCCACGAACCTGCGGGAACGGCAGAGCCCGGCCGGCGAGGAGAAGATCGGCGCCCTGGCGCACCTGTCCCGGATCGGCTTCGACGGGGTCGCGGTCATCGCCGTACAGTGCCTGCCCGGGACGACGGAGCCGGACGGCCTCGGCGCGCTGTGGGCCGTGGACCCGGTCACCGCGGAGTGCCGCTACGTCAATGTCTCGGCCGCCGCCTTCGCCCGCTCGCTCGCGCTGCTGGCGACGGTACGGCAGCGGATGCGGGGGCTGGATCCGGTCGCGGCGGGCGCGGAAGTGGCGGGGCTGCAGGAGCAGTTGGCGGCCCTGGACGGGTCCGCGCCGGCGAACGCCGAGACCTGGTGGTCGCTGATCGTCGAGCAGATGTGGCACGGGCTGTTCTGACCTGCCGCCAAATCCGCACCCAACGAGTCAGACTCAGGGAGATCTTCTGTGACCTCGGACCACCCGGCCCCGCCGACCACCCCCGAACAGGCCCTCGACATCGTCCGCAGCCGCTTCGCCGAGCCCAGGATGCCCGACGGCTCCCGCGCCGAACTGCGCGTCGAGGAGTTCGACATCGGCTACCTGGTGTACGCGGTCTTCCCGCCGGTCACGGACGCCGCCGGACGGCCTCAGCCGGCTCCGCCCGGCGGCAGCAAGATCGTGGTCTCCAAGGAGACCGGCGAGACCGTCACCGTGCCCAACTACCCGACGCAGGCGGCCATCGACCTGTACCGCAGGCAGCACGGCTGATCCGATCCGTTCGGCGGGTGCTCAGTACAGCGAGAATCCGCCGCTGTGCCGACCCTGGTTCTTCTTCGCGAAGCGCGAGGGACGCCCCTCGGTCTCCGGCTTCCCGGGCTCGGACGGATCGGCGGAGGGGTTGGCGCCGTCCAGCGGCTCGCCGTGCCTGACCTGGTCGCGCTCCTCCTCGGACAGCGACTCCCACTGACCGCGCAGGGACGCCATGCCGCTGCCCAGGGCGCGGGCGATACCGGGGTCGTCCATCGCGTCGCGCAGCGCGAGACGGCCGGAGAGCAGCTTCTTCGCCGCTTCCTGCAGGTCCTTGTCGACGCCGTCGTTCTTGGACAGTTGACGCAGGGCGGAGTTCAGCGAACGGATCTGCTCCGGTTCGAGCGCCTCGTCCAGCACACCCCGCTCCGGCGAAGTGCCCTCCGGACCGGGTGAGTTCTCGGGTCGCCTGGTCATGCCGCTTCTCCTCGCTGGCCCTCGTCTCTCGGACTCCAGCAGTATCTCCCGTCACGGCCGGGTGTCATGCTGGGCCCTGACTCGCGAGGGGGAGGGCGAAGGGACGTCGTCGTCATGGCTCAGGCGCAGGGTACGGGGAAGGGCGACGCGGGAGACGGTTCCGCGAGCGGCCTCCACGGTCTCGTGGGCCAGGCGCTGGGCCGTCTCGGGCGGTGGGGCGGGCTGGTGTTCCTGCTCGCCGGATTGGCGCTGAGCGGGTGGGGCGCGTACGAGGGGTCGTACCTGGCGGGCTGGGCGGGAACCCACGGCACCCTGACCGTGCAGCGGTGCGAGGTGAGTTACCCGAACAACGCGTCCCGCAGCAGCCGTAGGAACCGTCGGCCGGTGCGGTGCGAGGGTGTCTTCGTGGCCGACGGCGGCAAGGGCCGGGACGCGGGTGCCGCGGTGCGGGTCAGGCGGCGGTACGGGGCCGGCACCGAGTTGTCGGTGCGGCGAACGGGCGATGAGTACGTTCAGAGCGGCCTGGACCGGGCCTGGCGCTCCTTCGCGGCGTTCTTCGGGGGTTGGGTGCTGACGGGGCTCGGGCTGTTCTGCCTCGCGACCGGGTACGCGCCGTTCGGGCGGAGCCGGGTGTCGTACGACGCTGCCTGGGAGGCGGCGGGGCGCGGCCGGACGCGTGTGGTTGTTGTGGGGATGATCGGGGTGGGTTCGGTGGGTGGCGTCGTGTCCTTCCTGACCAGTTACCTGGTGTGAGCGGGTTCGATTGGGACCGGGCTGAACTGGGCGTATAGCCTGCGCAGGTCACCCTTCTTCTTCACCACTCTTGTCAACCACGGGGTTTTTCAGGCATGTCGACGCCTCCGCCGCAGTACCAGAACCAACCGCCTTACGGGCACCCGCAGCAGCCCTATGGGCAGCCGCAACAGCCGTACGGGTACCCGCAGCAACCGCAGGCGCCGTACGGTTACCCTCAGCAGCCGCAGATGCCGCAAGGGCCTCAGCGTCCGCGCTCGGGTGGGCCGTTGCGGGTCGTGAAGTCGGCGGCCATCGTGATCGCGGTCTTCGGCGCGCTGGCCTGGTACGTCTACGACTACAACACCGACCCCCACGGCGGAAAGGCGAAGGCCGAGGCCGCGGCGTCCGCGCAGGGCCTCCGAGGACGCGACGCACGACCCGAACATCGGCGACTGCGTCAAGGTCAAGGACCCGCAGGGCGAACCGCTGCCGACGATCGTCGACTGCGGCTCCCCCGAGGCCGAGTACAAGACGGCCGACAAGTTGCTCGGCCCCGACCAGAAGTGCGACTCCGAGTACGCCTACGGCATCCAGGTCCACCAGAGTCACCAGCTGGACTACACCCTGTGCTTCACGAAGGTCTGACCTGTCCACCGTGCGGGCACCGAGGGCGGTGTCTGCACCAGACCTGCACAGGACCTGCAACGGATTTGTGACGGCAACCCTCTGAAGTTGCTCGCGGGTGATTCCGTAAGCTTTGCGAACGGCTGTACTTCTGTGTGATTCCCCTTGACCGATGAGGGAGTTGTACGGCCGTATCGGCTGACGGGGGTGCTTTCTGCTGTGGCGATGATGCTGCCGAGCGAGCTCGAATGGGTTCTCGAGATGCTCGGCTACGACTGGCCGACGGCGAACGAGGACAAGCTCAAGGAGTGCGCCAACATCTGGCGGAAGTTCGGTGACGACGTCACGGAACTGCACACCGCGGCGAACACCAGCGCCCGCCAGGTCGTGGCCCACAACGCCGGTGAGTCGATCGACGCGTTCACCAAGACGTACGCGAAGTTCGACAGCGGGGGCGACGGTTACCTCGCGAACGCCGCGCAGGCCGCGTACATCATCGCGACCGTGCTGGAGGCCTGCGCCTACATCGTCGAGTTCGCGAAGTGGGCGGTCATCGCCCAGCTCATCGCCCTCGCCATCGAGATCGCCGCCGCACAGGCCGCCGCGCCGTTCACCTTCGGCCTGTCCGAGGTCGGCGCACTGGGTGCGACCCAGGCGGCCCGGCTGATCGTGCGCCGGCTCCTCAAGGAGCTGAAGGAGGCGTTGATCGAGGCGATCGTCGAGGCGATGAAGGAGCCGGCGATCTCGGCGATCGAGGCGATCATCACCGACCTGATCCGCCAGACGGTGAACGTCGGCTTCGGCGCCCAGGAGGGCTACGACCTCGCCACGACCGCCAAGCAGGGCGCCAACGCCGGCTGGGACGCCATCAAGCAGACCCCACAGACCCTCGCCGAGGGCGTCCGCGACAGCCTCGGCGAGAAGGCCGGGCATCGGGCGCACCACGCGATCGACAGCCGTATCGACGGGCACGGGAGTTCCGGGGACGGGGAGGGTGGTTCGCACTCGTCGGAGGGTTCCGAGGGGTCCAGCGGGTCCGAGGGGTCCAGCGGGTCTGAAGGGTCCAGCGGTTCCGAGGGGTCCAACGGCTCTGAAGGATCCAACGGCTCTGACGGTTCCGAGGGTTCGGGCAGCGACGGCGGCTCGGACTCCTCGTCCGGTTCCGGGTCGCATTCGGACGGCTCGGATTCCTCGGCGTCGACGCGTGGGGGCCACGACTCCGGTGCGAACATCGGCGGCGGGATATCCGCCGACACCGGCGGCAACACCATAGGCACGCCGGACGTCGGTTCGGGTCCGGGCTCCGACTCGGGATCGGGGTCGGACTCCGGGTCCGGTGCGGATGCGGGGTCCGGGGCGGCGGACTCCGGGGCCGGACGGCCGACGGTCTCCCACGCGGGGCCGACGCTGTCCGACTTCGACGATCCCTCGCCGAGCAGTTCCTCGTCCGGCGGTTCGGACTCCGGGGGCTCGTCCGACGGCCCGAGCGTCTCCGGCTCCTCCCACGCCGGCGGCGGCTCGTCCGTGTCCGGCCTGTCGTCGCCGACGCCGCACACCGTGGCCGCCTCCGCGTCGTCCGGGGGTACGTCCGCGACGCCGTCGACCGGTGGACACGGTGGCGGCATCAGCACCAACGTCGACAGCCTGGCCGCCAGCGCGCCCACGCACACGAACGCGGCGCCCACATCCACTCCGCCGTCGAGCGATCCGTCGGCCGGCGGCGGGCGACCCGACGGCGGCTCGTCGATGCCCACCTCTCCCGTGGCGCCGTCGACGGGCGGTGGAGTCGGTGGCGGCGGCTCGCCGCACAGCGGGAGTTCGTCCGGCGGCACGGCGTCGTCGGGTTCGAGCCCGAGCAGCCCGACGTCCAACTCTGGTGCGGCGAGGACCACTTCGGCGAGCGCGTCGGGTACGGCCACCGCGAGTGGGTCGGGGCCGGCTTCCACACCGAGTCCTACGTCGTCGACGGCACCGCGGAGCACGCCGACGCCGACGGCGTCCGCATCGGCATCCGCATCCGCATCCGCATCCGCATCCGCATCCGCATCCGCGACAGCTGACGGTCGGGCTTCCGGCGGAGGGGCCGGAGTGCGGGTTTCCGGTGCGGGGGACGGACGTACGCAGGGCAGCACGCCGGACGGACGTACGCAGGGCAGCACGCCGGACGGGCGAATACCGAGCCAGCGCACGCCGGGGACCACGACGCCGGGCGACGGCACGACACCGCGGAGCACCACGCCGGGGACCAGGCCAGGCGACGGAACGACGCCCCGTACGTCGACGCCGGGCGAGGGGACGACGTCCCGTACGTCGACGCCGGGCGACGGGACGACGACCCGTAACACCCCCGGCGACGGCACGACTTCTCGTACCAACCCGGCGAACTCGACAACGGGAGACCGCACCACCCCTCGCACCGGCACAGATCCGGCGGGCAGCACGCGTACCACGACGCCGAGCTCCAACTCCACGAACACGAACGCGAACACGAACACGTCGAACGCGGGCCCGTCGTCTTCTCCGCGGGGCACGTCGCCGTCCACCGGCAACTCCACGTCGACGCCGTCGCCCTCGACCGGATCCGGGTCGGACCGGACGTCACCGTCGAGCAACGGCACTCCGAACTCCTCGACGTCGCAAAGTTCGCCGAACTCCTCGACCCCGGGCGGCCGTGCCGACAGCCCCACGGCGCAGGGCGGCCCGGCCTCCACACCGGGCCGTCAGAACCAACCGGCTTCCGACACCGGTACGGGCACCACCCCCAACCGCCCCCAGCAGCCCGCGGGCAGCACCCCCAATACCCCCGCCTCCCCGCAGCAACCGGCGTCCCAGCCGAACAACCCCCAGCATCAACAGCACCAGAACCAGGTGACGCCGGTCCCGGTGCACACGCCGATCCGCACCCCGGGCACGTCGGCGACGCCGAACCACGCAGCCGGGCCGGCCACCCCGCACGCACCGGGTTCGCCGCAAGCCACGCCGGGCGACACCACGTCACCGAACCACCCCAGCCAGGACAGCCTGCAGGACATCCGCTCCGACCTGGACCATTACCCGGGCGGCCTGACCGACCCAGACCCGTCCGACCAGCAGGCCCTGGCGGACGCCGTACCGCGCAACGAGGACGGCACCCCGCAGCGCTACCCGGACCCCTTCGACGGCAACTGGTCGCAGCTCCAGAACGACGGCGGCGTCAACGTCCCCGGCCGAAGCAACAACTGCGCCGACTGCTCCCGTTCGTTCCTGGAGACCTGGTACGGCAACCCGCAGGTCTCGGCGCCGCGCACGCTCGACACCGACGCGAACGGCAAGCCGGACCTCTGGTCCCCCGAGGACAACGCCAACGACAACCAGATCCGCTGGACCGGCGCGGCGCACACCTACGCGGGCCCCGGCGGCGACCCCAACACGGCGAACAACATCGCCAACACGCTCCAGCAGGCGGGCCCCGGCTCGGCGGCCATCGTCCAGGTCGACTGGCCGGGCGGCGGCGGCCACGCCTTCAACGTCGTCAACCACGACGGCAAGATCGTCTGGATCGACACCCAGAGCGGCCAGGTCAGCACCCAACCCCTCCACATCGACCAGGCCACCCACGTCTGGCACATCCCCCTGGACCCCAACCGCAACCCGATCGACACCAGCCAGCCGCACGCGAATGCGTCAGAGGGCCACGACGCCTCGCAGAACCAGAACAACTCGGCCAGCCAGAACGACTCACAGAGTGCGAACGACTCGCAGAACCCGACTGACGAAACGTCTCAGCCGGAAAGCGCCGAAAACAACGGCGAGCCACAGAGCAGTCAGAACCCGCAGGAAGGTACTTCGACCGAGACGAAGCAGGCCGAGAGCACGGACACGGGATCGCACTCCCCCAATCCGCCGACTCCGGACACCGCAACGCCACCGCACGCTGCGGATTCCACCCACCAGTCGACGACTGACCCGAGCACGCAACCGGACGCCCCCCACTCCGGGGCTCACGCCGACGACGGTCGGCCGGGCAGCGACTCCGGGACACCACCCGGACCGGACTCCGATCACGACAGCCACGCGCTTTCTCAGGACACGCCGCAGAGCCAGCAGTCACACGAAGGTCGTCCGGAGGGGGACCACCCCTCACCGCAGGCAAGGCCGAACGCCTCGGACCCCCGGTTGCACCCTCAAGGGACGGCACGTGCTGACCAGCAGGGACAAACCCACCGTTCGGATTCCTCACCATCGAATGCGGTGACGGAGAGTCCGATGCGCTCCGATTCGCCTACCGAGCATCAGCCGCCTAAGCTCACCACGTCGGACAACGCGGACAACCCGAACTCCTTTGTCCCGCACCAGCAGAGTCCCACGCCAGAGGGCACCGACCGACATGTGTCGGCCCCCCATGGAGACGTCTCGCCCGGCCATGGCACACCGCTCGCCTCCAATCCCTCCACTCCTCAATCTCCCCACACACCAGCGGGTCCCGCCGATCACCACGGTGCCACGCCAGAGCGACCTCAGGGCAGCACCGCCTACGACGCGGTGCAGGATGCGGAGCACACGCACTACAACATGCTCCCGGAGCCGTCCCAAGCCACCCTCCGGGAGACGAACGACGTCGCCCAGACGGATCTGGCGCCTGTGTACGACCGCATCCGCCAATGGAGCAACGACGGTGAGCTCAGCTCTCTGCTGAACAACCAACTCGCCAATGAGCAGGGCGGTATCCGGAGGAGCACGCTCGAGGACGCACTGACAGGGTTCTCGGACCTTACGGAAGGACAGCAAGGCGCCGTAGTGGCCGCCTTGGCCCGCATGGACCTGCGTTTCCACGCCGCGAGCGCGGTCGGGGTTGCCCTTGACCCGCACGCGGACAACCCGAACTCACCTTCCAACTTCACTCCCCATTCGACAGATCCGGAAAAAATCGAGCGGTCCAACGCAGCTCGCGAAGTGATTGGCAAGCTGATGGACAAGGCGGGCATCAAATCTGCCGGCGTCCATTACCACGCAGGAAAAGCGATCCCAGGCAGGACCGGACTGGCCGAAGCGATCCACCAGCGCATCTCGGAGGGCGAGGGGCTTTCGGACAGCGAGATAGCTGAGGCAGTCGAGAATGAGCTCAAGTCGCTCGGCGAACACAGGGGAGACTGGTCACGTAAGAATTTCGCGGTGATCGAGGTTCGAGATCCCCAGAACAACAACGAGATTCGATACGTCGTGGACAGCTCGCTCCCGATGAGTGCCCCGTGGGGAGCAGGCGTTCACTCCGAACCCCATGCGATGGAGTGGATCAAGGCTGTCAACGCGAAACGGGAGGCCGCTGGCGAGGCTCCTTTCGAGCCGGTCAGCCTCTACACGGAACGGGAGCCGTGCGGCCACGCCTCTGGCAACGATTGTTCGGGCTACCTCTCCGAAGAAGTGGAAGACCCGAAGAGCGAAAGCGACCTGGGTGACGGAGAGAAGAAGAACAGTCTGCGAATTCATTACGGAGTAGGATTCCGCAGAGGGCAGATCGATCCCGACGCCGACCTTTCACGAGACGACGGTACCGTCGCCACTCCGGAGGAGGCGAAGGAAGAAGCCAGGAAGAAGTTCACGGGCGACTTCAACAACTACGTGAATCGCCTGAAAGGCATCTGGGAAGGCAACGCCAAGGATGGGCACATCAGTGGGTAGTGGCCGCATGCTGAGCGCGACTGTGCGTTGGCCGAGCCGACAGTCGACTTGATACGTTGCGTGCATCTGGTGTCCGCACCAACGGCAATACCCGCCACCGTCCACTGAAAGGTCCTCCTCTTGCCTGAGACTCTCGATCAGAATTGGGAGCGCATCGAGGCGTGGCGAACTCTTCCTGCTCGCACACGGCCGGTCTTCTCCGTCACCGGTCCCTCGGCGGCCGGCAAGACGGACTTCCTGCACCAAGTAGGACAGCGGATCCCCGAATCCATCTTGATCGACTGTCGGGGAATGACGGCGGACGCTGTCGCAGTGCGTATGCGTGAGGAGTGCGGGGCCCGCCCCACACCCAGCGAGGTAGTGATCCTTCTCGTGAATGTGCAGTACGCCGGGGAACTGTTGACCTCTGCCCAGCCGGCACGTATCGCCGGAGTGCTGGCTCCAGGCTTCAGACGGTTCGGCGGCCGAGACGTGTGGGTGATGGCCGAGCGGGACCCGGAGCTGATTCCGGTGCCCGTGAATCACGAGTACGACATCACGCTGTCCGACCGATCGCCGATCCGCCCAGACCGTGACCAGTCTCAGGTCGACGCCCGGGTAAAGGCTCTTGCCGCCACGGAACTTCGCAGAACCCCGCTTGCTGTATGGCAGTTGCTCTGCGCTTCCACCGACACACCGGCCGACGCCGAGGAATTGCTCGTCCTGGCTCGCCGCACGCCGGACGTTCTCGCGGTGACCGAAGACGATTCCGGCGCCAAGCAGGTGAAGTTCGTTTCAGACGCACTCGCGCATGCCTGGCGTCGTGTGTGGCCCGGCACGGCAGCTACTCAGGCAAGAGTGGTCGCGGCGTTGTCCGCCGCCGTCAGCGCCTCACACCAGAACAGGCCGGCGGCCCCAGACCCGGTGGCTAGGTACGCCAGCCGTGCGTTGCCCATGCATGCCGCTCTGGCAGGCTCCTTGCCCGATCTGCTGGACGACGGCCGGCTGCTCGCCCACTTCGCGCCGACAGGCCTGTACGAGGCACTCGCCGTCGCCTACCCGTACGGCGTCCCGTATGCGAGCACCGCCGCGCTCCTGCACTACCTGGAAGCCCAGGGCATCGTCCCCTCGGGGCAGGGCGAATGGGTCGCCTGGCTGCATCATGCGGCTCTGTGTGCCGGACGTACGGAGTTGGCCCGTCAACTGCTGAGCGCTGAGGCAGGACTCCCCTGGCGAACGGTCTGGACCCGATGGCGGCCTCCGGGCCACTTCGGGCTGCGTCCACAGGACGGGGGAAGGGTCGACGAGTTCGGGGTCACGAGCCTCGAACCCGATGCGCTGCTGGTCACCGCGCGAGACACTACGACGGGCAAGAACGCGTCTCCTCGCTACGCATATCTTCGGCAGGAGTGGAACCCCGCGACCGGCGACCGTGCCTCCGCGCCGGTTACGGTGCGCGGTGCTCTCGTCGAGGCTGACTGGGATTGGATCGATGCCCGCAGCCGCGCGGAGGATTCACCCATCGTCTTCTCACGTCACGGCGAACGCGGTTGGGAGCACAACCCACCAGCGGGTTCCCCTGCGCCGCCTCGGTGCCCGGCATCCGTCACCCAGGCCGTCCGTATGGCTGACACCTGGTGCCTGGCGGGCACGGAGGGACTCTTCGCCGTGACTACGTCGGTGGTGGACGATCACGTACAACCGCCCTACCCGGGCAAGCCTCTGGTCGCACCTCACTGCCGACCCTCCCCTTGGCCTCTGCCCGACCGTGCGGCAGCCGCCCTACGCGGAGACGCATTGCGGGAATGGCTGGAAGAGACGTTCGGTGCCTCTTCCAGCCACCAACTCGACCCTGGCCAAGTGCCCGCAGGCATCGCCGACATTGCAGCCCGCCGTTTCCTTACCGACATCGGCCTGCCCGAGATCCGAGACTTCCTGCACCTTGCCATCACTCCGCGGGGCGACAGCCCCCTGCCCGAGGTTGCATGGCCCGGCCGCGGAAGGGACGTCCCTCGTCATCTCCGGGCGCAGAGCGAGCCGCCCGGCAACGGCCCTTTCTACGAGCTCGGTTCATGGATGTACTCGAAGCTCTTGCTGGACGGCACGACCGGCCGAGTACTCCGAGACACGACCGGCGGCCTGCCGGAACCGCTGGCCGGCAGCAGCCTCGTCCAGTTCTTCGCCATGGTCAGGCTCTTCGACGAGTTCCGCAGGGCCCACCGTCCGGGTGCTTGCGACCACAAGGATGCGCGAAACAGTCTTGCCACATGGTGTCGGCACATCGACCCCGAGGCGGCCCAGGGCGAAGTCTGGACGCACATTCTTCAGGGCTATGACTTCGAGGACAGCACATGGGACCTTGCGACATACGGTGACGACTACGTCTGAGGCATGAACCGATGCCCCCAGCCCCTCCCCGTGGTGCGGCCGATCACGGAGTGGGAGCCCTGTGGAACTGGCGTCTGAGCAGGCTGCGGAGCAGATCGAAGCCTGCTGGCCGCGCCGCGCGGCCCGTACGAGACGCTGGCGATACGAGGATTGCCCGGGAGCGGTAAGACACGGCTCCTGCGTGTGCTGGCGGCTCGGAACCCTCGGGCCGTCTTCGTGGACTGCCAAGGCATGACCGCGGAGGAAGTCGCACACCGACTGCTGGCGGCCTGGGGTGTCACCGAAGACTACGGCTCGCTCGTGTCGGATGCCTGTCGCGTCGATCGAGGCGAACAAGATCACGCGCGCCCCACCTTGAATTTGTTGTCGAACGATCGGCAGACAGGCCACGGGTGCTGGCTCCGGCAAGAAACGATCTGTTCCTCACCTTCGCAGCCGGGGGGTGAGGACAGGGACGACAGTCGAGTGCCGGAACTGGCGAGAGGCTCGCGGACGAGGACGAGGACGAGGACGAAGTCGAGATGTACGCCGAGGGCGTGCCCGACGCCGACACGGCAGCCGACCAGCTCTCGGTGCAGCCCGGCCCCCAGTCGACGCGGCACACCCACGGCCACGGCTGGCTCGCCACCACCCATCCCGACGTATCCAACCCCCGCTTCAAGGGCGCCCTCCCCCTTTGAAGCCCACTCGGTCGGGTCCCACCCTTCACGCACCCCGCTCCGCGCCCGACACCCCCCTCCCGATCTCGCTGGTAATTTGCTGCTCCTACCAGCCAACTCGATCTGACACCACGGGGAACCATGAGCCAGCCGCCGTTCCAGCCGCCGCAACAACCCCCGCAGCCGCCGGAGGCTCCGCAGGTTCCGCCCTACCCCGGGAACCCGTACGCCCAGCCCGCCCCGGGCTTCGGACCGCCTGGCGCCCCGCAGCAACCCCCGATGCAGGCCGCGCCCCCGCCCGCCCCGGGCCAGCCCCCGATGTACAGCCCGGCGCAGCCCTTCCCGGCACAGCAGCCGTACCCCATGCAGGCCGGACAGCCGTTCCAGGCAGTGCCGTTCGGGCAGCAGCGGCCGGCGACGAGTGGGAATCCGGTGGGCGCGGTCCTGCTCGGGCTGCTGGTCTCCCTCATCGTCTCGCTGCTCTACAGCGGCCTGATCATGGCCACGTACAAGGACCAGTCGGACAGCACGGTGCGCGTTCTGTACGTCGCCCACGCCCTCGTCAACGGAGCCGTCGTCGGGGCTCTGGTCGGCAAGGTGGGGCACCGCAGCAACGGCGCCAAGGTCGGCGGTGCCGTCGTCGCCGCGCTGGGGGCCCTCTTCGGCTACGCCAACGCCATTCCGTACATCGTCGCCAGCAGCAGTTCGGTCCAGGCACTCCGGGACCTGCTGGAGTCCGATCCCTTCTTCCCGGCCAAGGCATGGTGGCACGGCAGCAGCCGGAACGGCGGGGCGGACTGGCTGCACCTCCTCGGCCTCCTGCTCGCCGCAGCCGCGGCCTGGGGCATCGCCCACCTCATGGGCGGCAGGCGCGGTACGGCATAGCGTCCCGTCGGGCGCCGGACGCGGCCGGCCTCAGCCGAAGTCGTTCGTGGCGGGCGCGGGACCGGTGGTGACGGTCTCGTCGTACGTCGGCATGTGGGTGCCGTAGGAGGCGCGGGGGTCCGGCGGCGTGGCGCCGCGTGGCTGACGGGATGGCTCTCACCCGCGCCGGGGCGCAGTACGGCGGGCATGACCCCGGGTGTGGCCTGGGCGCCGGTGTCCACTCCGGTCTTCTCCATCCGGCCTGCGGCCTCCTACCTCAGTGTCGAGCCGTCCGCCCGCTGCGGCTGTCGCTGCCGCCGCGGTCGTCGCCCGAGCCGTGCACGGGCGCGTCCCGCTCGGCGCGCTCGCGGTCCAGTTCAGCCTGCTGCCGCGCGTCCCACCCCCCGAACTGCGCCTTGGACTGCTGCTGTTCGGCGTACGTCTGGTTCTCGGCCGCGCGACGCATCTCGTGCAGGCGCTGGTACACGGCTTCGGTGTAACGAGGGTCCTGGAAGGCGTCCTTGACGTCGACGTTCCCGCTCAGCACCGACTGCGCCATGTCGCGCAGTGCCGGGTCGAGCGAGGTCGCGCCGGCGATGGTGCGCAGGGAACGGCGCAGCCGCAGAGCCTGTTCGGGGTCCTGAGCGACGCCCCTCAGTTCCTCGTCCTGGATCTCCCGGTCCGCGGTCATGAGCGGGCCACGTCCTCTCTGCTGCGTGCTGTTGGTGGTGACGGTGGGGGAAGGCGCTCGGCGCGGGAGGTCATCCGAACTCGTTGCGGGCCCAGTCCTGGGCACCGCCACCGTGGTGCGAGGAGCCGGAGCGCGTGGCGGAGGACGCCGCGGCGACCGGCCGTTCAGCGTCGGACGCCTGCGCGTCCGCGGTACCGGAGGAGGAGGCGGCCGACTCGGCCCCGTCGCTCGTCCCGCCGCCCTGGCCGCCGTGCCCGTTCAGCGCGTCGACGCCGTGCTGCACCCGGTTGCCGGCCGCACCGGTGACCTTCTCGGTGGCCGCGTCGACGGCCCCGTCCACATGGCCCTGTACGTCCGTGTAACCGGCGAGGGTCGAGCCCTCACCGCCCCTGACCTCGTTCTTGAGACCGTCGACGTACTCGCCGGCCGCGTCCTTGGCGACGCCCGCCGTCTCACCGAAGTCGACACCGGAACGCTCGTCGAAGTAGGTCTCGATGCCCTGCTGGCCGGTGTTCTGCGCCATGCCGATGGCGGCGTCCTTGGCCTTCTCCTTGGCGGCGTCGACGACCTTCTCCTGGACGAACTTCTTGGCCTCTTCCTTGATCTTGTCCTTGGCGAACTGCTTGACCTTCTCCTTGGTGACCTTCTCCAACTGCTCCTTGGCGATCTTCTTCAGGGCGTCCATGGTGGCGTGCTCCATGGCCTTCGTGATCGCCTGCATGACCTCCTGCTTGAGCTTGTTCAGCAGCTCGCGGACGATCACGCGGGTGGCCTGGGTGGCGCCGAGCGCGCCGACCTCGGAGAGACCGAAGGTGAAGGGGGCGGATGCCTGCGCCGCGATGATCTCCACGGCCAGCGCGATGAGTTGGGCGATCACGGCGAGTTTCGCGGTGAGCACCGCGATCGCCGCCGCGTCGAAGGCGAGGGCGATCACTTCGCACGCGAGCTGCGCGTCGGGGAGATACCTGTCGTCGCCGCCGGAGCCGGTGTAGGCGCCCCAGGCCTTGCTGAAGCCGTCGACGGCCGTTCCGGAGTTGCCGGCGACGACGGTGCGGGCGTACCCCTCGCCGGCCGCCTGGATCTCCTCGAGTGTCTTGCCGAAATCCCGCCAGGTCTCGGCGACCTGGTGCAGTGCGTCTTCGTCGGCCTCGGGCCATGAGTAGCCGAGGAGGTCGAGCACCCAGACGAGCTCGCTGGGGAGTGTGAGCGCCATACAAAAGCCCCGTTATTTACTTGGAATTCTTAGAGATTGCCGACTTCGCCGATGATCCCGTTCAGGTGACCACTGTTCGACGCGTCCGAGGCGTCGTAATTGACGGCCATGTCTTCCAGGTTGTGGCCGATCTGCGCGAGCCGCTTCGCGAGGGAATCCATCGACGTGAAGAGTCCGTCGCGGATCGGCGTGTAGACCTGGCCGAAGAGCTCTCCGAAGTCGGCGTCGTCCCACGGCTCGCCCAGGCCGTCGAGATCGTCCTGA
Organism: Streptomyces sp. MAI_2237; assembly: GCF_054189285.1. Lineage (NCBI taxonomy): Bacteria > Bacillati > Actinomycetota > Actinomycetes > Kitasatosporales > Streptomycetaceae > Streptomyces > Streptomyces sp. MAI_2237. The sequence continues at coordinate 2,641,081 of NZ_JAJPGQ010000003.1, read as the reverse complement.
AGCTTCTTGGAAGCCTTGGTGAAATCACTCCCGAGCTCTGCGAAATTGTGCCCTTGTTTCTTGAGCACCGTCGTGTCGACGTCAAAGGTGTCGAATCCCACGCTCTCCCCCGGACTCCCTTTGCTGCAGTTCATATTGGACGACAGACCGATACCTTAGACTCCTCGCGCATGACCCAGCGAGCCCGCTGGTCAAGAGATCGTCAAGTTTCCCCGGGGGACGTCAACAGTGGTGACCACACAGCAGAGTTACGGCAGTACAGGCGCCCTGTGGGCGGGAAGACTGCTCGGCCTGGGACTGGTCCTGTTGGCCGGGGTCATCGCGGCGGTGACCGTCCCGGAACTCCGCGGCGAACTCGCCGGGAAGGGCACGGACGGGACCCTCACCGTTTCTTCATGCGAAGTGCACACGAAACCCCACTACGGTACGCGTCGGCGGACGACGGAACTCAAGTTCGGTTGCACGGGGACCTGGAAGGCCAACAATGGCGGCGCCGCGTACGAAGGCGTGACGGTGGAAACCTCGTCCCGCCTGGAAAGCGGAACGAAAATCGACGTCGTACAGGCGGACGACACGTTTGAACTTCCCGAGGACCGGGCGCCCGCCAAGGACATCGCGATTCTCGCGTTCTGTCTCTCCTTGCTGGCCTTCGGCATCTTCTGCCTCCTCACCGGATTCGGCACCCGCAACGGCCCCGGCCTGACGGCTTCCTGGCAGCGACTCCCCGGCGGCAATACGACGGGCTACGCGCTGGGTGGCGTCTTCGCCGTCGGAGCGGTGACGGCACTCGCGTGCGCGCTGACAGTCTGATGCTCTGCATCCCTGAAAAAGAACCAAATTCCTGAGTTCTGATTTCCCAGTCCTGTTTTCTGAGCCCTGTTTTCTGAGTCCTGAGGACCTCTCGATGACCCAAGTACAAGGGAACACCGCGCCGGACACCGCTGCCCGGGGAGACCGAACCGGCCTCGCCCGCCTCATCGGCGCGGGCCTGATCCTCGTGGGCGTCGTCCTCCTGGGCCTGGGCGCCTACCTCGGCCCAGTCCGCTACGCGACGTCCACGCCGGGCAAGCTCACGGTCGAGACGTGCACCGTGGACTACAAGTACCGCAGTTCGTCGAGCAGTTCGCGGAAGAGGACCAAGACCAGGTGGTGCTACGGCACGTTCACCGCCGACGACGGCTCGACGAGGGACCTCAACGCCGAATTGAAGAGCGACGCGCTCTACCAGAAGGGCCACGTCCTCGACGCCCGCCGCAGCAGCGACACCGCCTACCAGCTGGACCGCGGCTGGGCCTACGCCATCGCACTGGGATGCGCATGGGGCTTCGGCGCCCTGATCGCCCTCGCGACTGGCGTCTTCGTCGCCGTCACGGGCTTCCCCTACGGGGAGGGCGAAAGCCAGAGGCTGTTCCGGGCCTGCGTGGTGCTGGTGGGGGTGGGCGTGGTCGGACTTGCCGTCAGCCTGCTGGTGACCTTCTTCGCGTAACAGCGGGTTCGCGGACGCCTAGAACAGCCACACCCCGAAGGCCACCAAGGCCGCACCGACGGCGACGAAGACACCGGCCGTCACGGTGAGCGGTCTCAACTGCTTGCGCCGGCGGGACGGATCGAGCCCCCGCCAGGTGCTGCGCGCCGCGTACACCCCGACGACCGCGATCACACAGCCGATCACCACGGCCAGCAGCCCGAAGAACTTGGCCCAGGTGTACGGCTGGTCGGGGTTCGGCGTCCACACGGCGGCGAGGTCGACGACACTCGGCACTCTCACTCGTCCTTCTCATCCTTCATCAGGTCCTGGAGATCGGACTCGATACCGGAACCGGCAGCGTAGACACCGGTGTTGAGGGCGGTGCCCACGGTGTTCTTGAACGAGCCGTCCGCGAGTTTCCCGCGGTCGCTCAGGTTCTCTCCGCCCAGGCTGCCGTGCTGTTCCAGGGCGTGGTTGACGCCGTGGTTCTGTGCGTTGCCGACGGCCCCCGTGGCAGCGTTGGTGAGCGCGTCCTCGCCGATCGTCGCCGGGTCCTGTCCGGCGACGACGTCGGCGGTGAGACCGCCCGCCACATTGCCGGCGGCGCCGTTGACCGTCGTACCGAGGAGGCCGTCGCCCCGCAGGATGTCGCCGGCCGTCCCGGTCAGGCGCGCCCCGGCGGTTCCGGCGACCGCGGTGAACGCCGCCGTGCCGGCCGCGGCACGGCTTCCGGCGGTGAGGTCGTCGCCGACGGTCACCGGCTGGCCGTGGGCGGCCTGGTTCAGCATGAGGCTGCCGGAGTCAGCGGCGAAGTTGGTGACGAAGCTTTCCATACCCGTCTTGGTGAAGTCCGCGGTGATCCGGGCGACGGTCGTGAGGACCCGTTCCAGGGTGGCGACGGTCTCCGCGCTCAGCCCGGTGAACCGTTCCAGCAGGGCGGCGACCTTCTCCGCAGCCGAGGTGAACACCTTGACCAGATCCACGATCTTCGCCACCCGTTCGGCCACGGCGGTGTTGGCGACCAGGTCGGAGAGGAAGCCTGTGAAGAAGGACAGTGCGGCGCCGGCGATCTCCATCTCGGCGATCTCGACGCAGATGTCGATGATCTCCTCGTTGATGCCGTCGATCTCCGTGGCGTATGCCCGCAACCCGTCGGCCACGTGATGGAAGTCGTCCGCAGTCCGCAGGATGATCCGCCGCTGCTCCTGCCAGTGCTTCTCGAAGGCGTCGCGTGCCTCGCCGTGCCACCCCTGCCTGTCGACGCCGGCGATCGCCGCGTCGACGGCCCGCACGAGGTCGCCCAGCTCGGTCCCCATGGTGTCCCACTGGTGGGCGACGGAGCGCAGAGTGGGGCCGTCACCGCCCGGCAGTTCCACACCGAACGCCTCCAGGATCTCCAGGACCTTGCCGTCGATCCAGCTGTTGACGCTCACGCCGGGCCCCCGGAGCGCCGCACGGCGGCGCTGAGATAGCCGACCGCGGTCTGGTCGGAGTCGGCGTAGTTGCCCGCGTTGAGCCTGAGCCGGTCTCCGTCGCTGTTGAGTACGTGGGGCAGGCAGCCCAGTGCCTTGACCGTGTGGCTCAGCAGCTGTCCGTACTTCTCCGCGGCGCCGTCGCAGACACCGAGCAGGCCGAATGCCTCACCGATCTCGGCCGCGCTCGCCGCGAACCCCTCGATCGGCTCGGCGAGTCCCGTCGCCTCCCGGTCGAACTTGCCCGCCAGCTCCCTCAGTGTGGCGGGGTCGACCCCGAACTGCCCGCTCATGCCGCTCCTCGGTCGATCGTCCGGACGACGCCAGCATGTCCGGGGGGCGTGCAGAAGGAGCGGATCTTTGAGTACTCGGAGTCAGGCGATGACTCACAATTTGCGGGCCTCTGGCCAAAACGATGCCTTGGTCTCATCGCCGGCGGCCCTTGGGGCCTCACTCATTTGGGCGACGCGCTTGCGCCCGCAGTCACCGGCCTCGCGACCGATCGGGTGCCGTCCGGCCCCTATGGCCCGTCGCGCGCTCGCCCTGCCGCTCGGCCCGCTCCCGGTCGATCTCCGCCTGGCACTGGTCCCGTTGGCGCCGCCCCTCGGCTTCGGCGGCCTTCCGTTCCGCAATGCTCATCTGCTCGTACCCGCGCATGCCCGCCCTGGCTCCTTCGCTCAGGGCTTCCCGGTACGCGCCGTTCCGCGCCGCCTGGCGCAGCCCGATCCGCCCGGCGAGCACGTCGCGGGCCATTTCCCGAAGAGTTTCGTCCCGGCTCTCCGCGAGCCGCTGCATCGCCTTGCGCAACGCCCTTGCCCGGGCGGGGTCCTTGGCGATGTCGAGGAAGTCCTCGTCTCCGACCTCGGGCCGTTCCATGCGTATTGCTCCTCGTCGCGGGGTTTCGGGGCGCGCTACAGTAGCCGATCGATTACGGACCGTACACACGACGTGGGGTGGAACATGGCGTTCCAAGTCAGGCCCGACGACCTCGACGGGTACAGCCGCCAGGTGGGCCGCGCAGCTGACGATGCGCATCAAGCGCAGGAGTACCTCAAGAGGCACGGCGGCATGGGTGCGCTCGACGGGCAGGGGTTGTTCCTGTACGCCATCGGCTTGCACGCTCAGGCGATGGAGGGGGCCAGGGAGGTCCTCACCCGCCTGCACACGCTTATGTCGGCCAGCGCGGAAGAGTTGGCGAAGTCCGCGGCGTACTACAGGACGACCGACCGGGCCCAGGCGTCTGGGCTGGACGCCACCTACCCGCCGAGCAAGCGCTAGCCCGCACGGAGAAACAGACCCCCATGAGTTTCACGGACCCCGTCGAACCCGTCGGTCACCTCAAAGCACCCAGCAGTCCCGAGGAGTTCTCCCAGGGGGTCATCGGCGACAGCGTCGAAACGGTGAGCGACTTTCTCAGTCCCAGTGAATGGGTGCTGGGCGTCATCGAGTTCGCCTTGGGGGTGAACCCGTTGGAGCAGGCGATCTCCTGGTTCACCGGTGAGTGGGAGTCGTACGTGAGATGCGCCGAGATGTGGCGCAACACGGGCCGCTTCACCCGGGATCTGGCGACGAACCTGCGGTCCGGCAACAGAGAGCTGGACGCCGGCTGGCACGGCAACGCCGCGGACTCCGCCTACGTGTACTTCGACGAGTTGGCGAAGAAGATCGACTCCCTTGACGGGCACTTTCAGGATCTTCAAACCTCGTACATGGATGTCGGCCGTGCGATCGCCAGAGGTGCGGAACTGATCAAGGGCGTACTGGAGCAACTGGCGGATCAGGCGCTCATCCTGGAGATCGAGTTGACGGCCGGCACAGCGCTGGCGGAGACGGGCGTGGGGCTCATCGCCGGCTATGGTGCCGCGGTTCTCGAGATCGCCGAGATGGTGAGGACGTGGGGGCGCGCGACCGAGGCGTACAGCGCCGTACAGGATGCGATCGATGAGGCGACCGTCGCCGGCGGACTGGCGGTCGGTGGGCTCGGCGTCGTACTGAAGGACTTTCCGGAACCGGGAAGGAGCTACGACAACCCTGCCGTGTAGCGGTCGTCAGCTCATGAGCCCTGAGCGGCGTGCCGCCCGTCGAGGGGGCGAAGCTCCCCACCGCAACCGTTGAGATGCATCCTCTCCGTGCGTGGGGAGCTTCATGTCGCCGATGAGGTCGACGAGCAGCCGCCCGCCTCCGTCAGACTCCGAAGGGCCCTGATGGTGGCGCCATGGCCGCCATGCCGCTCTTACCCTTGCGACGGCCGCCGAGTACCAGCAGCAGCCCGCCGACCGACAGCAGGAGCCCGACGCCCGCTGCTCCCAGACCAGTGAGCCACAGACTCTGCTCCATATTGGGATGGGTCGTCTTCGATGTGCCCACAGGCGTCGCGAAATGCTCCTTGCCCTGGTACTTCACAGGGACGGTTTTGTCGGCGGGCGGCGAGGCGGCACCCTTCACCGCGGCGGACGCATTGATCTGCCCGTACCCGACGAGAGCGTTCCACCCTCCCTGCGGATGGCCGGCCGTGCCGGTGAGGATCGCGCGTGTCTGGGCGGGTGTGAGCTTGGGATTGTGGGAGAGCATCAACGCCACCACACCCGACGCGAGGGCCGTCGCGGGAGACGTGCCGTCGACCTTTTCGTAGCCACCCGTGTTCTTCGCGCTGAGGATGTCCACGCCTGGCGCGGCCACCTCGTTGTAGGTGTGCACGGTGGAGAACGCAGCGCGTCCCCCACTCCGATTTGTCGCGGCTACGGCGATGACTCCGGCGTAACCGGACGGGAACGAGGTCTCGTTCAGCTTGCCGCCGCTGTTGCCTGCACTCGCGAGCACCGGCACCCCGTGGCTCAGCGCATAACCGACGGCTGCCACATCGTCCTCGTTGGCGTAGTTCCCGACCTCACCGGAGCCGAGAGACATCGAGATCACATCGGCACCGTGATCCACCGCGTAGAAGATGCCGTGGGCGACCGAACCGGCCCCACCCTTGATGACGTGTCCTTCGTTGATCTTTTCCTTGTCCTGGTCATTGAGCACCCGCACAGAAAGGATCTCGGCCTGGGGTGCGACCTTGAGAACGTCGGACGCCATCTCGGTGCCATGGATGCCCCACTTGGGGCTCTGCGGGTCGAGACCGTCCTTGCGGTAGTCGGGGCCTGTGGTCACTCTTCCCCTGAGTGCGGGGTGGTCAGCCACGACTCCGGTGTCCAGGACGGCCACGGTGATCCCTTCGCCCTGGCTGAGGCGGTGCGCCGAGGAGAGACCGAGAGCGCCGGCCTCCCATCCAGCGGGCGTGGTGGCAGCGTACGCGGGAGTCACCGGCAGCGTGCAGACGAGGCCGGTCAGCACAGCGCCGACGACGGACGCCCTCGTGCGTCGTCGGGTCATCACTTCGCACCCCCGAGCTGAAGGTCTTCGATGTGCAGCTCAAGCATCCTGGCGAAAATCTTCGCTTCCGCGTACCAGGACTCCTTGTCGGCCATCATGTCGCTGAAGTCCTTCCCCCAGTCGCCCGGCAGAGGACCCGCAAGCCGCCCGTCGACGGCACCCATGGTGGCAGCCACGGCGTACGGGAGGTGCTCGTCGGGTGCCGCTGTCAGCGCAGACCCGCAGCGACCGATCTTCTTCCACCCTGAAGCCGGAGTGCCCGGCACGGACAAGGGGGCAACGGCCCCCTCGTTCTCCATGGCCTCGAAGGCATCGGCCAGTTCCTGCTTCTTCGATGCGTCGCCGGGCATCACGATGAGGGCAACCGTTCCGACCATGTCCCCGGTGGGATCGACGTACGTTGCACGCAGCACGGCCCTGCAACCCAGTTCCTTCGCCTTCGCGAGCGTCCTCGCCGTCAGTCCCTCGCTGCAGGAGGTCTCCGGGGAGATGCCGAGTCGGTGCCAGTACGAGAACTTGGGGTTGGTGAGACCTCCCAGACGGCCGTCACGCCCACCGAGGGTGTCGGGAAAAATGCTGTCGACCGGCTCGTCACTCCAAACGGCCTCGCCGTACTCGGGATTCGCGATGGTCTGCCGGCTGTTGCTGTAGGCCTGCGCAGCGAGGGCTCCCCCTCCGACGAGAACGAGTACACCGAAGAGGCCGAGAAGGGAACCGATCACGGTACGAGCGGTGCGCCCTCCGCCGCCTGGAGTTCCGGTAGGTGAAGGTGGCGCGACTGTCGGCATCGCCGGAGGTGGGGGCGGTCCCTGGAACGATCCCTGCCACTGCGGTTGCTGCCAGTCGCCTTGCCGGGGCGGCTGCCCGTACGGGTTGGCGCTGCCCGGGCCTCCGGGCGGCGTCGGATAAGACATCGGTTTCCTCACATACGTTTCCTGCAAGTGAGGGGCATGATGTGCCGTTCGGAGCCGCGCGTCGAAGTCTCGGCAGCGGCATCACGTGTACATCGTCCCCCGTCAGTAACGGATCACCTTACGAGGTTCACCGACGCGGCCTCGCACACTCCTTGTGGGGCTTCGGTGCACACTTCGTGTCCACTGCCAGGCAGGATCCCCGGAGAACTTTTGCACAAGGGAAGCCCCCCGACCGATCACGGTTCACCCATGCGTATAACGTGTGACAAGCAGTGTTGACTGCAGCTTGACCGAACATTGACTGCTGCTTGCACGGCAGGGGGACACCGGCACCATGGGAGCGGGCTTCAAGGTCGAGATACCGGAGCTCGACCGCCTCGTCAGGGAGCTGCACCGCAGTCAGGAGGAGATGCGCTCGGCGCTGAACGCCCTGCGCGACACGGGGCCGAAGACGACTGGCAGCAAGGAACTCGACAACGCCTGCGACGAGTTCCACGACAGCTGGGACGACCTCGACCGAGAGTTCGCCCGCTTGGCCCTGGAGGCCGATCGAGGCAGGTTCAACCTGCACACGAAGATCGCTCACCGCGTCGGGCATGAGGTGCATCCCGACGGATACCGCCTCGGCGTACTACTGCATCCGCGCGAATACCGCGGCGTACCGCTCAGCGCGCTGCAACGCCTCGCATCGGCGCACTCCCTCGCTCTGGAGGCTTCAACGGACCTTCGTGACGGTGTAGTTCTCCGTCCCGTACACGCAAAGGACTCGTGGTGACGCGACCCATAGCCGACGAACTCGTGATGGGTACGGCATCGACGCCTTCCGCCGAAGCGATGCTGCACCTGGACATCCCCGGAGGGTTCCACTCCCTGGGGTCGATCTCAGCGGCGAGGAACGCCTGCGACAATTCTGGGCCGTCGCGGAGTAGATCTGGCCCACCGGAACCGACTTCCAGCGCGAAGTCGCCTTCCACGCCTACCGCGAGGTGGCGGACCATGCCCTCGCCGAGAACTCCTTCTATGCGGGGTTCTGCCTGGACGAGGCCCCCGACGGCCGTCTGACCACCGCCTCACTGCTCGCCCGCCTCGACCCGCTGGACGAACGGGACGCCGAACTCTCGGCGCGTGCTCTGTTCGAGGCGCTCTCCGCGAACGACAACAACACGGTCGAGGAGATACGGGTCGCGGCAGGACCGGGCGTTCTCGTGCTGTGCGGACTGCAGTTGCAGTCGGACCCGGCGGACGACACGGCCCGCTCCCTGCCACTGCCCCGAGCGGACGTCTACCTGCCCCTCCGCCGTATCCGGCGACTCCTGGTCAGTCCCGGCAACGGCGCCGCAGGCGGGAACACGATCGCCGACCAGGTCGCAGTCGACTTAGGTTAGAGGAACGTCCCCCATGCGCGATCGACACGGACAGTCGTACGGCGATGATCTCCAGGGCGATGTCGCCTGAGCCCTTCAGCGGTAGCGAAGGACGTGAAGCGAGCGCACTCCCGCGCTGTCCGGCTGGGCAGGGGCGTCACGAGCAGCGTCGATCAGCACGAGGCCTTGGGGGGTGTGGGCGGCGACGACGAGCAAGCCGACGGACTCACGGCCCCGGCGGTCCTCCCGGCGGATCCAGACCACTGCGCGCGTTCCCTCGGGTGACGTGGCAAGTTCGGCCAGGACGGTTGCCCATTCCGTGTGATCCGTGACGGAGACTACGGACCCAAGTCGGCCGAACGTCTGCGGCATCCACTTGGCCGGCCCCGGCTTCGGTGGCAGATCGAGGCCGTCGGTACCCGGTTCCGTTCCGCCGTCCCAGCGTGCCAGCCACTCCCACGGCTCGGAGTTGGGCAGCCCGAACGGCTCGCACTCGTCCTTGGGCACGACCAGGGCGGCGTCCAGCATGGCGTCGGCCGGACGTCCGTTGGCGAGGAACGCCTTGCTGTTGCAGGCGAACAGCCAGCCACGAGCGAGTTCGTCAGCGGGCGAGGGCTCCACCAGGACGACGTCACCCTTGTACGTGTCCAGCAGCCACTCCTCCGCCTTCCCGATCGCCGACGTGAGGTCGGGGGCATGACGCTGCCAGGCGGGAGCCACCGGGCCGGCTTCGTCGCCGCCGCCCCCCGCGAAACGAGCGAGTGTCAGGCCACGGATCCCGGTGGGCTCAAGACGTGCCAGCCGACCCGCCTGCGGATCGAGAAGTACCACCTGGCCGTTGTTGTTGTGTGCGTAGACCAGGTGTCCTGTCCCCTCGACACCGTAGGCCTCACGACGGATCCAGATCGCGCCACGGGTCCCCGGGCCCGGCTCCCGCACTGCGGCGATCACGTCGTCCCAGCTCGCGCACGCCGATACCTCTGCGGCGGGGAAGTGCCAGTGGATCATACGATCCCACCAGCCCGGCGCCTCGTGGAACGGCTGCCACGGCAACGGTGTCGCCTTGCCACCGTTCAAGGCCGCGTTCGCGGCCAGGAGACAGCCGCGGGCATGGGTGCGAAGGGCCTGCTCGGCAGGCTCACGCGGCCCGGGGGAACGGTCGAATGCCTCCAGATCCGCCCAGGGGTCGTCGGTGGCCGGGTGGAACGGACGGCTTCCGGACTTGGGGACGGCGAGCAGCGAGGTCAGCATGGGAGTCGTCGGGTAGCCGGGTACCGGCCGCGCGCGGCAACCGAAGATCCATGCCTGAGGTCTCTCGGCAACCGGGCCGGGGCCGGTCAGCTCCACCATGCCGCGGTACGTCAGCCGCAGCCAGTCCAGAGCCTGCGATACCGGATCACTCATGGGATCAGAACGGCTTCCTGGGCCGCTGCCCCGTCGCCAACCACGTCTTCGACTGCTCAGTGGTGTAGGCGGACGGCGGAAAGCCCACGAACGACCCGTCTTTGAATACGGCGATCACACGCACCATCGGCGCCTGGGTGATGTCCCCGGTGTCGATGTGCTCCTGGCTGTCGAAACGCACGGCCCACGCCGCATCGTGCTCGACCGAGAGTTCCGGCAGCATGACAATGGTCGGCGGACCGTCTCCGTAGACTTCCCGCAGATGGGCACGGGCCGCCTCGACGGCTTCGTCTCTCGTCATTCTCAGGACCCGATCCTCTTTTCACAGGACTCGACGCTTCGAGGAAACTACTTGTAGGGCAGATAACGAACTTCTGTGACGTCCTTCTCCAGGTTGCCCAGCATCCCTGTCTGCCCGTCCAGGAAAACGACTCCGTTGGCGTCGTGGATCACATTGAAGACGTGCGCGGTCCCGTCCGCTCTGGATATGTAGACGACGCCGCGGGAACCGACTCCCCGTTCGTCCATGTCCTCGATGATGGAATCGTAGCTGGTGCCGTTCTGCCATTCGGCGTCCGGGTTGCCGAGCTTCTCCTTGCTCGGCCAAGCCGGCTGGTGCAGCGGTTCCGCGACGGAGTCATGGCCGTCCAGACGCCCGTCGATCGCCTCCACGTTCTTCGAGCAGTTCTGGTTGTATCCGGGCACGTTGTCCCAATAGCCATTGCCGTTGACGTCCTTGAGCCACGGGTACTGATCGTCCAGGAACTTGCGCTGTGTCTCCAGGTCGGTGACGTCGTGATGGATGGCCTTCGCGGAGACATGGTCCGTCGACTGGGCCAGATGATCCCAGTTGTGAGCCGCCTCCTCGGGCTCGATGGTCCAGCCCTCGGGCAGCGCGCCACCGCTGTTCGCCGCCCCGTGTTCCGCCATGTTCTCGGCTTCACTCTTGGCCGCGTTCTCGGCCACCCCGACGGCCTCCCGCTCGGCCACCGACGCTTCGGCGCTGGCCCCGTCCGTGAGCACACCGGCGCCGACGTTGGCTATGAACTTGCCGAAGGCCTCGGCCGGGTCAGAGCCCCACCCAGAGCCGACCAGCGCCGATACCAACTCGGTCGGATGGTTGGAGGCGTGCAGGATTCCGGCTGCCGTGGTGCTGACTTGGTCCAGCCACGTCGCCGGATGCGTGATGTTGTACGGGTCCATGGGGTTCAGGCCACGAGCGAACCTCGCCAGATCCGCGACGCCTTTGACGAGACCGCCGGCAACGTGCGTCACGCCGAGGACATACCCGGCGGCCACGTCCTCGCCGTCCGCGAGCAGGCGGGAGGCGAAACTCGGTTCCTTCGGTGCGGAGCTCGTGGCCGCTTCCACCGCTTGGGAAGCTGTCCGTGCCGCGGAGTCACGCTGCTCGCGCGCTCGGCGCAGGTCCATCCGCGCCAGGTCCATCTCGGCCGCGTACTGGTCACCGTCGAACTTCCCCGGCTTGGTGGGTACGACACCCGGATCGCCCCCCGCTGCCACCACGACGTTGTACCAGTCGGCCTGGGCGTTGTAGGCGGCGACCTGCTGGTTGTACGCCGCCTCCGCGCGCTCGTAGGCCTCCCGGGCCTTCGTGTACGTGTCGAGGCACTGCTCGGCCTGGCCTTGCGCCCACTCCACCGCGTGCGCGTACGCCTCCAAGGCGTCGGCGGCCTTCTGGCAGGCGTCGGCGGCCGTCAACCACTGCTTGGCATGCGGGGTGAACTTCGCTCGGAACGCATCCGCCGCGTCGCCCTGCCAGTGGTCGTGATCCAGCCGCAGCAGCCCCGACCCGGTGGACTCGAACGCACCGTAGAAATGCCGCAGATGACCGGCGGACCGCCGGATTCCAGCCGGGTCACCATGGACCAGTTCCTTGGGATCGTCGGTTTCCCCCAACTGCTTCTCCGGAATGTCGACGCCGAGGCTGTCGGCCGCGCTGTCACCCCAGTCGTCGACGGACTTCGCCGCGTCGTGCAGTCCCACGAAGTCCAGCCCGGCTCCGGTCACATGGGCCGCGCCGTCGACCGTCTCGCCGACCACCTTCTTGCCCGTGTCCCAGGCCCCGTCAAGCCAGTCTCCGACACCCATTCCAGTCCCCGACTACTGGCTCTTCTGCTCAGGGCCGAACATCTCGTCCTGCGCCTGGCCGTACTGCGCGCCGTATCCTGCCGCGTCCGCGAGGTCCTTGCGCAAGCCCATCGGACCGTCCATCATGTCCCGGCCCTCGGCCTTCCACGTCTGAGCCGAGTGGTGGAGCGCATCCTGCAACGACGTCCCCGACAGGTCCGCGTGCCGGAAGTCGTTGAACGAGTTGTCCGACAGCGTCTTGCTCCAGGACTGGGCCTCCACCTGCTCCTGCGTGAGATGCGGGTTGCCCATGGACGCGTTGACCACGTCCTTGAGCGTGTTCTCCACGTACTGCTCCTGGTCGTGGTAGAGCCCGGCCGACAGCCCCAGCCGGGAGGCGATCTCGTTGCCGTCGTGGACGAGCGCGCGCACCCCCCACGACCATCGCTCGCAGAACCCGTCGAAGGCACCGCGGAGTCCGGCGTTGCCCAGTTGCATGCCCGTCAGCTCGACGTTCGAGAAGCCCCGGCCGACTTCACCGCTCTCGTCGATTCCCAGGGACTTCAGTTCGCCGATCGCCGCGTTGATGCCCTTCGCAACCGTTTGCAGAGCGTCCGGATCGACCTGGTAGCCGTTGCTCACCTCGCCACCGCCGCCACCGGCGGTACGATCCCGGCCGCAGGTGGCAGGAGCCCGGGCCACGGCCCGGCCACGTCCACCGCGATCCCGGCGGGGACGCCGGCCGCGGGCACCGCAACGCCCAGCAGCCGCGAGCCATACACCTTCATGTACGGCACTTCCGTGTCTGGCCCGCTACCTCGTGCGGCCAGGAACCGGCCCATCGAATCCTCACCGGTGAAGGCATACAGCCACCTCACGCCCCCGAAATCGGTCGACCACACCGCCTCACCGTCGAGCGGGACGAGCACCAATGCCCGCCGGAACGCACCGACCAGTGCAGCCCCGTCCAACCGCCCCTCATGCGATGCGGCCAGCCGGTCCACCAGCTCCCGCGTCGTCCCGTGCACCTCACCAGTATCAGTCAGCCACGCACCGCAAATGGGCCTGGGACTGGGGACTTTGCTGGCCCCTTGCTACACCTTTGCGGTTTGCGAACCTGAGCGGCATGCCCCTTCGCCTGCCTGAGGTGACGTCAGACGGTTGTCCGAAAGTTAACTCCGGAAGCACGGCCTTCGCCGACTACAGAGGCGAAGGAGAACCGACATGCCTCACTGCCCGTACGGGGGCTGCTGCGTGTAGGGATTCGGCTGGGTCGGAGGCTGCGCAGGCGGGGCGGGATACCCGTACCCCTGGTTTGGGGGCGGGCTTTGATACGGGGGCTGAGCAGGAGGCATCGCCTGCTGCGGCGCATAACCCACGCTCGGCGGATAAGCCCCGTTGACCGGACCACGGTTCCCCGCGTTACGGCGACTGCGGGTCACGGCGAAGACGACCACTGCCACCACTGCAGCGAGTCCGATCACGCCGATGAGAAGAACGATTGCACCCATCGAGAGAACCCCATCCCTTTCTCAGGCCGATTGCTGCACCGACGCAGCAGTGACTACTGCCCCTGGTAAGGGGGCTGTTGTCCATACGGATGGGGTTGCTGCGGGTGCTGCCCCTGGGGATGGGGATACCCCTGATCGGGAGTCGAGGCGTACGGCTGCTGGGCAGGCGGGTACGTGGGGTACTGGCCGGCCCCGCCGCCGGAGCTCCCGTTGCCGCCATTGCCGCCGTTACCGCGGCGCCGCATGACGACCACTACGACAGCGCCGATGATCAGGACGGCTGCGATTCCACCGACCAGCAGGAGGACGTTGCGGGAAGAGGACGTCTTCTTGTCAGCCTGATCAGCAGGCTTCGTCCCCGCGGACGATTCGGTGGAAGTAGAGGACGCGAGCTGCCCGAGCGGATTCGTCTTGGGGCCGGCGGGGATGTTCATCGTGAGGGCCGAGTACGGCCGAATGATCCCGTAACCGTACTGCCGATCAGGCGCCTTCAAACCTCCATGGTGGGCGAAGGTAGCCGATTTGATCAGCCGGTTGATGACTTGACCCGCACTGAGGTCGGGATACTTTGACCGAACCAGAGCCGCTGCGGCAGAAACGTAGGCCGTTGCCTCTGAGGTACCACTGGCCATGCCGTATCCGTTCGACTTTGTCGGATTTGCTCCGACAATGTCGACGCCTGGAGCCGTGAGCGCTAGCTGCTTACCAGTATTCGATTCGTCCCAGACATTGGCATCTTTGTCGACCGCCCCGACGGCCACGACGCCAGACAGAGCTGCAGGCTCATCTACAGCAGAAGATCCCTCGTTACCTGCCGCCGCTACAACGACAACATCATGAGCTTCAGCATAGGAAATAGCGTCCCGGCCCGCACTCGTAGTATTCGACCACTCATCGCTAAAGGAAAGATTAATTACCTTTGCTCCGTGATCTACGGCGTATCGAACCGCAGCACCCCAAGTCTCATCGAGGTTTTTGTCGGACCTCGTTTGTAGCGTACGCAGGGGCAACACTTTAGCCTTCGGCGCCAGTCCAATAACACCCGAAGAGTTCCCCGCACCGTGACCATGGCCAGCGATAATGCTAGCCATTTTCGTTCCGTGACCAATCTTGTCCTGCTCGGCGTTCCCACCGCCTGTGAAGTCTTTCCCCTGTAGGACTTGACCGGTCAGGTCTGGGTGAGCGCCGTCCACTCCCGAATCAACGACGGCGACAGTCACACCCTGGCCCTGAGATTCAGCCCAGACGTCCTTCGCTGAGAAGACATCCAGAGCCCATTGTCGATCTCTAACATAATCTGCTGACGCAGTCGGGGCCGTAGTGAGGAGCAAAGCTCCTGTCAGCGTCACGATTCCCGCCGTAGACAAGACTCGCTTAAAATCCACTATCTTGCTCCTCACTCAACTGCGACTGGTTGTGCCAGCCCTCATACATTGGCGAGCCGCGCGGTGCTCCCGCGCGGCTCGCCAATGCGCCTACTCGATCGTCCGCGGTACGTTCCGGTTACGATCTTCTTCCGAAATCCAGGTCTCTTCGTCTTCGACCAAGTAGTCGGGACGGTCGCCCTGACTGTTCTCTTTCTTGGACTTCCGGCCCTTGCCACCGGCTGCGCCGGCACCAGCCTGCGTTCCGCCCCTGCTTCCGTGCAAGCCGGCACCGCCGCTAGCGCCCTTGCCGACGCCCTTGGCCGCACCAACTACGCCGCCACGGGCCCTCGCGAGCGCTCCTCGACCTGTAGCGCCGGCACCACCTCGGCCGCCCGCGCCGAGGCCGCCCCCCATACCGCCCATACCGGCACGACCGCCAGCGCCACGTCCGGCGGCCGCACCACCACCAGCGAGCCCACCCCTGCTACCCACGGCTCCCAAGCCCCCGACGGAACCACCCGCAAGGCCAGCTGCCCCGCCGGACGCTCCAAGACCTGTGCCTGAAGCCCCACCAACACCGAGACCACCGCCGGCTCCGGCACTAGATCCGCCGATGCCAGCGCCGGACCCAGTGCCGGGGACGGCAGGCATGCTGTCTACATTTGTCTTCGTCGTCGGCACCTCAACCGTCGGCGTCGGCAGTTGTGAGCCTCCAGTAATGCCGGGAGTGCGGGGCACCGCAGGAGCTGGCTTGATAGTCGCGGTCGAGCCTGCGCTCCACGGCTTACTGCCGGGTCCCGAACCGCTAGGTCGAGATGCCGATACACCTCCCGGAGTGACCGGCGGCGGGTATTCCACGTTCCGATTTGGCTCGCCGACGTTTCCGTCGCCGCTGTCCTTGACCTGGTTGTTCTTCAAGTTGCGCGTAATTCTCGCGTACTGGGCGCCCAGGTTTTCCATGACGGCAACGCCGTTCAGCTGCGCTTCTCGGCTTGCGCCGATCTTTCCCTCATCTTTTTGCGCAATTTGAGCGGTGGTGAGCTTTCCGTCTCGGAGATCGCCAGCTACCGCTTGACCGTCATCCCACTGCCAGTCACTGAAAGCGTCACCGAGCTTGTCAAGTGTACTGGGCTCTTTGATGTCATCCAGTTGCGCTTTGTACGACCGCAGTTGCTGACCGGCGTCAGTCATCTGTGAGCGGTTGAGGTCTGCGTGCCACGCCGTGTTTCGAATGCTCTGCGCAATCTCGCGAGCCTTCTTCTCGAAGCTCCTGGCTGCGTCACCTTCCCAGTGTTCGAGCACATTGTCGACCGCTTTGTCCAGGACCGCGGCGATCCCTCCGTCTTCACCGCCGGCAAGTATTTCATTGACCTTGCCCCAGTGGCGCCCCACCTCCTCGATCGTCCCCGGGTTGGCGCTCTCGAGCATCTGCTTCAGCTCTTTGAGCGAGTAATCGATGAACTGGGTCTTGGTCTTAGGACGTCCCGCAGCGCACGTCTCTTGTTCAAGGACTGGCTTGGGCAGCTCTTTGTCACCGGCCATTTTGAACGCTTCCCCTCTGTAGGTGAACCTTCGAACGGTCTACTTGGCCCAATTGCCGTTCGACCCCCCGGAGTTACCACCCATTTGATGCTTGTTTGCGTACTCCTGCTCGGTGTACTTGTCCTTCACCTTCGACGTGCTCGTACTGAACTTGTCGATCAAACCGTGGAGCCCCTGGATGGCGCTCTCCAGCTGAGTCTTCGCGTCCTTGTGTGCAGAGTGGAGATCCCCTGCCTCCAGGAAGGTGCAAGTGTTCCCGAATGCGTCCATGGGGATCTCTGTGTTGTAACGAGACGTCTGCCCCGCTTTATCCATGTCGTCCAGCAACGTCCAGAGCTTCCGGATGACCTCATCCAGTGCGCTCAGATCGACCCGCATTCCGTTGCTCATACCCCGTTGTCCTCTCCCCTGTTATTCAAGATCTCAGCACCGGTCGGTGCTCGAGTCGGCCGGTCATCGTGCTGAGCGACCGGTCGACTGCCTGGCTCTGACGACGGCATCCCGCCGGCTCCGCCAATCCCGCACAGCCACCCCGCTCCCCGCCACCACCAGTACCAGGGCCAACCCGGTTCCCAGTACGTAAATAGCCGTTCGGCGTTCCTTTTCGGCCTCGCTCTCGCCCATGGTCACCGCCATGGGGACGACCCCGCCGGTGCCGGCCCTCACGGGCGGATCGGGGGTCGGGGACGTGGCCGGGGTGGAGGTGTCGGACAGGGCGGCCACCGGGTCGACGACGCCCCAGCCGGTGAACCGGTTGGGGCCCCGGCCCGGTCGCTGGGCCGTCTGCTCGATCCGGGTGGCGATCTGGGCCGCCTTCCAGGTCGGGTGCTTCTCCTTCAGCAGGGCCGCCACGCCCGCCACGTACGGCGCCGCGAAGCTCGTGCCGTCGGCCGTGCACTGGCCGCCCTTCGGGACCGTCGAGACCATGTCGACACCTGGGGCCGCCACGTCCACGAAGTCGCCGGACTGGGAGAAGTAGGCGCGTTCGTCGTTGCGGTCGGAGGCCGCGACGGCCAGGACGCCGTCGTACGAGGCCGGGTACGTGTCGGCGGACTTGCCGTCGGCCCCGTCGTTGCCGGCGGCCGCGATGATGAGGGCGCCCGCGTTCACGGCGGCCGTCACGGCGCTGCGCAGCGTCACGTCGTCCTTCTTGTTCGCCGTGTCCGACGAGATGTTGATGACGTCCGCGCCCTTGGCGACCGCGTACCGGATCGCCGCGGCCATCGTCCCCGAGTTGCCCTGCTTGTTCTCTCCGCCGGTGTAGCGGAGGGACAGGATCTTGGCGTCGGGCGCGATCCCCTCGAACCCGGTGCCCTGCAGCGGGCGGGCCGCGATGATGCCCGCGACGCGCGTGCCGTGGCCCTCCAGGTCCTGGGTGCCCGGGCCGCCGACCCAGGACTTGCTGCCGGAGGCCATCGCGTCGGTGAGCTGGCGGTTGTGGCTGTCGACGCCCGTGTCGATCACCGCGACCGTCACGTCCTTGCCCGTCGCCTGGGCCCACAGCTGGTCCAGCAGGACCCGCTGCAGGGACCACGGCGTGGACTTGATGACACCGCCCCCGAAGACGCACTCCCCGCTCGCCGCCAGACCGAAGTCCGTGTGACCGGGAGCCGGGCGGCCCTCGGAGGAGCCGTCGGCGGCCAGCGCCGGCGGCGCCGACGCCAGGCAGACGCCCACGGTCGCGAGCACGCCGAAGATCCGCCGCGCCGCGCGGCTCGCGGTGCTGCGGCCGTTGCGGCCGTTGCGGCTACGCGAACGGGCTTTGCGGCCCCTCACGTTCAAGCCCCTCATGTCCAGGCCCCCAGGGCTTCCTCGACGTCCGAGACGTACTGCCGAGACGTACTGCGAGACGTACTGCTGACGAGTGTGAAGATGTGCGGGATTTACTGTGTTTCGCCCCGCACAGGTTGTGCACGGACCCGGAGCAGAGCTCGGCCCAGCGGACGCTGTGGCGTCGGCTGGGCCGATTCTCTTCATCTCAGGTCCCTCAGGTCCCTCGGGTCGCCGACGGGCTCAGCCCCAGGTCGCGGCGTTGCTCTTCTCGGTGGCCTGGTAGTTGTCGGCCGCGTTCTGCAGGGCGGTGGCGATCTTCAGCAGGGTGGAGTGCAGGTCCTGCGCGGTCTGGTCCCACTCGCGCTGCTTGCGCTGGTAGCCCTCCTGCGCCTCGCCCTCCCAGGTGGCGGCGACGCGCTTGACCGAGGCCTCGAGGTCCTCGAGCTGCTGCTTGATCCGGCCGGCGGTGGTGCGGACGTCGGTGGACGCGTTGGTGATCGTCGCGTAATTGACGAGGATCGACATCGTCAGTTCCCTTTCAGGAAGAGTCAGGAATGTGGTGGAAGACAGTGAGGTCTGATCCGGCAGAGGAGATCGGAGGCGTGAGCCCCTGATGACCCGCTCGATCAGCCGAAGTCCGACATGATCTTGCTGATCTCGGAGTTCTGCTGCTCCTCCGACGCGGAGTAGTTGCTCCGCGTGGAGTCCACGGCTTCCTTGATGTCGTTGAGAATGTCGCTCATCTTCTTCGCGTCCGCGTTCCAGCGCTCCTGCAGCTGGTGGTAGGACGTGGCCGCCTGGCCCTTCCAGCCGCCGGCGATCTGCTCGATGACGCCGTTCAGGCGGCGGATCTCGCCCTGCAGCTGGCCATTGGCGGTGTTGATGTCGCCGGAGAGCTTGGTGAGTTCGTCCTCTGTTACCCGGAACTGGCCGGCCATGATGAACCTTCCCCCATGTCGTCGTTCATGTTGTCGGCTCCGGGAAACCTGCCAGGTGCCCGGAGAAGCTTCGCACCGTTGAGCGCTGCAAACACTCTATCGTCAGCCTGTCACTCGGCCACTGACAGGACCAATCAGTTACACGGCTCACACAGTTGAGCGACGCACTCGTGACCCATGTGCCGTCTTACCCTCAAGTGCGCTTTCTGATACGTCCGTTGGCCGCCGATGACTCGGCCCCCAGGTCACTGGCTCTGTTCCTGCTTCGCGCCGCCCGTGTCCAGCGTGGGCCCCTTGGGGATGAACGTCGCCCATGTCTGCGGCACGATCGCCGGCCTGGAGACGTCCTCGTAGCCGAGACGGGTCCGCGCCTTGTCGGTCTCGCTCGGCTCCCCGGCGGAGGTGGACGCCGAAGAGGCCGAAGTCCCCTTCGCGGTGGTGTCGTTGTTCGACGGCAGCGAATAGCGCAGACCCGTGTCGGTGAGCAGGTACCACGCGCCGCCTCCGCCCGCCGAGCCCGTGACCTCCTGGAACAGCAGGCCCGAGCCCGAGGAGACGTAGGCGCTCAGCGAGTCGGCGATGACCTTCTTCGGGTACGCCGTCCCGGCCCAGGCCGCCAGCCGCGGCTTCTTGTCCGCGCCGATCGTGCCGTCGTAGACGCTGCACGAGGTGGTGCGGGCCTCTCCCGTCGCCGTCGTCGCGGGGTTGGCCTGCCGCGGGACGGACTGGGGCCAGCCCTGGTCGCCGTAGAACGTGTCCGCCGGGCCGCCGTTGGCCTGGGTGATCACGTTGGAGGAGACCTTGGTGGCGTTGGTGTTCTGGGCCCGGGGCGACTGCATCAGCAGCTGCGCCACGAAGGGCGTGACGAGGGCGACCTTGTCCTTGAGGACGACGTAGTCCTGCATGCCCTGCGCGTCCGGCGCCTGGAGGACCTGGCCCACCGTGCTCGCGGTGCTCGGCAGTCCCTTGACCGAGGTCGTGTCGCCAGCGCCGGGGACCTTCGGGAAGGCGATGACCCCGCGCGGGTTGAGGGTGCGCAGCCACTCCTGGCTCACCGGCTGCGCCTCGGCCGTGCTGCCGATGACGGCGGCGCGCAGCTGCTGCATGGTGGCGGCGTCGCCGACCGTGGGGCCGCCGAGCCAGAAGAGGTTGCCCTTGCCGTCGACCAGGTACTCCCGGTCCGTCTTCGGGTCCTTGACGTACAGGGCCTGCCCGGGGCCGACCTTGCCCGTGCCGTTCAGGGTCTTGGCGTCGTCGGCGTCCATGACGAACACCGCGCGGTCGATGTTGCCGTCCTCCGTGCTGCCCGAGCCCTGGGCGGGGCGCTCGCACACCGCCCATGTCTTGGTCTTCTCCGCGTCGCTCGCGGAGGGCAGCCGGTCGGGGGCGTACGGGATGCCGAGGGTGGCGCCGTGCGCGATGTCGCTCTTGTCGATCTCCTTGCCGGAGACCTCCAGGACGCTGCCCTTGCCCTTGTCCAACAGGAGTTTGGCGGAGGCGTAGTTGAGGACGGGGTGCAGCGTGGGGACCTTCTTGCCGCTCGACGTCTCGTCGGGGAGCACCACGTAACGCGTCGTGGAGTCGCTGTCGACGATGATGTACTCGCCGGGCTTGTCCCAGCCCGCGGGCGCCGTCGGCTTGATCACGCCCCAGGCGATGAAGCCGACCACCAGGACGACGCCGAGCGCCAGGCTGGGCGTCACCGTGCGGACCGGGCGCGGGGCGCCTTCCTCCGAGCCGCCCGGCGACGGCGCGAGGAAGGCCGCGACGGTGCGCTTGCGCGCGAAGTTGTAGGCGGCGAGCTCGTCCTGACGCTTGGCCATGGTCCCCGTTTCTCCCGTTTCGTCCTGCTCGATCGTGTCCGAAGTGCCCGTACTCGCTGGATGGCGTCTGTGATGTCCGATCGCCAACGCGAAGCAGCGGGGGCACCTTCGGTCGCGCAGGCACCTACTATGCCCTGCGCCGCGCGAGGACGGCTCACCAGGTGTTCGGAGGCCCCCGCATCTTCACAGAGCTTCACCACAGCGCTCCACCGCACGACGCGCGTTCGTGACAGGGTGGCCACCTGGGGTTTCGGTGTCCCGTGTGTCGCCCGCCGTCGCGCAACGGGTACCGTGAGCCGCCCGCACGGTTGTCGTGGGCCCAGTGAGCGGCCACTGAATTCGCGAAAGGGATGTCCCGGGGGATGAGCAGCGCTACGAGCACTCGGCGCGGACGCCGCGCACAGCAGTCACAAGGGGGCCCGGGCGACAGACGTACGACGGCCGCTCCGCCCGCCGCCGTCGCCGCCTCTCCGCGCACGCTGCCCCGGCCGGGCGGCCTCGGTCCGGTACGGCTGCAGCAGCTCATCCTGGTGGAGCTCGCGGCGGCGCTCCTGCTCGCCGCATGGGCCGCCGACGTGTCCTGGCTGCTGGTCCCGGCCGGTGTCGTGGCCGTCCTGCTGCTGCTCCTGGCGGTCCTGCGCCGGGCCCGGCGCCCCCTGCCCGAGTGGTACGAGACCACGCGCGCCCTCCGGCAGCGCCGCCGCGACGCCAAGCTGCCCGTGCCACCCGGCACGGAGGCCATGCTGGCCCCGGTCGTGGAGTGCGACCCCGCCCTGCGGACGTACGCCTTCGTCTCCCGTGACAACCGCCAGATCGGCATGATCGGTGACGGCACCTTCCTGACGGCCGTCCTCTTCGTGCAGCCGGCCGACGAGCCGCTGCGCCCCGCGGCCGCCCACCGCCAACTGCCGCTGAAGCTCGTCCAGGACGCCCTGGAGGTCGACGGGATCCGGCTCGCCTCCGCGCAGGTCGTGCAGCACACCCAGCCGGCGCCCGCCCCGCACCTGCCCCAGCAGTCGCTCGCGGCGCGGTCGTACGGCCCCCTGCAGGCCCAGGTCGGTTCGCCCGCGCTGCGCCTGACCTGGGTGGCCCTCAAGCTCGATCCGGAACTGTGCCCGGAGGCGGTGCAGGCCCGCGGGGACGGTGTCCCCGGGGCGCAGAAGGCGCTGCTGCGGGTCGCCGACCAGCTCTCCAGCCGACTGGCCGGCGCCGGCTTCAAGGCGACCATCCTCGACGAGACCGAGCTGATGCAGGCGCTGGCGACGTCCAGCTGCCTCAACCCGCGCTCCAGCCAGCAGCACGCCGCCCAGGACGGCCGGAGCCAGCGCCGCACGGTCGAGGCGGTGAAGACCTGGCGGGTCGACGACCGCTGGCACACCACCTACTGGGTGTCCCGCTGGCCGCAGTTGGGCAACGGCGGGGTGTCGGTGCCGGAGCTGGTCACGCGCCTCACCTCGCTGCCGGTGCTCGCGACGACGTTCAGCATGACCCTGAGCAAGGCCGGCAACCGCGGTGTCTCGCTCGCCGGACACATTCGGGTGACGGCCCGCGGCGACGACGAACTCGGTCAGGTGGGACGGGAGTTGGAGCGGGCCGCGAGCGCCGCGAAGGTCGGTCTGGTCCGTCTCGACCGGGAGCAGGTGCCCGGGGCCCTCGCGACTCTGCCGCTCGGAGGTACCTACTGATGTCCCAGCCCAATCCGGCCATGACCCAGGGACAGCAGGGCCGCAACCCCGCCCGCACGCCCGCCCACGTCGCCTCGCCCACCGACACCGGCATGATCCCGATCATCCGGCAGCCGGAGCCGCAGACGCAGCAACGGCGCATCGCCAGCCCGGGGTTCGGGCTGCGCGGGCCGCGCCGCAACTGTCATGTCGTCACCGTCGAGGAACTCGCGGCGATCAGCATGCCGATCGGTGACGACGGTGTGCTCATCGGCAGCGACGCGGAAGGGCAGCCTGCCGTGCTCGGCCTGTCCCGGCCGACCCCCTTCGACGTCGTCCTCGTCGGCGGCCTCTGGCTCGCCCAGGTGCTGGCGCTCCGGGCCGCGGCGACGGGCGCGCGCGTGGGCGTCGAGACCGGACGCCCGCAGGCCTGGCAGCAGTTGGCGCAGGCGGCGGGCGGCGGCCAGCAGTGCGTGACGGTGTATCCGGTGGGCCGGGTGCCCGCGCAGGGTCCGTCGGTGTCCAGTCCGGTGGTGTTGATCCGGGACTGCGGCATTCGCCCGCCGCGCGGGCGGGTGACCTCCGTGCCGTGGCAGGCCGTCGTCACGGTGCTGCCCTTCGTCAGCGAGCACGCACCGCGCTGGCTGGCCCAGGCCCATCTCGTCGGCGTCCAGCGCATCTCGCCGTTCGAGACGGAGGTGGTGCGCGACACCCTGGGCATTCCCGAGGAGCAACTCCAGCACCTGCCGACCCTTCACGACGGCGTCGCCATGTGGTGCACTCGCAAGCATCAGAAGTTCGTCATGACCGAACCCACCGACGCGGAGACGGGGCTGCTCGGCGTGGCCCGCCGTATGGACTGACGTGTCGTCGTCCGTGGGCGCGGGGGCGGAGCCCGAACGAGCCGCGCCCACGGGGCATTTCGTACGGCCCCCGGGAACGGTTCGCCAGGATCTTCCGTTCGCGCCCCGCGCGGCTCGTCCGCCCCTGCGCGCGGAACGTCGCCGTCCGGGGTCGTCCGAGCCCGCGGGGCGCGGCCGTCCGGGCCCGAGAGGCTCGGCCGTCCGGGCCCATGGGGCTTTTCCGTCCCGCCAAGCGAGTGATTAGGCTTCTGGTGGTGCGGTGACGATCGCAGTCGCGTGGGACTCGCCACTCGGTCCGCCCGGCCGCGACGACGACCAGCTCAGCAGCAGTGGCTGACCAGGAGGCAAGCAGTGAACAGGGATCGGTCCGAGTACAACGGCGGGAGCCCTTCCTCGGACGGGGACGATCACGAGGTGGATCTGACCGGCGAGTTCGAAATCGTCTACACGCCTCCCGCCTGGTACGCACAGAGCACGGGTGGCACGGACGGTGGACAGCAGGACTCCGGCCAGAACTCACCACCACCGCCGACCGGTCCACCCATCGGATCGCCCACGGGACCTCCGGGCACCGTGCCCGAGGCCCCCGCCGCTCCGCAGGCTCCCGCCCCGACGCCGCCCGCACCGGCGCAGGGCGCGGCCCCGGACGGCTACGGCTACCCGCAGCAGGCCACTCCGGGCACCGCACCGGCGGCGCCCGGCGGTTACGGCTACCCGCAGCAGCCGGCGGCCGCCACACCCCAGCCCGGCCAGAACACCTCCGGCGGCTTCGGCGTACCCCAGGCGCAGCCTCCCGCACAGCCCGCCGCACCTGCAGCCGTACCCGCACCCGCGCCCGCACCCGCGCCCGCAACCGCGCCGCCCCAGCAGGCCCCGGTCCAGCAGCCCGCCGCGCCCCAGCAACAGGCCCCCGCCGCGCCGCCCGCGGTCCCGGCGCAGCAGGTGCCCGCCCAGCCGGCAGCCGCCCCCGGCTTCCCGGTGCTGCGCCCGGTCGACGAGGACACCCAGTCGGGCGAGCCCGCCACGGCGGCCCCGGCGTCCGGCGCTCCCGCGGCCGCCCCCGAGCAGCCGCAGGAACCCGCGCACCCGCAGGAGCCCGAGCGGCCCGAGGAGGAGCCGGAGTTCAACCACGCCGCCGCCGACGCCGAGGCGGCCCGTCTCTTCGGCGGAGACGACGACTCCGAGGAGCCGGAGGAGACCTCCGTCGACGAGAGCGAGACGGGTTCCCCCGCCACCGCCGAGGTCGAGGAGCCCGCACAGGACGTGTCCGGCACCGGCTCCCCCGCGCGGCCGGACGCCGAGCCCGAGCCCGAGCCGGCGCCCGCGCCGACGCCGGAACCCCCCGCGCCCTCCGCCCAGGCGCAGCCCGAGCCGCCGCTGGCCACCCCGGCCGGACAGCCCCCCGTACCGCCGCAGAGCGCCCCCGGACTGCCGCCGCTGCCCCAGGGCTTCGTCCCCGCGGACCCGGCACAGGCGCAGGCGGCCGCGGCCGCGGCCCAGCAGCCCGGCCACCCGGACCCGCAGGCGGGCCCGTACGGCTATCCGCAGCAGGCGCCCCAACCGGGACAGCCGTATCCGGGACAGCCGCAGGTCCAGCCCCAGCCGGGCCAGCCCCAGCCCCCGGCCGGATACGGCTACCCCCAGGCACCCGGTCAGTTCGGCCAGCCCGGTCAGTTCGGCCAGCCCGGCCAACAGCCGCCCGCGCAGGGCGGTTTCGGCCCGGCGGCCGTACACCCCGGCCAGCCCGCACCGGTCGACCCCCGGCAGGCACCCCAGCCCCAGCCCCCGCACCCGCAGCAGGCCGGCTACGGCTACCCCCAGGCGCCCCAGGCGCCCCAGGCCCCGCAGGCCCCCCAGCCTCACCCGGGCCAGCCCCAGCCCCAGCCCCAACCGCACCCGGGTCCGCCCCCGGCAGCCGGCTACGGCTACCCGCAGGCCCCCGGCCACCCCACACAGCCCCAGCCCCAGCCCCAGCAGCCCGGCTACGGCTACCCGCCCCACCAGCAGCCCCAGCCCCCGGTCGGCTACGGCTACCCCCAGCCCGACCAGGCCCAGCAGCCGCAGCCGCAGGCACAGCCGCAGCCGCAGCCGCAGGCACAGCCGCAGCAGCCCGCCCCGCAGCCCCCGGCCCAGCAGCAGCCCCCCGGCCCCTACGGCCAGGGCGCACCGGCCGGCCAGGGCGGCTGGAGCGCGCCTCCCGGTCCGCAGGCCGGTCCCGGTGCCGCTCCGCAGCAGCAGGCCGCCCCGGGCACGCCGCTCGGCTACAACGCCGCCGTCGAGCTCTCCTCGGACCGGCTGCTGCGCAACCAGCCGAAGGCTCGCAAGAACAACCAGGGCCCTTCGCGCTTCAAGCTCGGCGCCAAGAAGGAGCAGGCCGAGCGGGAGCGGAAGCTGGGGCTGATCCGTACGCCGGTGATGTCCTGCTACCGGATCGCGGTCATCAGCCTCAAGGGCGGTGTCGGCAAGACCACGACGACCATGTCGCTGGGCGCGACGCTGGCCACCGAGCGGCAGGACAAGATCCTGGCGATCGACGCCAACCCGGACGCCGGCACCCTCGGCCGCAGGGTGCGGCGCGAGACGGGTGCCACCATCCGTGACCTGGTGCAGGCGATCCCGCAGCTCAACAGCTACATGGACATCCGCCGCTTCACCTCGCAGGCGCCCTCCGGTCTGGAGATCATCGCCAACGACGTGGACCCCGCGGTCTCCACGACGTTCAACGACCAGGACTACCGCTCCGCGCTGGACGTGCTGGGCAAGCAGTACCCGATCATCCTCACCGACTCGGGTACCGGTCTGCTCTACAGCGCGATGCGCGGGGTCCTGGACCTGGCCGACCAGCTGATCATCATCTCCACCCCGTCGGTGGACGGCGCGAGCAGCGCCTCGACCACGCTCGACTGGCTGTCGGCGAACGGCTTCGCCGACCTCGTCCAGCGGTCGGTCACCGTGATCTCCGGTGTCCGCGAGACCGGCAAGATGATCAAGGTGGAGGACATCGTCGCCCACTTCGAGACCCGCTGCCGCGGTGTCGTCGTGATCCCCTTCGACGAGCATCTCGCGGCGGGCGCCGAGGTGGACCTGGACATGATGCGGCCCAAGACCCGCGAGGCCTACTTCGACCTCGCGGCGCTGATCGCCGAGGACATCGCCCGTACCCAGCAGGGCTTCGGCAACCCCAACATGCAGTACCAGCAGCCGCAGCAGGGCTACCCGGCCCCGCCGCAGCAGCCGCAGCACCCCCAGCAGGAGCTCTACGGCCAGCCCGGGCAGCCCCAGCCCGGCCAGGGCTGGGGTCAGCCTCAGCCCCCGCAGCAGCCCGCGCCGGGCCAGGGCTGGCAGCAGCAACAGCCGGCGCCGCCGCAGGACCCGCGGCAGGGTCAGCCCGGTGCCGTACCGCCGGGCTGGACGCAGCAGTAGCCCTCACGGCCGAAGGGCGGCCGGTGCCTTCAGGCACCGGCCGCCCTTCGGCGTCACGTCGTCCGAGGCGCCGCGGCTACTCGGCGGCGGCCACCAGTTCCCGGCAGCGCTTGACGTCCTCGGCCATCTGCTCCAGCAGGCCCTCCAAGGACTCGAACTTCGCCTGCCCGCGCACGAAGGCGAGGAAGTCCACCGCCACGTGCAGCCCGTACAGGTCGAGTCCGACGCGGTCGATCGCGTACGCCTCCACCGTGCGCTCCGTGCCGTCGAACTGCGGGTTCGTGCCGACGGAGATCGCGGCGGGCATCGCCTCGCCGTTCACGTGCAGCCAGCCGGCGTAGACGCCGTCGGCGGGGACGGCGGTGTGCGGCAGCGTCTCGACGTTGGCGGTCGGGAAGCCGAGCTCCCGGCCCCGCTGCGCGCCGCGGACGACGACGCCCTCCACGCGGTGCGGGCGGCCGAGGATCTCGGCGGCGCCCTGGACGTCGCCCTCGGCGATCAGGCGCCGGGTGAGGGTGGAGGAGAACGGCTCGCCGCCGCCCGCCTCGCCGGTGACGTACAGGTCGACGACCTCGACCTCGAAGTCGTACACCTTGCCCTGCTCGGCGAGGAACTCGACGTTCCCGGCGGCCTTGTGGCCGAAGCGGAAGTTGGGGCCCTCGACGACCGCCTTGGCGTGCAGCTTGTCGACCAGGACCTTGACGACGAAGTCGGCCGGCGACAGCTTCGAGAACTCCTTGGTGAAGGGGAGGATCAGGACCGCGTCCACACCCAGGTCCGCGCACAGCTCCGCGCGGCGGTGGTGCGGGGCGAGCAGGGGCGGGTGGCTGCCGGGGCGGACGACCTCGCTGGGATGCGGGTCGAAGGTGACGACGACGGAGGGGACGCCCAGCTCGCGGGCGCGGTCCACGGCATGCCGGACGATCAGCTGGTGCCCGCGGTGCACCCCGTCGTAGGAACCGATGGTGACGACGCTGCGCCCCCAGTCCTCGGGGATGTCCTCCAAGCCACGCCAGCGCTGCACTGTGACCGCTCCTCGAACCCGTGTCCGTGTGTACCGACCTGTTACGCAGGTCTAAGGGTGCCATGCCGGGCCCCTCTCGCCCGCATCGGCATGGGGGCTGTGACCCGACGCACGTGGGGGAAGCGGTTCAGGCGGGGACGCGGACGCCCGCGAGCTTCTCGATCATCCGGCGGGTGCCGGGGCCCACCACCGCCGACCAGGCCTGCGGGCTGTCGGTGAGCCAGCGGGCCATCCGGGCCGCGAAGCCGGGCACGTGGCGGCCCAGGTCCACCAGTCCGCGGTCGAAGCGGGCCGCGCCGTCGGGGGTGCGGACGAGCAGCAGGCCGGTGCGGTGGACGAGGTCGCGGACCTCCTCGCCGTCGGCGAGGGCGGTGGCGTGCAGCAGGGCGTCCAGGACGGCCGGGGCGTGTTCGTGGGCGAGGAGGAAGTCGAGGAGTTCGCGGCGCAGCGGCCGGGAGGCGGCGGCGCCCGGGACGGCGAGTACGGCGGCGAGGGCGGCGCGCACCTCCTCCGGGCCGCCGTCGAGGAGGCCGGTGACCAGCGGCACTAGGACGGCGCGCGCCTCGGGCCCCTGGTCCAGGCGCCGGTCGACGTACGCGGCCACGTCGCCTGCGGTCTCCGGGCGCCGCTCCACGGCCTCGCGCACCAGGACGGCGACCCGGCGGGCCAGCGGGGGCGTGGTGACGTCGGCGAGGGTGCGCAGCGCGTCCCCGGCGTCCGGCCCGAGCAGCCGCCCGCGGAATGCGTCCAGGACCTGTTCGGGGTGGGTGGTCAGGGCGGCGACCAGGGCGCTCGCCGGGAACCGCGGGTCCCCGGCCGCGAAGTGCCGCAGCGCCTGCGGGAGATGGCGGGCACGCGTGCGGGGGTCGCGTACGAGGAGGGCGAGCGCGGCGCCGTGCAGGGTGGCGTC
This sequence comes from Streptomyces sp. MAI_2237, assembly GCF_054189285.1. Taxonomy (NCBI): domain Bacteria; kingdom Bacillati; phylum Actinomycetota; class Actinomycetes; order Kitasatosporales; family Streptomycetaceae; genus Streptomyces; species Streptomyces sp. MAI_2237. Next base: position 2,612,158 of record NZ_JAJPGQ010000003.1, on the reverse strand, counting down.
GGTGGGGCGGGCGAGCAGGGCGAGGGCCGCGTAGCGCAGCAGTTCGCGGTCGCCCTCGGTACGGACGTGGGACGCGGCCCGCAGTCCGCACGCGGCGGCCGCCACCCACCGGGCCGGCCGCTCGTCGTGCGCCCACCGGTCGACGGCCCGGCAGACGGCCGAGGGTTCGTCCTCGGCGAGCACGGCGAGCAGTTCGTCGGCCCGCCGGTGCGCGCAGTCGACGAGGACCTCGGTCAGATCGTCCAGGGCGAGGTGCCGGTGGGTGTGCAGCAGCGCCTGCGCGGCCTCGGCCACGGTCGCGTGCGGGGTCGCCGGGAGCGGCCGGTCGTCGTCGAACCAGCGGGTGAGCAGGGGTTGTACGACGGTGGGGTCGGCGGCGAGGAGGCGGGAGGCGGCGTCGAGGAAGCGGGGGGAGGCGGCCGCCGCCGGGTCCTGAGGGGGGCCGTCGGCGGGCAGGAGGCGGCGCAGGAGGTCGAGGCGCTCGGGTTCCGGGAGGGGCAGGGCGGTCCAGAAGGCGGGGCCGAGCGGACCTCGCTCGGTGCGCGCCGATGCCGCGAGGTCGTCGGCCAGTCGCCGCAGTACGCCGAGGTACGGCGTCGCGTCCGGGACGCGCAGCAGGGTCTCGGTGAGCAGGCGGGCGGCCCACCACGAGTCGGGATCGCCGTGCAGGGCGCGGGCCAGCTCCTCCAGGCGGAGGGCGAGTCGGCCGGTGCCGTGGTCGCGGGCCAGCAGGAGCAGGGCCTGGACGACGGGGCCGATGCGGTGGTGCGGCACGGGGACGGGGTGTGCGGGAGCGGCCGGGCGGTGGACCAGGGCGCGCAGGGCCTCGTCCAGGTCGAGGTGCATGCCCTGGATCCAGTCGGCGAACTCCTCGTGGGCGAAGCGGTAGCCGGTGCCGGCGGGCACGAGGAGGCCCTCGGTGAGGACGGCGGAGGCCCAGCCGGTGCCGCCGCCGAGCCGTGCCGGGGCCTGCCCCCAGGGGAAGGTCGCCTCGAACGCCGCCCGGTCCAGCTCGCCCTGGCCGGGGCCCAGGCTGCGCCGGGCGGCCTCGTGGACCTGGCCGCAGACCCTGGCCGCGAGACGGCGTACGGCGGTGCCGCGCAGGCCGCTGTCGGCGGCCAGGCGCACGGCGATGCGCAGGCACAGGAGGTCGAGGTGGGCGGACAAGACGTCGTAGCGGTCCACCCGGGCATCGGGCGCGCCGGGGACGGCGGTGAGGACCTCGGAGAGAAGGCGCAGAGTGAGGGGATGGCGGGCATCCGGCCCGTCCAGGATGTCTTCGGGAACGCGGTAGCGTGCGCGGGCCGTGCGGGCCTCGTCCTCGCTGAGGTCACCGAGGCGCACACAGGGAGGCTCCCCCGCCGGGGAGGGCTTCGCGCCGGTGACGGCCGGCTCCCCGGGGTCGTACAGCAGCTCTCGCGGGAACTCCGCGCCGGCCCTCTCCCAGTGCTCCTCCCTGCACGCCACCACCAGGCGCGCCCCGGTCGTGCGCAGCCAGGCCGCCGTTCCCTCCGTCCACTCGGGCAGGCGGTGGGCCAGGACCGGCGGCATCTCCTCGGGGCCGTCCAGGAGGAGCAGCAGGGGGCGGCCGGCGGCGTCGGCGATCCGGGCCAGACGGTCCGGGCCGAGGTCGCCGAGGTCCGGCGCCGGGGCGGACCCGGACGCCGCGACGATGCGTGCGGCGCGGGTCAGCGCGCGGCGTGCCGCGTCCGCGACCGACGTGTCGTCGTCCCGCAGGTCGGCGCCGCGCAGCCACAGGGTGGGGGCCGGTGCGGCGCCGTGGTTGCGGCGGGCGGCGAGGGCGGCGAGTTCCGTCGTACGGCCGCTGCCCGGTGCGCCGACCAGGCCCAGGACGGCCGTCGGAGCGCCGGCTCGGGTGAAGGCTGTGAACTGCCCCGCGGTCTCGGTGCGTTCGACCGGCGGCACCGCTGCCGTCGGCTCGCCCTCGGTGCGGCCGACGTGCCCCGCCAGGGTGCCCGGCGGGCCGTCCTGCCCTACCGACGTGGCCGTCAGTTCCAGTACCCCGGCGAGGTTGAGGTCGGCTCCGTAGGCGGGGACCGTGGCCGCGTTCACGGCGAGGAGGTCGGCCAGGGGGCCGGCGGGTGCCGGGCGCAGGGGGACGGCGAAGCCGGTGTCGCGGTGGCCGTTGTGCAGGGCCGTGCCGAGGACGCCGACGACCGCGCCGGTGGCGGCGTCGAGCACCGGGCCGCCGGCCGCGCCGCCGCCGAGCCGCAGCGCGTCCTGCCCGGCGGTGCCGATGGCCAGTTCCAGGGCGTCGTCGAGGGCGTGGAAGCGGTCCGTCGCCGCGTAGGTCACGGCGGTGGCGGCCAGGACGCGCGCCTCGCGCCAGCGGCCGGCCGCCAGCCGCACGTAGGTGCCGGTCTCGACGCGCTCGCGGACGGTGACCGGCAGGGGCGGCACGCCGAGGCCCTCGGTGCGTACGAGGGCCAGGTCCAGCTCCGGCACTGCCGTCACCGCCTCCGCGGTCACCAGGCAGCTGCGGTCGCCGTCGGCGCGCAGCACCAGCCGGGGCAGTCCGTCGACCGCCTCGTGGCTGGTGATCACCGTGCCGTGGTGGTCGGCCACGAACCCGATGCCGCGGGGGCGCCCGGCGAGGTCGTGGATGCGGACCAGAGCGTCGTCGCCGGGCTCGTGCCGCGGTGTTCCGGGAGCCTCCGGCCCGGTCGCCGTCGCCCGGTGGCCGCCTCCGCCTCGCGGGTCCCGTGCCGCCATGGCGAACCTCCCGCCGTACACCCGTGCCGTACATCCGTGCCTTGTTTCTCGACGGTAGGCGTGCGGTGAGCGGTGGGACAGATCGCGTGGTGAACGCGCCCCCTTCCGCTCCCCCGGTTCACTCCGAGCGCCTGCCCGCACGGGTGAACAGTGGGGGGTCGGTGGATACACCCTAGGGGTGGGGGAACCGAGGGGGGTCCGTGGAGCGGCGGCGCAACCCCGTGATCGCCGCTCCACGGGCAGGCTCCCCGGTCAGCCGAAGACGGCCAGGCTCTTGGCCTTGCCCTTGTGCGCCTCCACGAGCGCGAGGAAGCGGCCTTCGGGGTCGAAGACGGCGACCGTTCCCGCCGAGGCGTACTCGTCGGGCATGTCGAGGCGTACGCCGTTCGTCAGCAGCCGGGCCCGCTTGGCGTCCACGTCCCAGCGGGGGAAGGCGGCCGCGGCCGCCTCGGCGACGGGCATGACGGTGAGCTCCTGCTGGAGCTGGTCCAGCGTGCGCGCCGCGTCCAGCTTGTACGGGCCGACGCGGGTGCGGCGCAGGGCCGTCAGGTGGCCGCCGACGCCGAGGTCGGCGCCCAGGTCGCGGGCGAGCGCCCGGATGTAGGTGCCGGAGGAGCAGACGACCGACACGACGAGGTCGAGGACGGGGGTGCCGTCCTCGGCGACCGCGTCCCGGACGTCGTACACCGCGAACGAGGAGACGGTGACCGGGCGGGCCGGGATCTCGAACTCCTCGCCCTCCCGGGCCCGCTTGTACGACCGCACGCCGTTGATCTTGATGGCGCTGACCTTGGACGGCACCTGCATGATGTCGCCGGTGAGCTTGCCGATCCCGGCGTCGATCGCGTCCCGGGTGACCTTCGAGGCGTCGTGCGACCCCGTGATCTCGCCCTCCGCGTCGTCCGTGACCGTCGTCTGCCCGAGGCGGATGGTGCCCAGGTACTCCTTCTCGGTGAGCGCCAGATGGCCCAGGAGCTTGGTCGCCTTCTCCACGCCCAGCACGAGCACGCCCGTGGCCATGGGGTCGAGGGTGCCCGCGTGTCCGACGCGGCGCGTCTTCGCGATGCCGCGCATCTTGGCGACGACGTCGTGCGAAGTGAAGCCCGACGGCTTGTCGACGATGACAAGCCCGTCGGGCGTGGTGGTCTTCTGCGTCATTCGGCGGTGTCGTCCTCGTCCTCACCGGGCTTCTTGTACGGGTCCGCCTCACCGGCGTAGGCCGCACCCGCCGAGACCTCGCGCACCTTCGCGTCGGACTCGCGCGCCTTGTCGAGGAGGTCCTCGATGGTGCGGGCGGTGTCCGGAAGGGCGTCGGCCACGAACGTCAGCGTCGGCGTGAACTTCACGCCGGCCGCCGCGCCGACCGCGGAGCGGAGCACGCCCTTGGCGCTCTCCAGACCGGCGGCCGCGGCGGCCCGCTCCTCGTCGTCGCCGTAGACGGTGTAGAAGACGGTCGCCTCCCGCAGGTCCCCGGTGACCCGGGTGTCCGTGATGGTGACGTGTGAGCCGAGCCGCGGGTCCTTGATCCCGCGCTGCAGCTTCTGGGCCACCACCTCTCGGATGAGGTCCGCCAGCCTCTTGGCGCGCGCGTTGTCGGCCACTGGTCCGTCTCCTTAGTAACTTCTCTTGCTGCTTGCTTCAGTCTTCGTCGCTGTGGAGCCTGCGTCGAACCGAGAGCAGTTCCACCTCGGGCCGGGCCGCGACCAGCCGCTCACAGCGGTCCAGTACGTCGGTGAGGTGTCCCGTGTCCCCGGATACCATCGCCAGCCCGATCTCGGCCCTGCGGTGGAGGTCCTGATTGCCCGTCTCCGCCGCGCTCACCGCGTACTTGCGCTGGAGCTCGGCCACGATCGGACGGACGAGAGAGCGTTTCTCCTTCAGCGAGCGGACGTCACCGAGGAGCAGGTCGAAGGACAGAGTCCCCACATACATGTGTGTCCGGATGTCCCGCCGGTTCGGGGTACGGGCGCCGCGCTTGGACGCCGATACGGGAACCGTACACGCAACGGCCGGGGCCGATCGACGGAAATTCCGTGAGGGAACTTCCCCGCCGACCGGCCCCGATCGCGTGCTGGATCAGACGCGCGGCTTCTCGCGCATCTCGTACGTCGCGATGACGTCGTCGACCTTGATGTCGTTGAAGTTGCCGAGGTTGATACCGCCCTCGAACCCTTCGCGGATCTCGGTGACGTCGTCCTTGAAGCGACGCAGACCCTCGATGTTGAGGTTCTCCGCGATGACCTTGCCGTCGCGGATGAGGCGCGCCTTGGTGTTGCGGCGGACCTCGCCGGAGCGGATGAGCACACCCGCGATGTTGCCCAGCTTGGACGAACGGAAGACCTCGCGGATCTCCGCCGTGCCGAGCTCGACCTCCTCGTACTCCGGCTTGAGCATGCCCTTCAGGGCCGCCTCGATCTCCTCGATCGCCTGGTAGATGACCGAGTAGTACCGGACGTCCACGCCCTCGCGCTCGGCCATCTGCGCCGCGCGGCCGGCCGCACGGACGTTGAAGCCGATCACGATGGCGTCGGAACCCATCGCCAGGTCGATGTCCGACTCCGTGACCGCACCGACGCCGCGGTGCAGGACGCGGATGTCGACCTCTTCGCCGACGTCCAGCTGGAGCAGGGACGACTCGAGCGCCTCGACGGAACCGGAAGCGTCACCCTTGATGATGAGGTTGAGCTGCTGGACCTCACCGGCCTTGAGCACCTTGTCCAGGTCCTCGAGGGAGACACGGCGCGTGCGCTTGGCGAACGCGGCGTTGCGCTCACGGGCGGCGCGCTTCTCGGCGATCTGACGGGCCGTACGGTCCTCGTCCACCACCAGGAAGTTGTCGCCCGCACCCGGGACGTTGGTCAGGCCCAGGACCTGGACCGGCGTCGCGGGTCCGGCCTCGGCGACGTTGTTGCCGTTGTCGTCGAGCATGGCGCGCACGCGGCCGTAGGCGTCGCCCACCACCATCGTGTCGCCGACCCGCAGCGTGCCTCGCTGGACGAGGACCGTCGCCACGGCACCGCGGCCGCGGTCGAGGCGGGACTCGATGCTGATGCCCTGCGCGTCCTGGTGCGGGTTGGCCCGCAGGTCGAGCGAGGCGTCGGCCGTCAGGATCACGGCCTCCAGCAGGGAGTCGATGTGCAGACCCTGCTTGGCGGAGATGTCGACGAACATCGTGTCGCCGCCGTACTCCTCGGCCACCAGCCCGTACTCGGTGAGCTGACCGCGCACCTTGGTCGGGTCGGCGCCCTCGACGTCGATCTTGTTGACCGCGACGACGATCGGGACGTCGGCCGCCTTGGCGTGGTTGAGCGCCTCGACCGTCTGCGGCATGACGCCGTCGTTGGCCGCGACGACCAGGATCGCGATGTCGGTCGACTTCGCACCGCGGGCACGCATGGCGGTGAACGCCTCGTGACCCGGGGTGTCGATGAAGGTGATCTTGCGCTCTTCGTCGTTGACCTGGGTCGCGACCTGGTAGGCACCGATGTGCTGGGTGATGCCGCCGGCCTCGCCCGCGATGACGTTCGTCTTGCGGATGGCGTCGAGGAGCCGGGTCTTACCGTGGTCGACGTGACCCATGACGGTGACGACCGGCGGGCGGACCACCAGGTCCTCCTCGTCGCCCTCGTCCTCGCCGAACTCGATGTCGAAGGACTCGAGCAGCTCGCGGTCCTCCTCCTCGGGGCTGACGATCTGAACCGTGTAGTTCATCTCGTCGGCGAGGAGCTGCAGGGTCTCGTCGGAGACGGACTGCGTGGCCGTGACCATCTCGCCGAGGTTCATCATGACCGCGACGAGCGACGCCGGGTTGGCGTTGATCTTCTCCGCGAAGTCGGTGAGCGAGGCACCGCGCGACAGGCGAATGGACTCGCCGTTGCCGCGAGGCAGCATCACGCCGCCGACCGACGGGGCCTGCATGGCCTCGTACTCCTGGCGCCTCTGCCGCTTCGACTTGCGGCCACGGCGCGCGGGACCGCCGGGACGGCCGAAGGCGCCCTGCGTGCCACCACGACCGCCCGGACCACCGGGACGACCGCCGAAGCCGGGACGGCCACCGCCACCCGCACCGGGACCACCGGGACGGCCGGCGAAACCGCCGCCACCCGCACCGGGACCGCCGGGACGACCGGCGAAGCCGCCGCCACCGCCACCCGGACGACCGGCGAAGCCGCCGCCACCCGGACGACCGCCGCCGCCACCACCGGGACGACCGCCGCCGCCGGGACCACGACCACCGGGACCGCCGCCACCGGGGCGGGGGCCGGCAGCGGGACGCTGCGGCATCATGCCGGGGTTGGGACGCGGGCCGCCGGGGCCGCCGCCGGGACGCGGACCGCCCTGCGGACGGGGCATGCCGCCCGGAGTGGGACGGGCGCCGCCCGGAGCCTGCGGACGGGGACCGCCCGCCGCGCCCTGGGGACGGGGACCGCCCTGGCCCTGCGGACGCGGAGCGCCGCCGGGAGCACCGGCGCCACCGGGGCCGCCGGGACGCGGGGCGCCGCCCGGACGGGGCGTCTGCGGACGCGCCATGCCGGTGGAGCCGCCGGAGGTGAAGGGGTTGTTGCCCGGACGGGGACCGGCCGGACGGGCGCCGGGACGCGGCGCCTGGCCACCCGGACGCGGGGCACCGGGACGGTCGCCGCGGTCACCGCGGCCCTGGCCGGGGCCACCCGGACGCGGGGCGCCCGGACGTGCGGCCTGACCGGCCGGACGGGGAGCACCCGGACGGGGGCCGGAACCGGAACCGGAACCCTGGGCCGGAGCGGCGGGAGCCGACGGCGGGGCCGTGAACTCGGGCGTCGTCGGAGCCGGGGACGCCGGGGCGGGCCGCGGCGCGGGCTTCGGGCCCGGGGTGGGACGGGGGCCGGGAGCGGCCGGCGCGGCGGGAGCCGTGGGCTTCTCGGCGGCGGCCGGCTTGGGGGCCGGCGGGCGCGGGGCGGCCGGACGGGCGGCCTGCGCGGGAGAGGGGGCCGCCGGACGAGCCGGGGCGGCCTTGCGTGCGGGGGCGGACTTGCCGCCTCCGTTGCCCTGCTGGAGGGCGTCCGTCAGTTTGCGGACTACGGGCGCTTCGATGGTCGAAGACGCCGAACGGACGAATTCACCGAGTTCCTGGAGCTTGGCCATGACGACCTTGCTCTCAACCCCGAACTCCTTGGCGAGTTCGTATACCCGGACCTTAGCCACTTCGCTCCTTTTAGGTCCGGGTGCGTCCGGACCGTCGCTACTTCATGGGCGTACTCATCGCGTGCTCATCGAGTGCTCATCGCAATCTCGACCTACTTCCAACTCGCGGGGTACCAGGGCCGCACGGGGGTTCCGTACGACTCTCCTTACGGTGTTGCCTGCTCAGCAACTCTCTGACTGTTCGACGTAGTGGCGCAACGCCTTTGTGTCGAGCGCTCCCGGGGCGCGCAACGCCCGCGTGAACGCCCGGCGGCGTACCGCCTGGTCGAGACAGACCAGCGCGGGGTGTACATACGCACCCCGGCCGGGCAGCGTACCGCGTGGATCAGGGACACACTCGTCCTTGATCGCCACGATCCGCAACAGGTCCGGCTTGACCGCTCGTTCCCTGCAGCCCACGCAGGTGCGTTCAGGGCATGCTCGGGCGGGCGTCCGGCCAGACACTGTTAAGTCTACCTCCCCGTACCGACCTCACCCCTCTGGGTGAGGAATCGAACGGTTGTTGTCGTGATCCAAGCGCCGTGCGGCTTGGATCTATTCCCCGGTCTGCTCCGTGTCGGGGCGGATGTCGATCCGCCAGCCGGTCAGGCGGGCGGCGAGGCGGGCGTTCTGGCCCTCCTTGCCGATCGCCAGCGACAGCTGGTAGTCCGGCACCGTCACGCGCGCGGAGCGGGCGGCGAGGTCGACGACCTCCACCTTGGAGACCCGGGCCGGCGAGAGCGCGTTCGCGACCATCTCGGCCGGGTCGTCCGACCAGTCGACGATATCGATCTTCTCGCCGTTCAGCTCGCCCATGACGTTGCGCACACGTCCGCCCATGGGGCCGATGCAGGCGCCCTTGGCGTTCAGGCCCGAACGGGTGGACCGTACGGCGATCTTGGTGCGGTGACCGGCCTCACGGGCGATCGCGGCGATCTCGACCGACCCGTCGGCGATCTCCGGCACTTCCAGAGCGAAGAGCTTCTTCACCAGGTTGGGGTGGGTGCGGGACAGGGTCACGGACGGGCCGCGGACGCCCTTCGCCACCCGGACGACGTACGAGCGCAGGCGCATGCCGTGCGGGTACGTCTCGCCCGGCACCTGCTCCTGCACCGGCAGGATGGCCTCCAGCTTGCCGATGTCCACGAGCACGTTCTTCGGGTCGCGGCCCTGCTGGACCACACCGGTGACGATGTCGCCCTCGCGGCCGGCGTACTCGCCGAGCGTCGCGTCGTCCTCGGCGTCGCGCAGCCGCTGCAGGATGACCTGCTTGGCGGTGGTGGCGGCGATACGGCCGAAGTCGGACGGGGTGTCGTCGAACTCGCGGGGCTCCTGCCCCTCCTCGAGGTCCTCGGGGTCTTCCTTCGCCCACACGACCACGTGACCGGTCTCACGGTCGAGCTTCACGCGCGCGTGGCGGTGGCTCCCCTCGGTGCGGTGGTAGGCGATGAGGAGGGCCGACTCGATCGCCTCGACCAACAGGTCGAAGGAGATCTCCTTCTCCCGAACCAAGCCCCGCAGGGCACTCATGTCGATGTCCACGGCTACGCCTCCTCTTCCTTCTTGTCGTCCTTGCGGCTGAACTCGACCTGCACGCGCGCCTTCTCGACGTCCTGGAAGGCGAGTCTGCGGGCGGTGGCCTTGCGGCCCTTGACCCCGGGCACCTCGACGTCGAGGCCCTCGTCGTCCACCGTCAGGATCCGGGCCACCACGTCGCCGCCCTCGGCGAGCTGGAACTTCACCAGGCGGCCGACGGCGCGCAGGTAGTGGCGGTGTTCCTTCAGCAGGCGCTCCGCGCCCGGGGTGCCGACCTCGAGGGTGTACTCCCCCTCGCCCATCGCGTCCGTCTCGTCGAGCTTCGCCGAGAGCGCGCGGCTCACATCGGCGATCTGGTCCAGGTCCGCCCCGGTGTCGGAGTCGACGACGACGCGCAGCACCCGCTTGCGTCCGACGGAGTCCACCGCGATCTCTTCGAGATCCAGGCCCTGGGAGGTGACGAGCGGTTCCAGGAGCTCTCGCAGCCTCTCGCTCTGGGTGGTGCTCATCCGGGTGACTCCTCGGCCGCGTGTGCTGTTGTGGGATGGGTCGCGTGTCTGGTCAAAGGGTATCCGGTCGCAAGGGGTGTTGCCGTCCAGTGCGTACGGGCGGTGCCGATGAGCGGCACCGGGCGGGGACGCGGGTACCGTGATCACGGCGGGCCGGTCTCCCGCCCGTGTGTTCGTACGAGCCCCCCGAGGACGTCAGCCGTGCCGTACCCCCCACCGTCGCGCATCCCCTCGGGGACGCGCAGAAGATCCCTGCTCGCCTCGGCCGCCGGCGCCGCCCTGCTGGCGGGCTGCTCGGGCGGCTCCCAGGACTCCGGAAGCACCGGCGGCAGCCCGTCGGTCGTCGAGAAGGCACGCGCGCGTGCGGCGCGGGACAGCGCGGGGCTGGTGGAGCGCTACGACGCCGCGCTCGCCGCGTTCCCGGGGCTGGCGGAGCACCTGGCGCCGTTGCGGGCGGAGGTGGTACGGCACACGGAGGCTTTCGGCGGAGTGCGCAAGGCCACGCGGAGTGCTTCCCCCACGGCGCCGCACTCCCCCTCCCCCTCCGCCTCGACTCCCGCGCCGGCCGACGAGAAGGACGCCCTCACCGGCCTCGCCGACGCCGAGCGGGCCCTCTCCGACCGGCGGACGGCCGCCCTGCTGGAGGTGCCCGGCGAACTGGCGCGGCTGATGGCCTCGGTCGCGGCGGCCGGCGCGGTGCACGCCTATCTGCTGACGGAGGGGGCCCGGTGAGCCAGCAGCAGACCCTGAAGGCCCTGCAGGCGGCGCTGGCCGCCGAGCACGCCGCCGTGTACGGCTACGGCGTCGTCGGCGGCCGGATCGGCGAGAGCCGTCGTACGGAGGCCAGGGCGGCGTACGACGCCCACCGCGCCCGGCGCGACGCGCTGGTGCGTGACATCCGGGACCTCGGCGGCACGCCGGTGGCCGCGGCGGCCGGGTACGCGCTGCCGTTCCCGGTGGCGGACCCGGCCGCGGCCGTGCGGCTGGCCGCCGAACTGGAGGACCGGGTGGCCGACGTGTACTCCGACGTCGTGCGGGCCACCGGCGGCTCGCGGCGCGACGCGGCGGCGCGGGCCCTGCGGGAGGCGGCGGTGCGGGCCGTGCGCTGGAGCGGGGAGAGCGTAGCCTTCCCTGGGCTCGCGGAGCGGGCGGCCACGCCGTCCGCCTCGCCGACGCCCTCGGCTTGACCGGCAGCGAAGGGAACGACTCGCGCATGGCATTCGAACCGCCGCAGCGCCTGGTGAGGGCGCTCGGCGAGACGGCACCGGACGGTGACGACTGGCTGGAGACGCTGCCCGCGGCGGCGCAACGGGCCGTCGCACTACGCGAGTTGACCGTGGAGCGGGTGCAGGTGCCCGGCGGCCGCAGCAGCCTGGTGGTGCTGGTGCGGCGCACCGACGGCAGTCCCGCCGTGCTCAAGCTGGCGCCGCCGCGGTTCCGGCCGGAGGCGGAGCGGGCGGCGTTGGCGCGCTGGGGCGGCTCGGGTGCCGTGCAGCTCGTCGAGGAGACCTCGCACGAGGGCGTGCTGCTGCTGGAACGGCTGCATCCCGATGTGTCGGTGCGGTCCCTGCCCGAGGCGAAGGCGCTGCTGGAGGCGGCGGGGACCTTGCGGCGGCTGTGGGTGGAGCCGCCGGCCGACCACGCCTTCGAGAGCGTCGCCGAGCGGACGGAGCGGCAGGCGGCGGCCATGCGGGCGAGTGCGGGCGCGGAGGTCGTGCCGCTGGTGGACGCGGCGCTGACGGCGCGCGCGGAGCTGCTGGCGGCGCCGCCCGAGCGGCGGCTGCTGCACGGGACGTTCCGGCAGAGCAAGGTGCTCGCGGGTGAGCGGATGCCGTGGCTGGCCGTCGGGCCCGATCCGGTGGTGGGCGAGTGCGCGTTCGACCTGGCGCGGCTCGTGCGGGACCGGGTCGAGGACCTGATCGCCTCGCCGTCGGGGGCGGCGACGACCCGGCGGCGGGTGAAGCGGCTCGCGGAGTCGCTGGAGGTGGACCAGGAGCGGTTGCGGGGGTGGACGCTGTTCCGGGCCGTGGAGTCGGGGGTGCGGGCCCTTCGGGTGGGGCGGCCGAAGGACGCGGAGCTGCTGCTCGAATTCGCCGGGTGGCTTTAGGCCGGATCAGCTCCGGGGGTGCGGTTTCCGTTTCGCGATCGTCACTTTCAACGCCAGGACCGGACAGTCCGCCGCTGCTCTGCGGGCCCGTTTCACGGTGCGGGCCGGGAGCGGGGTACCGGCGACGAGCGGGTAGCCCCACTCGTCCGGGGTGATGTGCTCGGGCAGGAGTTCCGCGCACAGGCCGTGGCCCCGGCAGGACGTCCAGTCGATGTCGATGCTCCGGTCCATCTCAGGCCTCCTGGGGGACGGGGAGGACGGGTGTGCGGTCGGTCGCGGTGCACAAGCCCCGTGCGTGAGCGTCGAGTTCGGCCGCGAACGTCGTCATCGCGCTGCGCACCAGGCGGATCGTGCCGTCCGGGTGGTGGCAGGCGCGCGGCCCTCGACCAGGCCGGCCCAGCGGGCGACGTCGGTGCGGGCGGTGCCGTGGCGGCCGGGCGCGGCCAGGGTCCGGAAGGCGCCGGCGATACGCGGCAGCCCGTTGAGGCAGGGGCCGCACTGACCGGCCGACTGCAGGGCCAGATAGCGCAGGACCCGGGCCGTTTCCACGAGGCCGCAGCGCTCGGCGGGCAGGGCCGCCAGGACGCCGGCGCCCATCGTCGAGGCGTCCAGCGGGAGTCCGGCCGCCTCGGCCGCCGGGACCCAGGTGCCGTGGTAGCCGCCGAGGAGGACGGCGGACATCCCGTCCACGGGTAGGAGGCGGTGCAGGGGCGTGCCGAACGGGGCCTCGACGACGTGCGGCCGGTGACCCGGCACGTGCACCGTGCACAGCGCGCTGCCCGGCTGGGCGGCGGTGCCGGCCGTGCGGAACCACCGCGCGCCGTAGCGGGCGACGAGGGCGAGGTGGGCCAGCGTCTCCACGTTCTGCACCAGGGTGGGGGCCCGGTGCACGCCCTCCACCCGGACCGGCGGGTTCTGGTACCCGGGCAGCGCCGGGCCCCCACCGACGAACCGGGCGAGCGCCGAGGTCTGCCCGGACAGGAACCGCCCGGGCAGCCGTACGACCGTGACGGGGACCGGGTCCGCGCGGTGGGCGACGGCCGCCTCCAGGAAGGACGCGCCCTCCTCGACCGCGAGGTACGCCTTCCCGGCGCCGACCGCCTGCGCCGCCACCTGGACGCCGTCCAGGACGAGGTGCGGCGACAGGGCGAGCAGCGTCCGGTCCTTGCGGCTGGCCGGCTCGCCCTCGGCGCCGTTGGCGACGATCACCGCGGCCCGTCCGGTGCGGCGCGCGGCCTCGGCGACCGCGGCGAGCTTGCGGTGCACGGGGAAGGCGGCTCCGCCGCGGCCGGTCAGCCCGGAAGCGGTGACGGTGGTCAGCAGCGCGGCCGGATCGCCGTACGGCAGGGGGCCGTACCGCTGCTCGTGCGCGGGCAGGTCGGCCGGGGTGCCGCCGGGGGCGAGCAGGCGCGGCGGCATGTACAGGTCGGCGTGGGTGGCGGTCACGGGCGGGCTCCTTCGGCCGTGCGGAGGACGGCTGCGGGGGTGCGGCGGGCGGCGCGGGCCCAGTGGGCCAGGCGGACGCCTCCGGCGGCGGCGACGGCGGCCACACAGGAGACCGTCAGCCAGGTCATCCAGTCGGTGCCGGTGTCCGTGCCGATGCCGATGCCGTGGACCAGGGCGACGGGCCAGGCGGCGTAGGCGAGCCAGTGCAGCGCCCGCCAGGTGCGGTGGCCGATGCGTTCCCGCAGCAGGCTGGTGAACAGGACGGCGAGCATCAGGTCGAGGGCCACCGTGCCGAGGCCGAGCCAGAGGGGCTGATAGGCGGAGACGAAGGGGACGAGGACGTCGGTGGGGGTGATGTCGACGTAGGTGTCCAGCACCGCGAGCGCGATGTGCAGGGCCAGGAAGGCCGTCGCGGACAGGGAGAGGGTGCGGTGGAGGGTGACGGTGCCGAAGCGGGGCAGGCCGGGGAGTCTGCCGCGCAGGCGGACGGCGATGCCGAGGAGTACGACGACCGTGAAGAGGATCAGGCAGACGGCGCCGGTGGCCCGGTTGGCGTACCAGAGCGTTGCGGAGGTCATGCCGCTTTCCCCTGCGGCCTCGCGCCCGTGGGGGTGATGGGCCAGCCCGGAGTGGTGACGACCAGCCCTTCCCGGCTCACCAGACGTGCCGGCAGGCCCCTCCCCGTCAGCCAGCGCTCCGCTCCCGCGCCCTTCACCAGGGCCGCCGTCGTCGCCGCGTTGGCCTCGGCGCAGGTGGGAGCGGCCACCGAGACCGTGCGCCACGGTGTGCGGGCCGGCAGGCCGGTGCCGGGGTCGACGATGTGGTGGAGGGTCCGACCGCCGCGGCGCCAGGTGCGGGCGGCCGTGCCCGACGTGGCGAGGCCGCCGCTGTGCAGGCCGACCGTGGCGTACGGGCCGTCGCCGGGGCTGTCGTCGACCGGGCCGGTGACGTCCTGGACGCGGATCTGCCAGCCGTCCGCCGGTGGCTTGCCGGCGACGGCCGTGTCGCCGCCGAGGCTCACGAGGACTCCGCAGCCGCCCGTCGCCGCGAGGATCGCCGCCGCCTTGTCGGCGGCCCAGGCCTTCGCCGTGGCTCCGAGGTCGAGGCGGACGCCCGTCGGGACGGTGACGGTGCCCGTCGCGCGGTCGAGGCGGACCGTGCGCCAGCCGGGGACGCGCCGCACGGTGAGCCGCACCGGGCGGTCGTCCTCCTGGACGAGGGTGAAGTCGCGGTCGTAGCCGATCGCGTCCATCGCGGAGCCGACCGTCGGGTCGACGGCGCTGTCGGTCGTCCGGGCCGCGCGCAGGGCGACCTCGACGGCTTCGGCGAGCAGCGGGCTCACCCGGACCGGGCGGCCCTCGCTCGTGTCGAGGGCGGCGAGTTCGGAGTCGGCGCGGAAGCGGCTGCAGGCGGCGTCGACGTCGGCGAGATGCCGGGCGAGGAGCAGGTTGCAGGAGTCCAGCAGGGCCGGGTCGGTGACGACCAGGCGGACCGTGGTGCCGAGGGCGCGCCATTCGGTGGCGGCCGTGGTGCGGGGGTGGCGGGCGCCGCTCATCACGACGCCCCCGAGGTGGAGTCGGCGGAGCCGCTGCCGTTGGGCGCGGTGAGGCCGCCTGAGGAGGAGGACGAGCCCGTGCCGCTGTTCCCGGACGCGCTCGATCCGGTGCTGCTGCTCGTCGTCGAGGACACGGCACTGCTGTCCGTGTGCAGGGTGCCGATCAGCGCGAACGTTCCGGCGACGGCCGCCAGTGTGACGGCCGTCGCTGTCGCCGCCGTGCGCCGGGCCCCTCTGCGGACCGCGGCGACGGCACCTCGTTCCCTGTTCGTCATGGCCGTTCCCTCCCTGGTGACGTGCTGTCACGCACCAAGGTCGGGCACGGACCTCAGAGAACCCTGTGAGGTGCCTTTAGGCGCCCCGAGACGTTTCTGAGGAGTTCCTTTACAAGGAGTTCCTTTACGCGCTGAGGCGGGCGATCGCCTCGTCCACCGTCAGCTCCTCGCGCTCGCCGGTCCTGCGGTCCTTCAGCTCCAGCACACCGTCGGCGGCCCGGCGTCCGGCGACCAGGATCTTCGGTACGCCGATCAGCTCCGAGTCGGTGAACTTCACGCCCGGCGAGACGCCGGCCCGGTCGTCGACCAGGACGCGCAGGCCCGCGGCCCGCAGCTTCTCCGAGACCTCCAGCGCCAGCTCGGTCTGCAGGGCCTTGCCGGCCGCGACGACGTGCACGTCGGCCGGGGCGACCTCGGCCGGCCAGCACAGGCCCTGCTCGTCGGCGGTCTGCTCGGCGAGGGCTGCGACGGCACGGGAGACGCCGATGCCGTAGGAGCCCATGGTGACGCGGACCGGCTTGCCGTTCTGGCCGAGGACGTCGAGCTTGAGGGCGTCGGCGTACTTGCGGCCGAGCTGGAAGATGTGGCCGATCTCGATGGCGCGGTCCAGCTTGAGGCCGGTGCCGCACTTGGGGCACGGGTCGCCGTCCTGCACGACCACGACGTCGACGTACTCGTCGACCTCGAAGTCACGGCCCGCGACGACGTTCTTCGCGTGCGTGTGCTCCTTGTTGGCGCCGGTGATCCAGGCGGTGCCGGGGGCCACGCGCGGGTCGGCGATGTACTTGACCTTCTCGCCCCGGCCCTGCGGGCCGACGTAGCCGCGCACCAGGTCCGGGCGGCCGGCGAAGTCGGCCTCGGTGACCATCTCGACGACGGCAGGGGCGAAGTGCGCCTCGACCTTGCCCAGGTCGACCTCGCGGTCGCCCGGCACGCCCACGGCGACGATCTCGCCGTCGACCTTCACCAGGAGGTTCTTGAGCGTGGCGGAGGCCTCGACGCCGAGGTGGGCGGCGAGGGTCTCGATGGTCGGGGTGTCCGGGGTCGGGATCTCCTCGAGCGCGGGCACGCCCGCGGCGTCCACCGGCTTGAGCTCGTACGTGATCGCCTCGGTGTTGGCCGCGAAGTCGCAGTGGGGGCAGTCGGCGAAGGTGTCCTCGCCGGCGCCGGCCGGGGCGAGGAACTCCTCGGACTTCGAGCCGCCCATCGCGCCGGCGGTGGCGGCGCAGATGCGGTAGTCGAGGCCGAGGCGGTCGAAGATCCGCTGGTAGGCCTCGCGGTGCAGGGCGTAGGACCGGCCGAGGCCCTCGTCGTCGAGGTCGAAGGAGTAGGAGTCCTTCATCAGGAACTCGCGGCCGCGCAGGATGCCGGCCCGCGGACGGGCCTCGTCACGGTACTTGTGCTGGATCTGGTAGAGGATGACCGGCAGGTCCTTGTAGGAGGACGCCTGGTCCTTCACCAGCAGGGTGAAGATCTCCTCGTGGGTCGGGCCGAGCAGGTAGTCGCCGCCCTTGCGGTCCTTCAGCCGGAACAGCTCCTGGCCGTACTCGTCCCAGCGGCCCGTGGCGTCGTACGGCTCCCGCGGCAGGAGGGCGGGCAGCAGCACCTCCTGGGCACCGATCGCGTCCATCTCCTCACGGACGATGCGCTCGACGTTGGCGAGGACCTTCTTGCCGAGGGGCAGCCACGACCAGATGCCGGCCGCCGTCCGTCGGACGTAGCCGGCGCGGACGAGAAGCTTGTGGCTGAGGACCTCGGCGTCCGCCGGGTCGTCGCGCAGCGTCTTCGCCATCAACTGGGACATGCGCTGGACCGGTGCGTTGGCCATGGTTCTCGTACTCCTGCCGGGAAAGGGTGATGGCTGGGGGTGCCTGACACATTCCCGTCGTCCGCCCGGAGGGCGGGCCGCGCAGCGTCTGGTGCGTGCGATCGCAAGGCGCCGGAGCGCCCGCGTGGCGGAGCCACGTGGACGATTCGGCAACGCCGCGAGCGTGCGTGCCAGACGCCGCGCGGCAGGCGGGAATGTGTCAGGCACCCCCTAGGAGGTTAGCCGGGCTTGCCGGGCGGGCGGAAATCGGTTAACGGCGGCGGAGGGGCAGGGGGGCGCCCATTACGGCGTACGGCTTGGGGGCGCTCGGGAAGAGGACCTGGCGGGCCAGGTCCTGGTAGCCGAGGGAGTGGTAGAGGCCGCGGGCCGGGCTGTCGGTGTCGATCGCGGAGAGGATCGAGCGGGGTTCGGCGGCGCCGTCGGTGATGGTCGTGATGAGCGAGCGGCCGACGCCACGGTTCTGGTGACCTGGGTGGACGTGCAGCTCGGTGATCACGAAGGAGTCGTCGAGCCACTCCTCGCGGCCGTGCGCGCGCAGGTACGGCTCCACGATCGTCGACCACCAGTGGGTGCGGTCGTTGGGCATGCCGTAGACGAAGCCGACCAGGCGGTCGTCGGGGAGGGTGGCGCCGAGCGCGCGGGCCCCCGGGTAGGTCATGTGCCGCAGCACGATCTGCCGGCGCACGGCGACCTCGTCGGCGCCCAGTCCGAAGGCCACGGCCTGCACGGCGAGCGCCTCGTCGACCCGCGCGGACAGATCGAGGGGGCCGATCACGACGTCCTCGGGCTGGTGGCGATGACCGTGACCGGGAAAGTGCAGCATGCCGGGGAGACTACAGGTCTCGTACGGGGGTCAGCGCGGCCCTGTGAACGGCGGCTAGAACAGGATGCTCATGAAAGCGCCGACCTCCTGGAAGCCCACCCTCCGGTAGGTTCTCCTGGCCGGTGTGTTGAAGTCGTTCACGTACAGGCTGACCACCGGGGCCACGTCCGCCAGCGCGTAGCGCAGGACCGCCGCCATGCCCGGTGCCGCTATGCCCCTCCCCCGGTACTCGGGGGCGACCCACACACCCTGGATCTGGCAGGCGTGGGGCGTCGCCGCGCCGATCTCCGCCTTGAAGACGACCTTGCCGTTCTCGTCGAGGCGGGCGAAGGAGCGGCCGGAGCCGACGAGTTCGGCGACCCGGGCCTGGTAGAGCAGGCCGCCGTCACCGGCCAGCGGGGAGACGCCGACCTCCTCGGTGAACATCGCCACGCAGGCCGGCATGATCGTCTCCATCTCGTCCTTGCGGATGCGACGGACGTACGGGTCCGGCGCGATGTCGTCGGGCATGCGGTCGGTGACCATGAGCGGCTGGTGGGAGCGGACCTCGCGGGCCGGGCCCCAGCTGGGTTCGAGCAGGCGCCAGAGCTGGGTGGTGGCCTCGGCGGGGCCGACGATGGAGGAGCAGCGGCGGCCCGCACGCCGGGCGCGGTCGGCGAAGGCGCGGACGGCCCGCGGGGTCGCGCAGATCGGGACCAGATTGGCTCCGGCGTAGCACAGGGACGTCAGCATGCCGTCCTCGTAGTAGCCCCACATCTCGCCGCCGAGCCGCCAGGGGTCGAGGCCCGCGACCTGGACCCGGGAGGTCACGAAGGCGTTCGCGACCGGCTCGCGGTCGAGGACGGCGAGCGCGGCGTCCAGGTCGCTCGGTTCGAGCACCCGTGAGGTGGTCTGCGTCAACACGTGCGGGCCCTCACCCTGAGGTTCTGCTGATCTACCGCACTGTACCTGCGGAAGCTGGGCGGTGCTGCCCTGCGGTGGTGGCCGTTGGCCTTGAGGCGTGCGGTGTTGAGGGTGCCGTGTCCGGGGGGCTGCCGCCCCCCGGGCCCCCGCTTCGGGCTGAACGGCCTCGTCCTCAAACGCCGGACGGGCTGAGACGGGCGGACCGGCGCTCGAAGAAGTCCCCTGGCCTACAGAATTCCTCAGCCCGCCACCGACACCGACGGCTCGCCCGAGGCGACGCCCTCGTCCTGCATCTGCTCGGCGATCTTCATCGCTTCCTCGATCAGCGTCTCCACGATCTTGGACTCGGGGACGGTCTTGATGACCTCGCCCTTGACGAAGATCTGGCCCTTGCCGTTGCCGGAGGCGACGCCGAGGTCGGCCTCGCGGGCCTCGCCGGGGCCGTTGACGACGCAGCCCATGACGGCGACGCGGAGGGGGACCTCCATGCCGGTGAGGCCGGCGGTGACCTCTTCGGCGAGCTTGTAGACGTCGACCTGGGCGCGGCCGCAGGACGGGCAGGAGACGATCTCCAGGCCGCGCTGCTTGAGGTTCAGCGACTCCAGGATCTGGTTGCCGACCTTGACCTCCTCCACCGGCGGGGCGGACAGCGAGACGCGGATCGTGTCGCCGATGCCCTGCGAGAGGAGCGCGCCGAAGGCGACGGCCGACTTGATCGTGCCCTGGAAGGCGGGACCGGCCTCGGTCACGCCCAGGTGCAGGGGGTAGTCGCACTGGGCGGCGAGCTGGCGGTAGGCCTCGATCATCACGACCGGGTCGTTGTGCTTGACCGAGATCTTGATGTCCCGGAAGTCGTGCTCCTCGAAGAGGGAGGCCTCCCACAGGGCGGACTCGACGAGGGCCTCGGGGGTGGCCTTGCCGTACTTCTGCAGCAGTCGCCGGTCGAGGGAGCCGGCGTTGACGCCGATGCGGATCGGGGTGCCGTGGTCCTTGGCGGCCTTGGCGATCTCCTTGACCTTGTCGTCGAACTGCTTGATGTTGCCCGGGTTGACCCGGACCGCGGCGCAGCCGGCCTCGATGGCCGCGAAGACGTACTTCGGCTGGAAGTGGATGTCGGCGATGACGGGGATCTGCGACTTGCGCGCGATGGTGGCCAGCGCGTCCGCGTCGTCCTGCGTGGGGCACGCCACGCGCACGATCTGGCAGCCGGACGCGGTCAGTTCGGCGATCTGCTGGAGGGTCGCGCCGATGTCGGACGTACGGGTCGTGGTCATCGACTGCACCGACACGGGGGCGTCTCCGCCCACCGCCACGGACCCGACCTGGATCTGCCGGCTCTTGCGCCGTTCGGCGATCTTGGTCGGAACGGACGGCATGCCGAGAGAAATCGCAGTCATCTGCTGTGCAACCCCAAGTCGTGGATCAGGATCCGGTCCCGGAACAACGGGCTCCAGGCTTCGAGATTACGGCACCGGAGCGGGGCCCGAGCACTCCCCCACCGCGAACACGCTCGGCGCGGTCACCTCCGTCCCCGCTCGCCCCGCCCCACGGCAGGCGGCCCGGAACCGAGGGTGCCGGGCCGCCGTGAACTGCGGGTGACTAGGTGATTTTCACCGGGTTGACGACGTCCGCCACCAGCACCAGGAGGGTGAAGCAGACGAAGATTCCCGCGACCACGTAGGCGACCGGCATCAGCTTCGCCACGTCGAAGGGGCCCGGGTCCGGGCGCCGCAGCACGCGGGCCAGGTTCCGCCGCAGCGACTCCCACAGGGCGCCCGCGATGTGCCCGCCGTCGAGGGGCAGCAGCGGGAGCATGTTGAACAGGAACAGGGAGAGGTTGAAGCCCGCGACCAGCATGACGAACATCGCCAGCTGCTGGGTGGCCGGGATGTCCAGGGTGAAGATCTCGCCGCCGACGCGGGCCGCGCCGACCACGCCCATCGGGGAGTCGGGGGCGCGCTTGCCGTCGCCGAAGGCGGCGTCCCACAGGCCGGGGATCTTGGCGGGCAGGGCCGCGATGGAGTCGACGGCCTCGCCGACGCGGTCGCCCATCCAGGTCACCGACTGGCCGAAGTCCTGCCTGACGATGCCGGTGGCGGCGCTGAAGCCGAGGAAGCCGGCGCTGACGTACTTGCCCTGGACGATCTGGCCGCTGGAGTCCTTCCTGGCGACCTGGTTGGTGGCGATGGTGGCGTGGAGGGTGACCTCCTGGCCCTTGCGGTCGACGACGATGGGCACGTTCTTGCCGGGGCTCCGCCGGATGAGGTCGGAGAGCTTGTTCCAGTCCGTGGTGCGCACCCCGCCGAAGGAGACGATCTTGTCGCCGGGCTTGAGGCCCGCGGCGGCGGCCGGGGAGGCCGGGTCGCCCTTCTTGCAGGTGTCGCGGTTCTCGCTCTGGGCGATCACGCACTGGGACACCGAGCTGACCGTGGTGGTCTGCTGGGAGATGCCGAAGCCCATCAGGACGGTCAGGAACAGCGCGACCGCGAGGATGAGGTTCATGAACGGGCCCGCGAACATCACGATGACCCGTTTCCAAGGGGCACGGGTGTAGAAGAGGCGGGTCTCGTCGCCGGGCTTGAGCTCCTCGAAGGCCGCGGAGCGGGCGTCCTCGATCATGCCGCGCCAGGGCGAGGTGGAGCGGGCCGTGAGCTGTCCGTCCGGGCCGGGCGGGAACATGCCGATCATGCGGATGTAGCCGCCGAACGGGACGGCCTTGATCCCGTACTCGGTCTCGCCCTTCTTGCGCGACCAGATGGTCGGGCCGAAGCCGACCATGTACTGGGGCACGCGGATACCGAAGAGCTTCGCGGTGGACAGGTGCCCCAGCTCGTGCCACGCGATCGAGACCAGCAGGCCGAACGCGAAGACGACTATGCCGAGGATCATCATCAAGCTCGTCATGCACGCGCCTCCGCGGTCGCCGTCTGCGCTGTCAGTTCCCGGGCCCGGGCCCGTGCCCAGGTCTCCGCTTCGAGGACGTCCGACACCGTGAGCGAGGTTCCCGTGACCGGCGTGCCGTGCTCCTCCACGACCCGGGTCACCGTCTCCATGATCCCGTTGAAGGGCAGCTCGCCGGTGCGGAACGCCTCCACGCACTCCTCGTTCGCCGCATTGAACACCGCCGGGGCGGTGCCCGCGAGCTCACCCACGTGCCGGGCGAGGTTCACCGAGGGGAACGCGTCGTTGTCGAGCGGGAAGAACTCCCACGTCGAGGCCTTGCTCCAGTCGAAGGCCGGCGCCGCGTCCGGGACGCGCTCGGGCCAGCCGAGCCCGATGGCGATGGGCCCGCGCATGTCGGGGGGCGTCGCCTGGGCGATCGTCGATCCGTCCGTGAACTCAATCATCGAGTGGACATACGACTGAGGGTGCACGACCACCTCAATGCGACTGAAGGGAATGTCGTAGAGGAGGTGTGCCTCGATGACCTCCAGCCCCTTGTTGACGAGGGTCGCGGAGTTGATCGTGATCACCGGGCCCATGGCCCAGGTGGGGTGCGCGAGGGCGTCCTCGACCGTCACGTCCGCCAGCTGGGTCTTCGTCCGGCCGCGGAAGGGGCCGCCGGAGGCGGTCACCACGAGCTTGCGCACATCGGCCCGGGTGCCCGCCGCGAGCGCCTGGAAGAGGGCCGCGTGCTCGGAGTCGACCGGGATGATCTGCCCGGGCTCGGCGAGCGCCTTGACCAACGGGCCGCCGACGATGAGCGACTCCTTGTTGGCGAGCGCGAGGGTGCGGCCCGCCTTCAGGGCGGCGAGGGTGGGCGCGAGGCCGATGGAGCCGGTGATGCCGTTCAGCACGGTGTGGCAGGCGGAGCCGGCGAGCTGGGTGGCCGCGTCCGGGCCGGCCAGGATCTCGGGGAGCGGCTCCCCTGCGCCGTAGCGGCTCGTCAGCGCCTCGCGCAGCTGCGGTACGACGTCCTCGCGGGCGACCGCCACGGTCCGGGCCCGCAGCCGGTGTGCCTGTTCGGCGAGGAGGGTGACGCGACCGCCGTTCGCGGAGAGGCCGGTGACCCGGAAGCGGTCGGGGTTGCGCAGCACGAGGTCGATGGCCTGGGTGCCGATCGATCCGGTGGAGCCGAGGATCACCACGTCCTTGGGACCGCTGCCGGTCACGGGGTCGTAGACGAGGTGCGGGTCGGCGAGGGCGCGTGCCGGGCGTCGCGGGGCGGACGGGTTCTCCGGGCCGCGCCCTCGGAGTGCTGGACTGTCGCTCATCCCTCCATTGTGGCCGTAAGGACGGTGTGTGAGGACAGCGCGTCCCCTTCGTCCCCCGCACGGGGGGTCCTGGGGGACGCGCTGTTCCCTGCCGGTCAGCGAATCGGCCGGTGGACGTTGTCCTTCTTCGACGGTCCGGGGGCCGCCTCGGCGATCCACGGGCCGTCGCCGGAGGGGTCGACGACGCCTTCCTCCAGCCATGCGTAGGTGCCGGACATGACGCCCTTGACCACGGTGCGGTCGACGTCGTCGGTGTTGGTCCACAGACGGTCGAAGAGTTCCTCGACGCGGATGCGGGCCTGACGGCAGAAGGCGTCGGCGAGCTGGTAGGCCTCGCGGCCGTGGTCGCCCTGGCTGCGCAGGAGTTCGGCGCGGACGCAGGCGGCGCTCATCGCGAACAGTTCGGCGCCGATGTCGACGATCCGGCCGAGGAAGCCCTGCTTGGTCTCCATCTTCCCCTGCCAGCGGGACATGGCGTAGAAGGTGGAGCGGGCGAGCTTGCGGGCGTGCCGCTCGACGTAGCGCAGATGCGGCGAGAGGTCGACCTCGTGCTTGAACTCGCCGTAGGAGACGGGGAGTTGTCCGGGTCCGGCGACGAGCTTGGGCAGCCACTTGGCGTAGAAGACGCCGGCGTTGGCGCCCGCCTTGGCCTTGTCCTGGAGGGACTTGTCGGGGTCGATCAGGTCGCCGGCGACGGAGAGGTGGGCGTCGACGGCCTCGCGGGCGATGAGGAGGTGCATGATCTCCGTCGAGCCCTCGAAGATGCGGTTGATGCGCAGGTCGCGCAGGACCTGTTCGGCGGGGACGGCGCGTTCGCCGCGCGCCGCGAGGGACTCGGCGGTCTCGAAACCGCGGCCGCCGCGGATCTGGACCAGCTCGTCCGCGATCCGCCAGCCCATCTCGGAGGCGAACAGCTTGGCGAGCGCGCCCTCGATGCGGATGTCGTTGCGGTTCTCGTCGGCCATCTGCGAGGAGAGGTCGAGCACGGCCTCCAGCGCGAAGGTGGTCGCCGCGATGAAGGAGATCTTCGCGCCGACGGCCTCGTGCTGGGCGATCGGCTTGCCCCACTGCTCGCGGGCCGCCGACCACTCGCGCGCGATCTTCAGGCACCACTTGCCTGCGCCGACGCAGGACGCGGGCAGGGAGAGGCGGCCGGTGTTGAGGGTGGTCAGCGCGATCTTGAGGCCTGCGCCCTCGGGGCCGATGCGGTTGGCGGCGGGGACGCGGACCTGGTGGAAGCGGGTGACGCCGTTCTCGATGCCGCGCAGGCCCATGAAGGCGTTGCGGTTCTCGACGGTGACGCCGGGCGAGTTGGTCTCGACGACGAAGGCGGTGATGCCGCCCTTGTGTCCCTCGCTCTTCGGCACGCGGGCCATGACGACCAGCAGGTCGGCGACGACGCCGTTGGTGGTCCACAGCTTCACCCCGTCGAGGACGTAGTCGTCCCCCTCGGGTACGGCGGACGTGGCGAGCCGGGCCGGGTCGGAGCCGACATCGGGCTCGGTGAGGAGGAAGGCGCTGATGTCGGTGCGGGCGCACCGCGGCAGGTACCGCTCCCGCTGCTCGTCGGTGCCGAACAGCTTGAGCGGCTGGGGTACGCCGATCGACTGATGGGCGGAGAGCAGGACGCCGATGGCCGGGCTGGCGGAACCGACCAGTGCCAGGGCCTTGTTGTAGTAGACCTGGGTCAGGCCGAGGCCGCCGTACTTGGTGTCGATCTTCATGCCGAGGGCGCCGAGCTCCTTGAGGCCGTTGATGACCTCGTCGGGGATGCGGCCCTCGCGCTCGATCAGCGCGCCGTCGACCTTCGTCTCGCAGAAGTCGCGGAGTTTGGCGAGGAACTCCTCGCCGCGCTGGGCTGCCTCGGTGGAGGGGGTGGGGTGGGGGTGGACCAGGTCGAGCCGGAAGCGGCCGAGGAACAGTTCCTTGGCGAAGCTGGGCTTGCGCCATTCCTGTTCCCTGGCGGCCTCCGCCACCTGACGGGCCTCACGTTCGGAGACGGTGGGGCGTCCAGCGGACTCGGAGGGACTGGCGGACATGAGGCTCACCTCGCCGCGAATCGGGATCTTGGGCCGTTATGGTTACCGACGGGTGCTACCCGATCGTATGTACCCGATCCCGGGCGCCCCCACCACCCCGCGTGCAGCCGTTCGGCCGAAGAGATGCCCGGCGGTGCGCTCCGCGGTGTTGCGCCGGAAGCCCTTACCGGGAGACGGTTCGTGCAGACCCCCACGGCACCGGCGTCCTCCGCGGAAGAAAAGCTGTCGAAGCGCTTCGACGGACTCTGGACACCTGCCCCTGCCAGAGCTAGTGTCGAACCACCCTCACACCCACCCCTGTACGTCATGCGCAGTGTCGAAGCGCTTCACACCGCTGGGAGAGCTGGATGGTCACCCTCGCCGAGGTCGCCCAGCACGCCGGAGTCTCGGCGAGCACGGTGAGCTATGTCCTCAGTGGCAAGCGGTCCATCTCCACGACCACCCGGCAGCGGGTCGAGCAGAGCATCCGCGAACTGGGCTACCACCCGAACGCGGGCGCGCGGGCGCTGGCCAGCAGCAGGTCGAACATCATCGCGCTGATGGTCCCGCTGCGCACCGACATGTACGTGCCGGTGATGATGGAGATCGCCATCGCGGTGGCCACGACGGCCCGCACGCACGGGTACGACGTCCTGCTGCTGACCGGCGAGGAGGGTCCGAACGCCGTGCGCCGGGTGACCGGCAGCGGGCTCGCCGACGCGATGATCCTGATGGACGTCGAACTCGACGACGAGCGGCTGCCGTTGCTGCGCGGCACCGACCAGCCGTCGGTCCTGATCGGGCTGCCCGCCGACACGTCCGGTCTCACCTGTGTGGACCTGGACTTCCGGGCGACGGGCGCCCTGTGCGTGGAACATCTCGCGATGCTCGGGCACCGCGACATCGCTGTCATCGGCGAGGCGCCCGCGGTCTACGAGCGGCACACCGGCTTCGCCGAGCGCACCCTCGACGGACTGCGGTCGCGCGCCCAGGAGCTGGGCGTACGGCTGCTGCACCGGCCGTGCGAGGGCGGGTACGACGCGACGGCCGTCACCCTCGCCCGCATCCTCGACGAACGCCCGGGCACGACGGGCTTCGTCGTGCAGAACGAGTCGGCGGTCGAGCCGATGCTCGCCCTGCTGCGCCAGCAGGGCCGGGCCGTCCCCGAGGACGTGTCCGTGGTGGCGGTCTGCCCGGAGCAGGTGGCCGTGCAGGCCTCGGTGCGGCTGACGTCCGTGGCCATCCCCGCGCAGGAGATGGGCCGGTACGCCGTGGAGTACCTGGTCGCCAAGCTCGACGGCCGCGGCACGGACGACGTCGTGCTGATCGCACCGGAGCTGACGGTACGGGCGAGCACGGGTCCGGCACCCTCCGGCTCCTCCTGAGACCCGCCTTCCATCGCCCTGCGGGGCACCACCGTGTCCCGGCCGGGACATGTCCTTTCGGGAGCACCCTTCGTGAATCAGCCTGCCGAAAACCAGACCCAGGTCTCGCTCGCGCAGTCGTCCCCCACCGTCGGCACCTTCCGCGAACGGGACGGCGCGCTGGAGTGGAGCGGCCGCCAGGAGACCCTCCGTATCGAGCCGTGGGGCCCGGACGCGGTCCGGGTCCGGGCGCGGCTCGGCGGCCCGATCCTGCACGGCCTGCCGGGCGCCCTCCTCGACGAGGCGCCGGCCACCGAGAGCAGCGTCAAGATCGCCGACGGCGAGGGGCGGTTGACGGTCGGCACGCTGACCGTGCAGGTCACCGCCGAGGGCCTGGTCCGGTTCCTGCGCACCGACGACCTCGGGGAGCTGCTGGCCGAGGAGCGCGCCCACTTCTGGTGGCCGGGCTCGCGGCTGTACACGGCCGTCGGCAACGGCCACCACCGGCTGGAGCAGCGGTTCGCCGCCTACGACGACGAGAAGCTGTTCGGCCTGGGCCAGCACCAGCACGGCCGCCTGGACCAGAAGGGCCTGGTCCTGGACCTGGTCCAGCGCAACGCCGAGGTCGGCATCCCGGTGCTGACCTCCAGCCGCGGCTACACCCTGCTGTGGAACAACCCGGCGATCGGCCGGGTGGAGCTGGCGGGCAACGGCACCCGGTGGGTGGCCGACTCCGCCCGGCAGATCGACTACTGGATCACGGCCGGCTCCCCGGCCGACGGCCAGCGCCGCTACAGCGCGGTGACCGGGCGTACGCCCATGCTGCCGGAGTGGGCCGCAGGCTTCTGGCAGTGCAAGCTGCGCTACCGCACCCAGGACGAACTCCTCACCGTGGCCCGGGAGTACAAGCGCCGGGGGCTGCCGATCTCGGCGATCGTCTGCGACTTCTTCCACTGGACGCACCTGGGCGAGTGGAAGTTCGACCCGGCCGAGTGGCCGGACCCTGCGGCGATGGTCCGCGAACTGGACGAGCTGGGAATCAAGTTGGTGGTGAGCGTGTGGCCGTCGGTGTCACCGCTGTCGGAGAACCACCCCGTGATGGAGCAGCGCGGCTACTTCGTCGGCACCCAGTACAGCCCGATGGCGCACGCCGACTGGCCGGACAAGGGCGTCGCCTCGACGGTGCAGGTCGCCTTCTACGACGCGACGAACCCGGACGCGCGCGCCTTCGTGTGGTCGAAGGTGCGGGACAACTACCTCGTGCCGTACGGCATCACGGCGTTCTGGCTGGACGCGTGCGAGCCGGAGCTGAAGCCGGGCTTCCAGGAGAACCTGCGGTACTGGGCGGGGCCGGGGCTGGAGGTCGGCAACCTCTACCCGGCCCAGAACTCCCGGACGTTCCACGAGGGCCTGCTTGCCGAGGGCGAGGAGGTCGTCACCCTGAACCGTTCGGCGTGGGCGGGCAGTCAGCGCTACGGCGCGGCCCTGTGGTCCGGTGACATCGGCACCGACTTCCCGACGCTGCGCCGGCAGATCGCGGCCGGGCTCAACACCGCGCTGTCCGGCATTCCTTGGTGGAACACGGACATCGGCGGCTTCCACGGCGGCGACCCGGACGACCCGGCGTACCGCGAGGTCATGGTCCGCTGGTTCCAGTTCGGGGCGTTGTCCCCGCTGATGCGGCTGCACGGCTTCCGCGACCCGGGCATGCCGCTCGGCCCGGAGATGACCGGCGGCCCGAACGAGGTGTGGTCCTACGGCGAGGAGGCGGGCGCCGTCCTGGAGCGCTACCTGCGCCTGCGCGAGCGCCTGAAGCCGTACGTGCTCCAGGTCATGCGGGAGGCGCACGAGGAGGGGCTGCCGGTGATGCGGCCGCTGTTCCTGGAGTTCCCGGGGGACTCGGCGGCCTGGTCGGTCGACGACGCGTATCTGTTCGGGCGGGACCTGCTGGTGGCGCCGGTGCTGACGGCGGGCGCCACAGCCCGTACGGCATATCTGCCGGCGGGCGCGACCTGGACGGACGCGTGGACGGGGCAGACGTACGAGGGCGGTGCCCGCGTCACCGTCGACGCCCCGCTGGACCGTATCCCGCTGTTCCTGCGGGACGGGGCGCGGCTGCCCGTGCGGGACTGAGCGGCGACGGGACCGGTCGCGCGGTTCGCCGCGCCCCTGAATGCGGGTCAGTCGCGGCAGACGTGGGCCAGGGAGCGGGCCAGGGCCGCCGTGTGGAGCAGGTCCGGGTGCTTGACGTGGTGGACCTCGATCGCGGCGGCCAGCAGGGCGGGGCGGCAGGTGACCGCCGTGCGCTCGGGCGTGGTGTCCGCCAGGGACCGGACCAGGTCGGTGTTGATGCGGTTGATGGTCGCGCGGACGACGCTCAGGTCGGGCTTGGTGGTCGGGGCCAGGTCCGGGTGGGCGGTCCACTCCGCGAACAGCGCGCGCTGGACGAGCTTGTTGGCCTCGATCTGGTCGCGGAAGACGCGCCGCATCTCGTCGGGGTCGGCGCCGATCTGCTGGGCCTGCGCGGCGACGGTGTCGAGGACCTGCTGTTCGCGCGCCGGGTCGTCGATAGGGCTGTCGGTGCCCCACTTGGCGGCCGCGACCAGGTCGGCGGTGGCGAGGCGGTCGGCGGCGAGGGCGGCGACCGGTTGGAGCAGGTCGGCCGGACGGACGACGTCGGCCGGGTGCCGGGGGGTCGCGGCGGCCGCCGCCGCGGTGCCCGGCACGGCGAGCAGTGCGGCGACGGCGGTCAGGACGGTGCGGTGGGGGGTGGAGATTCGCATGCGCTCATGAAACCCCACCCCCGACCGCAATCGGGTCAACTACTGCTGACACTTTCGCTGTTGACGGTGAAGTTCAGGCCACCGGACGAGGACGTGATCTCGAAGCCGAACTGGAGGTCGCCGATGGTGACGTTGCCGAACCAGCCCTTGGTGTCCTTGATCCACTTCAGGATCGGCAGGATGTTGACGGTGCCGGAGCTGGAGTTGGACGTGCGGACGAACGAGAACACCTCGTTGGAGCCGTTGTTGCCCTTGTAGACGGTCCAGGTGTGGCCGCCCAGCGTGACGTTGCCCTGCGAGGTGCCGAGCGGCCCGACGGCTCCGGTCTTGTTCATCCAGAGCATGATCTCGTACTGGTGGTTGGTGTCCCAGATGTCGTAGGCGGTCTCGTAGGCGCCGGACGACGGGACGGTGACGTTGTAGGCGCTGGAGAGGGAACCCAGCGACGTGATCGACTTGTTGATCGCCTTCGTGGCGTTGGGGTAGGACTTGATGCCGCCGGTGTTGGGGTGGTTGGCGTTGACGCCCCAGTTGGTGCCGGAGTTGGCCCAGATGCACTGGCTGCCGGCGCCGGAGCCCCAGATGTTGTTGTAGAGCGTGTAGCCGTTCAGCGTGGTGTTGGCCCACTGGTCGCAGGAGCTCCAGACGGCGGCCGAGGCGGGGGCGGAGGCGAGGCCGACGGTGGCGCCGAGCGCCAGGGCGGGGGCGACGGCCGCCATCGTGATCCGGCGGCGGAGGGTGTGTGCTGCCATGGTGTCCCTTCCATGGGTGGGGGGAGTTGCGCGGATGGTCACCACGCCCCCAGGGTGAGGACGTGGTCTTCCCCGGCGACGAGGTCGAGCGGGGTCGCGCCGGAGGAAGTCCGGAGTTCGACGCGGCGGGTCCGGGTGGGGCGGATCACCGCGGTCACCTCCCGCGGGCTCCAGGTCAGGTCGAGTTCGGCCGCGAACCTGGTGCGCAGGCCGGTGAGCCGGCCGGCCGGCCAGGTCGCCGGGAGCGCGGGCAGCAGCACCAGCCGGTCGGGCGTGGACTGCACGAGCGTCTCGACGACGAGGGCGGGCAGGGTGTGGGCGGCGTCCGCGTTGTAGACGTCGCGGTGCGGGTAGTGCGCGCTCATCAGGGAGGCGTGGAAGAAGTCGCCGTTCAGCACCTGGCCGAGGGCGTGCGCGACCCGCTCGCCGTCGCGCAGGCGGGCGGCCACGAGGGCGTGGTGCAGATGCCCGTGGGCGGAGTCGTTCTCGGCGCCGCGCAGTTCGAGGGCGCGGTGGGCGGCGTCCGCGAGATCCGGGGTGTCGTAGGGGTTGATCTCGTCGAGGGGCCAGACGCCGTAGAGGTGGCTGAGGTGGCGGTGGTCGTAGCTGTCGTCGAGGCCGGGCCAGGCCCATTCGGCGAGGGCGCCGTCGGCGTTGACCCGGTGCGGGGGCAGCCGCTCGGCGAGCGCGCGCCAGCGGTCGGCCTCGGGCGTTCCGGGGTGGTAGGCGGCGGCGGTGGTGAGGGCGTGCCGGGCGGCCGAGAGGTCCATGGCCGCGTTGATCGCGCCCCAGCCGAAGCCGGCCGGACGGTTCTCGGGCGAGTAGGAGGGGACGACGACCACCCGGCCGTCCTGGTCGGTGCGGCTGAAGAAGTCCTCGTAGAAAACGGCGACTTGGGCGAGCAGTCCGGCGGTGCGGGGGTCGCGCTCGCCGCGGGTCTCGTCGTGGTCGACGAGCGGCTTGAGCAGCCAGTCGGCGCCCGCGGTCCACAGGTGCAGCGGGTATTCGCGGCTGAAGTGGTACGACAGCCCGGACTCGCCGTCGGTGTGGGCGGGGGCGACGACGCCCCGGCAGCCGAGGACGGTACGGGCGTTCTCCGCCCAGTCCGTCTGCTGACGGGCAAACAGGTCGGCCAGTGCGGCGGTGACTTCGGGGAGGGCGGCGGTCGCGGCCGAGGCGGTCTGGAGGTTGAGGTTGGCGTCGTTGGTGAAGGCGCCGGACCAGGCGGTGTCCCAGTCGCCGGTCCACAGGCCGGTCAGGCGCGGCGGGTTCAGGCCGCTCGCGGAGAGCAGGTGGTAGCGGCCGGCGGCGAAGAGGCGTTCCAGCAGGGCGGGGCTGTCCGGGCGGGTCAGCAGCGCCGAGCCCGGCAGCGCGCGTTCGGCGGGGTCGGCGCCCAGGTCGAGGGTGACGCGCTCGTAGGCGGTGCGGTGCAGGGCGGTGTGGCGGGACAGCAGGGTGGTGTACGGGTCCGCACCGGCCGGCAGCAGATCCCGCAGGGCGCGGGCGTGCGGGGTGGTGTCCAGCTCGCCGGTGTGGCGCAGGACCCGGGTGAGCAGCAGGACGGACTCGGCGCCGGTGATCCGGACGCCGGGCGGCGTGAGGGTCGTGACCCCACCGGTGACGACGACGTGCGTCAGCCCGGTGTACGCGGTGTCGCCGCCGGGGTAGCGGACGCGCAGGGTGAGCAGCGCTCCGTCCGCGGTGAGGACGGCGCCGTCGCCGACGGCGAGCCGCGTGGGGGCGTTCGGCAGGCGGTGGTCCAGGGCGATGTGCAGGTCGTCGGCGGTGACCTGCTGCACGACGACGTCGTCGGCGCGTGAGACGAAGACGCGGCTGAGCCAGCCGTCGCAGGTCTCCTCGACGACGCCGGTGGGGAAGTCGACGCCGCGGCGGTAGCGGTGCGGCGGGTCGCCGGGCGCCCTGCGCAGCCGTACCTGGAAGGCGGGGTGGAAGGGCTGCACCCACTGCAGGTCGCGGCCGTCGGTGAAGGTCTCGGCGGCGTCGGGCTCACCGGCGAGCAACCGGTCCTGCAGCTGCGGGAGCCGGTCGGCGAGCCGGGGCGGACGGGCGCTCTCGCCGCCGTTGGGCCGAACCAGGGTGTGCTGGGTGACGACCACCCGCTCGTCGTTCGGATCACCGAACACGAGTGCGCCGTGTCGGCCGTTGCCGCTCAGGAAGCCGTCCTCCCAGCGCGCGGCGGGCCGTGCTTCCCAGGTGCCGTGCATGATGTTCATGGGCGCAACACCACCACGCCGTGGCGCTCCAGCGTGCACCGGCCCTGCACAACCGTCCCCGTGAGCAGGTCACGGTGGCTGCCGGGCAGGTCGACGGTCACCTGGTCGCGGCCGTGGTTGAGCAGGAACAGCAGCTCGCCCCGGCGTACCGCCTCGACCTGGTCGGGCAGTGCGGGCAGGGCGGCGTGGACGCCGGCCTCGGCCGCGATCCCGGCGAGCAGGGTGCGCAGGGCGTCCGGCTCGGGCAGCGTGGACAGGTAGTGCGCCCGCCCCTTGCGCAGCACGGCGGGCATCCCGTCGAGCTCGCCGCCCTTGTACGTGACCTCCGCCGAGGCGTCCTCGTCCTCCTCGATCTCCTCCGACCACAGGATGCCGGGGAAGGCGTCGGTCCCGACGCTCTCGCCCTCCTCCAGGGGCCACCACTCGTGCAGCGTGCGGATGCCGAACAGTGCGCGCAGCCGGGCGTCCATGCCGCCGGTGCGGACCCGGTCGTGCTCGTCGGCGATACCGGTCAGGAAGCCGCTGACAAGGGTGCCGCCGTCACGGACGTAGGCGAGGAGGTTGTCGATCGCCGTGTCCGTGAGGGCGTACGCCTGCGGGACGACGACGAGCTTGTAGGCGCTCAGGTCGTGTTCCGGACGGGCGAAGTCGGTGGCGAGGTGGGCCTGCCAGAGCGCGCGGTGCCAGGCGGTGAGGATCCGGGTGTGGTCGACGAGCGTGGACAGACGGCCCTCGTGGGCGCCGGCCCACCAGGAGTCCCAGTCGTGCAGGATCGCGATGTGGTTGCTCGTGTGAGTGCCCGTCACCGCAGCGCCGATCATGCTCAGTTCGGCACCCAGCCGCTTGATCTCCTGGTATGTCCGACCCTGCTCCCCCGCGTGGCCGACCATGCCGGAGTGGAACTTCTCGGCGCCCTGCCGGGACTGGCGCCACTGGAAGTAGCAGACGGCGTCGGCGCCGCGGGCGACGGCCTGCAGGGACCACAGGCGGTTGAGGCCCCGGGGCTTGGGATGGTTCACTCCGCGCCAGTTGACCGGCCCGGCCGCCTGCTCCATCAGCATCCAGGGGCCGCGGGCCTGGGAGCGGGTCAGGTCCTGCACGAGGGCACCGTGCTGAGCGCCGAACGGATCGCGCGGGTCGGGATAGAGGTCGACGGAGACGACGTCCTCCTCCTCGGCCCACCGCCAGGCGTCCTGCCCGGCCCACAGCGGCATGAAGTTGGTGGTGACCGGGACGTGGGACGGGGTGTGTCGGCGGACGATGTCGCGTTCGGCGACGTAGCACTCCAGGAGCATGTCGGAGGTGAATCGCTTGAAGTCCAGCACCTGGCCGGGGTTCTTCAGGTAGTGGGCGTGGCGGGGCGGCAGGATCTCCTCCCAGTCGCCGTAGCCCTGGCTCCAGAACGCCGTGCCCCAGGCCGAGTTGAGGGCGTCGAGGGTGCCGTACCGGGCCCGCAGCCAGCGGCGGAAGCGGGCGGCGGCCTCGTCGCCGTAGTCGTAGGTGCAGTACTCGTTGTTGATGTGCCACATGGTGAGGGCGGGGTGCCGGCCGTAGCGGGCGGCGAGGTCCTCGGTGATGGCGGCGGCGTGCCGGCGGTAGACGGCGCTGGAGTGCGAGAAGTGCTGGCGGCCGCCCCACCACTCGGTGCGGCCGTCCTCGTCGCGGGGCAGGGTCTCGGGGTGCAGGCGGCCGAGCCAGGGCGGCGGCGAGGAGGTGGGGGTGGCCAGGACGACGCCGATGCCGTTCTCGTGCATCAGGTCCATCAGCGTGTCCAGCCACCCGAAGTCCCGCTCCCCCGGCCGTGGTTCGAGCTTCGCCCAGGAGAAGACGCCCAGGGTGACGGAGTTGACGCGGGCGTCGTTCATCAGCCGGACGTCCTCGTGCCAGGTCTCCTCGGGCCACTGCTCCGGGTTGTAGTCGCCGCCGAAGAGGATGCGGCCGCGGGTGGCGTCGGCCAGGGCCGCCGGACGGCCGGGAGGGGACGCGAGCATGTCATACCTCGATCCGTGACGGGAGGGGGACTGTGGCACCCCGAGGGGTTCGGCCCTGGGGTGCCGCGGCACCCGAAGGCGTCAGCCCTTGATCGCGCCGGTCAGCATGCCCTTCTTGAAGTGCCGCTGCACGAACGGCGACAGCACGGCGACGGGCAGCAGCGCCATCACCATCACGGCCATCTGCACGGCCAGCCCCGACAGCTGCCCGGTCCTGATGGCCTGCCCCAGCCCCACCGGCGCCTGCTGCTTCTGCACCAGCTGGATCATCACGTTCTGCAACGGCATCATGTCCTGGTCGTTCAGGTACAGCGACGCGTTGAACCAGGCGCTCCAGTACCCGACGGCGTAGAACAGGGTGATCACCGCGAGCACCGCGCGGGACAGCGGCATCACGATCTGCCACAGGATCCGGAAGTCCCCGGCACCGTCGATCCGCGCACTGTCGATGAGTTCCTGCGAGATGCCCATGAAGAAGCCGCGCAGCACGAGGATGTTGAACACGCTGATCGCGCTGGGCAGGATCAGCGCCAGATAGCTGTCCGTCAGCCCGATGGACTGCACGAGCAGGTACGTCGGGATCAGACCGGCGCTGAAGAACATGGTCGCCAGCAGGATCATCAGGATCCAGCGGTGGCCCAGCGAGCCGGTCCGCGACAGTCCGTATGCGCACAGCACCGACACGGCCATGGAGAACAGCGTGCCGACGAGCGTGATGAGGACGCTGATGATCGCGGCCCGGGTGACCTGTCCCCCGCTCAGGAGCTCCTTGTAGGCGATGAAGGTGATCCCCTTGGGCACCATCACCAGGCCGCCGGCCTCGCTGATGGTCTTGCGCGAGGAGAGGCTGGTGACCACGACGATCCACAGCGGGAAGAGGATGCCCAGGCAGGCCAGGCCGAGGACGAGCCCCTTGCTCGCCAGCCCCGCCTTGCTGGGCTCCTCCTCCCAGGAGGGCCGGGGAGGAGCGGCCCAACGGGACTCCTCGCGTGCCGGTTTCCACATCACGGCGGTCACTTCTTGTACACCCCCTGCTCGCCCATGAGATGGGCCACCTTGTTCGCGGCGAGCACCAGTCCGATGCTGACGACGCCCTTGACCAGGCCGGCGGCGGCCGCGTAGCCGAAGTCCTGGTTGCGGACGCCGTTCCACCACACGAAGGTGTCGAGGACTTCTCCGGCCCCGGGACCGACGGCGTCGCGCTGCAGCAGGATCTGCTCGAAGCCGACGGTCAGCGCGTCGCCCACGCGCAGCACCAGCAGCAGGGCGATCACCGGCCGCAGCGCGGGCAGCGTCACGTGCCACATCCGCCGCCACCGTCCGGCGCCGTCCATCGCGGCGGCCTCGTAGAGGTCCGGCGGGACCGAGGCCAGCGCGGCGAGGAAGACGATGATCCCCCAGCCGGCGTCCTTCCACACGCTCTGCGCGGTGACCAGGAACTTGAACGTCGCCGGGTCGGTCATGATGTCCAGCCCGTCGAAGCCGTGCTGCCGCAGCAGCTGCGACAACAGGCCCGCGCCTCCGAAGAGTTGCTGGAAGACGGCGATGACCAGGACCCAGGAGAAGAAGTGCGGCAGGTAGAGGATCGCCTGGGAGATCGCCCGGACGCGGGGCCTGACGACGCTGTTGATGAGCAGCGCGAGCACGATCGGGATCGGGAAGTAGAGCAGGAGCTGGACGAAGAAGAGCACCAGGGTGTTCCGCACCGCGTTCCAGAAGCCGGAGTCCTGGAAGATCTGCTGGAAGTTCTCCAGACCCACCCAGGGGCTGTGCAGGATCGAGACGATGCCGTTGTCGCTGACGTAGGGGTCGTAGTCCTGGAAGGCGACCACGTTGCCCAGGATCGGCAGGTAGTTGAAGACCAGGACGAGCACGATCGCCGGCACCGTCATCAGGAGCAGGGTGCGGTCGCGCCGGAACCTGAGCCGCAGGCTCAGCCTGCCCGGCTCGTTCTTCTCCCGGGGACCGGTGGCGCCGCCGGACGCCACCGGGGTCTGGACCGGTGTGCTGGCCTCGGCCCTCCGAGGCACCGTGCTGTGGGACACGGCGGATCTCCTTGCCTCGGTACCGGGTCAGCTCGCCGCCGTGCCGTTCTCGTCGAGCAGCTTCTTGTACCAGTCGCGCAGCCTGTCGCCGCCCTTGCTCCGCCAGTCGGAGATGAACTGCTGCATGTCGCTCATCTTCTTGTGGCCCCGGATGATGTCGTCCTCCAACTGCTCCATGTCGTTGGTGAGGTTGGTGTAGCGGTTGGGCTCGACGACCTGCAGGCCCCAGAAGGACGACTTCTTGGTGAACGCGCCCATCCGCTGCTGCCAGCCGACCATGCCCTTCGTGTACTCGGGCAGGTCAGGGTGGGCGATGGTCGAGGCGGGGCTCGCGACCATGACGAACGCGTTGATGACCTCGTTGTTGCCCTTGTCGGTCTTGACGGGCACACCGTTCTTGAGGGTGTAGTGGGTGCCCTCGACGCCGTAGTTGGTCATCATCCACTCCTTGGTGCCGTACGGCGCCGCGGTGACGTTGGCGACGGCCAGCACGTCGCGGACGACGGACTCGGGGGCCTTCTTGTTGACGAAGGCGAAGATGCTCGCCGGGTTCGCCGCCCACAGCACGGGGTTGCCGCCGTCGTGGCCCCACAGGTCCATGCCCCAGATCTTGAAGTGGGGGTTCTGGGCGGCCTGGACGGCCTGCTGGGCGTACCAGTTGGAGATGTCGTTGTTCCAGATCAGGAACTCACCGGCGGCGAACTTGGCGCTCGGGTCGGTGGCCTGGCTCTTGCCCAGCTTGAAGTCGGGGTGGACGTACCCGGCGGCGAACAGCTTGCGCGTCCACTCCAGCGCCTCGAGGTACTCCGGGGTCTCCATGCGGTGGGTCATCTTGCCGTCGACCACGGTCCAGCTCAGCGCCTTCTCCCCACCGCTGATCACGCCGAAGGTGTTGAACGCGGTCCACTTCATGTCGCCGCAGGCCCACCGCTTGGCCCTGGGGCTGGTGATCTCCTTGGCCAGGGACATGAACTCGTCGGCGGACTTGGGCGCTTCGTAGCCCTGCTTGTCGAAGACGTCCTGCCGGTACAGCGGCACGATGTTCTGCACGTACGACGCCGGCATCGGCAGGCCCATCAGCTTGCCGCCGAAGATGGAGCGCTGCCAGGCGTCGGACGGGATCGCCGCCAGGTTCGGGTATTCCTTGACCTTGTCCCCGGACAGGTACGGGCCGAGGTCCGCGAACTTGCCGATGATGGCGCTGGGTATCTTGGCGGTCATGTTCCAGCCCGGGATGACGACCACGTCCGGGATGTCGCTGGAGGCCAGGACCGCGCCCAGCTTCTGGTCGTAGGTGTTGCCGTCCTGGTTCTGCCACCGGACGTCGACGCCGATCATGGAGTTCGCCGCCGTGTAGTAGGCGCAGTCGACCTTCGGCGGCGAGCCCCAGAACGGCGACATGATGGTGACCTTGCCGCCCTTGCCGAGCTTCTTCGGCACCGAGGTCTTGAGCGTGCCGACGTCGAGCTTGCCGGTGAAGCCCATGGACGAGCCGTTCTTGGACGGGATGTCCGGGCTCACCACGTTGCTGGCCACGTAGGCCGGCAGGATCTTCTTGGCGTTCTTGCCCGAGGTGGTCCCTCCGCGCGACCCGCCGTCCGAGCCGCCGCAGGCGGCGAGCAGGGGCATCCCGCCGGCCACCGCTGCGGTGGCGACCGCCGTGGAGGCGAGGAAGCTTCTGCGGCTGGGTCCGGAGGAGCCGGAAGAACCGGAAGCGGCGTTCGGCGTCATTGCGTCAACCCTTCATGGCGCACCAGGACACCCCGGCGGTGGCCGTCGGCTGCGGTGTCTCGAGTGGAACTGGCTGAGCTGAAGCGATCCTCCGACGACTGCGGCTCGCGGTGCTAGTCGAAGCGCTTCGATGTCGGTGTGAGGTTAGGTGAACACCCAGGGGTGCACAAGAGTCGCTCCCAACATTCCTCGGAGCTCTCACAGCCGACCTTTCCCTCAGACGCCGCTTGAAGTGTCGGTGAGCGACCCTTGACACCCGGCCATCGGTCGAATGAGCATCGAAGCGCTTCGAAAGCGCCCGGCCGCTCCATCGCAAGGGGATCCCCACGTGACCGAACAGACGCCGTCCACACCGCCGTTCCGCGATCCGCACCTGCCGTTCGCGAAGCGCATCGACGATCTGCTCCAGCGGCTGACGCTCGATGAGAAACTCGCGTTCCTGCACCAGTTCACGCCCCCCGTGGAGCGCCTGGGCATCGCCGCCTGGCGCACCGGCCAGGAGGCTCTGCACGGCGTGGCGTGGATGGGCCCGGCGACGGTCTTCCCGCAGGCGGTCGGCCTCGGCGCCACCTGGAACACCGACCTGGTGCGCCGGGTCGGCGAGGCGGTCTCCAAGGAGGTCCGCGCGATGCGCACCCACGACGACCGCGTGGGCCTCAACGTCTGGTCCCCGACGGTGAATCTGCTGCGCCATCCGCTGTGGGGCCGCAACGAGGAGGGCTACTCGGAGGACCCGCGACTGACCTCCGCCATCGCCACGGCCTACACCCGCGGCCTGCGCGGCGACCACCCGACGTACTGGCGCACCGCGCCGGTCCTGAAGCACTGGCTGGCCCACAACAACGAGACGGACCGGGCGACCTCGTCCAGCTCGGTCCGCCCGCGCGTGCTGCACGAGTACGACCTGCGGGCCTTCCGCGAGACGGTCGAGGCGGGCGCGGTCGCCGGGGTGATGCCGGCGTACAACCTGGTCAACGGCCGCCCCAACCACGTCTCCCCGTACCTGCGCGAGCACCTGCGGGCCTGGACGGACGAGGAACTGCTGGTCTGCTCGGACGCGGGCGCGCCGTCCAACCTGGTCGATCACGAGCACTACTTCGACACCCACGAGGAGGCGACGGCGGCCGCGCTGATCGCCGGCGTGGACAGCTTCACCGACCACGGCACGGACAGCTCCCAGATCGTGGGACGGGCAAAACGGGCTTATGGACAGGGCCTGTTGACGGAGGCCGACCTCGACACGGCCGTCCGCCGTCAGCTGTCCGTCCGCTTCCGGCTCGGCGAGTTCGACCCGCACGACGATCCGCACGCCGGCACCGGGGAGTTCGACACCCCGGCCCATCGCGCCCTGGCCCGGGAGGCGGCGGAGCAGGCGATCGTGCTGCTGTGCAACGACGGTCTGCTGCCGCTCGCACCGGGCACCCGGATCGCGGTGGTCGGACTGCTGGCCGACGAGTGCAAACTCGACTGGTACAGCGGGACGTTGATGCACCGCTCCACCCCGCTGGAGGGCTTGTACGAGCGGTTCGGCGCCGAGCGCGTGGAGTTCGCGGAGGGCGTGGACCGCATCCGCCTGAGGACCTCCGCCGGGACCTTCCTGCACGTGCCCGAGGCGCCCGAGGCGGCGGACGGGGTGCGCGGCGCCGAGGGCGCCCTCGATCCGGCCCTGCTGGCCGGCCGCACCGACCTGCCCCCGCTGACCACCGACTCCACGGGCACCGAACTGGCCCTGATCGACTGGGGCGAGGGCGTGCTGACCCTCCGCGCGCCCGACGGCCGCTACCTGTCGGTGGCCGACGACGGATACCTGCGGGCCGCCGCGGACCAGCCCGGCGGCTGGGTCGTCCAGGAGACGTTCCGCCTGGAACCCCACGAACACGGTCACCTCCTGCGGCATCTGGGCACGGGTCGTCACGTCTGCGTCGCCGCCGACGGGGTGAAGGTTGCCGACGTCGATCCCGAATCCGCCGGGCCGGAGCCGGAGGTGTGGGGGCAGGTCGTCGTCGAGCGCGGCGAGGAGGCCGTACGGCGGGTCGCCGAGCGGGCGGACGCGGTCCTGGTCCTCGCCGGGAACGACCCGCACATCAACGGCCGCGAGACCGAGGACCGTACGACGCTGCGGCTGCCCGCCCAGCAGGAGCGGCTGCTGCGCACGGCCCGCTCGGTGAACCCGCGCACGGCTCTGGTGCTGGTCTCGGCGTATCCGTACGCGGTGGACACGACGGCGCTGCCCGCCGCGCTCTGGACGGCGCACGGCGGGCAGGCGGCGGGGACCGCGCTCGCCCGCATCGTGGCCGGCGACGTCTCCCCCGCCGGCCGGCTGCCGCAGACCTGGTACGCGGACGACGCCGATCTGCCCGACCTGCTCGACTACGACGTGATCGGCTCCCGCCAGACCTACCTGTACTTCGAGGGCACGCCGCTGTTCCCGTTCGGGCACGGCCTGTCCTACGCCGCGTTCTCCTACGGCGATCTCGTGGCCCGCGTGGACGGCGGCTCGCTGCGGGTGACCTTCACCGTCACCAACACCGGGGACATGACCGCGGACGAGGTTCCCCAGCTGTACACCCGCGCCCTGGAACCCTCAGTGCCCCGTCCGCGCCGCGAGCTGCTCGCCCACGACCGCGTGACCCTCGCCCCGGGCGAGCGGAGGGAGCTCTCCTTCGAAATCCCGCTGTCCGCCTTCGAGTTCTGGGACGTCGCCCGGGGCGGCCGGCGCCTGGAGCCGGGCCGCTACGACCTGCTGGTCGGCGCCTCCAGCGAGGACGTCCGGCTGCGGACGACCCTGCGACTGGACGGCGAGCCCGGCGCCCCTCGCCTTGTGGCGCACCGCGGCCTGGAGGGGGCCGACTTCGACGAGCAGAGCGGGGTCGCGATCGTCGACCGGACGAGGACCGCGGGTGACGCGGTGACGCCGCAGGAGGGCCGGACGGCCGAACTGGTCTACCGGCGCTGCGACTTCGGGGACGGCGTCACGCGGGTGGACGTCACGGTCGCCGGTGCGGGTGTCGTGGAGCTGTCCCTGGACGGGGGCGCGCCGCTCGCCGTACTGACCCTCGACACGGCCACGGCCACGCCGTACGACTACACCTCGCTCGGCGCCGGTGTCGCCGTCGAGGGCGTGCACGACGTGCACCTGAGGCTGCGCGGCCCACTGCGGCTCGCGCACGTCGGCTTCTCCGGTTGAGGGTCCGGGGCAGGCCGACGACATGAAGGGGCCCGGCACCGGAAGGCAGCGGTGCCGGGCCCCCAGGGGTGTGCGGGGTGCCTCAGAGCGCGAGACCGGTCAGCACCAGCACCCGCTCGTATGTGTAGTCGTCCATCGCGAACTTCACGCCCTCGCGGCCCACGCCGGACTGCTTGGCACCGCCGTACGGCATCTGGTCGGCACGGTAGGAGGGCACGTCGCCGATGACGACACCGCCGACCTCCAGCGCCCGGTGGGCCCGGAAGGCGGCCTGCAGGTCGTGGGTGAACACCCCAGCCTGGAGGCCGTACTTGGAGGAGTTGACGGCGGCGAAGGCCGCGTCCGCGCCCTCCACCTTCTGCACGGTCAGCACCGGCCCGAAGACCTCCTCGCAGGAGATCGTCACCTCGGCCGGCACGTCGGTGAGGACGGTCGGCGCGTAGGAGGCGCCGTCGCGGTCACCGCCGGTGAGCAGGCTCGCGCCCGCCTCCACGGCCTCCTTCACCCAGGACTCGACGCGCCGGGCAGCGTCCTCGCTGACCAGCGGGCCGACGTCGGTCTTGTCGTCGGACGGGTCGCCGGTGACCTGGGCCTCGACGGCGGCGACGATGCGCGGCAGCAGGCGGTCGTAGACCGAGGCGTCCGCGATGACGCGCTGCACCGAGATGCAGGACTGGCCGCCCTGGTAGTTGGAGAAGGTCGCGATGCGGCCGGCGGCCCAGTCCAGGTCGGCGTCGGAGGCGTAGTCGCCGAGAACGACCGCGGCGCCGTTGCCGCCCAGCTCCAGCGTGCAGTGCTTGCGCGGCACCGAGTCCATGATCGCGTAGCCGACCTTCTCGGAACCGGTGAAGGAGATGACCGGCAGGCGCTCGTCCTGGACGAGGGCGGGCATCTTGTCGTTGGCGACCGGCAGGATGCTCCAGGAACCGGCCGGCAGGTCGGTCTCGGCGAGCAGGTCACCGAGGATCAGGCCGGACAGCGGGGTGGCGGGCGCCGGCTTGAGGATGATGGGCGCGCCGGCGGCGATCGCGGGGGCGACCTTGTGGGCGCACAGGTTGAGCGGGAAGTTGAACGGCGCGATGCCGAGCACGACGCCCTTGGGGAAGCGGCGGGTCAGCGCGAGCCGCCCCTGGCCGCCGAGGTCGGTGTCGAGGCGCTGGGCCTCACCGCTGTTGAAGCGGCGGGCCTCCTCGGCCGCGAACCGGAACACGGACACGGCACGGCCGACCTCGCCGCGCGCCCACTTGATCGGCTTGCCGTTCTCGGCGGAGATCAGCCGGGCGATGTCCTCGGTGCGCTCGGCCAGCCGCCGGCTGACGTGGTCCAGGGCGGCGGCGCGGACGTGCGCGGGGGTCGCGGCGAACTCGTCGCGTACGGCGTGGGCGGCGGCGACGGCCTCCTCGACCTGCGCGTCCGTCGGCACGCTCACCTTGCCGACCAGGTGGCCGTCCCAGGGAGAGGTGACGTCGAAGGTGTCCTCGCCGGTGACCTGGCGGCCGGCGAGCCAGAAGGCGGTGGTGGCTGCGACATCTTTTGCGGGCATTGTGCGAGTCCCGGCCCTTCCCGTTGGGGGTGCTGTGCGTGGCGTTCGGGTCCACGGTAGGGCGGGGCGTCCGGGGAGGCGTTTGTCCAGGGTGGAGCAGTGCCGGCCGGCGGCACTACGGTTTGGCACCTCAGCCGTTCTCCGCCGCCACCGCCTTCAGGGCCAGCCACAGCTCCATCCGCACGTCCGGGTCGTCCAGCGAGCGGCCCAGGATCTCCTCCACCCGCCGCATCCGGTAGCGCAGCGTGTGCCGGTGCACCCCGAGGTCGGCGGCGGCCGCGTCCCACTGGCCGTGCCGTGACAG
This sequence comes from Streptomyces sp. MAI_2237, assembly GCF_054189285.1. Lineage (NCBI taxonomy): Bacteria > Bacillati > Actinomycetota > Actinomycetes > Kitasatosporales > Streptomycetaceae > Streptomyces > Streptomyces sp. MAI_2237. The sequence continues at coordinate 2,569,114 of NZ_JAJPGQ010000003.1, read as the reverse complement.
CCAGGCCCGCAGCGAGGCCACCAGGTCGCCCCGCCCGGTCGCGTCGTGCTCGTACAGCGGCCGCAGCAGCCCGTCGGCGAACGCCTTCACCGCGTCGTCCGCCAGCAGCGGCACCACCGACCCGGCCGCCAGCTGCTCGTGCTCCACGTACGCCCGGCCCCGCCGCCGGGCCACCGACAGCGCCTGCTCGGCCTGCTTGTAGGCGGCGGCAGCGGCGACCGGCCCCACCGGCGCCGACACCCCCACCACCAGCTCGTCCTCGTCTGTGCCGCCGGTCTGCTCGCGCACGGCCGTCCCGGTCCGCGCGGCCTCCAGCGCCGCCGCGTACTGCGCGCAGGCCGCGAGCGCCGCGCCCCCGTCCGCCGCGAGCACGACCAGCCGCAGCCCGTCGCCGTCCCCCTCGGGCACCACCAGCACGGCCTCCCCGGCGCGTGCGGCGGCCGACTCCACGGCCTCGGTCAGCGCGGCGAACGGATCGCCGTGCGGGGCGTTGGCGGCCACTCCCGCCGGGGCGTGCGAGTCGACGGACATCCGCGGTGCCGACGGGGTCGCTTCGGCGACGATCATCCGGAAGGGCGCGTCGAGCAGCCCGCCGTACAGCCCGCCCGCCACGGCGCGCGCGTGGTCCGGCTCCCCGGCGAGCAGCATCCTGAGCACCGCGGCCCCGAGCCGCTGCTCGGCGGCGTGCAGGGACCGCGACCGTTCCGTGGTGAGGGTCAGCAGCGCGATCGCCGAGTGGACGGCGTAGCGCTCGGCGGTGCCGGGCGCCGCGGCCGTCCCGACGGCCAGCGCGGCACGCGGCCGCCGCCCGGTGCCGAGCGAGTGCAGCTCGACGCGGTCCTCGTTCTCCGGGCCGCCCACCACCGACGACGCCGGCGCCGGCCGCTCGCGCAGCCGCTCCACGTCCGCCGTCAGCCGCGCGGCCCGCCGTCCCGCCCACTCCGGCGCGGCGGCCACGACGGTGCCGGAGGCGTCGTAGAGCGCCGCCCAGCCGTCGACCTGCGAGGCGAGCGCGGCCAGCAGGCCCTCGGGTCCCTCGGCGATGGCCTGCTTGGTCAGCTCGCGCTGGGCGGCGAAGCCCGCCGTCACCGCCCGGTACTGGTCCGCCGCGTTCGCCGCGGACACCGCCTTGCTGATGGCCAGGAAGGGGGTGCGGCGTGGCACCTCCAGGAGCGGCAGCCCCTCCTCCTCGGCCGCGTCGACGAGCGCCTTGGGTGTCTCCTCGTAGTTGACGCCGACGGCGAAGCCGAGCCCGACGACCCCGGCCCCCACCAGCCGCTTCACATAGCGGCGCATCGCCTCCGGGTCCTCCGCGTCCAGCTTCAGCGCGGTGATCAGCAGCAGCTCCCCGCCCTCCATGTAGGGCACGGGGTCGGCGAGCTCGCTGACGTGGGCCCAGCGGACGGGCACGTCCAGACGGTCCCCGCCCGCCCGCACGGCCAGCTTGAGCGCGGAGTGGTGGACGAGCGCGGCGAGGGTCAGGGGCATGGGGCCTTCAGGTCTGCGAGGCTCGGACGGGCTGCGGGGATCGGGCGAACCTTGTGATCATTTGGCCGTCACGTATGAACGCCCTATGGCGATTCTGCCTCACCGTACGGTCCCCCGGTCACCCGAAAGCGCGGACCCGAAGGTCACTGCCCCCGCAGGTCCACCAGCAGCGGAGGCGCGTGCTCGCCCTTCACGTCGGTCAGTGACAGCACCGCGTGCCCCGGCGGCACCCCGTGCGCCAGCTCGGACGCCGACCAGCGCTCACGCTCGACCTGGCGGACGGTGACGGCGCGCTGGGTCGGCGCCTTGCCGGTGATCACGCGGCGCAGCATGTGCAGGGCCTTCCCGGCGGGCGTCTCGGCGATGATCTGCCGGTCGGTGACGTCCCGCGCCTCGATCCACTCCTTGCCCCACACCTCGGCGAAGTCCTGCCCGTCCCACGGGGTCAGACCGGACAGCGCCATACGGCACCCGGCGGCGCCGAGCAGCGGACCGCGCAGCGGCCTCGGCACGTCGTCCAGCGTGCGCAGGGTGAGCACGGCGCCCGCGTTCGCCGACCGCAGCCGCTGGATGCCGCGCACCGCCTCCGGGGTGACGACCCCGGTCGCGTCGTCCAGCACCAGACAGGCGAACAGCGACCGGTCATCGCGCACCACCACGCTCGCCGTGAACTGCGCGAGCACCAGCCGGGCCAACATCCGCGAGGCGTCCGCGTGGCCGCGCTCGGGGAGGTCGACCCGGACCCGCACCGGGTGGTCGAGGGCTTTCAGCGAGAACGGCTTCGTCTGCCCCGAGGTGTCGAAGAACCCGGCGAAGGCGGGCCTGTCGAGCAGGGCGATGCGGTCCGCGAGGACCGACGCGACATCCCCGGGGTGCGCCGACTGCCGCTCCCGGGCGTCCAGTTCACGCACCAGCGACTCCTGCCCGGAGCCCTCCAGCGCGGTCCGCAGCGCGGCCAGCGGACCGGGCGCCCCGTCCAGCAGCTGCCGCAGCTCCGGTACGGACGGGAAGCGGCCGTGGACCGCCCGGAACGGCCCGAGGAGCTGGGCGAGCACGGTCGTGGAGCGCCGGCTGTCGCTGCCGGGGTGCGGATCGGCGAGGTCCCCGACGAGCGCCTCGGCGAGCACGGCGGCGGCCTCGTCGGGGTCGCCCGTCCCGCCGTACAGGTCGAGGTCGTACACCGATTCCGGATGGCCGATGCGTACGACCACGTCGTAGGCGTCGGCCGGTCCGAGCCCGGCGCCCGCAGCGCCGACCACGACGACCGCGGCGCGCCCGGCGAGGGCGTGCAGGCACAGCGACTCGGCGAGCGGCCGGATCACCGTGCCGGTCTTGCCGGAGCCGGCCGGACCGACCGCCAGCAGGGAGGTGCCGAGCAGGTCGGGGCCGAGGGCGAGCCCGGCCCCGCGGTAGGCGTAGGGGTTGCGCGGGTCGTCGGCGGCGGTGCCGAGCCGCACCTGACCGGTGAGCAGGTCGTGGCGGGCGATCCGGGCGGGCAGGTCCCGCTCGCCGGAGGGGTGCAGGCAGGCGGCGGAGCCGCTCTCGAGCACGGCGCCGGTGAAGGCGGCGAGGTCGTGGCGGCCGCTGCGCACGCCCTGCCAGGCGCGGGAGATACGGGCGTGGTCGACGTCCCGCATCAGACCGGCGCGGGCATCGGCGGCGAGCCGCTCGGCGGCCTCGACGGCGCCGACGGCGCGCAGCTGGGGCCACTCGGCGGGATCCTGTTCGGGGGCGGGCGGCCGTTCGGTGCGGGCGGCGGAGGTCTTTCCGCTCCAGGCCGGCGGGCCGTAGCGGCGCCAGATCTCCGACCAGCGGCCGAGCCGGCCCACCCCGATCATGATGACGACGGCGATGAGCACGTAATAGGCGTAGACGACCACGACGGAGGCGAAGCTGTGCGGCGAGGCCCAGGAGTCGGGGATCATCGCGTAGAGCGGGAGCAGCCACCAGCCGCCGAGGTAGCCGTTCCACAGCAGCGACCAGATCAGCCAGCCGACGAGGAAGGCGATCAGCGCGCCGCTGATCAGCTGGCGGGCGGGGATGAGCTCCGGTTCCTCCGCCGCCCGGGGCCGGTGCCCGAACCGCCACACACCGGGCAGCGCCTCGGGCCGCGGCGTCCGCAGCCAGGCCAGGAACGCCGAGCCGTCGGGCCGCGGCGGCACGCCCGGGGCCTCCGTGGGCATCGGTGGTACACCGGAGCGTGCCCGTGGCACAGGATTTGCCTGCCTACCCCGCGCGTCCTGCGTCCCGTCGCTGTCCATCGCCCTCGCTCCCCGACCAGCCGCTTCCGTCGACCCTCAGCGGTCAATCTAACGCCCTCACCAAGGGAGTTCAGCGATTACGGGGCCGGGCGGCCACGTCCGTTCCGGACGGGGTCCGGCGGCGGTGCCGTACGGTCGTCCCGGGGCGGCGACGGCCGGACGGACGGCGCGCTATGTCCACCGCGGACAACCGGAATCGCCGACAACGCCCACATGGAGCATGCCCACTCCCCTCCCCCCGCCCTAGCCTGCGAGAAAAGAAGGCAAGAAACCGCAATTCCCCCCAGGAGCCCCTCATGAGCGCACTTCCGCAGGAGCGCCGCGTCGTCACCGCCATCCCCGGCCCGAAGTCGCAGGAGCTGCAGGCCCGCCGTACCGCCGCGGTCGCGCAGGGCGTGGGCTCCGTGCTGCCCGTCTTCACCGCGCGCGCGGGCGGCGGGATCATCGAGGACGTCGACGGCAACCGCCTGATCGACTTCGGTTCCGGCATCGCCGTGACGAGCGTGGGCGCCTCCGCCGAGGCCGTCGTACGCCGGGCGTCCGCGCAGCTCGCGGACTTCACCCACACCTGTTTCATGGTCACCCCGTACGAGGGCTACGTAGCGGTCGCCGAGGCGCTCGCCGAGCTCACGCCGGGTGACCACGCGAAGAAGTCGGCGCTGTTCAACTCCGGCGCCGAGGCCGTCGAGAACGCCGTCAAGATCGCCCGCGCGTACACCAAGCGGCAGGCCGTCGTCGTGTTCGACCACGGCTACCACGGCCGCACCAACCTCACGATGGCGCTGACCGCGAAGAACATGCCGTACAAGCACGGCTTCGGTCCGTTCGCGCCCGAGGTGTACCGCGTCCCCGTGGCCTACGGCTACCGCTGGCCCACCGGCCCGGAGAACGCCGGCCCCGAGGCCGCCGCGCAGGCCATCGACCAGATCACCAAGCAGGTCGGCCCGGAGAACGTGGCCGCGATCATCATCGAGCCGGTGCTCGGTGAGGGCGGCTTCATCGAGCCCGCCAAGGGCTTCCTGCCGGCGATCAGCAAGTTCGCCTCGGACAACGGCATCGTCTTCGTCGCCGACGAGATCCAGTCCGGCTTCTGCCGCACCGGCCAGTGGTTCGCGTGCGAGGACGAGGGCATCGTCCCCGACCTGATCACCACCGCCAAGGGCATCGCGGGCGGCCTGCCGCTCGCCGCCGTCACCGGCCGCGCCGAGATCATGGACGCCGCGCACGCGGGCGGCCTGGGCGGCACCTACGGCGGCAACCCGGTGGCCTGCGCCGGTGCGCTCGGCGCCATCGAGACCATGAAGGAGCTCGACCTCAACGCCCGGGCGAAGGACATCGAGGCGGTCATGAAGTCGCGTCTGACCGCGATGGCCGAGAAGTTCGACGTCATCGGCGACGTCCGCGGTCGCGGCGCGATGATCGCCATCGAGCTGGTCAAGGACCGCGCCACCAAGGAGCCGAACCCGGAGGCGACCGCCGCGCTGGCGAAGGCCTGCCACCAGGAGGGCCTGCTGGTCCTGACCTGTGGCACCTACGGCAACGTGCTCCGCTTCCTGCCCCCGCTGGTCATCGGCGAGGACCTCCTCAACGAGGGCCTCGACATCATCGAGCAGGCGTTCGCGCGTATCTGAGCCGAGCGGAATCCGCAGCTCGTCCCCAGGGTGCGCCCATGCGGATTCCGCCGAGCGGCAGGCCGTGTGAAGAACGTGTGCGGGGTGGATGGCGGGACGGGTTTGTGCCTGTCTTCGGCCACCGAGCTGCCGTAGGTTCTACCCAGATGAGAGATACACCCCGCCCACAGGGGACTGTGGGCGAACTCAGGCCGTGGCCTCCCCAGCTACGACCTGGTCGTGCCCTCGCGCACACTCCCGGAGCTTCCGGCTCCGGATCTCCTCACCGATCGGACAGTCGCCCGCCCCAAACCCCCCGGGGTGGGCGTCGATCCGGTCTGGACGGCCGCCTCGGAATCACCCCCCCTGTTCCGGGGCGGCCGACCCTCCTCTTCCTCCTTCTCGGGCTTCCCGCCCTCTGCTTCGCGCTCATCACCTGGCAGGTCGTCTCCGGCGGCCTGCTTCTGCGCGTGGACGCACGGATCAGCCACGCCCTCGTCGACCCCGTGCGCCTCTACGGCGCCCTCGCCGATCTGGGCAACGTCACCGTCGCGGTCCCGGTTCTCGCCGCCACCGTCGGGTACGTCGCCTGGCGGGGCCGGACCGCCGGTCTGCACCGGTGGTGGCTGCCGCCCCTCGCGGCGGCCGTCCTGATGGCCCTGGTCCCGGCGCTGGTGGTCCCGCTCAAGGTGCTGGTGGACCGGCCGGGCCCGCCGGTCACGGGCCCCGGCACCGGCTACTACCCCTCCGGCCACACGGCCACCGCGTCCGTCGCCTACGGCGCGGCGACCCTGCTCCTCCTCCCCTGGCTGCGCGGCGCCCGCGTGCGCCGCGCGCTCGTCGCCGTCTGCGCCGTCGTCAACCTCGCCGTCGGCTGGGGCCCTGGTCCGGCGCGGCTACCACTGGCCACTGGACGTCGTGGCCAGCTGGTGCCTGTGCGCGGTGCTGCTGACGGGCCTGTGGGTGTTTCTGGGTGGGAGCGGCCGAGACGGCCGTCAGCCGAAGTAGCCGTCGAAGGTCTTCTGGAACTCCCAGTTGGCGTAGCGGTCCCAGTTGACCGACCAGGTCATCAGGCCGCGCAGGGCCGGCCAGGTGCCGTGGGTGGGGTACGAGCCGCAGCCGGACCTCTTCGTCAGGCAGTCGAGGGTCTTCACCACCTCGGCCGGCGCCACGTAGCCGTTGCCCGCGTTCGTGGACGCCGGCATGCCGATGGCCACCTGGTCGGGGCGCAGCGGCGGGAAGACGTTGTTCGCGTCGCCCGCGACGGGGAAGCCCGTGAGCAGCATGTCGGTCATGGCGATGTGGAAGTCGGCGCCGCCCATGGAGTGGTACTGGTTGTCGAGGCCCATGATCGGGCCGGAGTTGTAGTCCTGGACGTGCAGCAGGGTCAGGTCGTCGCGCAGGGCGTGGATGACCGGCAGATAGGCCCCGCACCGCGGGTCCTGGCCGCCCCACTTGCCGGTGCCGTAGTACTGGTGGCCCATCTGCACGAAGAAGGTCTCCGGGGCCATCGTCAGCACGAACTTCGAGCCGTATCTGGCCTTCAGGGTCTTGAGCGCCGAGATGAGGTTCACGATCACCGGGGTCTTGGGGTTCCTGAAGTCGGTGTCGTCGGCGTTCAGGGACAGCGAGTGGCCCTCGAAGTCGATGTCCAGGCCGTCGAGGCCGTAGGTGTCGATGATGTTCGAGACGGAGGAGACGAAGGCGTCCCGGGCGGCGGTGGTGGTGAGCTGGACCTGGCCGTTCTGGCCGCCGATCGAGATCAGCACCTTCTTGCCCGCCGCCTGCTTGGCCTTGATCGCCGCCTTGAAGTCGGCGTCGGACTCGGCGTTCGGGCATTCGGTGACGGGACAGCGGGTGAAGCGGATGTCGCCGGAGGTGGCGGAGGTCGGCTCGCCGAAGGCCAGGTCGATGACGTCCCAGCTGTCGGGGACGTCGGCCAGGCGCGTGTAGCCGGAGCCGTTGGCGAAGCTCGCGTGCAGGTAGCCGACCAGGGCGTGGGCGGGCAGGTCCGGGGTGCCGCCCGAGGAGCCGGCCGTGGTGGTGGCGGTGACGGTCGCCGACCGCGCGGACTCGCCCGCGGCGTTCACGGCGGCGACCTGGAATCCGTACGCGGTGGACGGGGGCAGACCGGTCACGGTGGCCGAAGTGCCGCTCGCCGTCTGGACCTTGGTGCCGTCGCGGTAGATCGCGTAGCTGGTCGCGCCGGTGACCGCCGACCAGGACAGGGTTACGGAGGAGGAGGTGACGGCGGTGACCGCGAGACCGGTGGGGGCGGCCGGCGGCTGTCCGGCGCTCGCGCCCGGGCCGGTGAGGGAGATGTCGTCGGCGTAGTACGCGCCGGTGCCGTACCAGCCGTGGGTGTAGAGCGTGACCCGGGTGGTGGCCGGGCCGGTGCGGAAGCTCGTCGTCAGCGGTTGCCAGTCGGGGGCGGACTGGGTCCAGGTGGAGACGTCGGTGGTGCCGGTGCCGGACGCGCCGAGGTAGACGTAGGAGCCGCGGACGTAGCCGGACAGCGTGTACTGCGCGTCCGGCTGAACGGTCACCGTCTGCGCGCACTGCGCGTTGTCGCTGCCGGCCGGGGTCGCCTGCAGGGCCGCGTCGCCGCTGTGCACGGGTGAGCCGACCGTCGTTCCCGCCGTGCAGTTCCAGCCGTCCAGGCCGGACTCGAAGCCTCCGTTGAGGGCGAGGTCCGCGTCGGCCGCACGGGCGGCCGACGAGAGCGCGGTGATGCCGGGCAGGGCCAGCAGGGCGGCCGTGAGCGCGGCGAGGACGGGCCTGGTGCGTCTGGGGCGATCCACGAGAACCTCCGGACAGGGGAAGGGGAGGGTGGAGCGCGCCCAACTTGGTCCAGACCAATCCGGTTGTCAAGACCTCCCGTCGTCAGCCGCCGTCGGCCAGACCGGCCGCCGCCTCGTGCATCGCCAGTTCGAGCAGGGCCGGGTCGGTGAGGGTCCCTGAGCCGTCCGGGGGCACCAGCCAGCGGACACCGCCGGTGGCGCGGCCCGGGTAGGGCACCACGATCCAGGTGCCGGCCCCGGCCGTGCGGATGCCGGTGCCCAGCCAGCGGGCGGCCGTGCCGGGCGGCACGAAGAAGCCCATCCGGTTGTCGCCGAAGTCCACGAGGACCGGGCCGAGCTGGTCCAGCACCCGGGTGAGCACGTCGAGCGTGGGATAGCCGAGCTCGCCCGGCAGGATCAGCACGTCCCACGCCTTGCCGGCGGGCAGCAACGCGACCCCGAGGGGATTGCGCTCCCACTCCCAGCGGCAGACCTGCGGATCGGGCGCCACCGATGCCAGCCACTCGACCGCCGTCTTCGCCCCGGTCATGGAAAGACCTCCCTCTGCCTCGCGGACGCGGGTTGCGTCACGAGGGAGAGGGAGGTCCACGGCCGGCATTACGCGACTTCGGGCGACTTCCTCGCGGTGAACCGGATCACGCGCCGGCACCCGTCAGCTGTCGAAGCCGAGCCCCAGTCTGTCCATCGTCCGCAGCCAGAGGTTGCGGCGGCCGCCGTGGGAGTCGGCGCGCGCGAGGGACCACTTGGTCAGGGCGATGCCCGTCCAGGCGAAGGGCTCGGGCGGGAAGGGCAGCGGTTTCCTGCGGACCATCTCCAGGGACGTGCGCTCGGTGGGCTCGCCCGCCAGCAGGTCCAGCATCACCTCGGCGCCGAAGCGGGTGGCGCCCACGCCGAGGCCCGTGTAGCCGGCCGCGTACGACACCCTGCCCTGGTGGGCGGTGCCGAAGAACGCCGAGAAGCGCGAGCAGGTGTCGATCGCGCCGCCCCAGGCGTGCGTGAAGCGGACGCCTTCCAGCTGCGGGAAGCAGGTGAAGAAGTGCCCGGCGAGCTTGGCGTAGGTCTCCGGACGGTCGTCGTACTCGCGGCGCACCCGGCCGCCGTAGTGGTGGATCGCGTCGTAGCCGCCCCACAGGATGCGGTTGTCGGCGGACAACCGGAAGTAGTGGAACTGGTTGGCGCTGTCGCCGAGTCCCTGGCGGTTCTTCCAGCCGATCGACGCCAGCTGCTCGGGGCTGAGCGGCTCGGTCATCAGCGCGTAGTCGTAGACCGGGACCGTGTAGGCCCGCACGCGCTTGACCAGGTTCGGGAAGATGTTGGTGCCGAGCGCGACCTTGCGGGCGCGCACCGAGCCGTAGGGGGTGCGTACGGTCATGCCCGCGCCGTACGGCTTCAGGTCGAGGGCGGGGGTGTGCTCGTGGACGCGGACGCCGAGGCGCAGACAGGCCCGCTTCAGACCCCACGCGAGCTTGGCGGGGTTGACCATGGCCACTCCCCTGCGGTCCCACAGGCCCGCCTGGAACGTCGGCGAGTCGACCTGCTCGCGCACCGCGTCGGCGTCCAGGAAGTCGACGCCGTCGGCGAGGCCCTCGCGTTCCATCTGCTCGTACCAGTCGCGCAGTTCCCACGCCTGGTACGTCTCGGTCGCCACGTCGATCTCGCCGGTGCGCTCGAACTCGCAGTCCAGGTCGTGCCGGGCGACCGCCTTCTCGATCTCGTCGAGATTGCGGGCGCCCAGCTCCTCGAGCTTGTGGATCTCCTCGGGCCAGCGGGCCAGGCCGTTGGGCAGCCCGTGGGTGAGGGAGGCGGCGCAGAAGCCGCCGTTGCGGCCGGAGGCGGCCCAGCCCGCCTCCCGGCCTTCCAGCAGGACGACATCCCGGCCGGGGTCGCGCTCCTTGGCGATGAGCGCGGTCCACAGTCCGCTGTAGCCGCCGCCGACGACCAGCAGGTCGCAGGTCTCGGCGCCGGTCAGCGCGGGCTCGGGGTGGGGCTTGCCGGGGTCTTCCAGCCAGTACGGGACCGGCTGGGCTTCGGAGAGTGCCTTCGTCCAACGGCTCATGGCGCTCGGGGCCATGATTTCAACTCCCTACAGAGGGTTTTTCCGGAGCGTTTTTCCGGGAAAGGGCTATGCCTTTTGCTTGTTGCGGCGGTTGCCGATGACCATGGAGGTCAGGACCAGCAGGACGGCGACCAGGAACATGGTCGTACCGATGACGTTGATCTGGACGGGTGTGCCGCGCTGTGCCGAACCCCAGACGAACATGGGGAAGGTGACGGTCGAGCCGGCGTTGAAGTTGGTGATGATGAAGTCGTCGAAGGACAGCGCGAAGGCGAGCAGCGCGCCGGCCGCGATGCCGGGGGCGGCGATGGGCAGGGTGACCCGCAGGAAGGTCTGCGCGGGGCCCGCGTAGAGGTCCTGCGCGGCCTGCTCCAGGCGCGGGTCCATCGACATCACGCGGGCCTTGACCGCGGTGACGACGAAGCTCAGGCAGAACATGATGTGGGCGATGAGGATCGTGTAGAAGCCCAGCTGGGCGCCCATGTTGAGGAACAGGGTGAGCAGCGAGGCGGCCATGACGACCTCGGGCATCGCCATCGGCAGGAAGATCAGCGAGTTCACTGCGCCGCGGGCCCGGAAGCGGTAGCGGACGAGCGCGAAGGCGATCATCGTGCCGAGGACGGTGGCGCCGATCGTCGCCCAGATCGCGATCTGCAGGCTGAGCGACAGCGAGCCGCACATGCCGGCGACCCCGCACGGCTGTTTCCAGGCGTCCAGCGAGAACTGCTGCCACTCGTAGTTGAAGCGGCCCTTCGGTTTGTTGAAGGAGAACACCGTGACGATGACGTTCGGCAGCAGGAGATATCCGAGCGTCAGCAGTCCCGCGATGACGACGAGATTGCGCTTGAGCCATTTGACGAAGGCCATTTAAACCAGATCCTCCGTCCCCGACCTGCGGATGTAGAAGGTGACCATGATGAGGATCGCGGCCATGAGGATGAAGGACAGGGCCGCGGCCGTCGGGTAGTCGAGAATTCTCAGGAACTGCGTCTGGATGACGTTTCCGACCATGCGCGTGTCCGTGGAGCCGAGGAGGTCCGCGTTGACGTAGTCGCCGGCCGCCGGGATGAAGGTCAGCAGCGTGCCGGAGACCACGCCCGGCATCGACAGCGGGAAGGTGACCTTGCGGAAGGTGGTGAACGGCTTGGCGTACAGGTCGCCCGCGGCCTCGTGCAGCCTGCCGTCGATGCGCTCCAGCGAGGTGTACAGCGGCAGGATCATGAACGGCAGGAAGTTGTACGTCAGACCGCAGACGACCGCGAGCGGTGTCGCGAGGACGCGGTCGCCGGCCGTCCAGCCGATCCAGTTGGTCAGGTCCAGGATGTGCAGCGAGTTGAGGGTGTGCACGACCGGGCCGTTGTCGGCGAGGATCGTCTTCCAGGCCAGGGTGCGGATCAGGAAGCTGGTGAAGAACGGCGCTATCACCAGGATCATGATCAGGTTGCGCCAGCGTCCCGCGCGGAAGGCGATCAGGTAGGCCAGCGGATAGCCCAGCAGCAGGCACAGCACGGTCGCGGCGCCCGCGTAGAGCACCGAGCGCAGGAACTGCGGCCAGTACTCGGACAGCGCGTCCCAGTAGGTCGCGAAGTGCCAGGTGACCTTGTAGCCCTGCTCCAGGGAGCCCGTCTGCACGGACGTGGAGGCCTGGTAGATCATCGGCAGCGCGAAGAAGACGATCAGCCAGAGGATGCCGGGCAGCAGGAGCCAGTACGGCACCATGCGGCCGCGTTTGCGCGGCGGCTTCTTCTCCGGCGCGGTGGGGGCGAGAGGCGGCGGGGCCTCGGTGACGGCGGCCATCAGGCGGCGTCCTCCTCGACCTCGGCGACACCGGCGTCGATGTCCTGTGCCGCGTCCAGGCCGAAGGTGTGCGCCGGGTTCCAGTGCAGGACCACCTCGGCGCCGGGCACGAGCCGGGCGTCGCGGTCTATGTTCTGGGCGTAGACCTCGAACTCGGGGCAGACCGGGCTGTCGATGACGTACTGCGTGGAGACGCCGATGAAGGAGGAGTCGGCGATCCGGCCGGTGATGCGGTTGCGGCCCTCGGCGATCTCGCCGGCGTCGTCGGCGTGGGTGAGGGATATCTTCTCCGGCCGCACCCCGACCAGCACCTTGCCGCCGGCCGTCGTGGGCGCGGAGCAGCGCGCCTCGGGCAGCACCAGCTTGCCGCCGCCCGCCCGCAGCACGATGTCGTCGCCGCTCTTGGTGTCGACCTCGGCCTCGATCAGGTTGGAGGTGCCGAGGAAGTTGGCGACGAACGTCGTCTGCGGGTTCTCGTACAGGTCGGCGGGCGAGCCGAGCTGCTCGACGGTGCCCGCGTTCATCACGGCGACCGTGTCGGCCATGGTCATGGCCTCCTCCTGGTCGTGCGTGACGTGGATGAAGGTGATGCCGACCTCGGTCTGGATGCGCTTGAGCTCCAGCTGCATCTGGCGGCGCAGCTTCAGGTCGAGGGCGCCGAGGGGCTCGTCGAGCAGGAGCACCTTGGGGTGGTTGATCAGGGCGCGGGCCACGGCCACGCGCTGCTGCTGGCCACCGGAGAGCTGGTGCGGTTTCTTGCGCGCCTGCTCGCCGAGCTGGACCAGCTCCAGCATCTCCTCGACCTGTTTCTTCACGCTCTTGATGCCGCGCCGGCGCAGACCGAAGGCGACGTTCTCGAAGATGTCGAGGTGCGGGAAGAGGGCGTAGGACTGGAAGACGGTGTTCACCGGGCGCTTGTACGGCGGCAGGTTGGTGACCTCCTGGTCGCCGAGGTGGACGGCGCCCGTGGTGGGCTCCTCCAGGCCGGCGATCATGCGCAGGGTGGTCGTCTTGCCGCAGCCGGAGGCGCCGAGCAGGGCGAAGAAGGAGCCCTGGGGGACGGTCAGGTCGAGCGGCCGGACCGCGGTGAAGCCGTTGTCGTACGTCTTGCTGATACCGGAGAGGCGGACGTCGCCGCTGTTGTCTGTCGTCGTCATCTTCGTCACGCCCCTGTGAGCTTCGCGAACTTCTGCTGGAAAGCCGTCTCTTCCTTCGCGCTCAGCGAGCGGAAGGCGTGGGACTTCGCCTGCATGGCCTTGTCGGGAACGATCAGCGGGTTCTTCGCCGCCGACTTGTCGATCTTGGCGAGGTAGGGCACCACGCCCGCGACCGGGCTCACGTAGTTGATGTAGGCGGCGAGTTCGGCGGCCGGTTCGAGCTCGTAGTAGTAGTCGATGAGCCGTTCGGCGTTCGTCTTGTGCCGGGCCTTGTTGGGGATCAGCATGTTGTCGGTCGACGTCATGTAGCCGCTGTCGGGGATGACATAGCCGACGTCCGGGTTGTCCGCCTGCAACTGCACGATGTCGCCGCCCCAGGCGACGCACGCGGCGAAGTCGCCCTTGGTGAGGTCGGACGTGTAGTCGTTGCCGGTGAAGCGGCGGATCTGGCCCTTGTCGACGGCCTTCTGGAGGCGGGCGATGACCGCGTCGTAGTCGTCGGCGGTGAACTTCCCCGGGTCCTTGCCCATGTCCAGCATGGTCATGCCGACGGAGTCGCGCATCTCGGTCAGGAACCCGACCCGGCCCTTGAGCTTGGGGTTGTCCAGCAGGTCGGAGATCGACTTCACCTCGACGCCGTCGAGGGCCTTCTTGTTGTACGCGATGACGGTGGAGATGCCCTGCCAGACGTACGAGTAGGCGCGGCCCGGGTCCCAGTCGGGGCTGCGGAACTGCTCCGAGAGGTTGGCGTAGGCGTGCGGCAGGTTCGAGGAGTCCAGCTTCTGCACGTAGCCGAGCCGGATCATGCGGGCGGCCAGCCAGTCGGTGAGGACGATCAGGTCCCGGCCGGTGTCCTGGCCGGCGGCGAGCTGCGGCTGGATCTTGCCGAAGAACTCGTCGTTGTCGTTGATGTCCTCGGTGTACTTGACCGAGATGCCCGTCCGTTTGCGGAACGCGTCCAGCGTCGGGTGGTGTTTCTCGCTGTCGTCCACGTCGATGTACTCGGGCCAGTTGGAGAAGTTCACCACCTTCTCCTTGGCCGAGTGGTCGTCGGCGGACACTCCGCCGCTGGTCTTGCCGGCGGCGGGGATGCCGCAGCCGCTCAGCGTCGCGAGACCGCCGAGGGCGAGCGCGCCGCCGGCGGAGGCACGCATCAGGGACCGGCGGGTCATCGCCGCCCGGCCGTTGCGAAGGCTGCGCCGCATCGCGGCCGCCACGACCGGCGACAGGCGGTCGGGCTCGTACTGCTCCATGCGCGTGGTGCCCTTTCGGGAGTGGCGGCCGCGGGTCGGGCGGCCTGTTCTGCTGCTATCGGTCCCCGAAGATCGTGCGGTGCCAGTCCTTGCGGGCCACCGCCGTATTGTCGAACATGACGTGCTTGATCTGCGTGTATTCCTCGAACGAATACGAGGACATGTCCTTGCCGAAGCCGGACGCCTTGTACCCGCCGTGGGGCATCTCGCTGATGATCGGAATGTGGTCGTTGACCCAGACGCAACCCGCCTTGATCTCGCGGGTGGCGCGGTTGGCCCGGTAGACGTCCCGGCTCCAGGCGGAGGCGGCGAGGCCGTACGGGGTGTCGTTGGCGAGGGCGATGCCCTCGTCGTCGCTGTCGAACGGCAGGACCACCAGCACCGGGCCGAACAGCTCGGACTGGACGATCTCGCTGTCCTGGGCGACGTCCGCGACCAGGGTAGGCCGGTAGTAGGCGCCCTTGGCGAGTTCGCCGTCGGGCGCCTCGCCGCCGGTGACCACGCGCGCGTAGGAACGCGCCCGCTCGACGAAGCCGGCGACCCGGTCGCGCTGCACATGGGAGATGAGCGGGCCGAGGTCGGTGCCGGGGGCGAACGGGTCGCCCAGCCGGACGGTCTCCATCAGGGCGGCCGTCCGCTCGACGAAGGCGTCGTACAGGGGCCGCTGCACGTACGCGCGCGTGGCGGCCGTGCAGTCCTGCCCGGTGTTGATGAGGGCGCCCGCGACGGCGCCGTGCACGGCCGCCTCCAGGTCGGCGTCGTCGAAGACGACGAAGGGGGCCTTGCCGCCGAGCTCCAGGTGCAGGCGCTTGACGGTCGCGGTGGCGATCTCGGCGACGCGCTTGCCGACGGCGGTGGAGCCGGTGAAGGAGGTCATCGCGACGTCGGGGTGCCCGACGAGGTGCTCGCCGGCCTCCCTGCCGGTGCCGGTGACGATGTTGACGACACCGTCCGGGATGCCGGCGTCGGTGGCGGCCTGCGCGAACATCAGCGAGGTGAGCGGGGTGAGCTCGGCGGGCTTGAGCACGATCGTGTTGCCCGCGGCGATCGCCGGGAGGATCTTCCAGGCGGCCATCTGGAGGGGGTAGTTCCAGGGCGCGATGGAGCCGACCACGCCGATGGGCTCGCGCCGGACGTACGAGGTGTGGTCGCCGGAGTACTCGCCGGCGGACTGTCCCTGCAGGTGCCGGGCGGCGCCCGCGAAGAACGCGGTGTTGTCGATGGTGCCCGGCACGTCGAACTCGCGGGTCAGCTTCAAGGGCTTTCCGCACTGCAGGGACTCGGCGCGGGCGAAGTCCTCGGCGCGGTCGGCGAGCACGGCGGCGAACCGGTGCAGGGCGTCCGAGCGCTCGCCCGGGGTCAGGCCCGCCCAGCCGGGAAACGCCGCGCGGGCGGCGGCGACGGCGGCGTCCACGTCGTCGGTGCCGGCCAGTTCGTAGGTGAAGACCTCCTCGCCGGTCGCCGGGTCGACGACGGCGTGCGTGCGGCCGGACGTGCCCTTGGTGAGGCGGCCCGCGATGAACTGCGCGCCGTCCGCGAAGCGGTCCTGCGCGGGGAATCGTTCCGGGGTGGGCGTGCCCGGGTTCTGCATGTCGCTCTCCTCCGCCGTCGCCCCGCGTCCAAAGGGGGCGGGTGGCGTAGCTCCAGCTCGATTTGAGTGCCGATCCTGACAGAGCAATAGCGGTCCTACAAGTGATTCCGTTGTTGCCTTTCGGTTACGCGACGGAATCTGTCGACCAGGTGTCGAGTGAGCGCGGAAAAGGGGGGACGGAGTGTCAGTGGTGGCTGCGAGACTCGCGTGCATGGAAAGGATCACGGGGAAGATCGATTCGCGGGAAGCCCTGGTCAGGGAGGTTCACGCGGGGTCGAGGGTGAAGTACCTGCATTTCTGGGGGCACCGTCCGCTGCCGGACGGACGGATCGGCGCGAGCTGCCTGAGTCAGTGGTGGCGGGCGCCGTTCACCGTGGACGGAGTGACCTATGGGACCGCTGAGCACTGGATGATGGCGTGCAAGGCGCGGCTGTTCGCCGACGCGGAGGCCGAGCGCCGCATTCTGGCCGCCGGGCACCCCTCGCAGGCCAAGAAGGAGGGGCGGCTGGTACGCGGCTTCGACGAGGAGACATGGCGGCGCGAGCGGTTCGCCGTCGTCGTCGAGGGCAGCGTCCACAAGTTCGCCGCGCATCCGGAGCTGCGGGCGTTCCTGCTGAACACCGGGGACCGGGTGCTGGTGGAGGCGAGCCCGGTCGACCGGGTGTGGGGCATCGGCCTCGCGGCCGACGACGAGGCGGCGACGGACCCGGAGCGCTGGCGCGGACCGAACCTGCTGGGCTTCGCCCTGATGGAGGCCCGCGAGCGGCTGCGGCGGGGGTGAGCCCACCCCGGTCTCCGTGAGTCCGGGGCGGCGGCCGCCGCCGTGGCCGCGTCAGTCCTGGACGAGCAGCGGCGCCGAGACGCTGGGGGCGGAGTTGTACGCGGGGCCGTCGTCCACGGTGTTGTTCCGCTCGTCGTTGACGGCGGCCACGATCGCGAAGACGATCAGGGCGATCGTGGCGAGGCCGAGCACGATACCGACGATGCCGGTGACGAAGCCGGCCTGCGCCTGGCCGCGGTTGTCGGCCTCACCGCGGTCCGCCCGCCGCTTGCCCTTGACGCCGAGGATCACGGCGAGGATGCCGAGGACGAGGGAGACGATGCCGTAGAGGCAGAACAGGCAGCACGACAGGATGCCCAGGATCATCGCCGACGTGCCCAGGCCGTTCTGCGGGGGCGCCTGCATACCGGGCCAGCCGTAGCCCTGCGGGTAGGCGGGATAGCCGTACCCGCCGGGCCCCCCGGGGCCGTGCTGTCCCGGGCCGGTGGGCGCTATGGGGGGCGGCGGCACGGCGGACTCGGACCAACCCTCGGGGGCGGCGCCCGCGCCGGGCGGGGCGTAGCCGGGGGCTCCGTAGGCGGGCGTACCGGGACCGGGGTAGCCGTAGCCGGGGGATCCCGGAGCAGGTGTTCCGACCCCGGGGGTTCCAGGGCCCGGCGTTCCGACTCCGGGCGTTCCGGGGCCCGGCGTTCCGACTCCGGGGGTTCCGGGGGCGGGCGTGCCCGCTCCGGGCGGGGCGAATCCGTCGGAGGGCACGGACGTCATCGTCGCCTGGTCGTGCACGGAGGGCGGCTGCGGCGAGCCGGGCGTCTGGGCCCGCGGCCCCTTGTCCAGCGACGTCTTGCGCTCGGGCGGCGCCCACGGATCATCCTCCGGCGCCGCGCCCCCACCCGGCTGTGTCTGATCCGCCACGTCCCTGTCCCCCTCAGTCGATCGTCCGGCCATGGTAAAGCCTCGACCTGCCGGTACGACGGGCCGGTGCCCCACCCGCGCGACCCCGGCCCATCCAGGGCGGCGGCCGCCGCCGGGGCCCGGCCCCGCGAGGGCCCTGTCTACGATGACCACGATTCACCGATCAGCCGATCACTCGCGTCCCGGACCCGCAGGGCACCGGACGCCGTTCCCGGGGAGGAACCTTGACCGACCACCGCGACCTGCACCCCTTCATCGCCGGACTGCCGAAGGCCGAACTCCACGTCCATCACGTCGGCTCCGCCTCCCCCCGGATCGTCTCCGAACTGGCCGCCCGCCACCCCGACTCCAAGGTCCCCACCGACCCCGAGGCCCTGGTCGACTACTTCACCTTCACCGACTTCGCCCACTTCATCGACGTGTACCTGTCGGTCGTCGACCTCATCCGCACCCCCGAGGACGTACGTCTGCTGACGTACGAGGTGGCCCGGGACCTGGCCCGGCAGCAGGTGCGCTATGCCGAGCTGACCATCACGCCGTTCTCCTCCACCCGCCGGGGCATCGACGAGCGGGCCTTCATGGACGCGATCGAGGACGCCCGCAAGGCGGCCGAGGCCGAGTTCGGCACGGTGCTGCGCTGGTGCTTCGACATCCCCGGCGAGGCGGGCCTGGAGTCGGCCGAGGAGACGGCCCGGCTCGCCACCGACGACCGGCTGCGCCCCGAGGGACTGGTCTCCTTCGGGCTCGGCGGGCCCGAGATCGGCGTGCCGAGGCCCCAGTTCAAGCCGTACTTCGACCGGGCCATCGCCGCCGGACTGCACTCCGTGCCGCACGCCGGTGAGACCACCGGCCCGGAAACGGTGTGGGACGCGCTCACCCATCTGCGCGCCGAGCGCATCGGGCACGGCACGCACTCCTTCCAGGACCCGAAGCTCCTCGCCCACCTCGCCGAGCACCGCATCCCGCTGGAGGTCTGCCCGACCTCCAACATCGCCACCCGTGCGGTCCGCACCCTCGACGAGCACCCGGTCAAGGAGTTCGTGAAGGCCGGGATCGTGGTGACGATCAACTCCGACGACCCGCCGATGTTCGGCACAGACCTGAACAACGAGTACGCGGTCGCGGCCCGTCTGCTGGACCTCGACGAGCGGGGCGTCGCCGCCCTCGCGAAGAACGCGGTCGACGTCTCCTTCCTGGACGAGCCCGGCAAGACCCGCATCCGCGAGGAGATCGACGCCTACACCTCGGCGTGGCTGGCCCCCTGACGCGTCCCGCCGTCGCGGGCCACCACAATGGGCCCATGCAGAAGCTGACCGCCGTGGCCCACCGGGGCGACCCGTACCGCGTCCGCGAGAACACGATCGACTCGCTGCGTTCCGCGCTCGACCTGGGCGCGGACGCCGTCGAGATCGACGTACGCCTGACCAGGGACGGCGTCCCCGTGCTGCTGCACGACGCGACGCTCAAGCGGCTGTGGGAGCACGACCGGCCGCTGCGGTCGCTGTCCGCGGACGAGGTCCGCGGGCTGACCGGCGGCCGGATCCCGACGCTCGCCGAGGCCCTGGCCGCCACCGAGGGCAGCCGGGTGATGATCGACCTGCCCGGCACCCGGGACGTGCGGGAGGCCCGCCGGGTCGTGGACGCCGTGCGGGAGGCCGGAGCGGGAGAGCGGGTGTACTACTGCGCGGGCGCCCAGGAGATGCTCGCCGTGCGGGCGGCCGACCCGTCCGCGGAGATCGCGCTGACCCGCAGCACGCTCGCGCCCGCCCGCCCCGTGCTGCTGGAGGCGGTGCGCCCGCGCTGGCTCAACTACCGCTTCTCGCTGGTCGACCGCGCCCTGGCGGCCCGGGTGCACCGCGACGGTCTGCTGCTCTCCGTCTGGACCCCGGACACCCGCCGCTCGATGCGCCGCCTGATCGACCTGGGCGTCGACTCCATCACCACCAACCGCGTCGACGTCCTGTGCGCGCTGCGGGAAGCGCCCTCCACCCGCGAACGCTGAGGCACCGCCGCGACGCGAAGCTGCTTCCCGTAGGGGCCATCCCCCACAACTCCACTGCTGCGTAAGGGACTTGCTCCGGGAGTCCTCGGGGGTCCACCCCCTCCTCGCCGACGATCCCCGTCGGCCCGCACCGGCTGAGGATGATCTCGTCACCCACCGCCGAAACCTCCGGAGCAGCCCATGCGTGCCCGCGTCTCGACCGCTCTCGCCGCCTCCCTCACCCTCGCCCTGGCGGCCGGCCCCCTGGCCGCCCCCGCGTTCGCCGCCCCCGCGGCGGCGCCCGCGCACCACAGCTCCGGACCCGACGCCGACGCCCTGCGCGCCGCGATCGCCGGCCTTCCCGACGCGGACGCGACCGCCGCGCTCCTCCGGGTCGGCGGCGACGGGACATGGAAGGGGACGGCGGGCGTCCGGGACGTCCGCACCGGGGCGCCGGCCCTGGAGAACGGCCGCTTCCGGGCCGGTTCGGTGACGAAGGTGGTCACCGCGGCGATCGTGCTCCAGCTGGCCGCCGAGGGCCGCATCGACCTCGACGGCACCGTGCAGCACTACCTGCCCGGCCTGCTCACCGCGGACTTCAAACCCATCACCGTACGGCAGTTGCTGAACTACACCAGCGGCCTCGGGCCGGGCGCCTCCCTCGGCGACACCGTCGAGGAGGGCTACCCGCACCGGTTCGAGACGCTGACCCCGCGGCAGGTCGTGGCGGCCTCCGTCGCCGAGGGACCGGCGCACGACCCCGGCACGCGCCAGGACTACGGCAACATCCACTACACCGTGCTCGGCCTGCTCATCGAGAAGGTGACCGGCGACTCGTACGCCCACCAGGCCGCGGTGCGGATCTTCCGGCCGCTCGGCATGCGCGCCAGCTCGTTCCCCGTCGGCGCCGACCCCCGTATCCACGGACCGCACAACCGCGGATACGACTGGATCGGCGGCGAGTTGACGGACGTGACCGACTGGAACATGTCCGACCGCTGGGCGGCCGGCGACCTGATCTCCACGACCGCCGACCTCCAGAGGCTGCTGGTGGGGCTCTTCCGCGGCCGGGTGGTGCCCGAGCCGCAGCTGCGGGAGATGTTCACGCTCCCCGACGTGCCCGGCGCGCGGTACGCGGCGGCGCTGGAGCGGTTCGAGCTCCACGGCAGGGTGATCTGGGGCAAGACCGGCTCACGCCCCGGCTACGCCACGGTGATCGCCGCCACCCGCGACCTCTCCCGCACCCTCGTCTACTCCGTCGACTCCACCGATGCCAAGGGCGACGGCCAGGCCACCGCCGAGCGTTTCGCCTACCCCGCCTTCAACCGCTGAGGTGTACGGGGCGAGTTGCTCCAGCCGCTTGATCTTCTTGCGGACGACGTAGAGCGGGATCACTCCGAACACCCCGAACGACATGTCGATCACCGACCACCAGAAGGGGATGCCGCGGATCGGCCCGCAGACCAGCGCGAGCGGGATGATCCCGGCGCAGGCGATCATCGCGAACTCGACGACCCAGATGTTGCGGACCGGGTCGCGGTACGGCCCGTAGAAAGCGACCGCGATGACGAGGTGGGCGAAGGCCAGCCAGTCCGTGCCGTAGAGGAGGAAGGGGTAGTCGGAGTCGGCGGTGTCGAGCCCGCGCCGGACGTGCTCGATCCAGTCCGTGAGCGCGGGCAGGTACCGCGGCACGGACAGCGACCGCAACAGGTCCTCGGTCCAGTGCAGTTCGTGCACCAGCGGGAAGGCCGTGGCGCCGCTGAGCACCAGGCAGACGACGAAGAGGACCAACCAGACGCGGATGCCCTTCAGCAGGGCGGCTCTGTCGCTCATGGGGGCAGCGTACGCCGTTGTTGAACACGTTCAAAAAGCGGGTCCCGCCTCTCGATGCCCGCTCTGCCGGGCTATCGCCTCCCGCTCTGCCCGGGTGACGCCACCGGTGCGCTGCGGGCCGCGGACGGTTCGATCGAGGGAACGCTCGTCGGCGTACGGGTGGACCGGGTCGGGGAGGAGGTGCGGGGAACGGCCCGGGACGGCTCGGTGGGGCGCGTGGGCTGCCTTCCGGTGCGGGCGTCCGGGGTGGTGCTGGGGCTGGACGGGCGGGGAGAGGGCGAGTCGGTCGGCCGCGTCGAGGGACTGCTCGCCGGCGGCGGGGCCAGGGGAGCCACCGGGGAGGACGGGCGGGTGTCCGACGCCGACAGCCGCAGGGGCAGGAGAGCCAGGGCGGCCACACCGCAGGTCAGGGCCGCGCCGGCGGCGGCCTTGAGGAGGCGGCGGCGGGCCGCGCCGCGGCGGATGGCCCGGTAGCGGCCGGGGGGCGCGCCGAGGTGCCCGGCGGGCGGCCGGAGCAGGATCGTGAGCGGGTCCTCGGGGTCGATGTCCGGGCCCTCGTCAGAGTGTGTGATCAACGCTTCTCCTCAGGTGGGCGCGGAGCAGTTCGCGGGCCGCGTGGAGGTCCGCCTTGACGGTCCCCTCCCGGCGTCCGGTGAGCGCGGCCACCTCCCGGATCGGCATGTCAGCGTAGTAGTGGAGCAGGATCGGCACGCGCAGGCGTTCGGGGAGGGACTGCACGAGCAGGCGCACCGAGGGGTCCGTCTGCTCGGGGTGCGGGGTCACCGCCGCCTCGGTCTTCGCGCGGCGTACGGCCCGGCGTTCGCGCTCCAGCTTGCGCCAGTGGTCGCGGACGATGTTGGCCGCGGTGACGTAGAGGAAGCCGTTCGGCTCCGCCACGGTGGTCCAGCGGGCCCACAGGCGGGTGAAGGCCTCCGAGGCGATCTCGTGCGCGGTCTCGTCGTCGTCGACCAGCCGGCGGACCCAGCCGGCGAGGCGCGGATAGAGGGCGGCGAACAGCTCGGACGCGGCCTTCTCGCGGGAGCGTTTCAACGTTCTCCATGGTCGTGGGGGTTCGGGGCGGCTCGGTGGGGAAGAGCCCGGGCCGGTGCGGAACGTTGCCCCGGCCCGGGTTCTGTGACGCGGTTCAGCGGCGCGCGGAGGTCAGCGACGCGAAGACGATCACGTTGTCGCGGTAGCCGTCTCCGGTACGGGCTCCCCCGCACGTGATCAGCCGCAACTCGGGCCGGTCCACGTCGCCGTACACCTGCTTGGTGGGGAAGTCGGCCTTGGCGACCGTACGGACGTCAGTGACGGCGAACACCGCATCGGTGCCGTTCTCCAGGCGCACCTCGATCCGCTCGCCCCAGCGCAGATCCTTCAGGTGCCGGAAGACGCCGTCCCCGTAGGCGCCGACCGTGACATGTCCGAGGATCACGGACGGGCCCTTCTGGCCCGGCGTCGGCGAGTGGCGGTACCAGCCCGCCCGGTCGTGTGCCTGCACCGGTGGGACCTGCACGGTGCCGTCCGCGGCCAGGCCCAGCCGCAGCACCGGGGTGTCGACCCCGATGGCCGGTATCCGCAGCCCCACCGGGACCGATCGCCCCACCGCGGCCACCGACTTCGCCGGCGGCGGGGCGGAGGACGGTGGCGGGGCGGAGGGCGACGGGGTGCTCGCGAGGTGCCCGGCGGAGTTCCCCCCACCGCCGCCGCAGCCCACGAGCAGGGCGGCCAGCGCCGTGGCGGCGAGAACGCGCCCGGCGAGCGGCCTCATGCCCCGTGCGCCCGCCGGCGGCGCACGAGGAGGACGGCGCCGCCGCCCACGACGACGGCCGCGGCGGCACCGCCGCCGATCAGCGCGCCCCCGGAGCCCGAAGAGGTGTCGGCGACACCGGTGTCGGGGGCTCCGCTGGGCACGACGGAGACCTGGTCGCGGGACGGTGCCCGGGTCGGCTCGGCGCTCGCGCCGCGGCCGGAGGTGCTCGGGACCGTGGAGGGCGGGGTGCTGGAGGCGGGCCGCTCGGTCGGCCTGGCGGCGCTCGGCACGGGAGAGGGGGTCCGGGACGCCCCGTCGGCGAACGCGGGGACCGCGCCCGCCAGTACGGCGGTGCAGGCGAGTGCCAGGGCACTGAGGCCGGTTCGGCGCATGAGTGGGTCTCACTTTCGTCGGTCCGCCCGGCCGGTGGTCGGCCGGCGGGCTGTGTGGTGGATCGAGCGGAGAGACGAGGCGAAGACCGGGCAGGTTGTAAAGAGATGGCAAAGCCGATGAGGTGGTGGTCCGTGCGTCACGCCCCAACCTCCGTGCGGCCGAGGCCTCTTGGCGGAGGGGCGGAGAACTTCTCCACGTCCGGGGGCAATTCGTGACGACCGTGTGTGCGGGTTGCCAAGGAGACTTGCGGCCGTAGTTGACATGACGTAAGTACGTGAATCATGAACCTGTTCACCCGTGCGTCGTCCCAGCGCCGCCCGGCTCCCCCCACCGCCCCCGCCCCCACGGCCGCGCCGCTCCCCCAACGCAGGCCCGGTCAGCAGCAGTCGGCACCGGCCGGAGTGCCGGACCCGTCCCTCGCGTCCCTGACCGGGGAGTGGGTCGTCGACCCCGCGCACAGCCGGATCGGCTTCTCCGTCCGGCACGCCCTGGTGACCACCGTGCGCGGGTCGTTCGCGGAGTTCGACAGCCGTCTGTACTTCGACGGCAACGACCCCTCGCGCTCACGGGCCGAGATCGTCCTGAACACCGCGTCCGTCGACACCGGTGTGGAGCAGCGCGACGCCCACCTCGTCGGCCGCGACTTCCTGGACGCCCGCTCCTACCCGCAGATGCGGTTCGTCAGCACGGCCGTACGCCTGGTGGGAAACGATGTCTACCGCATGACGGGCGACCTCACCATCAAGAAGGTCACCCGCCCGGTCGACCTGGAGCTCACCTACATCGGCCATGTCACCGACGCGTTCGGGGACGAGCGGGTCGGCTTCGACGGCACGACCACCATCAACCGCTCCGAATGGGGCCTGACCTACAACCAGCGGCTGGCCGAGGGCGGTGCCATGGTGAGCGAGAAGGTGCGCCTGCAGTTCGACATCGCGGCGATCCGCATGACCCGCGCCTGACGGGGACGCGCGGCCGTCCGCTCACAGCCCCACGATCGCGTTCCACCGCTTCGCGAACTCCACCCGCTCCCTCGACGTGATGTCCCGTGCGATCACGAGCCGCTTGCGCATCGCGGCGTCCGGGAAGATCAGCGCGTTCTCGGCGAGGGCCGCGGTGTCCTTGTACCGGGCGGCGGCGAGGACGTCCCGGGCGGCGGGTACGGGGCAGACGTAGTTGACCCAGGCGGCGAGTTCGGCGGCGACCTCGGGGTCGTAGTAGTGGTCGACGAGCCGCTCGGCGTTGCGCTTGTGCAGCGCCCGGTCCGGGATCATCAGGGAGTCCGACCACAGCTCGCCGCCCTCCTCGGGCACCACGAACCGGATGTCGGGGTTGTCGGCCCGCAGCTGGATGACGTCACCGGAGTACGCCTGGCAGGCCAGGACGTCTCCGGTGACCAGGTCCTTGGTGTAGTCGTTGCCGGTGAAGCGGCGGATGTGACCGGTCGCGACGTACTTCTCCACCTGGTCGCAGACCTTGTGGAAGTCCGCGGCCGTCCATCGGGTGATGTCGACCCCGTTGCCCTGCATCAGCAGCGCGAACGCCTCGTCCAGCCCGGACAGCAGCGTCACCCGCCCCTTGAGGTCGCCCGCCCACAGGTCGGAGACGTTGCGTATCTCGCGGCCGAGCTTCCTGCGGTTGTACGCGATGCCGGTGATGCCCGACTGCCACGGCACCGTGTACCGGCGGCCCGGGTCGAAGGCGGGCGAGCGCAGCAGCGGGTCGAGGTGCGCGGCGACGTTCGGCTGCTTCGCCCGGTCCATCCGCTGGACCCAGCCCAGCCGGACGAACCGCGCGCACATCCAGTCGCTCATGACGATCAGGTCGCGGCCGGTCTGCTGGTGGTTCATCAGCGCCGGGCTGATCTTGCCGAAGAACTCGTCGTTGTCGTTGATCTCCTCGGTGTACGTCACCGAGATCCCGGTGCGCTTCTCGAACGCCTCGAGCGTCGGGCGCCGGTCGGGGTGGTCGTCGTCGGTGTCGATGTACAACGGCCAGTTCGCCCAGGTCAGTTTCCGCTGACGGGCCGACAGGTCCGGGACGGCACGCTCGCCGGGCCGCACGTAGGCGGCGGGCACCCCGCAGCCGGCCACCCCGCCGAGGAGCGCGAGCAGCAGCGAACGGCGGGCGAGCGCACGGTTGTTGCGGGGAAGCGCACGGTTCTTCGGTGTGAGGGGCATGGCCGCAGCATGGCGCTCTCGTCCGTGCACCGACAATCGACGCTGCGTCGAGGAGAACGGCGAAGGGACCGGACACCTTGTCGATGTCCGGTCCCCCGCCCAGCGATACCGCTCAGGCGTCCAGCGACGTCATGACGTGCTTGATCCGCGTGTAGTCGTCGAAGCCGTAGGCCGAGAGGTCCTTGCCGTAACCGGACTTCTTGAACCCGCCGTGCGGCATCTCCGCCACCAGCGGGATGTGCGTGTTGATCCACACGCAGCCGAAGTCCAGCTTCTTCGACATCCGCATGGCCCGGCCGTGGTCGCGGGTCCACACCGACGACGCCAGCGCGTACTCCACGCCGTTGGCCCACTCCACCGCCTGGTCCTCGTCCGAGAAGGACTGCACGGTGATGACGGGGCCGAAGACCTCCTTCTGGATGATCTCGTCGTCCTGCTTCAGTCCGGAGACGACGGTCGGGGCGTAGAAGTAGCCCTTCTCGCCGACCTGGTGGCCGCCGGCCTCGACCTTGGCGTGCGCGGGCAGCCGCTCGATGAACCCGGAGACCTGCTTGAGCTGGTTGGGGTTGTTGAGCGGCCCGAACAGCACGTCCTCGTCGTCCGGCTGCCCGGTCTTGGTCTCGGCGGCGGCCTTCGCCAGCGCCGCCACGAACTCGTCGTGGATGCCCTCCTGCACGAGCACGCGCGTGGCCGCCGTGCAGTCCTGCCCGGCATTGAAGAAGCCCGCCACGGAGATGTCCTCGACGGCCTTGGCGATGTCGGTGTCCTCGAAGACGACGACCGGCGCCTTGCCACCGAGCTCCAGGTGGACCCGCTTGAGGTCCTTCGACGCCGACTCCGCGACCTGCATGCCCGCGCGCACCGAACCGGTGATGGAGGCCATCGCCGGGGTCGGGTGCTCGACCATCAGCCGACCCGTCTCCCGGTCGCCCGTGATGACGTTGAAGACACCCTTGGGGAGGATGCCGCCGATGATGTCCGCGATCAGCACGGTCGACGCCGGCGTGGTGTCCGAGGGCTTCAGTACGACCGTGTTGCCGGCCGCGATCGCCGGCGCGAACTTCCACACCGCCATCATCATCGGGTAGTTCCACGGCGCGACCTGCGCGCAGACGCCGACCGGCTCGCGGCGGACGATGGAGGTCAGGCCCTCCATGTACTCGCCGGCCGACCGGCCCTCCAGCATCCGCGCCGCGCCCGCGAAGAAGCGGATCTGGTCGACCATCGGCGGGATCTCCTCGGACCGCGTCAGGCCGATGGGCTTGCCCGTGTTCTCGACCTCCGCCGCGATCAGTTCCTCGGCGCGCTCCTCGAAGGCGTCCGCGATCTTCAGCAGGGCCTTCTGGCGCTCGGCCGGGGTCGTGTCGCGCCAGCCCGGGAAGGCCGCGGCGGCGGCCGCCATCGCGGCGTCCACGTCCGCCGGCCCGGACAGCGGCGCGGTCGCGTACGCCTCGCCGGTCGCGGGGTTGACCACCTCGGTGGTCCGTCCGTCGGCGGCGTCCCGGAACTCACCGTCGATGTAGTTGCGCAGACGACGCAGCTCGGTGCTCACTGCCGGCCCTCCAAGTTCGAGTGGATCCAACGTGTCCATTGGCTGAGACACCCACCCTAATCCGCAAGCCCACGTTTTCAACACCCCCGTTCCCACCAAGGCTGCGAAATCCGCAGGTCTCGGTCTCGTAAACAACGAATTTCATAGGTCCACCCTTGCGGAACTATCGAGACGTCGTGCAGAGTGAGGGCGTGGCCAGTCGAAGCGCAGAGCACAGGGACTCGACCCGCGAGTCCAGGAACGGCACTCCTCACCTGGATGCCGTCTCCCTCGCCATCATCGAACAGCTCCAGGAGGACGGCAGGCGTCCGTACGCCGCGATCGGCAAGGCCGTGGGCCTGTCCGAGGCGGCCGTGCGCCAGCGCGTCCAGAAGCTGCTCGACCAGGGCGTGATGCAGATCGTCGCCGTCACGGACCCGCTCACCGTGGGCTTCCGCCGGCAGGCGATGGTCGGTGTCAACGTCGAGGGCGATGTCGAGTCCATCGCGGACGCGCTGACGGACATGTCGGAAGTCGAGTACGTGGTGATGACCGCGGGCTCGTTCGACATCCTCGCCGAGATCGTCTGCGAGGACGACGACCACCTGCTGGACGTCATCAACAAACGCATCCGGGCGCTGCCCGGCGTGCGCTCCACCGAGAGCTTCGTCTACCTCAAGCTCAAGAAGCAGACCTACATGTGGGGAACCCGATAACCGTGAGCCAGAAGGACCTCAGCAAGACCGCGTACGACCACTTGTGGATGCACTTCACCCGCATGTCCTCGTACGAGAACTCCCCCGTCCCCACCATCGTGCGGGGCGAAGGCACCTACATCTACGACGACAAGGGCAAGCGCTACCTGGACGGTCTCGCCGGTCTGTTCGTGGTCCAGGCCGGTCACGGCCGTACCGAGCTCGCCGAGACCGCCTTCAAGCAGGCCCAGGAGCTGGCGTTCTTCCCGGTCTGGTCCTACGCCCACCCCAAGGCCATAGAGCTCGCCGAGCGCCTGGCCGACCACGCCCCCGGCGACCTGAACAAGGTCTTCTTCACCACCGGCGGCGGCGAGGCGGTGGAGACCGCCTGGAAGCTCGCCAAGCAGTACTTCAAGCTGGTCGGCAAGCCCACCAAGCACAAGGTCATCTCCCGCGCGGTCGCCTACCACGGCACCCCGCAGGGCGCCCTGTCCATCACCGGCCTGCCGGCCCTGAAGGCCCCCTTCGAGCCGCTGGTCCCCGGCGCGCACAAGGTCCCCAACACCAACATCTACCGCGCCCCGATATTCGGCGACGACCCCGAGGCCTTCGGCCGCTGGGCCGCCGACCAGATCGAGCAGCAGATCCTCTTCGAGGGCCCGGACACCGTCGCCGCGGTCTTCCTGGAGCCCGTGCAGAACGCCGGCGGCTGCTTCCCGCCCCCGCCCGGCTACTTCCAGCGGGTGCGCGAGATCTGCGACCAGTACGACGTGCTGCTCGTCTCCGACGAGGTCATCTGCGCCTTCGGCCGCCTCGGCACGATGTTCGCCTGCGACAAGTTCGACTACGTGCCGGACATGATCACCTGCGCCAAGGGCATGACCTCGGGCTACTCCCCGATCGGCGCCTGCATCATCTCCGACCGCCTGGCCGAGCCGTTCTACAAGGGCGACAACACCTTCCTGCACGGCTACACCTTCGGCGGCCACCCGGTCTCCGCCGCGGTGGGCCTGGCCAACCTCGACCTGTTCGAGCGCGAGGGTCTGAACCAGCACGTCCTGGACAACGAGGGCGCGTTCCGCTCGACCCTGGAGAAGCTGCACGACCTGCCGATCGTCGGCGACGTCCGCGGCAACGGCTTCTTCTACGGCATCGAGCTGGTGAAGGACAAGCACACCAAGGAGTCCTTCAACGACGAGGAGACCGAGCGCGTCCTGTACGGCTTCCTCTCCAAGGCGCTCTACGACAACGGCCTGTACTGCCGTGCCGACGACCGCGGCGACCCGGTGGTCCAGCTCGCCCCGCCGCTGATCTCCAACCAGGAGACGTTCGACGAGATCGAGCAGATCCTGCGCGCGACGCTGACGGAGGCGTGGACGAAGCTCTGATGAGCTGACTCTGTGATCAACAACGGCCCCGGTGCCGCCCGTTCGAGTGAGAACGGGCGCCCGGGGCCGTGTGCTGTCCGGCCTCCGGCCCACGGCTGCCTAGCGTGCGAGTGACCGATCGGCCCTGTCTTCGTTCCCCCGCACGGGGGATTGGCACGGCAAAAACGGATCTGAACCGAGGTGTACGCCCATGGTGGCCCCGCCGGACAACGACGTGCTCTGGGCACGCGCCCTGCACTTCCAGCACAGCGACGGCTCGCCCGCGCTCCTCGGCGTCTCGCTCGGCGTCCAGGAGGGCGAGATCCTCGCCGTCAGCGGCCCGCGCGGCAGCGGCAAGACCACCCTGCTGCGCTGTCTGTCCGGGCTCGCACCGGCCCAGCGCGGCGAGGTCTGGTTCAACAGCGTGCCCGTCCACACGATGCGCCCGCTCACCCGTGAGCGCCTGCGCCGGGACCGCTTCGGCTGGATCGACCCGGCACCGGCCCTCGTCCCCGAACTCAACGTGTGGGAGAACGCCGCCCTCCCCCTCATGCTGCGCGGCACCGGCCGCCGCCGGGCCAAGACGGCCGCCCTGGAGTGGCTGGAGCGCCTGGACGTCGGCGACCGCTCACGCCACCGCCCGCACGAACTCACCCAGGCCGAACGCCAGCGCGTCTCCATCGCCCGGGCCCTGGCGCCCGCGCCTACGGTCCTCTTCGCCGACGAGCCGACGGCCCCGCTGCACCGCGCGGACCGCGCGCACGTGCTGCGGACGCTGACGGCCGCGGCCCGCTCGCACGGCATCACCGTCGTCCTGGCCACCCACGACCCCGAGACGGCGGCCCTCGCCGACCGCACCGTGTCCCTCCTGGACGGCCGCCGGGTCAACACCCTCCACCTCCCGGCGTTCCCGGCCCCGGAGTCGAGAGCGACGGAGCCACAGGCCCGAACGGCGGCCTCGCGGGGCCGAGGACGGCGACAGGACGACCGCCGAACGGCGACCGAGGGCCAGGGGGCGCGGGCCGCGGGCCGCGGGCCGGAACCGGAGAGCGCGAGCGGCCGGCCGGAGGGCCAGGGGCCCGAGCCGGAAGGACAAGCGGCGAAGCCCGCGGGGCAAGGGGTCGAGACGGAAGGTCAGGGGGCCGCGTGCTCGCTCTCCGTCTGACCCTCGGCGCCCACCCCGCCGTACACCTGCGCCGCCTGATGGTGGTCATGGCCTCGGCGGGCACGGGCTTCCTCCTGCTGTGCACCCTCGGCTACGCCATGGGCCACCCCGACCACCCCTCCGCGTCCGCGTTCCGCCTGGCCTGGTGCCTGACCCCGCTGGCCGCCACGGTCCACCTCGCGGTGGCGGTGGCCCGCACGGACCCCGCCACCCGGCCCCGCCCGGGCCTGTCCGCCATCGGCCTCGGACCGGGCCGCCTGATGACCATCTCCGCCACCACCACGGCCCTTTCCTGCACGCTGGGCTCGATGACCGCCCTGCTGTTCTTCCTGCACCTGCGGGGCGACCGGACGGGCATGCCCTTCGACGGGGCGGCGGCCCGGTCGCTGGCGGCGGACCAGCCGCTGCCGCTGCCGGCCGCCCTGACGCTGCTGGCACTGGTGCCGGTGATCGCCTCGGCGGCGGTGATGCTGGTGCTCAGGCCGCGGGAGACCCGCACGAAACCGGCACCGGGCGCGGCTCGCTCCTTCGGCCGCTTCGGCGCCTACGGCAGGTCGACGACCCGGGAGACCTTCGGCGCGTACGGCCGTTTCGGCGCGCGCCTGCGACCGCTGTCGGCGGCACCGTCCGCGGGCGGGGCGGCCGACGCTCACCCGGAGCGAGCGGGTGACGCGCCGTCCCCGGAGCCGGACACCGCACAGCCGGCACCCGGCACCGACGGCCACGACGGTCCCCAGGCACCCCGCCAGCCCCCGGCCGGCCTGCCCTGGGGCGTCGCCACCCTCACCGCGGGCCTCGCGGTGGAGGCGTACGCCGCCGCGGCCGCGTCCAACCGCACCCTCGCCCTGCCCGGCAACCTGGCGTCCACCACGCCGGCCGTCCTCGCCGGTCTCCTCCTCACCGCCGTGGGCCTCTCCCTCGCCGCCCCGGCCCTGACCCACCTCACCGGCCGCCTCCTGCAGTCCGCCCGGCCCGGCGCGCTGCGTCTCCTCGCGGGCCGCGTGCTCATGGAGGAGGCCGACCGCATCGGCCGCCCCCTCGGCATCGTCTGCGCGGTGGCCTCCGCCGCCTACGCCATGACCGCCCTGTACATCCCGGAACCGGACGAGCCCGCCTTCGGCCCGCTCACCCTCCTCGGCACCCTCCTCGTCACCGGCTGCACGATCGCCACCCTCCTCACCGCCGCCGTCGAGGCCCGACAGGCCAGGGCCGACACCACGGCCGCCCTCCTGCGCCTGGGCGCCCCCGCCACCGTGCTGCGCAGCGCGGCCGCCCTCCGCGCCGCCGCCCTGCTGGCCCTCTTCGGCCCGCTCACCCTGCTCGTGGCCGAACTGGCGGCCCTGCCCCTCACCCGCTGAAAACCCGTGGGCACAAATCTCCCTTGAAAAATCTCCCGACCGCCGATGAGTCGCGCGCGGCACCGCGGTCTACCCACCGAACAGCACGCAACGCCCGATGGGAGAGACCCCGATGTACCAGCAGATGATCTTCGTGAACCTGGCGACCGCCGACGTCGACGCGTCGAAGAAGTTCTTCACGGAGCTCGGCTACGCGATCAACCCGCAGTTCAGCACCGACGACTGCGCCTGCGTCATGATCAGCGACACCATCGTCGCGATGCTGCTGAGCAAGCAGCGGTACGCGGACTTCACCAAGAAGGAGATCGCGGACTCGACGAAGACGAGCGAGACGCTGATCTGCCTGAGCGCCGAGAGCCGCGAGAAGGTCGACGAGCTCGTAGACAAGGCCCTCGCCGCGGGCGGCACGGCGACCGGCGAGACCCAGGACCACGGCTTCATGTACGGCCGCGCCTTCGACGACCTCGACGGCCACACCTGG
The DNA here is from genome assembly GCF_054189285.1 of Streptomyces sp. MAI_2237. Taxonomy (NCBI): domain Bacteria; kingdom Bacillati; phylum Actinomycetota; class Actinomycetes; order Kitasatosporales; family Streptomycetaceae; genus Streptomyces; species Streptomyces sp. MAI_2237. The sequence continues at coordinate 2,536,670 of NZ_JAJPGQ010000003.1, read as the reverse complement.
GAGGTCATGTGGATGGACCCGGCGGCGGTCCAGGGCTGAACACCTCCGGCCTCACGACAGGTCGGGGTGCTCCGGGTTCCACCTGTACCGGTCGTCCTCCTCGTCCTTGAGGAGAACGCCGGCCTGAGCCATCCGGTCGAGGAAGTCCACCAGCATGTCGCCGAGCGGATATCCGTCCGTCCAGAACATCCGCTTCACCCCGGAGAATTGCTGGTCGGGCGGGAAGACGCCCAGGAACACGCCCAGTCGAAAGGCCGCGACGTCGTAGTCCTGCCAGTCGGCCAGGATGTCCTTGAGCTCCATACCGGCCCCTCCCTCCTCAGGACTCCTCGTCCCGCCGGTGCCGTTCCCCTCCTTAGCATGGCCGGGTGCAGACCAGCCCGGCCCATGCGGCCCCTCACGACGAACGCGAGATCGAGACGCTCGAGGACTTCGACGCGACCGTCTCGGCCCGCGGCACCCTCGCCGGCTACCGAGTGCAGGCCGTCGATCTGACGGACCGTACACGGGAGTTGCTCACCACCGACACCTCGGGTGCGGTCTTCCTCGGCTGCCCGATGCGGGAGGACGCTGCGCAGAAGATCCGGACCGACGGCGCCCTCGTCTTCCCGCCGGTTCCGGCCCTGCCCTTCGATCCCTACCGCGGGCACCTCTACACGGCGGACGAGCTGTTCGCCTCGCTGGAGAAGGGGTACGAGCAGACGCCGGACGCCCTGGCCTACGCCTGGTTCCAGGCCACCAAGGCCGACGGCGACATCTTCGCGTCGATGCTGCGGGCCGTGCACGACGACTCCATCTCCGACGCCCTGGACGAACTCCTGCGCGGGGCGAGGGTGGTGGGCGTCATGGGCGGCCACGCGATGGCACGCGGCACGGAGGCGTACGCGGGCGCCGCGCGCCTGGGCCGCGAACTGAGCCGCGACGGGCTGACCGTGGCCACCGGCGGCGGACCGGGCGCGATGGAGGCGGCGAACCTGGGCGCGTACGCGGCGCCCTACGAGGACGAGATGCTGGAGGAGGCCTGCCGGCTCCTCGCCCGAGCGCCGTCGTTCACGCCGTCGATCACCGACTGGGCGCAGGCGGCCTTCGAGGTGCGCGGCCGCTGGCCGAAGGGCAACCACTCGGTCGGCATCCCCACCTGGTTCTACGGCCACGAGCCGCCGAACCCCTTCGCCGCGTACATAGCCAAGTACTTCGCCAACGCCACCCGCGAGGACGGCCTGCTGGCCCGGTGCAACGCGGGGGTGATCTTCCTGCCGGGCGCGGCCGGTACCGTACAGGAGATATTCGACAACGCGACGCCCAACTACTACCAGTCGCGGGGCGAGCCGACGCCCATGGTGCTGGTCGACCGGGAGCACTGGACGGAACGGCTGCCGACCTGGCCCCTCTTGCAGGCACTCGCCCGGGAACGCTCGATGGAGTCCCGTATCGCCCTCGTTGACCGGATCGAGGAGGCGCCGGCGGCGTTGAAACGCCTGGGTGGTTAATAAGAGAGTAAAGCCAACCCGCCTTGCCCGGCTTCGGATTGACACTCCTTATGGAACGCTTATAGACCTGTGAGCCTCATGGGGATGGTGGAGCCTCACCTCACCGTCGCCCCACCTCCCCTGCAACCCCCCGCAGTTGTGCCTCCCGTGAAGGGCAAACGTGTCCATAACTCGCCGCACCGCGCGTCGTTCAGCGCAGATCCTGGGCGTCGCCGCCGCTTCCACCGCGCTCGCCGTGAGCGCCGCGGGCTCCGCGCTCGCCTGCAACATCAGTGAGTTCTCCGCCGAAGCCAAGTGCGACGGCGGCAAGGGCGTCATCGTCGTCACCGACAAGGACGCCTCCGGCACCCCGGCCACGATCACCGTGTTCCTCGAGAGCAACGGCGCCGACGCGAAGCAGATCGGTGAGCAGGACGTCACCGGTTCGCGCGAGGGTGTCACCGTCACGTTCAACGAGGACTGGCAGCCCAAGGCCGAGTACCGCGTCCACGTCACGGCCGGGAAGGACAAGGACCACCCGATCGTCGACAAGGACATCACGCCGAACCTGACGACCCCCGCCGAGGGCTGCTCCAAGGGCGAGTCGACCCCGCCGGCCAGCCCGTCGCCGTCGGAGTCCGCCTCCACCCCGGCGTCCGAGTCCCCGACCCCGTCGGCCTCGGAGAGCAGCACCGCTCCGGCCGGCAGCACCGACAACGAGCCGTCCCCGGCGGCCGGTGACTCCAACCTCGCCGAGACCGGTGCGAACTCCAACACCGGTCTGATCGCCGGTATCGCGGGCGGCCTGGTCGTCGTGGGCGGCGGCGCCGTCTACTTCGGCATGCGCCGTCGCGGGGCGAACAGCTCGCGCTGACGCCGCACTTCGCAACAGGCTGCGGCCCGTCCCCGTATCCCCGGGGGACGGGCCGCGGTCGTGTTCAGCCGAAGGTCGCCCGGTCCAGCCAGAACTCCAGCACGTCCCGGTCCCCCACGACCTCCAACCCCGGCCCGTCCAGGGGCAGTCGGCGGTAGAGGGCGAGCAGGATCGAGGTGAGCGGGCCGCGCAGGGCGACGGTCGCCTTCTCGTGGCCGCGGCGCCAGACGATGCCTTCACCGGTGCCCTCGACGAGCCACTCGGCGTTCGCGTCCGGCGCGGCGTCGGTGGCGTGCAGGTGCATGCTGCCGCCGGCCCGCAGCGGCTGCTCCGCCTCCCCGCGCCGGCCCATCAACTGCACGATCTCCAGCCACTCGTCGATCGCGTCGGCGGCGACCTCGGGGGCCACGTCGTACGGCAGTCCCGCCGCGAGCGTGGCGTCGGCGCGGTGGACGGTGATCTCGTGGGCCATGCGGCGGGCCCAGAAGGCGGAGGTCTGATCCCCGGCCCAGCTCCACACCTTCTCGTCGGGTCCGGCCTCGCGCAGCGCGCCCACGACCAGTTCGCCGGCCTCGGCCAGCCAGGCGTCGAGGGCGGCCGCGTCGCCCGAGGTCTCGGGGCCGTCGCCGCGCGGCACCAGTTCGTCGGCGATGTTCTCCTGTGCCCGCGTCCGCACCAGTGTCCCCGACCAGCGCAGGACGCCGCCCATGTGCAGCACGAGCTGTTCCAGGGTCCAGTCGGGGCAGGTGGGGACGGTGGCCGACAGATCGGCCCCGGAGGTCACCACCGCCCTCAGCTGTGCGACCTGGTGGGCGATCTCGGCGCAGTAGCGATCATGCGGAAGGAGTGTCATGCCCGCACCATACGGAGGGAGTGATCAGTTCAGCACCACGATTTCGGCGGCGTCGAATTCCACCCCGACCGTGTCGCCGACCTCGGGCGCCTCCCGCAGCGCGCACGCCGCCTCCAGCCGGGGCGCCTCCGGCGGCTGGAGGTGTACGGCGACGTGGGTGCCCCTGAAGGTGCGGGCGGCGACCGTGCAGCGCAGCCCCTCGTCCGCCGGGACGAGCCGGACGCCCGCGGGGCGCACCAGGAGGGCGTGCGTGCCCTGGGGGGCGTCCTCGGGCACCGGCACCTTGCCCCAGGGGGTGTCGGCCGCCGCTCCCGCGATCGTGCCCTCCACCACGTTGTCGAAGCCGAGGAAGCGGGCCACGAACTCGTTGGCCGGCCGCTGCCACACCTCAAGCGGCGTACCGGACTGGGCGATCCGCCCGTCCCGCATCACCACGACCCGGTCGGCCAGCGCGAAGGCCTCGCCCTGGTCGTGCGTGACGGCCAGCACGGTCGTGCCCAACCGGCCGAACAGCTCCCGGAGTTCGACGACCAGCCGCTCCCGCAGCGAGCGGTCGAGCTGGCCGAGCGGCTCGTCCAGCATCAGCAGCCGGGGCCGGGGCGCCAGGGCGCGCGCCAGCGCCACCCGCTGCTGCTCGCCGCCGGACAGCGAGACGACGGCCCGGCCTGCGGCCCCCGGCAGGCCGACGAGCTCCAGCAACTCCCGTACCCGAGCGCCCTGTTCGGTCTTCGACGCCCCGTGCATGCGCAGCCCGAAGGCGACGTTGCCGCCCACGTCCCGCTGCGGGAACAGCTGGTGGTCCTGGAACATCAGCCCCACGCCCCGCCGGTGCGCGGGCACCCCCGACTGATCCCGCCCGTCGAGCAGCACCCGTCCGGCGCCCAGCTCCTGCAGTCCCGCCACCACCCGCAGCAGTGTCGACTTGCCGCTGCCGCTCGGCCCGAGCACGCACACGACCTCGTGCTCGGCGACGTCGAGGCCGACGGTGTCGAGCACGGCCCGCCCACCGAAGCGGACGGTGGCGTCTTCAAGGCTCAGCAGCATTCAGAACTCCCCGCTCCGGTCGGTGCGCAGCCGCTCCAGCACCAGCAGCGCCACCGCGCACACCACCATCAGAATCGTCGAAAGAGCCATCGCCTGGCCGTAGTTGAGATCGCCGGGCCGCCCCAGCAGCCGTGCCACGGCGACCGGCAGGGTCGGGTTGTCCGGCCGCGCGATGAACACGGTGGCCCCGAACTCCCCGAGCGACACGGCGAACGCGAACCCGGCGGCGACCAGCAGCGCCCGCCGCACCAGGGGCAGATCGACCTCGCGCCACACCCGCCACGGCGAGGCCCCCAGCACGGCCGCCGCCTCCCGCAGCCGTGCGTCCACGGCCCGCAGCACGGGCAGCATGGTCCGCACGACGAAGGGGGCGCCCACGAGCGCCTGGGCGAGCGGCACCAGGATCCACGAGGACCTGAGGTCCAGCGGCGGCCGGTCCAGGGCGATCAGGAAGCCGAAGCCGACGGTCACCGCGGAGACGCCCAGCGGCAGCATCAGCAGTGCGTCGAAGCCGCGCACCAGCCGGCCGGCGTCCCTGCGGGCCAGGGCCGCGGCGGCCAGGGCGCCGATCACGACGGCGATGGCGGTGGCGGCGAGGGCGTACTGCAGTGAGTTGCCGATCGCCTCGATCGGCGGCACGAGGAAGGTGTCGTCGTCCCGCGTCAGCGCCCGGTAGTAGCCGAAGTCCGATCCGCCGAGGGAGCGTTGCACCAGCACGGCGAGCGGGAGGAGCAGCAGGACGGCGACGGTGGCGAGGACCCCGGCCAGCAGCGCCCACTGCCCCACGCCGCGCGGCCGCCGGGCGGTGCCACCCGCGTCCACCAGCCGCAGGGCGCTCTCCCGGCGCCGTACCGTCCACGCGTGCACGGCGAGGATCGCGCCCACCGCCACGAACTGCACGATCGTCAGGACGGCGGCGGTGGACAGGTCGAAGATCTCGGAGGTCTGCCGGTAGATCTCGACCTCCAGCGTGGAGAAGGTCGGCCCGCCGAGGATCTGCACCACGCCGAACGAGGTGAAGGTGAACAGGAAGACCATCAGCGCGGCGGCCGCCACGGCGGGCCCGAGCGCCGGCAGGGTGACCGTGCGCCAGGCCCGGAAGCGGGACGCGCCGAGCATGCGCGCCGCCTCCTCCTGCCGCGGGTCCAGCTGCCCCCACAGCCCGCCGACGGTCCGTACGACCACGGCGTAGTTGAAGAAGACGTGCGCCAGCAGGATCGCCCACACGGTCGTGTCCAGCCGTACGCCCCACAACTCGTCCAGCAGTCCCCCGCGTCCGACGAGCGCCAGGAACGCCGTACCGACGACGACCGTCGGCAGCACGAACGGGACGGTGACGACGGCCCGCAGGACCTGTCTGCCGGGGAAGTCGAAGCGGGCGAAGACGTACGCGCCGGGGAGTGCGATCAGCAGCGTGAGCGCGGTGGAGGCGAGCGCCTGCCAGGTGGTGAACCACAGGACGTGCCGGATGTCGGACTGCGTGACGACGTCCACGATCCGGCCGAGGTGCCAGCGCCCGTCCGTCCTCAGCCCGCGCGCCACGATCGCGGCGACGGGCCAGGCGAAGAACACGGCGAAGAACGCGACGGGCAGGGCCATGAGGCCGAGCCGCGCCGCGGTCCCCCGCCGCGCCGGACGCGGGGCTACTTCAGTACGAGTGACGTCCACGACTTGACCCACTGGTCACGGTTGGCGGCGATCTTCGTCGGGGCCATGGTCTGCGGGTCCTTGGCGGCGGGACCGTACTCGGTGAACTCCTTGGGCACCTTCGCGCCCTCGACCACCGGGTAGACGAACATGTTCAGCGGCATGTCCTGCTGGAACTCCTTGCCGAGCAGGAAGTCGATGAACGCCTTGCCGCCCTTGGCGTTCTTCGCGTTGTCGAGCAGACCGGCGTACTCGATCTGCCGGAAGCAGGTGCCGTACGACGTCCCGGTCGGCGCGGTCTTGGGCCGCGGGTCGGCGAAGACGACCTCGGCGGGCGGCGAGGAGGCGTAGGAGACGACGAGCGGCCGGTCGGCCTTGGCCTTCTTGCCGCCGGCCGAGCCGGAGAACTCCTGGTTGTAGGCCTGCTCCCAGCCGTCGACGACCTTCACGCCGTTGGCCTTGAGCTTCTTCCAGTAGCCCTGCCAGCCGCCGTCGCCGTACTGCGCGGCGGTGCCGAGCAGGAAGCCGAGGCCGGGCGAGGAGGTGGAGGCGTTCTCGGTGACGAGGAGGTTCTTGTAGGCGGGCTTGACCAGGTCGTCGAAGGACTGCGGCGGGGTCAGCTTGTGCTTGCTGAAGTAGGCCTTGTCGTAGTTGACGCAGATGTCGCCGTAGTCGATCGGGGTGACCCGGTGCTTGCCGGGGTCGACGCGGAACTGCGGCTGGACGGTGTCGGCGCCCTTGGCCTCGTAGGACTGGAAGAGCCCGTTGTCGAGGGCCCGCGACAGCAGGGTGTTGTCGACGCCGAAGAAGACGTCGCCCTGCGGGTTGTCCTTGGTGAGGAGGGCCTTGTTGACGGCCTGGCCGGCGTCGCCGCTCTTGAGGACCCTGACCTTGTAGCCGGACTGCCTCTCGAAGTCGGCGAGGACGCTCTTGGAGACCGCCCACGAGTCGTGGCTGACGAGCGTGACCGTCTTGGAGTCGCCGGACGCCTGGGCGCCGGACGACGATCCGCACGCGGACAACGTGATCAGGCCGAGGCCGACGGCCGCGGCGACGAACGTCTTGGTGTGCACTGAGTTCCTCCTGGGTGACCAGGAAGAGACGCGGCCCTGCCCGGACGGATCCGGGCAGGGCGCAACAGCTTGAGTGATGACCGAACTTCCTACCCAGAATGACCTGGGCAAGGTTCAGAGGGTCTGCGGCCCGGTTGCCGCACTCTCAGCGCTGTGGCGCTCCCCTGTCGGAATATGAATATGTGTGTACGGGCTCAGGCTACCGCTCGGTGGCCGCGAGCTGACCACAGGCACCGTCGATCTCCTGCCCCCGGGTGTCCCGGACGGTCACCGGTACCCCATGGGCCGCGATGGCCTCGACGAACGCCTTCTCGTCCTCGGGCCGGGAGGCGGTCCACTTCGAACCGGGCGTCGGGTTGAGCGGGATGAGGTTGACGTGCACGGGCTTGCCCCGCAGCAGCCGCCCGAGCCTGTCACCGCGCCAGGCCTGGTCGTTGATGTCGCGGATGAGCGCGTACTCGATGCTCAGGCGCCGTCCGCTCTTCTCGACGTACTCGAACCCGGCGTCGAGCACCTCGCGCACCTTCCACCGCGTGTTCACGGGGACGAGGGTGTCGCGCAGCTCGTCGTCGGGGGCGTGCAGGGAGATCGCCAGCCGGCACTTGAAGCCCTCGTCGGCGAACCGGTGGATGGCGGGCACGAGCCCCACGGTCGAGACGGTTATCCCGCGCTGGGAGAGCCCGAGCCCGTCCGGGGCGGGGTCGGTCAGCGCGCGGACGGCCCCGACGACCCGCTTGTAGTTGGCGAGCGGCTCGCCCATCCCCATGAAGACGATGTTGGACAGCCGCGCAGGTCCCCCGGGCACCTCTCCGTCCCTGAGCGCCCGCATCCCGTCGACGATCTGATGCACGATCTCGGCGGTGGACAGGTTCCGGTCCAGACCCGCCTGCCCGGTGGCACAGAACGGGCAGTTCATCCCGCATCCGGCCTGCGAGCTGATGCACATGGTCACCCGGTCCGGGTACCGCATCAGCACCGACTCGACGAGCGTGCCGTCGAACAGCCGCCACAGCGTCTTGCGGGTGGTGCCCTGGTCGGTCGACAGATGCCGTACGACGGTCATCAGCTCGGGCAGCAGCGCCTCCTGCAGCTTCGCGCGCGAGCCGGCCGGGATGTCCGTCCACTCCGCCGGGTCGTGCGCGTACCGCGCGAAGTAGTGCTGCGAGAGCTGCTTGGCACGAAACGGCTTCTCCCCGATCTCGGCCACCGCGTCCTTGCGCTCGGCGGGCGTGAGATCGGCAAGATGCCGCGGCGGCTTCTTGGCTCCACGGGGGGCGACGAAAGTGAGTTCTCCGGGTGCAGGCATAACCCTTCCAGTGTGGCAGATCAACTCTGGGGGCCCAGGCCAGAGCGGGGTGGGGGCGGTCACCCCTGGGTGCCGTCTGTCATCGTCGGTCAACCTCGCACGGCCCAGGGACGGCCCAGGACCCAGTCAGCCGTCGCCACAGGTGCCCAGGTGGCGGCGCCACGGCCCGTCATTCCAGCTGCGCCGGAGCGACCGGCAACTGCTCCCTGTACGGCCATGTAAAGGTGCGGTCGGGTTCGAGATGGGCGTCGCCCCAGTGAATGGCATGGATGCCGTTCTCGGCGTCGGCCGTGAAGAACACACAGACGAGCCTGGTGGAAGCTCCCAACTCCTCGAACGCTTCGTGCAGCCCCAGATACTCCTGGGTCACCAGATCCTCGTCGACGTCGAAGAGCCCCTCCGGAGGCTGCGGCCCGTGTGCCCGGAACAACCGCTGCCGTGTAGGAGACGCATTGGCCGGCAACCGGGCTCGATCCAGCGGCCTGGGCCGGTCCGCGTACCGGAAGGGGAAGAGGGCGTGATCGTTGATCACCGCGTACTCGTACCCACGCACGTCTCGCACGGCTTCCCCCAGCTCCCGAGCCGTCTCAGCCAGGTGCTCGCGCACGAGGCCGGCCAAGGCGACCCCGTACGGACTCCGCTTCTTGAGCCCCGCAGCAAGGTGCGCGGCATGAGCCTTCGCGTGCGCCTTGGCGAGCTGCACAGGAACCGCAGCAGCAAGCGCGCCGGCATGCCGCCCAAACCGCTCGACGGCCCAGGCCGACGGCCCCGCCGTATAGCCACCCAACACCGACATGCAGTGCCCCCTCCCCCAGGTCCCCGCCTCTGAACTGTGTGACACGCACACGAAGGGCACACAAGGGGGCGATCCGGCCAGACCCGGCCGTCGGCGCACGCCTTTCACAACAGCCACTACGGATCATCGGCGGCCAGCAGCTGCCGCCGCCTTGCGATCAACGTCCTGACCTTGTTCATCGAGAGCGCCCTCCCAGACCCAAGGAAGTCTCGGGAGGGCACTCATATGCGACCGCCGCTTCAAGAGTTCGATCTCGGTCTGACCCTGCGGAGGCTCCCCTCGCCATCCGGTGCCGTGTAGCTGTTGGGGGCCGTCACCGTCCATGGCCGTTGATGTCAGCGATGGATGTCAACGGAACAGGCCAGCACTGCACAGGAATCCAGACGGATTCGGCTCGTCTGCAACGTCAGAATTCGTTCGGTCTCCAACCGGCCGAATAGAGATCGAAAGCAGCAATAGCTCGCTGAAGGCGCGGCCTAATTTCTTGACCTTCGAGGGATTCTTTGAGCCGTTCGATCGCAGAAGAAAGTCGACTCTCGCCGCCATAAACAGAAACTAGCGACTCCCAAGCGAGTCTATCCTCAGAGTTTACTACTACACTTCCAAGGGTGTTGTTTCTGCTGGGAGAAAGCGCCGTTTCGAGGAGTCTGGCTGTTACATCCGAAGAATCGGCTGACGCGATAGCAAGCTCACCTGACTCGGCGTCGCAGTCGATCGCTTGAACCACAGTCCGGAGCAACTCTCTCTCTGTACGCAGAGCATCCGCAGGTGCCGACTTCAAGTATTCCCGTAGGTTGGCTCGAAGTTCCGCCTCAAGGTCCGGGGTGATGATTTGCCCCTCCGAATGTTGCTGCTTCCCCACCAAAGAAAGGAACCTGAGACGGGCGTACGGACTTTGAGTGGCTTGATAGATGGTCCGTGCCACCAGATCCGCATTCGCGGGTTCGACGCGCTGCATTAGTTTTTTCGACGGCCGAAGTGCGGTGTAATCGCGGCCAACATCCAGCATGCCAGATGGCTCCTCACTGAACCGGGGGAGCAAGTCCAGTAGCGCCACCACGACTGGCGGAATGCGGCTACTCTCGATCGTGTCTACATGGGATAGCAAGCGGTCCAGAGCGTCTTCGAGATGGTGATCTGGGACTGCCGCAAGGGCATTTCTGAACGCCTCGTCATCTCCGGCTGCGTAAACGATCGAGTCCACCTGGCTGCTTGGGGCAGCGCCCGATGGCAGCTCGCGATGGAGGTAATATTTCAGAACGGTGGCGTGAGCTACTCGACGATCGCGACGCCAGGCTTGCAGGGAATCATTTCCGTGCCACATGTTTTCTGTGTGAACCTGGGCTGCCGGAAAGACGTACCGAATTAGGGCCTTCCCAGTGTCATCTGGCAGCTCTGCTTGGAGAGCTGTCACGACTTCGGCGTCGGCAGCCAAGATTGCTTGGTTGCGCGTTTCCGTTTGCCAGCCGTAGACCGCCGTGAGCGCGCGAACGTTCTGAGCGATTAGGTCGTGTGCGGAGGGCCGCATTACTCGGATTGCTTCGAGGGCCACGAGATCCGTAAGAGCCACCTCGTCAGCCGCAGAGCGAACCGTAAGCGTGAGAGACGACAAGAATCTCTTGACATCCCTAACTGTGCGGAAAAGTGGTCTCACCACTTGCCAGAACACGTCGGGGAAGCGGTTCTCATCTGAGGCCGTTAGCGGTACGTCGGAAAGAGCTGTAAGCATTCCTGTACGAAGGACAGAAGCCAATGCCTCATCTGCGGCCGGCGGCACCTCAACGGATGTCTTTACAATCTTCTCAAGGTAGGCAGCGCCGTTAAGCCCTTCTTCACCTAGAGCGCTTTCCACCACGCTCCTGTCGAAGCACAGAAGGTAAACGACGTTAGGAAAGGATCCATTGAGTCGAACGAGACGAAAGAGGTCGCGGATCTCTTGACGTGTAAGGCGGTCAATATCGTCGATTAGGACGACGATTCTTCCGTCCAGCTTGGTCAAGGCTTCAGATATTTCGATTCTTTGTTCATGGATACTCGCAGTGAGAGCCTGAGATACCCCTTCCGCGGTCTTCTGCGCTACGTCAAGTATTTGTCCAGCCACTGGTATGAATTTGACGGGCGATAGGGATGTCGAATACTTGCTGAACTTCTCTGCAATATTTGCGGTAGCGTCCTTGAGTCGCTTCTTTCCGCTCCGTTCGCTTCTTAGCTGCCTGGTCATTTCGTCGAAAAAGAAGCGGATTAGCTGGTCGGTTCCCGAGAAGAACCAAGGGTTGAACTCGATGACTTGTATGGTTTCCTGTTCCTGCAGGATATTCGCAGTCAGATTTAGTAGCGATGTCTTTCCGGTGCCCCACTTGCCGGTAATTGCCACTACGGCGCCGCGATCGGCATTCATCTCCTGCACTTCGCTGGCTATGGCAACCGCCAGGCGTGACCGGTTCAGAAGATCGTCGTCGGAGTTGAGAATTGGGTCATCGCCTGCAAAGAGGGCTGATTGGCTACTGTCGCCGTGGACTGAATCAGTCATGACATCACCTGACTTAAGGGACACCTTTGAGTCGCAGCTTATGCTGCGGTAGCCGGTGCTGTCCGGACTTTGCGGTCTTCCGTCGGAAGAGCGCACAACTAGGTCGGCGGAGCGGCTTTGGGCTGGAGCTGCTTTGGGGCGAGTGATCATGGCCCCGTAAGCTTCCGGCGCGTCGGGCAGTCTGTGGACCTGCCCGTTAAAGCACGACGTTGGGGCCATGATCTTAGAGGCTCGCCCCAAAGTGGCTGCCTAAAGCCGTGGAGCCGACCGCCCCAGCCACAGAGGGTGTCTCCCACTTCATGCCCGCAGCCGCCGAGCGCGCCGCCGGGCGCGGCCAGCCGGGGCGCAGACAGGAGGCAGGCCGCGCCGCAGAGGCGGCGCGCGCCCGCGCCGTGCGCGGGCCTTGATGAAGTAGGGAAGGTTGTACCGCGCTCATGATCGAACCCACTCGATCGTGGCCTGTCGGCTCTCCGCCCGTCTCGGCTACCGTTCCATGCATGCCTTCTGCACTGGACACGCCCCAGGGAGCGGCCGAACTCGCCGAGTCTCTGCTTCCCCAGCTTGGGAACCGCTGGCTGCACACTCAGGCTGTGGCCGCTCGGGCTCGTGAGGCTGCCGCGGCCGTGTCGGAGGCTGACCGGGATCTCCTCGTCGCCGCAGCGTGGTTGCACGACATCGGTTACGCCCCCGAGCTGCGTGACACCGGCTTCCATCCCCTCGACGGTGCCCGCTATCTGGAGACGCTGGAGGCGCCGGCGCGTCTCGTGCGGCTAGTCGCCCACCACTCCGGGGCCGTGTACGAGGCGGAGCAGCGCGGCCTCTCCGCAGAGCTGGCCGTCTACGAACGGGAGGACTCCCCCGTCCTCGACGCACTGATCTTCGCCGACATGACGACCGGCCCTGCCGGGCAGTCCTTCGCCTTCGACACGCGGATCGACGAGATCCTGGTGCGCTACGAGCCGGGCAGCGAGGTGCACAACGCGATCAGTAAGGCGCGTCCGTACCTCCAGGCCGCCGTCGAGCGGACCCTCAGCCGCATGGCCGCTCAGCCGATGTAGGGCTCGGTCCGGTCGGCCAGCCCGTGGTCGATCCGCATGCGCATCGATGGGTGGATGGTCAGCTCGTCCAGCCTGCTCGGATCGACGAAGGCGACTTCCTTGCTCTCGCTGCTCGTCCGCAGCTCGCCGCCGACGATGCGCGCGTGGAAGCAGATGGAGAACTGCTGGCGGACCTCACCGTCGTCGTAGGCCATGACGTGCCCGGGGTTCGTGTAGATCCCGACCAGGCCGGTCACCTCGACGTCGAAGCCGGTCTCTTCCTTGGTCTCGCGTACGGCCGCATCGGGGGCTGACTCGCCCAGGTCGATACCGCCGCCAGGCAGAGCCCACAGGTCGTTGTCGGTCTTGTGGATCAGCAGCACTTCCCCGGCCTCGTTGCGGGCCACGGCGGTCACGGAGGGGACGAGACTGTTCGCCTTCGGGGCGTTCGGATCGTTGAAGTAGTCGACGCGTGCCATGCGTTCAGCCTTGCACGCCGGATGCGGTTCACGCCTTCCGGGCCTGATCCCAGGCGTAGTCGAAGCTCCGCATGTAGTGGCGGAACGTCCGTGCGCCCGGCAGGTACTTGAAGTGCATCACCGGGTTTTGCCCTGCGGGAGCTCCGAGCACGTGAGGGTTGACCAGCACGTCGTCATCGAAGCGGTAGATCGAGTTGTAGAGGATCGTGTCGTGCAGCCGGGTCTCAACTCCGGGCGTCGACATGGCGGGCTGCAAGTACCGGCGGGTGATCCGCGCTCGCGCGGCCAGGTCGTCGCCGATGCCCTCCTCCTCGCCGCGCTGGCGAACAGCCGCGGACTCCGGGTCGCCGAGCAGGATGCGGACCTGAGCGCCGGCCTTCGCCTTCTCGGCCAACTGGTCCGGCAGATCCGGGTGACTGTCGAAGAGGAACAGCCCCGCGTACACGAGGATGTCAACCTGGTCCGTCGCCCTTTCGATGAGCGACGACCACAGCGGTGCAGGGACGGCCCCGCGATGCGGGTAGTACGTGATCAGCTCGGACGCGCTCGCCTTCTCGGCCTGCTTCGCTACTGACGGCCAGACGTAGACCTCGTCGACGTCGAGGAAACTCGCCGCCTTCCAGCGGTGCCCACGGTGCGGGGTTCGGTCGGCGGTGATCCAACGCTCGACGCTCTTCGGGTCGACCCCGACGTGCTCGGCAACGGACTGGATCGTCTCGCCCTTCGCCGAAATAGCCGCGCGCAGACGCTCGTTCGCCATGACGCTCCCTCGCTCGGGACCTTAGGGACGTTTTGACGGTACATCAGACGTCCCTAAAGTTCCATACGGGCCGTGATGCGTCCACCCCCTCTCGGGGTCTCCTGAACTCACCGACGGGATGTCGGTCAAGAAACCACTACAGCAGGAGACAAGACGATGCGTCAGATCCCCGTGGACACCTCCGCCGCGACCGTGATGGTCGCCAAGACCCCGCAGCCCAAGGTGAAGGACCGCCGTACCGGCGAGATCGCCATGGACACCGAGACCGGCGCGAAGCTGATGACCGTGGACGTGATGTTCGCGGCCAACGACGAGGTGGAGATCCTGTCCGTCACCGTCCCGGAGCCGGGCATCTCCGGTGAGCTGGCCATGGGCACCCCGGTCGCGCTTACGGGCCTGATCGCCCGGCCGTGGGAGAACGACTTCAACGGCCAGAAGCGGCACGGCATCGCCTTCCGCGCCGTCGCGGTCACGTCCCTGGTCGCCGCTGCCGCGAACTCCAAGGCTGCCTGATCATGACCACCCTCACGGTCGCTCTGGTGCTGGTCGTCGCTACTGCGGGTCTCCTGCGGTGGCGGCGCCCCGCCTGGTACTGGATGACCTTCGGCGTCACCCTCGCGAGCCTGCGGGTCCTGGTCCGCTACGCCTCCGTCATGGACGCCTGCGGCCTGACGGTCCCGCCCTCGCGCTGGCGCCTGGCCCTGGCCCGGGTCACCAACCGGCCCGTCCCGGGCCCTCGCCCGCCGCGCATCCTGCGCTTTCGTCCGACCCGGACCGGCTTGGTCCTGCGGCTGGGCCTGCGCCCCGGTCAGGACGCCTTCGACGTCGCCGCCGCCTCCGACCGGCTGCGCCACTCCTTCTCGATGTACGGCGTCACCTCGCGTGAGGTGCGCTCCGGGGTCGTGGAAGTGCGGATGACCGGCTACGACGTCCTCAAGCGGGTGCAGATGCCCGCCAAGGTCGACACCCGCCCCATGCGGGTTCCCGTCGCCCTGCGCGAGGACGGCTCGGTGCACTACCGCGACTACCGCGCGATCCCGCACGCCCTCACCCTCGGCGCCACCGAGTCGGGCAAGTCCGTCTACCAGCGCAACCTGGTCGCCGGGCTCGCCCCGATGGACGTCGCCCTGGTCGGCATCGACTGCAAGCAGGGGGTGGAGCTGTTCCCGCTGGCCCGCCGGTTCTCCGCACTGGCCGACAACCCCGACACCGCCGCCGACCTCCTCGACGCACTCGTGTCCCGCATGGAGAGCGTCTACCAGCTCATCCGGGCTGAGCAGCGCATCACGTCCGCCGTTGCGGACGCCGAGATAGCCGCCGACATCTGGGACCTGCCCGACCACCTGCGGCCGGTGCCGGTCGTGGTTCTGGTCGATGAGGTCGCCGAACTCGCCCTGTTCGCCAGCAAGGACGAGGAGAAGCGGCGCGACCGCATCATCACCGCCCTGGTCCGCCTCGCCCAGCTCGGCCGCGCGGCCGGCATCTACCTGGAGATCTGCGGGCAGCGCTTCGGCTCCGAACTCGGCAAGGGCATCACCATGCTCCGCGCCCAGCTCACCGGCCGCACCGCCCACCGCGTCAACGACGAGACATCCGCGAACATGGCCTTCGGCGACATCTCGCCGGACGCCGTCCTGGCCGCCATCCAGATCCCTGCCGAACTGCGCGGCCTGGCCATCGCCGGGGACTCCACCGGCGGCTGGCACCGCATCCGCGCCCCGCACACCTCCCTGCGCCAGGCCGTGAACACCTGCAACCGGCACGCCGACCGCACCCCGGCCCTGCCCGAACTCGCCGCCTTCCGGCCCGAGCTGACCGTCACCACTGAGGCCCCGGTGCGCCTGTCCAAGACGGCTCCCGTCACGGCCTGACCCTCCCCGCCCCACGGTCGGCGCGACCACCCTCCGCGCCAGGTCCCTACCCCCGCCTGCCTGATGAAGGGAGAACCCCTCGCCATGTGCCCCGACTGCGAGGACTTCGCCCGCACCGTCCTGCTCTTGGGCCAGCTCGCCCTCTACGCCGACACCACCGATGCCGACCTCGACTTCGTCGAGATCGTCAGTCCCTGTCTGGCCGCCTCGCTCCCGCAGCCGCCGACCGGGGAGGAGGCCTGATGGCCGCCCGCCACGGCCTGCGCGTCGACGCCGTCCTGGTCCAGGCCGTCATCGCCGGAGCTCTGTCCTTCGCCCACCTGCACGACCTGGCCGCCGCTGCCGGGCAGGACGGTTGGAAGGCATGGGCCTACCCGGTCAGCGTCGACCTGCTCCTGGTAGCTGCTTGGCGACGACTGCGCTCCGAGGGCCCGTCCCGGCTGGCTTGGTGCTGGTTCCTCATCGCCCTGTTCGCCTCCCTCGGCGCGAACATCGCCACCGCCGGATTCCTCGACCTGGCCGACCCGCCCGCCCTGCTCCGACTCGGCATCGCCGGATGGCCCGCCCTCGCCTTCCTCGGCGGCACCCTCCTCGCCCACTCCGTCGAACACCGGCCCCCGGCCGTCCAGGAACCGACCCCGGAGTCCGAGGTCGTGGACGACCGCGAACCGGTCCCTGCCCCCGCGCCCAACCCGGAACCGGTCGAGGAACCGCCGGCACTTCCGCCCGCCGACCCGGCGCCCGCGGTTCCTGCCGTCCTCGTCGACCACGCCCGCAAGGTCGCCGCCGACTACCGCGACCGCACCGGCGCCCCGATCGACACCGACACCCTCCGCGCCCGCCTCGGCGTCCCGCCCCACCTCGCCGACGCCATCGCCGCCCAACTCGCATGACCTGGAAGGAGAACCCCTCATGCCCGCCCGCGACCACTTCCACTCCGTGATGCGGATCGGCCCCGTGCAGATCGGCACCCACCGCGACCGCCACGGCCACACCACGCACGCCGCCGTGTGCACCGCCGACCGCTGCGGCTGGTCCGCCGACTACTCCAGCCAGTCCGCCGCCCAGCTCGCCGCCCGCACCCACCGCTGCCGCGTCCGCTAGGAGACACCGCCATGCAGGTCCCGCTCTGGTTCGCGCTCGCCGTCGTCGGCTACCTCGGCGTCAAGTTCCTCCGCCCGCCCTGGTGGCTCGTCGCCGTCCTCCTCCTGGGCGGCTACCTCCTCGCCGACAGCTTCCTGGCCCCCGCCATCGACACCGCCCTGACCAAGTAACCGCGAAGGGAGAACCGCCATGCTCCGCCCGAAGATCCCCACCATGCCCAACCCGACCGGACTCATCACCCCGCCCGCCGTCGTCGAGCCGACCACCGTGGTCCAGCACCACCCGACGCCCGCCCCGGCCCCCCAGGTCCCCTCCCGGCCCACCGTCCAGCTCACCCCGGCCTCGGTGCTGGCCCTCGTCGGCGGCGGAACGGCCGTGGTCCTGGTCGTCGGCGCCGTCCTGGTCTCGATGCTCCTGGCCGTCGCCATCACCGGCGCATCCGTCGCCGTCTGCGCCCTGGTCATCCGCTCACTGATCACCGCCGACGCCAAGCGCCGCTGAAGGGCCGCCGGGTGGCGCACAAGCCGCCAAGCACGCCGCCACCCGGGGCCGTTCCTTCCAACCGCAATCGAAAGGAACCACCATCATGGCCCACCGCACTTCGCTCCCGCCGAGGATCTGCCCGGCCTGCGACGGCTTCGCCTGCGTCGCCGTCACCCTCGGCGGCCGCGACCGGAACGGTCACCTGCGCACCATCACCGCGCACTGCCCGGCCTGCAACGGCCTCGGCCTCACCCGTACCCGCTCCCACCGGGAGGGTGCCCGTGCCTGAGCAGCTGCTCGACCGTGCCACCCTCGGCGACCTGCTGAGGGTGGCTTCGGCCGATGACTTCGACCGCTGGCACGAGCAGATCCGCCGCACCGGAGGCTGCTCCGACCCCATCCACCTCACCGGCTGGACCCTCACCAAGGACAAGACGACCGGCGAGACACTGCACCACTACTCCACCGAGAACGAACCCGGCGGACGGCTCCGCCTCGCCTGCGGCAACCGCCGCGCCTCCCGCTGCCCCTCCTGCGCCTGGACCTACGCGGGCGACACCTACCACCTCATCCGCGCAGGACTCGCCGGAGACGACCGCCGCGACATCCCTGCCACCGTCCGCGACCACCCCCGCGTCTTCGCCACCCTCACCGCCCCCTCCTTCGGCCGCGTCCACAACCGGCCCGACCGGGGCCTCTGCCGCTGCGGCACCCACCACCCCGCCGACGACCCCGTCCTCGGCACCGCCCTCGACCCGGAGACTTATGACTACGCGGGCGCGGTGCTGTTCAACAACCACGCCGGGCAGCTGTGGCAGCGCTTCACCAACCGGCTCCGCCGGGAGGTCGCCGCCCGCGCCGGCATCACTCAGCGGGAGTTGAAGGACTCCGCCCGCCTCTCCTACGGCAAGGTCGCCGAGTTCCAAAAGCGCGGCGCTCTGCACTTCCACGCCGTCATCCGCCTCGACGGCCCGGACGGACCCGACGCCCCGCCCCCGGCCTGGGCCACCGTCGATCTGCTCGACGACGCCATCCAGGCCGCCGCCGCGCACTCCTACACCTCGGTCTCCGTCCCGGCCGCCGACGACCAGCCCGCCCGGACCTTCCGCTGGGGCACCCAGCTCGACGTCCGCCCGGTCAAGGCCTTCGGTGACGGCTCCGACATCACCGAACAGGCCGTCGCCTCCTACGTCGCCAAGTACGCCACCAAAGCCGCCGAGAACACCGGCACCCTCGACCGCCGTGTCGGCGAACTCTCCGAACTCGACCGCCACGGCGTGCCCGACCACACCCGCCGCCTGATCGAAGCCTGCAAGCTGCTCGACCCGCTGTACCCCGACCGGCGCCTGTGGGCCTGGGCGCACATGCTCGGCTTCCGGGGCCACTTCTCCTCCAAGTCCCGCCGCTACTCCACCACCCTCGGCGCTCTCCGCCAGGCCCGCGCCGACTACCGCGCCGCCCAGGAGCACGCCGCCCTCGGCCTCGAGGACCAGGAGCCGGACACCGTCCTGGTCCTCGCCGACTGGCACTACGCCGGACACGGCCACACCCCCGGCGAATCCGTCCTGGCCGCCACCATCGCCCGCGACCTCCAACTCAACCGCGAAACCGCCCGCGAAGCCCTACAAGATCAACTCGCCCTGGAAGGAGCTGCCGCATGAACGTCCGCACGCTTCCCGAGCGGTACTTGACTCCGGACGATGTCGCCGAGCTCCTCCGCGTCCCGGTCGAGACGCTGTACCAGTGGCGGCGGAAGCGCACAGGTCCTCCGGCCTTCCGCGTCGGCCGGCACCTTCGCTACGACCCCGCCCGGCTTCGCGAGTGGGTCGACGGTCTGACCGAGGTGGCCGCCTGATGCCCGGCCACGTGCAGGATCGCTGGTACAAGACCGAGACGGGTCCGGACGGCAAGCCGGTGAAGGTGAAGACCGACCGCTACGGCAGCGGGCTGCGCTACCGGGCCCGTTACGTCGGTCCGGATGGCACCGAGAAGAGCCGGTCCTTCCCCGACCGCCAGAAACGCAAGGCGGAGGAGTGGCTGGCCGAGACAGCGGCCGACATGTCCCGTGGTCAGTACGTCGACCCCAAGGCCGCCCAGGTCACCTTCCAGCAGTACGCGGAGCGCTGGATCACCGGACAGACGACCGACCTGAACACCCGTATCGGAGTGGAGACCCGGCTCCGGCGGCACGCCTTCCCCCGCATCGGGACTCGTCCCCTCGGGTCCTTCCGGCCGGTCCACATCCGCGAGTTCGTGCGTGACCTGGAAACCGACTCGACGATAGGCGACAGCTACGCCCGCAACATCTACGCCAACGTCCGCGCGGTGCTGTCGGCCGCCGTGGATGACGGCCATCTCGCCCGCAACCCGTGCTCAGCGGCATCGGTCCGCCCGCCGTCCGTCTCGGCCGCCCGGGTCGTGCCCTGGCTCCCGTCCCAGGTGCGGGCGGTCCGCGACGCGCTGCCCGAGCGCTACCGGGCCATGGTCGACGTGGGGAGCGGCTGTGGTCTCCGCCAGGGCGAGATCATCGGCCTGTCCGAGGACGCCGTGCGGTTCGACGGCGACACGCTGCGGGTCACCACTCAGGTCAAGCTGATCCGGGGCACAGCCGTCTTCGCTCCGCCCAAGGGCAACAAGGAGCGGGACGTGCCGCTGCCCTCCTCGGTGGCCTGCGCCCTGCGCCGGCACATGGAGCGTTACCCGCCTGTGGGCATCAAGCTGCCGTGGGGTCGGCCGGACGGCCCGCTCACCGAGCGGCGTCTGATCTTCACCAATACGGTCGGCGGCATCGTCTGGCGGAGCAACTTCAACTTCCACGAGTGGAAGCGCGCCCTCGCCGCGGCCGGTCTCATCCCGACGCCGGAGTCCGGCAAGCCGCACGCCTCTGCCCGGCGGCACGGAATGCACGCCCTTCGCCACTTCTACGCCTCGGTCCTCCTGGACGCGGGCGAGAGCATCAAGGCCGTGAGCGAGTACCTGGGCCACGCCGATCCGGCGATGACGCTACGGGTGTACGCCCACCTGATGCCCAGCAGCAGCGAGCGTGCCCGCCGGGCCCTGGACGACGTCTTCGGCACGGCCCGGGAGCCCTGACGGCCCAGGGACGGCCCACCGGGTACGAGACGGCCCCCTACTGGCGACAAAGCCGCTGCTAGGGGGCTTCTTCATGCCCGTGGAAGATCAGTTCTCCGGGCTTTGGCATGGCTGTACCAGTGTCGCAGATCAATCCGGTGTGCCGGTCTGCCCCGCGACGGGAGCCCGGGGAGGGCGGAGTGGCGGGCGCGCTAGGCGGCCGTCTGTTCCAGTTTGTTCTTCAGCAGGCGCTCGTTGCGCGGCATCTCCTTGCGGGCCTGGGGGCGGACGACGAGGGGCAGCAGGAGCTTGCCGATGCCGTGGCCCTCGAAGTCGAGATCCATCGTGACGTGGGTGCGTCGGCCGTCGTCGATGGGGGTGAGCTCGGCGTGGAACCTGCCTCGGACGGGGCCGTCGATTCCGTGCACGGACCAGGAGTGCTGCGGGTCGTACTCGGTGCACTCCATGGTCATCGGCATCTCGCGCCGGCCCATGTGCCGGGTGACGCGGACGCGGGAGCCGAGGCCGAAGGGGCTGTCGTCGAGCTGTTCGGCGGAGATCGCGCTCAGCTGCCATTCCGGCAGATGGGAGGGGTCGGTGACGTACGCCCAGACATCCTCCGGACGGCGGTCCACGTCGAACTCTTCATGGATGGCGGACATGGCGCCTCCTCTTCAGGGACATTCCCTTTGAGGGCTTACACCGGGATCGTCCCACTCGCCCGACGGCCGCGCCATCGAGCGAGCGGGACTTCAGAGGCCTGTCAGCCCGATCCGACGAACAGCACCAGCAGCAGCCACACCACCGGAGCCGTCGGCAGCAGCGAGTCCAGGCGGTCCATGATGCCGCCGTGGCCGGGCAGGAGCGTGCCCATGTCCTTGATGCCCAGGTCCCGCTTGATCATCGACTCGCCGAGGTCGCCCAGCGTGGCGCTGGCCGCGACCGCGAAGCCGAGGACGAGGCCCTGCCACCAGGCGCCGTCGTCGATCAGGAACTGCATGCACAGCGCACCCGCCACCATCGCGAACGACACCGCGCCGAGCAGGCCCTCGCGGGTCTTGCCCGGGCTGATGCGCGGCGCCAGCTTGTGCCGGCCGAAGCGCCAGCCGACGGCGTACGCGCCCGTGTCGCTGACGACCGTCAGGAGCAGGAAGGTCAGCACCCGCCACGGGCCGTCGTCGGCCGTCAGCATCATGGCGACGAAGGTCGCGAGGAACGGGACGTAGAAGGCGGCGAAGACACCCGCCGTGACGTCCTTGAGGTAGCCCTCCGGCGGCTCCGTCATGCGCCAGACGAGGACCGCGAGGGCCGTCAGCGCCATCGCCACCCACGCGCCCTCGGCACCCCGGACGTACCCGGCGACGACCATCGCCGCGCCACCGAGCGCCAGCGGGACGAGGGGCGCCTTGATGCCCTTGCGCTCCTGCAGCCGGCTGGTCAGCTCCCACAGGCCGACGACGACGGCGACCGCGACGACGCCGACGAAGACGGCCTTGACGACGAACAGCGACGCGATGATCACCACGCCGAGCCCGACGCCGACCCCTATGGCCGCGCCCAGGTCGCGCCCCGCGCTCTTCTTCTGCGGCGGCGGCGCCGGCTGAGGGGCGTCGGGCATGGGCTCCGGATTCTGCTGCGCCGCCGGGTGGGGCGGTGCCTGCGGCATGTCGTAGGTCTGCGCCTGCGGCGATTCGTCGCGGAACAAGGGGCCGCTCAGCCGAGCGGCCCCCCGGTCGTCATCCTGGTCGTCGCCGTATCGAGGTACGGGTCCGTCGGGCACGATGGGCATGGGGCGAGTCTGCTGCGCCTTGGGCGCATCGTACGCGGGACCCGCCGGGGCAGCCCCCTGGACAGGCCCCTGGTCATGGGGCCCCCAGTAGCCGGCCTGCGACCCGGTGTGTGGCGGCGCTCCCCAGGAAGAGTCGTTCATCAGACCTCGAGCAGCTCCGCTTCCTTGTGCTTCAGGAGCTCGTCGACCTGTGCCACGTACTTGTGGGTGGAGTCGTCGAGCTCCTTCTCGGCGCGGCGGCCCTCGTCCTCGCCGACCTCGCCGTCCTTGATCAGCTTGTCGATGGCGTCCTTGGCCTTGCGGCGCACGGAACGGATGGACACGCGCGCGTCCTCGGCCTTGCCCTTGGCGACCTTGATGTAGTCGCGGCGGCGCTCCTCGGTGAGCTCGGGGAAGACCACCCGGATGATGTTGCCGTCGTTGCTCGGGTTGACACCCAGGTCGGAGTCGCGGATGGCCTGCTCGATGTTGCGCAGGGCCGTCTTGTCGAACGGGGTCACGACCGCCATGCGCGGCTCCGGCACGGAGAACGAAGCCAGCTGGTTGATCGGCGTCGGCGCGCCGTAGTAGTCGGCCACGATCTTGTTGAACATCGCCGGGTGCGCACGACCGGTGCGAATCGCGGCGAAGTCCTCCTTGGCGACCACGACGGCCTTCTCCATCTTCTCCTCGGCCTCGAGGAGGGTCTCTTCGATCACCACTTGCTCCTGCGTGTCTTGAGTGAGGCCCGGCTGCGGTTCCTAGGTGGGGCGGCGGCCGGCTGCGTCGCGTCTTCTTCCTGCACGGTTCCCGACCTGCGGGACATTGTCCATCCCCCGGTCAGGGTCCGTAGGTGTTGCCTGTCAGTCCCGGCTGTCCTGGTCACCCACCAGCGTGCCGATCTTCTCACCCTTGACGGCGCGGGCGATATTGCCCTCGGCCAGAAGCTCGAAGACGAGGATCGGAAGCTTGTTGTCGCGGCACAGCGTGATGGCGGTGGCGTCGGCGACCTTCAGGTCGCGGGTGATGACCTCGCCGTAGCCCAGGGAGTCGAACTTGACGGCGTCGGGGTTGCGCTTGGGGTCGGAGTCGTAGACCCCGTCGACGCCGTTCTTGCCCATCAGCAGCGCCTCGGCGTCGATCTCCAGGGCACGCTGGGCGGCGGTGGTGTCGGTGGAGAAGTAGGGCATGCCCATTCCGGCGCCGAAGATGACCACGCGGCCCTTCTCCAGGTGCCGGATGGCGCGCAGCGGGATGTACGGCTCGGCGACCTGCCCCATGGTGATCGCGGTCTGCACCCGGGACTGGATGCCCTCCTTCTCCAGGAAGTCCTGGAGGGCGAGGCAGTTCATGACGGTGCCGAGCATGCCCATGTAGTCCGAGCGGGCCCGGTCCATGCCGCGCTGCTGGAGCTCGGCGCCGCGGAAGAAGTTGCCGCCGCCGATGACGACCGCGATCTCCGCGCCGTCGCGGACGACGGCCGCGATCTCGCGGGCGATCTTGTGCACCACGTCGGGGTCGACCCCCAGGCCCCCACCACCGGAGAAGGCCTCACCGGACAGCTTCAGCAGAAACCGGCCGCGTACTTTGCCGTCGTCGCTCTTCTGGGGCTTGGTGGTCATGGAGATCCCGCCTCTTTCACGTGTTGCACATACGAAGAAGGCCATTGCCGCTGGGGTGGCGTTTCGCTCCCATGCTCGGCAATGGCCTCCTCGTCAGATCCGCTGTCGTCCGTCACCCGCTGACAACTGCGTACGACCCTATCGGGGTCGTGCGCCGATCGCGGTACGGACTCAGATGCCGACCTTGATGCGCGCGAAGCGCTTCAGGGTGACACCGGCCTCGTCCAGGACCTTCTGGACGGACTTCTTGTTGTCGAGCGCGTACGGCTGGCCGAGCAGCGTGGCGTCCTTGAAGAAGCCGTTGAGGCGACCCTCGACGATCTTCGGCAGGGCGGCCTCGGGCTTGCCCTCGGCGCGGGTGGTCTCCTCGGCGATGCGACGCTCGGACTCGACGACCTCGGCCGGCACGTCCTCCTTGGAGAGGTACTTCGGCGCGAAGGCGGCGATGTGCTGGGCGATGCCCTTGGCGACCTCGGCGTTCGGCTTGTCCAGCTCGACGAGGACACCGATCTGCGGGGGCAGGTCGGGCATCGTGCGGTGCATGTACGCGAGGACGTAGCCGTCGGAGTACTGCGCGAAGCGGTCCAGGACGATCTTCTCGCCCAGGTTGGCGTTGGCCTCGTCCACGAACGCCTGGACGGTCTTGCCGGCCTCGATCTCGGAGGCGAGCAGGGCGTCGAGGTCGGCCGGGGAGGTCTTCGCGATGTGCTCGGCGATCGCGGTGGCGACGGCCTGGAACTTCTCGCCCTTGGCGACGAAGTCCGTCTCGCACTTCAGCTCGACGAGGACGCCGGAGGAGTTGTCGTCGGCGATGATGGAGACCACGGCGCCGTTCTCGGCGGAGCGGCCCTCGCGCTTGGCGACGCCCTTCTGGCCCTTGATGCGCAGCGCCTCGACGGCCTTGTCGACGTTGCCCTCGGCCTCGTCCAGCGCCTTCTTGCAGTCCATCATGCCGGCGCCGGTGAGCTCACGAAGCTTCTTGACGTCGGCGGCGGTGTAGTTCGCCATGAGTCTGTGAATCTTTCTCGAAGTCTGGAAGATCGAAGATCTACGGGGTCTGTGGCCCCCATGGGGTCGGGGGCCGTTGACTCACCGCCGACCTACGGGTGAACGGCGGGAGCGGGTTTCCCCGCGCCGGAGGCGCTGATGGATACCGTCCGCTCCCGCCGTCAACTCCTGACGCTGACGGGTCAGGCCTGCTCGGCGTCCGCGGCCGGAGCGGCCTCGGCGGCCGGAGCCTCGGCCTCGGGGGCCTCGGCGGCAGGGGCCTCGGCGGCGGGAGCCTCAGCAGCCTCGGCCGGCTTCTCGGCCTCGGCGGCGGGGGCCTCGTCGGCCTTCTTCTCGCCCTCGAGCAGGTCGCGCTCCCACTCGGCGAGCGGCTCGCCCGCGGCCTTCTCCTTGCCCTCGGTGGCCACACCGCTGCGGGAGATGAGGCCCTCGGCGACGGCGTCGGCGATCACGCGGGTGAGCAGGGTGACGGAGCGGATCGCGTCGTCGTTGCCCGGGATCTTGTAGTCGACCTCGTCGGGGTCGCAGTTGGTGTCGAGGATGGCGACGACCGGGATGTTGAGCTTGCGGGCCTCGCCGACCGCGATGTGCTCCTTCTTGGTGTCCACGATCCAGACGGCGCTGGGAACCTTGGACATCTCGCGGATACCACCGAGGGTCTTCTCCAGCTTGGCCTTCTCGCGCGAGAGCACGAGAAGCTCCTTCTTGGTCAGACCGGACGCGGCGACGTCCTCGAAGTCGATCTGCTCGAGCTCCTTGAGGCGCTGCAGACGCTTGTAGACGGTGGAGAAGTTGGTGAGCATGCCGCCCAGCCAGCGCTGGTTGACGTAGGGCATGCCGACGCGGGTGGCCTGCTCGGCGATGGCCTCCTGCGCCTGCTTCTTCGTGCCGACGAACATGACCGTGCCGCCGTGGGCGACGGTCTCCTTGACGAACTCGTAGGCGCGGTCGATGTACGACAGCGACTGGAGCAGGTCGATGATGTAGATGCCGTTGCGCTCGGTGAAGATGAAGCGCTTCATCTTCGGGTTCCAGCGACGGGTCTGGTGACCGAAGTGGACGCCGCTCTCCAGCAGCTCCCGCATCGTGACGACGGCCATGGCCGTTTCTCCTTGGTTTTCTCGGTTGTGCCGCGGGTACCGGACGGCTCCCGCGCCTGACGCCCGCGTGCGCCTTGCCGCGAAGGACCGAGAGGCGCTGACACCGGCGGGTGACCACCTGATGTCGGGGCGTGCGAAGTCGACCCGGTGACCCGGATCGCCAGAAGAAGTGTACGGGACCGGCGGGGCACCGGGTGACGCCGCTGTCCACAACCCGGGAGTTGTCCACAGATCCCGGCCATGATCGACGGGGATGCGGGACGGTTTCCGCATGCGAGCGATGCGATACGGACGCCTGACGGCGGCGGCTCTGCCGGTCCTGGCGTGGGCGGCCGTGACCCCTTGGGCGTGGGCGGAGCCCCCGCCCTCCCCGGCGGCCCCCTCCCCCGGCGCCCCCGCGATCGGCCGCGCCTGGCCGGTGGGCACCCACCCCATGGTCCTACGGGGCTGGGAGCCCCCGGCGACGGTCTACGGCCCCGGTCACCGCGGCGTGGACCTGGCGGCGCCGGCCGGGACACCGGTGCGCGCGGTGGCGGCCGGCCGCGTCTCCTTCGCGGGCCGGGTGGCGGGCCGGGGCGTGGTCTCGGTGGAGCTGGGCGGAACGGATCTGCGCACGACGTACGAGCCGGTGCGGCCGTCCGTGCACAAGGGTGCCGAGGTGGCGGCGGGCGAGGTGGTGGGCGTGGTGGAGCCGACGGGTGCGCACTGCGCGGTGACCTGCGTGCACTGGGGCCTGCGCAGGGGGCGGACCTATCTGGATCCCCTGTCGCTGCTCCCGCCGTGGCTGCTGCACGGAGGGCCGTCGAGACTGCTGCCGGTGCTCGGAGTGCCTCTGCCCCGGCCGGTCTCAGCCGCGAACGCCCCGTAGCGCCATGCCCACCGCCGCGTCCGCGACCACCGCGGGCTCCTCGGCGCCCAGCTCGATGCGCCGCACGGCCGCGTCCACCACGCCCTGCACCAGCATCGCGGCCAGCCGGGGCTCCGCGTGCCCCATCTCCGCCAGCGCCTCGACGATCATCGTCACGAGCCCGCCGTGCGCGGCCCGGATCCGCTCCCGCGCCCCGGCGTCCAGCTCGCTCGCGGAGATCGCGACCACGGCCCGGTGCCGCCGGTCCCCCACCAGCTCCAGCTGCCGCCGTACGTACGCCTCGATCCGGTCCTCGGCCGCGTCCTCCCGCTCCATGGCCGCCGCGACCTCGGCCGCCCACACGGGGAAGTCGACCTGGCACAGCTCCTCGACCACCGCGGCCCGCGACCGGAAGTACTCGTACACGGACGACCGCGCCAGCCCCGTCCGCTCGGCGAGGGCCGGGAACGTCAGCGCCTCCGTCCCGCCCTCGGACAGCAGGGACCGAGCCGCGTCCAGCAGGGCGGCTCGCTGCATCGACCGGTGTTCGGCCACGGAGGCCGCTCGAATCCTTGGCACGTCAACCACTTTACGGACGCGCCACCCCCGACGGGAGGGAGTCACGCGCTCCGGCGGGCCGTCACCGCCCGAAGCCGGCCAGCTTCGCCCGCAGCTGCAGCACGGACTTGGTGTGGATCTGACTCACCCGGCTCTCGGTCACACCGAGCACGTTGCCGATCTCGGCGAGCGTGAGGCCCTCGTAGTAGTACAGCGTGACGACGGTCTTCTCCCGCTCGGGCAGGGTGTTGACGGCCCGCGCCAGGAACCGCCGCAGCTCCCGGTCCTCGGCCACCTCCACGGGATTGTCCGCGGCGGTGTCCTCCAGGGTGTCCATCAGACTCAGCCGGTCGCCGCCCTCACCGCCCACGTGCAGCAGTTCCTCCAGCGCCACCACGTTGGCCAGCGACAACTGACTGAACACCGCGTGGAGGTCGTCCACCGCGATGCCCATCTCGGCGGCCACCTCCCCCTCCGACGGCGTCCGTCTGAGCCGCGCCTCCAGCGTGGCGTACGCCCGCTCCACGTTGCGCGCCTTCTGCCGCACCGAGCGCGGGATCCAGTCCAGCGCCCGCAGCTCGTCGATCATCGCGCCCCGGATCCGGGTGATCGCGTAGGTCTCGAACTTGATCTCCCGGTCGACGTCGAACTTCTCGATCGCGTCGATCAGCCCGAAGACGCCCGACGAGACGAAGTCGGCCTGCTCCACATTGGGCGGCAGACCGACGCTCACCCGCCCCGCCACGTATTTGACCAGCGGCGAGTAGTGCAGGATCAGCTGCTCCCGCAGCCGCTCGTCCCCCGTCGCCTTGTACGACCGCCACAGCTCGTCGAGCGTCGAGGGAGCGGGCGGCCGCACGCTGCCACCGTCACGGGCGGCTGGGGGGATCGCCGCCCGGTCGGACCCGGAGGTGTGCTGGGGCATTCGTCGCCTTGTGCCGTTCTGCCGTGAAGTACGCGTTCTACGTGAAGTGCGTCGGAATCCCCGTGAGCGTAGCGTGACTGGAGCGTCGCTTTGCGCGAGAAAGAGCGGGGAACGGGTACGCAGAACGTTCCGACGGGCGCCCCGCGCACTCAGGGCGATTGCCCAGCGTGACCGGCCGACACCGTCCTGCGGAGGCGTTTGCCCAGGTGTCAGGCGTTCCCCCGGACGGCCGAACACGCTCCGTCGACCTCCACCACCCCCTCCCGTCCGGAGGTCACGGCCTGGCGCGTCAACTTCCAGCCGTCGCCGTGTCGTTCGACGTAACCAAGTGATCGAAGTTCGTACAGGCGCGCGACCGCGTCCTCCGGAGAGGTCTGCGCGCCCCGCGCGACGGCGGCGGCCGACGCCGTGCCACGCCCGGGCAGCGCGGCGAGCACCCGCCGGGCGGCGGCCTCCAGCAGATCCCTGGGCAGCACGGGTCCGCGTCGCTCCGGTGCCAGCTGGCCCATGTCGCCGACCAGTTCGACGACTTCCGCGGGGTCGGTGACGAGCACGGCGTCGCCCCGCAGCAGTTCGTGCACTCCGGCCGACAGGCTGCTGGTGGCGGGGCCCGGCACGCCCATCGTGTGCCGGCCGAGCCGCTGCGCCGCCCTGGCCGTGACCAGCGAGCCGCTGCGGTGGGCGGCCTCCACGACGACGGTTCCCCTGGTCAGGGCGGCGATGACGCGATTGCGGACGACGAAACGGCCGGCCGTCGGGTGCTCGCCGGGCGGCAGCTCCCCGACGACGAGTCCCTGCTCCGCGATCCGGTTGATCAGCTCGGTGTGTCCGCGGGGGTAGGGCCGGTCGACCCCGCAGGCCAGTACGGCGACGGTGGCGCCGCCCGCGCCGAGCGCGCCCCGGTGCGCGGCGCCGTCGACTCCGTAGGCGCCGCCGGAGACGACCACCCAGCCGTGTTCGGCGAGGCCGGCGCCGAGCGTGGCCGCCATGTGGGCGCCGTACTCGGTGCAGGCGCGGGCGCCGACGACGGCGACGGATCTCAGCGCCCACATCCGCAGGCTGGGCCGACCGCGCACCCACAGCCCCAGCGGGCGGGTGTCCCCGAGGTCGTCGAGCTGGCCGGGCCACTCCGGGCCGCCCGGCACCACGAACCGCACACCGGCGTCCCGCGCGGCCCGCAGATCCCGGCCGGCGTCGGCCTCCCGGGCCCGCCCCAGCATCCCGGCCCACCGCCGGTCGCTGACCCCGGCCGGCTGCGGCCCCCCGACCCGCAGCACCCGCGCCACCTTCACGGCACCCCACTCCCGAACCCACCGACCCCCGACCGGGTCCCCGGGTTCGAGAACCCGGCTGAGAAGCACCCGCGCGAGCAGTTCGTCGTCCAGGTCCTCGGCGGCGCTCACGTCATCGCCCCGATCGCCATGGGAACGCCCCTCGGCACTCCCGTACGCAGCTGCAGCGCGAGGGCGACGTCCGTCGCGTCCGGCCTGTCGTGGCCGACGAGATCGGCGACCGTCCAGGCGACCCGCAGGACCCGGTCGAGTCCGCGGGCCGTCAGCACGCCCCGTTCCAGACTGCGCTCGGCTTCGTCCATCGCGCCGCTCGCCGCGTGCCAGCGGTTGCGCAGTTCCCGGCCCGGGATCTCGCTGTTGGTCCGCCACGGTGTGCCGGCGAGCCGTGCCGACGCCCGTTGCCGGGCCGCCCGCACCCGATCGGCGACCGTCGCCGTCGACTCGCCGTGCGCACCCCGCAACGTCAGCTCGGCGCGCGTGACCCGGTCCACCTCGACGCGAAGGTCGACGCGGTCGAGCAGCGGTCCGGACAGTCGTGCCTGGTAGCGGCGGACGGCCGAGGGCGGGCACTCGCAGAAGTCGTCGGTCTGCGAGAAGCGGCCGCAGGGGCAGGGGTTGGCGGCGAGCACCATCAGGAACCTCGCCGGGAACCGCACCACCCCGGCACTGCGGGCGATCACCACATGGCCGGCTTCCAGGGGCTGCCGCAACGCGTCGAGGGCCCGGCTGCTGAACTCGGGGGTCTCGTCCAGGAAGAGAACACCGCGATGCGACAGGGACACGGCTCCGGGCCGCGCGACCCCCTGTCCACCGCCCACGAGCGCCTGCATGGTCGCCGAGTGGTGCGGGGCGCAGTAGGGCGCGATGTCGATCAGCGGTTTACCCGGTGGCAGCAGGCCGGCCACCGAGTGGACGGCCGTGACCTCCAGCGACTCCTCGCGGGTGAGCCGGGGCAGGATGGCAGGCAGCCGTTCCGCGAGCATCGTCTTGCCGGCACCGGGCGGGCATTCCAGGAACAGGTGGTGGCCGCCCGCCGCGGCGACCTCCACCGCCGTGCGCGCCGAGATCTGGCCGACGACGTCGGCGAGGTCGTGTTCGTGCTGGGCGGCGCCGAAGCTGGGCATACCCGTGGCCGCGCCGGTGCCGGGCACCCGCAGACCGGCGAGGAGGGGGTCCGGGCGGCCCTCCTCGTCCGGTTCCTCCTCGGGTACCGGCTCGTCCGCCAGGACCGCGATCAGCTGGCGCAGGCTGCGCACCCCGAGGACGGAGACGCCGGGTACCAGCGAGGCCTCGGCGGCAGCGCACTCGGGCACGACCACCTGCTCGTATCCGGCGTCCGCGGCGGCGAGCACCGCCGGCAGGATGCCGCGGACCGGGCGCACCCGGCCGTCCAGTCCCAGCTCCCCGATCATGACGATGTCCGCGAGGACGCGCGGATCGATGCGTTCGGAGGCACCGAGCACGGCGCAGGCGACGGCGAGGTCGAACCCGCTGCCGGCCTTCGGCACCGAGGCGGGACTGAGTCCTACCGTGAGTTTCTTCTGCGGCCACTCGCCGCCGGAGTTGACGACCGCGGCCCGGACCCGGTCCCTGCTCTCCGTCAGGCTCTTGTCCGGCAGTCCCACCAGGGTGAACGCGGCCACTCCCGGTTCCAGGTCGGCCTGGACCTCGACGACGACGCCCTCGACGCCCACCAGTGCCACCGAACAGGTACGCGCGAAGCCCATCTCAGGCCACCCCCCGCGCATGCTCGAGGCGGGCGGCCCCGCGCCTCGGCAGGACGACGCCGACGAGGTCGATGCGGACCCCTCCCGGCGGTGCGCCACCGTGTGCGTGGATCCAGTGCTCGGCGAGACTCCGCAATCGCCGGGCCTTCTCGGGCGGGACCGCGGCCATGGGGTGCTGGAAGGAACCCGCCCGCCGCGTCTTCACCTCGCAGACGACCAACACCTCGCCGTCCCGCGCCACGATGTCGATCTCCCCGGACCTGCCGCAGCGCCAGTTGCGCTCCAGCACCGTCATCCCGGTCTCGGTCAGCCGGCGGGCGGCGAGGTCTTCTCCGTACTTGCCGAGTGCGCTCCGTGCGTTCATGTCGGCACCACCTCCGGTGCCAACCGTCACGCATCCACCCGGGTCAAGTGGATCTTGGTGGACTACTCACCGGTTGTGGAAAACTCCGCCACTCACACGGGTGAAAAGGCACACCGGAACACCAGTACACAGGCACACCGGTGAACAGGCACACGGGTGCGCATGGGAACGGCTCAGCTGCTCGGCAGCTCGAGGTCGCTCTTGTTGAGCTCCTCGATGTTCACGTCCTTGAACGTCAGCACCCGGACCTGCTTCACGAAGCGCGCCGGCCGGTACATGTCCCACACCCAGGCATCCGCCATCGACACCTCGAAGAACACCTCGCCCTGGACCGAGTGCACCTGCATCTCGTAGTCGTTGGTCAGGTAGAAGCGCCGCTCGGTCTCGATCACGTATTTGAACAGACCGACGACATCGCGGTACTCCCGGTAGAGCTTCAGCTCCATCTCGGTCTCGTACTTCTCGAGGTCCTCGGCGCTCATGGCATGTTCCCCTTCAGCCGTGCGATCCCCCCATTGTGCGCCAGTCCCGCGCGCCCCCAGTCGATTTCCGGGTCACTGGACGACTTCCGGTTCGAGGGTCACGGGCCTGGCCGGGGGACCTTCGTCGAGCAGCAGCCTCAGCAGCTCGGCGAGTCTGGTCGGATACACCGTCTCATGTGCCCGGGTCAGTTCCGCACACGTCCACCACCGGGCACCGGCCACGCTGCGCCGCTCCAGCTCCGTCAAGGCCGTCGCCCGCGTCGCCGTCTGCGCCGTACGGGCCAGGTAGTACCACTCGTCCTGGTCCCAGCGACGGCCGGCGAACGGGAACGAGCACCTCCGCCGCCACAGCACCGGTCCGAGCTCGACCTCGGTGATCCCGGTCTCCTCGGCGAGTTCCCGCAGGGCGGCCTCTTCACGAGTCTCCTCGCCCTCCAGTCCACCGCCGGGCGTGAACCACCAGTCGTCGGCCGGATCGTCCGGTTCATGACCGTGCAGGAGGAGGATGCGGTCGTCGGGGTCGAGCAGGACGACCCGGGCGACCTTGCGCAGCCCCTGCGGGGAGACATCGTGGGTCGCCTCAGCGGGCACCCACGGGCTCCGTCCGGGTGCGGGCGCGGCGGTTGCCCAGCCGCTTGGCGATCGGGCCGTAGGCCCCGCCGCCGAGGACCAGGACGCCGCCCACGACGATGAGGGTGACGATGAGCTTCAGCGGTCCCGGCGTGGACAGTGCGCCGAGCGCCGAGAAGCCGGTCGGGCGCTGCAGCATGCCCTTCGCGGGCCAGACGACGGCGTCCACGCGGGCGGTCACGGCGGAGCGCGCCACGGTGCCCTGGGCGGCGTCGCTGAGGTGGGCGGAGGAGTCCAGGGAGCCGGAGCGCTCGTCGCCGAGCAGGAACAGGCGGCCCTGGGGGACCTTCACGGTCGGGATCTTCTTGTCCTCGGCGGCGGCGCCCTTGAGGTAGCCCTCGTCGATCTGCTTGCCGTTGACGGTCAGCTTGCCGTCGGTGCAGCAGGAGACGGTGTCACCGCCGACGGCCACCACACGCTTGACGACGGAGGCGTTGGTGACCCAGGTCTTGTCGTTGAAGACGACGACGTCGCCCCGGCGTATCTCGCTGCCGTCGACGCGCTCGGCCAGCACCCGGTCACCGGCGTCGATGGTCGGAGTCATCGAGGTGGTCGGCACCGTGTACGGCCGGTACACCACCGCTCCCCAGCCGAATCCGCCGAGGAACAGCACGATGCCCAGTGCGACGGCCAGTCCGGACAGTCGCTGTCCGGCCTTGCTGCCCACCGGGCCCGTGCTCTTGCCACCGCTGCGCGGTGCCGTACGTGTCGTGCTCTCGCCACCCATGGACCCGCACCCTACCCGGCGGTACCTGACCCGGTCAGCCCCTGTGGGGCGCACCCTGGTCACAACTGCACCAGGGCTTCACCAAGCCGCCGCGGCGCGGGTCCACGGAGGGATTCAGCGGGTCTCGGCCACCGAGGTCTTCCTGCGGCGCCACAGGGCGACCGGCAGGACGCCGACGAGGGCGACGGCGTTCGGCGCGACCGTGAGGGCGGCGGAGGCCGAGGACTTGTCGTTGATGCCGGTCTGGTCGAAGGTGTCCGGGATCGGCAGGGTGTCCCAGCGGTTGATCGGCCAGGCGATGACGATGGCGCGGCCCACGACGTCCTTCACCGGGACCATGCCGTGATGCTTGTCGTTCTGGTTGTAGCGGGAGTCGCGCGAGTTCTGGCGGTGGTCGCCCATGACCCAGATGTAGCCCTTGGGGACCTTCACCGAGAACTGGCCGCCCTGGTCGTCGACGCTG
This sequence comes from Streptomyces sp. MAI_2237, assembly GCF_054189285.1. Lineage (NCBI taxonomy): Bacteria > Bacillati > Actinomycetota > Actinomycetes > Kitasatosporales > Streptomycetaceae > Streptomyces > Streptomyces sp. MAI_2237. Next base: position 2,502,759 of record NZ_JAJPGQ010000003.1, on the reverse strand, counting down.
CACGGGGTGTTGCCGGCGTAGACGAAGGACTTGTCGTTCAGCGCCTTGCCGTTGACCTTCAGCGGGCCGGTGCCCTTGCAGGAGACCGTGTCGCCGCCGACGCCGATGACGCGCTTGATGAGGTCCTTCTCCTCGGCGGACGGCATCAGGCCGATCCAGCTGAGGACCTTCTGCACCGGGTTCGGGTTGGGCGTCGGCTCGCCGGCCAGCCAGTTGTCCGGGTCGTGGAAGACGACGACCTCGCCGCGCTGGGGCTTGGAGCCGAACCAGGGCGTGAGCTTGTCGACCAGGACCCGGTCACCCTGCTGGAGGGTGTTCTGCATCGAGTCCGAGGGGATCGAGAACGCCTGCACCAGGAAGGTCTTGATCAGCAGCGCCAGGACGAGCGCGATGCCGATCAGGATGGGCAGCTCCTTCCAGAAGGAGCGCTGCTTCTTCGGCGCGGGCGCCGAGTCGCCGGGGCCCTGGCCGTCCGTCCTGGTCTGCTCGCCGGGCATGGTGCCGTCCTCGCCGGTACCGGAGTCACTCCCGGAGGTCACGGCGCTGTCCGCGGCCGGGACGGCTTCCGCGGGGCGTCCGCGATGCTCCTCGCCGTCGTGTCCGGACCGTGCGCCAACCGCCACATCCCCCACGCCAACTCCTCACTCTGTGCCGCCGCCTGCCCCATGCGCGGCGCAGGCCCACCACTCCCATAACGAGCGGGAGTTCCGCAGGGCTCGGGAGCTGGATCGCTGTCTTCAGATCGTCTGGGGCAACCCTATGCGACAGCTCGGGCGCCGCGGTCGTCCCCGACACGGAGTTGGAAACGGAGGCGAAAGTTTTAGGTTCGTCGAGCGAGGTCCAGTGGCCGAGGGGCCAGGCGATGACCTTGGCCCGGCCCACCACGGAGTCCACGGAGACGGTGCCGCCGTAGGCGGTGTTCATGTGGGCGCGGGAGTCCGCGGAGTTGCCGCGGTGGTCGCCCATCACCCACAGCCGCCCCTGGGGAACGGTGATGTCGAACTGCTGGGTCGACGGCGCGTTCCCGGGATACAGGTAGTCGCCCTCGGTCAACGGCACCCCGTTGACGGTCACCCGACCTTGCGCGTCGCAGCACTTGACGTGGTCGCCGCCGACCCCGATGACCCGCTTGATCAGATCCTTGTCGTTGGCCGACGGCAGCAGGCCGATGAAGGTGAGCCCTTCCTTGATCTGCTTGACGACGACGGGGTCGTCCTTCGTCGTGGTGGTCTGCTCGCCCGCGAGCCAGCCGCCGGGGTCCTTGAAGACGACGACGTCCCCGCGCTCGGGCTTGGAGCCGAACCATGGCGTGAACTTGTCCACCAGGACCCGGTCGCCGATGCGGATCGTCTGCTCCATGGACCCGGAGGGGATGACGAACGCCTGCACCAGGAACGTCTTGAGGACGAGCGCTATCAGGACGGCCACGCCGACGAGAAGGGGTATCTCCTTGACCGCGCTGCGCCGGCGCTTGCGTTTGACCTTGCGCTGCAGCTTGCGCCGCTCGGCGCGGGTGCGGCCGCCGCTGGGCGCGGAGCCCGACGCCGGGCCGGAGGTACGGCGGGAGCCGGTGGGCAGCAGGTTCTCGGTGCCGAAGGTGCCGTGGCCGCCGCCGCTCGGCTCGGGACGGCGCGGTTTGCCGCGGTTACCCATGGCCACCGCCGGCCGTCGGGGACGCGGCGGGCACGCGCGCGTAGGCGCCCGGCCGCTGCAGGCGGCTCCAGTGGGCGGTGGGCCAGACGATCCAGTCGGCCCGTCCGATGACGTCGGAGACCGGGATCATGCCGCCGCCGGGCGAGCCCAGGTGGTCGCGGGAGTCGCGGGAGTTGCTGCGGTGGTCGCCGAGGACGAAGAGGGTGCCGTCGGGCACGACGACGTGGAAGGGAACCGTCGAGGGGCTGTCCCCGGGGTACAGGAACGCCGACTCGTCGACCGACCGGCCGTTCACCTCGATCCTCCCCTCCTTGTCACAGCAGACCACCCGGTCTCCCCCTACTCCCACGACGCGCTTGATGTAGTCGGCGTTCCCGAAATACCCACTTCCGTCGAACACCACAACATCGCCGCGCCGCGGCTCGGCACCGAAACGGTACGCCAACTTATTTACGAGAACGCGGTCCCCGATCCTCAATCCGTCTTCCATGGATCCGCTGGGAATCTGGAAGGGCCGGACCACGAAAGCGTTGAGGATCAGCAGGAACACCAGACAGACCAGCAGGGTCAGGGAGATCCGCCCGCCGGGCAGCCACTGGGTGATCCGCGCCACCAACGCGAAACGCGACCGTTCCTCCGCGGCCTCTGGTGCAGGGCGGGAGGAGCGGTCGCGCTCCGTGTGCTGTGCTTCGGTGTCCATCGGGGCGGAATGCTATCCGGCCCCGATGTGAACACCCGCGCGAGCTCAGCTGTCGCGCTTCTCCTTGATCTTCGCCGCCTTGCCGCGCAGCTCGCGCAGGTAGTACAGCTTGGCGCGACGCACGTCACCGCGGGTGACGAGCTCGATCTTCTCCACGATCGGGGTGTGCACCGGGAAGGTGCGCTCGACGCCGACGGAGAAGGAGACCTTGCGGACCGTGAAGGTCTCGCGGACACCGGCGCCCTGGCGGCGGATCACCACGCCCTTGAACTGCTGCACACGGGAGCGGTTGCCCTCGATGACGCGGACGTGGACGTTGACGGTGTCACCCGGGCGGAAGGCCGGGATGTCGCTGCGCAGCGACGCGGAGTCGACGATGTCGAGCAGGTGAGACATTTCGTCTGCTTTCTTCGCTGATGCCACAGGTCATCAACGGGAGCTAGGTGCTACAGGAGGATGCTGTCCGTGTCGGGGCGGGCGTCGTGTCCCCCTGTGGCAGGGGCGCGCGCCGGACGACGCACAACAGCGGCCTATTCTTCCACGCCCTCGGTCCTGCGCCAAAATCGCCCGTACGGCTCCCCCTCCGGGTCGGGCGTCCAGCCCAGGATGGAGAGCATCTCGCGGTCCTTCTTGTCGAAGGCCTTGGGGTCGCAGCGCTCGATCAGGTCGGGCCGGTTGGCCGTCGTACGCCTGAGGGCCTCGTCGCGGCGCCAGCGGGCGATCTTCCCGTGGTGGCCGCTGAGCAGCACCTCCGGGATACCGCGGCCGCGCCACTCGGGCGGCTTGGTGTAGACGGGGCCCTCCAGGAGGTTGGCCATGGCGCCGGGCGCGAAGGAGTCGTCGCGGTGCGACTCGGCGTTGCCGAGGACGCCGGGCAGCAGCCGGGCCACGGCCTCCGTGATCACCAGGACGGCCGCCTCGCCGCCGGCGAGGACGTAGTCGCCGATGGACACCTCGTACACGGGCATCCGGGTCGCGTACTCGTCGATCACCCGCCGGTCGATGCCCTCGTAGCGGGCCGGCGTGAACACGAGCCAGGGCCGCTCGGAGAGTTCGACGGCCAGCTCCTGGGTGAAGGGGCGGCCGCTGGGAGTGGGGACGATCAGCGCGGGCGCGCGGGAGCCCGTCTCGTAGCCGTCGGCGAGGACGGCGTCCAGGGCGTCGCCCCAAGGGTCGGTCTTCATGACCATGCCGGGGCCGCCGCCGTAGGGGGTGTCGTCGACGGTGTTGTGGCGGTCGTGGGTCCACTCGCGCAGGTCGTGCACCTGGACGTTCAGCTGTCCACGCGCGCGTGCCTTGCCGACGAGGGAGACGTTCAGGGGTTCGAGGTACTCGGGGAAGATCGTGACGACGTCGAGGCGCATCGCTTACGACTCTTCCCGCGAGGAGACGACCTCGGCCCTGTCGTCGATCAGGCCGGGCGGCGGCGTGATGACGGCCTTCTGCTCGGCGAGGTCGACCTCGGTGACGATCTCCTCGACGAAGGGGATCATCACCTCGCTGCCGTCCGGGCGCTCGACGATGAAGAGGTCCTGGGAGGGCAGGTGCGAGATCTCGGTGATCCGGCCGACCTCGACCCCGTCGGCCGTGACCACGTCGAGGTCGATGAGCTGGTGGTCGTAGTACTCGTCCTCGTCCTCGGGCAGCTCGTCCGGGTCGATCTCGGCGATCAGGAGGGTGTTGCGCAGGGCCTCGGCGCCGGTGCGGTCGTTCACTCCCTCGAACCGCAGCAGGAGCCGGCCGCTGTGGACGCGACCGGTCTCGATGGTGAGGGGACCCGTGGAGGCCGGGTCGGTGGCCAGGACGGCGCCGGGGGCGAGCCGCAGTTCGGGCTCGTCGGTACGGACCTCGACGGTGACCTCGCCCTTGATGCCGTGGGCGCGGCCGATCCGCGCGACTACGAGCTGCACTTCTCAGGATCTCCTGTCATACGACTACGGGCCGGGGACGGCCCAGTGGCCCTCCCCGGCCCGAGCCGGTGCTGCGTTCGGCGTCAGCGGACGTGGTCGACGTCGACGAGGTCGACGCGGACACCACGGCCGCCGATGGCGCCCACGACGGTGCGCAGAGCGCGCGCGGTGCGGCCGTTGCGGCCGATCACCTTGCCGAGGTCGTCGGGGTGGACCCGGACCTCCAGGACGCGTCCGCGGCGCAGGTTGCGGGAAGCGACCTGCACATCGTCGGGGTTGTCGACGATGCCCTTCACGAGGTGCTCGAGAGCCTCCTCGAGCATGCTCAGGCCTCGGCCGACGCGGACTCGGCGGCGGCCTCGTCCTTCTTCTCCGCCTTCTTCTTCTGGGTGATGGCCTCACCCTTGCCCTCGTCGTCCCCACCCAGGGCCTCGAACGACGGGCGCGCCTTCTTGGGCTCGGCGACGAGCAGCGGAGCCGGGGCGGGCTCGCCCTTGAACTTCTGCCAGTCGCCGGTCTTCTTCAGGATGGCGAGAACCGGCTCGGTCGGCTGCGCGCCGACACCCAGCCAGTACGCCACGCGCTCGGCGTCCACCTCGATGACCGACGGGTGGTAGGTCGGGTGGTACTTGCCGATCTCCTCGATCGCACGGCCGTCACGACGGGTGCGGGAGTCGGCGACGACGATGCGGTAGTGAGGCGAACGGATCTTGCCCAGACGCTTCAGCTTGATCTTGACTGCCACGGGAGTGGGTTCTCCTGGAATTGACGTGGTTGGGCACGGCGAGATTGCCGCGTGGGGTTGCGGTACCCGAGTGCCCGATGGACGCGTCAGCCGGAGGAGAGAGGGGTCCTGTGCGACTGTCGAGTACAGCTAGCCATTGTGCCACACCCCGCGGCTCGCTTCGGACCGGCGGCCGCCGTCGCCGGGCATGCCGAAGCGGCGCCCGGCCCCGCACCCACCGTCACGGCGTCCGCGCAGCCCGGCGCTGCCCGGGTGCCGCCCGCGTCCACCCATGCCGCTGAATGCGGCGCGCGTGCTCGCGGGCGGCGGTCGGCTCCCCTGCCCACGGTGCCCGGATCCCGGCAGCCACGAGTTGCCGGCGCTCCAGGCGCGCGGTCACGCCGCCCCGACGACCTCCGGGATCCGGAACGGCTTGCCGCAGCCGCCGCAGACGATCGGGGCCTGGGCCAGGACGGAGGGAACGACCCGGACGTTGCGGCCGCAGTCGCAGACGGCCTTCACCCGCACGCCACCCCCGGAGGAGCCGTGGCGGGCGGCGGGGCCGCGGAAACTCTTCGGGGTGTCCGCCGCCGTCGCCACCGTGTGGGCCTTCAGCGCGCGCTGGAGGCGGTCGATGGTCGGGCGGTAGCGGCGCTTGGCCTCGGGGTTGAGCGTGACCAGTGAGAAGCCGCTGCTGGGATGCGGCTCCTCGGGGTGGTCCAGGCCCAGCTCCTCGGCGATGGCGAGGAATCGGCGGTTGTGGTACCGGCCGGCGCGGGAGGTGTCGCGCACGCCGCGCGCGGCGGCGATGCCGTGGACTGCCTCATGGAGCAGTCGCTCGAAGGAGAGTTCGTGCCCGCACGCGGACGACGACTCTCCGATCAGGGACTCTGGCGCGGCGAGATCGGGCAGCTCGGGGTGGTACCGCTGAATGTCGGCCCACGCCTGTGCCAGCTCCGCGGCGAGAACAGGTGGTGTCTGTGTCGTGCTCACGTAATGACAACGAGCGGGGGTGCCGCTGTGTTCCTATTCCGGGGCATCCCAAATAATTTGCACGTACCCGTCAGTTGCCGCTGATGCGTGGAGACGAGGGCGGGTGCGCTGATCTGCGGAGAAGCCTCACAGCTCGTACCAAGCCGGTACGTAGGGTGACGTACGCACCGGCACGTAGATCGTGTCCAGGCGTCGGTGCGGCTGTGCTCCGCAGGTGCGCAAGAGGCGTTTCGGTCGCTCTCGACCCGGAACGGCTCTGCCTCAGTAAGCGCCCGCGAGGGCAGCGACGTTACCGGGCGCGCGAGCACCCCCCGCCATCGGCCCGTCGGCGCAGAGCAGACACCCTACGGGCCCAGGTTGCCGGCATGTGAAATCTCGCCACTCGGGCGCCGAACCCTCAAGCAGGGACCCACGAGCACTGGACGAGCGGTCGAGTGCGGAGTTACCTGGCATACGGGGGGAGTGCGAGCGCACGTCACGGGGGCCAGGAAAACGGGCACAGCTGCAACTCTCGGCGGATTGGGGCGCTTTACATGACACCTACGCTCGTGCGGCAGCACCGGACCTACGCGGGCACGACACCCCGTGTGGACCTGTGTGCACGCGCGCGTGACTGGTCCGAGATCCAGGAGCGGATGCTGGTGCCGCTCTACGAGGCCGTCTACGAGCGACTCGAGGTCGGGACCGGCACGCGCCTTCTGGCCCTCGGCTGCGGCAGCGGGCTCTCCCTGCTGATGGCCGCTTCCAGAGGCGCGGCCGTCACCGGTGTCGAGCGCTCCTCCCCCGAACGGCTCGCGCTGGCGCGGGAGCGGCTGCAGCCGGAGGCGTGGGGGGCACGCGCGCGTGCGGATGTCCGGATCGTCGACGGTTCACCCGGGGACCTGGCGGCCGCGGGCGACGCGGAGACGCCCGCGTTCACCCTGGTGACCGCCTTCGAGCCCCTCGGCTGGGCGGGCGACTCGGAGGGGGTCGGCGGCCTGCTGCGGGCGGCGATACCGCTCGCCGAGCGCGGAGCGCCCGTGGTGCTCGCCGGCTGGGGCCCGCCGGAGCGCTGCGCCTCGGCGTCCGTGCTGCGGGTGGCCCGCAAGCTGGCTGACCCGCTGCGCAGCGCGGGCAGTTGGCGTCCCGCCCTGCGCGACGACCTGGAGGAGGTGGCCCAGCGGTCCGGTCTGCGGCCGGACGGGTCCGGGCGGGTCGCCTGCCCCTTCGGGTACGCCGACACCGACAGCGCGCTCAAGGGGCTGCTGTCGACCGGTCTGTTCGACGCGGCGATCACGGCGACGGATCGCACGCAGGTCAACAAGGAGTTGACGGAGGCGCTGCACCCGTACGTGCGCGGGGACGGGACGGTGTGGATGCACAACGTCTTCCGGTACCTGATAGCGCGCGTCCCCTAGGCGACACGACGTCCCCTGGGCGACACGATTGGCCGAAAGCAGCGGGGCCGGTCGCCGTCGCGACGTTGCGTCGCGACGACGACCGGCCCCGGTGGGCCGCAGCGGTCAGCCCATGAACTTCTTGAACTCGTCGGGCAGCTCGAAGTCCTGCGGGGCTTGCTGGCCCGGCACGCCGAAGGCGCCGCCCTGAGCGGCGGCCGCGCGCCGGGCGGCCTCCTCTTGCTCCTGCTGCTTGCGCTTCATCGGGTTGCCGGAGCGCTGCTTGCCCTTGGCCTTCTTCGGCTGCTTCTTGGAGCGGCCGGGGCCGCCGCCCATGCCCGGGATCCCCGGCATACCGGGCATCCCGCCGCCCTGGGCCATGCGGGACATCATCTTGCGGGCCTCGAAGAACCGCTCCACCAGGTTCTTCACCGCGCTGACCTCGACGCCGGAGCCCTTGGCGATACGGGCGCGGCGGGAGCCGTTGATGATCGTCGGGTCCTGGCGCTCGCCCGGCGTCATCGACTTGATGATGGCGGCCGTGCGGTCGACGTCCCGCTCGTCGATGTTGTTGATCTGGTCCTTGATCTGGCCCATGCCGGGCAGCATCCCGAGCAGCTTCGAGATGGAGCCCATCTTCCTGACCTGCTCCATCTGGGCCAGGAAGTCGTCCAGGGTGAAGTCCTGGCCCTTCTTGGAGGCCAGCTTCTCGGCCATCTTCTGGGCTTCGGCCTGGTCGAAGGTCTTCTCCGCCTGCTCGATCAGGGTGAGCAGGTCACCCATGTCGAGGATGCGAGAGGCCATCCGGTCCGGGTGGAAGGCGTCGAAGTCCTCGAGCTTCTCGCCGTTCGACGCGAACATGATCGGCTTACCGGTGATCTGCCGGATGGACAGCGCGGCACCACCGCGGGCGTCGCCGTCGAGCTTGGAGAGCACCACGCCGTCGAAGCCGACGCCGTCGCGGAAGGCCTCGGCGGTGTTGACCGCGTCCTGGCCGATCATCGCGTCGACGACGAAGAGGATCTCGTCGGGCGAGACCGCGTCCCGGATGTCCGCGGCCTGCTGCATCATGTCCTGGTCGATGCCGAGGCGGCCGGCGGTGTCCACGATCACGATGTCGTGGACCTTGGACTTCGCGAACTCGATGGAGTCCTTGGCGACCTTGACCGGGTCGCCGACGCCGTTGCCCGGCTCGGGCGCGTACACCGCGACGCCCGCGCGCTCGGCGACCACGCTCAGCTGGTTCACGGCGTTCGGGCGCTGGAGGTCGGCGGCGACCAGCAGCGGCGAGTGGCCCTGCTCCTTCAGCCAGCGGCCGAGCTTGCCCGCGAGGGTGGTCTTACCGGCACCCTGCAGACCCGCCAGCATGATCACGGTGGGCGGCTGCTTGGCGAAGCGCAGGCGCCGGGTCTCGCCGCCGAGGATCGTGACGAGCTCGTCGTTGACGATCTTCAGGACCTGCTGGGCCGGGTTCAGCGCGCGGGAGACCTCGGCGCCGAGGGCGCGCTCCTTGACGTTCTTGATGAACGTGCGCACGACGGGCAGGGCCACGTCCGCCTCGAGCAGCGCGATGCGGATCTCGCGCGCGGTGGCGTCGATGTCCGCCTCGCTCAGACGCCCCTTGCCGCGCAGATTCTTGAAGGTCGCTGAGAGGCGATCGGAGAGAGTGTCGAACACGGCGGCGTCGGTCCTCGGAGTCGGGGGCAGTGTGAGCGTCTTCCAGGGTATCCGGACGCGCAAGACAATCGTCCCCGCCCGGCACCTTCGCCGTCACCCGCGCAGGGTCTCCTCCAGCTTGCGCGCCACGGAGGCCGCCTCCTCACCGGGCAGCGGCGCCCCCTCGGGTCCGGTGACGTAGAAGGCGTCCACGGCGTTCGCGCCCAGGGTGGACACGTGCATGCTGCGCACACGCACCTTCGCGTCGTCCAGGGCCCGCCCGATGCGATGCAGCAGGCCGGGCGCGTCCTGCGCCCGCACCTCGATGACCGTGGCGTGCCGCGAGGCCGCCGAGGCGACCGTCACGCGGGCCGGCGGGGCGACCACCCCCCGCCGGCGCGGGTAGGCGGCGTCGCGCTCGGCGAGGCGTCCGGCGATGTCCAGGGAGCCGTCCAGGGCCCGTACGAGATCGGCCCGCAGCCGGGCGGCCTGCGGCAGGGAGCCGTACTCGGCGGCCACCCGCCAGTCCAGCAGCAGGACCGCGCCCTCGACGCCGTCCGGCAGGTCCAGGGCCCGCAGCTCCGCGGTGCGGACGGTCAGCCGGTGCACGGCGAGGACGCCGGCGACCGCGGGCAGCACGCCCGGCTGGTCCGGTACGGCGATCAGCAGCTCCACGCCGAGCGGCTCGGGGTCGGCGGGCGGCTGGTCCTCGGCCGGCGGCTCGGTCTGCGCACGCAGGGACAGCACGGGGCTGCCGGTGGCGAGCGCCTCGATGGCGAGCCGTTCCTGCTCGGCCGTGGGCGCGGCGGCCTCGGGCTCCTCGGGCGCGTCCCCTGCGAGGACCGCGGAGACGCGCTTGACGAGGTCCGCGACGAGCGAACCGCGCCAGGACGACCAGGCCGCCGGGCCGGTGGCCAGCGCGTCCGCCTCCGTGAGCGCGTGCAGCAGCTCCAGCGTCCCCTGCGAGCCGACCGCGTCGGCGACCGACCGCACGGTGGCCGGGTCCTCCAGGTCGCGCCGGGTGGCGGTGTCGACGAGCAGCAGGTGGTGGCGCACCAGGGTGGCGAGTACGGCGACGTCCTCGCGGTCGAAGCCGACGCGGGCGGCGACGTCGCGGGCGATGATCTCGCCGGCCACCGAGTGGTCGCCGGGCCAGCCCTTGCCGATGTCGTGCAGCAGCGCGGCGACCAGAAGGAGGTCGGGGCGGTGGACACGGCGGGTGAACTCGGAGGCGCGCACGGCCGTCTCGATCAGGTGCCGGTCGACGGTCCAGATGTGCACGGCGTTGCGCTGCGGGCGGCAGCGCACCCGCTCCCAGTCGGGCAGCAGCCGGGTGATCACTCCCTCCGCCTCCAGCGCCTCCCACACCTCGACGGTCGGGCGGCCCGAGCCGAGCAGGGTCACCAGCTGTTCGCGCGCCTCGGCGGGCCAGGGCGTGGGCAGGGGGCGCGCGACGGACGCCATGCGCCGTACGGCGTGCAGGGAGAGCGGGAGGCCGGCCTGCGCGGCGGCCGCGGCGGCGCGCAGCGGCAGGACGGGATCGCGCTCGGGGCGCGCGGCACGGGCGAGCACCACCTCGCCGTCCTGCTCGACCACGCCCTCGGCCAGCGGAGAGCGCTCGGCGACCGGCTTCGCGCCGCCCAGCATGGCGCGCAGCCGGGGCCGCACGGCGCGCGATCGCAGCACGCGCCCCACCTCGCGCCAGGTGACGTCACTGGCGTAGGAGATGGTCCGCGCCGCCTCGTAGACCTGGCGCAGCAAGGTGTCGGCGTCCAGGAGTCCCAGCTCGGCGGCGACCTGGTCCTGTTCCTGCAGCGCGAGCCGGTCGGTGGCGCGCCCGGTGGCGAGGTGCAGCGCGTCGCGTACGTCCAGGAGCCGGCGCCGGGCGTCGTCGAGGCCCTCGCGGGGGGCGTCGGCCAGCCAGGAGGCGGCGACGGCGCGCAGGGCGGTGGCGTCGCGCAGGCCGCCGCGGGCCTCCTTCAGGTCGGGTTCGAGGAGGTACTGCAGCTCGCCCTGGCGTTCGGCGCGCTCGGAGCACAGCTCCTGGAGTTCGGGGAGGCGTTTGGGCGCCTGGTTGCGCCAGTCGGCGAGGACGGCCGTGCGCAGGCCCGCCGTCAGGCCGAGGTCTCCGGCGATGTGCCGGGCGTCCAGCAGGCCGAGCTGGACCTTCAGATCCTCTCCGGCCGTCTTGCGGGCCTCCCCCGGCGTGCGCACGGAGTGGTCCAGGGAGAGGCCGAGGTCCCAGACCGGGTACCAGATGCGGTCGGCCAGGGCGGCGACCGCCTTGGGGTCGCCGCCGTCGTGGAGGAGGAGCAGGTCCAGGTCGCTGCGCGGGGACAGCTCGCCGCGGCCGTAGCCGCCGACGGCGATCAGCGAGGCGCCGCGCAGTCCCTCGGAGCCGGCGGCGAACAGGCCGGTGAGCCATTCGTCGGTCAGCTGGGAGAGGGCCGCACGGCGCGGCGGCCCGGACTGCGCCTCCTCCGTGAGGAGACGCAGCCGGGCCGCCGCGTAGCCGCTGGGTCCCGAGTCCTCTGCTTCGTTGTGCACGTTCGTACTCGACACCCAGCAGCTCCTGTTCTTCTTCCGTCAGAGCGCGTCGGGGCCGCGCTCGCCGGTCCGGACCCGGACGGCCGTCTCGACCGGGATCGACCAGACCTTGCCGTCACCGATCTTGCCGGTCCGGGCCGCCTTGACGACCACGTCGATCAGCTGCTCGGCGTCGTCGTCCTCGGCGAGGACCTCGATACGGATCTTGGGCACGAGGTCGACGGTGTACTCGGCACCGCGGTAGACCTCGGTGTGGCCCCGCTGACGACCGTATCCGCTCGCCTCGGTGACCGTCAGGCCGTGGACTCCGAAGGCCTGGAGGGCCTCCTTGATCTCGTCGAGCCGGTGGGGCTTGACGACGGCGGTGATGAGCTTCATGCGTCCACCTTCTTGCTCGCGGCACCGACACCGGCCGGAACCGTGCTCTTGACCGCGCCGCCACCGGCGCCGCTGAAGTCGTATGCGGTCTCGGCGTGCTCGGCCTGGTCGATGCCGGAGACCTCCTCGTCCTCACTGACCCGCATGCCGATGGTCTTGTCGAGGAGGAAGGCGAGGAGCGCGGAGGCGATCAGCGAGTAGGCGAGGACACCGAAGACACCGGCGCACTGGATCCAGAACTGGTGCATGCCGCCGCCGTAGAACAGGCCCTTGACGTCGGACTGGCCCTTGCCGCTGGCGAACAGGCCGATCAGCAGGGAGCCCGCGATACCGCCGACCATGTGGACACCGACGACGTCGAGCGAGTCGTCGAAACCGAACTTGAACTTCAGGCCCACGGCCGCGGCGCACAGGACACCGGCGATGGCACCGACGGCGATCGCGCCGAGCGGGGAGACGGCACCACCCGAGGGGGTGATGGCGACGAGGCCCGCGACCGCGCCGGAGGCGGCGCCCAGCGTGGTGAACGCGCCGTGGCGGATCTTCTCGTAGGCGAGCCAGGCGAGCATGGCGGCGCCGGTGGCGATCTGGGTGTTGACGAACATCAGCGGGCCGACGCCGTCGTCGTTGCCGAGCCAGGAGCCGGCGTTGAAGCCGAACCAGCCGAACCACAGCAGACCGGCACCGAGCATGACCAGCGGGAGGCTGTGCGGGCGCATCGGGTCCTTCTTGAAGCCGACGCGCTTGCCGATGACGAGGATGACGCCGAGCGCCGCGGCACCGGCGTTGATGTGGACCGCGGTACCACCGGCGAAGTCGATCACACCGAGTTCGAAGGCCCAGCCGCCGGTGCCCCAGACCCAGTGCGCGACCGGGAAGTACACGATCGTGGCCCACAGGACGAGGAAGATCGTCCAGGCGCTGAACTTCACGCGGTCCGCCAGGGCGCCGCTTATCAGGGCGGGCGTGATGATCGCGAACATCATCTGGAAGACGGCGAAGACGAAGACCGGGATGGTGTAGCCCGGCCAGAGGTCCATCTTGTCGATGCCGGCCCAGCCGACGAAGTCGCCGGTCCAGCCGATCAGTGAGCCGTGGTCGGTGCCGAAGCTCATGGAGAAGCCGTAGAGCACCCACAGGATGGTCACGACACCCATGCTGATGAAGCTCATCATCAGCATGTTCAGGGTGCTCTTGACGCGGACCATGCCTCCGTAGAAGAAGGCAAGACCGGGGGTCATGATCAGCACGAGCGCGGATGCGATGAGCATGAAGCCCGTGTTCGCGGAGGACAGCTTGGGTGCCTCCGCGGCAAGCGTGATGGCGGCTGATGCCATCGGCGTCTCCTCGTCGGTTGGTACGGCCCCGTGCGGGTCGGAGCGTGTGAGCGGTCCGGTCGTGAGGGGTGGGCCGGTTATGCGCCATGAGATTGGCGCAGCGCGGTTTCGGTGGAAGCCCCTGGTTGTTTCACCGGAGTGACGAAGACGCCCTGCGTGTTACGGATCGATGAATCGCGAGATGCCCGGCTGGGCGATCGTTATCGTGGCGCAACCTTCGAGGAAGACGAAAACCGGCCGCGGCGGGCCTTCCGATGACCTGGCACGGGGGAGCCGAGTCGGGCAGTTCGGGAGGGCCGGCCGCGGCCGGGGTTCAGGGGATGTCAGACCGCTTCGGCGGTCTCGGGAAGCTCGATGGAGAGCTTCTCCGTGAGATCGACGACCTCGGCGAGGTCACCGAAGTCGCGTACAGCCGTGTCGACGGTCTTTCGGATACGGGTGTTGACGCGCTCGGAGCGGACCTTCTTGGCGATGTGCATGGCCTGCCCGGCCAGCACGGCGCTCTGCGCGGGCTCGCGCCGCAGCAGGTGCACGGTGGCCATGCCGATCAGGTTTAGCGCGTACGACCGCTGGTGCTCGGAGTCCTCGGCGAACAGCTCGACGGCCCGCTGCATGAGGGGCTCGGACAGGGACGCGTACGTGGGGCTGCGGCCGGCGACATAGGCGAGGTCGCGGAAGGAGTGGCTGTTCTCGCCGTACAGTTCGGCCTCGGAGAAGAAGCGGATCCAGTCCGGGTCCGGCTCGTCCCATTCGTCGACCTCGCCGAAGGTGTCCTCGGCCATCCGCACCGCCCGCTTGCACTTGCCGGGCTGCCCCATGTTGGCGTAGGCGCGGGCCTCCATCGCATACAGCATCGACTGGGTGCGCGGACTCGCGCAGTCCCGGCTGCCGTACTGCGCGAGGTGGATCAGCTCCAGGGCGTCGTCGGGCCGGCCGAGGTGGATCATCTGGCGGCTCATGCTGGAGAGGATGTACGAGCCGAGCGGCCGGTCGCCGGCCTCCTTGGCGGCGTGCAGGGCGAGGACGAAGTACTTCTGCGCGGTGGGCTGGAGTCCGACGTCGTACGACATCCAGCCCGCGAGCTCCGCCAGTTCCGCGGCGACCTTGAACAGCCGGCGGGTGGTGCTCTCGGGCTGGGGCTCCTGGAGAAGGTCGGTGACCTCGTGCAGCTGGCCGACGACCGCCTTGCGGCGCAGGCCGCCGCCGCACTGGGCGTCCCACTGGCGGAACATCACCGTGGTGGACTCCAGGAGGTCCAGCTCGGGCTTGGACAGCCGGCCGGGGCGGCGGCTCGCCGCGGACTGCTCGGCCTCCGGCGGCGCGGCCTGCGGGCCGGGCACCAGCCAGCGCTGCATCGGCTCGATGAGGGACGGGCCCGCGGACAGCACCAGCGAGGTCCCGAGGAAGCCGCGCCGCGCCAGCATGAGGTCGCTGCGCGAGAACTCGCTGAGCTGGGCGACCGTCTGAGGGCCCGTCCAGGGCAGGTCGACGCCGGTCGCCGAGGGCGACTGGCGTGCGGCGCGCAGCCCCAGGTCCTCGACGGAGACCACGCAGCCGAAACGCTCGGAGAACAGGTCGGACAGGATCCTGGGGATGGGCTCGCGGGGGTTCTCGCCGTCCAGCCAGCGGCGCACCCGGGAGGTGTCGGTGGAGATGTGGTTGGCGCCCAACTGGCGTGCCCGGCGGTTGACTTGGCGGGCGAGCTCACCCTTGGACCAGCCGCTGCGCACGAACCAGGACGTGAGCAGCTCGTTCGGGCGCTTGTCCGTGCTGGTCGCGGTTGTCCCGCTTCCGCCGTTGCCGCTCACTGGAACGCCCCCATCCCTGAGACCACTTGTCGCTGAGTGCGCCAAGCCCTATCAGAATGCCGGTAAATGGGGCCTCCCGTCCGCCGGTTCTCACCCTCCGAACGGAAAGCCGACTTGCCTCCGGCATACCCACGAGTGCATGTGCCCCCAGGCCTCGCACACTCAACGTAATCCCACGATCACGCGTCCGGCCACGGCGAACCCGGAAACGCCACCATTCGCCACCCCATCGAATGAACTCACGGTGGCCTTCACGCGATTCACTTGACATAGGACGGCCGGGAGTAGGCGGAGCGATGCACTCAGGGGCGCGCACCGCCGAGTTCACCACCCGGGGCACTTCGGAGCGCCGCCTGGACCGAGCGGATCCGGTGACCCGGAACACGCAGGGTCACGTTCCGCATCCGTGTCGTAACCACCGACGCGTCGGACACGTTGGAGGGGGCATGGGCTTCACGATCGGCGGCATCCGGGAAATCCGCTCCGGCACGCGCAGGCGCGGTCGTTCCTCGGAGTGCACCACCGCGGTCGCCGAGTTCACCGGCCTGTGGGGCTGGGACGTCGTGGCGGGAGCACGGGCCGCCGCGGGCGCCTGCTCCTGCGGCCGGGCGGACTGTGGCGCGCCGGGGGCGCACCCGCTCGAGTTCGCGCCCCCGGTCCCGGCCGGCGCCACCCTCGACGAGGTCACCAAGACCTGGGGCGAGTTCCCCGGTGCGGCGGTGATGCTCCCCGTCGGCCGGGCCTTCGACGTCATCGAGGTCGCCGAGGCCGCCGGCCGCAACGCCCTGGTCCGCCTGGAGCGCATGGGTCTCCCCCTCGGTCCGGTCACCGTCACCCCCGACGGCCGCGCGCACTTCTTCGTCGCGCCCGGCGCCGCCGCCGAACTCACCGACCTGCTCTACCGCATGGGCTGGGACGACCCCACCGCCCTCGACCTGCGCGGCCTCGGCCCCGGCACGTTCATCACGGCCCCGCCGTCGGACCGGGGCGGGCTGGGTCCGGTGCGCTGGTTGCGGCCCCCGGCCCTGGACTCGGCGACCAGGCCACCGGCGGCCCGGCTGCTGCTGGGCACGCTGGCCTACGTGGCACACCGGTCACGGGCGTAGCCGTACCTTTCGGGTCCGCACACGCCGAAGCGCCCGTCTCCCGGACCGCACCTCGGGAGACGGGCGCTTCTCGGCCCACGTACCGCACTCGGCAGGTGGTGGGGTCACTCCCCGATGAGGGCGTCGACGAACGCCTCCGGTTCGAACGGCGCCAGATCGTCGGCGCCCTCGCCCAGTCCGATCAGCTTGACGGGCACGCCCAGCTCGCGCTGCACGGCGATCACGATGCCGCCCTTGGCCGTGCCGTCCAGCTTGGTCAGGACGATGCCGGTGATGTCGACGACCTCGGCGAACACGCGTGCCTGGACGAGACCGTTCTGCCCGGTGGTCGCGTCGAGGACGAGCAGCACCTCGTCGAGCGGCGCGTGCTTCTCCACGACCCGCTTGACCTTGCCGAGCTCATCCATGAGGCCGGTCTTGGTGTGCAGGCGGCCGGCGGTGTCGATGAGCACGACGTCCGAGCCCATCTCCTTGCCCTCCTTCACCGCGTCGAAGGCCACGGAGGCGGGGTCGCCGCCCTCGGGCCCGCGCACGGTGTAGGCGCCGACCCGCTCGCCCCAGGTCTGCAGCTGGTCGGCGGCGGCGGCACGGAAGGTGTCGGCGGCGCCGAGCACGACGGAGCGCCCGTCGGCCACCAGAACGCGGGCGAGCTTGCCGGTGGTGGTGGTCTTGCCGGTGCCGTTGACGCCGACGACCATCACGATGCCGGGCTTGCTGGACTCCGGCTCGGTCCTGACCACACGGTCCATGTCGGGGTCGACCAGCTTCAGCAGCTCCGCGCGCAGCAGGGCGCGCAGTTCCACGGGGGTGCGGGTGCCGAGCACCTTCACGCGCTCGCGCAGGCCCTCGACCAGCTCCTGGGTGGGCTGCACACCGACGTCGGCGGTGAGCAGGATGTCCTCGATCTCCTCCCAGGTGTCCTCGTCGAGGTGCTCGCGCGACAGGAGCGTGAGCAGGCCTTTGCCGAGCGCGTTCTGGGAGCGGGAGAGTCGGGCACGGAGGCGGACGAGCCGGCCGGCGGTCGGCTCGGGCACCTCGATCTCGGGGACTTCCAGAGCCGGCGGCTCCTCGACGACGACCGGCGCCGAGCCGTCGGGTAGATCCACCTCCTCTATCGTCCGGCGCGGTTCGTCGCGCGGCGTCTCGGCCTCGTCGCCGACGTGCGGCTCGGCGGGCGGGGCGGTGATGTCGGGCGCGGCGGGCGGTGGCGGGGGCAGCGACTTCTTGCGCCGGCTGCCGACGATGAGCCCGCCGAGCGCGCCGAGCACGACCACGGCGATGACTACAGCAAGGATGACGGTTTCCATAACCCGTCCAGTATCGGCCATGGCCCTGGCCGGGCCCAGTGCGGAGGGCGCGCCGGTCTCGTGGGTTCCTCCGAAGGGCCGCCCACCGGGACGGCCGCGGCTTCCGCGCCCATGGCGATCTGACGCTGCGTCAGCTACCGTCCCCCGCACATCCGCCCGGCGAAGGGGACCCCCATGCCCGTCACGGTCGTACGCTTCAACCTCGTCGCGCCCGGCGCCACCCCCGCCGACCTGGGCGCCCGCTACCGGGCCGCCCTGGAGATGGCGGCGTACGCCGACCGGCACGGGATCACCACCGTGCAGACGGAGGAGCACCACGGCGTCGCGAACAACTGGCTGCCGTCGCCGTTCGCCTTCGCGGCCGCCGTGTTCGGGGCGACCAGCCGGATCGCGGTGACCGTCTCGGCGGTGATCGGCCCGCTGCACGACCCGCTCAGGATGGCGGAGGAGATGGCCGTACTGGACCTGCTGAGCGGCGGACGGCTGGTCACGGTCGCCGGGATCGGCTACCGGCCCGAGGAGTACGCGCTGTTCGACGTCGACTGGAAGCGCCGCGGAAAGCTGCAGGACGAGCTGCTGGAGACGCTGCTGATGGCGTGGACCGGCGAGGAGTTCGAGTACCGGGGCCGTACGGTACGGGTCACCCCGCGCCCCTTCACCGAGCCGCACCCCCTGCTGCTGGTCGGGGGCTCCTCCAAGGCCGCCGCCCGCCGCGCCGCCCGTCTGGGCCTGCCCTTCTTCCCCAGCGCCCACCTGCCCGAGCTGGAGGCGTACTACAAGGAACGGCTCGTGGAGTACGGCACCGAGGGCTGGACCATGATGCCGACCGCCGAGACCCCGCTGCTGCACATCGCCGAGGACCCGGACCGGGCCTGGGGCACCTACGGCGAGCACTTCCTGCACGAGGCGCGGACCTATGCCTCCTGGCAGTCCGGGGACATCCGCTCGGCGGTGAAGTCGGCGGCGACGACGGTGGACGAGCTGCGCGCGGAGGGCGTGTACCGGATCTTGACACCGGAGGAGTGCGGGGAGCAGGGGTTCGACAACCTCGTCCTGCATCCCCTGGTGGGCGGCATGCCGCTGGAGGAGGGGTGGCGCAGCCTGCGGCTGTTCGCGGAGCGGGTGCTGCCGGGGCTGGAGGGCTGAAACGGGCGACGCCGCGTGAGCCCGGGCCGGGCGGCATCCGGCGTCTCACGCACCGCCGCCCCCGTCCGGACGGTGAGTCCGGACGGGGGCGGCGACGATACGAGGAGAGGGGCAGCGGGGATTGGGCCCTTCCCCCCGAGTGGGTGGGGGCGGTCAGCCCATCTCCTCCAGCGTCTTGCCCTTGGTCTCCTTGACGAACTTCAGGACGAAGGGGATGGAGAGGGCGGCGAAGACCGTGTAGATCACGTAGGTCGCGGAGAGGTTCCAGTCGGACAGCGACGGGAAGCTCGCGGTGATGGCCCAGTTGGCGATCCACTGCGCGGAGGCGGCCACGCCCAGTGCGGCGGCGCGGATCTTGTTGGGGAACATCTCGCCGAGCATGACCCAGACGACGACGCCCCAGGACAGGGCGAAGAAGAGGACGAAGACGTGGGCGGCGATCAGGGCGGTCCAGCCCTGCGCGGCGGGCAGCTTGCCGTCGACGAGGTCGAAGGAGAACGCCCAGGCCTCCAGCGCGAGGCCGATCACCATGCCGATGGAGCCGATGATGGCGAGCGGGCGGCGGCCGACGCGGTCCACGAAGATCATCGCGATCACGGTGCCGATGATGTTGATGATCGACGTGGTGAAGGAGTAGAGGAACGAGTCCGTCGGGTCGACGCCGACCGACTGCCACAGCGTGGAGGAGTAGTAGAACGCGACGTTGATGCCGACGAACTGCTGGAAGACCGACAGGCCGATGCCGATCCAGACGATCGGCTTGAAGAAGAAGCCGCCGCCGAGCAGGTCCTTGAAGGTGGACTTGTGCTCGCTCTTCATGGCGTGCTCGATCTCGGCGACCCGGGCGGTCAGGTCGACGCTCTCACCCTCGACCTCGGCGAGGATCTCGCGGGCCTTCTCCCGCTTGCCCACGGAGATGAGGAAGCGGGGGGACTCGGGGATGGCCAGGGAGAGCAGGCCGTACAGGACGGCCGGGACCACCATGACGCCGAGCATGACCTGCCAGGCCTCGAGACCCATCAGCTTGCCGCGCTGGTCGCCGTCGGCGGCGTTGAGCAGACCCCAGTTGACCAGCTGGGAGATCGCGATGCCGATGACGATCGCCGCCTGCTGGAAGGAGCCGAGCCGGCCGCGGTAGGCCGGCGGGGCGACCTCGGCGATGTAGGCGGGGCCGATGACCGAGGCCATACCGATGGCGAAACCGCCGACCACCCGCCACAGGGCGAAGTCCCACAGCGCGAACGGCAGCGCCGAGCCGACCGCGCTGACGGTGAACAGCACCGCGGCGATCTGCATGACCCGGATGCGGCCGATCCGGTCGGCTATGCGGCCGGCGGTGGCGGCGCCGATGGCGCAGCCGATCAGGGCGATGGCGATGACCTGCGCGAGCGCCGCGGAGCCGATGTCGTAGCGGTCCCGGATGGCCTCGACGGCGCCGTTGATCACGGAGCTGTCGTAGCCGAAGAGGAAACCGCCCATCGCGGCCGCCGCCGCGATGAAGATGACATGCCCGAGATGATCGGGATGAGCCGTTCCGGCTCCGGACTTCTGTGCCTGCGCTGTGGTCACGCGTTCAACTCCTCGGGCCACCGGCAACGCTGCCGGGTGGGGGACCCTTCCAGGTCGGTGCTACCTGAAGGTAAAAACGACATTGCCGAGACTATGTCTTCAAGTTTCGAAGTCAAGAGGGCCCAGGTGTGAGTTTTTAGCGCAGGGGTAACGGGAAGGTGTTCAAGTATTGAAGAGATGTGGGGGAAGACGGCGCTCAGCGCAGACGCTGGCTGATGACCTTCGACACGCCGTCGCCCTGCATGGAGACGCCGTACAGCGCGTCGGCGACCTCCATCGTGCGCTTCTGGTGGGTGATCACGATGAGCTGGGACGCCTCCTGCAGCTCCTGCATGATCCGGATCAGCCGCTGCAGGTTGGTGTCGTCGAGCGCGGCCTCGACCTCGTCCATCACGTAGAACGGGCTCGGCCGGGCCTTGAAGATCGACACGAGCAACGCCACGGCGGTGAGTGAGCGCTCGCCACCGGAGAGCAGGCTCAGCCGCTTGACCTTCTTGCCCGGCGGACGCGCCTCCACGTCGACGCCCGTGGTGAGCATGTTGTCCGGGTCGGTCAGGATGAGCCGGCCCTCGCCGCCGGGAAAGAGCCGGCTGAAGACGCCCTCGAACTCCCGGGCGGTGTCCCGGTAGGCCTCGGTGAAGACCTGCTCGACGCGCTCGTCGACCTCTTTGACCACCTGCAGCAGGTCGGCGCGGGTCTTCTTCAGGTCCTCCAGCTGCTCGCTGAGGAACTTGTGGCGCTCCTCCAGCGCGGCGAACTCCTCCAGGGCGAGCGGATTGACCTTGCCGAGCTGCTGGTAGGCGCGCTCGGCCGCCTTGAGCCGCCGCTCCTGCTCGGCCCGGTGGAAGGGCTTCGGCCGGTTGCGCGGGTGCTCGGGGTCCTCCGGCAGCTCCTCGCCCTCGGCGGGCGGGGAGGGCGGTACGAGCTGGTGGGGGCCGTACTCGGAGACGAGCCCGGCCGGCTCCACGCCCAGCTCCTCCAGCGCCTTGGTCTCCAGCTGCTCGATCCGCATCCGCTTCTCGGCACCGAGGACCTCGCCGCGGTGGACGGAGTCGGTGAGCTTGTCCAGCTCGGACTTGAGGTCGCGGCCGGCGGTGCGGGCGGCGACCAGCTCCTGTTCCCGGCGGGCCTTGGCGGCCTCGGCGGCCGCGCGCTCCTCCTCGGCGCGGCGCAGGGACACCTCGACGTGCGCGAGGAGCTGGCGCGCGCCGGAGGCGACGGCCTCGGCGACCGCCGCCTCGTGCCGCAGCCGCGCCCGCCGCTGCTCGGCCCGCGCGCGTGCGTCGCGCTCCGCGCGGGCGGCCCGGTCGAGCGAGTCGGCCCGTCCGGCCAGGCCCTTGACCCGCTCTTCGTGCGTACGGACCTGGAGGCGGGCCTCCATCTCGGTCTGGCGGGCGTTGGCGCCGTCGGCGGCGAGGCGGTCGCGGACGGAGGTGTCGGGCTCCTCCTCGACCGGCATCTCCTCGGCGACGGCGAGGCGCTCGGCGAGTTCCTCGACCTCCTGCATGGCCTTGTCGAGGGCCTCCTGGGCGCGGGCCGCCGCCGCGACGGAGCGCTCGGCCTCTCCCGCGGCTCCCCTGGCCTGCCCGGCGAGGCGGCCGAGCTGCTGGGCCACGGCCGACTTCTCCCGGTCGGCGGCACGGCGGCGCTCGCCAAGCTCCTCGACGAGGGTGGTGCACGCCCCGCGGCGCTCCTGTGCCGTGTGCTGGGCCTCGGTCAGCTCCTCGCAGCGGACGGCCAGCTCTTCGAGTTCGGCGGCGGCCTCGTCGACGGACGCCTGTACTTCGAGCAGGCTCGGGGCGCCCGCGGAGCCGCCGTGGGCGAAGTGGGCGCCGAGGAGGTCGCCTTCGGCGGTGACGGCGGTGAGGTGGGGGTGGGCGTAGACGAGGTCTTGGGCGTCTTCGAGGGTGGGGACGACGACGATCCCGTCGAGGAGGCGTTTGACGGCCGGCATGAGGTCCGAAGGACCGCGGACGAATGCTGCCGCATCGGGTCGCGCGGCGTCCGCGGGTTCGTGGGGGCTGGTCGCGCAGTTCCCCGCGCCCCTTGGGGGCGTCTCCGGGGACCCGGCCAGGATGAGTGACGCACGTCCGGCGTCCTGTTTGCGGAGCAGGCGGATCGCGTCCGCCGCCGCCGCGGGGGAGGTGACCGCCAGTGCGTCCGCCGCGGCGCCGAACGCCGCCGCCAGTGCCACCTCGTACCCCGGTGTGACCGTCAGCAGCTCCGCCGCGGGGCCCAGCAGGCCGGAGAGGCGGTCCTTCGCTCCCAGCAGCGCGCCCGTGCCGTCCTTGCGGCGCAGACCCATCGCGAGCGCCTCGTGGCGGGCCTGGGTCGCCGCGCGCCTGCGTTCCGCCGCCGTGGCCGCTTCGCGGGCGGTGCTCAGCTGGGCCTCGGCCTCGGCCAGCGCGGCCTTCGCCGCCTCGTGCCGCTCGGCCAGTTCCGTGTCGCCGGCGTCGAGTTCGTCGACCTCGGCCTTGAGGGCCTCGTACTCCTCCTGCGCGGCGACGGCACGCTCCTGGGCCTCGTCCCTCGCCGCGGCCAGGCGGTCGATCTCGGCCTGGGCGGAGGCGGCGCGCGACCGTGCCGCGTTGACCTGGCCGCCGAGCCGGGCGAGGCCCTCGCGGCGGTCGGCGATGGCGCGGGCGACGTCCTTCAGGCGCCGCTCCTCCTGCGCGAGTTCGCGCTCCAGCTCGGCGCGGTGCGCGACCGTGTCCTCCAGGGCGCGCTCGGCCGCCTCCAGGGCGGCCTCCAGTTCGGCCTCCTGCTCCCGGATGCGCGCCGCCTCGCGTTCCATGTCCTCGGGGTCGCGTCCGCGCCGCTCCTCCGGCGGCGCCGAGGTCGCGCTCTTCACGCGCGCGTCGGCCAGCGAGATCGTGCCGCGGACGCGTTCGGCGAGCTGGGAGAGCTCGTACCAGGTCTGCTGGGCCCGCTGCAGGCGGGGCGTGAGCTGCCGTACCTCGTCCTCCAGCAGCCCCTCGCGCTGGAGGGCCTTCCTGAGCTCCTGCTCGGCGGCCTCCTTGCGTTGCTTCAGCGCGGCCTCGTCCGCGACCTCGGTCTGCAGCGCCTGACGCAGTCGTACGAGATCGTCGGCAAGCAGGCGCAGCCGGGCGTCGCGGAGGTCGGCCTGGATGACGGCGGCCCTGCGGGCGACGGCGGCCCTGGCGGCCCAGGGGCTTGAGCTGGCGGCGGAGTTCGTCGGTCAGGTCCTGCACGCGCGCGAGGTTGGCCTGCATCGCGTCCAGTTTGCGCAGGGCCTTCTCCTTGCGCTTGCGGTGCTTGAGGACGCCGGCCGCCTCCTCGATGAAGGCGCGGCGGCCCATGGGGTCGGCGTGCAGGACGGAGTCGAGCTGGCCCTGGCCGACGATGACGTGCATCTCGCGGCCGATGCCGGAGTCGGAGAGCAGTTCCTGGATGTCCAGCAGGCGACAGGTGTCGCCGTTGATCTGGTACTCGCTGCCGCCGTTGCGGAACATGATCCGCGTGATGGTGACCTCGGCGTACTCGATGGGCAGGGCGCCGTCGGAGTTGTCGATGGTCAGGGACACCTCGGCGCGGCCCAGCGGCGGGCGGCCGGTGGTGCCGGCGAAGATGACGTCCTCCATCTTGCCGCCGCGCAGCGACTTGGCGCCCTGCTCGCCCATCACCCAGCTGAGGGCGTCGACGACGTTGGACTTGCCCGAGCCGTTCGGCCCCACGACGCATGTGATGCCGGGCTCGAACCGGAGCGTGGTCGCCGAGGCGAACGACTTGAACCCTCGGAGGGTCAGGGCCTTGAGGTGCACGCCGCCGGACTCTACCTTCCGCCCGTGTCTCACTCCATGAACCCGCGGTTTCACCCTTGAACGTGCAGGGCACACCAAACGTTAAAGAGAGTGAAAGGGTGCGGGGGAAAGAAAGAAGGGACGCCGAAGCGTCCCTTGCACATCTGACTCAGCGGTTGATACGGGCAGCCCAACCCCTGCTGTCATGGTGTGAGGCAGTGATCAGGTGAGCGCAGGCTCCGCCTGGTGTGCGTCGATGCTCTCCATGATCCTGTCGTGAGAAGCGGCAGCCGTCAGGGCGTCGTTCTCGGCCTGGATGCGTACGAGCTCGGATTCCAGGTCCTGGACGCGCTGCTGGAGCCGTCGCATCTCGGCGAGGAGTCGAGGGTCGGAGCCGCCGACGTAACCGAGAAGCGCCTTTGCCATGATGGATGGTCCTCCACACTGAGTGACCGACCGAAGCGGTGTGGGTCGTGAGGGATTCGCACCCGCGGTGCTTGACACTGTTGAGTTCGTGCTGCTGTTCATCCATGCCAAACAGCGAAGGTGCGCGGGGTGCTTTCAGCGTCTCACCAAAAAGTTTGACGGTCAACACGATCACACCCCGTATTGGCGGGCATCCGGGGGGCACGCGGCCTGGAACGGCGGCGATGCGACTCCCGCGGGCCTGTCGGGGCGTGACGATCATCCTTGCGTGCGGAGCCTGCCAGAACAAGTCTCTTCTTGGCAACCACCAGGCAATTTCTGCTCGGGACGGGCGCCGGAGGGGGCCTCCACCGCTTCCGTACGGTCGGCTCGGTGCCGTCGGGTCAGCGGATGGCGAACCCGTCGTAACCCCCGCGCGGTGTGTCCCAGATCTCGGTGACGCCGTCCACGTGGCCGGGCGTGTCGTCACCCTGGAGCCAGTCCAAGAGTCCTTCGCACCGCTCCCGCGCACCCTCCGCGACCACTTGGACCCGTCCGTCGCCCAAATTGAGAGCAAAACCACTCAGTCCCCCGAGCTCCAGGGCCTTGGCCCGTGTGAACCAGCGGAAACCCACACCTTGGACCCGTCCGCGCACCCAGGCGACCAGTCGCACATCCTCGCTCATGGCTGCAACCTAACCGGCCAATGTCCCTCCGGACACTTCCTCCCCTGGCGCCATGCGGTACCGTCCCCTGCCAAGCAATCTCACACGAAACTCACTCGAAGGTGTGAGTTTTGTGATCATGGTTGACCGGGGGGACGTGTCGACCGCCAGGACGAGGAAGGCCAGGACATGGGACGCCACCGACGCTCCGCCGCCGGCCGCGCCGCCACGGGCCGCGCCACGACAGTCACGGGAACGGACGGTTCGTACGCGAGCGGGTTCGACCCCCAGCAGTACTCGTACAGCTACGACCCGCCCGAGTCGTACGGTCACGACGCGGCGTTCGGCCACGACGCGGCGTTCGGCCACGAGGCGCCCTACGGTCACGACACGCGGGAGTCGTTCACGGAGGGCTCCACGCCCGCCATGGGCACCGCGCCGTATCTGAACACCGAGGAGTACGCCGAGACCTCCGCGCGCAGCGCCGCCTACCTGTTCGCCACGGAGGACGACTACCGCACGGTCTTCCCCGAGCACGGGCCTGGCTCCGGCCAGGACTCCCGACGGGGCGGATCGCGCCGGCGCAAGAAGCGTGCCGCCACTCCGGTGAAGACCGGGCTGCTCGGCGTCTCGGCGGCCGTGGCCATCGGCACGGTCGCGATGGCCACGGGTGCGATGCCCGGGCTCGACAACTACAAGCTGGGCGGCGGCACCGGCGGCGACAAGGTGCAGGCCGCGAGCTCGCCGACCAACTCGGCCAGCGAGCAGGGCGGTGCCTCGGGCGACGCCGGCAGCCGTGAGGAGGGCTCCTCCACCAGCCGCGGCGCCGGCCGTGCGGCCTCCCCCGCGCCGAGCGTGTCCGCCTCCACGTCCGCGCCCACCCAGGCACCGACGAAGAAGCCGAAGGCCACCCCGAGCAAGAAGCCGAAGGCGACCACGCCGCCGAAGAAGGAGAAGACCTCCGCGCCGGCCGCCTCCGCGGCGGTGACGGTGTCCACGCAGGCCGCCGCCGAGGCGGAGGTGCTGCGCCTGGTGAACGAGGAGCGGAACAAGGTCGGCTGCAGCCCGGTCTCCGCCAACAGCGCGCTCACGGACCTCGCCGAGAACTTCTCCGAGGCCATGGCCGCCCAGGACTTCTTCGACCACACCGACCCCAGCGGCGCCACGCCGTGGGACCGGGCGGCGAAGGCCGGCATATCCAACCTGGGCGGGGAGAACATAGCCCGCGGCCAGGCGGACGCGGCGGCCGTGATGGACGCCTGGATGCACAGCCCCGGCCACCGCGCCAACATCCTGAACTGCGACTTCAAGACCCTGGGAGTCGGCGTCCACTTCGGCGCCGGCGGCCCTTGGTGGACGCAGGACTTCGGCTACTGAGCCGACCGCAGGTCAGACACCTAAGGACTCCCCTGGGCCGTCTCGGGGCCGTCGTCCGCAGGTTCGTCGTCTTCGTGGGATGACGGGGCGAGACTCGAACATTAGCGCCAAGCGTTTCGACCGAAACGCTTGTGGGCGGACCGGATTCACCCTGAAATCGTCCTTAACATGCGCACCTGGGGAAGAACGGGTAGTTCTACTCATACCAACCCGTCCCCATCTCTCCAGGGAGCTTGAAATGCTGACCAATGTCCTCGGTTCTGTTGGCAGTTTTCTGGAAATCGTCATCGGCGCTCTCTTCTGAGCGGGAGCCCCGAAGGGGTGTCCCGACCAGGGCTGTTGCAAGGTCGAGATGATCTTGTGAGGGCCGGGTCAGAGTGTGCGTGACCAGAAAGACCGTAGCTCCGTTGGGGCGAGTGACCTGTGGGGTCGCTTACCCCTAACGGAGCTTCGGTGTTTCGTGAGTCCGCCATGCCCGCGTCAACGCTCCACGAAAATTACCCCCTGCCGCTCCCGGAAAATTGACCCCCTGGGGTTTGTTCAGTCGCGGAGTGGCCGGCCTGGGTGGCTTTGACGCCGAGGCCGATGGCCAGGTGCGTCTTGCCGATCCCGGGCGGGCCGAGGAGGATCACGTTCTCCGCCTTTGCGACGAACGTAATGCTGGCCAGGTGGGCCGCACATCACCTGTCTCTCCCGCCCTGGTCACGGGGACGTTATCGGTTCGGGGCGGTGGATCACGGAAGGCGAGGACACCGTGCGGGGATTGAGGAAGCTCTACAGCACGTTCAAGGCAACGCACCATGCGTCCGAGGACGAGACGTTCGCCAGGACAGCGCCTTGTACGTGCTCGCCGAGTTGGCCTGCCCTGGAGACGACCGCCAACGGCTACCTGGTCCGGGCGCTGCCGTCGTCGCACTACAGCATCATGACGAACCCGGAGGTCGGGACATTCGTCGCACGGTGCACCGGATGCCACGCCCGCTACCCCGAACCGTGGGTCATCGACACCACCGACCAAATGCCGTACGCCTGGGCACGCGAGTCCGACTGAGGCACCCGGGCACGGGTTCTTCCATGCTGGGGCTCTCACCAACGTCGTTCTGCTGCACCCGCCCGGGGTACCTTGAGTCGCATGGACGCTGGACAGGATCAGACCGGCCCGCTGACAGACGAAGAGTTTCAGCAGTTCACCGGCCTGCTGCGGCGTTACCTGCACCACGAATTGGATCAGTGGGAGTGCCTCGTCACCGAGTCCGCTCACGGGCCGAACTACGCGTTCTTCACGAACAAGCTGCCCATCGGCTGGACGCACGAGGCGTTCCGGCCGTTCTAGCTTCGCCCGCCGGTCCGAGGCCGTCGTAGGGCGCTCAACGTGGCAGGCCCAGGGAGCTGATCAGGCCAGGGATGAGCGGATGCGGTCGAGGGCGTGCAGGATCTCGTCTCTGTTCTTCGCGACCTTGATCCACGTCGGCAGCCGTGCGACGAGCGTCATCTTCTTGACCTGCGCGTCCCACGGGGCCCGCTCACGCAGCGGTGCCTGGACGAAGGTCCGGATCAGCTCCAGGTGTTCCGGGTTGTAGGCCCACAGCCGGCCGTGTCGGACCTCCGTCTGCACATACAACGGCAGACCGAAGTAGGGGTCTGTCGCCTCGCCCCGCCCTCGGAAGAGGCGGAACCCTCCCCCTGCGGCGTCTCGCGCCAGACCGCACGCCCTGCACACGAGACGGCGGCGCGCGAACACCGAGGGGGCCGCGTCCTCGGCCGCGGAGGTCACCGGGGCGACGTGGGCGATCCCGGCGCACTTCGGGCACCGCACCAGCACATGATCGAGGAAGTGGTACTTCGTGTGCTGGGCGTCGCGGAACCGCCGGGGCGAGGGCATGACGCCAGTATGTGAGCCCTGGCTGATCATGCCCATGCCCGCAGGACCGATCAGGCCGCGCGGCCCAGCAGGAACTGCCGGGTCGTCTGCGTCACCCGACGGCCGAGGTGTTCGGCGGTCTGGATGTCGGCCTTGTGGACGGCGTCCGGGCCCTCGTCGACGTTGGTCTGGGCGGCCGCGCCGGCGAAGACGCCGAGGCGGTTGAGGTCGTGCTCGCTGCCCTCGCTGTTGTTCCAGCCGGGGTGCAGGCCGAGGTTGACCCAGTGCATGCCGTGCTGCCCGGCGAGGATCTGGAAGAACTGCAGAGTGTGCAGCTTGTCGCCGCTCTTGGAGCCGGAGTTGGTGAAGCCGGCGGCCAGCTTGTCCTTCCAGTCCTGGCCGAACCAGCGCTTCGAGGACGCCTCGGCGAAGACGTGGAAGGCGCCCGACGCGGTGCCCATATAGGTGGGTGAGCCGAAGACGATCGCGTCGGAGCGGTCCAGCGTCGCCCACTGCTCGTCGGTGATCTCGTCCACGTTGATCAGGTGGACCTCGGCACCCGCCTCGGCGGCACCGGCTCGGACGGCCTCCGCGAGCACGGCGGTGTGGCCGTAGCCCGAGTGGTAGGCGATGGAGACAACAGGGGTGGTCACGATGGGAACTCCTGGATCGGCAGGTCAGTAGCGATGAAGAAAGGAAAGCACTAACTACGAGTTAGTGCAACCTGCCGGTTAGCGCTGCTTTCGAGTACGCTTGCGGTATGGACATCACGCAGGAGCGCGCGGAGGCGCGGGACCTCCCCTTCAACGTGTTCGCCAAGGCGTGCCCCTCGCGCGGCACGCTGGAGCACGTCACGGGCCGCTGGGGCGCGCTCACGCTGGGCGCCCTGCACGAGGGATCGCTGCGCTTCAACGAGCTGCGCCGCCGCGTCGACGGCGTGAGCGAGAAGATGCTGTCCCAGACGCTGCACGCGCTGGAGCGGGACGGGCTGGTGCACCGCGAGGCGCAGCCGACGAACCCGCCACGCGTGGACTACGAGCTCACCCCCCTCGGCCGGGACGTCGCCGAGCGGCTGCTCGGCCTCATCCACCTGGTGGAGGGCCGCATGGACGAGGTCCTGGCCGCCCGGACGCGTTACGACGAGACGCGCGGCGCCCTCTGACACTTCGGGCAGAAGTAGCTGGACCGGTTCATCCACGGCCGCCGGCGCATCGGCGTACCGCACCTCTTGCACGGCAGGCCCTCACGGCCGTACGCGTCGAGGGACCGGTCGAAGTAGCCCGACTGCCCGTTGACGTTGACGTAGAGGCTGTCGAAGCTGGTGCCGCCGACGGCGAGGGCGGCGTTCATCACGTCCCTGATGTGGCCCACGAGTTCGGCCGTGCGCGGGCGGGTAAAGCCGGCCGTCGGGCGTTCGTAGTGGACGCGGGAGCGCCAAAGGGCCTCGTCCGCGTAGATGTTGCCGACTCCGCTGATCAACGACTGGTCCAGCAGGGCCCGTTTGATCGTCGTACGCTTGCGGCGCAGGGCCTGGTGGAAGGCGTTCTCGTCGAACAGCGGGTCGAGGGGGTCGCGGGCGATGTGCGCGATGACGTCGGGCAGCCCGTCGGGGGTGTTGTCGTGCAACGACAGTCCGCCGAAGGTGCGCTGGTCGACGAACCGGAGTTCGGTGCGCAGCTCGTCGGCGAAACGGACGCGGATGCGCAGGTGCTTCTCGTCGGCGGCCGACTCCGGCTGGACCAGCAGCTGGCCGCTCATGCCGAGGTGGGCCAGGACCGACTGGTGGGTGTCCTCCAAGGGCAGCCACAGGTACTTGCCGCGGCGGCTGGGGACACCGACGCGATGGCCCTTGAGGCGGTGCGCGAAGTCGTCCGCCCCGGCGATGTGCCGGCGCACGGCGCGCGGGTGCAGCACCTCGGCGTCGGCGACCACACGGTGGGCGACCCACCGCTCCAGACCTCGCCGGACGACCTCGACCTCGGGCAACTCGGGCATGCGCTCCCCCGTGACTACCGGTGAACGGTCCGAGCGCCCGCCCCACGGCGGGGACGGGCGCTCGGGACGCGCTGTACTTCGGACAAGACTCTTCTGTCAGGCAGAGACGGAGCTGGGGCCTTCGCCGTCCTGGGCGGCCTTCTCGGCCGCCACTTGCTTGGCGCGCTCGTCCGCCGCGGCCCGGATGGACCGCCATGCGGACTCGGCAGCCTGCTGCTCCGCCTCCTTCTTGCTGCGGCCGGTGCCGGTGCCGTACGAGACGCCTCCGACGCGGGCGGCAGCAGTGAAGGTCTTCTCGTGGTCGGGGCCGGTCTCCGTCACGAGGTACTCGGGCACGCCGAGGCTCTCGGTCGCGGTGAGCTCCTGGAGACTGGTCTTCCAGTCCAGGCCGGCTCCGAGGTTGGAGGACTTCTCGATCAGCGGGTCGAAGAGCCGGTGGACGAGCTCGCCCGCCGCATCGAGACCCTGGTCGAGATAGACCGCGCCGATCACCGCTTCCAGGGTGTCGGCGAGGATGGACGCCTTGTCCCGCCCGCCCGTGCCCTCTTCACCGCGGCCCAGCCGGATGAAGGAGCCCAGTTCCAGGCCGCGACCGACCTCCGCCAGCGCACGAGAGTTGACCACCGCGGCCCGCAGCTTGGCCAGTTGGCCTTCGGGCAGGTCGGGGTGGGTGCGGTACAGCGTGTCCGTCACGACCAGGCCGAGCACGGAGTCCCCGAGGAACTCCAGCCGCTCGTTGGTCGGCAGACCGCCGTTCTCGTACGCGTAGGAACGGTGGGTCAGCGCTCGCACCAGAAGGGCGGACTCGAGCTTGTACCCGAGCCGCCCTTCCAGAAGCGTGTGGGACGAGGCCGTGTTGTCCGCTTTCTTCTTGGCGGGTGCGTCCGCCTTGGCGTCATCCGCCTTCTTGGCAGTGGACACGGTGCCTCTCACCAGCCGCTCAGACCTCGAGGACCTGGCGCTTGTTGTAGGTGCCGCAAGACGGGCACGCGATGTGCTGCTGCTTGGGCTCGTGGCAGCGCTCGCACGCAACCAGGGTGGGGACCGCAGCCTTCCACTGCGACCGGCGGTGGCGCGTGTTGCTGCGCGACATCTTCCGCTTCGGAACAGCCACGGCTACTTCTCCTGCTTCTCGTCGACGCCCGGTTCGGCGCCGCTCATCTCGTCCTTCTCGCCGTCCTGCATGGTGCCGGCGAGTCCCTGCAAAGCCGCCCAACGGATGTCGACGGCGTCGTGATGGTGGTCCGGGTCGTCCGCGAGACGTGCTCCGCACTCGGCGCACAGTCCCGGGCAGTCTTCCTGGCACACCGGCTGCATCGGCAGTGCGAGCACCACCGCATCGCGCAGCAGAGGTTCGAGGTCGAAAAGTCCGTCCTCGAGGAAGAACCTGTCCTCGTCGTCCTCGGCGTCGTCGCCCGGTTCCGCGATCACACGGCCCCGGTCGTCGGCGTCAGGGTACGTGAACAGCTCCTGGAAGTCCGCTTCCACGTCCAGCTGAAGCGGCTCCAGACACCTTACGCACTCCCCCTCGGCCTGTGCACGGGCGGTGCCTGTGACAAGCACCCCTTCCATGACCGACTCGAGCCGGAGTTCGAGCTCCACCGGGGCGCCTTCCGGCACTCCGACGACTCCCTGGATCCCGAGATCCTTGGGAGCCTCGATCGAGCGGGTCAGCCGCAGCAGCGCACCAGGACGCCGACCCAGCTCGTGTGTGTCGAACACGAGAGGGTTCCGATGGTCGAGGTGAGCGTTGGGAGCCATTCCTGCTTTCGATCTTCGAGCTCAGAGGGACACTGCCCTCGGGTTGCCCCCGGGCAGCGTTGATCGCGGACGTACACGCGACCGAAGAGCCAGGATACTGGACCTTTCGCTCACGGCCCAATCCGGTGGTTCCTTACTGGCCGCGACCCTGCTCGTAGGCCCTCAGCTGCTCCGGCGTGATCATGCCGGTGTCGAAGAGGCTGGTCTCGTCGAGGGCGTACGACTGCTGCGGCTGCTGCGGCTGCTGGGCCTGGTTCGGGTCGTACTGCTGGTTGTCGTAGCCCTGGAAGGGGGCACCTCCCGCCGGAGCGTAGCCGGAGGTGGAGGAGTAGGGGTCGGCCTGCTGGTAGCCGTAGGCGTCCTGCTGGCCGTAGCCCTGTTGCTGCTGGTACTGGCCCGAGTACGGGTCCGTCTGCTGCTGGTATCCGTACGCCGGCTGCGGCTCGGCGTAGTCCTGCTGCGGGACCGGCTGCTGCTGTTGCTCGGCCTGGGCCTCCTGCTGCGTCAGGGCGGCGAGGTCGGCGAGGTAGTCGGCGTCGCTGGAGTGCTGGAAGGACGTGGTGTCGTCGGCGAGAGCACCGAGGTCGTCGGTGGCGATCCGGCCGTGCAGCTTGGCGCGGCCCTTGCCGACCGCCTCCAGCGTCTTGGCCAGGACCGCCTCGAAGGCGCCCAGCTTGGCGTCGACGTAGGCGTCGGCGTCCTTGCGCAGGATCTCCGGGTCGTGGCTGCGCTCGGGGGCGTCCTCGTCCTCGTAGCCCTGCTCGTCGAGGCCGGGGCCCGTGCCGAGCAGCTTCTCGCGGCCGCGGCCGACGGAGCCGAGGGTCTTGGTGAGGACGACCTCGAAGTTGGCGAGCTTGGAGTCGACGTAGTCGTCGGCCTCGGCGCGGACCTCCTCGGCCTCCTGACGGGCCTCGGCGAGGATCCGGTCGGCCTCGGCCTGCGAGCGGCGGGCGATCTCGGTGTCGGAGATCAGGGAGCCGCGCTCGGCGTGCGCGCCCTGGATGATCCGCTCGGCCTCCTGACGGGCCTGCTCCACCATCTGCGCACGGTCGCCGATCAGCTCCTGGGCCTGGGCGAGGGAGTCGGGCAGCGCCGCGCGCACCTCTTCCAGCATCGAGAGCAGTTCGGCGCGGTTGACCACGCACGAGGCCGACATGGGCATCGACCGGGCGCCGGAGACCGCGGCCACGATCTCGTCGAGCTTCTTCTGCACGTCCACCGTGTGCTCGCCACTCTCTACCGATGTGTTGGAGACGGACGGGACGACTGTAGTCCCCTCAGTCCTGGCGGAGGCGCGCGTTCAGGGCTTCGAGAACGGTCGGCGGTACGAGGTGGGAGACGTCGCCTCCCCAGGTGGCGACCTCCTTGACGAGCGAGGAGGACAGGAAGCTGTAGGTGGGGTTCGTCGGCACGAAGAGGGTCTCCACACCGGACAGGCCGTTGTTCATCTGGGCCATCTGCAGCTCGTAGTCGAAGTCGCTGACCGCGCGCAGGCCCTTGACGATGGCCGGGATGTCGCGTTCCTTGCAGTAGTCGACGAGCAGGCCGTGGAAGGCCTCGACGATCACGTTGCCGTACTCGGCGGTGACCTGGCGGATCAGATCGATCCGCTCGTCGATCTCGAACAGGCCCTTCTTGGACTTGTTGATCATCACCGCGACGTAGACCTCGTCGTAGAGGCGGGAGGCGCGGGAGATGATGTCGAGGTGTCCGTTGGTGATCGGGTCGAACGACCCGGGACAGACGGCGCGGCGCACTAGTGATCCCTCGCTCTCCGGTCCGGTCATCGTGCGTCTTCGCACGTAGAGGCGGCGCGACCGTACCAAAACGTTCCCTCGCCGTAGCGACGGGCCTTGACCGCGTCGAAACCCTCGGGCCACCGGAATTCTCCGCCTCTGGTGCTGCGCTCCACGGTGACGATCGCCTCCGGTGCGAGCCAGTGTTCAGTGCGGAGTGTGAGCAGAATCTCGCGAAGATCGTGATCTGTCACACGGTACGGGGGGTCCAGGAAGACGAGGTCGTACGGGGCCGTCGGCGCCGACTGGATGATCTGCTCGGCCTTGCCCGCCCTGACCTCGGCGCCGGGCAGACCGAGGCTCCTGACGTTCTCCCGGACGACGCGGGCCGCCCTCGCGTCGGCCTCGACCAGGAGGGCGTGGCTCGCGCCGCGGGAGAGGGCTTCCAGGCCGACGGCTCCCGAGCCGGCGTACAGGTCGAGGACCCGTTCGCCGTCGAGGGGGCCGCCGAGGAGGGACTGCCAGGTGGACAGGAGGCCCTCGCGTGCCCGGTCGGAGGTGGGGCGGGTGCCATTGCCGGGCGGCACGGCCAGGCGGCGTCCGCCGGCTGCGCCGGCGATCACGCGGGTCATCTTCGGTCCTTGGTGTCTGGGCGGCTTCAGGTTCATTGTGGCTGGTCGCGCGCGCGGCGGTGGCCGCCTGTTCCATGCTGCCCCGCGCCCCCTCGGTCGGCGAGCGTCAGCCCTTTTCCAGGTACTGCTCCCTCTCCTCGTCCAGGAGGGCGTCCAGGGCGACCCGCAGGCCGGGGAACTCCGTCAGCTCGGGATCTGCGGTCACCACCCGCGTCGCCTCCTCCCGCGCCTCCGCGATGACCTCCTCGTCCTCGATCACCGCGAGGACCCGCAGGCTGGTGCGGGCGCCGGACTGGGCCTGGCCCAGGACGTCGCCCTCTCGGCGCTGCTCCAGGTCGATGCGGGAGAGTTCGAAGCCGTCGAGGGTGGAGGCGACCGCGTTCAGCCGCTGGCGGGCCGCGCTGGCCTCCGGCATCTCGGTGACCAGCAGGCACAGGCCGGGGGCCGAGCCGCGGCCCACGCGGCCGCGCAGCTGGTGGAGCTGGGAGACGCCGAAGCGGTCGGCGTCCATGATCACCATGGCGGTGGCGTTCGGGACGTTGACGCCGACCTCGATGACCGTCGTGGCGACCAGGACGTCGGTGTCGCCGGCGGCGAAGCGGCGCATCACCGCGTCCTTGTCGTCGGGGTGCATGCGGCCGTGCAGGACCTCCACCCGAAGGCCCTGGAGCGGGCCCTTGGCGAGCTGGTCGGCCACGTCGAGGACGGCGAGCGGCGGGCGCTTCTCCGCCTCGTCCTCCGGGGACTTCTTCTTTCCGGACTTCTTGGGGTCGTCCTCCTCGTCGCCGATGCGGGGGCAGACGACGTACGCCTGATGGCCGTTCTCCACCTCCTCGCGCACCCGCTCCCAGGCGCGGGACAGGAAGTGGGGTTTGTCGGCGGCCGGCACCACGTGCGAGGCGATGGGCGAGCGGCCCGCGGGGAGCTGGTCGAGGACGGAGGTCTCCAGGTCGCCGAAGACGGTCATGGCGACCGTGCGCGGGATGGGGGTCGCCGTCATGACGAGCAGGTGCGGGGGCTGCTTGCCCTTGCCGCGCAGGGCGTCGCGCTGCTCGACGCCGAAGCGGTGCTGTTCGTCGACGACGACCAGGCCGAGGTCGTGGAACTGCACTTTGTCCTCGATGAGCGCGTGCGTGCCGATCACGATGCCGGCCTCGCCGGTGGCCAGGTCCAGCATCGCCTGCCGGCGTCCGGCCATGCCCATCGATCCGGTGAGCAGCACGACCTTCGTGGCGTGCTCCGCACCGCCGAGCATGCCGCCCTCGGCCAGCTCGCCCATCATCTCCACGACGGAACGGTGGTGCTGCTGCGCGAGCACCTCGGTGGGCGCGAGCATGGCCGCCTGCCCCCCGGCGTCGACGGTGGCGAGCATGGCCCGCAGGGCCACCATGGTGTTGTGGGTGACCGTGAAGTTGTCGGTGACATACGCGTGACTGCGATGAGCCACGCTGATGCACTGGACCGGCTTCCGTCCCACGTACTCGACCGCCCTGACCCCGCGCCGGAAGGTGTTGTACGTGGGCCGGGGGTGGACCCGTTCCGCTTTGCGTGTCAGCCGGAACGGGGCGTACTCGTCGGGCAGAGCCGCCGAGACGGTGAAGGCGGCCTTCTTCTGCAGGACCCGCGCCCGGCCGCCGAGTGACCGCACGAGCCAGGCGACGTCGTCCGCGAGTCGACGTGAGGCCGAGCAGAGCGAGATGCTCATACCGTCCGCGTCGACAGTGCCGTCGGTGTCCAGAAGGCCTTGCAGCAGAGCGAGTCGGTTCTTGACCGTCGTGTTCTTGAACTGGTCGGGGATGAATTTGGCGTGCGACGTCACGCCCCACAGGTTCAAGTCCCGCAGAGTCTGGATCACCGGGTTGCGAACTCCTCCGGTTCGCTGCGCCAACTGGATCGTGAAGTCGCACTTCGAACCCTTGACCGGAACGAGGTGGCAGTCGGGTGCCACGGCCGCCGCGACGGCGTCACGGATCTCGTCGTCGATCGTGGACAGACGCAGATTGTGCCGGAAGGAACCGTCGCCCAGAAGGAGGCCGAAGAGGTAGGGATCGAGCGGCAGCCCCGAGTCGTCCCCGAGATCGACAGGAGTGGCCGCGGGGATGTACCACTTCGAGGATCCGTTGGCCTTGAACGTGTCGAGACGGATCTCCCGGGTCGTCATGACCTTGGGCGCCTGGCCCCGATGCCACCCGCAACTCGTGCCGACGATCCAGAGATGTTCGTCGTCGCACTCCACGGAACTTCCGTCGGAGAGCACCAGCCGCCAGACATCGCGTTCTCCCTGCGGGAAGACACCGTCGACCAGAGCGATCTCCCCCTCCGGGACCACGATCTCGTCTCCTACCCGCATGTCCCCTATCCGACGGAATCCGGCGGGCGTGAGCACAAGCGAGTCCAAGGGCTGGGCTTTGCCCGAACCGACCTCCCCCTGCAGCAGTCGGTGCATCGGGTGTTCGGTGGCGAGGTCGTCGAAGATCTCCTTCGAGACCTTCTGCTGGCCCTCGGTGAGGGTGAAGGGGAGGCGGGCGTCGAAGGCGGTGAGGAGGCCGTCGGAGCGGGGGCGGCGGGCCACCGCCGGGAGTTGGGCGTCGGCGTGCCGGCGGCGGGCGAGGGCGACCTGGAGGACGAAGGCCTCGTCCCACTTCAGGCGGGAGCGGGCGTCCTCGACGTCGGCCTTGGTGTGCGGCCGGTGGATCTTGAGCAGGGCCTCGGGGAGGGTGACCAGGCCGCGGCCCTCGCGCAGGCCGGGCGGGAGGGGGTCCACGGCTTCCTGGGCGCGGGGCAGGACCGTCTGGATCGCCTTGCCGATCTTCCAGGACTCCAGCTTGGCGGTGGCGGGGTACAGGGGGATCAGCGCGCCGGCCCAGCTCTCGACCGTCTCCTCGCTGTCGCCCCGGAGCAATTCGTAGGCGGGGTGGGCGAGTTGCAGGCGGCGGTTGAAGACGGAGACCTTGCCGGAGAACATCGCGCGGGTGCCCGGCAGGAGTTCCTTGTGGGGCTTGTGCACGCCGTTGCCGAAGAAGACCAGTTGGAGTCGGCCGCTGCCGTCGGTGATCGTGACCTCCAGCCGCTGGCCCTTGCCCCGGGGGGCCTTGGCGGAGGCGAAGGTGTGCAGACGGGCGTCGGCGACCATGGCGACCACCGTGACGTGCTCGTCCATGGGCAGGTCGGCGAGGTGCGTGAGCTGGCCGCGCTCCTCGTATCTGCGCGGGTAGTGGTGCAGCAGGTCGCCGACGGTGTGCAGGCCGAGATGCTCGGCCATCACCTTCGCGGTGGCGGGGCCGAGCACCTTTTTCAGTGGTTCTTCCAGTGCGGGCACGAGATCCATTGCACACCACGCCACTGACATTGCCGTATACGTCTCGGGAAACCCCTGGTCAGCCGGGCTGGCGGGGCTCTAGGATGGCGCGCTCCGGCCATCCCCGCGGTCACCTCCCCACCAGGGACCGCCCGACCCCGCGCCGTCCGAAGTCCCCCCACCGGCGCTGCGACGATGGACTCCCAGACCTCGAAGTCATCCCAGCCGTCCCAGTCACCCCAGCCGTCCCACACCTTCCAGGTCGATCTGCGCGGCCTGGTGGACCTGCTCTCGCACCATCTCTACTCCAGTCCGAGGGTCTACCTGCGCGAGCTGCTGCAGAACGCCGTGGACGCCATCACCGCCCGGCGCGCCGAGCAGCCGGACGCCCCGGCCCGGGTGCGGCTGTACGCCGAGGCCGGGTCGCTGCGGGTCGAGGACACCGGCATCGGGCTCACCGAGGCGGACGTGCACAGCCTGCTGGCGACGATCGGCCGCAGCTCCAAGCGCGCCGAGGGGCTGGAGGCTGCTCGTTCCGACTTCCTCGGGCAGTTCGGCATCGGTCTGCTGGCCTGTTTCGTCGTGGCCGAGCGGATCCGGGTGGTCAGCCGCAGCGCCCGTACGCCGGACGCGTTGCCCGTGGAGTGGACGGCGAGCGACGACGGTTCGTACACCGTGCGGACGCTGGCTCCCGAGGCGCGCCCGGAACCGGGCACCACCGTGCACCTGGTCGCGCGGGCCGGTGCCGGGGAGTGGCTGGCGCCGGAGCGGGTGCTGACGCTGGCGCGGGACTTCGGTTCTCTGCTGCCGTACGACGTGCGGGTCGGCGAGGAGGCGGTCACCGACCTGCCGGCGCCCTGGGACCGCTCGTACGTCTCCCCCGCGGGCCGGCGTGTGGCGCTGGCCCGGCACTGCCACGAGCTCTTCGGCTTCACCCCGCTGGACTCGATCGAGCTGGACGTGCCGCTCGCCGGTATCCGGGGTGTCGCGTACGTCCTGCCCTCGGCGGTCAGCCCCGCCCAGCGGGCGACGCATCGCGTGCACCTCAAGGGCATGCTGCTGACGGAGCGGGCCGAACAGCTGCTGCCCGACTGGGCGTTCTTCGTGCGGTGCGTGCTGGACACGGACAGCCTGCGGCCGACGGCCTCGCGCGAGTCGCTGTACGAGGACGAGACGCTGGCCGCCGTGCGGGAGGCGCTCGGGGAACGGATACGTTCCTGGCTGACCGGGCTCGCGGCCGGGGACCCGGAGCGGCTGGCGGCCTTCCTGTCGGTGCACCACCTGGGCGTGAAGTCGCTGGCGCGGCACGACAAGGACATGCTGCGGACGATGCTGCCGTGGCTGCCCTTCGAGACGACCGACGGGCGGCTGTCCCTGGAGGAGTTCGCGCAGCGGCACGCGGTGGTGCACTTCACGCGGACCGTCGAGGAGTACCGGCAGGTCGCGCCGATCGCGTCCGCGCAGGGCGTCGGGGTGATCAACGGCGGCTACACGTACGACAGCGATCTCGTCGAGGCGCTGCCCTCGGTGCGGCCGGGGACGGTGGTCGCCGAGCTGGACGCGGACACCGTGACGGCTCATCTGGACGCGGTGGACCCGGTGGAGGAGCTGGCGCTGTCGGGGTTCTTGGCGGCGGCGCGGGCGAAGCTGGACTCCGTGCAGTGCGACATCGTGCTGCGCGCCTTCCATCCCCTGTCCGTTCCCGCCCTCCACCTCGACGACCGCTCGGCCCGGCACGAACAGGCCCGTGCCGAGGCCGAGGAGCAGGCCGACGACCTGTGGGCGGGGATCCTCGGCTCGCTGCGCGGCAGCGCCCCTCGCGCGCGTCTGGTGCTCAACCACTTGAACCCGCTGGTCCGCAGGATCGCTTCGCTGGGGGACCCGGAGCTGATCGGCACCGCCGTGGAGTCCCTGTACGGGCAGGCGCTGCTGATGGCGCAGCGGCCGCTCAGGCCCGCGGACACCGCCCTGCTGAACCGGGCGTTCATCGGCCTTCTGGAATGGGCCACCCACGGAGAGTCCCCGCACGGAGACTCCTCGCACGGAGAGTCCGCACACGGGGAGGACGGCCGCTGATGGCTGAGATCACGGACTTCGACTCCCTGCGCCGGGAGATGGCGGCCAACTCCGGACGGCCGGAGGGTCCCGCCCGCAACGCGCGCGCGGAGCAGCTGCTCGCGGAGGCCGAGAAGCTGGGCATCCCGCTCGCCGTGATCGAGGCGCTCGGACACCAGCTGAAGGTCTACAACTACAGCTCCGAGAAGGACAAGATGTTCGTCCCCTTCGCGCGTCTGCTGCGCATGTGGGACGAGCGTCCGGAGGACTTCGACGAGTACGAGACGCACTCGCTGCACTGGGTGTTCAAGTGGGTGTCGTCCGGCATGCTCGACCAGCCGCACGTGCCGCTCGCCTCGATCGAGAAGTGGCTCGGCGAGATGGAGCACCGCTACCGGCTCGCGGGGCACTCGGAGCGGGCCGTGCGCAGCGCCGAGTTCAGTGTCGCCGCGCATGTCGGTGACGTCCCGCGCGCGGAGCGGGCGTACGCCGCCTGGCTGGCGGCGGACCGGGACAGCATGGCCGACTGCCACGCCTGCGAGCTGCACGGGCAGGGCTGGTGGCAGGCGGAGCGGGGGCGGGACGCGGAGGCACTGCTGCTGTGGCGGCCGGTCCTGGAGGGCGAGTTCACCTGTGCGCACGAGCCGCACACGGTGCTCGCCTCGTCCCTGGTGCCGCTGCTGCGGCTGGGCCGCGCGGACGAGGCGCGCGCCCACCACCTGCGGGGCTTCCGGCTCGTGCGGCCCATGGAGAGCATGCGGGCCGCGTACGCGGACCATGTGGAGTTCTGCGCGCTGACCGGCAACGAGGCGCGTGGCCTGGAGCTGCTCGCGGAGCGGCCGGCGTACTTCACCGACTCCGGGCATCCGCGCAGCCGGCTGGACTTCCTGGCGGTGGTGGCGCTGCTCATGGACCGGCTGATCGAGCTGGGGCTCGGCGACCGCGAGGTGCCCGGGCCGGCGGGCCGGGCGTGGCGCGCGGGCGAGCTGGCCACGCACGCGCGTGCGGAGGCCCTGGCGTTGGCGGCCCGGTTCGACGAGCGCAACGGCACGGCGCATGTGAGTGAGCGGGCACGCGCGCGTATGGGGCAGCGTCCGCTGGCGGACCGGCTGCCGCTCGGTGTGCGCGCGGTGCGCCCGGTCTCCGCGCCGGTGCCGCAGGCGCCGGTGCCTCCGGCGTCGGCCCCGGTGGCAGCGGCGGACGCGCCGGATCTGCCCGCGCTGCTGGCCGAGGCCCGGCGT
The DNA here is from genome assembly GCF_054189285.1 of Streptomyces sp. MAI_2237. Lineage (NCBI taxonomy): Bacteria > Bacillati > Actinomycetota > Actinomycetes > Kitasatosporales > Streptomycetaceae > Streptomyces > Streptomyces sp. MAI_2237. The sequence goes on along the minus strand of NZ_JAJPGQ010000003.1, from coordinate 2,461,762 downwards.
CTGTCGGACAGCCTGCAGCCGCGCGCCGTGGAGGCGTGGGCGGCGGTCGCCCGGGCTGCCGAAGGCGTCGAACTGGACGACGTCCGCGACCGGGCCGAGATGGTCGATCACGAGGCGATGGACCGGGGTCCCGAGGGCGCCGAGCTCTTCGAGCGGGCCGCCGAGCTGTACGCGGCGGCGGGCGACCCCGGTGAGGCACTGGCGGCACGCACGCGTGCGGCGTACGTACGCGCCCTGACGGGGCAGGTGGACGAGGCCCTGGCGGCCGTCGCCGAGCCGTACGACGAGATCCTCGCCCTGTACGCCGACGACGCCACCGGCGTGCGCCAGACGGCGTCGGTCCTGATGGGGCGGGCTCGGATCCTGATGCGCCGGGTGGTCGAGGCGGGCGACACGCCGGAGAGCCCCACGCCGGGCGGCGGTGAAACGGTTCTGGGCGAGGCCGAGACGGCCGTCCGTGAGGTGCTCGCGTTCGTCGGGGGGTACGACGGCGACGACGTGCGGATCGCCTCGCGCGACGCGGAGGCGCGGGCCATGCTCGCGGAGCTGGCTGTGCGGCGCGGGGAGCTCGAGGAGGCCGTCGCGTTGTTCGGGCGGGCCTCGGCGGGGTTCGTGGGCGCGGGACTGCCGTGGTTCGCGGTGGAGTACGAGGCACGGCTGGCCGGGCTGGCGCACCACCTGGGCGACATCGCCGAGGCGGAGCGGGCGCTGCGGGCGGCCCTCGCTCACGGCGGGCCGCATCTGGAGGCGGTCGGGCGGGCGCAGTTGCATCTGCAGCTGGCCGAGGTACTGGGCGGCCGCGGACAGGCCGTGGAGGCAGCCGAGCACGCCCTGGAGGCCGCGCACTGGGCCGACGAGGCCGGTGAGGGCCCGACGCTGGGCGCATGGGCGCGCCACCAGCTGGGCGGGCTGCTGCTGCGGCAGGGCAGGTGGGCCGAGGCCGCGGAGGTGCTGGAGTCGGCGCTGCCCGACCTGAGCGTGGAGACGCACGGCGACGGGGCGGTCGTCCAGGCGCAGTGGTGGCTGGGCGACTGCCTGAGCGAGCTGGGCGAGCACCGGGAGGCGGCCGACCGGCGGCTGCGGGCCGCAGAGATCGCCCGGCACTGGCCCGAGCAGCACGACCACGCCACGCTCGCCCACCTCGCCGCCGAGTCGCTGGGAGCGGCGGGGCTGTCGGCCGAGGCGGAGCAGGCGTATGCGCGCGCGGGCGAGCTGTGGCGCGTGGTGGGCAACGTCCACGGTCTGGTGCGCTCTCTGCGGGCCCGCGCGTGGCTGGCGCTGCGGGCGGACGGCGGGGCGGACGCGGCGCGCGAGTTCATGGCGGGCGCGGTCGGCGAGTGCGAGGCGGCGGCGGGCGCCGCGGACGACGAGGAGGCGCGGGAGCGGCTGGTCGCCGAACTCGGGCACACCCACCGTCAGTTCGGCGACCTGCTGGCCCGCTCGGCCGCCGAGGACGCCGACGACGACGCGATCCGGGCCACGCTCGAAGAGGCTCTGACCCATGTCGTCGAGGCCGCCGCGGTGTTCGCCTCCCTCGGGGAGGGCGCCCTCGACAGCCGTACCGGCGCCGAACTCGCCGCGGGCTGGCTGGAGACCGACCTCGGCCGCTCCGCGCGGGCGGCGGCACGCGCGCGTGCGGTGCTCGCCGCCTACGACGGCGCGGACGGCACCGACGAGACGGCGCAGGCGCGGCGGGCGGAGGCGGAGCAGATGCTGCAGGTGGCCGAGGAGCAGGAGGCGCGGTAGCGAGCGGGCGTCACTCCACGCCGATCAGCAGCAGGGCTCCCTGCCCGCCCCGGTAGACCACCGTGTCCACGGCGAGGTGCGTCTCCCGCACGCGTGCCTCCAGGTGGTCGGCGATGGACTCGGGCGCGTCGTCGCCGAGGACCAGGGTGACCAGCTCGCCGCCGGCCTGGAGCATGCGGTCCAGGACGGTCTCGGCGGCGGCGGTGACGTCCGAGCCGATCACGGCCACGTCCCCCTCGATGAGGCCGAGCACGTCACCGGCCTGGCAGATGCCCGCCATCGTCCAGGACTGGCGCTCGGCGACACAGACCTCGGCGTAGCGGGTGGCGCCGGCCGCCGAGGTCATCGACACGACGTCCTCGTCGAAGCGGCGCTCCGGCTCGTGCACGGCGAGCGCGGCGATGCCCTGGACCGCGGAGCGGGTCGGGATCAGGGCCACCCGGACGCCCTCGGTCCGGGCCTGCTCGGCCGCCGCGGCCGCGGTGTGCCGCAGTTCGGCGTCGTTGGGCAGCAGCACGACCTCGCGCGCGTGGGCCCGTCGTACGGCCTGGACGAGTTCACCGCTCGCGGGCGGCTCGCCGGGTCGGGCGAGGACGGTGGTGGCCCCGGCCTCGCCGTACAGCCCGGCCAGGCCCTCGCCGGGCACGACGGCCACCACCGCGCGCTGGGCCCTGGGGCGCGGCGGCCGCTCGCCGCGGGCCGTGTGGACGTCCCCGGCGCCGAAGTGGGTGATCCGGATGCGGTACGGCCGCCCGGCCTCGACGCCCGCCTCCACGGCGGCGCCCGCGTCGTCCACGTGGACGTGCACGTTCCACAGTCCGTCGCCGCCGACGACGACCAGGGAGTCCCCGAGCGCGTCCAGCCGCTCCCGCAGCCGCGCGACGGCCGTGTCCTCGGCCTCCAGAAGGTAGATCACCTCGAAGGCGGGACCGTCCTCGTCCGTGGCGGGGGTGCCCGCCGCGCAGGCGCCGACGGCGTCCGGGCCGCCCTCCACGCGCGCGTGGGGACTCAGGGCACCGTCGTCGGGCTCGTCCACGGTGTCGGTCGGGTCCGCGGCGGCCGCGACCGGCCTCGGCGTCTCCCCCGTGAACGTCTCCACCAGCGCCCCGAGCACCGCCACCAGCCCCCGGCCGCCGGCGTCCACCACCCCGGCGCGCCTGAGCACGGCCAGCTGCCCCGGCGTCGCGGCGAGGGCGGCGCGCGCCCCTTCGTAGGCGGCCCGCGCCACCGCCCCGCAGTCGCCCTCGGCCGCGTGGGCCGCGTCCGCGGCGGCCGCGGCGACCGACAGGACCGTGCCCTCGACGGGATGGGCGACGGCCTGGCGGGCGGAGTCGGCGGCGTGCCGCAGGGCGAGCCGCAGGCCGGCGCCGTCGGTGTGAGGCGTCTCACCGTCGACGGCGAGGACCTGGGTCATGCCGCGCAGCAACTGGGCGAGGATCGTCCCGGAGTTGCCCTGGGCGCCGATCAGGGCACCGTGCGCCATCGCGCGCACGGCGTCGGCCAGCGCCGGCTTCCCGGGGGCCCGGGAGTCCACCTCGTGGGCGGCGAAGACGGCCTCGACCGCCGCGACGGCGGACTCCACGGTCAGATACAGGTTGGTGCCGGTGTCCCCGTCGGCCACGGGGTACACGTTGATCGCGTCGATCTCCTCGCGGGCCCTGCCGAGCGCCTCCAGCGCGAGGCCGCACCAGGTGCGCACCGCGAGAGCATCGAGGAATGTCTGCGGCACCTGGGCCACCTGCGCCTCCTTGAACTGCTGGACTGGACGCAGCGTAGACCGCGGACCGGTGTCCGCCGGAAGAGGGCCGGGGCCGGGCCCCTGAGCAGCCATGGTAGTTTCGTTGTACTGGCGCAGTCGTTGTATGCTGCTCCGGTTGCCCGATGCAGATCGGGCTTTCTCACCCCTGGCAACGCCACTCAGATCACTGATCCTGCGATCTCGATCCCGGCCTGCCGGGACCCAACCGTAAGTGCATCTGAAGTCTTTGGAGTGACCCGTGGCTGCCAACTGCGACGTCTGCGGCAAGGGGCCGGGCTTCGGCAACAACATCTCGCACTCGCACCGCCGTACGTCCCGTCGCTGGAACCCGAACATCCAGCGCGTCCGTACCGTGGTCGGCGGGACGCCGAAGCGCGTGAACGCTTGCACCTCGTGCATCAAGGCCGGCAAGGTCTCGCGCTGACGCCCACAGCTGAGCGCGCGGCCACTGCTGGTTCGCTGCACTGAGCCGGTCCACCGAGAGGTGGGCCGGCTTTTTGCCGTGCCCGGCGGTGGACCTGACAAGCTGGGCGCATGCGCTTCGGGATCCTGGGCCCGCTGGAGGTTCGCACCGACGACGGCACCCCCGTCGACCCCGGCGGCCCCCGCCCCCGCGCCCTGCTGACGCTCCTGCTCCTCGACGCGGGCCGCACGGTCTCCGCCCAGCGCCTCGTGGACGGCGTGTACGGCACCCGGCCGCCCGCCGGAGCGGCGAACGCGCTCCAGTCGCAGATCTCCCGCCTGCGCCGCCGGCTCGCCCCGCACACCGCGATCGAGGCGACCGCGGCCGGCTATCGCATCGTCACGGACCCGGACACCGTCGACGCCCACCGGTTCGAGGAGCTGTCCGCGCGGGGGCGTGCCGTCGCCGCGGATCCCCGGCAGGCCGCGGCGCTCTTCACGCAGGCCCTCGCCCTGTGGCGGGGGCCTGCGCTGGCCGACCTCCCGGACGCCCGGGCCGACGCCGCGCGGCTGGAGGAGCTGAGGCTCTTCGCCGCGCAGGACCGGATCGAGGCCGAACTCGCGCTCGGGGGCGGCCCCGGGCTCGTACCGGAGCTGCGGGCGCTGCTCGCCGCCCACCCGCTGAGCGAGCGGCTGTACGGGCAGCTGATGCGGGCCCTGCGGGCCGACGGACGCCCTGCGGAGGCGCTGACGGTGTACGAGCAGGCCCGGCGGACGCTCGCCGACGAGCTGGGCGCCGACCCCTCGTCCGAGCTGGCGGCGCTGCACCTGGAGCTGCTCCACGGGGCCGAGCCCCGGCGCCTGCGCCTGCCGGTCCAGCTCACCCGGTTCGTCGGCCGCGAGCCCGAACTCGCCCGCATCGGCGCCCTGCTCACCGCCCACCGCCTGGTCACCCTCACCGGCCCGGGCGGAGCGGGAAAGACCCGCCTGGCCATCGAGGCGGCCGCCGCGAAGACACGACCGGCGATCGAGACGGGCGCCGCACAGGACCGGTCCCCCGCCCCCTGCTTCGTCGAGCTCGTACCCCTCGCGGACGGCGGGCGGATCGCGTACGCCGTGCTGGCCGCGCTCGGGACGCGTGACGGGTTCCGGTCGCCGGCCACCGACGTCACCGACCGTCTGCTCGCCGCCCTGGAGGACCGTGAGCTGCTGCTGGTCCTCGACAACTGCGAGCATCTCGTCGAGGACGCGGCCCGGCTGGCCTCGCTGCTCCTGTCCGCCTGCCCGGGCGTGCGGATCCTCGCCACCAGCCGTGAGTCCCTCGGGCTCACCGGTGAGGTGCTGGTCCCCGTACCGCCGCTGCCGCGCGAGCCGGCCGTCCGGCTCTTCCTGGACCGGGCCCGGGCCGTACGCGCGGATTTCGACGGCCACGCGCGCGTGGCCGACATCTGCGCCGCCCTCGACGGGCTGCCCCTCGCCATCGAACTCGCGGCGGCCCGGCTGCGCACGCTGACCCCTGACGAGCTGGCCGACCGCCTCGGCGACCGGTTCCGGCTGCTCTCGCGGGGCGACCGCTCCAAGGCGCCACGGCACCGCACCCTGCGCGCGGTCGTCGAGTGGAGCTGGGACCTGCTGGACGAGGAGGAGCGGGAGCTGGCGCGGCGGCTGACCGTGTTCTCCGGGGGCGCGACCCTGGAGGCCGTCGAGGCGGTGTGCGGGCTGCCGTATCCGGAGGACGTGCTGGCGTCGCTGGTCGAGAAGTCGTTCCTGGAGGTGTCCGAGGGGCGGTACCGGATGCTGGAGACGATCCGGGCGTTCGCGAGCGAGGGTGCGCCGGACCTCGGGGACGCCCACGCCGCCTGGTTCCTGCGGCTGGCCGAGCAGGCGGAACCGCACCTGCGCGGCGCCGAGCAGCTGCCCTGGCTGGCCCGGCTGGCCGCCGAGCGCGCCGATCTCGACGCGGCGCTGCGCCACCTCGTGCACCACGACCCCGCCGGCGCCCTGCGCCTGATGGGGCCCCTGTCCTGGTTCTGGCGGTTGCGCGGGGTGCACGGCGAACGGGTCGCGACCGCACGGGAGTTGCTGGCCGCCGTCGGGCAGGAGCCGCCGCCCGGCCTGGAGGAGGAGTACGTCCTGTGCGCGATCAACGCGCTGTCGGGGGCGGGCCAGGAACCGGACCTCATCGCGCGCGTGGACGACGTCCTCATGGCCTACCGGGCGCCGTTGCGGCTGCCGTACGTCCTCGTGCTGTGGGCGGTCGCGGCCGGTCCGCGGCCGTCCACCGACACGCAGGCCCTGACCCTGGCCGGCGGCTCCCCCTGGGCGCACGCCCTGCTCGACGTCGGCTTCGGCTTCCGGGCGCAGTTCGCGGGGCGGCCGCGGGAGGCCGAGGAGTGCTTCACGCGGGCGCTCCGCAGTTACCGGGCCACCGGTGACCGCTGGGGCATGGCCAACTGCCTGGACCCGATCGGCATGTACGCCCACGCGCGCGGCGAGACCGAGCGCGCCCTGGAACTGCTCGACGAGGGACTGGCCCACGTGCGGGAGCTGGCCGCGCCGGAGGAGACCGCCGATCTGCTGCGCAGCCGGGCCACCGTCCTGCTGCACCGGGGCGACACGGCCGGTGCCGTGGGCCATTTCGAGGAGGCGCTGGCGCTCGCGCGCGGCGCCGGGCTGCCCGACAAGGTGGCGGCCGCCCGGCGCGGCCTGGGCAACGCGGCCCGGTTCTCCGGGGACGCGGCACGCGCGCGCGTGCACTACGAGGACGCCCTCGGGCAGTGCGCCGCCAACTGGTTCAGCGTCGGCGAGACCGTCCGCGCCCTCGTCGGACTCGGGCGCACGGCCGCCGCCGAGGGGCACACCGAGGAGGCCGTCGACTGGTTCCGGCAGGCCGCCGATCTCGCCGGTGAGGGGCCGGGCGACCTGGAACTCGCCGACGCGGCCGAGGCCCTGGCGTCCCTCGCCGGCGTCCCGGAGCGGGCCGCCGAGCTGCTCGGCGCGGCGGCGGCCCTGCGGGGCGCGGGCAACGCCGTCGACCCCGACGTCGTACGCACCGAGCGGGACACGCGCGCACGCCTGTCCGCGCGGGCCCTACGACGAGGCCTTCGACCGGGGGCGCGCCCTGCGGTCGGCTGCGGTCAGCGAACGGTAGGGAGACGGTCAGCGCCCCCGCCGAGGCTCCTCGCATGACGAAGAACCTCAGCGACCTCACTGTCCTGATCTCCGGCGCGAGCGTCGCCGGCCCCGCCCTCGCGCTGAACCTGGCCCGGTTCGGCGCCCGGGTGACCGTCGTGGAGAAGGCCCCGGAACTGCGCGGCGGCGGCTTCGCGGTCGACTTCCGCGGCCACGTCCACCGCCGGGTCCTGACCTCCATGGGCATCTGGGACGAGATCCACGTCCGCCAGACCCACATGGGCCGCCAGATCGTGGTCGACGCGGACGGCAGACCGCGCGTGGACCTGCCCGCGGAGTTGATGAGCGGCGACGTGGAGATCTTCCGCGGCGACCTCGCGCGGATCATGTACGAGCGGACCAGGGACGACGTCGAGTACGTCTTCGGCGACTCGATCGCCACCCTCGACGAGGGCCCCCGGGGCGTCGACGTCACCTTCGAGCGGGGCGCGCCGCGCCGCTTCGACCTGGTCGTCGGCGCGGACGGACTGCACTCCCGCACCCGCCGGCTGATCTTCGGCGACGAGTCCCGTCACCTGCGCTTCCTCGACCACTACGTGGCCGGCTTCGACGCACCCAACCACCTGGGCCTGGACCGCACCGGCCGCGTCTACAGCGAGCCCGGCCGCGCGCTCGTCCTGGCCAACTACGACGACGACCCGGACCGCTGCCACGCGCTGCTGGTCTTCCGGTCGGGGGAACTGCGCTACGACCGCCGGGACGTCACGGCGGTCAAGCGGATCCTCGGGGAACGCTTCTCCGGGATGGGCTGGGAGGCCCCGGCCGCCCTCGAGGCCCTGGAACAGTCCGACGACCTGTACTTCGACGCCATCGCCCAGATCCACGTCGACCGCCTCACCAAGGGGCGCGTGGCGCTGCTCGGGGACGCCGGGTACGGGGCGACCATGGGCGGCATGGGGACGGGCGTGGCGATCGTCGGGGCGTATGTCCTCGCCGGTGAACTCGCCCTCGCGGACGGCGACTTCCGCACCGCCTTCGCCGAGTACGAGAGCCGGGTCCGGGACTTCGCCAAGGGCTGCCAGAAGATCTCCGGCAACGCGGGCCCGTTCTTCGCCCCGCCGACCGAGCGGCGCATCCGCAGCCGGGACCGGATGTACCGGATCCTCGCCTCCCGCCCGCTGGCCGGCTTCTTCAAGCGGATGACCGAGAAGGCGGCGACGGGCATCACGCTCCGGGACTACCCGTACTGAGGGCCCAGCCGTGGTCGACGGGCCCGATCCCGCCGCCGAGCGCGAAGCCGGCCGCGATCGCGCCGGTGACGTACTCCTTGGCGGCGTGCACCGCCTCCGGCACGGACCGCCCCTTCGCGAGCTGCGAGGCGATCGCGGAGGCGAGGGTGCAGCCCGTGCCGTGCGTGTGCCGGTTGTCGTACCGCGGGGCGCGCAGCCAATGCTCCTGCGAGCCGTCGGTGAGCAGGTCCACGGCGTCGCCGGGCAGATGGCCGCCCTTGATCAGCACCCACTGCGGTCCGTACGCCAGGACGGCCGCTGCCGCCTGCCGCAGCCCGTCCTCCGACTCGACGCGGACGCCGGTGAGTTGGGCGACCTCGTCGAGGTTCGGGGTGGCGACGGTGGCGACCGGGAGCAGCCGCTCGCGCATCGAGTCCAGGGCGGAGTCGGCGAGCAGCGGGTCCCCGTGCTTGGAGACGCCCACCGGGTCCACCACCGCCGGCGCGTCCGTCCCGGCGATCAACTCGGCTACCAGGGACACCATTTCGGCCGAGGCGAGCATCCCGGTCTTCACCGCCTGGACACCGATGTCGTCGACGACGCTGCGGTACTGCGCCCGCACCGCCTCCTCGGGCAGCTCCCAAGCCCCCTGCACGCCAAGGGAGTTCTGGGCGGTGACGGCGGTGACGACGCTCATGCCGTGCACCCCGAGCGCGAGCATCGTCTTCAGGTCGGCCTGGATCCCGGCCCCTCCGCCGGAGTCGGAGCCGGCGACCGTCAGCACCCGCGGCCTCACGACTCGATGTCCCCGAAGTGGTCCCAGCCGCCCTTGCTGGTCCACGGCGCCCCGTCGACCGTGACCTGGGGCAGCGCCGAGGGGTTGAGGACCTCGCCGATCACCTTCCAGCGGGCGGGCAGCTTCACGTCCGGCGGGAAGGTCGCCACGATCGCGTGGTCCTCTCCCCCGCTGAGCACCCACTGCATGGGGTCGACGCCGACGGCCTGCCCGATGTCGTTCATCTGGGACGGGATGTCGATCGCGCCGGAGCGGATGTCGATGCGGACCTTGCTGGCCTCCGCGATGTGCCCGAGGTCGGCGATCAGACCGTCGCTGACGTCGCACATCGCGGTCGCGCCGAGCCCGGCCGCGGCCGGTCCCGCGTGGTACGGCGGCTCCGGGCGCCGGTGCGCCTCCACGAAGGCGCGCGGCGAGCGGAACCCCCGGGACAGCACGGCGTACCCGGCGGCCGACCAGCCCAGCCAGCCGGTGACCGCGACGAGGTCGCCGGGCTGGGCGCCGGCCCGGGTGACGGGCTCCTGGTTGCGCAGATCGCCGAGCGCGGTGATCGACACCACGATCGTGTCGCCCCGTACGACGTCCCCGCCCACCACCGAGGCGCCCGCGACCTGGCACTCGTCGCGCAGGCCGTCCATCAGCTCGCTGGGCCAGGTCACCGGGAGTTCGGCCGGCACGACCAGGCCGAGCAGCAGCGCGGTCGGGACGGCGCCCATCGCGGCGATGTCCGCGAGGTTCTGCGCGGCGGCCTTGCGGCCCACGTCGTAGGCCGTGGACCAGTCGCGGCGGAAGTGCCGGCCCTCCAGCAGGATGTCGGTCGAGGCCACGACCCGACGGTCGGGCGCGGCGACCACCGCGGCGTCGTCGCCGGGGCCGACCCGGACCGCCGGGGTGGTGGTGAGACGGGAGGTGAGCTCCCTGATGAGCCCGAACTCCCCGAGCTCACCAACAGTGCCCTTCATTGCCGCTGGTCCCCTTCTGTCCCTTGCCGTTCCCGGTCGCGCGTCATCAGTGTCCTCGATACGGTCGAGTTGTCCGTCAACCTGTGTCCTGTCCGCACCCCGGCGCGGGGACCGCGGTCGCCGTAGGTCTCCCCCTGACGAGCGGCGACGCGATACCGTGGCGTTCCTTTTCCCCACATGATCCTCGTGGCCGCCCTGGAGGTTCCGTGGTACAGGCGTACATCCTGATCCAGACGGAGGTCGGCAAGGCGTCGACCGTCGCCGAGACGATCGGCAAGATTCCTGGGGTGATCCAGGCCGAGGACGTGACAGGACCCTATGACGTGATCGTGCGGGCGCAGGCCGACACCGTGGACGACCTCGGCCGCATGGTGGTCGCGAAGGTCCAGCAGGTGGACGGCATCACCCGCACCCTGACCTGTCCGGTCGTCCATCTGTAGCCCCCGTCTACCCTTGGCCGGTGAACTTCTCTCGTCACCGGCGCCGCGCCCTTGCCGGGCTGCCCGCACTCGCCCTGTTCACTGCCGTGGGCTGCTCATCAGCAGACGACGGCGCGTCGGCGACGGTTCCCTCGCCGGGCACGAAGATCACCGGGTGGTGCGAGAAGCTGGGCAAGGGGCTGCCGTCCGAGGTCGACGGCCAGGATCGCCGGGATCCCACGCCCGCGTCCGCGCTGACCGCGGGCTGGGGGAACCCGGCGATCATACTGCGCTGCGGCGTCGACCGGCCCGCGAAGATGGGTGATCCGGAGGCCGACGGGGTCGAGGTGAACGGCGTGGGGTGGCTGCTGGAGAAGCGGGACGACGGCTCGTTCCGCTTCACGACGACGCTGCGCAAGGCGTACGTCGAGGTCACCATCCCCAAGGCCCGCACCGGGGACGGCATGTCCCCGCTCGTCGACCTGGCGCCGGCGGTGAAGAAGGCGATCCCCGAGGGGATCGCCGACTAGATCGGTCAGCGCAGGCCCGTGGACCTGCGCAGGGCCGCCTGGATCAGGCGGTCGACGAGTTCCGGGTAGGCCACTCCGGTCGCCTGCCACATCTGCGGGTACATCGAGATGGGCGTGAAGCCGGGCAGCGTGTTGATCTCGTTGATCACGAAGCCCTCGTCGGTGAGGAAGAAGTCCGCGCGGACCAGTCCCTCGCACGAGGCCGCCTCGAAGGCCTGCACCGCCAGGCGCTGGACCTCGGCCGTCTCCTCGCCGGTCAGGGGCGCGGGCACGATCCCCGGGGTGGAGTCGATGTACTTCGCCTCGAAGTCGTAGTACGCGTGCTCCTGCGGCGGCGGGATCTCGGCCGGGACGCTGGCCCGCGGGCCGTCCTCGAACTCCAGCACCCCGCACTCGATCTCGCGGCCCCGCAGCGCCGCCTCGACGAGGATCTTCGGGTCGTGACGCTGCGCCTCGGCGATCGCGTCGCCGAGACCGGAGATGTCGTCGACCTTGGTGATGCCGATCGAGGAGCCGGCGCGGGCGGGCTTCACGAACAGCGGCCAGCCGTGCTCGCCCGCGAAGTCGACGATCTTCTTGCGGGCGGCGGCCTCGTCCCGCTCCCACTCACGCGGCCGGATCACCACGTACGGGCCCACCTTGAGCCCGAAGGAGGTGAACACCCGCTTCATGTACTCCTTGTCCTGGCCCACGGCCGAGGCGAGCACACCCGAGCCCACGTACGGCACACCGGAGAGCTCCAGCAGGCCCTGCAGGGTGCCGTCCTCGCCGTAGGGGCCGTGCAGGACGGGGAAGACGACGTCGACCTCGCCGAGCGCCTTGGGCACCGATCCGGGCTCGCTGACGACGACTTCGCGGTTGCCGGGGTCCAGCGGGAGCACCACGCCGCCCTCACCCGACTCGGCCACGTCCTCGACCTCGGGCGTACGGCGGTCGGTGATCGCCATGCGGTCGGGCTCGTCGGCGGTCAGGGCCCAGCGTCCTTCCCGCGTGATGCCGATCGGCAGGACGTCGTACTTGGTCCGGTCGATGGCCTTGAGGACGGCGCCCGCGGTGACCACGGAGATCCCGTGTTCGGAGCTGCGCCCGCCGAACACGACGGCCACGCGCGGCTTGCGAGGCGGCTGCTCAGGGCTCTGGGGAAGGTTCTCGGTGCTCATATCGGGTTGAGAGTACCCGGTGGTAGTGCCCTGAGACAGCGTCCCACCGGCGGCGTCGCTCAGCGTCGTTCGGGCTTCGCGCTGCGCGACATCAGCTCCTTGACGGCGACCACCGGCGGCTTGCCCTCGTGCACGATGGCGACGACCGTCTCGGTGATCGGCATGTCGACGCCGTGCCGGCGGGCCAGATCCAGCACGGACTCGCAGGACTTGACGCCCTCGGCGGTCTGCTTGGTGACCGCGATGGTCTCCTGCAGGGTCATGCCCTTGCCGAGGTTGGTGCCGAAGGTGTGGTTGCGCGACAGCGGCGAGGAGCAGGTCGCCACCAGGTCGCCGAGGCCGGCGAGTCCGGCGAACGTCAGCGGGTCGGCGCCCAGCGCGACACCGAGCCGCGTGGTCTCGGCGAGTCCGCGCGTGATGAGCGAGCCCTTGGCGTTGTCGCCGAGCCCCATGCCGTCGGCGATGCCGACGGCCAGGCCGATGACGTTCTTCACGGCGCCGCCGAGTTCGCAGCCGACGACGTCGGTGTTGGTGTACGGCCTGAAGTACGGGGTGTGGCAGACGGCCTGCAGCCGCCGGGCGACGGCCTCGTCGGTGCAGGCGACGACGGCGGCGGCCGGCATCCGGGCGGCGATCTCCCGGGCGAGGTTGGGCCCGGTGACGACGGCGATGCGGTCGGCGCCGACCTTGGCGACGTCGTCGATCACCTCGCTCATCCGCATGGTGGAGCCGAGTTCGACACCCTTCATGAGCGACACCAGGACCGTGTCGGGCGCGAGCAGCGGCACCCATTCGGCGAGGTTGGCACGCAGGGTCTGGGAGGGCACGGACAGGACCGTGAAGTCGGCGCCCGCGGCGGCCTCGGCGGGGTCGCTGGTGGCCCGCACGTTCTCCGGGAGCTCCACGCCGGGGAAGTAGTCGGGGTTCGTACGGCGGGAGTTGATGGCCTCGGCCACCTCCGGACGCCGGGCCCACAGGGTGACCTCGCACCCCGCGTCGGCCAGCACCATCCCGAACGCGGTGCCCCACGAACCGGCGCTGAAGACGGCCGCCTTGACGGGCTTGCTCACGTACCCTGCCCCTCTTCCTGCTCTGCCTTGGCCTGCGTCTGCGCCTGCGTCCTGCGCCGCTGCTCGATCCGCTCCCGGCGCGGGTCGTAAGGGGTGTCGGGCGCCTTCTCGCCGCGGATCTCCTCCAGCTGGCGGGTGATGGCGGCCATGATGACCTCGGTGGCCTCCTTGAGGACCTCCGCGGTCATCTCCTGGTCGTAGAAGCGCGAGAGGTCCACGGGCGGGCCCGCGAGCACATGGTGGGTCTTGCGCGGCAGGACGTACGCCTTCTTGCTGTACGGCGGCAGCAGTTCGTTGGCTCCCCACTGGGCGACGGGGATCACCGGGCACTTGGTCTGCAGGGCGACCCGGGCGGCACCCGTCTTGGCCGTCATGGGCCAGCCGTTCGGGTCCCGGGTGATCGTTCCCTCGGGGTAGAACACGACGCACTCACCGCGCTCGACGGCGGCGACGGCGGCACGGAAGGCGCTGAGGGCGTCGGTGGACTCGCGGTAGACGGGGATCTGGCCGGTGCCGCGCATCGCGGCTCCGACGAATCCCTTCTTGAAAAGGCCGCTCTTCGCCAGGAATCGCGGAACCCGTCCGGTGTTGTACTGATAGTGCGCGTACGCGAAGGGGTCCACATGGGAATTGTGGTTCACCGCGGTGATAAATCCGCCCTCGGCCGGAATGTGCTCCATTCCGCGCCAGTCCCGCTTGATCAGAACCACCAGCGGCGGTTTGCAGAGCACCGCGGCGAAGCGGTACCAGAAGCCGATTCTGCGGCGGGGCACGCGCGCACCTTCCTCTAGGGGCCAAGGACGTCGGCCCGGTACATCGGACCTGGGGGCCGCACAAGTGTCGCCCCAGGCCGCCGGTCTGTCGAGAACACCGTACGCCCCGACGGCGCGACCGCCGGATGGGCCGGGTGACGGCTGAGTGACAATGACCGCGACAGGAGAGGGGCGAAACGCTCGTGCAGTGGACGTTGGTCATACCCCTGAAACCCTTGGCGCGGGCCAAGAGCAGGCTCGCGGACACCGCCCACGACGCGGTCCGCCCGAGTCTGGCCCTCGCGTTCGCGCAGGACACCGTGGCGGCGGCGCTGGCCTGCCCGGTGGTGAAGGATGTGGCGGTCGTCACGGACGACGCCCTGGCAGGCAGGGAACTGGCCGTGCTCGGCGCCCGCATCGTCGCCGACGAGCCGCGGGGCGGGCTCAACGCGGCCCTGGCGCACGGCGCGGCCGCGGTCCGCGCCGACCGGCCCGACGGCGCCGTGGCCGCCCTGAACGCCGATCTGCCGGCGCTGCGCCCCCTGGAATTGGGCCGGGTCCTGGACGCGGCCGCGGAATTCCCGCGCGCATTCCTCGCCGATGCGGCCGCAATCGGCACCACCCTGCTGGCCGCGTCACCGGCCGAGGAATTGCGTCCGGCTTTCGGCCCGGATTCCCGCGCCCGGCACCGCGCGTCCGGCGCCGTGGAACTGGCGCTGACGGAGGTGGATTCCGTACGCCAGGACGTGGACACCGGCGACGACCTGCGCGCGGCGCTGGCCCTCGGAGTGGGGCGCCGGACGGCCGCGGTGGCCGCGCGGTTGCTGATCCCCGGGCAGTAGGCTGCGCATCATGCAGGCCACCGCATACACGTACGACCCCGAGACCCGCAGCGGGCAGGTCCTCCTGGACGACGGCACCCCGATGCCCTTCGACCGGGAGGCGTTCGACGCGGGCGGTCTGCGGCTGCTGCGCCCGGGGCAGCGGGTCCGCGTCGAGACCAGCGGCCCGCGCATCACGCTGATCACGCTGCAGACGTTCTGAGAACGCCGCGGGCCGGACTCCGTCACGGAGTCCGGCCCGGCGCGTGAGTGCCCCTGTGCCCGTTACCTCTTGCGGGCCGTGGCCTTCTTGGCGGTGGTGGTGCGAGCCGTCGACTTCTTGGCGGGGGCCTTCTTGGCCGTCGCCTTCTTCGCGGGGGCGCTCTTGGCCGTGGCCTTCTTGGCGGTGGTCTTCTTGGCCGCGGTGGTCTTGGCGGCGCCCGCGGTCTTCTTCGCCGTCGTCTTCTTGGCGGTGGTCTTCTTCGCGGCGGCGGCCGTGGTCTTCTTGGCCGTCGTCTTCTTCGCGGTGGTCTTCTTCGCGGCGCCCGTGGTCTTCTTCGCCGCGGCCTTCTTCACGGTCGCGGTCGCGCCGCCGGTCAGGCTGCCCTTGGGGGCCTTCTTGACGGCGACCTCGCCGCCGCGCGGGAGCTTCTTCGAGCCGCTGACCAGGTCCTTGAAGCCCTGGCCGGCACGGAAGCGCGGGACGGAGGTCTTCTTGACCCGAACCCGCTCGCCCGTCTGGGGGTTGCGAGCGTAGCGGGCCGGACGGTCGACCTTCTCGAACGAGCCGAAGCCGGTGACCGAGACCCGGTCTCCGGCGACGGTCGCGCGGACGATGGCGTCCAGGACCGCGTCGACAGCGTCGGCGGCCTGCTGGCGGCCGCCCAACTTGTCGGCAATCGCTTCTACGAGCTGCGCCTTGTTCACGTCTTCCCCTTCGGAGACATCGCCAGAACGAAAGTGTTCAAGCTTTTTCGCACGTTAGGCAGATATATACCGCAAATCAAACACGAAACGGGCTTATCACCCATGCGCCGCAACGAACTCGGCTGTACCGGCTGCGATCAGCGGTCCTCTTCGGGGATTCGCCCCTCGTCGAGGTCCGCGGTGAACGCCTCCAGTCGCCTTGCCGCGTCGGCGAGATCGTGCTTGGCCGCGGCCGTAATGACCAGCAGCTTCCGGGTCAGCGCCATCCGTACGCCCTCCGGGACTTGCAGTGCGCGCACCCTTGAGTGCGCTTCTTTGAGTCGGTCCGCGACTGCCGCATAGAGCTCGAGTTGGCCGTCGTGTTCCATGCACAGATTGTGCCATCTGGGGCGAGTTGTCGCCTGCCCAGGGGGCAACTGCCACCTCAAACGGCCGTCCGGACGTCTGCGAAAGTCACGTCTCGAGACCTCGCGTACCCCGGCAACAACCGTTTTAACGTGGGAAGTTGAACAAAGGCCAGCCTTCGTACGGGACCGATCGGGTGCCGACACAGCAGTACCCCCGATCGGAGCCGATCGGGGGTACTGAGTGGCTGAAACTGGTCTTGCCCGGCTGCCGGGGATCAGACCTGGAGCGTCTGCGGCTTGTACGACGGCCGCTTCGCCTCGTAGGCGGCGATGTCGGCCTCGTTCTGGAGGGTGATGGAGATGTCGTCCAGCCCGTTCAGCAGCCGCCAGCGGGAGTTCTCGTCGAGCTCGAAGGAGGCGGTGATGCCCTCCGCCCGCACCTCACGGGCCTCAAGGTCCACAGTGACCTCAGCAGTGGGGTCCTTCTCGGTGAGGTCCCACAGCGCGTCCACGATCTTCTGCTCCAGAACCACCGTGAGCAGGCCGTTCTTGAGCGAGTTGCCGCGGAAGATGTCCGCGAACCGGGAGGAGATCACGGTCTTGAAGCCGTAGTTCTGCAGCGCCCACACCGCGTGCTCGCGGGAGGAGCCGGTGCCGAAGTCGGGGCCGGCGACCAAGACCGTGGCGCCCTGCCGCTCGGGGCGGTTGAGGATGAAGTCCGCGTCCTTGCGCCAGGCCTCGAACAGACCGTCCTCGAAACCGTCCCGGGTCACCTTCTTGAGCCAGTGAGCAGGGATGATCTGGTCGGTGTCGACGTTGGAGCGGCGCAGCGGGACGGCCCGGCCGGTGTGCTTGGTGAATGCTTCCATGACTGATCAGACTCCAGCGGGCGCGGGGGCTGCGGACAGGTCGGCGGGCGAGGCCAGGTGACCCAGCACGGCGGTCGCGGCGGCGACCTGCGGCGAGACCAGGTGCGTACGGCCGCCCTTGCCCTGCCTGCCCTCGAAGTTGCGGTTGGAGGTGGACGCGGAGCGCTCGCCGGGGGCCAGCTGGTCGGGGTTCATGCCCAGGCACATGGAGCAGCCGGCGTGCCGCCACTCGGCGCCGGCCTCCTTGAAGACGACGTCCAGACCCTCGGAGACGGCCTGCAGACCGACGCGGGCGGAGCCGGGGACGACCAGCATCCGTACGCCGTCGGCGACTTTGCGGCCCTTGAGGAGCTCGGCGGCGGCGCGCAGGTCCTCGATGCGGCCGTTCGTGCAGGAACCTACGAAGACGGTGTCCACGTTGATGGAGCGCAGCGGCTGTCCCGCCTCCAACCCCATGTACTCCAGGGCCTTTTCGGCGGCGAGGCGCTCCGATGCGTCTTCGTATGAAGCGGGATCGGGGACGGACGCCGAAAGCGGCGCGCCCTGGCCGGGGTTGGTGCCCCAGGTGACGAACGGCGACAGCGAGGCGGCGTCGATGACGACCTCGGCGTCGAACTCGGCGTCGTCGTCCGTCCGCAGCGTCTTCCAGTACGCGACCGCGGCGTCCCAGTCGGCGCCCTCGGGGGCGTGCGGGCGGCCCTTGAGATACGCGAAGGTGGTCTCGTCGGGGGCGATCATGCCCGCGCGGGCGCCGGCCTCGATCGACATGTTGCAGATGGTCATGCGGGCCTCCATCGAGAGCTTCTCGATGGCGGAGCCGCGGTACTCCAGGATGTAGCCCTGGCCGCCGCCCGTACCGATCTTGGCGATGATCGCCAGGATCAGGTCCTTGGCGGTGACGCCGTCGGGCAGTTCGCCGTCGACCGTGATGGCCATGGTCTTCGGGCGGGCCAGCGGCAGCGTCTGGGTGGCCAGCACGTGCTCGACCTGCGAGGTGCCGATGCCGAACGCCAGCGCGCCGAAGGCGCCGTGGGTGGAGGTGTGCGAGTCGCCGCAGACGACGGTCGTGCCCGGCTGGGTCAGGCCCAGCTGGGGCCCCACCACGTGCACGACGCCCTGCTCGACGTCGCCCAGCGGGTGCAGCCGCACCCCGAACTCGGCGCAGTTCTTGCGCAGCGTCTCCAGCTGGGCCCGGGAGACCGGGTCCGCGATCGGCTTGTCGATGTCGAGGGTCGGGGTGTTGTGGTCCTCGGTGGCGATGGTGAGGTCGAGACGGCGCACCGGGCGGCCGTTCTGACGCAGGCCGTCGAAGGCCTGCGGGCTGGTCACCTCGTGCAGGAGGTGGAGATCGATGAAGAGGAGGTCGGGCTCGCCCTCGGCGCGCCGGACGACGTGGTCGTCCCAGACCTTCTCCGCGAGTGTCCTACCCATCGCTTTCCCTCCGGCCGGCGAACGTCCACCGGCCCAACTAGAGATCTTGAGGAGACGGTGCGCCCGGCCCCAGTTCACGGGCATCCGTCATCCGGCCCGTTCGGTCAGCGGGCCGCTGTGGATACAAGGGTTGCGCGTCTCACGAAAAAAGGAACTTGCGTTTCACAGAGTGAGACGTGAGTATCGTTGCATGGACAACAGTAGCGGCGTCGGCGTCCTGGACAAGGCAGCCCTTGTCCTGAGCGCCCTGGAGTCCGGCCCGGCCACCCTCGCAGGACTGGTGGCGGCCACCGGACTGGCACGACCAACGGCCCACCGACTGGCCGTGGCCCTGGAGCACCACCGCATGGTGGCACGCGACATGCAGGGCCGTTTCATTCTCGGCCCCCGGCTTGCCGAACTCGCGGCGGCGGCCGGCGAGGACCGGCTGCTCGCGACGGCCGGCCCGGTGCTCACGCACCTGCGGGACGTCACCGGCGAGAGCGCCCAGCTCTACCGCCGCCAGGGCGACATGCGCATCTGCGTGGCCGCGGCGGAACGCCTGTCCGGTCTTCGGGACACGGTCCCGGTCGGCTCGACGCTCACCATGAAGGCCGGTTCCTCCGCGCAGATCCTGATGGCCTGGGAGGAGCCCGAGCGCCTCCACCGCGGCCTGCAGGGCGCCCGCTTCACGGCCACGGCCCTGTCGGGCGTACGGCGCCGCGGCTGGGCCCAGTCCATCGGCGAGCGCGAGCCGGGCGTCGCGTCCGTCTCGGCGCCCGTACGCGGCCCGTCCAACCGCGTGGTGGCCGCCGTCTCGGTCTCCGGCCCCATCGAGCGCCTGACCCGTCACCCGGGCCGGATGCACGCCCAGGCGGTCATCGACGCCGCCGCCCGCCTCTCGGAGGCCCTGCGCCGCTCGGGCTGACCCCCGGCGCCTCTCCTCGGGAACGTCATCGGGGAGGGCCCGCCCCAACGCCGCGGCAGGCCCTCCCCGATCCCCCGTTCCCCCCGTTCATTCGGCTCGCTCGGCCGCCTTCGGCCCCGACCGGTGCGCGAACCGGTCCTTCGCGGAGCGGCCCCGCCGCTCCACCGGCACCTGCCCGTGCGCCCGGGCCAGTCCGAAGGCCGGCATGTCGAGGTAGATCGCCTCGTACGACCCCTCGGGCACCACGTACGCCTCGTGCCACAGCCCCACGTGCCCGCGCGTCTTTCCGGCGCGCTCCTTGCGGTTGACGATCGCCCACGCCCGGTGGTGGAACATCTCGGGCGAGTGCGCGTAGGCGTACAGCTTCTCCTTGGACTCCCAGTACTGGACCACGTAGTAGGTCCGCGGCGAGGCCGTCAGCATCACGTGCCCCAGCAGCCCCCGGTCATGGTTCCGCGCAAGCTCCCCCAGCATGCGGAACATCGCCATCATGACCGGCGGCCACTGGTGCACCGCCCAGAAGTGATTGATCCGCATCCCGATGAGCAGGACCACCACGTCCCCCTCGGTGTCCGCGGTCGTACGACCCAGCACCTGTTTCGTGAACACGGCAGCCCCCTGCACTCCATCGGATAGCGGCACTATCCTTCTGGTCGATGCTTGGATAGTGACACTTCCCAAGGAGAGGCGCAAGAGATGCGGCTGGCGGAGCTCAGCGAACGCAGTGGGGTGTCCACCGCGACGATCAAGTACTACCTGCGCGAGGGCCTGTTGCCGCCCGGCCGCCAGCTCAACGCGACGACCGCCGAGTACGAGGAGGAACACCTGCGCCGGCTGCGCCTGGTGCGCGCGATGATCCAGGTCGGCCGCATCCCGGTGGCGACGGTCCGCGAGGTGCTCGGACACATCGACGACGATTCCCTGGGCCGCACGATCCGCCTCGGCGCCGCCCTGTGGGCGCTGCCGCGGGTACCGGAGCCGGACGAGGAGGACGAGTACATACGGACGGCGCACCGGGAGACCACCGCGCTCCTGGACCGGCTGGGCTGGCGGAACGCCGAGCAGGTGTCGACCATCTCCCCCGCCTACCGCTCGCTGGTCGTGGCGGTGGCCGCCCTGCACCGACTCGGCTACGAGTGGGGGGCCGAACAGCTCGCGCCCTACGCCGAGTTGATGCACCGGACGGCCGTCCTCGACCTGGACAACATGGAGGCGTACCCCTCGGAGCCCGAGCAGGTCGAGTTCGCCGTGCTGGGCGCGATCCTCAACGAGCCGGTGCTGCGCGCGCTGCACCGGCTGGCCCAGGAGGAGGAGTCGGCGCGGCGGTACGGCTTCGAGTGAACCCGGACACGAGAAAGGCCCTCCACCGAAGTGGAGGGCCTTTTCCGTCTGTACCCCCGACCGGATTCGAACCGGCGCTACCGCCTTGAGAGGGCGGCGTGCTAGGCCGCTACACAACGGGGGCGTGGAGCCTGCGTTTCCGCAGGTCCGAGCTGGTCTACCTGGACTCGAACCAAGACTAACTGAACCAGAATCAGTCGTGCTGCCAATTACACCATAGACCAATGATGGTTTAGACCAGTCAGTACCCCCGACCGGATTCGAACCGGCGCTACCGCCTTGAGAGGGCGGCGTGCTAGGCCGCTACACAACGGGGGCCCTAGCGATCCCGAGTTGATCGGAACCAGTACCCCCGACCGGATTCGAACCGGCGCTACCGCCTTGAGAGGGCGGCGTGCTAGGCCGCTACACAACGGGGGCTTTGCAGATGAGCTCTGCGAGCTGGCCTACCTGGACTCGAACCAAGACTAACTGAACCAGAATCAGTCGTGCTGCCAATTACACCATAGGCCACTGGAACGCAAGCCCCTGAGGGGATCTTGTTCTAGTTTGCTCCCCCGGTTCCCGGCCTTTCGGCCCGCTCCCCGGCGGCGCAGGAAGAACATTACCCGAAGGTGGACGGGGCTCCAAAACGGGTATCCGCGCCGAGGATCGCGGGGAGTTCGGCGAGGGAGGCGATCCGGTGCGGTCCGAAGGGGGCGGTACCGGCGGTGTACACGCCGCCGCGGTCGATCCACACCGACAGCAGCCCCGCGTCGGCGGCGCCCCGCCCGTCGATCTCCGGGTGGTCGCCGACGTACGCCACCTCGTGCGGGGCGAGGCCCAAGGCTTCGCAGGCGGCCAGGAAGGCGCCGGCCTGGGGCTTGGAGACGCCGAGTTCCGCGGCGCACAGGATGGTCTCGAAGCGGTCGTGCACGCCGAGGGTGCGCAGCTTGCGGTCCTGGACGGTGAGGCTGGAGTTGGACAGCACGGCGTGCCGGTGGCTGGCGGCGAGGGCGTCCAGGACGGGCAGGACGTCCGGGAAGAGGGCCCAGGCGGCCTCGTAGTGCGTCATGTACCGGCTGAACCAGGCGTCGGCCTCGGCGGCGGCCAGGGGTGTGCCCAGGAACACCCGGATGCGCTCACGGCGCTGCTCCTCGAAGGACAGCTCCCCCGCGGAGAAGCGCGCCCACTGCCGGTCGGTGATCTCCCGCCAGCGCGCGAGGGCCTGCTCCGGGGTCTCCTCCACGATCAGCAGGCCCTCGGCGGCGAGATGGGACCGCATGCCCTCGCGGTCCGCGGTGGTGTAGTCGAAGAGGGTGTCGTCGACGTCCCAGACCACGGCACGGATGCTCATGATCCGACGGTAACGCGGGCCGTGCCGGCACGTCCCCGCACCCCGGAAAAACCGTCAGTCGTGGGCGCCGTACCAGTCGAAGCGCGCCGGCGGGATCTGGTCCGTGACCTCGGCCGTGCTGCTGTAGACGGCGTCGCCGTTGTCCGAGGTGCGCAGTTGGTGTCCCCAGGTGTTCATGATGCGGTGGCCGTCGGCGTTCCAGAACTGCTGGCCGCTGCCGCCGCAGGGGCTCGTCCACACGGCGTTGTTCTGGCTCTTCCAGTCCGTGGTGAGGCAGTCGCCGTTGGCGTTGCTCACCAGCCGGCGGAAGGTGTATCCGAAGGCGGTGGTGGTCGTCGCGCCCCAGTGCCAGTTGCGGGTGACGAGCGAGTCGTTGCAGGTGCCCGACCAGACGTTGCCGGTCGTGGGCGACGCCACCAGGCAGTTGCCCTCGTAGTCGTTCGTGTACGTCCAGTTGGTCTGGGCGGACGCCGGGGTCAGGGTGCCCGCGGCCGCGAGAAGCACGGCGGCCAGCCCCACCGGGGTGCTCAGTCTCAGTGACGTTCTCCAGGATGACATGATCATGAGCATCGGGACGGCCCGCGACGCCCGGACCAACCGATCATGAACACGCGCTGTCGATCAGGACAAGCGGGCCTGGACGAAAGCGGAAGGGCGGCAGCCGCAACGGCCGCCGCCCTTTACATCCGGGTGCGCTACGCGGTCAGCTTCGCCAGTGCCGCGTCGATGCGGGCCAGCGTGCGGTCCTTGCCCAGGATCTCCAGGGACTCGAAGAGGGGCAGGCCGACCGTGCGGCCGGTGACGGCGACGCGGACCGGGGCCTGGGCCTTGCCGAGCTTGAGGCCATGGGCCTCACCGGCGGCCAGGACGGCCTCCTTCAGGGACTCCGCGGAGGTCCAGTCGGCCGCCTCCAGCTTCTCGCGGGCCGTGCGCAGCAGCGCGTCGCTGCCCTCCTTCATGGCCTTGGCCCAGGACGCCTCGTCGAAGACCGGCTCCGGCAGGAACAGGAAGTCGACGTTGTCCGTGATCTCCGACAGGACCTTCAGACGGGTCTGCGCGTGCGGGGCGACGGCCTGCCACTTCGCCTCGTCGAAGTCCTCCGGCGCCCAGGGGGCGAAGGGGGCCTTCAGCCAGGGGGCGCAGCGCTCGGTGAAGTCCTTCACGTCGAGCAGGCGGATGTGGTCGGCGTTGATCGCCTCGCACTTCTTCAGGTCGAAGCGCGCCGGGTTGGGGTTGACGTCGGCGATGTCGAAGGCCGCGACCATCTCCTCGATGGAGAAGATGTCCTGGTCCGCGGAGAGCGACCAGCCGAGCAGCGAAAGGTAGTTGAGCAGGCCCTCGGACAGGAAGCCGCGCTCGCGGTAGAGGTTCAGCGACGACTGCGGGTCGCGCTTCGACAGCTTCTTGTTGCCCTCGCCCATGACGTAGGGCAGGTGGCCGAAGTGCGGGGTCTGCTTGGCGATGCCCAGCTCGGTCAGCGCCTTGTACAGGGCGACCTGGCGGGGGGTGGAGGAGAGCAGGTCCTCGCCGCGCAGGACGTGGGTGATCTCCATCAGCGCGTCGTCGACCGGGTTGACCAGCGTGTACAGCGGGGCTCCGTTGGCGCGGACGATGCCGTAGTCCGGGACGTTCTCGGGGGTGAACGTCAGCTCGCCGCGGACCAGGTCCGTGAAGGTGATCGTCTCGTCGGGCATGCGGAAGCGGACGATCGGGGCGCGGCCCTGGGCCTTGTACTCCTCGACCTGCGCCTCGGTGAGGTCGCGGCAGTGGCCGTCGTAGCCGGACGGCTTGCCGGCGGCGCGGGCGGCCTCGCGGCGGGTGTCCAGCTCCTCCTGGGAGCAGTAGCAGTGGTAGGCGTGGCCGGCGTCCAGGAGCTTCCGCGCGACGTCCTGGTAGATGTCCATGCGCTGCGACTGGCGGTACGGCGCGTGCGGGCCGCCGATCTCGGGGCCCTCGTCCCAGTCGAAGCCCAGCCAGCGCATCGCCTCGAGGAGCTGGTGGTAGGACTCCTCGGAGTCGCGGGCCGCGTCGGTGTCCTCGATGCGGAAGACCAGGGTGCCCTGGTGGTGCCGGGCGAAGGCCCAGTTGAACAGGGCGGTCCGGACCAGGCCCACGTGCGGGTTACCGGTGGGCGAGGGACAGAAACGGACGCGTACGGGGGAGCCGGGTGCGCTAGCCACGCTTGACAACCTTGTTGGTGAGAGTGCCGATGCCTTCGATGGTGACGGCGACCTCGTCGCCGACGGTGAGCGGTCCGACGCCTGCCGGGGTGCCCGTGAGGATCACGTCGCCGGGGAGCAGCGTCATGGCCTCGGTGATGTTGACGATCAGGTCCTCGATCGAGTGGATCATCTCGCTGGTGCGGCCGAGCTGGCGTTGTTCGCCGTTGACGGTGAGCTGGACGGTCAGGTCCGAGGCCGCCTTCAGGTCCAGGCCGGTCTCCACCCAGGGACCGAGCGGGCACGAGTTGTCGAAGCCCTTGGCCCGGGCCCACTGCTTCTCGCGCTTCTGCACGTCACGGGCGGTGACGTCGTTGGCGCAGGTGTAGCCGAAGATCACGTCGGCGACGCGCTCGCGCGGGACCTCGCGGCACATGCGGCCGATGACCACGGCGAGTTCGGCCTCGTGGTGCAGGTCCTCGGTGAAGGACGGGTAGCGGATCTCGTCGCCCGGGCCGATCACGGAGGTGGACGGCTTGAAGAAGGCGAACGGCGCGTCGGGCACCTCGTTGCCCAGCTCGCGGGCGTGCTCCGCGTAGTTGCGGCCGAAGGCCACGACCTTGTTGGGGAGCACCGGCGGCAGCAGCCTGACCTTGCTCAGCGGGACCTTCGTACCGGAGAGCTCGAAGTCGGCGAACGGGATGCCCTTGATGATGTCCAGGACGAGCTCGTCCGGCTTGTCGCCCTCGACCGCGCCGAAGGCGACGTTCCCGTCGATGGAGAATCTGGCGATGCGCACGGGATCCTTGCGCCCCTCACTTGGCCGGCTGGAGTCTGACGCTCCAGGCTAACGCGGCAGGGGGTGCCCCGAGGCCCAGAGCCTCGGGGCACCCCCAAGGGCGCCGACTCGCGCATCACCGCGCGGGGCGCCTGGAAGGATCTTCCGCCGGGCGGGCTGAATGATCAGCCCGCGACATGCGTACTACTCGGCGACGGAGGCCGCGACGGGGACCTCCACGAGGACGGTGCGCTTGGGGTTGGCGGTCTGGGTGGGAAGATCGAGGGAGTGCTCCGGCTGCTCCGGGGTCTGCAGTTCGCCGGAGTCCTCGAGGTGGGCCAGCGTCGTGCGCCGCGGGTTGGCTATGTTGCGGAACATCATCGTCGTCTTCACGGTTGTACTCGACCCTGTCGTCCGTCGGGGGTTGGCAGTTGCCTACGTCTTGTAAAGCGCCAGGCTAAACATCGGATTCCCCGCCGAAGTCGTGAAGACCCCATGATCAGCATGTGAGTTTGCTCACCACGCCATGGACAAACCGGTCAATTCCGAGCCCCGATCCATACCGGTGAAACGGACATTGACCCCCTGAAGCCCTCATTCCGCTCCTGATCATGGCGACTGGGACAGGGTCCGATCCCGTCGAACTCGCAGGCATATGCCCCTTATGCGGGAGTTATCTTTCTACGGCAGGTGACCCGGCACTCACATGCTGTCACGTAGGTCACGGCATGGCCCATGAGCCTTGTTGGAGATCCTGCACTGTGCTGGAATGCCACGGACCGCCGCAGGATCGAGCCGGCGCACAGGGGGCGCTACGAGCGCCGGGTGGCGGCGAGATAGGGGGAGCCAGCGCCGGTCACTCACGACCACCAGGGGGCGCGTTCAGGGCGCCTTCGAAAACGCCGACACCGTGTCTTTCCGTTCACGCGGAGAGGCGCCTGGTCCAGAGGTTGCGACGCTAGTGCAGGGACGTTTCAAGAGGGATGGCAGTGCTTCGGCGGAGCCGGAGCCGCACGGCGGGACTGGCCCCAATGCCGGCAGTCCCTCCCCCCAGCACGCCCAGAGCCCGGGCCCGGCATCGTCCGGCGACGGCGGTGAGCGCTCCGGGCGCCCCGGCGCGTCGGCACCCGCCGGGTCGCCGAGCCCCGCGGCTCCCCCGATCAAGCCGGTCCAGGGTCCGAGCGGCCCGGGGTCGCGAATAGCGCTGCGCAACTGGCGTATCTCCACGCGCCTTGTCTCGCTGCTCGCCCTCCCCGTGGTCGCGGCCACCTCGCTGGGCGCCCTGCGCATCAGCGACAACATGGACGACATCCAGCAGCTCGACAACATGCGGCTGCTGACGGAGATGACCAAGCAGGCCACCGAGCTCGCGGCCGCGCTGCAGGACGAGCGCGACCAGTCCGCCGGTCCGCTGGCGCACGGCTCGAAGGCCAGCGACTACACGGTCAAGGGCTACCGGGACAAGACGGACCGGGCCAGGCAGAACTTCATCGACGCCGCCGAGGAGATCGACACCTCCAACAAGGACGGCTCGCTCCTCGGTGTGCGCGAGAGCCTCGTCGGTGTGGTCGGCGACCTCGAGACGCTGTCGAAGATCCGCTCCACGGCGTACGAGGCCCGGCTCAACTCCTCGCAGACGGTCGAGGCCTACCACCGTCTGATCACGCACCTGCTGGACCTCTCCCAGGACATGGCGGAGGCCACCAGCAACCCCGAGATGATCCAGCGCACGCGCTCCCTGGCCGCCTTCTCCTCGGCCAAGGAGTACGCGTCGATGCAGCGCGCCGTCCTCGCGGCGGCCCTGCCCGCGAACAACACCACGGTCGGCCAGCTCTCCGAGAACGACCGGCTCTACGCCCAGTCGGCGCTGGAGAGCCAGAAGTCCGACCTGCGCAGCTTCCGGAGCATCTACGGCTCCGACAGCGCGACCGCACTCCTCAAGCCCATCGAGGAGAACAACGCCACCATCAAGGCGTCCGACACCTACGCCGGCCGTGCCCTGGCCGCGCAGAACGGCCTGGACGACCTGCAGAAGCGGTCCTACCAGGACTGGGTGGACGACAGCTCGACCAAGATCGAGCAGATGAAGAAGATCGAGCACTCGCTGCTCGAGGACATGGAGCAGAAGGCCCGCGAGCTGCGCAACTCCTCCGAGCAGGAAGCGATCATCTCCGGTGCGCTGATCCTGCTCGTGCTCGGTGTCTCGCTCGTCGGCGCCTTCGTCATCGCCCGGTCCATGATCCGCTCGCTGCGCCGCCTGCAGGAGACCGCCAACAAGGTCGCCCAGGACCGTCTGCCCGAGCTGGTCGCCCAGCTGTCGGAGTCGGACCCGCAGGACGTCGACACCTCCGTCGAGTCGGTCGGTGTGCACTCCCGGGACGAGATCGGCCAGGTGGCCGCGGCCTTCGACGACGTGCACCGCGAGGCGGTCCGCCTGGCCGCCGAGCAGGCCCTGCTGCGGGGCAACGTCAACGCGATGTTCACCAACCTCTCGCGCCGCTCCCAGGGCCTCATCCAGCGTCAGCTCTCGCTCATCTCCGAGCTGGAGTCCCGCGAGGCCGACCCGGACCAGCTGTCCTCCCTCTTCAAGCTCGACCACCTCGCGACGCGTATGCGCCGTAACGGTGAGAACCTCCTCGTCCTCGCCGGTGAGGAGCCCGGCCGCCGCTGGACCCGCCCGGTCCCGCTGGTCGACGTGCTCCGCGCCGCCGCCTCCGAGGTGGAGCAGTACGAGCGCATCGAGCTGGCCGCCGTGCCGACCACCGAAGTGGCCGGCCGCGTGGTCAACGACCTCGTGCACCTGCTCGCCGAGCTGCTGGAGAACGCGACCTCCTTCTCCTCGCCGCAGACCAAGGTCAAGGTCACCGGTCACGCGCTGCCCGACGGCCGCGTGCTGATCGAGATCCACGACACCGGTATCGGCCTCTCCCCCGAGGACCTCGCGGCGATCAACGAGCGGCTCGCCTCGCCGCCCACCGTGGACGTCTCCGTCTCCCGCCGCATGGGTCTGTTCGTGGTCGGCCGGCTGTCCCAGCGGCACGGCATCCGCATCCAGCTGCGCCCGTCCGACTCCGGTGGTACGACCGCGCTGGTCATGCTGCCCGTGGACGTCGCCCAGGGCGGCAAGAAGCCGCAGGGCAAGCCCGGACAGGGCGTCGGTGCCGTCGGCGGTCCCGCCGCCGCGCAGGCCGCCGCCGGTGCGGCCGCGGCCCGCCGTCAGGCGGCCGGTGCGGGCGCCCAGGGCGGTCCCGCCCTCGGCGGCGGTGCCGGTGCCGCGGGCGGTGCGCTCGGTGCCGGCGCGTCCGGTGGCGGTCGGCTCGGGGCCGGTCAGGGGCCGCGGGCCGCACTGCCGGGCGCCGGCCAGGGCGGCAACGGCCGTCCCGGCGCTCCGGGTGGCGCGCGTGGACCGCAGGCCCCGAACGCTCCGCAGCAGGGCCGCCCGGCCCCCGCGGGCGCCGGTGCCGGGTTCGGCCAGGCGCCGGGTGCGCCGCAGGGTCTGCAGGCCTCGGGCACGGGTCAGGACAGCTTCGGCGGCGCTCGTGGCGCCGTACCGCCGCAGTCCCAGCCCCAGCCCCCCGCCGAGAACGAGGGCCGCGGCCGCCGTGGCCGCCGGCCGCAGCTGCCGGGCCGTGGCGGCCCGCGGGCCGAGCTGCCCGGTGGCGACACGCAGCCGCGCACGCCGAGCTGGAGCGACGACAACGCCCAGCCGCCGGTGCCGCGCGCCTCGCTGGACACCCCGCGCGGGCACGACGACACCTCGCGGATGCCGCGCTTCGACGACCACCAGGGTCCGGGCGCCACGACGGAGATGCCGGCCATCGGGCGCGGCGACGACCGTCAGGGCCTCGGCGCGGCCGCCGACTTCGAGCGGCCCGCCTACGGAAACGACCCGCACAACACGGGCCAGTTCGCCCGTCCCGGCATGGACGCGCCGCACAACACCGGCGAGTTCGCCCGTCCGGGCATGGACTCCCCGCAGAACACCGGCCAGTACGGCCGTCCCGGCGCGAACGGCTCGCAGAACACGGGCGAGTTCCCGCGTCAGGACTACGGCGTCCCGCAGAACGGCACGCAGGGCCAGCAGGGCTCCTTCGTCCGGCCCGACGTCTTCGGCAGCGGGAACGGCCAGGGCGGCAACCCGCAGAACAACGGCCAGTACCCGAGCCCGTCGTCCTTCGACGCCGGCTCCACGGGCCAGTTCGCGGTGCCGGGCTACGACGGCTCCTCGACCGGGCAGCACTCCCTGCCTGGGCGTCAGAACCCGTCCGGCAACGGGCAGTTCGAGCGCCCGCAGAACGGCGGCGACTTCGGTGGCCCGCGCCAGCCCGTCCCGCCGCGTCCGCAGCGGCCGGTCCGGCAGGAGCCCGAGGCCCTGCCGCCGGCCACCGGCCCGGGCGACGGCCGTACCCCGCTGTACGACACGCTGGAGACCAACTGGTTCCACGGCGGTCCGGGCGGCGAAGGCCGGCCGGGCGAGGGCAACGGTTCCGTCCCCGCCCAGCAGCAGCCTCAGGCCGCTGCACCTCAACGTCCCACGGCCTCGTCGTGGCGCACCTCCCCGAACGACGACCTCGTCCGGCAGGCGGAGCGCGTACGACAACCGGCCGCGGGCGGCGTCACCACCTCCGGCCTGCCGCGCCGGGTGCCCCGGGCGAACCTCGTCCCGGGCACGGCTCAGCAGCAACAGCACCAAGCAGGTCCGCAGGTCTCGCGTGCGCCTGACGACGTACGCGGCCGGCTGACCAATCTCCGTCGGGGCATCGCACAGGGTCGACAGGCCGGTACGGGTACCGGCCAGACCGGCAGTTTCCCCAGCCCCACTCACCAGCAGGAGCGATAGTTGAGCCAGATGAGCCAGGCGGCACAGAACCTCAACTGGTTGATCACCAACTTCGTGGACAACACCCCAGGGGTGTCCCACACCGTCGTCGTATCCGCCGACGGACTCCTTCTGGCGATGTCCGAAGGCTTCCCGCGTGACCGCGCCGACCAGCTGGCGGCCGTCGCGTCCGGACTCACCTCGCTGACGGCCGGGGCCTCCCGGATCTTCGAGGGCGGCGCCGTGGCGCAGACGGTCGTCGAGATGGAGCGGGGTTTTCTCTTCCTCATGTCCGTCTCGGACGGCTCGTCCCTGGCCGTGCTCGCGCACCCCGAGTGCGACATCGGCCTGGTCGGCTACGAGATGGCGCTGCTGGTCGACCGCGCGGGCGCGGTCCTCACGCCCGATCTGCGCGCCGAACTCCAAGGCAGTCTGCTCCACTGACCCGCACCGGCACCACCCGTCTCACCAAACCACCGTCCGGCCGCCACAATCCCCCCACCGGCCCCGTCAGACGGCTTGCCCGACCGACTTGCTGTCCCGCCCGGAGGATTCATGACCCCGCCCACCGCCTCTCATGATCCGTACGCGGAGCCGTACGAGGATGAGGGCGACCAGCCGCTGGTACGTCCTTATGCGATGACCGGTGGCCGGACCCGGCCGCGCTATCAGCTCGCCATAGAGGCGCTGATCAGCACCACGGCCGACCCGGCAGCACTCATGGGGCTGCTCCCGGAGCACCAGCGCATCTGCCACCTGTGCCGTGAGGTCAAGTCGGTGGCCGAGGTGTCGGCACTCCTCGCCATGCCCCTGGGTGTGGCCCGGATTCTCGTCGCGGACCTGGCCGAGGCCGGGCTCGTCGCCATTCACCAGCCGGGTGGCGACGAGACGACCGGTGCACCGGACGTGACCCTGCTCGAAAGGGTGCTCAGTGGACTTCGCAAGCTCTGACGGAGGGAGGGCGACCACCTCCGCGAAGATCGTCGTGGCGGGAGGGTTCGGCGTCGGCAAGACCACGTTCGTGGGTGCCGTCTCCGAGATCAACCCGCTGCGCACCGAGGCCGTCATGACGTCCGCGTCCGCGGGCATCGACGACCTCACGCACACCGGGGACAAGACCACCACCACGGTGGCCATGGACTTCGGACGTATCACGCTCGACCAGGACCTGATCCTGTATCTGTTCGGCACGCCCGGTCAGGACCGCTTCTGGTTCATGTGGGACGACCTGGTGCGCGGTGCGATCGGCGCGGTGGTGCTCGTGGACACCCGGCGCCTGGCCGACTGCTTCCCCGCGGTCGACTACTTCGAGAACAGCGGTCTGCCCTTCGTCGTCGCCCTCAACGGCTTCGACGGGCACCAGCCGTACGCCCCCGAGGAGGTTCGGGAAGCGCTGCAGATCGGCCCGGACACGCCGATCATCACGACGGACGCCCGCCACCGTGCGGATGCCAAGAGTGCGCTGATCACGCTGGTCGAGCACGCGCTCATGGCACGGCTGCGATAGCACTCAAATCAGCCATGTCGTACGGCAGTTGTCGTAGACGCATCGGAGCCGGCTGTGGCCTTTGACACGGTCGGCCCCGGTGTTCATAACGTTTCGGCAGAGGAATCGGGTGGTACGGCCACGGGTCGTTGCCAACTGGTGTCGCTGCGCACACGAAAGCCCCGTCTTTTGACGGGGCTCGCTCTTTATGACCGTTTTATCTGGGGCTTACATCACACGCAATCAGCGCTTTCCACTGTTTGGAAGAGCGCAGGCCGTCGTGCTGGAATGCCTGAACTGCCTATTAGTCAAAGACGTACTCCGTAGTACCGCGTACGCGATGACGTGATGGGCTCTGAGACACTGCGGCACGACGTTGGTGCCCGCCGCCGAGAGGTTGTTGGTCGAGTGAGGCGAAGCAAGAACGGTCCCGAGCCGTCGGCCCGGGGCAACTTCACCCCGCCGCCGCGCGGAGCGGCGCCCGCCCCTGTGCCCGTATCCGAGACCCCGGCCGCGTCCGCATCGAGCGGTGGCCGTTTCTCCCCCCGCAACTGGCGCGTGCCCACCCGGCTGAACGCGATCCTGCTCATACCTGTGGCCGTCGGCCTGGTCATGGGCGGCTTCCAGGTGAAGAACTCGATCGACACCTGGCAGGACGCCCGGGACGCGGAGAACACCGCCCGTCTGGTGGCGGCCGCCCTCACCTACAGCAACGCGCTGCTCGTCGAGCGTGACGCCACCGCCGCGCCGCTGCTGAAGGGCAAGAGCCAGACCGCCGCCGACAAGGCCCTGGTCGCCAAGCTCCGCAAGCAGACCGACCAGACCGCCGACGAGTTCGACGCCGCCGCCCGCAACATGCCGGACCGGCCCAACCTGGTCCGCCGCCTGGAGCGCTTCCGCAAGGTGGAGCCGGAGCTCGCGACGATCCGGCAGAAGGCGTACACCTCCAAGTACAAGGGGGTGGAGACCGAAGAGACCTACGTCGACATCGAGCACCCGCTCCTGGAGTTCTCCAACGAGCTCGGCCTCGGCACCGGCAACATCACCAGCTACGGCCGCTCGGTCTACGCCATCGCCCTGGCCAAGGGCGCCCTCTCGCTCGAGCGCTCCATCGGCATGCACCTGCTGGTCAACCCGGGTCCCAAGGACACCGATCTGACCCGTCAGCGCACCGCCCTGACCTCGTACGCCTACCTGGAGGGCATCGCCCTGCAGGAGTACCAGGCCGGCGGCACCGACGAGGACCTCGCCAAGCTCAAGACGGCCGAGAACCAGATCAAGGTCGACGGTGCGGCGATGGCCAAGCAGGCCGCCGCGCAGGCCGCCGCCCAGAACCAGAAGTACGTGCCGCCGCCCGCCGACCCCACGGCCATGATCGCGGGGATGTCCCAGCTGCAGACGACGGCTCCGGCCGCTCGTGAGGCGCTGGCCGGGGAGGGCATCAGCGCGCAGAACTGGTGGGGCTTCACCACCCTCAAGTTCGACGCGTACCGCAAGCTGGAGAAGGAGAAGGCCGACACCGCGGTGAGCGAGGCGTCGACCATCGCCGACAACGCCAAGCGGGACGCCCTGATCACCGGCGCCATCGTCATCGTCGCGCTGCTGCTCGCGTTCATCCTGGCCGGCGCCGTCGCGCGGCAGATGTCCCGCTCGATGCGCCAGCTGCGCAACGCCGCCTTCGGCATCGCCGAGCAGCGCCTGCCGATGCTCGTCGACCAGCTCTCGCGCACCGACCCGGGCCGCGTGGACACCCGCGTACAGCCCATCCCGATCAACACCCGCGACGAGATCGGCGAGGTCGCCCGCGCCTTCGACCAGGTCCACCGCGAGGCCGTCCGGCTCGCCTCCGAGCAGGCCCTGCTCCGCGGCAACATCAACGCGATCTTCACCAACCTCTCCCGGCGCAACCAGTCGCTGATCGAGGGCCAGCTGACGCTGATCACCGAGCTGGAGAACAACGAGGCCGACCCGGACCAGCTGGAGAACCTCTTCCGCCTGGACCACCTCGCGACCCGTATGCGCCGCAACGGCGAGAACCTCCTGGTCCTCGCGGGCGAGGAGCCCGGCCGCCGCTGGGACCAGCCGGTCCCGCTGGTCGACGTCCTGCGCGCCGCCTCCTCCGAGGTGGAGCAGTACGAGCGCATCGAGCTGCAGGGCGTCCCGGAGGCCGAGATCCACGGCCGCGCCGTGACCGACCTCGTGCACCTGCTCGCCGAGCTGCTGGAGAACGCCACCACGTTCTCCTCCCCGCAGACCAAGGTCCGTGTCACCGCGACCCGTCTGCCCGACGGCCGCGTCATGATCGAGATCCACGACAAGGGCATCGGCCTGACGGCCGAGGACTTCGCGGACATCAACCACAAGCTGGCGAACCCGCCGACCGTGGACGCCGCGATCTCCCAGCGCATGGGCCTGTTCGTGGTCGGCCGGCTGTCCGACCGGCACGGCATCCGCGTCCAGCTGCGCCCCTCCGGCGAGCAGGCGGGCACCACCTCGCTGGTCATGCTGCCGGACGCGATCACCCACGGCGGTGGCGGCGAGCAGCAGATGAACCGCGACGAGTTCACCGTCTCGCAGATCATCCCGGAGCAGAACTTCCAGGGTGAGGACTTCAGCCAGCCGATGCGTACGGCGGCGGAGCTCGGCTTCGACGACACCCGCTACGTGGACGTCCCGGACGACATCCGCGAGCTGGACCCCGTCGGCCGCTCGCTGATGCGCGAGGAGCGCCGGGCGGCCCTGGAGGCCCAGCAGTCGCAGGACCCGCAGCAGCAGGACCCGGCCGCCGAGACCTCGTCGTACGCGGACGCCTTCGACGCGCAGCCGGCCTACGACAACGGCTTCCCCGAGCAGCAGACCGGTTCGTTCGACCCCCGCCCGGCGTACGAGGAGCAGCAGCAGAGCCCGTACGAGGAGCAGGCGCGTCCGGCGTACGAGGAGACGGCCCAGCAGCCGGCGTACCAGGACCCGTACTTCCCGCAGAACGGCTCCCTGCCGCAGAACGACACCTTCTCGTCGAACGGCGGCTACCCCGAGCCCGGCTATGCGGAGCCGGCGCAGCAGGAGCCCTCGGTCGCCCACGCCGCCGCCCCGGAGACCTACTCGGCCTTCGAGCAGCGCCGCTACCAGGACGACTGGCCGCAGCAGGACGGCTACCAGAACGGCTACCCGGACCAGTACGCTCCGGAAGCGGAACCTGCCCAGGCCGCTGACGCGAGTGAGGCGGACCGCGTAGGCTTCGACCGTCCGGGACCGGCTTCCTCCGTCGCCCACCAGCTGACCGACGCCGGGCTGCCCCGCCGCGGATCCCTCGCGGGCGGTACGAACGGCTCGAACGGCACGCGGCACGCGCACCAGGAGACGTCGGCCCCGGCATCGGCTCCGGCTTCGGAAGGCAACGGCTCCGGCGACTGGCGCTCGGCGAACGACCAGCGCTGGCAGCAGGCCTCGCAGCTGAAGAAGCCCAAGGCGGGCGGGGTCACCTCCTCCGGCCTGCCGCGGCGGATACCGAAGGCCAACCTGGTCGACGGGGCCGCCGAGCCCACCCCCCAGGGGGGCCCACAGGTCTCCCGAGCCCCGGAGGACGTCCGGGGACGATTGAGCAACCTGCGGCGCGGTGTCCAGCGGGCCCGCACCGCAGGCGGAGAAACGAACGGTCAGGGCTTCGGTCCTGACAGCACCTACAACCAGGAGCGTTAGTGTGAGCCCGATGAGCCAGGCGGCACAGAACCTGAACTGGTTGATCACCAACTTCGTGGACAACACCCCGGGGGTGTCCCACACGGTGGTGGTCTCCGCCGACGGACTCCTTCTGGCGATGTCCGAAGGGTTTCCGCGCGACCGCGCCGACCAGCTGGCGGCCGTCGCCTCCGGTCTGACCTCGCTGACCGCCGGAGCCTCACGGATCTTCGAGGGCGGCAGCGTGAACCAGACGGTTGTGGAGATGGAGCGGGGATTCCTGTTCCTCATGTCCATCTCCGACGGTTCCTCGCTCGCGGTACTCGCACATCCGGAGGCGGACATCGGCCTCATCGGGTACGAGATGGCGCTTCTGGTGGACCGTGCCGGTACGGTCCTGACGCCCGATCTGCGGGCCGAGCTCCAGGGCAGCCTGCTCAACTGACAGACGGACGGTGCGTTTTGCCGTCCCGGGGCCGTAAGGTTTCGGGACGCGGCTCCACAGGGATGGGTGCCCGGCACGGTCGGAGGAGGAGAAGAGAGTGGCAACACCACCAGGCGGTTCGAATACGGGCAACTGGTCGTACGGCCCTGCCCAGGGCCAGGGCGACGGTTCCCAGAACCCGAACCGTTACAACTTCCCCTCCGCACCGAACCAGCGGCGTCACCAGCCGTACGCCCCCCAGGGCCCCCAGGGTCCCGGTCCGTCGCCGTACGACCAGCCGCCCGCTCCCCGCATCCAGCCCGTGCAGCCGCATCGACGCGCCCCCGAGCCGGCGCCCGCGGGGGCGTCGAACAACCCCTTGGTGCGTCCGTACGCCATGACCGGCGGCCGGACGCGCCCGCGCTACCAGCTCGCCATCGAGGCGCTGGTGCACACCACCGCGCAGCCGCATCAGATGCAGGGCCAGTTGCCCGAGCATCAGCGGATCTGCAACCTCTGCCGGGAAATCAAGTCGGTAGCCGAGATCTCGGCCCTGCTCACGATTCCTCTCGGCGTGGCCAGGATCCTCGTCGCCGACTTGGCGGAGGCAGGACTGGTCGCCATTCATCAGCCCGGCGGCGACGAGAACGCCGGCGGCCAGCCAGACGTGACACTGCTCGAAAGGGTGCTCAGTGGACTTCGCAAGCTCTAGCGGCGGTCCTTCCCGCTCCACCACCTCGGCGAAGATCGTGGTGGCGGGTGGCTTCGGCGTGGGCAAGACCACGTTCGTCGGGGCCGTTTCGGAGATCAACCCGCTGCGCACAGAGGCCGTCATGACGTCCGCTTCGGCAGGCATCGACGACCTCACCCACACCGGAGACAAGACGACCACCACGGTCGCCATGGACTTCGGCCGTATCACTCTGGACCAGGACCTGATCCTGTACCTCTTCGGTACGCCGGGCCAGGACCGCTTCTGGTTCATGTGGGACGACCTGGTGCGCGGCGCGATCGGCGCGATCGTGCTGGTCGACACCCGGCGCCTGGCCGACTGCTTCCCGGCGGTCGACTACTTCGAGAACTCGGGTCTGCCGTTCGTCATCGCCCTGAACGGCTTCGACGGCAACCAGCCGTACAACCCCGACGAGGTCCGCGAGGCCCTGCAGATCGGTCCCGACACCCCGATCATCACGACGGACGCCCGCCACCGCGCGGACGCGAAGTCGGCGCTCATCACGCTCGTCGAGCACGCGCTGATGGCTCGCCTGCGGTAGGCGGACGGTTCGGGCGGCCACTGGGCTGCCTCGGACGGTTCGATGCCGTCTGCGGGTGGCCCAGTGGCTTGTCGCGCAGTTCCCCGCGCCCCCGCACATGACTGAGGGCCCCTCCGGATGGAGGGGCCCTCAGTCATGTGTACCGAACTGCGCTCAGCGCCAGCTGTGCGGCGCCCGGAAGCCGTTCTCGCGCTCCAGGCGGCGCCAGCCGGCCTTCGGGCGGCCGCGGTGGGCCGGCTCGGTGGCGGGCTGGGCGGCCGCGCGGGCCAGGAGGACGGCCGTGATGGCGGCGACTTCCTCGGGGTCGGCGTGGCCCTTCTCGACGCGGATGTCAGGAGTGCTCATAGGTCTCAGTCTCCGTGAGAGAGGTTTCCGCGAGGGTGTCGCGGAGGGTCCGCTGGGTTACTGCGGGGGGTTGCCGTGCTTGCGGGAGGGCAGGTCGGCGTGCTTGGTCTGCAGCATCGCGAGGGAGCGGACGAGGATCTCGCGGGTCTCGGTCGGGTCGATGACGTCGTCGACCAGGCCGCGCTCGGCCGCGTAGTACGGGTGCATCAGCTCGGACTTGTACTCCTTGACCATGCGGGCCCGCATGGCCTCGGGGTCCTCGGCCTCGGCGATCTGGCGGCGGAAGATGACGTTGGCGGCGCCTTCCGCTCCCATCACGGCGATCTCGTTCGTCGGCCAGGCGTAGGTGAGGTCGGCGCCGATGGACTGGCTGTCCATCACGATGTAGGCACCGCCGTAGGCCTTGCGCAGGATCAGGGAAATGCGCGGGACGGTCGCGTTGCAGTAGGCGTACAGCAGCTTGGCGCCGTGGCGGATGATTCCGCCGTGCTCCTGGTCGACACCGGGCAGGAACCCGGGGACGTCCAGGAACGTGACGATCGGGATGTTGAAAGCGTCACACATCTGGACAAAGCGCGCAGCTTTTTCCGATGCCTCGATGTCCAGGACGCCCGCGAGGACCTGCGGCTGGTTGGCGACGATGCCGACGACCTGGCCGTCGAGCCGACCCAGCGCGCAGATGATGTTGCGCGCCCAGCGCTCGTGGACCTCCAGGTACTCGCCGTCGTCGACGATCTCCTCGATGACCTTGGCCATGTCGTACGGGCGGTTGCCGTCCGCCGGGACCAGGTCCAGGAGCACGTCGCTGCGGCGGTCCACCGCGTCCGCGCTCTCCACCCGCGGCGGGTTCTCCCGGTTGTTCTGCGGGAGGAGCGAGAGCAGGTAACGGACCTCCGCGATGCAGGTCTCCTCGTCGTCGTACGCGAAGTGGCACACGCCGGAGGTCTCGGCGTGGACGTCGGCGCCGCCGAGGCCGTTCTGGGTGATCTCCTCGCCGGTCACCGCCTTGACCACGTCGGGTCCGGTGATGAACATCTGCGAGGTCTCGCGGACCATGAAGACGAAGTCCGTCAGGGCGGGGCTGTAGGCCGCGCCGCCCGCGCACGGGCCGAGCATCACCGAGATCTGCGGGATGACGCCGGATGCCTTGGTGTTGCGCTGGAAGATGCCGCCGTAGCCGGCGAGGGCGGAGACGCCCTCCTGGATGCGGGCGCCGGCGCCGTCGTTGAGGGAGACCAGCGGGGCACCGGCCGCGATGGCCATGTCCATGATCTTGTGGATCTTCGTGGCGTGGGCCTCGCCCAGCGCGCCGCCGAAGATGCGGAAGTCGTGGGCGTAGACGAAGACGGTACGGCCCTCGACCGTGCCCCAGCCGGTGATGACACCGTCGGTGTGCGGCTTCTTGGCCTCCAGGCCGAAGCCGGTGGCCCGGTGCCGGCGCAGCTGCTCGACCTCCTGGAAGGAACCGGCGTCCAGCAGCAGCTCGATGCGCTCCCGGGCGGTCAGCTTGCCCTTGGCGTGCTGCGCCTCGGTCGCCTTCTCGCTCGGCCCGGCCAGCGCCCGCGCACGGATCTCGTGCAGCTCGGCCACCCGTCCACGCGCGTCCGTCGGCTCACCCGTCGACTCACCCGGCGCCTCATCCAAAACGGTCATGTAGTGACCTTACGAAGGACACGGGGGAAAGCGAGCCGTCGACTCCGTACAGTCTCCGGCCCGTTTTCCTGGTAGCACTGAACAGAACCAGGGCCGCATGCAGCCGTTCCGACTGCTCAGAGGGCGTCCGTGTTGTAGGGGGCCGACAAAGTCGTCAGCCGAGAGTCAGCTCACATCCGTGCGTCGCACATGACACGCCTGGGGTAATGCGCAGGGTCGTACGGCGGCCCGTCGACACTACCCGGACCGCATCGTCGGCGCGGATCACCCCGCGCACCGGATGGTGCCAGGTGATCTCCAGCGGCTCCCCCGTTCGGGGCGGCTCGCTCACCCGGAGGGTGGCGGTGCGGCCGTGCCGGCGCAGCAGGACGCTCGCGGGGGCGGAGGAGGTCAGGGGGCCCGCCGTGCCGGGCTGCCAGAAGTTGGCGGCCGTCACGCCGAGGGAGGGGACGTGGACGGCCTGGCGGCCGGCGTCGTTGGCGAGGAGGGTCAGCCAGTGCCGGTCCGCGGCGCGGGCCGCGACCGCCCGCCGGGAGGCGCCGGGCATGAGGACGTACAGGCAGGAGGCGTCCTCGGGGTCGTTGCCGTGGTCCAGCCAGAGGGTCTGCCAGCGGCGGGTGGCCCGCTCGTCGGTGCTGGTGGTGTTGATGTCGGACCAGGCGCCGGTGCGGTCCTCGCGCAGGGTGCGCAGGTCGCCGCGCGGCACCACCCAGCCGCCGTGTCCCTCCAGGTGGGCCCAGCCAGGCCCCCGTACGAACTCCTGCGTGCCGCCCTCCCCGAGGTTCCGGTTGTCCACCACCGTCTCCACCGGGACGCCGTCGGTGCAGCTGATGCCGGCGCCCAGGCAGATCACCGCGTCCGCCAGGCAGAACCAGGACTTGCGGGCTTGAAGCGTGGAGCCGAGGCCTTTGAGGTGCTGGCCGACGGCCGCGTACTCGCCGTCGGTGGTGCCGCCCACCCAGCGGACGTCCGGCTTGGGGGCGCCCCACTCGCCGCCGGCGCGGTCGGGCAGGCGGAGCGTGGAGACGGTGGTGCCGGGCAGGCGGTAGGGGTCGACGGTGGGCCAGTACCAGTCGGTGTACTGGTCGGTGGGCCGTCGGGCGGCCCACCACGAGAGCATCCCGGCGCCGGTGTGCCAGCCGCGCGGGTTCTCGCCGTTGCCGCACTCGTAGTACGTGATGCGGTCGCTGCACATGGCGATGCTCGCGGTGAACGCGGGGCGGCGGTGGACGGCGCGGTCCATGGCCGGGAAGAGGCGGTGCCCCACGGGTTCCGGAGCGGCGGGGACCGGTGCGTCGGCGACCGCGTGCAGCCGCGCCAGGTCGGCCACTCCGAACTGAGGGGCCGTCAGGATCGGTGTCACCGTGTCCCGTTCGATCCAGCCCTTGACGTACGACGTCCAGCGGGCGCTCTGCGCCGGGCTCGCGCCGCCCGCCAGCAGGGCGATGGCGGCGATGACGCCCTGCCCGTGGAAGTGGTCGCTGCGCATCACGTGCAGGTCGTCGCTCCTGAGGTAGCCGCGGCTGACGGCGCGGCCGTTGACGCTGTCCATCACCAGCCCGTCGTGGAGGAGCGGCGCGTAGGCGTGCTCCACGCTGTCGAGGACGATCCGCCGGTTCGGGTCGGTGACCTCCCAGGGGGACCCTGCCAGCAGGGTGAACAGCCGGCCCAGGCCGTCGAGCATGACCTGGCCGTAGGTCCCCGAGTAGGCGACCCAGGTGTGCTGGACGAAGGACCCGTCGGCGTAGAGCCCGTCGCCGTGGGTGACGTACGGGAAGACCGGGGAGAGGGCGTCCCGGGCGAGGGCGATCTTCGCGTCCGCGCGTCCGAGGATGCCGCGCAGGGCGACCGAGCGGCACAGGTCGACGCGGTTGGCGCCGGTGGAGGTGCCGGAGTAGTCGGTCAGCATCGTGTCGGGGACGAAGTGGTCCACGGCCGCGCAGGCCGCCTGCCGCCGGTCGTCGGTGAGGTGGCCGTACAGGGCGGCGGTGATGTCCATCAGCAGCCGCGGGCTGCCGATCTGCCACTCCCACCAGTTGCCGTAGCGGGTGGTGGAGGGGTTGTAGACGGTGGCGGAGAGGTGGTCGAGGCCGCGCAGCACGTCCGCGAGGAGCGCCGGGTCGCCGGTGGAGCCGGTGCCCGGCTGGACGTACGCCTGGGTCATCGTCCACAGGCGGCTGTAGCTCTGGGTGATGCCGGCGGGCGGGTCGAAGGGGTAGCCGGGCCAGAGGGAGGTGGGGGTGGGGGCCATGGCGGCCCTGAAGGCGCGGGCCAGCTCGCCGGTCCGGGCGAGGCGGGAGGCGTACGGCTCGGCGGCGGGGTCGTAGCCGGTGCCGAGGGCGAGGTCGAGCCAGCGAAGACGGAGGGTCTCGTAGGGGTCGGGGACGGTGGCGTGGGCGGGGGGCGCGGTCGTGGCGAGGAGGGCGGCGGCCAGCAGGACGGCGCGACGGGTGGGTCTCATGAGGCCTCTACGACGAGAGTTCATGCCCTGGGCGTCTACCACCTTCCGGTCGCCTCGCCAACACTTCCCGAATGATGTTGAAACTTGAAGGGAATAGGTCTAACGTCGTCGGTGTTGAGTAGTTCAACGTTCAACATCCTCCCTAAGGAGCACCTCATGAGCACCGACCTCACCACCCTGACCGGCGACTACACGATCGACGCGGCCCACTCCACGATCGGCTTCACCGTCCGGCACGCCATGGTCACCAACGTCAAGGGCAAGTTCAACGACTTCAGCGGCTCGCTGCACCTGGACGGCGGCAACCCGTCCGCCTCGACCGCCTCCATCGACGTCAAGATGGAGAGCATCGACACCGGGTCGGCCGACCGTGACGGGCACCTGCGGAGCGCGGACTTCTTCAAGACCGAGGAGTTCCCGACCATGACCTTCCGCTCCACCAAGGCGGAATCCCTGGGCGGCGACGACTACCGCATCACCGGCGACCTCGAGATCCTCGGCACGACCCGCCCGGTCACCATCGACCTGGAGTTCAACGGTGCCGCGAAGGACCCCTTCGGCAACGAGCGCGTCGGCTTCGAGGGCAAGGCCGAGATCAAGCGCTCCGAGTGGGGCCTGACCTGGAACGCCGCGCTGGAGACGGGCGGTGTGCTGGTCTCCGACAAGATCAAGCTGAACTTCGACATCTCGGCGATCCGCAACGCCTGACGCGTCGCCGCACCGTGCGGGGCTGCCCGCACGCGCACCCGAGAGCGCCCGCCGACCCGCACCAGGGTGGCGGGCGCTCGGTCCGTCCCCGGGTCAGCCGCGCGCGGACGGAGCCTCCTTGGTGAGCCGGGCGACGGCGGCCGCCAGCCTGGCCGCCCGTCCCGTCGGGGTACGGGCCGTGAGCAGCGCGAAGATCACCTGGTACCGGTCGGTCCGGCCGAGGCCGTCGAAGGCCGCCCGCGCCCGCGGGTCCCCTGCCAGCGCCGCCTCGAGGTCCGCGGGCACCTCGGCCTCCCGCTGCGGGGCGTACGCCGCCGCCCACCGCCCGTCGGCCCGGGCGGCCGCCACCTCGGCGAGCCCCGCCGGCCGCATCCGGCCGGCCTCGGTCAGCTCCGCCACGCGCCGCACGTTGACCATCGACCACAGGCTCC
This sequence comes from Streptomyces sp. MAI_2237, assembly GCF_054189285.1. Lineage (NCBI taxonomy): Bacteria > Bacillati > Actinomycetota > Actinomycetes > Kitasatosporales > Streptomycetaceae > Streptomyces > Streptomyces sp. MAI_2237. The sequence goes on along the minus strand of NZ_JAJPGQ010000003.1, from coordinate 2,419,610 downwards.
CCGGCCTGCGAGGCGTGATCCTCTGCAGGAAGTACACGGCGTCGAGCGCCTTGCGCTGCCCGGTGATCCAGCCGTGGCACAGGGCGACGTCGTTCACCTCCGCCCAGTTCACGGAGACGATCCCCGAGCCCTTCTTGGCGACCTTCACCCACACCTCGGCCGGCGGGGCGGGAGGGGCGGCCAGCCAGGCGTCGAGGGCTTCGGCGGAGGCGAAGGCACGGGGTTCGGCGTCGTCGCGGGGGCTCATGGCCCCACCGTAGGAACGAAGTAGGTCGGTCCCTGTCCGCCATGCGCGCGGTCGCAGGCCACCCTCGACCTCCTGAAAGACGCCCGCTCAACCCTCGCTCGGTCGTACGACGGCTCGCGCGGTGCGCGTCCGTCCGCGGGGTACCGGGAGCAGCCACCAGGCGGACGCCACCGAGAGGGCGGCGCCGACGGCGATGCCCTCCAGCCGGGTCGGCAGCAGGCTCTGGGCGTCCTGGCCGAAGTAGCCGAGGAGGAGGGAGAGGGCGCAGGTCATGCCGGCGGCCCAGTAGGCGTAGCTGAGGGGGCGCAGCCACAGCGCGACGGTGAGCACGATGAACATCAGCGCCACGCAGGTGTGGCCGGTGACGCCGGCCGCCGCCACGGCCACCGCGAGCAGCGTACCGGCACAGGCCCCGGCGAGCCGTTCGATCCCCTTGCGCAGGACGTCGTCGCGGCCCCGGTTGCCGCTCGCGGCGACGTACGCGGTGAGGACGACCCACGGCCAGTGGTGGTCGAAGAGCAGGCTGCCCAGAGCGAAAGCCGCGGCGATCCCGGCCGCCATCTGCAGGGCCATGCGGGTGCTCGGGCGGGGGTGGAGGCGGGAAGGGCGGCGCGGCGGTTCGGGGGCCGGTTCGGCGCGCCACGGCCCGAACCGGTCGCCCAGCGCCTGCACCAGCCAGACGGACCCGCAGGCCAGCGCCCCGATCAGCGCCGACCAGCACCAGGTCACCAGCCCGCTCTGCGCCTCGGGCGGCAGCGCGGGGCCGGGGACGACCAGAAGGGCGATCAGCGGCAGGGCCAGCAGCGTGCCGATCCTGGTGGCGGTGGGCCCGTAGCGGCGGATCCAGATGGCCAGCGCCATCCACACCGTGTAGACGGCGGCGCCGGCCGCGTAGTGGGAGGCGACCAGCCGTCCGAGGAAGATCGAGGCGCCGGCCATGGCGGGCAGCAGGACCAGCGAGGTGAGGCGGCGGCGGGTGTCGGCGGTGCGCTGGGTCGCGGAGAGGGTGAGGGTCAGACAGACCGCGAGCACGAGCACGTCGGTGTGCAGTCCGTAGGCGTCCTCCAGCGCCAGGGCGGCCGCCCAGCAGAGCAGCACGGCGGTCATCGTCAACACCGCTTCATACGCATTGCGTACTAATATGGCCGTCATGTGCCCAAGATAGCGGCCAATCGACCATCGAGATAGTAACTATCTGCGTACCATCTCCTCATGGAACACCTTCCCGAAGCCGCCCGGGTCCGGCACGGCGTCCTCCGGTTCAATCGTCGGCTGCGCCAGGAGCGCGGCGCCGGAAGCCTCAGCCCCAACCAGCTGACGGTCCTCGGGCATCTGCGCCGGCGCGGGCCGTCCACGCCCGGCGAGGTGGCGGACGCCGAGCGGCAGCGGCCGCAGTCGCTCACCCGGGTCTTCGCGGAGCTGGAGGCGGAGGGCCTGATCGTGCGCGAGCCCGGCACGACGGACCGGCGGCGGTCCGTGCTCTCCCTGACCGAGGCGGGACGCCGGGCCCTGGAGCGGGACATGGCCGAGCGGGACGCGTGGCTGGCGCGGGCCCTGGAGACGCTCAGCGCGACGGAACGGGGCGTGCTGACGCTGGCGGCGGACGTGATGGAGCGCCTCGCGGACGCCGAGGTCCCGGTGCCGGACGAAGGCGGAGCCGGGGCGTCGGGGACCTCCGCCGGGAACGGCTGAGCCCGCGGGGTCAGAACCCCCCGCCGAAGTCCCCGCCGCCCCCGAAGTCCCCTCCCCCGCCGTCGCCGAAGCCGCCGCCGAAGTCGCCGGGGTCGAAGTCCGCGCCGGAGACGTCGCCGCCGTCGTAGCCGCCGGTGCCGAAGTCGCCGTAGCCGGTGCCGTAGTCGGCCGCGTAGGACGGGGTCGCCATCATGCTGCCGAGGAGGGTGCCGACGAGGAGGCCGGGGAGCAGTCCGCCGCCGAAGTAGCCGCCCGCCCAGGGGCCGTAGGCGGGGCCGGCGTCCCAGTACGGGCGGCGGCCGTAGTCGGTGTCGACCTCGCGGACGACCGGGTCCCGGCCGTCGGCGAGGCGGGTGGCGTCGGCGGCGCAGACGGGCACCTCGCGCGGGGCGCCGCCGGGCGGCGTCCAGGTGGCGTCCGCGACGGACGGGCCGTGGCGCGGGTCGAAGAAGCAGGGCGGCCGGCGCTCGGGCAGCGGGCGGCCCTCACGGCGGGCGGCGAGCTGGGCGAGGCTGAAGCGGCCGTCCTCCAGGGCCTGGGTGACGGACCGGACGTCCTCGGGTTTCGCGGCGGCGGCCATGGACGACTTCGCCTGCTCGTAGGAGTCCAGCGCGCGTTCGTAGTCGGCGCGCATGGCGTCGTCGGCGCCGGCCTCCGCCGGGTGGAAGTCGAGCCGGTCCAGTTCCTCGCCGAAGGCCGTGATGTCCTCGTCGACGACGACCCTCAGCCGCTCCAGCGCGGCCCGCTGCTCCTCGGCCCGGCGGCGCCGGTTGCGGCGTACGAGCGCGTAGGCGCCGCCGCCCCCGGCGACCAGCACCACGCCGACAGTGATCAGCGCGGTGGACGACAGCCCGCCTCCGCCGCCGGAGGAGCCCCAACTGCTCGGCGCGGAACCGCCCATGTTGGCGAGGGCCCGGTCGGCGAAGTCGTTCAGCTGGGCCTTGGCGTCCTCCCCCTGCACGCTGCCGACCAGGTTCCGCACGGCGGTGCGCGGCAGGACCGTGGCGTCGGCGCGGGCGTCGAAGCGGTCGCCGAGGCGGATGCCGTACAGGCCGGTGATGCCGGTGGCGGTGCGCAGGTTCGTGAACAGGTTCCGGGTCGGGTAGTCGGCGGGCAGGACGGCGATGAACAGGGGTTTGTCGGCGTCCCTGATCTTCTTGGCGAGGGCGTCGGCGTCGCCGGCGGACAGCTGGGCGGAGGCCGCCGGATCGACGTAGACCGGGCTTCTGCGCAGGGCGTCGGCGATCGTCGAGACGCCGGTCGTGGCCTGGGCCCGGGGGGCGGTCACGGTCAGCAGGACGATCACCAGGGCCAGCAGCAGCCCGGGGAGGCTTCGGGTCCGTACGACGGCCTTCATGGTTCGAAGCTACCCGAAGCCCCCCAAAACCGGTCAGCGGCGCAGGTCAGTCCACCGCCTTCCAGGCCGTCTCCAGGCGCTGGACGGCCGCCCCGTAGCGCCCGGTGAGCGCGAGGTGGTCGGCGTCGGCGAAGGGCTTGGCGAGCGCCGGCGTGATGTTCCGGCCCGCCTTGTGCTGGACGATCAGCCGGGCCTTGGCCACCAGTGCGCGGCCCGCCTTGTCCGCGCCGGCCCGCTCGGCGACGCCCGCGGCCACCGCGAGGGCCTTGAGGGTGCCCGCGCCGCCCTGCGGCACCTTGGTCAGGGTGGTCAGGCCCCAGCCGTAGGGGAACTGCGGATCGTAGGAGGCGTCACCGACGTTGATCGGCAGCTGGGCCTCCGACTTCGGCCAGGTGACGGGCAGTTGCCCGGTGAAGGGCCGCTTGCCGTAGAGCACGTCGGCGACACCGTCGCCCTCGGTGCCGGGGAGCCAGGACGCCACCAGCGCGTCGACGGAGCCGAGCCGGTCGCCGATGAGCTGCGGCCGCCCGGAGACGATCAGCACCGCGCACTTCATCGCGGCGCACACCGTGTCGACGGCCGCCTTGTCGGCGGCGGAGAGCTGGAGGTCGTGGCCGTTGCCGACGTCGCCGACTCCCTCGGCGTAGGGCGTCTCGCCGACGACGACCACGCCGACGTCGTAGTCGGACGTGGGCGCGGAGGCGTCCTTGGAATAGGTGACGTCCCCGTCCTTGCGCATCGCGTCGAGGATGGTGGTGCCCTGGGTGTGGGTGCCGGAGGCGCCCTGCCAGGTGATGGTCCAGCCGCCGGTCTGGTTGCCGAGGTCGTCGGCGTTGGACCCGGCGACGTAGACCTTCTGGTTCTTCCTCAGCGGCAGCACGCCGTGCGCGTTCTTCAGCAGCACCTGCGACTCGGCGGCCGCCTGCCGGGCCACGGCCCGGTGCGCGGCGGAGCCGATCCGGGAGGCGTTCGCGGTGTCGGCGTAGGGGTGCTCGAAGAGCCCGAGGCGGAACTTCTGGGTGAGGACGCGCGCCACGGCGTCGTCGATCCGCTTGCCGCTGACCCGGCCGGCCTTCACCTCGTCGACGAGGGTGGCGGTGAAGTCCTTGTAGGAGTACGGCACCATCATCATGTCGACGCCCGCGTTCACGGCGGTGCGCACGTGGGCGGGGTAGTCCCCCGGGAGCTGGTCGATGGCGTTCCAGTCGCTGATGACGAACCCGTCGAAGCCCATGCGGCCCTTGAGCACACCGTTGATCATGTCGGCGCGGGCGTGCATCTTCACCGGGCCCTGTCCGTCGCCGAGGACGTCCAGCGAGGAGTAGGACGGCATGACCGTGCCGACCCCGCGGTCGACGGCCGTGCGGAACGGCGCCAGGTGCACGGCCTCCAGCTCCTGCCGGGTGACCTTGGTGACGCCCTGGTCGATGGTGTAGCTGCCGGTGGTGGAGGAGCCGTAGGCGGTGCCGCCGTCGCCGACGAAGTGCTTCGCGGTGGCCAGCACCTTGTCGCCGTGACTCAGGTCCCTGCCGTCGGCTCGCCCCTGGAGGCCCTGGATGATCGTCTCCATGGACTCCACGAGGGCCGGGTCCTCGCCGAAGGACTCGTAGGCGCGGCCCCAGCGTTCGTCGCGGGAGACGCAGAGGCAGGGCGCGAAGTCCCAGGGGACGCCGGTGGCACGGACCTCACTGGCCGTCACTGCCCCCGTCCGCTCGGCGAGTTGGGGGTCGCGGGTGGCTCCGATGCCGATGTTGTGCGGCATGATCGTGGCGCCGGCCAGGTTGTTGTGGCCGTGCACGGCGTCGACGCCGTAGACGAGGGGGATCTGCAGGCGGGTCGCCTGCGCCCGGAGCTGGAAGGCGTCGATCATCTTCGCCCAGGCGGCCGGGGTGTTGGGCGTGGGGGTCGAGCCGCCGCCGGAGAGCAGTGAGCCGAGGTCGTAGGCGGTGACGTCGGCGCCCTCCCCGACCGCACCGCGCTCGGCCTGGGTCATCTGCCCGGCCTTCTCGGTCAGGGACATGCGGGACAGGAGGTCGGCGACGCGCTTCTTGACGGGCAACTTGGCGTCGAGATACGGCAGTCCGTGCGCGTCGATGACGATCTGCGGGTTCTCCGCCGGGGCCTTGGCGCCGGTGACCGTCAGTTTCAGCGGGATCGTCTCGGCGGTCTCGGCGGACTTGTCGCGCAGGGTCGCCACCTTCACGGTCCGGGTCGCGCCGGAGGCGGTGCCCGCGGGGAAGGTGAGGGTGCCGGAGACCGGGGTGTAGTCCTTGCCGGGTTGGGCGGTGCCGGTCGCGGCCGTCTCGTAGGCGACGGTGACGGGTTCGTCCAGCGGGGCGGAGCCCGTGGTGGCGACGGTGAGCCGGACGGTGGCCGTGCCGCCTTCGCGCACCGGGTGGACGGCCGCGTCGGCGGTGACCGAGGCGCGCAGGGACTGGTCGGCCTTGCCGTACAACTCCACGTCGTCCATGGCGAACCGGCCCTTGACTCCGACGGGCAGGGTGAGGGCGTAGCCCCACATCTGCGTCAGCCCGAGGACGTGGTCGATGCCGCCGACCGGCTGGTAGTCCGTGCGGTACTGGAAGTCGGTGAACGGGATCTCGATCTGCTTCCAGCCGGTGAAGTCGTCGGCGAAGGACGTCGTCCACAGTTCGGAGGCCTCGCCGTTCGTGCCGCCGTCCTTGATCTCGAAGGCGACTTTCTTGCCGTTGTCCTGGCCGTCCCACCAGAAGCGGATGCCCTTGTGGGCGGACCAGTCGTGGGCGGGGGCGTCGGCCGCGTAGTCGTGGGTGAAGCCGCCGTAGCCGCTGATGTCGTAGGTGCCGGTGAGAACCTTCGCGCCCTCGGGGGCGTCGGGTCTGGCGGTCAGCTGCAGGGCGGGCGGGTCGTCGCCGTCGCCGCCCCAGGTGAAGATGCCCTCGGCCGGCTGGGCGGCGAAGGGGACCTCGCCCTCGAAGCGGTCCACCGGGACGGGCGGCGGATCACCGGCCGCGCCGGCCGACGACAGCGGCAGCGCGGCGGCCAGCAAGGCGGTGGAGACCAGCAGAGCGGTTCTTGGCATAGACCATCCCTCGGCTCTCATGGTTCACTCAGGACTTAGCTCACGCCGTGAGTTAACTAACGGCCCCCTGGCCCGTCAAGACACCACGTCAGACATTCCGGAAGGGCGACACAGCATGAGGAGAACCCCCCGCACGGTCCGGCTCCTGCTGGCCGGACTCCTCACCACGGCCGGTCTGACCGCGGTCGGCGCTCCGGCGCACGCGGCAGGCGAACAGGTCACCGCCTGGCTCACCACCACCGACGACGCCGCCGGACGCCATGTCACGCGCGGCCTGCAGCAGCAGACCCCGTTCGCCTTCACCGCCGGGACCGGCGGGGGCGGCGAGAACATCACCGTCGACGAGAACACCCGGTACCAGACCTTCACCGGAGGCGGCGCGTCCTTCACGGACACCGCGGCCTGGCTGATGAACAGCAGCGGAGCGCTCTCGCAGGCCACGCGGGACGCGACCATGCGGAAGCTGTTCTCGCCCACGGACGGGATCGGGCTGTCGTTCCTGCGCAATCCCATGGGGGCGTCGGACCTGGCGCGGTACGGGTACACGTACGACGACGTCCCGGCCGGGCAGAGCGACCCGAACCTGAACAGCTTCTCCCTCGCGCACGACCTCGTGGACGTCGTGCCGCTGACGAAGCAGGCACTTCAGCTGAATCCCGCCTTGACTGTCATGGCCTCGCCATGGACGGCTCCGGCGTGGATGAAGGACAGCGGCTCGCTCAACGGCGGCTGGCTGAAGGCGGAGGACTACGGCGCCTACGCGAACTACTTCGTGAAGTACCTCCAGGCGTACAGGAACCAGGGGGTCGACGTCTCCTACGTCACCCCGCAGAACGAGCCGACCTGCTGCTCCGGCTATCCGTCGATGAGCTGGAACGCCTCCGGTCTGCAGTACTTCCTCAAGAGCGAGTTGCTGCCGAAGCTGCAGTCCGCGGGCCTGTCCACCAAGGTCCTGGCGCACGACTGGAACTGGGACGTCTACGACTCCTACGCGGCCGCGTCCGTGGACGACGCGGCGATCCGCACCCACCCCAACTTCGGTGGCATCGCCTGGCACGGCTACGGCGGGGACGTCGCCGAGCAGACCGCCGTGCACGACCAGTACCCGAACCTGGACGCCTTCGGCACCGAGCACTCCGGCGGCACCTGGATCGCCAACCAGCAGCGCGAGGACATGAACAACATCATCGACTACACCCGCAACTGGGCGAAGTCGGTGACCAAGTGGTCCCTCGCCGTGGACCAGAACATGGGCCCGCACAACGGCGGCTGCGGCACCTGCACCGGCCTGATCACGGTGCACGACGGCGACGGGGCGAGCGGGACCGTCGACTACACGGTCGAGTACTACACGATGGGCCAGCTGACGAAGTTCGTCCGGCCCGGCGCCCAGCGCATCGCCTCCACGGCCTCCTCGGCGGTGCCGAACGTGGCCTGGCGCAACCCCGACGGCTCCAAGGCGCTGATCGCCTACAACGACGCCTCGACCGCCAAGACGGTCACCATCAACTGGGGTTCGCAGCACGCCACTTACTCGCTGCCGGGCAAGACCTCGGCCACCTTCACCTGGAACGGCACGCAGTCCGGCGGCGGTGGCACGAGCGGATCGTTCGTGGGCCTCGCGGGCAAGTGCCTGGACGTGGCGGGCGGTTCGAGCGCGAACGGCACGGCCGTCCAGCTCTACGACTGCAACGGCTCCGCCGCCCAGCGGTGGACCGTGCAGGGCGACGGGTCGATCCGCGCCCTGGGCAAGTGCCTCGACGTCACCTCCGCCTCCACCGCGGACGGCGCCAAGGTGCAGTTGTACGACTGCAACGGCACCGGCGCCCAGCAGTGGTCGTACTCCTCCGCCACCGGGGACGTCGTGAACACCGCGGCGAACAAGTGCCTGGACGTGACCGACAACTCCTCGGCGAACGGCGCTCGCGCGCAGATCTGGAGCTGCACGGGCGCCGCGAACCAGAAGTGGCGGCTTCAGTAGGAACCCGGCCCGCGTCCACGTCCCCGGCATAGTCTGAAGGCCCGTCCGCCCCGCCGCGAGGAGAGCCGTGAGCAGCGCAGTCGACGCCGACCGCGTCCGGCGGGAGATCCTCGACGAGGACGCGGGCGGGCGTCCGTACCTGCTGCGCGACGCCCGTGTCACCGGGGAACTCCGGCTCGACGGGGCCGGGATACGGCGGGCCGTGCGGTTCGAGGGCTGCCGGTTCGACGGGCCGGTGACCCTGGAGGGGGCGAGCACGCTCGCCTTCGAGCTGGTGGACTGCGTGCTGCCGGGGCTGCGGGCCTCCACCGCCCATGTCGGCGGACGGCTCGACCTGCGCCGGTCGACCGTCGGCGAGAGCGACGGCTCCGGCAGTGCCGTCGACCTGGTGCACGCCGACATCGCCGGCGGACTGCGGCTCGACGGGGCGCACCTGGTCGCACCGGGGCGGGTCGCGCTCGAAGGCGGCGGTCTGGTCATGCGGGGCGGGGTGTTCTGCGAGGACGGTTTCGTCGCCGACGGCGAAGTGAGCTTTCCCGGCGCCGAGTTGGCGGGTGGGGTGTGGATGCGCGGGGCCCGGATCACGGTCGGGGACCCGGAGCGGTTCGCGTTCCACGGCGACGCTCTCAAGGCGTCCACCGTCCGGCTGTCCCACGGCTTCCGGGCCGACGGCAGGGTGCGGCTGCGCGGGGTGCGGGTCGAGGACCTGGTGTCGTTCAACGACGCCGAACTCCTCGGCTCCGGCTCGTCGTTGATGTGCGTGGGGATGCAGGTGGGGGCGCTCGACCTGCGGTTCGCGCGCCGGCCGGCGGGGAGCGTGAACCTGCGGACCGCGCACGCGGCCCGCGTCCAGGACGACCCGTCGACCTGGCCGCTGTCGCTGGGGCTGGACGGGCTGACGTACGAGTGGCTCGGCGAGACCGCCGGCACCCGGCGCGAGGACGTCGCCAACCGCCTCGCCTGGCTGCGCCGCCAGCCGGTCTACGCACCCCAGCCCTACGAGCAGCTCGCCTCGCGCTACCGCCGCTCCGGGCACGAGGACGAGGCGCGGCGGGTGCTGCTCGTACGGGAGCGGTGCCGGCGGGCGACGCTGGGACCGGCGGGGCGGCTGTGGGGCTGGCTGCTGGACGGCGTGGTCGCCTACGGCTACCGACCGTGGCTCGCGGGGCTGTGGCTGGCGCTGCTCACCCTGCTCGGCTCGCTCGTCTTCGACGCCCACAGGCCCGTGCCGAACAAGCCCGGAGAGGGAGGGCCGTTCAACCCGGTCGTGTACACCCTCGACCTGCTGGTCCCGGTCGGCGGCCTGGGGATGCGCGGCGACTGGCACTGGGCCCAGGCGGGCGTGCAGGCGCTCGCCTACGGCCTGGTGGGCGTCGGCTGGATCCTGACGACGGCGGTGGTGGCGGGGGTGACGCGCACGCTCAGCCGCGGCTGACGTCCGGCGCCGCGCCCGCCACCGGGGGCCGTCACTCGGCGGGCTGGACCCCGGCCCGCAGCAGACCGTAGGTGTACGCGTCCTCCAGCGCCTGCCAGGAGGCCGCGATGACGTTCTCGGCCACGCCCACCGTGGACCACTCGCCGCTTCCGTCGGACGTGGCGATCAGCACGCGCGTGGTGGACTCGGTGCCGTGGACGCCCTCCAGGATGCGGACCTTGTAGTCGACGAGGTCGAGCTTGGCCAGCTGCGGGTAGATCTTCTCCAGTGCCACGCGCAGAGCGCGGTCGAGGGCGTTGACCGGGCCGTTGCCCTCCGCGGTGGCGACGATCCGCTCGCCCTTGGCGTAGAGCTTGACCGTGGCCTCGTTGGCGTGGGTGCCGTCGGGGCGGTCCTCGACGATGGCACGCCAGGACTCGACCTCGAAGTACTTCAGCGGCCTGCCCTCGACCTCGCCGCGCAGCAGCAGTTCGAAGGAGGCGTCGGCGGCCTCGTACGTGTAGCCCTTGAGCTCGCGCTCCTTGACGCGCTCCACGACCCGGCCGACCAGTTCGCGGTCGCCGCCGAGGTCGACGCCGAGCTCCTTGCCCTTGAGCTCGATGGAGGCACGGCCGGCCATGTCGGAGACGAGCATCCGCATGGTGTTGCCGACCAGTTCGGGGTCGATGTGCTGGTAGAGGTCCGGGTCGACCTTGATCGCGGAGGCGTGCAGGCCGGCCTTGTGGGCGAAGGCGGAGACGCCGACGTAGGGCTGGTGGGTGGAGGGGGTGAGGTTGACGACCTCGGCGATGGCGTGCGAGATGCGGGTCATCTCGCGCAGCTTGCCGTCGGGCAGGACCTTCTTGCCGTACTTCAGCTCCAGGGCGGCGACGACCGGGAAGAGGTTGGCGTTGCCCACCCGCTCGCCGTAGCCGTTCGCGGTGCACTGGACGTGGGTCGCGCCCGCGTCCACGGCGGCGAGGGTGTTGGCGACCGCGCAGCCGGTGTCGTCCTGGGCGTGGATGCCGAGCCGGGCGCCGGTGTCGGCGAGGACCGTGGAGACCACGGCCTGCACCTGCGCCGGCAGCATGCCGCCGTTGGTGTCGCACAGGATCACCACGGAGGCGCCGGCCTCCGAGGCGGCCCGTACCACGGCCTTCGCGTACTCGGGGTTGGCCCGGTAGCCGTCGAAGAAGTGCTCGCAGTCGACGAAGACGCGGCGGCCCTCGGAGACCAGGTGGGAGACGGTGTCGCGGACCATCTCCAGGTTCTCCTCCAGCGTCGTCCTGAGCGCCAGCTCGACATGGCGGTCGTGGGACTTGGCGACCAGCGTGATCACTTCGGTGCCCGAGTCCAGGAGCGCCTTGACCTGCGGGTCGTCGCTCGCCTTGGCTCCGGCCCGGCGGGTGGCGCCGAAGGCGACGAGCTGGGCGTGCCGGAAGTCGATCTCCTGTCGGGCGCGGGCGAAGAACTCGGTGTCCCGCGGGTTGGCGCCGGGCCAGCCGCCCTCGATGAAGCCCACGCCGAAGTCGTCCAGGTGCCGTGCGATCGCGAGCTTGTCGGCGACGGTGAGGTTGATGCCCTCACGCTGCGCGCCGTCGCGCAGGGTCGTGTCGAAGACGTGGAACGAATCGTCGAGCTCGCTGGTTTCGGTCATGGTGTCAAGGCTCCTGTGTTGGATCTCGGTCGTACCGGAATGACCGGCTCCACCGTCCTCCAATGATCCCTCGCGCTGTGCCTCCGGCTGCAGGTGGGCCAGAAATGCGAAAAACCCCTCGCGGGTGCGAGAGGTCTGCGCGCGGGTCGAGGACGACGGTGTCCGCCCGTACCTGGTCGTACGTGGCGGTCACTGCGGACCGGCGCGCCTGCTGCCAATAATCATGGCGAACGAGAGCACGGGGGCAGTCTGGCACAGACCGCCCCCGCGCTCACCGGTTGTCTCAGTATGCGAACCCCCCGTGGTCAGCGCGGGTCCCCCACGAAGACGTCGGCGACGCCGTTCGTGTCGCCAAGGACGAGGTTCGAGGCGGTGGAGGGGAAGGCGGCGCGGTGACCGTGGGCGCCCCGACCACCAGGGCCGCGCCGAGAGCCGTACGACGTGCGGGTGCGAGATGCATGGAGGCCCCCTGCGGTGTTCAGCGGCGGACGAAGACGTCGGCGACGCCGTTCGTGTCGCCGGGGACGAGGTCGTCGGCGGCGGAGGAGAAGACCAGGCTCCGCTCGCTCAGCGCGCCGGCACCGGCGCCCGCCGCGTCCGACGCGGCGACGACGACGTGGTCGGCGCCCGTGCGCAGGTCCCGTATGCGCAGGGCCGCCTGCCCGTCCGCGTAGAGGAGCCTTCGCCCGTCCGGCGAGACGGCCCGCGCGGTCACCCCGGGGAACCGCTGGACGCGCCCGGTGCGCAGATCCCGCACGTACGCGCCGTCCGCCGAACGCATCGCCACCGTGCGGCCGTCGGCACTCAGCTGGACCAGTCCGGAAGGGGTGCCGTCGTCCACCCTGGTGTGCCGGCCCGTGCGCCGGTCGGCGACCCACACCTCGCCCGCGCCGTCGTCCTGGTAGGCGACGAGGCGGCCGTCCGCGCTGATCGACGGGTGGGACATGTCCCGGCCAGGGGCGTCCTGCGGGCCGTCGCTGACGGTCTGGTGGCCGCCGGTGATCCGGTCGTAGACGTCGACGCGGGTGGGGATCGACGGGTGATAGGGCACGAACTGGAAGGCCACGAACCGGCCGTCGGCGCTGATCGACGGCTGGTAGGCGCTTTCCCTGAACCCGGCGCCGTCGATCTTGGTCCGGGTGCCGGTGGCACGGTCGGTGAGGAAGACGCCGATGTCGTGGCCGCCCCAGCCGATGGTTGCCGCCCAGCGGCCGCCGGCGCTCAGGGACGGCACGCTCAGCGCCTCGTCGACCCTGCTGACGGCGCCGGTGCGCAGATCACGGACGTAGGACTGGCTCTCGGCGCCGTGTCCGGGCTCGGGGACGAGGTTGGTGGCGGTCGAACGGAAGGCGACGAAGCGGCCGTTCGCGGTGAGAGCGGCGGGGCCGGACGCCTTGTCGGCCTGTGTGCCGTCGGCGGCGGTGCTGACGCGCTGGACGTGGTGCGGGCGGGCGGCCGCGGCGGCCGTCGGGGCCGCGAGCCCCGTGACGGCGAGCAGAAGGGCGCCCGCCAGGGCGCCGGTCACCAAGGACCCGGATGCGGAAGTGGAAGTGGAAGTGGACATGATTACCCCCCGGAATCGTGTCTTTCGCCAAGCCTCCCGGTCTCGCGCCGGGGACTCAACGGATGCCACCGCACCGCGTATCTCGGGTCAATCCGCCCTCTTGCGTACAACCCGGGCGGCTGATCAGTCGTCCGCGGGGCCCGCCGTCACCGCGTCGTCCAGGAACTCCCGCACATGACCGAGAACCTGCTCCCGGTCGGTGCCCCGCAGGCCGATGGCCACATGGATGGAGAAGCCGTCCAGCAGCGCCCGCAGCCGGGAGGCGAAGCGGTCGGGGTCGACCCGGCGGAACTCGCCCCGCGAGACGCCCTCCGCGACCAGCGCCACCAGGTCACGGTGCCAGGCGCCCTCGATGGCGGCCTGGCGGTCACGGGCGTCCTCGTCGGCGCCCCGCGACCGGTTCCAGACCTCCAGCCACAGGGTCCAGTGCGGGTCGCGGTGGCCGTCGGGGACGTAGAGGTCGACGTAGGCGTCGAGCCGTTCGCGGACCGCGCCCGGGCGGGCCAGCAGCCGGCTGCGCTCGGCGCCCAGCCGGCCCTCGCTCCACTCCAGGGTCCGCAGCAGGAGTTCGTCCTTGGAGTGGAAGTAGTAGAGCAGGTGGCCGCTGCTCATCCCCACCTCGCGGCCGAGCGCCGCCATGGTCAGCTGCTCCAGACCGCCCTCGGCGATCATGGCCATGGCGGCGGCGAGGACGTCCTCCCGGGGCGGGGCCTGTCTGCGCCCACCGGCCATGCGCTGCTCCTAGATCCTCGGCTGCTGCTGGGTGATGCAGTGGATGCCACCGCCACCGGAGAAGATCGTACGGGCGTCGACGAGCGTCACCGTCCGCTCGGGGAACAGCCGGCGGAAGATCCCGGCGGCGATCTCGTCGCGCGGGTCGTCGAAGCCGCACAGGACGACGCCGCCGTTGCAGAGGTAGTGGTTGATGTAGGAGTAGTCGGCCCAGTGGCCGTCGGCCTCCAGGACGGTCGGAGCCGGTACCTCGACGACCTCCAGCCGGCGGCCCCGGGCGTCGGTCTGCGACCGCAGCAGGCCGATGACCTCCTGGGTCACCTCGTGGTCGGGGTGGGCGGGGTCGGGCTGGGAGTGCGCGACCACGACTCCGGGGCGAGCGAAGGCGGCGACGATGTCGACGTGGCCGAGGGTGCCGAAGCCGTGCGGGGGGTAGTCGCCGGTGAGTCCGCGCGGCAGCCAGATCGCCTTGCGGGTGCCGAGCATCCCGTGGATCTCCGCCTCGACCTGCTCGCGCGTCCAGCCGGGGTTGCGTTCGGGACCGAGCTGGACGGTCTCCGTGAGCAGCACCGTCCCCTCGCCGTCGACATGGATCGCCCCGCCCTCGTTGACGAGCTTCGAGGCGTACGTGCGCGCGCCCGCGAGGTCCGCCACATGCGCGGCGATCTTCGCGTCGTGCTCCCAGCGCGCCCAGTGCTGGGCGCCCCAGCCGTTGAACGTCCAGTCCACGGCGGCCAGTTCGCGCCCGTCGGTCAGGAAGGTCGGGCCGATGTCGCGCATCCAGGCGTCGTCGAGGTCGCGCTCGACGGTCTCGACGCCCGGGCCGAGCAGGGCGCGCGCGTCCGCCGACTGCCCCGGCCCGCACACCACCGTCACCGGCTCGAAGCGGCGGACGGCACGGGCGACGGACGCCCAGGCGATCCGGGCGGCAGCGAGGTCCTCCGGGTCGTCGAAGGTGGGGTTGGGGCCGGGCCAGGCCATCCAGGTGCGCTCGTGCGGGGCCCATTCGGCGGGCATGCGGAAACCGTCGGCGGCAGCGGACATGGTGGGTCCTTGTCAGAGGAAGTAGAGGCGGTTGAGGGGGACGGAGTCTGCGGCCGGCGAGCTGATCGGCTCTCCGTCGAGGGTGACCAGGCCGGTGCGCCCGTCGACGTCCACGGCTCCGGTACGGGAGTTGAGCCGCAGGTCGGCGGGCCCGATGCCGCGCGTGCCGCGCACGGCGACCCGCCGGCGCCGGGTCGGCATGCGGTCGTCGCCCTGTTCCAGGGCGGCGCGGGCGACGAACGCGACGGAGATGTCCGCCGGGGTCGCGCCGTGCGCCCCGAACTGCGGTCCCAGGACAAGGGGTTCGCAGGTGTCGGTGGCCGCGTTCGGGTCGCCGACCACGCCGTACGCCGGGAAGCCGGCCTTCAGCACCAGCTGCGGCTTGGCCCCGAAGTACTCCGGCCGCCACAGCACGATGTCGGCGAGCTTGCCGACCTCGATCGAGCCGACCTCGTGCGAAAGCCCGTGCGCGATGGCCGGGTTGATCGTGAGCTTGGCGATGTAGCGCAGGACGCGCTCGTTGTCGTGCTCGTCCGGGGCGCCGAACTGGGCCTTCATCTTGGCGGCCATGGCGAGGGTGCGGCGCACGGTCTCGCCGGCCCGCCCCATGCCCTGCGCGTCGGAGGAGGTGATGCCGATCGCGCCCAGGTCGTGCAGGACGTCCTCGGCGCCCATGGTCCCGGCGCGGATGCGGTCGCGGGCCATGGCGGCGTCGCCGGGCAGGTCGGTCTTCAGGTCGTGGACGGAGACGATCATGCCGTAGTGCTCGGCGACGGCGTCCCGGCCGAAGGGCAGGGTGGGGTTGGTGGAGGAGCCGATGACGTTCGGGACGCCGGCCATCTTCAGGACGTTGGGGACGTGCCCGCCGCCGCAGCCCTCGATGTGGAAGGCGTGGATGGTGCGCCCCTCGAGGACGCGCAGGGTGTCCTCCACCGACAGGCACTCGTTCAGCCCATCGCTGTGCAGGGCGACCTGGACGTCGTGCTCCTCGGCGACCCGCAGCGCCGTGTCCAGCGCCCGGGTGTGGGCGCCCATGTCCTCGTGCACCTTGAATCCGCAGGCACCCCCTTCCGCCAGCGCCTCGACCAGCGGCGCCTCGTGCGAGGACGAACCCCGGCCCAGGAAGCCGATGTTGACGGGCCAGGCGTCGAAGGCGTTGAACGCGTGCCGCAGCGCCCACGGCGAGTTGACGCCGACACCCCACACCGGCCCGAACTCCTGGCCGATGACCGTGGTCACGCCGGAGGCCAGCGAGGCCTCCATGATCCGCGGCGACAGCAGATGGACGTGCGTGTCCACGGCACCGGCGGTGGCGATCAGCCCCTCGCCGGACACGATGGACGTCCCGGTCCCCACGACGACGTCGACCCCGTCGAGCGTGTCCGGGTTCCCGGCCCGTCCGACGGCACAGATCCGCCCCTCCCGGATGCCGATCGACACCTTGCGGATCCCCAGCACGGCGTCGATGACGACGACGTTGGAGACGACGACGTCGCAGGTCTCGCGCACGGCGGCGGCCTTCAGATGCAGTCCGTCGCGCGCGGTCTTGCCGAACCCGGCCAGGAACTCGTCGCCGTACGCCTGGGAGTCCGACTCGATCCGGACCGTGAGCCCCGAGTCGCCGAGCCGGACCCGGTCGCCGGCGCGCGGGCCGTGTGCGGCCGCGTACTCGTGGGGGGTGAGGCGGCGGGCCTCGGCGGGGTGGCCTCCGGGGCGGCTCATCGCTCGGCCCCCTCGGCGGGGACGCCCAGGTAGCCGCAGGCCGCGGCGCGGCGCAGCGCCTCCTCGCGGGCGCCGGGCGCGTCCAGCGGCCCGTCGACGAGGCCGGCGAAGCCGATGGCGATCCGGGCACCGCCGATCGGCACCAGGCCGACCTCGAGCGACTCCCCCGGCCCGAACCGCACCGACGACCCCGCGGGCACGGCGAGCCGCATCCCGTAGGCCTTCTCCCGTACGAAGTCCAGGCGCGGGTTGGCCTCGAAGAAGTGGAAGTGGGAGGTGACGGAGACGGGCACGGTCGCGGTGTTGGTGACCGTGAGCCGGACGGCCGCGTCCGGGTCGGCGTGCAGGGGCCCCGGCAGCAGGGCGCCCGGTGCCTGCTCCCCCAGCCCGCCGCCGATCGGGTCGGTGACGACCGCGAGCCGGGAGCCGTCGTCGAAGACCGCCTCGACGTGCACCTCGGTGACGACGTCCGCGACGCCGGGCAGCACGTCGGCCGGGCCGAGGACCGACCGGGCGCGCTCGACGGCCTCGGCGAGACGGGCGCCGTCCCGGGCGGCCTCGCACACGGTGTCCGCGATGAGCGCGCTGGCCTCCGGCACATTGAGCCGGAGGCCGCGGGCCCGCCTGGCGCGGGCCAGCTCGGCGGCCCCGAAGAGCAGCAGGCGGTCGCGTTCCGTGGGGGTGAGTCGCATCTCGCATCCCTCCTTTAGAGCGACACTCTAAACCGAGAATCCCCGATACGAAACGCTTGACGCGACGATGCGCTCAGGTTCACATTGAGCGGCACTCAAAACGAGGGAGACCCACCATGCCGATCTCGATGGAACAGCGCGGAGTCGACACGATCCCCGACGAGGAACGCACCAGCGGGCCGCGAGACCTCGTCTCGATCCTGCTCGGCTCCAACCTCTGCCTGGGGGTGATCATCTTCGGCTGGCTGCCGCCGTCGTTCGGCCTGGACTGGTGGTCCTCGCTGAGCTCGATCGTGGTGGGCACGCTGGCCGGCACGGTCCTGACCGCGCCGCTCGCCCTGATCTCCCTGCGTACCGCCACGAACCTGTCCACCTCCTCCGGCGCCCAGTTCGGTGTGCGGGGGCGCCTGGTCGGCTCGGTCGTGGGCCTGCTCCTCGCCCTCGGCTACACCGCGCTGACCGTGTGGATCGGCGGGGACGTGATGGTGAGCGTCCTGCGGCGGATGTTCGGGCTGCCGGTGGACGGGGTGGCGTACGCCCTGGTCTACGCGCTGCTCGCCGGGGCGACCGTCGCGGGCGCGGTGTACGGCTACCGCGTGCTGCTGGCGATGTCCCGGTTCCTGGCGATCGGCATGACCGCCCTGCTGGCGCTCGGGGTCGTCGCCTACGCCCCGCACTTCACCACCGCCGCGCTCCCGGAGGCCGGCGGCTATCTGCTGGGCGGTTTCTGGCCGACGTGGTTCCTCGCGACGGTGGCCGCCGGCCTGTCCGGTCCGATCGCCTTCATCACCCTGCTCGGCGACTACACCCGCTACATCTCACCGGCCCGCCACTCCTCCCGCCGGGTGCTGCACGCCACCTGGCTCGGCCTGATCCTCGGACTGCTGGTCCCCCAGCTCTTCGGCACCTTCACCGCGTACGCGGCGCGGGCGACGGCGGACTACGCGGGCCCGCTGGTGTCGGCGTCCCCCGCCTGGTACCTGCCGCCGCTGCTGCTCGCGGCCTCGGCGGGCTCGGTGGGCAACGCGGGTCTGATGCTGTACTCCATGGGCCTCGACCTGGACGCGATCCTGCCGCGCGCGTCCCGGGCCCGGGCCACCTGCGCGGTCGCCGCCGTCGCGACGGTCTGTGTCTTCGTCGGCCACTACTACTCGACCGCCCAGGACGCCATGACGTCCTTCGTGCTGCTGCTGACCGCCATCGGCACCCCGTGGGCGGTCATCACCCTGATCGGCTTCGTGCGCTGCCGCGGGGTGTACGACGCGGACGCGCTGCAGGTCTTCAACCGCCGTGCGCGGGGCGGCGTCTACTGGTACCGGTCCGGCTGGAACATCCCGGCGACGCTCTCCTGGGCGGTGGGCGCCGCGGTCGGCCTGCTGGCGGTGTCCCTCCCGTCGTACGAGGGTCCGCTGCTGTCGCTGACGGGCGGGGTCGACTGCAGCTTCGTCCTGTCGGGCCTGGTGGGCGGCGCGGTGTACCTGCTGCTGCAGCGCGGGGCACCTTCCGAGCAGAGGGCGGCACCCGCAGCCCGTCCGGCGTTCGAGGACGAGGCCGTCTAGGTAGGGCCTGGCGTTCGGATCAGGTCGGCGTCGCGGGCCCTGGCACGCACTCCCCCAGAGGGGGCACCCACTCCCTCCTCTGCCTTGCAGCTGCACGCACCGGACCCCGCTCGGGTCGGCCACGACGCACCGTCCCCTGCGGCCGACCTGATCCAAACGACAGGCCCTGGGCCGAAGCGGGGGTCTGGGGGCGGTAGCCCCCAGACGGCCACGACTACGCCGGCGGCTAGGCGAGCGGGTGCATCCAGCCGTGCTTGTCCTCCGTCGTGCCGCGCTGGATGTTCAGCAGGGCCTCGCGGAGCCTCATCGTGACCTCGCCGGGCTCGCCGCCCGCCTGCTGCCACTCGGCGCTCTCGCGCTTGACCGTGCCGACGGGGGTGATGACGGCCGCAGTGCCGCAGGCGAAGACCTCGGTGAGGGTGCCGTTCTCGGCGTCGCGCTGCCACTGGTCGATGGAGACGCGGCCCTCCTCGGACGCGTAGCCGAGGTCGCGGGCGACGGCGAGGAGGCTGTCGCGGGTGACGCCCTCCAGGATGGAGCCGGTCAGGGTCGGCGTGACGATCCTGTCCCCGTACACGAAGTACAGGTTCATGCCGCCGAGTTCCTCGACCCACTTGTGCTCGACCGCGTCGAGGTAGCAGACCTGGTCGCAGCCCTTGGCGGCGGCCTCGGCCTGGGCGAGCAGGGAGGCCGCGTAGTTGCCGCCGGTCTTGGCGTCGCCGGTGCCGCCGGGGACGGCGCGGACGCGGTTCTCGGAGAGCCAGATGGTGACCGGCTTGACGCCGCCGGGGAAGTAGGCGCCGGCCGGGGAGGCGATGACCAGGAAGAGGTACTCGTTGGCGGGCTTGACGCCCAGGCCGACCTCGGTCGCGATCATGAACGGACGCAGGTAGAGCGATTCCTCGCCGCCGTGCGC
Organism: Streptomyces sp. MAI_2237; assembly: GCF_054189285.1. NCBI lineage: Bacteria > Bacillati > Actinomycetota > Actinomycetes > Kitasatosporales > Streptomycetaceae > Streptomyces > Streptomyces sp. MAI_2237. The sequence continues at coordinate 2,399,972 of NZ_JAJPGQ010000003.1, read as the reverse complement.
GGGCACCCACGCCTTGTCCTGCTGGACCAGCGCGTCGCAGGCCTCGATGAACGTCTCGACGGGAAGCTCGGGCATGCCGAGGCGGTGCGCGGAACGCTGGAAGCGCTCGGCGTTCTTCTCGGGGCGGAAGGTGGCGACGGAGCCGTCGGGCTGCCGGTAGGCCTTCAGGCCCTCGAAGATCTCCTGCGCGTAGTGCAGGACCATGGTGGCGGGGTCGAGGGAGAGCGGGGCGTACGGGACGAGCTGGCCGTCGTGCCAGCCGCGGCCCTCGGTCCACTTGATCGTCACCATGTGGTCGGTGAAGTGGCGGCCGAACCCGGGGTTCGCCAGGATCGCGGTGCGCTCGGCGTCGGAGAGCGGGCTGGCGGAGGGCTTGAGCTCGATCGTGGGCGTCGTCATGAGTGGTTGTCCTTCACCGGTTGTGTAGTGACGGGCCGCGCCACGCCCTTCGCTGCCAGTGGCCAGTACCAGGACGTCCGAGCATTCCCTCACTCCGCGGCTCCGCGTTCGATTATCGCAAGCGGGGAGCCGGGGAAGAAAACGGCGTGAATGCGACCCAGGGGATGATGGTGGCACCCGGCGGGGGACATGCGAAAGCCGCCGGGTGCGAGTGACCCGGCGGCTTCGAATACTTCCTCGAGTAAACCGCCCGGTCAGCCGGCTACTCGTACGGCCAGCGCGTCGCCGATCTCCGACGTGCTGCGGGCGGGCTTGCCGGTGCGCTCGGCCAGGTCGGCGGAGACCGCCTCGTCGATGCGGGCGGCCTCGGCCTCGTAGCCGAGGTGGCGCAGGAGCAGGGCGACGGACAGGACCGTGGCGGTGGGGTCGGCCTTGCCCTGGCCGGCGATGTCGGGCGCGGAACCGTGGACCGGCTCGAACATCGAGGGGAACTCGCCGGAGGGGTTGATGTTGCCGCTCGCGGCGACGCCGATGCCGCCGGAGACGGCCGCGGCGAGGTCGGTGATGATGTCGCCGAAGAGGTTGTCGGTGACGATCACGTCGAAGCGCTCGGGCTGGGTGACCAGGTAGATGGTCGCCGCGTCCACGTGCATGTACTCGGTGGTGACCTCGGGGAACTCCGCGGCGACCTTGTTGAAGACGTTCGTCCACAGGTGGCCCGCGAAGGTCAGCACGTTGTTCTTGTGGATCAGCGCGAGCTTCTTGCGGGGGCGGGCCTGGGCGCGGGCGAAGGCGTCACGGACCACGCGCTCGACACCGAAGGCGGTGTTGACGGAGACCTCGGTGGCGACCTCGTGCTCGGTGCCCTTGCGGATGGTGCCGCCGTTGCCGGTGTACGGGCCCTCGGTGCCCTCACGCACGACGACGAAGTCGATGCTCGGCTCACCGGCGAGGGGGGTGGCCACACCCGGGAGCAGCTTGCTCGGCCGCAGGTTGACGTGGTGGTCGAAGGCGAAGCGGAGCTTGAGCAGGAAGCCGCGCTCCAGGACGCCGGAGGGGACCGACGGGTCGCCGATCGCGCCGAGCAGGATGGCGTCGTGCCCCTTGAGGGAGTCGAGGTCGGCGTCGGTGAGGGTCTCACCGGTGGCGTGGTAGCGCTTGGCGCCGAAGTCGTACTCCTTGGTCTCCAGCTTCACATCCTGCGGGAGGACGGCGGAGAGGACCTTGAGGCCTTCGGCCACGACTTCCTGCCCGATGCCGTCACCGGGGATCACTGCGAGATCGATGCTGCGAGACATGTCGGCACCCTACTCCTCGTCCCATGGGATGACATGCGTTGTCCGCGATACGGACATCGGGTGCGTGTCGCGTCAACGCGTCACCCCAGGTTCACCCTGCCGTATGGCGAGCGTCGGCCACCGCGGGGAACGTCACCGTCATGGACCTCCCCGACGTCGGCATTCCGCCCCGGCTCGCGCAGCGGATGAGCATGGCCCAGCAGCACGCGTACCTGCGGACGAACCTCGTGCCGCGACGCACGCTGGTGACGGCGGGCGCGGTGGCGACGGGCGCGGTGGCGGCGGGCGGGCTGCTGGGGCTGAGGCAGCGGCGGCGGAGCGCCGGGGACGGCGACCCGGTCGCCGCGGGCCTCGTCCACGGCCTCCGCGGTCGACGGCTCGGCCCTCTCCCCCTTCGGCCGCCACCTCGCCTCCGGCGCCGACCCGAAGACGCAGATGCGGGTGTCGTGGCAAGTCCCGCCGGCGGTACGCGGGCCGTACGTGCGCCTCGGCGTGCGCCCGGACGACCTGGGCCGGCGCGTCCCGGCCGAGGTCCGCGGCCTGCACACCCCGGGCCTGAGCGGTGTGCGCCCGGCCCTGCAGCAGCACTACCTGCACGCCGCCCTCGACGGCCTGCTGCCGGGCACGACCTACTACTACGGCGTCGGCCACGAGGGCTTCGACCCGTCACCGCGGGTGGCGGGGGCCGCGACCTGTACGGCTTCCCCTCCGGGGTGCGGGAGAGCTACGAGGGGCAGGTCACGCGCCACGAACCCGTCGACACCTTCCGGTGGACGAGGTCGCGCGCGGCCGCCAGGGAGACGGTGGAGTGGTCGAGGGTGCGCTACCGCGGCTTCTCGCTGCTGTCGGTGGAGGCGGTGAGCGGTCCGCGGCCGGGGCTGAAGGTGTCGGCGCCGGCGCAGAGCGGCGAGCGCATCGACCACTTCGAGGTGCGGCGCGGGGCATGAGCCCGCGCCGCACCCCTGACGGGCGGCTCCCGGCTGGTGGATGATGCCCGGCTCAGTGGCCGGTCGAACCGCCGTTGTCCCTGCGGTCCAGGGCGCGCTGGAGGGCGGCCGCGGCGTTCTTGCGGTCGGAATCGCTCGTGCGGGAGGTGTGACGGACTCGGCGGCGGGCGGTCGTCTCGGCCATGGGAAGTCGACTCCTTCGACATCGGGGAGTGCCATAAGAGGGGTTGCGAGACGCCGGAAGGGGCGGGGAGCGGTGCCGCAGGGGTGACCTGCTCGGGGCCCGGCTCCGGACCGCCATTCGCTTGTCGAGCGAGACGTTCGGCTCCTACAAAGCTAAGGGAGCCGGCCGTGTCTGTCTCCACAATTACTCGGACTTCCTACTATCTGAGACGGCGGATCGGGTCACACGGCTCTGAGCTGCGCTTTCGAGGCGGCACGGGCCGGGGAAGTCTGGGACGATGTACGGGTCGGAGCCCGGAGGCCACGATGGACGGAGGCGGTCGTGGACCGGCCGCAGGTCCGTACTCGGGAGGGAGACCCGATGGCCACGGAACAACCCCGCGCAACTGTGATCACGCAGCACCGCTTCGGCGGTCCTGAGGTCCTGACGGCCGAGGACCGCCCCCGCCCCGCGCCGGCCGCGGACGAGGTGCTCGTGCGGGTACGGGCCGCGGCGGTCGACCCCGTCGACCTGCTGGTGCGCTCGGGCACCGCCCCGCTCCTCGGGGAGCCCCCGTTCACCCTCGGCCGGGACGTCTCCGGCACCGTGGAGGCCGTCGGCGGGTCCGTCACCGGCTTCCGCCCCGGCGACGAGGTCTTCGGCATGATCGACGCGGGCGGGTACGCCAGCCATGTCACCGCTCCCGCCGACCGTTTCGCCGCGAAGCCCGCCGGCGTCGACCACGTCCACGCGGCGGCCGCGCCGACGGCCGCCCTCACCGCCTGGTACGCCCTGATCGACGTCGCCCGGATCGGTCCCGGCACCCGGGTGCTGATCCACGCCGCGGCCGGTTCCATCGGTCACCTGGCCGTCCAGCTCGCCAAGGCGGAGGGGGCGTACGTCGTCGCGACGGAACGGCCCGACTGCCACGGCTTCCTGTACGACCTGGGCGCCGACGAACTCGTCGACCACACGAGCGTCGACTTCTCCGACACCGTCCACGACATCGACGCGGCCCTCGACCTGGTCGGCGGCGACTTCGGCCCCCGCACCCTGAACACCCTCCGCCCGAACGGGCTGCTGCTGGCGGCGGTCCCCGGCGACCTGGGGCTGTCCCCGGAAGACGTGGAGGCCCGCGGGATGCGCTTCGCGGTCGTCCAGGCACAGCCGTCGGGCGAACGCCTCGCCAAGGTCGCCGCCCTTCTCGCGGACGGCCGCGTCCGCGTCCACGTCGAGGCGGCCCTGCCGTTCGCCGAGGCGGCCAAGGCACACGAACTGGGCGAGGCCGGCCGGCTCAAGGGCGGCCTCGTACTCGTCCTGCCGGACTGAGTCCCGGCCGGCAGACGCATCCGATCCGACACAGGAAACGGTGAGGTCATGAACGACACGGTCAAGGCACTTCTCGAAGGCGGCCCGCAGGATCTGCCCGCGCGCATCGTCGCGGTCTCCGCGCCCGGCGCCGACCTGAAGATCGAACTCCGCAACGGCTACGAGCACTTCCGTCCCACTCCGCGCCAGGCGGACACCGCCGAGGGCACGCTGCCGGTGTACGAGTGGTGGGAGCGGACGGAGATGCCCGGCTGAGCACGCGGACGGGCCGGGTCGTCGCGACCCGGCCCGTCCATGCGTCCGCGGGCGTCAGCCCATGTGCGGGTAGCTGTAGTCGGTCGGCGGGACCAGGGTCTCCTTGATGGCGCGGGTCAGCGTCCAGCGCAGCAGGTTCTGCGGGGCGCCGGCCTTGTCGTTGGTGCCGGAGGCGCGGCCGCCGCCGAAGGGCTGCTGGCCGACGACGGCGCCGGTCGACTTGTCGTTGATGTAGAAGTTGCCGGCCGCGTAGCGCAGCTTCTCCATCGTGTACGCCGCCGCCGCGCGGTCGTTGGAGACGACCGAGCCGGTCAGCGCGTAGTCGGAGACCGACTCCACCTGCGTCAGCATCTCGTCGTACTTGTCGTCCTCGTAGACGTGCACGGCGAGGAACGGGCCGAAGTACTCGGTGCGGAACACCTCGTTCTCCGGGTCGGTGCACTCCACGACGGTCGGGCGGACGAAATAGCCGACCGAGTCGTCGTAGGTGCCGCCCGCGACGATCGTGCAGGCCGGGTCGGACTTTGCGCGGTCGATGGCGGCCTTGTTCTTGGCGAAGGCGCGCTCGTCGATGACGGCGCCGATGAAGTTGGCCAGGTCGGTGACGTCACCCATGGTCAGGTAGTCGACCTCGGCCGCGAACTCCTCCTTGAAGCCGGAGTTCCAGATGGACGCCGGGATGTAGGCACGGGAGGTGGCCGAGCACTTCTGGCCCTGGTACTCGAAGGCGCCGCGCGTGAGGGCGGTCTTCAGCACCGCGCGGTCGGCGCTCGGGTGGGCGACGAGGAAGTCCTTGCCGCCGGTCTCGCCGACCAGGCGCGGGTAGGAACGGTACTTCTCGATGTTGTTGCCGACCGTCTTCCACAGGTACTGGAAGGTCTTGGTCGAGCCGGTGAAGTGGATGCCGGCGAGGTCGCGGTGCTCCAGGGCGACCTCGGAGACCGCGATGCCGTCGCCGGTGACGAGGTTGATGACGCCCTTGGGCAGACCCGCCTCCTCCAGCAGCTCCATCAGCAGCACGGCGGCGTGGGTCTGCGTCGGGGACGGCTTCCACACCACGACGTTGCCCATGAGGGCGGGGGCGGTGGGCAGGTTGGCCGCAATCGCCGAGAAGTTGAAGGGCGTGATCGCGTAGACGAAACCCTCCAGCGGGCGGTGGTCGAGGCGGTTCCACACGCCCGGGGAGTTGGCCGGAGGCTGCTCGGCCAGGATCTGGCGGGCGTAGTGGACGTTGAAGCGCCAGAAGTCGACGAGTTCGCAGGGGCTGTCGATCTCCGCCTGCTGGACGGTCTTCGACTGGCCGAGCATGGTGGAGGCGGCGATGGTCTCGCGCCACGGGCCGGCCAGCAGCTCGGCGGCGCGCAGGATGATCGCGGCACGGTCGTCGAAGGCCATCGCGCGCCAGGCCGGCGCGGCGGCGAGGGCCGCGTCGATGGCGTCACGGGCGTCCTGCTGGGTGGCGTGGCGCAGGGTGCCGAGGACGGCCTTGTGGTTGTGCGGCTGGACGACCTGGAAGGGCTCACCGCCGCCCATCCGCTTCTCGCCGCCGATGGTCATCGGCAGGTCCATCGGGTTCTCGGCCAGCTCCTTGAGCTTGGCCTCCAGCCGGGCGCGCTCGGGCGAGCCGGGGGCGTAGCCGTGCACCGGCTCGTTGACGGGGGCGGGGACCTGGGTCACAGCGTCCATGGGTTCCGTAACTCCTTGTACGTGAGCGGGTGTCGCGGGGAGAGGGGAGGGTGGCCGGCTCAGCCCTTGCTGATCATGCTGCGCGCGAAGAACCGCAGGTTGGCGGGCTTCTCCGCGAGCCTCCGCATGAAGTAGCCGTACCAGTCGGTGCCGTAGGCGGTGTAGACGCGCATGCGGTGGCCCTCGGCGGCGAGCCGGAGGTGCTCGTCGCCGCGGATGCCGTAGAGCATCTGGAACTCGTACTCGTCGGGCTTGCGGCCGGCCCGGCGGGCCAGTTCCTGGCCGATGGAGATCAGGCGCGGGTCGTGGGAGCCGATCATCGGGTACCCGTCGCCCTCCATGAGGACGCGCAGGATCCGCACGTAGGCCTTGTCGATCTCGTGCTTCTGCTGGTAGGCGACCTCGGCGGGCTCCTTGTACGCGCCCTTGACCAGCCGCACCCGGCTGCCGGCCGCGGCGAGGCGGCGGGCGTCGGCCTCGGTACGGAAGAGGTAGGCCTGGATGACGCAGCCGGTCTGCGGGAAGTCCTTCCGCAGCTCCTCGTGGATGGCGAACATCGAGTCGAGGGTGGTGTGGTCCTCGGCGTCGAGGGTGACGGTCGTGCCGATGGCGGCGGCCGCCTCGACGACCGGACGGACGTTGGCGAGGGCGAGGTCGTGGCCGCCGTTGAATACGGGGGCGGGCCCGGAGGGCCCTTCGAGCAGGGCGGTGGTGGGCGACGGGAGGGACTGGCCGAACATCGACAGCTTCACCGACATCTCGGCGCGGTCGCCCAGCTCCAGCTCGCCCAGCCGTTCGACGAGCTCCAGGTAGGCGTCGCGGGCCGCGGCGGCCTGCTCCGGGCGGGTGATGTCCTCGCCCACGACGTCCATGGTCAGCTCCAGGCCCCTGCCCGTGAGCTCGCGGACGATCGGCACGATGTCGTCGACCGTCTCGCCCGGGATGAAGCGCTCGACGACCTGCCTGGTCACCGGGGCCGCCGAGATCAGGCGTCGCATCCGGTCGCTGCGCGACGCGGCAAGAATCACGGGACCCAGCACGGGGCACCTCCACAAACCAGCAGATAGAACCACCGTGAAACCTAAGGATCCCTCCGATCGTCAGCCATCGACAGCTGTCACGCATCCGTGCCGCAGATCTCAGACAGATGTATGAAGCGGCGCCGGTCGTGCGGGAGAATGCCCGTGTGACGGCCGACAGCAGAGGTGACTACCAGGAACTGGTCGACGAGATCTCGGAGCTCCTCGGCGCCCCCGCGACGCTGGAGAACCGCGACTTCGAGCTGATCGCCTTCGGGGCGTACGACAGCGAGGACGAGCTGGACGCGTCGGCGCTGGACCCCGTGCGCACCCGCTCGATCCTCACCCGGCGCTCCACCACGGCCGTCCGCACCTGGTTCGAGGGCTTCGGCATCACCCGGGCGACGGGCCCGGTCCGTATCCCGCCGACGCCCGAGGCGGGCGTGTACCGGGGGCGGATCTGTCTGCCGGTACGCCACCGCGGCGTCGTCCTCGGCTACGTCTGGCTGCTGGACTTCGACCCCGGCCCGACGGACCGGCAGCTGACGGCCGCCATGGAGGTCACGGTCCGCATCGGCGCCCTGCTCGCCGACGAGGCCCAGCACGGCGCCGACCTCACCCGGGAACTGCGGGCGGTGCTGACCGCCGAGCGGGACTGGCGGCTGGACATGGCGGTGGCCGAGCTGCGCACCGCCCTCGGTTCCCGCGCCGACGGCCCGCACACGATGGTGTGCGTGGCGCCCTGGCCCTCCGCCGACCCGGACGACGCGCCGTCGGTGCGCACGGTGCCGGGTGCGACGGCGCTGTGCACGGTGCCGTGGGGGGCCGACGCCCAGTGCCTCGCCCTGCTGGTGCGGCTGCGCTCGGCGGACGTGCTGACCCCGGCGACCTCGGCGGCGGGACGGCTGCTGGAGCGGGCGGGGCGGCTGGGCCCGGCCCGGACGGCCGCGGGGCTCGCCACCGCGCGCACCGGCCTGGCGGACCTGGGCACGTCCTGGCGGGAGGCGTCGGCCGCGGCACGGGCGGCGCTGGCGGAGCCCCGGCTCGGCCCGGTCGCCGAGTGGGCGGGCATCGGCCCGTTCCGGCTGCTGACCGCACTGCCCCCGGAGACGGCGCACGACGCCGCCGTACGGGCGCTGCTCTCCCCCGCCCACCGCGAACTGGCCCGCACGGCCGAGGTGTACCTCGACCGCGCCGGGCAGGCCGGCCGCACGGCGGCGGAGCTGGGCATCCACCGCCAGACCCTCTACTACCGCCTCTCCCGCGTCGAGAAGCTCACCGGCCTCGACCTGGACGACGGCGAGGACCGGCTGCTGCTGCACATGGCGCTCAAGGGGGCGCGGCTGTAAGGGCGCCCACTCACGCCCCGCTGAGCAGATCCGCCACGGCCGCCACGCCCTCGGTGATCGCACGGTCCGTCACCTGGCCGAATCCGAGGACGAGTTGAGGGGGAAGCGCGGTGCCGGAGGTCCGGCAGGCACTCATGCCGTACAGGCCCACCCCCCGGTCGCGGGCCCGCGTCACGACCGTCTCCTCCTCGGCGCCGTCGGGCAGGTGCGCCACCGCGTGGAACCCGGCCGCCAGCCCCGACAGCCGTACCGCGGGGGCGTGCCGGGCGAGGGCGGAGACGAGGGTGGTGCGGCGGGCGGCGTACACCGTGCGCATGCGGCGCAGATGACGGTCGTAGCGGCCGGACTCGATCAGGCGGGCGAGGGCCAGCTGGTCGAGGGTGGGTGAGCCGCGGTCGGCGACCCGCTTGTGGTCGGCGACGGCCTCCAGGAGGGCGGGCGGGCACAGCAGCCAGCCCAGCCGGAGCGCGGGCGCGAGGGACTTGCTCACCGTGCCGATGGAGATCACCCGATCGGCGGCCAGCCCCTGGAGCGCGCCCACGGGCTCGCGGTCGTAGCGGAACTCGGCGTCGTAGTCGTCCTCGACGACGTACGCGTCCCGGCGCGCCGCCCACGCGATCAGCGCATGGCGGCGCGAGGGCGCCAGGACCACGCCCGTCGGCCACTGGTGGGCCGGGGTGACGATCACCGCCCGGGCGCCGGTGGCGTCCAACTCCCCCACGTCGATGCCCTCTTCGTCGACCGGGACCGGGACGGCCGTCAGCCCCGCCGCCTCCGCGGCCGCCGCCGTGGCCGGACCGCCCGGGTCCTCGTAGGCCACGGACCGCACCCCGGCGCGGGCCAGGGCGCGCAGGGCGAGGCTCAGCCCCTGCGCGTAGCCGGAGCAGACGACGGTACGGGCGGGGTCGGCCGCGGCGCCCCGCACCCGGCCCAGATACCCGGCGACGACCTCGCGCAGTGCCGAACTGCCCCGCGGATCGCCGTAGTCGAGGTCGGCGGTCGGCATGCGCCGGGTCGCCTCCCTCGTCGCCCAGAGCCAGTCCGAGACCGGGAAGGAGGCCAGGTCCGGTACGCCGTGGCGGAAGTCGGCGATCATGCGGGGCCCGGTGTCGGGCGGGGACGGCACGGGGGCCTCGGGCACCTGCGCGCAGGCCGCCACGCGGGTGGCCGAGCCGACCCGGGTGACGAGGTAGCCCTCCGCCTGGAGTTGGGCGTAGCAGTCCTGGACGAGTCCCCGGGACAGGCCGAGCATCCGCGCGAGCTCCCGGGAGGACGGCAGGCGCTCGCCCGCCCGCAGCCGGCCCGAGCGGATGGCGTCCCGCACCTGGCCCTCGAGCTGGGCGGACAGCCGCTGCCCGCTCTCCCGGTCGAGCGTCACCAGCAGTTCGGGTGACAAACCGGCCCACTGCACTGGCATGGAATTGGAGCTTAGCGGAGGGCCGGTAGGTCTCTAGCGTCGACGGTATGACGACTTCGGCGAACTGCCCTCCCCGGACGGCCCCCGCACGGCCGTCGCTGCTGACCCGGCCCCTGCTGCTGCGCTTCGTCAGCCTGGTCGGCGCGAGCGTCAGCTTCTTCCTGCTGCTGTCGGTCGTGCCCGCGTACGCGGCCCTGTCGGGCGGCGGGAACGCGGCGGGCCTCGCCACCGGCTCCCTGATGCTCGCCACCGTCCTCGGCGAGCTGGTCACCCCCCGCCTGGTCGCCCGCCACGGCTACCGTCCGACCCTGATGGCCGGCCTGGTCCTGCTGGGCGCCCCGGCCCTGGTGCTGACGGTCTCGTCGGACATCGCGTGGATCGTCACCGTGTGCCTGCTGCGCGGTCTGGGCTTCGCGCTGACGATCGTGGCGGGCGGCGCGCTGACCGCGACCCTGATTCCCGCCGAGCGCCGGGGCGAGGGGCTGGCCCTGGTGGGCGTGGTCTCCGGGGTGCCGTCCCTGGTCGCGCTGCCACTGGGCCTGTGGCTGGTCACGCACGCGGGATACGGGACGGTGGCCGTGATCGGGGGGACGGCCGCGCTCGCCGCGACGGTCTCGGTGCTGGGCCTGCCGACCGCGGACGCGCGGAAGGCGGAGGCGGCGCCCGGTGGGGACCGGCCCGTCGGCGTGCTGCGCGGTCTGCGCACCGGTGCCCTGCTGCGCCCCGTCCTCGTCTTCGCCACCACCGCGACGGCCGCCGGGATCATCGTCACCTTCCTGCCGCTGGCCGTGCCGAGGGCGCACTCCGGTGTGGTCACGGTGGCCCTGTTCGTGCAGCCCGCGGCCGCGACGGCGACCCGCTGGCTGGCGGGCCGGCACGGCGACCGGCACGGCAGTGCCCGGCTCGTGCTGCCGGGACTGCTGCTGTCGGCGGCGGGTGTGGCCGTGACCGCGACGACCGGCACGCCGGCCGCCGTGATCGCCGGAACGGCCCTGTTCGGTGCCGGGTTCGGCATCGCCCAGAACTCCACCCTCGCGCTCATGTACGCCCGGGTCTCGCCGTCCTCGTACGGCACGGTCAGCGCGCTGTGGAACCTGGCCTACGACGGCGGGATGGGCGTCGGTGCGGCGGGCTTCGGCGTGCTGGCGGGGGCGACCGGCTACCCGTGGGCCTTCGCGATGACGGCCGGGGCGATGCTGACCGCCCTGATGCCGGTGGTGCGCGACCGGCGGATCAGTCGTTCCTGACGCCCTCGATCACCCGTCGCAGCCCCTCGGTGAGCTGGTCGGCGTCGGTGGCCGAGCCCGGGTCGAAGAGCCACTGGACCATCAGGCCGTTGAGCAGGGTCTGGTAGAAGCGGCCTTCGGTGTCCACCGCGCTCTCCTCCAGCCGGTCCTCGGGGACGCCGTTGAACATCGTCAGGATGCCCTTGCGGCCCTCCACCTGCGCCTCGGCCAGGAGTTTGCGCACCTCGGGAAGCCTGTCGCCCTGGAACAGCAGCTCGAAGCTGAGCAGCCAGATCGCCTGCGAGGCGGGCACGGACCGGATGATGCCCGCCCACACCTCCTGGAACCGCTCCAGCGACCCGGCCGGCGGAGCCGGCTGCGCGCCCCAGCCGGGCTCGAAGGTGTCGCCGACGCCCTCGATCAGCTCGACGTACGCCTGCACCAGCAGCGCGTCCTTGGAGCCGTAGTGGTAGCCGATCGACGCCAGGTTGGTCCCCGACTCCTTGACGATGTCCCGCGCGGTCGTCCGCAGGAACCCCTTCTGAAGCAGGCAGCGCTTGGCGCCCTCGAGCAGATCCTCACGGTGTCCCATGCCGGCCACCCTACCGCCGGATCCATACAGCCGTCCTAGACGAGCGATTTATACAAGCGTCATAGACAAGCGTTTAATACGCGCGTACATTCCTCCGCATGATGAACTCGACGAGCACCACCGCGACCGCGGCCGGCACCGCCCGCGCGGGCCGCCGCGAATGGACCGCCCTGGGCGTGCTGATGCTCCCGCTGCTGCTGGTCTCGATGGACGTGTCGGTCCTCTACTTCGCGATCCCCGCGATCAGCGCCGACCTGGAGCCGAGCGGCACCCAGCAGCTGTGGATCTTCGACATCTACGCCTTCGTGCTGGCGGGCCTGCTGATGACGATGGGCTCGCTGGGCGACCGCATCGGCCGCCGCCGGCTCCTGCTGCTGGGCGCGCCGCCGGCTCCTGCTGCTGGGCGCGGCCGCCTTCGGCACGGCCTCCCTGATCGCCGCCTACGCCGACAGCGCCGAGACCCTGATCGCGGCCCGCGCGGTGCTCGGTGTCGGCGGCGCCACCCTGATGCCCTCGACGATGGCGCTGATCCGCACGATGTTCACCGACCCCGCGCAGCGCGCGAAGGCGATCGGCCTGTGGTCCGGTGTGATGACGGCGGGCATCGCGCTCGGCTCGGTGCTGAGCGGCGTGCTGGTCCAGTACTTCTGGTGGGGCTCGGTCTTCCTGGTCAACCTGCCCGCGATGGCGCTGCTGCTGGTCCTGGGCCCGTTCCTGCTCCCGGAGTCCAGGGACCCGCACCCCGGCCGCTTCGACTGGCCGAGCGTCCCGCTGTCCATGGCGGGCGTGCTCCCGGTGATCTACGGCCTGAAGGAGATCACCTCCGAGGGCCTGCACCCGCAGTACGTCGTCTCGATCACCGTCGGCCTGCTCTTCGCGGCCGCCTTCGTCCACCGCCAGCGCACCACGGCCTCACCGATGATCGACCCGGCCCTCTTCCGCGGCCGCGGCTTCGCCCCCTCGGTCGTGCTGAACCTCGTCGGCTCGTTCGCGATGCTGGGCTCGGCGTACTTCACCACGCAGTACCTGCAGTCGGTGCTCGGCAAGAGCGCGATGGAGGCCGCCCTGTGGGCGCTGCTCCCCTCGGTGCCGATCGGCATGGCGGCCCCCCTGGCGACCACCCTGGTCCAGAAGGGGGTCGACCGCGCCCATGTCGTCACCGCCGGTTTCGCCGTCGGCGCCTGCGGCTACGCCCTGCTCTCCCTCGCGGACACCGACTCCCTCTGGCTGGTCCTCGCCGCCTGCGGCGTCCTCGCCTCCGGCATCGTCATGGTCATCGCCCAGATCACGGACCTGGCACTCGGCAGCGCCCCGGTGGAGCGCGCCGGCTCGGCGTCCTCCCTGATGGAGACCGGTGGCGAGTTCGGCGGCGCCCTGGGCATGGCGGTGCTCGGCTCGATCGGCACGGCGATCTACCGCCACGACATCCCGGCCACGGCACCGGACGCGGCCCGCGAGACCCTGGGCGGCGCGCTGGCGGTCGCCGACCGCGTACCGGGCCTGGCCACGACGGCACGGGAGGCCTTCACCCACGGAATGCAGGGCGCGGCGATCGCGGGGGTGCTGCTGCTGGCGGGCGCGGCGGTGCTCGCGGCGAGGACGCTGCGGGGAATCCGCGTCGGCGACGAGTAGCGGAACACACGAACGCCGGACGGGCACACTTCAGCCCGTCCGGCGTTTGAGGACGAGGCCCCTTCAGGGCCGAAGCGGGGGCCTGGGGGCGGCAGCCCCCAGACCGACCGCGACCTCAGACGAGGTTCACGGATCGAGCGAACGTCGCCCCGATCTCCGTCTCCACCTCACCCAGCACCCCGGAGGGCACCGTGTCGTCGACGGTCAGCACGGCCAGCGCCTCGCCGCCGGCGACCGCGCGGGAGACCTGCATACCGGCGATGTTGATGCCCGACTCGCCGAAGATGCGGCCCACGGTGCCGACGACACCGGGACGGTCCTCGTACCGCAGCACCACCATGTGGTCGGCGAGGGCGAGGTCGACGTCGTAGTCACCGACGGCGACGATCTTCTGCAGGTGCTTGGGGCCGGCCAGAGTGCCGGAGACCGACACCTCCTCGCCGTCGGAGAGCGTGCCCCGCACGGTGACGACGTTGCGGTGGTCGGCCGACTCCGAGCTGGTCGTCAGCCGCACCTCGACGCCGCGCTCCTGCGCGAACAGCGGGGCGTTGACGTACGAGACGGTCTCGTCGACGACGTCCTCGAAGACACCCTTGAGGGCGGACAGCTCCAGCACCTTCACGTCGTGCTGGGTGATCTCGCCGTAGACCTCGACGTCGAGGCGGACGGCGACCTCGCCCGCGAGCGCGGTGAAGATGCGGCCGAGGCGCTCCGCGAGGGGCAGGCCCGGCTTGACGTCCTCGGCGATGACGCCGCCCTGGACGTTCACCGCGTCGGGCACGAGCTCACCGGCGAGGGCGAGGCGCACCGAGCGGGCGACGGCGATACCGGCCTTCTCCTGCGCCTCGTCCGTCGACGCGCCGAGGTGCGGGGTGCACACGACCTGGTCGAACTCGAAGAGCGGGGAGTCGGTGCAGGGCTCCTTGGCGTACACGTCGAGGCCGGCGCCGGCGACCCGGCCCTCCTTCAGCGCCGAGTACAGCGCCTCCTCGTCGACGATCCCGCCGCGCGCGGCGTTGACGATGCGCACGCTCGGCTTGACCTTGCGCAGCGCCTCGTCGCCGATGAGGCCGAGGGTCTCGGGGGTCTTGGGGAGGTGGACGGTGATGAAGTCGGAGACCTCGAGCAGCTCGTCCAGCGACAGCACCTTCACGCCCATCTGCGCGGCGCGGGCGGGCTGGATGTAGGGGTCGTAGGCGACGACCTTCATGCCGAAGGCGGACATGCGCTGCGCGACGAGGGCACCGATGCGGCCCAGGCCCACGACACCCAGCGTCTTCTCCGCGAGCTCCACGCCCGTGTACTTGCTGCGCTTCCACTCGCCGTTCTTCAGCGCGGCGTTGGCCTGCGGGATGTGGCGGGCGGTGGCGACGAGCAGACCGCAGGCCAGCTCGGCGGCGGTCACGATGTTCGAGGTGGGGGCGTTGACGACCATCACGCCGGCCTTGGTGGCGGCGGAGACGTCGACGTTGTCCAGGCCGACGCCGGCTCGTGCGACGACCTTCAGCTTGTGCGCGGCGGCGATGGCCTCGGCGTCCACCTTGGTGGCGGAGCGGATCAGGATCGCGTCGACGTCGGCGATGGCCGGGAGCAGTTCGGCTCGGTCCGCTCCGTTGCAGTGCCGGATCTCGAAGTCCGGGCCAAGCGCGTCCACAGTCGCGGGCGACAGCTCTTCAGCGATGAGTACGACGGGTTTCGAGCTCACGTGAGTCCTCACAAGTCCAATGCGGACGGCCGTCCCGACGGCCGCAGGCGGTGGAGGTTGGCTAGCCGCGTGGAAGACGCACGACGCTGTGGGCCTGACGCGTATGTAGTACGGCAGTGTAGTGGCGCGGCGGAGGTCGTCTTGCGCCTCTGCGGAAGGATCACCCGTCCGTGATGCGACGGGTTGGACAACGGGGCCGGAGCGGTCCGCTCCGGCCCCGTGGCCATGAGGCTTACGCCTCCTCGTCGACCCAGCTCATCAGCTTGCGCAGCTGCTTGCCCGTGGTCTCCAGCAGGTGGTCGGCGTCCTGCTGCTTGTACTCGTTGTACTTCTTCAGACCGCCGTGGTACTCGGCCATCCACTCACGCGCGAAGGTGCCGTCCTGGATCTCGGCGAGGACCTTCTTCATCTCGGCCTTGGTGGCGTCGGTGATGATCCGCGGGCCGGTGACGTAGTCGCCCCACTCGGCGGTCTCCGACACGCTCCAGCGCATCTTCTCCAGGCCGCCCTCGTACATGAGGTCCACGATCAGCTTCAGCTCGTGCAGGCACTCGAAGTAGGCGATCTCCGGCTGGTAGCCGGCCTCGACCAGGGTCTCGAAACCGGCCTTGACCAGGGCGGAGGTGCCACCGCACAGGACGGCCTGCTCGCCGAACAGGTCGGTCTCGGTCTCCTCGGTGAAGGTCGTCTTGATGACGCCGGCGCGGGTGCCGCCGATGCCCTTCGCGTACGACAGCGCCAGCGCGAAGCCGTTGCCCGTGGCGTCCTGCTCGACGGCCACGATGCAGGGGACGCCGCGGCCCTCCTCGTACTGGCGGCGCACCAGGTGACCCGGGCCCTTGGGGGCGACCATGCACACGTCGACGTTCGCCGGGGGCTTGATGAAGTCGAAGCGGATGTTCAGGCCGTGGCCGAAGAACAGCGCGTCGCCGTCCTTCAGGTTCGGGGCGATGGACTCCTCGTAGACCTGGGCCTGGATCGGGTCCGGGACGAGGATCATGATGACGTCGGCCTCGGCGGCGGCCTCCGACGGCGTCACCACGCGCAGGCCCTGCTCCTCGGCCTTCGCCTTGGACTTGGAGCCCTCGTGCAGACCGACACGGACGTCGACACCCGAGTCACGGAGCGACAGCGCGTGGGCGTGGCCCTGGCTGCCGTAACCGATGACCGCGACCTTGCGGCCCTGGATGATGGACAGGTCGGCGTCGGCGTCGTAGAACAGCTCGGCCACTTTGGGTTCTCTCCTTGTGTGCAGGTGTTGCGTCCCACCGTATGACGGTGGGCGGAAGGGAAGTCTCGGGGTCTCGGTATACGGGCGGCCGAAACCGCCCGTACGCCTCATGCGCTGCGGTCGAGGGCCCGCAGCGAGCGGTCCGTGATGGAGCGGGCGCCGCGGCCGATCGCGATCGTGCCGGACTGCACGAGCTCCTTGATGCCGAACGGCTCCAGCATCTTGAGCATGGCGGACAGCTTGTCGCTGCTGCCGGTGGCCTCGATCGTCACGGCCTCCGGGGAGACGTCGACGGTCTTGGCACGGAAGAGCTGGACGATCTCCACGATCTGCGAGCGCGTCTCGTTGTCGGCCTTGACCTTCACCAGAACGAGTTCGCGCTGAACCGCCTGCGCGGGCTCCAGCTCGACGATCTTCAGCACGTTGACGAGCTTGTTGAGCTGCTTCGTCACCTGCTCCAGCGGGAGGTCGTCCACGCTGACGACGATGGTGATGCGGGAGATGTCGGGGTGCTCGGTGACACCCACGGCGAGCGAGTCGATGTTGAAGCCGCGGCGGGAGAAGAGGGCGGCGATCCGGGCCAGGATGCCCGGGGTGTTCTCCACCAGGACGGAGAGCGTGTGCTTGGACATGGTCTTTTACGTCTCTCTCGCTCAGTCGTCTTCGTTGTCGCCGAAGTCGGGGCGCACGTCCCGGGCGGCCATGATCTCGTCGTTGGAGGTGCCGGCGGCGACCATCGGCCACACCATCGCGTCCTCGTGGACGATGAAGTCGACGACGACGGGCCGGTCGTTGATGGAGTTCGCCTCTTCGATGACCTTGTCGAGGTCGTCCGGGGACTCGCAGCGGATCGCGTAGCAGCCCATGGCCTCCGACAGCTTCACGAAGTCGGGGACGCGGGTGCCCCTGGCCTCCGGGTTGACGTCGTCGGGGCCGGAGTGCAGCACGGTGTTGGAGTACCGCTGGTTGTAGAAGAGGGTCTGCCACTGGCGGACCATCCCGAGGGCGCCGTTGTTGATGACGGCGACCTTGATCGGGATGTTGTTCAGGGCGCAGGTGGTGAGCTCCTGGTTGGTCATCTGGAAGCAGCCGTCGCCGTCGATCGCCCAGACCGTCCGGTCCGGCACGCCGGCCTTGGCGCCCATGGCGGCCGGGACCGCGTAGCCCATCGTCCCGGCGCCGCCGGAGTTCAGCCAGGTCGCGGGCTTCTCGTACTGGATGAAGTGCGCGGACCACATCTGGTGCTGGCCGACACCCGCCGCGAAGATCGTGCCCTCCGGGGCGAGCTGTCCGATGCGCTCGATGACCTGCTGCGGGGAGAGCGAGCCGTCGTCGGGCAGGTCGTAGCCCAGCGGGTAGGTGTCCCGCCACCGGGACAGGTCCTTCCACCAGGCGCTGTAGTCGCCCTGATGGCCCTCGCTGTGCTCCTTCTGCACGGCCTGGATGAGGTCGGCGATGACCTCGCGCGCGTCCCCGACGATCGGCACGTCGGCGGCGCGGTTCTTGCCGATCTCCGCGGGGTCGATGTCGGCGTGGACGATCTTGGCGTGCGGGGCGAAGCTGTCCAGCTTGCCGGTGACGCGGTCGTCGAAACGGGTTCCGAGGGCGACGATCAGGTCGGCCTTCTGCAGCGCGGTGACGGCGGTGACCGCACCGTGCATGCCCGGCATTCCCACGTGCAGCGGGTGGCTGTCGGGGAATGCGCCGAGCCCCATCAGGGTGGTGGTGACGGGGGCTCCGGTGAGTTCGGCGAGGACCTTCAGCTCGGCCGTGGCACCGGCCTTGATGACGCCGCCGCCGACGTACAGGACGGGCCGCTTGGCCTGGGTGATCAGCTTGGCGCCCTCGCGGATCTGCTTGGCGTGCGGCTTGGTCACCGGGCGGTAGCCGGGCAGGTCCATCACCGGCGGCCAGGAGAAGGTCGTCTTCGCCTGGAGGGCGTCCTTGGCGATGTCGACCAGCACCGGGCCGGGGCGGCCGGTGGAGGCGATGTGGAAGGCCTGCGCGATGACCCGCGGGATGTCCTCGGCCTTGGTGACGAGGAAGTTGTGCTTGGTGATCGGCATCGTGATGCCGACGATGTCCGCCTCCTGGAAGGCGTCCGTGCCGATCGCCTTGGAGGCCACCTGCCCGGTGATCGCCACGAGCGGCACCGAGTCCATGTGGGCGTCCGCGATCGGGGTGACCAGGTTGGTGGCGCCGGGGCCCGAAGTGGCCATGCAGACACCGACCTTGCCGGTGGCCTGCGCGTAGCCGGTGGCCGCGTGGCCGGCGCCCTGCTCGTGACGGACCAGGACGTGGCGCACCCGGGTCGAGTCCATCAGGGGGTCGTACGCGGGAAGGATGGCACCGCCGGGAATGCCGAATACCGTGTCGGCCCCGACCTCCTCGAGAGAGCGGATGAGGGACTGCGCACCCGTGACGTGCTCGGGGGCGGACTGGTGTCCTCCGGATCGGGGCCGCGGCTGCGGATGGGCCCCGGTGGCCTGCTCGGTCATCGTCAGTCTCTTCTCGATGCTGAGGGTTTTTTGCGAGGTTTGTACGGTGTTCGGCTGCTGCACGAAAAGCGCCTGGTGCAACAAAAAACCCCTCGTGCCGTAAGGCAAGCGAGGGGAGCGCGCCGGGTGGAGGTCGCTGAGCGGTGGTGGGCTCAGCGTCAGCCGACGCGCTTTCCAAGTACGAGAATTCGGGTGCGCATGGCACTGACCCTCCCCCCGACGCGCACCACGTGTCAAGTGGGTGGGACGGGAGTCTCATCATGTGAACGCAGGGCGGTTCCACCTCCGAGCACGACCGGTACCCCACTGGTGTACACCCCCGCGCTCCTCTCCGTGGTCCGTTCGCCTCCGCCGCCGCCCGCGAACGCCGGCTCGACGGGGCCGTGCGGCACCGGATAATGGCCGGTTCCCAGCGCCCGGCGCAGCCGGTACTCGTCCAGCGGGCCGGAGAAGGCCATGCCCTGGCCGTGGGTGCAGCCCATGGCGCGCAGCGCGACGACCTGCTCCGGCAGGTCCACGCCGTCGGCCACGGACTGCAGCCCGAGGTCGGTCGCGATCCGCAGCAGCCCGCTGGTGATCTTGTGCAGCCGCGCGGACTCGACGACGCCCTCGACCAGGGTGCGGTCGAGCTTGAGCACGTCGACGGGGAGTCTGCGCAGGGCCGTGATCGCCGCGTGGCCGCTGCCGAAGCCGTCCAGGGCGATCCGGACGCCGAGCCGGCGCAGGGCGGACAGCCGGCGCTCCAGCTCGTCCAGGGACACCTTGGGGTCGGTGTCGGACAGCTCGATCACCAGGGCGCCGGACGGCAGGCCGTGCCGGGTCAGCAGGGCCTCGATCGAGCCGAGCGGCATCGACCGGTCCAGCAGGCGGTGGGCGCTCATCCGTACCGCGACGGGCACGGCGAGCCCCGTGGCGGTGCGCTCGGCGGCCTGCTCGACGGCCTCCTCCAGGATCCAGCGGCCCAGTTCCTGCGTCCTGTCGCCCTCGTCCGCGACCCGCAGGAACTCGGCCGGCGTGAACAGCACCCCCTGGGACGATCGCCAGCGCGCCAGTGCCTCGACCGATGTGATCCGGCCGTTCTCCAGACAGACCACGGGCTGGTGCAGCAGGGCGAACTCGCCGTCGTGCAGTGCGGCCCGCAGGCGCGTGGCCAGTTCCGCCTTGCGTACGACGTCCTGCTGCATCTGGGGTGCGTACAGCTCGACGCGGCCCTTGCCGCCGGCCTTGGCGCGGTACATGGCGAGGTCGGCGTTGCGCAGCAACTCGCCCGCCCCGAGGCCGGGTTCGGCGAAGGCGACGCCGATGGACGCGGCCACCCGGACATCGTTGCCGTCGATGAGGTAGGGCTGGGAGAGGGTGATCCTGAGGCGGTCGGCGAGCTCCATGATGTGCCGTTCGCGTGCGGCCCGGTCCCGGGTGCCGTCCCCGACGATCAGGGCCGCGAACTCGTCGCCGCCGAGCCGCGAGGCGGTGTCCCCCTGCCGGACCGCGTCCTGGAGTCTGCGGGCGGCCTGGACGAGGAGCTCGTCCCCGGCCTGGTGCCCGATCGTGTCGTTGACGGCCTTGAAGCCGTCGAGGTCGATGAAGAGGACGGCCGTGCCGCGCAGGGACGCCCGGTCGGCGGCCCGGCGGCCGGACAGCGCCTGCTGGACGCGCTGGGTGAACAGGGCGCGGTTGGGCAGGTCGGTGAGCGGGTCGTGCTCGGCGTTGTGCTGCAACTGCGCCTGCAGGCGCACCCTTTCGGTCACGTCCCGGCTGTTGAAGAGCAGGCCGCCGTGGTGGCGGTTGACGGTGGACTCGACGTTGAGCCAGCCCCCGCCGCCCGCCCGGAAGCGGCACTCGATGCGGGTGGTGGGCTCGTCCTGAGGGCTGGCGGCGAGGAAGCGGCGCACCTCGTGCACCACGCAGCCCAGGTCCTCCGGGTGGATGAGACTGGCCAGTTCGGTGCCCACCAGGTCCTCGGCGGGCCGTCCGTAGACCCCGGCGGCGGCCGGGGAGACGTACCTGAGGACGCCGCTGGGCGCGGCGATCATGATGACGTCGCTGGAGCCCTGCACCAGGGAGCGGAAGTGGTTCTCCTTCTGCGCGAGTTCCTGGGTGAGGGTGATGTTGTCGAGCAGCATGATGCCCTGGCGCACCACGAGGGCGAGCACCACGGTGCCGCCGGTGATGAGCACGGTCGGGTCGGGCTTCCTGCCGTTGAGGACGTTGTAGAGGATGCCCAGGGTGCAGACGGCCGCGGCGAGATACGGCGTGAGCGCGGCCAGGGAGCCGGCGATGGGCCGGGCGGCCGGGTACCGGGTGCGATCACCTCCCTGCGGGGGCGCGTGATGCTGGTGGGTGCCGCCGTGCGGGCCCGGCAGGTGCTCGTGCACCACGCGCGTGTGGCCGTCGCCCTCCGCGGAGTCCTGGCCGCCGCGGGGAGCGGTCCAGGGGGCGTACGCCAAGAGCAGGGAGCCGGCGAACCAGCCCGCGTCGAGCAACTGGCCCGACTGGTAGTTGTTCTGCAGCAGCGGGGAGCTGAACAGGGCGTCGCACATGACCGTCAGCGCGAGCGCGCCGATGGCGGTGTTGATCGCCGCCCGGTTGGCGGCCGTGCGCCGGAAGTGCAGCGCGAGCACCACGCTGACCAGGGCGATGTCCAGCAGGGGGTAGGCCAGCAGCAGCGCGCTGCGCGCGAGGTGCGGCCCGTCGGCCTCGGCGGTCTTGGCGAGCGCGAGGCTCCAGGAGAGCGTGAGCAGCGAGCCGCCGATCAGCCAGGCGTCCAGCCCGAGGCACATCCAGCCGGCCTTGGTCACCGGCCGTTTGGCGAGCACGAGCAGGCCCACGATGGCGGGCGGCGCGAAGCCCACGAAGAAGATGTTGGCGTAGCTGACGGTGGGCACGGCCTCGCCGAGGACGACCTCGTACCACCCCCAGACGGCGTTGCCCAGGGCCGCCATCGCCGAGGAGAGGGCGAACAGCAGCCAGGCGGAACGGAAGCGCGCGCAGTGCCCGTACGCGTACAGGAAGCAGGACACGGCGGCGGTGGCCGCGGCCGCGCTGAGCCCGAAGTCACCCATGATGTCTGCCAGTTCCTGCGAACCCCAGCCGAAAGCGGAACCGACGGCGTATCCCGCGCAGACCAAGGCCAGGACGAGCTGGTGAACGGGGCCCGTCCGGCCGCCGCCGGACCGCGGACGCGTCGGCCGTGCCCCCGGGGCGGACTGGGCTCGCAGCATTCCGTCGAGGGTGGTGGCGACAGGCGGCGAGTTCACCGGGCCCTCCCGGTCCGCGCAGCTCCGGGGTCCCGCGGGTCCCGGTGCGCTGGGTGCGCATGCCTTCTGCGGGTGCTGTGCCTGCGGTGGTGGTGGCTGTGACGGCAGCCGTGACCGCCGTGGTGACCGTGTCTGCGCGCGGCCGTGCGCCAGGGTCGCCGCCGGCGGCTCCGCCGCGTCGGATCGCTCGTCCATAGGCCGTGCATCGCCCGTCGCCCCCCTCACAGTCTGCAATGTCCATCCCCAGCGCCGAACGGTGCGCGGCGCAGCCCCTGTCGGGGACGATACACCAGTCTCGTCACTCAGGGACATAGTTCCTCTACGCTCCGTGACGACCAGCGGCGTTGTGAGTACGGACCGCTTCCTAGGGGTTGCGGAGGGTACCGGAAATGGGTGACACGCCTGTTGCGCCCCGCGCGCGGGACGCTCAAGTCGTCGGGGTCATGCGCCGGTTGTTCCCGTCGTAAGGATCACGTTGCGCAGTGGTTCTCGGTTCAAGAAACGCGTCAACTGGTCCACGAGAAGCCGTTCGGCGCGGGGCCGGAAGGCGGAGGTGGGGCCGCCGACGTGGGGGCTGATGAGCACGCCGGGCGCGCGCCACAGGGGGTGCTCGGCGGGCAGCGGCTCGGGGTCGGTGACGTCGAGGGCCGCGGCGATCCGGCCGGTCTCGAGTTCCGCGAGCAGCGCCTTGGTGTCGACGACGGGGCCGCGCGCGACGTTGACGAGGAGGGCGCCGTCCTTCATGCGGGCGAGGAACTCGGCGCCGGCCAGGCCCCGGGTGGAGTCGGTGAGGGGTGTGATGAGGACGACGACGTCCGCCTCGGGGAGCAGGCGGGGCAGATCGGTGAGCGGGTGCACCGGCCCGCGCTCCGTCGTGCGCGCGGAGCGCGCAACGCGCACCACCCGCGCGACCTCGAACGGAACGAGCCGGTCCTCGATCGCGGATCCGATCGAGCCGTAGCCCACGATGAGCACGCTCTTGTCGGCGAGCGCCGGCCGGAACCCGCCGAGCCACTCGCCGCGCTCCTGCGCGCGCACGAAGTCCGGGACGCCCCGCAGGGAGGCCAGGATCAGGGTGAGCGCGAGTTCGGCGGTGCTCGCCTCGTGCACCCCGCGTGCGTTGCACACCTGCACGCCCGGCCGCAGCCGGGGCAGCCCCGGCTGCACGTTGTCGATCCCGGCGGACAGCGTCTGCACCACCTGGACGGAGCTCAGTTCGGACAGGGGCCGCACGGCGACCTCTGCGGACTTCATGTAGGGGACGACGTAGAAGAGGCAGTCGGCCGGGTCCGCGGGGTAGGCCTGCTCACCGTTCCAGAAAAGGTAGTTCGGCCCCGCGGGAAGGTTCTCGATCTCCTCAGGCGGGAGGGGAAGCCACACGTCAGCAGTCATGACAGGAGGCTAGGGCCTTCCCGGCGGGTCGGGTCGGACAATACGGACAGCGAGTGATCAACGCCGGTGAGCGGGGTCCGGTGCGTTCAGCTGCAAGGCGGAGGAGGGAGTCGGCGAGTGACGACAACGCCGCAGATGTGCGTGCCAGACCCCGCGCCCCGGGCCGGCCCGCTGGGAAGGCCCTATGTCAGGGCCATGGGGAGTCAGAGGTTAGGTTGGGGGCTCGGCACAGGGAGGGTCACGGGCAGGTGGAGCGCAGGACGATCGGCGCGAGGGCACTCGCGGTGGGGGCCGTCGGCCTTGGGTGCATGCCGATGAGCTGGGCGTACAGCGCCTCGCGGCGGCGGGGCGACGAGTCGCTCAGGGCGGTGCACCGGGCGCTGGATTCCGGCTCGACGCTCCTGGACACCGCCGACATGTACGGCCCGTTCACCAACGAACTGCTGCTGGGGCGGGTGCTCAAGGAGCGGCGCGCGGACGCGTTCGTGTCGACGAAGGTGGGCCTGCTCGTCGGCGAGCAGCACATCGTGGCCAACGGCCGCCCCGGCTATGTGAAGCGCGCCTGCGACGCCTCGCTGCGGCGGTTGCAGACGGACGTCATCGACCTCTACCAGCTGCACCGGGCGGACCCCGAGGTGCCCGTGGAGGAGACATGGGGCGCGATGGCGGAACTCGTCCGGGCGGGCAAGGTACGGGCGTTGGGGCTGTGCGCGGTCGGTGCCCGCGGCGGCCGTCGCTCCGGGGGCCGGCTGCACGACGCAACGATTCTGCAGCTCCAGCGGGTGCAGCAGGTCTTCCCGGTCAGCGCGGTGGAGGCCGAGCTGTCGGTGTGGTCGCCGGACGCCCTCGACGCGCTGCTGCCGTGGTGCGAGGCGCGTGACATCGGCTTCCTGGCCGCGATGCCGCTGGGCAACGGCTTCCTCACCGGGACCCTGGTCCCCGGCGTGGGTTTCGAGGCGGACGACGTGCGCGCCCGCCACCCGCGCTTCACGGCGGAGATGATGGCCGCCAACCAGCCGATCGTGGCGGGTCTGCGCCGCGTCGCGGCCCGGCACGGCGAGGACGTCACCGCGGCCCAGGTGGCACTGGCGTGGGTGCTGGCGCAGGGCCGGCACGTGGTCGCCGTCCCGGGCACCAAGCGGGAGCGGTGGGCGGCGGAGAACGCGGCGGCCGCCGGTCTGCGGCTGACGCCCCAGGACCTGGCCGAGGTGGCCCGGCTACCGCGGGCGCGGGGCTCCTGGGACTGAGCGACGTAGGGTCCGCGGCCGTACTCCTGCCGGACGGAGGTTCGACGCCGCCCGGCCGGGAACCTGGAGGGCGCGAACGGTCGTAGGACAAGGAGAGCCCGCCGCCCGACCGCCGCACCGAAGGGACCAGGACCGTGCTACGACGAGCTGTTCCGGCCTTGCTCGCCACGACCGCCCTCCTGCTGACAGCCGCCTGCTCCTCCGGCGGAGGGGGCGGCGGCTCCGCGGGCGGCAGCGGAGACACGACGAGCGCCTCCCCCTCGAAGCAGGCGGCCGGGCAGGCCCCGCCGGCCAAGGGCTCCGTCGAGGTGGTGCGCACCGTGGCCACCGGTCTGAACACCCCCTGGGGGCTGGCCGCGCTTCCCGGCGACGGCGGCCTCCTCGTCGCCTCCCGCGACAAGGGCACGATCACCAGGGTCGACGAGAGGACGGGCGCGAAGACGGAGCTGGGCACGGTGTCCGGGGTCTCCCCGTCCGGCGAGGGCGGCCTCCTCGGCATCGCCCTCGCCCCCGGCTACGCGTCGGACCACATGGTCTACGCGTACTTCACCTCCGCCTCGGACAACCGCATCGTCCGCGTGCTGTACGACCCGAAGAAACCCGCCGGCGAGCAGCTGGGCGCCCCGGACACGATCTTCAAGGGCATCCCCAAGGGCGCCATCCACAACGGCGGACGGATCGCCTTCGGCCCGGACGGCATGCTGTACGCGGGCACGGGCGAGACCGGCGACCGCGGGCTGGCGCAGGACACCAAGTCCCTGGGCGGCAAGATCCTCCGCCTGACCCCCGAGGGCGACCCGGCCCCCGGCAACCCCTTCCCCGACTCGCCGGTGTACTCCTACGGCCACCGCAATGTGCAGGGCCTGGCCTGGGACCCCCAACAGCGGCTGTTCGCCTCGGAGTTCGGCCAGGACACCTGGGACGAGCTGAACGCGATCAAGCCGGGCGGCAACTACGGCTGGCCGAATGCCGAGGGCAGGTCGTCCGACGGCACGTACCAGAACCCCGTCGCCCAGTGGCACACCGACGACGCCTCCCCCAGCGGCATCGCCTACGCCGAGGGCTCGGTGTGGATGGCCGGCCTGAAGGGACAGCGCCTGTGGCGCATCCCCCTGAAGGGCACCGAGGCGTCGGCCGACCCGCAGTCCTTCCTCAGCGGCACCTACGGCCGTCTGCGCACGGTGGCCGCGGCGGGCGGCGACAGGCTGTGGCTGACCACCAGCAACACGGACGGTCGGGGCAGCCCGAAGAGCGGCGACGACCGGATCCTGGAGCTGCGGGTGCGGTAGGGGCCCCGCGTCACTCCCCGGGGTCCTCCTCGTCGGCGCTCCCGGACGGCCGTATGACGACCTTGCCGGAGTCGAGGTCGATCGGGCCGCGTCCGGGGTCGTTGTCCCCGACGTCCTCGCGGCTCAGCTCCAGCCGCTTGCGTTCGTCGTCGGTGTGCTTGCGACTGGGTGCGAACACTTCGTCGAATGCGTTGAACACGGTCCCTGCCTCCTCGTCGGTGTCCTCACCGGGCCGGGTCGAGCGCGTCGGCCGCGAACAGCCCGAGCCGGTGGGCCGTCGCCGCCGCCTCCCCTCTACCTGAGACGCCGAGCTTGCCCAGAATGTTCGACACATGGACGCTGGCCGTCTTCGGCGAGATGAAGAGCTCCTCGGCGATCTGGCGGTTGGTGCGCCCTGCGGCGACCAGCCGCAGCACGTCCCGTTCGCGGCTGGTCAGCCCGAGAGCCTCGGCCGGGTCGGCGGGCCGCTGCTCCGGGACGCGGGTGAGGGGCAGGCGGGCCCGCTGGGCGAGGAGGGCGACGGCGTCGCCGAGCGGGCGGGCGCCCAGGTGACCGGCCACCGCGTGGGCCAGGCGCAGCAGCTCCGTGGCCCGGTCGCGTTCGTCGTCGCCGCCCGCACCGAGCAGGGCCGCGGCCAGGCGGTGGCGGACGCGGGCGAGGTCGTAGGGGCGCTCCACGCTCTCGAAGGCGGTGACCACCTCCGACCAGGTGTCCGCGGTGTCCCGGCCTTCGGCGCGGGCGAGTTCGGCCCGGACCCACCGTTCATGGGCGAGCCACACGGGGGCCACGGTGGTGAGCCGCTTGGCGGCCTCGAAGAGCACACCGAGGGCCTCGCTACGGCCCTGCTCGGGCGCGGGCAGCGCGCGGGCCTCGGCCTCGGCGATCGCGGCGCCGAGCAGCAGCGGCCAGACGTAGCGCTGGGTGCCCGGTGGGACGCCGCCGTCGAGGCTGCGCCGCACCTCGGCGCGGACGTCGAGGAGACGGCCCTCGGCCGCGGCGACGCCGACGGTGAGGGCGGCGAGAGGCAGCGACTGCTGGGGCATGGGGTCGTGGGTGCCGAAGTACCGTTCGGCGGCGTCTCGTTGGCGGGCGGCCTCCGCCACGTCGCCCCTGCCCAGGGCGACCTGGGCGAGTTTCATCGCGGCCGCGCCCTGCGGTTTGGCGCTCTGTCCGCGCCGCAGCGCCTTCTCCGCCGTCTCGACCGCCTCGTCCCAACGGCCGAGTGAGTAGAGGGAGTCGGAGAGGTTGGACCACACCCACGCCTCGGTGTTCAGCAGGCCGTAGCGGCGCGCGTAGGCGGTGCCCTCCTCGAGGACGCCGACGGCCTCGCGCGAGCGTCCCACCGCCTCCAGCTCGGAGGGCAGGTTGACGTGGGCGCGGCCGGCGACGGAGGCGATGCCGTCCTGCCGGGCCTGGTCCTTGACCTCGCTCATCACGGCGAGGCCCGCCTCGACGTCCCCCGCGTCGACCATCAGGGTGCCGAGGGTGAGGCGGGCGTTCATCTCCGTCTCCCGGGCGCCCACCATGCGCGCGTACTCCACGGCGCGTTCGGCGTCGGACAGGGCCTCCGGGCCGGGGGCGCGCAGCATCGACCAGCCGGCGACCTGGGTGAGCACCTCGGCGTGCACCTCGGAGGGCGGCAGGCCGCGCACCAGCTCCTGGGCGGTGGCCAGTTCCTTCCAGCCGTCGCCGCGGGCGAGGTTCTGCACCATGACCGCGCGCTGGGTCCAGAACCAGGCGGCGCGCAGCGGATCGTCCTCTTCTTCCAGCAGGTGCAGGGCGCGTTTGGTGATCTTCAGGGCGCGTTCGCGTTCCCCGGACAGCCGGCCGGCGACGGCGGCCTCGGCCATCAGGTCGAGGTAGCGCAGCGGGGTGGTGGCGGGGTCGCAGCCGCAGGGAGGATAGACCTCGGTGTAGTCGATGGGGCGCAGTTCGTCCCGGACCGCCTCGGGGGTGGTGTCCCACAGCTCCATCGCCCGTTCCAGCAGCCGCAGTTGCTCGCTGTAGGCGTGGCGGCGCCGGGCCTCGACGGAGGCGTCCAGGACGGCGGGGAGGGCCTTGGCCGGGGCGTGCGCGTGGTACCAGTAGCTGGCCAGGCGCATGACGCGTTCGTCGGCGGGGACGAGTGTCGGGTCGGCCTCCAGGGCCTCGGCGTAGCGGCGGTTGAGGCGGGAGCGCTCACCGGGCAGCAGGTCGTCGCCGACGGCCTCGCGGACCAGGGAGTGGCGGAAGCGGTAGCCGTCGCCCGCGGGGGTGGCGATGAGGATGTTGGCGTTCACCGCGGCCCGCAGCGCCTCGATGAGGTCGTCCTCGGCGAGCCCGGCGACGGCCGCGAGCAGCCGGTACTCCACGGTCGAGCCGCCCTCGGCGACGATCCGGGCGATGCGCTGGGCGCTCTCGGGCATGCCCTCGACACGGACCAGGAGCAGGTCGCGCAGGGAGTCGGTGAGGCCGGTGCCGCAGCCCTCGGTGGCACAGACGGCGAGTTCCTCGACGAAGAAGGCGTTGCCGTCGGAGCGTTCGAAGATCTCCTCGACCTGGCCGGGGTCCGGTTCGGCGGCGAGGATGCCGGCGAGCTGGCGGCCGACCTCGGTGCGGGTGAAGCGGGCCAGTTCGATGCGGCGGACCGTGCGCAGGCGGTCGAGTTCGGCGAGCAGGGGGCGCAGCGGGTGGCGGCGGTGGATGTCGTCGGCGCGGTAGGTGGCGAGGACGACCAGGCGGCCGGAGCGCAGGGTGCGCAGGAGGTAGGCGAGGAGGTGGCGGGTGGAGGCGTCCGCCCAGTGCAGGTCCTCCAGGGCGACGACGACCGTGCGGTCGGCGGCGACGCGTTCCAGGAGGCGGGCGGTGAGTTCGAAGAGGCGGGCCATGCCCTCCTCGTCGTGGCGTCCGGAGCCGGTCTCGCCGAGTTCGGGCAGCAGCCTGGTGAGCTCGTCCTCCTGGCCGGCGGCCGCGGCTGCGACTTCGGCGGGCAGTTCGCGGCGCAGGGCGCGCAGGGCGGTGGAGAACGGGGCGAAGGGCAGTCCGTCGGCGCCGATCTCGACGCAGCCGCCGAGGGCGACGACGGCGCCGCGGCGGCAGGCCGCGGTGGCGAACTCCTCGACGAGCCTGGTCTTGCCGACGCCGGCCTCGCCGCCGATCAGCAACGCCTGCGGCTCGCCTGCGGCGGCTCGGGCGAGGGCGTCGTTCAGTGTGTCCAGCTCTTCGGCTCGGCCGACGAAGACGGGACTGACGGACCTGGTCTCCACGGACGCGAGCATGTCATGCGGGGCGGATGCGGGGGGAACGGTTTTCGGGGGGTCGTGCCGGGGGGTGTTCCGGGGTCTGCCGCCCCCGGACCCCCGCTTCGGCCCTGAAGGGGCCTCGTCCTCAAACGCCGGACGGGCTGATGGTGCGGGCCCGGCGTCAACGCGGTGCGCCGGACGGGCTGGCTGCTCCCGTCCGGCGTCCCCCGTGTTCACGCCGCCCTGGCGAACCTGGGGCGGCGGTGGCGGGAGGTATGGGACTCGTTCTCCGCGGAGCGTCGCGCGGCTTCGCGGCGGGCTCCGCGGACGGCCTCGCGGGCGAGGCGCTCTTCATCGGCGCGGCGGATCAGTTCGGCGGAACGGAACTGCGCGATCTCGTACTCGTACATGGTGTGTTCCCTCGGGAGAGTCGGTTTCCGGCTTCGCTTGCTGCGATGCCTCAACTTTCGTCTCCCAGGGGGGTCCGTCACATCGGGAGAGTTCCGCATCTTGCGGGGTGCCCGGGGCCTTAGACGCGCGTAAGGGGCCTCAGGAAGTCCATAAGGTACTTACGGACTCCCTAAGACCCCTGCGGACCTGCGGTGACTCAGCCCGTGGAGACCGAGCCGAGCAGGGCGTCGGTGTACTTGAGGACGGCCAGGAGCAGGCCGAGGACGGCGAGGGCGACGCCGCCCCAGGCGACGGACTTGATCCAGGCGGCCTGCGGCTTGCCGGGGGCGCCGAAGGCGGGACGGACCAGGACGACGACGCCGGCGATCAGGCCGAGCAGCGCGAACAGGCCGGCCCACAGGGCGGTGGCGTGCCATGCCTGGTAGTACCCCGTGTCGAGCAGCTTGGCGACGCTGGCGGACGACGACGTCTGCGACTCGAGCTGGCCTTTCAGCTCCTGGCGTGCGGACGCGATGGTGCCGACCCAGCTGCCGCTGAGCGAGACGAACCCGAGCGCGGCGGAGACGACGGCACCCGCGCCCTGGCCGACACCCGAGGGGCCTTCCTCGCCGGTCTCGGAGGCGCTCTCGACAAGGTCGGCCTCGGCGGTCGCCTCCTCGGTCTCCTCGGCGGCTCCGGCCCCGGCCTCGGCGGCGGCCGCCGCCTCGTCCTCGGGCCTCACTTCGGTGGCCTCGGTCGTACCGGCCTCGTCAACTGTCTTGGTTCCCATGTCTGGCACCGTACGGACGCTCTCTGAGAGGGATCTTAATGATCGTCGTATGCGGCACGCGCGCGTGCTTGACGCCACTCCGGGGCGAGGATCGACCACACCTCCAGGTCGTGCCGCACCCCACGATAGGGGTGCGCTTCGCGCCGTACCCCATCGCGGGTCATCCCCAGGCGCCGGGCGACGTTCAGGCTGGGGGTGTTCCCGGAGGCGGCGACCCATTCGACGCGGTGGATGCCGCGCTCCTCGACCGCCCAGTCGATCAGGAGCCGCATCGCCCGGGTGACCAGGCCGCGCCCGGTGGCCGCGGGCTCCAGCCAGCAGCCGACCTCGGTGTTGCCGGTCGAGGCGTCGAAGTTCAGGGTGAGGACCCCGCCGACGAGCTTTCCGTCCAGCCAGATGCCGTGGTACGAGCCGGTGTCGGCGGCGCGCATGTCGGCGTACCGCTGGAGCGTCGCGCGGACCGAGGGCAGGTCGACGGCCTGCGAGCCGAACGGGATGAACCGCCCGATGAACTCCCGGCCGCGCTCCAGGTGTGCCAGGAACTCCTCCGCGTGCCACGGCTCCAGCGGCCGCAGCTCGGCGCCGTCACCCAGTGATATCGCGTACATCGCGCTGATCCCCCTCCGCCAGAACGTCCGCCACCTCGGCGTCCGTCGCCTCGGCCAGCCTTTCATGGGCGGCACGGCACTCGGGCGGCTCGATGCTGATGCGGGGCAGCCGGGCGTCCAGCCAGCGGGGCAGCCACCAGTTGGCGCCGCCGAGCAGGTGCATGAGGGCGGGCACCAGCAGGGTGCGCAGCACGAAGGCGTCCAGGGCGACGGCGGAGGCGAGCGCGATGCCGAACATGGCGATCACCCGGTCGCCGCTGAGGACGAAGGCCAGGAAGACCGAGATCATGATGACCGCGGCGGAGTTGATCACGCGGCTGGTCTCGGCGAGGCCGACGCGCACGGCCCGCCGGTTGTCGCCCGTCTCCAGCCACTCCTCGTACATCCGGCTGACCAGGAAGACCTGGTAGTCCATGGAGAGCCCGAAGAGCACGGACACCATGATCACGGGGAGGAAGGGCTCGATGGGGCCCGCGCGGCCGAGGCCGAGCAGTTCGCTGCCCCAGCCCCACTGGAAGATCGCCACGACGATGCCGAAGGCGGCGGCGACCGCGGCGACGTTCATGGCCGCGGCCTTCAGCGGTATCCCGAGGGACCGGAAGGCGAGCAGCAGGAGCAGGCAGCCGAGGCCGATGACCACGCCGACGAACAGGGGCAGCTTGCCGACGATGACGCCCGCGAAATCGTCGTACGACGCCGTCACGCCACCGACGTGCAGGTCGAGCGCGGTGCCGGTCTCGGCGCGCGGCAGCACCTCGGTGCGCAGCCGGTCGACGAGGTCGCTGGTCTTCTGCGACTGCGGCTCCGACGTCGGCACGATCGTGAAGAAGGCCGTGTCCCCGGCGCCGTCGTACGTCACCGGCGTCACCGAGGCGACGCCCTTGGTGTCGCGGACGGTGGCGTCGAGGTTGTCGAGGGCGAGCCGGTCCTCGGCGCCGCCCACCTTGGTGACGACGGTGAGGGGGCCGTTGACGCCCGGTCCGAAGCCCTCGGCGAGCAGGTCGTAGGCCTGCCTGGTGGTGGCGGACTTCGGGTTGTTGCCCTGGTCGGAGGTGCCCAGGTGCAGGGAGAGGGTGGGCAGCGCGAGGACCGTCATCACGGCCAGGGCCACCACGCCGAGGAGCTTGGGATGGCGCTCGACGAACGCCGACCAGCGGTGGGCGAGTCCGGTCGGCAGCTCCGGCTGCGGTCCCTGCTCTGCCAGCCGCCGCCGCTCGCGACGGCTCAGGGCGCGCATGCCGATGAGGGACAGCAGCGCGGGCAGCAGGGTGACGGAGGCGGCGACCGTGAGGACGACGGTCAGCGAGGCGGCGATCGCGACGCCGTTGAGGAAGCCGAGCCGCAGAATCAGCATCCCCAGCAGGGCGATGCAAACGGTGGCACCCGCGAAGACGACGGCCCGTCCGGTGGTCGTCACGGCGTTGGTGACGGCCTCGGTGACCGACAGTCCGCGTTTGAGTCCGCGCCGGTGTCTGGTGACGATGAAGAGCGCGTAGTCGATGCCGACGCCGAGTCCGATCAGCATGCCGAGCATGGGCGCGAAGTCGGCGACGGTCATGGCGTGCCCGAGCAGCACGATCGAGGCGTACGCGGTGCCGACGCCGACCAGGGCGGTGGCGATGGGCAGCACCGACGCGGCGAGCGAGCCGAAGGCGAGGAACAGCACGACCGCCGCCACGACCACGCCGACCACCTCGGCGACGTGCCCGCCGGACGGTTCGGTGAGGGCGACGGCGCTGCCGCCCAGCTCCACCTGCAGTCCGTCGGCCCGGGCGGCCTCGGCCGTGCGGACCACGGCCTCCGCCTCGGACTTCTTGATGTCCTCGGCGCGCTGGTCGAAGGTGACCGTCGCGTACGCGGTGTGCCCGTCGGAGCTGATCCGGCCGGCGCCCTGGCCGTCGTAGGGGCTGCTCACGGAGGCCACGCCGGGCAGGTCCGCGATCCTGTCCAGGGTCTGGTTCATGGTCTGCTCGACGTCGGCGGCCCGGACGGTGCCGTCCTTCACGTGCCACACGACGGTGTCGCTGTCACCGCCGAGTCCGGGGAAGCCTCGCTGCAGCAGCTTGGTGGCGGCGCCCGACTCGGTGCCGGGGGCCTCGTAGTCGTTCGAGTACGCCGAGCCGGCGACGGCGGCGGCCGCGCTCACCCCGCCGAAGGCGAGGAGCCAGAGCAGCACCGCGACAAGGCGGTGCCTGACACACCAGCGTGCAAGGGCTGCCACGAACGAGCTCCCGGAGGCGATTTGTTGATCTTTGACCGGGAACAGTCGTGAAACAGTCGTTCACCACATGAACAGCCCGCAAAGAACACATGAGCAATGCGACTTCCATATTTGCAGGCAGATGTGATCGTTTACGTGTTTGGTGGCCTTGTTCACAAGAGTGGGAGGCAGATCACAGGACAGTAACGAACACTCTGTCACCTAGTCGAATTGATCCCCCACGGCCATCACCATCACACCGGCGACCAGCAGCCACAGCGCCCGCCGGGTGTGCCCCCGGGAGCCCAGCACCGAGGCGAGCGCGCACACGGCGGCGCCGAAGCCGTAGGCGCCGGGCACCAGGGCGGGGGCGGAACCGGTGAGCCGCAGCAGTGACGCGGCCAGCCCGGCGAGGGTCAGCAGCGTGCCGGTGCCGGCCGCCGTCCAGCGGGCCCGGCGGGCGTCGTAGGCCGTGTCCATGTCGTCCTCGACGTCCCGTATCTCGGAATCATCTCGTCCGCTCATGGCGGGCGAGCGTAGCGCGTCCGCCCGGGAAACCGGCTGCGAGGGGAACGTCACACCTGCTAGCTTCCGCGGGTCAGCCGTCCCCGGCCCCTCGCCGACGACCGAAGCGGGTGCTTTGTTTGAAGGTCCGACCGAGCTCCTACGCATCGACTTCCCGTACGAAGATCCCAAGGAGCCCGTTCACCGATGTCCGACATCAGGACCCCGAACGACGACCTGAACGACGACCTGTCTGACCGTCTGACCCACCCCCGCTACCCGCGCAGCAACGGCTACGACGCCCGCTGGGTCGTCGACAACCAGATGGGCCCGAACGCCCTGTGGCTGCTGGAGTGGCTGGCCCCCGCCCTCGGCCTGGACGCCCTGCGCCCCTGCGCGCGCGTCCTCGACCTCGGCTGCGGCCGGGCGATGACCTCGATCTTCCTGGCCAGGGAGTTCCACGCCCAGGTCACCGCCGCCGATCTGTGGGTGAAGCCCGACGACAACGCCCGCCGCATCACCGAGGCGGGTTTCGCCGACCGGGTGCTGCCCGTGCACACCGAGGCACACGATCTGCCCTTCGCCGAAGGCGGCTTCGACGCGATCGTGTCCGTCGACGCCTACCAGTACTTCGGCACCGACGACCTCTATCTGCCCACCCTCACCCGGCTGTTGAAGCCCGGCGGGCGGATCGGCGTCGTGGTACCGGCACTTCGCGAGGAGATCGCCGGGACCGAGCCGCCGGAGCATCTGCGGCCGTGGTGGGAGCCCGACTTCTGGTGCTTCCACACCGCCGGCTGGTGGCGCCGCCACTGGACCCGCAGCGGCGCCGTCGAGGTGGAGACGGCCGACTGGCTCGAGGACGGCTGGAAGGACTGGCTGCTGTGGTGCGAGGTGGTCGCCGAGGAGAGCCCGGAGGAGTTCCACCGCACCATGGCCCGCCGGGTCGGCGAGATGGTGCGCGCCGACGAGGGCCGCGCGCTGGGCTTCGTACGGGTCGTGGGACGCCGTAGGTAGAACGCCGTACGGCCCCGGAGACCAGGTCTCCGGGGCCGTACCGCCTAGCTGACTGTCGCTCAGCCCTCGCTGACGCCCAGCTTCTCCAGGATCAGCTCCTTGACGCGGGCCGCGTCGGCCTGTCCGCGGGTCGCCTTCATGACCGCGCCGACCAGAGCGCCGGCCGCGGCCACCTTGCCGCCGCGGATCTTGTCGGCGATGCCCGGGTTGCCGGCGATGGCCTCCTCGACGGCGGCGGTCAGGGCGCCCTCGTCGGAGACGACCTTCAGACCGCGCTTGTCGACGACCTCGTCCGGGGTGCCCTCGCCCGCGAGGACGCCCTCGATGACCTGGCGCGCGAGCTTGTCGTTCAGGTCGCCCTTGGCGACCAGCTCGGTGACCCGGGCGACCTGCGCCGGGGTGATCGCCAGCTCGTCGAGCGAGGTGCCCGACTCGTTGGCGCTGCGCGCCAGTTCGCCCATCCACCACTTGCGGGCGGACGCGGCGTCGGCACCGGCGTCGATCGTGGCGACGATCGGGTCCAGCGCACCGGCGTTGAGGATCGCCTGCATGTCGGTGGCCGAGATGCCCCACTCTGCGAGCAGCCGGTTGCGGCGGGCCAGCGGCAGCTCCGGCAGCCCGGCGCGGATCTCCTCGACCCACTCGCGGGACGGCGCGACCGGTACCAGGTCCGGCTCCGGGAAGTACCGGTAGTCCTCGGCCTCCTCCTTCACGCGGCCCGAGGTCGTGGACCCCGTGTCCTCGTGGAAGTGCCGGGTCTCCTGCACGATCGTGCCGCCGGACGACAGCACGGCCGCGTGCCGCTGGATCTCGAAGCGGGCGGCGCGCTCCACCGACCGCAGCGAGTTGACGTTCTTGGTCTCCGAGCGGGTGCCGAACTTGTCGGTGCCGTTCGGGCGCAGCGACAGGTTCACGTCGCAGCGCATCTGGCCCATCTCCATGCGGGCCTCGGAGACGCCGAGCGCCCGGATGAGCTCGCGGAGCTCACGCACGTACGCCCGGGCGACCTCGGGAGCACGCTCGCCCGCGCCCTCGATCGGCTTGGTGACGATCTCGATGAGCGGGATGCCGGCGCGGTTGTAGTCCAGCAGCGAGTGCGAGGCGCCGTGGATTCGGCCCGTCGCGCCGCCCACGTGGGTCGACTTGCCGGTGTCCTCCTCCATGTGGGCGCGCTCGATCTCCACACGGAAGGTCTCGCCGTCCTCCAGCTGCACGTCGAGGTAGCCGTTGAAGGCGATCGGCTCGTCGTACTGGGAGGTCTGGAAGTTCTTCGGCATGTCCGGATAGAAGTAGTTCTTCCGGGCGAAGCGGCACCACTCGGCGATCTCGCAGTTCAGCGCGAGACCGATCTTGATGGCCGACTCGATGCCGATCGCGTTGACGACCGGGAGCGCGCCGGGCAGGCCGAGGCAGGTGGGGCAGGTCTGCGAGTTGGGCTCGGCGCCCAGTTCGGTGGAACACCCGCAGAACATCTTGGTCTTGGTGCCGAGTTCGACATGGACCTCGAGGCCCATGACGGGGTCGTACGACGCCAGCGCGTCCTCGTACGACACCAGGTCGGTCGTGGTGGTCACGGTGAAAGTTCCCTCTCAGCCCAGCAGGACGTCGTCGTCGCCCAGCCGCTTCAGCTCGCGGTACAGGATGGCGAGGCCGGTGACGATCGCGGCGGCGGAGACGGTGGCGTCGATCAGCCGCAGCGTGTCGTTCTCCAGTCGGGCCTTCTTGATCTGCTTGACCACGGCCACGGCGCCGAAGGCGGTGGTGGCCATGGACAGGTACGTGCCGGACTTGGACTTCTTGAAGTCCTTGGCCTTGGACAGCTTGCTCACAGCGACGGAGCCTCCTCCAGGAGCGGGTGCCCCCACCTTTCCACGAAGGCGGCCTCGACGGCGGCGCCGACCTTGTAGAGACGGTCGTCCTTCAGGGCCGGGGCGATGATCTGCAGACCGACGGGGAGGTTGTCCTCCGGGGCGAGACCGCACGGCAGCGACATCGCCGCGTTGCCCGCGAGGTTCGTCGGGATGGTGCACAGGTCGGCCAGGTACATCGCCATCGGGTCGTCGGCGCGCTCGCCGATCGCGAAGGCGGTGGTCGGCGTGGTCGGCGACACGATGACGTCGACCTGCTCGAAGGCCTTCTCGAAGTCGCGCGTGATGAGCGTGCGGACCTTCTGCGCGGAGCCGTAGTAGGCGTCGTAGTAGCCGGAGCTCAGCGCGTACGTGCCGAGCATGATGCGGCGCTTGACCTCGGGGCCGAAGCCCTCCTCACGGGTGAGGGAGGTGACCTCCTCGGCGGAGTGCGTGCCGTCGTCGCCGGTCCGCAGGCCGTAGCGCAGGCCGTCGAAGCGGGCGAGGTTGGAGGAGCACTCGGAGGGCGCGATCAGGTAGTACGCCGACAGCGCGAGGTCGAAGGACGGGCAGTCCAGCTCGACGATCTCGGCGCCCAGCTCCTTCAGCAGCTCGACGGACTCGTCGAAGCGCTGGACGACACCGGCCTGGTAGCCCTCGCCGCGGAACTGCTTGACGACGCCCACGCGCATGCCCTCGACGCTGCCGTTGCGGGCGGCCTCGACGACCGGCGGGACCGGGGCGTCGATGGAGGTGGAGTCCAGCGGGTCGTGCCCGGCGATGACCTCGTGCAGCAGGGCCGCGTCCAGGACCGTGCGGGCGCAGGGGCCGCCCTGGTCGAGGGAGGACGAGAAGGCGACCATGCC
Organism: Streptomyces sp. MAI_2237; assembly: GCF_054189285.1. Taxonomy (NCBI): domain Bacteria; kingdom Bacillati; phylum Actinomycetota; class Actinomycetes; order Kitasatosporales; family Streptomycetaceae; genus Streptomyces; species Streptomyces sp. MAI_2237. The sequence goes on along the minus strand of NZ_JAJPGQ010000003.1, from coordinate 2,362,598 downwards.
GAAGCGGGAGACGGCGCCGTACGTCGGCTTCACGCCGACGGTGCCGGTGACGGCGGCCGGCTGGCGGATGGAGCCGCCGGTGTCGGTGCCGATGGCCAGCGGCGCCATGTGCGCGGCCAGCGCGGCGGAGGAGCCGCCGCCCGAACCGCCCGGGATCTTGGTGAGGTCCCACGGGTTGCCGGTCGGGCCGTACGCGCTGTTCTCCGTCGAGGACCCCATGGCGAACTCGTCCATGTTGGTCTTGCCGAGGATGACGACGTCGGCGGCCTTGAGGCGCTGGGTGAGGGTGGCGTCGTACGGCGGGATCCAGCCCTCGAGGATCTTCGAACCGACGGTCGTCGGCACGCCCTCGGTGGTGAAGATGTCCTTCAGCGCCAGCGGGACGCCGGCGAGGGGGCCGAGCTTCTCGCCCCGCTCGCGCTTGGCGTCCACGGCGCGCGCCTGGGCGAGGGCGCCCTCGCGGTCGACGTGCAGGAAGGCGTGCACCTTCTCGTCGACGGCCTCGATACGGGCCAGGTGGGCCTCGGCGACCTGGACGGCCGTCAGCTCGCCGGAGGCGATCTTCTCGGCGGTCTCGGCGGCGGTGAGCTTGATGATGTCCGTCATCGTGATCAGTCCTCCCCCAGGATCTGCGGCACCTTGAAACGCTGCTGCTCCTGGGCCGGGGCGCCGGAGAGCGCCTGCTCGGGGGTGAGCGAGGGACGGACCTCGTCCGGCCGCATGACGTTCGTCAGCGGGAGCGGGTGCGAGGTCGGCGGTACGTCTTGGTCGGCGACCTCACTGACGCGGGCGACCGCGCCGATGATGTCGTCCAGCTGTCCCGCGAAGTGTTCGAGCTCTTCGGGCTTCAGCTCCAGACGCGCCAGCCGGGCGAGGTGGGCGACCTCCTCGCGCGTGATGCCAGGCATGCAGCGTTCCTCTGGGGTGAGAGTGTGTGGTTTGGGGCCAATCCTAGGGGGCTTGGGCCCCGGGCCGTTAAACGGTTTCGGCGGTCACCGTCGGGCGTCCCACGCCTCGCTCCTCAGGAAGTGGTTGTCGTAGAGCTCCTGGACCTCCAGGAGGCTCTCCACCGTGGCCTCGCCGAGGCGGATGCGCTGGAGGTGGCGGAAGTACTCGAAGCGCTCGACGCCCGGCGTGATGACGATGAGCAGGTCGGCCGTGGCGCCGGGAGCGGCGGCGAAGGCATGCGGCCGGTCCGGCGGGACGATGATCAGGTCGCCGCGCTCGGCGGTGACGACGTCCTCGCCGGAGAGGACCTCGGCGGCGCCGTCGAGCAGGTAGAACATCTCGGCGGAGTGGTGGTGCGTGTGCGGGCGGGCTCCGTCGGCGCCCTCGGCGAGGGTGACGCGCACGGTGGACAGCGCGCCGCCGCTGGCACTGCTGTCGGCCAGCAGCCTCACGGCGACGGGGTCTCCCCCGATCACTTCGGCCTCCGCGTCGCGGACCAGCACGGTTTCGTCGAACTTCGGCACGAACAGCGACATGTCTCGATTCCCCCTGTTGTCTCGTTCGCGGACGCGGTCAGACCGCGAAGAGCAGTCCGGCGCTGATCAGTACAACGAGCGCGGTGGCGAAGTGGATCCCGAACGCCACGGCCTTCGCGCCGCCGTTGCGCAGGACTATCAGGGTGTCGCCGAACGGGATGAGGGCGACGCCGACCATGAACCAGGCCTCGGCGTGCGCGCCGGCGAAGGCGAGGACGAGGAGGCCGACGACACCGAGGGCGCCGTCCCTGGACCCCTTGATCGTGAGGTAGGCGCCGGCGTCGCCCGCGGGGTCGGCCGGGACGCCGTAACCGGCGGCGGCCGGGCCCGGCTGGAACAGGAAGCGGTAGCCGAGGAACAGGCAGAACAGGTCGAGCAGGACGGCCAGGGTGTAGGCGGCCACGGTCATGACGGTTCTCCTTTTTCTAGCAGCGCTAGGAACACGATCGACGCTAGCAGAGCATCGACAGAACCGCTAGCACTGCTAGAATTTCAGGCATGTCGATTCAGACGCGCCGGGAGCGCGAACGAGCGGAACGCGAGCGGCTGATCGTCACGGCCGCGCGGGAGCTGGCGGAGGCCGAGGGCTGGGACGCGGTGACCACCCGGCGCCTGGCGGCGGAGATCGAGTACAGCCAGCCCGTCCTCTACAGCCACTTCAAGGGCAAAGACGCGATCATGGCGGCGGTCGCGGTGCAGGGCTGCGCCGACCTCGCGGTGGAGCTGCGGGCGGCGCGCACATCGGCCGACGGCCCGCGCGAGGCGCTGGCGGCGGTGGGCGAGGCGTACGCGTCCTTCGGGCGGCGGCGGCCGGCCCTGTACGACGCGATGTTCACCCACGCGGTGGACCTGCCGTTCGCCACCCCCGAGGCCCCGGCGCCGCTGCAGGAGGCGTTCGCGGAGCTGGTCGCGGTGGTGGAGCCGATCGCGGCGGAGGGCGAGGACATCGGCCTGCTGACGGAGACGTACTGGGCCGGACTGCACGGCCTGGTCACGCTGATGCGCAGCGGCCGCCTCCCGGAGCGGGACCACGACCAGCGCCTGGCCCTGCTGATCGGCCACTTCACGGCCGCGCTCTGACGCGCGGGCCGGCCGGTGGGGCTACTCGGCCGCCGGCAGGGCGGCCCGGGGGCGCTGCCAGCCGCGGGAGCCCCGGGCCCGCAGCCACGCCGTGGTCTCCTCGGGCGGCATCGCCGCGGCCACCAGCCAGCCCTGTACGGCGTCACAGCCGAGGTCGCGCAGCCGCTCCCAGGTCTCGTCGTCCTCCACACCCTCCGCGACGACCAGCAGGCCGAGCGAATGGGCGAGGTCGACCGTGCAGCGCACTATCTCGGCGTCCTCGGTGTCGACGGCCAGCCGCGCCACGAACGACCGGTCGATCTTCAGCTCGCTGACCGGGAGCCGGCGCAGGTGGACCAGGGACGAGTAGCCCGTGCCGAAGTCGTCCAGGGACATCTTCACGCCGTGCGCGGTCAGGCCGGCCAGTGTGTCGGCGGCCCGCTGCGGGTCCTCCAGCAGCACGTGTTCCGTGATCTCCAGCTGCAGCGCTCCCGCGGGCACCCCGTGCCGGGCGAGCCGCGCCGCCACCGAGCCCGCGAACCCGGGCGTGTGCACGTCGCGCGGGGAGACGTTGACCGCCACCGGCACGTACAGGCCCTGCGAGCGCCACGCGGCCACCTGCCCGAGCGCCGTCTCCAGCACGTACTCGGTGAGATGGGGCATCAGCCCCGAGGACTCGGCTATCGCTATGAACTCGTCCGGCGGCACCTTCCCCCGCTCGGGGTGCACCCACCGGACCAGGGCCTCGAGCCCCGCGACCTGCCCGTCGAAGCGGACCTTGGGCTGGTAGTGCAGCTGCACCTCGTGCGCGTCCAGCGCGCGCCGCAGATCGCCCAGCAGTCCCAGCCGGTCCGGCGTGTTCGAGTCCCGCTTGGACTCGTACACCTCGACGCCGGTGCGGTCCCGCTTCGCCTGGTACATCGCCACGTCCGCCCGCCGCAGCAGCCCCTCCGCGTCCAGGGCGTGGTCGGGGAAGACGGCAACGCCCGCACTGGCCTCCAGGACGAGGGTGAGTCCGTCGAGGTCGAGCGGGGAGCTGAGCGCGGTGACCAGGCCGCGGGCGACGCGGGTCGCGGACGTCGTGGAGTCGGCGACGGGCAGTAAAACGGCGAACTCGTCGCCGCCGAGCCGCGCGGCCTCCGCCCCGCGCGGCAGGGCCACCCGCAGCCGGTCGGCGATCTGCAGCAGCAGCCGGTCACCGGCGAGGTGGCCCAGGGTGTCGTTGACGGACCGGAAGCGGTCGAGGTCGATGAGCATCAGGGCCGAGCGGGCGCCTATGCGTTCGGCGTCGTCGAGCGCGGTCCAGATCCGCTCCAGCAGCCACTGCCGGTTGGGCAGTCCGGTCAGCGGGTCGCGCAGCTGCTCCTCGGCCCGGGCGCGGGCGATCCACAGGGTGGAGTCGAGGGCGATCAGCGGGATGGCGAACAGCGGCAGCAGCACCGGCTGGGCGACGGCGACGACGCACACCAGCGGGGCGATGCCGAGCAGGGCGATCGCGACCAGGCCCTGTCTGACCAGGGCGGTACGGGCGACGGTGGGCAATCCGCCGCGCGGTGCGTGCAGGTACCACAGCAGGGTGCGGGTGACCAGGAGGTAGGCGATGGCGACCAGGACGACCTCGGGGGCGGTGTAGACCGTCCAGGTGTCCGGGTTCCACGGCTTCTCGACCGACGGCACCCGGCCGAAGACACCGAGCACGAGGGCGCCGGCGCCGATGCCCAGGATGTCGACCGAGCCGTGCAGTACGCCGGCCCTCCAGCGTCCCCGCCTGGCTATGCCGACCAGCACGACGACGGTGAGGCTGACCATGCCGGCCGCGACCCAGCCGTAGAGCATCAGGACGGCGAGGGTGAGGGCGGCGCCGGAGCCCGTGCCGCCCCACCAGCGGGAGCGGCCGAGCATCACCAGGTGGCCGACGATGATGCCGGTCAGCAGGGCCAGCGACCAGCCGACCGTGCCGGACGGGAAGAGCGCCTGGGTGCCGGTGAACGCCCGGTAGAAACCGGCGCCCAGGACGAACGCGGCGGCCGAGACGACCGCCGCGGGCAGCGCCGGCCAGGACAGGTGCCGTTCGGGGTCGGTGCCGTCCGGCTGCGCGGGCGGCCGGCCGGCGGTGAGCGGGGGCACACCACGGACGTCCGTCACGGTGTACTGTCCGGTGCCGCGCCCCTCCGCGCCCGGACGCTCCGACGGCCGCCCGGTCCACCGGCTCGGCAGCCAGGCACCGGTGACCCGGCGCCGGCGCAGCCGTGAGTCCGGGGCGGCGCTCTCGGTCGGTTCCATTCCCGTCCCTCTCACAGCCGGCGGTGCCCACGCCACGCGGCCCGATGCCCGACATCCGTCCACGGCGCCGCGTTGGAAAACCCTTCCCCGTGCCCACGAGGAGCACGGGGATGCCCCGACCGCAGCTGGGCACGGCAGGCGCACATCTCAACAGTAGGCCGCAGAAGGCTTCCACGGGCAGCGGTCGCAGACGGTTGCCCGAATGACCCCAGCCACCCGTATGCATCTGGTATGCGCCGAACGGGTGTCCTTCAACCGCTACTCCTCTGTCGGAAGCGCAACTTCGGCCGCCGCCTCCGGTCCCTGTTCCAGCAGGACGGTGAAGCCGTCCTCGTCGAGCACAGGCACCTTGAGCTGCATCGCCTTGTCGTACTTCGAACCAGGATTGTCACCCACGACGACGAAGGACGTCTTCTTCGAGACGGAACCGGTGACTTTCGCTCCGCGGCTCTGCAGCGCCTCCTTGGCGCCGTCGCGGGTGAAGCGCTCCAGGGTGCCGGTGACGACGACGGTGAGACCCTCCAGGGGGCGGGGGCCCTCGTCCTCGGTGGACGAGGCGTCCTCCAGCGGGACTCCGGCGGCCTTCCACTTGCGGACGATCTCCCGGTGCCAGGCCTCGGCGAACCACTCCTTGAGCGCGGCGGCGATGATCGGGCCGACGCCGTCGGTGCTCGCCAGCTCCTGTTCGGAGGCCTGCTCGATCCGGTCGATGGAGCGGAACTCGCGGGCGAGGGCCTGCGCGGCGACCGGGCCGACGTGGCGGATGGAGAGGCCGTTGAGGAACCGGGCGAAGGGACGGCTCTTGGCCGCCTCGATGTTCTCCAACAGCGCCAGGGTGTTCTTCTTCGGCTCGCCCTTCTGGTTGGCGAAGACCGTGACGACCTTCTCCTCACCGGTCTTGGGGTCCCGCTTGGGCAGGCCGCTGTCCGGGTCAAGGACGTAGGCCTTGATGGGCAGCAGCTTCTCGACGGTGAGGTCGAAGAGGTCGCCCTCGTCGACGAGCGGCGGCTCGGCCGGCTCCAGCGGCCGGGTGAGCGCGGCGGCGGCCACGTCGCCGAAGTGCTCGATGTCCAGGCACTCGCGGCCCGCGAGGTAGGAGACCCGCTCCCGCAACTGGGCCGGACAGGTACGCCCGTTGGGGCAGCGGAGGTCGATGTCGCCCTCCTTCATGGGCCTGAGCGGCGTGCCGCACTCCGGGCACTCGCCCGGCATCACGAACTCCCGCTCGCTGCCGTCCCGCAGGTCGACGACCGGCCCGAGGATCTCCGGGATGACGTCACCGGCCTTGCGGATGACCACGGTGTCGCCGATGAGCACCCCCTTGGCCTTGACGACGTCCTGGTTGTGCAGCGTGGCGAACTCGACCTCGCTGCCCGCGACGGTGACCGGCTCCACCTGGGCGTAGGGCGTGACGCGACCGGTGCGGCCGACGCCCACCTTGATGTCGATGAGCTTGGTGTTGACCTCTTCCGGCGCGTACTTGTAGGCGATCGCCCAGCGCGGGGCGCGGGCCGTGGAGCCCAGGCGGCCCTGGAGGCGGATCTCGTCGAGCTTGACGACGACGCCGTCGATCTCGTGCTCCACGGAGTGCCGGTTCTCGCCGTAGTAGGCGATGAACTCCCGTACGCCGTCGAGGCCGTCGACGACCCGGTTGTGCCGGGAGGTCGGCAGGCCCCAGGTCTTGAGCAGGTCGTACGCCTCGGAGAGGCGGTTCATGCCCTTGAAGCCCTCCAGGGCGCCGATGCCGTGGACGACCATGTGCAGCGGCCGGCCGGCGGTGACCCGCGGGTCCTTCTGGCGCAGCGAACCGGCCGCCGCGTTGCGGGGGTTGGCGAACGGCTTGTCACCGGCGGCGACAAGCCGTTCGTTGAGTTCGAGGAACTTCTCCATCGGGAAGTAGACCTCGCCGCGGATCTCCACGAGGTCGGGGACCTCGTCGCCGTCGAGACGGTCCGGGATCTCCGCGATCGTGCGGACGTTGGGCGTGATGTCCTCGCCGGTCCGGCCGTCGCCGCGGGTCGCCGCGCGGGTGAGGCGGCCGTGCTCGTAGGTGAGGTTGACGGCGAGTCCGTCGACCTTCAACTCGCACAGCAGGTGGTAGACGGAGCCGCCGACGTCCTTGGCGACGCGGTCGGCCCAGGCGGCGAGTTCCTCGTCGTTGAAGGCGTTGTCCAGGGAGAGCATGCGCGAGCGGTGCTCGACGGAGGTGAACTCGGTCGCGTACGCGCCCGCGACCTTCTGCGTCGGCGAGTCCGGCGTGCGCAGCTCCGGGTACTCGTCCTCCAGGGCCTCCAGGGAACGCAGGAGCTTGTCGAAGTCCGCGTCGCTGACGACCGGAGCGTCCTTCACGTAGTACCGGAAGCGGTGCTCCTCGATCTGCTCAGCGAGCTGCGCGTGCTTCTCCCGTGCCTCGGCGGGCACCGTCGTCTCCGCTTGCTTGTCGCCGGCCACCGTGTTGTCCTCCCGTTACTCTGGGTTGTCCGCGAGGGATCTCGCCGCCCGGACGCAGTGGGCGAGCGCCCGGCGCGCATAGGCGGGGGAAGCGCCCGCGAGCCCGCACGACGGCGTGATGGTGACCGCCTCCGCGAGAAGCTCCGGCCGCAGCCCCAGCCTGCGCCACAACGTCCTGACACCCATGACGCTACCGGCAGGGTCCGACAATGGGCCGTCCGTGCCCGGCACGACACCGGCGAAGAGCCGGGTACCCCCTTCCACCGCCTCGCCGATCACGTCGTCGTCACGCTCGGTGAGAAGCGAGAAGTCGAAGGAGACCGCCGTCGCGCCGGACCTGCGCAGCAGGGCGAAGGGGACGTCGGGCGCGCAGGAGTGGACCACGGTGGGGCCCTCGCCGTGCACCGCGAGGACGTCGCGGAGGGTCGCCTCGACGACCTGCCGGTCCGGGGCCCGGTGGGTGCGGTAGCCGCTGGCGGTGCGCACCTGGCCGCGCAGCACGGCGATGAGGGAGGGTTCGTCGAGCTGGAGGACGAGTCGTGCGCCGGGGATGCGCCGGCCGACCTCGGCCAGGTGCTGGCGCAGGCCCTCGGCGAGCGACGCCGCGAGGTCGCGGCAGGCGCCGGGGTCGCCGAGGGCCGCCTCGCCGTTCCTCAGCTCCAGGTTGGCCGCGAGCGTCCAGGGGCCCACCGCCTGCACCTTCAGCGGGCCCTCGTAGCCCTGGGTGAACTCCTCCAGGGCGTCGAGGTCCTCGCCGAGCCAGGACCACGCCCGCTTGGTGTCGCGTCCGGGCCGGTCGCCGAGCCGCCAGCCGCTGGGCTCCACGCGCGCGTACAGCTCGACGAGCATCCCGGCGGTGCGGCCGATCATGTCCGCGCCGGGGCCGCGGGCGGGCAGCTCGGGCAGGTGCGGGAAGTCCTCGAAGGTGCCGGTGACGGCCTTGGCGGCCTCCCGGGCGTCGCCGCCGGGCAGGGAGCCGATGCCGGTGGCCGGACCGAAGTCGGACGCGGTCATCGCCCCGGCCTCACCGTCAGGTCGTTGACCTCGGCGTCCGCGGGCAGGTCGACCGCCATCAGGATCGCCGTGGCGACCGACTCGGGGTCGATCCACCGGGCGGGGTCGTACTCCTTGCCCTCCTGCTGGTGGACCTTGGCCTGCATGGGGCTCGCGGTGCGGCCCGGGTAGACCGAGGTGACGCGGACGCCGTTGGCGTGCTCCTCGTGGCGCAGCGAGTCGGCGAGGGCTTTGAGGCCGTGCTTGGAGGCGGCGTACGCGGACCAGTCGGCGTGGGCGGCCAGGCCCGCGCCGGAGTTGACGAACACCACGTGCCCGCGGGCCGCCCGCAGCTGGGGCAGGAAGTGCCGCGTCAGTTCGGCCGGGGCGATCAGGTTGACGTTGAGCTGGTGCCGCCAGGACTTGGGGGTGAGGTCGCCGACCGGGCCGAGGTCGACCACGCCGGCGATGTGCAGCAGCGAGTCCACGCGGTCCGGGAGCGACTGGTGGGAGAACGCCCAGGATAGCTTGTCCGGATCGGCGAGGTCCCCCACGAGCGTCCGCGCGCCGGGGAACAGGGCCGCCAGCTCCTTCGCGCGTCCCGCGTCGCGCGCGTGCAGCACGAGTTCGTCCCCGCGTGCGTGGAGGCGGCGGGCGACGGCGGCGCCGATGCCGGAGCCCGCCCCGGTGATCACATGTGTAGCCATGCCCGCCATGCTCGCACCCGCGGGCGGCTACTCGATCCCCTGGCTCTCCTCCAGGTACGCCAGCGCCCCCACCGGCTCCTCGGCGAAGAACACCAGCTCGGTCAGCGGGCGCGGCAGGAAGCCCTCGTCGTCCATGCGGCGGAACTGCTCCTTGAGGCCGTCGTAGAAACCCGCGGTGTTCAGCAGCACCACCGGCTTCTCGGTGTGGCCGTGCTTCTTCAGCTCCAGGATCTCGGTGGCCTCGTCGAGGGTGCCGGTACCGCCGACCATGATCACCACCGCGTCGGACTTCTCCAGCAGCAGCCGCTTGCGCTCGGCGAGGTCGCGGGCGATCACCATCTCGTCCGCACCCTGGCGCGCCTTGGCCGCGAGGAAGTCCACGGAGACCCCGCACAGCCGCCCTCCCGCGGCGTGCACGCCGTCGGCGACCACCTTCATCAGGCCCACGTCCGAGCCGCCCCACACGAGCGTGTGGCCGCCCTTGCCGAGCAGTTCCGCGAACTCGCGCGCGGGTCCGGTGTAGCGGTCGTCGAGGTCGGCGGCGGAGAGGAAGACACAGATACGCATGAGGTCACGGTACGCGGGAAGAACCGGGGGCCCGCGAGCGCTTCTCTCTCCATGGCCCAAGGACACACGATCACCATCGAGCAGGGCGAGCGGCGCGTGCGCGTGGTGCACGGCGATCAGATACTGGCGGAGAGCGAACGGCCCCTGGTGCTCAGGGAGACGGGCTGTCCGGTGCGGTACTACCTACCCCCCGAGGACGTTCGGCTGGACCTGCTGAAGCCCTCCGAGCACCACACCTACTGCCCGTTCAAGGGCACCGCGTCCTACTGGTCGCTGCCGGACGCGCCCGATCTGGTGTGGTCGTACCCCGATCCCAAGCCGGCGGTCGCGCGGATCAAGGATCACCTCTGCTTCTACGAAGTCGAGGTGTCGTGAGCGTCTGAGGGCGATTATTCCGCCCCGGTGGGGCAGTCTCCACAGACATGGACAACAACACTATTTCGCGCGACGGCACCTCCCTCGCGTACCAGCGCGCCGGCGAGGGCCCGGCGGTCGTCCTCGTGAGCGGGGCGATGTCGACGGGCGCCACCGTGGCGCCCCTCGCCGGGCTTCTCGCGAAGCGCTTCACCACCGTCTGGTACGACCGCCGCGGGCGCGGGCAGAGCGGCGACACGCCGCCCTACGAGGTCGCCCGGGAGGTCGAGGACCTCGCGGCGCTGATCGACACGGTGGGCGGCGAGGCGTCGCTGTACGGCATCTCCTCCGGCGGCGCGCTGGTGCTCCACGCGGCGGCGAGCGGGCTGCCGGTGCGCCGGGCCGCCGTGTACGAGGTGCCGTACGCCGTCGACGAGGGCGGCGCGAAGGAGCGCGCGGAGTACACCCGGAACCTCGACGAGGCGCTCGGCGCGGGCCGGCGCGGTGACGCCGTGGAGCTGTTCCTGCGGCTGACCGGGCTGGCCGAGCAGATGATCCAGGGTGCCCGGAACTCCCCCATGTGGCCCGGCATGGAGGCGATCGCGCCGACCCTCGCGTACGACGACGCCGTGCTGGGCGGCGGTCTGGTGCCCGAGGCCCTGCTGGCCGGGATCGAGGTGCCGGTGCTGTCGCTGGCGGGCGGCGCGAGCCCCGCCTGGATGCGCGAGGCCGCCCGGTCGGTGGCCGAAGCCGTGCCCCAGGGGACGTATGCGGTGCTGGAGGGTCAGACCCACATGGTGGATCCGAACGTCCTCGCGCCGGCGCTGGCGGAGTTCCTGTGAGGGATCAGGCGACCGGCGTCGTCGTCCTCGCGCGCGTGGTCGTCGCGATCGTCGCCGAGCCGACGACGCGCGTGCCGTCGTAGAGGACGATCGCCTGGCCGGGGGCGACGCCGCGGACCGGCTCGGTGAAGGTCACCCGCAGTTCGCCGTCCACAGGCTCGGCGGTGACCTCGGTCTCGCCGCCGTGGGCGCGCAGCTGGGAGGTGTAGGTGCCGGGGCCGGACGGGGCGGTGCCGCACCAGCGGGGCCTGATCGCGGTCAGGGCGGTGACGTCCAGGGCGGCGGCCGGGCCGACCGTCACCGTGTTGTCGACCGGCGAGATGTCGAGGACGTAGCGCGGCTTGCCGTCGGGGGCGGGGGTGCCGATGCGCAGGCCCTTGCGCTGGCCGATGGTGAAGCCGTACGCGCCCTCGTGGGTGCCGACCTTGGCGCCGGACTCGTCGACGATGTCGCCCTCGGCCTTGCCGAGCCGGTTCGCGAGGAAGCCCTGGGTGTCGCCGTCGGCGATGAAGCAGATGTCGTGCGAGTCGGGCTTCTTGGCGACGGCGAGGCCCCGGCGCTCGGCCTCGGCGCGGATCTCGTCCTTGGTCGTCACCGTGTCGCCCAGCGGGAAGAGCGCGTGGGCGAGCTGCTTCTCGTCGAGCACGCCGAGGACGTACGACTGGTCCTTGGCCATGTCGGAGGCGCGGTGCAGTTCGCGGGAGCCGTCCGGCAGTTCGACGACCTTGGCGTAGTGGCCGGTGCAGACCGCGTCGAAGCCCAGGGCCAGCGCCTTGTCCAGCAGGGCGGCGAACTTGATCTTCTCGTTGCAGCGCAGGCACGGGTTCGGGGTGCGGCCGGCCTCGTACTCGGCGACGAAGTCCTCGACGACGTCCTCGCGGAAGCGGTCGGCGAGGTCCCAGACGTAGAACGGGATGCCGATGACGTCGGCGGCGCGGCGGGCGTCGCGGGAGTCCTCGATGGTGCAGCAGCCACGCGCGCCCGTGCGGAACGACTGCGGGTTCGCGGAGAGCGCCAGGTGGACGCCGGTTACGTCGTGGCCGGCCTCGGCGGCGCGGGCGGCGGCGACGGCGGAGTCCACGCCGCCGGACATGGCGGCGAGGACGCGGAGGGGGCGGGTGGGCTGCGGGATGTCAGTCATAGCCCTTCAAGGGTACGGGGGTCCGGGAACCGGAGCCCGCGAGTATCCGTTGACGATCACATGGGGGCGGAGAAGAGGTCCGGGGACGCCGACCGGCGGCTGGGGCGGCGCGCATTGATCGTCGGCGGGGCGGCCGCAGCCGTCGGCACGGCCGCGCTGGCCCGCGAGGAGCTGTCGCACCTGTGGTGGCGGCTGCCGGGCGTGGAGAAGCCGCGGGTGGCGGGCGCGGTGGACTTCCGGGGGGCGCGGTGGATCGCGGCCTCGCCGGGCAACTACCGGCGGGCGGACCGGCCCGACGACTATCCGATAGACCGGGTGGTCGTCCATGTCACCCAGGGCGGTTACGCGAGCGCGGTGAAGGTCTTCCAGGACCCCGCGCACCAGGCCGCCGCCCACTACATCGTCCGCCGGGACGGCCGGATCACGCAGATGATCCGCGAGCTGGACGTTGCGTACCACGCGGGCAACAGGCAGTACAACGAACGGAGCGTCGGCATCGAGCACGAGGGCTTCGTGGAGCGGAAGTCCTCCTTCACCGACGCGATGTACGCCTCCTCGGCGCGGCTGACGGCGGGGATCTGCGGGCGGTACGGCATACCCGTGGACCGGCAGCACATCATCGGGCACGTGGAGGTGCCGGGGACGGACCACACCGACCCGGGGCCGTACTGGGACTGGGACCGGTACATAGGACTTGTACGGCGGGCCGGACAGGCGCGGGGCCGGTGATGAAATCGTGATGCTGTGGGTAGCGGACGTACGCCGCGTGTCCGTTGCGTCCCGCCCGGCGGTGGTGACCTGCGAGACCCCAACTCGACAGTTTCCACTGGCGAGTTGAGCGGCCTCACGCTCACGGCGCGTTCACAGCGCGCGCGGCCGGCTCCCAACTTCGGCCCAGTCCGCGCACAGACCCCGGGTCGAGCATCCCGGGCCATGGCTGACATCACCGAGCCCGAGGGCCGCACGAGCGGCACGGGCGGCACGAGCGCGAAGAAGACCAGGCACACCAAGGCAGGCCGGGCCTCCGGCGGCAAGGGCATGCACCGGCGCGGGTTCCTCGGCGGCATGGCCGGCGTGGGACTCGGGGCGGTCGCGGGGGCGGGCGGCGCCTTCTCCCTGCTGACCGAGGCGGGGAAGAACAGGGCGAGCGCGGCGACCGCCACCACCACCCTCACCGTCCCGGACCTCCTGGAGGGCACCGCCTCCGGTGGCACCACCACGTTCACCCTGGAGGCGAGGACCGGCACCGCCGAGGTCCTCTCCGGGGTCACCAGCGACACGATGGGCTACAACCAGTCCTTCCTCGGCCCCACCATGAAGTGGACCAAGGGCGACACGGTCCTGCTGGACATCACCAACAGCCTGGGCGAGGACACCACCGTCCACTTCCACGGCGCGCACGTCCCGGCCAAGACGGACGGCGGCCCCCAGGTCGCCTTCGCCGACGGGGAGACCTGGTCCCCGACGTTCACGGTCAAGGACGACGCCAAGACCCTCTGGTACCACCCGCACGCCCTGGGCACCACGGCCAAGCAGGCGGTGCACGGCCTGGCCGGCATGATCATCGTGGAGGACGACTCCACCGCCTCCTCGAACCTGCCCAGCACCTACGGCACCGACGACATCCCGCTCATCTTCCAGAGCCTGGCCAGCGACAGCGGTGGCGACCTGAAGTACAACCTCACCGGCTACCTGAGCAGCGGTCTGAGCTTCCCGCTGCTGCTGAACGGCACGAACGTAGACGACACCACCCTGACGTTCACGGCGACGAAGACCCGCACCCGCTTCCGGTGCCTCAACGCCTCGCCGTCGGACATCATCACCATCCAGCGCGGCGACGGCGGCACGCTGCAGCAGATCGCCACCGACCAGGGCTATCTCACCGCGGCCACCGAGGTGGACAGCATCCGGCTGGTGGCCGGCGCCCGCGCGGAGTTCCTGCTGGACCTCTCGGACGCGGTCACGCTCCAGGGCCGTCGTCACCACCGGCTGGGTGCGCGGCGGCAGCGGCACCTACGACGTGCTGGCGATCACCGCGTCGGGCACCGACACCCCGGACGACCTGCCGAGCTCCCTCAACACCATCGACCGGTACGACACCGGCGACTTCACCGCCCGGACCATCACACTCGGCCAGAGCGGCACCACCATGACGATCAACGGGTCGGCGGGGACGAGCATGTCGTCCATGGCGATGATCAGCACCACGCTGGGCGCCAAGGAGATCTGGACGATCAAGAACAGCACCCAGCTGGAGCACTCGTTCCATCTCCACGACGTGCCCTACCAGTTGATCTCCGTCAACGGCGAGGACCCGACCGGCGTGGACCTCGGCTGGTTCGACACCTACGAGGTGGTCGGCGGCGGCTCCATCGAGATCGCCATGGAGTTCACGGACTTCGCGGACGACACCTACATGTACATGCTCCACTGCCATCTGCTGCAGCACGAGGACGAGGGCATGATGGCGTCCCTGATGATCACGGAAAGCTAGACGGGCTCTAGGTCAGCCCCGCGGCGCGCGCACGCTCCACCGCGGGGCCGATCACCTTGGCGACCGCCTCCACGTCCGCCTCCGTGGAGGTGTGGCCGAGGGAGAAGCGCAGGGTGCCGCGGGCCAGGTCCGGGTCGGTGCCGGTGGCCAGCAGGACATGGCTGGGCTGGGCGACGCCCGCGGTGCACGCGGAGCCGGTGGAGCACTCGATGCCCTGGGCGTCGAGGAGCAGCAGCAGGGAGTCGCCCTCGCAGCCGGGGAAGGTGAAGTGGGCGTTGGCGGGGAGCCGGTCGACCGGGTCGCCGCCGTAGAGCGCGTCCGGCACCGCCGTGCGCACCGCCTCGACCAGGCTGTCGCGCAGGGCGCCGACCTCGGTGGCGAACCACTCGCGCTGCTCGGCGGCGAGGCGGCCGGCGACGGCGAACGAGGCGATCGCGGGGACGTCGAGGGTGCCGGAGCGGACATGGCGCTCCTGGCCACCGCCGTGCAGGACCGGTACGGGCGTGTGCTCGCGGCCCAGGACCAGGGCGCCGATGCCGTACGGGCCGCCGATCTTGTGGCCGGAGACGGTCATCGCGGCGAGGCCGGAGGCGGCGAAGTCGACCGGGACCTGGCCGAAGGCCTGGACGGCGTCGGAGTGCAGCGGGACGCCGAACTCGTTCGCGACGTCGGCGAGTTCGCGGACCGGCAGGACCGTGCCGATCTCGTTGTTGGCCCACATCACGGTGGCCAGGGCGACGTCGTCGGGGTTGCGGGCGAGGGCCTCGCGCAGGGCGTCGGGGTGGACGCGGCCGTAGGAGTCGACGGGGAGGTACTCGACGGTGGCGCCCTCGTGTTCGCCGAGCCAGTGCACGGCGTCGAGGACGGCGTGGTGCTCGACGGGGCTGGCGAGGACACGGGTGCGGGCCGGGTCCGCGTCGCGGCGGGACCAGTACAGGCCCTTCACCGCGAGGTTGTCGGCCTCGGTGCCGCCGGAGGTGAAGACGATCTCGCTCGGTCGGGCGCCGAGCGCTTCGGCGAGGGTCTCGCGGGATTCCTCGACCGTGCGGCGGGCCTGCCGGCCGGAGGCGTGCAGGGAGGACGCGTTGCCGGTGATGCTCAGCTGGGCGGTCAGTGCCTCCGCCGCCTCCGGGAGCATCGGGGTCGTGGCGGCGTGGTCGAGGTAAGCCATGGTGGGCCCGATTCTACGGGGCCGGTGCCGCCGGCCTCGGGTCCAGGCTCCCCGGGAGGTGCCCGCCGCGGCTCACAGGCTCCAGGAGACGGTGTTGGACATCTCCATCGCGACCGCCAGGACCACGAGGTCGGCCACGCCCAGGGTCATGCCGAGGAAGGCCCGACCGCGGCGCTTGGTGCCGCGCCACAGGGCCGCACCGGCGAGGGCGATGGCGATCGGGCCCAGGAAGACGTTCAGGACGAGCAGGCCGACGAGGCCGAGGATGAAGGACGCGACGGCCATGCCGTCGGCGTCGCGGCGGGTCGGGGTGGCGGTGGTGCCGTTGGCAGGGGCGGTGAGTTGCATGACGGTCAGCTCCCGGCAGGACGTAGGGGCGGCGGGGTCAGTGGGTGCGGCGGCCGTGGCGCTCGCGGAGCGCGAAGATGCCGAGCCAGGCGGCGATCAGGGCGGCCGCGACCAGGGTGAAGGTGAACGGCGCGTGGGCGACGGTGCCCAGCACGGCGCCGAAGAGCATCAGTGCGGCGACCAGGAACAGCATGGGATCGATCCCCCTTCGACACGTCCCGAGGGACGCTCTCGTTACGTTTCGGTGAACAGTTGTAGTTACAGTTGTTCACTGACTCCAGAGTCTAGCGTGTTCCCCCGCTTTCCAAATCCAGAGAACAGTTGTTAACTGGATGACATGAGTCACACCCTCGGCATCCGGCAGGCCCAGAAGCAGAAGACCAGGCAGGCGCTCCTCGACGCCGCGCTCGGCCTGCTGGAGGGGCAGAGCCTGAGCAGCCTCGGCCTGCGCGAGGTCACCCGCGCCGTCGGCGTCGCGCCGACCGCCTTCTACCGGCACTTCCGCTCCATTGCGGATCTGGGCGTGGCCCTGGTCGAGGAGGCCCTGGGCAGCCTTCATCCCATGATCCGCACGACGGTGACCGCGGCGGACAGCAGTGACGAACGCATCGCACGCGCCATTGAGTTGATTGCCGGTCATGTGGACGCGTACCCCGCACATGTCCGCTTTATCGCCCGCGAACGACATGGCGGAGTTCAATCGGTGCGCGAGGCCATCCGGGACCAACTCGCCCGGTTCGCCGAGGAGGTGAGCGCCGAGCTCGCCAAGGACCGCGCGGCCGAGGGCTGGAGCGAGGAGGACCTGCTGATGCTCGCCCACCTGTACGTGGACCAGATGCTGATCACCGCCTCGCTGTTCCTGGAGGCCCTGGACGGCACCGGCGCGGACCGGGAACGGATCGCGCAGGTCGCGACCCGGCAGA
The DNA here is from genome assembly GCF_054189285.1 of Streptomyces sp. MAI_2237. Classification (NCBI taxonomy): domain Bacteria; kingdom Bacillati; phylum Actinomycetota; class Actinomycetes; order Kitasatosporales; family Streptomycetaceae; genus Streptomyces; species Streptomyces sp. MAI_2237. Next base: position 2,345,781 of record NZ_JAJPGQ010000003.1, on the reverse strand, counting down.
TGCGGCTGATCAGCATCGGGCGGCAGCACTGGCTGGACTGAACGGCCCGGGCGCGGGACGACACGCAGCGGCGGCACCCCCGTGCACCGGGAGTGCCGCCTCTGTCCTGCGCCCCGCGGGGTCAGCTCTTGGTCGCCGCCGCCGTCGGCTGCCCGGTGGGGGCACCGCTCGGCAGGGCGCCGCCCCGGCCCCCGCCGCCCGGACCCCCGCAGCCGCCCATGCCGCCGCCGGGACCGCCCTGACCACCCCCCTGGCCCCCGCCGGGCGCACCGCTGGGAGCGCCGCTGGGCATGCCCGTGGGGGCGCCGCTCGGCCTTGCCGTGCCCGTCGGGGCGCCGGAGGGGGCACCGCTCGGCCTGCCGGAGGCGTTCCCGGTGGGCGCCGAACAGGTCTGCCGCCGACCGGAGTCACCGCTGTTCGAGGTCGACGAGGAGTCGCCCGAGCCGCAGGCCACCAGAGCCAGGGGCGCGAGCGCCAGCAGCGCCACCGCGGGAACGAGACGCACACGCTTCATGAGAGACAACTCCAAGGAGGATGAGGGAGTCCTGAGGCGGGCACTCAATCAACGGCGCTTAGGGCTTCCTTGAGGGCTGTCTGTCCCCGGCCTGTGGTTCGGGTAAAGCGGACGTCAACAAACCCCGTCCAGCTGCGACTTCACGAATCGGCGTCCTCGGCCCGCTGGTACAGGGCCGTGACGGAGGCGGCCGCCGCGGCCAGTTCCGCGCGCGCCTCCGGCGGGGTGAGGACCTCCACGTGGTCGGCGAACGGCAGCAGCTGCCGCACCCCGCCCACCACGCCGTACCGCAGCCCGACGGTCACCCACTCCCCCTCGCCGTCGGTGTCCGGGAGCCGCGCGAGCTGTGCGGCGCTCAGGCGCAGGAACATGTCGAGGCGCTCGCGCCGGACCCGGGCGGTGACGTCGAGCCCGCCGGGGCGCTCCTCGACCTGGCGGCGCAACACCTCCCAGACGTCGGCGAGTTCGACGCCGGGCCGGCGCCGCACGGGATCGTCGAGGACGGTCGCCGACCGCACCCGGTCGGCCCGGAACAGCCGCGGTCTCGTCCGCCGGTCGGCGACCAGGTACCAGACGCCCGCCTTCGAGACGAGCCCGTACGGGTCGACGGTGTACGTCCGCGGCTCCCGGTCCCCGCTGTGCCGGTAGCGCAGCCGCAGCCGCCGGTCGGCGAAGACGGCGTCCTGCAGCACGTCGAGGTCGACGGCCTTCTGCGGACCGCCCTTCCAGCGCGTGGCGTCGACGAGGATGCGGCGGCTGGTCACCTCGGCGGCCGGGCGGTACGGCGCCGGCAGCGCGGCCATCACCTTGCGCAGCGCCGAGCCGAGGGCGACGTCGAGACCGAGGGCCGCGTGCGCGCCCTGGGCGGCCAGGATGAACAGGGCGCGGGACTCGTCGGCGGTCAGCCCCGTGACGTCCGTACGGAAACCGGCGAGCAGTTCGATGCCGCCGTGCCGCCCGCGCTCTGCGTAGACCGGCACCCCGGAGGCGGACAGGGCCTCGACGTCCCGGTAGATGGTGCGCACCGACACCTCCAGCCGCTCGGCCAGTTCGTGCGCGGGGACGCGGCCCCGGGTCTGCAGGAGCAGCAGGATCGACAGCAGGCGGTCGGCTTTCACGGCACCAGAATCCATCGCCGCGAACCCCGCGGCAAATGTTGACGGAAACTGTCAGGTTATGCCGGGACTCTTCGGGTGTCGGCCCACCGATTCTCCGGGCCGGCCCACCACAGAGAGGCAGCACATGAACGCCATCGACCCCCGCCCCCTGTACACCCGCGCCACCGACCAGGTGGTCGCGCTGATCAGGACCGTCCGCCCCGAGCAGCTCGGCGGCCCCACCCCGTGCGCGGAGTTCGACGTCCGCACGCTGCTGTCCCACATGGTCGGCGGCAGCCTGCGCATCGCGGTCGTCGGTGAGGGCGGCGACGGCATGGCCGTCCATCCCTTCGCCGAGGGCGTGGCCGACGAGGAGTGGACGGCGGCGTACGAGGAGGTCCGTACCCGCGTGATCAAGGCGTGGGAGAGCGACGACCGCATGGAGGCGCCGGTGCGGGTGCCGTGGGGCGAGGTCCCGGGCCGGGCGGCCCTGTCGGGCTACCACATGGAGCTGGTGACCCACACCTGGGACCTGTCCGAGTCCCTCGGCCATCCCCTCGCACTCGACCCGGAACTGGCCGATTTCGCGCTCGCCACGGCCCGCCGGGTGCTGGCCGAGCCGGAACGGGACGCGGACACCCCCTTCGCGTCGGCCGTGCCGGCCCCCGAAGGGGCCGACGTCTACGGCGAACTGGCGGCCTGGCTGGGGCGTGAGCCGCTCAGCCGAGCCTGACGCGGGCGAGCTGGCGGGACTGGGCGACCAGGCGGTCGGCGCTGTCCCAGACCTCGGCGTCCTCCTCCAGGAAGCCGCCGGCGAGGTTGCGGGTGGTGATGGCGACACGCAGCGGGCCCGGGGCGGGACGGGAGCGGACGTGGACCGTCAGCTCGACCGTGGGGACCCAGCCCTTCAGGCCGATCTCGAAGGCGGTGGGCGGGAGGGCGTCCACCGCGAGCAGGAGGGAGAGCGGGTCGGCGTCGCGGCCGTCGGCGAGACCGAACCAGGCCCGCATCTCGCCCTTGCCGGAGGGGGCGCCGAGCGCCCAGCCGAGGGTGGCGGGGTCCAGCTTGATCATCAGGCGGTCGGTGATGGCCGAGCTGCCGGGGACCGGCGAGGGGCCGTCCTGGGGGCCGAAGCACTCCTGCGGCGGCGGCATGGCAGGCGGCGCGGCGGTCGTGCGGACGTCGTCGGGGAGGGCGTCCAGGTCGCCGTAGGAGGCGAGGACGCGGATGCGTTCCACCTCGCGGCCCTCCTCGTCGTACTGCAGGAGGGAGGCCTGGCCGGTGGAGAGGGTGCGGCCGGTGCGGACCGTCTCGGTGCGCACGACCGCCGGGCCCGGCTGGGACGCGGTGAGGTAGTGCGCCGAGATCGTGAAGGGGTCCGCGTGCGGCAGCGTGTCCGCGAGGGCGCGGCCGAGGACGGCCAGGAGGTAGCCGCCGTTGACGGCGTTGATGATGGTCCAGCCGGCGGACAGGTCGATGTCGTAGACGCCGGGGGCGCGTGCGGTGAGCGCGGTGTCGCGGTCGAACTCGCTGTCGCCGATCGTGGCCCGCGTCGGGGTCGCGGCGGAGGCTGCTTCTGGCATGGATGAACCGTACAACAGGTAGTTACTAAGCGGTAGCTTTGAATGCGACGGTCATGTGACGGGTGAGCCCGGCACCGTCTCCTGGGTGAGATACCGGCAATTTCTTGGTAAGTGTCCGTACTCGTCCTCAACCCGGGGCTCTTCCCGGCCCTCTATGGGGACATGAGCCTCACCGGGACTCCGTTCCTCTACACCCTGATCGTGCTGTTCGCGGTCGCCCTGATACTGCCCCTCGTCCTGTGGTCGCGGGTGCGTGGGCCCAAGGCCCTGCGCGCGGTGGCCCGGATGTTCATGGTGCTGTTCGCCCAGGGCACCGCGGTCGCGCTGGTCTTCGTCCTCGTCAACAACGCCAACAGCCTGTACGACAACTGGGCCGACCTCCTCGGCACCGGCAACCACGTCCAGCAGGCCGCCAACCTCGGCGCCGACGGCACCGGCGGCATCGCGCTGAAACGGTTGCCCAAGGTGAAGCAGACCTTCACCGCGACGACCGGACCGGGCATGCGCGGAGTGCGCGTCACCCAGCTCAAGGGCCGCGTCTCCGGCGTCAACGCCGAGGTCTACGTCTGGCTGCCGCCCCAGTACGGCGAGCCGAAGTACGCCCACCACAAGTTCCCCGTCGTCGAGCTGCTGCCCGGCTACCCCGGCTCCGCGAAGGCATGGTTCGGCTCGCTGCACGCGACCGCGCAACTGGCGCCGCTGATGCGCCGCGGCGAGGTCTCGCCGTTCATCCTGGTCGCCCCGCGCACCAACCTGCTGGCCGGCGTCGACACGGGCTGCGCCAACATCCCCGGCACCGTCAACGCCGACAGCTGGCTGAGCATCGACGTGCCGAAGATGGTCACGGACAACTTCCGCGCGCAGCCCGCCCCCAGGGGCTGGGCGGTCGCCGGGTACTCGGCGGGCGCGCACTGCGCGGTGAAGCTGGCCGTCGCCCACCCGGACCGCTACATGGCCGCGGTCAGCATGTCCGGCTACAACGACCCGATCGGCGAACGCAACTCCCTCGCCGCACAGAACCTGCGCATCCGGGCGCAGAACAACCCCTATCTGCTGCTGAAGAAGGCGCTCACACCGCCTCGTATCGCGCTGTACATCTCCGGCCAGCCGCGCGACGGCTACGAGGCGGGGGTCGCCCTGGAACAGACCGCCAAGGCCCCGACGACGGTCCACGTGATCTTCATACCGAGAAGCGCGGGCGGCCACAACATGGCGCTGTGGCGGCCGCAGGTGGTCCCGGCGTTCCGCTGGCTGTCGGTGCAGATGGGCCAGCACCGGGCGCGCGGCACTACTCCTCCCGCACCGTCGAGCGGCGGTTCCACGCACGCGGCGCTCGCCAGTGGTACCGCATCGCGAGCAGGCGCAGGACGAAGGCCGTGACGACCGCGAGGCCGCTGGTGAACGGGGTGAGGGCGTCGTAGCGGATGCACAGCACGACCATGGTGGCGCCGACGATCGCGGGGACCGCGTAGAGGTCGCGGTCCCAGCGCAGCAGGGACGGCACCTCGTTGGCGAGGACGTCGCGCAGCACACCGCCGCCGACGGCGGTGGCGAGGCCGAGGGTGGCCGACGAGGTGAGGCTCAGCCCGTACTCGTACGCCTTCGTCGTGCCGGCGACGCAGAACAGGCCGAGGCCGGCCGCGTCGAAGACGTTCACCGCGACCTGGATGCGCTCCACCTGCGGATGCAGGAAGACGACCAGGAGCGCGGCGAGCAGCGGGGTGAGGAAGTAGCCGAGATCGGTGAAGGCGGCCGGCGGTACGGCGCCGATGACCAGGTCCCGGAACAGCCCTCCGCCCAGCGCGGTGACCTCGGCGAGGACGGCGATGCCGAAGACGTCGAAGTTCTTGCGGACGGCCAGCAGCGCGCCGGAGATGGCGAACACGAAGATGCCGATGAGATCGAGCGTGTGCTGGACGGAGGGGCTGAACAGTTGCTGGAGCACCCCACATTCTTACGCAGGGGTTTTCACAGGGCGGGCCTGCCCGTCGTGTAGAGCCACTTCTGGAAGAGGTCGTCCAGCTTCTGGCCGGAGACCTTCTCGGCGAGCGCGACGAACTGGGCGGTGTTCGCGTTGCCGTACCGGTGGAGCCTGGTCCAGGCCGGCAGCAGCCGGAAGAACGCCTTGTCGCCGATGCGCTCGCGCAGTGCCTGCAGGGTCATCGCGCCGCGCTGGTAGACCGCGGAGGCGAACATGGTGTCGCGCTGCGGGTCGGCGACGGTGATCTGCCAGAACGGGTTGTCGGCGGGACGGGCGTTGTAGGCGGCCAGGAAGGAGTCGTGGGCGCTGCGGGTGCCCTGGTGCTCGGCCCACAGCCACTGGGCGTAGGTGGCGAAGCCCTCGTTGAGCCAGATGTCCTTCCAGCGCTCCACCGACACCGAGTCGCCGAACCACTGGTGGGCCAGCTCGTGCACGATCGTCGTCTCGCTGCGCACGGCCGAGTAGGCCGGCTTGCTCTGCACCTCCAGGGAGAACCCGGCCGCGGGCATGTCGTCGACGATCGCGCCGGTCTCCTCGAAGGGGTAGGGGCCGAAGACCTGCGACCAGTAGTCGGTGGCGGCGGCTGTGACGGCGTACACGTCGACGGTGTTGCTGTTCGCGAGCACCGGGTCGATGGCGACGTAGATCGGGATGCCGGAGGGCGTCCGGCCCGTCCTGACGTCGAACTTGCCGATGGTGGCCGTCGCGAGATAGGTCGCCATGGGCCTGCTCTCGCGCCAGTGCGTGTACGTCGAGCCGCCCTTGTCGTACGTCGAGACCAGCCGGCCGTTGGAGACCCCGGTCAGGCCCTTGGGGGCCTTGATGCGGATGTCGTAGGTGGCCTTGTCGGAGGGGTGGTCGCTGGAGGGGAACCAGGTGGAGGCGGCGTTGGGTTCGCAGGCGACGAAGACGCCGTCGGGGGTCTTCATCCAGCCGTAGTCGGAGCCGAAGATAATGGGGCCGTTCAGGGGCTCGGGGACGCCGCCGTAGGTGACGGCCACCCGGAAGTCCTGCCCTTTGCGCACAACTGCCTTGGGCGTGATGTGCAGTTCGTCGCCGTCGCGGGTGAAGTCGGCGGGTCTGCCGTTCACCTCGACCCGGGTGACCTCCAGTTTCTGCAGGTCGAGATCGAAGGACGACAGGGTCTGGGTGGCGCGGGCGGTGAGGGTCGTACGGCCGTCGAGGCGGTCGGTGTCCGGGTTGTACGCCACGTCGAGGGCGTAGTGCCGGGCGTCGAAGCCGCCGTTGCCGAGCAGCGGGAAGTAGGAGTCGCCGATGCCGGGGGCGCCGGGAGTGGGGGCGGCGGAGGCGGCGACGACAAGGAAAGAGGCCGCCGCCGTCGCGAGGGCCCCTAAGCGTGCCGAACGGGAGAGTGCCATGGACGTCCCTTCGGTGCATGGTCCGATCAGACGGATACGGCGACTCTGCCCACCCCTCGCCCGTCATGTACACGACTTTGCCAACTTGTCATGCGCCATCCACCGGTTGACTCCTGTCCCGGGCCGGACCATTTTTTCTCCGGGGGATTGCTCATGCGCTGCCTCTCCGCCTCGCTGGAGGTCAGCGCGAGCTACCTGTTCGCCTCGGCCAAGGCCTCCGTGAGCGGCACCATCACCAAGTCCGTGGCGGTCACCACCGGCCACACCTACTCGCACGACATCAGCGCCCACAGGTACGGCTACCTGCAGTACGGCTCCAACGGCTACAGGGTCGGCCGGCAGTCGAACCGTACGACCTCCAACTGCTCCACCACGGTGCCGGCGACCGGCATGGCCAAGCTTCCGGCGACGTCGGTCGGCTGGCACTACTGGGAGACGGAGTCCTGACCTCAGAAAGCCGCACGGTGCGCGAAATGCCCCGGCAGTCCTTTCGGATTGCCGGGGCATTTCGTTCTGACGAATTCGCCGCCTACTTTTCGGCGTCGGTCTCCGGATTTTCGGAATCCGCGGCGGGCGCCTGCTCGCCCAGCTCCTCCGGGGTGGCCTCGGCATCGTGTTCCGCGACCTCCGCCGCCACCGCCGCCGACGTCTCCGCCGACTCCGCGAGGATCTCGTCGGAGACCAGCTCGGCGGCCTCCTTGGCCGCGGTCAGCAGGACGGTGTCCTGCGGCGCCTGGTCCGCGAAGTTCTCCGGGTGGTGGCAGGCGACCTGCTGGCCGGGCTTGAGCTCGACGAGCTTCGGCTCGGTCGTCCGGCAGATCTCCGTCGCCTTCCAGCACCGGGTGTGGAAGCGGCAGCCGCTCGGCGGGGAGATCGGGGAGGGCACGTCGCCCTTGAGCAGGATGCGCTCGCTCTTGGCGTTCCTGCGCCGCGGGTCCGGGATCGGCACCGCCGACATCAGGGCCTTGGTGTACGGGTGCATCGGCGCCCGGTACAGCGAGTCCCGGTCCGCCAGCTCGACGATCTTGCCCAGGTACATCACCGCGATGCGGTCCGAGACGTGCCGGACGACCGAGAGGTCGTGCGCGATGATCACGTACGTCAGGCCGAGCTCCTCCTGGAGGTCGTCCATGAGGTTCACGACCTGCGCCTGGATCGACACGTCCAGCGCGGAGACCGGCTCGTCCGCCACGACCAGCTTCGGCTTCAGGGCGAGCGCGCGGGCGATGCCGATGCGCTGGCGCTGACCGCCGGAGAACTCGTGCGGGTAGCGGTTGTAGTGCTCGGGGTTCAGACCGACCACCGACAGCAGCCGCTGGACCTCCTTCTTGACCCCGCCCTCCGGCTCGACGCCCTGGAGCCGGAACGGGGCTCCGATGATCGTGCCGATGGTGTGGCGCGGGTTCAGCGAGGAGTACGGGTCCTGGAAGATCATCTGCACGTCACGACGCATCGGGCGCATCCCGCCCACGCCGAGGTGCGTGATGTCCTTGCCCTCGAACTCGATGGAGCCGGCGGTCGGTTCGAGCAGCCGGGTGATCAGCCGGCCCATCGTCGACTTGCCGCAGCCCGACTCGCCCACGACACCGAGGGTCTCGCCGGAGCGGACCTCGAAGTCGATGCCGTCGACCGCGCGCACGGCGCCGACCTGCCGCTGCAGCAGGCCCTTCTTGATCGGGAAGTGCTTCTGGAGCCCGGTCACCTTCAGCAGGGTCTCGCCCGGCGCGACCCCGTCCTTGACGGCCGCCGCGCCCTCGCTCTTCGCGGGAGTGGTCACAGCTTTGTCCTCGCTCACAGCTTCGGCGCAATCTCTTCGGTCCAGATACGCTCCCGCTGCTCCTGCGTCAGATGACAGGCGGCCCAGTGCTGGCTGCCGACCTCGGTCAGCTCGGGGCGCACCGTGCGGGTGACGTTGTCCTTCGGGATGTCCGCGTAGGGGCAGCGCGGGTTGAAGGCGCAGCCGGACGGGATGTTGATCAGCGAGGGCGGGGAGCCCTTGACCGGGGTGAGCCGCTCCTGCTGCTCGCGGTCCAGGCGCGGCATCGAGCCGAGCAGGCCCCAGGTGTAGGGGTGGCGGGGCTCGTAGAACACCTTCTCCGCCGGGCCCCGCTCCACGCAGCGGCCGCCGTACATCACCAGGATGTCGTCGGCCAGCTCGGCGACGACGCCCAGGTCGTGGGTGATGATGATGACCGCGGAGCCGAACTCCTTCTGCAGGTCCCGGATCAGGTCCAGGATCTGCGCCTGGACGGTCACGTCCAGGGCGGTCGTCGGCTCGTCCGCGATGAGCAGCTCGGGGTTGTTCACCAGCGACATCGCGATCATCGCGCGCTGGCGCATACCGCCGGAGAACTCGTGCGGGTAGTTGTCCACCCGCTTGTCGGGCTGCGGGATCCCCACCCGGTCGAGCATCTCGACCGCGCGCCTCTTCGCGGTCTTCTTGTCGACGTCGTGGTGGATGCGGTACGCCTCCACGATCTGCTGACCGATCGTGTAGTACGGGTGCAGGGCCGACAGCGGGTCCTGGAAGATCATGGACATCTCGCGGCCGCGGAGCTTGCGCACCTCGTCCGGGTCGGCGGACAGCAGTTCGGTGCCGTCCAGCCAGATCTCGCCGGAGATCTGCGCCTTGCGCTTGCCGTACTGGCCGGCGGTGTGCAGGCCCATGATGCCGAGCGAGGTCACCGACTTGCCGGAGCCGGACTCGCCCACGATGCCGAGGGTCTTGCCCTTCTCCAGCTTGAAGGAGAGCCCGTCGACGGACTTCACCAGGCCGTCGTCGGTCGGGAAGTGCACCTTCAGGTCGCGCACTTCCAGGAAGGACGTCGGGGCGGGCGAGGTGCTCGTGGGCTCGCCCACGGCAGCTCCGCTCTTGCTCAGTTCCGTCATGCGAGCCTCACTCGGGGGTCGATCACGGCGTACAGGACGTCCACCACGAGGTTGGCGATCAGCACCGCGAGAGAAGTGATCAGGGTGACGCCCAGGATGATGGGCAGGTCCTGGGTCTTGATGGCGTTGAGCACCGCCTGGCCGAGGCCGGGCAGGCTGAACGTCGTCTCGGTCAGGATCGCGCCGCCGATGAGGGCGCCGAGGTCCATGCCGAGCATGGTGAGGATGGGCGTCATCGTGGAGCGCATGGCGTGCTTGCTGATGACGACCTGCTCCTTGAGGCCCTTCGCGCGCGCCGTGCGGATGTAGTCCTCACCGAGGATCTCCAGCATGGTGGCGCGGGTGATGCGGGCGTACATCGCCGCGTACAGGAACGCGAGGGTGACCCACGGCAGGATCATGCCGCCCAGCCAGCCGGTGAAGCTGTCGGTGATGGGCACGTACTTGCCGTCGATCCAGCCGAGGCCGTAGCTGAAGATCGCCAGCGACAGCAGACCGGTGAAGTAGATCGGCAGGGACACACCGCCGAGCGCGATGACCATCGCGCCGCGGTCCCACAGGCTGCCCCGCTTGAGCGCGGAGAGCACACCGGCCGCGACACCGAAGACCAGCCACAGCACGGCGGCACCGAGCGCCAGACCCAGGGTCACCGGGAAGCGGTCGGTGAGCACGGGCCAGACGTCCTGCTCGGTACGGAAGGAGTAGCCGAAGCAGGGCGCGGCGCAGTGGGTGATGTCGCCGCCGGCCGAGTAGGTGCGGCCGACGAAGATGCCCTTGAAGAAGTGCCAGACCTGAACGAAGATCGGGTCGCTCAGTCCCAGCTTCTCGCGCACCGCTGCCACCGACGCGGGGTCGGCCTGCTTGCCCACGAAACTTGAGGCGATGTCCACGCCCGCCCACTTGGGGACGAGGAAGAAGATGCAGAAGACCACCAGGATGATGACCACCAGCATCACTGCGGCGGCGAAGAGCCGCCTGATGAGGTAAGCGAGCACAGCTAACGGCCCGCCGCGGGACCGCGGGCCGCCGGAGGTCTTCCGGTGGCCCACGGTCCCGCCGCGCCGGCCTTCACCTGCCTTTCGTGCCGTTCGGCGGGTGTGCCGGGTTTACTTCGTGGACTTCAGACCGATGTTGACGAAGTCGTAGTAGCCGCTGAAGGCGTTCGACGTGTAGACGTTGCCGATCCGCGAGGAGCGGAAGTTCAGCAGGCGCTCGAAGGTGAAGGGCAGGTAGTACGCGCCCTCGCTCACCTTGTGGTTGATGTCCGTGGCGATCTGGGTCTTCTTCGCCTCGTCCTGCGTACCGATGTACTGGTCGAACAGGCCGTCGATCGTCTTGTCCTTGATCATGGCGAAGTTGTTGTTGCCGCTCTGCAGGATGTAGTGGCTGCTCCACAGCGGGATGCCGTAACCCTGGACGGTCGGGAAGTCAGGACCCCAACCCATGATGATGATGCCGAGCTTCTTCTTCGCCACGTTCGCCGGGGCGCCGATGATGCCGGAGCTCTGCGAACCGTCGTACTGGTAGATGTCGGCGTTGATGCCGACCTTCTTCAGCGACGCCTGCAGGGACGTGGCCGTGGCCACCTCCTGCGCCTTGTTGTTGCGGACGGCGATGGTGGTGCTGAAGCCGTTCGGCTTGCCGCAGGCCTTCAGTTCCTTCTTGGCCAGGTCGGCGTTGCCGTTCTTGTTGGCACCGGAGATGCCGTACGGGTCGTACTTCTGGCCCTCGGAGCCGGCGACCGACGGCGGGAGCATGTTGGTGCCGATGTCACCACCGGCGATCGGGCCACCGCGCGCGGTCTGGATCGAGACGTGGTCGGCGGCGTAGATCACGGCCTTGCGGCAGTGGATGTTGTCGAACGGCTTGACCGTCTGCGGGAAGACCGCGTAGCGGATGAAGCCGGAGACCGGGTTGTCCAGGTTGCCCTTGTGCTGCTTCAGGGCGATCTGGCGCGCCTGCGGGCCGAGACCCGTCTGGCTGGCGTCGATGTCGTAGTCGCCGTTGATCAGACGCTGGTCCGAGTCGTTCTGGTTCGACGAGATGTCCAGCGTGATCTTGTCCGGGTACGCCTTGCGGACCGGGTCCGAGGACGCCTTCCACTCGGTGTTGCGGACCAGCACGAGACCCTTGCCCGGGCTGTACGACTCGAACTTGTACGGGCCGGAGGAGAAGGGGTGCAGCGTGTACTTGGCCTTGGTGTCCTTGTCCTGGCGGATCGGGGACGCCGTGACCATGGCGAGGACCTCGGGGAAGTCCGAGTTCGCCTTGGGCAGGTGGAAGACGATCGTCTTGGCGTCGGGCGTGGAGATCGCCTTCAGGCCGAGCTTGTCCTTCGAGGTGTCCTTGTAGGGACCCTTGTAGGTGTTGTTCGGGTCCAGCATCTGCTGGAGGTAGATCGGACCGCCGGACAGCACGTCCTGCGCCCAGACGCGCTCGATGCCGTACTTGATGTCCTGCGAGGTGATGGGCTTGCCGTCCTCCCACGTGCTGCCGTCACGCAGGTGGAAGGTGTAGGTCTTGCCGTCGGAGGAGACCTGACCCATGTCGGTGGCGAGGTCCGGGGTGAGCTTCGCACCCTCGGCACCCGGCTGGGTCTTGTAGGTCAGCAGCTGACGGCTGTAGTAGCGCGCGAAGTCCCACATGAAGCCGTAGTAGCCACGCGTGGTGTCCCAGAAGTCGGCGTCCTGGGTGCTGACGTACTTGAGGGTGCCGCCCTTCTTGACCTGATCGGCCTGGGCGACCTTGTTGTTCGCGGCGTCGAAGCCGGCCGCGCCGGACGACGAGCCCCCCTTGTCGTTGCCGCCGCCGCACGCTGCCAAGGTCAGCAGCCCGGCGACCGCGGCAGCAGCGGCCAACGCCTGCTTGCGCCGCCCTGAGGTGCGTTGGGTAGTCACGATCTCGGATCCTCCGGTTTTGATGAGAGACCCCGTGCTGGTGCCACGGGACGCTTGCGGTGGGGCGGTCAACGGGAACCCTTCGGGTCCAGCGCGTCCCGCACGCCGTCACCGAAGAGGTTGAAGGCCAGAACGGTGATGAAGATCGCTACGCCCGGGACGATCATGTACATGGGGTCCGAGTCGTAGTAGTCGATCGCGGTCGACAGCATCTGCCCCCACGAGGAGGTGGGCGGCTTGACGCCCACACCCAGGAAGCTCAGTGCCGCCTCGGTGAGGATGTTGGTCGGGATCATCATCGTGGTGTAGACGATGATCGGCGCGACGAGGTTGGGCAGCAGTTCCTTGAACAGGATGTAGAACCGCCCGGCTCCCAGGGACCGTGCCGCCTCCACGTACTCCCGCTCACGCATCGACAGGGTCTGGCCACGCACCACGCGCCCGATGTAGGGCCAGCCGAAGAAACCGATGACCAGGATCATCACGAACACGCGGACGTTCGATCCGGTCAGCCCGAGCATGTCGTTGGGCATGACGGAGACCAGCGCGATGATGAAGAGCAGCTGGGGGAAGGCCAGGAGGCCGTCCATGACGCGGCTGATGACGGAGTCGACCCAGCCGCCGAAGAAACCGGCCAGGATGCCCAGGATCGTGCCGAGGACGACGGCGACGATCGCGGACAGGAAGCCGACGAGGAGCGAGATCCGGGCGCCGTAGAGGACGCGGGCGAAGATGTCGCGGCCGTTGACCGGCTCGACACCGAGCCAGTGCGTTCCGCTGATGCCGCCCAGCGACCCCTTGGGCGTGCTGAACAGGGGGTCGATCAGGCTCTCGTGGTAGGCGTCGGGGTCCTGGCCGTAGGCGCTGGCGATCAGGGGGGCGAACAGCGCGACCAGGATGAGGAGGAGCACGATGATGCCGCCCGACAGGGCGAGCTTGTCCCGCTTCAGGCGCTCCCAGGCGATCCGGCCCAGGGAACGACCCTGTACGGCCTTGGCGCCGGCTGTGGCAACCGCTGCTTCCTCGGCCGCGCTCGGGGCCGCTTCCGCAGTCGGCTCGTGCAATGGTGCCGTCATCTGGCAGGGACCCCTCTTCGATTCAACCGGCGGTGGCCGGCCCGCACTTGCCGCTGTGGCGGCGTGATCAGCCGTCGTACACGGGGACGAAGTCCCCTGGAGCGGGAGTCTTCAACGCTTTGGCGATCTGTTGCCAGACTTGGCGGTGAATGGATGCGTAAACGTGATGCGGGCTGGTGGGTTCCGTTATCCGGACAGTGGGTAACGGGGGCCGGACGAGACTTTTTTCGGACATTTGGTTTACAAGTGGATCAGTCGGCGGTATCTACGCGCGAAGAACGCGCCCTCCGGTCTGAACCAACAGCGGGTGTCTCAGTCTGTGTCGCCCTGGGCGGACGCTCAGTACCCACCCCGCACCGGGGGGTAGCCGTAGCCCGCCGCGGGCGCCTGGGCGGGGGCGGCCGCCGGGGCGTGGGCCTCGCGGTCGTAGAAGGGGCGGGCGCTCGCCCGCATCCATAGCGCGACCGGGTCGAAGTCGTCGGACATCGCCACCGTCGACACCGGCAGCCCGTCGGGTACGGCGCCCACGGACTGCTGCATCATCGCGCGCACCGAGTCGACGGCGCCGGGGCTGGTGTCGTACACGTCCAGGCCGATGGCGAGGTAGGGCGCGCCGAGCGCCGGCTGCACCCAGGCGCGGCGCAGGGAGCGGACTGCGGGGGTGCGGTGGGCGTTCTGCGCGAGGAGGGCGTAGAACTGCGGGATCTCGATGGCCGGCTCCGACAGCCGCAGCGGGCCGGCCGGCTGGCGCTCCAGGCCGGTGGCGATGCGGCGCAGGTCCAGCCAGGGGATGCCGACGCCGCCGCCGGGGGCGTGCGGGTTGAGCCAGAGGCCGAAGTGGTCGGGGTAGAGGGTGCGGGCCACGTCGAGGCCGTCCACCACCTCGTACGACCTGTTCCAGCCGCTGGCGCTCAGTTCCTGGGCGGAGGTCACGCAGGGGGCGTAGCCGTAGCCGTCGACCTCCATGTTCCCGTACTGGGCGTCCGGCGAACCGGCCTGGCCGTGCCACAGGAGCATCCAGACCTGGCCCGAGCCGGGCATCGCGAGGGCGCGGAGGAGTGCCTCGTAGGCGTCGTAGCGCCCGGGCGTCACCTGGCGCAGCATGTGCTCGACGCTGCCGCTGAGGCTCGCGCTCACCTGTCGTACCGCCCCTTCGAGAAGTTGCCCCGCATTGAGTGACAGCTTAAGCGCCCGGTGGCTCGGAACCGGTGGTGCGTACGGCGTCGCCGCCACGCCCGCTAGAGGTGGTCCCTGAGGAAGAAAGGCCGTACGTGGTCGCGCATCCACACCGCCACCGGGTCGTCCGTGACGTCCAGGAGGACCAGGTTGACCGGCCACTGGGTGGGGATCCGGGTCACCGCTCTCTCCAGCGCCTGCAGCGGCAGGGCCCTGAGGTCGCCCTCCCACTGGGAGAGCTCCACGCCGACGAACATGACCGGGTCGGCCGTCTCCACGGCCGCGAGGCAGCGGCGGGCCGTGACGACCACGCCCGTCTCCGCGAACTCCGCCGACGCCGCGGCCAGGAAGTCGACCGGGTCGTCCTGCCAGTCCGGCTCGTAGAGCTTGACCCGGCCGCCGGAGGCGGGGCCGTCGAGGGGGGTGCGGCCCACCCGGCACAGCTCGGCGACCCCGGCGGGCGGCAGCGGGATGCCGACCACGCCGTCGGGGTTCACGAAGAGGCCCACCTGCGGCGGCAGGCCGCGGGCGAAGTCGACCGCCGGGGCGACGGTGTACGCCATGTGGCTGCCGACGACCTGCCGGAACTGCTCCTCGGAGCTGAAGACCGGGACGAAGGCCTGGCCCTCGATCTCCATGGTGGGCAGGTCGACGGGGCCGGTCTGCGCCCCGCCGTTGGGCAGCGGGATCCACAGGTAGCTGCGGCCGAGCACCTCGATGATCCGGCCGCCGGCGGAGGGGACGCCGAGGGAGGCCGACAGCACCTCCTCCAGCTCGTTGCCGGGCCAGCCGCCGTGCGGATGGGGGTGCGCCTGCGTGGGAAAGTCCGCGGGGAGATCCGCTGGGAAGTCCATCTGTCTACGACCGCCTGCTGAGAACCACTGCTGAGGCTGGCAAGGCTAGCGGGTACCGCCGACAGCGGCCCCTTTCCGCGCACGGCCCGGCTCGCAGGGGCCGGGCCCCGGGTGAGGCACGGCCCGCGGTGCGTCGGGTCGCGAACCGGGCGCGGGCCAGGAACCGGGCCCGGGCCCCCACCGGGCGACGCGGGCTCAGGAACCGGGCGCGGGCCCCCGCCGGGCGACGCAGGCCACGAGCCGAGCCCGAGCCGCCGCGGGGCGAATCGCGCCGCAAACCGAGCCCAAGCCGCTGCCGGACGGAACGCACCCCAAGCCGGACCCGAGCCGCTGCCGGACGGAACGCGCCGCAAGCCAAGCCCAAGCAGCTGCCGGACGGAACGCACCCCAAGCCGAACCCGAGCCGCTGCCGGACGGAACGCGCCGCAAACCGAGCCCAAGCAGCTGCCGGACGGAACGCACCCCAAGCCGAACCCGAGCCGCCGCGGGACCACGCCGCAAGCCAAGCCCAAGCCGCCGCGGGACGTAACGCACCCCAAGCCGAACCCGAGCCGCCGCGGGACGGAACGCGCCGCAAACCGAGCCCGAGCCGCTGTGGGGCGGACCTCGCCGCGAGTTGGAGACAGTGTGGTGCGGGGCCGGCGCGTGCCATGAGTCGGGGCGGGGTCGGGGGCGGGTCAGGCCGTGAAGGTGATGGTGGTGAGGGCGTCCGCCGCCGGGCGGTCCACGAGGAGGGCCGAGGTGACGCCCGCGGGGAGGTCCCCGCGCTCGACGGAGCGGATGAGGCGGGCGGCCGCGGTGCGGTGGCGCAGGAAGGCGTAGCGGGAGACCCCCCGGCCGCGCTCGCGCTGGCCCTCCAGCGCGGTGCGCGGGGTGACGTCGAGCAGCAGCAGGTGCAGGGCGCCGCCCCGGCGGCGGGCCTCGCGGGCCAGCCAGTCGCGGACCCAGGCCTGGGTGCCGCAGTCGTGCACGACGACGCCTCCACCCCGGCGCAGGACCCGGCGCAGACCGGCGAAGTGGGCGAGGCGGACCAGGGGGCGGTAGACGCCGTACGGCAGCAGGCGCGGGGCGCGGGCCTCCCAGCGGTCCCGGGTGTCCTGGGAGTCGACGCGCGTCCCGCGCACCGCGCGGTGCATCAGCGTGGACTTGCCGCTGCCGGGCAGGCCGGTGACGACGACGACGTCGCGGGGGCCGAAGAGCAGGGTGTGCGGGCTGCGGCCCGAGCGGTCACGGAGGTCGCGGACGACCGGCGCCGGGACCCGGCCGCACCGCTCGCGAGCCGGGGCCGCGGACTGTTCGGGCAGTGCGAGGGCCGAGGTCGTGGCGTACACCGTGGTCCTGTTCACCGTGATCGTCCTTCCTGCGGGGTCAGGAAAGCTTCTCCCCACTGTTTGTAAAGAGAAGGTAATGCAGGATCTCTCGCGGTTCGGTTCGTTTCCCGCCACAGCCCTGTTACAGATGCGGCCTGCCACCGGCCGGGCGGGGCGTGCAATGATGTGCGCGCCAACTGCATACCGGCCGTTTGAATCCGCGCGGGAGAGTCCCCAGCACGTCTGCGTCGCTGGGGCGCCGAAGGAGCAAGTCCCTCCCTTGAATCTCTCAGGCCCCGTTACCGCGCGGGCGAGGCACATCTGAAAAGCGGGCCGCCGTCCTCGGCGGTCCCACCCACGGTGCAAGCCATGCCGTCCGCGGTCATGGCGAACCTCTCAGGTTCCGATGACAGATGGGGAGGAACGACCTCGCCCGTCATGACTCCGTCCGTCATGTCCGACGCCCTGGGAGACGACCGTCCGATGAGCAGTACCGAAATCCGCCGTACCGCGCTCGATGCCCTGCATCGCTCGCTGGGCGCGACGATGACCGACTTCGCCGGCTGGGACATGCCGCTGCGCTACGGCTCCGAGCGCGACGAGCACCTCGCCGTCCGCACGAAGGCCGGCCTCTTCGACCTCTCCCACATGGGGGAGATCACCGTGACCGGCCCGCAGGCCGCCGCCCTGCTGAACCACGCCCTGGTCGGCAACATCGCCTCGGTCGGCGTGGGCCGCGCCCGCTACACCATGATCTGCCGCGCCGACGGCGGCATCCTGGACGACCTGATCGTCTACCGGCTCGCCGAGACCGAGTACATGGTCGTCGCCAACGCCTCCAACGCCCAGGTGGTGCTGGACGCCCTCACCGAGCGGGCCGCCGGCTTCGACGCCGAGGTGCGCGACGACCGGGACGCCTACGCGCTGATCGCCGTGCAGGGCCCCGAGTCGCCCGGCATCCTCGCCTCCCTCACCGACGCCGACCTCGACGGCCTGAAGTACTACGCCGGCCTGCCGGGCACGGTCGCCGGCGTCCCCGCGCTCATCGCGCGCACCGGCTACACCGGCGAGGACGGCTTCGAGCTGTTCGTGCGGCCCGAACACGCCGTCGAGCTGTGGCAGGCGCTGACCAAGGCCGGCGAGGGCGCCGGGCTCGTCCCCTGCGGGCTGTCCTGCCGGGACACCCTGCGCCTGGAGGCGGGCATGCCGCTGTACGGGCACGAGCTGAACACCGAACTGACTCCCTTCGACGCCGGTCTCGGCCGGGTGGTGAAGTTCGACAAGGAGGGCGACTTCGTGGGCCGCGAGGCCCTGGAGGCGGCCGCCGCGCGGTCGCAGGAGAATCCCCCGCGCGTCCTGGTGGGCCTGGTCGCCGAGGGCCGCCGGGTGCCGCGCGCCGGGTACCCGGTCGTCGCCGGCGGCGAGGTGATCGGCGAGGTCACCTCCGGCGCCCCCTCCCCCACGCTGGGCAAGCCGATCGCCATGGCCTACGTCGACGCCGCGCACGCGGCGCCGGGCACGCCCGGGGTCGGCGTGGACATCCGGGGCACCCATGAGCCGTACGAGGTCGTGGCACTGCCCTTCTACAAGCGGCAGAAGTAGACACTGGAGCCGGGCGGTCTTCCGCACGGACGTGACGCCGAGCACATCCGCCCTGCTCACTCGCGTATCCAGCAGTCCCCCATTCACCAGCACTCCCGCGCGTACAGGAGAATTCAGGCCATGAGCAACCCCCAGCAGCTGCGCTACAGCAAGGAGCACGAGTGGCTGTCGGCCGCCGAGGACGGCGTCTCGACGGTCGGCATCACCGAGTTCGCGGCCAACGCCCTCGGCGACGTCGTCTACGCCCAGCTTCCCGAGGTGGGCTCCGGCGTGACCGCGGGCGAGACCTGCGGCGAGCTGGAGTCGACCAAGTCGGTCAGCGACCTGTACTCCCCCGTCACCGGTGAGGTCACCGAGATCAACGAGGACGTGGTGAACGACCCGTCCCTGGTCAACTCGGCCCCCTTCGAAGGCGGCTGGCTGTTCAAGGTCCGCGTCACCGAGGAGCCGGGCGACCTGCTCTCCGCCGACGAGTACACCGCCCAGAACGCCGGCTGAGGAGCCGTAGACGCATGTCTGTCCTGAACACGCCCCTGCACGAGCTCGACCCGGAGATCGCGGCCGCGGTCGACGCCGAGCTCGGGCGCCAGCAGTCCACCCTCGAGATGATCGCCTCGGAGAACTTCGCTCCGCTGGCCGTCATGGAGGCCCAGGGCTCGGTCCTGACCAACAAGTACGCCGAGGGCTACCCCGGCCGGCGCTACTACGGCGGCTGCGAGCACGTCGACGTCGCCGAGCAGATCGCCATCGACCGGGTGAAGGAGCTGTTCGGCGCCGCGTACGCCAACGTCCAGCCGCACTCCGGTGCCTCCGCCAACCAGGCGGCCCTGTTCGCGCTGGCCAAGCCCGGCGACACCATCCTGGGTCTGGACCTCGCCCACGGCGGGCACCTCACCCACGGGATGCGGCTCAACTTCTCCGGCAAGCAGTTCGACGTGGTCGCCTACCACGTCGACGACGCCGGCCTGGTGGACATGGCCGAGGTGGAGCGGCTCGCCAAGGAGCACCGCCCGAAGGTCATCATCGCGGGCTGGTCGGCGTACCCGCGGCAGCTGGACTTCGCCGAGTTCCGCCGGATCGCCGACGAGGTCGAGGCGTACCTGTGGGTCGACATGGCCCACTTCGCGGGCCTGGTCGCGGCGGGGCTGCACCCCAACCCGGTGCCGTACGCGGACGTGGTCACCTCCACCACGCACAAGACGCTCGGCGGCCCGCGCGGCGGCATCATCCTCGCGCGCAGCACCGACTTCGCGAAGAAGCTGAACTCCTCGGTCTTCCCCGGCTTCCAGGGCGGTCCGCTGGAGCACGTGATCGCGGCGAAGGCGGTGTCCTTCAAGGTCGCCGCGGGCGAGGAGTTCAAGGAGCGCCAGCGGCGTACGGTGGAGGGTGCCCGCATCCTCGCCGAGCGCCTGACGGCCCCCGACGCCCGCGAGGCCGGGGTGAACGTCCTGTCCGGCGGCACGGACGTGCACCTGCTCCTGGTCGACCTGCGCGAGTCCGAGCTGGACGGTCAGCAGGCCGAGGACCGGCTGCACGAGATCGGCATCACGGTCAACCGCAACGCGGTCCCGAACGACCCGCGCCCGCCGATGGTCACGTCGGGGCTGCGGATCGGTACACCGGCACTGGCGACCCGCGGCTTCACGGCCGAGGACTTCGCCGAGGTCGCGGACGTGATCGCCGAGGCGCTGAAGCCGTCGTACGACGCGGCCGGCCTGAAGGCCCGGGTCGAGACCCTGGCCGCCAAGCACCCGCTGTACGCCGGCCTGAACAAGTAAGTCCCCGGTGGGGCACCCGTGAGCCGGGTGCCCCACCACCCCCGCACTGAGGAGTACCCGTGGCCATCTCGGTCTTCGACCTGTTCTCGATCGGCATCGGCCCGTCCAGCTCCCACACGGTCGGCCCGATGCGGGCGGCGCGCATGTTCGCCCGCCGCCTGCGCAACGAGGGCCTGCTGCCCTCCGTCGCCTCGGTGCGCTGTGAGCTGTACGGCTCGCTCGGCGCGACCGGCCACGGGCACGGCACGCCCAAGGCGGTGCTGCTCGGCCTGGAGGGCGCCTCGCCGCGCACGGTGGACGTGGAGACGGCGGACGAGCGGGTGGAGTCGATCAAGGCCGCGGGGCTGCTGAACCTGCTCGGCGAGCACGAGATCCCCTTCTCCTTCGACGACGATCTCGTGCTGCACCGCCGCAAGGCGCTGCCGTACCACGCGAACGGCATGACGGTGTGGGCGTACGACGCCTCGGGCGCCGAAGTGCTGTCGAAGACCTACTACTCGGTGGGCGGCGGCTTCGTCGTCGACGAGGACGCGGTGGGCGCGGACCGCATCAAGCTCGACGACACCGTGCTGAAGTACCCCTTCCGCACCGGTGACGAGCTGCTGCGACTGACCGAGGAGACCGGGCTGTCGATCTCCGCGCTGATGCTGGAGAACGAGAAGGCCTGGCGCACCGAGGAGGAGATACGGGCCGGGCTGCTGGAGATCTGGCGGGTCATGCAGGCCTGCGTGTCCCGCGGCCTGTCCCGGGAGGGCATCCTGCCCGGCGGCCTGCGTGTCAGGCGCCGGGCGTCGATGTCGGCGCGTCAACTGCGCGCCGAGGGTGACGCCCTGGCGCACGCGATGGAGTGGATCACGCTCTACGCGATGGCGGTGAACGAGGAGAACGCGGCGGGCGGCCGCGTGGTCACCGCGCCCACGAACGGCGCGGCCGGCATCATCCCCGCCGTCCTGCACTACTACATCAACTTCGTGCCCGGCGCGGACGAGGACGGCGTGGTCCGCTTCCTGCTGGCCGCCGGCGCCATCGGCATGCTCTTCAAGGAGAACGCCTCCATCTCCGGCGCCGAGGTCGGCTGCCAGGGCGAGGTCGGCTCGGCCTGCTCGATGGCGGCGGGCGCCCTCGCCGAGGTCCTCGGCGGCTCCCCCGAGCAGGTCGAGAACGCGGCCGAGATCGGCATGGAGCACAACCTGGGCCTGACCTGCGACCCGGTCGGCGGCCTGGTCCAGATCCCGTGCATCGAGCGCAACGGCATGGCCGCGGTGAAGGCGGTCACGGCCGCGAAGATGGCCATGCGCGGCGACGGCTCCCACAAGGTCTCCCTCGACAAGGTCATCAAGACCATGAAGGACACCGGCGCCGACATGAGCGTCAAGTACAAGGAAACGGCCCGCGGCGGCCTCGCCGTGAACATCATCGAGTGCTGAACTCCCGCGTGCCGAAAGGCGAATGACGTTCCCCCCGGGTCTACCCATCAGTAACCGTCTGCCCCTACGCTGCCGCCAACTCGGTGATGGCGAAGGGGATTTGACGTATGCGCGTGGTGAGACGGCTGGCGGCGCTGGTGGGCGCGGCCGCGATGCTGATGGCGGTACCGGGCAACGCTCATGCGGCGTCGCCGAAGTTCTCGGAGACGACGGCGATCGGGACGCACAACGCGTACGAGAAGGCCAAGTACACCTACTGGGCACAGGCGTTGGACTCCGGTGCCTCGCTGCTGGAGCTGGACGTGTACGCGGACAGCCTGAGCAGGCGGTGGCGGGTGAGCCACAGCAATCCGCTCGGCAACGACAACAACTGCGAGAAGGCGGCCACGCCGGCCGATCTGTACAGCAAGAGCCGCAACCAGGACCTCGGCAGCTGCCTGGACAACATGGCGGCCTGGCAGCAGCTCCATCCCGACCACGCGCCGGTCGTCGTGAAGGTCGAGCTGAAGGTCGGCTTCAACAACAACGTCGGCCTCGGTCCTGACGAGTTCGACACCCTGGTCCGGAACAAGCTGGGCGGCAGCGTCTTCAAGCCGGCCGACCTGCTCGGTTCCTCCTACTCCACGCTCGACGCGGCGGCGAAGGCCAATGCGTGGCCGACGCGGGACGCGATGAGGGGCAAGTTCCTCTTCGAGCTCATCCCCGGCACGGTCGAGCAGCAGAACCCCTTCGACCACTACTGGACCGACGAGGAGTACGGCGACCATCTGCGCGACCTGTACGCGGCGGGGAACATCGCGGAGGCGCAGGCCTTCCCCGCGGTGCTCGGCGCGGAGAACGGCGACCCGCGCGTCAGCCGCTACGACAGCTCCATCCGGCCGTGGTTCGTCTTCTTCGACGGTGACGCGGCGTCGTACGTCGACAACGGCTACGACACGTCCTTCTACTCCACGAACCACTACATCCTGATCATGACGGACGCGGCCGGCGTCTCCCCGGCCATCTCCTCGACCGCCCCGACGGACGCCGAAGTGGCCGCCAGGCTGGCGCTGCTGGCCGGGGACCACGCGAGTCTCATCACCTCGGACTGGGCGGCGAAGCCGGCGTCCGTCCTGAGTTCGGTGGCCGCGAGAAGTTGACGTCCTAAAGTATGGGGTGCTGCAACTCCTCTCCCCACGACGGCACTTCAGGGAGTCCCCCATGCTGCACGGTATCGACGTCAGCGCGTTCCAGTCCGCCTCGTACGGCACGGACGGCCTCTCCTTCGCCTTCGTCAAGGCGACGGAGGGCCGTTCGTACGTCAACCCCAGACTCGCCGCGCAGACGAAGACCGCCCGCGACGCGGGCCTGGTCGTCGGCTTCTACCACTTCCTGTGGCCCGGCGACCTCCAGGCCCAGGCCGAGTACTTCGTCGGCCACGCCCCCGAGAGGGCGGGCGACATCCTCGCGGTGGACTGGGAGACGACGAGCTCCGGGACGCACGCGAGCAACGCGGAGAAGGACTCGTTCATCCGCAAGGTGAAGGCGCTCCGGCCGCACCTCCGGGTGATCCTGTACGCCAACCGCAACTTCTGGCTCGACATCGACCGCACCTCCTACGCCGGCGACGGCCTGTGGATCGCCGACTACGTCACGGCGGGCAAGCCCCGCATCACGGCCAGGTGGCGCTTCCACCAGTACTCCAGCGAGCCGCACGACAAGGACGTCGCGGACTTCGCGAGCAAGGCGGCACTGAAGGAGTGGGCCGCGGGCGCCTGAGTGAGAGATCATTCCCCGTAGGGACGAGGGGAGATTCTCATGTCGGGTGGGTCGGTCGCCGCGGTCAGCAGCAACGGCACGTATTCGTTCACCAAGCCGAACCGGGACAGCATCACGCTGCTCGAGGGGCTGGGCGTCGAGGGTGATGTGCACGCCGGGGTGACGGTGAAGCACCGGTCACGGGTGGCCCGGGACCCCTCGCAGCCGAACCTGCGGCAGGTGCACCTCATGCACGAGGAGCTGTTCGACGAGGTCCGGGAGGCCGGGTTCGAGGTCGCGGCCGGCCAGCTCGGGGAGAACGTCACCACACGCGGGATCGACCTGCTGGGCCTGCCGGTCGGCACGCTGCTGCGGCTCGGGGACGAGGCGGTCGTAAAGGTGACCGGGCTGCGCAATCCGTGTCTGCAGATCGACAACTTCCGCAGCGGGCTGCTGAAGCAGGTCGTCGGGCGGGACGCGGACGGCTCGGTCCGGCACCGGGCCGGGATCATGGGCGTCGTCGTCAACGGAGGCGTGGTGCGGCCCGGGGACCCGGTCAAGGTGGAGCTGCCGGAGGGGCCGCACCGGCCGTTGGAGATCGTCTGAGCCGGCCGGGTCAGGCCCGCCACTCCGCCGTGCGCTCGGGGCTCGCCGCGGCCAGCGCCTTGGTCACCCCGTCGACGCCCTCGCGCAGGCCGTACACCGGGGTGCCGGGCTGCTGGCGCCAGGAGTCGTCGAGGCCGCCCGCGTCCACGGTGTCGAAGCCGAGCTCGTCGATCAGCGCGCGGACCTTCCGCTTGGCCGCCTCGTCGTCGCCCGCCACCGGCAGCGCCTGCCGGTCGGGGGCGCCGGCCGGCCGCGCGCGCTCCAGGATGTCGATGGCGTACGTGCCGTTGAAGGCCTTGATCACGGGGTGCCCGATCTGCCGCTCGGCCCAGCGGCTCTCGGTGAGGCCCTCGTCCTCGATCCCGGCGATCTTCCCGTCGCGCTGCGGGTAGTAGTTGCCGGTGTCGATCACCGCGACGCCGTCGGCGGCCCCGTCGAGCAGGCCGGAGGGCAGGTCGGGGACGGCCTTCACGGGGACGGTGACGACGACGATGTCCGCGCCCCGCGCCGCCTCCTCCACCGGCACCGCGGTCGCGCCGGTCTCCTCGGCCAGCTCGGTGAGGGTGTGCGGGCCGCGTGAGTTGGCCACGGAGACGTCGTGCCCGAGGGCGGTCAGCCGCCGGGTGAGGTTGCCGCCGATGTTGCCCGCGCCGATGATGCCGATCTTCATGACTGGCCTTGCCTTTCAGTTCGATGCACACGCATACGTCTGGTCGGCGTCAACCCCGGGCCTGTCCGGGCTATTCCGGAACCCGTCCGGACGGGTGAGCCGGGTCCCGGGTACCCGTTCCGGGCGGGGTATCGGGCCGGACATGACGAAGGGGCGCCGGCGCGGAGTGCGCCGGCGCCCCTTCGGCGGGCGTCACTTGTTCAGGTACGCCCAGAACTCGTCGAACGACAGGACCTTGTCGCCGTTGAGGTCGCGGGACTTGATGATGACCTCGGCCACCGACTCGGTGACGTTCCAGTCGCCCCCCTGGGCCAGAGCGGTCTTGAACTCGGCGGCGGTGATGAACCCGTCGCCATCGGTGTCGATCCGCTGGAACTCCTTGCGTGCTGCTTCGATATCGGCCACCGATCCGCCCCTTTTATCCATGTTCCATTGCCGTGCTGGCGTACTGACGCAGGTCAGACTAACCGCCCGGATGTGCCTCCAGTGCGGCGACCACCCACCCGAACTCGTCCTCGAACGTCCGCACCGGTTCGCCCTTGAGCAGACCGAGCAGTTCGCGGTAGCGGGCGAGACGGAGGTTGTGGGTGGCCCGGACCCGTTCGAGGACGTCGGCCCGGTCGGCCCGGCCGAGCAGCTGCCGCAGGACCTCCTCGGCCTCGGGCGACTCGGGTGCGATGTCCTCCTCGCGCGCCCGGCCGACGAGTTGCACGAGCCGCTTGGCGAACCACATGGACGCCCCGGGAGGCGCCCCCTGCCCGCGGTCGGCGTGGTTGAACTCCGCCGCCCGGCGCATCTGCGCCCTGAACTCGGGGTCCTGCACCAGCTCCGCCAGCTCCACCCAGGCGTCGACCTGCTCGGGCGTCGGGTCGTCCGGCAGGTTCACCGCGGTGTTCCGCATCCGCTCGCGGACGTCCGGGTCCACGAGGTCGAGTCCGTGGAACATCTCCTCCACGAACTCCTCCATGATGCGCCGGCGCTCCGCCGCCGACAGCCGTGCCAGTCTGTTCATCAGGGTCATCTCCTCCGCGGTCGAACCGCGTCGCGCCACGGACGACAGCACCGCACGGGTCACCCTCAGCGTGGCGATCTGCGCGTCCAGCGCGACCACGTGGGCCGCCGCGACCTCCGCGACCGTCCGCTCCCCCGCGAGCACCCGGCGCACGTCCTCCAGGCCGAGGCCGAGCTCCCGCAGGGTGCGGATCAGCTCCAGGCGGGCGGCGGACCGGGCGTCGTAGAGCCGGTAGCCGCCCGGGGAGCGGGTCACCGGGGTCAGGACGCCCTCGTCGGACCAGTAGCGGATCGTGCGCACGGTCAGCCCGGTGGACCTGGCGAGCTCGCCGATGGTGAGAAGTCCGGTGCCGTCATCGATCATGTCTGCGAGTGTGGGCCTTGCAGTGGGTGGAGACTCAAGGAGCGCGGAGATGGAGACGTTGCGGGACATTCTCGACGCGGTGGCCCGCGGTGTCTTCCCGCCGGCGGACGGCGGCACGACCGTCGTACCGCAGGTCTGCGAGCGCGACGCCGGGGTCCTCGCCTTCACCGCGCACTCCGTCGTCTTCACCGACGAGGATCCGGGCTGGGTGTACGACACCCTGCGCGCCACGCACTGCGACGCGCTGGCCGCCTCCATGAACCCGCGCTTCCTGGCGGCGTTCATGGAGCGCACGGGCCGCAGGGCGGAGACGATCGACGCGCTGCTGGTCGCCGCCCCGCTGCCCGGCGACCCGCCCCTGGAGCTGCGGGAGATCGAGGACGCCGCCCACTCGCGGGTCGGCTACGCCCGCGGGCGGCGCGACGAGGTGCGGGCCCTGGACGGCGGACGGCGGAGTGCTGGTGACGGGGCGCGGCATCGGCGGCCGGCTGGAGGTGTCGGTGGAGGTCGACGCGGGGGTACGGCACCGGGGGCTGGGGCGGCTGCTGGTGAGCGCCGCCCGTCAGCTGGCCGCCGAGCCGCTGTGGGCGCAGGTCGCCCCGGGGAACGCCCGCAGCGTGCGGGCGTTCCAGGCCGCCGGCTACCGGGCCGTGGGCTCGGAGGCGCTGCTGCTGCCCGCGTAGGGCCAGGTCAGCGGAAGATGCCCGTGTGGCCGAGCGAGTAGCGGCCCGGCTGGGGGTAGACGGCGAGGCCGTGCGGGCCGCTGCCGACCTTGATGCGGGCCAGTTCGCGGCCGGAGGCGGTGTCGATGGCGTACACCTCGGCGTTGTAGCGGCCGGACAGCCACAGGACCTTGCCGTCGGCCGAGACGCCGCCCATGTCGGGGCTGCCGCCGCCGGGCAGGTGCCACTTCTTGGTGAGCTTGTTCTGCGTGAAGTCGAAGACGGAGATGCTGCCCTCGCCGCGGTTGGAGATGAACATCTCGCGTGAGTCGCGGCTGATGTAGAGCCCGTGGGCGCCCTTGCCGGTGGGCAGGAAGGACGGCTGGGCGAACGAGTCGCCGTCGAGGACCCACACGCCGTCGGCCATCATGTCGGCGATGTAGAACCGCTTGCCGTCGGGGGAGATCTTCACGTCCTGCGGCATCGAGCCGTGGAACGGCAGCTTCTGCTGTCCGACGACCTTCATTTGCTCGGTGTCGACCTTGAGCAGTTCGCCGCTGAACTCGCAGGAGACGATGAAGTACCGGCCGTCCAGGGAGAAGTCGGCGTGGTTGACGCCGTAGCAGCTGACCGGGACGGTCTTGACGCGCTTCATGGTGTGCGCGTCGCGGAAGACGAGTTCGCGGTCGAGGGAGGCCATGACGATCGCGTACTTGCCGTTCGGCGTGAAGTAGAGGTTGTAGGGGTCGTGGACGTCGACCGTCTTGCCCGCCTTGCCGGTCTTCGGGTCGATGGGGGTGAGGGTGTTGCCGCGGTCGTTGTTGACCCACAGCGTCTTCAGGTCCCAGGAGGGGACGACGTGCTGGGGCTGGGTGCCGACCGGGATGGTCTCGATCACCTTGTACGTGGCGGGGTCGATGACGGAGACGGTGTTGGAGTTGGTGTTGGGGACGTAGACGCGCGAGGGGAAGTCCTTCACGACCGGGGAGAGCTTGTTCGGGCGGTCGGCCGCGTACACGTCCTTGGGGTCGAGGACGGGCGGCATGCCGGGCAGTCCCTGGACGGCGGCCTGCTTTTGGGCGGGCGCGACGGCCGCCTTGCTGCCGAGGGCCTCGTCCTTGTGGTGGTCGGCGCCGGAGCTGCAGGCGGCCAGGGAGAGGAGGACGGCGCTCGCGAGGAGGGTGTGAGCGATTCGGGTGCGCTGCATCAGCTGAACAACTCCGTGGTGGTCACCGCGGACAGGCCGCGGTGGGCGAGTTCTTCCAGGACGGCGGGGAGCGCCTGGACGGTGTCCGGGTAGCCGAAGTGCAGGCTGACCACGGACCCGTCGCGCACCTCGGCGGCGACCTTGCGCGTGACGGCGTCGGCGCCGGGCCGGGTGTAGTCGAGGGAGTCGACGTCGTACGACAGGACGTGCGGGTATCCGGCGTCGCGGGCCAGGCGGGCGACGAGCGGGGAGGCCTGCGGGGCCCGGGAGGGGCGGAACCAGGTGCCGATCGAGCCGGTGAGGCGCCGGAGCCGGTCCGCGCAGGCGGTGATCTCGGAGCGGGCGTCGGCCTCGGACATGGCGTTGACCGCCAGGTGCCGTTGGGTGTGGTTGCCGAGGTCGTGGCCGCCGTCGAGGATCCGGCGGGCGATGTCCGGGTGTTCGTCGAGCCAGGTGCCGACGGCGAGGACGGTGAGGTGCGCGCCGTGCCTCTCTGCCTCGGTCAGCAGGGAGTGGGCGAGGACGGGGTCGCCCTGGCCGTGGAAGGTGAGGGCGACGCGGGGTCGGGTGCGGGGGCCGTGGGTGAGCTGTGCGGGGAGGCCCGGGTAGCGGCGGGGGGCTGGGGCCGCTCGCGGGGTGGCCGGCGAGGTGGCGGAGGGTTCGGTGGGCGTCGGAGGTGACGCGGAGGGCGCGGGATGTGCGACGGCGCCGTGCGTGGCACATCCGGCGGAGAGGGCGCCTGCGGCGAGGAGGCCGGCGCCCGTGCGTAGGGCCGTGCGGCGGTCGGTCGGGGTCACCCGCACCATTTAAGGGGGGCAGGGTAAGAAAACTGCCGATTGCCCCGATTGGGGAGCGTTTTCGGGTCGCGCCGATCGGCCGCGCAGGGCCGACGATCGGGGACGGCACGCGTGAAGCCAGGCCGACTCGCGCCACGGCGTGCTTGAAGCCAGGCGGACGCGCGCCACGGCGCGGGGGCGGGGGCCGAAAGGCCCTGGCGGTTCGCGCCGCCGGCCCGGAGCAACGCGGCCCGGCGTCACGGGGGCCCGAGGCCGAAAGGCTTCAGCCGGCGGCGACGGCTCGCCTGATGCCGGGTCGTCCCCCTGGCCGGACAGGCCCCTAGCGGTCGGCGACGCGCATCTCGAACCAGGTCGTCTTGCCGCGGGGCAGCAGGTCGACGCCCCAGCGGTCGGACAGCTTGTCGACCAGGAAGAGCCCGCGGCCGCTGATGTCGGTCTCCTGGACGGGCATCAGACAGGGCAGCCCCCGGGACGGGTCGCGGACCTCGATGCGGATCCAGCCCCTGCGGCGGCGCATCCGGAGGCCGAAGACCCGGGCGCCGGTGTGCCGGACGGCGTTGCCGACCAGTTCGGAGACCAGCAGGACGACGTCCTCGGTCATCTTCGGCGTCAGTCCCCACTGGCGCAGGACGACGACCTGGGCGAGACGGCGGGCGGTGGCCGCGGACTCGGGGCGGGAGGGGAGCGGGACCTCCGCCTCCGTCGGGTTGCCGAACAGTTCCAGCGCCTTCAGCGCCCGTTCGTCCTCCACCGCGGGCGACCAGCGCGCCGCCGTCGCACGGCCGTGTCCCCGCGGCTGTTCGATGCCCTCCAGCCCCGCCATGCCCCCATCATGGCCGCCGAAAGCTCACTCCGGGGCCGTTCCGGGGGAATACGCCCCCCGGAACGAACCGCTCCGGATGAGCCGTTCGGCATATGCCAAAGTCAATTCGGGGTCACTTGCAGCCCAGTTGAGCTGCGGCGCGGGCCGGGCGATCGGCAATCGACCGCGCCCCTCGACAAGCCAGACTTAAGGTTGCCTTAAGGCTCCCATAAACCGCCCCATCGAGGGATCACCGGATCGGACGGTGTGTCAATTGCAAGCGGTTCAGAGGAACTTCGCCTTGCCGGGCCCCTCCTCCACGAAGCTGCGCATCCCCCGCTCCCGGTCCTCGGTGGCGAACAGGCCCGCGAACCAGTTCCGTTCGACCGCGAGCCCCGTGTCGATGTCGGTCTCCAGGCCCGTGTCGACGGACTCCTTGGCCGCCCGCAGCGCGAGCGCCGGGCCCTGCGCGAGCTTCGCCGCCCACGCGTGCGCCGCGGTGTACACCTCGGCGGCCGGGACGACCCGGTCGACCAGGCCCAGCGTCAGCGCCTCGTCCGCCTTGACCATACGGCCGGTGAAGATCAGGTCCTTGGCCTTGGAGGGGCCGATCAGCCGGGACAGCCGCTGGGTGCCGCCGGCGCCCGGGATCAGGCCGAGGAGGATCTCCGGCTGGCCGAGCTTGGCGTTGTCCGCGGCGATGCGGAAGTCCGCGCACAGCGCGAGTTCGCAGCCGCCGCCGAGGGCGTAGCCGGTGATCGCCGCGACGACGGGCTTGGGGATGCGGGCGACCGCGGTGAACGAGTCCTGCAGGGCGCGGGCGCGCAGGACCATCGCCATGTGGTCCATGTTCTGCATCTCCTTGATGTCCGCGCCCGCCGCGAACACCTTCTCCCCGCCGTAGACGATCACGGCCCGCACGTCCTCGCGCCGGGTCGCCTCCTCGGCAAGCTCCTTGAGCCGGTCCTGGGTGGCGATGTCCAGCGCGTTCATTGGCGGACGGTCCAGACGGATGGTGCCGACGCCTTCGGCGACTTCGAGATTCACGGTCATGCAGGCAGGTTAACGGGCACTAACGGCAACGGCCCCGGTGCGGTACCTCACACCGGGGCCGTCGATCACCGTACTTCTACGACGTCCACTTCTCCCACGACATGTTCCAGCCGTTGAGCCCGTTGGCCGGGTCGACGGTGGCGTCGTGCGCGTTCTTCACCGTCACCACGTCGCCGACGATGGAGTGGTCGAAGAACCAGGCGCCCGACAGCGAGCGGTCGTAGCCGCCGCGCGTGTCGCGCAGGCCGATGCAGCCGTGGCTGGCGTTGTAGTTGCCGAAGGCGTCGCCGCCCCAGTAGTTGCCGTGGGCGAAGGTGCCCGAGTCGGTCAGCCGCATGGCGTCCGGGACGTCCTTGATGTCGTACTCGCCGCCGTAGCCGACCGTGTCGCCGTTCATCCGGGTCACCCGCAGCTTCTCGCTGATGACCATCTGGCCGTTCCAGGTGTCGTAGCCGGGCTTGCCGGTGGTGACGGGAAGGGTCTTGTACACCTTGCCGTCCCGCATGACCTTCATGGTGTGCTTCTTGGCGTCCACGATCGAGACCTGGTTGCGGCCGATGGTGAACTTCACGGTCTTGGCCTGCTTGCCGTAGACGCCGGGGCGGCCCTCGACGCCGTCCAGGTTCAGGCTGACGGTGACCTTGGTGCCGGACTTCCAGTAGTTCTCCGGGCGGAAGTCGAGGCGGTCGTTGCCGAACCAGTGGCCCTCGACGTCGACGGCCGGCTCGGTCTTGATGTTGATGGCCTTCTCGACGTCCGCGGGGTGCGTGATGCCCCGGGTGAAACGGATCGAGAACGGCATCCCGACGCCGACGGTGGAACCGGCCCTCGGGGGTGAAGCTGCCGACGAAGGTGTTCTTCGGGGTCAGCGTGGTGAAGCTGGAGTCCTCGGCCGCCTGGCGGCCCTCGGAGTCCTTGGCGACGGCGTGCACGGTGTACTTCGTGGACGCGGCCAGGTGGGTGGACGGCGTCCACGAGGCGCCGCCGTCGGTGATCTTCCCGGCTATCGTCCCCCCCTTGGCGGTCTTGACCTCGACCTGCGTCAACTTGCCCTTGGTGGCGCTGACCTTGAGCGCGCCGCTGGTGTCGACGGAGGTCGCGCCGTCCTTCGGGGCGATGGCGACGACCGCCACCGACTGCTTGCTCTGCGCGCTGTCCGCGCCCTTGCCCTTGGCATCCCCGGAACCGGACCCGGAGCCCGAGCCGCCCCCTCCGCACGCGGTGACGGTGAGGAGCAGGGCGCCGAGTATCAGCGCCGGCACCCCCTTGGCTCTCCGCCCGCGCGCGTCAACCGACGCCCCCGATATCGGCCGCACGTTCAAGTCGTTCTCCCCTCCCGGGCCTGGTCGGGCCCCACCCCAGTGCGCCAGCCCAGCGCATTCGCGCATATTAACCGGAGGGTTTTGAGAATCGTGTCAGCCGAAGGTCACCGTTTCGTCCCAACATCAACTGCCCGCTTTCCACTCCTTCCACCCCATGTTCCAGCCCCCGAGGCCGTTGTCGGGAGCGACCTTTTTGTCATTGCTGTGGACCACCTCGATCACGTCCCCGATCAGGCTGCGGTCGAAGAACCAGCCGGCGGGAGTGCCGGAGCCGCCGCCCTTGACGTCCCTGAGCCCCACGCACCCGTGGCTGACGTTGACCCGGCCCGGGGCGTCCGGCGCCCAGTAGTTGCCGTGCACGAAGGTGCCGGAGTCGGTCAGGCGCATGGCGTGCGGGACGTCCGGGATGTCGTACTCGCCGCCGAAGCCGACCGTGCGGCTGTTCATGCGGGTGACCTCGAGCATCTCCATCACCACCATCGTGCCGTTGTAGGTGGTGTGCTTGGGCGAGCCGGCCGTGACGGGCACGGTGGCCAGCAGCGCGCCGTCCCGCCGCACCTGCATGGTGTGCCGGGCCGCGTCGACCAGGGAGACCTGGCTGCGGCCGACGGTGAAGGAGAACGTCCTGTCCTGGATGCCGTAGACGCCGGGCGCCCCCTCGACGTCCCGCAGCCGCAGATCGACCGTGACCTGCGTGCCGGGCTTCCAGTAGTGCTCGGGACGGAAGTCCAGGCGCCCCCTGCCGAACCAGTGCGGGCGGATCTCCACGGCAGGGCGGGCGGTGACCCGGATCGCGCGCTCCACGGCCGCGCGGTTCTCGATCTCCCGGTTGAACTCCAGGGAGACGATCATGCCGGTGCCGACGGTGGCGCGGTTCTCGGGGGTGACGTAGCCGACGAACCGCTCGTCGGGGACGTAGGTGGTGAAGGTCGTGTGGCGGGCCGACCTGCGGCCGTGTCCGTCCAGGGCGACCGCGTCGACGGTGTACTTGGCGGCGAGCGCGAGCCGGCGCTCGTCCGGCTCCCAGCGCAGGCCGTCATCGGAGACGTGGCCGGGCACCTCGGTCTCCTGCGCGTCCTGCGCCTTGACGACCTTCACGGACTCCAGGCGCCCGCTGGGCACCCGCACCACCAGCCGCTGGTCGGGCCGGATGCTCTTGCTTCCGTCGTCCGGTGAGACCCGGATGACGTCCTCGGGGGCGGGAGGCTTGCCCAGGGCCTCGTCGATCCGGGGCGGGGAGGTACAGCCGGCGAGAAGCCCGGCCCATGTCAGTACGGCGGCCAGTGCGGCCCCCGCGCGCCGCGCGCGCCTGTGTGCGTCCTTCACATGGGGCCCAACGAGCGGCCCCGCCCTGGGGAAACGTGAGTGCGAGCCACGCTCTGGGCAGAACAGTGGGGAGGACGGCGTGAGGGACACCGCGGCCGGGACGCCGCACACCCTTTCCATTCCGTTCCACGAGCCGTGGGAGGCCGACAGGTGTCCAGCGCAGCCGAGCAGAAGGCGGTGGCCGAGGAGGGCGTGCGCCCCGCCGTCGTGGTCGACGGCGGGGTCCGCAGGGTGCCGGGCGTGCCCGTGCGGCCGGGTGCGCCGACGCCGCTGGGCGCCCGGTTCCGTACCGGGCCGGACGGGGTGGCGGGCACCAACTTCGCGCTGTGGGCGGGCGGCGCGGAGGCGGTGGAGCTGTGCCTGTTCGAGGAGCGGGGCAAGGAGACGCGGGTCCGCCTGACCGAGCTGACCCACGAGATCTGGCACGGCTTCGTGCCTGGGGTCGGGCCCGGGCAGCGGTACGGCTACCGGGTGCACGGCCGCTGGGACCCGTGGACGGGTGGCCGCTGGAACCCGGCCAAGCTGCTGCTCGACCCTTACGCGCGCGCGGTGGACGGCGACTTCGGCCTGCCGCCGGAGGTGTACGGCCATGTGCGCGACTGGCCGCAGCAGCACGTCGCGGACACCGTGCGCGACGAGCGGGACTCGGCGCCGTTCGTCCCCAAGGGCGTCGTCGTCCACGACGACGACGACTGGTCCGACGACCGCCGCCCGAAGACCCCGTGGGCGGACTCGGTCATCTACGAACTGCACGTGAAGGGCTTCACGCAGCTGCACCCGGGCATCCCGGAGGAGCTGCGCGGCACGTACGCGGGCCTCGCGCACCCGGCGGCGATCGAGCACCTGGTGAAGCTGGGCGTCACGGCCGTCGAACTGCTGCCCGTGCACCAGTTCGCCCACGAGGACCACCTGCTGCGCCGCGGCCTGAGGAACTACTGGGGCTACAACTCCATCGGCTACTTCGCCCCGCACGCCGGGTACGCCGCCTCCGGTACGACCGGACAGCAGGTCGGCGAGTTCAAGCGGATGGTACGGGCGCTGCACGCGGCCGGCATCGAGGTGATCCTGGACGTCGTCTACAACCACACGGCCGAGGCGGGTGAGCTGGGCCCCACTCTCTCTCTGAAGGGCATCGACAACCGCGGCTACTACCGGCTTCAGTCGGACGCGCGCCGCTACGCCGACTACACCGGCTGCGGCAACACCCTGCACGTGGTGCAGCCGCACGTGCTGCGCCTCATCACCGACTCGCTGCGCTACTGGGTGACGGAGATGGGCGTCGACGGCTTCCGCTTCGACCTGGCCGCCGCGCTGGCCCGTTCGATGCACGACGTCGACATGCTCTCGCCGTTCCTCGCGGTCATCGCCCAGGACCCGGTGCTCAGGCGCGTGAAGCTGATCGCCGAGCCGTGGGACGTGGGCTCCGGCGGCTACCAGGTGGGCGCCTTCCCGCCGCTGTGGACGGAGTGGAACGACCGGTACCGCAACGCCGTACGGGACTTCTGGCGCGGCGCGCTGCCCGATGTGCGCGACCTCGGCTACCGCCTGTCGGGCTCCAGCGACCTGTACGCCTGGGGCGGCCGGCGGCCCTACGCCTCCGTCAACTTCATCACCGCGCACGACGGTTTCACCCTGCGCGACCTGGTGTCGTACGAACGCAAGCACAACGAGGCCAACGGCGAGGGCAACCGCGACGGCACGGACGACAACCGGTCCTGGAACTGCGGGGCGGAGGGCGAGACCGACGACGAGCGCGTACGGGCCCTGCGGCGGCGGCAGCTGCGGAACCTGCTGACCACGCTGCTGCTGTCGACGGGCGTGCCGATGCTCGTCGCCGGTGACGAGCTGGGCCGCACCCAGCGCGGCAACAACAACGCCTACTGCCAGGACAACGAGATCGGCTGGCTGGACTGGGGACTGCTGGCGGAGCCCGGCTGGAAGGCGCTGTTCGACCTCACCTCCCGGCTGATCGCGCTGCGCCACCGCCACCCGGTGCTGCGCCGCCGCGCCTTCTTCTCGGGCCGCGCGCACTCGGCGGACGGCCTGCGCGACCTGGCCTGGTTCACCGCGCGCGGTGCGGAGATGACGGAACGGGACTGGTACGCGCCCGCCGCCACGCTCGGCATGTACCTCTCCGGACGGGACATCCCGGGCCGCGACGAGCGCGGCGAGGCGATCCTCGACGACAGCTTCCTCGCCGTCCTGCACGCCGGTGACCGCCCGTCGGGCTTCGTGCTGCCGGGGCCGCCCTGGGCCGAGCGGTACGAGGTGGTCGTCGACACCTCACGCGAGACACAGGCGGAGGAACCGGGGACGACGCACCGGGCAGGAGCGGCGATCACGGTCCCGGCCCGCTCGGTCCTGCTGCTGCGGGTGGCCGGATGAGCCAGGGCCTGTCGTTTGGATCGGGTCGGTTGCAGGGGACGGTGCGTCGTGGCCGAGCCGAGCGGGGTCTGGTGCGTGCGGCTGCAAGGCGGAGGAGGGAGTCGACGCGATGGGGGTCCCCCCGCTCGAGCGAAGCCGAGGGTGGGGGAGTCGGCGAGTGACGACAACGCGGTTGGGAGTGCCCCCTCCGGGGGAGTGCGTGGCAGGCTCCGCGACGCCGAGCTGATCCAAACGGCAGGCCCTAACCGAGGATGCCCCGCTGGTAGGCGGTGGCCACCGCGGCCGCGCGGTCGTTCACGCCCAGCTTGGCGTACAGGTGGGTGAGGTGGGTCTTCACCGTCGCCTCGCTGATGAACAGTTCGCGGGCGATCTCACGGTTGGAGGTGCCCCGGGCGACCAGGGCCAGCACCTCGCGCTCGCGGGCCGAGAGGGGCTCGTTGCCGGGGGCACGCACCGCGGAGACCAGGCGGGAGGCGACGGCCGGGGAGAGGACGGTGCGGCCCTCGGCGGCGGCGCGCACGGCGGTGAACAGCTCGTCGCGCGGGGCGTCCTTGAGGAGGTAGCCCGTGGCGCCGGCCTCGATCGCCGGAAGGGTGTCGGTGTCGGTGTCGTACGTCGTCAACACGAGCACCTTGGCGCGGGCGCCGCGCCGGGTGAGCTCGGCGATGGCGTCGACCCCGCCGCCGCCCGGCATGCGCAGGTCCATCAGCACCACGTCGGGATCGAGCGCGGCGGCCCGCTCGACCGCCTCGACGCCGTTCGCGGCCTCGCCGAGGACGCGGAAGCCGGGCGCGGACTCGAACATGCCGCGCAGACCGTCCCGTACGACGGGATGGTCGTCGACGATCAGCACGGAGATGTCAGCGGTCATGGCGGACCAACGGTACGCGAGCCGACAGCGCCGTGCCGTGCCCAGGCTCGGACTCGACGGTCAGGGAGCCGGCGATGCGCTCGGCGCGGGCCCGCATGCCGTCCAGGCCGAAGCCTCCGGAGGCGGTGCGGGCCGGTACGGCGGCCGGATCGAAGCCGGTGCCGTCGTCGCGGATGTCGAGGACGACCTCGTCGCCCATGAAGGACAGGGTGACCCCGACGCGGGTGGCCCGGGCGTGGCGGGCGGCGTTGGACAGGGCCTCCTGGACGATGCGCAGCAGGGTGGCCGCCACTTCGCCGTGCAGTTGCTCGGCGGTGCCGGTGACGGTGAAGTCGGCCCGTACGCCGGTGCGTTCGCCCCATGCGAAGACCGTCTTCTTCAACGCCTGGGGCAACCCGTCGTTGTCCAGGGCGGCCGGGGCGAGGTTGTGGACGGAGCGGCGGGCCTCCCCCAGGCTGTGGCGGGCCAGCTCCACGGCACGGCCCACGTGTTCGCGGGCCGCCGCCTCGTCGGGGGTGTTCGCCACGACCTGGAGCTGGGCGATGATGCCGGTCAGGCCCTGGGCGATGGTGTCGTGGATCTCGGCGGCCAGCCGCCGCCGCTCGTCGGCGACACCCGCCTCCCGTGCCTGGACCAGGAGTTGGGCGTGAAGGGCGGCGTTCTCGTCGAGCGCCTGCTGCAACGCGGCGTTGGTGCGCTCCAGTTCGGTGATGGTCTCGGTCCGCTCGCGGGCCCGCCGTGTCTCCTGCTCGGTGAGATGGGCGACCACCATCTGCAGACCGGAGTTGGCGGCCAGCAGCGCGAGGAAGACCAGCCACTGGACCGCGCCGTGGAACGGCATCCCGCCGGCCTGCGCGCCGGCCACGGTGACAGCACTCGCGAACAGCCCGAGCCGCTGCCACCGGCTGCCCGGGATCGTCTCGTCGGCGTCCATGTAGCCGGTCGCGGCGTAGAACGCGAAGAACGGGTTGAGCCAGGTGAGGGCAAAGGCCAGCGCCCAGCGGACGGCGTAGTACACGGTCCCGGCCCCGGAGGGGACGCGGCGGCGGTCGGGGCCCTGGGGGCGGGTGCTGTGCCACCACAGCTGCAGGACGACCGCCGCGCCGATCAGGGCCCAGCCGGTGTACCACTTGGCCGGGCCGGCGTGCGGGTCGGCGGTGGCGAGGGCGGGGACGAGACCGATGAACAGCAGCCCGTACGGCCCCCAGGTGTGGAACTGCTCCCAGCGCCGCTCGATCTGCGTGTCCACCCCGGTCATGTCCTCAGTCTGCACGGCCCCGTCCCTACTCCCAGCGGAACCAGCGCACGGCCGCGCCGGTCAGCAGCAGGATCCACACGGCCAGCACGCCGAGGTGGCCCCAGCCGGGCCAGTGCCCGGCCGCCGCCTGGTTCAGGGCCTGCGCGGCGGCGCCGAAGGGCGTGCAGTCGACGATCCTCGCCATCAGGTGCGGCATGGACTGCACCGGCAGCCACACGCCCGCGCAGAACATCGACGGGAAGAACACGGCCGATCCGATCGCGCCCGCGATCTTCGTCGTACGGGACAGCGCCGACACCACCGATCCGAGAGCGAGGGCGACCAGGACGGCCAGGAGCAGCGCGAGGAGGTAGCCGAGGGGCTGCTCGGGCAGCCGTACGCCGAAGGCCAGCCGCCCGGTCACGAGGGCGAGCAGCGCCGAGGCCAGGGCCGCGCCGCCGTACACCGCCATCTGCGCGGACAGCAGGGCGGAGGGGCGGACGGGTGTGGTGGCCATCCGGCGCAGGATGCCGCGCTCGCGGTAGCCGGTGAGGGTCTGCGGCATGGACTGCAGGCCGCCGACGATCAGGCCGAGCAGTACGGCGACCGGGACGTAGACGTCGATGGTGCGCAGTCCGCCGAGGTCGCTCTGGTGCTCCCGGAAGCCGGGGATCGAGCCGAGGATCACCAGCAGCAGGGTCGGGAAGAGCAGGATCCAGAAGATCGCGCCGGGTTCGCGGCGGAAGAGCCGGACCTCGGTCCGCAGGACGGCGGTGCTCATGACGCGGTCTCCTTCGTGTCGGCCGTGTCGGCCGTGTCGGCCTTCGTGTCGGCCTTCGTCAGGTCCAGGAAGGCGTCGTCGAGCGTGGCGTCCACGACGCGCAGCTGGTGGGCGGTGACGCGGTGGCGGGCGAGCAGGGTGATGACGGCGTTGACGGTCTCGTCGGTGCCGGCCAGCGTGATCCGGCCGTCCTTGCGGTCGACGGAGGCGAGCGCGGGCAGGGCGGCCAGGTCACCGTCGTCCAGCGGGGCGGACGGGGTGAAGCTGATGACCGTGGCGCCCGCCGAGCGCCGGATCAGGCCGGCCGGGGTGTCCAGGGCGGCCACCCGCCCCTTGTCGATGACGGCGATCCGATCGCACAGCCGCTGGGCCTCCTCCATGAAGTGGGTGACCAGCAGCACCGTCACCCCGCTCGCCCGGACGTCCTCGATGAGCTGCCAGGTGTCCCGGCGGGCCCGCGGGTCGAGGCCGGTGGTGAGTTCGTCGAGGACGACGACACGGGGGTTGCCGATCAACGCCAGGGCGATGAACAGGCGTTGCTTCTGACCGCCCGACAGCTTGGCGAACCGGGTGGTGAGCTGTGCGGTGAGGCCGAGGCGTTCGGCGAGCGGCGCCCAGTCGAGCGGGCTGGGGTAGAAGGAGGCGTACAGCTCCAGCGCCTCGCGGACGGTGAGCTTGGGCTGCAACTCGCTCTGCTGGAGCTGGGCGCCCAGGACGCGGGCCACGCGTGCGTGGTCGGCGACGGGGTCGAGGCCGGTGACGCGGACGCGGCCGGCGTCGGGGACGCGCAACCCCTCGACGCACTCGACGGTGGTGGTCTTGCCGGCGCCGTTCGGGCCGAGGATCCCGAAGATCTCGCCCTCCTCGACGGCGAGGGAGACCCCGTCGACGGCGGGCCGGCCGCCGTAACTCTTGCGCAGGTCGGTGACTTCGATGACGGACATGGCACCAGCGTCGCCAAAGGCGGGGTCCGGCCACATCGGCCGTCGCGCTCGAAGCCGCATCAGCCGATCGGTGGATGCGGCCCTACGACCCCGCCGCCGCTCCCGTGCGGCCGCTCGAACGCGCAGGTCGTAGGACCATGGGCCGATTCCGGTCCGGCCAAAACTCGGTGGGCGTTGTCAGTGCCGATCCGTAGGCTCACCCCTGATGCCCACGACACGTGCAACCACCAAGGACCGGTCGGCGGTACGCACCCTGCTCCGCCTGTGGCCCCATGTCCGGCCCGTGCGGGCGCGGCTGGTGACGGCCGCGTGCGTGGCGATCGTCGCCTCCTGCGCGGGTCTCGTCATCCCGCTGGTGCTGAAGTGGATGGTCGACGGCCCCGTGGCCGACCGCGACCCGGCGGGCGTGTGGCTCGGCGCGCTGTACCTGCTGCTCCTCGGGGTGGCCGAGGCGCTGCTGTTCGGGCTGCGGCGCTGGCTGGTGGCGCGGCCGCTGTCCGGCGTCGAGGCGGGCATGCGGGCCACGCTGTACGGGCACCTGCAGCGGCTGCCGGTCGCCTTCCACGACCGGTGGGCTTCGGGACAGTTGCTCTCGCGCGGCACGACGGACCTGATGCTGCTGCGCCAGTTCCTCGCCTTTCCGCTGACGTTCCTGCTGGTCAACGGCGTGACGATCCTGGTCGGTGTGACCATCATGCTGCTCCAGGACTGGACGCTGGGCCTGGTGATCCTGGTGCCGGCCGTGCCCGTCGTGGTCACCTGCGTGATCTTCGAGAAGCGGTACGCGCGCGTGGCACGGCTCGCGCAGGACCAGGTCGGCGATCTGACGACGGTCGTCGAGGAGAGCGTGCTCGGCATCCGCATCATCAAGGGCTTCGGGCGCCACCGCAGCCAGGAACGGGCCTTCCGGGAGCTGTCGCGGACGCTGCGCGGGACGGAGCTGCGCAAGGCGGGGCTGCTGGCCACGATCTTCGGCGTCATCGTGACGCTGCCGGAACTGGCCATCGGGGCGGCGCTGGTGCTGGGGACCGTGCGGGTGGCGGACGGTTCGCTGTCGGCGGGGACGCTGGTGGCGTTCTTGTCGACGGCGCTCGCGCTGCGGTGGCCGGTGGACTCCATCGGCTTCCTGCTGGCGATGAGCCAGGAGGCGGCGACGGCCACCGAACGGTACTTCGAGGTACTGGACGAGGAGCAGGAGGACTCCGGGCGATCCGCCGTGCGGCCGTCGCTGGACAGCGGCCTGCGCTTCCACGACGTCCGCTTCCGCTACCCCGACGCCCCGGACGGCTCACCCCCCGTCCTGGACCGGATCGACCTTCACATCCGTCCCGGCGAGTCCATGGCGCTGGTCGGTGCCACCGGAAGCGGCAAGACCACCCTCACCGCGCTCGTCCCGCGCCTGCACGAGATCACCTCGGGTCGCATCACCCTGGACGGCGAGGACATCACCGCCATGTCCCGCGAGGAGCTGCGCGCCAAGGTGGCCGTGGCCTTCGAGGAACCGACCCTGTTCTCCGCGAGCGTCGGGGAGAACGTGCTCATGGGCGCCGGCGACCGGGCCGGGGCCGCCGAGCTGAACCGCGCCCTGTCGGTGGCGCAGGCCGAGTTCGCGCACGCGCTGCCACAGGGCACGGACACGCAGGTCGGCGAGCAGGGCCTGAGCCTGTCCGGCGGCCAGCGCCAACGCCTCGCGCTCGCCCGGGCCGTCGTCGGCCGGCCCCGGTTCCTCGTCCTGGACGACCCCCTGTCGGCGCTGGACGTGCACACGGAGGCCGCCGTGGAGGCCGCCCTGCGGGACGTGCTGGCCGAGACCACGGCGCTCATCGTGGCGCACCGCCCGTCCACCGTGCTGCTCGCCGACCGGGTCGCCCTGCTGTCCGGGGGCCGTATCGCGGCCGTGGGCACCCACCACGAACTGCTGCGCGGCAACGCCGAGTACGCCCACCTGATGTCGGGCGCCCAGGAAGCGGAGGACGAGCGATGACGGCACCCTCGACGTCCGTGTCCACGGCCGACGACGAACCGGACCTCCCGCGCCCCGCGGGCCCCTCCGACCCCTTCGACCGGGACGTGCTGCCCACTCCCGCGGGCGCCACCGCCGGGCTGCTGCGCTCACTGCTCGCCCCGCGCAGGTCAGGTGTCGCCCTGGCCGGGTTCCTGCTGCTGCTCCAGCAGGCGGCGGTGCAGGCGGGCCCGCTGCTGGTGGCGTACGCGATCGACAACGCCGTACCGGCGTTCCGGCGCGACGACCACGGGCCGCTGGTGCTGGTGGCCGTCGCCTATCTGCTGTGCGCGCTGGCCTCGGGGGTGCTGCAGTCGGCGTTCATCCTGACCTCGGCCCGGGTCAGCCAGGACGTGCTGCTGGACCTGCGGGGCCGGATCTTCCGGCACGCGCAGGCGTTGAGCATCGACTTCCACGAGCGGTACACGAGCGGCCGACTGATCTCGCGCTCCACCACGGACGTGGAGTCGCTGCGCGAGCTGCTGAACGAGGGCCTGCAGGAGCTCGTGACGGTCGTCCTGTCCTTCGTGTCCATCTCGGCGATGCTGCTGTGGCTGGATCCGGGCATCGGGGCACTGGCGGTGGCGTCGTTCGTGCCGCTGTATCTGCTGGTTCGGCTCTACCAGCGGCGTGCGGGACGGGTGTACCGGGTGCGGTCGACGGCCATCGCGGCCGTGATCGTGAAGTTCGTCGAGACGATGAACGGCATCCGCCCGGTGCGTGCCTTTCGCCGGGAGGCCGCCAACGACGCCGAGTTCGGGGTGCTCAACCGGCGCCACGAGCGGACCAACGGCGACGCGATGCTGGAGATGGCCCGCTATGTCGTGGGCTCCCGGCTGGTCGCCAACACCGCCGTCGCGGCGATCGTGCTGTGGGGCGCCTACCGGGTGGCGGACGGCTCACTGGAGCTCGGCGTGCTGGCGGCCGCGGTGCTGTACCTGCGCCGGCTGTACGACCCCATCGACCGGCTCGGCATGTTCCTGAACGCCTACCAGTCGGCGGCGGCCTCGCTGGAGAAGATCGCCGGCCTGCTCGCGCAGACGCCCTCCGTCCCGGAGCCCTCGGCGCCCGTGCGGCTTCCCGCCCTCGCCGACGGCCGGGGCCCGGGCCGCGAGGTCGTCTTCGACGGCGTGCGCTTCGGCTACCGCACCGGCGGCGA
This sequence comes from Streptomyces sp. MAI_2237, assembly GCF_054189285.1. NCBI lineage: Bacteria > Bacillati > Actinomycetota > Actinomycetes > Kitasatosporales > Streptomycetaceae > Streptomyces > Streptomyces sp. MAI_2237. Next base: position 2,303,282 of record NZ_JAJPGQ010000003.1, on the reverse strand, counting down.
GGTCCTGCCCCGCTTCGACCTCACGCTGCCGGCCGGGCAGACGGTCGCGGTCGTCGGCACCACCGGCGCGGGCAAGTCGACGCTGGCGAAGCTGCTCGCCCGCTTCTACGACCCGTCCGAGGGGCGGGTCCTGCTCGACGGCGTCGACCTGCGCGAGCTGTCCGTGCCCGAACTGCGGCGCGGGGTGGTGATGGTGACGCAGGAGGCGTTCCTGTTCTCCGGCACGGTCGCCGAGAACATCGCCGTCGGGCGGCCGGAGGCGAGCCGTGAGGAGATCGAGCGGGCCGCGAAGGCGATCGGCGCGCACGACTTCATCGAGGCGCTGCCCGACGGGTACGACACCGACGTACGCAAGCGGGGCGGCCGCATCTCCGCCGGTCAGCGTCAACTCGTGGCGTTCGCGAGGGCGTTGCTGGCGGACCCGGCCGTGCTGATCCTCGACGAGGCGACCAGCTCGCTGGACGTCCCCGGTGAGCGGGCCGTGCAGCGCGCCATGTCGACGGTCCTGCGCGGCCGTACGGCGGTCGTCATCGCCCACCGGCTGTCGACGGTGGAGATCGCCGACCGGGTCCTGGTGATGGAGCACGGCCGGATCGTCGAGGACGGCACACCGGCCGAACTCGTCGCGGGCACCGGCCGGTTCGCGGATCTGCACCGGGCGTGGCGGGACAGTCTGGCGTGACCTCGCGCCGGGACGAGTGATCTGTGGTGCGACCTTCCAGGGGGACAGGTGATCGACGCGTACGAGGAGCCCGGGGAGCCCGACCGTCGTGGCGGCGCCCGCTATCTGCTGTGGCTGGTGCGCTGCCAGCCCGGCAGATGCGCCACCGGGGCGGTGCTGGGCAGCGTGTGGATGGTCCTGCTGGCGGCGACCCCCTATCTGCTGTCCCGGGCGATCGACGACGGGCTGGTGCCGGGTAACTTCCCGGCGCTGGCGGGCTGGACGGCGGTGCTGTTCGCGGTCGGGGCGTTCAACGCCTGGCTGAGCATCATGCGGCACCGCACCATGACCCGGGTGCGCATGGACGCCAACTTCCGCACGGTGAAGGTGGTCGTGGACCAGGCGGTGCGGCTGGGGGCCGCGCTGCGGGGCCGGGTGGGGGCCGGGGAGGTCGTCACGATCGGCGTGGGCGACGTGCAGACGATCAGCCAGTCGCTGACGGTGGTGGGGCCCGGCGTCGGGGCGGTGGTCGCCTACCTCGTGGTCGCCGGTCTGCTGCTGTCCGTCTCTGCGCTGGTGGCGGCCGTGGTCCTGCTCGGCATGCCCGTGATCGTCGTCCTCGTGGGCCCGCTGCTGGCCCGGCTGCAGGGCGCGGAGAGCGAGTACCGGGAGCGGCAGGGCGTGCTGACCGCCCGGATCGCCGACCTCGCGGGCGGGCTGCGGGTCCTCAACGGCCTCGGCGGCAAGGGGCTGTTCGCGCAGGCATTCCGGCGCGACTCGCAGCGCCTGCGCCGGCAGGGCTACCGGGTCGGCGCGGTCACCAGCTGGGTCCAGGCGCTCGGGGTGGGCCTGCCGACGCTGTTCCTGGCCCTGGTGACCTGGCTGGCGGCCCGGCTGGCCGCCCAAGGACTCATCACCGTCGGCCAGTTGGTGTCCGTCTACGGCTATGTGGCGGTGCTGGTGGGCCCGGTCGCCTTCTGGGTGGAGTGCGGCTACCAGATCAGCCGGGGGCTGGTGGCGGCCCGCCGTGTCGTGCGGTTCCTGCGGCTCGAGCCCCTCGCCGACACCGGCACCCGTGACGCGCCGGAGGGGCCCGCGGAACTGTGCGACCCCGAGTCGGGGGTGCGGGTCCGGCCGGGCGGGCTGACCGCGCTGGCCGCCGCCCGCCCGTCCGACGCGGCGGCCGTCGTCGACCGGCTGGGGGGATACACGCCCTCGGCGGCGACCTGGGGCGAGGTTCCGCTGGCCGACATCCCGGTGGCGCGGATCAGGGAGCGCGTCCTGGTCGCCGACCACGAGGCGGACCTGTTCGCGCAGACGCTGCGCTCCCTGGTCTGCGGGCGGCGGGAGCGGGCGCGGGAGGACATCGAGCGGGCGTTGCGCACGGCGGTCGCCGAGGACGTCGTGCACGGGCTGCCGGACGGGCTCGACTCGGTGATCGAGGCCCAGGGCCGCAACCTCTCCGGCGGCCAGCGCCAGCGGGTGCGGCTGGTGCGCGCCCTGCTCGCCGACCCCGAGGTGCTGCTCGCCGTGGAGCCGACGTCGGCCCTGGACGCCCACACCGAGGCGCGGGTCGCCGAGCGGCTGCGCGCGGCGCGGCAGGGCCGTACGACGCTGGTCACGACGACGTCCCCGCTCGTGCTGGACCGGGCGGACACCGTGTACTTCCTGGTGGACGGAGCGGCCGTGGCGGCCGGGAGCCACCGCGAACTGCTCGACACGGAACCCGCCTACCGGGCGCTGGTGGCCCGGGACGTGGACGCCGAGGAGGTCGTCCGGTGACATCGCCTTCCCCTCGTACGGTGACACCGGACCCCACCGGGCGCCTTCCCGTCGCCGAACGCGCCGACGTGCGGCGCGCGATGGTGCGGCTCGTGCGCGCCGACGTCCGGGCCTTCGCCGCCGTACTGGCGCTCAACGCGTGCGCCGCCGGCGCCGGGCTGGCCGGGCCCTGGCTGGTGGGGCGGATCGTGGACGAGGTGCGGGCCGGCGGGGGCGTGGGCGCCGTCGACCGGCTGGCCCTGTGGATCCTGCTCTGCTCGCTCGCGCAGCTGCTGCTGGCCCGCTGGGCGCGCTATGTCGGCCATCGCTTCGGCGAGCGGACGCTGGCCCGGGTGCGGGAGGAGTTCGTCGACCGCGCGCTCGCGCTGCCCGCGTCGGTCGTGGAGCGGGCCGGCACCGGTGATCTGACCGCGCGCGGCACGGGAGACGTGGCGCTGGTCGGCACCACCCTGCGCGACGCGGGCCCGGACCTGCTCATCAACGGCGTGCAGGCGCTGTTCCTGCTCGCCGCCGTGTTCGCGCTGCACCCGCTGCTGGGCGCGTGCGGTCTGCTCGGTCTGGTGCCCATCGGGTGGGGCGTGCGCTGGTATCTGCGGCGCGCCCGGGACGGCTATCTCGCCGAGGGAGCCGCCACCTCGGAGGTGGCGGAGATCGTCGCGGCGACGGCGGCCGGTGCCCGCACGGTCGAGGCGCTGCGACTTCAGGAGCGGCGTGTGAGGGCGGCCCGGGACGCGCTGGAGACGTCCCGGCGCACCCGGCTGTACACGCTGTTCCTGCGGAGCGTGTTCTTCCCCGTGGTGGAGGTGTCCTACCTCCTCCCGGTGGCCGCGGTCCTGCTGACCGGCGGGCTGCTGCACGGACGGGGCACGCTGAGCCTGGGCGCGGTGGTGGCGGCCGCCCTTTATCTGCAGCGGCTGAGCGGGCCACTCGACGAGATCCTGATGCGGATCGAGCAACTGCAGAACAGCGGGGCCTCGTTCGCCCGCGTCGAGGGCCTGGCCCGGGCGCCGCGGGCGGTGCGGGACGGCTCGCCGACACCGGCCGGCGACCGGATCGACGTGTCGGGGGTCCGGTACGCCTACGACCGCGGCGGCGAGGTGCTGCACGGGGTCGACCTGACCGTACGGCCCGGGGAACGGCTGGCGGTCGTGGGCCCCTCGGGGGCCGGGAAGACGACCCTGAGCCGGCTCCTGGCGGGGGTCGAGGCGCCGACCGAGGGATCGGTGACCGTCGGCGGTGTGCCCGTCGTCGACCTCGGTCCCGAGCAGCTGCGCCGGCAGGTCGTCCTGGTCACCCAGGAGCACCACGTGTTCCTCGGCACGGTCCGCGACAACCTGCTCGTGGCCGAACCGGACGCCACGGACGAGGAGTTGTGGGCGGCGCTCGCTGCGGTGGGCGCCGGGGAGTGGGTGCGCGAGCTGCCGGACGGCCTGGACACCCCGCTCGGCGACGGGGGCCGGCACACCGACGGTTCGCAGGCGCAGCAACTGGCCCTGGCGCGCGTGGTGCTGGCCGACCCGCACACCCTGATCCTCGACGAGGCGACGGCGCTGCTGGACCCGGCGACCGCCCGTCACACCGAGCGCGCCCTGGCCGCCGTGCTGGAGGGCCGCACGGTCATCGCGATCGCGCACCGGCTGCACACCGCGCACGACGCGGACCGCGTGGCCGTGATGGAGAACGGCCGGCTCACCGAACTGGGCACCCATGAGCAGCTGGTGGCGGCGGGCGGCGCGTACGCGGCGCTGTGGGGGACGTGGCACGGGGAGGGATCGCACCCCGCGTGATCGCGTCACGGGCCGGGTGATCGGCTCATAGGCCAGCGGCATGTTCGTATAGCGAACACGGATATCCGGTCAACGAACTATTTCTGGCCAAGTTCCTGACGCGCTCCTGACAGGCGGTCAATCTCCTGCCACCCTTCCCACAGCTTCAACACAGCAACCCCACAGCTCCACCCCAGTTCTGCCCGGGCGGTCGACCCACCGTCCGGATCTCCCCTGGTCGCGCGATCCGCGACCACGCAGAAGGAGTCAGTGTTGAGAAGCAGTTCCTCTCGCAGACGCACCTCCCACACCCTCGCCATAGCCGGCGTCACCGCCCTGCTCGCCGCGGCCGTCCAGTCGGGCGCCGCCTCCGCCGCCCCGGCGCAGGCCTCCGCCGCCAAGGGCAACCCGGCCCACGCGGCCGTCAAGCTCTCCCCCTCGCAGCGCGCCGAGTTGCTGCGCGACGCCGACACGGCCCGCGGCCAGACGGCTCGTGACATCGGCCTCGGGGCGAAGGAGAAGCTCGTCGCCCGCGACGTCGTCAAGGACGCCGACGGCACCCTGCACACCCGCTACGAGCGCACCTACGCGGGCCTGCCGGTCCTCGGCGGCGACCTCGTCGTCGACACCGCCAAGTCGGGCGCCACCGAGCGCGTCATCAAGGCGACGAACGCGGCCATCAAGGTCTCCGACGTCACCCCGGACATCACGAAGGCGGCCGCCAAGAAGCAGGCGGTGAGCCGCGCGAAGGCCCTGGGCGGGACCAAGGCCACCGCGGACAGCGCCCGCAAGGTGATCTGGGCGGCGAGCGGCAAGCCGGTCCTCGCCTACGAGACCGTCATCGGCGGCTTCCAGGACGACGGCACGCCGAACCAGCTGCACGTCATCACCGACGCCGCCACCGGCAAGAAGCTCTTCGAGTACCAGGGCATCGAGAACGCCACCGGCACCGGCAACACGCAGTACAGCGGCACGGTCTCGCTGACCACGACGCAGTCGGGCTCGAACTACAACCTGACCGACGGCGACCGCGGCAACCACAAGACGTACAACCTCAACCACGGCACCTCGGGCACTGGCACGCTGTTCTCGCAGACCAGCAACACCTGGGGCAACGGCACCACGTCGAACGCGGCCACCGCCGGCGCGGACGCCCACTACGGCGCCGCGGTCACCTGGGACTTCTACAAGAACACGTTCGGCCGCTCCGGCATCAAGAACAACGGCGTCGGCGCCTACTCCCGCGTCCACTACGGCAACTCGTACGTGAACGCGTTCTGGGACGACAGCTGCTTCTGCATGACCTACGGCGACGGCTCCGGCAACGCGGACCCGCTGACCTCGCTCGACGTCGCCGGGCACGAGATGAGCCACGGCGTCACGTCGAACACGGCCGGGCTCAACTACAGCGGCGAGTCGGGCGGCCTGAACGAGGCGACCTCCGACATCTTCGGCACCGGCGTGGAGTTCTACGCCGCGAACTCCTCCGACGTCGGCGACTACCTCATCGGCGAGAAGATCGACATCAACGGCGACGGCACCCCGCTGCGCTACATGGACAAGCCCAGCAAGGACGGCGCGTCCAAGGACAGCTGGTACTCGGGCCTCGGCGGTCTGGACGTGCACTACTCGTCCGGCCCCGCCAACCACTTCTTCTACCTGCTGAGCGAGGGCAGCGGCGCCAAGGTGATCAACGGCGTCAGCTACAACTCGCCCACCGCCGACGGCCTGCCGGTCACCGGGATCGGCCGCGCCAAGGCACTGCAGATCTGGTACCGGGCGCTGACCACCAAGTTCACGTCCACCACCAACTACGCCTCGGCGCGCACCGGCACCCTCGCGGCGGCCGGCGAGCTCTACGGCACCACCTCCGCCGAGTACAAGGCGGTGCAGGACGCCTGGGCGGGCGTGGCGGTCGGCTCGCGCTCCGGCGGCGGGGGCGGCACCGGGACGTCGTACGAGAGCACGACCGCGGTGTCGATTCCGGACAACGGCCCCGCCGTCACCTCGTCGATCACGGTCTCCGGGCGGACCGGAAACGCACCGTCCAACTTGCAGGTCACGCCGAACATCACTCACACCTGGCGCGGCGACCTGGTGATCGATCTGATCGGCCCGTCGGGCACCGCCTACCGGCTGAAGAACTTCAGCTCCTCCGACTCTGCGGACAACGTGACGGACACCTACACGGTGAACGCCTCCACCGAATCAGCCAATGGCACCTGGAAGTTGAGGGTCCAGGACCAGGCCGCGCAGGACGTCGGCACGATCAACAGCTGGAAGCTCACCTTCCCGTAGGCCGCGGGCCCCTAAGGCCTCAAGCCCCGAATTCAGGGCGCCGCCCCGGTGGTTCGACTCCCCGGGGCGGCGCCCCTTTTTGCCGTCGCCTTACGTCCCGAAGGTTGGCCCTTTACCGGCGCCAACTCGGTTTACACGCCTGCAATGTTCACCTGGACGACGTTTTTCGGCCAACATCACTTGAGGGGACTGACATGTACGCGCCTGGATGTCACTCTTCCTCACAACCGCCGCACAACCTCAAGCAACCCGCGACCCGGCATCCCCACGCCGGGCGAGGACTCCCCCACCACAAGGAGCTTGTGTGACCCCCCTCTACGCGCGTCACAAGCGCTCGACTCTGGCCATCGCCACCGCCGTCGCGGCCGGAGCCCTGCTCACCACCGGTCTGACCACCGGTACCGCGGCCGCCGCCCCCACCAGGGCGGACGCCGCGACCGCGGCCCGCCCGGCGGCCGCCCCCACCGCGCTCTCGGCCGCCACCCGCGTCTCCCTGATCAAGAAGGCGCAGGCGGACGTCGCCGAGACGGCGCAGAAGATAGGCCTGGGCGCCAAGGAGAAGCTGGTCGTCAAGGACGTCGTCAAGGACGCCGACGGCACCACGCACACCCGCTACGAGCGCACCTACGCGGGCCTGCCGGTCCTCGGCGGCGACCTCGTCGTCCACACCTCCAAGGCCGGCAGGACCGAGGGCGTGACCAGAGCCGTCAAGGCGGCCATCAAGGTCGCCTCCCTCAAGGCGCAGCTCACCCCGGCCAAGGCCGAGAAGCAGGCGGTCAGCGCCGCCAAGACGCTGGGCTCCACCAAGTCCGCGGCCGACGGCGCCCGCAAGGTGATCTGGGCCGGCTCGGGCAAGCCCGTCCTCGCCTACGAGACGGTCGTCGGCGGCCTGCAGGACGACGGCACCCCGAACCAGCTGCACGTCATCACCGACGCCGCCACCGGCAAGAAGCTCTTCGAGTACCAGGGCGTCGAGAACGCCACCGGCACCGGCAAGACGCTGTACTCGGGCAGCGTCAGCCTGACCACGAACCTGTCGGGCTCGACGTACCAGCTGTACGACACCTCGCGCGGCGGCCACAAGACGTACAACCTGGCCCACAAGACCTCGGGCACCGGCACGCTGTTCACCGACGCGGACAACGTGTGGGGCACCGGCGCCGCCTCCAGCTCCACCACCGACCAGACGGCTGCCGCGGACGCCGCCTACGGCGCGCAGGAGACCTGGGACTTCTACAAGTCCACGTTCGGCCGCTCCGGCATCAAGAACAACGGCGTCGGCGCCTACTCCCGCGTCCACTACGGCAACTCGTACGTGAACGCGTTCTGGGACGACAGCTGCTTCTGCATGACCTACGGCGACGGCTCCGGCAACACCCACCCGCTGACGTCCCTGGACGTCGCCGGGCACGAGATGAGCCACGGCGTCACCTCCAACACCGCGGGCCTGAACTACTCGGGCGAGTCCGGCGGCCTGAACGAGGCGACCTCCGACATCTTCGGCACCGGCGTGGAGTTCTACGCCGCGAACTCCTCCGACGTCGGCGACTACCTCATCGGCGAGAAGATCGACATCAACGGCGACGGCACCCCGCTGCGCTACATGGACAAGCCCAGCAAGGACGGCGGCTCGGCGGACTACTGGTCCTCCTCCGTCGGCAACCTGGACGTCCACTACTCCTCGGGTGTGGCGAACCACTTCTTCTACCTGCTCTCCGAGGGCAGCGGCAGCAAGACGATCAACGGCGTCAGCTACAACTCGCCGACGTCCAACGGCTCCACGGTCACCGGCATCGGCCGCGCCAAGGCGCTGCAGATCTGGTACAAGGCGCTGACGACGTACTTCACGTCGACGACGAACTACAAGTCGGCCCGCACCGGCACGCTGAGCGCGGCGGCGGCGCTCTACGGCTCCGGCAGCACGGAGTACAACGCGGTGGCGGCGGCCTGGTCCGCGGTCAACGTCAGCTGACCCGAGGGGGGTTGGCGGGCGGCACCCGGGGAGAGGGTTTCCCCGGGTGCCGCCCTACTCTTGTGTCCCATGCCCCCGAGCGACTTCACGTACGACGACATCGGCGCGACCCGGCGCGGCGGGTTCTGCCCGCCGGGCTTTCACCAGATGCAGGTGCGTACGCGCATCGGCGAGGGCGAGAAGGTCTTCCGCCGGGCCTCCGAGGCGGTGCTGACCTGGGAGATGCACCGCGAGATGGGCGTCGGCATCGAGGCGGGCGCGGACCGCGCCGCCGCCGACGTCGACGTCACGGTCACCCTCGCCGGGATGATCAAGGCGCCCTGCCGGATCGTCTACACGGTCGAGGAACCGCGCCGCGCCGGCTGGGCGTACGGCACGCTGGCCGGGCATCCGGAGTGCGGCGAGGAGGCGTTCGTCGTGGAGCGGACCGGCGACGGCACGGTGTGGCTGACGGTGTCGGCGTTCAGCCGCCCGGCCAAGTGGTACGCGCGAGCGGGCGGGGCGGCCACCCGGGGCCTGCAGAACGCCTACGCGCGGCGCTGCGGGAAGGTGCTGCGCCGGATGTGCGCCGACCTCGCGGAGTGGTGAGGGCCCCCGCGGCCGGAGCCGGGCGGGGCGGCCGCAGGACCGCCCCGCCCGGCAGGCCGGAGCGCTAGCGCATCAGCACGCCCGCCCCCTCGCCGGTCTCCTCGCTCGGCACGGCCAACAGTCCCAACTCCGCGCCGGATGCCAGCAGTCGGTGCGCGGGCAGGATACGGACGGTGTAGCCGTAGGGGCCGGTGCGGTCCAGGGAGAGGGGGCCCTCGTAGACCCAGCGGCCGTCGGAGTCCGGGGCGCCCGCCGGTTTCAGCGGGACCGCGGCGGCGTCCGCGATGCGGTCCTGGGTGTCGACCCGGCCGGAGACGGCCTGCACCTCCACGTCGTCCGGGCCGAGGTCGCCCAGGGCGACCCGGACCCGCAGCGCGAGCGTCGTGCCCAGTTCCGCGGTCGCCGTGGTCGCCGAGGTCTCCACGTGGTCGACCTTCACCTCGTGCCAGGCGGCCCGCACCCGCCCCTTCCAGGCGGCGAGTTCGCGCGCGGAGTCGGGGTCCATCGCGCGGTGCGCCTGCGCGGCCGGGGCGTAGAGGCGCTCCACGTACTCGCGCACCATGCGGCCGGCCAGCACCTTCGGACCGAGCAGGGTCAGGGTCTGGCGGACCATCTCGATCCAGCGGTCGGGCAGGCCGTGCTGCCCGCGTTCGTAGAAGCGGGGGGCCACCCGCTGCTCCAGCAGGTCGTACAGCGCCTCCGCCTCTATGTCGTCGCGCCGGTCCGGGTCCGTTCCCACCCCGTCCGCCGTCGGGATCGCCCAGCCGAAGTCGGGCTGGAACCACTCGTCCCACCAGCCGTCCAGGACGGAGAGGTTGAGGCAGCCGTTGAGGGCCGCCTTCATGCCGGACGTGCCGCAGGCCTCCAGCGGGCGCAGCGGGTTGTTCAGCCAGATGTCGCAGCCCGGGTAGAGCTTCTGCGCCATCGCCATGCCGTAGTCGGGGAGGAAGACGATGCGGTGCCGGACCCGGGGGTCGTCGGCGAACCGGACCAGTTCCTGGACCAGGCGCTTGCCGCCGTCGTCCGCCGGGTGCGCCTTGCCCGCCACCACGATCTGCACGGGCCGCTCCGGGTGGAGCAGCAGGTCCATCAGGCGGTCGCGGTCGCGGAGCATCAGGGTCAGGCGCTTGTACGAGGGGACCCGGCGGGCGAAGCCGATGGTGAGGACGTCGGGGTCCAGGACCCCGTCGATCCAGCCCAGCTCGGCCGTACCGGCGCCGCGCTGCCGCCACGACGCGCGCAGCCGCGCGCGCACCTCGTCGACCAGCTGCTCGCGCAGGTTGCGGCGCAGCTCCCAGATGTCCTGGTCGGGGATGTCGGCGACGGCGTCCCAGCGCTCGGAGGCGCCGACGGTCAGCGCGTCCTCGGTGCGCTGGGCGCCGATCTGCCGGGCGCCGAGCCGGAACACCTCGGGGGCGACCCAGGTGGGGGCGTGGACGCCGTTGGTGACGGAGGTGATCGGCACCTCGTCGGGGTCGAATCCCGGCCACAGTCCGGAGAACATCTCCCGGCTGACGTGGCCGTGCAGCAGCGAGACGCCGTTGGCGCGCTGGCCCAGGCGCAGGCCCATCACGGCCATGTTGAACAGGTTGGGCTCGCCGCCGGGGTAGGTCTCCATGCCGAGCCGCAGGACGCGCTCGACGTCGATGCTCGGCAGCTCGGCGTCGGGGCCGAAGTGGTGGGCGACGAGCTCGCGGTCGAAGCGGTCGATGCCGGCCGGGACAGGGGTGTGGGTGGTGAAGACGGTCCCGGCGCGCACCGCCTCCAGCGCGGAGTCGAAGTCCAGCCCCCGGGCGCACAGTTCGGCGATGCGCTCCAGGCCGAGGAAGCCCGCGTGCCCCTCGTTGGTGTGGAACACCTCCGGCTCCGGGTGCCCGGTCAGCCGGCAGTACGCCCGCACCGCCCGCACTCCTCCTATGCCCAGCAGCATCTCCTGCAGCAGCCGGTGCTCGCTGCCGCCGCCGTAGAGCCGGTCGGTCACCCCGCGCTCGCCGAGGTCGTTCTCCTCGACGTCCGAGTCGAGCATGAGCAGCGGGACGCGGCCGACCTGGGCGAGCCAGATCCGGGCGTGCAGCCGCCGGCCGCCGGGCAGGGCCAGGGAGACCTGGGCGGGGCTGCCGTCGGGCTCGTTCAGCAGGGCCACCGGCAGCTCGTTGGGGTCGAGGACGGGGTAGTGCTCCTGCTGCCAGCCGTCACGGGACAGGGACTGCCGGAAGTAGCCGTGTCGGTAGAGCAGGCCCACGCCGATCAGCGGGACACCGAGGTCGCTGGCGGCCTTGAGGTGGTCGCCGGCCAGGATGCCGAGCCCACCCGAGTACTGGGGCAGGGCGGCCGTGATGCCGAACTCGGGCGAGAAGTAGGCGACGGCGGCCGGGAGATCGCCGGACTGCGCCTGGTACCAGCGCTCGCCCGACACGTAGTCGTTGAGGTCGTCCACGACCGCCGTCAGCCGGCGCAGGAACCGGCGGTCCTCGGCCAGTTCCGCGAGCCGCGCCGGCGACACGCTGCCGAGCAGCCGTACGGGATCGCCCTCGGAGGCGGCCCAGCGTTCGGGGTCGACGGACTGGAAGAGGTCGCGGGTCTCCGCATGCCAGGACCAGCGCAGATTGCGCGCGAGATCGCTGAGCGGCCGCAGGGGGTCGGGGAGAACGGGCCGGACGGTGAAACGACGGATAGCCTTCACTTTCCCACCTCGACGCGTGTGCTGTGCGGACGCACAACACTGTGCGCCTCGTCGTCAATGACGACGTTATCGGTGCCGGGGCCCTGAGAACCACGGCGCGTCCAAGAGGGCGGCACTCTCGTACACAGTCCGAAAACCACCGCAACCTTCGCTCGTCCCCCATGGCCGACATGGCCGATTCACCCCCTGGGCCCTCTTGTGGGGCCTCACACCGCACGAGAGGCTGCCGAGGGGGAGACACAGGGAGGGGAGTACGACCATGGCACGGACGCGAAGCAGACGTCTGCGCCGGGCAGCGGGCCTGACCGCGGTGGCCTGTGCCGCCGCGCTCTCGGCCGCCACCCTGCCCGCGCAGGCGGCACCCGAGGGACGGATACTCGGCGCCGGCCGGCCCGGCTCCGTCAGCGGCAGTTACCTGGTGACGCTCGGGGGAGGGACGAGGGCCACGACGCCGGCCGGCAAGGGCATCGCCGAGACGTACGGGGCCCGTATCAGCCAGACCTACGGCTCCGTCCTCAACGGTTACGCGATCAGGGCCGACGCGCGACAGGCCGCCCGCCTCGCGGCCGACCCGCGCGTCGCCTCGGTGGCCCAGGACACCCGCGTCGCCCTCGACCGCACCCAGCGCAACCCGCCGTCCTGGGGCCTGGACCGGATCGACCAGCCGGTCAGGCCGCTGGACAGGCACTACACCTGGCCCTCCGCCGGCGGCGCGGGGGTGACCGCCTACGTGATCGACACCGGTGTCCGGATCACCCACAAGGACTTCGGCGGGCGCGCGAGCTACGGCTGGGACTTCGTCGGCGACGACGGGACCGCCTCGGACGGCAACGGCCACGGTACGCATGTCGCCGGGATCATCGCCGGCACGACGTACGGCGTGGCCAAGAAGGCGAAGGTGGTCGCCGTACGCGTGCTCGACAACTCGGGCTCCGGTACGACGTCGCAGGTCATCGCCGGTATCGACTGGGTGACCCGGCACGCCAGGAAGCCGGCGGTGGCCAACCTGAGCCTGGGCGGCCGGCACAGCGCCCAGCTGGACGCGGCCGTCCGCAACTCCATCGCCTCCGGTGTCACCTACGCCGTCGCGGCCGGGAACGACGGCCTGCCGGCCGCCCTGTACTCCCCCGCGGACGTCAGGCAGGCCATCACGGTCGGCGCGACCGACCGGACGGACGCCCGGGCGGCCTTCTCCGGCTACGGCTCCGCCGTGGATCTCTTCGCTCCCGGGGTGTCGATCACCTCGGACTGGGGTACCAGCGACACCGCGAAGGCGACCATCTCGGGCACGTCGACGGCGACACCGCACGCGACGGGCGCCGCCGCGCTGTACCTGGCCGGCCGTCCGAGGGCCACGCCGGCACAGGTCGCCCGCGCCCTGTTCCGACTGGCGGTCTCCGGGGTAGGCGGACGGGGACCCGGTTCGCCGGACGAACTGCTGCAGGTGCCGTCTTCTTAGGAACTACGTAGGAAATTCGTGGGAACTTGGCCCAGAGACGGCCCCGTTCGTTCACGAACGGGGCCAGTCTTGTGTGAAGACAAACGCGTGAGTAGTTAACAAAGTGCCGGAATGCTCACCCGAACAGGGTGGGAAGGCTCCTCCGGTACCTTTCACGACAGAAGCCACGCAGGACCCCCTCCCCACAGCCAACCGGCCACCCACGTTGACGCGGACAGGAGCGGTCATGCCCGCCACGCACCACTCGTCGGCACCCCCGACGCCCAGCGCCGAGCCGGCCACCGCCGGCGTCGGACGCATCCCCGTCCTCGACGTCCGCCCGGTCGTCCAGCACGGCCGCCTCCCCGCGAAGGCGGTCGCCGGAGAGTCGTTCGAGATCTCGGCCACCGTTTTCCGCGAGGGCCACGACGCCGTCGCCGCCAATGTCGTCCTCACCGACCCCGAGGGCCGACCGGGCCCGTGGACGCCGATGCGCGAGCTGGCGCCCGGCACCGACCGCTGGGGCGCCACCGTCACCGCCGGAGAACCCGGTCACTGGACGTACACGGTGGAGGCGTGGGGCGACCCGATCACCACCTGGCGCCACCACGCGCAGATCAAGATCCCGGCCGGCCTGGACACGGAGCTGGTCCTGGAGGAAGGGGCACGGCTGTACGAACGGGCGGCCGACGACGCGCCCGAAGAGAAACGCGAAACCGTGCTGGCCGCGGCCGCCGCCCTGCGTGACGAGTCCCGCCCGGCCGCCTCCCGTCTGGCGGCGGCGTTGACGCCGGAGGTGGACGCGGTGCTGGCGGCGCATCCGTTGCGGGAGCTGGTGACGGCTTCGGAGACGCTGCCGTTGCTGGTGGAGCGGGAGCGGGCGCTGTACGGCGCCTGGTACGAGTTCTTTCCGCGTTCGGAGGGCACCGCGGAGGAGCCGCACGGCAGTTTCCGCACTGCGGCGCGGCGGTTGCCGGCGATCGCGGCGATGGGTTTCGACGTGGTGTATCTGCCGCCGATCCATCCGATCGGCACCACGTTCCGCAAGGGCCGCAACAACACCCTGACGCCGGGGCCGGCGGATGTGGGGGTGCCGTGGGCGATCGGTTCGCCGGAGGGCGGGCACGACAGTGTGCATCCGCGGCTGGGCACGATGGAGGACTTCACCTGGTTCGTGGAGCAGGCCCCGGGCCCAGGGGCTGGAGATCGCCCTGGACTTCGCCCTGCAGTGCTCTCCGGATCATCCGTGGGTGCACAAGCACCCGGAGTGGTTCCATCACCGCAGCGACGGCACCATCGCCTACGCCGAGAACCCGCCGAAGAAGTACCAGGACATCTACCCCATCGCCTTCGACGCCGACATGGACGGTCTGGTCGCCGAGACGCTGCGGGTGCTGCGGGTGTGGATGGCGGCCGGGGTGCGGATCTTCCGGGTCGACAACCCGCACACCAAGCCGGTGGTGTTCTGGCAGCGGGTGATCGCCGAGATCAACGCCGCCGACCCGGACGTGATCTTCCTGGCCGAGGCGTTCACCCGGCCGGCGATGATGCGCACCCTGGCCCAGGTCGGCTTCCAGCAGTCGTACACGTATTTCACCTGGCGCACCTCCAAGCAGGAGCTGACCGACTACCTCACCGAGCTGTCCAAGGAGACGGCCGCCTATATGCGGCCGAACTTCTTCGTGAACACCCCCGACATCCTGCACGAGTACCTGCAGCGCGGCGGCCGGCCCGCCTTCGAGGTCCGCGCCGTCCTGGCCGCGACCCTCTCGCCGACCTGGGGGGTGTACTCCGGCTACGAACTGTGCGAGAACGTCCCGCTGCGCGAGGGCAGCGAGGAGTACCTCGACTCGGAGAAGTACCAGCTCAAACCCCGCGACTGGGAAGCCGCCGAACGCCAGGGCCGCACCATCACCCCCCTGATCACAAAACTCAACACCGTCCGGCGGGCCAACCCCGCCCTCCACCAGTTGCGCGACCTCCACTTCCACCACGCGGACCAGGACGCGGTCATCGCGTACTCGAAGCGGAGCGGGTCGAACACCGTTCTGGTGGTCGCCAACCTCGACCCCCACCACACCCAGGAGGCCACGGTCTCGTTGGACATGCCGCAACTCGGCCTGGACTGGCACGAGTCGGTGCCGGTGCGCGACGAGCTCACCGGCGAGACCTATCACTGGGGCAGGGCGAATTACGTACGCCTCGAACCGGGCACTCGTCCCGCGCACGTGTTCACCGTCCTGCGACCGTCCACCCCGCAGATCGGAGGGTCACCCACCATATGATCGTCAACGAGCCCGTTCAGGACACCTTCGAGGACACCCCCGCCAAGGACAGAGACCCGGAGTGGTTCAAGCGCGCGGTCTTCTACGAGGTCCTCGTCCGCTCCTTCCAGGACAGCGACGGCGACGGCGTCGGCGACCTCAAGGGCCTCACGGCCAAACTCGACTACCTTCAGTGGCTGGGCGTCGACTGTCTGTGGCTGCCGCCCTTCTTCCAGTCCCCACTGCGTGACGGCGGATACGACGTCTCGGACTACACGGCCGTCCTGCCGGAGTTCGGCGACCTCGCCGACTTCGTCGAGTTCGTCGACGCCGCCCACCAGCGCGGCATGCGGGTCATCATCGACTTCGTCATGAACCACACCAGCGACCAGCACCCGTGGTTCCAGGAGTCGCGCCGGGATCCCGACGGCCCCTACGGCGACTACTACATGTGGGCCGACGACGACAAGCAGTACGGGGACGCCCGGATCATCTTCGTCGACACCGAGGCGTCCAACTGGACCTTCGACCCGGTGCGCAAGCAGTACTTCTTCCACCGGTTCTTCTCCCACCAGCCGGACCTCAACTACGAGAACCCGGCCGTGCAGGAGGAGATGATCTCGGCGCTGCGGTTCTGGCTGGACCTGGGCATCGACGGCTTCCGCCTCGACGCCGTGCCCTACCTCTACGCCGAGGAGGGCACGAACTGCGAGAACCTTCCGGCGACCCATGACTTCCTCAAACGGGTCCGCAAGGAGATCGACGCCCAGTATCCGGACACGGTGATCCTCGCGGAGGCCAACCAGTGGCCCGAGGACGTCGTCGACTACTTCGGCGACTACGAGTCCGGCGGCGACGAGTGCCACATGGCGTTCCACTTCCCCGTCATGCCGCGCATCTTCATGGCCGTGCGGCGGGAGTCGCGCTACCCGGTCTCGGAGATCCTCGCCAAGACGCCCGCGATCCCCTCCGGCTGCCAGTGGGGCATCTTCCTGCGCAACCACGACGAGCTGACCCTGGAGATGGTCACCGACGAGGAACGCGACTACATGTGGGCCGAGTACGCCAAGGACCCGCGGATGCGCGCCAACATCGGCATCCGCCGCCGCCTCGCCCCGCTGCTGGACAACGACCGCAACCAGATCGAGCTGTTCACCGCCCTGCTGCTGTCCCTGCCCGGCTCGCCGATCCTGTACTACGGTGACGAGATCGGCATGGGCGACAACATCTGGCTCGGCGACCGCGACGCCGTCCGCACCCCGATGCAGTGGACACCGGACCGTAACGCGGGTTTTTCCTCCAGTGACCCCGGGCGGCTGTTCCTGCCGACCATCATGGACCCGGTCTACGGCTACCAGGTCACCAACGTCGAGGCGTCGATGTCGTCGCCCTCCTCGCTGCTGCACTGGACCCGCCGCATGATCGAGATCCGCAAGCAGAACCTGGCCTTCGGCCTCGGGTCCTACACGGAGCTGCAGTCGTCCAACCCGGCCGTGCTGGCGTTCCTGCGGGAGTACGAGGACGATCTGGTGCTGTGCGTGCACAACTTCTCACGGTTCGCGCAGCCCACCGAGCTCGATCTGCGGATCTTCAACGGCCGGCATCCGGTGGAGCTGTTCGGCGGGGTGCGTTTTCCCGCCATCGGTGATCTGCCGTACTTGCTGACCCTGGCAGGCCACGGCTTCTACTGGTTCCGGCTGCGCAAGGAGCCGTCGTAGGGCCACGCAGAACCCCGGGTGGAGCGTTTCCTCTGCCCCACCCGGGGCACGCATACGTAACACCCCGCCCACCCCGGGGAAAGGAATGTGACGTTATGGCGGAAACGGTCACACTTTCCGGCAAGACCAGCCCTGGCCTGCTGGAATCCCTGGACCCATTGCTCAGGGAGTGGCTGCCACGGCAGCGCTGGTTCGCGGGCAAGGGACGCCCGGTCACCGGATTCACGCTGGTCGAGGCCACCGAGCTGTTGCCGACCGGCGGCAAGCTGGGCCTGTACCACCTGCTGGTACGCGCCCATCAGCCGCTCACCCTGGGCGCCGAGACGCACCCCGGTGACTGCTACCAGCTCCTGATAGGCGTGCGCGAGGCGCTGCCACCCCGGCTGGCGCCCGCGCTGATCGGACATGTGGAGGACGGCCCGCTCGCCGGCCGGACGGTCTACGAGGCCCTGTACGACGGCCGGGCCGCCGAGGTGCTCCTGGAGGCCCTGCGCTCCGGGGCCCGGATCGGCGGGCTGCGCTTCGAGCGGGAGAGCGGCCGCGAGATCCGCTCCGGGCTCGTCCCGCGCGTGGTGACCGCCGAACAGTCGAACTCCTCCGTCATCTATGGAGATACGTTCATTCTGAAGTTGTTGCGCCGGGTGCTGCCCGGCGTGAACCCCGATCTGGAGCTCCCGCTGGCGCTGGCCCGGGAGGGCTGCCCGCGGGTACCGGCGCCGACGGCGTGGGTGCGGGCGGACCTGGGCGGCGAGCCGTACGTGCTCGGCGTGCTGCAGCCCTTCCTGCAGGGCGCCTCGGACGGCTGGGAGCTGGCCCTGCGGCAGCTCGCCAAGGGCGAGGACTTCGGCAGCGAGGCCCGCGAGCTGGGCCGCGCCACCGCCGAGGTGCACACGGCACTGGCCCGCGCGCTGCCGACGGTCACCCTCGGGCACCAGCAGATGCGCCTGCTGGCCGACGGCATGATCGAACGCCTCGACGCGGCCGCGCAGGCGGTGCCCGCGCTGCGGCCGTACGCGCCCGCCCTGAACACGGCGTTCACCGCGCTGGCCGACCTGGCCGCCGAGGGCCGCACCTGGACCGCGCAGCGCATCCACGGGGACCTGCACCTCGGGCAGTGCCTGCGCTCGCCGGGCGGTCAGTGGTGGCTGATCGACTTCGAGGGCGAGCCGTCGAAACCGCTGGCCGAGCGGCGGATGCCGCAGCCGACGGAGCGGGACGTGGCGGGCATGCTGCGGTCCTTCGACTACGCCGCCCATTCCGCCGAACGGCCCGACGAGGACTGGGCCGAGACCTGCCGTGCCGCCTTCTGCACCGGATACGCGGAGGTCAGCGGCCAGGATCCACGCACCGACCCGGTGCTGCTGCGAGCTTACGAGACGGACAAGGCGATATACGAGGTGCTCTACGAGGCCCGCCACCGCCCCGAGTGGCTGTCCGTCCCGATGGCGGCGATCGAGCATTACGCCACGTCCGACCTGTACTGAACGACCGACCCTCGCCGAGGAGGCGCCGCCCGTGACCCCCCGCCCCACGTCCAGCGGTTCGGATCCGAAGACTCCGAAGAAGACGGCCGAGGAGATGGCCGAGAAGGCCGCGAAAACTGTGAAGAAGGTGGCGGAGAAGGCCGTCGCGCCGAAGAAGGCGCCGGCCGCCAGGAAGACGGCCGAGAAGGCCACGCCCGAGAAGGCGGCAGCCGGGAAGGCGGTCACCGAGAAGGCCGTGGCCGAGAAGGCGGTCGCCAAGAAGGCCGCCACGAAGAAGGCGACGCCCGTTGAGGCGGCGGCGCGTCAGACCGCGGCGGGCGAGGGCACGGCGGCGAAGAAGGCCGCCGCGAAGAAGAGCCCGGCGAAGAAGGCCGTCGCGGCCAAGACCCCGGCCGAGAAGGCCCTCGCGAAGAAGGCGGTGGCGAAGAAGGCCGCCGCGAAGAAGGCGGTGGCCGAGGAGACGGTCGCCGAGCAGGCCGTCGCCGCGAAGGCCGTCACGACGAAGGCGGCCGCCAAGAAGGCGACCACCGCGGGGAAGACCACGGCGGCACCGGCCGCCGTGAAGAAGGCGGCCACGAAGAAGGCCGCCCCGGCGAAGACGGCCGCCAAGAAGGCCCCGGCCAGGAAGGCCGCGACGAAGAAGGTCGCGTCTGGGGCGACCACCGTCGGTACCACGGCCGGTTCGTCCACCCCCGCTCCCGTGCCGGAGGCCTCCGCCGCCCTGGACGCCGGGGACCGCGAGCGGCTGCTTGCCGGGACGCATCACGACCCGCACACCGTCCTCGGCGCCCACCTGGTCCCCGGCGGCGTCGCCCTGCGCGTCTTCCGGCCGTACGCCCTGGCCGTGACCGTCGTCGCCGGGGAGGAGCGGACGGAGCTGCGCGACGACGGGGACGGGTTCTTCTCCGGGCTGCTGCCGCTGGCCGAGGTGCCGCCCTACCGGCTCCTGGTGACGTACGAGGGGACCGTCCAGGACACCGAGGACGCCTACGCGTTCCTGCCGACGCTGGGCGAGCTGGACCTGCACCTGATCGGGGAGGGCCGGCACGAGCAGCTGTGGACCGTGCTGGGCGCTCACCCGATGACCCACCAGGGCGTGGCCGGCACCCGCTTCTCGGTGTGGGCGCCGAACGCGCGCGGGGTGCACGTGGCCGGCACCTTCAACTTCTGGGACGGCACCGGCCATCCGATGCGCTCGCTGGGTTCCTCCGGTGTCTGGGAGCTGTTCCTGCCCGGGGTCGGCGAGGGCGAGCTGTACAAGTTCCAGATCACCCGTCCCGACGGCTCGAAGACGCTGCGCGCCGACCCGCTGGCCCGCCGCACCGAGACCCCGCCGAACACGTCGTCGGTGGTGACCGCCTCCCACCACGAGTGGCGGGACGAGGAGTGGATCTCGCGGCGCGCGGAACTGACCGCCCACCAGGCGCCCTTCTCGGTCTACGAGGTCCATCTGCCGTCCTGGCGACCCGGCCTGACCTACCGTCAGCTGGCCGAGCAGCTGCCCGAGTACGTCAAGGACCTCGGCTTCACACACGTGGAGCTGATGCCGATCGCCGAGCACCCCTTCGGCGGCTCCTGGGGCTACCAGGTCACCGGCTTCTACGCGCCCACGGCCCGGCTCGGCACCCCGGACGACTTCCGGTACCTGGTCGACGCCCTGCACCGGGCCGGCATCGGCGTGCTGATGGACTGGGTCCCGGCGCACTTCCCGCGCGACGACTGGGCGCTGGCCGAGTTCGACGGGCGGCCGCTGTACGAGCACGAGGACCCGTTGCGGTCCGCGCACCCCGACTGGGGCACCCTGGAGTTCGACTACGGCCGCCGCGAGGTGCGCAACTTCCTGGTGGCGAACGCCGTCTACTGGTGCGAGGAGTTCCACATCGACGGCCTGCGGGTCGACGCGGTGGCCTCCATGCTGTACCTGGACTACTCGCGCGAGCCGGGGCAGTGGGTGCCGAACGAGCACGGCGGCCGAGAGAACCTGGACGCGGTGGCGTTCCTGCAGGAGATGAACGCGACCGTGTACCGGCGGGTGCCGGGCGTGGTGACCATCGCCGAGGAGTCCACCGCCTGGGACGGCGTCACGCGGGCCACGCACCACCGCGGCCCGGGCGGCTTCGGGGGCCTCGGCTTCGGCCTGAAGTGGAACATGGGCTGGATGCACGACTCGCTCGACTACATGAGCCACGAGCCGGTCTACCGCAAGTACCACCACAACGAGATGACGTTCTCGATGGTGTACGCCTACAGCGAGAACTACGTGCTGCCGATCTCGCACGACGAGGTCGTCCACGGCAAGGGGTCGCTGGTGTCGAAGATGCCCGGCGACTGGTGGCAGCAGCGCGCCAACCTGCGTGCCTACCTGGCCTTCATGTGGGCCCACCCGGGCAAGCAACTCCTCTTCATGGGGCAGGAGTTCGCGCAGGGAGCGGAGTGGTCCGAGACGCGCGGGCCCGACTGGTGGCTGCTCGACGCCGGCTACGGCGCCGCGGCCGACCACCGCGGGGTGCAGGACCTGGTCCGTGACCTGAACATCGTCTACCGGCACACGCCGGCGCTGTGGCGGCAGGACACCGACCCGGCGGGGTTCGAGTGGATCGTGGGCGACGCGGCCGAGGACAACGTCTTCGCGTTCCTGCGGTTCGACGCCGACGGCAGCCCCCTGCTGGCCGTCTCCAACCTCTCCCCCGTCGTGCGGCAGGACTACCGGCTGGGCGCCCCCGACGACGTCCCGGCCTGGCACGAGACCCTCAACACGGACATCGGCAAGTACGGCGGCGGCGACGTCACCAACCCGGACGTCATCAAGCCGGAGCCGCAGGGCTGGCACGGCCGCCCGGCGAGCATCCGGCTGACCCTCCCGCCGCTCGCCACGATCTGGCTGCGGCCGGCCTGATCGAAGGACATCGGCGCCCCGCGCCCGGGTGGGCGTACGCGCACCCGGGCGCGGGGCGTCGCTCACGCCGTGCGCAGCGCCCCGGGCAGGCGTCCGGTGTGCAGGACGCCCAGGCGCTGGGTGGCCCGGGTCAGCGCCACGTACAGGTCGCTCGTGCCGTACAGGCCCGGCTCCACCACCAGTACGGAGTCGAACTCCAGCCCCTTGGCCTGCCGCGGGTCGAGAAGGACGACGCTCCGCGTCAGGTCGGGCTCGGCGCCGGCGGTCACCCCGTCGAGCCGGGCGGCGAGCCTGCGGTGCAGGTGGCGCGGGGCGATGACGGCGAGCCGGCCCTCCTCGGGGGTCAGCTCCTTCACCGCCTCCGCGACCGCGGTGGGCAGGTCGTCGGTGGCGCGGACCCAGGGCCGTACACCGGTGGAGCGGATCGAGCTGGGCGGCTCGAAGCCGGGGTTCTCGGCGCGCACCACGGCCGCCGCGAGCTCCATGATCTCGGCGGGGGTGCGGTAGTTGACGCCCAGGCGGGTGTGTTCCCAGCGGTCCTCCACGTACGGCTGGAGGATCTGCCGCCAGGAGCCGACGCCCGCCGCCTCCGCGGTCTGCGCGGGGTCGCCGACCAGGGTCATCGAGCGGGTGGGGTTGCGGCGCATCAGCAGCCGCCAGGCCATCGGGGACAGCTCCTGCGCCTCGTCGACGATGATGTGCCCGAACGCCCAGGTCCGGTCGGCGGCCGCGCGTTCGGCGGCGCTGCGGTGGTCGTCCTCCTCCTGGCGCTCGGCGAACCGCTCGGCGTCGATGATGTCGTGCGCGGACAGGACCTCGGAGTCCTCCGCGTCCTTGTCCTCGAACTCGTAGGTGCGGGAGGCGTAGGAGACGTCCAGCACGCCCTGGGCGTAGGCGACCTGGGTCTCGCGTTCGCGTTCCGCGCGCGCCCGCGCGAGCCGTTCGTCCACGCCGAGCAGTTCGGCGGCCTCGTCCAGCAGCGGCACGTCCGCGACGGTCCACTCGCGGGTCACCGGACGGCGGACGGCGGCGGCGTCCTCGTCGGGGAGGTAGCCGACCGGGTCGGCGAGGAAGTCGGCGACCAGGCGCTGCGGGGTCAGCCGCGGCCAGAGCTGGTCGACGGCGGCCCAGACCTCGGGGTTCTCGGCGAGTTCGTCGCGGATCTGGGTGATGTCGGCCTCGTCCAGGAGGCTGCCGCCGTCATAGGGGTCGGTGCCGACGCGTTCGGCGTACAGCTCGGTGAGGGTGTTGAGGATGTGGCCCTCGAAGTGCTCGCGGGCCACGTTGTGCGGCAGCCGCGCGGCCCGGGTCTTCTCCCGGGCGACCTTCACCAGGCCGTCGTCGAGCATCAGCACCTCCCGGTCGTGCTCGATGGCGATCACCGGGTCGGGCAGCGACTGCCAGTCGCGTACGACCTCGGCGAGGACGTCCGCCATGTCGGCGCGGCCCTTCACCGCGGCCGCCTCGCGGGAGTCGGCGGCCGTCGCCTTCACCCCGGGGAACAGCTCCCCGACCGTGGCGAGCAGCACGCCCGTCTCGCCGAGGGAGGGCAGCACCTCGCCGATGTAGCCGAGGAAGGCGGGGTTGGGGCCGACGATGAGGACGGCCCGCTTGGCGAGGAGTTCCCGGTGCTCGTAGAGGAGGTAGGCGGCCCGGTGCAGGGCGACGGCCGTCTTGCCGGTGCCGGGGCCGCCCTCGACCACCAGCACTCCGCGGTGCGGCGCCCGGATGATCTCGTCCTGCTCGGCCTGGATGGTCTGCACGATGTCGTGCATGCGGCCGGTGCGGGCGGCGTCGAGGGCGGCCAGCAGTACGGCGTCGCCGGTCGGGTCCTCGTGGCCGGTGCGCTCCCGGTCGCCGAGGTCGAGGATCTCGTCGTGCAGGGCGGTGACCGTGCGGCCGTCGGTGGTGATGTGCCGGCGTCGGCGCAGGCCCATCGGGGTGTGGCCGGTGGCCAGGTAGAAGGGGCGGGCGACCTCGGCCCGCCAGTCGATGAGGATCGGGGTGCGCTCGGCGTCGTCGGTGCGCAGGCCGATCCGGCCGATGTGGTGTTTCGTGCCCGAGGTGAGGTCGATCCGGCCGAAGCAGAGCGAGCCGTCGACGGCGTTCAGCGCGGCGAGCAGCCCCGACCGCTCGGCGACCAGGATGTCCCGCTCGAGCCGGGCCTGCATGGGCGTGTTGCCCTGCGCGAGCGCGTCGGTGACACCGGCCTCGGTGCCTGCGCGCAGGGCGTCCACGCGGGCGTACAGGGTGTCGATGAATTCCTGCTCACCGCGAATTTCATCGCTGTTTGACAATTCCACTCCCGCGCCGATATACTGTGCCTACTGAACTCCTTCGCGACCGAAATCCCAGGAAGTCGCGAACCATTGAATATACGCAAAGAAATCCCCCGGGCGCAATTGCCCGGGGGATTTCTTCTTATGTCCTTCGCGTGTCCCTCGCGTCAGAGGGCTTCCTCGATCTCCGCCAGGAGCCGCCGCTTGGGCCGCGCTCCCACCATCGACCGCACCGGCTCACCGTCCCGGAACACCATGAAGGTCGGCATGGACAGCACCTTGTAGGCGTTCGTCGTCTCCGGGTTGGTGTCGACGTCCAGCTGGACCACCTTCAGCCGCTCGCCCTCCTCCGCGGCGAGGGCGCTGAGCACCGGCCCCATCTGCCGGCACGGCGGGCACCAGTCGGCGGTGAACTCCACCAGTACCGGCAATGACGAACCGATGACCTCCGTCGTGAAATCCGCGTCGGTCACCTCGGAAACACCCGCAGCCCTGATCACAATCCCTGCCCTCCCAGTTCGCACAACGGTGGCTCTTCGTCGAACGAGGCCAGCCGCACCCCGATCTGCGCCCGGACCGCCTGCAGCTCGCCGATCAGCTCGTCGAGTTCGGCCAGCTTGCGCCGGTAGACCGCGAGCGAGGCCGGGCAGGAGTCGCCCTCGGGGTGCCCCGCGCGCAGGCACTCCACGAAGGGCCGGGTCTCCTCCAGGTCGAAGCCGAAGTCCTGGAGCGTCCTGATCTGCCGCAGCAGCCTCAGGTCGTTCTCGTCGTACGTCCGGTGTCCCAGCTCGTCACGCCGCGCGGACAGCAGCCCGCGCGACTCGTAGTACCTGAGCGCTCGCGTCGTGGTCCCGGCCCGTGCGGCCAGCTCGCCGATTCGCATGAGGACGACGGTATGCGTTGACCCCGACGTCAAGGCAAGGTCGGACCGGGCGGCGGCGGCAGGACGAGGCCGGGCGTCGGCCCGAAGGGCGCCGGCGCCGGTCCGCTCCGTGCGCCCGTCCCCCGTGGGCGGCCCTCCCCCGCCCCTTCCTCGTCGCCGGCGTCCTCGCCGTCGGGTACGCCGAGCAGCCTGCGGGTCAGCCGGTCGCGGTCCGAGAGCAGTTCGTCCAGGGCCTCGCGGACGTCCGCCGCCTCCGTGCGCGGCGCCTCCCGCTCGGCCGCCACGAGCACCGAGCGCCGCACCAGCTCCTTGGTGAAGGACGCCGTCGTGCCCTCCGTGCGGGCCACCACCTCGTCCGCGACGTCCTGGCCGAGGCCGAGCGCGCCGCCGTAGAGCGCGAGCAGGGCGGCACGGCCCTCCGCGTCCGGGAGGGGGATCTCCACGGCGAGGTCGACACGCCCCGGGCGCTGGACGAGGGCCGGCTCCAGGAGGTCGGCGCGGTTGGTGGTGAGCAGGAAGGCGACGTCGGCGTCGTCGCCGAGGCCGTCCATCTCGTTCAGCACCTGGAAGAGCAGGGGCTGCTCGCCGCCGCCGTGGTCGCGGGCCTCGGCGATCAGGTCGCAGTCCTCCAGGACGACGAGGGCGGGCTGCAGCATCCGGGCGAGCGCGCAGGCGGGGCCGATCGCCTGGATGCTCTCGCCGGAGAGGACGACGACCGTGAAGTCGGGCAGGTGGGACAGCAGATAGCGGATCGTGTGGGTCTTGCCGGTACCGGGAGGGCCGTAGAGGAGCAGGCCGCGGCGCAGGTGCTGGCCGGCCGCGCGGAGCTGCTCGCGGCGCCGGGCCACCCCGACGACCTGCCGCTCCACCCGCTCCAGGAGGCCGGCCGGCAGCACGATGTCCGCGCGGGTCAGTTCGGGGCGGCGGTGGAAGCGGAACGGGCCGAGGCCGTGGCCGAACTGCGAGCCCTCGAAGGACAGGACCTGGCCGCGGAAGATGTTGTGCTCGCGCACGAGGGCGTCGATCTCGGCGAGCAGCCGGTCCGCGAACTCCTTGTGTTCGGCGAGGACTTCGAGCTCCACCTTGTCGCGGCCGTACTCGTCCTG
Organism: Streptomyces sp. MAI_2237; assembly: GCF_054189285.1. NCBI lineage: Bacteria > Bacillati > Actinomycetota > Actinomycetes > Kitasatosporales > Streptomycetaceae > Streptomyces > Streptomyces sp. MAI_2237. The sequence goes on along the minus strand of NZ_JAJPGQ010000003.1, from coordinate 2,277,464 downwards.
CGGGCCGCGCAGCAGGACGGCGAAGCGCTCCTCGCCCTCGGAGCCGAGGTAGAAGCCGCAGGAGACGCAGGCCAGCTCCTCGTCCGGGGAGACCGGCAGGTGCGCGTAGTCCACCGCGCCGACCACGAAGCGGTCGTAGCGGTCGGCGGCCTCGATGATGTCGCCGAGGGTGAGTTCGCCGTGGTGCTGGGCGCCGCGCATGCCGATCAGCTCGTGCGCGCGTCCCTCGGCGGCGAACCAGCGCTCCAGGGCGAGGTGGACGTTGGGCAGGTCGTACGGCGCGTACGCGGTCTTGACCACGGGCCTGTCGGTCGGTGCCGAGCCGAGGTGGTCGCGCAGCCGCGCGGCGAGGTCCCGGCGGCCGTCGGGGTCCTTGCGCCGGGGGTGGGCGACGGCCGAGAGGAACTCCCAGAACAGTTCGCCGACCCGGTCCAGCGGGAGCGGTGAGGGCTCGCGCTCCGGCCCGTACTTCGCCGCGTACTCGTCCGTGCCGAGGATCTCCACGTTGCCCGGTTCCCCCATGTGGTCCGCCTCCGTGCGTCGGTCGCCAGCCCCCGAGGCTCTCCACCCTGGGGGCGCCGGACCCCGCGGGTCAAAGGGTTTGCGGCGGCGCCTCCTCCACGGCGGGGACGGCTAGACCGGGACCCCGGCCGCCTCCTCGACCTCCAGCAGGGAGGCGCTGCGCCGCTCCTCGTCGAAGGCCCTGCGGCCGCCCCGCAGCCCGAACAGCCGCTTGGCGAGGGCGATGTAGAGCACAGCGAGGATGTTGAGGACGAGGGTGGTGATCTTCAGCCAGCTGACGTGCTCGGTGAGCTCGTAGATCTCCAGCGGCAGGAAGGCGGCGGTCGCGACGACCGTCAGGTACTCCGCCCAGCGCTTGGCGTACCAGAGGCCGACCGCCTCGACCAGCTCGACGAGCGCGTACGCCAGCAGCAGACCGGCCACCAGCAGCAGCGTGGAGTGCTTGTAGCCGAACGTCTTCTGGATGGTGCCGACGACCGGCGAGTGGTCGAGGTCGTAGTGGAAGTGCCTGAAGACGGGCCGGAAGACGTTCAGGTACTCGTCGAAGAGCCGGCGCACCGCGTCCTGGCTGTTGCTGAACCTCCACACCGCCGTGGCCACCAGGACGATGAACACCCCGCGCACCGCCCGCTCGATCGCCAGGAAGCGCAGGATGAACAGATCGCGCAGCACCTTGCCGCGCGGCACGAGCGGCGCCTCGGACGCCGGACCCGAGCCGTGCGGCTCACCGAGCACGAAGTCGCCGCAGCGCAGACAGCGCCAGACCTCGCCGAGCGCGGTGTCGGCGTGCAGCCGGATGCGCAGGCGGGGGTCGTCCGGCGCGTAGGTGACGTGCCCCTTGCGCGCGCAGGTCCGCCGATCCCAGTCGATCTTCATCCCCCGTGCCTCCAGACGTGCATACGGCCGTGCCGTACCGGACGGTCCGGCACGGCACGGTAGTGCATCGACGTAAGAGACGACGGTCCGGGCGGGTCAGTTCGCCGCGCTGCCGACGAGTTCCGCTTGCTCCCGCTCCCGGACCTCTTCGGCGGCGCCCTTCCCCCTGCCGGGCAGCAGCAGGGCGACCGCGACGGTGCCGATCGCCAGGACCACCGCTCCGATCAGGCTGGTGTGGGCGACCGCGGAGGAGAAGGACGAGCCGACCGCGTCGGCCATCTGCCGGGCACCCGCGGCCAGTTCCCGCGCCTGTCCCTTGAGCTGCGCCGCCTGCTGCGGGTCGGTCGCCCGCGCGGCCTGCGCGGCCGCCTGCCGGGCCTTGTCGGAGATGCCCTGCGCGACGGCGTATCCGGAGCCGACCGAGTCCTGGGCGGTGGCGAGCGTGCCGGCGGGGAGCCTGCTGCCGGCGGTGGCGTCCCCGAGGTGGCCGGAGTACGAGGTCGCCAGCAGCGAGCCGAGGATCGCGATGCCGAGCGAGCCGCCGAGCTCGATCGAGGTGTCGTTCACCGCACCGCCGACGCCCAGCTGGGACTCGGGGAAGACGCCCATGATCGCGTCCGTGCAGGGCGAGAGGGCCAGGCCGATGGCGAGGCCCAGGATGATCAGCGGGGCGAGGAAGTCGCCGTAGGAGGACGTCGCGTCGATCCGGGTGAGCAGGGCGAGGGCGGTGGTGCCGCCGACCATGCCCGCGGTGACCGTCCACTTCATGCCGACCCGCGGGGTCAGCCGGCCGGTCAGGGCCGAGCCGACGAAGACGGCACCGGCGAGCGGCAGCATGCGCAGGCCGGTCTGCAGGGCGTCGTAGCCGAGGACGAACTGCAGGTGCTGGGTGAGGTAGTAGAAGGCGCCGAAGACGGCGAGGAAGAACAGGGCGACGGCGAGGTTGGCGCCGGCGAAGCCGCGGTGGGCGAACCGGCGGACGTCGAGGACCGGGCGCGGGTGGCGCAGCTCCCAGGCGACGAAGGCCAGCAGGCCGGCGCCCGCGACCACCGCGGCGGTGACCGCCTTGACGCCCCAGCCGAAGTGCGGGCCCTCGATGATCATGTAGACCAGCGAGCCGATCCAGACCACCGACAGCAGCCCGCCGACGTGGTCGACGCGGTCGCTGTGGCCGGCCTTGGACGGCGGGACGAGGAAGAGGGAGGCGACCAGGGCGACGGCGGCGACGGGCACGTTGATCAGGAACGTCGAGGCCCAGCCGTGGTTCTTCAGCAGCGCGCCGGCGACGACGGGACCGGCGGCGATGGCGAGGCCCGCCGTGGCGGTCCACAGGGTGATCGCCCTGGCGCGTTCGGCCCGCGGGAAGGTCGCCGCGAGCAGGGAGAGCGTGGCGGGCATGATCAGCGCGGCCCCGGTGCCCATCACGGCGCGGGCCGCGACGACCGTCGCGGCGCTGTCGGCGAGGGAGCCGAAGACCGCGCCGCCGGCGAAGACCGCGAGGCCCAGCAGGAGGGCGCCGCGGCGGCTGTACTTGTCGCCGATCGCGCCGAACAGCAGCATCAGCGCGGCGTAGGGGACGGTGTACCCGTCGATGACCCACTGCAGGTCGGCGCTGGACAGACCCAGGTCGCGGGTCATGTCGGGGGCCGCGACCGTGAGGGCGGTGTTCGCCATCACGATGATCAGCAGGCTCAGGCAGAGGACCAGGAGCGCCCACCAACGCCGGGCGTAGGGGCGCTCCGTCTGGTCGACCGGTTCGGTCAGGAAGAGTCGCATGGCAGGGGTGGCCTTCCTCGGCAACAGCGTGTCTGCACGGTGGTCTGGCACTGCGGGTTGCACAGCACTGTGCACTTGCACAACGATGTGTAATGTACGCCGATTGCACAGCACTGTGCAAGTCACTGGAGGAGGAGTGGGGAGAGGCACAATGTCAGCCATGACCACGGGTAGCAGCAGCCGCGCCGACGCCAACCGCCGCCGCATCCTGGACGTCGCGCTCGCCGAGCTGCTGCGCGACCCGGACGCGTCCATGGACCAGATCGCGCGCGCGGCAGGTGTCGTACGACGGACGGTCTACGGCCATTTCCCCAACCGCGACGCGCTGATCGGCACGCTCGTCGACGGGGCCGTGCAGGCGGTGGCGGCCGCGCACTCGGTGGGGCGCGAGGGGGCCGGGGATCCGGCACAGGCCCTGGCGGGCTCGGTGCTCGCGGTCTGGGAGGTCGCCGACCGCTACCGCATCCTGGTGTCCCTGGCCCAGCGCAGTGTCACCATGCAGGGCATCCGCGAGCGGCTCGCCCCGGTGCGCGAGGCCTCCGTCGCGCTGCTGCGGGAGGGCCTGGACCGGGGCGTCTTCAGCTCCCCGCTGCCGGCGCCGGCGCTGGCGTACGTGCACGAGCAGCTGCTGTTCGCGCTCATGGAGGCCGTGAACGACGGCCTGCTGCCGCCCGAGGAGGCGGGCCGCTCGGCCGCGGTCACCGCGCTGACGGCCGCGGGGGTACCGGCGTCACTGGCCGCCTCCCTGGTGACGAAGCTGGCCGACGCCTGACAGCGCGCTCAGAGGGTCGGACGCGCGGAAGCCGAGCGGCCGGTCCACGGGGGTGGGACTCGGCCGCTCGGCTTCCGCCGTCGGGCGACTGATCGACGGGGAGTGTTCAGTCGCCCCGGGGGGAGGAGGAGCTGCTCGGGGTCAGGCCTTCGCCAGCTCCTTCTCGCCGCCCTGCTCGGGGATCTCGGCGTGCGGCTGGACGCCCTCGTCCAGCAAGGTCGTCTCGTCGAAGGGCAGCTCGCCGGCGAGCACCTGGCGGACCCGCACCTTGTCGATCTCCTTGGTCCAGGTGCCGATCAGCACGGTGGCGACGGCGTTGCCCGCGAAGTTGGTCAGGGCGCGGGCCTCGCTCATGAAGCGGTCGATGCCGACGATCAGGCCGACGCCGTCCACCAGGGCGGGCTTGTGCGACTGCAGGCCACCGGCCAGCGTGGCGAGACCGGCGCCGCTGACGCCCGCCGCGCCCTTGGAGGCCAGCAGCAGGAAGAGCAGCAGCGGGATCTGCTCGCCGATCGACATCGGGGTGCCCAGGGCGTCGGCGATGTAGAGGGACGCCATGGTCATGTAGATCATGGTGCCGTCGAGGTTGAAGGAGTAGCCGGTCGGCACGGTGATGCCGACGACGGGCTTGCTGACACCCAGGTGCTCCATCTTCGCGATGAGCCGCGGCAGCGCGGACTCGGAGGAGGAGGTGGACAGGATCAGCAGGAACTCGCGGGCCAGGTACTTGAACAGGGTGAAGATGTTCAGCCCCGCGACGGCCCGCAGCATGACGCCGAGCACGATGAACACGAACAGCACGCAGGTGACGTAGAAACCGAGCATCAGCACGGCGAGGCTCTTCAGCGCGTCGACACCGGCGGAGCCGACCACCGCGGCGATGGCGCCGAAGGCGCCGATCGGGGCGGCCCACATGACCATGGCGAGGATGCGGAAGACGAGCCGCTGGATGTGCTCGATGCCGCGCAGGATCGGCCGGCCCGTCGAGCCCATCGCCTGCAGCGCGAAGCCGGCGAGCAGCGCGATCAGCAGGGTCTGCAGCACCTGGCCCTCGGTGAAGGCCGAGACGAAGGTGAGCGGGATGATCGACAGGACGAAGTCGACCGGCGGCAGCGCGTCGGCGGACACCTGGTCGTGCCCGGAGGCCTTGATGGCGTTGGTGATGTGCAGCCCGTCGCCCGGGTGCAGGATGTTGCCGACGACGAGGCCGATGGTCAGCGCGACCAGGGACATCACCAGGAAGTAGCCGAGCGCGATGCCGCCGACGGCACCGACCTTCGCGGCCTTGCGGACCGAACCGATGCCGAGCACGATCGTGCAGAAGATGATCGGCGAGATCATCATCTTGATCAGGTTCACGAAGCCGGTGCCGAGCGGCTTGAGCTCCACACCGGCGTCCGGCCAGATGAGTCCCACGGCGATGCCGAGTGCCACCGCCACGATGACGGCGATGTACAGGTAATGGGTGCGGTCCCGCTTGCGTGCGGGTGCGGCAGGTGCCGTATCGGGGGTGCTGGCGGCCACGGCTGCCCTCCTTGACGTCTTCGTCGGCATCACCGGCGTGCGGCTCACGTCCGGGGGATGGGGATGGGGGTGCGGTTCTCGACGGCGGCCGCGATGGCCGGATCCGGATGTCCCGTCTCCGCTCGCTTCCGCATTGCGGTGACTATCCCGTGCGGCTGTGAGGGCGGTCACCCTTCCGTTCATTTAGTTCACCATCGGCCCGCGAGGCACACTGACGGCATGCGCATCCCCCTCCCCCACCCCCGCAGCCTGGCCGGCCAGCTGTTCGCCATGCAGGCCGTGCTGATAGCGGTGGTGGTGGCCGGATACGCACTGTTCACGTACGTCACCGACCAGCGGCAGGCGCAGGACGCGGCCGCCCGCGAGGCCATGGCGGTCTCCCGCTCCATCGCCGACGCCCCGTCCGTGGTGGCCGCGATCCACACCCCGAACCCGACGGCCGAGCTCCAGCCGTACGCGCTGCGGGTGATGCGCGGCACCGACATCGACTTCGTGACGATCATGGATACGCGGGGCATCCGCTGGACCCACCCCAGCGAGAAGCAGATCGGCCGGCACTTCCGCGGCACCATCGAACCCGCCCTGCACGGCACGTCCTTCACCGAGACCTACACCGGTACGCTCGGCGCCTCGGTCCGCGCGGTCACCCCCATCTACGACCACGGGCGGATCATCGGGCTGGTCAGCGCGGGCATCGAGGTGAAGGTGATCAGCAAGCAGGTGCGGGCCCAGGTCTGGGCCCTGCTCGGGGTCGCGGCCGGCGCCCTCGCCCTCGGCGCCGTCGGCACGTACGTCGTCAACGCCCGCCTGCGCCGGCACACCCACGGCATGAACGCGGCCGAGCTCAGCCGGATGCACGACTACCACGAGGCCGCGCTGCACGCGGTGCGGGAGGGGCTGCTGATGCTGGACGGACAGTACCGGGTGGCGCTGATCAATGACGGCGGCCGGGAGCTGCTGGGCCTGCCGCCGGACGAGTCCGAGGAGGACGTGGTCGGCAGGTCGGTCGCGGACCTCGGGCTGCCGGCGCCGCTGACCGGCGCGCTCCTCGCCTCCGAGCCGCGTGTGGACGAGGTACACCTGACCAGCGACCGGGTGCTGGTGGTGAACACCTCACCGGTGTCGGGCGGCGAGCGCCGGGGCACCGTCGTCACCCTGCGCGACGTGACCGAACTGCAGTCACTGATGGGCGAGTTGGACTCCGAGCGGGGCTTCACGCAGGCGCTGCGCTCGCAGGCGCACGAGGCGGCGAACCGGCTCCACACCGTCGTGTCCCTGATCGAACTGGGCCGCGCGGAGGAGGCCGTGGACTTCGCCACGGCCGAACTGGAACTGGCCCAGGCGCTCACCGACCAGGTGGTCGCGGCGGTGAGCGAGCCGGTCCTGGCGGCGCTGCTGCTGGGCAAGACGGCACAGGCGAACGAGCGGGGCGTGGAACTGGTGGTGTCGCAGGACAGCCGCCTCGACGACGGGCTGCTGCCGCCTTCGCTGCCGGCGCGGGACCTGGTGACGATCCTCGGCAACCTGATCGACAACGCGGTCGACGCGGCGCAGGGCAGCCTCAGGGCGCGGGTGACGGTGACGGCGTACGCGGAGGACGCCGAACTCGTCCTGTGCGTCGCGGACACGGGCGACGGGGTGGACCCCGCCCACGCGGACCTGGTCTTCCAGCGGGGCTTCACGACGAAGCCCGCCGGGCCGGGGGGCCGCGGCCTGGGGCTGGCCCTGGTCCGGCAGGCCGTGCAGCGGCACGAGGGCTCGCTGTCCGTGGCGGAGGCGGACGGCGGCGGAGCGGAGTTCGTGGTGCGGTTGCCGTTGGCCCAGGAGGGCGCCGTGGTCCCGGGGGGTGGCATATGACGGGCGAAGAACGGCCCATCCGGGTGCTGGTGGTCGAGGACGACCCGGTGGCCGCGGACGCGCATGTGATGTACGTCGGCCGGGTGCCGGGGTTCGTGGCGGTCGGCAAGGCGCACAGCGGGGTGGAGGCGCGGCGGCTGCTCGACCGTACGGCGGTGGACCTGCTGTTGCTCGACCTGCATCTGCCGGACGTGCACGGGCTGCAGTTCGCCCGGTCGTTGCGGGCGGCGGGGCATCACGCGGACGTGATCGCGGTGACCTCGGCGCGGGATCTGACCGTGGTGCGGGAGGGGGTCTCGCTGGGGGTCGTGCAGTACGTGCTGAAGCCGTTCACCTTCGCGACCCTGCGCGACCGGCTCGTGCGCTACGCCGAGTTCCGGGGGGCCGCGGGCGAGGCCAGCGGCCAGGACGAGGTGGACCGTGCCCTGGCCGCACTGCGGGCACCCGGCCCGGCGGCACTGCCGAAGGGGCTCAGCGGGCCGACGCTGGAGCGGGTGACGGTCGCGCTGCGCGACAGCGGCGAGGGCATGACCGCGGCCGGGGTGGCGGAGGCGGTGGGGATCTCCCGGATCACCGCGAGACGGTACCTGGAGCATCTGGTGGAGGCGGGAAGGGCGGCCAGGGCCCCGCAGTACGGGACCGTAGGGCGGCCGGAGTTGCAGTACCGGTGGGTGAGCGGCCCGTAGCGCTCCTGCCGAAAGACCGGGCGGTGAAAGGGAGTTCGGGACGGCGAGCGGCAGGATGCGCCGGTCGCGGCGTTCTCGCGCACACGCATTGACCTGACTAGACCACTCCACTTACGTTCACCGGGCAGTCATCCCGCGCCACGACGCAGTGCAGCCGCAGGAGGTCATGCCCGTGCGCCCCACCGCCGCCCTCCCCCTCCTCCCCGTCCTCCTCACCACCGCCCTCGCCGCGACCGCCCTCACGGCCTGCGGCAGCGGCTCCGGCAGCAGCCCGGACACCGTGAAGGTCTCCTTCAAGCAGTCCACCGACAACTCCATCAAGGTGATGGACGGCTATCTCGCCGACATCAAGCAGCAGTTCGAGAAGAAGTACCCGGGCAAGAAGGTCGAGCTCATCCCGATCAAGGCCCCGGACTCGGAGTACTACACCAAGGTCCAGCAGATGCTCCGCTCCCCCAAGACCGCCCCGGACCTGGTCTACGAGGACACCTTCCTCATCAACTCCGACATCACCAGCGGGTACTTGAAGCCGCTCGACCCCTATCTCGCCAAGTGGCCCGACTGGCGGCAGTTCATCGACACCGCGAAGAACGCCGCCAGGGGCGAGGACGGCAAGACGTACGGCGTCCCGGACGGCACCGACACCCGCGGTCTGTGGTTCGACAAGGCGATCTTCAAGAAGGCGGGGCTGCCGGCCGCCTGGCAGCCGAAGAACTGGGACGACGTCCTGTCCGCCGCCCGCGCCATCAAGAAGAACGTCCCCGGTGTCACCCCGATCAACGTCTACACCGGCAAGCCCGCCGGTGAGGCGGCGACGATGCAGACCTTCGAGATGCTGCTCTACGGCACCGGCGACGGCACGTCCGACCCGCTGTACGACCGGACGTCGAAGAAGTGGATCGCCGGGAGCCAGGGGTTCAAGGACGCGCTGTCGTTCGTGCACACCGTGTACCGGGAGAAGCTCGGGCCCGACGTCTCCACCGCCCTCGACCCCAACATCCAGACCATCGTGGCCGGGGACCTGCTGCCCAAGGGCAAGCTGGGCATCGCTCTCGACGGATCGTGGCTGCCGCAGGCCTGGCTGAAGGGCAGCGGGCACGAATGGCCCCAGTGGTCCCGCGAGTTGGGCCTGGCGCCGATGCCGACCCAGCACGGCCAGGCACCCGGCAAGGTGAGCATGTCCGGCGGCTGGACCTGGGCGGTCCCCGCCAAGGCCGGCAACCCCGACCTGGCCTTCGACTTCATCAGGACGATGCAGACCAAGGCGAACGCCGAGAAGTGGTACGTCGCCAACTCCGGCATCGCGGTCCGCAAGGACGTCGCGAGCGACCCCGCCTACGCCGCGGCGCAGCCCGGCATCAAGTTCTTCACCGACCTGGTGGCCAGCACCCACTACCGGCCCGCCTACCCGGCGTATCCGAAGGTCTCCACCGCCGTCCAGGAGGCGATGGAGGGCGTCACGACGGGCGACATGTCCGTGGACAAGGCGGCGAGCGGCTACGACGACGCGCTCAAGGACGCCACGGACGACCAGGTCGTGCGGAAGTGAACGGCGGCACCCGCCGATGACCTCCGCCCTCCCGCACACGAAGACGGCCGGCGGCGGCCCGGGGACCACCGGGCCCGTCCCGGCGGGTCCGCCGCCCGGCCGCCGCACGCCCGGCGCGAGCGTCCGCCGCGCCCTGGTCCGGGCCCTGCCCGTCTCCCCCGCGCTGGTCCTGCTGCTGCTCTTCCTCGCCGGGCCGATCGCCTACTGCGCCTGGATCGCCTTCACCGACCTCCAGCTCACCGGCCAGGCCCACTCCTCCTTCGTGGGCCTGGCGAACTTCCGCAAGGCCTTCGCCGACGAGGAGTTCCTCAACGCCGTATGGCTGACCCTCGTCTTCACCGTCGTGTCGTCCCTGCTCGGCCAGAACACGCTGGGCCTGGCCCTGGCCGCCCTGATGCAGCGCGCGTCGAAACCGGTCCGCACGCTCACCGGCGGCGTCGTCATCACGGCGTGGGTTCTGCCGGAGGTGGTGGCGGGGTTCCTGCTGTACGCGTTCTTCCGCCGCGAGGGGACCCTGGACGCCATCCTGCGCTGGCTCCATCTGCCCACCCAGAACTGGCTGTTCACGCTGCCGATCCTGGCGGTGTCGTTCGCGAACGTCTGGCGGGGCACCGCCTTCTCGATGCTGGTCTACTCGGGCCGCGCTGAACGAGATCCCCAGCGAGATCACGGAGGCGGCGCAGGTCGACGGGGCGGGCGGCTGGCGCCGGATGTGGCACATCACGCTGCCCATGATCCGCCGCTCCATCGGCACGAACCTCATGCTCAACACCCTGCAGACACTGTCGGTCTTCGGGCTGATCTGGGTGATGACGCGCGGCGGGCCCGGCAACAAGAGCCAGACCCTCCCCCTGTACATGTACGAACAGGCCTTCCAGAACAGCATGATCGGCTACGCCACCGCGGTCGCCCTGCTCCTGCTCGTGGTCGGCTCCCTCTTCTCCCTGGTCTACCTGCGCCTGCTGCGAACGGAGGTCTGACCCATGGCCCCCACCGTCACCCTCGCCGCCCGCCGCCGCAGCCGCCGGCTGGCCGCCGACGCGGGCCTGCTGGCGGTCGCCGCCGCCTTCTCGCTCCCGCTGGCCTGGGTCCTGCTGTCCTCGGTGGACCCGCACGCGGACCTCAGGGTGAAGGCACCCGACGGTCTCACCCTCGCCCACTTCGACGCGATCCTGAAGCAGGACATCACCTTCACCCCGCTGCTCAACAGCCTGATCCTGTGCGGCGGGGGGACCCTGCTGACGGTGGTGTGCGCGGCGCTCGCCGCCTACCCGCTGTCGCGCTTCCGCTCCCGCCTGAACCGGCCCTTCATGCTGACCATCCTGTTCGCGACGAGCCTGCCGATCACCGCGGTCATGGTCCCCGTCTACGCCCTGTTCGTGCAGGTGAACCTGATCGACACCATGCAGGGCACGATCCTTTTCTTCGCCGCCTCCCAACTCCCGTTCGCCATCTGGCTGATGAAGAACTTCATGGACGGGGTGCCGAAGGAGCTGGAGGAGGCGGCGTGGACGGACGGGGCGTCGTCGCTGCAGTCCCTCGTCCGCATCGTCCTGCCGCTGATGGGGCCCGGAGTGGCGGTGGTGACGGTGTTCTCCTTCGTGATGATGTGGGGCAACTTCTTCGTCCCGTTCATGCTGCTGCTGACCCCCGATCAGATCCCGGCGAGCGTGAGCATCAACGAGTTCTTCGGCAACCGCGGGATGGTGGCGTACGGGCAGCTCGCGGCGTTCTCGATCGTCTACTCGACACCGGTGATCCTGCTGTACGTGCTCATCGCCCGGCGGCTGGGCGGGGGGTTCGCGCTGGGCGGGGCGGTGAAGGGGTGACTTCGCGCCACCCGCCGACGGGGCTACCGTGCGAACCCCTCTTCGAGGCCCGCCCGCACGGACGGCACCCGGGGGATGCCGTCCGTGCGGGCCGTCGCGTCGCGCTCGGGACCCGGCGCGCGCGGTCTTGCGCGAATATGCCCCTCTACCTTGCCATTCGCCTCGTGCGCGAAGATCGATCTCACCGTCCGTGACCCGCACCGCCGGGCCGCCGTCCTCGCCGCCGCGTCCCGTCCGGTGCCGGATGATCTCCGGAACACTCCCGGACGCCCCCGAGCCGTACGTTCCTACAATCCGTGATCCTGGCCGAACAGACCGTAGTCAGTGCACTCCGGCAGCCCTACGTTGTGCCCGTGCGCCATCCCTCACACCACCCGGACCCCCACCCCAACCGCCCGATCCACCCCACCCGGCCGCCCCAGCCGGCCCCGCCCTTCGACTCCGCCGCCGCCCGCCGGCTGCGCACGGCGCTCAACATGGGCCCCGAGCACGTCGCCTACGGACTGTGCTCCTCGTACGGACTCCCCTACGTCACCCCGGACCTCGTGATCGCCTGGGAGCGCGGCGTCGTCTCCCCCACCAGCCCCGAACTGGCCGCGCTCGCAGGCGTGCTGTGGTGCTCCCCCGCCGAACTCATCGGCAGACCGCGGACCCTGCGCGAGCACCGGCTCGCCCGCGGGCCTCGCCCCCGAGGACGTCGCCCGCGGCGTCGGTCTGGAACTCCTCGCCTATCTGCACATGGAGGAACACAACACCTGGCGCGGCAGCGACCGGCAGTCGGCCGTCCTCGCCGACCTGCTCGACCTGTCGCTGCCGGACTTCGTCACCGTCACGGGACGCGAGCCGAAGCTCGCCGACGCCCTGCGCGGTGCCGTGACCACGCGCTGGCAGGCCTACGTCCGTCCGGTCGCCAGGATGGTGCCGCTGGACCGGCGGCTCCTGGAGGACACCCTCCAGGAGCTGCACCAGGACTACCAGGGACAGATGGTCGCCTCACTGAGCTGGGGCGACGGAAGAGCGGCGAGCGACGCAGGCGAGGCGGGCCGGGACTTCCTGGACCGCATCGTCGACCACTTCTGGGCCGCCGTGCAGGACAACACCCGCTGAGCGCTCCGCTGGATGAGCGGGACCGGGCCGTCCGGCGGCCGCGGGTCCGTCGTGGCTGGTCGCGCAGTTCCCCGCGCCCCTTCAGGGCGCGAACGAACCGCAGCGGACCGCACCAAGTCCGCCGGCGGGACCTAGAAGACCGACTCCGCCTCGTCCATGCGGTCCTTCGGCACCGTCTTCAGCTCGGTGACCGCCTGCGCCAGCGGCACCATCACGATGTCCGTGCCCTTCAGCGAGGTCATGTTGCCGAACTCGCCCCGGTGCGCGGCCTCCACCGCGTGCCAGCCGAAGCGCGTGGCGAGGACGCGGTCGTACGCCGTCGGCACACCGCCGCGCTGGACGTGGCCCAGGATGACCGGCTTGGCCTCCTTGCCGAGGCGGCGCTCCAGGTCGTACGCGAGCGCCGTACCGATGCCCTGGAAGCGCTCGTGGCCGAACTTGTCGATCTCGCCCTTGCCGTAGTCCATGCTGCCCTCGACGGGGTGGGCGCCCTCGGCCACGCACACGACGGCGAACTTCTTGCCGCGCGAGAAGCGCTCCTCGACCATCTCGGCCAGGTCCGCCGGGTCGAAGGCGCGCTCGGGCAGGCAGATGCCGTGGGCGCCGGCGGCCATGCCGGACTCCAGGGCGATCCAGCCCGCGTGGCGGCCCATGACCTCGACGACCATCACGCGCTGGTGCGACTCGGCGGTGGTCTTCAGCCGGTCCATGGCCTCGGTGGCGACGCCGACCGCGGTGTCGAAGCCGAAGGTGCGGTCCGTGGAGGAGATGTCGTTGTCGATGGTCTTCGGTACGCCGACCACCGGCAGACCCGCGTCGGACAGCATCCGGGCCGCCGTCAGCGTGCCCTCGCCGCCGATCGGGACGAGCGCGTCGATGCCGAAGTCCTCGACCATGTCACCGGCCCGCTCGCAGGCCTCGCGCAGCCGGTCGCGCTCCAGCCGCGACGAGCCCAGGATGGTGCCGCCGCGGGCCAGGATGCCGCTGACGGCGTTGAGGTCGAGTCTGCGGTAGCGGCCGTCGAGGAGACCGGCGTAGCCGTCCTCGAACCCGATGACCTCGTCGCCGTAGTGGTCGACCGCTCGGTGCACGACCGACCGGATCACGGCGTTCAGGCCTGGGCAGTCGCCGCCTGCGGTGAGAACCCCGATGCGCATCGTGCTGTGTCTCCTGCTCGCTGTTGATACCGGTGAGCCAGTCCGATTGTTTCATGTCCGGAGAGGGTCACCGATCCCCCCGTGTCCGGCACAGGGCCATCGGTCCCGGTCCGACCCCCGCCACAGGTCCTGACATGGGGGACGAATGCTGACGGGCGCCTTATCCAGCGCCGGGGGTATTGTCAAGTAGGTTCCGCTCACCTCGGTGGGCGATTTTCACGAGCCCTCGTACGGGCCGTGGGGACCCGTGCCGACCCCGACGGACGAGCGACGAAACGGAGAGCACGCGTGACGCGCAGCGTGTACGTGACCGGTATCGACCGCGGCGACGGCCGCCAGGTCGTCGAGCTGGGGGTCATGGAGCTCCTGACCCGGCAGGTCGACCGGGTGGGGGTGTTCCGGCCCCTGGTCCACCACAGCCCCGACCGGCTGTTCGAGCTGCTGCGCGCCCGCTACCGGCTCTCCCAGGACCCGGCCACCGTCTACGGCATGGACTACCACGAGGCGTCCGCGCTCCAGGCCGAGCGGGGCGCGGACGAGCTGGTGTCCGTCCTCGTCGACCGGTTCCACGCCGTGGCCCGCGACTTCGACGTCGTCCTGGTCCTCGGCACCGACTTCGCCGACACCCAGCTGCCCGACGAGCTGTCCCTCAACGCCCGTCTCGCCAACGAGTTCGGCGCCTCGGTGATCCCGGTGGTGGGCGGCCGCAAGCAGACCTGCGAGTCCGTGCTCGCCGAGACCCGCAACGCCTACCGGGCCTACGACGGCCTGGGCTGCGACGTGCTGGCCATGGTGACCAACCGGGTGGCCCGGGAGGACCGGGACGAGATCGCGGGGAAGCTGGACTCCCGGCTTCCGGTGCCCTGTTACGTCCTGCCCGACGAGCCCGCCCTGTCCGCGCCGACCGTCGCCCAGATCGCCCAGGCGCTGGGCGCGAAGGTCGTGCTGGGCGACGACTCGGGGCTGGCCCGGGACGCGCTCGACTTCGTCTTCGGCGGCGCGATGCTGCCGAAGTTCCTCAGCGCCCTGACCCCGGGCTGCCTGGTCGTCACCCCGGGCGACCGCGCCGACCTGGTCGTCGGCTCGCTGGCCGCGCACAGCTCCGGCACCCCGCCGATAGCCGGCGTGCTGCTCACCCTGGGCGAGGCGCCCGACGACAACGTCCTCACCCTGGCCGCCCGGCTGGCGCCCGGCACCCCGGTGCTGTCCGTGCCCGGCATGAGCTTCCCGACGGCCGAGCAGCTCTTCGCGCTGGAGGGCAAGCTGAACGCGGCCACGCCGCGCAAGGCGGAGACCGCGCTCGGGCTCTTCGAGCGGCACGTGGACACCGCCGACCTCATCCGGCGCGTCTCCGCCCCCAGCAGCGACCGCCTCACCCCGATGATGTTCGAGCACAAGCTGCTCGAACAGGCCCGCACCGACAAGCGCCGCGTCGTGCTGCCCGAGGGCACCGAGGAGCGCATCCTGCACGCCGCCGAGGTGCTGCTGCGCCGCGGCATCTGCGACCTCACCCTGCTCGGCCCGGTCGACCAGATCCGCAAGAAGGCCGCCGACCTCGGCATCGACCTGGGCGACTCCCAGCTGATCGACCCGGCCCGCAGCGAGCTGCGGGACGCCTTCGCCGAGAAGTACGCCGGCTTCCGCGCGCACAAGGGCGTCACGGTCGAGCTGGCCTACGACGTGGTCAGCGACGCGAACTACTTCGGCACGCTGATGGTTCAGGAGGGGCTGGCGGACGGGATGGTCTCCGGGTCCGTGCACTCCACGGCGGCGACCATCCGCCCGGCCTTCGAGATCATCAAGACCAAGCCGGGCGCCGACATCGTCTCGTCGGTGTTCTTCATGTGCCTCGCCGACAAGGTCCTCGTCTACGGCGACTGCGCGGTCAACCCCGACCCGGACGCCCGGCAGCTCGCCGACATCGCCATCCAGTCGGCCACCACCGCCGAGCAGTTCGGGGTGGAGCCGCGGATCGCGATGCTGTCGTACTCGACCGGCACCTCCGGCTACGGGGCCGACGTCGACAAGGTGCGCGAGGCGACGGAGCTGGTGCGGCAGCGGCGGCCCGACCTGAGGATCGAGGGGCCGATCCAGTACGACGCCGCCGTGGAACCGACCGTCGCGGCGACCAAGCTGCCGGAGTCGGAGGTGGCCGGGCAGGCGACGGTGCTGATCTTCCCCGACCTCAACACGGGCAACAACACCTACAAGGCGGTGCAGCGTTCGGCCGGCGCGATCGCGGTCGGCCCGGTGCTGCAGGGACTGAACAAGCCGGTCAACGACCTGTCCCGGGGCGCGCTGGTCTCGGACATCGTCAACACCGTCGCCATCACCGCGATCCAGGCCCAGACCCCGACACAGAAGGCGACCGTCCAGTGAGCGCGTCCCGCGTCCTCGTCCTCAACTCCGGCTCCTCGTCGGTGAAGTACCAGCTCCTCGACATGCGGGACAGCACCCGGCTGGCCATGGGGCTCGTCGAGCGCATCGGCGAGCAGACCTCGCGGATCCGGCACACGCACGTCGGCGACGACGACACCCGTGAGCGGAGCGGTCCGATCGCCGACCACGACGCCGCCCTGAAGGCGGTGGCGGAGGAACTGGCCAAGGACGGGCTCGGGCTGGACTCCCCCGAACTCGCCGCCATCGGCCACCGGGTGGTGCACGGCGGGAAGACGTTCACGGAGCCGACGGTCATCGACGAGAGAGTGCTCGCCGAGATCGAGCGGCTGATCCCGGTGGCCCCGCTGCACAACCCGGCCAACCTCACCGGCATCCGCACCGCGCGGGCCATGCGGCCCGACCTGCCCCAGGTCGCCGTCTTCGACACCGCCTTCCACACGACGATGCCCGAGTCGGCCGCCCGCTACGCGATCGACCTGCGCACCGCCGACGAGCACCGCGTGCGCCGCTACGGCTTCCACGGCACCTCGCACGCGTACGTCTCGCGGGCGACGGCGAAGCTGCTGGGCAGGGCGCCCGAGGACGTGAACGTGATCGTGCTGCACCTGGGCAACGGCGCCTCCGCGTCCGCGGTGCGCGGCGGCCGGTGCGTGGACACCTCCATGGGGCTGACGCCTTTGGAGGGGCTCGTGATGGGTACGCGCTCGGGAGACATGGATCCGGCCGTCATCTTCCATTTGGCGCGTGTTGGCGGAATGTCCATCGACGAAATCGACACTCTTCTCAACAAGAAGAGCGGCCTGGTCGGCCTGTGCGGCGACAACGACATGCGGGAGATACGGCGCCGGGTCGACGAGGGCGACGAGGAGGCGAAGCTCGCCTTCGACATCTACATTCACCGCCTGAAGAAGTACATCGGCGCCTATTACGCCGTGCTGGGTACGGTGGACGCGATCGCGTTCACCGCCGGTGTCGGCGAGAACGCGGCAGCGGTGCGCGAGGCGGCCGTCGCGGGCCTGGAGACCCTGGGCCTGGCGGTGGACGGCACACTGAACGCCGTGCGCGGCGACGAGCCGCGGCTGATCTCGCCCGCCGGCGCGCGGGTGAAGGTCGCGGTGGTGCCCACCGACGAAGAACTGGAAATCGCGACGCAGACCTACGCCCTGGTCGGTCGGTATTGATATGCGCTCCGCCGTGTGAGAACTGAGCGGTAACAAAGCAACTGAGCGCCGGTCCGCCCATTTGTCTCTTCCGCCAGACGGAATATTCCGCGGCGAAACAAACCGATAGGATCCACCCCATGCGCCGTTCGAAAATCGTCTGTACTCTCGGCCCCGCGGTCGACTCCCACGAAATGCTGGTCTCGATGATCGAGGCCGGAATGAACGTGGCCCGGTTCAACTTCAGCCACGGCAGCCACGCCGAGCACCAGGCGCGGTACGACCGCGTCCGTGCCGCGTCGAAGGAGACCGGCCGGCCCGTCGGTGTCCTCGCCGACCTGCAGGGCCCGAAGATCCGCCTGGAGACCTTCGCCGAGGGTCCGGTCGAGCTGGAGCGGGGTGACGAGTTCGTCATCACCGTCGAGGACGTCCCGGGTGACAAGACCATCTGCGGGACGACCTACAAGGGCCTGCCCGGTGACGTCGACCGCGGCGACCAGATCCTGATCAACGACGGCAACGTCGAGCTGAAGGTCCTGGACGTCGACGGTCCGCGGGTGAAGACGATCGTCATCGAGGGCGGTGTCGTCTCCGACCACAAGGGCATCAACCTGCCCGGCACGGCCGTCAACGTGCCCGCGCTGTCCGAGAAGGACGTCGAGGACCTGCGCTTCGCGCTCCGCATGGGCTGCGACATGGTCGCGCTGTCCTTCGTCCGGGACGCCCGGGACGTGCACGACGTCCACAAGGTGATGGACGAGGAGGGCCGCCGGGTCCCGGTCATCGCCAAGGTGGAGAAGCCGCAGGCGGTGGACAACATGGAGGACGTCGTGATGGCGTTCGACGCCGTCATGGTGGCCCGTGGCGACCTGGCCGTCGAGTACCCGCTCGAGAAGGTCCCCATGGTGCAGAAGCGCCTCATCGAGCTGTGCCGCCGCAACGCCAAGCCGGTGATCGTGGCGACCCAGATGATGGAGTCGATGATCACCAACTCCCGTCCCACGCGCGCCGAGGCGTCCGACGTCGCCAACGCGATCCTGGACGGCGCGGACGCGGTCATGCTCTCCGCCGAGTCCTCCGTCGGCGCCTACCCGGTCGAGACCGTCAAGACGATGTCGAAGATCGTCACGGCGGCCGAGGAGGAGCTGCTGAGCAAGGGCCTGCAGCCGCTGGTGCCGGGCAAGAAGCCGCGTACGCAGGGCGGTTCGGTCGCGCGCGCCGCGTGCGAGATCGCCGACTTCCTCGGTGGCAAGGGCCTGGTGGCCTTCACCCAGTCCGGCGACACCGCCCGCCGTCTGTCGCGCTACCGCGCGCAGCAGCCGATCATCGCGTTCACCACGGACGAGGACACCCGCAACCAGCTCACGCTCAGCTGGGGCGTGGAGTCGCACGTGGTGCCGTTCGTGGGCACCACGGACGAGATGGTCGACATGGTGGATCAGGAGATCGCCAAGATCAACCGCTTCTCCGCGGGCGACACCGTCATCATCACCGCCGGCTCGCCCCCCGGCGTCCCCGGCACCACCAACATGCTCCGTGTCCACCACATCGGCAGCAACTGACAGCCCCGCAAGACCCGTTGTACGGCGCTGAGGGCGCCCCCCGTGATGGGGGGGCGCCCTCAGCCTTTGCGGCTCCCGAACGGGTCCGTGGCGGGCGTCAGCCGGTTCCGTCGGTCGTGTACACGTGCATGCCCGGTACGTGCAGGCTGCCGCCGAACTGGGCGGCCTGGACGACCTTGACGTTGGTGAAGTAGATCAGCGGGATGTTCAGCGGGGGCGGGTTGTCCGGGCTGAACGTGATCGGGATCAGGCCGAACAGGTTCCCGGAGATGGACTCCGTGTACATCGTGGTGTCGCCGTCACGGATCGTGGACGTCGTGCCCGAGCCGGCCTGCACGTGGTAGGTCTTGCCCTGCTGCTTGTCCTTGACCGTCTGGTGCAGGTCACCGATGTCGGTTCCGCCCGAGATGACGTACTTCAGCACCTTCTTGGTGGTGCCGCCCGCCGTCTTCACCTCGACCACACCCTGGTAGTCGGCGCCCTTCAGCAGCAGCGAGCTGGCGTTGAGGTACCAGGGGTCGTCCGCCACCGGCACCTTGTTGTCGACACCGCTGACGTCCTCCGTGGCGGCCGGGCAGTTCTGCGCGTCGGTGCTGG
Source organism: Streptomyces sp. MAI_2237 (assembly GCF_054189285.1). Taxonomy (NCBI): domain Bacteria; kingdom Bacillati; phylum Actinomycetota; class Actinomycetes; order Kitasatosporales; family Streptomycetaceae; genus Streptomyces; species Streptomyces sp. MAI_2237. The sequence continues at coordinate 2,258,090 of NZ_JAJPGQ010000003.1, read as the reverse complement.
AGCTCGCCGAGGGGCTCGGCGAGGACGTGGCCGCGTCGGCGGCCTTCTCGACCGACTTGGTGACGTCCTTGGCCGCGTCGGTGGCCGTGTCGGTCGTCTTCTTGACCGTGTCGGTGACCTTCTTCGTCGTGTCCTTCACGGTGCCGGACGCGCTCGACGTCGAGGAGTCCTTCGTCGACGTGTCGCTCGACGAGGACGACGCGGAGGCGGACGGCGACGGGCTCGCGCTCGACGAGGAGCCGGAGTCGGAGCCGCTGCCGCCGGTGAAGATGCCGGTGATCGCGTCGCCGAGGTCCCCCAGCAGGCCGCCGCCGCTGCTCGCGGACGCCGAGGGGCTCGGCGTGGCCGTGTCGCCGGACGTGTCCTTGCTCGAACCGTCCGTCGCGGACGGGCTGGGCGTCGCCTTGTCGTCGGAACCTGAATCCGACGAAGAGGTCGTACCCGAGCCGGTGCCCGTGGCGGAGGAGTCCTTCGACGTGCCGGTGGAGGCCGACGGCGAGGGCGTGGCCTGGTCCGCGGAGGCGCTGGTGCTCGCCGAGGCGGACGGCGACGGCGAGGCCGAGGAACCGTCCAGCGCGGCAACGCAGTTCTTGTACTCGTCGGCGGTCAGGCTCTTCGCCGTCGGCGTCGAGCCACCGCTGTCGGCGAGGGCGAGCGAGGACGTGAAGCCCATGCCCATGAGGACGGCGGTCGGCATGGCCGCCATGGCTATCGCCTTGCCGGCCGGCATGTGGAACCGGGTGAACAGCGGCTTCTTGGGTGCCGCGTGACGCGGCCCGGTTCTCACACGGGACTCGTCCACATCAGCCCCGTGGGTCACCTCGTCAGCCGGCACTGTGCCTCCCGTTCGCCCCGTTGGCCGGGCTCGTTCCTGACAGATCGTTCGGCTCGCCCACCACGGGCTTGAGGATGGTGGTGTCGGAGTCGGTGGCCTGCGGCGCACCGCCCGTACCGGTGGTGTCCTCCTGGGCCGGCTGCTCACCGGGCTCCGCGCCCGGAGCCCAGGCGACGGCCATGGCCCCGCCCACCAGCGAGAGCAGGAATCCCATGAGGAACCCGCCGAGGTTGGACACCGGGATGGACACCAGGCCCAGCAGGATCGCGGCGACGCCGGCGAAGACCCGTACGTGCTTCTGGAACCAGAGACTGACGCCCAGGACGACGAGCAGCACGCCGATGATCAGGGAACCGGCTCCACCGGTGGTGGCCATCGCCAACGTCAGGTGACCGACCTGGAGATGCGCGTACGGGAAGTACATGATCGGAAAGCCGGCGAGCAGGACGAACAGTCCGGCCCAGAACGGCCGCGTACCCCGCCAGGCGCGGAACTGCAGCCTCCGGCGGCTGAACTGGCCGACGGGTGCGGCAGGAGTCTCGGCGCTCATGGAAAACAGCTCCCTGGTGCGGCGTTGCTGTGGTGATCGTGCTGTGTGGTGACGCTGTGGTGGTGAGTGTGGTGCGTGTGAAGAAGGTGCGGGAAGGTGGACGGGCGGGGGCGCCATCGGCTCCCCCGCCCGTCACCGAGTGCTCAGTAGCACTCGTGCGTACCCGCCTGCACGGACATCTTCAGGCCGCTGAGCTTGAAGGTTCCGGCGGTGGTCGCCCACGCCGTCTGCTTCACGCCGGTCAGCGAGGCGTGCTCGGCCTGCTGCGCGAAGCCGTACGGGTTCGCGCTGTCCCCGCTGTGGATGCCGGGGCCCTTGTTCGCGTCCTTGGCCGCAACACCGATGTCGATGTTGGTGAACGTCGCGTCGGCCGACAGGTCGTCGAGGTCGATGTAGAGGTTGTTGGCCTCGACCGGCTTGTCACCGCCGCCCGCCTTCAGGATGAGGCTGACGCTGCCGAGGATCGGCACGTCCGGGGTGACCACGGACTGGCACAGACCCTTGATGGACGCGGACTTGAACGCCGAGACCGCGACCGGGTGGAGGGTCTTCTTGCCGTCGAGGGTGTACCCCTGGTCGAGGGCTCCGTACTGCGAGAAGCCATCGCCTTCCAGCTGGTCTGCCGAGACCTTGAACTGCTGGCCGGAGACGCTGAACGACGCGGCGAGAGCGCCCTGCGCGAGGGCGACACCTATCGCGGCCGTAGCGGCGACGCTGGGCACCATGACCACAGCGAACCGCTTCCATCTGGTCCCGCCACGCACCTGGGACTCCATATTTCCTCCTTCTCGGACGTACATCTCCTGGTCCCGGCTGCCTCCAGTCGGCGGCTCGTCCGGGCAGGGATGGGAGAAGTGCTACGTCCTCGGGAAGGAGAGCGCCTGTCTCGGAGGCGCGAACCGCGCACCGATCACCGGCGATCACCCCCGAGCGACAACCACTGGTCGCGCCTGACACGCATCACGCACAACCTTGCTGGACAGGCTTCACCGACAGGTGAAGACCCCCCTGCCCAAGAGCCGGCGCCGTCGGGCGCTGACTCTGCTCGGTGGGGACCCAGGAACTCCCGCGACCCGACCGGCTGTCGGGGTACGGGAACGGACCGAGCGTGGCCGATCGTGGTGCATTCTCGCCGCCCGCACAAGGGCCTTCGTTACTCGGTAGTAACGGCCGGATAACCGAAGGACGACCCACAGGTCTCGGGCGGCGACGCAGGGTGCACTCGGGGGCGGGGACAAAGCTATTGATCGTTGGACAGAAACCGACAGATCAACGCCCGTAACTTACTCCCAGTAACAGCGGCCGCGATTACCAAGATTTGGTAAAGCGCGGCCGCAGTGGAGCTACGTCGGCAAATCTTTCACTCGGGCATCACATGCGGTGACGTTTAGCGACTGGTCAGAACAGCGCCCGCGCCAGCGCCCGCCGGGCCGTCGCCACACGGGGATCGTCCGCCCCTACGACCTCGAAGAGCTCCAGCAGTCGCAGGCGTACCGCGTCCCGGTCGTCACCGGCCGTGCGCCGCACGGTCTCGATGAGCCGCCCGAAGGCGTCCTCCACATGACCGCCGACGAGATCCAGGTCCGCCGCGGCGATCTGCGCCCGCACGTCGGCCGGCTTCTCGGCCGCGTCCCGGCGCACCGCCTGCGGGTCGAGCCCCTGCACCCGCTGCAGCAACTCCGCCTGCGCGAGGCCGAGTTTGGCCTCCGGGTTGGCCGGGTCGTCGCTCAGCACGTTCTTGTACGCCTGGACGGCACCGCTGAAGTCCCCCGAGTCCAGGGCCTGTACGGCGGCCTCGAGCAGGGCGTCGTAGGGCCCCGCCGGCATCTCCTCGGGCTCGGGACGGGCGCCGCCCGGCTCCGCGTCGGGGTCGACGACCAGACCGGTCAGGCCGAACCGCTGCTCGGCGACCTGCACCAACTGGTCGAGGGTCTGGCGGATCTGCGCCTCGCCGGCGGCCCCCTGGAAGAGCGGCAGGGCCTGCCCCGCGACGACCGCGAAGACGGCCGGAATCCCCTGGATGCCGAACTGCTGCATCAGCATCTGGTTGGCGTCGACGTCGATCTTGGCGAGCAGGAAACGGCCGTTGTACTCGACGGCGAGCCGTTCCAGGACCGGGCTCAGCTGCTTGCAGGGCTCGCACCACTCGGCCCAGAAGTCGATGACGACGGGCACCTCGGTGGAGCGCTGCAGGACATCGCGCTCGAAGCCGGCCTCGTCGACGTCGATCACCAGGTCCGCCGGGGAGACGGCTCCCGGGCCGCCACCCTGCCGGGCGGCCTCGGCCCGTGCCTGCTCCGCCTTCTCCTTGGCCTCTTGGGCCGCCTTCACCGCGGCGAGGTCGACGACTCCGCTCATGGACATGTTCCGTGGCTGCATGCGTCTATCCTCCCCCGTCCTGTGCGCGCGCGTGAAAAACGTCGTGAAAGCCGGTCATCATGCGTGGTCGTGGTGCGTGGTCGTCGCGTCGTTCGGCGCCGGGTCCCCACCCCACGCCAGTGGTCGTCACTCCTGAGCGTCACCCGCGCGAGCCGCGCGCGAGCTTTCGCTACGAGTCGTAGCGTAATGGCACTGGGTGCCTCCCGAACACCACCCCCCGGTGATCTCCCTCACTGCCTCACGGGACCCGGCGGTTATGGTCGTGGAATGCAGAGCCGCACCCGCGTCCCCCGCGCCACCGGGCGCCCGCGCAGCGCCGCCGCGGACGCCGCGATCCTGGCGGCCACGCGAGAGGCGCTGGTGGAGCTGGGCTGGTCCAAGCTCACCCTGGGAGACGTGGCGACGCGGGCCGGGGTTGCGAAGACGACCCTCTACCGGCGCTGGGCGGGCAAGAACGAACTGGTCGTCGACGCGGTGGCCGAGCTCTTCGACGAGCTGCGCCTGCCCGACCGCGGCAGCCTCGCCGCCGACATCGAGGGCGTGGTCCTGCAGTTCGCGGCGATCCTCGCCCGTCCGGAGGCGGCGTGCGGACTGATGGCGGTGGTCGCGGAGTCGACCCGCGACGACGCCCTGCGCGCCCGCATCCGCACGTCGATCGTGGAGCCGCAGAAGCGGCTGGTCCTGCAGGGCCGCGAGCGCGCCCAGCAGCGCGGCGAACTGCCGGCGGAGTCGGACCCCGCGGAGGCGGCCCGCACGGTCGACCTCATCTTCGACGTGGTGGCGGGCGCGGTGGTCCACCGGACGCTGGTGAGCGCCGAGGCGGCGGACGAGGAGTGGGTGCGCGGCTTCACCCGGATCCTGCTGCTGGGGCTGACCTCCACATGACGTCGCGGGTGCCGAGGGGCCGCGCTCCCGGGCACCCGCACGGCGGGGCCTAGAAGCCGGCCGGCTCGGTGTACACCCCCCACTCGTCCCGCAGCACCCCGCAGATCTCGCCCAGGGTCGCCTCGGCGCGTACGGCGTCCAGCATCGGCTCGATCATGTTGGCGCCGGAGCGGGCGGCGGCGAGCATGGCGTCCAGGGCCGCGCGGACGCCGGCCTCGTCCCGGGCGGCCTTGCGGTCGCCCAGCACCCGTACCTGCTCGCGCTCGACCTCGTGGCTGACCCGCAGGATCTCCAGGTCGCCGGTGACGGACCCGTGGTGGACGTTGACGCCGACGACCCTCTTGTCCCCCTTCTCCAGGGACTGTTGGTAGCGGAACGCGGACTCCGCGATCTCGCCCGTGAACCAGCCGTCCTCGATCCCGCGCAGGATGCCGGACGTGATGGGCCCGATGGGGTGCCGCCCGTCCGGATGGGCCCGCAGGCCCCGCTCCTTGATCTGCTCGAAGATCTTCTCCGCGTCCGCCTCGATCCGGTCCGTCAGCTGCTCCACGAACCACGAACCGCCCAGCGGGTCGGCCACGTTGGCGACGCCGGTCTCCTCCATGAGTACCTGCTGGGTGCGCAGCGCGATCTCCGCGGCCTGCTCGCTGGGCAGGGCGAGGGTCTCGTCGAGGGCGTTGGTGTGCAGCGAGTTGGTCCCGCCGAGCACCGCCGCGAGCGCCTCGACGGCCGTACGCACCACGTTGTTGTACGGCTGCTGGGCGGTGAGGGAGACGCCGGCGGTCTGGGTGTGGAAGCGCAGCCACTGGGCCTTCTCGGACCGGGCTCCGTACACGTCGCGCATCCAGCGGGCCCAGATCCTGCGGGCCGCGCGGAACTTGGCGATCTCCTCGAAGAAATCGACGTGCGCGTCGAAGAAAAAGGACAGGCCGGGCGCGAAGACGTCGACGTCCAGGCCGCGGGAGAGCCCCAGTTCGACGTAGCCGAAGCCGTCGGCGAGCGTGTAGGCCAGCTCCTGGGCGGCCGTGGAGCCCGCCTCACGGATGTGGTAGCCGGACACCGACAGCGGCTTGTAGGCGGGGATGCCGGCGGCGCAGTACTCCATCAGGTCGCCGATCAGGCGCAGATGCGGCTCGGGCTGGAAGAGCCACTCCTTCTGCGCGATGTACTCCTTGAAGATGTCCGTCTGCAGGGTGCCGTTGAGCACGGCGGGGTCGACGCCCTGCCGCTCGGCGGCGACGAGGTACATGCAGAAGACGGGCACGGCGGGCCCACTGATCGTCATGGACGTCGTGACGTCGCCGAGCGGGATGTCCTTGAAGAGGACCTCCATGTCGGCGGCCGAGTCGATGGCGACCCCGCAGTGGCCGACCTCGCCGAGCGAGCGCGGGTCGTCGGAGTCCCGTCCCATGAGGGTCGGCATGTCGAAGGCCACGGAGAGACCTCCGCCGCCGTTGGCGAGGATCATCTTGTAGCGCTCGTTGGTCTGCTCGGCGTTGCCGAAGCCCGCGAACTGGCGGATGGTCCAGGTCCGGCCGCGGTAGCCGGTCGGGTACAGCCCGCGCGTGAAGGGGTACTCCCCGGGCCACCCGATCCGCTCGAATCCCCCGTAGGTGTCCCCTGGGCGGGGCCCGTACACCGGCTCCACGGAGTCCCCGGAGAGCGTGGTGAAGTCGGCGTCCCGCTTGCGGGAGGCGTCGTAACGGGCCTGCCAGCGTCGGCGGCCTTCCTCGATGGCGTCAGCGTCCATACCCTCAAATTTACTAGGACGTCCAAGTAAATGTCGATGGCAGACCGCCGTACGAACCCGTACGGCGGTGTGGTCACACCTTCGCGGCGACCGGTGCCCCGTCCGTGACCTGGGACTCCAGCTCGTGGGTGACCTTGCGCTCGACGAAGAAGGCCGCCGTCGGGATGGTCCCGGCGAGCAGCACCCACAGCTGCTTGCCGACCGGCCACTTCGCCTTCGAGCCCAGGTCGAAGGCGAAGACCAGGTAGACGACGTACAGCCAGCCGTGAGCGATCCCCACGAAGGTGGTGAACTTGTCCGCCCCGTCGAGGTGGAGCCCGTACTTGGCGATCACGCCCAGGGTCAGCAGGACCAGCAGCACACCGGTGACGTAGGCCATGACGCGGTAGCGGGTCAGCACGCTCTTCTTCATGGCGTCGAGCGTAACCGCCCGTTCCGGGAGATCTTGGGCGGGGTCGGTGCCGGGTGGGTCCTCGTCGAAGCGCCGGGGCGGTCCCCGTCGAACTGCCGGGGCGGTCCCCGTCGAAGCGCCGGGTCAGTCCTCGTCGAAGTCGTGCGCCGCCACCCGCAGGGGCCGCAGCATCGCGAAGATCTCCGCGCACTCCTCGGCGTCGTAGACCCCGAGGCCGAAGTCCATGGCCATCAGGTCGCGGGTGGCCGCCTCGACGACCTCGCGGCCCTTGTCGGTGATGGTGGCCAGGGTGCCGCGGCCGTCGTTGGGATTGGGGCGCTTGGCCACCAGACCCGACCTGACCAGACGGTCGACCGTGTTGGTCACCGAGGTCGGGTGGACCATCAGGCGCTCACCGATCTTGGACATCGTCAGCTCGCCCTCCTTGGAGAAGGTGAGCAGCACCAGCGCCTCGTACCGCGCGAACGTGAGCCCGTACGGCTTCACCACCGCGTCGACCTCGGCGAGCAGGATCTGGTGCGCGCGCATGATCGACGTGATGGCCGCCATCGACGGCACATTGCCCCAGCGCTGCTTCCACAGTTCGTCGGCGCGGGCGATCGGATCGAAGGCAAGACTGAGCGGCTTCGGCACGCCCCTGACCTTACCGGCCGGTCACATGGTGGTCAGCCCCGTCTCGCCCATCGGTCGGGAGGGTTCGGGAGGGTTCGGGAGGGCACGGGCGCGAAGCGGGAGCGGCCTCCGAGCGCCGGGCCTCGCGGGCCAGCAGGGAGCAGACGAGCGCGCCCAGCACTCCCGCCCCCGCGACCGTCGCCCTGACCCCGGCGAACTCCGCGACCAACCCCGCCAGGGCCATCCCCACCCCCTGGATCGTCATCAGCCCCGCCTGCAGCAGCGTCATCGCCCGCCCCCGCAGCTCCTGCGGCACCGCCCGCACGAACCACTGGTCCAGGCCCAGCGTGTACGCCGACGTGGCGCCCGCGGCCAGCAGCAGGACCAGCGAGAGGGCGAGGCCCGGGTGCAGGACGTACCCGGCGTACGGCAGGACCGTCACGCAGACCAGGGGCAGCGCGATGCGTTCCCGGGTCGCGGGGCGCAGCCGGGAGCCCGCGTACAGCTCGCCCGCGATCGTGCCGACCGGCAGGGCGGACATCAGCAGGCCCAGGGCCGCCGAGCCCGCCGACAGCTCGTCGGCGTACGGGGCCGCCAGGGCCTCCGGCGCCACCGCGAACATCGACGGGATCCAGAACAGTAGCAGCAGCGCGCGGACCCGGCGGTCGGCGAGAACCTGGCGGGCGCCCTTGAGGGAGTCCCGCACCAGCGGCGCCGCCGTGCCCGTGCGGGCGGGCCTGCGCCGGGTGCCGAAGCGGAGCAGCAGCGCGGAGGCGCAGAAGGTGCCGACCGTGATCAGCAGCGCGTGCCGCGGCGAGACCACGATCAGCAGCAGGCCGCCCAGGCCGAACCCGACGAGCAGCGCGCTCTGCGAGACGATCCGCAGCAGCGAGCGGCCCAGGACGAACCGGTCGCCGTCGCCGAGGATGTCGGTGAGCGTGGCCAGGCGGGTCCCCTGGAACACCGGTGAGATCGCCGCGACGGCGCAGCGCATGGCCAGCAGGACGCCGAGGTGTGCGCCCGGCAGCGTCATCACCGCCACGCAGGCCGCGCACAGCAGGTCGCACGACACCAGCACCCGGCGGGCCGGGAAGCGGTCGGCGACGCCCGCGAGCAGGGTGCCGCCGATGACGTACGGCAGGAAGCCGAGCGCGAAGGTGAGGGCGCTCATCAGGGGGGAGCCGGTCAGGTCGTAGACGAGGACGGAGAGGGAGATCTCGCTGACGATCAGGCCGAGGAGGGAGAGGGCGTGGGCCGCGAAGACCGCTCGGAACTCGCGGACGGCGAAGACCGCTGTGTAGCGGGTGGGGGGCGGGGGTGTGGGTGCGGGGTTGGGTGTGGGGTTGGGTGTGGGTGTTGCTGCGGGCATGGCGAGCAGCCTGGCGGTGCGGGTTGCGGCATCCTAGAGATTCGGTCTCAGGCGAATGTTGGCGTCGACGGGAGGGTGGTGCGACGTGCCTTCGCGGTTGCGGTTCGGGGAGGACGACTTTCTGCGGTGCCGGTTCGCCGTCTCTCCGCTGTGGGAGACGCAGGAGCTGGTGCGCACGCTGAAGCGGCGCGAGCGGCACGGGTACCACGCGCGGTGGCTGCGGCGGGTCGGTGAGGTGGCCCAAGGGCTGGACCTCGGTGGTCTGTGGCTGCTGATGCCGCAGCCCGGTCACTGTCCCGACTGGCTGTGCCCGCCGCCGATCGGGCCCGCTGCCTCCTTCGAGGAGGAGATCGCGGCGGTGCGGGCGAGTGATCCGGAGGTCGCTCTCGCGGACACCTTGACGTCCCTCGCCGACACCCCGGGGGCTCTCGAGTCGCCTGCGGCCGCGCGGTGGATCGGCGATCCCGCGGGGATGGTCGAGGAGCTCTCGGACGCGATGGAGGGCGTCTGGCACGCCCTGATCGCTCCGGACTGGCCGCGGCTGCGCGCCCTGCTGGAGGCCGACATCGCCTTCCACTCGCGGCGGCTGGCCGAGGTGGGGCTCGGCGGGCTGCTGCCGGAGATCAACCGGCGGTTCGGCTGGGAGGCGGGGACGCTGACCGTCGAGTTCCGCGGTGAGCACGAGCGTGAACTGGCGGGGCAGGGGCTCGTACTGTTGCCGAGCGTCTTCATCTGGCCGGACGTGGTCAGCACCTTCGATCCGCCCTGGCAGCCGACCCTGGCCTATCCGGCGCGGGGGATCGGCGGGCTGTGGGCCGAGCCGGCGGAGCGCACTGCGGACGTTCTGGTACGGCTGCTGGGGCGGGGGCGGGCCGCCGTGCTCGACGCCCTCGACGAACCGGCCGGCACCGGGGTGCTCGCCCACCGCCTGGGGCTCGCGCCGTCCTCCGTCTCCGCGCACCTGACGCTGCTGCGGGACGCCGGGCTGCTGGTCGCGCGGCGGTACGGCCATCAAGTGCTGTACGAGCGGACGCCGTTGGGGATCGCGTTGGTGTCCGGGGACGGGTGAGGGGTCGGGGGCGGGGTGGGGGGTCGGGGGCGGGGTGGGGGGTCGGGGGCGGGGTGGGGGGTGTCCGTCCTCGGTCGGGCGGTGATGTCGGTTCGTTCGGGCTCGGCGTTGACGCCCGACACTGCGGGCGGGCACCCCCCACCCCGCCCCCTTCTCACCGTCGCCGCCTGCAGGCACCCAGGGGCGCGGGGAACTGCGCGAACGGCCACCCCCACCCCCCTCCCCTTCTCACCGTCGTCGGCGGCAGCTGTCTGGGGGCGCGGGGAACTGCGCGAACGGCCACCGCGGTGCCGCGGACGTTCTGCTGGGGGTCGTGGCACTTCCCTGGGCGGCTTCTCAGACCCTGCGACGCAGGTGGTGGCGGATCGCTCGTTGGGCCACCGGGCCCAGGTCCTCCAGCGCCGCCACCAGGACGCCCAGTTGTTCCAGGGCGTCCAGGGCCGCCTGGGCTCCCCGGCGGTCGGCGCCCTCGTAGAGCTCGATGCCCACGAAGGACGCCGCTATGGCGCGGGCCAGCCCCGTGGGGTCGGTGAACTCCCCGAAGGGGGTGTTCGGGAGGACGCGGGTGAGGGTTCTCTCGATTTCCGTGATCCAGAGGTCCAGGCCCGCGGCCGTGGCCGGGCCCAGGGTGGTGTGGGTCTGGGCACCTGCCAGGAGCTGGCCCAGGAGGGCCACGTGGCCTCCCTCGCGTTCCTCCTCGTGGATCCGGCGGCCCAGGGTGAGGAGTTCGGAGAGGGAGGTGACCGCGGCCAGGCGGGTGCGGTAGCGGGCGACCGCCTGTTCGGCGCCGTGCCGGCAGGCCGCGGCGAGGAGTTCGTCCACGGAGCCGAAGTGGTAGAAGACCAGGGCCTGGTTGACTCCGGCCGCCGAGGCGATCGTTCGGGCCGAGGTCTTCGCGATGCCCTGCTCCGTGAGGACGTTCAGGGCCCCTTCGAGCAGTTTGGTCTTCGTCTCCCGGGACTTGGCCGTCTCCGGGCTCATGCGCGGCGCTCCTCGCGGACCGGTCGCAGGCCCGGGCGGACGGCTCGGGCGTGGATGTCCGTGTACGACGCCTCGAAGGTGCCCTCGTAGCCGAAAAGGGGGCCGAAGTGTTTGTTCACCACTTCCACCTGGATGCGGAAGCGGTCTGTCGCGTCGTCGTAGGACTCGCGCACCTGTGCCGTGGCGCCGATCAGTTCGGGCACCTGGAAGTCCAACGCGCCCTCTCGGAAGCGGTGTTCGCCCGAGCGGATGAGGAGGGAGCCGTCCGGCTCGGCGTGCAGGTGGAGGTCGCTGGCCAGGTGCTGGTGGGTGCCGAGGTAGTCCAGGACGCGGTCCTTCTTGGGGCTCAGGACCATCTGGGCGTCGAAGCGGCGGGGGCGGCCGGGCAGGGCGAAGGTGCGCACGAAGCTCACCGTCTCACGGCCGAAGGTGTCCGTGTACGGGACATTCTCGATCACGAAGGGGACGTCGCGGCCGGGCCTCGGGACGAGGATGTTGCGGGTCGCGCCGAGGGCCAGGAAGGGCTTCACCCAGGCCCCGCCGTGCCAGATGCGGTGCATCACGCCGCGGCCCGTGCACGCCTCGCCGCTCGCCAGGCCGACCGAGAAGCGGCGCCGTAGCTGGGGGTGGAGCCGGTCGAAGTCGGCGCCCATGGCGGTGCGGAAGATCGACGGAGTCACCGGGGGCTCCCCAGGGTGCGCAGGAGGCGGGGAGCGCGCGTGGGGGTCGGCGGTGTGCGCAGACAGCGGCGGGACGCCGGGGTGCAGGGCAGGGGGGCCGCGAACAGGGCCAGGGAGACGGTCACGGCGAGGAGCAGGGGCCAGGCGTACGCCATCGGTGCCGCCAGGGGGCCCGACAGGCGCAGGAAGCGGTGCTCCAGGCCGAATCCGGCGCAGCCCGCGGTCACCAGGAGCGTGCGTACGAGCAGTTCGGCCAGCCAGTTGCGCAGCGCCCGCTCCGGGGTGATGCCCCGCTCCAGCCAGAGGCGGAGCCGGTCGAAGGACCAGGCCGTCGCCCAGCCCATCAGGGGGCGCAGCAGCAGGCGGTCTGCCGCCGCGCCGCAGACCCCCCAGCGCGGGCGGTAGTCGTAGCCGGTGAGGAAGCGGACCCCGTCGCCGTCGGGCACGTAGCGCCAGTAGCCGCTGCCCTCGGCCAGGAAGGAGAGGGGGTGCGGGGAGGAGAAGCGGAGGGCGGAGGTGCGGGTGCCGTCCGGGCGTTCCCGCTCCCCCGCCGAGACGCCGGTGCCGGCGACGGTGAGGAACGGCAGCACCCGGGTGGCGTACCGGAAGTGCTGCGGCTCCCCCTCGGTGCGGGGCAGGTGGGAGATCTCCGTGAAGCGCAGGTCCCAGCGCTGGTGGGCGGCCGGGTCCTGGGTGTGGGTCCAGAGGTCGTCGAGGTGGGTGCGGATGCGCGCCTCCACATAGAGCCCGGTCCGGGCCATGCGTTCCCCCAGTGTTTTCTCGTCTTTTGAGCGACTGCTCAAGGTGTGGTGGGGTGAGAGTACGCCTTTTTGAGCGAACGCTCAAAGGGGGAGATGGAAAAACCCCGGCCCTTGCGGGCCGGGGTCCGGAGGCTCTTGGGTCTACCGGGCCAGGTGCCGTTCCACCGTGTCCACCTTCGAGGTGAGGCCGTCGGTCACGCCGGGGCGGATGTCCGCCTTCAGGACCAGGGAGACGCGGGGTGCGCGCTGCTCGACCGCCGCCACGGCCCGCCTGACGACGTCCATCACCTCGTCCCACTCGCCCTCGACGCTGGTGAACATCGCGTCCGTCCGGTGGGGCAGCCCGGACTCGCGGACCACGCGGACGGCGTCGGCGACGTACTCCCCCACGTCCTCGCCGACTCCGAGCGGGGTGACGGAGAAGGCGACGATCATGCGTTCACGACCCCTTCCTGACGGGCGCGGGCCGCGATGACCGCGTCCTCGGACTCACGACGCAGGGCGCGCTCGATAATGAAGCCGCCGCCCGGGATGACCGAGTACGCGAAGTAGAGGGCCGCCTTGCCCTTGTTCCACTTGGTGCGGTTCCAGGCATCCGCCCAGAAGAGCACGTAGAGGACGAACAGGACGCCGTGGATCGGGCCGAGCACGGGGGCGACGTCGACGCCCGAGTCGACTGTGTACTTGATGACCGTGCAGGTCGCCAGGACGATCCAGGAGACGCCCTCCGGCACGGAGATCAGGCGGAGGCGGCGGATGGCGGAGGCTGTCTTGAGGTCCACGGATCACCTTCGGTGGGAGTTGCGGCGGCGGTCTGCCGGGTTGTGAACGTGCGCACAAGCGTTCCGCCATTCTGACAAACCGTGCACCTAGGGGTGCGCTCAGGGTCGGCCTCCACCCACCGGCCCTGTTCGGCGCAGCCACCCGGCGGCTACCTTCACAGCGTGGCGATGTTCCGACTTCAAGGCAGCAAGGTTCTCGCCGTCGACATGACCGGGGACGCCGTCAAGGCGAAGAACGGCTCGATGGTCGCGTACGACGGTCAGATGGCCTTCAAGAAGCTCAGTGGCGGTGGGGAGGGGCTGCGCGGCATGGTGACGCGGCGCCTCACCGGTGAGCAGATGACGGTGATGGAGGTGCGGGGGCAGGGGACGTGCTGGTTCGCCGACCGGGCGTCCGAGATCAACCTGGTCGGTCTCCAAGGGGACAAGCTGTTCGTGGAGTCGAGCAACCTGCTCGCCACGGACGCGGGCCTGCGCACCGGCACGACCTTCACCGGTCTGCGCGGGGCCTCCCAGGGCAACGGACTGTTCACGACCACCGTCGAGGGGCACGGACAGGCGGCGATCATGTCGGACGGGCCGGCGGTGGTGCTGCGGGTGAGCGCGCAGTACCCGCTGATCGTCGACCCCGGCGCGTACATCGCGCATCAGGGGAACCTGCGGCAGTCCTTCCAGTCCGGTGTGACCTTCCGCACCCTCCTCGGCGAGGGCGGCGGGGAGGCCTTCCAGATCCGGTTCGAGGGGGACGGTCTGGTGTACGTGCAGCCGAGCGAGCGGAACACGATCGCGGGTGATGTGTGAGATGGGCTTCCGCGAGATCAACTCCAAGATGATCGAGGCCACGGTGGTGCCGGGCCAGCGGCTGTTCAGTCAGCGGGGCGCGATGCTCGCCTACAAGGGCGAGGTGTCGTTCACGCCCAACGTGCAGGGCGGGCAGGGCGGGATCATGTCGATGATCGGGCGCCGGGTCGCCAACGAGGCGACGCCGCTGATGAGCGTCGAGGGCAGCGGGACCGTGCTGTTCGGGCACGGCGGCCACCACGTCCAGGTCATCGACCTCACCGGGGACACCCTGTACGTGGAGGCGGATCGGCTGCTCGCCTTCGAGGGCACGCTCCAGCAGGGCACGATGTTCATGGGCTCGCAGGGCGGCGTCATGGGCATGGTGCGCGGGCAGGTCACCGGGCAGGGGCTGTTCACCACCACCCTCAAGGGGCACGGGTCGGTGGCCGTCATGGCGCACGGCGGGGTCTTCGAGGTGCCGATCACCCCGGGGCGGGCCGTGCACGTCGACCCGCAGGCGTACGTCGCCCACTACGGGGACGTGCGCAACAAGCTGTCGACCGCCCTCGGCTGGCGCGACATGGTGGGCCGCGGCTCCGGCGAGGCCTTCCAGCTGGAGCTCAGCGGCAGCGGCACCGTCTACGTCCAGGCCTCGGAGGAGAAGCTGTGAGCATGTACGGGGCTCCGGGCGGCGGCCCGACGGTCTACGACCCCATGACCCTGCCGGTCGACGACAACGTCAACAAGTACACCTTCTGCGTGGAGCTCAAGGGGAGCCAGTGGTTCCTGCAGAAGGGGAAGATGATCGCCTACTACGGCTCGATGGAGTTCAACGGCATCGGGCACGGCCGACTCGACCGACTTGTCCGTACGTCGTTCCATTCGCCTCTGCACGCGAGCGACTGGGTCGTGGCGGAGGGCTCGGGCAAGATGCTCCTCGCCGACCGGGCCTTCGACGTGAATTCGTACGACCTCGACGACGGCAACCTGACCATTCGCTCCGGCAACTTGCTCGCTTTTCAGCCAAGTCTCGCCCTCAAGCAATCGATCGTGCCGGGTTTTCTGACACTCATCGGAACCGGAAAGTTCGTGGCCGCATCTAACGGTCCGGTGGTGTTCATGGAACCCCCGATCCGGGTGGACCCGCAGGCGCTCGTCGGCTGGGCCGACTGCCCCTCTCCGTGCCACCACTACGACCATGGCTACATGACCGGCGTCATGGGCGGTCTACGTGCGATGACGGGCCTCGGAGGGGCCTCCGGAGAGGAGCACCAGTTCGAGTTCGTCGGGGCGGGCACGGTCCTGCTCCAGTCGTCCGAGACCCTCATGGCCGAGCAGGCCACGGGGGCCGTTCCACAGGAGCCCGGAATCCCCGGTTCCGGGGGGCCTTTCACAGGGCCCTCACAGCCGGGAGGGGCACCGCGCCTTCCCGGACAGCTGGGAGACCTCCAGCGTCGCTTCGGGCTGTGAGCGGTAGTCTGCGGAGTGTGACGTCGAACGTGTGCGCACCGTCACGCGAAAACCCTCACTAGTTCGCTTTTCAACTTCTTAGGTAGACTTCATTCATGGAGACCGAGACGGCCACGCGCTGGCTGACCGATGCGGAGCAGTGCGCCTGGCGCACCCACCTGGAGGTCAACAGGCTGTTGACGTACCAGCTCGAACGGGATTTGCAGCCGTTCGGCCTGACGATGAACGACTACGAGATCCTGGTGAACCTCTCCGAGTCGGAGGACGTACGGATGCGGATGAGCGACCTCGCGTCCGCCACCCTGCAGTCCAAGAGCCGGCTCTCCCACCAGATCACCCGCATGGAGAACGCGAACCTCGTCCGCCGGGAGAACTGCGAGTCCGACCGGCGCGGCCTGTACGCGGTGCTGACCGAGCACGGCATGGAGACCATGCAGAAGGTCGCACCGCACCATGTGGCGTCCGTACGGCGCCACTTCATCGATCTGCTGTCCCCCGAGGCCCTGACGGAACTCGACAAGGCCCTCAAGCCCATCCAGGAACACCTGCGCGGGCAGCGGGGGCGTCCCTAGGCGGCCGAACGGCATGACGACGGGCGGGGTCCGAACCGGAACCCCGCCCGTCGTATTCCGGGGCCTCAGCCCTGCGTCAGGCCCGCCACCAACTCGTCCGCCGCGCGGTACGGGTCCAGGTCGCCAGCGACGATCCGCTCCGCCAGGGCGCTCAGGCGGCGGTCGCCGTGCAGGTCCCCGATGCGTTCGCGCAGGGCCGTGACGGCGATCGTCTCGACCTCGCGGGCCGCGCGGGCCAGGCGGCGCTCGGCGAGGACGCCGCGCTCCTCCATCCACGCGCGGTGCTTCTCCAGGGCCTCCACGACCTCGTCGACGCCCTCCGCGCGCGCAGCGACCGTCTTGACGATCGGGGGGCGCCAGTCGCCGGGGCCGCGGGACTCCCCGAGGCCCAGCATGTGGTTGAGCTCGCGGGCGGTGGCGTCGGCGCCGTCGCGGTCGGCCTTGTTGACGACGTAGACGTCGCCGATCTCCAGGATTCCGGCCTTGGCCGCCTGGATGCCGTCGCCCATGCCGGGCGCCAGCAGGACGACGCTGGTGTCGGCCTGGGAGGCGATCTCCACCTCCGACTGGCCGACGCCGACCGTCTCCACGAGGATCACCTCGCAGCCGGCCGCGTCCAGGACCCGGATGGCCTGCGGGGCCGCCCAGGCGAGCCCGCCGAGGTGGCCCCGGGTCGCCATCGAGCGGATGTAGACGCCCGGGTCGGACGCGTGCTCCGACATGCGCACGCGGTCGCCGAGCAGGGCGCCGCCGGAGAAGGGGGAGGACGGGTCGACGGCAAGGACGCCGACCCGTCTGCCCTGCTTGCGGTAGGCGGTCACCAGCGCCGACGTGGACGTGGACTTGCCGACGCCGGGCGAGCCCGTCAGACCGACCACGTAGGCGTTGCCCGTCAGCGGGGCGAGTGTCTCCATGACCTCCCTGAGCTGCGGGGACGCCCCCTCCACCAGGGAGATCAGCCGGGCCACGGCCCGTGGCCGGCCTTCCCTCGCCTGGGCGACGAGTGTGGAGACGTCCTGCATCACAGCTCCGTTCAGAGAGGTACGTACGACAGAGGGTTCAGGCCTTGGGTACCCGCACGATCAGCGCGTCACCCTGACCGCCGCCGCCGCACAGCGCGGCCGCGCCGACACCGCCGCCGCGGCGCTTGAGCTCCAGGGCCAGGTGCAGGACCAGACGGGCGCCGGACATGCCGATCGGGTGGCCCAGGGCGATCGCACCACCGTTGACGTTCACCTTTTCCGTGGACACGCCGAGGTCCTTCATTGACTGCACCGCGACGGCGGCGAAGGCCTCGTTGATCTCGATGAGGTCGAGGTCCTCGACGCCGAGGCCCTCCTTCTTCAGGGCGTGCAGGATCGCGTTCGACGGCTGCGACTGCAGCGAGTTGTCCGGGCCGGCCACGTTGCCGTGGGCGCCGATCTCGGCGATCCAGTCCAGGCCCAGCTCCAGCGCCTTGGCCTTGCTCATCACGACCACGGCCGCCGCACCGTCCGAGATCTGGGAGCTCGTGCCCGCGGTGATCGTGCCGTCCTTGGTGAAGGCCGGGCGCAGCTTGCCCAGGGACTCGGCGGTCGTGTCGCCGCGGATGCCCTCGTCCTTGCTGAAGACGACCGGCTCGCCCTTGCGCTGCGGGATCTCGACCGGGGTGATCTCGGCCTCGAAGATGCCGTTCTTCTGGGCGGCCGCCGCGCGCTGGTGAGACAGGGCGGCGATCTCGTCCTGTTCGGGACGCCGGATGCCGAGGCGCGTGTTGTGCTTCTCCGTGGACTCGCCCATGGCGATGTTCTCGAAGGCGTCGGTCAGGCCGTCGTACGCCATGGCGTCGAGCATCTCGATGGCCCCGTACTTGAAGCCCTCGCGGGACTTCGGCAGCAGGTGGGGGGCGTTGGTCATGGACTCCTGGCCGCCCGCGACGACCACGTCGAACTCGCCGGCGCGGATCAGCTGGTCGGCCAGCGCGATGGCGTCGAGGCCGGACAGGCAGACCTTGTTGATCGTGAGCGCCGGGACGCTCATCGGGATGCCCGCCTTGACGGCGGCCTGGCGGGCCGGGATCTGGCCCGCGCCGGCCTGGAGCACCTGGCCCATGATCACGTACTGCACCTGGTCGCCGCCGATCCCCGCACGGTCGAGGGCGGCCTTGATCGCGAAGCCGCCGAGGTCGGCTCCGGAGAAGGACTTGAGGGAGCCCAGCAGTCGTCCCATGGGCGTACGGGCCCCCGCGACGATCACCGAGGTGGTGCTGTTCGATCCAGTCATGAGCTGCGATCCCCTTCCGGCTGCACTGCCGAGGAGTGAACGAGGGTTTACTTCGAATGTACTGAGTGGCACTCCGTGCCGTCACCGGGCCGTCGGTGTGATCGCGCGCACGTTGCGTAACCATCCGAAGAGCGCTGCACTGACAAGCATGCTGACGCGAATCGACCACATCGGAATCGCCTGTTTCGATCTCGACAAGACCGTCGAGTTCTACCGGGCCACGTACGGCTTCGAGGTGTTCCACTCCGAGGTCAACGAGGAGCAGGGCGTCCGCGAGGCCATGCTGAAGATCAACGACACCTCGGACGGCGGTGCCTCCTACCTGCAGCTCCTGGAGCCGACGCGACCCGACTCGACGGTCGCCAAGTGGCTCGACAAGAACGGCGAGGGCGTCCACCACATCGCTTTCGGTACGGCGGATGTCGACGCCGACGCCGCCGACATCAAGGACAGGGGCGTACGCGTTCTGTACGAAGAGCCTCGACGCGGCTCCATGGGGTCACGGATCACGTTCCTGCACCCCAAGGATTGTCACGGCGTACTGACAGAACTGGTCACTTCGGCGCCTGTTGAGTCACCTGAGCACTGACCGCCGTACATAAGGGCCGGTAGGGTTGGGGGCGGTCGCTCCTCGAACCGGGGTGGCCGCACGCCGGGGTCCGGGTTTCGGGGGGCGAGCGCGGGGCAGCAGCCCATGCTCCGCCGTTGATCTGACACCATTCCCCGGGGGCTCCGTCCGTCCGACGGACGGAGCTCGTATGGCCAGACATGCGACCAGGGGACGGATGGGACCGCGCAGTGCGGGGCTACGAACGCCAGGAGCGAGAGCCGGCGGCTGACGTCGACCACCTCTCTCGGTTCGAGGCCGAGATGGATCGGCTGAAGACCGAGCGGGAGAAGGCGATCCAGCACGCCGAGGACCTCGGCTACCAGGTCGAGGTGCTGCGCGCCAAGCTGCACGAGGCGCGCCGCACCATCATGTCCCGGCCCGCCTTCGACGGCGGTGACCTCGGCTACCAGGCCGAGCAGCTGCTGCGCAACGCGCAGATGCAGGCCGACCAGCTGCGCCAGGACGCCGAGCGCGAGCTGAGCCAGGCCCGGGCCCAGACGCAGCGCATCCTGCAGGAGCACGCCGAGAACGCCGCCCGGCTGCAGGCCGAGCTGCACCAGGAGGCGGTCACCCGCCGCCAGCAGCTGGACCAGGAGCTCGCGGAGCGCCGGCAGACGGTCGAGTCGCACGTCAACGAGAACGTCGCCTGGGCGGAGCAGCTGCGCGCCCGTTCGGAGGCGCAGGCCCGCCGGCTGCTGGAGGAGTCCCGCGCCGAGGCCGAGCAGGCCATGGCGGCCGCCCGCGCCGAGGCCGAGCGGCTGACCGAGGAGGCCCGGCAGCGGCTGCAGAGCGAGGCCGAGTCGGCGCGCGCGGAGGCGGAGCAGCTGCTGCGCCGGGCCCGCACGGACGCCGAGCGCCTGCTGAACGCCGCGTCCACACAGGCCCAGGAGGCCACCGACCACGCCGAGCAGCTGCGCAGCTCCACGGCCACGGAGTCGGATTCGGCCCGTCGGCAGGCGCAGGAGCTCAGCCGCGCCGCCGAGCAGCGCATGACCGAGGCCGAGGAGGCGCTGCGCAAGGCGCAGGCGGAGGCCGACAAGCTCGTCACCGAGGCGACCGCGCGGGCCGAGAAGGCGCTCTCCAGCGCCGAGTCGGCGAACGAGCAGCGCACGCGCACGGCGAAGGAGCAGGTCGCCCGGCTGGTCCAGGAGGCCACCAAGGAGGCCGAGGCCACCAAGGCGGACGCCGAGCAGGCCGTGGCGGACGCCCGCGCCGAGGCCGAGCGGATCGTCGCCGAGGCCGCCGAGAAGGCCCGGACGATCACCGCCGAGGAGAGCGCCACCCAGCTGTCGAAGGCGGCCAAGACCGCCGAGGACGTCCTCAACAAGGCCTCGGAGGAGGCCCGTAGCACCACGAAGGCCGCCGCCGAGGAGGCCGAGCGGATCCGTTCCGAGGCCGAGGCCGAGGCGGACCGGCTGCGGGCCGAGGCGCACGACCTGGCCGAGCAGCTCAAGGGCGCGGCCAAGGACGACACCAAGGAGTACCGCGCCAAGACGGTCGAGCTGCAGGAGGAGGCCCGCCGGCTGCGCGGCGAGGCCGAGCAGCTGCGCTCCGATGCGGTCGCCGAGGGCGAGAAGATCCGCGCGGAGGCCCGCAAGGAGGCCGTCGCGCAGATCGAGGAGGCCGCCAAGACCGCCGAGGAGCTGCTGTCCAAGGCGAAGGCGGACGCGGACGAGCTGCGCCAGAGCGCCACCACGGACAGCGAGAAGGTCCGCACCGAGGCCATCGAGCGGGCGACCACGCTGCGCCGGCAGGCCGAGGAGACCCTCCAGCGCACCCGTCAGGAGGCCGAGCGGCACCGCGAGGAGGTCGCCGAGCAGGCCGAGGGCATCAGGGCGGAGGCCGAGCGGGCCGCGCGCGAGCTGCACGAGGAGACCGAGCGGGCCATAGAGTCCCGCCGCGCGGAGGCCGCCGCGGAGCTGACGCGGCTGCAGTCCGAGGCCGAGGAGCGGCTCGCCGCGGCCGAGCGGGCGCTGACCGAGGCCCGCGAGGAGGCTGGGCGGATCCGCCGCGAGGCCGCCGAGGAGTCCGACCGGCTGCGCGCCGAGGCCGCCGAGCGGATCCGCACGCTGCAGCAGCAGGCCGAGGCGGAGGCGCAGCGGCTGCGTGACGAGGCCGCGTCGGACGCGTCGGCCTCCCGCGCCGAGGGCGAGGCCGTCGCCGTACGCCTGCGGTCGGAGGCCGCGGCCGAGGCCGAGCGGCTGAAGTCGGAGGCGCAGGACACCGCCGACCGGGTGCGGGCCGAGGCGCAGGCCGCCGCCGAGCGGCTGGGCACCGAGGCGTCCGAGACGCTGGCCGCGGCTCAGGAGGAGGCCAACCGGCGCCGCCGCGAGGCCGAGGAACTCCTCGGTGCCGCGCGCACCGAGGCCGACCAGGAGCGCCGGCAGGCCCGGGAGCAGAGCGAGGAGCTGCTGGCCTCCGCCCGCAACCGGGTCGAGGAGGCGCAGGCCGAGGCGGTGCGGCTGGTCGAGGAGGCCGACCGGCGTGCCACGGAGATGGTGTCCGCGGCCGAGCTCCGCGCCCAGCAGGTGCGGGACTCCGTGGCCGGGCTGCACGAGCAGGCCCAGGAGGAGATCACCGGGCTGCGCAGCGCCGCCGAGCACGCGGCCGACCGCACCCGGCGCGAGGCCGAGGAGGAGGCGGACCGGGTCCGCGGCGACGCCTACGCGGAGCGCGAGCGGGCCACCGAGGACGCCAACCGCATCCGGCGCGAGGCAGCCGAGGAGACGGACGCCGCCAAGGCGCTCGCCGAGCGCACCGTCTCGGAGGCGATCGCCGAGGCCGAGCGGCTGCGTTCGGACGCGGCCGAGCACGCCCAGCGGGTGCGTACGGAGGTCTCGGACGCCCTCGCCGAGGCGGACCAGGCGGCCGCGCGCACCCGGGCGGACGCCCGTGACGACGCCAACCGCATCCGGTCGGACGCGGCGACGCAGGCCGACACGCTCATCACCGAGGCGCGCAACGAGGCCGAGCGGCTCACCACGGAGACCGTCCGGGACACCGACAAGCTGCGCACCGACACGGTCGCCGAGGCCGAGCGGACCCGGGCCGAGGCGGTCGCCAAGGCCGAGAAGCTCATCGCGGACGCCACCGGCGACGCCGAGCGGCTGCGCGCCGAGGCCGCCGAGACCGTGGGCTCCGCCCAGCAGCACGCCGAGCGGATCCGCAGCGAGTCCCAGCGCGTCAAGGCCGAGGCGGCGGCGGAGGCCGAGCGGCTGGTCAACCGTGCGCGCGAGGAGGCCGAGCGCACCCTGGACGAGGCCCGCAGGGACGCCAACAAGCGGCGTCAGGACGTGGCCGAGCAGGTCGACACGCTCATCACGGAGACCACGGCCGAGGCCGACAAGCTGCTCACCGAGGCGCAGCAGCAGGCGCACAAGACGACCGCCGAGGCGGAGGCGCGGGCCGACTCCATGGTGGGCGCGGCCCGCAAGGAGGCCGACCGGCTGGTGTCGGAGGCGACGGTCGACGGCAACTCGCTGGTGGAGAAGGCCCGTACGGACGCCGACGAGCTGCTGGTCGGCGCCCGGCGCGACGCCACGCAGATCCGGGAGCGCGCGGAGGAGCTGCGCGACCGCATCACCGGCGAGATCGAGGCCCTGCACGAGCGGGCCCGCCGCGAGGCCGCGGAGACGATGAAGTCCACCGGCGACCGCTGCGACGCGCTGATCAAGGCCGCCGAGGAGCAGCTCGCCAAGGCCCAGGCGAAGGCGAAGGAGTTGGTGTCGGAGGCCAACTCCGAGGCCGGCAAGGTCCGTATCGCCGCCGTGAAGAAGGCGGAGGGCCTGCTGAAGGAGGCCGAGCAGAAGAAGTCGACGCTCGTGCGGGAGGCCGAGGAGCTCAAGGCGGAGGCGATCCGCGAGGCCAAGGCCACGGTCGAGGAGGGCAAGCGCGAGCTGGAGATCCTGGTGCGCCGGCGCGAGGACATCCAGGCCGAGATCTCCCGGGTCCAGGACGTCCTGGAGGCGTTGGAGTCCTTCGAGGCCCCGTCGGGCAAGGACGCGGGGGTCAAGGCGGGCGCCGTGGTCGGAGCCCCTCGTTCGGGTGGCAAGCCTTCGGACAGCTGACCGACCGGTCGAAATGCGATGCGGTCAGGGGCCTTTGACCACATTTTTGGCAAGCCGTCCGGGGGTCAGCCACTCAAAAGGGGTGTCATTCTCCAGATCAAACACGTATCCGCTCGATGACACACCGCTTCGGCCCCTAGGATTCCCCCTATCACCTCACCGGTCTCATTTGACAGGAACCCCATGAGCGACACTTCCCCCTACGGCTTCGAGCTTGTGCGGCGTGGGTACGACCGCGCTCAGGTGGACGAACGCATCTCCAAGCTCGTCTCCGACCGTGACAGCGCTCTCGCCCGCATCACCGCTCTGGAAAAGCGCATCGAGGAGCTCCACCTCGAGACGCAGAACGCCCAGGCTCAGGTAAGCGACGCGGAGCCGTCGTACGCCGGTCTCGGCGCGCGTGTCGAGAAGATCCTGCGCCTCGCCGAGGAAGAGGCCAAGGATCTGCGCGAGGAGGCCCGGCGCGCGGCCGAGCAGCACCGCGAGCTGGCCGAGTCGGCGGCCCAGCAGGTCCGCAACGACGCGGAGTCGTTCGCGGCGGAGCGCAAGGCCAAGGCCGAGGACGAGGGCGTCCGGATCGTCGAGAAGGCCAAGAGCGACGCCTCCCAGCTGCGTTCCGAGGCCCAGAAGGACGCGCAGTCGAAGCGCGAGGAGGCGGACGCCCTCTTCGAGGAGACCCGTGCCAAGGCCGCCCAGGCCGCCGCGGACTTCGAGACGAACCTCGCCAAGCGCCGCGAGCAGTCGGAGCGCGACCTGGCCTCGCGCCAGGCCAAGGCGGAGAAGCGCCTCGCCGAGATCGAGCACCGCGCCGAGCAGCTGCGTCTGGAGGCGGAGAAGCTGCGCACCGACGCCGAGCGCCGCGCCCGCCAGACGGTGGAGACGGCCCAGCGTCAGGCCGAGGACATCGTGGCGGACGCCAACGCCAAGGCCGACCGGATCCGTTCGGAATCCGAGCGCGAGCTGGCCGCTCTCACCAACCGCCGCGACAGCATCAACGCCCAGCTGACGAACGTCCGCGAGATGCTCGCGACGCTCACGGGCGCCGCGGTGGCCGCCGCCGGCACGCCGGCCGACGACGAGCCGATCTCCCGTGGGGTCCCGGCTCAGCAGACCCGGTAACCAGCACTACGTCCGAAGGCCCGTACCGTCTCCCCCGGAGGTGCGGGCCTTCGCCGTGCCCGCGCGTCCTTCCGGTGGCACCGGCGCAGGAGGCGTCTTAGCGTGGCCGCATGATCGAGCTGGCGGGCCTGACGAAGCGTTACGGCGAGAAGGTGGCGGTCGACGACCTCACCTTCACCGTCAGACCGGGCATCGTCACCGGGTTCCTGGGCCCCAACGGCGCCGGCAAGTCGACGACGATGCGCATGATGCTCCGACTGGACCGGCCGACGGCGGGAGACGTCCGGATCGACGGCAAGCACTACGACCGTCTCAAGGACCCCCTGAAGTACATCGGCGCCCTGCTGGACGCGAAGGCGATGCACGGCGGGCGCAGCGCCTACAACCACCTGCTCTGCCTCGCGCAGAGCAACGGCATCCCGCGCGGCCGGGTGGCGGAGGTGCTGGACACCGTCGGCCTGACGGGCGTCGCGAGGAAGAAGGCCAAGGGGTTCTCCCTCGGTATGGGGCAGCGGCTCGGCATCGCGGGCGCGCTGCTCGGCGATCCGCGGATCCTGATGTTCGACGAGCCGGTCAACGGCCTGGACCCCGAGGGCATCCACTGGATCCGCACCCTGATGAAATCGCTGGCCGCGCAGGGACGGACGGTGTTCGTCTCCTCCCACCTGATGAGCGAGATGGCGCTCACCGCGGACCATCTGGTCGTCATCGGCCAGGGGCGGCTGCTCGCGGACACCTCCATGGCCGAGTTCATCGAGCAGAACTCGCGGTCCTACGTCCGGGTGCGCAGCCCGCAGCGCGAGCGCCTGCTCGACGTGCTGCACGAGGCCGGGGTCACCGTCGTGGAGTCCGGGAGCGGGGCGCTGGAGGTGGACGGCGGGAAGGCCGAGCACATCGGTGAGCTGGCGGCCCAGCACCAGATCGTGCTGCACGAGCTCAGCCCGCAGCAGGCTTCCCTGGAGGAGGCGTTCATGCGGCTGACCGCCGAGTCCGTGGAGTACCACGCGCACTCCGACGCGCCCGGCGAGCCGCGGCCGGCCTGGGGCGACGGCTGGGAGAGGAGCTGAGGATGGCGGCGATCCAGGTGGTGCGGTCCGAGTGGACCAAGATCCGGTCGGTGGCCTCGACCGTGTGGACCCTCTCCCTCGCGGTGGTGGTCACCATCGCCCTCGGCATGCTGATCTCGGCGCTGACGAAGAGCGAGTTCGACAACATGAGCGCGAAGGACCGGCTGTCCTTCGACCCCACCTACATCAGTTTCGCCGGCATGAGCCTCGGCCAGCTCGCGATGATCGTGTTCGGGGTGCTGGTGGTGTCCAACGAGTACAGCACCGGCATGATCCGCACCTCGCTGGCGGCCGTGCCGCAGCGCGGCACCTTCCTCGCCGGGAAGATCGGCGTGGCGACCGGCCTCGCGCTCGTCGTCTCCATGGCGACCAGCTTCGTCGCCTTCTTCCTCGGGCAGGCGATGCTCGGCTCGCACAGGACCGCCCTCGGCGACCCGCACGTGCTGCGCGCGGTCATCGGCGGCGGGCTCTACATGACCCTCATCGCCGTGTTCTCGATGGGGGTGGCCGCGATGCTGCGCTCGCCGATGCTGTCGCTGGGCATCCTGATGCCGTTCTTCTTCCTGATCTCCAACATCCTGGGGAACGTCTCCGCGACGAAGAAGATCGGCCGGTTCCTGCCGGACCAGGCGGGCAGCAGGATCATGCAGGTGGTGCCGAGGATCGACGACGACACCCCGTACGGTCCCTGGGGCGGTCTCGGGATCATGCTGCTGTGGGTGGTCGCGGCGCTGCTCGGCGGGTACGTGCTGCTGCGGAGGCGGGACGCGTGAGCAGCGGCTCAGGTTTTACCTCCTCTTGAGCGGAACCGTCAGCGCCTCGATATCCTCCTAACCCTTACGGGGGCGTGTGCCCCGCTGTCCTGAACCTTTTGATGGGTGCGGAGCATGATCGAGGCAGTCGGCCTGACCAAGCGCTACGGCGACAAGACCGCTGTGTACAACCTTTCGTTCCGGGTGCGGCCGGGGGCCGTCACCGGCTTCCTGGGTCCCAACGGCTCCGGCAAGTCGACGACGATGAGGATGATCCTCGGCCTGGACAACCCGTCCGCGGGGCAGGTGACGATCGGCGGCTACCCGTACGCGAAGCTGCCGAACGCGCCGCGGCAGGTGGGTGCGCTGCTCGACGCCAAGGCGGTGCACGGCGGCCGGTCCGCCCGCAACCACCTGCTGAGCCTCGCGCAGCTGTCCGGCATCCCCTCCCGCCGGGTCGACGAGGTGCTGGGCGTGGTGGGCCTGCAGGACGTGGCAAGGCGGCGCTCCAAGGGCTTCTCCCTCGGCATGGGGCAGCGGCTCGGCATCGCCGGCGCGCTGCTGGGCGATCCTCAGGTGCTGCTCTTCGACGAGCCGGTCAACGGCCTCGACCCCGAGGGCATCCTGTGGGTGCGCAACCTGATGAAGGCGCTCGCGGCGGAGGGGCGTACGGTCTTCGTCTCCTCGCACCTGATGAGCGAGATGGCGCTGACCGCCGACCACCTCATCGTGATCGGCCGCGGGCAACTGCTCGCCGACATGAGCGTGCCGGACTTCATCGCCGCCAACTCCGCCGGTTTCGCGCGCGTGCGCACCCCGGACACGGATCCGCAGCTGCGGGAGAAGCTGACGTCCGCGCTGACCGAGGCGGGCGGGCACGTGCTGCCCGAGCAGGACGGCGCCCTGCGGATCACCGGGCTGCCCCTCCCCCGCATCAGCGACATCGCGCACGACGCCGACGTACGCCTGTGGGAGCTGTCGCCGCATCAGGCCTCGCTGGAGGAGGCGTACATGCGGATGACCCAGGCCGCCGTCGACTACCGCTCCACGGCCGACCAGAAGGCGGGCCTGATGCAGCCGTTGCCGCCGGGTGCCCAGCCCCCGATGCCGGTGCCCGGCCAGGGCCAGCCCGGCTGGTACGCCCCGCCGCCGCCCGCACAGGGCGGCCAGCCGTTCGCGATGCCGCAGGGGCAGCCGGGACAGCCGGGCCCGTACGGCGGCGCCGGGCAGCCCCCGGCGAGCCCGTACGGCGCCCCCGCGGCGCCGTCCGCGGGTGAGGGCAACCCGTACGCCCAGCCGGCCCCCCAGGCGCCCCAGGCGCCCCTGCAGCCGCCCGTGCCCGCGGCACCGGCCGGCGAGGCCCCCGCGCCGCAGCCCGCCGCTCCGGCGCAGCCGCCGAGCCCCCCGCAGCCGGCGCCGGAAGGTTCCGCCCCCTTCGCCGCCCCCGCCGACCTGACCAAGCCCGAGGACGCCCGATGAGCACCCCGCAGCCCCCGATGCCGCAGGCCGCCGCACCCGACTGGCAGGCGCCGGCGCCCGGTTCGCCGTATCCCGGCTACACCTCGCCGATCCCCGTGGTGCGCACCCATCTCGGGCACGCGCTCGCCTCGGAGTGGACGAAGATCAGGTCCGTCCGGTCGACCATGTGGACGCTCGGCGTGTTCGTGCTGCTCGTGGTGGGCATCGGCCTGCTGGTCGCCGCGCTGGTGAGCGCCAACGAGTCGGACGGCAGCCTGTCGGGCGAGAACCCGCTGTCCTTCGGCGTCTTCGGCCTGCTGCTGGGCAGCATCTGCATCATCACGCTCGGCGTGCTGACCACGGCCTCCGAGTACGGCACCGGGATGATCCGCACCACGATGACCGCGTGCCCGTCCCGCGCCCGCGTGCTCGCGGCGAAGGCGATCGTGTTCTTCGCGGTCGCGTTCACCGTGACGTTCGTGTCGGTGCTGCTCGTCGCGCTCGCCGATGTGGCCATGCTGAGCTCGGCCAAGACCCCGTCCGGCGAGGAATGGCTGAAGGGCACCCTCGGCATCTCGTTCTACATCGCCCTGCTCGGACTGCTCTCGCTCGTCATCGGCTCGGTCATCCGGCATTCGGCGGGCGCCATCACGATCATGATCGGCGTGGTGCTGGCGCCGCTGGTGATCGCGCTGTTCATGTTCTCCCAGGCGCTGGAGGACCTCCGCCAGGCGCTGTTCGAGTACTCGATCCCGAACCAGCTGGCCGTCTTCTACTCCAACTCCCTCAGCGACACCGGCGGCCCGAGCGGCTGGGACCCGCTGTGGATCGCGCTCGGCGTCACGGCCGCCGCGTTCGCCGGCGCGGTCGCCCTGCTCAACAGCCGGGACGTGTGAGCCTCCAAGAGCCCCGTCAGAACTTCGGCGCGTTACGGGACCGCTGCACCCGCGTGGTGCGGCGGTCCTTCGCGTTCCAGCACGCCTTGTGCCAGTGCCGGCGCTCGTCGACGCCCGAGTGCTCCGGCCAGGCCACCACGTGCGGCACCCCGGAGGCGATCATCTGGTCGCAGCCGGGGCAGCGGTAGGTCTTGCCCTGCGCACTCGCGCCCGCCACGTGCCGCACGCTCCACTCCTCGCCCTGCCAGCTCTCCGTGGACTGCCAGCCGCCGTAGCGGCCGGGGCGGTCGTCCTCGGCGCTGCGGCCGGACGAGCCCGACGGATCGGAGCCCTTGGGTCGGTTGCGACGCGGGGACACGGAACACCTCACGGGGCTATACAGGAAGCACGGTTCGTGTCCAGCCTACGGTCCCGGAACCCGGGTACGCGGAGGGCACCGACCCCTCCGGGCCCCTTGGCGACGGCCCGTTCTGCAGACAATCCGCAAATCTCTTCGCCAGGCCGTGACCCCAGCACGTGTCACACGGTTATGCCGGGTGGGGGAGCTCCATGTCGGAGCCAAGGAAGCAGGAAAAGCAATGCGCGTTGGAAGTTTCGTGTTGTCCGCCCAGTTCCCGGGACAGGGTCATGGGGAGGCGCTGCACCGCGCGGTCCGGTCGGCGGAGGTCGCCGAGGAGGCCGGTCTGGACTCGGTCTGGCTGGCGGAACACCACTTCGTGCCGTACGGGACCTGCCCGTCGGCGATCACCCTGGCGGGGTTCCTGCTGGGCCGCACCCGCCGGCTGCGGGTGGGCACGGCGGTCAGTGTGCTGCCCACCGCCCACCCGGTGGCCCTCGGCGAGCAGGCCGCGCTGCTGCACCTCACCTCCGGCGGGCGGTTCTCGCTGGGCGTGGGGCGCGGCGGACCGTGGGTGGATCTGGAGGTGTTCGGTTCGGGTCTGGCCGCCTACGAGGAGGGGTTCCCGGAATCACTCGATCTGCTGGTGCGCTGGCTGCGTGAGCCGTCCGTCGGGGCGGCCGGGGACCGGTTCCGGTTCCGTGAGGTCCCCGTCGTGCCCAGGCCGTCGGAGTCGCTGTCGGGCCCGGACGGCCCCGAGGTCGTCGTCGCCTGCACCTCCGCCAAGAGCGTGCGGCTGGCCGCCGAGCGGGCGCTGCCGATGCTGCTCGGCATGCATGTGGGCGACGAGGAGAAGGCGGAAATGGTCGCCCTGTGGCGGCAGTTGGCGCGCGACGCCGGGCACCCCCCGGAGCGCGTCATGGGCGCCGGCCATGTCTCGGCAGGCGTCTGCCAGATCGCGGACCGGCGTACGGACGCGGTGGAGGCGCTGACGAAGGCGATGCCGGGCTGGCTCCGGCAGGGGCTGGACGCGCATGTCACGGTGGACGGCCGGCTCCGGCAGATGCGCGACCCGCTCGCGTACACCGAACTGCTCTGCGGACTGCACCCGGTGGGCACCCCGCGGCTGTGCGTCGACCGGCTCACGGCGACCAGCGAGCGGACGGGCATCTCCCGCTTCGCCCTGCTGGTCGAGGGCTCCGGCGACCTCGCGGCCACCGAGGAGAACGTACGGCGGCTGGGCGCCGAGGTCCTCCCCCACCTCGGCTGACCGCGTGGTCCGGCATGGGGCTTGCCGCTCCGGTACTTGATGCACCTCCCGCGTACGGAGCGGCAAGCGAGCGGCATGCCGCTCAGCAGTCCCTGAACTCCGGGGACTGGTTGAGCAGCTGACTGCGGACCGAGGTGAAGCGCGCCAGCGTCTCGTCGACGGACGAGTCCAACGGGAACACCGCCACCCGGTGGCAGTTCTGGAAAGCCAGCCGGACACCGAAGTGCCGCTGGAGCGCGCCGCGTATAGCGTCACTCGCGAGCGCACGCAGCAGCTGACCGCGTGCCCGCTCGTCCGGCGGAGGCGTCTGGTTGTCGGCGAACTGTCCGCCGTCGACCTTCAGCTGGGCCACCAGGGAGCTGATCATCTCCCACGCGTAGGGCAGGGAGGTCCGGACGCAGTCGACGAATTCTGCTTCGTCGACCTCGCCTCGCTCGGCCTTCTCGAGTAGGGCCGGTGAGACGTCGAGCGACATGGGTTCTCCTCTCGCACCCCTGTGATCGACAGGGGTTGCCGGACAGATGAGGGAGTTCGCGATACCGACACGCTGTGTACACGCCTCGCGACCTCCCGTTTATACGGTAGGCAACGGACCGTGACGGCACCAGGAGATTGCGTACATAGGGGGTCCCCTTTAGGCACACAATCGGCCACAACCGAACAGGTGCGGTCAGTCGTCTTCTGGGGCGAATCGCGTCGACACCTGCCCGTCGAGTAGCGTTGCCGACCATGCGTCTCGTCATCGCCCGATGCTCCGTCGACTACGCGGGCCGGCTCACCGCCCATCTCCCCTCCGCGCCCCGCCTGATCCTGGTGAAGGCGGACGGCAGTG
Source organism: Streptomyces sp. MAI_2237 (assembly GCF_054189285.1). Taxonomy (NCBI): domain Bacteria; kingdom Bacillati; phylum Actinomycetota; class Actinomycetes; order Kitasatosporales; family Streptomycetaceae; genus Streptomyces; species Streptomyces sp. MAI_2237. The sequence goes on along the minus strand of NZ_JAJPGQ010000003.1, from coordinate 2,227,530 downwards.
TGTCGATCCACGCGGACGACCGTGCCTACAAGCCCCTGAACTGGATGTCCCCGCCCTGCACGCTGAAGGAGGGCGCGGGCGACGACGAGGGCGTCTGGACCGTCATCAACAAAACGGGCGAGAAACTCATCATCACGATGGAGGAGATCCTCCACGACTCCTCGCACGAACTCGGCGTAGACCCGGGCCTGATCAAGGACGGCGTGGAAGCACACCTTCAGGAGCTCCTCGCCGACCGCATAGAGACCCTCGGCGAGGGCTACTCCCTCATCCGGCGCGAGTACATGACCGCCATCGGGCCCGTCGACATCCTGTGCCGGGACGCCGAGGGGCAGACCGTGGCGGTGGAGATCAAGCGCCGCGGCGAGATCGACGGGGTCGAGCAACTCACCCGTTATCTGGAGCTGTTGAACCGCGACCCGCATCTGGCCCCGGTCCGTGGCATCTTCGCGGCACAGGAGATCAAGCCGCAGGCTCGGGTCCTCGCCACGGACCGCGGGATCGGCTGCGCGGTGCTGGACTACAACGCGCTGCGCGGCATCGAGGACGACAAACTGCGGCTGTTCTGAGCGGCGGCGGTACGGCGAAGGGGCCGCGTTCCACGGGGAACGCGGCCCCTTCGGTGTGCCCGGCTCAGATCACCCCGCCCGAGCCGTCGCTCGCGGGCGCGCTGACCGAAGCGGTCGTCTGGGCCGGGGCGGTGGACGTCATCGGGGCGCTGGCCGAGTCCGAGGTCGACGGGGACGTCGTCTCCGTGGGCGTCGGGGAGGTCGTCGTCGGCGGAGGACTCGAAGCCGGCGGGGTCGTCGGAGGCTTCGACGTCGGGGGTTTCGTCGTCGGAGGCTTCGTCGTCGGCGGTTTCGTGGTGGGCGACGTGGACGGCGAGCCGGACGAACCCTTCGTGCCGCTCGGCCTGTCCGACGGGGTGGCACCGTTGTCGGACGGCGGCGTCGGGTCGTCCGAGGTGCCGTAGGTGCCGTCCGGGCCCGGATCCGTCGGCCGGCTCGTGGCCGTTCCGGTGTCGCCGCCCTTGTCGGTCTTCGGCTTGTCCGCGCCGAGGGAGCCGTCGTCGAGGCCCTGGCTGGCGGACGGGTTCACCCCGACCTTGTCGGAGGGGTTGTTGGCGTCGTTGTCGGAGGTCGCGCCGAGGGTCACCACCGTGCCGAGCACGGCGACGAGCAGCGCGCCCGCGCCGGCCGCCACCAGGTTGCGGCGGGCGAGGCCGCGGATGCCCACACGGTGGGTCTTGGGCGGGTGCCCGGACGACGGGGACCGGTTGACGACGATCGTCGCGCCTTCGCCCGTGGAAGGGGCCGCAGGCCGCGCGGGCGGGAAGCCCGCGAGGACCGCCGGGACACCGCCCGGCGGCGACTGGGACTCCTCGTAGCGGGCGTCCGGCACCTCCTCGCCGGCCGTCGAGACGAGACCCGGTGCCGTGCCGGTGCGGTCGGCGACCAGGGCGAGGGCGCGCCGGGCGGCGACCGTGCCGCGCTTGTCGGATATCGCGCCGCGCAGAGCGAGGGAGGTCTCCAGCTCGGTGCGGGCCCGGTCGAACTGTCCGTCGCAAAGGGCGAGGACGCCCAGCTCGTGGTGGAAATAGGCCTGTTCGGACACCTCTTCCGCCAGCCGGGACGCCTCGGCGCCGGAGCGCAGGGCGCGTTCCCAGGCGCTGAAGTCCAGCCCCGCGGCGAAGGCGGGCGCGGCCGTGCGGGCCAGCTGGACGGTGACGGCCTCCTCGCCCTCCACGGGCGGGGTGGTGCCCGGCACCAGGGCGCCGAGGGCGGCGAGCAGGGCGTCGGCCTCGGCGCACACCCGCTCCGGGGTGACCGACGGATGCCCGGCCCACCAGGCGTAGTGCTGGGCGGCGGTCCGGGCACGGGCCTCGACGTCGTCGTTGTACCCGGCGGCCTCCAGCTGCTGGAGCACGCCGGCGGCGAGGCGGTAACGGGAGCCGACCGGGGAGACCAGCCCGCAGGAGGCCAGTTCGCCGAGGGCGGCGTCGGCGTGGGTGTCGCCGACGAGCGCCGGCAGGTGGGCCTGGTGAGGCACCTCGCCACCGAGGGCGACCGCGAAGCGCAGGGTCGCGCGGGCCGACGGGCTCAGCCGGGCGGCGAGCAGCGGGGCGGGCGCGGCGGCCTCGCCGAGCGAGGGCAGCGGTACGGCGTCGTCTTCGGCGTCGAAGGGGGCGTCGAAGGGCGCGTCCACGGGCAGGGATTCGGCGAAGACACCGAACTCGTCCACGGCGCCGGCTCCGGCCCGCTGCTGGTCCCGCTGGCGCAGCAGGGCGCCGGCCTGGACGAACCGCAGCGGCAGGCCCTCGGACTCGAACCAGAGGTCGCCGGCCCAGTTGGCCTCCTCCTCGGTGAGCACGCGGCCGACGACGCGCTCGATGATGTCGACGCCGCCGGCCCGCTCTAGGCCGCCGAGGAAGACCTCCTCGACGGCGGAGTCGGCGGAGGGCGCGGGCACGTCGGGCGTGGCGCCGATCAGGAAGGCGCACTCGGGCGTCGCGTCGAGCAGCTCGTCGAGGGCGGGGCCGCCGAACTCGATGTCGTCCAGGACGACGACCGCGCCGATCTCCCGGACCAGGGCGAGCAGTTCCTCCCGCTCCGGGCGGTACAGGGGCGCGGCGTAGACGGCGTAGAAGAGGTCGTGGAGCAGTTCCTCGGCGCTGCGGTGGAAGCCGCTGAGGCGGACGACGCCGTCGGGGGCGAGGTCCGCGCAGTCCTCCGCGACCAGGTCGAGCAGGGCGGTGCGGCCGGAGCCGGCGGGCCCGGTGAGGCGCACGGAGCGGCCGCGGGCGAGCAGGCGGACCAGTGTCTCGCGCTCGTCCTGGCGTTCCAGGAGCGGCAGGGCGGCCAGGGCCGGTCCCGGCGGGACGGGTGCCCGGGCGGCGCGGGCCGCCTCGGCGCGCTCGGCCGCGGTGAGCTTCTCGGGCCGGGCCGGTCGCTCGCCGGGCGGGCACGGCTCTATCTCGCTGCCGTCGACGGGATTGACGGTGAGCAGATGGTCGCCCGTGACGAGTTGCACCGTGCGGGCGAGCGCGGGCGTGTGCTGTCCGAAGTCGGGCGTGAGGGGGTCCCTGGGCGGGCGCTGGCGCGACGCGCCGGTGTCGCCGTCATGGCCGTAGCCCTCGGGTCCCCGGTTGTTCGGGTCCATAGGTCAAGCCCCCCAAAAGCGATCGTGTGCCGATACAGCCCCTCCCGGCCTTGTCGCACACTCCGCTGTCGCTTCTGGTCCGGTGCCCGCTCGAGGGTTTCGCTGGCGGCGGGCAGCCGAACCCTAAACCTTCGCTCAGTATCTACGACAGCCCGGGGTACGGCGCCGCCCGAGACGTCACAGTGTCGTGTGGATCGCGCTGACCTGGGCCTCCCGGCCGGAATGTCCGGCCCCGTGCGTCCCACGCGTGCCAGACGTCACACGCGGGGCAGCGACTCCGCCCCGATGCCCCCCTCGATCGCCAGGATCCGGTGCAGCCGGGTGGCCACCAGCAGGCGCTGCATCTGCGGCGGTACGTCGCGCAGCACCAGGCGCCGACCGCAACGGCCGGCCCGCCGGTGGACGCCCATGATCACCCCGAGTCCGGTGGCGTCCCAGGAGTCCAGTTCGGACAGGTCGAGCACGAGGTCGCCGACTCCGTCGTCGACGGCGGAGTGCAGGACCGTGCGGGCGTCCGCCGCGCTGCGGACGTCGAGGCGGCCCCCGACGACCAGCTCGGCGTGGTCGCCCCTGATGAACATAAGCGCTCCCCGTGAGTGCGTGGTCGTACTCCGTGACGGTGGCTGTGCATCGTCTGACTGCTCCAGCGGCGACGAGGTTGCCGTCTGTAAGCGAACCGATACCGAATTCACCCCCGCGAGTGATGCTCCCGGGGTTTGTGCGGTTTCAGTGGCTGGACGTACCGATGTGCTCAGTACGTGTAGAAGCCCTGCCCGCTCTTGCGCCCGATGTCACCGGCGTCAACCATCCGGCGCATCAGCTCCGGCGGCGCGAACTTCTCGTCCTGCGACTCGGTGTAGATGTTGCTGGTGGCGTGCAGCAGGATGTCGACGCCGGTCAGGTCCGCCGTCGCCAGCGGGCCCATCGCGTGGCCGAAGCCCAGCTTGCAGGCGAGGTCGATGTCCTCGGCGGTGGCGACGCCCGACTCGTAGAGCTTGGTGGCCTCCACGACGAGGGCGGAGATGAGCCGGGTGGTGACGAAGCCGGCCACGTCGCGGTTGACGACGATGCAGGTCTTGCCGACGGACTCGGCGAACTCCCGCGCGGTGGCGAGGGTTTCGTCGCTGGTCTTGTAGCCGCGGACCAGTTCGACGAGCTGCATCATCGGCACCGGCGAGAAGAAGTGGACGCCGACGACCCGCTCGGGGTGCTCGGTGGCCGCCGCGATCTTGGTGATCGGGATCGCGGAGGTGTTCGACGCCAGCACGGTGTCCTCGCGCACGATCTTGTCGAGGGTGCGGAAGATCTCGTGCTTGACCTCCAGCTTCTCGAACACGGCCTCGACGACGATGTCGGCGTCGGCGGCCGCGTCCAGATCGGTGGTCGCGGTGATGCGGGCGAGGGCGGCGTCGGCGTCGTGCGCCTCCATCTTCCCCTTGCTCACGAACTTGTCGTACGAGGCCTTGATGCCGTCGGTGCCGCGCTGGAGGGCCTCGTCCGTGACGTCCCGCAGGACGACGTCCCAGCCGGCCTGGGCCGAGACCTGGGCGATACCGGAACCCATCAGGCCGGCGCCGATGACGGCAAGCTTCCGTGCCACGTTTGCGACTCCCCTTTGAAACGCCTTGCACCACGTTGATGTATGTCTCTTCGGCGGACCTTAGCGTTCGTGAGGTGCCGTGTGTCCGGTAAGTAATGCGCGTCACGTCTCATCTGACGGACATCACACCGGCAGGGGTCATACGACGCCACGGACGGCGTAGTTGAGCACCTTCTCGCCCAACAGCTCCTCGATGTCGTCGAGCAGGCCCAGCACCTCTCGTGACACTTCGCGTGGATCGCGCCCCTTGACCATCTCGCGCCGAATGACCGCCATGACGGCACTGTGCGCCCAGCTCAGCTGACCGGCTATCAGCTGGGGCAGCGGGTCGTCGTCGTCCGCGCCGGCCTCCTCGCGCAGCGCCGCCTCCAGGTTGTCCTGGACCTCCTGGCCGATGGCCCACAGCCGGGAGCGCAGGGCGGGGGCCTCCTCGATGACGCGCATGAAGGTGGCGTAGCCCGGCATCAGGCCGAGCCGCGGCGAGACCGCCTCGGCCTCCTCGCGCAGTTCCCGCAGGACGGCGTCGGCGGCCGACTCCCCGTCGCGCCGGCCGCGCACCCACCGGGCCAGGCGGTCGCCGATGTCGCCGGAGCGGTCGAAGAAGAGGTCTTCCTTGGCGGGGAAGTAGTTGTAGACGGTGTTGACCGAGACGTCGGCGGCGTCGGCGATCTCGGCGACGGTCACGGCGTCGTAGCCGCGCTCGACGAACAGGCCCGTGGCGACGTCGGAGATGTACTGCCTGGTCTGCCGTTTCTTCCGCTCGCGGAGCCCCTCTGCCATGTCCGCATCCTAACCCCGCTGGGCTCACTTAAATTTTGGGGTCGTTGCAAATTTTCAGGGACTCTGTTTTTCTGTGGGGCATGGCAGAAGTCATCGGCGCCGCGGGACTGGCGCGCACCTTCCTCACCCGGCGCGGGCCCGTCGAAGCGGTCCGCGGCATCGACCTCACCGTCCACGAGGGCGAGATCCTCGGCTTCCTCGGCCCGAACGGCGCCGGCAAGACGACCACCCTGCGGATGCTCACGACCCTGCTCGCCCCGACGGGCGGCACGGCCACGGTCGCCGGCCACGACCTGGTGCGCGATCCGGCCGGGGTACGGCGGGTCTGCGGCTACGTCGCCCAGTCCGGCGGCGTCGACCCGCAGATCGGCGTGGGCGAGGAGCTGGTCACCCAGGGCCGCCTGTACCGGCTGACGCGCGGGCAGGCCGTCGACCGCGCCGCCGAGTTGGCGCGCGACCTCGGCCTCGACGGGCTGCTGGAGCGCAAGTGCGGCACGCTCTCCGGCGGCCAGCGCCGGCGCCTGGACATCGCGATGGCGCTCACCCACCGGCCGAAGGTGCTGTTCCTCGACGAACCGACGACCGGCCTGGACCCCGCCAGCCGCGCCGACCTGTGGGACCTGGTGCGCCGGCTCCGCGACGAGCACGGCACCACGGTGTTCCTGACGACCCACTACCTGGACGAGGCGGACGCCCTCGCCGACCGCCTGGTTGTCGTCGACCGGGGCGTGGTCGCCGCCGAGGGCACGCCGAGCGCCCTGAAGCTGCGCCACGCCGGCTCCATCGACGCGAGCCTGCAGGACACGTTCCTCGCCATCACCGGCCGGGGCCCGGCCAAGGCCGACCCCGCCCCCGTAGCTGTATAGGAATCCGGAAGAGATGCTGCTCCACGACACCGGCCTGATCTACGGCCGCTACCTGCGCCAGTCCCTGCGCTCCCGCTTCGCGCTGCTCTTCGGCGTGCTGATGCCGCTGCTGTACCTGCTGTTCTTCGGGCCGCTGCTGACCGGGCTGCCGCTGGCCTCCCGCGGCACCAGCTGGCAGGTCCTCGTCCCCGGGCTGCTGCTCCAACTGGGCCTGTTCGGGGCCGCGTTCGCCGGGTTCACGATCATCATGGAGAACGGCCAGGGCGTGGTGGAACGCATGCGCGTGACCCCGGTCAGCCGGCTCGCGCTGCTGCTGGGCCGCGTCCTGCGCGACGCGACCGTCTTCGTGTTCCAGGCGGTGCTGCTGGTGCTCGCCGCGGTGGTGATGGGCCTGCGCGCGCCGCTGGCCGGCGTCCTGATCGGCTTCGCCTTCGTGGCCCTGCTGACCGTCTCCCTGGGGTCGCTGTCGTACGCGCTGGCCTTCAAGGTCCGCACGCCCCAGGAGTTCGGCCCCATGGTCAACGCCCTGACCATGCCGTCCATGCTGCTGTCCGGCCTGATGCTCCCGATGAGCCTGGCACCGGGCTGGCTGGACGTGCTGTCCCACTTCGTGCCGTTCCGCTATCTGGTGGACGCGGTGCGGGACGCGTACGTCGGGTCGTATGTGACATGGCACATGGCGTACGGCGTCCTCGTGGCGCTCGGATTCGCCCTGCTCGCCGTGACAGTGGGCACACGCGTCTTCCGTACGGCCGGGGCGTAATTACGCTGGCCGCATGGTCAATCTGACACGTATCTACACCAGGACCGGCGACCAGGGCACGACCGCCCTCGGCGACATGAGCCGGGTCGCCAAGACCGACCTCAGGATCTCCGCGTACGCCGACGCCAACGAGGCGAACGCGGTGATCGGGACGGCGATCGCGCTGGGCGGTCTCGACGGGGAGGTCGTCGAGGTCCTCACCCGCGTGCAGAACGACCTGTTCGACGTGGGCGCGGACCTGTCGACACCGGTCGTGGAGAACCCGCAGTACCCGCCGCTCAGGGTCGAGCAGTTCTACGTCGACAAGCTGGAGGCGGACTGCGACCGCTTCAACGAGCGGCTGGAGAAGCTGCGCTCCTTCATCCTGCCGGGCGGCACCCCGGGCGCGGCCCTGCTGCACCAGGGCCTGCACGGTCGTACGCCGGGCCGAGCGCTCGACGTGGGCGGCGCTGGAGGTGCACGGCGAGGCGATGAACCCGCTCACCGCGACCTACCTCAACCGCCTGTCGGACCTGCTGTTCATCCTGGCCCGGACGGCCAACAAGGACGTCGGGGACGTGCTGTGGGTACCGGGCGGGGAGCGCTGAGGCCCCCCGCCGTCCTCCCCTCCTCTCAGTTGCCGTCCCGGGCCGCGTCCTCGTCCGCCTTGGCGAGCGCGGACTCGGCGTCGGCCACCTTCTTCTGCATCTCCGAGTAGCCGGACGGCGTGGCGGCGGCCTTGTCCGGCGTGGCCGCCGGACTGCCGTCGTGTGTGCAGGCCGTGGTCAGGGCGGCGAGCAGGACGACCGCGGCGGCCGCGAGTTTCGCTCGCATCAGCTCGCGCCCTCGTGGTGGTCCTTGCACCAGGTCCGGACGTCGGCCAGGTCCTTCTGCCGCTGTCCCAGCGTCGTCACCAGGGACTTGCGGAAGGTCAGCCGGTCCTGGAGGAACGTGGCGATCTCGGTGTGCCCGGCGGCCTTGGCGTTGTCCACGCGCTGCTGCAGGCGGGCGATGGAGCCGCGCTTGTCCGCGCCCGCGTTCAGGCGGGCGAGGGCGCGGTCGATACGGTGGTCGATCTTCGGCGCCCGCTTGCACAGCGCCTGCGCGCCGTCGCCCGTCGGGGCCGCCGCCGGTGACGGGCTGCTCTCGGCGACGGCCGCTCCGGTGGTGCCGGCCAGGACCGCCGCCACGGCCGCCCCCACCAGGAGGGCGCGCCGGGGTCGTCGTACGTTCATCTCTGCCTCCGTTTCCCGCGGACGGCCCCCTTCGTCCGTCCGCTCGCGAGGGAGGCTAGGAAGCGTCTTTGGGGAAACTCTGTGACCGTTTCGTCCCGGCTGTGTCGATCAGCCAGTCGCGGCGCGCGGGCAGCGGGCCGCCGGTCGACGGCAGCCGCACCTCGAAGCGGGCACCCGCCCCGGACGGGCCGTCGGTGACGGTGACGCTTCCCCGGTGCAGGGCCGCCTGCTGGGCCACCAGGGTCAGGCCGAGGCCGGAGCCGTTGCTCGCGGGCCCGCGGGCGAAGCGCGCGAAGATCCGGGCGCGGGCGTCGGCGGGCACCCCGGGCCCGGCGTCGTCGACGGTGACGACGACCTGCCCGCCCGTGCGCCGCACCCCGAGTGTCACCGTGGCCCGGCCGTCGGCGTCCCTGCCGTGCGTGAGGGCGTTGGCCATCAGGTTGTCCAGGAGCAGCCGCAGACCGGGCTCCCAGCCGGGCACCGTCGCGCCGGGCTCGGCACGCAGTGTGATCCGGGCGTCCGGCGCGCGCCGCCGGGCCTCGGCGACCGCCGCGTCCGCCGTCTCCGACACGTCCACGCTGCCCAGGGCCTCCGCCTCCACCAGGTCGCCGCGGCCCAGTTCGCGCAGCATCACCAGCAGGTTCAGCAGCCGGGCGTGTTCGGCGCGCAGGTCGGCCAGGACCTCCGTGCGATCCGGCTCGGGGAGGTCGGGGTGGGCGGCGAGGATGTCGAGGTTGGTGCCCATGCTCATCAGCGGGGTGCGCAGCTCGTGGGCGGCGGCGGAGGAGAAGGAGCGGGCGGTGTCCAGGGCCTCGGCGGTGCGGGCGGCCTGCTCGTCGTAGCGGGCGAGGACCGTGCGCAGGGTGGCCGCCAGTTCGTCGACCTCGGTGACCCCGCTGGGCTCGTCGGGCAGCCGGGTGCTGCTGGTGCGCGGGTCGAGTCCCGCGGTACGGCGGCCGAGCCGGCGCAGCGGGCCGGTGGCGCCGGTGGCCACGGCGAAGGCGAGCAGGCCGGACAGCGGCACCGCGGTCAGCGTCGTCACCGCCACCCGGCGTCTGACCAGCCGGAGTTGGGCCTGGTCGGCGGCGTTGGGCGAGAAGACCCAGAGGGTGCCGGAGCCGCGTGCGGTGGTGATCGTCCTCGACAGGGCACGCCAGCTGGTGCCGCCGTCGCGGACGGTGACCGGGGTGACCGCTTGGGCGGGCAGCGGGACGGAGGCGTCCGGCTGGGGGCCGCCGCTGAAGCCGGCGTCCGGGCCGACGACCCGGACGCCGACGTCGAGGGCCGCGCTGAAGAGACGGCGTTCACGGGTGTCGGCGGCCCTGGGGCGGTCGGCGGCGCTGGCCCGCAGCAGGGCGCGGGCGTCGGCGGTCAGGGCGGCGGCCCGGGTGCGGAGGTGGGCGTCCTCGGCGCTGTGCAGGTCGTGGTCGACGAGCCGGAGCAGCAGCCAGCCCGAGGCCAGGACGAGCAGCGGCACGGTGACGCCGACGGCGAGCCCGATCCGGGTGGAGAGCCTCACGGCTCCCGCCTCAGGACGAAGCCCACGCCGCGCACGGTGTGCACGAGCCGGGGCCGCCCGTCCGCCTCCAGCTTGCGCCGCAGATAGCTGACGAACGTGTCGACGGCGTCGGTGCGCACGTCGAAGTCGTAGCCCCACACCCGGTCGAGCAACTGGTCGCGGGTGAGCACGATCCCGGCGTTGCGGGCGAGCACCTGAAGCAGTTCGAACTCCCGCCGGGTCAGCTCCAGCGGGCGGCCGTCGCGCTCGGCGGTGCGGGCGGCGGGGTCGATGACCAGGCCCGCCACCCGCAGCACCTCGCCGGCGGGCGGGCGGCGGCGCAGCAGGGCCCGCAGCCGCAGCACCAGTTCCTGCAGGGCGAACGGCTTGACCAGGTAGTCGTCACCGCCCGCCTGGAGACCGGCGATGCGGTCGGCGGTCTCGTCCAGCGCGGAGAGCATGAGGACGGGCAGGTCCTGGCCGTCGCCGCGCAGCCGCTCGCAGACCTCGATGCCGCTCATGCCGGGCATCGACACGTCCAGGACGAGCACGTCCGGCGGGGCGTCCCGGACGGCGGCCAGCGCGTCGGACCCGCTGCCGGCCGTGCGCACCGCGAAGCCGCTCAGCCGCAGGCCGCGCTCCAGCGACCGGCGGATGGCCGCGTCGTCGTCCACGACCAGGACGGCCCCGGAACGTTCCGCCTCGCTCATGCACCCCTCCTCGCTCACCGCCCGGTCAGCGTACGGTCCTCGGTGGGGCGGGCGGCAGCGGTCGCCGGGGGCTTCTTGGGCCAGATCAGGGGAGCAGGCGGTGGCGCCGGCGCGCCGGGTGCGGCCGGACGCGATGCTGATGGACGTTCAGATGCCGCTGGTGGACGAGGTGTCGGCGACCCGGCGCATCACCGGGGAGCGGCTCGCCGACGTGCTGGTGCTGACCACGTTCGATCTGGACGAGTACGTGTTCGGGGCGCTGCGCGCGGGGGCGGCCGGGTTCCTGCTGAAGAACACGACGCGAAGGACCTGCTGGAGGCGGTGCGCACCGTCGCCCGCGGCGAGGGCCTGATCGCGCCGGCCGTCACCCGCCGCCTGATCGCCGAGTTCGCCGCCGGGCCGGTGCGGGAGCCGCGGGATCCGGCGATCCTGGACGCCCTCACCCGGCGCGAGCGGGAGCTGCTGTCCTGTCTGGGTGAGGGTCTGTCCGACGCCGGTATCGCCGACCGGCTCGACCTGGCCGAGGCGACGGTGAAGACGCACGTCAGCCGTCTGCTGGGGAAGCTGGAGCTGCGCAGCCGGGTACAAGCGGCGGTGCTCGCGCAGGAGTTGGGTGTCTGAGCGGGCCCCGAAGTCAAGTGGTCCAGACCTATTGACCCGTGGTCCAGACCTTTCTATTCTCGCGTCACCGTGGGCGTGAAGGCTCAGTCGCGCCCCCACCCCCTTGACGAAGAGGGAGGCGCAGCATGCGCTTCAGACACAGAGCCGCGGCAGGGTTCGCGACCCTGTTGCTCCCCCTGGCCGGACTGGTCGGCCTCGCGAGCCCCGCCCAGGCCGCGACGAACGCCACCGCCACGTACACCAAGACCCAGGACTGGGGAACCGGCTTCGGCGGTCAGTGGACCATCAAGAACACCGGCTCCAGCAGCATCAGTTCCTGGACCGTCGAGTGGGACTTCCCCTCCGGCACGTCCGTCACCTCCGCATGGGACGCGGACGTCACGAACTCCGGCACCCACTGGACCGCCAAGAACAAGTCGTACAACGGCACCCTGGCCCCCGGCGCCTCGGTCTCCTTCGGCTTCAACGGCGCCGGCTCCGGCTCGCCGTCCAACTGCAAGCTGAACGGCGACAGTTGCGACGGCACCACGGTTCCCGGCGACGCGGCGCCGTCCGCGCCGGGCACGCCCACCGCCTCCTCCGTCACCGACACCTCGGTGAAGCTGTCCTGGAGCGCCGCCACCGACGACAAGGGCGTCAAGAACTACGACGTCCTGCGCGACGGCAAGGTCGTCTCGACCGTCACCGGCACGAGCTACACGGACAGCGGCCTCACCGCCGGCACCGACTACTCCTACACCGTCCAGGCACGTGACACCGCCGACCAGACCGGTCCCGTCAGCGGAGCGGTGGCGGTGCACACCACCGGCGGCACCACCGACCCGCCGCCGACCACCGGCGACAAGGTCAAGCTCGGCTACTTCACCGAGTGGGGCATCTACGGCCGCAACTACAACGTCAAGAACCTGGTGACGTCCGGCTCGGCCGCGAAGATCACGCACATCAACTACGCCTTCGGCAACGTCACCAACGGCCAGTGCGCGATCGGCGACTCCTACGCCGACTACGACAAGGCGTTCACCGCCGACCAGTCGGTCAGCGGCGTAGCCGACACCTGGGACCAGCCGCTGCGCGGCAACTTCAACCAGCTGCGTGAGCTGAAGGCCAAGTACCCCAACATCAAGGTGCTGTGGTCCTTCGGCGGCTGGACCTGGTCCGGCGGCTTCGCCCAGGCCGCGGCCAACCCCGCGGCGTTCGCGCAGTCCTGCTACAACCTGGTCGAGGACCCGCGCTGGGCCGACGTGTTCGACGGCATCGACATCGACTGGGAGTACCCGAACGCCTGCGGCCTGAGCTGCGACACCAGCGGGGCGGCGGCCTTCAAGAACGTGATGTCCGCGCTGCGCGCCAAGTTCGGCTCCAGCAACCTGGTCACGGCGGCCACCACGGCCGACGGCTCGGCCGGCGGCAAGATCGAGGCCGCCGACTACGCGGGCGCCGCGCAGTACGTCAACTGGTACAACGTGATGACGTACGACTTCTTCGGCGCCTGGGACGCGAAGGGTCCCACCGCCCCGCACTCCCCGCTCACCTCGTACTCCGGCATCCCGAAGGCCGGCTTCACCACGGCCGACGCGATGGCCAAGTTCAAGGCGATCGGCGTGCCCGCGAAGAAGCTGCTCATCGGCATCGGCTTCTACGGCCGCGGCTGGACGGGCGTGACCCAGGACGCACCCGGCGGCACCGCCACGGGCCCGGCGGCCGGCACCTACGAGCAGGGCATCGAGGACTACAAGGTCCTCAAGACGTCCTGCCCGGCGACCGGCACGGTCGCGGGAACGGCGTACGCGCACTGCGGCAGCAACTGGTGGTCCTACGACACCCCGTCGACCATCGCCGGAAAGATGAGCTGGGCCAAGTCCCAGGGCCTCGGCGGCGCGTTCTTCTGGGAGTTCAGCGGCGACACGAGCAACGGAGAGCTGGTGAGCGCCATCAGCAGCGGAATGAGCTGACGGCCTGCATCCACCACCTGGGGCGCGCGGCACATGCCGCGCGCCCCAGGCGTGCGCGGCGTGGGGTCATCCGGCCCCTATGGCGGGAAGGTCGGCAGGTGCGCGGCGCCCCTGACCGGGCACATCCTGTATCTCAAGCACTAAGCGGAAGAACTCATTCATGGGGGAAGAATGAAACGCAGGTCCCACAAGTCGCATAGGAACGCACGGCCCACCGCCTCCCGGGCGGTGTCCTACGGGGGGTTCGCCGGGGCCGCGGCCGCGGCTCTGCTGGCCGCGTCGCCGGTGAACATAACGGTGACGTACGGCTCCGCGCAGCACACCGTCGTCGCCTCGCAGGCCGACGTACCGAACCGGGTATGTCAGGCCACGTTGACACGCTGACCGGGGGGCGCCGCCTCCAGCCAGGCAAGGAAACCGGTCAACGCGTCCTCGCTCATGGCGAGTTCGAGGCGCGTGCCGCGGTGCAGGCAGGTCAGGACGACGGCGTCGGAGAGGAGGGCCAGCTCCTCCTCCCCCTCGGGGAGGCGGCGGCCGGCCACCTCGATCGCGGCACGCTCCAGGACGCGGCGCGGCCGGTAGGCGTAGGAGAAGACGCGGTACCACTCGATGCGGTCGCCGTTGTAGCGGGCGACGCCATAGCTCCAGCCTTTTCCGCTGGTGTCGGCCTTCTCGGAGACGTCCCAGCGCAGGGAACAGTCGAAGGTGCCCCCGGAGCGCTGGATGAGTCTGCGGCGGAGACCGAAGACGAACAGCCCCAGCACCACGAGTGCCACGACGATTCCGCACACAGTCAGAGCGAGGACCATCGACACCGACCTCCTCGTCTCCTAGGTACCGATACAGGTAACGGAACGGAAAAAACATCCATATCTGCCTCAGCCGCGGTCGGCGCCGGATTGCTCCGGTGCCGACCGCGGCTGAGTGACGTCATGCGACTCCGCGCGGCCTCAGCGCGTGGCCGCCGCACGCAGTCGTACATCTGCGCGGCGCTCGGCGGCGGCGTCGCCCTCCGCCTTCGCCCGCTCCAGCTCGCGTTCCACGCGCTGGACGTCGATCTCGTCCGACAGCTCGGCGATCTCGGCCAGCAGCGACAGCTTGTCGTCCGCGAACGAGATGAAACCGCCGTGCACCGCGGCGACGACCGTCCCACCATCACTCGTACGGATGGTCACCGGGCCCGACTCCAGCACACCGAGCAGCGGCTGGTGACCGGGCATGACGCCGATGTCGCCGGACGTGGTGCGCGCGACGACCAGGGTGGCCTCGCCGGACCAGACCTCTCGGTCGGCCGCGACCAGCGCGACGTGCAGCTCAGCAGCCAAGGTGGCTCCTCGGGTCACCACCCGGCGGTTCGGCCGGGTGTTGGTTACAAGTCTAGTAGGCGTGAAAGAGGGGGCGGGACGCACCCGCCCCCTCAGTCGAACTCAGGGAGTTCAGGAGACGCCGAGCTCCTTGGCGTTGGCCTTGAGGTCCTCGAGGCCACCGCACATGAAGAACGCCTGCTCCGGGAAGTGGTCGTACTCGCCGTCGCAGATCGCGTTGAAGGCCGCGATCGACTCGTCCAGCGGGACGTCCGACCCGTCGACGCCGGTGAACTGCTTGGCGACGTGGGTGTTCTGGGACAGGAAGCGCTCCACGCGACGGGCACGGTGGACGACGAGCTTGTCCTCCTCGCCGAGCTCGTCGATACCGAGGATCGCGATGATGTCCTGGAGGTCCTTGTACTTCTGCAGGATCGTCTTGACGCGCATGGCGGCGTCGTAGTGGTCCTGCGCGATGTAGCGCGGGTCCAGGATGCGGGACGTGGAGTCCAGCGGGTCCACGGCCGGGTAGATGCCCTTCTCCGAGATCGGACGGGACAGCACCGTCGTCGCGTCGAGGTGGGCGAAGGTGGTGGCCGGGGCCGGGTCGGTCAGGTCGTCCGCGGGGACGTAGATCGCCTGCATCGAGGTGATCGAGTGACCACGGGTCGAGGTGATGCGCTCCTGGAGGAGACCCATCTCGTCGGCCAGGTTCGGCTGGTAACCCACCGCGGAGGGCATACGGCCGAGCAGCGTGGAGACCTCGGAACCGGCCTGCGTGAAGCGGAAGATGTTGTCGATGAAGAACAGCACGTCCTGCTTCTGGACGTCACGGAAGTACTCGGCCATGGTCAGGCCGGCCAGCGCGACGCGCAGACGGGTGCCCGGGGGCTCGTCCATCTGACCGAAGACCAGCGCGGTCTTGTCGATGACGCCCGAGTCCGACATCTCCTCGATGAGGTCGTTGCCCTCACGGGTGCGCTCACCGACACCGGCGAACACGGAGACACCGTCGTGGTTGTTGGCGACGCGGTAGATCATCTCCTGGATGAGCACCGTCTTGCCGACGCCGGCACCGCCGAACAGACCGATCTTGCCGCCCTTGACGTACGGGGTCAGCAGGTCGATGACCTTGACGCCGGTCTCGAACATCTCGGTCTTCGACTCGAGCTCGTCGAAGTTCGGCGCCTTGCGGTGGATGGACCAGCGCTCGCCGTCGTAGGACTCGTCGACGTTCAGCACCTCACCGAGGGTGTTGAACACCTTGCCCTTGGTGAAGTCGCCGACCGGGACGGTGATGCCCGTGCCCGTGTCGGTGACGGCGGCCTGGCGGACCAGACCGTCGGTCGGCTGCATGGAGATCGTGCGGACCAGGCCGTCACCCAGGTGCTGGGCGACCTCAAGGGTCAGGATCTTCTTCTCGCCGGCGTTGGCCGGGTCGGCCACCTCGACGTGCAGCGCGTTGTAGATCTCCGGCATCGCGTCGACGGGGAACTCCACGTCGACGACCGGGCCGATGACCCGGGCGACGCGGCCCGTGGCCGTCGCGGTCTCAACAGTGGTGGTCATTAGCGGTCACTCCCCGCGGTCGCGTCGGCCAGGGCGCTGGCGCCACCGACGATCTCGCTGATTTCCTGGGTGATTTCGGCCTGGCGGGCCGCGTTGGCAAGCCGGGAGAGCGTCTCGATGAGCTCACCCGCGTTGTCGGTCGCCGACTTCATCGCGCGCCGGGTGGCGGCGTGCTTGGAAGCGGCCGACTGGAGCAGCGCGTTGTAGATACGGCTCTCCACGTAGCGCGGCAGCAGGGCGTCGAGGACGTCCTCCGCCGAAGGCTCGAAGTCGTACAGAGGGAGGATCTCGCCCTTGGGCGCGGCCTCCTTGGCGACCTCTTCGAGGCTGAGCGGCAGCAGACGGTCGTCGAGGGCCGTCTGCGTCATCATCGAGACGAACTCGGTGAAGACGATGTGGAGCTCGTCCACGCCGCCCTCGGCCGTGTCCTTCTCGATGGCCTCGATCAGCGGAGCCGCGACCTTCTTGGCGTCCGCGTACGTGGGCTCGTCGGTGAAGCCGGTCCACGACTCCGCGACCGTGCGCTCACGGAAGTTGTAGTGGGCGACACCACGACGGCCGACGATGTAGGTCACGACCTCCTGGCCCTCGCGCTCCAGCCGCTCGGTGAGCTGCTCCGCCTTCTTGATGGCGTTGGAGTTGAAGGCACCGGCGAGGCCACGGTCGCTCGTCAGGAGCAGCACCGCGGACCGCGTGACCGTCTCGGCCTGCGTGGTCAGCGGGTGCTTGGTGTTCGAGCCGGTACCGACCGCCGTGACCGCGCGCGTCAGTTCCCGCGCGTACGGCGTGGAGGCCGCCACCTTGCGCTGCGCCTTGACGACGCGCGAGGCGGCGATCATCTCCATCGCCTTGGTGATCTTCTTGGTCGCGGTGACGGATCGGATGCGACGCTTGTAGACCCGGAGCTGGGCTCCCATGAGTCAGGTCCCTTCCTTACGTCACTTGGCGGCGGCCGGAGCGTCCTCGCCGAGAAGCTTTCCGTCCGAGGTCTCGAACTGCTTCTTGAACTCGGCGATCGCGTCGGCGACGGCGGTGAGGGTGTCGTCCGACATCTTGCCGCCCTCCTTGATGGAGGTCATGAGGCCCTGCTCCTTGCGGTGCAGGTACTCGAGGAGCTCGCGCTCGAAGCGGCGGATGTCGCCCACCGGGACGTCGTCCATCTTGCCGGTGGTGCCGGCCCACACCGAGACGACCTGGTCCTCGGTCGACATCGGCTGGTACTGGGCCTGCTTCAGCAGCTCGACCATGCGCTGGCCGCGCTCCAGCTGCGACTTCGACGCGGCGTCCAGGTCGGAACCGAAGGCGGCGAACGCCTCCAGCTCACGGAACTGGGCGAGGTCGACGCGCAGACGGCCGGAGACCTGCTTCATCGCCTTGTGCTGCGCGGAACCACCGACTCGGGAGACGGAGATACCGACGTTCAGCGCGGGGCGCTGACCGGCGTTGAACAGGTCCGACTCCAGGAAGCACTGGCCGTCGGTGATGGAGATGACGTTGGTCGGGATGAACGCCGAGACGTCGTTGGCCTTGGTCTCGACGATCGGCAGACCGGTCATCGAGCCGGCGCCCATGTCGTCGGAGAGCTTCGCGCAGCGCTCCAGCAGACGGGAGTGCAGGTAGAAGACGTCACCGGGGTAGGCCTCGCGGCCCGGCGGACGGCGCAGCAGCAGCGACACGGCGCGGTAGGCGTCGGCCTGCTTGGACAGGTCGTCGAAGATGATGAGGACGTGCTTGCCCTCGTACATCCACTGCTGGCCGATGGCCGAACCGGTGTACGGCGCCAGGTACTTGAAGCCGGCCGGGTCGGACGCCGGGGCGGCGACGATGGTCGTGTACTCCAGCGCGCCGTTCTCCTCCAGCGCGCGGCGGACCGACGCGATGGTGGAGCCCTTCTGGCCGATGGCGACGTAGATGCAGCGGACCTGCTTCTTCGGGTCGCCGGTGCGCCAGTTGTCACGCTGGTTGATGATCGTGTCGACGGCCAGGGCGGTCTTGCCGGTCTGGCGGTCGCCGATGATCAGCTGGCGCTGGCCGCGGCCGACCGGGGTCATGGCGTCGACGGCCTTGTAGCCGGTCTCCATCGGCTCGTGCACCGACTTGCGCTGCATGACCGTGGGGGCCTGCAGCTCGAGGGCGCGGCGACCGCTGGTCTCGATCTCGCCGAGACCGTCGATCGGGTTGCCGAGCGGGTCGACGACGCGGCCGAGGTAGCCCTCGCCGACGGCCACGGAGAGCACCTCGCCGGTACGGGTGACCGGCTGACCCTCCTCGATGCCGCTGAACTCACCGAGGACGACGCAGCCGATCTCGCGCTCCTCGAGGTTGAGGGCGAGGCCGAGGGTGCCGTCCTCGAACTTCAGCAGTTCGTTGGCCATGGCCGAGGGCAGGCCCTCGACCTTCGCGATGCCGTCGCCGGCAAGGGTGACCGTACCGACCTCCTCGCGCGAGGCCGCGTCCGGCTTGTACGACTGGACGAAGTTCTCCAGCGCGTCCCGGATCTCCTCCGGCCGGATCGTGAGCTCCGCCATCTGGGTTCCCTGCTCTCCTTGTTGGGCCCGAAGTTTCAACTTGGGGGTCTGGGGGCGACCCCCAGGAATCCTCTGCACGGCCCAACTCGGGCCGTCTTACTACGTCGTATTGAGTTGCTGCTAGCTCGCCAGTCGGCGGCCGGCGTCCTCGATGCGGTCCGCGATCGAGCCGTTGATGACCTCGTCGCCGACCTGCACCCGGATCCCGCCGAGGACCTCGGGGTCCACGTCGATGTTCAGGTGCATCTGGCGGCCGTAGAGCTTGGCCAGCGCGGCGCCCAGGCGCTGCTTCTGCCCGTCGCTCAGCGGCACCGCCGAGGTGACGACGGCGACCAGGCGCTCCCGGCGCTCGGCGGCGAGCTTGGACAGGGACTCCAGTCCCGACTCCAGGCTACGTCCCCGCGGCGCGGTCACAAGGCGCGTCACCAGACGCTCGGTCGTCGGGACGGATCGGCGGTCCAGCAGCCGGTGCAGCAGCTCGACCTTGGCCGAACCGGTGGCGGCACGGTCGGTCAGCGCGGCGCGCAGCTCGGTGTTGGAGGAGACGATCCGGCCGAACCGGAACAGCTCGTCCTCGACGTCGTCGAGCGCGCCCCTCTTCTGCGCGGCGGTGAGGTCGGCGATGTCCGCCAGTTCCTCCAGCGCGTCCACCAGGTCGCGCGACTGCGACCAGCGGGAACGCACCATGCCGGACACCAGGTCCACGGCCTGGCCACCGACCTGGCCACCGAGCAGACGCTCAGCGAGCCCGGCCTTGGCCTCACCGGCCTGCGCCGGGTCGGTCAGGACCCGACGCAAGCTGACCTCGCGGTCGAGCAGCGCGGTGACGGCGGCCAGCTCGTCGGCGAGCTTCGCCGCGTCGGCGGACGTGGAGTCCGTCAGCGCGTCGAGACGCTCGCGTGCGGCGGCCAGTGCCTCGCGGCTCGCTCCGTTCATCGGGTGGCCTCGGCCTTCTCCTCGAGCTCGTCGAGGAAGCGGTCGATGACGCGGCTCTGCCGGGCGTGGTCCTCGAGGGACTCGCCGACGAGCTTGCCTGCCAGCTCGGTCGCGAGGTGACCGACGTCCTGCCGCAGCGCGGACGCGGCGGCCTTGCGGTCGGCCTCGATCTGCGCGTGACCCGCGGCGACGATCTCCTCGCGCTGCCGCTGGCCCTCGGCGCGCATCTCGGCGATGAGCGCGGCACCCTGCTCCTGCGCCTCCTGGCGCAGACGCGCGGCCTCGTGCCGGGCCTCGGCGAGCTGGGCCTTGTACTGCTCGAGAACGCTCTGGGCCTCGACCTGAGCGGCCTCGGCCTTCTCGATGCCACCCTCGATCGCCTCGCGGCGCTCCTCCAGAACCTTGTTGATGTTCGGGAGCAGCTTCTTCCAGAAGAAGAAGAACACGATGGCGAAGGCGATGGTGCCGACGAGCAGTTCGGGGCCGGGCGGGACGAGGGGGTTCTGCTTCTCCTCGGCCGCCAGCTGAACCAGGTTGGCGATCACATCAGTGCCTTTCGTCGATACGTGTCGGTCAGTAGGTCTTACTGACCGAACACGAACGGCATAACGATGCCGATGAGGGCGAGCGCCTCACAGAACGCGAAGCCCAGGATCTGGTTGGCGCGGATCAGACCGGCCGCCTCGGGCTGACGGGCGAGGGCCTGGGTGCCGTTACCGAAGATGATGCCGATACCGATGCCGGGGCCGATGGCCGCGAGGCCGTAACCGATGGAACCGAGGGAACCCGAGACGCCGGCGGCGAGGTCGATGGCAGCGGACATGCCGTTTCTTCCTTCTCTTTTACGGACCGGTGGGGGTTGGCCACCGGACGACTGGTGGGGGTGGGGCGGACGGTGCTCAGTGGTGCTCGGCGAGAGCGCCCTGAACGTAGGAGCAGGCCAGGAGGACGAAGACGTACGCCTGAACGGCCTGCACGAAGAGCTCGAAGAGGATCATGATCACGGTCATGACGAACGAGACGCCCGCCGCCGGGATCATGTAGCTGTTCAGCAGGTACCAGCTGGCGACGGTGAACATCGCGAGCAGCAGGTGGCCGGCGAACATGTTGGCGAAGAGTCGGACCGCGTGCGTGAACGGGCGGACGAGGACGTTCGAGAAGAACTCGATGATCACGACGAGCGGGAGGACCGCGCCGAGCGACTTGTCGTAGCCGGTGAGGTTCTTGAAGCCGCCGACGAAACCGTGCTTCTTGAAGGTCAGCGACAGCCAGGTGATGTAGACGATCGCGGCGAGCACGGCCGGGAAGGCGATGATCGACGACACCGGGAACTGCGCCAGCGGGATCACGGACCAGACGTTCATGATCCAGATGAAGAAGAACAGCGAGACCATGAGCGGGACGTACTTCTCGCCCTCGCGCTTGCCCAGCGTCTCGTAGACGATGCCCCGGCGGACGAAGTCGTAGCCCGCCTCGCCGACCATCTGCAGCTTGCCCGGGACGACCTTGGCCTTGCCGAAGGCGGCCGAGAAGAAGACGGTGACGATCAGGGTGGTGATGAGCGCGAGCAGCATCACCTTGTTGAACTCGAACCCGCCGACGGTGACGATCGGCTTGAAGAGGAACGAGTGCAGGCCCGGAGCCGGGAAGCCACAGCCGTTGTCGGACAGGATGCGGCAATCCCACTCAAAGGCGAGCTGGGTCGGGTCAGCACTCACCGCGGGCTCCTTCGGCGTGACGCATGGGTTCGGCAACCTCGTTGTGTCGGCGCGGCGCACGGCCGCGGGTCGGCACCGGACTGGTGTTACGGATGTGAGAGCGGCTGGGGGGCTTCGAGCCTCGCGATCGAACAGGCGTCAGCTCAGATGCCCGCGCCCGCGATGCCGCAGTTGGCATCGGACGATAGCAGGAGATCTCGCACGCCCTTATCCCGCCCCTACCTCTCACGACGACGACCGTGTCTTCTCGGACTT
Organism: Streptomyces sp. MAI_2237; assembly: GCF_054189285.1. Classification (NCBI taxonomy): domain Bacteria; kingdom Bacillati; phylum Actinomycetota; class Actinomycetes; order Kitasatosporales; family Streptomycetaceae; genus Streptomyces; species Streptomyces sp. MAI_2237. Next base: position 2,206,057 of record NZ_JAJPGQ010000003.1, on the reverse strand, counting down.
GCCGCTCTTCTCGGAGTCCGGATCGACGTAGAAGATCTTGGACTTCATGTGTGCACGGGCCTGCGTGGCCATCCACACGACGGTCGCGATCACCAGGGAGAGCGCGAACGCCTTGCCGTTGAAGAGAGACGTGCCCTTGAAGACGGCCACGAAGATCATGAGCAGCAGGAGTTGGGCGACGTAGAGCATCAGCCCCATGGCCTGGAACAACTGCGGGAGCGTTTTTGCCGTCCACTGCAGGACGTAGAGACCAAGGCCCATGAACAGCATCGCCAGTACGACACCGACAGCCGCCCCGATCGCGCCCTTGCCGCCGGCGACCGCAGCGCTGACGGCGACGGCGACCACGCCGGCAGCCGCTGTGGGCACAGCGATCGGCAGTAGGTTCCGGACGTCGTTGGACGGCATGGCGGCAGCTCCGCTTTCGCAGGGGGGGCAGGGTGTCGTCATGGACGAGCGTAGTCCCGGGGTGAGAGGGGAACTCACGGCCAATGGACCGTCGCACTGCGGTCCTTCGGCTCTGTCCTGGGTTCTCGTGAACCGTATCACAAACTATTTGATGCGGTCTTTACCAAGAAGGTGTGCTCGCAGTCACACATGAGAGTGACAGCGCCCGTCTGTGCAAAAACAGGGCCAGGTTGTCTGGTATTGGGTCGCTTTGCAACCCCACGACTTGGCAATGCTCTAGTCAGATTCTTACCTTGTGAACGTCAGCGGGACGTTCCGGCCTTTCCCTTGTCCAAGAAGCGCGAACGGGCGCTGAGAGCGGTCGCTCCGTTGACTCCCGCCACACCGGCCACGACCGGGGTGCGCTCCTCCGCATCGCCCGGCTCCTCCTCCGAAGCCTCAACTGCCGCCTGTGCCAAGGCCGCTGAGGCGGCACGACGGCGGCGGTAGCGCGGCGGCACGAAGCCCTCGGCCCAGCGCGGGGTACGCGGCGTGAAGCGCGGCAGCAGGAGCAGGACGAGGCCGATCGCGCTGAGGATCACGATGCCGAGCACGATCCACATCGACGCGGAGTTGACCGAGTAGGCGAGCGCGCCGAAGGCGATCAGCGCCGACCAGAAGTACATGATCAGCACGGCCCGGCTGTGCGAGTGGCCGATCTCCAGCAGCCGGTGGTGCAGGTGGCCGCGGTCCGCGGCGAACGGCGACTGGCCGCGCCAGGTGCGGCGCACGATGGCCAGCACCAGGTCGGCGGCCGGGATCGCAATGATCGTCAGCGGCAGCAGCAACGGGATGTACACCGGCACCATCTGGTGCACCGCCTGCCGCTCGGACCCGCCGAACAGGCTGTCCGGGTCGACCTGCCCGGTGATGGAGATCGCGCCCGCGGCCAGCACCAGCCCGATCAGCATCGAGCCCGAGTCGCCCATGAAGATCCGCGCCGGGTGCATGTTGTGCGGCAGGAAGCCCAGGCACATGCCCATCAGCACGGCCGCGAACAGCGTCGCGGGGGCGGCCGACTCGATGCCGTACGAGTACCAGATGCGGTACGAGTACATGAAGAACGCGGCGGCCGCGATGCACACCATGCCGGAGGCCAGGCCGTCGAGGCCGTCCACGAAGTTCACCGCGTTGATGGTGATGACGACGAGCGCCACCGTCAGCAGCGTGCCCTGCCACTGGGTCAGCGCCACCGTGCCGACCTTGGGGATGGGCAGCCACAGGATCGTCAGACCCTGCATGACCATCACGCCGGCCGCGATCATCTGGCCGCCGAGCTTGATCAGGGCGTCGATCTCGAACTTGTCGTCCAGCACGCCGATCAGCCAGATCAGCGCAGCCCCGGACAGCAGCGCCCGCGGCTCGTTGGACTTGGTGAACACCTCGTTGAGGTTGGTCAGATGGTCCGCGACCAGCAGACCGGCGCACAGACCGAAGAACATCGCGATACCGCCGAGGCGCGGAGTGGGCTCCCGGTGCACGTCACGGGCCCTGATCTCCGGCATGGCTCCGGCCACGATCGCGAACTTCCGTACCGGCCCTGTCAGCAGATACGTCACCGCGGCCGTGATGCAGAGCGTCAGCAGGTATTCACGCACGGGCTTCCCCACAGGTCTCGCTGGCCATCTCAGCCCCACACCCTAGCGACGGACGCATATCAGTGGGGACTTCCGGGTAGCGACGATGGTTGCACGCGTGGCTGTGCGTGCCGGTGCACGCACGTCGACGCAGGTGCGCCTACCCCCGCTCAGCCGGGATACGGCTGAAATCTACCGGCCAGCTCACGGACTTGATCACGCGCCTTCTGACTCTCCACCTCACCGCGCAGCACGTGTCCGAACAATGCGGCGATGTGAGACATCTCCTTCTCCCCCATCCCCTGCGTGGTCACCGCGGCGGTACCGAGCCGCAGCCCGCGCGCGTCCGCGTGCGGCAGGGCGCAGCAGTCCAGCACCATCCCGGCCGCCGCGAGCCGCCCGCGCGCGGTGCGTCCGTCGACGCCGAGGGGCGCGGGGTCGGCGGTGATGAGGTGCGTGTCGGTGCCGCCCGTCGTCACGACCAGCCCCTCCGCGGCCAGCCGGGCCGCCAGGACCTTCGCGTTGGCGACCACCTGATGGGCGTAGGCGGCGAACGCCGGTGTTGCCGCCTCCCCGAACGCGACGGCCTTGGCGGCGATGGTGTGCATCTGCGCCCCGCCCTGGGTGAACGGGAAGACCGCCCGGTCGACCCGCTCGGCCAGCTCGCTCGCGCACAGCAGCATGCCGCCGCGCGGCCCGCGCAGTACCTTGTGGGTGGTCGCGCAGACGATGTCGGCGTACGACACCGGGCTGGGCGCCGCTCCCCCGGCCACGAGCCCGATGGGATGGGCGGCGTCGGCGATCAGATAGGCGCCCACCTCGTCGGCGACCTCGCGGAAGAGGGCGTAGTCGATGTGCCGGGGGTAGGCGATGGAGCCGCACACGATCGCCTTCGGACGGTGACTGCGGGCCAGGGTCCTGACCTGGTCGTAGTCGATGAGCCCGGTCTCCGCGTCCACCCCGTAGCCGACGAAGTCGAACCAGCGGCCGGAGAAGTTGGCGGGCGAGCCGTGGGTGAGGTGGCCGCCGTAGGGCAGGCCGAGGGCGAGGACGGTGTCGCCGGGCCGCAGCAGGGCCGCGTAGGCGGCGAGGACGGCGGAGGACCCCGAGTGCGACTGGACATTGGCGTGCTCGGCGCCGAACAGCGCCTTGGCGCGCTCTACGGCCAGCCGCTCGGCGACGTCGACGATCTCGCAGCCGCCGTGGTGCCGGGCGCCCGGATAGCCCTCCGCGTACTTGTTGGCCAGCACCGATCCGAGGGCGGCCAGCACGGCCGGCGAGGTGAAGTTCTCGGCGGCGATCAGCTGGAGCGTCGTCGACTGCCGGTCCAGCTCCCCGAGCAGGATGTCGGCCAGCTCGGGGTCCTGCCGCCGCAGGACGTCGGCGGGTGCGGGGGCATGGGTGACCGGCATGGTGGGCTCCGTACGTCGACGGTGACGTACGACCAATGTAGGCCCGGTACTGCTGGGACGCCCGGACGTGAGGTCTCTTCCGGTGACCCGGTGAGCCCCTTGACGGCCCGTCCGTCACCGCGGTCACCTGCGCGCGGGCACTCCGGTCAGCGCAGTCACCACCGGATCGAGCGCCTGGTGTATCTCGTCGCCGATGGACCGGAAGAAGGTCAGCGGTGCCCCGTACGGGTCGTACACCTCGTCCGCCTCCAGGGTGGGCGCCAGCAGCCACCCGCGTAGAGCCGCCGCCGCGCGCACCAGGGCCCGCGCGCGGACGACTATGCCCTCCTCCAGCGGGGGCAGGGTCGCCGGGTCGATCGCGCGGACCAGTCGGGTGAACTCCTTCAGCGTGAAGGTGCGCAGGCCCGCCGAGTGGCCCATGGAGATGACCTGGGCGCGGTGGTCGCGGGTGGCCGTCAGGACGAGGTCGGCCATGATGACGTGCTCGTCCAGCAGCTCCCGCCCGGTGAACCCGGAGGCGTCGGCGCCGAAGTCGGCCAGCACGGTCTCCGCGTTGGCCTCCATGGGCGCGCCCTCGTGGCCCCAGGTGCCCGCGCTCTCCACGATCAGCGCGGCGCCCAGGACGCCGAGCCGCTGTTTCACGTAATGCCGGGTCAGCCGCTCGGTGATGGGCGAGCGGCAGACGTTGCCGGTGCTGACGTGGAGGATGCGGAAGCAGTCGCGCGGAAGCCCCACGAACGTCGTCGTGATCTCCGCCATGCCTTCCCCGTTGCCTATGCCACGCCCCGCGTCAGGGGCCGTCAATTGGCCACCTCGAGGTCCGGCACGACCTTGCGCAGCTCCTCCGGCGACAGCGCGCCCTCCCGCAGCAGCACCGGCACCGGTCCGCTGACGTCGACGATGGAGGACGGCACGTTGCCGGGGGTGGGGCCGCCGTCGAGGTAGACGGACACGGAGTCGCCGAGCATCTCCTGGGCCGCGTCGCAGTCCTCCGGCGCCGGGTGGCCGCTGATGTTGGCGGAGGAGACCGCCATGGGACCGACCTCGGTCAGCAGCTCGATGGCGACGGGGTGCAGCGGCATGCGGACGGCCACCGTGCCGCGGGTGTCCCCCAGGTCCCACTGCAGGGACGGCTGGTGCTTGGCGATCAGCGTCAGCGCGCCGGGCCAGAAGGCGTCGACCAGCTCCCAGGCCATCTCGGAGAAGTCCGTGACCAGGCCGTGCAGGGTGTTCGGGGAGCCGATGAGGACGGGCGTGGGCATGGCGCGGCCCCGGCCCTTGGCCGCCAGCAGGTCGGTGACGGCCTCCGAGGAGAACGCGTCCGCGCCGATGCCGTACACCGTGTCGGTCGGCAGGACGACCAGCTCGCCACGGCGGACGGCGGACGCGGCCTCGCGCAGACCGGTGATGCGGTCGGTCGCGTCGTTGGTGTCGTATCGCCGTGCCATCTCTAGCGGGCCTCCTCGTACACGTGCTTCGGGCAAAGGATCCGTGCGGTGCTCACGGCAGCGCCTTGCGGGCCGTGGCGAACCGGGGGCGGTTGTTGAGGTCGGGGTGGTCGGCCGCGTCCGCCCAGCCGCGCTCCTCGGTGAAGATCCACGGCACCTGGCCGCCCTGGGTGTCGGCGTGCTCGATGACGACGACGCCGCCCGGCCGCAGCAGCCGGTGCGCGGTCCGCTCCAGACCGCGGATCAGGGTGAGGCCGTCCTCCCCGGAGAACAGGGCGAGTTCGGGATCGTAGTCCCGCGCCTCGGGGGCGACGTACTCCCACTCGGTGAGCGGGATGTAGGGCGGGTTGGAGATGACGAGGTCGACCTGGCCGTCGAGGTCGGGGAAGGCGTCCAGGGCGTTGCCCTGCCGCAGGTCGACCCGTGAGCCCTCGACGTTCTTACGGGTCCACACCAGGGCGTCCTCCGACAGCTCCACGGCGTGCACCTTGGAGCGCGGGACCTCCTGGGCCAGGGCGAGCGCGATGGCACCGGAGCCGGTGCACAGGTCGACGATGGTCGGCTCGACCACGTCCATGGCGCGCACGGCGTCTATGGCCCACCCGACGACGGACTCGGTCTCCGGCCGCGGCACGAACACGCCCGGCCCGACGTGGAGTTCGAGGTAGCGGAAGTAGGCGCGCCCGGTGATGTGCTGGAGCGGCTCGCGCTGTTCGCGCCGGGCGATGACCTCCCAGTAGCGGGCGTCGAAGTCCGCGTCCTTCACGGAGTGCAGCTCGCCCCGCTTCACGCCGTGCACGAACGCGGCGAGCTCCTCCGCGTCGTTGCGCGGCGAGGGCACGCCGGCGTCGGCCAGCCGCTGGGTGGCCTGTGCCACCTCTGCGAGCAGCAGGTTCACGCAAGTCCTCCGTGTCGTACTGGGTCGTGCGTACGTGCCTCTTACGCGGCCGCCAGCTTCGCCGCCGAGTCGGCGTCGACGCAGGCCTGGATCACCGCGTCGAGGTCGCCGTCCAGGACCTGGTCCAGGTTGTAGGCCTTGAAGCCGACGCGGTGGTCCGAGAGGCGGTTCTCCGGGAAGTTGTACGTGCGGATCTTCTCGGAGCGGTCGACGGTGCGGACCTGGCTGCGGCGGGCGTCGGCGGCCTCCTTCTCGGCCTCCTCCTGCGCTGCGGCGAGCAGCCTGGAGCGCAGGATACGCATCGCCTGCTCCTTGTTCTGCAGCTGGCTCTTCTCGTTCTGGCAGGAGGCGACGACTCCGGTCGGCAGGTGCGTGATGCGCACGGCGGAGTCGGTGGTGTTGACCGACTGGCCGCCCGGCCCGGAGGAGCGGTAGACGTCGATGCGCAGGTCGTTGGGGTTGATCTCGACGTCGACCTCCTCGGCCTCGGGGGTGACGAGGACACCGGCCGCGGAGGTGTGGATGCGGCCCTGGGACTCGGTCGCCGGCACGCGCTGCACGCGGTGCACGCCGCCCTCGTACTTCAGCCGCGCCCAGACGCCCTGGCCCGGTTCGGTGGCGCCCTGGCCGCCCTTGGTCTTCACGGCGACCTGGACGTCCTTGTAGCCGCCCAGCTCCGACTCGGTGGCGTCGATGATCTCGGTCTTCCAGCCGACGCGCTCGGCGTAGCGCAGGTACATGCGCAGCAGGTCGCCGGCGAAGAGGGCCGACTCGTCGCCGCCGGCGCCCGCCTTGATCTCCAGGATGACGTCCTTGTCGTCGCTGGGGTCGCGCGGGACGAGCAGCAGGCGCAGCTTCTCGGTGAGTTCCTCGCGCTGCTTCTCCAGCTCCTTGACCTCGGCCGCGAAGTCCGGGTCGGCGGCGGCGAATTCCTTCGCCGTCTCGATGTCGTCGCCGGTCTGCTTCCAGGAGCGGTACGTGGCGACGATGGGAGTCAGCTCGGCGTAGCGCTTGTTGAGCTTGCGCGCGTTGGCCTGGTCGGAGTGGACCGACGGGTCGGCGAGCTTCTTCTCCAGGTCGGCGTGCTCACCGACGAGTTCCTCGACGGCCTCGAACATCTTGGGCTCCTGTACTGCGATGCGGAAGGGAAGGCGGGCGACCAAAAACGCCGGTCCCGGCACGCCTGTGAAGGGGCGCGGCCGTGGACCGGCGGATTGGAGCTCGCTACTTCTTGGAGCCGGCCGCAGCCTTGCCGAAGCGGGCCTCGAAGCGGGCCACACGGCCACCGGTGTCGAGGATCTTCTGCTTGCCCGTGTAGAACGGGTGGCACTCGGAGCAGACCTCGGCGCGGATGGTGCCGCTGGAGATCGTGCTGCGGGTGGTGAACGACGCGCCACAGGTGCAGCTGACCTGCGTCTCGACGTACTCGGGGTGGATGTCGCGCTTCAAGGTGTCTCCTAGTTTCGGGAGGGCGCCGGGTCGCCGCCGCGGGATGCGACAGGCGTGAACCGGAGCCGACGTACCAGTCTGCCAGGACTGGGGCCATCCCCCAAAACCGGGGGCCCGGGCGATCTATTCCACGACGCCCTTGGCGTTGCCCGAGGCGGTGTCCTTGACGGCGCTCGCGGGGATGGGCCGGTCGTCCTTCAGGGCGTCCCAGACCTGCCGGGCCTTGGCCTTTTCGACGATGACGCGGTTGGGGTCGGCGGGGTCGTAGCGGACCGGCATGGTCACCATGTGCAGGTCGCCGGAGCCGATGCCCTTCAGGCCGCGTGCGAACGACATGAGCGAGTTCACGGAGCCGAGGTCGGAGTCGGTGGTGACGGTGCTGGTGGCGGTGTCGGCGAGGTCGTAGAGCTTCTTCGGGCTGGTGAAGATGCCGACGTGCTTGACCTGGTCGACCAGGGCCTTGATGAATGCCTGCTGGAGCTGGATGCGGCCGAGGTCGGAGCCGTCGCCGACGCCGTGCCGGGTGCGGACCAGGCCGAGGGCCTGCTTGCCGTCGAGCCGGTGCGTGCCGGCCTTGAGGTCGAGGTGGCTCTGCTTGTCGTCGATGTTCTTGGTCGTGGTGACCGGGACACCGCCGAGTTCGTCGATGAGCTTCTGGAAGCCGCTGAAGTCGACCTCGAGGTAGTGGTCCATGCGCAGGCCGGTGAGCGACTCGACCGTCTTCACCGCGCAGGTCGCGCCGCCGGTGGAGTAGGCGCTGTTGAACATCACGCCGGAGGCGGCGTCGTGCTTGTCGCCCTTGGAGTCCGTGCACTCGGGCCGGTCGATGAGGGTGTCGCGCGGCATGGAGACCACGCTCGCCTTCTTGTGGCCCTTGTAGACGTGCACGATCATCGCCGTGTCCGAGCGGGCGCTGCCGTCGTCGGCGCCGCCGCCGAGCTTCTTGTTGCTGCCGGAGCGGCTGTCGGAACCGAGGACCAGGATGTTCTCGGAGCCGTTGTCGGCCTTCGCCGGCCGGTCGGTGCCGAGGGCGCCGTTGATGTCGATGCTCTTGATGTTGCCGTTGAGCTTGAAGTACAGGTACCCGGCGCCGGTGCCACCCAGCACGACGATCCCCGCGGCGGTCCAGGCCATCAGGATCAAGGCCTTGCGGTGTTCGCTGCGCGGCGCGCGGCGGCGGCCCTTGGCGCGGTCGCGCCGGCCCTCGGTGCCGGTTCCGCCCGGTATGCCGGGCTCCGGCGTGCTCTCGGCAGACATGTGCTCCTCGAATCTCGTCCGGTCGGATACCCCCTGCTTCCGGGGACAGGCCTCAAGAGGCGCGGCTGGTTACCGCTCCATCGTCGCCCCGTCGGGTCAGACGGCGAAACTCGAGAAAGGGTTGCACAACGCTCTGTGCCCAATCCGAGGAGGATTGGGCACAGAGCGTGAACACGAACGCCGGGGAACCCCGGCTCACCTGCCAGGTCAGCCGAAGATGTCGTACTGCTGGAAACCGGTACCGACCGACACTCTTGTGGCAAAGATCTCGCTCGTCGCCTTACCGGTGCCCTTGTACAGGTACAGGGTGCCGCCGGACGTACGGGCCAGGAAGTCCGCCTTGCCGTCGCCGTTCACGTCGCCGATCGCGTCGAAGGCGTTGTAGCCCGTCCAGGCGCTGCGCACCTTGATCCGGGACGAGAAGGCGCCCGTGCCGGACTTGCCGGTGCCCTTGTACAGGTACAGGTCGCCGGTGGACTTGTTGCGGGCGAGCAGGTCGGCCTTGCCGTCGCCGGTGAAGTCGCCCTTGCCGCGCACCATGTTGTACTGGTTCCAGCCGGTGCCGACCTGGACGCGGGCGGCGAAGGTGCCGTTGCCCTTGCCGGGGTAGATCCACAGGGTGCCGCCGGAGTCGACCGACAGCAGGTCGGGCAGGTAGTCGCCGGTGACGTCGCCGGGGGCGATGATCCGGGTGCGGGTGGTCCAGCCGCCGAAGATCTTCGTCCTGGACCAGGAGTCACTGGACGGCACGTAGTGCAGCCAGTACATGTCGCCGGTGGAGCTCTGGCGCAGCACGAGGTCCTGGTAGCCGTCCCGGTTCAGGTCGGTCTGCAGGACCAGGTTCACTCCGCTGTACGACCCCAGCGACTGCCGGGCGGCGAACGACGAACCCGTGGAGTCCTTCTCGTACGCCTCCTTCGTCGAGGAGTTGCGCACGAACAGGTCGGCCTTGCCGTCCGTGTAGCTCAGGTTGGTGTCGTCGACGTTCGCGTAGGCGGCGCCGATGTAGGTGCTGACCTTCGAGAAGACGCTGTAGTAGCCCTTCGCGACGCAGTCCGTCACGCCCCAGGAGACGACGCCGACGATCCGGTTGTTCACGACGAGCGGTCCGCCGGAGTCGCCGTTGCAGGCGGCCTTCGTGCCGGTGTCGCTGCCGCTCTGCACGCCGGCGCAGATCATGTGCCCGGCGACGTAGTCGGAGCCGTAGACGTTCGAGCACGTCGAGTCGGCGTGGATGGTCAGCGGCGCCGACTTCAGCGTGTCGGAGATGTCCTGGCTGGTGGAGCTGGTGCGCCCCCAGCCGTAGACGGTGGCGCTGGTGCCGCCGGCGTACGAGGCGGTGTCACCGGACGTCGTCATGCGGATCGGCGTCGCCTTGACCGGGGAGGCCAGGGTGAGGACGGCGATGTCGTTGTTGATCGTCGTCGGGCTGTACGACGGGTGGTTCCACTGCCGCAGGGGCAGCGAGACGGTGCCGCCGTGCAGGTCGGTGTTGCCGTAGCTGTCGGTGGTCGGCAGCTGGCTGGTGCCGGTCAGGACGGCGCCGTAGGCCTTCCAGTTGTAGCTCTTGCCGTTCTCGTCCTTGACGCAGTGCGCGGCGGTGAGGATCTTCGTCGGCGACACGACCGTGCCGCCGCAGAAGAAGCCGATGTCGTCGCTGGTGTCGGAGGACGTGCCGTTGTCGTCGTAGTACCACAGCTGCGCCATCCAGGGCGCCGAGGTGATGGCGGTGTCGGTGCCGCCGATGACGTACGGGCTGACCGTGGAGCCGGAGGTGGTGGTGCTCGCGCTGTACGACGACTTGCTGGGAGCGGCCTCCCCGGCGGTGCCGCCGGTCGCGAGGGCGCCCGCGATCCGCTCGGTGAGCGCGGCCGTCGAGACCGAGACGGTGTCGGGCTTGCCGGTCGGCGTCGGCACGGAGGTCGCGGCGCTGGCCGAGGAGGTCAGCACGGCGGCGCCGACGGCGGCGGCGACACCGGCGGCGGCGAGGGGCAGCACGAGACGCATCCGGCGTCTGTGACGACCGCTGCCGGACAGGGATGTGGACAAGGGTGTTTCCCCCCGGGGGCACAGGTGATGGGAGGGGCGGGATAGCACGCCCGTTCCTATCAGCGCCAAAAAGGCGCCCTCCGTCACACAGGTGACGGAGGGCGCCTTTCGAGGCGGATGAGGTCAGTCGCCGTTGCCGGGGGTCGGCGTCGTCTTCTGGATCTGCATCAGGAACTCGATGTTCGACTTCGTCTGCTTCATCTTGTCCAGGAGCAGCTCGATCGCCTGCTGCTGGTCGAGCGCGTGCAGCACCCGGCGCAGCTTCCAGACGACGGACAGCTCCTCGTTGCCGAGCAGGATCTCTTCCTTACGGGTGCCGGACGCGTCGACGTCCACCGCGGGGAAGATGCGCTTGTCGGCGAGCTTCCGGTCGAGCTTGAGCTCCATGTTGCCGGTGCCCTTGAACTCCTCGAAGATCACCTCGTCCATGCGGGACCCGGTGTCCACCAGCGCGGTGGCGAGGATGGTCAGCGAGCCGCCGTCCTCGATGTTGCGGGCCGCACCGAAGAAGCGCTTCGGCGGGTACAGGGCGGTCGAGTCGACACCACCGGACAGGATGCGGCCGGAGGCCGGGGCGGCGAGGTTGTACGCACGGCCCAGACGCGTGATCGAGTCGAGCAGGACGACGACGTCGTGACCCAGCTCCACCAGACGCTTGGCGCGCTCGATGGCGAGCTCGGCGACCGTGGTGTGGTCCTCGGCCGGACGGTCGAAGGTCGAGGAGATGACCTCGCCCTTGACCGACCGCTGCATGTCGGTGACCTCTTCCGGACGCTCGTCGACCAGGACGACCATCAGGTGGCACTCGGGGTTGTTGTGCGTGATCGCGTTGGCGATCGCCTGCATGATCATGGTCTTGCCGGTCTTCGGCGGGGCCACGATCAGACCGCGCTGGCCCTTACCGATCGGCGACACGAGGTCGATGATGCGGGTGGTGAGCACGCCCGGGTCCGTCTCCAGACGGAGGCGGTCCTGCGGGTACAGCGGGGTGAGCTTGTTGAACTCCGGGCGGCCGCGGCCGTGTTCGGGCGCCATGCCGTTGACGGAGTCCAGCCGCACCAGCGCGTTGAACTTCTCGCGCCGCTCGCCTTCCTTGGGCTGACGGACCGCGCCGGTGACGTGGTCGCCCTTGCGCAGGCCGTTCTTGCGAACCTGGGCGAGGGAGACGTACACGTCGTTCGGCCCGGGGAGGTAGCCCGAGGTACGGATGAAGGCGTAGTTGTCGAGGATGTCGAGGATGCCCGCGACCGGAATCAGGACGTCGTCCTCGGCGATCTGCGGCTCGGTGGCCATCTCGTCGCGGCCGCGCCGGCCACGGCGGTCGCGGTAGCGCCCGCGACGGCCCCGGCGGCCGCCGTCGAAGTCGTCGTCGTCCTGCTGCTGGCGGTTGTCCTGACGGCCGCCGCCCTGCTGGTTCTGCTGCTGGCCACGCTGGCCGCCCTGGCCCTGCTGGTCGTCGCCCTTGCGGCGGTCCCCGCGGTCCTGACGGTCTCCGCGGTCCTGACGCTCGCCACGGTCCTGACGGTCCCCGCGGTCCTGACGCTCGCCGCGGTCACGGCCGCGGTCGCGGCGGTCGCGGCGGCCTCGGCCCTCGCCGTCACCGGCGTCGCCCCGGGCCTCGTTCTGCGCCTGCGGGGTGGAGTTGTCGTTCTTTGCCTCGCCCTTGGCCTCGGCGACGATCGTCTCGGCGCCGGAACCCGTCGGGGCACCGGCCTCGGCGGTGGCGCGGCGACGGCGGCGCTCGGTGGGGGCGTCGTCACCGGCGGCGGGCTGGCCGGGGATCTCGATCTGCTGCTGGGCCACGGCCTTGTCGGCGGGGGCCTCGGTCGCCTTCTTCTCGGCGACGGCAGCGCCGTCCTCGCCGGTACGGGACTTGGAGGTGGCCCGGCGCTTCGGCTTGGTCTCGGCGGCGGCGTCGGCCTTGGGGGCCGCTCCACCGCCACCGGCCTGCGCCTCCTTGATGACCTCGATCAGCTGGCTCTTGCGCATCCGCGCCGTGCCCCTGATACCGAGGCCCGAGGCGACCTGCTGCAGCTCGGCCAGCACCATGCCGTCGAGGCCGGTACCGCGGCGCCGCCGGGAGCCTGCACCGGTGGCAGGCGCGGAGGCGTCCGTGGCGGGCGCGGCAGCGGTCTCCTCGACACGTGCGCCCATCAGATCGGTGGTGTCGCTCACGAAGGGTCCTTCCCTGGAGCGGACGTCGGCCTTCTGGCTCGGCGACCGGTTGTGCTGTCCGGCAGTGGTCCTTGCTGTGTGGACCGTGCCGGGGCGGTGGTCCGCCAATGCAGGCGGAGGGAATTTCTGGGATGGCGCTGCCCGGAGCCTGGCCGTGACACCTGGTGTCAGTGTCACGTGGCTCGGTAGCACCGATTCCGGAGCGTGCCCGGCGAGTCGCTCAGTGCTCGTGTACGAGGTACTGCCCGCGTACGTCGTACGGAACACCGTGCGGCTTGGGAGGCTCCCGGAAGAATGTCTGTCCCGGACGGGGACACGAAGCACCTCGCCATGGTGGGGTCGGGTGCAGACTTGAGATTAACACTACCGGATCCAACAAACATTCCCCCTCTCGAAATCCGGCAACCGCGTGTCAGGGCGCAAGCGGCAACACGCTCGCTCCCTGCGCGTCGAGGTCGAGCCGGTTCGCGGCCCAGCCCTCGCCTGCCAGATGGGCCACCTTGTCGGCGCTGTCGGCGTCGACCAGCGCCAGCACGGTGGGTCCCGCTCCTGAGATGACCGCGGGCACCCCGTCGGCCCGCAGCCGCTCCACCAGCGCGGCGCTCTCCGGCATGGCCGGCGCGCGGTACTCCTGGTGGAGACGGTCCTCGGTGGCGGGCAGCAGCAGCTCGGGGCGCCTGGTCAGCGCCTCGACGAGCAGGGCCGCCCGGCCCGCGTTGGCGGCGGCGTCGACGTGCGGCACGGTGCGCGGGAGCAGTCCGCGCGCGGTCTCGGTGAGGACCGGCTTACCGGGCACGAAAACCACCGGAACGATGGAATCGGCGGGATCCAGCCGGATCGCGCGGGCGGCGCCGGCCTCCATCCAGGCGATGGTGAATCCGCCGAGCAGACACGGGGCCACGTTGTCGGGGTGGCCCTCGATCTCGGTCGCGAGCTCCAGCAGCGCCGTGTCGTCCAGGCGGGCCTCGCCGCCTATCGTCACGGCGCGCGCGGCGACGATGCCGGCGCAGATGGCGGCCGAGGAGGAGCCGAGGCCGCGGCCGTGCGGGATGCGGTTGGCGCACACGATCTCCAGGCCCCGCGGCTGTCCGCCGAGCAGGTCGAAGGCGGTGCGCAGGGACCGTACGAGAAGGTGGCTCTCGTCGCGCGGCAGCGTCTCGCCGCCCTCGCCGGCGATGTCGATGTGCAGCCCGGAGTCGGCGACCCGGACGACCACGTCGTCGTAGAGCCCCAGCGACAGGCCGAGGGCGTCGAAGCCCGGGCCGAGGTTGGCGCTGGTGGCGGGAACGCGCACCCTTACGGCGGCGGCGCGGAAGGCTGGACCGGCCATCGCTCGACGACTCTCCTTGAGCTGCGTGATTGTCGAAAACCTTCGAGGACTTTCGCTACGTGCGTGAGGACCCTGGAGGTCCTGGGAACCGCTTCCGGGCCGCGGAGACGGCGCGGCACCCGGCTGGATGCGGGGCATATGCAGCGGGCGGGTTCGGTACAGCCTATCGAAGGAAGGTTCTGTGGCGACATAGGGCGCACAGGAGGCGCACGATGCGTGTCGTAAGCCCCCTGTGCACCCCCGCCGGGGATGCCCCCGGCGTGGTGTTACGCCAGGCCGAGGCGCTCGGCCGCCGTCGCCGCGTCGACCGGGACGGTGACCGGCTGCGGGGCGCCGGCGACAGCCCAGTCCGGGTCCTTCAGGCCGTTTCCGGTGACCGTGCAGACGATGGTCTGCCCCGGGTCGACCTTGCCCTGTTCGGCGGCCTTCAGCAGACCGGCCACGGACGCGGCCGAGGCGGGCTCCACGAAGACGCCCTCCTGCGCGGCCAACAGCCGGTAGGCGCGCAGGATCTCACGGTCCGTCACCTCGTCGATGAGGCCGCCGGATTCGTCCCGGGCCGCCAGCGCATACTGCCAGGAGGCCGGGTTGCCGATGCGGATGGCCGTGGCGATGGTCGAGGGGTCCTTGACGATCTCGCCGCGCACGATGGGGGCCGAACCGGAGGCCTGGAAGCCCCACATGCGGGGAGTGCCGGTGGAGACGCCGTCGGCGGCGTACTCCTTGTAGCCCTTCCAGTAGGCCGTGATGTTGCCCGCGTTGCCCACCGGCAGGACGTGGATGTCGGGGGCGTCGCCCAGCATGTCCACGATCTCGAAGGCGGCCGTCTTCTGCCCCTCGATACGCACCGGATTGACCGAATTGACCAGCGCGACCGGGTAGTTGTCGCTCAGCGCGCGGGCCAGGGTGAGGCAGTCGTCGAAGTTGCCGTCGACCTGGAGGATCTTGGCGCCGTGCACGAGCGCCTGGCCCATCTTGCCCAGCGCGATCTTGCCCTGCGGCACGAGGACGGCCGACACCATGCCCGCGCGGACGGCGTAGGCGGCGGCCGAGGCGGAGGTGTTGCCGGTGGAGGCGCAGATGACGGCCTTCGCGCCCTCCTCCTTGGCCTTGCTGATGGCCATGGTCATGCCGCGGTCCTTGAAGGACCCGGTGGGGTTCGCGCCCTCCACCTTCAGGTGGACCTCGCAGCCCGTGCGCTCGGAGAGCACCTGCGCGGGCACGAGGGGCGTGCCGCCCTCGCGGAGCGTCACGACCGGCGTGCTGTCGGAGACGGGCAGCCGGTCCCGGTACTCCTCGATGATTCCGCGCCACTGGTGGGTCATTGCTGGTTACTCTCCTTCAACCCGCATGATGCTGGCGACACCCCGCACGGTGTCGAGCTTGCGCAGCGACTCGACGGTCCCGGACAGGGACGCGTCGGACGCGCGGTGGGTGACGACGACGAGAGAGGCCTCGCCGTCCTTGCCCTGCTGCCGAACGGTATCGATGGACACGCCGTGCTCGGCGAACACGGTGGCCACCTGGGCGAGAACGCCCGGTTTGTCCGCGACGTCGAGGCTGATGTGATAGCGGGTGACGACCTCACCCATCCCCGACACCGGCAGCGCGGCGTACGCCGACTCGCCGGGCCCCGTCGCCCCGCTGAGCCGGTTGCGGCAGACGGCGACGAGGTCGCCGAGAACGGCCGAGGCGGTCGGCGAACCGCCCGCCCCGGGGCCGTAGAACATCAACTGTCCGCTCGCGTCGGACTCGACGAACACGGCGTTGTACGCGCCGCGCACGGAGGCGAGCGGATGGGTCAGCGGGATCATCGCGGGGTGCACGCGCGCGGTGATCGAGCCGCCGTCCCCGGCCCGCTCGCAGATGGCGAGCAGCTTGATGGTGCAGCCCATCTCCTTCGCCGAACGGAAGTCGGCGGCGGTGACCTCGGTCATGCCCTCGCGGTAGACGTCGTCGAGGCGCACGCGGGAGTGGAAGGCGATGCCGGCGAGGATGGCGGCCTTGGCGGCGGCGTCGAAGCCCTCGACGTCGGCGGTGGGGTCGGCCTCGGCGTATCCCAGGGCGGTGGCCTCGTCGAGGGCCTCCTGGTAGCCGGCGCCCGTGGAGTCCATCTTGTCGAGGATGAAGTTGGTCGTGCCGTTGACGATCCCGAGCACGCGGTTGACCTTGTCGCCGGCGAGGGACTCGCGCAGGGGCCGGATCAGCGGGATGGCACCGGCCACGGCGGCCTCGTAGTACAGGTCCCGGCCGTGCTCCTCGGCGGCCGCGTGCAGGGCGGCCCCGTCCTGGGCGAGCAGCGCCTTGTTGGCGGAGACGACGGACGCGCCGTGCTCGAAGGCGGCGGCGATGAGGGACCGCGCGGGCTCGATCCCGCCGATCACCTCCACCACCACGTCGATGTCGCCGCGTTTGACCAGGGCGGTGGCGTCGGTGGTGACCAGGCTCGGGTCGATGCCCTCGCGCACCTTGCTCGGACGCCGGACGGCGACGCCCGCGAGTTCGACGGGGGCGCCGATCCTCGCGGCGAGGTCGTCGGCGTGCGTCGTCATGATGCGCGCCACCTCTGAGCCGACGACCCCACAGCCCAGCAGCGCCACCTTCAGCGGACGCGTACGCATCATCCGACCTCGTTTCCTCATACCGTCTACGGTGGGTCCAGTCTCACTCACCGGACGGGACTTTCTGTCGATTGTCCGGATCGTGAGACATCTATTTCATTTGTCGGAGGGTGGAGAACCGCAGATCTTCCACCCCGCCGCACGGGGCACGGGGCTCACCCGACGTCGAGACGCAGGAGGTCCTCCTCCGTCTCGCGCCGGACGACGACCCGCGCCTCGCCGTCGCTCACGGCGACCACGGGCGGCCGCAGCACATGGTTGTAGTTGCTGGCCATGGACCGGCAGTAGGCACCCGTCGCCGGTACGGCGATCAGGTCTCCCGGCGCCAGATCGCCCGGCAGGAACGCGTCCTTGACCACGATGTCCCCACTCTCGCAGTGCTTGCCGACGACACGGGCGAGCATGGGCTCGGCATCGGAGGTGCGGGAGACGAGAGACACGCTGTACTCGGCGTCGTAGAGCGCGGTGCGGATGTTGTCGGACATGCCACCGTCGACGGAGACGTAGGTGCGGAGGTTGTCGAGGGGCTTGATCGTCCCGACCTCGTACAGCGTGAACGCGGTCGGCCCGACGATGGCGCGCCCGGGCTCGACGGAGATGCGGGGCGTGCGCAGCCGGGCGCCCTCGCACTCGCGCGTCACGATCTCGGTGAGGGCCTTGGCGATCTCGTGCGGCTCACGGGGGTCGTCGTCACTGGTGTACGCGATCCCGAGCCCGCCGCCGAGGTCGATCTCCGGCAGCTCGATGCCGTGCTCGTCCCGGATGTCCCTGAGCAGCCCGACCACCCGGTGCGCGGCGACCTCGAACCCGGACATGTCGAAGATCTGCGACCCGATGTGGCTGTGGATCCCGATGAGCTCCAGCCCGTCCAGCTGCAGCGCCCGCCGCACCGCCTCCGCGGCCTGCCCGCCGGCCAGCGGGATGCCGAACTTCTGGTCCTCGTGCGCGGTGGCGATGAACTCGTGCGTGTGCGCCTCGACGCCGACGGTGATACGGATCTGCACGCGCTGCCGCTTGCCCAGCGACTGCGCGATGTGGGCGACCCGCACGATCTCCTGGAAGGAGTCGAGCACGATCCGCCCGACACCGGCCTCGACGGCCCGGTGGATCTCCTGCGCGGACTTGTTGTTGCCGTGGAAGGCGATGCGGTCGGCGGGCATGCCCGCGGAGAGGGCGGTGGCCAGCTCGCCGCCGGAGCAGACGTCGAGGTTCAGCCCCTCCTCGTGCAGCCACCGCACGACGGCACGGGACAGGAACGCCTTGCCAGCGTAGAAGACGTCGGCGTCCTGCCCGAAGGCGGTGCGCCAGGCGCGCGCCCGGGCCCGGAAGTCGGTCTCGTCGAGGACGTAGGCGGGGGTGCCGAACTCCTCGGCGATCCGCTTGACGTCGATACCGCCGACGGTCACGACACCGTCCTCGCCCCGGCCGACCGTCTGAGCCCACACCTTCGGGTCGAGGGCGTTGAGGTCGGTGGGCGGCGCGGAGTAGTGCCCCTCGGGAAGGACATCGGCGTGACGGGGCCCGGCGGGGTGTGCGGAACGGCTCATCTCAGTGGCTTTCTGGGGTGTCTCTGGGGCGGGTGGGGGGTCGCGGGGCGGAGGTCGCAGGGCCTCGGAGCGGGATCCGCGGACCGTGCAGGCCGGTGGCTGGTCCGGCCCGACGGCTGTCGAGCTGACCTGCTCGGCGGTGCGGCGGTCCGGCGGGGCTGGTCCGGTCCGACGGCTGTCGAGCTGACCTGCTCGGCGGTGCGGCGGTCCGGCGATGTGGCGGTCTGCGACTCCAGGCGACTCCTCCGGCTGCCTCTAGAGGTGATCGGGGGCGTCGATGCCGAGCAGGGACAGGCCGCCGGCCAGCACCGTCCCGGCGGCTTCGGCAAGGGCGAGCCGGGCACGGTGGGCGGCCGAGGGTTTCTCCTCGCCGAGCGGAAGCACGGCGGGAAGAAAGGGCAGCACGGCATCGGCGACGGTGACGAGGTGCCGGGCGAGACGGTCGGGTGCGCGGTCGGCTGCCGCCCGGGCCAGGACACGGGGGTGATCGGCGAGGGCGGTGAGGAGGGGGCCGAGGTGTACGGCGGCGGGATGGGGGCGGGCGCCGAGGGCGCGGTCGCTGAGGGCGGGGTCGCCGAGGGCGGGATCGCCGGGCTCGGCGGCGGGATGGGGACGGACGCCCAGGGCACGGTCCCCGAGGGCCGGGTCTCCGGGCTCGGCGGCAAAGCCCAGGGAGGCGGCATTACGCGGGCGGACGCCCAGGGCACGGTCCCCGAGGGCCGGGTCTCCGGGCTCGGCGGCAAAGCCCAGGGAGGCGGCGTTGCGGCCGAGGGCCCGGGTGCGGGCGTGGGCGTAACGGACGCGGAAGAGAGGGTTGCTCTCGCGCTGGATCAGATGATCGGCGGTGATCCGGGGCCGGTCGTGGGCGGCGGGGTACAGCAGCGCCCAGCGGGCGGCGTCGGGACCGAGCGGCGCGGGGTCCTCCGGCGCCGGGACGGGCCGGAGATTGACGGGTTCACGGTGGTCGACCTCGGCACGGCCACCCTGGGCGGCGACGAGCCGGGTGAGCGCGTCGGCGACGACCTCGGCACGGACGTCGTACGGGATGCGCAGCTCGACGATCCGGCCGGCGAGCGCGTCGCCATGGCCGTACTCCACGCCCTCGTCGAGGATCTGCCGGGCGAGGGCGAGGGCGGTCGGTGCGGCGTCGCTCAGGCTGATGTTGAGGAAGCCGGGCTCGGTGACGGTGACGTCGGCGACGCCGGCGGTGCCGGCCAGATGCTGCCGGAGGATCTCGGCGACGCGGAGGGGCGGCTGGCCGGCAGGGCGGGCGAGCTGGAGGGCGATGTTGGTGGCGTAGTCGCCGCAGCCGCCGGGACCGGGGGCGTGACGACGGCCCGGGCCGGCACGGCGACGCGGAGCTCCCCCTCGTCGACAGCACGACGCACCGCGCGCAGCACGGTACGGGAGAGCTCGACGGGGGTCACGGGACCAGCGTAGGGGAGGAGGGGGGTGGGTAGGCGAGCCGGTTTGGGCAGGGTTCCGGGATGTGGGACGGAGGGGCGCTGCGCGGGCTCGGTTCGCCTGTGCCGGCGAGGTCCACGAGACGCACACGGACGCGCTCGGGCATCCGGCGGGCGCGACGCTCCTCAGGCGCCCGCGGCCCGCCCGGCACGCTCGCCACGCTCGGCGTCGCCGAGGACGCTCCCAAGCGCTCCCAAGGAGCTCTGATCTCCCAGGCCCTCTCGGGATCGGAGGGAGGAGTCGTCTCCTCCCGCGCCACCCCCGGTTCGCCTCTGCTCGATCAACTGCTGCACGAGGCGGACGAGTTCGGCGGGCTCGAAGGGCTTGGCGAGGAACGCGTCGACACCGACGTCGAGGCCGGTCTCGACCTCGTAGGAGGTGCAGGCGCTGACGATGGCGAGGGGAAGGTCACGGGTACGCGGGTCGGAACGCAGCCGGGCGGCGGTGCGCAGCCCGTCCAGGCGAGGCATGACCACGTCGAGGGTCACGACATCCGGCCGCACCTGATGAACGACATCCAGACACTCGGCACCATCGGCCGCGGTCACGACCTCGAGCCCCTCCAGCTCGAGATTGACCCTGATCAACTGCCGGATGACCTTGTTGTCGTCCACAACAAGAACCCGGCCCGAAGTGCCTGGCACAACTCGAGAGTAGGTCGAGACAGGCCACCGCGTCCGGGTTTTCCACACTTCCGCCCCGCGCGGGGAACGGGGCGGCGGACCGCCGAACTCACACGAGAAGCCCCCTCCAGGACACCGCCACGCGCCCGCGTGCGCCGCAATCGCACACTGTCGACACCGACACCGGCCGCCCAGGGCCCCAGGCCCACACCCTGAACTCGAAACCCGTAACTCGTACAGGACCGACGCCCGGCCGGACCTCAACAAACCTGTTCATGAACACCCCGAGGGAGCTGGTAGGGTTCTACCCGTCGCCGCCAAGCAGGCGCCGATACGCCCCCGTAGCTCAGGGGATAGAGCAACGGCCTCCGGAGCCGTGTGCGCAGGTTCGAATCCTGCCGGGGGCACCCAGCATGAGGTGCCCAAAGACCCCGTCACCAGCGGAAACGCTGAGGCCGGGGTCTTCGCGTATGTGCAGGCGTATGCGGCCCGAAGCGGCTCTATGTCGGGGTCTGTGGACGAGGCGTGGACGGGATCTTGGACCATTCCCGCAGGTGAACTGCCCCATCGCGGCCCAACAGCCGCCGTCCCCCGTTATCGTCTTGCCGATGTTGGACGGCTGCTCAGCTGGGGAGCCACGCCCTGCGCCGTCCGCAGGCTTCGTACGGACGAGTTGGGGGATCTCGTGGACGTGACCACGCTAGCCGTCGCGCTTATCGGTGTCGGAGGGACGTTGAGCGGGACTCTCGGCGGGGCGGTGCTCAGCCAGCGCGTCACCCGCGAGCAGAACCAGCGGGCCGATCGTGAACGGGCCGAGGACCGCCAGGACCGGGCGCAGGAAGCCAGGCGAGATCTCTACGCCCGCCTGAACACCACGGCCCGTGCCTATCGCGTCGCGGCCCGGGACGCGGTCCGGGCGGCGGAGCGCGGTGAGACCGTCGAGCTGGCAGTCCTCGACGCCGCCAAGGACGCTTGGGCGGAGAACTACTCCGTGGCACAGATGGCTCTACCGAAAGACGTCCATGAGATCGCCTCGACCCTCAACCGAGCACTCGGAGTCGGGTACACCGTCGTGAAGCAGCTGTCGATCAGTCCCGACCCAGCTGGGGCCTACGCCCGCGCCGGAGCTTGGTTTAGCGGTCCACTGTCCGACGGCGTGTACCTCCTGCGGGTGGCCCTACGCCATGACCTCGGCGTCGAGGTTGAGCCCGGCTTCGAGCAAGCTCGCTCGCGAATGCTTGCTGCGCTCGACAGTGAGCGGAGGGCCCTTGAGCGCCTACTGTCGTCTGAGCAAGCGCAGGCCACTCGGCCCATCTGACCGGCCAGGCACACGAGAGGCCCCTGGCATCACGCCAGGGGCCTCCGACATGCCGCATGCCGTCATTCGTACTCGCGGAGCAGATCCTCAATACGCCGGTTGGCGACGTCCTGACGGCCGTCGAGGCACTTCGCATAGCGACTCAGCAGGACCTCAACGCTGTTGCCAGCACGCTCAGCCACCTCAGTGGGGTCGACCCCCGCGTTGAGCCACGTGGAGAGCGCCGAGTGCCGCAGATCGTAGGGCCGACTTGCGAGTGGCGAGGCCGCGACGGCCTGCGGGAGCGCGAAAATCCGTGCCTCCTGCCATACGCGGTAGTACGTCGAAGACGGGACGACCGAACCCTTCTCGCTGAAGAAGAGCCGCCCATCGTCCGCCGTGCCGAAAGTGGCCAGGTGCTCCCGGAGCACTGCAACGAGGTGAGGGGGAATCGGCACCCGCCTCACGTCCTCGGTCGGCCGATTCTTGAGCCCGCGGTCGTCGTGGGTCTCCCCCGAGTCGGTCCACCGCTTGCCGACCGACGGGCGAGTCCGGTGGAGCAGCGCCGATCCCCAGCCTTGCTCGGGGAGGAGCAGATCAGTCTCGACCAGGCCGACCGCCTCAGCAGGACGCAGGCCGCCGAAGTACATCGCCGCGAACAACCCGACGAGGCGCCGGCCGCGAGCACGCCGGTAGCCGCCGATGTAAGACACCGCCGCCAGAAGGTTGCGGGCCTGTTCGGGGTTGGCGACCACGCGCGGGTCCACCTGGTTCGAGACCTTCGGTTTCTGCCAGCGAACCGCCGTGATCGGGTTCTCACGCAGCTCCCCCAGGTCGACCGCATAGTTCGCAGCGTTCACCAGGGTTCGCCGCTTACGTCGCACGGTCTCAGCAGCTGCCGCGGTCCCGTCAAGCTTGAGCTTCAGGCCGTCGAGCACTGCTCGGGCTGTCGCCGGTTCCGCGAGATCCGCAAGCGGTCGGGACGCTTTCGACACCCAGTGCAGAACGTTTTGGACGTTGTCCGGGACTTCACGGTTGTTCGGCCCGGGCAGCACGAAGGCCCAACTGCGCAATGCCTTGCGGATCTCCTCATCGGACGGCCGTCCTGCTCGCTCTTCTAGGAGTTCCATGGTCACGCTGGTCAAGGATTCGTTGATGCCGTCTCGCGTATTGGGTGCAGCATGGGGCCACTTCATGGCGAGGTACTTGAGCGCGAAGTCGTACCAACTCAATGGGGACTTCTTCTGCTCCATCGAGGCCGGGAGACCAGTCTCGGTGTCAAACTCCTCGCCACCGCGCATTGCAGCCATGAGCTTCGCTCGGTAGTGATCCGCAAGCGCCTTGGTTCGGAATGAGTCCGAGAAGACGTTGCCGGCGACGGACCAGCGAACGCCATAGGAGGGCGTCTTAGTGTCCCGCTTGCGCACGCCCCAGACTCTGACGTCGAGAGACTTCACGCTGCCGCCTCCAACTGTCGCAGCCACGTGGCGAAGTCACTTCGCCACACCCGAAGTTCGCCGTTGGGCAGCTTGAAGGCAGCAGGTCCCTGGCCCAGTTCGCGCCACCGGTAGAAAGTGCGTCGGGACACACCACCCAGCTCAGCGAGGATCTGCGGAACGGTCATGAGTTCATCGCGTCGGCGGTCCACGCCGGAGCTCCTTCCGTGTCATCGTTCGTCGAGTTGGCAGGTGACGGGGTGCCGTGGGTAAGCAGGCGTTCCGCGGCCGTCAGCCCTGTGCCGGCGAAAACCCAGTGCGAGAGGACGAGGACGGTGCCCGGGTCGGGCAGCGGGTGGCCGGCTTCTGCCGCGCGTTCGCGGGCCAGGGCTTCGTTGTGGTCGGCGCGTTCCTGGCGGAGGGCGCCGAGGGTGACGGAGTAGGCGCGGGACTTGGTGGAGAAGTGGCCGCGGAAGCCGAGCATGTGGGCCCACTTGCGCAGGCGCAGGTCTTCGAGTTCGGGCAGGGCTCCGAGCTTCCAGCAGGTGAGGATCATGCGCCGGGCGTGGTCGGTGACTCCGGAGCCGATCAGGTCGGTGATCGGGTTGCGGATGGGTCGGTCGAGGGTGCCGGCGGTTTCGGCGCCTTTGGTGGCGTACTTGGCGATGTATGCGGCCACGGCCCGGCTGGAGAGCTCCGAGGTACCGGCGAAGTCGGCGGAGCGGATGGGGCGGATGTCGAGCTGCTCGCCGAAGCGGAAGGCGTACGCGTGGCCGTCGAGGACGGGGCCGGGGGTCTCGGCGAGGCGGGCCGCGGAGCGGATCGCGTCGGTGAGGAGTTCGGTGGTGGCCCAGGCGGGCGGGGTGTCCTCGGCCCCGTCCGGGCCGTCGAGGCGGATCACGGCATGGAAGTGGACGGCGCCGCGCCGCTGGTACTCGGCAACCTTGGCGTAGGAGACCTTGAGGCAGTGGCGCAGCGCCGAGCGGGTGAGGCCCGCGCGGGAGGCGAGGTGTTGGCGCAGATAGGTGGTGAACCGGGCCCAGAGGGCGCCTGCGTGCGCGTTCCACAGGACGGCCGCGCGGTAGTCGTACCGGTCCGGGTCGAGGGGTGTACCGAGAGCGGGGTCGTCGTCGGAGTGCAGGCGTCCACAGCGGCACCGGGCGCCGCCGGGGCGGTTGTGGACGGGGCCAAAGGATGGGGCAGTGAACGTGGCGAAGACGCGCGGGTGTTGGGCGACCGACGGACCGACACCCTTGCCGCCGCTCAGGCCAGCGGTGACCAGGTGGAAGGTGTCTTTGCAGTAGATCTCGGCGCAGGCGGCGCACCGGGTGGCGCGCCGGTTGTTGCAGCGGATCAGAAGCTGCCCGGCCGGAAGGTCTCGGTCGGCGATCTCGCGGACGATCTCCCCGGTGGCGGCGTGGACGTCGAGCCGGTGGCCCTCCATTCGTACGGGCCGCTCGCAGCCGCCAAGACGCTGGATCTGGTGTGCGTAGGCGCTGAGGTCGCCGTGCCGGGCGAGTGCGGCCAGCTGGCGGATTGCTGCGGTCGGAGCCGCAGGGCGCATGTGCGGGTTCCTCCTCGTAAGAGATGGACGTGGGGTGCGAGCGCCCGGCCTGTCGAGGGGACTAGACAGTGTGAGCAGGCCGGGCGAGCGGAGAAGTGTGGGATCAGCGGCGGCTGAGGATCGAGCGAACGACAACGGCGCACACGGCCACGGACGCGGCGGTGACGGCGACAGCGAGGAGCATGGAGACCAGGACGGCGCCGACGACCAGGACCACGGCGGTGCCGCCGCTGGCGAGGGCGAGCACGGTTCCAGGTGTGAAGCGGGCGGCCGTGCGAGGCGGGGCCGGAGCGACGGAGGCCGATGACTGAGCTGGAACGCCCGGCGTGATGGCGGTCGGCTCGACGACGGTGGCCGGGGCAGCCGGGCCGGTGGGCTGCGGCATGGTCGGGACTTTCGGTCGAAACACGAACGATCCCCTTTCGTGGGTCACTTGAGGAAGCTGTCGATGACGGGAGCCAGCAGGCTGTCGGCGAGCAGGTAGCCGCCCACGAGCAGAACGGCGATGAGCCACAGGGGCGGTCGGACGAGCTTGACGCCGAGGACTCCGACGACGAGCAGGGCGAGCCAGAGCGGTACTTCCACTTCGGTGGTCTCCTGTTCAGGCCGGGCAACGGTGGGTGCGGGCGGCGAGTTCGGCAGCGGCGCGGCTGTCGTACTCGGTGGAGAAGTCGCAGCGGGGCGCGGTGCAGGCGGCGAGGTGTCGGTTACGGCCGCGGTCGACGAACGAGGCGACATTGACGGGGCCGATGCGGCGGACGTCGCGGAAGCGCCGGTTCATGGCGTTGCTCCTCTCAGAGGTGTGCGGCGACGGACGGGGTCATGGACGGAGGCAGGCCGAGCCGGACTCGAACGGCGTCGGGGTCGGCGGGGTGACCGGTAAGGGTGCGGTACTCCTCGGCCAGCGCCCGGGCCCGGTCGACGAGAGCGGGCGGCAGATTGACCGTGGAAGCGGTCAGCGGGGCCGAAGTTGCGGCCGGTTCGGTGGTGGGTTTTAGGTCCGGTTCGGGGTTGTTGGAGGGCGCCGGCTGCGCGTCACGGTCAGGCCGGTCGATGACAGCCGCAGCCGGTCGTTGAGTTGGGTCGGCGTCCGTCGCCGGGGAGGCAGAGACCCTCGGCGTTTCCGGGGTGTGAGCCAGCAAGGTGCCCCCGAAGAAGGCGACGGCGGGCCAGCCCGCGACCGTCACGCGGAGCCAAGCCGGTACGTCGTCCAGGTCGAGGAGCCCGGCCGTGGCGACGTTGGCGCCGAGTGATGCGGCGAGGGCCACCAGGAACCACAGCCGCGGGCCACCGGCCGCCACTCCCCCTAGCTGCTGCTGACGCATCCGGCGCCAAGCCGCGACCAGGAGCAGGTCGACGCTCACGGGATAGGCCCACGCCTTCCAGCCGTCTTGTCCGGCAGCCGCAGCAAGGTCGTGCAGGTGAGAGAAGGACAGGGCACCGGCGATGACGGCCTGAACGACCACGGCGTCTACGCGGGCCGAGTGGGCACGCATCGGCTCGGTCTCCTTCCGGTCTTGGGCATGGGAGGGGTAGGGACATGGCGCGAGGCGGTCACGCCGGCCGAGGGAGAGGAAGTGCGGTTACTCGGTCACCGGGCGGGCCGTGGGCACGGCAGAAGTGGTGGAGGAAGGCCCGGCGGGCTGCACGGCGATGGGCCGGAAGGCGTCGAGTCGAGGCAGTTCGGGGACCAGGCCCGAGGTTTCGTTGCAGACCTCTGCCGCGTCGTCGAGGGTGAGGTGAGGGGAGCGGACGCGGGACCAGCCACCAGAGGAGTCGCCGACGACCGCGACGCCGGGACGTTCGGCCGGGATGGAGGTTGCGGCCAGTGCCGCTTCCTGCGCGATGTCGCCGAGCGCCATGTTCGCGGACGTCTCGTCGTTGACGCGGTGGCACACACGGCCGGTGAGCTGCGCACGGAGCATGGTGGCTCCCTTGCCGAGTTCGGCGCCGAAGCGCTGTCCGCAGACCTCCAGGTAGATGCCGGCCGCGCGGCCGAGTTGGGCAAGGCGGATGAGCTTGGTGACCATGGCGTCGCGCCGCTTCTCGTCGTCCTTGCCGGCGGCCAGGAAGAGTTCGGCGACCTCATCGACGACGACCACAACCGGCACCGGCCGCACCTTCTCCGGCAAACCCCAGACGTCCGAAGTCAGCCCAGTGTCCGGAGTGGCCCCGCTGCTCAGGCCGATGAGGCGGAACCGGGCCTCCATCTCCTCCACCAAAGCGTCCAGTAGTTCGTTCGCTCGGTCCGGCGTATCCGCCAGAGCTGACAACCGCGGGGCGAAGGGCGCCAGTTCGACACCCCACTTGCAGTCGATACCGGCGAGCGCGACCGGTTGCCGGGCCAGCCCGCACAGCAGATTGCGCAGGTACACGGACTTGCCTGACTGGGTGGCGCCAAGGATCAGTTCGTGCGGCACGGTGCGGAAGTCCCGGATGTGCCAGTGCCCGTCTTCACGCAGCGCCAGCGGCAGGGACAGCGGTTCGGTGCGCAGCCTTCGCCAAGGAGGCCGGACGTCAGCGAGGACATCCCAGCCCACCAGCCGCAGCTCCAACCGTCCTGGTTTGGTAGGCCGTACGTGCACAGCGTGTGCGCCCCAGGCGTGCCGCAGTCGATCGGCCGCAGCGTTGAAATCCTCGGGTGCCTGTCCTGCTGCCATGCGCAGCCGCATCACGAGTCCGGACCCGGTCGGCAGCGGCAGTGACCGGCGAGGCGGTACGGGGGCAGCCTGCCGCCCCATCATGCGGGCGGTGGCCCGGCGCATGGCCGACGCGGGCACTGTGAGACCGCAGGCATCCATGGTGGCCCGGTACGTGGTGAGCACCCGAAGCGTGACGGTCGGATACCCGACCAGCCACCAGAACAGGACTGGCAGCCGACGGCGCACCGCGACCAGCGCGGCCACCGCCAGCAAGCCCAGCAACAGAATCCGCAGGGCATCGGTCATCGCGCTCAGCCCTGTGCCGCCGCCGGGGTGCCGACCATCACAGCGTCGGCCCTGTATGCGATGCCGTGCCGGGCGCGGCCGCCGAACTCGCTCTCCCAGGGCCGGGCAACCAGCCCGGACAGGAAGACCGGAGCCCCCATGACCAGGCCCTCACCGACACCCTTCTCAGGGACGGTGACCTTGATCATGTCGGAACCGCCCTCGGCAATGAACACCAGCTCCAGGACCATGAGCCGGTCGTTGGTCACCGGATCGACGGCCACCTCACCGGTCTGCCGGTCCCTCACCTTGACCTCGGGCAGCTTCGTGACCAGCAGAGTGGCGGACGAGGTGTCCACGGGGATGAATCGCATTCTGTGAACCTCACTTGGGTGGGGCGCCCATCGCGGACGCCGGATCGGGTTGGATACCCCCCTAGACAGCAAGGGAGTGGTCCCGCCCTAACTGTCTAGGGGGGTTGACGCCTACCGTAACCGGACGACCCGTCAACTGTCTAGGGGGGTATACGAGATGCCTCGAAGGCCGCGGAGTCCGCTACGGCATGACCCAATGCAGCGCGGTCGCATCATCGCTGGTCTTCCCTCGCGGCCAGCGCCGACCGTCGGGGTCGCCCGCTTCGGCTGCGCGTACGCGGCGGATCAGCTCATCCGGGCCCGACGAATTGAGGAGGCCCAACACTTCTTTCCAGTCCGCGAGTTGGAAGCTGTCAACGAGTCGCGTTGCCCCGTCGCTGAGCAGCGTCACGGAGGCCAGGGAATCCAGCGGCACGGTTCCCGTCAGTGCATGCTCGGCTGCCTGTGTGTCGGGGCCGGCGATCCAGAAGCCGCCCGGTCGATTGCGGAGGCCGGTCAGAGCGTCCCTGTATTCCGCAAGGGCAGCGGCGTGTTCGGGCGAACCGGTGGGCAGTACGTCGACCGGTTGGCGCAGCCGTTCGCCGACCTCGTCCAGGCGCTGGTCGGTGACGGCAGCAGTACTCCCGTCCGTCTCGGCGAGGAGGAGGGTCGAGTCGCCGAGGACGAGGTACTCCAGAGCTCCCGACTGGACCCGGACGGCGACGACCGTACTGCTCGGACTGGCCCGGTACGCAAGGTCGCATGTGTCCTCGTGCAGGGACCGGACAGCCCGGATCGAGTCGGCGAGACAGTCGGCGAGCGGTCGGGCAGGCCGCGCCGCGATATTGGCCAGCAGCAGCCCGCCCAACGTCGAGGAGAACCAGGCGATGCCGTGAACGCATCCGGTCTCCGCCCCGGCGACGCCAGCGCCGTCGAGGAGGACGGCTGCACCGAGACCGGCTGCGGCGAAGTCCTCGTTCTCCCGTCCTGGGTCGGCCGGCTGCGAGCCGAGGGCGACGTTCACGCCGTGGCCTCCTCGTCGTGCAGGTAGAGGGGGCAGACGAGTTCGACGGATTGCGGCTCGTCGGTCTCGGGGTCGTAGTCGACGCTCACCAGCGTGGAGAAGTGACGCTCGCCCACCTGCCCCCAGAGCGAGTTGAGGTCTGACGTGAGCAGATGGACCACGCCGAGGGAGCCTGCCGTGTGGATTCCGGCGATGGCGAGTACCGAGCCGTTGCCGTCCGGTCGGGGCAGCCTGCCGAGGTATCCGACGTCGTGCGGGCGGCGGGGCTCAATGTCCGCGCCGGCATTGTGCTTCGCGCCGGTACGCCGGTCCACCAGCGCCCACGGTTCGCCTTCCGGATGTTCCCAGCCGAGTACCGGGTCCTGGGCGTACAAATCCTTCATGGCCCCGGACATACCCGGTCCGCAGACGACGATCAGGCCGTCACGGTTCAGGTCGATCTCACCGCTCACCTGCACGTGACCGGAGCTGACGGCAAGCCCATAGGACTTGGCCAGCTCCTCCAGCCGCTTCCCGGAGTTCATGTCGGCCATGGCGACGACTGGGCGCTTCTTCTCGGCGTCCCACCTCAGGGGTGTCACCACGGTGACGGCACCCATCCCCAGGAAAGCCCCCTCGGGTGCCGGGCCGGTGTGCCGGATCTGGTGAATCCGCCCACGGCTCAGGCCGGCCTTTTCAGCGATCTGCGCGTAGGACAGCCCTTGAGCGTGGAGGTCCTGGACCACGCGGCGGCGGAGCCGGGCAAGCTCGGTCACCTCTTGCTGCGCGTCGGCCAGCCTTTTGGTGACCTCGCGCAGGAGCAGATACGGATCATCGATAGCCGTGATCCGCTGCAGCTCGTCCGACATGACCGCACCTCCTAGAAGTAACCAGGAGTCTAGGGCCCTAGACGGAATGGGCGGGAGGCGCCGCCCTGTACGAACATCGACCACGAAGAACCGGGACCGCCGCCGAGGCACACCCCGAGGCGTCACCCGCCACCGCCAGCCGGATGATCGCCGAGCGCCCACGAACCGGGCGTGATCACACCCTCTCCATTTCCAGCTCGGCCCAGACGGTGCGCCCGTCGGGCCAGTTCTTCACACCCCAGTCCTTGGCGCAGGCCGCGATCAGCAACAGCCCGCGTCCACTTTCTTCCTGGCCGGTCACGTCACACAGGTGCGGCACGTCTTCGCCGCCCTGGTCGACGACCTCGATGCGCACGCGGCCATCACCGAAGCAGACGACCACGAGGAACCATCCGCCGGCCGCACCGCTCAGCGAGTGCCGCACGGCATTGGTGGCGAGTTCGCTCACGATCAGCACGGCGTCGTCGACGGGGTCATACCCGTCGAGCAGTGCAGCGACGAAGTGACGGGCATGCGCCACCTCATCGGCCACGCCGGGAAAGGCACGGCACCACTTGGACCGCATGGGAAGCTCCTCACTATCGTCTAGGGGGCTAGACAGCCAGCGGCAGCGTATTCCCAATGGCACCCAACAGGCCAGGCATACAGAGGAATTATTCCTCTATGGAGTGAGGCTGTCTCCCAAGGCGTGAAACTCCTGCATCACCCGTAGCAGGAGCTTCCGCACGTCCTCCCCAAAGATGGCAGCCCGTTCGAAGCGGCCGAACGTGTCCTCGTACGCGGCCACCTCGGTGGAGTCGGTCGACACCAACTCGGCGCCGAACGTCTCGACCACAACCGCTCGCCGATCGCACAAGGTGAATCCGTGGCGAGGCAGGACCGGAACCGGGCGACGCCAAGGGACGACCCCGAGCCGCACGGTGCTCAGACTCTCGACCGCGAGCAACCGATCCAGCTGGGCGAGCATCAGTGCCGGTGTGCCCGGCCAGGTGCGCAGCACGGCTTCGGTCAGCACGAACACCGACTCGCGCCCAGGTTCGTACAGCACGCTCTGTCGATCCACACGGGCAGCGACAGCCCGGCCCACGGACTTAGGCGTCGCGTCCGGCGCACTCTCGAAGACGTGCCGGGCGTACTCCGCACTCTGGAGCATGGCCGGCAGAACGACGCACTGGAACGAGCGCACCAGCTGAGCGGAACGAACTTCCTCGTCAACAGCCGCCCCGGTTGAGGGCTCGCTGTCTTCCGGTCGATCGGAGACGGCAGCCGCCTCTACTGCGGCCAGGAGTTCACGCACCTCAAGAGCCGCCGCCTCATCGAGGCCGAGGGCACGCGAGAGCCGATCCAACACATCCAGGCTCGGAACCATGCGCCCGTTCTCCACCTTGGACACCGTCGGCTGTCCCACACGGGCACGCTGCGCCAACACAGCACCCGTCAGGCCGGCTTCTCTACGGAGCGCACGAAGACGCATCCCAAGCGCCCGCATCCGCTCTCGCCGTTCACTCCCCATGACCAGGGTTCTACACCACGAGCCAACAGCCACCGGGCGGGAGAGCAGTGCCAGCCCCCAGCAGAGCCGTGATTCAAACTCTCCCTACTGGTTCAAGGCGGCTCGCTCCGCTCCCCGCGCGCGGCCCGGCCCCCGGCCGGGCCTGCGCTCCTGCCTCCGTCCCGCTCCAGCCCGGCCGGCGCCCGCGCCGCGCAATGCGATCAGCCACCGGATGTGAAAGAAGGGGGACGCCGCCGCACAGATTGCCGCCGCTCTGGCTACCCAGTTCCGCTGGCCCAAGTGCGAGGACCAGCAGATCTGAGAATTGCGCAGGCCACCGCGCGTCAGCAGCCGGACCCTCAAGCGATACCCCAGCACCCCTCAGCCATCAAGCAGCCGCCCTGACTCAGCTCAAGGCCACAAAGCCTGTTACGTGGTTGAGGCCAGTGGAGGTGCAGCGAGACACACGCGCGCGTGATCGGTCGGCCTACCCGCCGTCGTGGCTGGCTTTCGTCAGCTTAGGCACAGACGATCTCTCGGACGAGAGCCACCCCCGCTCCTGGGGCCCCGCAGCCTAGCTCAGGCATGGAGCGCTTTTCAGCATGGTGGGCTCCAGGCGGGGCCCTCATCCGCAATTGACGTAAGGCTGTTGGGTGCAGCGGGTTCTGCGAAAGTGCGCCAGGACTTCAGCCACGCAACGCTTGGTTCATCTGATGCTCACGCTACAGAAGGGGGTTTTCCTGACCTCGCGCTTCTACGGAGTAGGGAGGCGTTGGTTCCGACTTGGCGATCTCACCACCAGGGCCCGCACGATAGCCAGCCGACACAAACATGCTTCGCCGCTTTCCCTACCCGACTAACGCACTATCACACCACTGCCTTGAGGGCTCGCACCGGCCAATCACTCGATAATCATATTAAGCAGACCTAGTAGTGGATCTTGGACCTGTGAGCCGTCTCCAACTTCTCTCTCTGCACACTCGACTGTGTCAATAGCCGTCATGACAAGGTCGCGGATGCTGCTTTCGTCCTGCGAGTGCTTTCGCAGCCAGTCGAACCCTGCATGCGCGTAGCGATCGAGCAGTGCCAGCTGTTCCGCCATGTTCTCACTGGCTAGCAGATCCATTTGTGA
This sequence comes from Streptomyces sp. MAI_2237, assembly GCF_054189285.1. Classification (NCBI taxonomy): domain Bacteria; kingdom Bacillati; phylum Actinomycetota; class Actinomycetes; order Kitasatosporales; family Streptomycetaceae; genus Streptomyces; species Streptomyces sp. MAI_2237. The sequence continues at coordinate 2,173,687 of NZ_JAJPGQ010000003.1, read as the reverse complement.
TCTCAGAGAATCATCGATGGTTTGGTCAGGGGCGGCGCTTGTCAGAACCACCGCAGCGGTGATCTCGGTAGCGCCATCTGCACCGAAAAACACTCGGTCCTGGATAGGAAGCACCCCTCTCTTAGAGGTCGGCATTTCCTCCGCGAGCGTAGGCTGATTTAGCGCCATCGCCAGCGTTGCAGCAAATACGTACGCGTCCCGCATTTCCTTGAATGGGCCAGTCTTAGTGCCTGCCGCGGCGGATTTCGCTTTGCCCGACGTGACAAGCGAATCAAGGATATCCCTGTGATCCGGATAGATGTTGACGTTCGCCATAGCTCGTCCTTCAACTGATATTGGTCATCCGTGTTCTAGCATGTGCCACACCTTCGTCTTGAGCGCTGTAGATGTGGTCCTTCCCATTCCATCGGACTGTTCGGTTACTAGAGCTACGCGAAGTCAATTCCATAATGTTGGCGCTTCCCACGCTACTAGCGATCCCCTCCCATACAGCAACGGATTTCGCTGAAACCAACACGACGACTTGAGGCAGCAACCTGGGCAGCGCATTCACCACGTCGGGCCTCGTACTCATCATCCAATGGACTTGTCGGCGAGTCGAGGACGACTGGGAAGCCATGACTCCGCGATGTATCGACGCTCCCCGTACGCTTGAGTTGTTGCTGATTCCGGGCGATCTCTTCGTAAATCGGAGCCAACCTTGCGATGGCACCCAGGAAAGCAATCAGAACCAACACCTTCTCCGACTGAGAAAGCGGAATCTCCTCATCTTTTCCTGGAAAACGCACTGTAATGCCGAAATCCTCGCCGACGTGGATTTGATACGGCTTGGCAATCAGATCCGAGTAGGTTGCATTGATTGCCTTCTCGAAATCTTCTCGACCAAATCGGTTCAGACCCTTACGGGCTGTATCGAAGAATTTCTTGACCTCGCGAAGGATCTCAATGGCGGCTGTCTTGCGCTTGTGCCCCTCAGATTTCGAAGACTTCTTAGTGTAGTCCGACAGCAACTCTCCGACTTTGGCTGATAGCGCCTCGATTTCGGCTTCAATGCCCTTGGACTCGGCAGCGAGTACATCTACGCTCTTCTGCCTCACCATGGCGATCTCAACTGGGCTCTGGCCTGCTGGGGGTCGTTCCACATCCTGGGCTTCGGTGAATTCCATGAGTTCACGTGTCGCATTGCCAAGCAGCCGTTCAGCCATATCTAGGCACGTCCGCAGCACTGCCTGGAGCATTCTCATGTCGGCACCCTGCTGCGGGCCGGCAACTCCAAGATCTGACGCGAGAGAGGCAATCTCGTCGCGAAGGTTCGCGACCGCCATGTCTTTTTGGGTGGCATGCCGCACAAGCAGAGAGCGAGTCTCCATGCCGCGGACAGCAATCCGCGCGTCGCCGACGTGTGCCCGCAGCCTCTTGATGCGCTCGTTCGCTTCCTTCGAGAGTGGCTCGCCACACAGCGTGCAGCGGCAGTCGTTCAACGTCTTGTCGAGCACCGACTCGTGAATACGCGGAGGCATCAAGCCAGCCTTTTCAGCTAGGTCAAGTTGCGAGATCGCGGAGTACACTGCGCTCTGAGCAAAATGGAGATGCGCCTTGCGGGCTAGGTCGAGGTAGAGCTCGTACGCTCGTTGGGTTGCCAATTCCGCTTGCCGCACGCGCCCCGTTCGCTGTTCGTACTCACGCTCCCATTTCTTGATCTCCTCCGGGTTGTACCTCTCAGCGTCCTTTTTCGCTTTACTCGCTTTGTCCCGGGCATCCGCTAGCAGCCCTGGAAGGGCATCACGACGCTCCTCAGCAGAATTGAGCTCCTCCTGAGCCTGCGCGTACTTACGCCGAGCTTCCTCGACGGTGTTGTCACTATAGTTTTTAGGCGGTTTGAGCGCCTCACTCTCTATCGCCTTACGCAGATCCTCGATCGCCCGGTCGTAGATGTCGCCAGCCAGCAGAGATCTGATCGCCTGGCCGATGTTTAGAGAGGATCCCTCGCCAGGCCCTGCTCCCCTCCAATACGTTCGCTGTACTGAACGTCTCGGCAGGAAAGAAGAACAGGTCCTTGAGTGCTTTAGGGAGAATCCGATAAATGTCGTCTTCAACCGCACGCTCACCGTTCTTGGTAACTGTCAGGTCATATTCGCCAGCGGACTGCCTGTGCGCATCGGTTACCCTGCGGATACGGAACTCATCTTTCTCGTGGATCAGAGTAAGTTCTACCGAGGTCTCGGCAGATGGATCCATCTCTACAGCGTCGACGTTGACCAATTGACTTGGACTCGCGAACCCGTCAGTGAACTCGCCATACAGAGCCCAGGTGAACGCATTGAGAAGGGCTGTCTTGCCAGCACCATTAGGCCCTAGAATTAGAGTTACAGGCTTACGCGGGTCGATAGAGAACTCGACTCGGTGGTCGCCGTGGAAGGACCGCCAATTACGCATTGCCAAGGTCACGAACTTCACTTACGGCCCTCCTTAGCCTTCGCCATCTGAAGAGCACGGTTGGCAAATTCGTCGGGCAGGTCACTACGGTCATCAGAGAACCTCCGTCTATGTTCCGCAGTAACAACGTAATTGACGACCTCCTTAGCCTCAGAGCTCAACTCGCTCGCCATTTTCTGCATTTGCTCTTCAAATGGGTTCATCAGGCCCATTCCTCCATTTCGTCGTCCTCAGTCATACTCATCCAGGGCTGATCAACGGGACGTAGACCGCATTCGTATGCCCACTCGATAATTGTCAGAAGCGCCTCGCGGTTTCGTGCCGCCTCGGCAAGTTCAGCGGCTCGAGACAACTCCCCCGCAATGAGGCGCTTCTCTGAATCAGATGGCTCGCCGGCAGGACGAGGCGGCATTACGATGAAGTCATAGATAACAGCATGCGACTTCGGGTTGTTCGGGTCACGCCGCAAAAGTCGCCCACGACGCTGCACGAATTGCCGAGGGTTTTGGGTCGACGCGGTGATGACACCAATACGCGCGGATGGGATGTCAACTCCTTCGTCTAGGCATTTCATAGCCAATAGAGCCTGAATGTCCCCACTAGCCAGGCGCCCCTGAAGGACCTCACGACGATTCCTGTCTGTCTCACCGTAATAGCATTCGATCCGCATCCCGAATTCCTCGCGGAGCATCTTCTCGGTCTTCTTGAGCGCAGGGAAGTCAGTCTCGGGATTCTTCCCTTCGGCGACATAGATAATCTGGTGCGTCTGGTCTTTCAAGCCGCTCGCCATCAACTGACGAAGTCGGTCGTGCTTTCCAGTAGCATGCTGAGTTAGCCTGGTGCGCGCTCGGATTTGAGCCTCTGCCGCTAGCTCATCCCCCTTGGCGAATGCAGCCGCGATCCGTTGCGAAATCTGCCGATAGCGCTTGGCCTCGTCATCGGTCAGCTCGATCCGATAGGGCAAGTAGTCATAAGGTACGAGTGCGTTGTACTGATAGATTGCCTGCTTGATACTGATCGAAACCACGGGATCGCCGAAGTAGCTTAGGAGAGCCTGCGTACCCTCGTCGTCGCCGTGCCGCTTGGGCGTCGCAGAGAGCCCCAGGGTAAACGTGGGATTTGGGGGCAACGCGTTTAGACGCGCTGGTGTGCCCAGCGAGTGCATTTCATCCCCGATGACCATTATCCGGCCACGATGACGGGCCAATTGTCGCTGCACAAAATGTTCGTCATCAGCGACGTCCTCCCCACGCGGCGCGAGGCTGCCCGCTGTGGTGATTACCATCTCAGCTCGGCGCCCTTGACTTGATCGGGCAGCTGAGAATACAGATTTCAGATGCTCTCGCTGTCTACTGGTGAGGGTGCCGTGACAGACAGCGGGACGAAAGCCGAACCGCTCGGCCTCCTGACGCCATTGCTCCACTAGATCGATCAGTGGCACGATCACCAGCACAAGCAGTGGCTTGTTGGCGTTGGAGGAGGATACGGAGGCTTGCGTCGCGGCGGTCAGGGCGGTGATGGTCTTACCAGTGCCTGTTGCCATAGCGAAAGTGCCGCGTCCACCAGCCCGGAGCCAGTCGTTCACCGCAGCTTGTTGAAACTCGCGCAGTGTGAGGTCGTCAGGTAGCGACGGGACAAGCGACACTCCTTCCAAAGAAGGGGCGATCGATGAGACTGGTTGGTCAGTTTCGGTTATTGTCCGCCCTGCAGACGGCTCGCGGATGCCGAAGTTGGACCGCATAGGATTCTCAATCCAGTCGTTTACCCGCCACAAAGCTACGCCATCAACGCGCTCGCCCCATAGCTGCTCGAACCGGTCTCGTTCTTCGCAGGCATACGCGCGCTGCTCCTCGTTCACCCAACTACGATGCAGCGGAAACGACTCTGAATGAAGCCTAGCCCCGCCGATGGTTTCATTCGGACTGCCGGTGAACGTCATCCAGTTACCGGCCTGGTCAGAGAAGACTCCGATCTTCTCATGGAATAGTGCGTAACTGTGCGTATGCTCTCGCAGTGCGATACGGACATCCAGCCGGCCAGAGGCGACCATCCATGTCAGCAGCTTCAGCCGGTCAGCTAGTACAAGGCTAGGAATCGGCTGCAAGATGGCGCTTCGAAGCCCCTCCTTGAGGTAGCTCTTGAGTTCCTCGCCCTTACCCATTGCTGCCAGCTCGTCGTCGCTTAGGTGGGCAGGAGACGTAATGAGCCGCATCATGCCGCCGTTGAGAACGAACCTGTCAAGTGAGGGCGCAATTGCCGCCAGAATACCCGCAGAGAAAAACCCAACGGCCCGATCGTAATTTCGCGACCGGGCGAAGGCAGGGACATAGAAATCTTTGATTAGGTCATCTGGCGGCGAGTTGTACCGGCGCTTCCACCTCGGTTCCCAAGAGGGCAAGTCGTCGGTCATCACGCGCCTTTCAGGAGGTCAAGCAAAGGATCCTTCACAGGATCGTGGTCTCTGCCGTCGCCGTCAGACCTCTGAGACTTGGGAGAATCCAAATGAGCGTCCATCCCCGGCAACGGAACGTCGGACCTTTGGGGCTGCATGCCTGAATCGCCAACTAGTGTCAGCAACAAAGCGGTCAAGATATCTACGGCGCTCTCTCTGCCGCACTGTCGTATATTACGCAAATCAGCGATGGTGATCCCCAGCAACTGATCGAGGCGCCTAAGATGATTCTTGCGTAGCAGGTTTCGTGCTCGCTGGGTATGGCAACGGGCGTCGACCTCGTCGCCATCGGTCGTCGAGCGCCCCAACAACGTGCCTAGGTCGTTGGGGGAGTCGACGTCCACGAGGATCCGAGCCCACGCCTGTGCTGTCGCCACGCGCATCGTGCCGGCAGGAGCCGCGTCCACGTCGACGACCGCCTGCTCATACTCCACGTTCTCGCCCCACTCCCCGCGATCCCTGAACCCACCATTGTTCTCAGCCTGTCGCCACGTCACCAACACCCTGGCGAGTGATACCTCGATCCTCTTCCCCGGCCACGACAACCGCGTCCACGGGTTGCGCCAGTCGTGTGTGAAAAAATTAGCGTAGCGATCACTGTGACACGCAGACTCCCCGGAAGGTTGCCCTTCAGTGCTGGTCTGTGAACCAGCCTGCCTGGCGTCCTCACGCGGCCCAAACAACACCCATCGCCGCCGGGACAACACCAGCACCCTCCATCCCAGTCAGGGCACACTGCAAGATGGCGGTCATCGGTCACCAGACGTTTAGAGTGCCAGCCGCCCAGCCCGGCTCAACAGGATTCCTATTGTGTAGCCATGAAGCTCGCACGTTGGCCGCCCTCCGCAAGGAGTTGACGGCACCGAGACCTGCCACAACACGCGGTGAAAGCGACATAGTGGGCGAATCATGATGACTTGTGGGCGCGAGATAGTAGCGCCGGCCAACCGCCTGGTACCCACAGGCGAAACTGTCCGCGACTGGCTCACCCGTAGGGCTAGGCAGCCCTACAAGGCAACCCTCTGGTCCTCCGCGAGGCTCGGATACACCGATCCCCCAGGGAGGCCTGCCTGGGGGATCAGTAGGGTCGCGTCAGAGGGTGACGACGGCGCCAACTAGCCCTTCGATGGTGGCCATTTGCTTGTCCGCGCCCAGATATCCGATGCCGCGGTGCAGGTGCACGGTCAGCATGCGAGCGACGTTCTCATCGGACACTTCCTGCCCGACCGCCACGCAGCGCTGCTTGAGCAGGGCCAGATAGACATCACCGTGCTGGCCGGCGAAGGTCTTCCAGGTCATCTCCACATTGGAGTCGGTGACGATGTCCTTGACCAGCGGAGTCGAGGGGTCTTTGAGGGACAGCAACAGCGCCCAGCGGCAGAGCACGTTCCACTGGGTGATGCCGGTGGTGCGCTTGAGGTAGATCAGCCGGTCCTTGGCTGGCTGAGACAGGCGGACGTTGTCAACCGGCATGCTGTGCTCCTGCGTTCCACCAGTAGCCTTCGACCACAGCGGTGGTGAACTCGGTGTCGTCGTGGACGAGGGTGTAGGTCTGGGCGACGGACTTCTTCATGCGGCCCAGCAGGTACTCGTCGATCTCCTCGTCAGTGGACAGCAGGAGGACCTGATCGCTGGCGTTGGGGAAGTAGCGGTCGACGAGGTGCTCGCGATGACGGCTGTCGAGGCGGCCCAGCGGGGTGTCGATAACGCTGGGCAGGCGGTTGCCGGCGACCCGCATCAGGCCCCACAGCAGGGAGACGGCCAGGAGCTGACGCTCGCCGGCGCTCAGGCGCGCGGGGTCGATAGGCTCCCCGTCGGCATCGGCGAGAGTGAGGGTGAACTTATCGGTGTCGATGCGCAGGTCGTGCACGAGTCCTTGCTTGCGCATGAGGACCTTGAAGCTCTGCAGGACGGCCACTTCGAGTCGGCTGATGTGCCGCTTGAGGAGGGCGGAGCCGAAGCGTTCGAGAGTGTCGCGGGCCTTTTCAGAGTATTTGATGATCCGCTCGACCTCCTCTGCTTTGACCTTGGTGCGGACGAACTCCTTGTGGGCTCGTTCGAGCAGGGTGGTGACGTGCTCGCGGCGTCGCTTGAGGTCCTCCAGCTTGGCCGTGGCGCGGTCGCACGCGGCTTGGCTGCGGGCGACTTCCACGATCTGCTCGTCCCGGGCGACTTGCAGGGCTTCGACCTTGTCCTGGGCGGGCACGCCGGCGAGCTGCCGGTCCAGTTGGTCGAGTTGTTCTGTCAGTTCTGCGGCGCTGCGCAGTAGCTGCTGGGAGCGCTCCTCGTCCCGATGGAGAAGTTCATTCAAGACGGTGAGCTGAGCCAGTGCGTCGTGCGGCAAGCGTAGGTCCACTGGCAGTTGCGTCTTGTCGGCACGCTCGGCGCGGTCGGCGTCCAGTTGCTTAAGCACATCGGCGCGGACGGTGTCGGGCACCAGATCCAGCAACCACTGGTCACGCGCTTCGAGTACCTCCAGAACCTGTGCCGACTGCTGGGCTTCCTGCTCCCTTTCGGCCTGCCGGCGCACGTCCTGCAGGAGTGGTTGGGCCATCAGCAGGGGCAGCGGGCCCGCGGCGAGCTGGATCAGCTCGCCGCGCACTTGGGCCAGGCGGGCGGCGGTCTGCTTTTTGTCGTTCTCCAACTCGATGCGCCTAGTGAACAGATCGCCGCCCTCGTCGGCGAACGCCTTCTCCAGGCTGTCCAGCTTGCGCTGCGCCTTACCGAGCTCGGTGCGGGAGTGGGCGAGTTCCTGATGGGCGATGTCGTACTGGGAGAGCACCGCTTCGCGTTCGGCTTCCTGGGCGCGGATATTGTCCAGCAGGTGCTGTTCTTCGTCGGACAGCTTCTGGCGACGCTGCAGGGCCAGCAAGTCGTTGCGCAGCTGCTGGACGGTGCTCACACCCAGGAGGGAGTGGACGGCGGACTCGATGACGGAGGCGGCCCGTTCGGGGTCGGCCAGTGATTCGATCTTCTCACCGTCGAAGAAGGCCAGGGAGGCGATCTCCAGGGGGAGGAGGGATTCGACGTGGTCGGCCCAGCCCTCGCTCAACAGCCGATTGAACTTGCCCTCGGGCGTCACGTTGCGTTGCGTCTTTGCGCGTACGCCGTAGGTGTCGTCGACGTAGACGTTGAGGAATTCCTTGAGGGTTTTACCGCTGATGTGCCAGCTGCGGACGACGCGGTAGTAGTGCTCGTGCCCGCCGGTCATGACGGTGAACTCGAGAGTGATGGCAGAGCCGCGGGTGGGGTCGGCCTTGCGGTTGATGCTCTCACGCAGGTAGGCATCGTAAGCCTTGGTGCCGCGGCCGCTGCAGCGGGCGCGGTTGCCGTAGAGCGCCAGCTGGATGGCATCGAGCAGGGTCGTCTTGCCGCACCCGTTCAACCCGCCGATCAGGATGATCGGCTTGTTCTTCTTGGGGGTGAGATCAAGAGACTGCTTGCCGCGGTAGGCCCCGAATTCTTCGAGGGTGATCTTACGCAGGAGCATCGAGTTCGTTTTCGTCGTCGAAGGTCAGGTTCTCGGCGATGTCGTCACGCCACTTTTTCTTGCGTGTAGCGAATTCCACGGCGTCTTCGTGGTTGTCGTAGTAGCCCTTTTGCACGGCTTGCTCGAGGGCCTGGAAGAGGCCGGACCGGCGAGCCATGGTGCGGTACTTCCGCTCGACGGCGAGGAGTTCGCGGACCATGTTGTAGTGCAGGTCGTCGCCGTCGCAGACCTGCTTGAGGACATCCATCTCGTCGGAGCCCATGACAAGCTGCTCATCCAGCGGGCCACCCGGGAACGGCTCGCCGGTGGCGTCCTGGTAGATCTGCGGCAGGCTGTCCTCGACCTCATGCTTGTCGAACACCCAAATCCGGCGGATCTCATGGAGTTCGTCGAGCGTGATGAGTTCGATGTTCTGCACGTGCTCGGGGGCGTGGGCACGGATCCACGTTTGCGCCTGGAGCAGATCCTTGAGCCATTCTTCGCGGTAGGACTGCAGATAAGGGCCGTGGATGGCGCCGTCGTTGAACAGCATGACCTTGCCGTTCATCCGGCGGAAGTCACGGGCCGGCTTGTCGGGGCGCGGGAACGGTGCCTTGCGACCGGGTGGGAGGTCGGGGTCGCCCTCCTGGTAGTGACCGAAGGGGGCATCGAGCTTGTTGCGCAGATCCAGCAGGGGGAGCATCCACTCCTTTTCCTCGTCGTTCTGGATCATGGCGGACATGGACTTGTCCTGCTCGACGAGGGTGCAGGTCCAGCAGCCGAAGCGGCTGGAGCCACAGGATGGGGTGGTGGAGTCGACCACGAGGGGGCATTCGCCGTCCCCGGAGGCGCCCTGGTACATGGTGAGTAGGTCCTGATTGTTGTAGCCCCAAGGGTTGGGCTTCTGCATCAGGAACTCCCACACATCGTCGTTAGTCCAGTCCTCAACGGGGCTGTAGACGAGAGAGTTAGGCAGGTTGGCGTTAGGTGAGAGGCGGTCGCGCACGCGTCGCTTCTCGTGCTTTTCCATGGCGCGGGCGCGGGCTTGGCTTTCTGCCTTGCGGATGCCCAGCACCATGATCGCTTCGCCGTGGGCAGCGACCACGCTGCGGATGAAGCTGTTCGACGGCTTGATCTTCAGTCGCTCGGTGCACCAGCGAAACTTCGGGCGCGGGGCGGGATAGCCGCGGCCGATGAGGTTCACCCAGAAGGTGTCCTTTATCTCCGGCGTGAGGCGGTGTGGTTCGATCGGCAGACTCTGTGCCTGTGCCGCGTCCTGCATGGTGCCCAGGGAGGCTGAGACCCAGGCGGCGACAACTGGGTTCTCCACCAGGGTGTCGGTGGAAATGACGTGCACGGCCTTGGTGCGCTGCTCGGCGGGCAGGTCTGCGAGGGCCATCCACACCAACTGCAGGACCGCGGTGGAGTCCTTGCCTCCGCTGTAGCCGATGACCCAGGGCACTTGGTCGGCAGTGTAGAGCTCGCGGATCTCCTCGGTGAGCTCGGTGACAACCTCGTCCAGCGAACGCCCGTTGAAGGGCTTGCGGCGTACGGGGGTGAGCCCAAGATTGAGGGGGATGGTGGTCATGCCTCGCCTCGCAAGTATGCGTCTTCCACGCGTTGTTCTTCCGGGCTCAGCTCCAGGCCCAGATGCTTACGCAAGTAATTAACAGTAAGTGTCACGTTTTGATGGCTTTTGGAGACGCGGCCGCCAACGATGGCACGCCCCTCCCAGTCGGCGTTGGCCCGGCTCCAGTCCACCTGCTTCAACGGAACCAGACGCTTCTTCCACACAGTCACCTTGAGGGACTCGCGCAGCAGCGAGTTGCCGATACGGCCCAGCGCATGCAGGGCGATGCCGTGACTGTGAATGAAGTCCCGGCGCATCTCTTGCGCGGACAGCTGCTTGTCACGCACCATCGCCCACTCGGGCAGCGCCGCGTCCATGGCCTCCCAGAACGACTGCGCCAGCCCAGTCGCCTCGTCCTGCTGCAGTTCGAGGCCTTGGAGCAGGGACTGGTTGCCGAAGTACAAGGCGCTGAGGGTGAACAGCTTGCGGGAGCGGGCGGACAGGGTGCTCTTCTCCATCTCCACAAAGCCCTTGAAGATGGCCGAGCGTTCAGTGAGGGTCCGGGTGATTTGTGCGTTGGCGTCCCGGTGGTCGTACAGGACGCCGATCGAGCGCGCCGGACGAACGGCGTGCCGGTTGAGGTCGGCGAACATCTGCTGCGAGCGGGCGAGTCCCGTGTCGTGGAAGAAGACCACAGCGATGGTCTCGTCCCCCAGGTCGGGGTTTTCCTTCAACGCCAGCTCGATGGCGGCGCGGCGGTGCTGCCCGTCGTTGATGAGGAAGCGTGCATCCATGGGGATGCGCAGCTGCCCAGTACGGTGCGCGGCTCCTTCGACTCCCTGGCTATCGAAGACCATGTCTCCGTCCACGGAGGCGGTCAGGGCACTGAAGACGTAGTCCTCGGGGTTGTCCAGGATGTAGCGGGCGAGCGCCGGCAGGCGTCCCTTGTTCAAGACCCGCTGGGCTCTCAGCTCGGCGGAGAGATCATCTTCGTCGAAGAGGAAGATCTTCGGGATGAGCCGCAACGGGCACATCGACGCATAAAACTCCCGCCCCGCCTGCACCCCGCGGATCGCAGGGAACGTGTACTCAAAGCCAGTAGACACCCGCGAGACAGCCCGCCCCGCAGCTTTGCTCGCCACTTCAGTCTGCACCCATGCACTCTAGCGTGCGCGTACGTGTCCAGAGAAACGTACGTCGCTCCTGTTTCAACGTATTCAGATGCACAGAATGACGTAACACGCCTTCGACCAGGCGTCTGCAGTCGGCGAAGCGACAGAGAAACAAGCACCCCGAGGACGGTGTTGACGTACTGGCGGTAGTTGCTTCGTGCGCTGCGGTCTCAGCGTGTACGTTAACCACTTGACGTACGACCGTTATGTGAGTGTCCAAAGAGGCGGGTGAGCGCCGTGGTGGCGTATCTGGATGTGGCGGCGACGACACGGGTGGACCCGCGGGTTGCCGAGGTGGTGCTGCACTGGATGACTGAAGACTTCGGCAACGCCGGCAGCCGCACCCACGAATACGGTGCACGTGCCAAGAAGGCGGTGCAGCAGGCGCGTTCCTTCATCGCCGGCACCGTGGGCGCCAAGACGGAAGAAGTGATCTTCACCAGCGGGGCGACGGAGTCCAACAACATCGCTCTGCTCGGGTTGGCGCCGCACGGCGAGCTCACGGGCCGCAAGCACATCATCACCTCCGCCATCGAGCACAAGGCGGTACTGGAGCCGCTGACGCACCTACGCGACAACCGCGGCTTCGAGGTCGACTTCCTCTCCCCCGGTCCCAGCGGCCGCATCACCGCCGACGCCGTGCTGGAGCGGCTGCGTCCGGATACCCTGGCGGTGTCGCTGATGCACGTCAACAACGAAACCGGCGTCATCCAACCGGTCGCCGAACTCGCCGAGAAGCTGCGCGTCACACCCACCTATCTGCATGTCGACGCTGCTCAGGGCTACGGCAAGGTTCCCGCCGACCTGATGGCGCCCATCGACCTGATCAGCATCTCCGGCCACAAGATTGGCGCCCCGAAGGGCGTCGGCGCTCTTATCACCCGCCGACGGGGATGGGACAAGGTGCCGCTTGAACCGATCATGTTCGGCGGCGGGCAGGAGCGCAAACTGCGTCCCGGCACCCTCGCAGTGCCATTGATCATGGGCCTGTACGAGGCCGCGAAGATTTTCACCGAGAGGCGGGAAACGTGGGAGCGGGAGGCGAAGGCGATGCGCGAACGCATCCTTGCTGCGCTCAGCACGACACGCTTTCACCTCAACGGAGACCCCGACCACAGCGTCCCCCACATCCTCAACGTCAGCTTCGATGAGCTGAGTGCCGAAGCACTCATCGTCCGCCTCAAAGACCAGGTCGCTATCGCCACCGGCTCGGCCTGCACCAGCGCCTCCTACACGCCCAGCCACGTCCTTCAGGCGATGGGCCTGGACGACGTGGTGGCTGCCAACGGACTGCGTCTTTCCTGGTTCCCTTCCCAGGCCGCCGACTTCGATCCCCTCCCGCTCGCCGAGACCATCGCCAGCATGCAGCCTCAGGGAGGCTGACCAGCCCTACGCGTCGGAGCGACGCACCAGCCGATGCCCGCGCAGCTGCCGGCCGCACCTGACAAGCTCGGCCTCCCAGCCGTTCTCGGTCCCGATCAGGTGCGGCCGTTCGTACAACCCCGCCCGCATCTCAGACTCGGTCAAACGCCGGTACCGCGGCACGTCCGGATCATCCGGTGCCAGAAACTCGTGCTTGCGGTGCAGCAAGGGGCGGTTAGCCGAGCTCTCATAGGAGAGATGGGATGCCCGAAGCGTCTGCAGGTCCACCATGTAGGAGGATCGGATCCGCGGATGCGGGTCTGCGTCAAAGTCTGGGTAGTCCAGCCACGACACCGCTCGCCCCTGATGTTTGAGCTTTGCCACTGTCCACTGTTCCGGGCGACCGGCAGCGATCGATGCGCAGTGCTCGTACAAGCGCAACACTGTCGGGATCCGCTCCAGCGTCCGTCGATGCACATACAGCGCCGTCGGGGTCACCTTGCCTGCGACGGAGGCATTCATGGCGTTGCGCACGTAACCGTCGTCGCGGAGCTTCAACAGCAGTCGATCAGCCCGCTGACAGGCCTCCTTATAGGAGCTGAAGAACGTACGTACGTCATCCTGCAGCCCCACTGGCAAACTGCCAAACGGTCCGCGGCCATTGAAGAGCTCCACCGCCAGGTAGAGCAACGTGTTCAGTGTCGATCGCTTAGCCCCCGCAGTGGCTCGCTCAGGATCAGCACCATCCCGCACGAGACGCTTGACCTCGCCGGGCCGCAGATGAGCCAACAGCTCCGCGACGGTCCGCGGCATCTCTTCAATGCGCGGCGGACGTCCCTTTCGCTCGAAGAAGTCCACCACCGCACTCACCGCTGATGCAGTGTCCTCGGAAGCGAGCCACTCGGCATCTGGGATCACACGCTGCGCCAGATAGCTCAGACGGGCGCCCTCGTCCCGGAACGCGTAGATGACCCCTGGCGCAGCCGCCACCACCCGTGCGCCGGTCACCTGCTCCACGTACTCCCGCAGCTCACTCGCGGCATATAGATGCTGGAAAGTTTGTCGGCTCGTGAGCAGGCCGTCACCGAACGCCTGGCCGTGGACCTTTGACTTCTCCCATGTCAGCCGGGCTGAGACAACCAGCAGCGTCGAGGTTAGATCCCACGCCTGCTGCAAGGTCTGCCGACGTTCCGCTGGGTTCTCGATCACGTTGAGGACGTATGTCAGCAACACCACGTCGCTGGCAACCAGTTGCGTATCGGAGCGGTAATACGGGTCCCACCCAGCCACCTGGCAGTCCAGTTGCTGCAGAGCTCTGACATCGTCACCACGGCCACAGCCATAGTCGAGGATCGTCCGCTCGGGTACCAACTGGCGGTCCGCCAGAGCCTGACGCGCGGGCACCGACAGCGTCATCCGCCCAATGGCCGTCCGTCGACGCTCACTACCCCACATTTGCTGCATCACATACACCTGCATCCAGGCGACAACACCATCAGCAGGGTAGAAGACACTCGCCCTACACGTGCTCGCAACGTTGAAGACGATCGAGAGTCAGCAGCCGGCAGGCCCGGGCAGACCCAGCCACCAATATCGAGGGGGCGGCGCTGCGCCGTTTGATGTGGGCAACAGCTTCCCAAGCTGAAAACTTCCCAACGCGACGTCTGGTGCCTGGCCAACCATGTCGTCGGCTGAGGATCACGCCACGACCGCGCTACAGAGAGAGGCAAAGGCGTCGGAGCCGAAGGTCACGGGAAGCACCCCGATCAGGAGCCCTGCAATTATTCTTCATCTTCCTTGGGACGGTGCTCTTGTTTATTCCAGACGCGTCCTGCGAAGAACTCGATAAAAGAATCCGTATAGGGCTCGTAGGAAGAATTGCCGTCGGGCGGACGAAGTGACATCAAATCGTGCGCTACGATAATCAGCGACAACAAGAGCCGGTTTACGTCGGCGGATGACACATTGGAGTGAAGCCCTTTGTTGCTGAGGCTGTCAAGTCTATCGATCCGATTACCCAGGTCTTCAACGTTCGCAATGATAAGCGCTCGGGTGGTATCAGAAGTAACGTTATCTGCAACGTATGCCCATAGCCGGTTCCTGTACTCTGCTTGGCCTACCTTACGCCCATTGACCTTTCCATCGCGGGGAGGGTAAAGGCAATCGGCAAGCCTCTCCGTAAACCGCCGACAGGATAGCGCCGCATGCGCCAAACCCTCTCCTGTTTCATGACCCTCGAATGCCTTAATGGCGGCATGAAGCCGCTGGGTGAGGTTCGGGTCCAGATCCGAACACCGCATCAGGGTTTCGCCGAGTGCGGAGGAGAACTGACCGTGTAGAAGTTCATCTGCCTCGCCGATCCTGCGAAAATGTTCCCAGTTCTCGTATGGGTCAAAGATGGTTTCCCGCACACCCAAGTCTTCCCAACAAACGGAAGAAAAGATGCCAGATTCCTCCCAAGCGCGGAAGTCCACGCGATCCCGAGTATCCTCGACTTCCAACTCATATCCCACGTAAAACAGATATAGGCTTTCTTGAAAGATCCGAAACTTGCTTGGAATACCCTTCAGGAAGGTAGCCCAGTGTGATGGAATCTCTGGACGAATTTGCACTGCCCCGAGGTACCACTGCGTCTCCAGCAATCGGACATGCATGGCGCGTACGTCCGAAGGTGACATAGATTCCACGCCCACACCAGCAATATCGAATGATTCCACGCATTCGACAAGATCCGGCCCGAGGAAAGTGCTCCAGACGGCCCAGTGCTCGCCAAGCACACTATTTACGGCCTCCTCTATACTGCCCAAATCCTCGGCAAGCTGCCGCAAGGGAAGAGTACCGGCAGAAAAGCGAGCATGCCGCCTATGGCGCGGGACCGCTTCCATATATGCTCGCACCAGGGATTCCCTCATGGTGAGCCAACCGTGTGTTCCGACGGCTCCCCAATCTTCATTAATTAGAAAACAGACTCTCACATATCCCCCCACAACTAGTCCCGCTTAAACACTCCGACTACTTGCTAGCCAACCGAGCACTCGTCCAGCCATGTCTGGGACACTGCCCCCCGACTGGATTGACTTGATCGCGCCGACCACGCCTCTGTGAGGTTGACTTGTTCAGGTCTGTCGCTGTGCTACATCGCGTCCGAACTGCCACCGGTAGCGCTTCACCTGGAGAAATCCCGAGCCTCCCCGCAGCACAGCCCGCACATCCTGAATGCTAACGATCGACTGCTTGGGAAGGTACTGAACGAGTAGATCGTGTATCGCGGCCGTTAGCAACGGCTCCGCCTGCCGCGCCAAGCTCATAGCTAACTGCTGCCGGATCGTCGCCCGCGTCGGCGCAGGGAGAACCACCTTACGCCGTTCGTCGAGACCGCGCGCCGTTCCATAGCAGCAGCTTCGGCGAGCTGAGTGCCAATAACTTCCGCAACTTGCCCGCCGAACTGGGTGGCAGCCTTCCGTCGTTCCGGCTTGCGCAGCAAGAACACGCTCGCCCCAAGGACCCACGGCGAGACGCCGGCCCTACGCCCGGAGTACGTGAGTAACCAAGCCAAGCCCCGGAACGGCAGCGCAGCAGCACAAGCGATGCGGGCCCGGCCATGGTGGCCATCGGTAATCTCGACCGTCGACCGGACAACGTCGAGCCACCTCGTGAAAGCGAAGCCCGGTCGCTTGAGGTACCGGTCCTCGGAGCACTGTTCCGGCAGAGGGCCGTGGACCATCCGTGGACGAGCCCCACTCAGTCGGACGCAGACGTGGCCCTGACCAGCGACGTCACTCAAAGGCTGCGGGGCCTCCGGAGCCGTGTGCGCAGGTTCGAATCCTGCCGGGGAAACCTCGAAGGACGTACCCAAGGGCCCTTCACCAGTGAGAACGCTGAGCTCGGGGTCATCGCGTATGTGCAGTGGTACGCGGTCCGGAGCGGCCGTATGGCGACGTCTGGGACGGGATCCCCAGCGGTCCTCGGGGCTGGCTGGGCAGTCGCCCGGTTAGGCAGGAAGCTGGGGTGTCAGACGTGTGCTGTTGGATGATGGGGTGACCATTCAAGATGTTGCTCGGCTGTTGCCTGAGATAGTCGTCGTTCGTGAGCACTCCCGGTCCCTGGCCTGCGGTTCCGGCGGAGCGAGGTGCCTAGCGGTGCGTAGCGGTGCAGTGCGTTGCGGTGCGGTGCGTTGTGTCCACGTGCGTGGCCCTCGGGCGGGGGCGAGCCTTCGCGTCGGGCCCGGTCTCTCGTTCACGCCGAGCGTTTGCGGGGCGTTGTCTTTTTCGCTGCCGTCTTCTTCTCCGTCGAGGAACTCGCCGTCTTCTTGGCGGCTGCCGTCTTCTTCGTCCCCTGTGCCGACTTGGACGTCGACTTCCGGGTGGAGGCCGTGGCCTTCTTGGCTGGTGCCGCCGTCTTCTTCGCCGTCGACGTCGACTTCTTCCCGTCGGTCTGCTTGGGGGTCGAGCGGGAGCTCTTGCGGGCCGAGAGGCGCGTGACCTCCGCCTTCTCCTCCTCCGCCTTCTCCTCCGCCCCTTCCTCCGCCGCGCCCTCGCCCCGCGACTCCCGCGCCGCCTTCACGCTCTTCTCCAGGGCCGCCATCAGGTCCAGCACCTTGCCGCCCCTCGCCGGTTCCGGGGTCTCCGGTGGGGCTTCGCCGGCCGCCTTCGCGGCGACCACCTCCTCCAGTGCCTCGCGGTACTCGTCGTGCAGTTCGGTCAGGTCGATTTCGCCCAGCGTGTCCATCAGGGCGTCCGCGAGGTCGAGCTCCTTGTCGTTGACCGTGACCTTGGTGTCGGGGGCGACGCCTTCGGGGGCCCGTACCTCGTCCGGCCAGAGCAGGCCGTGCATCGCGATCGCGTCGCCGACCACCCGGAGCATGCCCAGCCGTTCCTTGCCGCGCAGCGCGAACTTGGCGATCGCCACCTTGTTGCTGCGCTTGAGCGCCTCACGCAGGAGCGTGTACGGCTTGGCGGCCGGGGCGCCGCCCGCCGCCAGGTAGTACGCGGCGTCCATCTGCAGCGGGTCGATCCGGTCCCCCGGCACGAACGCCACGATCTCGATCGTCTTCGCCGTCGGGAGCGGCAGGTGGGCCAGGTCCTCGTCCGTGATCGGGATGATCGACCCGTCCGCGTCCTCGTAGGCCTTGCCGATCTCCGCCCCGCTGACCTCCTTGTCCTCCGCCTCGCAGAACTTGCGGTAGCGGATGCGGGCCGCCGTCCTCGGTGTGGATCTGGCGGAAGGAGATGGAGTGGCTCTCGGTGGCGTTGACCAGCTTGATCGGGATGCTGACCAGGCCGAAGGAGATGGCGCCGTTCCAAATGGATCTCACCTGCGGCACCCTTTCGGTCGCTTTGTGGGCTTCTGTCACACTTTGCGTGAGATTCTCATCGTATGACGCCCATCACGGAGGTGGAGGGGAGACGGCTCGCCCTCAGCAACCTGGAGAAAGTGCTGTATCCGCAGTCCGGGTTCACCAAGGCCGAGGTGCTGCACTACTACGCGGGCAACGCCGAGGCGCTGCTGCCTCACCTGCGGGATCGGCCGGTCTCCTTCCTGCGCTACCCCGACGGGCCGAACGGTCAGGTCTTCTTCACCAAGAACGTGCCGCCCGGTACGCCCGACTGGGTCACCACCACCGAGGTGCCCCGCTCGGAGGGGCCCGCGCGGATGGTGCTCGTGCAGGACCTGGCGTCCCTGATGTGGGCCGCCAATCTCGTCACCGAGTTCCACACGCACCAGTGGGTGATCCAGGACCCGGGCGTCGCCGACCGGATCGTCTTCGACCTCGATCCCGGCGCGCCCGCCACCGTGGTCGACTGCTGCGAGGTCGCCCTGTGGCTGCGCGAGCGGCTGGCCGCCGACGGGATCGACACCTGCGTCAAGACCTCCGGCTCCAAGGGGCTGCACCTGCTGGCCGCCGTACGGCCGACGCCCTCCGAGCAGGTCAGCGACTACGCCAAGCGGCTCGCCGTCGAGGCGGAGCGGGCCATGCCCCGGCTCGCCCTGCACCGGATGACCCGCAGCCTGCGGCCCGGCAAGGTCTTCGTCGACTGGAGCCAGAACGCGGCACGCAAGACCACCGCCACGCCCTACACCCTGCGCGCCCGCCCCGAGCCCACGGTCTCCGCGCCGGTGACCTGGACCGAGATCGAGGAGTGCGAGGCGCCGGGGCAGCTCACCTTCCTCGCGCCGGACATCGCCCCGCGCGTCCAGGACTACGGCGACCTGCTGGTGCCGCTCCTCGACCGAGCGAACGCCGGCTCACTTCCCTGAGCGGCCCCACCGGCCCCACCGGCCCCTCACACCCTCCCCCACGTCCCCCGATCCCTCGCCATCGCGTGCAGCGCCTCCACGTCGGCCGGCTTCAGGACGCCGCCCGTGCGGGACAGGCCCTCGACCTCCGTGTCGCGCAGGACGCGGACCTCGCGGGGTGGGGCGGGGACCGAGACGTCCGCCGGGGCGACCAGCACCAGGACCGGGTGGACCTCGGCGGTCAGGGCGTAGGACGCGCGGTCGGCGTCGGCGCGGACGCGGCGCAGCAGGGGCTGGGGGTCGCGCCGGCCCAGGGTGACTATGGGGTCCGCGATCGTCACCCGCTGCTTGCGGGCGGGCAGGGTGTGCAGGGCGAACAGTCCGCCGGGGCCGATCGCCAGGTGGTGGATGCGGTCGCCGCCCGGGAGCGGGACGGAGTGCAGGGCGTGCCAGCCCGCGCCGTCGAGGCGGTCGAGGGCGTCGCCGACCGTCTGTTCCGCCGCCAGGGCCCGGCGCCGTGGGTCCGGGCGCAGGCGGTGGGGCGGGCCGGGGTCGCGGTCCAGGGAGACGATCAGGGCCTCGCCGGGCCGGTTGGGGGCCAGGTCGTCGTCCGGGTGGAGGGAGAGCCTGGCCAGTTCGGCCGGCGTGGGCACCGGGGGCGGGCCCACCGCCACCGGGCCCGTGAGGAAGGGGCCGAGCACTTCCAGTACCTCGTCCCTCTCCTCCTCGCTGAGCAGGTTGACCCTGGCCGCCTCACGGTCGTACCAGGCGATGTTCCGGCCGTCCGTACGGCTCACGTAGAGCCGCTCCTGACCATGTCGCCAGGTCGGTATGACGCGCAGTCCGTTCATGCACCATCACCCCTCGACCATGGGAACAGGCGGGGTGCTCCATCGGCAAGAACCCGGTTACCTTTGAGAGCAGTTGGGCCCCGCTGAAGGGGAGTTGGGGAGGCGTGATTGCGTACCCGCAGAAAACAACCCGACGTACCGGCTCCGGAGAGCGCCTGGAACGAGATCGTGCCCGGTCTGTGGATGGGCGGGCACGAGTTCCGGAGCCGGACCGGACTACTGGAGACCGCCGTCGTACGGGATGAGTTCGATCTCGTGCAGACCCTGTTGCGACTGCCCGGATACGGTCCCGGTCAGGGCGTCGAGCACCATGTGTGGCCCATTCCGGACGGGCCGCTGGACGGGACGCAGCTCGCGGGGGTGATCCGCCTGGCGCGGGCCGCGAGCGAGGCGCTGGAGGAGGGCCGCACGGTCCTCGTCCGCTGTTACCACGGGTACAACCGCTCGGGTCTGGTGGTCGCGCACGCGCTGGTGCGGCGCGGGCACACGACGGAGGAGGCGATCCGGCTGATCCGGGCCCGGCGCTCGCCCTGGGCGCTGCACAACGACCTGTTCGTCGACTACCTGCGGGCCGGGCTGCCGACGGCCCGGCTGCTGGAGGAGCTGGCCGAGTAGCGAGGTAATCGTTTCTCCGGCGCCATAGGGTGTACTGGGCCACCGATCGTTCTCAGCCACAGGATCAGTCACAGGAGTCCCGTGCCCCGCCCTCTGCGCACCGTCCTCGCCGCGGTCGCCGTCACGCTGCTGGCGGTGACCGCGGCCGGCTGCGGTGACGCGGGCGGGCTGGAGGGGGCCGGGTCGACGCCGACCGCGACCAGCCCGGCGAAGCTGTGGCCGAACCTCGCCCCCGCCTCCAGTCCGGCCTGGGACTACGACAACGGCGAGGCCGAGGCCATGCACCTCACCGCACCCGACGGCGACATCCGTCAGGTGCCGCCGGTGGATCTCGTACGGCGGGAGATCGCCCAGCATCCGGGCGACTACGCCGGGTCGAAGGCGCCGTACCGCGTGACGGCCCGCCGGATGGCCGACTGCGGCAGGAAGCCCGCCGGCAGCGGGTGCCCGCTGCTCAAGGCCTACTACCGGGACCTGACGGGGGACGGGAAGCCGGAGCTGACGCTGGGCTTCCGGCTGCTGCCCGGCAACCAGACGGCCGTACGCGTGTACACGGTCGAGGCCGGCCGGGTGGTGCAGGTGATGTCCAACAACGACGCCGTCAGCGGGGTCGAGCTGGCCGGGCGGTCGGTGATCATCCACGCGCCGTCCGACCTCGCGGACTACGAGTACCGCTTCCAGTGGACCTGGGACCCCGAGCAGAAGGTGATGCTGCTCACCCACGACGAGATGCTGCACATCGGCAGGAGAGAGCACGACCGCGGGCACACCGGACAGCCGACCCCCTCGGTGACCCCGTGAGCAGGCTCGCACTGCCCCAGTGGGCCGGCACGCTCGCCGTGAAGGCCGCGGTGTTCATCGCGGTGATGTGCTGTGCGCTGGCCGCGCTGCTGGGCGTCCTCGTGCACGTCTCGGTGACGAACCAGACCGTCGGCCAGGCCCGCGACCTGGCGCTGTCGCGCCTGACGGACGCGACGCGGGCCTACCAGGCCGGGGACACGCTGCTGCCGGGCGCGGGCGTCGATCCGCCGGGGCTGCCGCCGAAGCTGCGCGAGCTGGCGGTGGACGGCGAGCGCGGCACGATGGTCTCCCGGCACCAGGGACATCCCACGATGTGGGCGGCCGGTCCCGCCGACCGGAACCGGGCGCTGGCCGTCGAGGTCGACTACGCGCAGCAGTCGCGCACGATCGCGGGGCTGGACCGGGCGATCCTGTGGTCCTCGGGGCTGGCGATCGGAGTGACGCTGCTGGTGGGGGCGTTCGCGGTGACGCGGGTGACGCGGCGGCTGCACGCGACGGCGACGGTGGCGCGCCGGATCAGCGCCGGTGACCTGGACGCGCGGGTCGGCGATCCGCGGACGAAGGACGGGACGCGGCCGCAGGACGAGGTGGGCGCGGTGGCCGCCGCGCTGGACTCGATGGCGGCCTCGCTGCAGGGGAAGCTGCTGAGCGAGCAGCGGTTCACCGCGGACGTGGCGCACGAGCTGCGCACCCCGCTGACCGGGCTGCACGCGGCGGCCGAGCTGCTGCCGCCCGGGCGGCCCACGGAATTGGTGCGGGACCGGGTGGCGGCGCTGCGGACGCTGACCGAGGACCTGCTGGAGATCTCCCGGCTGGACGCCGGCCGGGAGAAGCTCGAGGTGGACACCGAGGAGCTGGGTGCGCTCGCGGTCCGGGTGGTGCGGGCCTCGGGTACGGACACCGAGATCGCCGTCGTCCGGGACGTGCGGGTGGAGACCGACCGGCGGCGGCTGGAGCGGGTGCTGGGCAACCTGGTCGCCAACGCGCACCGGCACGGGCGGGGGCCGGTGTCGGTGACGGTGGACGGGCCCGTGGTGACCGTGCGGGACCACGGGGACGGGTTCCCGGAGTACCTCGTGGAGCACGGCCCGCAGCGGTTCCGGACGGAGGGCGGGGCCACGGGGCACGGGCTGGGGCTGACCATCGCGGTGGGGCAGGCGGAGGTGCTCGGCGCGCGGCTGG
This sequence comes from Streptomyces sp. MAI_2237, assembly GCF_054189285.1. Taxonomy (NCBI): domain Bacteria; kingdom Bacillati; phylum Actinomycetota; class Actinomycetes; order Kitasatosporales; family Streptomycetaceae; genus Streptomyces; species Streptomyces sp. MAI_2237. Next base: position 2,151,540 of record NZ_JAJPGQ010000003.1, on the reverse strand, counting down.
AGTTCGCCAACGCGCCGGACGGCGGCGCGGTGGCGGTCCTGACGCTCCCTCACGACCCGGCCGTCCCCGACGGCCCAACGTGACGGGCGGCCCCGCGGCATTCCTCCTAACGTGGCGGATAGTCAGGTTCGCCCCTTTCGTGGAGGTATCCATGTCCCTGCGCTCCCCCCGCGGCGCCCTCACCCGCCTCGCCATAGCGACCGCCACCGCCGCCCTCCTCGCCTCCGCCGCCACCCCCGCGCTCGCCGACGACGGGGGCGGCACGGGCGACGGCCAGACGGCCGGCCGAGACGACGGCTGGAGCGGAGGAGGAGGCGGCGACCAGACGTCGAGCGGCACCCAGAGCTGGAACGGCGGCGGCGACCAGACGTCGGGCGGCACCGAGAGCTGGAACGGCGGCGGCGATCAGGACGGCCGGCACGACGAGCGGCTGTACCGGGGCGTCGTCACCGCGAGCGAACTGCTCCTGCGCAGCGCGCCCAACCGCGGCAGCCAGGTGATCCGCGTGGCCCACCGCGGCGAGCACGTCTCGATCTTCTGCAAGACCAACGGCCAGAGCGTCCAGGGCAACCACCTCTGGTACCTCCTCACGGACGGCACCTGGGCCTGGGGGTCGGCCCGTTACATCGCCACCATCGGGGCCACGCCACGCTGGTGCTGAACCCCTGAGGTCACGAGATGCACTATTTGGGTAGGTTCCGGACATGACCACCCATGCCGGAACCGCCGTGGCCGAGGCGGACGCCCCCGCTCGCGCCGTCCGCCTCCCCCGGCGCCGCGGCATCGAGCTGTCCCTGCTCGTCCTCGCCGTCCTGCTCTGCGTGTACGGCTACTGCGACGTCGGCCTCGCCCGCAACGGCACCGTCCCGCCCGGCGCCGCCGGTTACGGCGCCGGGCTCGGCGTGCTCGCGCTGGTCGCCCACTGGGCGGTGCGGCTGCGGGCCCCGTACGCCGATCCGCTGCTGCTGCCGATCGGCGTGCTGCTCAACGGCCTCGGCCTGGTCCTGATCTACCGCCTCGACCTGGAGACGCCCGGCGACCGCGCGGCCCCCACCCAACTGGTGTGGTCCACGCTGGGGGTGGCCCTGTTCATCGTGGTCGTGCTGATGCTGCGCGACCACCGGTGGCTGCAGCGCTACTCCTACGTGTGCGTCGCCGCCACCCTCGTCCTGCTGGCGCTGCCGATCCTCTTCCCGGCCGTCAACGGCGCCCGCATCTGGATCCGGATCGCCGGATTCTCCATCCAGCCGGGCGAGTTCGCGAAGGTGCTGCTGGCGGTCTTCTTCGCCGCCTACCTGGCCGCGAACCGCAGCGCGCTCGCGTACACGGGCCGGCGCGTGTGGTTCGTGCAGTTGCCCACCGGCCGCGTCCTCGGCCCGATCCTCGCGATCTGGCTGCTGAGCGTCGGCGTCCTGGTCCTGGAACGCGACCTGGGCACCTCCCTGCTCTTCTTCGGCCTGTTCGTCGTGCTGTTGTACGTCGCCACCGGCCGCACCGGCTGGGTCGCCGTCGGCCTGTTGCTGGCGTCCCTGGGGGCGGTGGCCGTCGGCTGGCTGGAGCCGCACGTGCACGGCCGCGTGGAGGACTGGCTGCACCCGCTCGGCACGATCGAGGCGGGACTGGGACCGAACCAGCTCGCCCAGTCCCTGTTCGCCTTCGCGGCGGGCGGTGTCCTGGGCACGGGTCTGGGCCTCGGCCACTCGGTCCTCATCGGCTTCGCGGCCAAGTCGGACTTCATCCTCGCCACCGCGGGCGAGGAGCTGGGCCTGACGGGCCTGTGCGCCGTCTTCCTTCTCTACGGGCTGCTGGTGGAGCGCGGCTACCGGGCCGGGCTCGCCCTGCGCGACCCGTTCGGCCGTCTCCTGGCGGTCGGGCTGGCGTCGATCGTCGCGCTGCAGGTCTTCGTGATCGCGGGCGGCGTCACCGGCCTCATCCCGCTCACCGGCATGGCGATGCCCTTCCTGGCGCAGGGAGGCTCCTCGGTCGTCACCAACTGGGCGATCGTCGCCCTGCTGATCCGGATCAGCGACCGCGCCCGCAGGCAGTACGACGGCGAGAGCGCCCCATGACCCGCTACATCCGGCACGCGGCCGTCTTCTGCGCCCTCCTGCTGGTCGCGCTCCTCGTCAACGCGGCCCGCATCCAGATCGTCCTGGCCGGCCCCTACGACCGCGATCCGGCCAACCGCCGTGTCGCGATCGCCCGTTACGACCGGCCGCGCGGCGACATCCTGGTCGACGGACGGTCCGTCACCGGCTCCCGGGACTCCCGCGAGCAGCTCCGCTACGAACGGACGTATGCGGACGGGCCGTTGTACGCGCCCGTCACCGGCTTCGCCTCGCAGCTCTACGGCACCACGCTGCTGGAGCACACGCACGACGCGATCCTCTCCGGCGCCGACCCGGTCCTCACCCCGCTGCCGCTGTGGAACGACCTCACGCGCGCCCACACCCCGGGCGGGCACGTCGTCACCACGCTCAACGGGGCGGCGCAGGAGGCGGCTTACGCGGGTCTGGACGGGCGCAAGGGCGCGGTGGCGGCCATCGACCCGGCCACCGGGAAGGTGCTGGCGCTGGTGTCGTCGCCGTCGTACGACCCGAGCGTGCTGTCGGGAAACTCCGCGGCCACCGAGCGGTCCTGGGCGCGGCTGAACGCCGATCCGGACAAGCCGATGCTGAACCGGGCGGTGCGGCAGACGTATCCGCCGGGCTCGACGTTCAAGGTGGTCACCGCGGCGGCGGCGCTGGACGCGGGGGTCGTCACGGACGTCGACCGGCCGACAGACTCGCCCGACCCCTACCGGCTGCCGGGGACCCGGACGCTGCTGGCGAACGAGGGCGACGGCTGCGAGGACGCCCCGCTGCGGGACGCGTTCGAGTGGTCGTGCAACACGGTCTTCGCGAAGCTCGGGGTGGATGTCGGGGTGGCCGACCTGGCGGCCACGGCACGGGCGTTCGGCTTCAACGACCCCGGCCTGCGCGTGCCGTTCTCGGTGGCGCCGAGCACCTTCGACACGACGGTGGACCGGGCGCAGCTGGCGCTGTCCTCGATCGGCCAGTACAACACGCGGGCCACGCCGCTGCAGATGGCGATGGTCGCGGCGGCCGTGGCGAACGACGGGGAGCTGCGGCAGCCGTACCTGGTGGAGCGGACCACGACGGACGGCGGCAGCGCGCTGACCGCGCCGGGCCCGCGTCCGGTCCGCCAGGTGCTGCGCCGCACGACGGCGCAGACGATGAAGGAGCTGATGGAGGGCGTGGTCACGGACGGCACCGGCACCAACGCGGCCATCCCCGGCGCGACGGTCGGCGGCAAGACCGGCACGGCCCAGCACGGCGTCGGCAACTCCGGTACGCCGTACGCCTGGTTCGTGTCCTGGGCGCAGGGCGACCGCGATCCCGAGCCCCGGGTGGCGGTGGCCGTGGTGGTGGAGGACGGGTCGGCGGACCGGGGGGAGATCACCGGCGGCGGGGTGGCCGCGCCGATCGCGCGGGCGGTGATGGAGGCGGTCCTGAACTCCTGAGCGGTCGTCCTCGACTCCTGGGCGGGGCTTCTCGGTCGATGAGACGGGGGTACCGGAGGCAGCGGCTCCCTACCTACCGTTCGGTCCATGGATTCCGCCGCGTACGAACTCGCCCAGGTCAACATCGGCCGTCTCAAAGCCCCGCTGGACTCACCGCAGTTGAAGGACTTCGTCGACAATCTCGACCCCGTGAACGCCGACGCGGACGCCGCCGACGGGTTCGTGTGGCGGCTGCAGAGCGACGGCGGCGACGCGACGGACATCGCGGTGTTCGGCGACGAGTGGCTGATCGTCAACATGTCCGTGTGGCGGGACACGACCGCCCTGACGGCCTACATGTACCAGGGCCGGCACCGCGAGATGCTGGCGCGGCGCCGGGAGTGGTTCGAGCGGGTCGCGGAGGCGATGGTCGCCTTGTGGTGGGTCCCGGCGGGCCACCGCCCCACGGTCGCGGAGGCGGAGGAACGCGTGCTGCGTCTGCGGGCCGACGGCCCGACGCCGTACGCGTTCACCCTGCGCACCTCGTTCCCGCCGGACGCGGCGGCCCCGGTGCTCGCGGATCTCCCCGAGGACCTGGGCTGCCCCGTCTGACGTGCTGTCACCCGATCGGCTTGCGCATGTCCGAGCGGATCTGCGCCGTCGTCGCCGCCGCCTTGTCCAGGTCCACCGCGGAGGGGTCCTGGCTCATGGTGGCGGTGGTGACCTCGGCGACGGAGGCGCCCGTGTTGCCGTCGGCCCAGCCGCAGACCGGCACGGTCACCTGGGTGCCGAGCTGGGTCTGGGTGAGCACCTCGCAGCTGACGGTGATGCCCTGGGCGCCCTCGGGGTGGAAGTCCTGCGCGGGTACGGCCACCTTGGCGCCGGCGCCCTCGGCGGCGCCGCGCATCATGTTCTTCCGGGTCAGCTCGGTGTGGTTGAACCGCCCGTACATGCCGGACACCACGAGCGTGCCCTTCGTCTGGTCGCCGCCGAGGCTGTACTGGCCGACCACGGCCCGCACGTCCTTGGCGTCCCAGGCGCCCTCCGCCTCGTTCTCGACCTTCTGGCCCTCCGTGTCGGAGAGGTCCTTGGCGAGTTCGTAGCGGCCGTCCACCAGGGTCCGGGGCAGTGCCAGCGTGTACTCGGCCTTGGGGAAGCTGCCGCCGGTCACCTTCTCCCCGACCATCGCGAGCCCCACGACGACCGCCACGACCAGCGCGACGACTCCGCCGACGATGCCGAGCACGAGGCCGGTCCGGCGCCTGCGCGGGGGCGGGGCCATCGGGGGCGCGCCCCAGCCGTAGGGCTGCTGCTGCGGGTAGGGCGTTCCGTACGGCTGCTGCGGCGGCGGCTGTTGCGGGTACGGACCGGAGGCGAACGGGCCCTGCGGGGGCTGCTGCCCTCCGTAGGGGTTCGGCGGCCCGTAGGGGCCCTGCGGCGGTGGAGGCGTGGACACGTCCGCACGTTACTGCATACGGGCGTATCGGCGGCCCGCGACGGGGGGGTCAGCCCTCCCCGGCGCCCGCCTCGATGGCCTCCGTCACCTCGGCGACCCGCTCGTGCTCCTCGGCCGCGAACCGCTCCGCGTCCAGCTTCTCGGCGATCTCCTCGTCCTGCGCCATCAGCAGGTCCAGGTTGGAGTCGCCCATCTCGAAGACGCCCATGTCGACGTAGGCCTGCTGCAGCCGCTTGCCCCACAGGCCGATGTCCTTGACGCACGGCACGATGCGGGAGAACAGCAACTGCCGGAACAGCGCGAGGAATTCGGACTGCTCGCTGTACTCCTCGGCCTGCGCGGTGGGGATGCCGAAGTTCTCCAGGACCTCCACGCCCCGCAGCCGGTCGCGCATCAGGTAGCAGCCCTCGATGACGAACTCCTCGCGCTCGCGCAGTTCGGCGTCGGTGAGCTGCTTGTAGTAGTCGCGCAGCGCCATGCGCCCGAAGGCGACGTGCCGGGCCTCGTCCTGCATGACGTAGGCGAGGATCTGCTTGGGCAGCGGCTTGGTCGTGGTGTCGCGGATCATGCCGAAGGCCGCCAGCGCCAGTCCCTCGATCAGCACCTGCATGCCGAGGTAGGGCATGTCCCAGCGGCTGTCGCGCAGGGTGTCGCCCAGCAGGGACTGCAGGTTGTCGTTGATCGGGTAGACCATCCCGACCTTCTCGTGCAGGAAGCGGCCGTAGATCTCGGCGTGCCGGGCCTCGTCCACGGTCTGCGTCGCCGAGTAGAACTTGGCGTCCAGGTCGGGCACCGACTCCACGATCCGCGCCGCGCAGATCATCGCGCCCTGCTCGCCGTGCAGGAACTGGCTGAACTGCCAGGACGCGTAGTGCCGGCGCAGCTCACCCTTCTCCCGGTCGTTCATCTTCTGCCAGTACGGCGTCCCGTACAGCGAGATGGCCTCGTCCGGTGTGCCGAGCACGTCGTGCGGGTCGACCTCCAGGTCCCAGTCGATGCGCCGCTGCCCGTCCCACTGCTTGTCCTTGCCCTTCTGGTACAGGGCGAGCAGCCGGTCCCGTCCGTCGTCGTACTCCCAGCTGAAACGGGCCGCACCGGAGGCGGGAACCTGCCAGAGATAGTCACCGGGGTCGTTGGTGTACAGCTCATGGGTCGGCATACCCCGCAGGCTCACACGTAGACGCCGAGTCAACAAGTCCCGTGCAGGGGATTGACCACCTTGCTGACAAGTAGTCTCATAAGAGCCATGACGACTCTCACGGAAGCCGACGCGCTCGACGGCCTGCGCGACGCTCTCGGGCTGCTCAAGGACCGCGAGCAGGTCGCCGAGCGACTCCTCGCGTCCTCCGCCAAACACAGCTTCGACCCCGACAAGGAGCTGGACTGGGACGCCCCCTTCGAGGAGGGCAAGTGGTTCTGGCCGCCGGAGCTGGTGTCCCTCTACGACACCCCGATGTGGCGGCGGATGAGCGAGGAGCAGCGGATCCTGCTCTCCCAGCACGAGGCCGCCGCCCTCGCCTCACTGGGCATCTGGTTCGAGATCATCCTGATGCAGCTGCTCGTGCGGCACATCTACGACAAGGCGGCGACGAGCGCGCACGTGCGCTACGCGCTCACCGAGATCGAGGACGAGTGCCGGCACTCGAAGATGTTCGCCCGGCTGATCTCGCACGGCGGCACGCCCTGGTACCCGGTGGCCCGGGCGCACCAGCACCTCGGACGGCTGTTCAAGACGATCTCGACCACCCCGGGGTCGTTCACGGCCACGCTGCTCGGCGAGGAGGTCCTCGACTGGATGCAGCGGCTGACCTTCCCGGACGAGCGGGTGCAGCCGCTGATCCGGGGCGTCACGCGCATCCACGTCGTGGAGGAGGCCCGCCACGTGCGCTACGCGCGTGAGGAGCTGCGACGGCAGATGGTGACCGCGCCGAGGTGGTCGCAGGAGTTCACCCGGGTCACCTCCGGCGAGTTCGCGCGGGTGTTCTCGGTGGCCTTCGTCAACCCCGAGGTCTACACGAACGTCGGCCTGGACAAGCGGGAGGCGCTGGCGCAGATGAAGGCCAGCGGGCACCGGCGCGAGATCATGCAGACGGGCGCCAAACGGCTGACCGACTTCCTGGACGACATCGGCGTGCTGCGGGGCGTCGGCAGGCGGCTGTGGAAGAGCTCGGGACTGCTGGCCTGATGCAGGCCGCGGGCCGGTGGGGGGCTCACCTGTGCACGCCCGGCTACGCTGCACCCATGACCCCTGCCGCGCCCGCCTATCGCCGTCTGAGCGTCGAGGAGCGCCGGAGCCAGCTCCTCGAAGCCGCCCTCGGCCTGTTCGCGCACCGCGCGCCAGAAGAGGTCTCCCTCGACGACGTGGCCGAGGCGGCCGGAGTCTCCCGCCCCCTGGTGTACCGGTACTTCCCGGGCGGCAAGCAGCAGCTGTACGAGGCCGCGCTGCGGTCGGCCGCCGACGAGCTGCGGCTGTGCTTCGACGAACCCCGGGAAGGACCGCTGCTGCCCCGCCTCGCCCGCGCCCTGGACCGCTACCTGGCCTTCGTCGACCAGCACGACGCCGGGTTCAGCGCGCTGCTCCAGGGCGGCAGCGTGGTGGAGACGTCCCGGACGACCGCCATCGTGGACGGTGTGCGCCGGGCCGCCGCCCAGCACATCCTCAACCACCTCGGAGTGAGCGACCCCGGTCTGCAACTGCGCATGACCGTGCGCATGTGGATCACCGCCGTGGAGGCGGCCTCGCTCATCTGGCTGGACGAGGACAAGCAGCCGCCGCTCGACGAACTGCGGGACTGGCTGGTGGAGCAGTTCCTGGCCGTGCTGACCGTGACCGCGAACCGGGACCCGCAGACCGCGGCACTGGTGCGGACCATGGCCGGGGATGTCTGAGACTGGTGCCGTGAAGAGCGAACCGACCCCCTTCGAGGGCGGACCCATGGACGGCCGGGTGCTGCCGGTGCTGGTCGGCGCCACCGGCCACCCGCCCAAGATCTACCGCATCCCGGTCCCCGACCCGGCCGGCGGACCGGACACCGTGCTCCTCTACCGGCGGGTGCCCCGCGGGCACAGCAAGCGGCTCGGGATCCCGCAGGGCTGGAAGTACGCCTACGACCCGGACGGCAGGGACACCGGCCGGCCGAAGTGGCCCTGGTCCCGGCCGGCCGCCACGCCGGGCGGCAAGCCGGAGGACACCGACGGGTGACGAGGTTGCGCCGAACCGCGCACACTCGGCGCGCGAAGCTCCGCGGTCCGTCGCAGGCTCGCGGTGCGGGGCGGAGGGGCTGCCCCGCACCGGAGGTGATGACATGTCAGGAAGGCTGGTGCGCCTGGTGTGTACGGCCGCGGTGGCGGCCGGCGCCGTCCTCGTACCGCCGCCCGCCGCGGCCGCGCCCGGTCCCGGGACCGGCGGGCGTCCCGTCTCCGCACTGCTGACGGACCTTCAGCGGCTGTACCGGGAGGCCGAGAAGGCCACCGAGACGTACGACGCCACCGAGGAGAAGCTGACCAGGCAGCGGGCCGAGGTGGCACGCCTGGACACCGAGCTGACCCGCACCCGGCTCGCCCTGCGCGACAGCCGGGGCGCGGCGGGACGGCTGGCCCGCGAGCAGTACCAGAACAGCAGCGCCCTCTCCCCCTACGTCCGCCTGCTCCTCGCCCGCGACCCCCAGCAGGCTCTCGACGAGGGCCATGTCATCGGCCAGTTGGCCCGGAAACGCGCCGAGACCGTCGGCCGCCTCACCGGCGACGAGAAGAAGGCCGACGACCTCGCCCGCCGGGCGCGCAAGGCGCTGGACGACCAACTCGCCCTGGTCGCCCGGCAGAAGAAGAACCACGACGACGTGCAGCAGCGGCTCAAGGACGTCGAGGAGCTCCTCGTCTCGCTCACCCCGCAACAGATCGCCGCCGTCGGCGAGTTGGAGAAGAGCGGTGTCGACACCGCGCAGCGCGCGCTCGTGACCTCGGGGGCGCTCGGCGACGAGCGCGAGCCGTCGCGGGCGGGCGACCGGGCGGTGCGCTACGCCGTGCAGCAGCTCGGGAAGCCGTACCGGTGGGGGGCGGCGGGCCCGGAGTCGTACGACTGCTCGGGACTGACGTCCCGGGCCTGGGGCCACGCCGGGACGCCGGTCCCCCGCACCAGCCAGGAGCAGTGGGCGCGGCTGCCGAAGGTCCCCCTCGACCGGCTGCGCCCCGGTGACCTGGTGGTGTACTTCCCCGAGGCGACGCATGTGGCGATGTACCTGGGCGCGGGAAAGGTGATCCAGGCCCCCAGGACGGGCGAGCAGATCAAGGTGTCCCCGATCGCCTCGTTTCCCATCCTCGGGGCCGTGCGGCCGGACGGCGATCAGGCTCCGGTGACCGAGGCCAGGTAGGCCTCCGTCTTCTGGGGCTCGTAGAAGAAGTTCTCGAAGTCGGCCGGGTTGTTGAAGCCGTTGGCGAACCGGTCGGCGACCGGCTGCAGCTGTCCGGCGGCGCCGATCAGGTTGAGGATGTGCTCCGGCGGCGGCGCGAGCATGGCGTTGGTCCACTTGGTGACGTGCTGGGCCGTCTCCCAGTAGCGGTCGAACGTCGCCTGCATCCAGCTCTCGTCGAACTCCTTCTCGCCGTTCTCCAGGATCGACGCGAGGTAGGCGGCGGCGCACTTGGAGGCGGAGTTGGAGCCCTGCCCGGTGATCGGGTCGTTGGCGACGACGACGTCGGCGACACCGAGGACCAGGCCGCCGCCGGGGAGACGGCCGATGGGGTTGCGGACGGTCGGGGCGTAGCGGCCGGACAACGTGCCGCCCGCGTCGGTCAGTTCGACCTTGGTGGCCCGCGCGTACTCCCAGGGCGTGTACCGCTCCATGAGTTCCAGGGTCAGGGAGAGGTGCTCCGCCGGGTCCTTGACGCCGTTGAAGACGTCGAGCGGGCCGCCGGGTATGCCCTCCCAGAACAGGATGTCGGCGCGGCCGGAGGTGGTGAGCGTCGGCATGACGAACAGCTCGCCCACGCCCGGGACCAGGTTGCAGCGGACCGCCTCACGGTCCGGGTGCTCGGGACGCGGGCCGAGTCCGTGCACGTAGGAGACGGCGAGGGCGCGCTGCGGCTCGCTGTAGGGGGAGCGCGAGGCGTCCCGGCCGAACATCGAGACCAGCTCGCCCTTGCCCGCCGACACCAGCACCAGGTCGTAGGCGCGGGAGAAGTAGTCGAGGTCGGACACGGCCGCGCCGTGGATGACCAGCTGGCCGCCGCGCTGGGCGAAGGTCTCCATCCAGCCGGCCATCTTCACCCGCTGGTCGACCGACTGCGCGAACCCGTCGAGGTCGCCCACCCAGTCGATCGCACGGGCGGCCGGACCCTCGCTCCAGGAGCCGGGGGCCGCCACCGAGACGCCGAGTCCTTCGATCTTCGGGGCCTGGGACTCCCAGAAGTTCAGCTGGAGATCGCGCTCGTGCTGCAGTGCCGTGTGGAACATGCACTGCGTCGACATGACCCGGCCGGAGCGGATCTCGTCCGCCGTCCGGTTGGACATCAGGGTGACCTCGTACCCGTGCGACTGGAGGCCGAGGGCGAGCTGGAGTCCGGACTGGCCGGCTCCTACGACGAGTATCTTCCGCATGCGGGTGACTGCTCCTAAGAGGGCGACTACTCGGGGGTCTCGTCGAGCGCGTGGCCGACGAGGGACAGGAGAGTCTCGATCACCGAGATCCTCCGCCGCGCATCCATGATCATTACAGGTATGTGCGCGGGGATCGTCAACGCCTCCCGCACGTCCTCCGGTTCGAACACCTCGCTGCCGTCGAAGTGGTTGACCGCGACGACGTACGGCAGTCCGCAGCTCTCGAAGTAGTCGAGCGCGGGGAAGCAGTCCTTCAGCCTTCGGGTGTCGGCCATGACGACGGCGCCGATCGCGCCGCGCACGAGGTCGTCCCACATGAACCAGAACCGCTGCTGGCCCGGCGTGCCGAACAGGTAGAGCACCAGGTCGTCGACGAGCGTGAGGCGGCCGAAGTCCATGGCCACGGTGGTGGTCAGCTTCTCCGGGGTGGCGGAGAGGTCGTCGGTCTCCTCGCTGGCCTCCGTCATCAGCGCCTCGGTCTGCAGGGGCGTTATCTCCGAGACGGCGGTGACGAGGGTCGTCTTGCCGACGCCGAACCCGCCCGCCACGACTATCTTCGTGGCGATCGGGGCGCGGGTGCGGTCCGTCTGCCAGGACTGCAGGTTCTCGTCGGGGTCGACGAAGGCGGCGACGCCAGCGGCGTCAGAGACGGCGGAGTCCACTCAGCACCCTTTCCAGCAGAGCGCGGTCCGGACGGCCCGTGCCGTGGCCGGTCCCGGTGCCGTATACACGGATCTTTCCCTGGTCCGCGAGATCGCTGAGCAGCACGCGGACCACGCCGAGCGGCATCTTCAGCAGCGCGGCGATCTCGGCCACCGTGCGCATACGGCGGCACAGTTCGACGATGGCCCGCATCTCGGGCATGACCCGGGTGCTGAGGGAACCATTCGTCAGTTCCTTGCGCTCCTGGGGGGCCTCGAGCGCCGCGACGAACGTCTCCACGAGGAGGACGTGTCCGAAGCGGGTACGGCCGCCGGTGAGCGAGTAGGGGCGGACGCGGGCCGGCTTGCGGTCGCCGCCGCGCACGGGCAGCGACTGCCTCTTGTGCTGGTCACCGGTCATCGGGCACTCCCCGTGGACTCGTGCTCCAGGGATTTGCGCAGCTCGCTGCGGAGCTCGGGGGTCAGGACGTGGCCGGCGCGGCCGACGAACAGCGCCATGTGGTACGCCACCACGCTCATGTCGCAGTCCGCGGAGCCGTGCACGCCGAGCAGTGAGCCGTCGCTGATGGACATCACGAACAGGCTGCCCTCGTCCATCGCGACCATCGTGTGCTTCACGGGGCCGGAGTCCATCAGCCGGGCGGCGCCGATGGTGAGGCTGCCGATGCCGGAGACGATGGTGGCGAGGTCGGCGGCGGAGCCACGGGGGCCCTTCGCCGCCGTGCGGGTCTGCGCCTGTCGGGCCTCGTCGTTGCGCGACTGGTCGGAGGAGAGCAGGAGCAGGCCGTCGGAGGAGACGACCGCCACCGACTGGATGCCCGGCACCTCCTCGACCAGGTTCGTCAGCAGCCAGTGCAGGTTGCGGGCTTCACTGCTCAGTCCGAAGGTACTGGGCGCGGTCAACTGCTTGCCTCCTCGACTGTGCCCCCCGTGGCTTCTTCGGATGTGGCTGATTCTGTGCCGGGTGCCTGGGTCTGACCTGTTTGTTCGGCGATCTCCGCCTGTACGTCGCGGAAGCCGGCCTCCGCCCCCCGGCGGAAGCCGCCCAGCCTGCGGCGCAGAGCATCGGCGTCGACGGATCCGCTGCGCGGGCGGGGTGCCTGGTTGGGGGCGGTGATCTTCGGGGTGCGCTTGGGAAGGCCCTTCGCGGTGACGGGCTCCTCCTCGTCCGGGGTACGGGGGTGTTCGCCGGCGGCCTCGGGCTCCGGGGCGGTCCGGGAGTGAGCGGACCCCTGCTCGGCCGTCGCCTCCGCCGGACGGCCGTGCGCCTCCGGCAGGTCGGCCGCCGGGTGGGCGGTGGGCTCCGGCACGTCGGCCGGCGCGAGGGCCGGTTCCTCCGTCGCCGGGCCCGGGATCAGGAGCTCCATGGTGGTCTCGGCCGGGCGCTCCGGGGCGGGCGCCGCTTCCGCGGGCGCCGCGGGGGCGCCGGACGCCTCGGCGGCGGCGAAGTCGTCCGCGGACTCGGCGGCCGGGCGCGGGGCGGGAAGGTCCGCCACCGGCTGCGCGGCCCCGGTCGGCTCCGTCACGGCGTCCTGGGCCTGAGGGCTCTGCTGTACCGCCTTCTCCGCCAGGGCCACCAAGGGGTCGGTGGTGCGGGCGGGCAGGAGGTTGGAGTTGGCCTCGGCGTCGGCGCCGGGGAGGGAGAAGGTGTGCTGGGTGTGCGGCAGCGAGGACGCCGAGGCCGGCACCGCGGACGACGGGGCGGCCGCCAGCAGGGGTCCGGGAACGACGACGACCGCGGCCACCCCGCCCTGCTTCTGCTCGCGCAGCTGGACGCGGACGCCGTGCCGGTGGGCGAGGCGGGCGACGACGTACAGGCCGAGGCCGAGGCCCTCCTCGCCCTCCTGGTCATAGGGCGACTCGGGGTCGAACTCGGCCAGCCGGGCGTTCAGGCGGGTCATCCGGTCGGCCGTCATGCCGATGCCCTCGTCCTGGACGGAGAGCATGACCTCGCCGTTCTCCAGCAGCCAGCCGGAGATCTCGACGGGCATGTCCGGCGGGGAGAACGAGGTCGCGTTCTCCAGCAGCTCGGCCAGCAGGTGCGAGAGGTCGTCCGCGGCGAAGCCCGCCACGTGCGCGTGCGGGGGAAGCGCGGAGATGCGCACCCGCTCGTAGCGCTCGATCTCGCTGACCGCGGCCCGCACCACGTCGACCAGCGGGACCGGGCCGGCGTGCTGCTGGACGTGCTCCGTGCCGGCGAGGACCAGGAGGTTCTCGCTGTGGCGGCGCATGACCGTGGCGAAGTGGTCGAGCTTGAACAGGGTCGCGAGGCGCTCGGGGTCCTGCTCGCGCTCCTCCAGGCCCTCGATGACCGTCAGCTGGCGCTCGACCAGGCCGAGCGTGCGCAGCGCCAGGTTCACGAAGGTGCCGCCGATGCTGTCCCGCAGGCGCTCCAACTGGGCCGCGGAGTCGGTCAGTTCGGCGCGCAGTTCCTCGCGGGCGTCGGCCATCTTCTGCCGTTGCCCGACGAGGTGCTTGCGGTCGGACTCCAGCGTGGTGACGCGTTCGTGCAGCGCGGCTGCGTGCGCGTGCAGGGCGTTGACGGACCGCACGACCTGGGCGAACTCGTCGTTGCGGCCGGTGAAGGTGACCGGTTCCTCGGCGGCGGGGTCGGCCGACTCGGCGAGCCGGGCGGAGCCGCGGCGCAGGACCGACAGCGGGCGGGTGAGGCTGCGGGCCATCCCCGTGGCGACGCCGACGGCGAGGAGCATCAGCGCGCCCAGGAGGGCGATGCGGATCTCCAGCGCGGTGACGTCGTCGTCGCGCAGCTTCGCGAGGTCCTTGGTGCGGTGGTCGTAGAGGGCGGACTCGACGCCGCGCATCATGTCGACGCGGGCGGAGAGCGCGGCGTCGACCTTGGAGGCGGAGGTGCCGAGTTCGGAGTCGCTCAGGGTCGGCTGGTCGGTGAGGGAGGCCAGGTACTTCTCGGCCTGGTTGACCTCGGAGCCGGTGACCGTGGAGTCGTACGACGCGAGGGCCGCCTTGGGCGCCGTCTCGCGGAAGCCGGCGAGGGCGGCGTCGGAACGCAGCCGGGCCTGCTGGGCGGCGGCGGTCAGGGCGTCGCGCGTCTTGGTGTCGGCCGCGGAGGAGGTGGCGGTCGTCGTCGGCAGGCCGGTGGTGGGGCTGATGACGGTCTGCGTGGAGCGGGGCACGCCGAGGGCCGCCAGCAGCAGCCCACGGGCCGCGGCCGACTGCTGTACGGCGGTGTCGAGCTGGGCGAGCGCGTGGGCGCCGCCGCCGGCCCCGGGCGGCATCTTCTCGGCGAGCTGCTCGGCGAGCCGGTGGAGTCCGGCGATGGCCGCGGAGTAGGCGTCGTGCGTCTGCAGCGCGCTGCTCTTGCCGGTGAGCGCGGAGCGGCGCAGGCTCGCGATGCCGTCGAGATCGCCGCGGAGCGAGGCGGGGATGTCGGGGTCGGCGCGCAGCTCCTCGATCTGCCGGTCGACGCGGGCGCTGCGCTGCTCGGAGGGCGCCTTCGCCTTGGACCGGCCGGCCGCGATGTACGACGTGACGTCGTCCCGCTCGTCGGCCAGGGAGTGCGCGAGGACCAGGGCGTCCTGGGTCTGCCCGGCCAGCGTCACCAGGTCCTGGGAGTCCTTGAGCTGCCCGGAGGCGGCCAGGACGGACGGGGCTCCCGCGCCGGCTATGGCGGCGGCCACGACGGCCACGGCGACGATGAGCCGATTGCGTACGTGGGTGGGCCGGCCCTTGCCGGTGACGGTGCCCGAGGGCTGCTCCGAACTCCCTTGGGAGGCCGTCTGCTTGCCTGTGCGACGAGGCCGCGTCTTCTGCACCGGTGCTCGCATTCCTGACTCGTGATACTCGTGGGCCCGGGTGACGTTGCGTCAACTGGCGCCGACCGCGCACCCGGGTACGGGTCCCGACCCTCCCAACTTCGTTGGGCAGCGGTCGCGCATCACCTGACCCGCCACCCGAAGGAGTGAACCCCGGAGAGGAGTTGGCGGGCAAGTTCCTCCGGCGCTTGCGGACGCCCTGCCGGGTGCGCCGGTTGGACGTCTGCCACGGGCGGTGGCAGTATTCGCCGCCGCGCTTTCCCGGAACAACGGATTACCTCCCAAATCAGACGCCTGACCTGCGCGAGTGCGCCAATTCGGCGACTGGTGGCAGCCTTTGGTGAACGCTGTGAAGACGTCGTGGAGACTGGCCGGATGCGTACGGAACTTGTTTCGGAACCCGGTGATCCCGGCCGGCCCAACGAGGACTTCGCCGCGGTGGCGCTGCCCGCTTCCGGCCAGGGCGGCGCGGTGGTCGTCCTGGACGGCGTGACGCCGCCGCGCGGCGGCACCGGCTGTCTGCATTCGGTCCCCTGGTACACGGCCCGCCTGGGCGGCGCGCTGACCGAACTGACCGTTTCCCTCCCGGATGTGCCGCTGACCGAGGTGCTGTCCCGGGCCATCACCCGTACCGCCGCGGCACATGCGCGGACCTGTGACCTTTCTCACCCGCGCACACCGCAGGCGACCGTGGTCGTGGCCCGGTGGGACGCGGAGACGGTCGCGTACCTGGTGCTGTCCGACTCGGCCCTGCTGCTGCGGTCCCCGGACGGCGCGGTGACGGCCGTGCTGGACGACCGTCTCTCCCGCCTGCCGGCGGCCTCGCTGGCCACGGACGCGATCGTGGACGCGACGGTCCGCAACAAGGAGGGCGGCTTCTTCACGGCGGCGGCCGATCCGGCCGTGGCGGCGCGGGCGGTGACCGGCGCGGTGCCGCGGGGCCGGGTGCGGGCGCTGGCCGCGCTGACGGACGGGGCCGCGCGGTGGGTGGACCGGTTCGGGGAGGGCGGCTGGGACGACTGCCTGCGGTTCGTGCGCAAGGAGGGGGCGCAGGCGCTGGTGAACCGGGTCCGGGAGCTGGAACGGGCCGACGAGCGGGAGCGTCCGCGGCGCGGCAAGGCGCACGACGACGCGACGGTCGTGTACGTCGAACTTCCCTGAGGCGCGCGGCGGCACAGGCTCAGCCGGTCGGGGTGACGGCGTGCCACTGCCCGTCCTTGCCCTGGCCGTTGGTCTGCCCGGCCGCGGTGTCGCCGACGTAGCGGTACAGGGGCCAGCCGGCCAGGGTGAGCTGCGTCCTGCCGTCGCGGTGGACCGTGCCGAGCAGGGCCTTGTCCACCCCGGAGGTCCGCACCGCGCCCTGCACGATCACCGGGATCCACGTCTTCACGCAGGCCCCGGAACACGTCCACCGGGACGGGTTCGGCCGGTCCCGGCCGTAGCGGTAGAGGGTCATCCCGTTGCCGTCGGCGACCGTGCCGCCGGCGCCGCGCACGGCGGTCGTGACCGTCTGTCCGCCCGCGGCCGCGGTGGGGGTGGCCGGTGCGGAGGCGGCGGGGGCGGACGAGGCCACGGCCGCCGGGGTGACGGTGCCGGAGCCCGTGCGGGAGGCGTCGGTGCCGGCGGAGCTGCACGCCGCCAGCGCGAACGCTGCGATGAGGCCGGTGGCCGAGGCGAGCACGATGCGGTGCGGGATCACGGGGTTGCCCTTCTGCGGGAGTCGCCGTCCTGTCGCCCCTAGGTACGGTCGCCGGTCGCCGTGCTCTCAGCGTCCGGCACCACATGACGCACTCTTGACGTACGGCCGCAACCCCGCGGGCCCGCTCTGCTACCGCTCCATACCGCGATTCAACTGGCCCAGCAGGTAGGCGAGTTGGGCCACCTCCCCGCGGTCCCAGTGGGAGAGCTGGCTGACGTACCGGGCCCGTCGGGCGTCGCGCACCCTGGCGACCCGCGCGTGCCCCTCCCGGGTCAGGTGCACCAGCCAGGCGCGTCCGTCGGCCGGGTCGGGCTCGCGGGCGACCAGGCCGAGCTCCTCCAGGGCCCGGAGCTGACGGGACATGGTGGCCTTGCCGACGCCGATGTAGGCGGCGAGTTCGGTCGCGCGCTGGCGTCCGCACTCGTCGAGCCGGATCAGCAGGCCGTAGGCGGCCGACTCCAGGTCGGGGTGGACCTCGCGGGCCATCTCGCCCTGGTTGGCGCGGGCGCGCCGGAACAGGATCGTCAGTTCGCGTTCCAGGGACAGGTACTCCTGGTCTGCACCACTCGCCGGCGGCTCCGCTGAGAGCCGGCGTCCGTCGCCGTTCGCGCCTTCGTGCACGTCAGTCCCTGCCTCGGTTTTCCCCGTACTGAAAGTTTCCGCCAGACCCCGTCATCGCCGCAGCTCCGCCAGTATTTCGCAGGGCTAGACCAACGGCACCGTCCGGCCCCTCTTCCCAGCCGCTCGTCTACGTGCGTAGCTTCGTTGACGAGCCGGGGCCGAGCCGCTCGCGACGGCCGGCCACCGGCGCCCAGGGTTCCCCCCACCGAGCATCACCGAGCCTTCGGAGGCACGCCATGCCCGTGCACAGACCGAACCCGCTCCGCCCCCGGCGCCTCTTCCTCGCCGGCCTCCTGCTCACCGCCCTCACCCTCGCCCTCGCCGCTCCGGCCGACGCGGCGACCACCCCGGCCCGCGGCTCCGCCCGCATGGGCATGGGCGTCCTCGCGCACGACGGGCAGCACGGCTCCCCCGCCCCCACCGCCGTCACCCAGACCGAGGGCGTCGACGTCTCCGGCCACCAGGGCAACGTCGCCTGGTCGACCCTGTGGAGCAGCGGGGTCCGGTGGGCCTACACCAAGGCGACCGAGGGGACGTACTACACCAACCCCTATTTCGCCCAGCAGTACAACGGCTCCTACGACGTCGGCATGATCCGCGGCGCCTACCACTTCGCGACCCCCGACACCACCAGCGGAGCGACCCAGGCCAACTACTTCGTGGCCAACGGCGGCGGCTGGTCCCGCGACGGCAAGACCCTCCCCGGCGTCCTCGACATCGAGTGGAATCCGTACGGCGCCGCGTGCTACGGCAAGTCGCAGAGCGCCATGGTGAGCTGGATCGCCGACTTCCTGAACACCTACCGGTCGCGCACCGGCCGGGACGCCGTGATCTACACGGCCACCAGCTGGTGGACCGACTGCACCGGCAACTACGGCGGCTTCGCGGCGAACAACCCTCTGTGGATCGCGCGGTACGCCTCGGACCCGGGGACGCTGCCGGCCGGCTGGGGCTACTACACGATGTGGCAGTACACCTCCTCCGGTCCGACCGTCGGCGACCACGACAAGTTCAACGGCGCCCTGGACCGCGTCCAGGCGCTCGCGAACGGCTGAGACGCTTGCGTACGGCGAGGGCCCGGGCCTCCCTCACGGGACCCGGGCCCTGCCTGTCCGGCGGCGTCCGTCACGCCGCCACCGGAACCTCCGGCTCGGCGCCGCTCGTCGCGGGCGCGAGCGCCAGTTCCAGGACCTGGCGGACGTCGGTCACGGCGTGGACGTCGAGCTTGTCCAGCACCTCGGCCGGGACGTCGTCCAGGTCGGGTTCGTTGCGCTTGGGGATGATCACCGTGGTGACCCCCGCCCGCTGCGCGGCCAGCAGCTTCTGCTTCACCCCGCCGATCGGCAGGACCCGGCCGGTCAGCGAGACCTCACCGGTCATCGCCACGTCCGTGCGGACCAGGCGGCCCGACAGCAGGGACGCCAGGGCCGTCGTCATCGTGACGCCGGCGCTGGGGCCGTCCTTCGGCACCGCGCCCGCCGGGAAGTGGATGTGCACACCCCGGTCCTTGAGGTCCGCGACCGGCAGCTCCAGTTCCGCGCCGTGCGAGCGCAGGAAGGACAGGGCGATCTGCGCGCTCTCCTTCATGACGTCGCCGAGCTGGCCGGTGAGCGTCAGGCCCGCCGCGCCCGTCTCGGGGTCCGCGAGGGACGCCTCGACGAACAGGACGTCGCCGCCCGCGCCGGTGACCGCCAGGCCCGTCGCCACACCGGGCACGGACGTACGGCGCTCCGCCGGGTCCTGGGCCGACTCCGGGACGTGGTGCGGACGGCCGATCAGGCCGCGCAGGTCACCGTCCGTGATGGTGAACGGCAGCTCCCGCTCGCCCAGTTCGTGCTGGGCCGCGACCTTCCGCAGCAGCCGCGCGATCGAGCGCTCCAGGGTGCGCACGCCCGCCTCGCGGGTGTACTCGCCGGCCAGCTTGCGCAGGGCGCTCTCGTCGAGGGTGACCTCGTCCTTGTCCAGGCCCGCCCGCTCCAGCTGGCGCGGGAGCAGGTGGTCGCGGGCGATGACGACCTTCTCGTCCTCGGTGTAGCCGTCCAGGCGGACCAGCTCCATCCGGTCGAGGAGGGCCTCCGGGATGGCCTCCAGGACGTTGGCGGTGGCGAGGAACACCACGTCGCTGAGGTCGAGTTCGACCTCCAGGTAGTGGTCGCGGAAGGTGTGGTTCTGCGCCGGGTCCAGTACCTCCAGGAGGGCCGCCGCGGGGTCGCCCCGGAAGTCCGAGCCGACCTTGTCGATCTCGTCGAGCAGGACGACCGGGTTCATCGAACCGGCCTCCTTGATCGCGCGCACGATCCGGCCGGGCAGCGCGCCGACGTACGTACGGCGGTGGCCGCGGATCTCCGCCTCGTCGCGGACGCCGCCGAGGGCGACGCGGACGAACTTGCGGCCCATGGCGTGCGCGACGGACTCGCCGAGCGAGGTCTTGCCGACGCCGGGCGGGCCGACGAGGGCCAGGACGGCACCGCCGCGCCGGCCGCCGATGACGCCGAGGCCGCGGTCGGTGCGGCGCTTGCGGACCGCCAGGTACTCGGTGATGCGTTCCTTCACGTCCTCCAGGCCCGCGTGCTCGGCGTCGAGGACGGCCTTGGCGCCCTGGATGTCGTAGGCGTCCTCGGTCCGGTCGTTCCACGGCAGTTCGAGGATCGTGTCCAGCCAGGTACGGATCCAGGAGCCCTCGGGCGACTGGTCGCTGGACCGCTCCAGCTTGTCGACCTCCTTGAGGGCGGCCTCGCGGACCTTCTCCGGCAGGTCGGCGGCCTCCACGCGGGCGCGGTAGTCGTCGGACTCCTCGCCGTCCGCCTCGCCGTTGAGTTCGCGCAGCTCCTTGCGCACGGCCTCCAGCTGGCGGCGCAGCAGGAACTCGCGCTGCTGCTTGTCGACGCCCTCCTGGACGTCCTTGGCGATGGTCTCGGCGACGTCCTGCTCGGCGAGGTGGTCGCGCAGGTGCTGGGTGGCGAGCTTGAGACGGGCAACCGGGTCGGTGGTCTCCAGCAGTTCGATCTTCTGCTCGGTCGTCAGGAAGGGCGAGTAGCCGGAGTTGTCGGCGAGCTGGGAGACGTCGTCGATGGCCTGCACCCGGTCCACGACCTGCCAGGCGCCGCGCTTGCGCAGCCAGGCGGTGGCGAGGGCCTTGTACTCCTTGACCAGTTCGGCGACGTGACCGGGCAGCGGCTCGGGAACGGTCTCGTCGATCCGCGTGCCCTCGACCCACAGCGCCGCACCCGGCCCGGTGGTGCCGGCGCCGATCTTCACGCGGCCGCGGCCGCGGATCAGCGCGCCCGGGTCACCGTCGGCCAGCCGGCCGACCTGCTCGACGGTGCCGAGGACACCGGTGCTCGCGTACGTCCCGTCGATGCGTGGAACCAGGAGGACCTTGGGCTTCCCGGGCTCGGACCGGGCGGCGGCCTGGGCGGCCTCCACCGCGGCGCGTACGTCGGCGTCGTTGAGGTCCAGCGGAACCACCATGCCGGGCAGCACGACCTCGTCGTCGAGCGGCAGCACAGGCAGAGTGAGCGGTGTGGACGTCGAAGCCATGATCTCCCCTTCGGCAGTCAAGTTGAGCTATGCCGACTCAATGCGCGGGACTCCGCGGATGTTCCCGAGGTTTCGGGACGTTCGCTGAAAGCGATCAGAAGCGGTCTGACACCGCGTAGGTTGGATCTTGTTCCGAACGAACGCAGCGAGGGGTGGACATGTCCGGTCACGTGGTCAACGGCCTGTACGAGGTTCTGGACGACCGCTTCCTCACGGGGCGCTGTGCCAACGGCGACGGGCGGCTGGAGGTGCTCCACGACGACTGCCGCTGGGCGGAGGGGCCGCTGTACCTGCCCGCGTGGCGGCAGCTGGTCTGGAGCGACATCCCGAACGACCGGCTGCTGCGCTGGGACGAGGCCACCGGCGCGGTGAGCGTCTTCCGTCACCCCGCCGGTCACGTCAACGGCAACACCCTGGACCGGCAGGGGCGGCTGGTCAGCTGCGAGCAGGGCAACCGGCGGGTGACCCGCACGGAGCCCGACGGCACGCTCACCGTCCTCGCCGACCGCTACGACGGCAAGCGCCTCAACAGCCCGAACGACGCGGTCGTGCGCTCCGACGGCACGGTCTTCTTCTCCGACCCGGACTTCGGCATCCTCAGCGACTACGAGGGCCACCGCGCCGAGTCCGAGATCGGCGCGTGCCACCTCTACCGGATCGACCCGGCGAGCGGGCGGGTGCACCTGGCCGCCGACGGGTTCGAGGGGCCCAACGGCGTGATCCTCTCGGCGGACGAGCGGCGGCTGTACGTCTCCGACTCGCGGGCCGCCCGCATCCGCGTCTTCGACGTCGCCGAGGACGGCACGCTGTCCGGCGGGGAGGTCTTCGCCGCGGCCGAAGAGGGCGTGCACTACGACAACATCCGCCTCGACGACCAGGGCCGGCTGTGGGCCGCGGCCCTGGAGGACGGGGTGCACTGCTACGACCCGGACGGCACCCTCATCGGCCGGCTCCAGGTGCCCGGGACGGTGGCCAACGTGACGTTCGGCGGCCCGAAGAACAACCGCCTGTTCATCGCGGCCGCGACCACGCTGTACTCCCTGGTGATGTCGGTGACGGGCGCACCGCGCGTCTAGCTAGGGCCTGTCGTTTGGATCGGGTCGGCTGCAGGGGACGGTGCGTCATGGCCGACCCGATCGGGGTCTCGTGCGTGCGGCTGCAAGGCGGAGGAGGGAAGTCGACGCGATGGGGGTCCCCCCGCTCGAGCGAAGCCGAGAGTGGGGGAGTCGGCGAGTGACGACAACGCGGCTGGGGGTGCCCCCTCTGGGGGAGTGCGTGCCAGGCCCCGCGACGCCGAGCTGATCCAAACGACAGGCCCTAAGCGCGGGCCGCGAGGGCCTCGTGTCGCCAGCGGCGCACCAGCGGCCAGGTCGCCACGCCTAGCGCGAGGGAGATCAGATGGCCCCAGTTGGTCATCGGGTCCGTGAACTCGATCAGGTCCTCCACCAGCATGCCGCCGAACAGGATCAGCAGGGGCCAGCGCAGCCAGGGCCGGAGCAGGCCGGCGAGGGAGCCGACGGCGGCGGCCACGCCGAAGCTGATGCCGTAGTCGAGGCGGTGCAGGGAACTGTCCGGGAGGTGCCCGGCCAGGACGGCCAGCCCCACGGAGCCCTCGGTCGCGAGGGTGGCCAGGACGTGGCCGAGGAGGAAGACGACGACCGCGCGGGCGCCGCCTATGCGCCGCTCCAGGGCGGTCAGCACGAGCAGGAAGCACAGGACGTACGGCGAGACGAGCCCGCCCGCCACCCACAGCGCGCTGGCCAGCAGGACCAGCGCGGGGGTGCGGACGAGGTGGGCCACGTCCGTGCTGGAGCCCTGCTGCAGGGCGCCGACGAGGGCCGGGGGGGCGTAGGCCGCGACGAGAGAGGTGACGGCGAGGACGGCGGCGTAGCCGAAGGTGACCGGGGTGCCGGCGGGGGTCGGCAGGAGACGCCAGGGCCGAAGACGCCGGAGGCCGGCCGTGCGGCGTGCGCCGGTCGCTGCCGGTGACGCGGCCGGGCCCCGCTGCCGTGGCAGGCCGTCCAGCAGGTCGGAGACCTCGGGGAGGGGCGCGGCCGAGGAGAGGGTGTCGGCCGTCGCGGCGGGTTCCACGGTGAGGTGCTCCTTCCGTTCCACCCCACCTTTCGGGGCCCCACGGGCCACTGTCTATGACCGACGCCACGTGGGAGCCGATTCTCAGGAACCTCTAAGGCGTTTCCTACGTCCGCCCCCTTCCGCGTTCTCGTCTAGGGCCTGAGCAGGACCACCTCCCGGGCGTGCGCGTCCCGGGTCGCCTGGTCCCAGTCGCCGGTGCAGTACACGGCGGCCTCGGCGATACGGCCGTCCCGGACGTCCGCGCGCATCAACTCACGGCAGTACCAGGTGCCTTGTGCGTCCTCCCAGGTCTCCTCGAACTCGAGGACGAAGCCGGTGGGGGTGGCGTCGAGGCGGTGGCGGGGCACCGTGCCGGGGGCGGGGTGGCCGCGGCGGCGCAGCGCGACGGCCTCCTCGCGTCCGCGGGCCTGCAACCGCCACTGCGGCAGCGTCAGGTCGAGGAACACGTCGTCCGTGAACAGCCCCTCGGGGGCCGTGCCGGTCCGCAGGAACCGCACGAAGAGGTCGGCGAGTTCCCGCACGCGGGTGTCGGTCGCGGTGCTCATGACCGGCCCTCGGCCTCGGCGAGGTTGCGGCCGATGACCTCCATGGTGGCGTTCAGCTCGGCGGTGGGGCTGAACTCGACGATCTCGGTGCCGGCGAAGACGAGGGGGAGGTGGCCGGGGGCGCCGTAGTAGGCGTCGCCGGCGTGGAAGACCTCGTCGTGGTCGGCGTAGCGCAGGACGAGCCTGCCGCTGACGACCTGGCCCCAGTGCGGGCACTGGCAGCGGTCGTCGGGCAGGCCCCGGAACAGCGGCGCGGGGTCCATGTCGGCCTTCATGGTCTCGTAGCCGACGGTGTACGGGCCGACCTGCGCGTAGCGGCCTTCCATGACCGGCTCGTCCACCTGGAGTCCGGCCTCGGCCTTGGATGTACGGGGCATGGTGTCCTGCCTTCCCTCGGGCGTCTCTTGTCGCAGGAGGAGGCGTCAGATCGGGCGGCACGATGTGAGGCTGCGTCTCACAGGCGCCACGCCGGGGGCTGTTCCGGCTCGTAGACGCAGAGGGTGCCGGTGCGCACGGCCGAGCGCAGATGGCGGCCGAGCTCGGGATGGACGGCGGCGACGCGCTCCACGGCGGCCCGGACCCGGGCGGTGACGGCCGTGCGGGCGCGTTCGGCGGGGGACCCGGTACGGCGGACCCGGCCCCCGATCCCGTACGCCGCGGCGAGCTGCCCGACGAGGGCGTCCCGCTCGACGGCGATCCGCTCCGAGCGCCCCGCGTCCCCCGCGGCGTCGGCGTCCCGCGCCTCCTCCTCCAGCTCCCGCAGCCGACGGCGGTACGCGGCCCGGGCGACGGCGTCGACGGCCTCACCGGTGTCGCCCTGGGGGTGAAGGCCCCTGCCGTCGCCGTCGAGGGTCCCCGCGGGCCCGGGCGACGCAAGCTCGACGGCGGGCACGGGGGTGCCGGGGCGGGAGAGGAGGACGGCGAGGTCGCGCAGGCCCTTGCTGTCGGGCACCCGTACCTCGCGACCGGCGTAGCGCAGGTGCCAGAGGGGGCCTTCGCGCCGGAAGAGGGCGGTGTCGGGCGCGGCGGGCGCGGCGGGCGCCGGGGAGTGTGCCGTCTCGTGCGCGATCCGGTCGGCCAGGGCGACCGCGCCCGCCGCCTCGGCCGCCCGCAGGGCCTCGGTCCGGTGCGCGCGGGCGCGTTCCGGCTCGCCCAGGGCCGCGGCCAGCAGGGCGAGGTGCCGGTCGACGGGACCCCGTACCGCCGCGCCGATGCCCTCCACCACGAACAGGCCGGTGTAGGGGGCGAGCAGCTCGTACAGGACGGGAGCGGCGGGGTGGGAGCCCACGGCGGCCACGGTCTCCGCGGCCTGCGCGAGCATCGGCAGCCACTCGCTGTCCCGGGGCGCTCGGCGCAGCCGGGGCGACACGGCCGACAGGCGGCGCGCCGCCTCTTCCGGGCGCCCGGACTGGGCGGCCAGGAGGGCCAGCGTGACACGCGGCCACAGCAGCGGGAAGCGTTCCAGCACGGCCGCCTCGGCCATGATGCCCTGAAGCCCGGCGCGGTCGCCCGTCTCCGTGTACAGGCACCAGCGCTGGGTCACGGCGAGGAGGCCGGCGTTCGCGCTGCCCGCTCTGCGGCCCAGCCGCTCGACCTCGTCGAGTTCGGCCGCGCAGTCTTCGTACCGGCCCTCCATCAGCGCCCGCGTGCCGCGCCACAGCGGCACGTACCAGGCGTACAGGGGGCGCCGCAGCGGTCGTACGACCGCCTCGTACGCCGCGGCCTCCGCGTCCGCCTCGGCGAACGCGCCCGTCTCCATCAGCGCGACCGACCGCAGACGCCGGCCGAGGAGTTCGAGGACCGGGTCGCGCAGTTCGCGGGCGGTCTCCACGATCCGGGCGGACCAGCCGAGCCGGTCACGGCAGTGGTCGGGGCCGGGCCGGGCGTCGCACAGCGCGGCCAGGGCCACGGCGAGGGTCACCGGATCACCGGCCTCGCGAGCCGTCTCGACGGCCTCCTCGGCCAGCGCCAGCCGCCGCCCCACCGGCTCGACGAGCCCTGCGGCCAGCGACAGCCGGGCGGTGACGGCGGCGCGCAGGGCCGGGCTGCCGGCGCCGAGGGCGGCCCTCGCCTCCGTCAGCAGGTCGGCCTGCTGACGGTCGTCCAGGTCGACCTCGAACCCGACGGGCCCGGTACCGAGCCCGAGCGCCGCCCGCGCCAGCAGATCCGGCCGCCCGAGCTCCCGCGCCAGCACGGCGGCCTCCAGCAGCGTCTCCCGAGCGGCTTCCCGCTCCCCCGCGCCGAGCCGAGCGGCCCCGAGCCCGAGCAGCGTCTCGACCAGCTCGGCACGATCGGGGGACCCCGCGGCCGCGTGCCCGGCACGACCACCCGGCACAGGGTCGGCGCCGGCGGTCCAGGCGTCCACCGCGCGCTCGTACCAGCGGGCCGCGTCCTCGAAGGCGGACAGTGCCTCCGCCCGGGCTGCCGCCTCGCGGGCGCAGCGGGCCGCGGCCGTCGCGTGTTCGGGGCCGGCGAGGAACAGGTGGTGGGCTACCTCCGCGGGGCCGGTGTCGCGGCCGCGGCGGGCGTAACCGGCCAGGACCTCCGCCGCGGCGTGGTGGAGCGCGGCGCGGTCGCCGGGGGTGAGGGCGTCGTACACGGCGTCCCGGAGCAGGTCGTGGCGGAACGCGGCCCGGTGGGCGCCCACTTCCGCCAGCAGCCCGGCCCCGGCGGCCTCGCCGAGCAGCGCCCGCACCTCCGCCAACGGCACCTCCGCGGTCTCCGCCAGCACGTCCAGCCGGAATCGGGTGCCGAGCACGGCGGCCACGTCCAGCAGGCGCGCGGCCCGCGGGGTCAGATCGGCCGACCGCTCCCGTACGGCGGCCCGTACGGCACCCGGGAAGACTCCGGCGTCCTCCCCGTCCGCCGCCCCGCCGCCCCGACTCCCGTTCCGCAGCAGCTCGGTGACGAAGAACGCCTCGCCGCCGGTGCGCCGTACCAGAGTCCGCACCGCCTCCGCCTCCGGTACCGCCCCGGTCACCGCCTCCACGAGCGCCGCCACGTCGCTCTCCGGAAGCGGTCCGAGCTCCAAAACACGCCCCCGCCGCAGCAGTTGCGCCCGCACCCGGTCCCGGCCGTGCCAGGCCGCCTCCTCGTCACGGGCCGTGGCCAGCAGCAGGAGCGGCATCGTGCGGGCGGTGTCGGCCGTCTCCAGGAGGAGGCGCAGGGAGGAGGCGTCGGCGGCGTGGGCGTCGTCCAGGACGATCAGCAGAGGACGGCGCCGCGCGGCCGTGGCGAGCAGTTCGGCCACGTCGGCGGTCAGGCGCAGCCGGGCAGTCTCCGGGTCCGCGCCGCGCAGGACGGCGGGCCCGGCCCCGGACACCAGCGCCCGCAGCGGCGGGGACGCGGCGACCAGCCGCCCGCAGGCCACATCGTCGGCGGCCAGCTCGCGCAGCAGCCGCGACCAGGGCCGGAACGCCCGCCCGGCGGTCTGCGGCGGGCACCACGTCCACAGCGTGCGCAGACCCTCGGCGTGCCCGGCGGCCTCCTCGGCCGTACGCGTCTTGCCGACGCCGGCGGGCCCGGCCAGCGTCACCAGTCCGCCCCGGCCGGCCGCGGCGCCCTCCAGAGCGGCGCGCAGCTCGCCCAGCACGCCCTCGCGCCCCACGAACGGGTATTCCGCGGCCATGCAGCCACCACGCACTTCCGCCAGTCGCCCGCCGGTCCCCCACCGGCCTCACGCCAGATCCCACGCTGTCTCGAGCGTAGGCACCCGCGGCGGCACGCGCGAGGCGTGCGTGAGGGGCGTGCGGGTGGCGGGGCGGCCGGGGGGCGCGGCGGCCGTCGTGCCGGTCACGGCCGTAATTCCCCGCACCCACTTTGCGGGTCGTGCAGGATGGGACCATGACCGCCGCCTACGACACGCCAGTTGTGCTGGACCGTCGCGAGGGTCCCTACGGGGAGGTCGCGCTGCGCCGGCACGGGGAGTTGCTGCAGATCATCGCCAACGGGTGCTTCCTGATGGACACCTCGGACGGGCGCTCGGAGCGCCTGCTCGTCGACGTGGCGCTCGCCGAACTGGACGACCGGGCGGACCCCGACGTGCTGATCGGCGGCCTGGGCGTCGGCTTCTCGCTCGCACACGCCGCGGCGAACGACCGCTGGGGCGCGATCACCGTCGTGGAACGGGAACCCGCCGTCGTGGACTGGCACCGCGACGGACCCCTTTCGCACATGTCCGGCCGGGCGCTCGCCGATCCCCGCACCACCGTCGTGGAGGCGGATCTCGTCGCCCACCTCCGTGAGACATCCGCCACTTACGACGCCCTCTGCCTGGACATCGACAACGGTCCGGACTGGACTGTCACCGACGGCAACGACGGGCTGTACTCGCCGGCCGGACTCGCAAGCTGCGCAAGGGTGTTGAAACCCGGCGGCGTACTCGCGGTGTGGTCCGCGCGGCCCTCTCCGGAATTTGAAGGAACACTGCGGAATGCCGGGTTCCAGCGGGTGCGTACCGAAGAGATCCCGGTTGCCCGGGGCGTTCCGGACGCCGTGCACCTCGCCGTCCGACCTGGATAGCCGAAGCGCGGTTACTCCCCGTACGCTGCTTCCCTGACGCGGATCATTCAAGCGTCAATCGCAAGCATGCGCAGGCATGAGCCAGTCAGAAGGAATGACCCCACGCATTCCGGAAAGCAACTCAGGGGCGGGCGATGGAGCAGACCCACACATCCCACAACGGCACGACGGCGACCCCGGGCGCACAGCGCCGGGTGCTGGTGGTCGAGGACGACCCGACCATCGTCGACGCCATCGCGGCCCGCCTGCGTGCCGAGGGTTTCCTCGTGCAGACCGCGGGTGACGGCCCGGCCGCCGTCGACACCGCCGAGGCCTGGCAGCCCGATCTGCTGATCCTCGACATCATGCTGCCCGGCTTCGACGGCCTGGAGGTCTGCCGCCGGGTGCAGGCCGCCCGTCCGGTGCCGGTGCTGATGCTCACCGCGCGCGACGACGAGACCGACATGCTGGTCGGACTCGGCGTCGGCGCCGACGACTACATGACCAAGCCGTTCTCGATGCGGGAGCTGGCCGCGCGGGTGCACGTCCTGCTGCGCCGCGTGGAGCGGGCCGCGCTGGCCGCCGCGACGCCGAGAAGCGGCATCCTGCGCCTGGGCGAGCTGGAGATCGACCACGCGCAGCGCCGGGTGCGGGTCAGGAGTGAGGACGTCCACCTCACGCCGACCGAGTTCGACCTGCTGGTGTGCCTGGCCAACACCCCGCGCGCGGTGCTCTCCCGGGAGCAGCTGCTGGCCGAGGTGTGGGACTGGGCGGACGCGTCCGGCACGCGCACCGTCGACAGCCACATCAAGGCGCTGCGCCGGAAGATCGGCGCCGAGCGGATCCGCACCGTGCACGGTGTGGGCTACGCACTGGAGACCCCGACGCCATGAGCGGCGGTCCGGCCGCACGGAGAGGCCCCGGCGAGCAGCCTCAGCCCTGGGGCGGGCTGCGCCCGTTCTCGATCAAGACGAAGCTGGGCGCGCTCGTCGTCATCGCGGTGCTCATCACCACCGGCCTGATGATGATCGCGATGCGCACGGCCACGGAGCTGCGCTTCATCACGGTCTTCTCGATGATCGCCACCCTGCTGATCACGCAGTTCGTGGCGCATTCGCTGACCGCGCCACTGGACGACATGAACGCGGTGGCCGGCGCCATCTCGCACGGCGACTACACGCGCCGGGTGCGGGAGAACCGGCGCGACGAGCTGGGCGACCTGGCGCAGACGATCAACCGCATGGCGGACGACCTGGAGGCCCAGGACCGTCAGCGCAAGGAGCTGGTGGCGAACGTCTCGCACGAGCTGCGCACACCGATCGCGGGGCTGCGCGCCGTGCTGGAGAACATCGTGGACGGCGTCACGACCGCCGACCCCGAGACCATGCGCACGGCCCTGAAGCAGACCGAGCGGCTGGGCCGGCTCGTGGAGACGCTGCTGGACCTGTCCCGCCTCGACAACGGCGTCGTACCGCTCAAACAGCGGCGCTTCGAGGTGTGGCCCTATCTGTCGGGCGTGCTGAAGGAGGCCAACATGGCCGTTCCGGCGCGCGCGGGCATCGCCTCGGGCTCCGGCAGCAGCACCCGCACGGACGTCCATCTGCACCTCGACGTCTCCCCGCCGGAGCTGACCGCGCACGCGGACCCCGAGCGCATCCACCAGGTCGTGGCGAACCTCATCGACAACGCGGTCAAGCACAGCCCCGCGCACGGACGGGTGACGGTGAAGGCCCGGCGCGGCGCGCTGCCGGAGTCGCTGGAGCTGGAGGTGCTCGACGAGGGCCCCGGCATTCCCCGCTCGGAGTGGCACCGCGTCTTCGAGCGCTTCAACCGCGGTGGCGCGGGCCCGTCCAACGGCCACAACGGCGACGGCGGTACGGGCCTCGGGCTCGCGATCGCCCGCTGGGCCGTCGATCTCCACGGAGGCCGGATCGGAGTGGCCGAATCCGAGCGTGGTTGCCGGATTCTCGTCACCCTTCCGGGAGAGACATCGGTTCAAAGTTGACGTAAAGTCCGAACCGGAGCCTCAAGATCCATCCGTGTCGCCGGGCCGGGCCCGCCGACTGACACGTGTGATCAGGAACACGCCCGCAGACGGCGTCTGCAGGGCTTGATCGGCGCACCCGCGGGAACTCGCAGCAGAAGCGGAACCACGCTTGTTTCCCGCCATTTCCACGCCCGAAACACGGTTTCCGATGTGACTTACGCGACGATGACCTTGCTCGGCCTGACCTACCCGCCCGAGGGGGCGTAGCCTTTATTCCCGCTGTCCATCACCTTGTGAAGCGGAAGAGGGCGGTTGCCGCCGTGTCGCCACAGTCCCCCAGTAACTCGAGCATCTCGACCGACGACCAAGCCGGGAAGAACCCCGCTGCTGCGTTCGGTCCCAACGAGTGGCTCGTCGACGAGATCTATCAGCAGTACCTCCAGGACCCGAACTCGGTAGACCGAGCCTGGTGGGACTTCTTCGCCGACTACAAGCCGGGAGCCGCCGCCTCGGCGCCGGCTGCCGCGGAGACCACCACAGCGGCCCCCGCGGCGCCCGCCGCGGCTCCGGCGGCCCCTGCCGCCGCCTCCGTACCCGCGCCGGCCCAGGCCGCCCCCGCGCAGCCCCGGCCCGCTGCCGCCGCCCCGGCCCCGGCGGCCAAGCCGGCCGCCGCCGCCCCGGCGCCCGCCGCGGCCAAGCCCGCGGCCGCCAAGCCGGCGGCGAAGGCCGAGCCCGCCGCCCAGGCCCCCGACGGCCCGGAGCTGGTGACGCTGCGCGGCCCCGCCGCCGCCGTCGTGAAGAACATGAACGCCTCGCTGGAGCTGCCGACCGCCACCTCGGTCCGCGCGGTCCCGGTGAAGCTGCTGTTCGACAACCGCATCGTCATCAACAACCACCTCAAGCGGGCCCGGGGCGGGAAGATCTCCTTCACGCACCTGATCGGCTACGCGATGGTGCAGGCCATCAAGGCCATGCCGTCGATGAACCACGCGTTCGGCGAGAAGGACGGCAAGCCGACGCTGATCAAGCCGGCGCACGTCAACCTGGGCCTCGCCATCGACCTGGTGAAGCCCAACGGCGACCGCCAGCTCGTCGTCGCGGCCATCAAGAAGGCCGAGACGCTGAACTTCTTCGAGTTCTGGCAGGCCTACGAGGACATCGTCCGCCGCGCCCGCGACGGCAAGCTGACGATGGACGACTTCACCGGCGTCACGGTCTCCCTGACCAACCCCGGCGGCCTCGGCACCGTGCACTCCGTGCCGCGGCTGATGCCCGGCCAGTCGGTGATCATGGGCGTCGGCTCCATGGACTACCCGGCGGAGTTCCAGGGCACCAGCCAGGACACCCTGAACAAGCTCGGCATCTCGAAGGTCATGACGCTCACGTCGACCTACGACCACCGGGTGATCCAGGGCGCCGCCTCGGGCGAGTTCCTGCGCCAGGTCGCCAACCTGCTGCTCGGCGAGAACGGCTTCTACGACGAGATCTTCGAGGCGCTGCGCATCCCCTACGAGCCGGTCCGCTGGCTCAAGGACATCGACGCCAGCCACGACGACGACGTCACCAAGGCCGCCCGCGTCTTCGAGCTGATCCACTCCTACCGGGTCCGCGGCCACGTCATGGCCGACACCGACCCGCTGGAGTACCGCCAGCGCAAGCACCCCGACCTGGACATCACCGAGCACGGCCTCACCCTGTGGGACCTGGAGCGCGAGTTCGCCGTCGGCGGCTTCGCCGGCAAGTCGATGATGAAGCTGCGCGACATCCTCGGCGTGCTGCGCGACTCGTACTGCCGCACCACCGGCATCGAGTTCATGCACATCCAGGACCCCAAGCAGCGCAAGTGGATCCAGGACCGCGTCGAGCGCGCGCACGCCAAGCCGGAGCGCGAGGAGCAGCTGCGCATCCTGCGCCGGCTGAACGCGGCGGAGGCCTTCGAGACCTTCCTGCAGACGAAGTACGTCGGCCAGAAGCGCTTCTCCCTGGAGGGCGGCGAGTCGGTCATCCCGCTGCTGGACGCGGTCCTCGACTCCGCCGCCGAGTCCCGCCTGGACGAGGTCGTCATCGGCATGGCCCACCGCGGCCGGCTGAACGTCCTGGCGAACATCGTCGGCAAGTCGTACGCGCAGATCTTCCGTGAGTTCGAGGGCAACCTCGACCCGAAGTCGATGCACGGCTCCGGCGACGTGAAGTACCACCTGGGCGCCCAGGGCACCTTCACCGGCCTGGACGGCGAGCAGATCAAGGTCTCGCTGGCCGCGAACCCCTCCCACCTGGAGACGGTCGACCCGGTCATCGAGGGCATCGTCCGCGCCAAGCAGGACATCATCAACAAGGGCGGCACGGACTTCACCGTCCTGCCGATCGCGCTGCACGGCGACGCGGCCTTCGCGGGCCAGGGCGTGGTGGCCGAGACCCTGAACATGTCGCAGCTGCGCGGCTACCGCACCGGCGGCACGGTCCACATCGTCATCAACAACCAGGTCGGCTTCACCGCGGCCCCCGAGTCCTCGCGCTCCTCCATGTACGCCACGGACGTGGCCCGCATGATCGAGGCCCCGATCTTCCACGTGAACGGCGACGACCCGGAGGCCGTGGTCCGCGTCGCGCGGCTGGCCTTCGAGTTCCGTCAGGCGTTCAACAAGGACGTGGTGATCGACCTCATCTGCTACCGCCGCCGCGGTCACAACGAGTCGGACAACCCGGCCTTCACCCAGCCGCTGATGTACGACCTGATCGACAAGAAGCGCTCGGTGCGCAAGCTGTACACCGAGTCCCTGATCGGTCGTGGCGACATCACCCTGGAAGAGGCCGAGCAGGCCCTGCAGGACTACCAGGGCCAGCTGGAGAAGGTCTTCACCGAGGTCCGCGAGGCCATCACCGCCCAGCCCGCCTCGGGCCCGGTGTCGGACCCGCAGGCGGAGTTCCCGGTCGCCGTGAACACCGCGATCTCCACCGAGACCGTGAAGCGGATCGCCGAGTCCCAGGTCAACATCCCGGACACCTTCCACGTGCACCCGCGTCTGCTGCCGCAGCTGCAGCGCCGGGCGTCCATGGTCGAGGACGGCACGATCGACTGGGGCATGGGCGAGACCCTCGCCGTCGGCTCCCTGCTGCTGGAGGGCACCCCGGTGCGCCTGTCCGGCCAGGACTCCCAGCGCGGCACCTTCGGCCAGCGCCACGCGGTCCTCATCGACCGCGAGACCGGCGAGGAGCACACCCCGCTGCAGTACCTCGCCGAGGAGCAGGCCCGCTACAACGTCTACAACTCCCTGCTGTCCGAGTACGCGGTCATGGGCTTCGAGTACGGCTACTCGCTCGCCCGTCCCGACGCGCTCGTGATGTGGGAGGCGCAGTTCGGCGACTTCGTCAACGGCGCGCAGACGGTGGTCGACGAGTACATCTCGGCGGCCGAGCAGAAGTGGGGCCAGACCTCCGGCGTCACCCTGCTCCTCCCGCACGGCTACGAGGGCCAGGGCCCGGACCACTCCTCGGCCCGCGTCGAGCGCTTCCTCCAGCTGTGCGCGCAGAACAACATGACGGTGGCCATGCCCACGCTCCCGTCGAACTACTTCCACCTCCTGCGGTGGCAGGTGCACAACCCGCACCACAAGCCGCTGGTGGTCTTCACCCCGAAGTCGATGCTGCGTCTGAAGGCCGCAGCGTCGAAGACGGAGGAGTTCACCTCGGGTCAGTTCCGCCCGGTCATCGGCGACACCTCGGTCGACGCCGCCGCGGTCCGCAAGGTCGTGTTCGTCGCGGGCAAGCTGTACTACGACCTGGAGGCCGAGCGGCAGAAGCGCGGCATCACGGACACCGCGATCATCCGCATCGAGCGCCTGTACCCGCTGCCGGGTGCCGAGCTCCAGGCGGAGATCGCCAAGTACCCGAACGCCGAGAAGTACCTGTGGGCGCAGGAGGAACCGGCGAACCAGGGTGCCTGGCCGTTCATCGCGCTCAACCTGATCGACCACCTGGACCTGGCGGTCGGCGCGGACGTCCCGCACGGCGAGCGCCTGCGGCGCATCTCGCGCCCGCACTCCTCGTCCCCGGCGGTGGGCTCCGCGAAGCGCCACCAGGCGGAGCAGGAGCAGCTGGTGCGGGAGGTGTACGAGGCGTGAGCCTCTGACACCGCACACCGCACACCGCACACGGTGAAGGGCCCGCCCCCGGTTTCCGGGGGCGGGCCCTCGCGCACGGTCGGACCGGCCGTGTGAGGTCAGATGAGGAGCGGTTCGAAGTCCCAGTACGGCCGGACCCGGGAGCGGGCCGAGATGGTGTGCGGGTGCTGCTTGCCGAGAGTGGACTCCAGGTCGGAGAGAGCTTCCTGTTCCGCCTTCTCGGCGTCTCGGCGCTCGCTCAGGCCGCGCAGGTCGGCGGCGTGGGCGATTCGGGCGGACAGGGTCAGCGGATGGGTGCGTCCCAGCATCTCCATGGCCAGGACCACGGTGTTCCGGCTGAGTGCCTCGGCCGCTTCCGCGTCGCCGACGAGGTTGCGGAGGGCGGAGGCGTTGAGGGCGCATCCCAGGGTCCAGGGGTGGCGCTCCCCGACGGCCTGCGTCATGCCGGCCAGCCCCTGCTCGACGAGCATGTGGGCATGCTCGCGTTCGCCGACGTTGCGCAGGATGAGGGCCTGGTTGGAGCGGGCGCCGGCGATGAAGGGGTGGCCGTCGGCGAGCATGGCCTCGTAGCGGGCGACGATGGCCTCGCTGAGTGCGCGGGCCTGGTCGATGTCCCCGTTCTCCCGGGTGAAGCAGCTCTGGGCGGTGGCAAAGATCAGGGTGGCCGGGTCGGACTCGCCCAGCACGCGCTCGCCGCGCTCCAGGATGCTGCCGAACAGCAGGCCCGCCCCCTCCCGGTTGCCGCCGCGGTACTGACAGAGGGCGAGGTTGTGCTGGGCGTAGAGGGTCTGCGGGTTGTCGTCGCTCATCACGAGCCGGTGCTCCTCGACGTTGCGCACCTGGATCGACTCGGCCTCGCCGTAGCGGCCGAGCAGGCGCAGGTCGAGAGCGAAGGAGCACTCGGACATCAGGGTCCAGGGATGGCGGGCGCGCAGCAGACCGCGCCGCGCCTCCCAGGCGCGCCGGTCGGTCTCCAGGGCATCCTCGTAGCGGCCGAGCAGGCGCAGGGAGACGGCCATGTTGTTGAGGGCGTTGAGGGTGCGTGAGTCCTGTTCGCCGAGCAGGTCACGGTAGGCGCCCAGCACCCACTCGGAGAGCTCCAGCGCCTCGTCGTACTGGCCCAGCCCCCGGAAGTCGGCGCCGAGACCGTTGGCGGCGCGCAGATGCTCCAGGTCCTGCGGCCCGCGCTCGGCGCGCAGATGGTCGGAGGCGGCGCGGTTGAGGGCCTCACTGGCGGCGTAGTCGCCGACGGAGCGCAGGAGATTGGAGTAGTGGTAGCTCAGGTCCCAGATGCGGGGATGGGTCTCGCCGAGCAGCGCCCGCCACGCCTGCAGGGCACGGCCGCCGAGTTTGATGCCGGCGGAGTACTCACCGGAGAAGTACATGTAGCGCAGGCAGTTGAAGACCAGCCGCTGGACTTCCGGGGACTTGGTCTGCAGGACGTCCGCGTATTTCAGGTGGGGCACGATCTCGGCGTACGCCGGCCACATTCGGGTGTCGGTGGGGCGCCGCGGGTCGGCGGCGGCCAGGGCTCGCCGTACGACGTCGATGAACTCCTCGCGGTCCTCCTCCGGCATGTCCTTGCGGACGATCTGGTGGACCATCCGGTGCAGATAGAGGGAGTCGCCCGCGGAGTTGGTCTCGTCGAGGGATGCCTCATGGGACTCCAGCCGGACGACGGAGTACTGGCGGAGCTGGTTGATCGCCTTGTTCCACAGCAGTGGATCGTTGACCAACCCGGCCAGCTGTTCCGGGAGTTCGTCGCCGGGCATCTCGCGCAGCAGGCGCACGGGGATGAAGCCGGGCGCGAAGAAGGTGCACAGCCGGAGCAGGTCCACGGATTCCGGCACCGTCTCCCGGAGCTTGTTCAGCAGTATCGACCACGCCGTCTGGAAGGCGAGCGGGAAGTCGGCCGACACCTTCACCACGTCGGAGTCGATGCCGCCCTCCAGCAGGTCGATGTACTCCCGCACGGAGAGTTCGGAGTCGTTGAGCCAGCCCGCCGTCTGGTCCAGCAGCAGCGGCAGGTCCTCCAGGGCCTCGGCCAGCTGGTCCGCCTCGCTCTCGTTGAGCCGGGGTGCCCGGCGGCGGATGAAGGCGACCGACTCGTCACGGTCGTAGACCGGGACCTCCAGCAACTGGCTGTTGTGCTCGCCCCATTCGGGGTTGCGGGAGGTGATGACGACATGCCCGGGGCCGGTCGGGACGAGGTCCCAGATCTGCTCGGGCTCGTCGGCGCCGTCGAGGATCAGCAGCCAGCGTGAGTAGGGCTCACCGCGGCGCAGCGAGTCGCGGACGGCGCGCAGCCGCTCGCCGTACTCCTGGCCGGTCTGGAGGCCCAGCTTGGGGGCGAGCTCGGCCAGCAGACGCCGATAGGTCACCCGTCCCTCGGCGTTGACCCACCACACGACGTCGTACTCGGAGCCGAAGCGGTAGACGTACTCGGCGGCCAGCTGCGTCTTGCCCACGCCCGACATGCCGTGCAGGGTGATGACGCCCGCGCCCGGCTCGGCGGACTGCAGCAGGTTGTAGGCGTTGTTGAGCAGGGGCTCACGGCCGGTGAAGCGGGTGTTGCGCCGGGGCACGCCACCCCAGACCTCTGGCATCGCCGCCGGGAAGCGCGGCCCGCGCCGGCTGCCTTCCTCACCCTCGTCGAGGGGTTCGTACGGCAGGTCCAGCCGGTCGAGGAGGCGGCGCTCGGCCTCGTCGGCGCCGACGTTGGTCAGGCTCGTCGGCGCGAGTACGGCGCTGGCCTGCGGGATCGAGGCGGTGGTGACGGACACGGCGGCGAACCGGGAGGGGTCGGGAGCCACGACCTCGCGCAGAGCGGCGTTCCACTCCTCGTGGGTGCGCGGCCCCAGCTGGAAGTACCACTCACTGACCAGGATGAGGATGCGCCCTTCGGCGAGTTGCAGGTCGCGCAGCAGTTCCACGAGCGGCACCTCGGCGGGGGAGTCCCAGCGCAGATACACCACACGGACGCCGCGCCGCTCCAGACAGCCGCCGATCCAGGCGGCCCAGGCGCGGTTGAATCCCGCGAAGCTGATCGTGACCGTTTCCCGTGCGGCCCCCCTCTCGGTGGGCCTGACCGATGTGCGGGCTCCAGACAAAACGGCCTCCAGCGCGTCGTCCCAGAAAATCGTAGAACCTCGGCGCTCCGCCCGTAAGGTCCCCGGACCCGGCGAGCGCGCTCGCCGAGCCACCAAGATCTTCGCGCAACCCGCCCTGGCGGTGGGGGCGTTTGCCCAGTCGTCTCCGCACCCTCACTCGTTCGGGCGCCGGAGCGCGGAGGCGTGCCGCTGACTCCACAGCATCCGGGCGGCCCGTACGTACGCCTCGGCGCGCGCCCGGTGACCGCGCGGCGCCGGGTGCTCCGTCATCCGCTCGTACGTGCTCACCATCGCGTCGACGAACAGTCGCCCCCGGGCGGTGAGGTCGGGCGATCCGACCAGGGCCGGCAGGACCGCGCCGACCATGGCGTGGCAGCGGGCGTGCTGGGTCCACGCGGCGTCGCCGTGAAGCGGGTCGGCAAGAGCGCGGCGCTGTTGGTAGTCGGCGATCGCCAGGTGGGCGTAGGCGCCCTGCAGCAGGCCGTCGTAG
The DNA here is from genome assembly GCF_054189285.1 of Streptomyces sp. MAI_2237. Lineage (NCBI taxonomy): Bacteria > Bacillati > Actinomycetota > Actinomycetes > Kitasatosporales > Streptomycetaceae > Streptomyces > Streptomyces sp. MAI_2237. The sequence continues at coordinate 2,113,826 of NZ_JAJPGQ010000003.1, read as the reverse complement.
GGGCGCGGGTCGGGTCGCCAGGGTGCGAAGTAGCGTTCCTGATCCGAAGCATGATGGAGCGCCACCATGTCGCTCAGGACGGACAGTTTGGAGTGGTGCAGCTCGTGCACGAGCGTGGTGGCGAAGGCCGCCGGATCCGGCGGGACACTGCTCAGCAGGGCGCCGAACGCCTCGCGCAGGGAGGCGCTGCAGCTGCCGTGCGCGGCCGAGCCGGGTGGCAGCGCCAGGGGCACCAGGCAGCGCAGCAGCGCCAGCGCCTCCGCGACGCGGTGTTCACCGCCCCATCGCAGCGCTGTGGCCGTGCCGGACCAGACCTGCGCCCACTGCTTGCGTCCCGAGTCGTCCAGGGTGACCGGCTCGCCCAGGGAGCTGCCGCGGCGCGGCGGCCCTGCCGTGCGGTGGGGGTCCAGATCGTCCAGGGGTACGGGCGGGGCGTCGGGCAGCAGGCCGGGCAGGGCATGGGCCGGGGTCCAGGCGAGTGCGCCGGACCAGGCGCCGAAGTCGGCCTGCGGATACACCGTGACGTCGACGGCGCCGGGTTGACGGAGCCTCAAGCCTTGGCGGTGGACGAGCTCTACGTCCACGTCACCGGCGTCCACGGTGCTCAGGGCGCCGAGCGAGGGCAGCGTGAGGACACCGTCGTACGCGGTGAGACGTACGGCGAACGGGAGGCCGGCGCGGACGGCGGCCGCTGCGGCGAGCGCGCCGAAGTGGGCCAGGTCCCTGCCCAGCCGGCGTCTGCGTTGCTCGGTCACCGGCCGCCTGTCGCTCAGGGTGCGCAGGCAGTGCCAGGCCCAGGCGCCGGTGAGGGGGTAGAGAAGGCGGGCACGGGCCGGGGAGGGGGCCGCCGCCCGGTCCGCCTCGGCCAGCAGCGCCCAGTCCGCGCGCAGTCCGGCCTTCCAGCCGGGGGGACACAGTGCGGGGTCAGCGGCCTCCGCCGCGTCCAGTACGGCACGCAGCGCCAGCATCTGCCGGGTGTCCTGGTGGCGGACGAGGAGGTCCAGGGTCTCGGGGGCGCCACCGGTACAGCCGAGTTCGACGAGGAGCCCATCGGGGATCGCGGGAAAGGTCACCGGGTGCCCCCTTCGCCGTGCACGCAGGTGACCACCGTCGCCTCGGCGAGCCTCCGGGCCACGTGCCGGATGAAAAGCTGAAGGTCTGCGCAGTACACCGAGGGATTGCGGAAGCCGTGGCCCGCACGGTAACGGTGGGCGTAGTGACCGCCCCCGCAGACCTTCAGCAGAGGGCAGGCCAGGCACTGGTCTGCCAGGGTACGGACCCCCGCCTGGCGAGCGATCACCGCGGGATGCCGCAGAGCCTCGCCGAAGGTGTGACGGAAGACGTCGAGCCCGGTGTGCGCCGCTCCGTCGTACGCGGATTTCAGGGCGTCCACCTGCTCGATGGACCCGTCGGTCTCGACCACCACGGCGTCGAACGGCCACAGACCGAGCGACTCCGTCCTGGCAGGCCGTCCCAGCAGCAGCGCCACGCACGCCTCGAACAGGCGCACCCGGGTCTGCCGGCGCCCCGCCGACCACCACCGGTCGAAGATCGTGCACAGCCACTCGCCGTACCCGCCGTCGGCGAGCCGCGGCGGCGGAGCCGACCAGTTGCCGTGCGGCAGCAGCAGGTCCAGGGCGGGTGGGCGCAGCTCCAGCAGCGACTCGTACGTCTGCACGGCGTCCACCGTCGGGTCCACGACGGTGAGAATGCCTGCGTACGCCTCGGGGAAACGCTCGGCGAGGAGCCGCACACCGCGTTCGGCCGCGGGCCAGGAGGGGCGTCCGGCACGGTCGACGCGACGCGCGTTGTGCGCGGCGGTGCCACCGTCGAGGCTGATGCCGACACGGACGCCGGCGTCGGCGAGGACGGCGAGCCGCCCGGTGGTGAGCAGCGTGGCGTTGGTCTGGACGATGGCGTGGACCGCGCAGCCGTGGGGCACCCGGTCGCGGACGAGGGCGGCGAAGCGGGCCAGCGTGTCGGCTCCGGCGAGCAGGGGTTCGCCACCGTGCAGGACCAGAGAGAGGGCGGGCAGGGCGTACGCGCGCGCGTGTTCGGCGATGCGGTGCGCGGTGCGCTCCAGGACGGCGGTCGAAGCCCGCGCGGGGCGGGTGCGCCACGTGGTGTCGGGGCCCTCGTAGAGATAGCAGTAGGTGCAGGCCAGATTGCAACGGCCGTGCACCTTGACGACGAACTGCCGGAAGGGGTGTGGGGAAGCCGCCCGTTCAGACACTCCAGCACCCCCATGCCGTGGAGTCCGCGCCGACTGTGGCAGACATTCCCGCGCCTTCCCGCGAAGCGGTCCGGCGCACACGCCACCCAATCAAGAATGACCGATTCGATCGATGTTTCGACCGAAACAGTCACTCATCGATCGGTCAGAGGGCGCTGCCGAATCCCCACAGCATCTCGGCGGGCCACGCGGCCCGCTCCGTCAGCTCGTCCAGTACCTCACGCAGCACCGGATGCTCCACACGGCCCAACTCCTCCAGATCCAGCGCCAGGAGATCCGGAAGCGGCTCCCGCTCCCCCTCGGCGTCGACGCGCACGTCCATGACCAAGCCCCTCTCCCCTCAACCTGCCCCGGACAGCCGTTCGGCGGTCTCCTGCGGCGTGGGCCCGCCGGACACCACACTGCCCTCGGGCAGTCTCGCCCACTCCGCCCGAGCCGCCCGGTAGGCCTCGCGCGCCGCCCGTGGCCGAGCGGCCGCCTCATAGGACATACCCCGCCAGTGGTGGGCCTGCGCACGCAACTGCACGGCCTCCTGCCGCCGCCGATCCGTCTCGGCCACGCCCTCCGCCTCGCGCGCCGCCTCCGCCGCGTCCCGGAAGGCGTCGACCGCCAGATCCAGCCGCGCCGGGCGGCGCAGACTGCGGAAGGCCTCGTACTGGACCTCGCCGAGGTCGAGCAGACAGTGCGCCGCGAGCAGCGGCTCGTCCGCGTCGGCGGCGGCGAGCCCGAAGAGGTGCTCGGCCTCGCGCAGATCGACCCGGTCGCCGCGGGAGCGGTAGCGCAGCATCAGGGCGCGGCCCAGCAGCAGCAGCCGACGGGCGGCCCAGCGGCTCCCCGACGGAGTCTCCATCCGGCAGTCCCGCAGCACGCGTATCGCCCGGGACACGAAGTACGGGGCGCGGGGGGCGCTTTCCGTACCCGCGAGCCGCAGCAGAACCTCCCCCCACTCGGCGAGCACGTCGGCGTGCGCGGGTGCGTCACGCGACATGCGCTGCGCGGCCTGGTCGAAACGATCGGCGGCCAGTTCGAGATCGGCGTTGTCCCCCGACTCCGCGTACCGGGCCACAGCGACCCGCCCGGCACGGGTGAGCACGGCGGCACGCTGGCCCTGCTCCCGGACGGCGGCCAGCGCCTCGTCCACCCGGCTCCTGGCCTCCTGGAGCGGGCCGCCGGCGCCGAGCAGCGCGTCGACGAGGTCGAGCAGCACAGCCACTCGCTCGCGGACGGCGTCCGCGCCGTCCGGTTCGGGCAGGGTCTCCAACGCGCTGCGCAGCGATCGCGCGGCCTGCTCGGCGTAGAGCCCGGACTGGACAGGGTCCACCGTGGCCCCGGAAAGCCGCAGCAGTATCCGGCCGTGGGCCAGCGGCAGTCCGGTCGGACGGCTGCGGCGGTCGGGCCAGACGTCGGCGAACGCCTCCAGCATGCCTACGGCGCCCTGCAGCAGCGCACTGTCGCCGCCCAGCCGCCATTGCGTCTCAAGACCTCGCACCCGCTCCAGGGTGAGCGTCAGGGCCTCGTCCTCGTCGAGTCCCGGGGCGGCGCAGGCGACGGCGTACTCCCGGTCGGCTCGGCTGAGCAGATCCAGCGCTCCCGGCAGGTCTCCGCGCCGTTTGCGGTCGGCGGCGGCGGCCCGCAGCACCCGCGCCAGAACTCCCCGCTCCCGCAGCGCGTGCGGATGCGCCACCGCCCGCTCCGCCGCCGTCTCCGCCTCGCGCAGCAGTTCCGGACCGCCCTGGACCTCCCACAGCCGCAGGACACAACGGGCGTACTCGGCCCAGAGCTCGAAGTCCCGGCCGGCGGGGCGTTCGTGTTCGGCGGCGCCGCGCAGGAGTTGTACGGCGTCGATGAGGTCCTGCACCATGCCCTCGCGGTCGAAGCGCTCGGCGAGCGCGCGGGCACGGGTGACGGCGGGATGGGCGGGGCGGTCCGCGGCGGGGTCGGCGCGCTCCCGGCTGCCGTAGAGCGCGAACTGTTCGGGCAGCGGCATGAAGCGCTCCAGGACACGGGCGGCGACCTCGGCGAAGGGCTGGGGGACGAGCGTCGTACCGTTGTCGCCGTTCTCCGTTCGGTAGCCGCCGGGGGCGTAGGGGCGTCCGGTTCCCTGGTCGCCGAGCTGGGCGAGGGCGAGGGCCGGGAAGTTGGGGCCGCCCTTGCCGAAGCGGGCCTCGATGTACTCGGAGCAGTGCTTGAGAACCAGCATGGCCTCGTCCTGGCCAAGTGGCGCGAGGAGCGACTCGCGGACGCCCGGCGCGAACTCGTACCACTGGTCGTCGTCCCTGCCATGGTCCTCCAGCGCCCGCGAGACCAGGCCGCTGAGCAGGACCTCGGCGAGTTCGGAGGGTCCGGAGTCGGGCAGCATGGTGCGTTGCACCAGCTGCATCACCGGCAGGCAGAGCGGGGCAGCCGCCAGGTAGACGGCGAGGCGGCCGGCGGCCGCGGAGGCGGTGGAGCGGAAGCGGCTGACGAGCTCCAGGACGGAGGGCCGCCGGCCCGGGCGGCCGGCGGCCGCGGACGGCTGGTCGGCGCGCACCCAGCCCACGGCCCCGTCCACGGGCCCGGCGCCGGCTCCCGACAGCAACCGCGCCCAGGCGCCGAGGGGCACCGGCTCGGGCGGCAGCACAGGCACCGGCAGCGCCCCGCGGCGGCCCCGGGCGGCGGGCCCGGTCTGGGTGCGCACGCGCAGCGCGGCGGCGCCGCCCAAGGTCTCGCCGCGCTGCAACTCGCCGTAGGTGACCGGAAACCTGGTGCGGTTCCACATGCGCTGCGGCAGCGGCTGCAGCACGGCGGCGGGTGCCTGCCGGGCGAGGTGATGAAGCAACCGGTGAGCGTGGCCGCTGTGCCAGAGCGGGCCCGCGCAGTCGCTGACGAGGAGGGTGATCTGGCGGCCGGAGGGATCGCTCAGCCGGTCGGCGGAGTGCAGCGGGGCGGCGTGCGGCTCGGGGCTGCGGCTGACGGCCGGTTCTCCGTCCGGCCCTTCGTGCACATAGCTGACCTGGATGTCCCAGAAGGCGCCCAACTGTCCGAAGACCTGTTCCAGTTCGGCGAACATCCGGTCCCACACCCGCATCGACGACGAGGCGTCCATGACCAGTTGCAGCCGAGCGTCGGCCCGGGTCACCGCTCGGAACACCGGCAGCACGAGCCCGCCGGCTCTGGCGCTCCGCTCGGCGGTCTCCGTCTCGTCCAGCACCGAGCGCAGTGGCGGGGCCGCGCTGCGGTAGCCCTGCAACGGCCGCAGGGCGCGCTGGAGTTCGAGCGGGGCGGGAAAGGCAGGGGCCGCGGGCACCCCGACGGGCAGCGGTGTCGTCCGGCCGGACCCGGCGAGGCTGCCGTCCCGGGGCACGGGGTACAGGGCCACGCGCCTGTCACCGGTCTGGTCGAACAGCTGTGGCTCGGGCAGGGCGGGTTGGCGCCGCTGCCGGGCCGGCGGCGGGGCGAGCTCGGCGGGGACGGCCGGTGCCGGGCGGGAAGGTGTGCCGGGGGCGGATGCCTCCGGCTCCTCGGTGCCGGTGGTGGACCGTGCCCACCGCGCCAGCCAGAGCGCGTCGCACAGCCCCTTCGCGTCGGGATCGAGGCCGATCCCCCGCAGCCGGGCGATCAGTTCGGCGATGGGGTCGCCCCCGGGCGCGGCGGTCTCCCCGGTCCCGGGCCCGGCGTCGGGCGTACCGGGAGCCCCGGGATTACGACCCACCGCCTCCTCGGGCATCACCGGGTCACCTCGGGCGGTCGAGCCGCTGGATGAGCAGGTCGGCGAGACGGTCGCGACTCGGCGGGACGGCCGCGTCGGTGAGGTAGATCGCGTTCAACAGCTGGTCGGCGGCAAGCAGTTCGCTGCGCGAGCGCTCCAGAAAGCGGTTGATGAGGTCGTCGCCGGCGCGGGCAGCCTCGCCGCCGAGGTGGGCACGGACGAAGGTGGCGAGCCGGTTGTGGTCGGGTCGGCCGAGTTCGAGGTGGATGCAGCGGCGCATCAGCGGGGCCGGAAAGTCGCGTTCGCCGTTGCTGGTCAGGACCACGAACGGGAAGGCGCGGCAGCGCACCCGGCCGTCACGGACGCGCACCTTGGCGCCGTCGGCGGTGAGGACCTCCGCCTCGCCGTCCGGTAACCGGTCGGCCACCCGCTCCAGTTCCGGTATCGCGAACTCGCCCTCCTCCAGCACGTTGAGCAGGTCATTGGGCAGATCGATGTCGCTCTTGTCCAGTTCGTCGATGAGCAGGACGCGCGGGGTGTCGGAGGGCAGCAGGGCGGTGCCGAGCGGTCCGAGCCGGATGTAGCTGCCGATGCCCTCGACCGCGCCCGGGGAGCCGGCCGCGGAGCCGTAGCCGCCCTGCGCGGCGATCTGCACGTCCTGGAGGCGGGCGATGGCGTCGTAGTGGTAGAGCCCGTCCTGCAGGGTCGAGCGGCTGACGATGGACCAGCGCAGCACGTTGCCCAGCCCCAGCTCGTACGCCACCGAGTGGGCCAGCGTGCTCTTGCCCGCACCGGGGCTTCCGGTGACGAGCAGGGGACGGCGCAGATAGAGCGCCGCGTTGATCATCTCCAGCTCCTCGGCGCCGGGCCTGTGCAGCTCCGCCAGATGCCGGTGGGCTCCGAGCCTGCGGTCCTCGGAGCCGTCGCCGGCGCCCCGTGCCGCGTCCCGGCTGGAGAAGTCGCGCCAGGGCGGCGGGGCGGGCAGACGGTCGATCCCGTCGTGGGGTTCGCCGGCGCCACGGTAGATGAGCCACTCACTGGATTCGGTCATGGTCCGGTCCTCGTCGTCACTCGTCCAGCACGGCAGCCGCCTCGACGTGCATCACGGTATCGATCCTCCGCAGGCCTGGTAAGAGGCCGGTCGGACCCTGGGCCGGGTTGCGTCAAGGCGCCTCCAGCAGGTCACCGGTGCCGGGCAGGGGCTGCAGCGGATCGTCGTAGAACAGGGTGATCCCGTGGGCCCAGAAGGCCTCCGTGCGGCTCGCGAGCAGGCTCGCCCGCAGCTCGTGAACCCGCTCGGGCAGGTGCTCGGCGCCGCGTTCGTCGGCGACCGTGATGGCCGCGCCGCGGTGGAACTCCCCGCAGACGGCGTCCCGTCGGTCCCTGCCACGGCGCCACAGGGCCACGCCGAAGCCGCCGAGCACGATCCGGGCGAGGGCGGCCACGTCGTCCTCGTAGCGCTCCTCACCGTAACGGCACAACACCGGCACGGATTCGGGCGACAGGTCACGCAACACGCTGACATCCGGTACCTGTTGGGGCACCCCGTCACCGCAGTCCAGGACGTACGCCCGGGCACCGTGCGCGCGCAGCCAGCGCCAGCGGTCGAAGCGGTCCTCGTGGGGATCGATCCACGGGGCGAGCCCGTCGGCGTCCTCGGCGGGCAGCCGGTCACGGTCGACGCACCGCAGCACGAGCGGACCGCGCGCGCCCAACGGCGGCTCTTCCGGTCCCAGTTGCCAGGTGTCCACCGGCAGATCCAGCCGGGTGTGGGGCAGTGCGACCTGCAACACGGCGGGCCGGCCGCGCTCGTCGCACTGCCGGAAGGCCTCCGTCAGCGGGGAGGCGAGCCGGGACGGCAGCTCGCTCGTCGCGGTCCGCTCGCCCTCCCCCACACCCTCCACCGCGCCCCCGGGACGGGTCACGGAGACCCGCCAGTCCCAGCGTTCGCGCTCCCAGCCCCGCTCCACCAGCTCCAGCAGCACGACCGACCGCGGTCCGCGCCGCGGAACTATCCCGGCGGGCGCGGCCGTGGGCGGCCGGCGCAGCCGCAGCAGGTCGGCGCGCAGCCGCACGAGCCGCCGCAGCGGGATCTGCCCTCCCCTGGCCTGCCGCGCCCAGTCCCACAGCGCGGTCTCCGCATCAGCCGTGCCGGGCCGGTCGAACGGCCGCTCGGCGTACGCGACGCGCACCGCGTACTCGAGTACGAGCCCCCACGCGCCGTCGTCGCGCGCGTTCTCGTACAGTGCCCCAAGCCCGTCCCGCCAGGCGCGCGGCGCGGGCAGCGGGGTGCTTGCCTGCAGGTCCGGAAGGGACTCCAGGATGTCGAGCAGGCCGCGCGTGCTGACCGGCGGCGGGAGGTCGGCGAGCCGGCCCAGCAGCTGGATCCGCTCGCCCGGGGTGAGGGTGCGGCCCGGCCGCGCGTCCAGCCTGCTCTGTACGTCGGCCCAGCTCGGCCCGCCGGAGTCGGACTGCTGCCGATCCCGGTGGTAGCGGTCGTGGGCGTGGAAGATCGCCTGGTAGTGGTCCTCGTGCTCGGCTTGGACGCCCTCCTCGGGCACCGGCAGCCGGCGCAGCTGCTCGATGCCGGTGGAGGTGCCGCCACTGCCGTGGTCCGCGCGCGACTTCAGTACGCCGATGACCTCGCCGCGGGCCGGGTCGACCACCGGGCCGCCCGAGACACCGTAGGGCAGGTCGTTGTGACCGAGACGCATCTGGACACCGTCGGACCAACCACCGACCGTTCCCTGCACGGTGAGGGTGCCGTCCAGGAGCTGCAGCCGGCCGCCCAGCACGGTCCAGCCCGCGTAGAACACCTTGCCCTCGGCGTAGTAGGCCGCCGGCCGCTCGGACACGTACACGCACGCGTGGTCGACAGGTGCGCGGAGCTGGACGATGGCGAGGTCGGGGGCGGGCCAGTTACCAGGTGCCGTGTCGTCGACGTGGTCCGGGAGCGTGGCGACCACCTCGGCGGGAACGGTCGAGCTGCCCCGGCCCGGACCGTCCTCGTAGACCACCGCCATCTCGCCCCCTTCCCCGCCGCGAACCACGTGTGCGCAGGTCAGAACCCAGTTCGGGGCGATGAAGAAGCCGCTCCCGAGAAAGCTTCCGGGCTCGTCGAGGGAATACCCGACATCTGTGCGATGGATGCGCACGGTGGCAGCCATGACGAGGTCACGGAGCGCACGGTGGGCGGCATCCCGCTCGCTCGATGCGCCCCCCTCGTGCCCGTCCGTCATGCCCCGGCCCCGGCGGCACCGGCGTCGGCGCCCCCGTGCGCCGGGGCGCCGGTGGACGCGCCCGCACCCGGGCCGGCCTGCGAGCCGGGCGCCGGGTCCGCGCTCGTGCGGGCCACCGGGGCCGCCGGGGCGCCTGGGTCGGGCGGGCCACCGTTCCAGGTGAGGGTGACCTTGATACCCGCCTTGGCCTCTCCGTCCGCGAGCAGTCCGACGACCTTCCCGGCCTTCGCGGTCAGCTCGACGCCGAACTCGACGCTCACCTCGTCCGGCCGCACCGCGCGCAGCGGTTCGGCGAGCGACCGCGCGACACCGGTGACCAGTGCGTGCAGGCTCTCGACGCTCGCCTCCACGCGGTCCGCGAACCCGGTGTCCGTGAACGACAACTCGCCCCGCGGTGCGGCCAGTTCCCCGGCCCCGGATATCCGGGCCCACACAGGCGTCCCGTCCGGCAGCGCGATCCGCGCGACCCGCGTCACTTCCTGCTCCATGGCGCTCCCCCGCGTCACGGTGCGCGCACCCCGCCCGACCTGCCCGGACGGCGCGCCCCCCGCACCCTGTTCTGTATCCGGCCTCCCCCGCGGCAAGGCGGCAGCGCGTCTCCCCACGGGGAAGGGGTCCTTCCCGCGAAGGGCACTCCCTACCCTTCACGCGCCGCGATCAGTGCCGGTTCCCCGGACGGCACCGGTCACGGCGGCCCTGCCGACCACCGATACCGGACCGCGTACCAGGCCGTGACGCGCCATTCACCCCAAGGCCCGCAGCCCTCGCACGGCCTGTCCGCCCGGCGCGCGGAGCCTATCCTTGTCCCTGTCCAAAGGTCCCTCCCGCGAACGGGGAGCCCGCCTTTCGATCGAACCCACGGAGCACGATCCATGTACTTCACCGACCGCGGCATCGAGGAACTGGAGAAGCGGCGCGGCGAGGAGGAGTTCACCTTCGAGTGGCTCGCCGAGCAGCTGCGGACGTTCGTCGACCTCAACCCGGACTTCGAGGTTCCGGTGGAGCGCCTGGCGACGTGGCTGGCCCGCCTGGACGACGAGGACGACGAGTAGGCGCCTGCGGCGCTTCGAGGGCGGGCTGGGGGCTCTGGGGCGCGCGCTGCCTGCCGTGGTCCTTGGAGGACCGGTCCTTGGACCCCTGCGCCTTGCTGAGCCGCCCCGCTCCGCGTGACCGCGGCCGTCGGCGACGACGGATGCGCGGCCCCGTCAACCCGTCAGTCCCGCGGCCGCACCACCTCGTACGCCAGCCCCAGCGCCCCGTGCGCCAGCAGAAGCGCCCCCGCCGCGGCCCAGCCGGCGCTGTGCCGCCGTGCGCCCAGGACGGCGAGGGGAAGACCGGCCGTCAGCTGGGCGAGGGCCAGGGCGCGGGACTGGGGTGTGCCGGCCCAGGGGCGCCAGCGACTCAGGCGCCCGTCGCTGTCGACGACGTCCAGTTCCGCCCGTACCGCCTCCCGCCATCCCGGCCACTCCACCGGACGGGTGTCCAGCTGCTCCTGAGCGGCCTGCCGCAGGCGGTCGGCGGGCTCACCGGGGTCGAGACCGGCCGGCAGAGCGACTCCCGCGCGTGTGAGGACGGCGAGCAGGGCGCGCAGACGGGCCGTGGCGTCGAGGGCGGGGTCGGGTTCGGTGAGTGCGTCGAGGGCCTGTACGTCCAGGACCGGGTCGAGGCCCAGGCGGGCCGCGAAGGTGCGCATCGCCTCGCCCTCGCCGGCCGGCGTGCCGTTGGCCAGCCAGACATAGCCGACGGGGCGGCGGAAGCCGGACGCGAGGGTGAAACCGGCACGGTCGGCGTCCCACCACAGGGCCAGTACGGGCCACGGGGCGCCGACGGCGAGAGCGGTGGCCCAGCCGGTCAGGACCCGGTCGACGGGTTCGCCGCCGTCCCGCCAGGGCCGCCCCTCGGGCACGAGGACGCTCCAGGAGTCTCCGGCTCCGGCTCCGGCAAGCAGCATGGGTTCACGCAGCAGCCGGGCGGCGAAGGCGACGGAATCGGGCTCGGCCCGGCAGAGCAGCAGGGCTCCGGCGGCGGCACCACTGCGAGAAGTTCCCGTCGACATGGTCACAAACTAGGACAACTCCCCCCTCCGGTCGATTCCGGCGCGGGTGCCGTCGCCGGAAAGAGTGTCTTGACTTTCCGTGTCCGCGATATATCGTGAAATGAAGAAGACGCGATATGGCGCGTTGCGACGGGGAGGTCAGCACCATGCCCGAGTGGTCCGTCTCAGAGCCGCGGAAACTCACGTTCGACGAGCCCGTGCGAGAGCTCCACGTACGCATCGTCAACGGAACGGTGAACGTGGTGGGCACCGACGAAGGTTCCGCCCGCTTGGAGGTCTCCGACATCGAGGGGCCGCCCCTGGTGGTCACGCAGCAGCACGGCACGCTCACCGTGGCCTACGAGGACCTGCCCTGGAAGGGGTTCCTCAAATGGCTCGACCGCAAGGGATGGCGGCGCAGCGCCGTGGTCTCCCTCGCCGTACCGGCCGACACCCGTCTCGAGGTGGGCGTGGTCGGCGCCGCGGCCGTGGTCTCCGGGCTGGAGGGGCGCGCGGAGGTCAAGGGGGTCACCGGGGACACGACCCTGGTGGGCCTCACGGGCCCGGTGCGCGCCGACACCGTGTCGGGAAACGTGGAGGCGCAGGCCCTGCGCGGGGACCTCCGCTTCAACTCCGTCTCCGGGGACCTGACCGTCGTCGAGGCGGGCTCCTCGGTCAAGGCGGACTCGGTCAGCGGCTCGATGATCGTCGACCTCGACCCGGCGAGTCGGCCGACCGACATCAGCCTCACCAGCGTCTCCGGCGAGATCGCCATCCGGCTGCCCCATCCGGCGGACGCGAGGGTGGAGGCGAACACCGCGAGCGGGTCGGTCTCCAACGCCTTCGAGGACCTGCGGGTCAGCGGCCAGTGGGGTGCCAAGCGCATCACCGGCCGGCTCGGCTCGGGCAGCGGCAGCCTCAAGGCGACGACGGTCTCGGGCTCGATCGCCCTGCTGCGCCGCCCCCCGATCGAGGACGAGCCCTGGGACGTCGACCCGGAGGACATCGGCCCGGTCGTCGAGGACCCGGCGCCGGGCGGCTCGGGGACGGAGGCCACGCCCACGGGCGCTCCGGCAGACACCCCGGCGGACGGACCGCACGGCGACTCGGGGGACAATTCCGTTTCCGGCCAGGGCGGTGGCGCGAGCGACGCCCCGGCCGACGGCACGACCGACAAGAAGGTGCTCTGACATGCCCCCCGTCTTCGCCCACGGCCGCCTCCGTCTCTACCTGCTGAAACTGCTGGACGAGGCGCCCCGCCACGGCTACGAGGTGATCCGGCTCCTGGAGGAGCGGTTCCAGGGGCTGTACGCACCGTCGGCCGGCACCGTCTACCCCCGCCTGGCCAAGCTGGAGGCCGAGGGCCTGGTCACCCACACCACCGAGGGCGGCCGCAAGGTGTACGCCATCACGGACGCGGGCCGCGCCGAACTGGCCGACCGCTCCGGCGAACTGGCCGACCTGGAGCTGGAGATCCGCGAGTCGGTCGCCGAACTCGCCGCCGAGATCCGGGCCGACGTGCGCGGCGCCGCGGGCGACCTGCGGCGCGAGATGCGGGCGGCGGCCACGGAGGCCCGGCGGGACGGGGGCGCCAAGGACCACGGCGAGCGGGACGGCGCGTCGCAGGACTTCGGGGACTACGACGAGAAGGAGGCCTGGCGCGCCGCCAAGGAGGAGATGCGGCGGGTCAAGCAGGAGTGGAAGGAACAGGCGCGGCGGGCCAAGGACGAGAGCCGGCGGGCCCGCGAGGAGGCCCAGCGGGCCCGGCGCCAGGCCAAGGAGGCCCAGGAGCGGGCCCGGGCCCAGGCCCAGGAGGAGCTGCAGCGCATCGGCCGGCGCGTGCAGGAGCAGGTACAGGACCACTTCGCGCGCGGCGACTGGCCGACGGGGGTGCGCGAGGGACTGACGGAACTGGCCAAGGAGTTCGGGGACTTCGGGAAGGACTTCGGCAAGGAGTTCGGGAAGGACTTCGGGTTCGGCCGGAACGGCGCCGGTACCTCGGCACCCCGGCCTGAGTACTCACAGACGCCCGAGGACTTCCCCGCCGACTACGAGCCGGCCTGGGCGCACGAGGACGCCACCGGCGATCCGTCCCGCGACCTCGACCGTCTCCTGGACCGCTTCCGCGACGACATCCGCGACGCGGCCAGGGACCACGGGGTCACGGAGGACCAACTCCGCGAGGCCCGCCGCCACCTGTCGACGGCGGCGGCCCACATCGGGGCGATGCTGCGCGGCCCCAGGGTCTGAGCACCGGAGGTCTGAGCACCGGAGGTCTGAGCACTGGAGGCCTGAGCACCGGAGGACCGCTCCCCGCGTCCGCGGACGCCGCAGCCGGCGTCGTCCGCACCACCGCCGGAGGAAGCGGCCCTCCGCACGCCGGGGCACGAGAAGGGCACCACGCACCACGCAGCCCCCTCCGCATCCGCCCTCGCCCCTCCCCTATCCCTCCCCTCCCCTATCCCTCCCCTCCCCCTCAGCCGGCCTTCGCTCGCCCCTCGCCGCCTCCGTACAGGACCCGCGTCAGCGAGTCGTGGGTCACCCCGTGGTCGGCGAGGACCTCTGCCGCCACACCGCCGCCTGTCGTCAGGGCGAGCAGCAGGTGCTCGTCGCCGATGTGCCGGTCGCCGTGGGCGACCGCGGTGCGCAGCGACCTCTCCAGGACACCCTTGGCGTCGCGGCCGAAGGCACGGCGGCCCGACCACCAGCCCTTGTCCCCTCGGTCGCCGGACATGGCCCCGACGCCGTGCACCTCCTCGACGCGGGCGACGATCTCCGCCACGTCGATGCCCAGCCCGGCAAGGGCGTCGGCATCGGCCCGGGAGAGTCCGGCGCGCCGTCGGCCCTCGGCCACCGCGTCCCGTACGGACTCCTTCCTCGCACCGGTCACTCCCAGCGAGGCCAGCGCGAAGGAGGCCCGGCTGCCTTCCCGTTCCAGCACCGCGAGCAGGAGGTGGTCGGCGTCGACCGTCCGCTCTCCCGCCCGTTCCACGTGCTCCACCGCGCCTCGCACCACCGCACGGGCGTCCTTCGTGAACCGTTCGAACATCAATGCCTCCCGTACTTCTTGTGCACGGCCTGCCTGCTGACGCCGAGTTCCGCGGCGATCTCCTGCCACGACCAGCCCTGATTGCGCGCACTGCGCACCTGTACCGCCTCCAACTGCTCCAGCAGGCGGCGAAGTGCGGCCACGGCGCGCAGTCCGACCCGTGGATCGCGGTCACCGGCCCGCTCGGCGAGATCCGTTGCTTCGGTCATACTGTCAACTTACGTTGACAAACCCTCGCCGTCAACCACGGTTGACAAACGCGGACGGCCGACCCGGAGAACGGGTCGGCCGCAGGCACGGACGAAGTACGGGACGGAGGTCAGTCGTTGGTGAGGACGACCTTTCCGAACAGCTCCCCGGACTCCATCCGCTCGAAGCCCTCACGCGCGCGGTCCATCGGCAGCACCTCGTCGATGACGGGACGGACGCCGGTCGCGGCGCAGAAGGAGAGCAGGTCCTCCAGTTCGTCCTTGGTGCCCATCGTGGAGCCGACGACCTTGAGTTCGAGGAAGAAGATGCGGGTGAGCTCAGCGTGCGAGGGCCGGTCGCCGCTGGTGGCGCCGGAGATGACGAGCGTGCCGCCGGGACGCAGGGACTTGACGGAGTGCGACCAGGTCGCGGCGCCGACGGTCTCGATGACGGCGTCGACCCGCTGCGGCAGCCGGGCCCCCGACTCCACCGCCTCCACGGCCCCGAGCTCCAGGGCCCGCTTCCGCTTGGCCTCGTCGCGGCTGGTGGCGAAGACCCGCAGCCCGGCGGCCTTGCCCAGCACGATCGCGGCCGTGGCGACACCGCCGCCGGCGCCCTGCACCAGCACCGAGTCCCCGGGCCGGACACCCGCGTTGGTGAAGAGCATCCGGTACGCCGTGAGCCACGCGGTCGGCAGACAGGCGGCCTCCGCGAAGGAGAGCTCCTTGGGCTTGGGCAGGACGTTCCAGGTCGGCACGGCGACCTGCTCGGCGAAGGTCCCCTGGTAGCGCTCGGTGAGGATGGAACGGGGCTCCCTGGGCCCGACCCCGTGCCCGCTCTGGCCGATGACCGAGTGCAGCACGACCTCGTTGCCGTCCTCGTCGATGCCGGCGGCGTCGCAGCCGAGGATCATCGGCAGTCGCTCCTCGGGCAGACCCACGCCCCGGAGCGACCAGAGGTCGTGGTGGTTGAGGGAGGCGGCCTTGACGTTGACGGTGCTCCAGCCGGGCCGGGCCTCGGGGGCGGGGCGGTCCCCGAGTTCGAGGCCGTTCAGCGGCTGGTCGCGGTCGATTCGGGCGGCGTAGACGGCGAACATGACCTTGACGATAGGCGGCGACCCGCACCGACGGAACCGTGCCGCCCTGTGACACATGCCCTCTTGCACCGGCCGGTCCGAGCACCGGGGCTCGTTCACTCGACCGGCCGAGCGGCCGGGTAAAGAAATGACCCCGCCCTGGCGGACGGGGTCATTCGACCGATGCGACGACCGGCGGCAGGGATGTCAGCGCCGGGCGACGCCCTCCGCACGGGCAGCGGCCGCGACCGCGGCCGTGACGGCAGGGGCGACGCGCTCGTCGAACGGCGAGGGGATGACGTAGTCCGCGGCGAGGTCGTCCCCGACCACGCCCGCCAGCGCCTCAGCGGCGGCGATCTTCATACCCTCGGTGATCCGGGAGGCCCGCACCTGCAGCGCGCCCGCGAAGATGCCCGGGAACGCCAGCACGTTGTTGATCTGGTTCGGGAAGTCGGACCGCCCGGTGGCCACGACGGCGGCGTACTTGTGCGCGACGTCGGGGTGGACCTCGGGATTCGGGTTGGCCATGGCGAACACGAACGCGCCCTCGGCCATCGAGGCGACGGCTGCCTCGGCGACCGTACCGCCGGAGACGCCGATGAAGACGTCCGCGCCCGCCAGCGCGTCCTCCAGCGAACCGCTGATGCCGGCCTTGTTGGTGAAGCCCGCGAGCTCCCGCTTGACCGGCGTGAGGTCCTCGCGGTCGGCGGACACGACACCCTTGCGGTCGGCCACGGCCACGTCGCCGATGCCGGCCTCGACCAGCATCCTGGCGATGGCGACACCGGCCGCACCGGCGCCGGAGATGACGGCCCGCAGGTCGGCGAGGCCCTTGCCGGTCAGCCGCGCGGCGTTCCTGAGGGCCGCCAGCGTCACGACCGCGGTGCCGTGCTGGTCGTCGTGGAAGACCGGGATGTCGACCCGCTCCTGCAGCTTGCGCTCGATCTCGAAGCACCGGGGTGCCGAGATGTCCTCCAGGTTGACGCCACCGAAGGAGGGCGCGAGCCGGACCACGGTCTCGACGATCTCGTCCACATCGGTGCAGTTCAAAGCGATCGGAACGGCGTCCACGCCGCCGAACTGCTTGAACAGGATGGCCTTGCCCTCCATGACCGGGAGGGAGGCCTCGGGGCCGATGTCCCCGAGTCCGAGCACGGCGGTGCCGTCGGTGACGACGGCCACCACGGACGACTTCCACGTGTAGTCGTGGACCAGTTCCGGCTGCTCGGCGATCGCGGTGCACACGCGCGCCACGCCGGGTGTGTATGCGAGGGACAGGTCGTCCTTGTCACGGACCGGCACGGTGGCCTGCACGGCCATCTTGCCGCCGCGGTGCAGCGCGAACGCCGGATCGAAGGAATCGAGGGGCTCCGCCCCGCCGTCCTGGTCCGTACTGCTGTCGCTGCGAGGATTGACGATCTCCGCTGCCACTTTGTTTTACCCCTTAAATCTTCAATGGTTGAGGGTGGCCACTCCTGGTGAGAAGTGGGCGGGACCGCGCATGGCCCGATCTATTGATGCGTACGGGTCATACGCGACGGGCGCGCCGCACACGCGCCACGAGCCCCGGATGAGGGGTGTAAAGAACCTTCTTACCGGACGGACCCGTCGAGGACGAGTCCATTAAGTGCAAGGTCACACCACCGCGCCGGAAGGTCACATCTGGGTGACGAGAATCGTCCCGAAATATAGGGACAGACCCTCGACCAGCGCCTGACGACCGGTCGAACAGTGATCAACACCTCGTCACCTCGGTCCGCACCCTGAGATCAGCCGGAGATCTTCCGGCCTAAATGGCGGATTTCAGGAGATGATCCCGTCATCTTGTCCGGACCTGGTCGGGTTCGGGGGTCACCCGTTATCCGATTTTGACATCTCCAGCCCCCTGAACGGCTCCGTCCGAATGGCAAGATGCCGTAAACCCGCGAGGTCGCGACACCCGATGGTGTGTGTTGTCGTCGACCCATCGGCATCTCCACCCATCAGCCGGAGGAACCCAAGATGACCGCAAGCTCCACCCGTCGTGCGACCGCCACGCACCACCGTCTGGCCGCGGCCGGTGCGATCGCGGTCGCGGGCGCCCTGATTCTCACCGGCTGCGGTGACCAGACCGACAAGGGCGGCAGCAGCTCGGGATCGGCGTCCTCGTCGAACGCGCCGCTCGCGAGCAAGCTCCCCTCCGACATCCGCAAGGCGGGCGTCATCAAGGTCGGCTCCGACATCGCCTACCCGCCGGTCGAGTACATGGAGAACGGCAAGGCCGTCGGCATCGACCCCGACATCGCGGCCGCCCTCGGCAAGCAGCTGGGCGTGCAGTTCCAGTTCGAGAACGGCAAGTTCGACAACCTGATCGTCGGCCTGCAGGCCAAGCGGTTCCAGGTGCTCATGTCGGCGATGAACGACACCAAGGACCGCCAGAACGGCATCGACTCCGACACCGGCAAGAAGGTCGGCAACGGCGTCGACTTCGTCGACTACTTCACCGCGGGCACCTCGATCCTGGTCCAGAAGGGCAACCCGAAGGGCATCAAGTCGCTCGACGACCTGTGCGGCAAGGTCGTGGCCCTGCAGAAGGGCACCACGTCCGAGGGCATCGCCAAGGCGCAGAGCAAGAAGTGCACCAAGGACGGCAAGAAGGCCATCAACCTTCAGACCTTCGACACCGACCCCGAGGCGCTGCTCCGTCTGAAGCAGGGCGCGTCCGTCGCCGACCTGAACGACTTCCCGGTCGCGGCCTACAACGCGAAGACCTCCGGTGGCGGCAAGGACTTCGAGGTCGTCGGCGACCAGATCGAGGCGGGTCCCTACGGCATCGCGGTCAGCAAGACGGACACCCAGCTGCGGGACGCCATCCAGGCCGCCATGAACGCGATCATCAAGAACGGCGACTACCAGAAGATCATGCAGAAGTGGAACGTCACGCAGGGCGCGGTCACCGAGTCGAAGATCAACGGCGGCTCCTGAACAGCTTCTGGCACCACTGAAGGGCTGTCATTGTGACTGACACCGTCGACAAGATTCCGGCGCCATCGGTGCCGCCGGAGCAGATCAAGGCCATACCGGTGCGGCACTACGGCCGCTGGGTGTCCGGCGTCGTGGTCATCGGCATCGTGGCGCTGATCGGTATCGCGTTCTCCAACGCGAACATCAACTACAGCGTCATCCCGGACTACCTCTTCGATCCGGGCATCGTGTCCGGCGCGTGGACCACGCTCTACATCTCCGTGCTGGCCATGGTGCTCGGCGTCGCCCTCGGCGTCGTCCTGGCTGTGATGCGGCTGTCGTCGAACCCGGTCACCAGCACCGTGTCCTGGTTCTACATCTGGTTCTTCCGCGGCACGCCGGTCCTGGTCCAGCTGCTGCTCTGGTACAACATCTCGCTCGTCTTCCCCATCCTGAACCTGGGGTTCTACAAGAACGAGATGAACCAGGTGATGACGCCGGTCCTCACCGCCCTGCTGGGTCTCGGCCTGAACGAGGCCGCGTACATGTCGGAGATCGTCCGGGCCGGCATCCAGTCGGTCGACGAGGGGCAGACGGAGGCGTCGCACGCGCTGGGCATGACCCAGGGCCAGACGCTGCGCCGGGTGATCCTCCCGCAGGCCATGCGGGTCATCATCCCGCCGACCGGCAACGAGTTCATCAACATGCTGAAGACCTCGTCGCTTGCCTACGCGGTCCAGCTGCCCGAGCTGATCAAGAAGGCCACCGACATCTCCAGCACCTCGCTGGCGGTCGTCGAGATGTACTTCGTGGCCTGCATCTGGTACCTGTTCCTGACCACGATCTTCAGCATCGTGCAGTACTACATCGAACGCCGGTACGCCCGTGGCTCGACGCGCAACCTGCCGCCGACCCCGTTCCAGCGGCTGAAGAAGAACCTCCGCATGTTCGGTTCGTTCCGTCGCCCGGAGGTGGCCCGATGACCCGTCTCAGCAAGGACATCCCGACGTCCGGCAGCGGCGCGCCGATGGTGAAGGCCGAGGGCGTGCACAAGTCCTTCGGGCTGGCGCACATCCTCAAGGGCATCGACCTGGAGGTGAACCCGCGCGAGGTGTTCTGCCTGATCGGTCCGTCCGGTTCGGGCAAGTCCACCTTCCTGCGGTGCATCAACCACCTGGAGCAGATCAGCGCCGGCCGGCTGTACGTCGACGGCCAGCTGGTCGGCTACCGGCAGAGCGGCGACAAGCTCTACGAGCTGAAGGAGAAGGAGGTGGCGGCGCAGCGGCGGGACATCGGCATGGTCTTCCAGCGCTTCAACCTCTTCCCCCACATGACGGCGCTGGAGAACGTCATGGAGGCGCCGGTCCAGGTCAAGCGCGAGTCCAAGGCCGTCGCCCGGGAGCGGGCCCAGCGGCTGCTGGACCGCGTCGGCCTCGGCGACAAGACGAGGCAGTACCCCAGCCAGCTCTCCGGTGGCCAGCAGCAGCGCGTCGCCATCGCCCGGGCACTGGCGATGGAGCCGAAGCTGATGCTCTTCGACGAGCCGACCTCGGCTCTGGACCCCGAGCTCGTCGGCGAGGTGCTCGACGTCATGCGGGACCTGGCGGAGGACGGCATGACGATGATCGTCGTCACGCACGAGATGGGCTTCGCCCGTGAGGTCGGCGACTCGCTGGTCTTCATGGACGACGGTGTCGTGGTCGAGGCAGGCCATCCCCGTGAGGTCCTGACCAGCCCGCAGCACGAGCGCACCAAGTCGTTCCTGTCGAAGGTTCTCTGAACCGCGGGCATCGAAAAGGCCGGGTGCGGAAGGAACTGTTCCTTCCGCACCCGGCCTTTCGTTCCCGCTCAGTGAAGGTAGGTCGTCCAGCCCTGGCCGGGATGCAGTCGAGACGGGCGCGCGCCTTGCGGCCGCAAGGGTTCTTGGTGGAATTCACCGTGTAGGACCTGCCGCTAGGAAGGCCACTGCGCCCTGCCATTCACCTCAACGCCAGCATCAAAGTGTCCGAAGGCGAGCACCACACCGCCCGGGCCTCTGCGAAGCCCTTCTCGCGCAGCGTGCTCGCGTGCCAGGCGGCGGAGGGCATCTCGCCGTCCGCGTGGGCGCCGTAGATCTCGAAGCGGCGGGCCGTCGGGGCGGCGAGTACCGGGTCCTCGGCGGCCTGGGCCCACCACTCGGCCCAGTCGAGGGCGCCCCCGCTCTGCGCGCGGCCCATGCGGGCGTGGCGCTGGATGCGCTCGGCCACGTTGATGCGGGGGGTGGTGTCGTCGGGCATGTGGTCGGCGTTCATGAACACGCCGCCGTGCCGGACGAGTCCGGCCAGCCGGCCGTAGAGGCCGTCCAGGGCGTCGGTGCGCAGCCAGTGCAGGGCGGTGGCGGTGAGGACCGCGTCGTAGGTGTCGTACGGCAGCAGCGCGGGCCAGTGCGGGTCCTTGAGGTCGGCCTCGACGAGGACCACCCGCTCGTCGCCCTCGAAGGTGCCGCGCGCGATGGTGAGCAGGGCCGGGTCGAGGTCGATCCCGGTGCTGGTGGCGTTCGGGAAGCGGTCGAGCAGTCGGGCGGTGATGCTGCCGGTGCCGCAGGCGAGGTCGAGGACGCGCGGCTCGGTGCCGACGAAGGCCTCCACCATGTCGAGCATGACGCGGAACCGCTCCTCGCGGTCCGGCATGTACCACTCCTGCTGCCGGTCCCAGGACCGCTGGTACCGCAGCGCCCATGCGCGGTTGCCCGTGTCCGTCGCGTTCGTCGCGTCCGTCGTCATCGCTGCCCCTCCGCCGTCGACGGTCGTAATACCCTGGAAGCACGATCATCTGTTACCGACCGCACCCACGACCATAGAGCGCCTGCGTAAGGACCACAAGTGGAACTGGCCTATTACTCGGACTATGCCGTACGGCTCGTCAACAGCGAGGAGCCGAAGCGGGGCAAGGACGCGCTCACCTCGGTGGAGGCGGTGCGGGATCTCTTCGGCACCAACAAGGAGGCGGGCCGGCGCGCGACGGACGCGGACGTCACGCGTTTCCGTTCGGTCCGGGCCCGGCTGCGGGCGGTGTTCGAGGCGGCCGACGCCGGTGACGAGACGCTGGCGGTGAATCTGCTGAACTCACTGCTCCTGGAGTTCCCGGTCAGCCCCCAGATCTCGGGGCACAACTTCCGGGACGACGACGGCCGGCCCCTGTGGCACATGCACCTGGCGGACCACCCGTCGAACGCGACCGCGGGCTACGCGGCCATCGCGGCGATGGGCCTGGCGTTCCATCTGACCGAGTACGGCGTCGACCGGCTGGGGCTGTGCGAGGCCGCGCCGTGCCGCAACGCCTACCTCGACACCTCGACGAACCGCTCCCGCCGCTACTGCTCCGACCGCTGCGCCACCCGGGCGAACGTGGCCGCCTACCGGGCCCGCAAACGCCTGGAGGCCGACCGGTCGGAGACCACGGGCCACGCGGCCGACAGCGCCCAGCGGGCGAGCGCGAGCGGCGAGCGCTGACCGGCCTTCAGCGGCCGGTACCGGAAGCGGACCCGGCCCAGGACCAGATCCTCCGGGACGGTCCCGTAGTCCGTGCTGTCGCCGCCGGCGTAGGGGTTGTCGCCGAGCACCCACCAGCCGCCCTCGCGGCGCTCGGCGGCCCGCTTGACGACCAGCAGGTCCTGCTGGAAGGGATGCCTCAGTACGACGACGTCACCGGGCCGGATCCGGGCGCCGTACTGCACCACGAGGCGGTCCCCGTGGTGGAGCGTGGGCACCATGGACGGTCCGGTCACTTCCGCCACCCCGAAGGGCAGCAGCGCCCGTCCGCGCTCGACGTCCTGCGACAGCTCCGGCATCGCCGGCACCTCCCCGGTCCGATCCTCCACCAGTCTCAGTCTGACCCTGGACTTTTGTCCTAAGCCCATGGGGGCACTCGCGAAATAGCCTCTCCCAGGGAGTAATGTCGCACCTGAGAAGACGATCACGAGGAAGGAACGCTTCATGCTTTCCCGCCTGTTTGCCCCCAAGGTCAAGGTCAGCGCGCACTGCGACCTGCCCTGCGGCGTGTACGACCCGGCCCAGGCCCGCATCGAGGCGGAGTCCGTGAAGGCCGTCCAGGAGAAGATGGCCGGCAACGACGACCCGCACTTCCAGGCGCGCGCCACCGTCATCAAGGAGCAGCGTGCCGAGCTTGCGAAGCACCACGTCTCCGTGCTCTGGAGCGACTACTTCAAGCCCCCGCACTTCGAGAAGTACCCGGAGCTGCACCAGCTGGTCAACGACGCTCTGAAGGCCCTGTCGGCCGCCAAGGCGTCCACCGACCCGGCCACCGGCCAGAAGGCCCTGGACTACATCGCCCAGATCGACAAGATCTTCTGGGAGACCAAGAAGGCCTGACGAACGCCTCGTTCGCGGGGACCGGCGATCGGTGCACCATCGCGGGTCCACGGGCTTCCCGAAGGGGTCCGACCGGTTCTCCGGTCGGACCCCTTCGGCGTTCCCCGGCCCGACCGAGCCCGTCGTCGTCCTCGCCCGCCACCAACAGGCCCGCCGCCGCGCCCACGATCCGCGGGTCGGGGCGGCCGACGACCTCGTCGACGATCCCCCCGAGATCGTCCTGGCGACCTCCGTCGACAGGAAGGCCCCGACGATGTTGAGGACTCCGCTGATCAGGACCGCGGTCCTGGGTTCGAGCGCGCCGGTGGCGATGGAGGTGGCCCTCGCGTTCGCCGTGGCGTGGAATCCGCTGGTGAAGTCGAAGGCGAGAGCCGTGTCCGCTTCCGGCGCCCGGCCGGTGAGGATCGTGCGATGCTGACGTGATGAACCGTGAGGACCTGGTGCGGCTGCGCAGGGCGCGCGACCGCATGGACCGCGAGTACGCCGAACCCCTCGACGTGGCCACCCTCGCGCGCACCGCCCTGATGTCGCCGGGCCACTTCCAGCGCAGCTTCCGCGAGGCCTACGGCGAGACCCCGTACGGCTATCTGATGACCCGTCGTGTCGAGCGCGCCAAGATCATGCTGCGCCGCGGCGACCTCACCGTCACCGAGGTCTGCATGGCGGTCGGCTGTACCTCGCTCGGCTCCTTCAGCGCCCGCTTCACCGAGCTGGTCGGCGAGACGCCCAGCTCCTACCGGGCCCGCTCGCACGAGGAGAGCGCGGAGATCCCGCCCTGCGTGGTGCGCGCGTACACGCGTCCACGACGGACCTGACAGCGGCCAGGACATTAGGTTGGAACCATGGACCTGAAACTGCACAACTGTTTCATCGCCGTCGACGACCACGACAAGGCGATCGCCTTCTACTGCGACGTCCTCGGCCTGGAGATCCGCAACGACGTCAAGTACGAGGGCATGCGGTGGACGACCGTCGGGCCGCCGCTGCAGCCCGACGTGTCGATCGTCCTGGAGCCGCCCGCGGCCAACCCCGACCTCTCGCCCGCCGACCGTGACGTGATGGAGCAGCTGCTGGCCAAGGGCGTGCTGCGCGGGGTCAACTTCACCACCGAGGACTGCGACGCCCTCTTCGCCCGCGTCTCGGCGTCCGGCGCCGAGGTGATCCAGGAACCGACGGACATGCCGTACGGGGTCCGCGACTGCGCGTTCCGCGACCCGGCGGGAAACATGCTGCGGTTCATGGAACGGAAGAGCTGACCGTCGCCCAGGCACACCCGAGGATGGTGCGGCCCTCCTCTTCCGGGCAGTCGCTGGGCGCGGGCCGCTCGGAGGGGGGCGCGTTCTCCCAGCGGGCGGGGGGCGGCGGCGCGGCGGAGTCCTGCAGCCACAGGGTGAGCAGTCCTCCGGCGACCACCGCGACGGCCCACGCGATCATCGCCCACCGCCACAGACGGCGGCGCGATAAGCCGGTCATGCCCAGGGCTCCACATCCACCACGGCGGCCACCGGTATCGGCCCGTACACGTGCGGGAACGCCTCCCCGCCGGGCCTGTCCGTCTCGTACTGCACGGGCACGTCGAGACGGTCGGGGTCGATGACCAGGACCACCAGATCGTCGAGGCCGGCGAAGAAGCGGCGGGCCGTGGCCGGGAGCTGGGCGCGGGTGGAGCAGTGGATGAAGCCCTCCTGCGCGAGGGTGCGGCCGCGCGTGGACGTCTCGTACGTTCCCCTCGCACGGGCGGCCTCCCACAGGGAGCGCTCGGTGATGTGGACGATGTGCTCGCTCATGGGGTCACGGTACGGCGCGTCGCGCGGCCCGAGGGCGCCTGCCCGCGATGGTCGGCACGGGTTCTCAGGATTCTTCGGCAGCCGTCCCGCCGGGCGCCCCGCGGGGCTCGGCGCCGCCGGGGACGTACGCCGCGCACTCGGGATTGTGGCAGGGGCCCGGTGTCCACAGCGGGACCCAGGCGCCGAGCGTCTTGTGCCGCTTGACGACGGTCTCCACGGGCTGTCCGCAGACGGGACAGACCTGGTCCGAGCTGTCCATGCCCTCAGGGTAGGCCGGTCACCGCTTGCGCGCGCAGCACCGCACGGTCGGTCACCCGCCCGCCCTGGGCGCCGGGTGGTCAGGGGGTACGGGGGTCGCGCCACATCGGCCACATGCTGGGGCCGTCGGGAAGGGCCAGGGGGCGCGGGCGGGCTCGAAGCCGAGGCGCTCGTACAGGGCGCGGCTGCGGGCGCTGCTGGCCTCCAGGTAGGCGGGGCGGCCGTCGCGGTCGCAGCGGTCGAGGACACGCCGGATCAGCGCGGTGCCCAGGCCCTCGCCCTGCCGCCCGGGCGCCACGCCGATCATCCACAGGTACTCGTGGGCGCGGCCCGCCGGATGGATCTCCGCCGTCAGCCGGCCGATCAGTTCGACGCGCTCGTTGTCCGGGTCGACGGCGGCCCGCAGCTGCTTCGCGCCGCCGTCGTCGCCGTGCGCGTCGGCGGGCACGGGCAGCCACAGCGCGCACGCGCTGCCGTCCTCGGTGACGTCGATCCGCCCCTCGGCGAGCACGATCCCGGTGAAGGCGGCCATCAGCCGGTGGTGCGTCGTACGGCGGTACTCCTCCCCGGGGAAGACCCAGCCGCTGACCGGATCGTCCTGGAAGGCCTCGTCCAGCAGCCGGACGACCATGTCGTGGTCGCTCTCGCCCGCCGTCCGGATCGCCACGGTCATGCGTCGCCCCTTCGTCTCAACCGCCCTTGCACGCACGGGGGTTGAGCCTATCCGGAACGTCGGGGAGCGCAACGGGAAAGAACGGGGCCCGCACACCGTGGGGATGTGCGGGACCCGTCGTCCGGGGCCCCCGGCGGCCGTACGGGGTCAGGAGCCGTACGGCCGGGCCGGTGGGCCCCGGGGTCTTCGTGCGGGACGGTCAGCCGGTGCGCCGGGTCACGAACTCCGCCAGCGCCAGCAGCCCGCCCGCCGCCTCCGGGCCGGGGACCGCGCGGGACAGCTCGTCCATCGCACGGGCCATCCGGTCGGCGGCCTCCACCTGCGCCCAGTCCCGCCCTCCGGCCCGCTCGACGGCGAGGGCGGTGCGCGCCATGTCCTCCTTGTCGTACGGCGCCTCGTACAACGCGGCCAGTTCGGCGGCCGCGGGTGTGCCCGAGGTCAGGGCGGCGACCACCGGCAGGGACTTCTTGCGGGCGGCCAGGTCGGCGCCGGCCGGCTTGCCGGTGCGGTCCGGGTCGCCCCATATGCCGATGACGTCGTCGATGAGCTGGAAGGCGAGCCCGGCCTGGCGGCCGAACGCGTCCAGCGCTTCGACGTCCTCCTGCCCGGCGCCCGCGAACAGCGCGCCGAGCGCACAGGCGCACCCCAGCAGCGCGCCCGTCTTGGCCTCGGCCATGGTCAGCACCTCGTCGAGGCCGACCTCGCCGGGCCGGCGCCGCTCCAGTGCCGTGTCCGTGTGCTGTCCGGCGCACAGTTCGACGACACAGGCAGCGAGCCGGGCCGCGGCCGCGGAAGCCGCCGGGTGCGGGTCCTCGGCGAGCAGCTTCAGGGCCAGGGCCTGCAGGGCGTCCCCGGCGAGGATCGCGTCGGCGTCGCCGAACACGGTCCACGCGGTGGGCCGGTGGCGGCGGGTGGTGTCGCGGTCCATCACGTCGTCGTGCAGCAGCGTGAAGTTGTGCACCAGTTCCACCGCGGCCGCCGCCCGTACGGCCGCCCCGGCCGCCGCCGGTCCGCCGAGCGCGGTGGCCGCGGTGAGGACGAGCGCGGGCCGTATCGCCTTGCCGGCGTTGCCGGTCGACGGTGTCCCGTCGGCGCGCTCCCAGCCGAAGTGGTAGAGCGCGATACGGCGCATCGAACCGGGCAACGACTCGATGGCGGCGCGCAGCTCGGGGTCGACCGACGCCCGGGTGCGCTCCAGGATCACCGTCGCCTCGTGGCCGTCGAGCGTCATCGGCCCCGCGGGGCGGTACCCCGCCGGGGCACGGTCTCCCGCGTCGTCGGCGCGGTGCTTCGTCTCCGCCAGGAACTCGGCGGTCATGGTCTCCCCCTCGGTCGGTCCGCGGACGGCGGCGTCTGAACTCCGGCCGGGCACATACGACCGAGGTCTACCCGCCCCGCCGGGCGAGGACACTGCTTGCAGGGGGCGAACGTCACCTCCAGCGGCCGATCTCGACGTTCTCCAGGACACCGAGGGCGTCCGGGACGAGGACGGCGGCCGAGTAGTAGGCCGTCACCAGGTACTTGATGATCGCCTGTTCGTTGATGCCCATGAAGCGCACGGACAGGCTGGGCTCGATCTCGTCCGGGATGCCGGCCTGCTGCAGGCCGACGACGCCCTGCTCGGCCTCGCCGGTACGCATCGCGATGATGGAGCTGGTCCGCGCCTCGGTGACGGGGATCTTGTTGCAGGGGTAGATCGGCACACCCCGCCAGGTGGGGATGCGGTTGCCGCCCACCTCGATGGTCTCGGGGACCAGTCCGCGCTTGTTGAACTCACGGCCGATCGCGGAGATCGCGCGCGGGTGCGCCAGCATGAACTTGGTGCCGCGCCGCCGGCTGAGCAGTTCGTCCAGGTCGTCGGGGCTGGGCACACCGTCGTGCGGCTGCAGCCGCTGGTCGTACTCGCAGTTGTGCAGCAGCCCGAACTCCCGGTTGTTGACCAGCTCGTGCTCTTGGCGCTCCTTCAACGCCTCGACGGTCAGCCTCAGTTGCTGCTCGGTCTGGTTCATCGGCTGGTTGTAGAGGTCGGCCACGCGTGTGTGGATGCGCAGCACGGTCTGGGCGACGCTCAGTTCGTACTCGCGGGGCCTGGCCTCGTAGTCGACGAAGGTGTGCGGGATGTCCGGCTCGCCGGAGTGGCCGGCCGCGAGCTCGATCGCCTTCTCGCCGTACCTGTTGGTGTCCTGCTCGGGGACCGAGCGCTGCCGCCGGAGGTGTTCGCTCAGGGACTCGGCGCGCTCCGCGACCTGGTCGACGTCCTGCCGGGACAGGACCAGCACGGTGCAGGCGGTGGCCGCGCGGGCCGTGTACTCCCAGATGGCGTCGGGGTCCAGCAGCGCGGACTCGCCGAGGTAGGAGCCGTCGCCGAGCACGCCGAGGACCGCGTCGTCGCCGTAGGGGCCCGTGCCGACCTTCTCGACCCTGCCGTGCGCCAGCAGGAAGACCTCCCCCGTCCGGCTGCCGAAGGAGGCGATCAGCGATCCGGGCGCGTACTCCTGCTGCCGGCAGCGCTGGGCGAGTTCGGTCAGCACCTCCTCGTCCTCGTAGGAGCGCAGCGCGGGCAGCTCACCCAGTTCGGCGGGGATGACCTCGACGCGGTCGCCCGTCTTCACGAACGTGATGCGGCCGTCCCCCACGGCGTAGGTCAGTCGCCGGTTCACCCGGTACGTGCCGCCCTGCACGTTCACCCACGGCAGCATGCGCAGCAGCCAGCGGGAGCTGATCTCCTGCATCTGCGGCGCGGACTTGGTCGTGGTGGCCAGGTTCCGCGCGGCGGCGGTGCCGAGACTCTGCTGCGGCCTGCCCTGCTCCGTACGGACCTCTTCGCCTACCGACATATGAGAATTGCCCTCCCGGTCATGGACGGCGGCCGAGCCGCGCACCCACCGATCTGCGTTGACCAGCCTTTCATCACGGAGCGTGTCGGTGCTATTACCCGAAAGAGCGGGAATGGATCATGAGCGGCCTGGGCAGATGCGCGGTCCGCGTACAGCCGGGCCGGGAGTGTCGGGTGTCCGAAAAGCGCCCCCTCGCCGCGAGCACGATGTGTAATCGACCGCGCACTGTCGGTAAAAGAGCGACACGAGGAGGCCGCAACCGGCGGCCGTCAGCACGGCACGAAGGAGGCGGTCATGGCCTCACCCATGTCCGCGGGCAGTTTTCTCGACGCTCTGCGGGCGGAGGGCGTCACCGTCGTCGAGGTCGGCGACTGGGCGCATCACAACCGCAACCACAAGGGCCCGTGGGGACCGGTCCACGGCGTGATGATCCACCACACGGCGTCGAGCGGCAGCGAGCGGACGGTGGAGATGTGCCGGGACGGCTACGAGGGCCTGCCCGGTCCGCTGTGCCACGGCGTGATCACCAAGGACGGCACGGTCCACCTGGTCGGCTACGGCCGCGCCAACCACGCGGGCCTCGGCGACGGCGACGTGCTGCGCGCGGTGATCGCCGAGAAGGCGCTGCCGCCGGACAACGAGGCCGACACGGACGGCAACCGGTACTTCTACGGCTTCGAGTGCGAGAACCTCGGCGACGGCCACGACCCCTGGCCGCAGGCCCAGCTGGACGCCATCGAGAAGGCGGCGGCCGCGGTGTGCCGGCACCACGGGTGGACGGAGCGGTCGGTGATCGGGCACCGGGAGTGGCAGCCGGGAAAGGTCGATCCGAAGGGGTTCACGATGACCTGGCTCCGGGAGCGGATCCGCGAGCGCCTGAAGTGACGTACCAGGTCACAATGGTCGGGTGACCGGCCCCGACACCCTGCGCCCCCGCCTCCCCTCCCCCGTGCAGGAGCTGTCGGACCCGCGCTTCCACGGCCTGCGCCTCCTCCTCAAGCGCGACGACCTCATTCACCCGGATCTGGTCGGCAACAAGTGGCGCAAGCTCGAGCCGAACCTGCGCGCCGCGGCCGGCCGGACGCTGGTCACCTTCGGCGGGGCGTACTCCAACCACCTGCGGGCCACGGCCGCGGCCGGCCGCCTCCTCGGGCTGCCGACCGTCGGCGTGGTCCGCGGCCAGGAGCTCGCGGGCCGGCCCCTCAACCCCTCCCTGGCCCGGTGCGCGGCCGACGGCATGCGGCTGCACTTCGTGGACCGGTCGACGTACCGCCGCAAGACCGAGCCGGACACCCTCGCGCGCGTGCTGCGCGCGGCGGGCGCCGAGGACGCGTACGTCGTCCCGGAGGGCGGCAGCAACGCGGCGGCGGTACGCGGCTGCCGGGCCCTGGGCGAGGAACTGGGCGACCGGGCCGACGTCGTGGGCGTGGCCTGCGGCACCGGCGGCACCCTGGCCGGACTCGCCGCCGGACTCCCGCCCGGCCGGCGTGCCCTCGGCATACCGGTCCTCAAGGGCGGCTTCCTCACCACTGACATACGGCGCCTCCAGCAGGAGGCGTTCGGCGGCCCGCGCGGCACCTGGCACCTCGACGACCGCTTCCACTTCGGCGGCTACGCGCGCGTGCCCGCGGAACTCGACGCCTTCGCCGAGGACTTCGAGCAGCGCCACGCGGTGCCGGTGGAACGGCTGTATGTCGCCAAGTTGCTGTACGGACTCGTCGCCCTGGCACAGGAGGGAGCGTTCCCGCGCGGGACGACCGTGGCGGCCGTGGTGACGGGGCGCCCCTTCCCTCAGGCGTCCTAGGCCCCGTCCACCGCCTCCCGGTAGGCCGCCGCCTCCTCCAGGTCCAGACGGCGCAGCAGGGTGCGCAGCATCTCGTCGTCGATGTAGCGGCCGTCGCGGAGGCGGACGAACATCGCGCGCTCGGCGCCGATCATCTCCCTGGACAGGCGGCGGTAGGTGTCGTCGACGGACTCGCCGGTGATCGGGTTGGTCTGGCCGAGGCGTTCCCAGACGGCGTTGCGGCGGCGCTCCAGGCTCTGGCGGAGACGGTCGGCGAGGGGCGGCGGGAGGGTGTTGCGCTCGTCGGTGAGGAGCTCGTCGAGGCGCTGCTCGGCGACCCGGGAGGCCTGCGCCTGGGCGTTGGCCTCGGCGAGGGTCTCGGCCTGGGCGTCCCGGCCGGGGAACTTCAGCAGGCGGATCAACGGGGCCAGGGTGAGGCCCTGGACGACCAGGGTGCCGATGACGGTGGTGAAGGTCAGGAAGAGGATGAGATTGCGCTGAGGGAACGGTTCGCCGCCGTGCACGGTGAGCGGGATGGAGAAGGCGATGGCCAGCGAGACCACGCCCCGCATCGCGGCCCAGGAGGTGACGATCGGCCCTCTCCAGGTGGGGTTGTCCTCGCGTTCCCTGATCCGCGCCGACACCATCCGAGGCACGAAGGTCCCCGGGTAGACCCAGACGAACCGGGCCGCGACGACCACCAGGAAGAGGGCGATCGCGTACCAGGCGGCGTCCACGCCCTCGTACTCCCCGAGGCCCCTGAGCACGACCGGCAGCTGCAGCCCGATCAGCGCGAACACCGCCGACTCCAGGACGAACGCGACCACCTTCCACACCGCCTCCTCCTGGAGACGGGTGGCGAAGTCGACCTCCCACGCGCGGTGTCCGATGTAGAGGGCGACGACCACGACCGCAAGGACGCCGGAGGCGTGCACCTGCTCGGCCACGGCGTAGGCGACGAACGGGATCAGCAGGGACATCGTGTTCTGCAGGAGCGCCTCCTTCACGTGCGTGCGCAGCCAGTGGATCGGCAGCATCAGCACCAGGCCGACGGCGACGCCGCCCACGGCCGCGAGCAGGAACTCGCCGATCCCGCCGATCCAGGACGCACCCTCGCCGACGGCGGCCGCGACGGCGACCCGGTAGGCGGTGATCGCGGTGGCGTCGTTCAGCAGGGACTCGCCCTGCAGGATCGTGGTGATCCGGGAGGGCAGCCCGACCCGGCGGGCGACCGCCGCCGCGGCGACCGCGTCCGTCGGCGCCACGACCGCGCCGAGCGCCAGCGCCGCGGGCAGGGGCAGCCCGGGCACGATCTGGTAGGCGGCCCAGCCGACGACGAAGGTCGCGAAGAGCACGTACCCGACGGACAGCAGGGCCACCGGCCGCATCGAGGCACGCAGATCGAGGTACGAGCTCTCGACGCCCTCCTTGTGCAGCAGCGGGGGCAGCACCAGCGGCAGCACGATCTCAGGGTCGAGGGTGTAGTCCGGCATGCCCGGGATGCCGGACACCACCAGCCCCACGGCGACGAGCACCAGGGGCGCGGGCACCGGGGTCCGCCGGGCCGCCGCCGCGACCGCGGTACTGCCCGCCACCAGCAACAGCAGTGGCATCACGTCCATGGCCCTCGCCCGCCCTCGTTCATCGTCGTCCGCCCGCCCTCGATTTTCCGCGCGGCCGTCCGCGCGGCCGTCGTAACCTGGCAATCATGAAACAGTGCACGCACGCCGACGCGCTGCCGCACCCGGAACCCGAGCCGCTGAGCGAGACGTGTCCGGAGTGCCTGCGGGACGGCACGCACCCGGTACAGCTTCGGCTGTGCCTCACCTGCGGCCACGTCGGCTGCTGCGACTCCTCGCCCGGCCGGCACGCCACGGAGCACCACAAGGACTCCGACCACCCGATCATGCGGACGTTCGAGCCCGGGGAGAACTGGCGTTGGTGCTTCGTGGACCACGTTCTCGTGTGACCCTGGAGGACCGGGGACGGGCAACGTTCCGGACGGTTCGACCGTCTGACGTCTGGGTACGTCAACCCGGCGCGCGTTCTTCCCATTTGGAGCCGCAGACCCCTAGACACGGAGCGTGTCCACAGTTTTACTGTGAGTGACGGCAAGGGGTCGGGGTCCCGGGGACAGGAAAGTTGAGAGCGCGATAGCGTCACCGCTGAAGCACATGTCGCGTTACCCCGGGGGGCGACCCTCGGCCCTGTAAAGCTTGTACCACCATGGAGGTGAGGGTGTCCCAGATCGCAGGCGAGCCCGCGACCCAGGACTTCGTCGAAGTCCGGCTGCCGGCCGCGGGTGCCTACCTGTCGGTGCTGCGTACGGCCACGGCCGGTCTCGCGGCCCGTTTGGACTTCACCCTCGACGAGATCGAGGACCTGCGCATCGCGGTGGACGAGGCCTGCGCGATCCTGCTCCAGCAGGCCGTGCCCGGCTCGGTGCTCAGCTGTGTCTTCCGCCTCGTCGACGACTCTCTCGAGGTCACCGTCTCGGCCCCGACCACGGACGGTCACGCCCCCTCGCGGGACACCTTCGCCTGGACCGTCCTGTCCGCTCTCGCAGGCAAGGTCTCCTCCGCCGTGGACGAGGACAAAACCGTTTCGATCAGCCTCTACAAACAGCGCGGCGCGGGACCCGGGCCGGCGTGAGGACAGGGGACGGGCCGGTGCGTGACGAAGAGCGCGGCACAAGGGAGCTGCCGGCCGAGGGCACGGGCGGATCCCGCGGCACGGGCGATGCAGTCCAGGGCATGGCGGGCATTCCCGAGCAGGCCCGGCCGCACCCGGAGGAGACCTCCCCCGCGGCCGGTCTCCTGGACGACGGGCAGCGGGATCGGGAAGGTGTCGCGCCGGGTACGCCCGCGGACGGGCCGCCGGGGATCTCCCCGGCCCGCCCGGCGGCGAGGGCTCGGCGACGGACAACGGGCGGGACGATGAGCGAGCACGAGCGAGACGACCAGCAGGACGCGCAGAGCGTGCCGCGGGCCACGCAGCACGACGCACAGAGCGTGCCGCGGGCCACGCAGCACGACGCACAGGACCGCAGCGGGGCGCGCGCCATGTTCGTCGAACTGCGGGGACTGCAGGACGGCAGCCCGGAGTACGCGGAACTGCGCAACCGGCTGGTCCGGATGCACCTGCCGCTCGTCGAGCACCTCGCGCGCCGCTTCCGCAACCGCGGCGAGCCGCTGGACGACCTCACCCAGGTCGCCACCATCGGTCTGATCAAGTCCGTCGACCGTTTCGACCCGGACCGCGGCGTGGAGTTCTCCACGTACGCGACGCCCACGGTCGTCGGCGAGATCAAGCGTCACTTCCGCGACAAGGGCTGGGCGGTCCGCGTGCCGCGCCGCCTGCAGGAGCTGCGCCTGGCGCTGACCACGGCGACCGCGGAGCTCTCCCAGCTGCACGGCCGCTCGCCCACGGTCCACGAGCTCGCCGAGAAGCTCGCCATCTCGGAGGAGGAGGTCCTGGAGGGCCTGGAGTCCGCCAACGCGTACTCCACGCTGTCCCTGGACGTCCCCGACACCGACGACGAGTCCCCGGCGGTCGCGGACACCCTGGGCGCGGAGGACGAGGCGCTGGAGGGCGTCGAGTACCGCGAGTCCCTCAAGCCGCTGCTGGAGGACCTGCCGCCCCGGGAGAAGCGCATCCTGCTGCTGCGCTTCTTCGGCAACATGACCCAGTCGCAGATCGCGCAGGAGGTCGGCATCTCACAGATGCACGTCTCGCGCCTGCTCGCCCGCACGCTGGCCCAGCTGCGGGAGAAGCTCCTGGTGGAGGAGTAGACCGGCGGTCGCTACGGCGTCGTAGGACTACCGCCCGCCGTCCTGTGCGCGGCCCGGACCCTTGATCCCGAGGGCCTGGGTCGTCGCCGGATTGACCAGCAGCACCAGGGAGGCGACGGCGACGACCGCCAGCGCGATCCCCGCCGGAATGGCCACGCTGTCGGCCTGCAGCAGGTTGTACGCCACCGGCAGCGCCATGATCTGCGTGATGACGGCCGGGCCCCGGCTCCAGCTCTTGCGCTTGAGCAGCCCGCGGGCGGCCAGCAGCGGCAGCAGGGCGAGGACGATCAGGGTGATGCCGCCGGTGACGGCGGCCCCGCGGTCGTGCGGGGAGCCCGCCAGGCCCTCCGCGAGCATCCAGACGCCGCCGACGACCAGCGCCAGCCCCTCCAGCGCCGCGAGCGCGGCCGCGTAGGTCAGGCGGCGGGGTCGGGGGCCGCTGTCTTCCTCGGTGGCGGGCGTCTGCTCAGTGGTCACCTCTGAAGGGTAGCCCCGGGGACGCGGGCCCCCACGGCGAGGTTGAGGGTGCCGCCCGTGGTGAGCCTCACGCCCCGGCCTCTTACCTGATCCACACCTCGCCCTGTGCCCGGTACCACCCAGTAGGTACGCTGCAACCCATGCGTGCACTTCTCGTGGTCAACCCGGCAGCCACCACCACAAGCGCACGTAGGCGCGATGTCCTGATCCACGCCCTGGCGAGCGAGATGAAGCTCGAAGTGGTCACCACGGAGTACCGCGGCCACGCGCGCGACCTCGGCCGGCAGGCCGCGGACAGCGACGACATCGACCTCGTGGTCGCCCTCGGCGGCGACGGCACGGTCAACGAGGTCGTCAACGGCCTCCTCCACGCCGGGCCCAACCCCGACGGGCTTCCCCGCCTCGCCGTGGTCCCCGGCGGCTCCACGAATGTCTTCGCCCGCGCGCTGGGGCTGCCCAACGACGCCGTCGACGCGACCGGCGCGCTGCTGGACGCGCTGTACCAGGGCAGCGAGCGCACGGTCGGCATGGGCCTCGCGGCGGGCACGCCGGGCACCGAGGACGAGGCGGTGCCCGCCCGCTGGTTCACCTTCTGCGCGGGGCTCGGCTTCGACGCGGGTGTGGTGGGCCGGGTGGAACAGCAGCGCGAACAGGGCAGGAAGTCCACGCACGCCCTTTATCTGCGCCAGGTGGTACGGCAGTACTTGCAGGAGCCGAACAAGCGGCACGGCACGATCACCTTGGAGCGGCCCGGTGAGGATCCGGTGACCGATCTCGTGCTCTCCATAATCTGCAACACCTCGCCGTGGACGTATCTGGGTAATCGTCCGGTGTACGCGGCGCCTAAGGCTTCGTTCGATACCGGGCTCGACGTACTCGGCCTCAGCCGTATGTCCACGGTGGCGGTTGCCCGGTATGCCACACAGTTGCTCACTTCGTCCGCCGACCGCGGACCCCATGGCCGGCACGTGGCATCCCTGCATGACCTGGACCGGTTCACCTTGCATTCGAAGGTGCCGCTCCCCCTCCAGATGGACGGCGACCACCTCGGACTGCGCACGAGCGTGACGTTCACAGGCGTACGCCGTGCACTGCGTGTGATTGTGTGAGCAGAAGAGGCCAAAGTCCTTTCACTCGAACGTTTAGGCCAGGGTCCACCCCATGGAAGTACGGCTGTGACCTAGTCGACACCGAGGAATCAAAAAAAACTTTCCAGAAGGGGTTGTATCCGCCGCTGAGGTTTGCGAGTCTCTACGTGGCGATCGGGACAGCCCGCAACACCGGCATCCACAGATCACCGGAACCCCTCTTCGATTAACAGGACCCGCGCCGGGGAACTGGCGGTAGGCCCTTCACTTGTTGAGGGATTCGTGAAAGCGTTCACATTCACAAGCAACTTGCACGTAATACCAAGGAGAGGTAGCAGCCATGGACTGGCGTCACAACGCCGTTTGCCGCGAGGAAGACCCCGAGCTCTTCTTCCCCATCGGCAACACCGGTCCTGCGCTGCTGCAGATCGAGGAAGCCAAGGCCGTCTGCCGTCGCTGCCCCGTCATGGATCAGTGTCTGCAGTGGGCGCTCGAGTCCGGTCAGGACTCCGGCGTCTGGGGTGGTCTCAGCGAGGACGAGCGTCGCGCGATGAAGCGCCGTGCCGCCCGCAACCGGGCCCGTCAGGCCTCCGCCTGACAACACCCGCCCCGCAAACAGCCTGAGCTTGGCGGCGCGTACAGCGAGTACGCATCTCCCGCCCCCGAGCCGCAGCGCGCAGTACCCCCGATGCGCAGCACAAGCTGGCAACGAGCATTCGAGCCCCGGACCCGGGACAGGGTCCGGGGCTTCTTGCTGTGACGTCCTTCGAAGGCGGATCGCCCGCGACCGGCGGACCCCCGAGCCGGGGGCCCTGCGCCCGGGGGCCGTTCTACTTGCCGGCCCGCACCGGCACGTCGAGGATGACCCGGGTGCCCCGCTCGGGAGCCGGGACCATGTCGAACGTGCCGCCCAACTCCCCTTCCACCAGCGTCCGTACGATCTGGAGGCCGAGGTTGCCCGCGGTGTGAGGGTCGAAGCCGTCGGGTAGACCGACACCGTCGTCCTGGACGGTGACCAGCAGGCGGGCCTCTTTCGTGGTGCCCCCGCGCACGGCCGAGACCTCGACCGTGCCGGTGTCGCCCTCACGGAAACCGTGTTCGAGGGCGTTCTGCAGGATCTCGGTGAGCACCATGGACAGCGGGGTGGCGACCTCCGCGTCCAGGATCCCGAACCGGCCGGTGCGCCGGCCGGTGACCTTGCCCGGCGAGATCTCCGCGACCATGGCCAGCACCCGGTCGGCGATCTCGTCGAACTCCACACGCTCGTCCAGGTTCTGAGACAGCGTCTCGTGCACGATCGCGATGGAGCCGACCCGCCGCACCGCCTCCTCCAGCGCCTCGCGGCCGCGCTCGGAGCCGATGCGCCGGGCCTGGAGGCGAAGGAGGGCGGCGACGGTCTGGAGGTTGTTCTTCACCCGGTGGTGGATCTCCCGGATGGTCGCGTCCTTGGTGATCAACTCGCGTTCGCGGCGGCGCAGTTCGGTGACGTCGCGGAGCAGGACGAGTGAACCGATGCGGGTGCCCTTGGGTTTGAGCGGGATCGCGCGGAACTGGATGACGCCGTCGTGCGCCTCGATCTCGAACTCGCGCGGCGCCCAGCCGCTGGCCACCTTCGACAGTGCCTCGTCCACCGGGCCGCGCGTCGGGGCGAGTTCGGCGGTGGTCCGGCCCAGGTGCTGGCCGACGAGGTCGGAGGCGAGGCCCATGCGGTGGTACGCGGACAGCGCGTTCGGCGAGGCGTACTGGACGATGCCGTCCGCGTCGAGCCGGATCAGGCCGTCGCCGACGCGCGGGGCGGCGTCCATGTCCATCTGCTGGTTGGCGAAGGGGAAGGCGCCGGCCGCGATCATCTGCGCGAGGTCGGAGGCGCTCTGGAGGTAGGTCAGCTCCAGGCGGCTCGGGGTGCGCACGGTCAGCAGGTTGGTGTTGCGGGCGATGACGCCGAGGACGCGCCCCTCGCGTCGCACCGGGATCGACTCGACCCGGACCGGGACCTCCTCGCGCCACTCCGGGTCGCCCTCGCGCACGATCCGGCCCTCGTCCAGGGCGGCGTCCAGCATGGGGCGGCGGCCGCGCGGGACGAGGTGGCCGACCATGTCGTCCTGGTAGGAGGTGGGGCCGGTGTTGGGCCGCATCTGGGCCACGGACACGTACCGGGTGCCGTCGCTGGTGGGGACCCACAGGACGAGGTCGGCGAAGGAGAGGTCGGAGAGCAGCTGCCACTCCGAGACCAGCAGATGGAGCCACTCGAGGTCGGAGTCGTCGAGCGCGGTGTGCTGGCGGACCAGTTCGTTCATGGAGGGCACATGTGCGAGCGTACCTGGCGGTATGTGCGGCCCAGAAACACCCGCGGGCCGCGGCGCCTGGGAGGGACCCTCAACCCTCCCGGCACCGCAGCCCGGAGCAGTATCGGCCGCGGGGTGTGCGGTCCCGGTGTCGGCCGAAGGGTGAGGAGCCGGGGCAGTCAGGGCAGAGAGCTCCGGTTCCTCGGTCCGTCTTCCTGTGCGGGGAAGACGGAAGCCTGTTCGTGCTGCTGCGCAGTGTTTCAATTGTGGACTAGACCACACGGGGTGTCCATGCGTTGGAGGCTGTTCGTTGTTGTTATTTTCGCGACCGCTCCAACTGTTCGGACGCCCTAGCATCCATCACGCAGCCTAGCCTGTGTGGGTTCATGTGCGGGGCCAGATGGCCATGGCAATTTCCGCGAGCGCCTCCAGTTCCTCCCGGCTCGCCCCGTCCCGCGCCTGTTGCGACATGCCCTGGATCATCGCCCCGGTGTGCCGGGCGAGGGCACGGGCGTCGACACCGGCGGGCATCTCCCCCGCCGCCGCGTCCGCCTCGATACGGCCGCGGATCGCGGCGATGGTGGCGTTGCGCCGCTCGCGCAGGGACTGCTCGACCTCGGGGGTCGTGCAGTTGGCCGCCGCGTGGACGACGAGACAGCCGTGCGGGCGGCCGGGGGCCGTGTACTCGGCGGCGGCCTCGCGCAGCACCCGCGCCACGGCCGCCCGCGCGCTGGGCTCCTCGGCCAGGGCGCGGTCGACGAAGGAGCCGTAGCGGGCGTCGTAGACGGACACGACCTCGTCGAACAGCGCGCGCTTGTCGCCGAAGGCGGCGTACAGACTGGGGGCGCCGATGCCCATGACGCGGGTCAGGTCGGAGACGGAAGTGCCCTCGTAGCCGTGCTCCCAGAAGGCCATGACGGCCTTCTCCAGCGCGGTCTCCCGGTCGAACGAACGGGGGCGCCCGCGCGGCCTGGTCGCGGTCGGCGCCTTCGCCCTCGGGTCCTCACTGCCCACCATGGCGTGAATTGTATAGGGGCCGCTAGAGAAATGACCGAGCGCTGCCGTACGGTCTTGCGGCTCCCGCGGGGCGGTGCCGGCCGGGTCAGTGGGTCTCCGTCACCTTCGCCAGGGCGCGGGGGGCGTCCGGGTCCTGGCCACGGGCGATGGTGACCTCGTAGGCCAGCAGCTGCAGCGGGATGATCTCCAGGATCGGCTGGACCTCCTCGGCCACGCCCTCGGTGGGCAGGACGAAGCCGGCCGAGGCCTGCTCGACCTGGTGGGCGGGGCCGACGACGAAGAGGTCGGCGCCCCGGCCGCGCAGCCGGTCGAGGACGGGCTGGAGGGCCTCGCCGCCCTTGCCGTCGGTCACGACCGCGATCACCGGGGAGACGTTGTCGACCATGGCGAGCGGACCGTGCAGGAGGTCGGCACCGGAGTAGGAGAGCGCCGGGATGTAGCTGGTCTCCATCAGCTTCAGGGCGGCTTCCTTGGCCGTGGGGTAGCCGTAGCCGCGCGAGGTGATGACCATGCGCTCGGCGAAGCGGTAGCGGGCGGCGAGGGCGCGGAGCTCGTCCTGGCGGGCGAGCAGTTGCTCGGCGAGGTCGGGCAGCGGCTTCGCGGCTGCGCCGTCGCCGCCGCGCAGGCCCTCGACGAAGAGGTAGAGGGCGAGGAGGGAGGCCGTGTAGGTCTTGGTCGCGGGCAGGGCCTTCTCCGGTCCGGCCATGACGTCGACGTGGTACTCGGAGACGCCGGCCAGCGGGGAGTCGGGGTTGTTGGTGACGGCGAGGGTGATCGCGCCGGCTTCGCGGGCGGCCCTGGTGGAGGCGACCA
Source organism: Streptomyces sp. MAI_2237 (assembly GCF_054189285.1). Lineage (NCBI taxonomy): Bacteria > Bacillati > Actinomycetota > Actinomycetes > Kitasatosporales > Streptomycetaceae > Streptomyces > Streptomyces sp. MAI_2237. The sequence goes on along the minus strand of NZ_JAJPGQ010000003.1, from coordinate 2,074,196 downwards.
GGTCCGGTGAGCCGCCGGACTGGCTGACGGTGACCACCAGGACGTCGGTGAGGTCCGGGCGGGCGCCGTAGGCCGTGGTGGTGGACATCGAGGTGAGGCCGCAGGGCAGGCCGAGGCGGATCTCGAGGAGGTACTTGGCGTAGAGGGCGGCGTTGTCGGAGGTGCCGCGGGCGGTCAGCAGGACGAAGCGGGGACGGCGGGCGGCGATCGCCTGGGCCACCTGCCGGATGGCGGGGGCGCCCTCGTCCAGGAGGCGGCGCAGCACGGCCGGCTGCTCGGCCATCTCGCGGGCCATGGTCCGGCCCGGGACGTCGACGGGGGGCTCCGGTGTCGTGGCGGTCATGGTCGGTTCCTCCTGGCTCGGTCCGCGGGGCAGCGCCCATCCCACTCCCCCAGGGTGAATCATGCCTGGCCCCCGGGTGGAATCGGGGTGCCACGGGTGTACCTCCGGTGCCGCCGGCTCCCCTGGGCCGCAGAGGTCGCCTCTGTTAGATTGGTCTAAACCACCTGACCCTTCCAGGTACCGGTTGAGTCCCCCTCTTTCAGATCGGCAGGCCCAGCGTGGAAGTTGTCATCGTTCCGGACGCCAAGGCGGGCGGCGAACTCGTCGCCGAGGCCATGGCGCGGCTCCTGCGGCGCAAGCCGGACGCGCTGCTCGGCGTGGCCACCGGCTCGACCCCGCTGCCCGTCTATCAGGCGCTGGCCGCCAAGGTGGCCGCCGGCGCGGTGGACACCTCACTGGCCCGGGTGGCGCAGCTCGACGAGTACGTGGGGCTGCCGGCCGAGCATCCCGAGTCGTACCGGTCCGTGCTGCGGCGCGAGGTGCTGGAGCCGCTGGGCATCGGGGTGGACGCGTTCATGGGGCCCGACGGGACGGCCGAGGACATCCCGGGGGCCTGCGAGGCGTACGACACGGCGCTGGCGGAGGCCGGGTGCGTGGACCTGCAGCTGCTCGGGATCGGGACGGACGGGCACATCGGCTTCAACGAGCCGTGTTCCTCGCTCGCCTCGCGGACGCGGATCAAGACGCTGACCGAGCAGACGCGGATCGACAACGCGCGGTTCTTCGGGGGCGACATCGAGCAGGTGCCGCATCACGTCATCACCCAGGGCATCGGGACGATCCTCGACGCCCGGCACGTCGTGCTGCTCGCCACGGGCGAGGGCAAGGCGGACGCGGTCGCCGCGAGCGTGGAGGGGCCGCTGGCCTCGGTGTGCCCGGCGTCGGCACTGCAGTTGCATCCGCACGCGACGGTCGTGGTGGACGAGGACGCGGCGTCCAAGTTGAAGCTGGCGCACTATTTCCGGCACACCTATGTCAACAAGCCGGACTGGCAGGGGATTTAGGGCGGCTTCGGCTGCCGGGTGCCGTGGTTCTCGGGCTGCGGGTCGTGGATGGCCGGTCGCGCAGTTCCCCGCGCCCCTTCGGGGGCGCGACACAGGCGCCGGTTCCCTGTCCAGGGAACCGGCGCCTTCGGCGTCGTAACGGCTAGGCGCCTGCGACGATCTCCGCTGCCGCGCGGCCGCAGACCCTGGCGGCGCCGTGGGTGGCGATGTGGAGGGCGCCGCGCGGGGGTGCCTGGGGCAGGCCCATCTCGATCACGACCGTGTCGGGGCGGCTTCTGAGGATGGTGTCCAGGGCCGCCGCCATCCAGGGGTGGCGGTGTTCGTCCCGGACCACGGCGACGATGCGGCGCGGGCCCGCGGCGGCCAGGGTGGCCAGGCCCGCGTCCGCGCCGGAGAACGTGCCCGTCTCCGTGCCCGGCAGGAGGCGGAACAGCTCCGCCGCCACCCCCCAGGGGGTCTCGTCGCCGACCGCGATGTTGGCCACCGGGGTGAGGGCGGCGACGTAGGGCGGGTCGGTGAGCGGGGTGAAGGCGTCCGCGCCGGTCAGGCGCAGCGCCCGGCGTGCCGCGCGCAGGCCGACCTCGGTGTCCGGGGCGGGCTGCGGGCGGGCCGCCTTGGCGGTGCTCGTCCAGCCGGCCAGGGACCTGACCCGGTCCGCCGCCTCGGCCAGGCGGGCCTCGGGGAGTTCACCGGCGCGGACGGCCGCGACGAGGGCGTCCCGCAGGCGCCGTACCGTCTCGTCGTCGGCGAGGCCGCCGCCCACGCAGATCGCGTCGGCGCCGGCGGCGATCGCGAGGACGCTGCCGCGTTCGATGCCGTAGGTGCCGGCGATCGCCCGCATCTCCATGCCGTCGGTGACGATCAGGCCGTCGTAGCCGAGTTCGCGGCGCAGGAGGCCGGTGAGAATGCGGTGGGAGAGGGTCGCCGGGCGGTCCGGGTCCAGGGCGGGGACCAGGATGTGGGCGCTCATCACGGCGCGGGTGCCGGCGGTGATCGCCGCGCGGAACGGGGCCAGTTCGCGTGCGGACAGCACGTCGGCGGGGACGTCGATGTGCGGGAGCGCGTGGTGGGAGTCGACGGCCGTGTCGCCGTGGCCCGGGAAGTGCTTGGTGCAGGCCGCCACTCCGGCCGACTGCAGGCCGGTGACGTAGGCGGCGGTGTGGCGGGCGACCAGGGCGGGTTCGGCGCCGAAGGAGCGGACGCCGATCACCGGGTTGGCGGGGTTGGAGTTGACGTCGGCGGAGGGGGCCCAGTTGAGGTTGACGCCGCAGGCGGCGAGGCGGCGGCCGAGTTCGGCGGCCACCTCGCGCGTGAGGTCGGCGTCGTCCACCGCGCCGAGGGCGTTGTTGCCGGGGAAGGAGGACCCGGTCCGCACCTCCAGCCGGGTCACGTCGCCGCCCTCCTCGTCGATGGCGACGAGGACGTCGTCCCGCTCGGCGCGCAACTGCGCGGTCAGGGCCGACAGTTGCTCGGCGGAGGCGATGTTGCGGCCGAACAGGCCGACGGAGGCGAGGCCCTCCCCGAGGCGCCGCAGCAGCCAGTCGGGGGCCCTGGTGCCGGTGAACCCGGGTTGCAGGACCGTCAGGGCGTCGCGCGTCAGGGTGTCTGTGCCGCTGGCGAATGTCGTCATCGGGGGGCGTTATCCCTTCACTGCGCCCGCGGTCAGGCCCGCGGCCATCTTGCGCTGGACGAGGAGGAACAGCACGACGATCGGCACGGCCATCATCGTGGCGCCGGCCATCATCGGGGCGTATTCGGTGCCGTGCTTGGTGGTGAAGTTGCCGAGCCACACGGTGGCCGTCTGGTGCTCCTGGCTGAGCAGCATCAGGGCGTAGAGGTACTCGTTCCACGCCTGGATGAAGCCGTAGACGGAGGTGGCGACCATGCCGGGGGCGAGGAGCGGGAAGACCACGCGGACGAAGGCGGCGGTGCGGGAGCAGCCGTCGACCATGGCCGCCTCCTCCAGTTCCCGGGGGATGTTGACGATGAAGCCGCGCAGCGTCCACACCGTGAAGGGGAGGATGAAGGTCAGATACGTGATGATCAGGCCGGTGAGCTTGTCGTACTGGTGCAGGTCGTTCAGGAGCAGGAAGACCGGGATGATCATGGCGACCAGCGGGACCATCTGGACGGCGAGGATGCCGACGATGACGATCTTGCGACCGCGGAAGGCGAACCGGGAGATGGCGAGCGCGGCCAGCATGCCGACGACGATGCCGATGGCCACGACCGAGAGGGAGACGACGAGGCTGCGGCCGACCGGGCCCCAGAAGTCCGCGATGTCCAGCGCCCGGCTGAAGTTGGAGAGCGTGAAGCCGGTCGGGAACAGGCTCGGGTCGGGGTCGATGGTGTCCTTGGCCGGCTTGATCGCCGTGTTGAGCATCCAGTAGACGGGGAAGCCGGCGGTGAGGAAGACGAGAAGGCCGAGGAGGTTCCAGCCGAGCTTGGACCTGCGGCGCCGCGAGCCGCCGCCCGCGGTCGCCACGGCGTTCATGATGGTCATTCGACCTCTCCGATCTTCAGCATCTGGCGCATGTACACCGCGACCACGCCGAGCAGCAGCACCACGGTGATCAGGGCGATCGCCGAGCCCTGCGCGTAGTCGTTGACCACGAAGGCCCGGTCGTAGGAGTAGGTGGTCAGCAGCTGGAACTCCTGCTCGGGATGGCCGTTGCGCATCACGAAGACCTGCGGGAAGACGCCCATGTCCCAGATGACCGACAGGGTCGTGAGCATCACGATGATCGGCTTGAGGATGGGCAGGGTGACGTACCGGAACACGCCCCAGGAGCCCGCGCCGTCGAGCCGCGCGGCCTCTTCCAGTTCGGCCGGGACCTGGGTGAGGCCGGCGCTGAGGGTGATGACGACGAAGGGGACCGCTCCCCACACCACCAGCAGCATGATCACGGCGAGGCCCTGGGGTCCGCTGGCGAACCAGTTGTGGCCGATCAGGTCCACGCCGGGCAGCTTGCTCAGCAGCGCGTTGAGGATGCCGTAGTCGGCGTCGAACAGCCACTTGAAGACCGTGGTGGCGACGATGATCGGCATGCCCCAGCTGGCCACCAGCGCGATGTTGACCAGCGTCTTCACCCAGCCGGAGACCCGCTGCAGCAGCAGGGCGATCAGCATGCCGAGCACCATCGTGAACACGACCGAGCCGGCCGCGAACACGATGGTGCGCAGGACCACCTGCCAGAACTCGCCGTCGCCCAGCACCCCGCTGAAGTTGTGGAAGCCGACCCAGTCGGCCGGCTGGAAGCCCCACAGCTGGGACTGCCCGAACTTCTGGAAGGAGAGGGTGACCAGGCGGACCAGCGGATAGCCGAGGACCACCGCCAGGATCAGCAGACAGGGCGCGAGCAGCAGCCAGGGCGTGGACGCGCCGCCCGAAGTCCCGACTCTGCGGGCGGCCTTGGCGACCGGCGGTGGTGGCGGCGCCTGCCGCGGCGGCGGCACCTTGGCAGGGGTGGTGGTGTCTGCGGCACTCATCGCGCGCTCCTCAGCGGTCCCTCAGGTCGTACGGACAGGCGGGGTTCCGCCGGGACGGAACCCCGCTCGCAGGTCACTTGGTGTTGATGACCTTGTCGATGGCGCTGTCCGCGTCCTTCGCGGCGGCCTCGACCGACTTCTTGCCGGTGCCGATGTTCTGCAGCATCGTCTGCAGGACCTGGGCCTTCTCGACCTGGCCCCAGCCGGGCGCCATGGGGACGAACCAGTTGGACTCGGCCGCGGTGGCCGGGACCGCCGTGGCGGGGTCGTTCTTCAGGGTCGCGAGATCGGTCTTGTTGTTGGGCAGGTTGCCCTTGGCCATCAGGCCCTTCTGACCGGACGGGCCGGTGAAGGCGTTGATCCACTCGGCGGCGACGCCCTGCGCCTTGGACTTGACCGGGACGGCGAGGTCCGAACCGCCCAGGAAGACGGGCATGTTCTTGCCGGACGGACCGGGCATCACGAAGTTCTCGAGGTTGTCCTTGAGCTTGCCGGTCTTGTCGTTCTTCGGGTCTGCGGAGGTCGCGCCCTCCCACGCGGCGCCGAAGATCATGCCGGACTTGCCCTGGCCGTAGACGATGTAACGGTCGGACTCGTCCTTGGTCTTGTCGCCGTGCATGTACTTGTCGACGACGTTCTTGAACTCGGTCAGGCCCTTGATCGACTCGGGCGAGGAGAGGTTGGCCTTCCACTGGCCGCCCTCCTCCTTGGCTATGGAGCCGCCGGCGTCGTAGACGAAGGACATGGCCGCGTACCAGTCACGGGTGGGCTGGTACCAGGCGGAGAACTTGTTCCCCTCCTTCTTCTGCACCTTGTCGAGGGCGGCGGTCAGTTCGGCGTACGTCTTCGGAGCGGACTTCACGCCGACCGAGGCGAAGAGGTCCTTGCGCCAGTTGGCGACGCGGCCGCCGGCGTAGTACGGGACGCCGTAGGTCTTGCCCTGGTACGTCACCGACGCCTTGAGGCCGTCGAGCCAGGCCGAGGAATTGTCGAACTTCGAGGCGTCGACCGGGGCGAAGGCGCCCTTGACCATGTAGCCGAGCATCTCGGTGTTGCCCATCTCGACCACGTCCGGCACCTTGTCGGTGGCGAGGACCGCGTCGAGCTTGGTGTTCTTGTCCGGCCAGCCGTAGTACTCGTGCTTGATCTTGATGCCGGGGTGCTTCTTCTGCACGGCCGCGTCGGCCGCCTTCACCAGGTTCGGCCAGTTGTTCTGGGCGTCGACGGTGAGCCAGACGGTCAGCTCCTTGGCGTCGGTGCCGGACGTCGAGCCCTTGTTGTCGCTGCCCCCACACGCGGCGACCGAGACCATCATGCCCGCGATACCGATCGCGGCTGCCAGCTTGCGCTTCACGCCACCCTCCTCAGGGATGCCCACACCTCCCCGCCCATGCGCCGGGACCTGAACCAATGGTGTAGACCAGTACCCGGAGCTTGGACCAGACCAGGAAGCCTGTCAAGGGTGCTCGAAACCGCCCTGACCAGCCGTTATGCGACCTACATATGCAGGAACCTTTAAGTAAGAAACCAGCGAAAAGAGCATCGGCGGAGTAGTCTCGTCCGCTAGACCACTTGGCCCTGTGGACTAGACCAACAAAGACGGCGACGGTATACAGAAGGGATCACGAAGTGACCCGCATCCGTCAGCCGGGAAGGCAGAGCATGAGCAGCGACGTCAGCAGTGCGGAGACCGAGGGCGGGGCAGGCGTCCGCACCGCGCGCGTGCCCAAGTACTACCGCCTCAAGAAGCATCTGCTCGACATGACGGAGACGCAGTCGCCCGGCACCCCCGTACCGCCCGAGCGCACCCTCGCCGCCGAGTTCGACACCTCCCGCACGACCGTGCGCCAGGCGCTGCAGGAGCTGGTGGTCGAGGGCCGGCTGGAACGCATCCAGGGCAAGGGCACCTTCGTGGCCAAGCCGAAGGTCTCCCAGGCCCTCCAGCTCACCTCCTACACCGAGGACATGCGCGCCCAGGGTCTGGAGCCGACCTCGCAGCTGCTGGACATCGGCTACATCACCGCCGACGACCGCCTCGCCGAGCTGCTCGACATCACCGCCGGCGGCCGGGTGCTGCGCATCGAGCGGCTGCGCATGGCCAACGGCGAGCCGATGGCCATCGAGACCACCCACCTCAGCGCCAAGCGCTTCCCCGCCCTGCGCAGGTCCCTCGTCAAGTACACGTCGCTCTACACGGCGTTGGCCGAGGTCTACGACGTCCACCTCGCCGAGGCCGAGGAGACCATCGAGACCTCGCTGGCCACCCCGCGCGAGGCGGGCCTGCTCGGCACCGACGTGGGCCTGCCGATGCTGATGCTCTCCCGGCACTCCTTCGACAAGGACGGCGAGCCGGTGGAGTGGGTCCGCTCGGTGTACCGGGGCGACCGGTACAAGTTCGTGGCACGGCTGAAGAGGCCGATGGAGTAGCGCACTTGGTGTAGCGCAACCGCCGCCGCTGCTCTACGGTCCTCCCGACTCCGTCTGGACGGGAGGACCGCCTCGTGCGTACCGCGAACGTCCGAACCATCGTCGTCTGGACCCTCGTCGCGCTGGTCGGCGCGGCGGGCTGGTCCGTCCTCGCCCTCGCCCGGGGCGAGAACGTCTCCGCCGCCTGGATGGTGGCGGCCGCCCTGGGCAGTTACGCGATCGGCTACCGCTTCTACGCGAAGTTCATCGCCAACCGGGTCCTGAAGGTCGACGGCACCCGCGCCACCCCGGCCGAACGCCTCGACAACGGCATCGACTTCCACCCCACCGACCGCCGGGTCCTGCTCGGCCACCACTTCGCCGCGATCGCGGGCGCCGGTCCGCTGGTAGGGCCGGTACTGGCCGCGCAGATGGGGTATCTGCCCGGCACCGTCTGGATCATCGCGGGGGTGATCTTCGCCGGGGCGGTGCAGGACATGGTGGTGCTCTTCTTCTCCACCCGTCGGGACGGCCGTTCGCTCGGCCAGATGGCCCGCGAGGAGATCGGCCCCTTCGGCGGCGCGGCGGCCCTGATCGCCGCCTTCGCCATCATGATCATCCTGCTCGGGGTGCTGGCGCTGGTCGTCGTCAACGCCCTCGCCGCCTCGCCGTGGGGGACCTTCTCCCTCGCGATGACGATTCCCATCGCCCTGCTGATGGGCTTCTACCTGCGCGTCCTGCGGCCCGGCCGAGTCGCCGAGGTCTCCCTGATCGGCGTCGCGCTGCTGCTGCTCGCGCTGGTCGCGGGCCGCTGGGTGGCCGAGTCGTCGTGGGCGGACACGTTCACACTCGCGCCCTCGACGCTGGTGATCTGGCTGGTGGCGTACGGCTTCATCGCCTCGATCCTGCCGGTCTGGATGCTGCTGGCGCCCCGCGACTACCTCTCCACCTTCATGAAGATCGGCACGATCGCGCTGCTCGCGCTGGGGGTGGTGATCGCCCTGCCGACGCTGAGGATGGATGCGGTGACCGGCTTCGCCACCCGCGGCGACGGCCCGGTCTTCGCCGGCTCCCTCTTCCCGTTCGTCTTCATCACCATCGCCTGCGGCGCCCTGTCGGGCTTCCACTCGCTCATCTCCTCCGGCACGACGCCGAAGATGATCCAGAAGGAGACGCAGGTCCGCATGATCGGCTACGGCTCCATGCTGATGGAGTCGTCGGTGGCGATCATGGCGCTGGTCGCGGCGAGCATCATCGACCCGGGGGTGTACTTCGCGATGAACGCGCCGGCCGGTGTCATCGGCACGACGGTGCAGAACGCCTCGCAGGTGGTGAGCGGTTGGGGTTACCACATCTCCCCCGCGGACCTCGCGCACGCCGCGAGGAACGTCCAGGAGTCCTCCCTGCTCTCCCGCACCGGCGGCGCGCCCACGCTCGCCGTCGGCGTCTCGGAAATCTTCGCCAAGGTCACCGGCGGCAGCCTCCGGGCCTTCTGGTACCACTTCGCGATCATGTTCGAGGCGCTGTTCATCCTGACCGCGCTGGACGCCGGCACCCGCGTGGGCCGCTTCATGCTGCAGGACATGCTGGGCAATGTCATACGGCCGTTCAGGAACATCGGCTGGAAGCCCGGGCTGGTCCTCACCAGCGGTGTCGTGTGCGCCCTGTGGGGTTACTTCCTGTGGGTCGGCGTCCATGAGCCGCTCGGCGGGATCAACCAGCTCTTCCCGATCTTCGGCATCTCCAACCAGTTGCTGGCCGCCGTCGCCCTGGCCGTCTGCACCACGCTGCTGGTGAAGTCCGGCCGGCTGAAGTGGGCCTGGATCACGGCCGTCCCGCTCGCCTGGGACGCCACGGTCACCCTCACCGCCAGCTGGCAGAAGGTGTTCTCCGGTGACCCCAAGGTCGGCTTCTTCAAGCAGCGTTCGGTCTTCCAGGACGCGATCGACGCCGGGAAGGTGCTGCCGCCCGCCAAGACCATGGACGACATGCACACCGTGGTCGTCAACTCCACGGTGGACGGCGTCCTGTCGGCGGTGCTCGCCCTGCTGATCGTCGTCGTGATCGCGGACGCGCTGCGGGTGTGCGTACGGCACGTCCGCCGGCCCGCGCTGTCCACGCTCAGCGAGTCGCCGTACGTCGAGTCGAGGATCACCGCGCCGGCGGGCCTGATCCCGACCCGCGCGGAGCGGGAGGAGGAGCGCCGTGCGGTCGTCGGCACTGCTGCGCCGGGCGATTAGGGGCGTGCGCTGGTATGTACGGGAGCTGACAGACGAGTCGGCGTACGAGCGGTACGTGGCGCACGTGCGCAGAACGCACCCGGACGCGGCGGTGCCCTCCCGGCGCGAGTTCGAGCGCATGCGGACGGACCGTCAGGAGGAGGACCCGCGCCAGGGCTTCCGTTGCTGCTGACACCGATGTCGGGCCTTCACGGAATCGACATGCCGATATGCTGACTAGGTCTTCCGCTCCCGTGACGGCGTGACCTAGATTGCCTGCGCATTACACACGTGATCACAGGTGATCGTGAGGGGACGGAGCCGCCGTATGTCCGATGTGCCTGAAGTGAGACCTCCGGTGGTGACCCCGGTCCGGGTGGTCATCGCCGTCTGCCTGATCGCGCCCTTCGTGGCGATGCTGTGGGTCGGTTCCTACGCCAAGACGGACCCGGCGTTCATCGGCATCCCGTTCTTCTACTGGTACCAGATGCTGTGGGTGCTGATCTCCACCGCGCTGACCATGACCGCGTACAAGCTGTGGCAGCGCGACCAGCGCTCCCGTGGCGTGCACAAGGGCGGTGAGGCGAAGTGAAGGACGGTGTGAACGGCGTCGCGCTCGGCGTCTTCGTCTTCTTCTTCGTGGCCGTCACGGTCATGGGCTTCCTGGCCGCGCGCTGGCGCCGGGCCGAGACCGAGCACTCGCTGGACGAGTGGGGCCTGGGCGGCCGGTCGTTCGGCACCTGGATCACCTGGTTCCTGCTCGGCGGCGACCTGTACACCGCGTACACCTTCGTCGCGGTGCCGGCGGCGATCTACGCGGCGGGCGCGGCCGGCTTCTTCGCGGTGCCGTACACGATCCTCGTCTACCCGCTGATCTTCACCTTCCTGCCCCGGCTGTGGTCGGTCTCGCACCGCCACGGGTACGTCACCACCTCGGATTTCGTGCGCGGGCGGTTCGGCTCGAAGGGGCTGTCGCTGGCCGTCGCGCTGACCGGCATCCTCGCGACGATGCCGTACATCGCGCTCCAACTGGTCGGCATCCAGGCGGTGCTGGACGTGATGGGCGTCGGCGGCGGCGAGAACACCAACTGGTTCGTCAAGGACCTGCCGCTGCTGATCGCCTTCGGCGTGCTGGCCGCGTACACCTACTCGTCCGGTCTGCGGGCCCCCGCGCTGATCGCGTTCGTGAAAGACACGCTGATCTACATCGTCATCGCGGTGGCGATCATCTACATCCCGATCAAGCTGGGCGGCTTCGACGACATCTTCGCCAAGGCCGGCCAGGCGTTCAGCCAGACCAACCCGGTGACGGGCAAGCCGCGCGGCGCGCTGGCCCCGGCGGAGGCGACCCAGTGGACGTACGCCACCCTGGCGCTGGGCTCCGCGCTCGCCCTGTTCATGTATCCCCACTCGATCACCGCCACGCTCTCCTCCAAGAACCGTGACGTCATCCGCCGCAACACCACGATCCTGCCGCTGTACTCGCTGATGCTGGGTCTGCTGGCGCTGCTCGGCTTCATGGCCATCGCGGCCGGAGTCAAGGTCACCAACGGCCAGTTGGCGATCCCGCAGCTGTTCGAGGACATGTTCCCGAGCTGGTTCGCGGGCGTGGCCTTCGCGGCGATCGGCATCGGCGCGCTCGTCCCGGCGGCCATCATGTCCATCGCGGCCGCGAACCTGTTCACCCGCAACATCTACAAGGACTTCATCAAGCCGGACGCGACGCCGGCGCAGGAGACCAAGGTCTCCAAGCTGGTGTCCCTGCTGGTGAAGGTCGGCGCGCTCGTCTTCGTGCTGACCATGGACAAGACGGTCGCCATCAACTTCCAGCTGCTGGGCGGCATCTGGATCCTGCAGACCTTCCCGTCCCTGGTCGGCGGCCTGTTCACGCGCTGGTTCCACCGCTGGGCGCTGCTCGCCGGCTGGGCGGTCGGCATGGTCTACGGCACCCTCGCCGCCTACGGCGTCGCCTCGCCGACCAACCCTTCGCAGAAGCACTTCGGCGGCTCCAACGCGGAGATCCCGGGCATCGGCGAGATGGGCTACATCGGTCTGACGGCGTTCGTGCTCAACGTGGTCGTGACGGTGGTCCTGACCTTCGCCCTGAAGGCGCTGAAGGCGCCGGACGGCGTCGACGAGACCAGGCCGGAGGACTACACGGCGGACGCGGGCGACGCGGGCGTCCAGGTGGAGCTGCCGCCGGCCACGGCGGGAACCTCGCACTAGGCACCACCGGTTGCCGCGAGTTCGGCGGGCCGTCGGAGGAATCCGGCGGCCCGTCGTCGTATTCGTCCGGCAGACTCGGCCCCATGGACATCGTGGTCAGGCCGGTGGAACCCGGCGAGTTCGGTGCCCTCGGCGAGATCACCGCCGGGGGCCTACGTCCAGGACGGCCTGCTGGCCTTCGGGGAGAGCGACTGGTACCTGGAGGAGCTGCGCGACGTCGCCAAGCGCGCGGCGGCCGCCGAGGTCCTGGTGGCCGTCCGCGACGGCCACCTCCTCGGCGGCGTCACCTTCGTCCCCGCAGGCGGCCCGATGGCCGACCTCGCCCGCCCCGGGGAGGCCGAGATCCGCATGCTGGCCGTGGCCGGCGCGGCCCGCGGCCAGGGCGTCGGCGAGGCCCTCGTGCGGGCCTGCGTCGACCGCGCGAGGGCCGCGCAGTGCACCGGCGTGGTCCTGTGCACCCAGCCCACGATGCGTGCCGCGCACCGCATCTACGAACGCCTCGGCTTCGTCCGCGCGCCCGGCCGCGACTGGCGTCCGATCCCCGGTGACGCGTTCACGCTCCTCGCCTACGAGTTGGCGCTCTGACACGCTCCGAAGTCGCCACGACACAACATATGGGGGCGGTGTTCCCGCCCGGCACAAGATGTATGCTCATGCTCGCTGTCGCCGCAGGGGAATCCGGTGCGAATCCGGAACTGTCCCGCAACGGTGTACTCATGCGCGTTCGTCCGCGTATGGGCGTCAGTCCGAGGACCTGCCGACAGTGCGCCCTGGCCGCCGTGGCCCGGGTGCCATGACGTCCGGGCCTCGTGGAATGGGCCGGTGGACGCGACGCCGCGTGCGCTCGTGAGCTGCCCCCTGCCCGCAAGGCCCCGTGCCGAGCGAGGGAGAGCCCCACGTGACCATCGCGCCAGCCGATCCGGCTTCAGCGGCGACGGAGACCGACGGTCCCGGAACCGCACTGCTGCGGACCCTGACCGAGCTCACCGCCGACCTTCCCGACGCCGACCCCGGCCGGGTCGCCGCCGCGGCGCTGCGCGGCCGGTCGGCGCACGCCGACGAGGCGGAGCTGCGCGAGCTGGCCACCGAGGCGGCGGCGGGCCTGATCTCCGAGGACCCCGACTACAGCAGGCTGGCCGCCCGGCTGCTGACCGTCTCCATCGCCGCCGAGGCCGCCTCGCAGGGCGTCACGTCGTTCACCGGGTCCGTCGCGGTAGGGCACCGCGAGGGCCTCATCGCCGACCGCACCGCCGAGTTCGTACGCGTCCACGGCGACCGCCTAGACGCGCTCATCGACCGCCGGGCGGACGACCGGTTCGGCTACTTCGGCCTGCGCACCCTGCACAGCCGCTACCTGCTGCGGCACCCGATCACCCGCAAGGTGGTCGAGACGCCCCAGCACTTCATGCTGCGGGTGGCCGCCGGGCTCGCCGAGGACGACAGCGTCCGCGCCCTGGACGAAGTCGCCGCCCTCTACGGCCTGATGAGCCGCCTGGACTACCTGCCCTCCTCCCCCACCCTGTTCAACTCCGGCACCCGCCACCCGCAGATGTCGTCCTGCTACCTCCTCGACTCCCCCGAGGACGAGCTGGACTCCATCTACGAGCGCTACCTCCAGGTCGCCCGCCTCTCCAAGCACGCCGGGGGCATCGGCATCGCCTACTCCCGCATCCGCGGCCGGGGTTCGCTGATCCGCGGCACCAACGGCCACTCCAACGGCATCGTCCCGTTCCTGAAGACCCTCGACGCCTCGGTCGCCGCCGTGAACCAGGGCGGCCGGCGCAAGGGCGCGGCCGCGGTCTACCTGGAGACCTGGCACTCCGACATCGAGGAGTTCCTGGAGCTGCGCGACAACACCGGCGAGGACGCCCGCCGTACGCACAACCTGAACCTCGCGCACTGGGTCCCGGACGAGTTCATGCGCCGGGTCGACGCCGACGAGCGGTGGTCGCTGTTCTCCCCGGCGGACGTGCCGGAGCTGGTGGACCTGTGGGGCGAGGAGTTCGACGCCGCCTACCGCAAGGCGGAGGCCGCGGGCCTCGCGAGGAAGACGCTCCCCGCCCGGGACCTGTACGGCCGCATGATGCGCACCCTCGCGCAGACCGGCAACGGCTGGATGACCTTCAAGGACGCGGCCAACCGCACCGCCAACCAGACCGCCGAACCGGGCCACGTCGTGCACTCCTCCAACCTCTGCACGGAGATCCTGGAGGTCACCGACGACGGGGAGACGGCGGTGTGCAACCTGGGTTCGGTGAACCTCGGGGCGTTCGTCCGCGACGGCGACATGGACTGGGAGCGGCTGGACGAGACGGTCCGCACGGCCGTCACCTTCCTGGACCGCGTGGTCGACATCAACTTCTACCCGACCGAGCAGGCGGGCCGTTCCAACGCCCGCTGGCGCCCGGTGGGCCTGGGCGCGATGGGTCTGCAGGACGTCTTCTTCAAGCTGCGCCTGCCCTTCGACTCGCCCGAGGCCAGGCGGCTGTCGACGCAGATCGCCGAGCGGATCATGCTCGCCGCGTACGAGGCGTCCGCCGACCTCGCCGAGCGGAGCGGACCGCTGCCTGCCTGGGAGAAGACCCGTACGGCTCGCGGTGTCCTGCACCCCGACCACTACGACGTGGAACCGGCCTGGCCCGAACGCTGGGCCGCCCTGCGCGAGCGCGTCGCGGCCGTCGGGCTGCGCAACGCCCTGCTCCTCGCGATCGCCCCGACCGCCACCATCGCCTCGATCGCCGGCGTCTACGAGTGCATCGAGCCACAGGTGTCGAACCTGTTCAAGCGCGAGACGCTGTCCGGCGAGTTCCTCCAGGTCAACTCGTACCTGGTGCGGGAGCTGAAGGAGCTGGGCGTCTGGGACGCCCGGACCCGCGAGGCGCTGCGCGAGGCCAGCGGCTCGGTGCAGGACTTCGCCTGGATCCCGCAGGAGGTCAGGGCGCTGTACCGCACCGCCTGGGAGATCCCGCAGCGCGGCCTGATCGACATGGCCGCGGCGCGCACCCCGTACCTGGACCAGTCGCAGTCCCTGAACCTCTTCCTGGAGACGCCGACCATCGGGAAGCTCTCCTCGATGTACGTCTACGCCTGGAAGAAGGGCCTGAAGACGACGTACTACCTGCGCTCGCGCCCGGCGACGAGGATCGCCCGCGCCGCGCAGGCCGCCGTCCCCGTCCAGCAGGCCGCCGACCCCGAAGCGGTCGCCTGCTCCCTGGAAAACCCCGAGTCCTGCGAGGCCTGCCAGTAATTCCCGCCCGCCACCCGACCACCACCCCTGGAGGACGGCGCTCCGCGCCGACAGCGATGACTGACCAGAACCTTCTCGACCCCGGCTTCGAGCTCACTCTGCGCCCCATGCGCTACCCCGACTTCTACGAGCGCTACCGGGACGCCATCAAGAACACCTGGACCGTGGAGGAGGTCGATCTCCACTCGGACGTCGCCGACCTCGCGAAGCTGACGCCCGCCGAGCAGCACCTGATCGGGCGCCTGGTCGCGTTCTTCGCGACGGGCGACTCGATCGTGGCGAACAACCTGGTGCTGACGCTGTACAAGCACATCAACTCCCCCGAGGCGCGCCTGTATCTGTCGCGCCAGCTGTTCGAGGAGGCCGTGCACGTCCAGTTCTACCTGACCCTGCTGGACACCTACCTGCCCGATCCGGACGACCGCGCGGCGGCCTTCGCGGCGGTGGAGAACATCCCCTCGATCCGCGAGAAGGCGGAGTTCTGCTTCCGGTGGATGGACTCGGTGGAGAAGCTGGACCGCCTGGAGTCCCGGGCCGACCGCCGCCGCTTCCTGCTCAACCTGATCTGCTTCGCGGCCTGCATCGAGGGCCTGTTCTTCTACGGCGCCTTCGCCTACGTCTACTGGTTCCGCAGCCGGGGCCTGCTGCACGGCCTGGCCACCGGCACCAACTGGGTGTTCCGCGACGAGACGATGCACATGTCCTTCGCCTTCGACGTGGTCGACACCGTCCGCAAGGAGGAGCCGGACCTCTTCGACGACGCACTCCGGCAGCAGGTCACCGACATGCTGCACGAGGCCGTGGAGGCGGAGCTGCAGTTCGCCCGCGACCTGTGCGGCGACGGACTGCCCGGCATGAACACCGAGTCCATGCGCCAGTACCTGGAGTGCGTCGCCGACCAGCGCCTGGTCCGCCTCGGCTTCGCCCCCGTGTACGGCTCGGAGAACCCCTTCTCCTTCATGGAACTCCAGGGCGTGCAGGAGCTGACCAACTTCTTCGAGCGGCGGCCGTCGGCCTACCAGGTGGCGGTCGAGGGCACGGTCGATCTCGACGAGGACTTCTGACGCGGCACGTGTGATAAGCCTGCGGGGTGATCGGCCGTCTTCCGCTCGATGAGCAACTCGACGCCCTGCGGGCGGTGTTGTCCCGCAACAGCGTGCTGACCCAGGTGCTGGAGCGGGGCGCGACGATGGGGCTGCCCGGCTGGTACCTCACCGCCGGGCGCCTCTTCCAGACCGTCTGGAACGTCGTCACCGGCCGCCCGCCCACCGAGGGCATCAAGGACTACGACGTCTTCTACTTCGACGCCGGCGACCTGTCCTGGGAGGCCGAGGACGCGGTGATCGGGGCCGGCCGGGAGGTCTTCGCCGGTCTCCCGGCCGAGGTGGAGATCCGCAACGAGGCGCGGGTGCACCTGTGGTACGAGCAGAAGTTCGGGGTGCCGTGTCCGCCGTACGCGTCCAGTGAGGCGGCGATCGACGGCTTCGCCGCGACCACCTGCTGTCTGGGCGTGCGACTGGAGGCCGGCGGGCGCTGGCGGGTGTACGCGCCGCACGGGCTGTCGGACGTGTTCGGCCTCGTCCTGCGCCCCAACCCGGTGCTCGCCCCGCGCTCGGTCTACGAGGCCAAGGCCGCACGGTGGCGGGAGCAGTGGCCGGAACTGACCGTCCTGGAATGGCCCTGACGGTCACCGCCGGTTCGACCACCCCGGCGACGTACTCGAACCTGAACGCCGCCTCCGGATACGCGCAGAAGTCCTTCAACCTGAGCTCGTACGCGGGCTCGACCGTCACCCTGAAGTTCAGCGGTGTCGAGGACTCCTCGCTGCAGACCAGCTTCGTCGTCGACGACAACGTGGTCACCACGAGCTGAGCACCGCCTGACCCCGAAGCCCCGGCCGCCGCCTTCGCGGCCGGGGCTTCGGCCTGCCGGGGAGTGGATCCGAACATGTGGGTGACACGTCAAAAGGGAGAGGAGGCCCCCATGCGTCGATCGATCCCCCACACGGCCCTTGCCGTCACCGCGCTCGCCCTCGCCCTCGCCGGCTGCGGCGGACAGACAGACAGCGGCAAGGGCGGCGACAGCGGCACCGTCTCGTCCTCCCCCACACCCGCTCCGACCACCACACCCACACCTTCGGCGAGTACCACCGGCTGCGCGCCCGCCGCCACGCTGGACGTCCACGACAGCGGCCGTACGGTCTGCCTGTCGGTGGGCGACACGATCCGGATCAGCCTGGACGGGACCGCCAAGCGGCCCTGGAAGCCGGTCACCGCCGACGGCTCCGGGCTGCAGGCCGTCAACAGCGGCTTCGTGCTGCAGCCCGGCGACGCCAGCGCCGCGTTCAAGGCCATGTCCGACGGCAGGACCCGGCTGCGGTCCACGCGGCCGCTGTGCGCCACGCAGACCGGCCGGGTCTCGTGCCTGGGGATTCAGGAGTGGTGGGTCACCGTGGTGGTGAAGTAGCGCGGGCGCGCCTCGCGCGGCCCCGGTCCGGCGCCCGCCTCCCGGCGCGCGCGGTCGGCCTCGCGGATCTGCCGGTCGGCACGACGGTCGCGCGCGATGCCGAGCACGGACGGCAGGACCAGGAGAACGAGGATTGCGAGAACGGTCAGCATGCCGATCAGTCCTTCGATGTGTGCCGTATCCATGGACACCACTGTCGCGCCGTTGACTCCTTACCAACAGTGGCAGGACTGCCGTAAGCCCTCGAAAAACTGCCAAGGACGCGGCACACTGGACGCATGCTGCAGAACGTCGCCGCCGTCGTGCTGGACGGTGTGAACCCCTTCGAACTGGCCGTCGTCTGCGAGGTCTTCGGCACCGACCGCAGCGACGACGGACTGCCCGTGTACGACTTCGCGGTCGCCTCGGCCGAGGGACCGGTCCTCGGCACGCGCTCCGGCTTCTCCCTGCACGTCGAGCACGGGCTGGAGCGGCTGGAGGAGGCGGACCTGATCGCCGTGCCGGCCGGGGCGCGCTTCGAGACGCGCGCGTTCCCGCCTGAGCTGCTCGACGCGCTGCGCCGGGGCGTGGACCGCGGCGCCCGGGTGCTCAGCGTCTGTTCCGGTGTCTTCGTGCTGGCCGCGGCCGGGCTGCTGGACGACCGGCGCTGCGCCGTGCACTGGCACCACGCGGACGAGCTGGCGCGAGCCTACCCGCGGCTGACGGTGGAGCCGGACGTCCTCTACGTCGACGAGGACCCGGTGATCACCTCGGCCGGGACGGCCGCCGGCATCGACGCCTGTCTGCATCTGGTGCGCAAGGAGCAGGGGCCGGAGGTCGCCAACAAGATCGCCCGGCGGATGGTCGTGCCGCCGCACCGCGACGGCGGGCAGGCGCAGTACATCGAGCGCCCGCTGCCGAAGAAGGCGTGCGACACCGTCGGCGAGGTCCTGGCGTGGATGGAGCGGCACCTCGACGAAGAGGTCACCGTCGAGCAGCTCGCCGAGCGCGCCCACATGTCGCCGCGCACCTTCGCCCGCCGCTTCCAGCAGGAGACGGGCACGACCCCGTACCGCTGGATCCTGCGCCAGCGCGTGCTGCTGGCGCAGCGGCTGCTGGAAGCGACGGACGAGACGGTGGACGCGATCGCCGGACGGACGGGCTTCGGCAACGCGGCCGCGCTGCGCCACCAGTTCGTCCAGGCGATCGGGACCACCCCCCAGGCCTACCGGCGCACTTTCAGGGGCCCTGAGGCGGCCGCCTGACCCCGCTCAGCGCGCCACAGGCCGCAGCCTCAGCCCGCGTGGACGCAGCGTGATGCCGATGCGGGTGCGGGCGTCGGAGTCCGGCGTCTGCTCCAGCCGGAAGGCGCGCGCCACCTCCGCGGTGACGAGCGTCAGCTCGGCCATCGAGAAGTGGTCGGCCGGGCACTTGCGGTTGCCGACGCTGAACGGGCTCATCGCGTGCTTCGGCACCTCGGCGGACCGCCCGGGCAGCCAGCGGTCGGGGTCGAACTCCGCGTGCCGCTCGAACGACCGCGCGTCGCGCTGGATCGCGTACGGGCTGTACACGATGTCGGCACCGGCCGGAATTCGGTAACCGCCCAGCGCTGTGTCCCTCACCGCGCGCCTGGTCAATATCCATACCGACGGATGCAGCCGCATTGTCTCGACCACCACATTCGCGGTGTACGTCAGCTTCCGTACGTCCTCGAATGCGAGCGGCCCCTCGCCGGCGACGCTATTCGCCTCGTTCCGGATCTTGTCGGCCAGATCCGGGTGCTCGGTGAGCACCAGGAGCAGTGACATGACCATCGAGCCGATGGATTCGTCGCCGGCGGTCAGCATGGCGACGACCTGGTCGTGGATCTCCTGCTCCCCGATGGGATCGCCATTCCCGTCCCGCGCCTCCAGCAAAGCCGTGAGCAAATCGTTCGGCTTTTGACCGGTTGCCCGGCGCTCGGCGACGATCTCGTCCACCAGGAGGTGCAGATCGGCCAGTGCCCGATTGAATTCGCGGTTGGCCGGAAGCGGCACCCGATAAAGCGGTCCGAGAGGAACGACCATGCGCTGGTACATACCTCGGAACAGGGTGGCGAGCGCACCGGAGATGCGTTCGGCGCGGGCCTCGTTGCAGGTGTCGTGCATCAGACAGCGCACCGAGATCCGCACGGCCAGCCGGAACGCCTCGGTGGTGGCGTCGACGCTCTCGCGGGAGCGCCAGCGGGCCACCAGCGCGCGGACCTCCTCCTCCATGACGGGGCCGTAGCGGGGGATGGCGTCGAGCCGGAAGGCGGGCTGGATCGTGCGCCGCTGGCGCCGGTGCTGCGGCCCGTTGGCGGTGGCCACGCCCTCCTTGCCGAGCAGGCTCTCCAGGGACTCCCACAGCGGTCCGGCGATGATGTAGTCGGGGCTGAGGGCGATGGCTCCGGTCAGTTCGGGGACGGTGACGGCGTACACCGTCTTGGGGCCGAGGCGCAGGCGTACGACGTCTCCCTGGTCGCGCAGCCCCGCCAGGAAGGCGAGCGGGTCACGGACCAGCTTCCAGCCGTGGCCGAGCAGCGGCAGCGCGCCGCCGGCGAGCGGTGGCTCACCCGCTTTCGTCTCCGTGTGCGTCCGGGGTTCGGGGGTGACGGATTCGACGGTCATTTCTCACCTGCCGCTTCGTTGTCGACGTACGGGGGTGTGGACCGGTCGTCCCAGCTGTCGACCATGTAACGGCCGGACTCGTGGTGGAACCAGTAGACGGTGGAGAACCAGTTCCGCATATTGCCGACGCAGGCCCGTACCGCGAGGCTCAGTTCTTTTCCGCGCACGGTGCCGTCGGCGAGGTCGTCGGCGAATCGCAGGGCGTGGCGTTCGACGAATATGAATTCGTTGATGCATTTCTCCACGCGCCGCCGCACTTCGGCGATCGCCTCTTCCAGGGTCAGCCCCTCGTGTTTGATGAGACTGATGCCGAGATTGTGGACCTCGTCGCCCGCTATTTCCTTGGGCAGCGAACACAGGTCGTTGTACCAGGCGGCGAATTCCTGACTCAGCAGGGCCGCCCGCCGATAGGCCGGGTGTTTCCGTACGGCGTCCGGGAGTTCACACCCGGCGGCGGCCTCCAGAAGGTCGGTCCAGATCCAGTGCGCGAAGGTGAGCCGGCGGAGTTCCAGATATTCCTCGACCACCGGGACGACTCCCTCGGTGCGGTTGCGGAACTCGCGGTCGTACGCCTCGATGACCGCATGGAAGTGCCGCGCGAAGCGGGCGTTCCAGGTGCCCGGCAGGAACGAGTACAGGCGCACCATGCTGTCCGCGAAGGCCGCGACCAGCGGGTCCCGGTGGCGCAGGTACTCCTGCGGGGAGTCGAGCGCCGCGTGCAGGCCGAGCCGGAGCCGGCGCCAGGCCTCCGGGCGGCGGTGGACGATGTCCCGGTCGTGCCGGTCGTCCCAGACGAAGAACCACGCGCTGTAGTCGGCTATCGCCTGAAGGACCTCGTCCGGGGCGCCCAGGTAGTACCCCGCCATGAGGTCGGTGTAGCAAAGTCGGTCGGCATATTCCTTCACCTTGTGCGCCGGCATGAGCTGTTTTCGCAGCAGCCAGGTGCGCGTTGTCTCCTGGAGCCGAGGCCAATACGGGTGCAGGCGCCGGGGAAACGCTGCCTCGATCACCGGAAGGGACAGTGATGGTGGGACCGCGGTCGGCATCGCGGTCGACGTGGTGCTGTGTGGGAAAGCAGGCACGAACAAGCCCCTCTCAGCCGCCAGTTTCGCACGCCCCTCGCACTGTGCCGGGCGTGCGCCGTTGCGTATCCCCGCACTGACTATTCAGCACCACAACTGACCGATCTGGGAACGCATTTGCTTCATTCACTACCCCACAGTGCCGGGATCCTCCCCTTGCGCGACGTGTTTCCGATCGATACGGGCGTGGCTCCGATCGGACGTGCGAGGGACACACGAACGGCGCCTGTTCTTCGTGTGGTTGACGAACAGACGCCGTGCGCAAGGGGTTTGTGGGCCGTCAGTCGTTCGCGACCACCGGGTAGCGGGGCTCGTTCTCGGCCATCTGCCGCAGTGCGTCCTTGCGTTCGCGCTTGGAGAGGCGGTCGATGTACAGGTAGCCGTACAGGTGGTCGGTCTCGTGCTGCAAACAGCGAGCGAAGTAACCGGTGCCGCGGACCTTGATCGGGTTGCCCTTCTCGTCCTGCCCGGTCACCTCGGCGTAGTCCGGGCGGGCCAGCGGCGCGTACGCGGTCGGCACGGACAGGCAGCCCTCGTTGCTGTCGTCCAGCCGGCGCTGGTCCGCGGGCAGGTCGACCAGCTTGGGGTTGCACACGACACCGACGTGCCGCGTGCCCTCGTCGTCCCCGCAGTCGTAGACGAAGACCTTCAGGTCGACGCCGATCTGGTTGGCGGCCAGGCCCACGCCCTCGGCGGTGCGCTGCGAGGCGAACATGTCCGCGACCAGCTGCTGCAGCTCCGCACCGAAGTCGGTGACGTCCTTGCACTCCTTGTGCAGCACCGGATTCCCGACGACCGTGATGGGCCGCGAGGTCCCGGCCGCACGCCAGGCCGACTCGCGCTCCTCGCAGTCCTGGGTGTCGATGACGAAACCCTCGTCGTCCACGGGAAGCACGCCCGCGTGCTGCTGATCGGTGTCCTGCTGCGCCATGACCGACGTATGCCTTCCTAGAAACCATGGGGATGCTGCTAGTACAGGGTAAGGGGGCGCGCGACCAGCCCCCACGGACCCGCGGACGGCGACGGTCTCAACAGACCTCTTCGAGATCCCGCCAGTCCCTCGACTCCGGACTGTCGGCGACCCACCCGTCCAGCAACCCCCGTACCAGCGACGCCGGCGCAGCCACCCCGCACTCCCGCTCCGGCACCCACAACTGCCCGTCGGTCCGGTGCCCCAGCGGCCCGGGGTGCCCCGGCTCACTGTGGTCGTGCGGATCGAGATGCTCCCCGTCGCCCTCGTCGGACGGCATCCGCGACTCCGAACACATCCGGCACAGCAACCGCACCGACGACGACCAGTCCTCCGCGGCGAACCCCGCGTCCGCGGCCAGCTGCTCCAGCGCGTCCCGGTCGGCCTCGGTCGCCGCCTCCAGCAGCACCACCCAGGTCGGCACCGGCGAGGGCGCCCACAGCTCGATCTCGTCGAAGACGGGGTAGGCGTGCCCGGCCGCCGTGGTGCGCTCGCCGTGGGGCACTCCGTCGTGCAGGACGACCTCGCCCCAGCGCCGGCCGGACGACGGCAGCGGGATCGACAGCACCTCGATCCGGGCGGGGTCCAGCCGCCGCCCCCAGACCACCTCGGCCTCGCCCTCCGGTGACAGCCGTACGGCCGCGCTGCCGAGCTCCATGCCGACGGGCTCGCCGCCCGCCGCGACCGCGCCCGGCACCCGCAGTCCGTAGGCCTGCCAGGCCCGCCGGGCCAGCGGCCAGTCCTGCAGGGCGGTGGCCGCGATGCCGACGTTCCACCAGTCGGGCGCGCCGGTCTCCTTGTCGAGCAGGGCGACGGCGCGCAGGCCGGCCGCGCGGGCCTGCTCCCAGTCGTGCCGGAACTTGTGCAGCAGGGCGAGGTTGAACCAGGACTCCGACAGCCAGGGCTCCAGATCGGCTGCTCGCGTCAGCAGCGCGCCCGCGTCCTCGTACCGGCCGTCGCCGATGAGCGTGAACGCGCGATCGGTGGCCTGCCGCCAGGAGGCGGAGGGCCGGTGTCGTCCCTTGCCGAAGATCCTCACGATTCCCGCCTGCCAGTTCCGTGGAGTGGGCCGGCCCGGAGTCTGCCCCCGGACACCCTCTCATTCGCATCCAACCATGTGGGGCTGGAAGGGCGCTCATTACCCATGGGTTACCCAGCCGAGGGGAGCGTCAGACAGTCCCGTGCCAGGACCCGGGCCAGGGATTCGACCACCTCGGGCGCGTAGTCCCCGGCCGTGGCCAGCCGCAGTTCCTCCAGCGCCCGCAGGGGTCCGCCGGGGCCGGCGTCGCGCACCTTCTCGTCGTAGGCGTTCACGGTCCGCACGATCCGCGCGGCCACCGGCTGCTCCCGGTAGGGGTCGGCCTGCCGCTCCACCACGACGGCGACCGCGGAGTCCACCCCGGTCTGCCGTACGACCGCTCCGCCGAGCAGGGCGATCCGGCGCTGTTCGGCTCCGGGGAGGTCGGCGGTGGCGCCCGCCGGGACCGGGTCGACCAGGCTGAGCTGGCCGATGTCGTGCATGAGGGCCGCGGATTCCAGTACGGCCAGCTCGGGCCGGGTCAGCCCCAGCTCGCGGCCGACGGCCCGGCTGAGCTCGGCCACGCGCCGGGCGTGCCCGGCGGGGGTGTATCCGGCGATCTCGGTGGCGCGGGCCAGGGAGGCGATGGTCTGGCGGTAGGTGGTGCGGACCGCCGCGTACCGCTTGAAGGACAGCTGGGTCAGCAGCAGGGGCAGCGAGAAGACCGGCAGCGCCCACAGTCCGACGACGGCCACCGCGAGGGCCATCACCGCGCCGGTCGCGCACACGGCGGAGCCGATGCCGAGCAGTCCGCGCAGCTCGTCCCGGAGGAGGGGGCCGAAGGGCCAGCCGGTGCGGGAGTGTGCGAGGGCGGCGGCGAGGACGCAGTCGCACAGGGCGGTGAGGGTGAGGAGCGCGAGCAGCGCGAGGGCGTAGGCGGGGCCGCCCCACTCCTCGAACACGCCCTGGTCGTAGAGGGGGTGGAAGCAGACGGCGGTGAAGCCGACGGTCAGCACGCGGCGGGCGAGGTGGTCCGTCATCGGCCCCCGGCCGCGCGCGGTGTGCGGGACGCCGCCGAGCAGGGAGGCGGCGAGGACGACGGTCACGACCTGGGTGACACCGTGGTGGGAGGGCTGCCCGGCGTCCGCGCCGAGCAGCGCGTACGCCAGGGCGCCGGCGGCCCCGAGCGGCGCGGCCTCCCGGACCCGGGCGCCGGTCCAGCGGCCCAGCTCGCCGACGCAGACGAGCAGGCCGAAGGCGAGGGCGGTGGAGCGTTCCTCCAGGCCGGTCCAGAGGGTGACGGCGAGGCAGGTGCCGGCGAGGAGGGCGGCGGACGCGTGGATGAGCGCCTTCACGGGCGGGCCCCGGAGCGGTCGGCGGCCTCCTGCGCGGGGACGAACGGTTGCGGTTCCTCGCCGGCGGTGACCACCGGATGCCATCCCTCCCGCCCCAGTGCCCGGACCAGCGCCGTCACCATCCGCGGGTCGAACTGGGCCCCGGCGCACCGCTTCAGTTCCTCCAGCGCGGCCGGCACCGGCCGGGCCCGCCGGTAGGAACGGGTGGAGGTCATGGCGTCGAAGGCGTCGGCGACCGCGACGACCCGGGCGGACTCCGGGATCTGGGTGCCGACCAGGCCGTAGGGGTAGCCGCTGCCGTCCAGCCGCTCGTGGTGATGGAGCACGGCCGCGCGGGCCTCCCCCAGGAACCCGATCCCGCGCACCATCTCGTGCCCGTACTCGGGATGCAGCTCGATGACCCGCCGCTCCTCGGGGGTCAGCGGCCCGTCCTTGCGCAACAGCCGGGTGGGGACGCCGAGTTTGCCCACGTCGTGCAGGATCCCGGCGAACCGGAGGACCTCGACGCGCTCGTCGCCCAGGCCCAGCTCCCGCGCGATCATCATCGACGCCTGGCCGACCCGCTCGCTGTGCCCGCGGGTGTAGCCGTCCTTGATGTCGACGGCCTGGACCAGTGCCCGGATGGTCGCCTGGTGCGCGGCCCGCTCCCGGTGGTACTGCGCGAACACCCACCAGGACACGCACATGGGCAGCAGCACGAGCAGCGCGGCGACCGGGCCGTACGGGCTGCGCCACAGCACGGCCATCATCAGCCCGGCCAGCCCGTGGACGGCGACCGGGGCGAGGGAGCGGACGAACAGCCCGCGCCAGGCGCGGCGCGCCGGAACGCGTTCTCCGAGCGCGAGGATGCCGCCGTCCAGGGCGGTGAGCGCCAGGCAGAAGGCGAGGACCGCGGCCCCGGCGGGGACGAGGGCGTAGGGGAAGTGGGAGCCGGCGACCGCGTCCCGGCCGCCCAGCGCCGTGTGCACCGAGCCCGCGGCCCGGACGCCGATCATCAGGTGCGCCGCGCGCCAGACCCGCCGCAGCGCGTACGGCCGTTGCTCGACCCGGGAGAGCAGCGCCCCCGGCAGCGGGACCAGCGCGGCGGCGGCCGGCGGCAGCAGGAAGGCACCGGCGAGGAGCACGGGGTAGAAGGTGCCGGCGAAGCGCCAGCGGGCGGCGGCCCGCTCGCACCCCGCGTACACGACGGCGAGCAGCACGACCGCCCACCAGAGTGCGGGCGTCCGCGGCAGCCGAGCCGCACAGAGCAGGGCGCCCAGGACGACGCAGGCGACATACGCGCGGGCCCGCGCCGGAACCGCCTCCATCACACCCCTCCCCGGCCGAGCCTCCTCTGGGCGACGAGCCTAGGGCGGGGCAGGGGGACGCGTGGGCCTATGAAAGGGTGATTAGCACGTTCGAGTGACCGAACACTCTTGTGCCGCGCGTCAGTTCGAGGGGGACTCGGTCGTGCACCGGCCCACGCCCCGGGCCGTCACGACTCCTGAGGAGTCGCCGGAGCCGCCGCGACGTCGTGCTCGGGGACCGCCTGGCCGGAGCGGATCAGATCGATCCGCCCCAGCACCTTGGCGCGCAGGTCGGTGGGCACGTCGTCATGCCCGCAGCAGCGCTTGACGAGCTTCTTCACGGCCTGCTCCAGGCCGTACTTCTCCAGGCACGGCGAGCACTCCTTGAAGTGCCGCTTGAACTTGTCGCGATCGACTTCCGGCATCTCGCTGTCGAGAAACTCGTACAGATGGTCGAGGACCTCACTGCAGTCAGTCTCGTGCGGCTCTCCGCAGCTCATGAGCCCGAGCCTTTCGCTTCGTTCGACTCTCCGGCGCCGGCCGGGACCAGCCCGCGCTCACGGGCGTAGTCCTCGAGCATCCCGCGCAGCTGGCGGCGGCCCCGGTGCAGCCGGGACATCACCGTACCGATGGGTGTCCCCATGATGTCCGCGATCTCCTTGTACGCAAAGCCCTCTACGTCGGCGAGGTAGACGGCGATGCGGAACTCCTCGGGGATCGCCTGGAGCGCTTCCTTCACGTCCGAGTCCGGCAGGTGGTCGAGCGCCTGCGACTCCGCGGAGCGCAGACCCGTCGACATGTGCGACTCGGCGCGGGCGAGCTGCCAGTCCTCGATCTCCTCCGCGGCACTGCGCTGGGGCTCGCGCTGCTTCTTGCGGTAGGAGTTGATGAAGGTGTTCGTGAGAATCCGGTACAGCCACGCCTTGAGGTTGGTGCCCTCACGGAACTGGTGGAAGGACGCGTACGCCTTGGCGTACGTCTCCTGCACCAGGTCCTCCGCGTCGGCCGGGTTGCGCGTCATGCGCAGGGCGGCCGAGTACATCTGGTCGAGGAATTCGAGCGCGTCCCGTTCGAAGCGCGCGCTGCGCTCCGAGGTCGACTCCGCGCTGACGCCCTGGCCCTCGGGCTGCTCCGCCTGGCCGTTGTCGGTCCCTGCGTCGATCCCAGTGACCGGACCCACCTCCTCAAAGTTCCGGGCAGCACCGAGACCGGTACCACCGGAATTGGAGGATAGACGACGACCCGTCCCCGCCGCCCCCCGAACAGGGGTGGTCTTGGCCGCGTGCAGCACCGTCCAGTCCAGGTCAGCGCTGCGCTCACGGCTCGGGCAGATGGTCGAACCCATGCGGCGGACTTCCTCTCCGACGACGATCGGTGCTGGTGGCTCAGCACTTCTGTCCGCCACAACAGAGCTAGGGACCGCAACATTCCCGGCCCATCACCCGAGTGACCGGGCCCACTCCACCACCGCGCGCGTGACGATCGCCACGGCCTGCTCCTGCGTGATGTCCGCCCTCTTCGGCACCACGAAGCCGTGATCGGCGTACGGCACCTCGACCAGGCGGTGATCGCCGTCGGGGAACTCCTCCGGCCTGCCGAAGGGGTCGTTCCCGCCCTGGACGACGAGCGTGGGCACCCCGGCTCCGAGCAGTTCCGCCGCCCGGGACCGCTCCGGCCGGCCGGGCGGGTGCAGCGGGAAGCTCAGCGCCAGCACGGCACGGGCGCCGAGCTCGACGGCCGTACGGCAGGCGACCCGGGCCCCGGCGCTGCGGCCGCCGGAGATCACCGGCGGCCCGGCCTTGCGCAGCGCCGGCCACACGCCCCGCCACCCGGTGTCGAGCGTCTTCGGGGCCGGCGCCACCTTCTTCCCCGCCACCCGCCAGGGCTGCTCCACGAGGGCGACGCTCACGCCGTGGCCCGGGAGGGCCGCGGCCAGCGCCTGGAGGTCCCGGGCCTCGATGCCGCCGCCCGCTCCGTGGCTGACGGCCAGCACGAGCCGGGCACGGTCCGCGGGGTGCCAGGTGATGCGGGCGTCGCCCGCCTCGGTAGCGATGATCTCGGTCGTCACGTCAGAAGAGTGTGCCCTCTTCGGGGCCGTCCAGCTCCTTCAGCAGCTCCGGGCCGTTGTTGCGGACGTTGCTGACGGCCGTGGAGACCGGGTAGGCGCGCATCAGGCCGGGCGGGGGCGGGGCGAGGAGCGAGCGGAGGTCCTCGGGGTCGGTGCGGGACGGGTCCAGCCAGCCGTCCCAGCGGTCCGGTGTGAGCATCAGGGGCATGCGGGGGTGGATCTCGGCCAGGGAGTGCGGGCCCTCGGCCGGGGAGACGGCGAGGGGGGTGGTCTCGGCCTCCGTGGTGATCACCGAGCAGGTGACCCACCAGGCCTGCGGGTGGTCGTCGGGGAGGGTCTTGTCGCGCCAGAACTCGTACAGGCCGGCCATCGCGAAGACCGAGCCGTCGGCGGGCAGCACGAAGTACGGCTGCTTGCGCGGCCGCTTCTTGCGGCCCTCGACCTCCAGGTCCCGCTCCTGGCTGCCGGTGACCCACTCGTAGTAGCCGTCGGCGGGGATGATGCAGCGGCGCGAGGAGAAGGCCCGCCGGTAGGACGGCTTCTCGTGGACGGTCTCCGCGCGGGCGTTGATCATCCGCGCGGCGCCCTCGGGCGACTTCGACCAGGACGGCACCAGGCCCCACTTGAGCCGGCGCAGCTGGCGCACGGGGCGCGGGTCCTCGACGTCCTTGAGCGGGCGGTCCAGGACGGCGTGGACCTCCTTGGTGGGGGCGACGTTGTAGTCCGGCGCGAACGTCTCCTCGGGCTCCTCCGCCTTCTCTATCCCGAAGATCCCGGCGAGATCCTCCGGCCGTCGACTCGCCGCGTACCGTCCGCACATCCCGAAACCGTCCCTCCCGACCTGCCCCACCGGCGTCACGCACCTGCCACCTTACGGAAAAGCACGGCCCCGACGGCCCGGACTCCCCCGCCCCGCGAATCCGCCAATCCGCGGCACCACCTGCTCCGGATTACACCCGGATCGCGGATCACCGGAGCGGGAGGCAAGAGATGGAGCGGACGTCGGCGGACGCCCGGCACGGCTCGCGGGGCGGGTCGCCACACCGGGGACGGACGGCCGTGGTGGGCTCCGGCGTGGCGGGACTGACCGCGGCCCACATCCTGGGCCGCAGCCGTCGCGTCACCCTGTACGAGGCCGACGCGCGGCTCGGCGGGCACGCGCACACCCACGAGCTGGTCTCGGCCCTCGACGGCCGGATGCACCGGGTGGACTCCGGGTTCATCGTGCACAACCGCCGTACCTACCCGCGTCTGCTGCGGCTCTTCGACGAACTCGGCGTCGCCACGCAGGAGTCGGAGATGAGCATGTCGGTGCGGTGCGAGGGGTGCGGGCTGGAGTACGCCGGTGCCCGCGGCCCGGCGGGCCTGTTCGCGCGGCCGGGCAACCTGCTGCGCGGCCCGTACCTGCGGCTGCTGGCCGAGGTGCCGGTCTTCCACCGGGCGGCCCGGCGGCTGCTGGACGCCGGTGGCGGCGACTCGCTCACCCTGGGCGCGTTCCTGGAGCGGGAGGGCTTCTCCGCCTACTTCCGCAGCCACTTCATGACGCCGCTGGTGTCGGCGGTGTGGTCGTGCGACGCCGGCACGGCCCTGCGCTACCCGGCCGCCTACCTGTTCCGCTTCCTGGCCCACCACGGACTGCTCTCGGTGAGCGGCTCCCCGACGTGGCGCACGGTCAGCGGCGGTTCGCGCGAGTACGTCGACCGCATCGCCAAGCAGATCGCCGACGTGCGCACCGGCACGCCCGTGCGGGCGGTGCGGCGGCACGCCGACGGGGCCGACGTCACGGCCGAGGACGGCACGACCGAGTCGTACGACGCGGTGGTGATCGCGGTCCACCCGGACCAGGCGCTCCGCCTGCTGGCCGACGCGACCGAGCGGGAACGGCAGGTGCTGGGCGCCTTCCGCTACTCCCGCAACACCACCCTCCTGCACACCGACACCGAGGTGCTGCCGCGGGCCCGGGGGGCCCGCGCTTCCTGGAACTACCTGATGCCGTCGTGCTCGGCCGGCGCCGACAAGGTGCGGGTCAGCTACGACATGAACCGGCTGCAACGCCTGGACGCCGCCGAGACGTTCGTGGTCACGCTGGGCGGCGAGGACCGGGTCGCCCCGGACCGGGTGCTGGCCCGCATGGTGTACGAACACCCCGTCTACACCCCGGAGTCGGTGGCCGCGCAGCGACGGCTGCCCGAACTCGCCAGTGACGTCTGCTCGTTCGCGGGCGCCTACCACGGCTGGGGGTTTCACGAGGACGGCTGCCGCTCGGGTGTGGAGGCGGCGGCGGCGCTGGGAGTGCGCTGGTGAACGGCGCGACAGACACCCCGGAGGACGCCGTACCCGCCCTGTACTCCTGCTCGATCGCCCATGTGCGGACCGCTCCGCGGCGGTACGTGCTGCGGCACCGCACCTACCTGTGGCTCATCGACCCCGACCGCCCGCCCCGGCTGCCGCGCCCGCTGCGGGTGCTCGCCCGGTTCGACCCGCGCGACCACTTCACCGGTGACGCGACCTCGATCCGGGCCGGTCTGGACGCCTTCCTCGCCGGGCACGGCATCGGGCTGGACGGCGGGCGGGTGCTGATGCTCACCCACGCGCGGGTGTTCGGCCACGTCTTCAACCCGCTGACCCTGTACTGGTGCCACGGCCCCGCGGGAGACCTGCGCTGCGTCGTCGCCGAGGTGCACAACACCTACGGCGGCCGCCACTGCTACCTGCTGCGCCCGGACGCGGCCGGGAGCGCGCGCACGGCGAAGGAGTTCTACGTCTCGCCGTTCTTCCCGGTCGACGGCGCCTACCGCATGCGGCTGCCCCGGCCGGGACCCCGGCTGGACCTGACCGTGCACCTCGACCGCGAGGGCGGCCGGGCCTTCACGGCGACCGTACGCGGCAGCCGGCGCGCGGCGAACGTCCGCACCCTGCTGCGGCTGGCCCTGCGCCACCCCTGGTCCACCCTCGCCGTGACGGCCGCGATCCGCGCCCACGGCATACGCCTCTACCTGCGGGGACTGCCCGTCCAGCCCCGCCCCCGTCACCACCGCGAGCCGGAGAAAGCCACATGAGGACAGCAGAACGACCTACCGTCCCCCTCGGACCCACCGCCGTGGACCCGGCCCGCTGGCCCGACGTGGCCGCCGTGCCCGCCGCCTCCCGGGCCCGCAGCGCCGTCACCGCCGCCGTCGTCCGGCACGCCCTGCGCGAGCTGCCGCTGCGGGTCCGCCTCGCGGGCGGGGAGAGCCTAGGCCAGGGCGGGCCGCTGCTGGAGGTCCACGACCCGGCCGCCTTCCACGCCCGCATCGGCACCGGCGGCCTGGTCGGGTTCGGCGAGTCCTACATGGCGGGCGAGTGGGACGCGCCCGACCTGGTCGCCGCCCTCACCGTGCTCGCCGCGCACACCGCCGACCTCGTCCCGGCCCCGCTGCAGCGGCTGCGCCGCCTTTGGGCGCCCCGGCAGCCGCAGGAGGAGCGGAACACCCCCGACGGCTCCCGCGCCAACATCAGCCGCCACTACGACCTGTCCAACGAGCTGTTCGCGCTCTTCCTCGACGACACCCTCAGCTACTCCTCGGCCGTCTTCCGGGGCTTCCCCGCGAGCTGGGACCGGCTCGCGACGGCCCAGCAGCGCAAGATCGACCGGCTGCTCGACCTGGCCGACGTGCGGGCGGGCACCCGGCTGCTGGAGATCGGCACCGGCTGGGGCGAACTGGCCCTCAGGGCCGCCGCCCGCGGCGCCCGGGTCACCTCGCTCACCCTCTCCCGGGAACAGCGCGCCCTCGCCCTGGAGCGGGTGCGGGCGGCCGGCCTGCAGGACCGCGTCCGCGTCGAGCTGTGCGACTACCGCGAGGCGCGCGGCGAGTACGACGCCGTCGTCAGCGTGGAGATGATCGAGGCGGTCGGCGACGACTTCTGGCCGGTGTACTTCCGGGTCCTGGAGGAGCGGCTGGCGCCGGGCGGGCGGGTGGCACTGCAGGCCATCACCATGCCGCACGAGCGGATGCTCGCCACCCGCTCCGACTTCACCTGGATCCACAAGTACGTCTTCCCCGGCGGCCGCATCCCCTCCACGCGGGCGGTCGAGGAGACCGTCCGGGAGCACACCGGGCTGCGCCTCGCCCGCCGTGACGCCTTCGGCGCCCACTACGCGGAGACGCTGCGGCTGTGGCGCGAGCGGTTCGGCGAGCGGGCGCGGGAGGTCGAGGCACTCGGCTTCGACGAGACCTTCCGCCGGCTGTGGACCTTCTACCTGGCCTACTCCGAGGCCGGGTTCCGCTCCGGCTACCTCGACGTCCAGCAGTACCTGTTCACCAAGGAGAACCCGGCCCGATGACCACCACCCCCAGCACCGCCGCCCGGCCCGGCGCGGCCCACCGGCTCGCCGCCCTCGCGGGGGACGTCCTCGGCGGCCCGCTGCCCTTGCGGCTGCGCGCCTGGGACGGCAGCGAGACCGGCCCGGCCGGCGCCCCCGTGGTCGTCCTGCGCTCCCGCCGCGCCCTGCGCCGCCTGCTGTGGCAGCCCGGCGAGCTGGGCCTCGCGCAGGCCTACGTGACCGGCGAGGTCGACATCGAGGGCGACCTCGCCGAGGGCCTGCGGACGATGTGGGCGTCCGCCCGCGAGCGGGGCCCGCGCCCGCCGCGGCTCACGCCCGCCGACCGGGCCCGCGCGCTCGCCACGGCCGTACGCCTCGGGGTCGTGGGCCCTCCGCCGCCCGCTCCCGCCTCCCAGGCGCGGCTGCGCGGCGGCCTGCACAGCCGGGCCCGCGACCGGGCCGCCATCAGCCACCACTACGACCTGTCCAACGACTTCTACGCCCTGCTCCTCGACGAGACCATGGCCTACTCCTGCGGCTACTGGGCGAGCGAGAAGCCCGGCTTCGCCGCCGCCGACGCCCAGCGGGCCAAGCTGGAGCTGATCTGCCGCAAGCTGGACCTCGTGCCCGGCGCCCGGCTGCTGGACATCGGCTGCGGCTGGGGCTCGCTCACCCTGCACGCCGCCGAACGGCACGGGGCACAGGTCACCGCCGTCACGCTGGCCCGGGAACAGGCGGCGTACGTCCGCGAGCGGGTGCGCGAGCGCGGCCTGAGCGAACGGGTGCGGGTGGTGTGCCAGGACTACCGGGACAGCGAGGGCGGCGCGTACGACGCCGTCGCCACGGTCGAGATGGGCGAGCACGTCGGTGACGCCGAGTACCCGGCGTTCGCCGCCTCCCTGCACCGGCTGGTGCGGCCGGCCGGGCGGGTGCTGGTGCAGCAGATGTCGCGCGGCCCCGGCGCTCCGGGCGGCGGGCCGTTCATCGAGGCGTACATCGCCCCGGACATGCACATGCGGCCGCTGGGCGAGACGGTGGCGCTGCTGGAGGAGGCGGGGCTGGAGGTCCGGCACACCGAGTCGCTGCGCGAGCACTACGCCCGCTCGGTCGGCGCCTGGCACCGCACCCTGGAGGAGCGCTGGGAGGCGTTCGTGCGGCTGGTGGGCGAGGAGACGGCGCGGGTGTGGCGGCTGTACCTCGTCGGCGCGACGCTCGCCTTCGAGGAGGGCCGCATGGGCGTCGACCAGATCCTGAGCGTGCGCCCCGGGCCCGGTGGCGACGGCGGCCTGCGGCGACCACCCACGGCTGGTACGAGGGGCTGGAGAAGCCGTGAGCGGGTTCCCCTGGGGCGCGTTCGCGCTCAACCTCGCCTGGGCCGCCGCGGCGGCCCTCGCGGTCATGCTGGTCACCTTCGCTGTGGCGGTGCGCGTCGGCGTGCACCGGATCGTGGACGTGGCCTGGGGGATCGGGTTCACCGCGGTGGCCGTCACGAGCCTGGCCGCGTCCGCCGGGCACGGGGACCCGGTACGGCGGCTGCTGGTCACGGCCCTGACGGCGGTGTGGGGGCTCCGGTTGGCCGTCCACATCGCCCGCCGCGGCCGGGGACACGGCGAGGACCCGCGCTACGAGGCGATGCTGGCGAAGGCGCCCGGCAGCCGGAACGCCTACGCCCTGCGGATGGTCTACCTGCTGCAGGGCGCCCTGGTGTGGCTGGTGTCCCTGCCCGTGCAGGCCGCCATGTACGTCCCCGGTGCGCCGTCGGCGCTCGCCTGGGCCGGCGCCGCTCTGTGGGCGGTCGGCCTCGGCTTCGAGGCGGTCGGGGACGCGCAGCTGGCCCGGTTCAAGGCCGATCCCGCCAACCGGGGCGCGCTGATGGACCGCGGGTTGTGGGCGTGGACCCGGCACCCCAACTACTTCGGTGACTTCTGCGTCTGGTGGGGTCTGTTCCTCGTCGCGTGCGACTCCCCGGCGGCGGCCGCCGTGTCCGTGGTGTCCCCCGTGGTGATGAGCCTGCTGCTGACCAGGGGCAGCGGGAAGCGGCTGCTGGAGCGGCACATGGCCGACCGGCCCGGCTTCGCCGAGTACAAGGCGCGCACCAGCGGTTTCTTCCCGCTGCCGCCCCGGCAGAGGGCTGGTGCCTGACATGACGGCCCATCTGGTGCCCCTGCGCCGTCCGGCCCGGCCGCGGGCGGCCGTCCTCGTCCTGCACGGCGGGCGGGCGTCGAGCGAGAGCCCCGCCCGGCCCTGGCAGCTCGCCGCGCTCCGCATGGACCCGTTCGTCCGGGCGGTGGCCGCCGCGTCGGCCGACCGGGACGTCCTGGTGGCCCGGGTGCGCTACCGGCTGCGCGGCTGGAACGGCGAGCGCGCCGACCCGGTACGGGACGTCCGCCGGGCGCTGGGCGAGCTGTCCGGCCCGCTCCCCGTGGTGCTGCTCGGCCACTCCATGGGCGGCCGGGCGGCCCTGCGCGCCGCCGGGCACCCGTGGGTGCGGGGCGTGGTGGGCCTCGCGCCGTGGTGGCCGGCCGGCGAGCCGGTGGCGCAGCTGGCGGGCCGGTACGTCGTCGCGCTGCACGGTGACCGGGACCGCGTCACCTCCCTCTCGGAGACGGCCGACTGCGTCCGCCGGGCGCGGGGCACGGCGGCACGAGCGGGACTGGCCGTGGTCGGGGGCGGCGACCACGCGATGCTGAACCGGCCCCGCCTGTGGCACCGCACCGCCTCCGCCGTGGTCGCCCACCTGCTCGACCCGGACGGCACACCGGACCCGCTGCCCGCGGCGTCCTACGGCACGGGCGGCTTCCCCCTGCTGTGAGCGCCCGGCGGCCACCGGGAGGGCCTCCCGGGCCGGCACCGCGGAGGCCGCCGACGGCGTGAGGGACGTGACGCCGATGCGGGTCAGGGGTACGTCGAGTCCCGTCAGCCGTCTGGTGCGCTCCGTGACGTGGGACTGGACGTGCCGCACGGTGTCGGCCAGCGGGGCCGGATAGGGCAGGGTCAGCTTGAGGGAGACCTCGGCGCTCGTGCCCCGTACCGACGCCGTCGAGCCCACCACCCGGCCGGCCCGCGCCTCGGTGGCCGCCCGCTCGGCGATCCTGCGTACCGCCCGCTGCGAGACGGTGGTGGTCCCCCGTTCCGCGGCCGCGGTCATCGGCGGCTCCGCTCGAACGCGTCCCGGACGTCCCGGACGCTGCCACCGCTCTCGGCCCACCGGCCCAGCGCCCAGCCGAGGCCGCCGAGCGCTGCCACGAGCAGGAAGGCGCCGAACCCGCCGAAGTAGCCGGCGAACGCGAGAGCCATGCCCGCGATCATCCCCATGAACGCCGTGCTCATCCCTGGTCCCCTTTCACCCGGATCCACCGCTTCGCCTCGACGCCGCTACTCCACGCGGACCCCGGCCGTGGTCTCGGGCTCCTCTTCCTCGGGCAGCCGCACGTCGTTGACGGTGATGTTCACCTCGACGACCTCCAGCCCGGTGATCCGCTCGACCGCGGAGATGACGTTCTCCCGCACGTCTCGGGAGACGTCCGTGATGGCGACGCCGTACTCGACGACGAGGTCGAGGTCGATGGCGGTCTGCCGCTCGCCCACCTCGACCTTGACGCCGCGGCCGATGTTGGGGCGCCCGCCGGGGACGCGGTCGCGCACCGCGCCCATGGTGCGGGACAGGCCGCCGCCCATGTCGTGGACGCCGGGGATCTCGCGGGCCGCGATGCCCGCCACCTTCACGACGACCACGTCGGCGATCGACGTGCGGCCGCGGTCGGCGGCCGGCTGGTCGGCGCCCGTCGCGCCGCCGGACACGGCCGTCGTCTTCGCCGGTGCCCCGCCCGTGCGCGGCGTGGACACGTCCTTGGCGGTGAGTGCGGTCTGGGGGGTCTGCGTGGTCATGGCGCGTTCCTTTCCTGGCCGTCTGTGGTCTCACTTCGTTGGACCCGCCGCGGCCGGCCCTGTGACGCGGAAAACGGAAAAAGGGGCCGAACACCACCGCGCGAGTGGTGCCCGGCCCCTGAGGAGGCGTCAGCTGGTCGGCATCAGGACCGAGTCGACGATGTAGACGGTGGCGTTGGCGGTCTTGACGTTGCCGCAGACGACCTTGGCGGAGTCGTCGACGGTGTAGGACTCGCCGGAGCCGGCGGTGGTGAGCCTGGACTTCTCCAGCGTCTCGTAGGAGCCCTTCTCCAGGTCCGCGGGGGTCAGCTGCTTGCCGACGACGTGGTAGGTGAGGATCTTCGTCAGTTGGGCCTTGTCGTTGAGGACCTTGTCGAGGGTGGCCTTGGGGATCTTGGCGAAGGCGTCGTTGGTCGGGGCGAACACCGTGATGTTCTGGGCGTTGTTGAGGGTGTCGACCAGCCCGGCCTTCTTCACCGCGGCCACCAGCGTGGACAGCGCGGGGTTGTTGGAGGCGGCGGTGGCGACCGGGTCCTGCGCCATGCCGTCGAAGGAACCGGCACCGTCCTTCGGCACCGCCGAGCAGGCCGCTCCGAAGGGCTTGTCCGCCGAGGTGGTGCTGCCCGCGCCGGTCATGCCGTCGTCCGACGCGGAGGCAGAGGCGGACGCCTTCGAGGAGGAGTCGGACTTGGCGGAGTCGCTGCCGCTGTCGGAGCAGGCGCTCAGGGCCAGCGGCAGGACGGCCGCGGCGGCCAGGGTGACGGCGGTACGGCGGATACGGGTGTTCATCATGTTTCTCCTGTCGGGTCCCGCGGCGAGAGCCGCGGTCGTACGGGGATTCGGGAAGGTGGTCTGCGGGGACGGGTCAGCCGACGGTCACGACCACGGAGTGCCATCCACTGGCGCCGTCCGGGACGGTCCGGGTGCGTTCGTCGGTCTGGAGCCGTCCGGTGCGGTCGGTGGCGCGCACCGTGAGGGTGTGGCTGCCCTTGGTGGCCTGCCAGGGGAAGGACCACTGGCGCCAGGTGTCGCGGCTGTCCTCGGCGGCGAGCCGGGCCTCCCGCCAGGGCCCGTCGTCGACACGGACCTCGACCTTGTCGATGCCGCGGTGCTGGGCCCAGGCGACCCCGGCGACCATGACGGTGCCGGTCTTCGGCCGGGCGAAGGGCTTGGGGGTGTCGATCCGTGACTGGGTCTTGACGGGCGCCTTGCGGGCCCAGCCGCGCTTGACCCAGTAGGGGTCGTAGGCGTCGAAGGTGGTGAGTTCGATGTCCTCGATCCACTTGCAGGCGGAGACGAAGCCGTAGAGGCCGGGCACCACCATGCGGACGGGGAAGCCGTGGGCGAAGGGCAGCGGCTCGCCGTTCATGCCGACCGCGAGGAGGGCGTCGCGGCCGTCCATGACGTCCTCGACGGGGCTGCCGATGGTCATGCCGTCCACCGAGCGCGCGACCAGCTGGTCGGCCGGGCCGCCCTTCGAGGGAGGCCTGACCCCGCACTCGGCCAGCAGGTCGGCCAGGCGTACGCCGATCCAGCGGGCGTTGCCGACGTAGGGGCCGCCGACCTCGTTCGACACGCAGGTGAGGGTGATGTCCCGTTCGATCAGCTCGCGCCGCAGCAGGTCGTCGTAGGTGAGCGTGCGGGACCGGGTGACGCCCTTGCCGTGGATGCGCAGCCGCCAGGAGGTGGCGTCGACCTTCGGCACCACCAGCGCGGTGTCGACCCGGTAGAAGGAGCCGTTCGGCGTGGTGAAGGGGCTGATGCCGGGGATCCGCAGCGCCGCGCCCCGGGGTACGGCGGCAGCCGGGGAGGCGGGGGCGGGCAGCCTCACGTCGCGGCGGGAGGCCACCGCGTCCCGGCCGGCGGCGCCGCCCAGCGACCGGCCCAGCGCGCCGGCGCCGGCCGAGGCCAGGGCGGCGGCCGTCGCGGTGATCACGAACCCGCGCCGGTCCCACCCCGGGTCGTCGGAGGCCGCCGCCGGCGCGGCCGTGACCGGAGGCCCGGGTGTGAGGCGGCCCGCGAGGACGTAGAGCACCGCCGCGCCGACGACGGCCCCGACGACCGAGGGCAGCGCGTCCGCGGCGCCGCCGGAGTCGGGACGGGTGGTCGCCGCGGCGGCGCCGACGACGCCGAACAGCAGCACTCCGAGGGCGGCGGTGCGCCGGAAACGCAGTGCGGCAATTCCCAGAAACAGCGCGAAAAGCGTCAGTACCGCGAGAATTCCCAGCTGCAGAACGAGTTTGTCGTCGGTGCCGAAACGGCGGATCGCCCAGTCCTTCACGGCGGCGGGCGTGCGGTCGATCGCCGCGCCGCCCACCGCCACGACGGGACCGGCCTGCGGCCTGACCAGACCGGCCACCGCCTCGGCGAACGCGAGCGCCGCGAAGCCGGCCAGCACACCGCTGATGGCTCCCAGCGCCACCGCGGCGGGCCGGATTCGGCGTTCCTTCTCGTTCTCGGTCACGTGGGGAATCCGGGCCCCGAGCCCGCCCGGATTGGCCGTACCCCCGATCTGATGAATTCTTTTTTCCGACCAATCCGAGCCCGAACCGGCTACGGATGAAGAAAAAGCAAACGCACTTCCGCTCCCGGATCGCCCGCCCGCTTCCCCCGCCCCGGGCATCCGCCCGGGCCCCGGCCAGGGAAGTGCTCCGTAACAACGAGGGCCCGGCGCTGTCCAACCTTCGGAAGAACGGACGAGAGGAGCCGCCCCGTGGCGGGGTCCCGCACCCAGAGCACACCAGCGGCCGGCCGGGCAGGTTCCGACGACGCCCTGCTGGCGGTCCGCGCCGCCGAAGGCGACGAGGACGCCTTCGCCCTGCTGGTGCGGCGCCATGCCCCGGCGCTGCTGCGGCTGGCGACGAGTCTGCTCGGCAACCGGGCCGAGGCGGAGGACGCCGTGCAGGACGCGTTCCTCAGCGCCTGGCGGCGGCTGCCGGAGTTCCAGGGCCGCTCCGCGTTCGGCACCTGGATGTACCGCATCGTCACCAACCGCTGCCTGAACGTGCTGCGGGCCCGCAAGCCGGTGACCCCGCTGGACGCGGCGGGCGACCTGCCCGCCGCCGAGCACACCGCGTCCCCGGCCCGCATCACCGAGGCCCGCGACGCGGTCCGGGAGCTGCGGGAGGCCCTCGGCGGGCTGTCGCCCGAGCAGCGGGCCTGCTGGGTGCTGCGGGAACTGGACGGCCGGTCCTACGAGTTCATCGCGGACACGGTCGGAATCAGCCAGGATGCCGTCCGGGCCCGGGTCTTCCGCGCACGCCGTTGTCTGACACAAGCACTGGGGGCCTGGCCATGACCGCTCACACCGACCCGCCGAACAGCGCCGTCACTCCGGGGGACGACGACGAACTCCTGCCGTGCGGACGGCTGTTGTCGCACACCTGGCGGGCCCGGGAGGAACAGGCCGACGACGCCCACGGACGGTCCTGCCCGTACTGCCGGCAGGCCGTCGGGGAACTCGACCGCCTGGAGTCCGCGGTGCGCGGCCTGCGCGACGACACGGCGGACGCCGCCGGTCGGGACGCCGAGCCGCTGACGCGGCGCGTCATGGACGTCGTACGCCTCGAACTGCGTCCCGGCCGTCCGCTGCCCCTGGGGGAGCCCGCGGAGGACCTGTGGGTCATGGAGGCGGTCGCGGCGCGGGTGCTGCGCGCCGCCGCCGAGACCGTCCCGGGCGTCCGGGCCGGCTCCTGCCGCCTCCTCGACGGCGGCGAGGACGGCACGCCGGAGGGCGCCGTCGAGGCCCGTCTCGACATCCACGCCCCGGTCGACGTCTTCCTGCCGGAGGTCGCCGACCAGGTGCGCCGGCGGGTGCGGGAGGCGGCGGACCGCGAGCTGGGCATGCCGCTGGCGGCCGTGGACATCCGTGTCATCGATCTCGTCGCCGCACCGGCAGACGACGACCAGGAAGGCCCTACCCCATGACCGTGCCCATCGCGCACACGACGCTCGTCGAGGAGGCCGCCGCGGCGGCGGAGGGCGTGCCCGGGGTGGCCTTCCTCAAGCCGGGGCTGGCCGAGCGGCTGCGCTCGGCGCTGTCCCGTCCGGCGCCGCCCGCGGGCAGGGCCCGGCCGGCGGGGGTGCGGATGACCGCGGACGGTGACGACGGCTCCTGGCACGTGGAGATCCAGGTCGTCGTGGCCCGGCAGGCCAGGGCGGTGGACGTGGCCCGGGCAGTCCGCGACCGGGTCCGGGACCGCCTGGCCGCCCTGACGCCGACCCGCCCCGCACCGGCCGTCACGGTGACGGTCACGGGCCGCGTCTGACGGCAGGGAGGCGGTTCCTCGGCCGGCCGGTCAGCTCGGGAAGGACAGGAGTGCGACCGGCGTGGAGGTGGGCTGCTTCGAGCCGCCGCCGGGTTCGACGGTGATGCCCATGCCCGACGCTCCGTCGACCGCTCCCTGCAGCAGGACGGTCTGCTCGGCGCGGTGGGAGTCCATGAGGCCGGCCGAGCGCATGGTGCCGTTGTCGTCGAACCACAGCTGGTAGACCTTGCCGCTGGGCGGCGCGGCCATCCCGGAGACGGCGAAGACGGCGCGGTCCCGGGTGCGGGAGACCACGACGGTTCCGGTGGCGCCGCCGGTCAGTTCGGCGGCTCGCGTCCTGGCGTCGGGCGCGGTCAGCACGGCGGCGATGTCGTCCGTCGCCTGCGTGGCACGGCGCGCCCGGTCCTGGGCGTCCTGCGCCTGCTGGTGCTGCCAGAGGGCGGTGCCGCCCAGCGCCGTGGCGGCCGCGAGGCAGGCCGCCAGCGCCCAGCGGGAGACCGTACGGGTCCGCGGCCCGGTCCGGGTGACCAGGGTCCTGGCCGGTTCGCCCGGGCTGTCCTGGCGGACGGTGCCGATGCGCCGCAGCACCTGCTCGCGCATCGCGGGCGCGGGCGTCGCGGCGGCGGCGAGTCCCAGCCGGGCGGCGGTGGCGCGCAGTTCGGCCGTCTCCTGCGCGCACGCCTCGCAGCCCGTGAGGTGGCGCTCGAACGCGGCGCTCTCCTCGTCCGAGAGGGCATGCAGGGCGTAGGCGCCCGTCAGCCGGTGCAGGTCGGTGGTCGTCATGCGGTCACCCCCAGGCAGTCGCGCAGCCGGATGAGTCCGTCGCGCAGGCG
The DNA here is from genome assembly GCF_054189285.1 of Streptomyces sp. MAI_2237. Classification (NCBI taxonomy): domain Bacteria; kingdom Bacillati; phylum Actinomycetota; class Actinomycetes; order Kitasatosporales; family Streptomycetaceae; genus Streptomyces; species Streptomyces sp. MAI_2237. The sequence continues at coordinate 2,033,098 of NZ_JAJPGQ010000003.1, read as the reverse complement.
GGTCTTGACGGTGCCCAGCGGAAGGGCGAGTGCCTCCGACACCTCTCGGTAGGTCAGGCCCCGGTAGTAGGCGAGGGTGACGGCCTGGTGCTGGATCTCGGTCAGGGTGCGCAGACAGCGCCGCACCTGTTCCCGCTCCAGCCGGGCCTCGACGTGCTCGACCACCTCGTCGTACTCGGGCACCCGTTCCAGCAGGGACGCCTTGTGGTCCCGGGCCGCCGCGGCCTCGACCGAGCGCACCCGGTCCACGGCCCGGCGGTGCGCCAGCGTGAGGATCCAGTTCATGGCCGTGCCCCGGTCGGGCCGGTAGCGCGGAGCGGTCCGCCACACCTCCACCAGCACCTCCTGAGCCACTTCCTCCGACTGCGCCCGGTCCCGGACGACGGCCCGGACGACTCCCAGGACTCCGCTCGCGACGGCGTCGTAGACGGCGGCGAACGCGTCCTCGTCGCCCAGGGCCACGCGGCGGACCAGTTCCTGCAGATCGGGCTCATGTGCAGGATTTCTGCCGATCTGTACCGCTTCCTTCACCGAGGGCCTCCGTGGTCGGGACATGTCCGGGCGTAATCCGTTCCCGACGGGACACCGGATTGGTTGCGGCGGAGGGGAAAAATGCGCAGGTGGCGGCCGGACCCGGCGAGAGCACAGGTGTCCCCCAGGGGGCGCACAGGCGGCACGGGTAGAGCAGAGGCCGGACGACTTCACGGTCCCACCGGCCGTGACCTGCGCGTTCGCCGTCAGGAACGATCCCTGCCGGGCGGGCGTCTCAGGTACCGTCCGCACCTACGCGCAACCGCCGGATCCGCCGACACCCATGGGAGCCACGCCCGCCAATGGACAGCACCGCAGCCTCGCTCGCCTCTCTGTGGGACCGCGTCTTCGGCACCCAGCCCGACCCCGACCTGTGGGTGGTCCTCGCGACCCTCGTCGCGGCGCTCGCCGTCACCCTCCCGCACGGCGTCTGGCGCATCGCGCGCAACGCCATCACCATCGCCCACGAGGGCGGCCACGGCCTGGTCGCCCTGCTCACCGGGCGTCAGCTGACCGGGATACGGCTGCACTCGGACACCAGCGGCCTGACCCTCTCGCGCGGCAAGCCGCACGGCATCGGCATGATCCTGACCGCGGCCGCGGGCTACACCGCGCCCTCGCTGCTCGGCCTGGGCGGTGCGGCCCTGCTGGGCGCGGGCCACATCACGCTGCTGCTGTGGGTGGCGACGGCCCTGCTCGTCGCCATGCTGATCATGATCCGCAACGCCTACGGCGCGCTCACGGTCGTCCTCACCGGCGGGATGTTCCTGCTGGTGTCGTGGCTGGCGGGACCGCAGGTGCAGGCGGCCTTCGCGTACGCGGTGGTGTGGTTCCTGCTGGTGGGCGGCGTCCGTCCGGCGTTCGAGCTGCAGGCCAAGCGGATGCGGGGCGGCGCGGGCGACTCGGACGCCGACCAGCTCTCCCGGCTGACGCACGTGCCGGCGGGGATGTGGCTGTTCCTGTTCCACGCGGTGTCGCTGTGCTCGCTGATCGGCGGCGGGCGCTGGCTGCTGGCGATGTGACCGGCGCTCCCTGCGGCCCGTGTGCGCGCATATATGCACGGCAATTCCCATGCCGTTCTTTCACCATGATTTCGCCGCATTTGATCAAGATCTCCGGTCACGCCCAGCCACTAAAGTGGGGCGCATGACCGTTAACCCCGCACACACCGCCCTCTGGCCCGCCCCGCACGCGAGCGGAGCCGTCGACGCGACGGTCCACGTGCCCGGGTCCAAGTCGGTCACCAACCGCGCCCTGGTGCTGGCCGCCCTCGCCTCCGAGCCCGGCTGGCTGCGCCGCCCCCTGCGCTCGCGCGACACCCTGCTGATGGCCGGCGCCCTGCGCGCCATGGGCGTCGGCATCGAGGAGGGGGTCGGCCCGGACGGCACGGGCGAGGTCTGGCGGGTGCTGCCCACGGGCCTGCGCGGCCCGGCCACGGTCGACGTCGGCAACGCCGGCACCGTGATGCGCTTCCTGCCGCCGGTGGCCGCCCTCGCCGACGGCCCCGTGCGCTTCGACGGCGACCCGCGGTCGTACGAGCGCCCGCTGCACGGCGTCATCGACGCCCTGCGCGTCCTGGGCGCCCGGATCGACGACGACGGCCGCGGCGCGCTGCCGCTGACCGTGCACGGCGGCGGGGCGCTGGACGGCGGCCCGGTGGAGGTCGACGCCTCCTCGTCCTCGCAGTTCGTCAGCGCCCTGCTGCTGTCCGGCCCGCGGTTCAACCAGGGCGTGGAGGTCCGGCACATCGGCTCCTCGCTGCCCTCCCTGCCGCACATCCGCATGACCGTGGACATGCTGCGCACCGTCGGCGCCCAGGTGGACACCCCGGAGGCGGGCGGCGAGCCGAACGTGTGGCGGGTGACGCCGGGCGCGCTGCTCGGCCGGGACCTGACCATCGAGCCGGACCTGTCCAACGCCCAGCCGTTCCTCGCCGCCGCCCTGGTCACCGGCGGCAAGGTCGTCGTGCCCGCCTGGCCCGCGCACACCACCCAGCCCGGCGACAGGCTGCGGGAGATCTTCACCGAAATGGGCGGTTCCTGCGAACTCACCGAGTACGGGCTGGAGTTCACCGGTTCGGGTGCCATTCACGGTATCGATGTGGACCTCGGCGAGGTCGGCGAGCTGACCCCGGGCATCGCGGCGGTCGCGGCCCTCGCGGACTCCCCCTCGACCCTGCGCGGGGTGGCCCACCTGCGCCTGCACGAGACGGACCGGCTGGCCGCGCTCACCAAGGAGATCAACGAGCTCGGCGGCGACGTCACGGAGACGGCCGACGGCCTGCACATCCGCCCGCGCCGCCTGCACGGCGGGATCTTCCACACGTACGAGGACCACCGCATGGCGACGGCCGGCGCGATCATCGGCCTCGCGGTAGACGGCGTACAGATCGAGAACGTGGCGACGACGGCGAAGACCCTGCCGGACTTCCCCGAGCTGTGGACCGGGATGCTCGGGGCGTAGGGACGTAAGGGAGATGCGCCGCTACGGCAAGCACACCGACGAGGACGACATCCGCGTCCGCCCGGGCCGCAAGGGCACCCGGCCCCGTACGAACATCCGTCCCGCCCACGAGGACGCGGCCGAGGGCATGGTCCTCACCGTCGACCGCGGCCGGCTGACCTGTCTGGTCGACGGCCGGCCCGTGCTGGCGATGAAGGCCCGCGAACTGGGCCGCAAGGCGGCGGTGGTCGGCGACCGGGTGGCCATCGTCGGCGACCTCTCCGGCAAGAAGGACACCCTCGCGCGGATCGTCCGCATCGAGAAGCGCACGTCCGTGCTGCGCCGCACGGCGGACGACGACGACCCCTACGAGCGCGTGGTCGTGGCCAACGCCGACCAGCTCGCCGTCGTCACGGCCCTGGCCGACCCCGAGCCCCGCCCCCGCCTGATCGACCGCTGCCTGGTCGCGGCGTACGACGGCGGGCTGGAGCCGCTGCTCGTCCTGACCAAGTCGGACCTGTCCCCGCCCGACAAGCTCCTGGAGCTCTACGGCGACCTGGACATCCCGTACGTGGTCACCAGCCGCGAGGAGCTGGAGAACGGCGACGCCGCGGATCGGGTGCGCGAGCAGCTCGACGGCAAGGTCACGGCGTTCGTCGGCCACTCGGGCGTGGGCAAGACGACCCTGGTGAACGCGCTGGTCCCGCAGGACCGCCGCCGTCTGACGGGGCACGTCAACGCGGTCACCGGCCGCGGCCGCCACACCACGACCTCCGCCCTCGCCCTGCCCCTCGCCGGGGACGGCGGCTGGGTGATCGACACCCCGGGCGTCCGTTCCTTCGGCCTCGCGCACGTCGACCCCTCCCGGGTCATCCACGCCTTCCCGGACCTCGAACCCGGCACGGAGGGCTGCCCGCGCGCCTGCAGTCACGACGAGCCGGACTGCGCGCTGGACCAGTGGGTGGCCGAGGGCCACGCGGATCCGGCGAGGCTGTACTCACTGCGCCGGCTGCTGGCCACCAGGGAGCGCACGGAGGGCGACTGACCACCGCGTTGTTTGCCTGTACGCCCGCTCGGTAAGTGCATAATCGCACCGAGCGGACATACGGGGAGGACAGCACATGGCATGGCTGCTGGTAGTGGTGGCCGGAATGCTCGAGACGGGTTTCGCCGTGTGCCTCAAGCTCTCGCACGGTTTCACGCGCCTGTGGCCCACGATCGCGTTCTGCGTCTTCGCCCTGGGCAGCTTCGGCCTGCTGACCCTCTCCCTGCGCAAGCTCGACGTCGGCCCCGCCTACGCCGTGTGGACCGGCATCGGCGCGGCGGGCACCGCGATCTACGGCATGATCTTCCTCGGCGACCTGGTCTCCACCCTGAAGATCGTGTCGATCAGCCTGGTGATCGTGGGGGTCATCGGCCTGCAGCTGTCGGGCTCGACGCACTAGACCGCGACCGTCCGATCCCGCCCGGGGCCGGCTCACACCGGCTGCCGGGGCAGAGCCGTGCGCACCAGTTCCCCCACGCCGTCGACGGGCGGCGCGGCCACGCAGGACAGCGCCAGCCTGACCACCAGTTCGCAGGTGCGGGCCAGCTCCGTGGTGTCCGTCCGGTGCGCGCCGGGTCCCGCGAGCACCGCCACGGCCCGGTCGCGGACGATCGCCACGAAGTCGCCGGGCGAGGGCAGCGGGCCGTCGGCCCGGCGCTGGGCAGGCACGGCGGAGGAGGACGGCACGGCGGACAGCGTCGGCGACGGCAGCCGCTCGCTCCAGCAGCCGGTCAGCATGGCCCGTACCAGCGCGTTCTCCTGGGCGGCCGACGCCGTCCACTCGGCGGTCGCGGTCAGCCGCTCGCGGGCGTCGGAGTGGGTGCCGAGCGCCCGCTCCACTCCCGCGAGATAGCCGTCCGCCTCCCTTCTGACCAAGGCCCGGGCGAGCCCCTCCTTGCTGCCGAACTCGTTGTAGAGGGTCTGCCGGGACACTCCGGCCGCCGCGGCCACGTCCACCATCCGTACGGCGGACCACGGCCGGCGCGCCAGCGCCGTGTAGGCGGCGTCCAGTAGGGATTCCCGCGCTGCAGGCATCATCGCCTCCCTGGGGCGGAGCGACTCTGCGCCCAGATTTGACGCGTGCACAGGCACTGTCAAGGGTTCGCGGAAGCACGCGGGAGCGCCCTTCGGCCACCAGGAGCGGTCAGACCGTAATCAGGCCCGTATGGCCCCTCGCGCACCTCGCCGGATAGCGTTCGTCCCATGCCGGACTACCTCGACGACCTCCGATTCGCCCATGTCCTCGCGGACGCCGCGGACGCGGCGACCATGGGCCGCTTCAAGGCCCTCGACCTGAAGGTCGAGACCAAACCGGACATGACTCCGGTGAGCGAGGCGGACAAGGCCGCCGAGGAGCTGATCCGCGGCCAGCTGCAGCGCGCCCGCCCGCGCGACGCGATCCTCGGCGAGGAGTACGGCGTCGAGGGCACGGGCCCGAGGCGCTGGGTGATCGACCCGATCGACGGCACCAAGAACTACGTGCGCGGCGTCCCGGTGTGGGCCACGCTGATCTCCCTGATGGAGGCCGGCGAGACCGGTTTCGAGCCGGTGGTCGGCGTGGTCTCCGCGCCCGCGCTCGGCCGGCGTTGGTGGGCCGCGCAGGGGCACGGCGCGTTCACCGGCCGCAGCCTCTCCTCCGCCTCCCGCCTGCACGTCTCCCGCGTCTCGAAGCTGCCGGACGCCTCCTTCGCCTACTCCTCGCTGTCCGGCTGGGAGGAGCAGGGCCGCCTCGACGGCTTCCTGGACCTGACCCGCGAGGTGTGGCGCACGCGCGCGTACGGCGACTTCTGGCCGTACATGCTGGTCGCCGAGGGCGCCGTGGACATCTGCGCCGAGCCCGAGCTCTCCCTGTGGGACATGGCCGCGAACGCGGTCATCGTGACGGAGGCCGGCGGCACCTTCACGGGCCTCGACGGCCGCCCGGGCCCGCACAGCGGCAACGCGGCCGCGTCGAACGGCCTGCTGCACGACGAGTTGCTGGGGTACCTGAACCAGCGCTACTGAGGCTCCCACGTCACCACAGATGAGCGCGTACGCCCTCAATCGGCCGCACGCGCCCTCTTGTTGACCCCCGCTTTACCTGTCACTCTGAGAGTCCCCCCACTTGTGAACTTGTGAATCCGGGAACTATCTCCCGGGTTCCCTAGGAGGTGGCTCAAGTCCATGCTCGTCCGTGACGCCATGAGCACAGTCGTCCTCACCATCGGCCCCGCACACACCCTCCGTCAGGCGGCCGCCCTGATGGCCGCACGCCGCGTCGGCGCGGCCGTGGTCCTCGACCCGGACGCGGGCGGGATCGGGATCCTCACCGAACGCGACATCCTCAACTCGGTGGGCCTCGGCCAGAACCCGGACGCGGAGCACGCCTCCGCCCACACCACCACCGACGTGGTCTTCGCCGCCCCGTCCTGGACCCTGGAGGAGGCCGCCCGCGCCATGGCGCACGGCGGGTTCCGTCACCTGATCGTCCTCGACCGCGACGAGGCCGTCGGGATCGTCTCGGTGCGCGACATCATCCGCTGCTGGGCGCCCGCCCGCGAGCACGTGGCCCTTCTGCACTGACCACAACCCTGGACGAAGTCTAAAGTCACATTCATTCGCGTCCTGGTCCCCTTCTGTTAGGCTGGCCGTATGAGTGACCTTCTGGAACGGCTGCGCGGACGCGGATGGCGGATGACCGCGCAGCGGCGCGTCGTGGCCGAGGTTCTCGACGGCGAGCACGTGCATCTGACGGCCGACGAGGTCCACTCACGGGCCGTCGCGAAGCTGCCGGAGATCTCCCGGGCGACCGTCTACAACACGCTGGGCGAGCTGGTCTCGCTCGGCGAGGTGCTCGAGGTCGCGACGGACAAGCGCGCCAAGCGCTACGACCCGAACGCGCACCGCCCGCACCACCACCTGGTCTGCGCCCGATGCGGCGCGATCAAGGACGTCCACCCGACGGGCAACCCCCTGGCCGACCTCCCGGACTCGGAACGCTTCGGCTTCACGGTCTCCGACGTGGAGGTCACCTACCGGGGCGTCTGCCCGAACTGCGCGGCATAAGGGCCGGCGGGCCCCTCGCGGGCCCGCACGCCGAACATCCCGTACGCAAACACAGAGGGCCGGAGTCCATTTCTGGATTCCGGCCCTCTGTCTTCAGTAGCGGGGACAGGATTTGAACCTGCGACCTCTGGGTTATGAGCCCAGCGAGCTACCGAGCTGCTCCACCCCGCGGCGATGAACAGAACACTACGTGAGGGAAGAGGCCAGAAGCAAATCGCTTCACCACCGGCAGCTTTTCCAGCCTCGCCCACCCATCCAGCCCGTCCGGCACTGGAGGACAAGGCCGCCCCATCCCGGCCCGTCCGGCGTTTGAGGACGAGGCCGTCCAGGCCGAAGCGGGGGCCGGGGGGCGGCAGCCCCCAGAAGGTCAAGCCGACAGCTCCTCCCGCAACGCGTCCCGCAGCCGCGCCGCCCGCTCCGTGACCTCCGCCGGCCCGAGGGACACGGCCCGGTCCGCCCACCGCTGCCCCTCCGCCAGCTCACCCCGACGCGCGTAGACCAGGGCCAGCCGCAACGCCGCCCGACCGTGCCCGGCGTCGGCCGCCCGCGTCCACCACACCGCCGCTTCCGGCTCGCTGCCCTCCCGGGCCAGCAGCAGCCCCAGGTTGAAGGCGCCGTTGCGGGACCCGGCCTCGGCCGCCTCGCGGTACCACCGGGCCGCCTCCACCACGTCCCCGCGGGCCGCCGCCATCATGCCCACCCGCACCTGCGCCCGCCGGTGGCCCTGGGAGGCCGCCCGCTCGTACCACTCCTCGCACTCGGTCTTCTCGTGCAGCACCTCGCCCAGCTCGTGCGCCGGCTCCGGGGGCCGCCGCGCGTCGAGCACGGTGGCCAGCCGGTACGCCGCCTCGGCGCTCCCGCCCCCGGCCGCGCAGCGCAGGTGCCGCTCCGCCTCGAGCTCGTCCCCGTCCCGCAGCCGCGCGATCCCCACCTGCAGCGCCGCCTCGGTGTGCCCGGCGGCGGCGGCACGCTCGTACCACCGCAGCGCGGCCTCGTCCTCGTCCCGCCCGGCGTGCAGGATGCCCAGGTTGAACGCGGCGTCCACGCTGCCGGCCTCCGCTGCCTTGGAGAACCACGGCTCGGCCCCGGTCGTGTCGCCGCCCTGGAGCAGCAGGATGGCCAGCGCGTTCGCCGCCTCCCGGTGCCCCGCGTAGGCGGCCCGCCGGTACCACTGCTCGGCCTGCGCGGTCCGCCCCTGCTCGGCGCAGAGAAGCCCCAGGTTGTACGCGCCGTTGTCGTCCCCGGCGTCCATGGCCGCGCGGTACCACCGCTCGGCGGTCTGCGTCTCGCCGCGCTCGGCGTGCAGCGCGCCGAGCGCGTTGGCCGCGTTGCCGTCCCCGTCCTGCGCGGCTCTCAGCCACCAGACGGCGGCGCTCTCGGTGTCGCCGGCGTCGCGCAGCAGGAAGCCGAGTGCGCAGGCGGCCCGTGCCTCGCCGTCCTTGGCGGAGGTCAGGTACCAGCGCCCGGCCTCCTTGAGCTCCCCCCGCTTCTCCAGGATCGCCCCGAGGTGCAGCGCGGCCCGCCGGTGCCCGCGCGCGGCGGCCTGCCGGTAGTACTGCTCGGCCTCGGCGTGCAGCTCGACACCGTTGTCGGGCCCGCCCTCCTCCGAGCAGGCCGCCCTGCGGTCGAGCGCGCGCGCCAGCCGGTACGCCGCCTCACGGTGGCCCCGCTCGGCCGCGGCCCGCATCCACGTTCCGGCCGCGGCGTCCCCGCGGTGCTCCAGCAGGTCGGCGAGCGCGTACGCCCCCAGGGCGTGCCCCTGCTCGGCGGACTGGCGCAGCCAGTACTCGGCGGCCGGCTCGTCCCCGCGCTCGCGGTGATGGCGGCCCAGCGCGTGCGCGGCCGCGGCCGACCCGGCGACGGCGGCGATCCGCCACCATCCGGCAGCCTCGTCGGCGTAGCCGCGCTGGTGCAGCAGGACGCCCAGGTTGTTGGCGGCGGCGCGGTCACCGGCCGCGGTGGCGGCACGCAGATGGGGTTCGGCGCCGTCGAGGTCCCCACGGCGCAGCAGCATGGCCCCGAGAACACTCATCGCCTCGACGTCGCCGGCTTCGGCGGCGAGCCGCTGACGCAGTTCCTCGGCAGCCTCTTCCGCGGCCTCCCCGGCGTCGGTCCCGCCCGGTTGGGAAGGCTGCACAAATCGCCCTGTCTCGAACAGAGTTGCCTTGTCCCCCATAACGTCCATCGTCGCACCACCTGCAACCTGGGTACACCTGGTATACCGCAGCCATTGAGGTCACTTCAGCGTTTTGTCGACATGCCCACAGAGAGACAAGTCAAACACAGATCCCCCAACTCCCCACCGCGCCACGTACACCCTGTGCTCGGCACACGCGTTCGCACACGTCGAAGGCCCGGATCCGTTGATGGATCCGGGCCTTCGACTGCAGTAGCGGGGACAGGATTTGAACCTGCGACCTCTGGGTTATGAGCCCAGCGAGCTACCGAGCTGCTCCACCCCGCGTCGTTGTTCTGCAACCGTATCACGACGCGGGGTGGCCTTTGATCAGCCGCTGCCCGGACTGCCGCTCGGGCTGGGACTGCCGCTGGGGCTCGGACTGCTGCTGCTCTTGTTGCCGCCGCCGCTGCCGCCGGAGGTCTTGCCGGCCTTGGACTGCGCCTCCTCGGCCCTCTTCAGCGCGTCCTCGAGGTCCTTCTGCGCCTCGCCGTACGCCTTCCAGTCGCCCTTCTTCAGGGCCGTCTGGCCGGCGTCGAAGGCCTTCTGGGCGTCGTCGAGGGCCTGTTGGACCGTCGGGTTGCTGGACGTCGGCGGCTTGGTGGTCCCCTGGTCGGGCGGCGTGGTGGTCGAACTCTCCGCCCCGAAGACCTTGTTGAGCGCCTGGTCGAGGGTGTCCTCGAAGGCGGTCTTGTCGCCGTAGCTGACCAGCACCTTGCGCAGCAGTGGGTACTTCAGTCCACCACCGCGTACGTAGACCGGCTCCACGTAGAGCAGTCCTCCGTCGAGCGGCACCGTGAGCAGGTTGCCGTACTCGATGTCGGAGTCACCGCCCTTGAGCAACTTGATCGACTCGGCGATGTCCTGTTCGGAGTTGAACTGGCTCTGCACCTGTTTGGGCCCGTCGACCGTCGTACTGGTCGGCAGCTTCAGGATTCTGATCTTTCCGTAGTCGCTGGAGTCCGCCTGGGCGTCGACCGACATGAACGCACTCAGGTTGTCACGGCCGTTGGGCGTGAACGTCGTCGTCAGCGAGAACGCCTGCGACGCCTGGTCGGGCATCTTCATGCTCAGGTAGTACGGCGGCACCGCGTTGCCCGACTTGTTGGTCGGGTCGTCCGGCACCTGCCACACCTCGCTGCCGGTGAGGAAGGTGGTCGGGTTGGTGACGTGGTAGCGGGTCAGCAGCTCGCGCTGGACCTTGAACAGGTCCTGCGGGTACCGCAGATGCGCCAGCAGCGACTTGGAGATGGCGCTCTTGGACTCGACCGTGCCCGGGAATGCCTTCATCCAGGTCTTCAGGACCGGGTCCTGGGTGTCCCACTGATAGAGCTTGACCTCGCCGGTGTAGGCGTCGACGGTCGCCTTCACCGAGTTGCGGATGTAGTTGACCTGGTTCTGCTGGGCCACCACCGCGCGCGAGTTGTTGGTCGCGGTCAGCGAGTCGGCCGTCGTGTCACCGAGGGTCGTACGGGACGCGTACGGGTAGCCGTTCGTCGTCGTGTACGCGTCGACGATCCACTGGATACGGCCGTCGACCACCGCCGGATAGGCGTCGCCGTCGATGGTCAGCCAGGGCGCCACCGCCTCGACGCGCTCCTTGGGCGTGCGGTTGTACAGAATCCGCGAACCCTCGCCGATGGCGCCGGAGTAGAGGATCTGCGGCTCGCTGAACGCCACCGCGTACGCCGCCCGGTTGATCGGGTTGGCGAGGTTGACGCCGCTCTTGCCCTGGTAGCTGGTGGTCTTCTCACCGCTGTCGTCGGAGTAGTCGATCTCCTTCTGGGGACCGCCGACGATCGAGTAGGTGGTGGTCTTCTCGCCGTAGTAGACCTGCTGCTCGTACGTCCCCAGGTCACCCCGGGAGGGCAGGTCGGACTCGGTGAAGACCGGCTGGCCGTTGGGGTCGGCCGCGGTGCCCTTGGCCGCCACCACGCCGTAGCCGTGGGTGTAGCGGAAGTGGTCGTTGATCCAGTTGTTCTTCGGGATGCCGTTGAGGTTCAGCTCCCGCAGACCGATGACCGTGTCCTGGACCTTGCCGTCCTTGGTGTAGCGGTCGACGTCCAGGTTGGTCGGGAACGCGTAGTAGTTCCTGATCTGCTGCAGCTGCTGGAACGTCGGCGAGACGATGTTCGGGTCCAGGATGCGGATGCTCGCCGTGGAGTCGACGTCGTCGCGCAGCGTCGCCTTGTCCTGGGTCTTGCTGGTGCCCGAGTAGTCGCTGACCTTGGTGCCGTCGATGCCGTAGGCCTCGCGCGTCGCCTTGAGGTTCTTCTGGACGTACGGGGCTTCCTTGGCCTGCTCGTTCGGCTGGACCTGGAACTTCTGCACGATCGCCGGGTAGAGCCCGCCGATCAGGATGGCGGAGAGCACCATCAGGCCGAAGCCGATCACCGGCAGCTGCCAGGTGCGCCGCCACAGGGTGGCGAAGAACAGCAGGGCGCAGATGACGGCGATGCAGAACAGGATGGTCTTCGCCGGCAGGTAGGCGTTCGCGTCGACGTACCTCAGACCGGTCCAGTTGTCCGTGGCCTTGAAGTCGCTGGACTTCACCGCCAGGCCGTACCGGTCGAGCCAGTACGCGACCGCCTTCAGCGCGACGAAGACGCCGAGCAGCACCGACAGGTGCCCGGTCGCGGCCGCGGTGGCCCGCGCGCCCGGGGAGGTGATCCTGAGCCCGCCGTACAGGTAGTGGGTCAGCGCGGCGGCGATCAGCGCGAGGATCGTGGCGGCGAAGCCGAAGCCCAGCAGGAAGCGGTACCAGGGCAGGTCGAAGGCGTAGAAGGAGACGTCGAGGTGGAACTGCGGGTCCTTCTGGTGGAAGGGCACGCCGTTGACCCACATCAACCAGGTCCGCCACTGGCTGGACGCCGAGGCGCCGGCGATCAGGCCCACCAGGGAGGTGATCGCGAGCAGCAGCCACCTCTTGTAGGGCGCGATGCCCATGCGGTAGCGGTCGAGGCTCTGCTGCTCCATCGACATGGCGCTCAACGGCGGCCGCAGCCGGTGCGCGAGCCAGATGTTGACGCCGACCGCGAGGGCCATCAGCAGACCGAAGACGAAGAACAGGCCGATCTTGGTCCACAGGGTGGTGGTGAACACGGACGAGTAGTGCACCGACCGGTACCAGAGCCAGTCCGTCCAGAAGCCCGCGAACATGGTGAACGCCATGCCGAGCACGGCAAGGACGCCCAGTGTCATGAGCAGGGTCCGGACGCGCCGGGACGGGCGGCCCACTCTGATCCGTGGCCCCGTCGGGCCTCCGCCGCGGTCCGGCATCTGGAAAGCCAAGGTGCGCACCTCGAAGTCGCTGTCGGTCCGTCAGGCCCGCGGTTTCACGGGCCTGCCGTGGCCCCCCGTGATCGTGGGCCCACACCTATGCAACTTACTCACCGTTTACTCGGTTCCCGATTCCGGCCATGAACGAGGCAGGATTGTGACCATGTCCAACACCCCCATGGCGGCGAACCCGCTCACCCGGGCCGTTCTCGAGATCGACGAGTACGCCTCCGGCCTCGGCTGGGACCAGCCCGCCCGCCTCTTCGCCCTCGTAGACACCGCTCGGCTGCGAACCCAGGAACCCGCCCTCGCGGCCCAGCTCGGCCTGGAGGAGGAGCAGGAGTCCGCCGCTCTCACCCCGATCGAGCAGGACGAGATCCCGGCGGGCAGGCCGCTGGACGAGTTCCTCGCCACGATCGCGTGGCCCGACGCGGTCGTCGGGTGCGCGCTGACGGTGGAGCGGCTGATGCTGCCGCCGTCGGCCGAGGCGTCCGTACCGGAGGGGCTGAACGAGAAGAAGCTCGCGCAGTGGGTCGCCGAGCACCCCGACCGCCAGGAGGTCCGGATGACGGTCGCGGTGCTGCGTGACGGCACCCGCGAATCGGCCCTTCGGCTGCGCGAGAAGGACACGCCCACGGAGGTCCTCACGGGCGGCGACCTGGTGCCGGGCCTGGCCGAGGCCCTGTCGGCGACCTTCGAGGACTGAGCTCCTCCGGACCGGAATCCTCCGGGTTTGGCTTCTCCGGAGCGAGCTCCTCCGGTACGGCGACGGGGGCGCCCCGCATGAGCGAGGGCGCCCCCGTCCGTGTCCGGGGCCCGTGCGTCAGCCCTTGGCCGTGCACTTCGGCAGGGCGGCGGTGTCGCCGCTGCGGATGTCCTTGAGCGCCGACAGGGCGTCCTTGATGGTGTTCACCTTGACGAGCCTGAGTCCGCCGGGGGTGTCCTTGGCGGCGGCCGCGCAGTTCTCGGCCGGGGTCAGGAAGTACCGGGCGCCCTTGTCGCGCGCGCCGACCGTCTTCATCTCGATGCCACCGATCGGGCCGACCTTGCCGTTGTCGTCGATCGTGCCGGTGCCGGCCACGAACCTGCCGCCGGTGAGGCTGCCCGGGGTGAGCTTGTCGTAGATGCCGAGCGCGAACATCAGTCCGGCGCTGGGGCCGCCGACGTCGGCGAGCTTGATGTCGATGGTGAACGGGAAGGTGTGGTCGGTCCCGGCGGAGATCCCGACGATGGCCCGCTTCGCCCCGCTGTCGTCGGACGTGGCGGTCGTGATCGTGATCTTCTCGGTCTTCGTCGCCGTCCTGTGCGCCTTCTCGGCGGCGGCCTGCTCCTTGGCCGGCACGATCGTGAAGACCACGTTCTCGCCCGGCTTGTGCTTGGTCACCAGCTTGGCGACGTCGGCCGGCTCCTTGACCACGGTGCCGTCGACGGCCTTGATGACGTCCCCGGCGTGCAGCCTGCCCTCGGCGGGCGAGTCCTTCACCACCGTGGAGACGATCACCCAGGACGTCACCGGGACGCCGAGCTGCTTGAGCGCCGCCACCTTGGCGCTCTCCTGCGACTGGCTGAACTCCTCGGCGTTCTCCTGGGTCGACTGCTCCTCGGTCTTGCCGTCCGGGTAGAGCGTGTCGTGCGGCACGACCTTGTTGTCGTGCGCGAGCCACCCGTACACGGCCTCGACGAGGTTCATCCGGTAGTCGGCGCTGGTGACCCGCACCGTGGTCATGTTCAGGTTCCCGCTGGTGGCGTACGTCCTGCGCCCGGAGATCTGCAACACCGGCTCGCCGTCGTGGTTCCCCAACGTGTTCACCGTCGGGCCCGGTGACATCTCCGAGTACGGCACGGGGATGAAGACTCCCGCGCACAGGAGCGCGATCAGCATCAGGGTGGAGGCGAGCATCGTCGCGGTGCGGCGTGGCATGCCACGACAGTACGGGACGTGTCTGTCGGAGGGCCGTCAGCCCCACCCTCTGTCATGTACCGGAGTGGGACTTCTCCATGGCCTCACGGAAGCGGGCGTACCCGTCGAGCTCCGGTCCGTCGCCGCGCACCTTGCGGGTGCGGTTGGCCCAACTGCCCCACAGACCGGCGCCGATCGCTGCCACCAGCGGAATCAACAACCACACGAGCGCACCCATGCCGACCTCCCATCCCCGGTGAGCGATCGCGAACTGACTGATCAGCAGATTAACCGCCGCCACTGACAACGCTCATGCCAGGGGTGCGGTTACGCAACCCGGGGCCGACGTAGGGAGTCAGCGGACTCCCTACGGGTGCTCAGCAGGCGCCGACCCATTCCTCCGTACCGTCGGAGAAGGTCTGGTGCTTCCAGATCGGCACCTCGTGCTTGAGGTCGTCGATCAGCTTCCGGCAGGCGTCGAAGGCCTCGCCCCGGTGCGGACACGACACGGCGACCACGACGGCCAGATCCCCGACCGCGAGGTCCCCGACGCGGTGCACCGCCGCCAGGGCCCGCACGGGATACTCCGCGACGACCTTCTCGGCGATCCGCCGCATCTCCGCCTCGGCACTGGGGTGGCACGAGTAGCCGAGCCGGTCGACGTCCGTTCCGCCGTCGTGGTTGCGCACGGTGCCCACGAACAGCGCGGTCCCGCCGGCGGCGTCGTCCCCGACGGCCCGGAAGACCTCGTCGACCGACAGGGGCGTCTCGCGCACGCCGATGAGCTTGACGGGATCGTCCGCGGCCCGCTCGCCGGGGTGATCGTGGGTGTCTGCCATGCGTCCATCGTGCCTCACGCCCGTGACAACACGGAATACGACGTTCACCAGGCACATGCGCGTGCGGTTCGGCGACTCCTACAGGGCCGCGGCGCCGAGCCGGTCGGTCCGGCCGGGCCGGTCAGATCCGGCGCCGGGCCTTGCGGGCCCGCCGTACCACGGCCGCCGCGCCCAGCAGGGCCACCGTCGCCCCCGCGGCACCCGCCGCGGTCGCGTCCTTGCGTCCCAGCCGCCGCCCGGCGACGGTGTGCCGCCCGGAGACCTCCTCCAGCAGCTCCGCGAGCACCTCCTCGTTGGTCCACTGCGGCCGCCACCCGGCGTCGTGCAGCCGGCTGCCGCTCACCACCCAGGGGTACATCGTGTAGGCGAGGTCCCCGGCCGGCGACGGCGTCAGCCCGATCCGGTGCAGCCGGGCCGCCGCGCCGAGCGCCACGGCCGACGGCAGCTCCATCCGCCGGATCCCGCTGAGCTCCTCGACCTCCTCCTGCTCCAGCCACCCCTCGCAGCCCACGGCGAGCTCGCCCTCGACCTTCTCCAGGACGGCGTACTCCAGGGCGCTGCACAGGTCCTCGACGTGGCAGAACTGCCAGGCCGGCCGCGACCCGGCCACGACCAGCAGCCGGGGCGACTCGAAATACCGGGTGAGCGCGGTGTCGGTGCCTCCCACCAGCACGGCCGGACGCACGACGGTGACGTTCAGTCCGGGGTGCGCCCGGGGCGCGCGCCGTGCGAGCCGCTCGACCTCTAGCAGGTCGCCCACACCGGTGGCCTCGGCCGTGGCCCGCAGCTCGGCGTCCTCCGAGAGGGGCAGCTCGTTGTCCGGCAGCGCCCCGTAGACCATCGAGGACGTGCACAGCACGACCCGGTGCACCCCGGCCGCGGCGGCGGCCGTGAGCACGGTCTGCGTCCCCCGGACGTTGTAGGCCGTCCGGGCGGCGGCGTCGGTCTCGAGGTCGAGGTCGAGCGCCAGATGGACCACGACGTCGGCACCGCGCAGCTTGTCGGCGATGGCGGGGTCGCGCACGTCGAGGATGTGCCACTGGGCCGCCGCGCACTCGCCGCGCCGCTCGTCGATGGCGATGACCTGCTTGATCGCGTCGGACGCGGCCAGCCGCTCGGTGAGCAGCGCGCCGACACCGGTCGCGGCGCCGGTGACCGCGACGACGGGCCCGCGTACAGTCGGGGGGGTTGACTCGTTTCGCGCTGCGCGAACCTGCGGATCTGGGGAACTCACCGGGCGTCTCCAGCGGTTGTCTTCAGTAAGAACGCGAGTGACGCGTCCGTACCAGGTGGCATCCATCCTGCCGCAGGCCACGAGTCGGCGAAGCACCGAGGCCCGAACCGCCCGTGGTGTCTACGCTGGGTGGTGTCATCGGGCAGCCGCGCCGTCGGGGACACCGGCGGCCTTACCAGCCGAGGAATCCCGTGAGCGACACCCCATTCGGATTCGGCCTTCCGCCGGAGGAGCCGGACGACGGCGACGAGGGCAAGAAGAAGGACCAGCAGAGCGGTGGTGGTCAGGACCCGGCCAACCCGTTCGGTTTCGGGCTGTCCGGCGCCGGCGGCTTCGGCGGCCCCGGCGGTGACAACCCGCTCGCCGCCATGTTCGGTTCCCTGAACCCCACCGACCTGGGCGCCGCCTTCCAGCAGCTGGGCCAGATGCTCTCGTACGAGGGCGGCCCGGTGAACTGGGACATGGCGAAGCAGATCGCCCGCCAGACCGTCTCGCAGGGCACCGCGGACGGCGTGAAGGACGCGAGCGTGGGCCCCGCCGAGCGCAACGCCGTCCAGGAGGCCGTCCGCCTGGCCGACCTGTGGCTGGACGACGTGACGTCCCTGCCGTCCGGCGCCGGCACCGCGGTGGCGTGGTCGCGCGCGGAGTGGGTGGAGGCGACCCTGCCCGCGTGGCAGGAGCTCGTCGACCCGGTCGCCGAGCGTGTCGGCACCGCGATGGGCGACGTCCTGCCGGAGGAGATGCAGGCCATGGCGGGCCCGCTGATCGGCATGATGCGCTCGATGGGCGGCGCCATGTTCGGCACGCAGATCGGGCAGGCCGTGGGCGTGCTCGCGGGCGAGGTCGTCGGCTCCACCGACATCGGCCTGCCGCTGAGCCCGGCCGGCAAGGCGGCGCTGCTGCCGGTGAACATCGAGACCTTCGGCAAGGACCTGGGCGTGCCGAAGGAGGAGGTGCGGCTGTACCTGGCCCTGCGCGAGGCCGCCCACCAGCGCCTCTTCGCGCACGTGCCGTGGCTGCGCTCGCACCTGTACGGCGCGGTCGACGGCTACGCCCGCGGGATCAAGGTCGACACCGCCAAGCTGGAGGACGTCGTCGGCCAGTTCGACCCGCAGAACCCGGAGCAGCTGCAGGACGCCCTGCAGCAGGGCATGTTCCAGCCGGAGGACACGCCCGAGCAGAAGGCGGCCCTGGCCCGCCTGGAGACCGCTCTGGCGCTCGTCGAGGGCTGGGTGGACGCGGTGGTGCACGCGGCCGCGAAGCCGCGTCTGTCGTCCGCCGACGCGCTGCGCGAGACCCTGCGCCGCCGCCGCGCCTCGGGCGGTCCTGCGGAGCAGACGTTCGCCACGCTGATCGGCCTGGAGCTGCGCCCGCGCCGCCTGCGCGACGCCTCCCGCCTGTGGGCCTCGCTCACCGACGCGCGCGGCATCGACGGCCGCGACGCCCTGTGGTCCCACCCGGACATGCTGCCCACAGCCTCCGACCTGGACGACCCGGACGGCTTCGTGCACCGCGAGCAGCTGGACTTCTCCGAGCTGGACAAGATGCTGGGCGAGGCGGCGGACAAGCCCGACCTGCGCAAGAAGGACGACGACAAGGGCGACGACACCGAGTGAGCCTGTACGACGACGCGGTCCTCGTCCTGAAGGGGTACGAGGGCCAGGAAGAGCTGCGCCAGGCCTACCTCGACCATCTGGCGGCCCACCCGGACGGCATGTGGAAGTCCTGCGGGGCCGGCCACCTCACGGCGAGCGCCCTGGTGATCGACCCCTCGCGGGGGCGTGTGCTGCTCACCCTGCACCGGAAGCTGCGGATGTGGCTGCAGATGGGCGGGCACTGCGAGCCCGGGGACGCCTCGCTGGAGGCGGCGGCGCTGCGCGAGGCCACCGAGGAGTCGGGCATCACCGGGCTCGCGCTGCTGCCGGGCGGCCCGGTCCGGCTCGACCGGCACCCGATCCCGGCCCCCTGTCACTGGCACCTCGACGTGCAGTACGCCGTCCTGGCGCCCCCTGGAGCGGTCCAGGAGATCAGTGACGAGTCCCTCGACCTGCGCTGGTTCGGCTACGACGAGGTGGCGGACGTGGCCGACGAGTCGGTCGTACGACTGCTGGAGGAGACCCGCGCCAGGCTCTGAACGGGTGAGGGGTGACCACCTTCGGCGATCACCCCTGACCGGTTCTAGCTCCAGACGTTGCCCTGGTTCTGGGCCCGCACCCCGTGCTGGCCCATGCCGTACTGGGCGGCGAGGCCCTGCCCGACTTGGGCGTTCTGCGGCGGCAGCAGTTCACTCGGCTGGACCAGCGCGAAGCCGCTGCCCATGAAGCTGAGCTCCCAGCCCTCACCGGTGTTGCCGCGGCGGCGCCACACCCCGGAGGAGTGCGTCTGGGCCTGCATCTGCACCCGCAGACCGGTGGACCAGGCGACGATCGCGTCGGCGTCGCAGTTGACGTACTTGTCGGGTGTGACCTGCAGCATCAGCGGCGCGCCCGAGGTCATCAGCGCGACCTTGCCGCGGCCGGTGATGTTCAGCTGGTACTTCCCGGAGCCGGAGATGCCGTAGAGGCTGTCGACGGCGATGACCTCGTGGTGCAGCGAGGAGTCCATCGCGAGCACGTAGCTGCTGTCGACGGTCAGGCCGTCCTGGTCCACGTCCACCACATGGATGTGCTGGGCGAGGTTGGCGAAGTACACCGTGCCCTGCCCGTGGCAGCGCATGAGGCTCAGGCCCTCGCCGGTGTAGGCACGCGCGCGTGCCTGGTTGTTGCTCTGGTATTCCGCGTCGAACTCGACGAGCCCCTGGTAGGCGACCATCGTGCCCTTGCGGGCCAGGATGTCGTCGTGGCCCTGCAGGCTGACGCGCAGCAGCTGCTTGTTCTGCAGGCTGTAGCGCTCCTGGGACTGGGAGTCGTTGTGGGCGAAAAGCGAACTCTGCATGGCGTTTCTGGCTCCCCCTCAGCCCCGGAACCGCAGGCGGTCGGTGCTGTCCTCGCTGGGCTGGACGACGACGATGCCCTGACCGGAGAAGCCCATCTGGTAGGCCTCGCCGCTGCCGCGGCCGATCAGCGACTGCGCCTTGAAGCTGCGCTTGCCCTTCACCTTGAGGTTCGGGGACCAGGCGACGAGGGCGTCCGGGTCGACGTACGTCTCGTCCTCGCCACCACCGCAGTCCACGACGATCGGCGTGCCCCGGGAGGTCAGCGCGACCCAGCCCTGCCCGGAGATCTTCGTGTTCCACAGGCCCTGTCCGGCGAACTTCGCCAGCCCCTTGACCCGCTCGACGCCCCAGGTGAGGTGGGCGTCGAAGGCGAGCAGGTTGGTGGCGTTGACGGAGATGCCGTCGCCGTTGAGGTTGATGACGACGACGTTCGCGCCGTAGTCGGCGAGGTAGAGCAGTCCGTCGCCGGAGCACTTCATCAGGGGCGCGCCCTCGCCGGTGATCCAGTCGCGGGCGATCTGGCGCACGGCCGGCGGGTTGGGCTCGTACTGGATGAAGCCCTCGTAGGCGATCATCGAGCCCACGCGCGCGAGGAGGTCCTGCCCGCTCTGCATGGCGACCTTGAGCATGTGCTCGCCGTGGTTCTCCATGCGGGCGGTGACGGGTGCGGGGGCGAAGCCCGCGAGCGGCTGGTTCATGACGGGCTCCCTCAGACCTCGTACGGCTGGACGACGATGAAGTTGCCGGGGGCGCCCCGGAACTGCAGGTTCACGCTCTCGCCGGTGTCGCCCGGGTAGGCGTTGCGGCGCATCCGGACCTGGCTGGAGACGATCACCTGGGAGGCGGCCGACCAGGCGACCACGGCGTTGGCGTCGGCGAACGTCGTGGGCGTGACGGGCAGCACCACCGGCGTGCCGTGCGTCTTCACGACGAGGGTGCCGGTCCCCTGGAACTGCATCGTGAACAGCGCGCCCCCGGGGATGCCGTGCCCCTCGATGCGCCGGACCTCGTACTGCAGGGTCTCGTCGAAGGCGAGGACGTTCTCGGCGGAGACGCAGATCGCGTCGCCCTGGAGCTCGATGGGGTGCAGATGCGTGGCGTTCTCGGCGAGGAACACCTGGCCCTGGCCGGTGCAGCGCATCAGCTGCATCTCCTGGCCGGTGGCGTTGCCCACGATGCGGCCCGCGAAGCCGGCGCCCTTGTAGCTGAAGTCGACCTTGCCCTGGTAGAGCACCATGCTGCCCTGGCGGGCGAGCACGGGCTGGCCGCCCATGCCGAGGTCGACCCGGATGAGTTTCTTGTTCTGCTGCGTCCAGCGCTGACCGGTGGGCGTCTCCTTGAACACCGACAGCGCGGCGGACACACCGGCGCCCCCCTGGGGAGCGCCCTGCGGGACGCCGTAGCCGCCCGCCTGCTGGCCGGGGACCTGGCCGAAGGGCGGCTGCTGGCCGTAGCCGGGCGGCTGACCGTAACCGGGCGGCGGGGCGGGGGCCTGAGGCGCCTGCGGGTATCCGGGCGGCGGGGCGCCGTGGCCGGGGGGCTGGCCGTAGGGCTGCTGCTGGGGCGGCTGGCCGTACGGCGCCGGGACGGGGCCGGGCGGCGGCACCGTGGCGCCGCCGGGCGGGCTCATCGGCGCGACGATGGTGGGCGCGGCGTGCACGTTCGGCGCCGGCGCGGGCGTGGGCGCCGCGGGCGGGGGCGGGGTCGCGCCCGGGGGCGGGGCGAAGCCCTGGGCGGGCTGCGGCGCCGGTGCCGGGGCGGGAGGAGCGGCCGGGGCGGCGAACGCGGGCGGTGCGAAGCCGGGAGCTGCGCCGGAGGCCTGCGGCTGCTGGGGAGCCGCGGGGGCCTCCTCCTCCGCGACCTCGCCGCCGAAGTTCTTCAGCAGCGCCTCCAGACCGCCGTCGAAGCCCTGGCCGACGGCCGCGAAGCGCCACACGTCCTTCAGGTAGAAGTCGCCCAGCATCACGGCCCGCTCGGTGGTGAACTCCGAGCCGTTGAACGCGTACCGGGCCACCTCCTCGCCGCCCGCGACGATCCGCAGGTAGCCGGGTCCGACCTGCGACATCTGGCCGGCGCCGTCGATGGTCGCCGTGAAGGACAGCTTCTGGATCTGCGGCGGGACCCGGTCCAGCGTGATCCGGAAGGACTCGGTGTCGCCTGCCTGCGCACCCAGGAGCTGGATGGACTCCTCGGGGGACTTGGGCTGGTTGAAGAAGATGAAATAGCGGTCGTCCGAGAGCCGTTCGTCGGCGTCGAGACCGAAGCAGCTGATGTCGAACGTCAGCCCGGGTCCGCCGATCTGCACGCCTACGTACAGATCGGTGCCCGGGGTGAGGTCACTGATCTTGGCCTTGTGGCCGCGTTGGAATTCCCTGGCCATGCGTAACGACCGTCCCCCATCCCGAATGCGAGTGCGTCGCGCCAGGCTAACGGCTAACTCCGACATCGGAAGAAGCCGGTACAGACCCGGTACACAACCGCGTCCCGGCAGCGGGGGCGTCCGTCAGTCCTCGCGGACGCCCGGCAGATGCGGCAACCGTTCGGCGGCGACCACTCCTTCGAGGTAGCCGCGGGCCCGTTCGGTGCGCGGATAGGCCTCCAGGAGCCGCCAGAACCGGGGTCCGTGCCCGGGCACCAGCAGATGCGCCAGCTCATGGACGAGCACGTAGTCGATGACGTACTCGGGCATCCCCTGCAGCCGGTGCGACAGGCGGATGCTGCCCTCCGACGGGGTGCACGAGCCCCAGCGCGTGTTCTGGTTGGTGACCCAGCGCACCGAGGCGGGCCGCGCCCGGCCCTCGAAGTACTGGGCGGACAGCCGCTCGGCACGCTCGGCCAGCGCGTCGTCGCCGAGGATCCGTTTGCTCTCCTGGGCGGCCAGCTTGTCGAGCATGACGGTGACCCAGCGCTGCTCCTCAGCCTCGGACATCCGGGCAGGGATGAGCACGACGGTGCGATCGCCCTCGCGGTACGCGGAGACCGTCCGGCGTCGCCGGGCGCTCCTGCGGACCTCGATCGCGCTCGCCCCCGAGCCGCTCGGCGGCTGGCTCGTCGTGCTGCGCTGTGGCGTTCCGGCGCGGTGCAGTGGGTCGGCGGGCACGCCCCGACGTTACCCGCTGTACCTGGGGAAGTCCCGACTCCGGGACGGTTCCGTGCCGATCCCCCACCGAGCGTTTGATTCGTACGACGAATATCCACCGCCTGTGGACAACTTTCGGCACGCTCCGCCGGGCCCGGGCATGCTGGGTCTCAACCGCGGAGGCCGACCTGCCTCCGCCGGCGGACGGGATGTTCTCTCAGGGCTACGGGGGCCTGCCGATGAATGCGACAGATGCACTGATTGCCACGGATGCCGGGAATGTAACGGATGTGATCGCGCCGGTGATGAAGCACGCGCTCAGACGCGGCTGGCGTGATCTCAACACGGTGCAGTTCGGGATGGCCGCGGCGCACGCGCTGACGCTGGGCCCGATGGACTCCGCGACCGGCAGTTTCCTCGACCTGCTCGACGGCACGCGCGGCCTGCCGCTCCTGCGCGAGGAGGGGCGCCGCATGGACCTGCCCGACGGCCATGTCGACAAGCTGGTGTCCCGGCTGGCCGGAGCCGGTCTGCTGGACGACGCCAAAGGGGGCGGGCCGGCCGCCGACACCCTGCGCGGCAGGAAGGAGGTCCTGGACCGGCTGCGCCCCGACCTCGCCTCCCTGTCGGTGTTCAGCGCCGAACCGGGCGACGCGATCGGGCGCCTGGCCGCCCGGCGTTCCCTGCGCGTGCAGGTCCGGGGAGCGGGCCGGGTGGGAGCACTGCTGGCCTCGCTGCTGGCGGCGGCGGGCGTCGGCGAGGTCGACGTCCGCGACATCGGCCGGGTCGAGCGCTGGGACGTCTCGCCGGGTGGTCTGCCCCCGGAGTCCGTCGGCGCCCGCCGGGACGAGGCCGCCCGGCAGGCGGTACGCCGCTGCGCACCGGGCCGTCCGCCGCGCCGCGGCCCCGCGGAACCGTCCTCCGGCGGCGAGGCCGGATTCTCGCTGGTGGTCCTGGCCCCGCGCGACGACGTCGCCGTCCACGCCCCCGCGCCGTCCGCCGCCGAACCCCTCATCACTTCGGGTACGCCCCATCTGTACGCCGGTGTGGTGGAGGCGACCGGTGTCGTCGGCCCCCTCGTGCTGCCCGGCGAGACCGGCTGCGCGGGCTGTCTGCACGAGGGGCGCACCGACCGGGACCCGGCCTGGCCCCGCCTGGTAGCCCAGTGGCGGTCGGGTTCGGGCAGGTCACGGCAGGTGCGGCCGTGCGATGTGACACTGGCCACCACGGTCGCCGGACTGACGGCGGCCCACGCGCTCGCCTTTCTCGACGGCCGTCTCCCGGGAAGCGCCGGAGCTCGCTGGGAGGTCTCTCTACCCGCTCTGAGCTGGCATTCCCGACCGGTCTGGCCGCACCCGGCATGTCCGTGCGGAGCCGGGGAGAAGGTAAGTAAAGGGGGACACACCGATGAGGACGCGGAGCGGCACGCGACAATGAAGGGGCAACGGTCGCCGATGAAGTTGTGCCGTGAGGCAGAGGCGGCGCGGCCGGCAGGGACTTGGAGGGCGCATGTCTGATCTTCCCCGCAAGGCGGTCACCCGGACCGCCAAGCTCGCCGCGCTCCCACTCGGCTTCGCCGGGCGGGCCACCTGGGGCCTGGGCAAGCGGATCGTCGGCGAGTCGGCGGAGATCGTCGGCCGCGAGCTGCAGCAGCGTACGGCGGAGCAGTTGTTCAAGGTGCTGGGCGAGCTCAAGGGCGGTGCGATGAAGTTCGGGCAGGCTCTGTCCGTCTTCGAGTCCGCGCTCCCCGAGGAGGTCGCCGGCCCCTACCGTGCGGCGCTGACGAAGCTGCAGGAAGCGGCCCCGCCGATGCCGACGCGCACCGTGCACACGGTGCTCGCCGAGCGGCTCGGCGCTGACTGGCAGGAGCTGTTCCTGGAGTTCGAGGACAAGCCGGCAGCGGCGGCCTCGATCGGTCAGGTGCACCGGGGGGTCTGGCACGACGGCCGCGAGGTGGCGGTCAAGGTGCAGTACCCGGGAGCCGGCGACGCCCTCCTGTCCGATCTGAACCAGCTCAGCCGTTTCGCGCGTCTGCTGGGTCCGCTCATCCCCGGTATGGACGTCAAGCCGCTGATCACGGAACTCAGGGACCGCGTCTCGGAGGAGCTCGACTACGCCCTGGAGGCCCAGGCCCAGCGGACCCACGCCGAGGAGTTCACGGGCGACCCGGACGTGGTGGTGCCGGCAGTGGTCCACCAGTGCGACCAGATCCTGATCACCGAGTGGATGGACGGCATCCCGCTCTCGGAGATCATCGCCGACGGCACCCCGGAGCAGCGCGACCGCGCCGGCCAGCTCCTGGCCCGCTTCCTCTTCTCGGGGCCGGCCCGCACCGGTCTGCTGCACGCCGACCCGCACCCGGGCAACTTCCGTCTGCTGCCCGGCGACCCGGAGGGCGAGGGCGACTGGCGGCTGGGCGTGCTGGACTTCGGCACCGTCGACCGTCTCCCCGGAGGACTGCCCACCCCGATCGGCTACTCCCTGCGGATGACCCTCGACTCGGACGCGGAGGCCGTCTACGAGCTGCTGCGCGAGGAGGGTTTCGTCAAGGAGTCCATAGAGCTGGACCCCGCGGCGGTCCTCGACTACCTGCTGCCGATCATCGAACCGGCGCGGGCGGACGAGTTCACCTTCACCCGCGGCTGGATGCGCAGCCAGGCGGCCCGTATCGCCGACCCCCGCTCCCCCGCCTACCAGCTCGGCAAGCAGCTGAACCTGCCCCCCGCCTACCTGCTGATCCACCGGGTCACGCTGAGCACGATCGGCGTGCTGTGTCAGCTGGGAGCCACGGTGCGGCTGCGCGAGGAGCTGGAGGAGTGGCTGCCGGGGTTCGTCCTGGAGGACGAGGAGGACGAGCCGGCCGCGGAGGCCTGAGCTACCACCAGGCCGAGTCCAATCGGCCCTCGATCGCCCTGAGGTTCTCCCGCGAGCAGGCGTCGCAGTAATGCCGGCGGACGCCGTCCTCCACCGAGAAGGTCCAGGTGGGCGGCGATCCCTCGGCTCGGGCGCCGCAGCGTGCGCACACCACCGGCAGGGGCTCCGCCGCGGAGCCCGAGTCGTCACGGTTCCCGGGATGACTCGTCATCCGGCGACGATACCTCCGGCACCGGGCTCGGGCGGGCACAACGCACCGCGGGGGCCGGTCCGTTCGCACGGACCGGCCCCCGCGGGGAGCCGGCGCCCCCGGCTCGGGAGGCGCCTGCTTGGGACAGGCGGCTACTGCATGACCGCCATGGCGAGCGCGCGGCGAGCGCGCCGGGAGGCGAGCTCGGCACGGCGCTGCATCCGGCGGGCGGCCATCAGGCGCGCGGCCGGGCGTTCCCGCTCGGCCTCACGCAGCCGCTCGTGCATATGCGCACGTGCCAGGGCTTCTGGAATGAGTTGCATCTCTCGGGTCCTGTTCTGACGCGAACCGGTCACGCCGGTGCTGGTGGTGGAGTCTTCGATCGCGGAGCCGGTGGGCTCAGTGGTGGACGGCTTCATCGGGGCCTGCTTCTTGGGGTCGTGCGTGAGGGGACGGTCGATCGTGCCTGCGGTGTTCATGCCGTGACCGGGTTCTTGCGCGGGCGGCCACGCGGCCGCTTGCGGGCGACGACGACACCCTGGACGAACAGCTCGCCACCCCAGACGCCCCAGGGCTCACGCCGCTCCTTGGCGCCGGCGAGGCAGGCCTCGACCAGCGGGCAGGTGCGGCAGAGGGACTTGGCGTACTCGACGTCGGCCGGCGACTCGGCGAAGAAGACCTCCGGGTCGTAGGAACGGCAGGGGACGGGTACGCCGAGGTTCTCGATGGCGTCGTCGAGCGCGGTGAGCGCGGTGAGCGGGGTCAAGGTGGAGTCCTCCGTGAGGCCGGGCGGGGGGATCGTTTCGGAAGGCGGTACGGACGGGGCGTGCGCTTCGAGTTGCACGGGTCGTCTTCCTCGTCTGTTCGTTTCCGGCCCTGTTGGGCCGGGAGGCGGGTGGTACCGGGTTCTGCTGTTGTCCCGAGGCCCCTTCGCTCCGTCGTCCCCGGTGGGGGGACAAACAGAAGGGCCGCGGATCCCGGATGGGGTTCCGCGGCCCTGAAGGCGCCGGCCTGATCGGCTGTCAGGCTGGATCACTCCAGGGTTCTGGCCCACGGAAGGCCCACATCAGGTGGTGCTGCGTCTGCTTCCGGCTTCCGGCACCGGCCGCCGTAAAGGCATAGGCCTGCGCCTGTGCCTCTACTGCTTCCAGTGCCTTCGTCGGTCGCTCATTGCGCTCACGGATGGGAAGACCCGCGAGAGACACAGAGGACGCCGGACGCACGGCACGGATGCCGGACAGACCGGTGCCCGGGATCGAAGCGCCGAGCATGCACAGGGAGACGACGACCGAGCGATCGGTCATTTTGACGGTGCTGGTGGAGCTGCTGTTGATGCTGATCACTGGACTCGCCTCCTCTCGGCGCTTCGGGGACTGGGATGAACCAGTCCGACGGATATGCAAGTAGAGCACGGAATCAGGGCCTTCGAGAAGGCCTCTGTCCCCGTGGCTAAGAACCTATGGGGATTGCTGGGGCATGCGCAAACTATTTTTCCGACGAGTTCGCATCAGTCTTTCGCGCCGTCTCCCGCGAGGTCCTGGCCTGCGCAGAGGGCCAGTACATCCGCCCCGTAGCGGTTGAGCTTGCGCTGTCCGACCCCGGGGATGCGGGCCAGCTCGTGCTCGTCGTCCGGCACGGCCTCGGCGATGGCCACGAGCGTCTTGTCGGTGAAGACGCAGAAGGCGGGCTGTCCGCTGCGCCGCGCCTGGTCCGCGCGCCACTCGCGCAACCGCTCGTACAGACCCTCGTCCATGTCGGAGGGACAGTCCTCGCACCGCATCAGCTTCATCTCGCCGGCGTCGGTGAGGGTGCGCCCGCAGACCCGGCAGCGGGCTGGGGAGCGATGGGTGCGTCGCGGGGCGACGGTCTCCGCTCTGCTGGTGCGTCCGCGCTCGACGCCCCCCGCGCCCCCCGTCGCCCCGCGCCCGGGGGTGCCGGTGGAACCGGGGCGCAGGCCGTCCAGGAAGCGGCTGGGACGGCGGTTGGGGCGGCCGCCGGGCGAGCGGGACAGCGCCCAGGAGACGTGCAGGTGCTCACGGGCGCGGGTCACACCGACGTACAGGAGGCGGCGCTCCTCCTCGATCTGCTCGTCGGTCTTCGCATAGGTGATCGGCATCATGCCCTCGGCGACGCCGACCAGGAACACGACGTCCCACTCGAGGCCCTTGGCGGAGTGCAGCGAGGCCAGGGTGACGCCCTGCACGGTCGGGGCGTGCTGGGCGTTCGCCCTCTCGTCCAGCTCGGCGACGAGGTCGGCCAGCGTGGCGCCCCGCTCGGCGGCGGCGAAGTCGTGGGCCAGGTTCACCAGGGCGGCCAGGGACTCCCAGCGCTCCCTGACGGCGCCGGAGCCGGCCGGGGGCTCCGTCGTCCAGCCCTCTCCAGAGAGCACGGCACGCACCTGGGAGGGCAGGTCGACGGCGTCGTCCAGCCGGGAGTCGTTGCCGCCGAAGCGGGCCGCGCCCCTGAGGTTGACGATGGCTCTGCGCACCTCGGGCCGGTCGAAGAAGCGCTCGGCGCCGCGGAGCTGGTAGGGGACTCCGGCGTCGGCGAGGGCCTGCTCGTAGGTCTCCGACTGGGAGTTCGTGCGGAACAGGATCGCGATCTCGCTCGCCGGGACGCCCGCGGCGATGAGTTCGCGGATGCGGCGGGCGGCGCCCTCCGCCTCGGCGGGCTCGTCGGTGTACTCGGTGTAGCGGGGCTCGGGCCCCGCGGCCCGCTGCGAGACCAGTTCCAGGCGGTGGTCGGCGGCGCGTCCGCGGGCCTGGGCGAGGAGGCCGTTGGCGAGATGGACGACCTGCGGGGTGGAGCGGTAGTCGCGGACGAGCTTGACGACGGTGGCTCCGGGGTGGCGGGCGCGGAAGTCGAGAAGGTGGTCGGGGGTTGCTCCGGTGAACGAGTAGATCGTCTGGCTGGCGTCGCCGACGACGCACAGGTCGTCCCGGTCGCCGAGCCACAGTTCCAGCAGGCGCTGCTGGAGGGGGCTGACGTCCTGGTACTCGTCCACCACGAAGTGCTGGTACTGGGCGCGGACCTGCTCGGCGATGTCGTGCCGGTCCTGAAGGACGGCCACGGTCAGCAGCAGGACGTCCTCGAAGTCGATGACGGAGCGGTCCCGCTTGAGGTCCTCGTAGACGGAGTAGACCTGGGCGATCTCGGCGGGGTCGCGGGGGGACTCGCGGCCGGCCTTGGCGGCGGCCGCCGCGTAGTCGGCGGGGACGGTCTGGGTGACCTTGGACCACTCGATCTCACCGGTGACGTCCCGCAGCTCACCCCGGTCGAGGCGGATGCGGCAGGCGGCGGCCGCGTCCGCGACGAGCTGGATCTTGCGGTCGACGAGCCGGGGCATGGAACCACCGACCGCTTTCGGCCAGAAGTACTGCAGCTGGCGCAGGGCCGCCGAGTGGAAGGTGCGGGCCTGGACGCCGACGGCGCCGAGCCGGCGCAGCCGGCCGCGCATCTCGCCCGCGGCGCGGTTGGTGAAGGTGACGGCCAGCACGCTGGACGGCTGGAGGATGCCGGCCCGCACTCCGTAGGCGATGCGGTGGGTGATCGCCCGGGTCTTGCCCGTGCCGGCGCCCGCCAGCACGCACACCGGGCCGCGCAGGGCGGTGGCCACCTCGCGCTGCTCGGGGTCGAGCCCTTCGAGCACCGCGTCGGCCGAGTCCGGTACCGGCGGGAAGAGCGTGGAGTGCGTTGCTGCTGTCACACAGCCATGCTGCCAGGTCGCCGGAGACGGGTGCTCCGGTTGTCCACAGGCAGGCACCTCTTGTCGTACTAATGCGGCAGGCGTCGTGGATCGATGCGGCAGGCGTCGTGGATCGATGCGGCCGGCGTCGTGGATCGATGCGGCCGGCGTCACGTGGGGTCCGGTGCCGCGTGCGGGAATGGTGGCCCTTTCAAGTACGTTCCCTCTCTGCGAGCACCGACCCCCAGCAGCTGAGGAGCCGAGAGACATGCCGGGCACTGTGACGATGTACAGCACCACGTGGTGTGGCTACTGCCGTCGGCTGAAGAGCCAGATGGACCGCGAGGGCATCACGTACGACGAGATCAACATCGAGCAGGACCCGGAGTCCGCCGCTTTCGTGGAGAAGGCGAATGGCGGAAACCAGACGGTTCCGACCGTGCTGTTCCCGGACGGTTCGACGCTGACGAACCCGTCGCTGGCCCAGGTGAAGCAGAAGATCGGCGTGTGACACCCGGCACTGGCGTGCGGAAAGGCGATACCCGAGGTCGACTCGGGTATCGCCTTTTCGCTGCCCGCCCTGCGCCGGAAGGCCGTCACACGCTCCGCGTCGGCAGCGGCTTGCCGTACCAGAGCTCGATCAGGCGGGCAGCGATCGAGATGCCGTAGGGCGGGAGCACCTCGCCGGAGTCGAAGGCGGCGCCGAGTTCGTCGCGGGAGAACCAGCGGGCCTCGTGGATCTCGTCGCCGTCGACGTCGATCTCGACGGAGGTGGCGTGGGCCATGAAGCCGAGCATCAGGCTGGACGGGAACGGCCAGGGCTGGCTGGCGACGTACTCGACCTGGCCGACGCTGACGCCGGCCTCCTCGAAGACCTCGCGGCGCACCGCCTGCTCGATGGACTCGCCGGGCTCGACGAAACCGGCGAGCGTGGAGAAGCGGCCCTCGGGCCAGTGGACCTGACGGCCGAGGAGGATGCGGTCCTCGGTGTCGGTGACGGCCATGATCACGGCGGGGTCGGTGCGCGGGTAGTGCTCGGCGCCGCACGCCGGGCAGCGGCGGATGTGGCCGGCCGCGGCGATGACGGTGCGCTCGCCGCAGCGGGAGCAGAAGCGGTGCGTGCGCTGCCAGTTCTCCAGGCCGACGGCGTGCACCATCAGGCCCGCGTCCCGGGGTGAGAGCAGCAGACCGGCCTCGCGCAGGCCGGCCGGTCGCGCGGACTGGTCGATCCGGCCGGGCAGCGCGTCCTTCTGGAGGGCGAAGTAGCTGACGCCGTCCTCGTCGGTGCCCAGGAAGTAGCGGTGCGCCTCCGTCAGAGGAGCCTCGAAGGACGGGGTCATGACGAGTTCGGTGCGGCCGTCGGGCGTCTCGTCGATGAGGACCTGGCCGCCGGAGACCACGAAGCAGCGGGTCGTGGGGTGGCTCCACGCCGCCGCGAGCCAGGCCTCGTCGAGCCGGTGGTGGGCGGCGCGGTCGATGCCGCTCGGGGCGGTGAGCGAGATGGGGCGGTCGGCGGTGTGGTCGGTCCAGGTGGTCACGGGTGCTTCCAACTCCCCCTGTGGAACGGGTTGTTTCGGCGATCGGTTCGGCGGGTCGCAGTGCGGGAGGTGACCGGTTCCGGTGGGGCTGGGCGGTGCGGGGCGTTCCCTCCAGTGTGCCCCTGGCAGCCTGCCCGTCCGGGCGGCGCGGGACGCTCAGGGCGCATGACGCCAGGTCCGGGCGAGGTCGTCCCACAGGTACGCGGTGGTCTCGACGCCCTTGAGGAGCAGGTCGAGCTCGACCTTCTCGTTCGGCGCGTGCCAGCCGTCGGAGGGGACGGAGATGCCCAGGAAGAGCACCGGTGCGTCCAGGACCTCCTGGAGGTCGGCGGCCGGGCCCGAGCCGCCCTCGCGGGTGAAGCGGACCGGCTTGCCGAAGGCGCCGCCCATCGCGCGGACCACGGACTGCAGGGCGGGGTGGTCCAGCGGCGTCAGGCACGGGCGCGTGGCGGCACCGAACGTGATCTCGTGCCGGATCCCCGCGGGCACCTGGGCGGCGGCCCAGTCGCGGACGACCTTCTCGATGTGGGCGGGGTCCTGTCCCGCGACCATGCGGAAGGAGAGCTTCACCATCGCCGAGGACGGGATGATCGTCTTGCTGCCGGGGCCCTGGTAGCCGCCGCCGATGCCGTTGACCTCGGCGGTGGGGCGGGCCCAGATGCGTTCCAGGGTGGTGTGGCCGGCCTCGCCCCGGACGGCGTAGGACTTGGCGGTGCGCAGCCACTCCTGCTCGTCGAAGGGCAGTTCGGCGAGGAGCTCCCGCTCGCGGTCGGTGAGTTCTACGACGCCGTCGTAGAAGCCGGGGACGGCCACGCGTGCGTGCTCGTCATGCAGGGCCGCGACCAGACGGGCGGCCGCGGTGGCCGGGTTGGGGACGGCGCCGCCGAAGGACCCGGAGTGGATGTCCTGGTCGGGGCCGAAGAAGTGGATCTCGCACTCGGCGAGGCCGCGCATGCCGGTGCAGACGGTGGGGGTGTCCTCGGACCACATGCCGGTGTCGGAGACGATCACCGCGTCGGCGGCCAGCCGCCCGGCGTGCTCCTCCACGAGGGCGCGGAAGTGCGGCGAACCGGACTCCTCCTCGCCCTCGATCAGCAGCTTCAGACTGACGGCCGGGGTGGTGCGGCCGGTGGCGGCGAGGTGGGCGCGGACCCCGAGGGTGTGGAAGAAGACCTGGCCCTTGTCGTCGGCCGCCCCGCGCGCGTAGAGGCGGCCTTCGCGGACGACCGGCTCGAAGGGCTCGCTGTCCCAGCCGTCCTCGCGGGCGGCGGGCTGCACGTCGTGGTGGCCGTAGACGAGGACCGTGGGCGCCCCCGGATCGTCGGAGGGCCACTCGGCGAAGACGGCCGGGGCGCCTTCGGTCTCCCAGATCTCGGTGGTCGGGAAGCCGGTCTCCCGGAGTTTGGCGGCGAGCCAGTCGGCGCTGCGGCGTACATCGGGCGCGTGGTCCGGCTGGGCGGACACGGACGGGATGCGCAGCCACTCCGCGAGGTCCCCCAGGAAGGCGGAGCTGTGCTGCTCGATGTACGTACGGACGGCGCTGTCCGGGGTCTGGCTCATGGTCACGAGCCTATCGGCCCGCACCGACATCCTCGGTGGGCGGTTCCTCACACTGTGCCGACGCGGCCGGCTCGCCCAGGAGCAGCCGCTCCAGCGCGGCGCGGTCCGGCAGGCCCCGCGGTCGCACCACGTCACCGGTGCGGACGTACAGGAACGTCGCGTTGACGGACTCCAGGGGGACGCCGCGCTGCTCGGCCCAGGCGAGCCGGTACAGGGCGAGCTGGAGCGGATCGGCGGTGCGGTCGCGGCCCGTCTTCCAGTCGACGATCTCGTACGTCGCCGCGTCGCCGTCGCCTTCCTTGTAGACGGCGTCGATACGTCCCCTGATGACCCGGCCGGCGATGGTGAGCTGGAAGGGGGCCTCGACGCGGTGGGGCGTGCGGTGGGCGTACTCGGTGCGTTCGAAGGCGTCCTTGAGGGCCTCCAGGTCGCGCTCGTCGGCGATCTCGGCGTCGCTGCCGGGCAGTTCCTCCGGTTCCAGCACGGGCAGGGTCAGCTCTTCGAAGCGGGCTTCGACCCAGGCGTGGAAGCGGGTGCCCCGGCGGGCGGCGGGCTGCGGCGGGCGGGGCATGGGGCGCGCGAGTTCCTGCGCGAAGCCGTCCGGGTCGGCGGCCAGCCGCAGCACCTGCGAGGCGGTGAGGGTCACGGGCAGGGGGACGTCGGTGACGGCCGCCCGCGCGCGCAGGAGCTCACCGGTGAGGGCGTCGAGGTCGCGGTCCCAGGAGGCGATGGTGCGGGCCTCCTCGGGGGTGGGTCGGGGGCGGGTGTGCTCACGCGCGTGCGTGGTGACGGGCACGCGCGTGCCGTCGTGCGCCGCGCTCTGCGGTCCCGTCGCCTGGTGCGGGACCGCCGGGCGGTCCGCGGACCAGCTCTCCCGGTCGCCGGGCTCCTCGTCCCGGAACGGGTCTTCTTCCCCATAGGGCGCATCGCCGTCGTAGGGGTCTTCGTCGTCGTACGGCTCTTCGTCGTAGGGCTCTACGTCCTCGTAAAGCTCTTCGTCGTCCGGCGGTACGGGCCAGTCCGGGTCCTCGTCGCCGTCCGGGTCGTGTACGGCCGCGAGGTGGCCGTCCTCGTGGGAGACGAGGTCCTCCAGGTGGGCGAGGACGGTCTCGGCGGCCCTCCGGCGACGGGCGAGGGACGCCTCGTCCAGAGGCAGGGGCCAGACCTGGTCGGCGCTCGCCGTGTGCAGGACGGGGTTCTCCTCGTCCTCGGCGGGCTCCTCCGCCCATGCCTCGATCTCGCCGTACCCGGCAGCGCAGTGCTCGTACAGGTCCAGCAGGAAGCTCGAGGGGCCGCGCCGCTTCTTCTGGGTGGGGCCCCACCAGTGGCCGGAGCCGAGGAGGAGGGAGCGGGGGCGGGTGAAGGTGACGTAGCCGAGGCGGAGCTCCTCGGTGTGCTGGTGCTCCTTCATGGCCTCCTGGAAGGCCTTGAGGCCCCGCGAGTCCCAGGAGCCGACGTCGGGCAGGGTGTCGGCGTCGCCGCGCAGCGCGTGCGGCAGCACCTTGCCCTGGGCGGTCCACTTCTCGCGGCCCTTGGTGCTGGGGAAGGTGTCCTTGACCAGACCTGGGACGGCGACGACGTCCCACTCCAGGCCCTTCGACTTGTGGGCGGTGAGCACCTTCACGGTGTTCTCTCCGCCGGGCAGGGCGTTGTCGAGGCCCTTCTCGTACTGCGCGGCGGTGCGCAAGAAGGCCAGGAAGGCGAGCAGGGTGGCCTCGCCGTCGCCGGCGGCGAAGGAGGCGGCGACGTCCAGGAAGTTGGAGAGGGTCTCACGGCGGCGGGCGGCCAGGGCGTGCGGGGACGCCGACAGTTCCACCTCCAGGCCGGTGACGGCGAGGACGCGGTGCAGGACGTCCATCAGCGGGTCGGACAACGACCGGCGCAGGTCGCGCAGTTCGGTGGCCAGGCGCGCGAAGCGCACGCGCGCGTCCGGCGAGAACGGCAGCCCGTCGTCCTCTCCCTCCGCGTCGAGCGGCATCTCCAGGAAGGTGTCGAGGGCGTCCGCGAGCGATATCACCTCCGCCGGATCGACCCCCTCGACGGCCTCGGCGAGCCGCCGGTCACGGTCGTCGTCGTCCTCCACGCGCGCGTGGGACACGAGCAGCCGGGCCCGGCGTCCCAGGAGGGCGAGGTCGCGCGGGCCGATGCGCCAGCGGGGGCCGGTCAGCAGCCGGACCAGGGAGGCGTTGGCGCCGGGGTCCTGGAGCACTTCGCAGACGGCGACCAGGTCGGCGATCTCCGGCAGGTGCAGCAGCCCGGACAGCCCGACCACCTCGACGGGGACGTCCCGGGCGACGAGCGCGCCCTGGATCTCGGCGAAGTCGCTCGCCGTGCGGCACAGGACGGCGATCTCGCCGGGCGCCTTGCCGGTGTTGACCAGGTGGGCGATGGAGTCGGCGATCCAGTCGATCTCCTCGGCATGGGTGGGGAGCAGCGCGCAGCGGACGACGCCGTCCCGTTCGGCGCCGGGGGCCGGGCGGAGGGCCTCCACGCCCGCGTGCATGGCGCGCAGGGGTTCCGCGAGGCCGTTGGCGAGGTCCAGGAGGCGGCCGCCGCTGCGGCGGTTCTCGCTGAGCGCCTGGCGGGTGGCGGGGCGGCCGTCGGGGCGGGCGAAGTGCTCGGGGAAGTCGTCCAGGTTGGCGACGGACGCGCCGCGCCAGCCGTAGATGGCCTGGCAGGGGTCGCCGACGGCGGTCACCGGGTGGCCGGTGCCGCCGCCGAACAGGCCCGCCAGAAGGATGCGTTGGGCCACCGAGGTGTCCTGGTACTCGTCCAGGAGGACCACGCGGAACTCGTCGCGCAGGACCCGGCCGACCTCGGGGATGCCGGCGAGTTGTGCGGACAGGGCGATCTGGTCGCCGAAGTCGAGCAGGTCGCGTTCGCGTTTGGCGGCGCGGTAGCGGACCACCAGGTCGGCGAGTTCGCGGCGGGCGGCGGCCGCCTCGGGGACCTTGCGCAGATCGGCGTTGGTGAGCTTGGCGCCCTGAAGGGTGCCCAGCAGTTCGGCGTCGTACGCGCGCACGTCCTCGGGGCGCACGAGGTGCTCGGCGAGTTCGGCGTCGAGGGTCAGCAGATCGCTGACGAGGTCGGCGAAGGAGCGGGTGAGGGCCGGATAGGGGCCCGGGGCCTCCCGCAGCACGCGCGCGGCGAGCTGGTAGCGGGTGGCGTCGGCGAGCAGGCGCGAGGTCGGCTCCAGGCCGATGCGCAGGCCGTGGTCGGTCAGCAGGCGGCCGGCGAACGCGTGGTAGGTCGAGATGACCGGTTCGCCCGGCGGGTTGTCCGGATCGATGACGTCCGGGTCGGTGACGCCCGCCTTGATCAGCGCCTTGCGCACGCGCTCGGCGAGTTCCCCGGCGGCCTTGTTGGTGAAGGTCAGGCCCAGTACCTGCTCGGGGGCTACCTGTCCGGTGCCCACCAGCCAGACGACGCGGGCGGCCATCACCGTCGTCTTGCCCGATCCGGCGCCGGCCACGATCACCTGCGGGGCGGGCGGCGCGATGATGCAGGCCGTCTGCTCCGGGGTGAACGGAATCCCGAGGAGCTCCTTGAGCTGATCGGGATCGGTGATACGGGGCGGCACGTCGAAGAGGCTAGCGGCGACCACTGACAGCGGAGGACGCATTCACCCCGCACGTCGGTGGAAGCCCAGGTCAGCTCGGGTGGTGTGATGAATCACCCGGGCTACTCGACGATGTGGCGGCCCTCGGGGCGGGCGCTGCAGGACGCCCGGAACGCGCAGTGCGTGCAGTGCTGTCCGGCGGTCGGCGTGAACCGCTCGTCGAGCACCTTTCCGGCGGCGGTGGCGAGCAGTTCGCCGACCCACTCCCCCGCCGAGCCCTCGACGGGCTCCTGGGCCTGCACCTTGGGCAGCGTCTCGCCGCCGTCGCGCCGCGCCGCGCCCTGCCGCAGGTGCACGAGTTCGGCGCCGCCGGGTTCGGGGCGCAGACCGTCGAACGCTTCGTCGACGGCGCCCTCGCGGACGGCGAGCTGGTAGACGGCGAGCTGCGGGTGGTGCTCGACCTCGCGCGCGGTGGGCGCCTGTTTGCCGGTCTTGAAGTCGACGACGTAGGCGCGGCCCTCGCCGTCGGCCTCGACGCGGTCCATCTGGCCGCGGATGCGGACCTCGTAGTCGCCCGCCTCCAGGGTCACGTCGAAGTCGTGCTCGCTGGCCACCGGGGTGCGGCCGGTGCGGTCCATGACGTGCCACTTCAGGAAGCGTTCGAGCGCCACGCGCGCGTTCTCCTTCTCCTGCGCCGACTTCCACGGCGCGTCGAAGGCGAGGGCGTTCCACACCGAGTCGAGGCGTTCCATGAGGACGGCGAGGTCGGCGGGCGTGTGCCCGGAGGCGACCTCGTCGGCGAGGACGTGCACGACGTTGCCGAAGCCCTGGGCGGTCGTCGCGGGCGCGTCGGCCTTCACCTCGCGGCCCAGGAACCACTGCAGGGAGCAGGTGTTGGCGAGCTGGTCGAGGGCGCTCCCGGAGAGCACGACGGGCTGGTCGCGGTTGCGCAGCGGCACCTTGCTCTCGGTCGGCTCGAACATGCCCCACCAGCGGTAGGGGTGGGCGGAGGGGACGAGCGGGCGGCCCTCCTCGTCGGCGAGCGCGGCGAGGCGCGCGAGCCGGTGGGCGGCCGCCTCCCGGAGCGTGTCCGAGACGCGCGGGTCGACGGTCGTGGCGCGCAGTTCGGAGACCAGCGCGGCGACGGACAGGGGGCGGCGCGGCCGGCCCGTGACGTCCTTGGGTTCGACGCCCAGTTCGGTGAGGAAGCGGGAGGGCTGGTCGCCGTCGTCGGACGGTGCCTTCACGGCGGTGACGACGAGGCGTTCACGCGCGCGGGTGGCGGCGACGTAGAACAGGCGGCGCTCCTCGGCGAGCAGGGCGCCCGGGGTGAGCGGTTCGGCGAGTCCGTCGCGGCCGATGCGGTCGGCCTCCAGGAGCGAGCCGCGGCGCCGCAGGTCGGGCCACAGTCCTTCCTGGACGCCGGCGACGACGACGAGGCGCCACTCCAGGCCCTTGGAGCGGTGCGCGGTCATCAGGCGTACGGCGTCCGGACGTACCGCCCGCCGCGTGAGGGTGTCGGCGGCGATGTCCTCGGCCTCGATCTCCTCCAGAAAGTTCAGGGCGCCCCGGCCGCCGGTGCGTTCCTCCGCGCGCGCGGCGGTCGCGAACAGCGCGCAGACGGCGTCCAGGTCACGGTCGGCGTTGCGCCCGGCGGCCCCGCCGCGCCGCGCGGAACGCTCCAGGCGGGTGGGCCACGGCGTGCCCTCCCACAGGTCCCACAGCGCCTCCTCGGCCGTGCCGCCGCCCGCGAGGCGTTCCCTGGCCTTGCGGAGCAGCGCGCCGAGCCGCTGGGCGCCACGCGCGTACGCGGGGTCGTGCACGGCCAGGCGCTCCGGCTCGGCGAGGGCCCGCGCGAGCAGTTCGTCCGACGGCGGCGGCAGGGCGTTGCCCGCCGCCCGCTCCTCGTCACGCAGGGCCCGGCCGAGACGGCGCAGGTCGGCGGCGTCCATGCCGCCGAGGGGCGAGGCGAGGAGGGTGAGGGCGGTCTCGGTGTCGAGCCAGCAGGGGGCCGCCTCCCCGGAGGTGACGTCCTCGTCGTCCGCCTGCGCCGCCGCCTCCGCGCCGGCCACCGCCCGCAGTGCCGTCAGCAGGGGGGCCACCGCCGGCTCGTGCCGCAGCGGCAGGTCGTCGCCGTCGATGTCGAGCGGGACGCCGGCGGCGGCCAGCGCGCGGCGGACCGTCGGGATGGTCCGCGACCCGGCACGCACCAGGACGGCCATGTCGCGCCACGGGACGCCGTCCTCCAGGTGGGCCCGGCGCAGGATGTCGGCGATGTTGTCCAGCTCCGTGCCGGACGTCGGGTAGGTGTACACCTCGACGTGGCCGCCCTCCCGGACGGGGGCGAGTTCGCGGTGCGCGCGGACCTTCTCCGCCGGCAGCCGGGTCAGCGGCATGCGCTGGGTGAGCAGGCGGGTCGCGGCGAGCAGCCCGGCGCCGGAGCGGCGGGAGGTGCGCAGGACCTGCACGGGCGCCGGACGGCCGTCCGCGCGCGGGAAGGTGTGCGGGAACTCCAGGATGCCGTTGACGTCGGAGCCCCGGAAGGCGTAGATCGACTGGTCGGGGTCGCCGAAGGCGACGAGCGTGCGGCCGCCGCCCGCGAGCGCGTGCAGCAGCCGTACCTGGGCGGCGTCCGTGTCCTGGTACTCGTCGACGAGGACGGCGTCGTACTGCGCGGCGAGCCGTTCGGCGACCTCGGGCCGGCGGGCCAGGAGGACCGCGCGATGGACCAGTTCGGCGTAGTCGAGCACGCCCTGCAGGTCGAGGACGTCGAGGTATTCGGCGAGGAAGGCGGCCGCGGCACGCCAGTCGGGGCGGCCGATACGGCGGGCGAAGGCGTCCAGCGCGACGGGGTCCAGGCCGAGTTCCCGGCTGCGGGCGAGGACCGCGCGGACCTCGTCGGCGAAGCCCCGGGTCGTCAGGCAGGCGCGCAGTTCGTCCGGCCAGCGCACGTGCGCGAGGCCGAGGCGCTCCAGGTCGGGCTGCCCGGCGAGCAGTTCACGGACGGCGACGTCCTGCTCCGGGCCGGACAGCAGACGCAGCGGCTCCACGAACAGCTCGGCGTCCTGGTGGGCGCGGACGAGGGCGTAGCAGAACGAGTGGAAGGTGGTCGCCTGAGGGGCGCGGGCCGCCCCGACGCGCAGCGCCATGCGGTCGCGCAGCTCGACGGCCGCCTTGCGGCTGAACGTCAGCACGAGCACGCGCGCGGGGTCGCCGCCACGGGCGATTCGCGCGGCCACGGACTCCACGAGTGTGGTCGTCTTGCCGGTGCCGGGACCTGCGAGAACGAGCAGCGGACCGGACCTGTGGTCAACCACGGAGCGCTGAGCGGCGTCCAGAAGAGGGGGATCCGGTCGGGCCGGAGGGGTACGCACCAGTCGGTAAGCGCCACGGTTCCCCTGTCGCACCGCGGGGTGCGACAGGCGCCTGGTGGAGGAAGAGGAGCTCACGTGGTTCGCCGGTCCTGGTGGGTGTGCTGGTTGTCGGACCACCGTCCGTGCACGGCGGTGATCGGGGGGTGAGGGGGACTCGTGCAGCCGACGCTACGCCGACGGACAGGTCGGAAGCAGAGCTTCCGCTTCTTCCCTCCCGGCACTCACGCCTCGCATGTCCCTCGCCCCTCGAACGTACGGCATGGGACAGACGTGCCCCTGTTCCCCCATCCGGATCACGGGTCACACACGGCGTTGCCGGATGGCGGAAGCTGTCAGGTGTGAGCTTCAGCGCGTCCGTCGCCGTCCCAGCGCGCCCGCTTCATGTCGAGGCGCGGCAGATGGCCCTCGGCGGCCCTGCTCGCCTCCTTCAGGGGCGTGCCCTCGGCGCGGTAGTGGTCGAGCGCCCGCAGCTCGTGCCCGGGCAGCAGCACGCCGTCCGAGCGGACGACCCGCCACCAGGGCACGGCCCCTCCGTAGAGGGCCATCACCCGGCCGACCTGCCGGGGTCCGCCCTCCTCCAGCCACTCCGCGACGTCCCCATACGTCATGACACGCCCAGGCGGCACCAGTTCGGCCACCTCGAGGACGCGCTCGGCGTACGCCGGCAGCGCGTCCGGGTGCTCCCCTCGGTCCTCGTGCGGCAGGCTCTCCTCGCTCATCCGGCCCATCCTGCCCCACGCCACCGACAGTGGGACGCGCTCGTGACCGTGCGTATCCCTCGCCCCCGGGCAGCGCTTCCGGCAGACTGTGCGCCCCCGCGTTTGCACCCTGATGCCCCCGTGTGTCGGTGGGGCATGCCACCATCATGCGGGCGGTGACCGGTGATACGAGATCAAGAAGAGACGATGAAGCAGCAGGGTGCGCACCCAGAGGACGCGGAGAGCACCTCTGACGCTTCGTCGCGCCCGGAACCCGCTTCCGGTGGCAAGGGGACGCCCACGAAGGCCTCGGACAGGGGCCAGACCGACTTCGTGGACGAGGCGCACATCGACGAGGTGGAGGGTGACGAACCGCTCCTCCCCGCGCGCGTGCACCGCCCCTCCGACCTGATGCGCCTCATGGTGGGCGTGCTGGGGATCGTCCTGCTGCTCGCGATCGCCGCGTTCGCGCACGGCACCACCTCGGGCCTCGAACAGGACATCAACAAGGGCACCGGGCAGGCGCCCGACCTGCTCATCAAGATCGCCGGCCTGGCCTCCAGCATCGCGATCCTGCTGGTTCCGGTCGCGTTCGCGATCGAGCGGCTGATCAAACGGGACGGGCTGCGCATCGCCGACGGCGTGCTCGCGGCGGTCCTCGCCCACGGTGTGACCCTCGCCACCGACCTGTGGGTCGCCAAGGCCGCCCCCGGCTCCATCCAGGAAGCGCTCACCCAGCCCTCCCCCGGCAACATCCACGCCCTGACCGACCCGGTGCACGGCTATCTCGCCCCGGTCATCGCCTACATGACCGCCGTCGGCATGTCCCGGCGGCCGCGCTGGCGAGCGGTGCTGTGGATCGTGCTGCTCCTCGACGCGTTCTCGATGCTGGTCACCGGCTACACGACGCCGTTCTCGATCATCCTGACGGTGCTGATCGGCTGGACCGTGGCCTACGGCACGCTCTACGCCGTCGGCTCGCCGAACGTCCGCCCCACCGGCCGGACGCTGATGGCGGGCCTGCGGCACGTCGGATTCCGCCCGGTGACCGCGGCCCGCGAGGAGATGCCGGAGAACCACGAGACCGGCGACCGCGGCCGACGCTACTTCGTCACCCTGGAGGACGGCCCGCCCCTGGACGTGACCGTCGTCGACCGCGAGCAGCAGGCCCAAGGCTTCTTCTACCGCGCGTGGCGCAACCTGACCCTGCGCGGCTTCGCCACCCGCAGCAGCCTCCAGTCGCTGCGCCAGGCCCTGGAGCAGGAGGCCCTGCTCGCCTACGCGGCCATCGCGGCCGGCGCCAACGCGCCCAAACTGATCGCGACCTCCGAACTCGGCCCCGACGCGGTCATGCTCGTCTACGAACACACCGGCGGGCGCACACTCGACTCCCTGGCGGACGACGAGATCACCGACGAACTGCTGCACGACACCTGGCACCAGGTACGCGCCCTGCAGTCCCGGCGCATCGCCCACCGCAGGCTGGTGGGCGACGCGATCCTGGTGGATCGTTCCGGCACGGTCATCCTCACCGACCTGCGCGTCGGTGAGATCGCGGCCGGCGATCTGCTGCTGCGCATGGACGTCTCCCAGCTCCTGGTGACCCTCGGCCTGCGGGTCGGCGCCGAGCGCGCGGTCACCTCGGCGGTGGCCGTGCTCGGCCCCGACGCCGTGGCCGACTGCCTGCCGATGCTGCAGCCCATCGCCCTCAGCCGCACCTCCCGGGCGACCCTGCGCAGGCTGGCCCGAGAGCGGGCCCAGCGGGAGCGCGAGGCGGTGCTGGAGGCGTCGCGGCAGGCCAAGCAGGCCCGTCTGGAGGCGGCCGACGACCACGCCGGGCCCGCGCTCGAAAAGCCCGACAAGAAGGCCGTACGGGCGGAGGCCAGGGCCGAGAAGCGGGCCATCGACGAGGCCATCGACGAAGCGCGGGAAGAGGATCTGCTCACCCAGATCCGCCACCAGGTGCTGCTCATCAGGCCGCAGGCACCGGTCGAGCCTGCCCGCCTGGAGCGGGTGCGGCCGCGGACGCTGATCAGCTTCATCGCGGGCGCCATCGGCGCGTACTTCCTGCTGACCCAGCTCACCCACATCGAGTTCGGGCCGCTGATCGAGAACGCGCAGTGGGGCTGGGTCGTCGCGGCCCTCGCGTTCTCCGCCGCCAGCTACTTCGCGGCGGCCATGGCCCTGCTGGGGTTCGTGCCCGAGCGGGTGCCGTTCCTGCGGACCGTCGGGGCCCAGGTCGCCGGGTCGTTCGTGAAGATCGTCGCGCCGGCGGCGGTGGGCGGTGTCGCGCTCAACACGCGCTTCCTGCAGCGCGCGGGCGTACGGCCCGGCCTGGCGGTCGCCAGCGTGGGCGCCTCCCAGCTGTTCGGGCTCGGCTGCCACATCCTGATGCTGCTGTCCTTCGGCTACCTGACCGGCACCGAGAAGACGCCGTCGCTGTCGCCGTCCCGGACGGTCATCGCGGGTCTGCTGACGGTGGCGGTGCTCGTCCTGGTGGTCACCTCGGTGCCGTTCCTGCGGAAATTCGTCGTCACGCGCGTGCGGTCGCTCTTCGCGGGCGTCGTGCCGCGCATGCTGGACGTGCTGCAGCGGCCGCAGAAGCTGGTCACCGGCATCGGCGGCATGCTGCTGCTGACGGCCTGCTTCGTGATGTGCCTGGACGCCTCGATCCGCGCCTTCGGTCAGCAGGGGGCCTCGCTGAGCATCGCCAGCGTCGCCGTCGTCTTCCTCGCCGGAAACGCGCTCGGCTCCGCGGCTCCGACCCCGGGCGGCGTCGGCGCGGTCGAGGCGACGCTCACGGTCGGTCTGATCGCCGTGGGCCTGCCCAAGGAGGTCGCAGCCCCGGCCGTACTGCTGTTCCGGCTGCTGACGCTGTGGCTGCCGGTGCTGCCGGGCTGGCTGGCCTTCAACCAGCTCTCGCGCAAGCAGGCCCTCTGATACGACGCCGGCCTCGTACGACGTCCGTACGCGCGCGTACCTCATACGGCCCGTGTCCCGAGCGGGCCGTCCGGCGCGGGCACAGGATGGAAGCATGCCGAAGCCTCCGCGCCTGCGGGCCGCCGCCCTGACAGTCGTACTGCTGTCCTCCGTACTGGTGGCCTGCAGCGACAGCGCCAAGAACGACGAGGACCTGTCGGCCCAGAAGCTGGACTGGAAGGACTGCCCGGCCCCCTCCGCGGCGGAGGGCGGAGGCGCCGCGCCCTCCCCGCTGCCGAACGGCGGCACCTGGCAGTGCGCCACCATGAAGGCGCCGCTGGACTGGGACAAGCCCAAGGGCGACACCATCGGCATCGCGCTCATCCGGGCCAGGACGAGCGGAAGCGCGAGCAAGCGCATCGGTTCTCTCGTCTTCAACTTCGGCGGACCCGGCGGCTCGGGCGTCACCACGCTGCCCTCCTTCGGCCAGGACTACGCGAAACTGCGCACCCGCTACGACCTCGTCAGCTTCGACCCGCGCGGAGTCGGCCGCAGCGCGCCCGTGAAGTGCGAGAACGACCAGCAGCTCGACACGTACTTCCAGCAGGACGCCACCCCCGACGACGCCCCCGA
The DNA here is from genome assembly GCF_054189285.1 of Streptomyces sp. MAI_2237. NCBI lineage: Bacteria > Bacillati > Actinomycetota > Actinomycetes > Kitasatosporales > Streptomycetaceae > Streptomyces > Streptomyces sp. MAI_2237. The sequence goes on along the minus strand of NZ_JAJPGQ010000003.1, from coordinate 1,989,563 downwards.
GCGCACCGCGTTCGTGAACAACACCAAGGAGTTCAACTCGGCCTGCGAGAACAACTCCAAGAAGGTGCTGCCGCATGTGCGCACCACCGACGCGGCCCGGGACATGGACCTGATGCGGCAGGTCCTCGGCGACGACAAGCTCTACTACTTCGGCATCTCGTACGGCACCGAACTCGGCGGCGTCTACGCCCACTTGTTCCCCCGGCACGTGGGCCGGGCCGTCTTCGACGCGGTCGTCGACCCGACGCAGAACACCGAACAGAGCTCGCTCGGCCAGGCCGGCGGCTTCCAGCTCGCCCTCGACAACTTCGCCGAGGACTGCACCTCCAGGGCCCAGCCCTGCCCGATCGGCGACACCCCGCAGGACGTCAAGGACCGCATCGCCAAGCTCCTCACGGACCTCGACAAGAAGCCGATCCCCGGGATCTTCCCGCGGCAGCTCACCCAGACCGCCGCGACCAACGGCATCGCCCAGTCCCTGTACTCCAAGGACTTCTGGCAGTACCTCACCGAGGGCCTGCAGGAGGCTTACGACGGCGACGGCAAGATCCTCATGGCGCTGTCCGACTCGATGAACGGCCGCAGCGAGAACGGCGAGTACAGCAACATCACCGCCGCGAACATCGCCATCAACTGCGCGGACGACAAGGCCCGCTACGACACCGCCTACGTGCAGCACAAGCTCCCCGAGTTCCGGGCCGTCTCGCCGCTCTTCGGTGACTTCCTGGCCTGGTCCATGGCGAGCTGCACCGACTGGGCCGTGGCGGGTGCCGCCGACCACCCCGACGTCAGGGCCGCCGGCTCGGCGCCGATCCTCGTCGTGGGCAACACCGGCGACCCGGCCACCCCGTACGAGGGCGCGAAGAAGATGGTGGACGCGCTGGGCAAGGGCGTCGGCGTGGAGCTGACGTACAAGGGCCAGGGGCACGGCTCGTACGACAGCAAGAACAAGTGCGTGCAGAGCGCGGTCAACGGCTATCTGCTGGACGGGAAGGTGCCGGCGGCCGGAACCGTCTGCTCCTGACGGCAATCCGGGATTCCGGATAAAGGCGCAGGTCAGAAGGTTATCCACAGGCCGGCACGGGCTCGGCGTGATCTGCCTACTATGGCCTGACCGCGGTCCGCTGCTCGATGCGGACGGCCTGTCAGGGGGGACGCACATGGCGCGACTCGCACGGTGGACGGCTTTCGGAGCCGCCGCCGCACTGCTGGTGGCGGGCTGCAGCGGCGGCTCGTCGTCCGACGGCGGCGAGGGCAAGGACGGGTCGAGCACGAGCCCGGCGGCCTCGCCCTCGACCGGCTTGTCCGGTACGACCGCCGCTCTGCCCTCCTCCCTGACCGGGCAGAAGCTCGCCTGGGGGCGCTGCAAGGCGACCGCGGACGCGACGGCACCGGGCAGCGACTGGCAGTGCGCGACGCTCAAGGTGCCGCTGGACTGGTCCAAGCCGGACGGCGGGACGATCGGGCTGGCACTGATCCGCGAGAAGGCCCGCGGGGGCAAGCGCCTCGGATCGCTGCTGTTCAACTTCGGCGGCCCCGGCGGCTCGGGCGTCTCGACGATGCCGCAGTACGCGGCCACCGTGTCCCTGCTGCGCGAGCGCTACGACCTGGTCAGCTGGGATCCGCGCGGAGTCGCCGCCAGCGAGGGGGTGCGCTGCCGCGGCGACAAGGCGATCCAGGCGGCCGAGGACATCGACGCCACACCCGACACCCCGGCCGAGGAGAACGCGTACTTCCAGGACGCCGTCGCCTTCGGCAAGGGCTGCCAGAAGGCCGCCGGAAAGCTCCTGGCCCACGTGTCGACGACCGACACCGCCCGCGACATGGACCTGATGCGCCAGGTGCTCGGCGACTCGAAGATGCACTACTTCGGCATCTCCTACGGCACGGAGCTCGGCGGCGTCTACGCCCATCTCTTCCCGAAGAACGCCGGACGGCTCGTCCTCGACGCTGTCGTCGACCCCGGCGCGGACTCGGTCGGGCACGCGGAGAACCAGACCCGGGGCTTCCAGCGGGCGCTGGACGACTACCTGAAGTCCACGGGCCAGGACCCCGCGCAGGGCACGCGCAAGATCGCGAACCTGGTGAAGCGGCTCGACGCGCACCCGCTGCCGACCTCCTCCGGGCGCAAGCTGACGCAGACCCTCGCCCTCACCGGCATCGTCCTGCCCCTCTACAGCAAGTCGGGCTGGCCGACGCTGACCAGCGCCCTCGACTCCGCGGAGCGGGGCGACGGCACGGAACTGCTCACGCTGGCCGACGGCTACAACGAGCGGGACTCCTCGGGGCACTACGGCACGACGACCCACTCCCAACGGGTCATATCGTGCCTGGACGACAAGCAGCGGCCCACCGCCGAGCAGACGAAGAAGCTGCTGCCGACGTTCGAGAAGATCTCTCCCGTGTTCGGGGCCTTCCTCGGCTGGGACACGGCCGGCTGGTGCTACGACTGGCCGGTGGCCGGGCAGTACGACACCCCGGAGGTGAGCGCGCCCGGCGCGGCGCCGGTCCTGGTGGTCGGCAACACGGGCGACCCGGCGACGCCGTACGAGGGCGCCAGGAAGATGGCCGACGAACTGGGCAAGGGTGTCGGGGTGGAACTCACCTGGAAGGGCGAGGGGCACGGGGCGTACGGCAACGGGAGCGACTGCGTCGACTCGACGGTGAACGCCTATCTGCTGGACGGAAGGGCGCCGAGGGACGGGAAGGTCTGCTCGCGGTAGGTCGCGCGGCGGGCCTCGGGGGCGTGGGGGGGCGGGCAAGGGAAAGGGGCCCGGCATCTGTGGTGCCGAGCCCCTTTCGGAAAACGGTGTATTGCTTGGTGCGGCTCCTAGTAGACCGGCTTGTGTGGCTCGATCTGGTTGACCCAGCCGATCACGCCGCCGCCGACGTGCACGGCGTCGGAGAAGCCCGCGGACTTCAGGACCGCGAGGACTTCCGCACTGCGGACACCCGTCTTGCAATGCAGGACGATCTTCTTGTCCTGCGGGAGGGTCTCCAGGGCGGTACCCATGAGGAACTCGTTCTTGGGGATCAGCTTGGCGCCGGGGATCGACACGATCTCGTACTCGTTGATCTCGCGGACGTCGATGATCTCGAGGTTCTCGCCGTCGTCGATCCACTCCTTGAGCTGCTTCGGAGTGATCGTCGAGCCGGCCGCCGCCTCCTGGGCCTCCTCGGACACGACGCCGCAGAAGGCCTCGTAGTCGATGAGCTCGGTGACGGTCGGGTTCTCGCCGCAGACGGCGCAGTTCGGGTCCTTGCGGACCTTGACCTGGCGGTACTGCATCTCCAGGGCGTCGTAGATCATCAGCCGGCCGACCAGCGGCTCGCCGATGCCCGCGAGGAGCTTGATGGCCTCGTTGACCTGGATGGAACCGATGGACGCGCACAGCACGCCCAGCACGCCGCCCTCGGCGCAGGAGGGGACCATGCCCGGCGGCGGGGGCTCCGGGTAGAGGCAGCGGTAGCAGGGGCCGTGCTCGGACCAGAAGACGGAGGCCTGGCCGTCGAAGCGGTAGATCGAACCCCACACGTACGGCTTGTTCAGCAGCACGCACGCGTCGTTGACCAGGTAGCGGGTCGCGAAGTTGTCCGTGCCGTCGACGATCAGGTCGTACTGGCTGAAGATGTCCATCACGTTGTCGGCCTCGAGCCGCTCCTCGTGAAGGATCACGTCCACGTACGGGTTGATGCCCTTGACGGTGTCGCAGGCGGACTCGGCCTTGGAGCGGCCGATGTCGGACTGGCTGTGGATGATCTGGCGCTGCAGGTTCGACTCGTCGACCTCGTCGAACTCCACGATGCCGAGGGTGCCGACACCCGCGGCGGCCAGGTACATCAGCGCCGGCGAGCCCAGGCCGCCGGCGCCCACACAGAGCACCTTGGCGTTCTTCAGCCGCTTCTGCCCGTCCATCCCGACGTCGGGGATGATCAGGTGGCGGGAGTACCTGCGGACCTCGTCTACGGTGAGCTCAGAGGCTGGCTCGACCAGGGGTGGCAGCGACACGGGGACTCCGTTGGTCGGTCAATCAGTACGGTTGTTCTCCCTGTAACAGTGCCACGGCCTTTTTCATTCCGAGACACCCGTTCCGATCCGCGAGACGATGTCGTCCCAGTAGCCGGGCATGGTCTCCCAGGGGTCGGTGCGTCCGCCGCGGTCCGTGTGATCCGTGAAGTAGATCGTCGAGGCGCCCTGCCAGCGGGCGATGCGGAGCGCCTCGTCGAGGTGCGGGCCCGGGACCCCGTGCACGAAGTGGCAGAAGCGGTCGGGCGGGTAGTCCGCGGTCCACTCGGCCACCTGCGACCAGCGGTAGTCGCTCCACGGCCCCGAGAAGGTCACCAACTGGTCGGCCGCCTCCGCGTAGCCCGGGTAGGGATGGGTGCCGTGGCCGAGCACGATGTGGGCGTCGTCACGGACGGCGCGGAGCGTGGTGACCGCGCGGCGGATCTCGGGCAGCGAGGTGCGCTCGGTGGGGCAGCGGTCCAGGAGGAAGCCGTCGACCCGGTACCAGTCGATGTAGCGGTGCGCGTCGGAGATCAGCTCTCCGAAGGTGCGGGCGCCGAAGGTGGCGTCGAGGTGACCGAGGACGCGCACGCCCGCGTTGCGCAGACGGCCGGCCGCCTCCAGGCAGTGCGGGTCCGGGCGGCTGCCGGGGCCGTCGGCGACGTTCAGGACGACCCAGTGCAGGGGTGTCCCGGGGCGGGTCAGCTCCGACCACTCGGTGGGGGCGACGAGAGGGTGCGCGTAGCCGGGGATGCCGAAGCCGGTGCGGAACGCCGTGCTCGGGGAGTACGTCGTGGTGCTGGTCAGATGCGGCATGCCGCCTCCATCCAGATGTCGGCGAGGGACTCTTCGAGGTTGATCCGGGGCCGCCAGCCGAGCCGGTCGCGTGCGGTGCGCACGTCGGCCTGCTGCCAGCTGCCGCAGCCGTCGGGGTACGACGGGTACGCGACGGGGGCAGGATGGTCGGAATCGCCGCGCGGGTGGCCGATCGGGGCGCGCAGCGGGCCGGGCGGGCCGTCGAGCTCGTGGAGGGCGCCGCCGTACCCGGCCACGCGGGCGAGGGTGGCGGCGGCGTCGCGCAGGCGGACGGCGCGGCCGGAGCCGATGTTGATGACGCCTTGCGCGGCGGAGAGGCTCGCGGCGTGGACGGCTCGGGCCACGTCGCGTACGTCGACGAAGTCGCGCTGGGCGCCCAGGCCCGCGAGCTTGAGTTCGCCGTCGCCGGACTGCATGGCTCGGCGCATGGCCTCCGCGAGGCGGCCGAGGGGGGAACCGGCCGGGGTGCCGGGGCCGGCAGGAGAGAAGACGCGCAGGACGACCGCGTCCAGGCCGGAACCGAGGACGAGTTCGGTGGCGGCGAGTTTGCTCACGCCGTACGGGCCGCCGGGGCGTGGGATCGCGTCCTCGGCCGTGGAGGAGCCGGGTTGGCTGGGGCCGTACTCGGCGCCACAGCCGATCTGCACCAGACGGGCGCCGCAGCCGCTGCGGCGCAGGGCCTCGCAGACTGTGGCGACGGCGACGGTGTTGTGCCGGGTGAGTTCGCGGGCGCCGCCGCGGGTGGCTCCGGCGCAGTTGATGACGACGCCCGGGTGCACCGCGTCGAGGAAGCGGGTGAGGGCGCCGGGGCTGCCGGACGCGAGGTCGAACCGGACGTCGGCGTCGTCGCCGCGGCCGAGGGCGGTGAGCTGGACGGCCGGGTCGGCGAGGAGGCGGTCGGCGACGAAGCGGCCGAGGTAGCCGTTGGCTCCGATCAGCAGGACTCTCATCGGGCGGCTCCTTGGGCGCCGTCATGGGTGGGGTGGGCGGTGGTCATCTGTGGTGCTCCTTCGAGGCGGTGGCCTCCGGGCGGGTGCGCCGGGATGCCTGCGGCGCCTGTGCGACTTCGGTGGTGGTGCGCGGGGCGCCTGGGGATCGGTGGGTGGGTCGGGGCCGCGCCGGGGGGTGTCCGTCCTCGGCCGGGCGGTGCTGTCGGCCGTGCGGTGCTGTGTCTTGACGGCCGGCACTGCGGGTGGGCACCACCCGGCGCGGCCCCTTCTCCCCGTACGCGGCTGCCGCCTGGGCGGGAGCGGCTCAGCACCGGGGCTCCGGTGGGGTGTGGGCCGAGGCCCTGGTGAGGGTGCGGCTCGCGTGGAGCAGGAGGACCAGAGCCGCGGTGGTGCAGGTGATGATCGGGACGCTTGCCGGTCCCCAGGTGTCGGCCAGGGTTTGCACGGGGGTGGCGAGGAGGTCGCAGCCGGGGAGGCGGGCGGCGAAGACCGTGGCCGTGGCCGTGGCTTCGGTGGCGGCCGTCGCCATGAGGGCGGTGGCCGGGGCGTGGGTGAAGCCGTGGGTCGTGAGGAGGCGGGCGAGGAGCAGGAGGGCGCCCAGGGGAAGCGTGCGTGCGTAGGGCGCGGGTGCGTCCAGGATTTCGCCGGTCAGGGCCAGGAGGGCCGTCAGGGCACCCAGGTAGAGCGTGAGTGTGGTGAGGATCAGGGGGCGTACGGCGGTGGAGAAGTCGTCCAGCGCGCGACTGGTGGTCAGTCTGCGGTGGGCGCGGGTGGCCAGGAGGTGGGCCGTCCAGGCTGCGGGGGCACAGGACCAGGCGAGGGCCAGGAGGGGGGTCGGGGTGAGGGGCCAGGGGTCCGCGGTGGTGCCGGACGGCAGGGCGTCGGGGCCGCCGGTCAGGGCCGTCTGCAGGAGGCCGTCGCCGAGGAGGGCGTAGGCGAGCAGCCAGGCCGTCCAGACGCTGGTGACGGGGGTGTTCGGGGCGCGGTGGTGAGGTGGGGTGGTGAGGGGGCCTCGGGAAAGTGCTGCGCGTAGGGCCAGGGCGACGGTGAGGATGCCTGCGGCGGCGATCGCCGGGCGCGGCCGGCCCGCGGTGAGGTGCAGGGCCGTGACGGTCGCCGTGGCCAGCAGGCCGGGGAGGAGGGTGAGCACCGCCCAGTCGAGGCGTACGCGGGGGGCGTCCTCGGTGGTTTTGTGGTGGGCGGAGGGTTCGGCGTCCCTGGTGGCTCGGGCGAACATCTCCTCGGCCAGGGAGAAGACGTCGCGGTGGCGGAAGCGTGTCGCGGTGCGGTCGGTGATGCCGTGCGCCTCCAGGCCGGCCGCGATCTCCAGCGGGTTCACCGCCCGGTTGCAGAGGTCTTGGTGCCGGTGCATCAGCGCCTTCACGGGGTCGGCGGCTGTGCGGCGGGGAGTGGTGGGGGTTGGGGCGTTTGCGGGGGCGGTGGGTCGGGGTGGCTTCTTTTCGTTCGGCAGCCATTGCTGTGAGCGGTCGTCCCATGCGCCGGGGCTGTCCGGACGGTCCAGTTCTCCCAGGTCGCTCATCGTGCGGCCTCCGGGGCCGGGGTCGACGGGGTCGTGGCGCCCGTCGGTGCCTGCGTCGCCCAGCCGGGGGTGCTGCGGGCCACTACGCGGGGGCCGGCCCAGCGGCCCGGTACGTGGGCCTCGGCGGGGACGGCGAAGGGCAGGGGCTCTCCGGTGGCGTCGACGACGACCCGGCGCACCGGGGTGCGGGAGACGATCTCCAGGTAAATGCCGTGAAATGCCGTGGTGTTCTGCTCCACGGTGAACAGTTCGAGGGCACGCGCGCGTGCGGCCGCGCCCAAGCGCTCGCGGCGCGCGGGGTCGCGCAGCAGCGCCACGCACGCTTCGGCGAGGGCCCGCGGATTGCGGGGCGGTACGACGAGTCCGGTGCCGCCGATGACCTCCACGACCGCGCCGACGTCGGTGGAGACGGTCGCGCGGCCGCAGAGCATGGCCTCGACCAGGCTGACGGGGAAGCCCTCGACGACGCTGGAGAGAACCGTCACGCCACCGGCGGCGTACGCGTCGGCGGGGGCCGGCAGTTCCGGGCCGCCGATCTCGGTGAAGGAGACGGGGTTGTCGCCGACGGTGTGCGGGCCCTCGGCCTCGTCGGGGAAGAGCTGGGCGGCGAGGGCGCGGCAGTGGCCGAGGTAGGCCTCGCCCTCGGGGCCGGCCGGAGCGCCGATGATCCGCAGCCGGGTCTTGGGCTCCTCCTTGCGGATCTCGGCGAAGGCGTGCAGGAGCGACACCAGGTCCTTGGTCGGTTCCACGCGGCCTACCCAGACCAGCGTGTCGGGGTCCGCGCAGTCCGTGGACTCGCCGACCTCGGCGAAGGGGGTGGCGTCCATGCCGGGGTGGACCGTGCGGAGCTTGGCGCGGTCGGCGCCGCAGCGCTCCTGCCAGCGGCGGGCGTGCGCGTTGCCGGACGTCACGAGTGCCGCCCGGTCGTAGATCTCGGCGGCGAGCCTGCCGTGGAAGGCGGCGAGCAGGGAGCGTACGGCGGGCGGGGTGTCGGTGGCGGCGAGGTGGTGCGTGCGCAGCCGCACGCCGTACTCGGTCAGCAGCAGGGGGACGCCGAAGAAGTGGCGGGCGAGCAGGCCGGGCAGGGCCGCCGCGCCGCCGGAGGTGGCGTGGCACAGGTCGACGGCGCCGAGGTCGCCGTCCTGGTACCAGTCCAGGGAGAGGGGGCGCAGGGTGCGTTCGAGGTGCGCGGCGACGGCGAGCAGATCGGGTACGCGCGCCTCGCGGGCCGTCTGTTGTGCGCCGGGCGCGCGACAGGCGCGCTCCAGAGCACGTACGGCGCTTTCGGAGCGCAGTGCGCCCCCGAGGCCGCCCCCCTCGTCGCGGGCGAGTTCGGCGAGCCCGTACAGCGCGCTGCCGAAACGGTCCGCCTCAAGGGTCGACGTGGCCTCCGGGGAACCGGGCGCGCACAGGGCGGCGGCCAGCTCGCCGCAGCACTCGGCGAATCGCCGGCGTGCGCGCCGTCCGTACACGACGCCGTCGTCCCCGGCCGACCACAGCGGGGCGGTGCGCACCCGGCCGACGTGCGGGGGCAGGGGGATCCAGCCCTCGTCCTCCTGGCTCCGGCTGCTGCTGAGCGCGTAGACGTCGAACTCGTGCTGCTCGAGGACGCGCACCAGCCGGTCGCACCAGAGCCCGGCGTCACCGCTCACATACGGATAGCCACCCTCCGTAAGCAATCCGATGCGCACGTGCGCACCCCCGATCTCCCGTTTGGGGAGCCGCCGTTGACCCGGCGGCTCGCAGCGGGAAGAACGTATGCGGACAAGGCGGTGGCGCGATGGACGGTTGTCCATCGCGCCACCAAAAGGGGTGAACGGTCGTAACTTTCCCGTGCGAGTTGCGTTCGATCGCGCTACGAGATCACGCAGTCACGTTCTGTCAGAGGGCGGCCGGCTCGCGCCGGGCCGCCACCTCGGGGTCGAGTGCCGGTACGGCGGCCAGGAGTTGCCTGGTGTACGGGTCCCGGGGGCGGTCGTACACCTCGTCGGCGGGCCCGGACTCGACGATACGGCCTTGTTGCATCGCCGCGACCCGGTCGCTGACCCGGCGCACGACGGCGAGGTCGTGGGCGACGAAGCCGAGCGCCAGGCCGAGTTCGCGCTGGAGTTCGGCGAGCAGGGCGACGACCTGGGCCTGGGTGGTCACGTCCAGGGCCGAGACCGGCTCGTCGCAGACGATGACGCGCGGGTCGGCCGCGAGCGCCCGCGCGATGCCCACGCGCCGGCGCTGACCGCCGCTGAACTCGTGCGGGTAGCGGTCGTAGTGCACCCCTTCGAGCCCCACGCGCTCCAGCAGTTCCGTCACGCGCCCCTGATCCGCTGCTCGTCCCGCTCTCCCCGCGCGCGCAGCGGGTCGGCGATCGACTCGCCCACGCTGCGGCGCGGGTTGAGGGAGGAGACGGGGTCCTGGAAGACCATCTGGACGGCCGGACGCACGCCCACGCGCGTGTGGCCCTCGTGGCGGAGTCGAGGGCGGTGGTCGGCTCGTCGGCGATGAGCAGGTCCGGTTCGCAGGCGAGCGCCATGGCGATGAGCGCGCGCCGGCGCATGCCGCCGCTGAACTCGTGGGGGCGCGAGCGCGCCCGGCGAGGTGCGTCGGGTATGTGGCTTGTTCAGATGGAAGACGATGGTCCGGCTGTCCGGCGTCTCGATCGCGGACAGGCCCTTCTTGTCCTTGTACGGCCCCTGGTAGTCCGCGGCGCCGACCAGCCGGTCGCGCAGGTAGGGCGCGCCGCCGGAAAGTTCGGGCGCGAAGGAGCGCTCGATGCCGTACTTGATGTCGGCGGACGTGATCGCGGTGCCGTCCTCGTACTTCAGGCCCTTCTTGAGGGTACGGTGGCGCCCTCGCTGGGGCGTCCGGTGTCGGTGGCGAGGTCGGGGACGACCTTGGCGCCGGCCGCGCCGTTCTCGCGGTTGCGGGTGGTCAGGGTGCGGAAGACCAGGGAGGGGACGTTTCCGCCGCCGGAGGTGTACAGCCGCGCGGGGTCGAAGTCCGTCTGGGGCTCGGAGTTCAGGACCGTGAGGGTGCCACCCCTGTGCGGCGCGGAGTCGCCGGCGGAGCCCTTGGCATCGTTGCCCTTCGGTCCGCAGGCGGCGGCGCCCGCTGCCAGGACCAGGCCTACGGACGCCGCGGCCGCACGGCGCGCTATGTCGGACGGATGACACATCGGACGGACGACATCTCGAATGGTGAGACAGAGTGACGAGGAGTGAGATGAACACGCACGCACGTCTGACCGGGCGCCGGGTCGTCGAGAGCCGTGACGCAAGAGGTCACGGAAAAGAGGAAGGGTCGCGACGCGAACGCCTGAGGGCGGACGTCAGCGACAGAGGATGTCGGCCACGCAGAGCGGGGTCACGCCGATGAGCGTCAGCTCGAAGGCTGCGCATGCGGTGGCGTGGGGAGTCGACATGCCCAGAAATATGTATGCCTTTTCTGCGCATGTCAACGTGACTTCTGCGACGCCTGTCAACTCCGGGGAAACGGCCAGGGGTTGGGCAGGCAGTGGATCCCGTCGTGGTCGAGGAATTTCGTCTGCTGTTGCATGACGGGCGCGAGCTGGCCGCTCTTGCTGCAGGTGACGTGGCCGTAGCCGAGCCGGTGGCCGACCTCGTGGTTGATCAGCATCTGCCGGTAGGCATGGATGCGATCGCCGTAGGTCTTCGACCCCTGGGCCCATCTGTATGCGTTGATCATCACTCGTTCGGTGGACGCCGAGTCGCAGGAGACGTTGTCCTCGGTGGTGTCCAGGCCGGACTTGGCGCACCAGGTGGCCGTGGTCCCGGGGCTGGCGAGCGTGATGACGAAGTCGGGTTTGCCGGTGTCGACCCGCTCGAAGGTGCGGGCGCCGTCGTGAGCCCAGCTGCGGTCGTCGTTGAGCGTCTTCTGGACGGCCTCGGCGAAGAGGGCGCCGTCCAGCCCCAGTCCCCGTTCCACGTCGACGCGGTAGGTGTACTTCCGGCCCTTGCCGGGCGCCCGGTCGGTACCGGGGACCGCGTCGAACTTCCCCTGGCCCCGGAAGGTGGCGCCGAGCGCGTATTTCTCGCCCATCGCCTGCTCGTACGTCAGCGTGGCGACGCTGGGCGACGGCGACGCCGACGGCGTGGACCGCACGTCCCGCGCCTGGTCGGTGGCCGCCTGGGTGCCCACGGCTGTGTCGTCACGTCCGTGCGTGACCTGGCCCGCGACGACGACGGCCAGCACGGTGGTGACGGCGGCGGCCGCGATCCCGGTGAACGTCCGCCCCTTGGAGCCGGTGTTCTGCGCGGGGACGCCGGTGGGCGGCGCCTCGTCCTCGTCGGTCTCGGAGGGGACACCGACGCCGGTGCGGGGGGCCCGGTCCGCGGCGGAGGGGTACGGCTCGGCGGCGTGCGCGGTGCCCCCGGGGCGACGCGCGAAGACGTCGTCGGACTCGTCCTCCTCGCCGAAGGCGTCGAGGTAGTCCTGCCGGGGCCCGAAGCGGGGCTCCTGCCGCTGCCGCGGTATGGCGACACCGGGCCCGGCGGAAGGTCCACGCCCGGTGGAGGGTCCACGCCCAGCGGAGGGTCCGGTCCCGGTGGAGGGCCCGGTCCCGGTGGAGGGCCCGGTCCCGGTGGAGGGACCGTAAGAGGGTCCGCGTCCGGCGGGCGGTACGGGCCCACTTCCGCCCTGGCCTCTCAACTCTCCCCACCCGCCGCCGGGTTCACGCTGCTGGGGGTGCCCGCCACGGACCTGGGGTACCCCCCGGGCCGGCGTGCCGTCGGGGAAGCGGGGAACACCGCGAGCCGGTGTGCCGTCGGGGAGGCGAGGGATTCCGCGAGCCGGCGTGCCGTCGGCGTACCTGGGCGCGCCCCCGGCGGGTGTGCCGTCGGCGGGGCGGGAAACGCTCCGCGCCGGCGCGCCGTCCGGCCGCTGCGCCGTCCCGCGCTCCCGCGCTCCCGGCGGCTCCTGAGCGGCTCTGTTCCCGCGTCCGGCGCGCTCGCGCTCGGCCTCGCCCTTCGCCGCGGGAGCACTCCCGCGGCGGCTGTGGCGTCCCACTCGCCCCTCAGCTCCCCGTGCTCTCGGCAGCGGTCTCGTCCTCGCCGACGACGGCACCGCGACCAACGGAACCCCGTCCACGGGAGGTTACCCCGTCCGGCAACTGGCCGGTCTCTCCGAGCAGTTCGACGAAGGCACGGGCCACGGTGTCCGGGTACTCCATCATCGCCACGTGTCCCGCGTCCGGCATCGTCAGCAGGCGGGAGCCACGGTAGGCGCGGGCCGCCCTGCGGGCCATGCGGAAGCCGACGAGCTGGTCCCGGCCGCCGTAGACGAGCAGGGTGGGGGCGAGGACGCGTTCGGCCTGGCGCCACAGGCTGTGCTGGCCGCCCAGGGTGTAGGCGTTGACGATGCCGCGCGCGGAGCGGGCCATCGCGTCCCAGAAGTACGGCAGTTGCAGCCGCCGTTCCATCTCCTCGACGGCGTGGCGGAAGCCCTCCGGCGTCACCCGCCCGGGGTCGCCGTAGCACAGCGCCATGACGCCGGTGACCCGCTGTTCCGCCGTCCACTCCCGGGTGAGCCGGTAGAACAGCGCGGCCACGCCGGGCAGCGCGAGCAGCCCGGTGGGCACCGCGCTGCGCTGGACGCGGATCTCCGGGAGGGCCGGGGACACCAGGGTCAGGGTCCGCACCAGGTCGGGCCGCAGGGCCGCCACGCGCGTCGTCACCGCGCCGCCGAGCGAGTTGCCGAAGAGGTGCACGGGGCCGCGCCCGGCCGCGTCGAGGTGACGGATCACCGCGCGCGCGTGCCCGGTGACCGAGTAGTCGCCGTCGTCGGGCGGCGGCGAGTCGCCGAAGCCCGGCAGGTCGAGGGCCTCGCCGTCGACGACGCCCTCCAGCTCCTGCATCAGCGCCGACCAGTTCTGCGAGGAGCCGCCGAGGCCGTGGACGTAGAGCGCGGGCGGCAGGCCCTCGCGCGCGGGCGGCCGGGAGCGAATGGTGAGCGTGATTCCGGGCAACCCTACCGACCTGAGCCGCTCGCCCTCGGCGACCCTGACGGGCGCCACCTTGGGGAGAACGTTGATCGCCGGTACGGACGGCAGGTCGGTCGAGGACATGCGGCAATGTTACGAGACGATCACGTAGTGGTTCATGTGTTCGCCGTCACAGATGACACCAGGTGACCTGCGGATCGCATGGCGTCCGCATCGGGTGTTGCCTAGGCTCGTACAGAGGGCACCCGCTGTGGCCCCTGCTTCCCCCAGGGACATTCGTAGGAAGGGAGCCCACCATGAGCGTAGACCCCACCGATCCCGAGACATTCGCCGACGAAGAGGACCGCAAGGCATCGGAGTTCGACGTCGAGGCGCCGGAGAACGACGCCGCCGAACAGCAGGCGGACATCGCGCCGGACCAGGACGACCCGCTCGACGACGTCGACCCGGCCCGCGCGAACGAGGCGGACGTCGTCGAGCAGCGCCGCGTCGTCTCCCTCGACGAGGACGACTACCGCTGACGAGGCACACGCGTGCGCCCACGGGCGCCGCCGAGCAGGAAAGGAGCTCGCTCCTGCCCACTGTGAACCGGTCCGAAACCACCCGTCCGGCTTTCGTCGCCGTCCGGTCCGTGAAATTCTGCGCTCGCACCGCGCACACAGGGGTTACCCAAAAGTACGATGGCCGCGCGGCGCACACCGCATGTGGACGAAATTGGGAGGCGGCGTGACAGCCATCGAGCAGACAGAGGCGGCGCGCCCGAGGGGCACGCGCCTGCCGCGCCGAGCCCGACGGAACCAGCTGCTGGGCGCCGCCCAGGAAGTCTTCGTGGCGCAGGGCTACCACGCGGCCGCGATGGACGACATCGCCGAGCGCGCCGGCGTCAGCAAGCCGGTGCTCTACCAGCACTTCCCGGGCAAGCTCGACCTGTACCTGGCCCTGCTGGACCAGCACTGCGAGTCGCTGATCCAGGCGGTGCGCAGCGCGCTGGCGTCGACGACCGACAACAAGCAGCGCGTACGGGCGACCATGGACGCCTACTTCGCGTACGTCGAGGACGACGGCGGCGCGTTCCGCCTGGTCTTCGAGTCGGACCTGACGAACGAGCCCGCGGTGCGCGAGCGCGTCGACAAGGTCACGAACGAGTGCGCGGAGGCGATCTGCGACGTGATCGCCGAGGACACCGGTCTCTCGCGCGCGGAGTCGATGCTGCTGGCGTCCGGTCTCGGCGGACTGGCCCAGGTGGTGGCCCGCTCCTGGCTGCACAGCGACCGCAGTGTCCCGCGCGACCAGGCGGTGCAGCTGCTCACCTCGCTGGCGTGGCGCGGCATCGCGGGCTTCCCGCTGCACGGCACGGACCAGAACCACTGACCGGCACGCGCGCGTGGGCGCCGTACGGGACACCACGTCACCGAAGGCACGCACGCGCGCGTGAAGGTCGTTTGTTCCCTCGGCTGTTCGCTCCTGGCGTTCTCGCGCGGAACGTGTACGTCCCCTCACCGGGCTAATGTGTGCTGGGTACGGCGCGGATTGGTCGCGCACTTCACTGACCGTCGGAGGGACATAGCCGTGGAGGTCAAGATCGGCGTGCAGCACGCGCCCCGCGAGATCGTTCTGGAGAGCGGTCAGAGCGCCGAGGAGGTCGAGCGGATCGTGGCCGAGGCCCTGGCCGGGAAGTCGCAGCTGCTGAGCCTCGTGGACGAGCACGGCCGCAAGGTCCTCGTGCCGGCCGAGCGCCTCGCCTACGTCGAGCTCGGCGAGCCGGCCCCGCGCAAGGTGGGCTTCGGCGCGCTGTAGTCATACGCGACGAAAGGGCCCGGCGACCGTCCAGTCGCCGGGCCCTTTCGTGTTGCGCGAGACCGCCGCGACGACGGCCGCGGGCGGATTTCCTCCTCCACGGATGGAGCACGGGTCTCTCACAGGAGAGGATTGCATTCCGCAGGTCACGGGTATGACGGGCTACGACCGTGATACGCAGTGCGCGCTGTGTGGCCGTGTGGGAGGGACCCCATGATGTTGATCGAAGCACTCGGCTCCGCTCTGCTCGGTCTCGTGCTGGCGTGGACGGCGAACCGCCGCCTCGCGCACCGTCTGCCGGCCCGCTCCCTGGTCCTGGCGACCGGTGTCGCCGGAGCCCTCTTCGGCGCCTTCCTCACGCACAGCGCCTTCGACCCCGGCAACTCCCTGCTCGTCCTCATCGGTGCGGCGATCGTCTCGGCGGCGTCCCTGTCCCTCCTCCTACGCCCCGCGGGAAGACTCCGCCGGCGCCAGGCACCGGCATAGATCCTCCCGACGAAGGTCGGGACAGCGCCCCGTGAGGGGCGGCCCTGCCGTGAGCGGCGTGCGCTACGCGGCCAGTCCCAGCGCGGCCATCCGCTTGGTGTGCGCCTCGGTGATCCGCGAGAACATCCGCCCCACCTCGGCCAGGTCGAACCCGTCGGCGACCCCGCCGACGAGCATCGTGGACAGCGCGTCCCGGTCGGCGACGACCCGCTGCGACTGCGACAGCGCCTCACCCATCAACCGCCGTGCCCACAGGGCGAGTCGTCCGCCGACCCGCGGCTCGGCGTCGATGGCGGCGCGCACCTTCTCCACCGCGAAACCGGCGTGCCCCGTGTCGTCGAGGACGGCCAGGACCAGTTCGCGCGTGTCCGAATCGAGCCGCGCGGCGACCTCCCGGTAGAAGTCGCTGGCGATCGAGTCGCCGACGTACGCCTTGACCAGCCCCTCCAGCCAGTCCGAGGGGGCGGTCTGCTTGTGGAAGCCGTCCAGGGCGGCGACGAACGGCTCCATCGCCTCGGTGGGCTCCTCGCCGATCTCGGTCAGCCGGTTCCGCAGCCGCTCGAAGTGGTGGAACTCGGCCGACGCCATCTTCGCCAGCTCCGCCTTGTCCGCCAGCGTCGGCGCGAGCTTCGCGTCCTCCGCGAGCCGCTCGAACGCCGCGAGTTCGCCGTAGGCGAGCGCGCCGAGCAGGTCCACGACGGCGGCCCGGTACTGGGGTTCCGCGGAGGCCGTGGCCCAGTCCTGGGCCGCCACTCCGGTGTGCTCGGCGGGTGCGTCAGAGGTGTTGTCAGGCGTCGTCATGAAGCGCACAATAGTCGGCTCGCCGGGCTGGGGAAGGCCCTGGTCAATCAGTGTGATGACGGCTACGTGACCAAATCGGCCATCGCATGTGCGCGATTCCGGGGTACAGTGGTAATGCGCCTGCCGAGGTTTCGACAGGCTGCACGTATGAGGATGCCCGGTCGGTGGCCCGATCGGCTCCGACCCGACAGACCTCCAGACCGTACGGCACATCGCGTACGGCCTTCGGAGGGACACCCTCAGCGGTACGAGCGCTAGAGCGTCGGCAGTGGTCCCGTGCGTTACGGCAAGCCCGTAAGGCAGCCGACGTCCCCGGCACGGTCCGTCAAAGACCCCCCGCGCTCGCCTCGCACCGCGCACACAGAAGAGGCAGCACCCTGACTACGACGTTCAGAGATCTCGGAATCCTTGCCGAGACCGCCGAGGCCCTCGAGGCCGTCGGCATCATCAACCCCTTCCCCATCCAGGAGATGACCCTCCCCGTCGCCCTCTCCGGCACGGACGTCATCGGCCAGGCCAAGACCGGCACCGGCAAGACGCTGGGCTTCGGCCTCCCGCTCCTCGAGCGCGTCACCGTCCCCGCGGACGTGGAGGCGGGCCGCGCGAAGCCCGAGGACCTCACCGACACGCCGCAGGCGCTCGTCGTCGTCCCCACGCGCGAGCTGTGCACCCAGGTTACCAACGACCTGCTGACCGCGGGCAAGGTGCGCAATGTACGCGTCCTCGCCATCTACGGCGGCCGGGCCTACGAGCCCCAGGTCGAGGCCCTCAAGCAGGGCGTCGACGTGGTCGTCGGCACCCCGGGCCGGCTCCTGGACCTCGCGGGCCAGAAGAAGCTCAACCTCAGCCACGTCAAGGCGCTCGTCCTCGACGAGGCCGACGAGATGCTCGACCTCGGCTTCCTGCCCGACGTCGAGAAGATCATCAACCTGCTGCCGGTCCGCCGCCAGACCATGCTGTTCTCGGCGACCATGCCGGGCGCGGTCATCGGTCTCGCGCGCCGCTACATGTCGCAGCCCACGCACATCCGCGCCACCGCGCCGGACGACGAGGGCAAGACGGTCGCGAACACCGCGCAGTTCGTCTACCGCGCGCACAACATGGACAAGCCCGAGATGGTCGCGCGCATCCTGCAGGCCGAGGGCCGGGGCCTGGCCATGGTCTTCTGTCGTACGAAGCGCACCGCGGCCGACCTCGCCGACCAGCTCAAGCAGCGCGGCTTCGCCGCCGGAGCGGTCCACGGCGACCTCGGCCAGGGAGCCCGTGAGCAGGCGCTGCGCGCCTTCCGCAACGGCAAGGTGGACGTCCTCGTCTGCACCGACGTCGCCGCGCGCGGCATCGACGTCGAGGGCGTCACGCACGTCATCAACTACCAGTCGCCGGAAGAGGAGAAGACCTACCTGCACCGCATCGGCCGCACCGGCCGCGCGGGCAAGAAGGGCATCGCGATCACGCTGGTCGACTGGGACGACATCCCGCGCTGGCAGCTGATCAACAAGGCGCTGGAGCTGAACTTCAACGACCCGCCGGAGACGTACTCCACCTCCCCGCACCTCTACGAGGACTTGAGCATCCCCGCGGGCACCAAGGGTGTCCTGCCGCGTGCCGAGCGCACGCGCGCGGGTCTCGACGCGGAGGTGCTGGAGGACCTGGGCGAGACCGGTGGCCGCGGTGCGCGCGGTCGCGGTGGCCGGGGCGGCGACCGCGGTGGCCGGGACGAGTCCCGTTCCGCCGACCGCGAGCGTCCGGCGCGTACGCCGCGACGGCGCCGTCGTACGCGCGGCGGGGCGCTGCCGGACGGCACGGCCACGCCGGAGACGACGGCCGCGACCGAGGTCACCCCTGCCGAGGAGGCCACCGACGCGCGCACCCCGCGCCGTCGGCGCCGCACCCGCGGCGGGGCGCAGGAGCCGCTGACGGCCACGTCGACCGCTCCCGAGACCACGGAGGCCGCTCCGGCCGCCGAGTCCGCCGTGACGTCCGCCGAGGGCCCCGCCCTGGACACCACCGCCGAGTCCGCGGCCAAGCCGCGCCGCCGCCGCACCCGCAAGTCCGCGGAGCCGACGGTGGTTCCGGCGCAGACGGCCGTCGCCGAGACCCCGGCGCCGGCGGTCTCGGAGCCCGAGGCACCGGAGACCACGCCGCGCCGCCGCACCCGCAAGGCGACGGCGAGCCCGGAGACCGCGCTGGACACGGCCGAGTCGGCTCCGGAGGCAGTGGCGGAGACCACGCCGCGCCGCCGTAGCCGCAAGGCCGCGGCGAGCACGGAGACGGTCACCGAGGCTGCGGAGACCGCGGAGGCCAAGCCGCGTACCCGTACGCGCAAGGCCGCGGCCGCCGCGGAAGCCGCCGTCGACACGGCGGAAGCCGTCGAGGCCAAGCCGCGCCGCACCCGCAAGAAGGCCGCGGTCGCCGAGCCCCTCGCGGACACCGTGGAGGCGGCGGAGACCAAGCCCCGCACCCGCACGCGCAAGACCGCGGCTGCGGTGGAGGCCCCGGCCGAAGCGGCGGAAGCCACGGAGCCCAAGCCGCGCACGCGCACCCGCAAGGCCGCGGCCACCGCGGAGACCGCAGTCGACACGGCGGAAGCCGTCGAGGCCAAGCCGCGCCGCACCCGCAAGAAGGCCGCCGCGCCCGAGGTCTCGGCCGAGATCCCGGCGCAGGCCGCCGACGAGCCGGACGCCAAGCCGCGCACCCGCACCCGCAAGGCCGCGGTGGCGGCCGTCGAGACGGCGGAGGCCACCGAGGCCAAGCCGCGTACCCGTACGCGCAAGGCCACGGCGACCGCGGAGGCGGCCCTCGACGCAGCCGAGGGCACGGCGGCGAAGCCGCGCACCCGCAAGAAGGCCGCGGCGGCCGAGGTCCCGGCCGAGACCGCCGAGGCCACGCCCCGTCGGCGTACGCGCAAGGCCGCCGAGCCGGTCGAGGCCGTCACGGCGCCCGAGGCTCCCGAGGCCAAGCCGCGCACGCGCACCCGCAAGGTGGCGGCCGCCGCGGAGACCGCAGTCGACACGGCGGAAGCCGTGGAGGCCAAGCCGCGCCGCACCCGCAAGAAGGCTGCCGCTGCCGAGGTCTCGGCCGAGATCCCGGCTCAGGCGTCCGAGGAGCCCAAGCCCCGGACCCGCACCCGGAAGGCCGCGGCGTCCGCCGAGGCCCCCGCCGCCGCGCCCGAGGCCAAGCCCAGGACGCGCCGCACCCGCAAGGTGGCGGCCACCGCGGAGCCCACGGAGAGCTGACGCTCACCACCCGACGGCCCGGCCCCCACACGACGTGGGGGCCGGGCCTCGGCGTATCCACCCCTGCGGCAGCCCGCTCCCGGCATACCCCGGCACCCGCCCTGCCGCCCTGCCGCCCATGGCACCTGTCCCCTCCCCCGCCCGCTCCCCCGCCCCGTCACCCCGGCCGGATAACCTCACCCTTATGAGCAGGCCTCCGACCTTCACCCCGCCCCCCGGCGCTCGTGCGTACGCCCTGCATACGGGGCGCGGGGAGTTCGCCGTCGTGGACGCGCCCGTGGCAGACGGCGTTGCCGAGAGAGGCACCGCCCTGCTGCTTCCCGGTTTCACCGGCAGCAAGGAGGACTTCAACCCCCTGCACGCGCCCCTCGCGGCCCGTGGCTACCGGACCGTCGCCGTGGACGGCCGGGGGCAGTACGAGTCCGACGGCCCGGCGGACAACGAATCGGCGTACGCGCAGGAGGAGTTGGCGCGGGACGTCCTCGCGCAGGCCGCCGCTCTCGGCACGCCGCTCCACCTCGTGGGCCACTCCCTCGGAGGGCAGATCGCCCGGGCGGCCGTGCTGCTGGACCACTCCCCCTTCCGCTCGCTCACCCTCATGGCCTCGGGGCCGGCGCACATCTCCGCCTCCCAGCAGGAGCGGGTCAAGTTGCTCCGTGACGCCCTCGCCGTGATGTCGATGGCCGAGGTGTGGGAGGCGATCCAGGCCATGGAGGCACCCGAGGAGACCGACACCGGTGACCTCGACGCCGGTCTGGACGACCAGGAGGATCTGCGGCGCCGCTGGCTCGGCAACAAGCCCGCCCAACTCCTCGCCACCGGGCGCCAGTTGTGCGTGGAGCCGGACCGGGTGGCGGAACTGGCCGCCGTGCAGCTGCCCTTCCACGTCCTGTCGGGAGAGCGCGACGACACCTGGCCGGTGCCGCTGCTGGACGACATGGCCCGGCGGCTGCGCGCCCACCGCACGGTCGTCGAGGGCGCCGAGCACTCCCCGAACACCGACAGGCCCCTGGACACGGCCCGCGCGTTCGCCGACTTCTGGGACACCACGGACGCCGCCTGAGACATACGTTCGCGCGGGACCGCCGGCCGGGCGACGTACGCCCTAGTACTGCGTCTGCAGGTGGTCCCAGAACCCGTCCCGCAGCGCCCGCCGCAGGTCCGCCTGTCCGCGCAGCGAGTACTGCAGCAGGCCCTCCGCCTCCACCAGCAGGTCCTGGTCCACCGAGCCCGGCAGGTACGGGTGGCCGGGCAGCAGCTCGACCAGGGATTCGCGCCCCCGGGCCGCGAGCCACTTCGCCGCGATCTGCGCGCCGACGAAGCGGACGTTCTCCCGCGTCGGCCGGGTGGTGCCGGCCCTCGTAGGCGGGGGCGGTGCGCCGGGCGACGTAGGGCTTGAAGAACTCGAGGTCTAGGGTGCGCTGGCTGTCGACCTCCCACAGCAGGGGCTCGGCCTGGTTGCGGCCCTCGGGTGCCTCGATGCCCCACAGGTGGACCCGGGCGCCGTACCCCTGCGCCGCCTCGACCGCCGAGACCAGGTCCTCGTCGCCGCCCAGGAGCGCCGCGTCGCTGATCGCGCGGTGCCGGGCGAGGGACTCGAGGTCGGTTCGGATGAGTGAGTCGACGCCCTTCTGCTGGTTGTTGGCGTTGAGGTTGCCCAGCCGGACCTTGACGTCCGGCAGCTCCGCGATCGACTGCTGCTCGGCGGTGTGGATGCGGCGCCGCGCACCGTCGTACCAGTAGACGCGCAGCAGCCGGCTGTCCGCGAAGATCGTGCGGGCGCGGTCGATGAGGGCCTCGATCAGGCCCTCGGCGTCGAGGTCGAAGGCGCGGCGGTCCTCCGTTCCGGCGACCAGGCGCCCCGCGGCCGCGTACAGGTATCCCGCGTCGACGAAGATCGCATGCGTCGAGGGCGTCTTCGCCACCTCGGCGAGCATGCGCTGCAGCAGCTCGTTGGTGCGGTCGATGCGGGCGGTGAGGGCCGCGAGGTCGTCGTTCATCACCATCATTGTCCCGGCGGTCACGCTGTGAACACAACCGGTCCCGATCCGTCTCCTAGTGCTGTCTCGGCGATCCCTTACCGGCTAGTAGTTAGTCGTTCGAAAAATTTCCTTAGCGTAGGGAATGTTTGTAACACGCAGCCCGTTGACTGAATCAGAACCACGCGACGAAGGGAGAGGCCATGCGCTTCGAAATCATGCGACTCGACGAGGTCGACGGAACGCCCGTGGACAGCACCGTCGTGGACGCCGCCTCCGTCAATCGGATCGTCCAGCAGGCCGCCGCCATCGGGCAGCGACTCTGGATCCGGCCGGCCGAGACCGCCGCCTTGTAAGAGGCACGGCGACTGACGACCTAACACGAAGAGAACCGAAGAGACACGCGAAGAGACGTGAACGGACACTGACGCGGATCACCGCTGAAGCTTCAGAGCCCCCGTACGGCACGGATGCCGTACGGGGGCTCTTTGCTCGCGGAGGCATCCCGCCGGGCGAGGGGCTCAGGTGCCCTTGATCACCTGCGTGACGCCGTTGATGATCTGCTGCACGGCGATGGCGGACAGCATCATGCCCGCGAGCCGCGTCACGAGGACGACGCCGCCGTCCTTGATGATCCGGATGATCAGCAGCGAGTAGCGCATGACCAGCCACAGCACGACGTGGATGGCGAGGATCGCGCACCACACCGACACCTGCGTGGCCACGCTGTCGGCCTTCTGCACGGCGAGGATGACGGACACGATCGCACCGGGACCGGCCAGCAGGGGCATGCCGAGCGGCACGAGGGCGACGTTGACGTCCTTGGTCTGCTTCGGTTCGTCGGTCTTGCCGGTGAGCAGGTCGAGGGCGATCAGCAGGAGCAGCAGCCCGCCCGCGATCATCAGCGCGGGGACGGAGACGTGCAGGTAGTTCAGGATCTGGTGGCCGAGGACCCCGAAGACGGCGATGACCCCGCCCGCCACGCAGACGGCCTGGAAGGCCATGCGCTTTTGCACCTTGCCGGGGCGTCCGGCGGTCAGGGCGAGGAAGATCGGGGTGATCCCGGGGGGATCCATGATGACGAAGAGGGTCAGGAACAGGGAGCCGAAGACGGCGAGGTCGAACATGAGGGCCTTGCTGGAGTGACGAGGGTGAGCGGGGTGGCGGGGGCGGGCTCAGGCCCCGCCGGTCCCGGGCACGGGGAACGCCCCGGTCGCCCGCCGCGTGATCTCGCCGTACACCTCGGGGTCGGTCGTGTACTCGCCGAGGACGCACGTCTTGCGGCTGCCGTGGTAGTCGCTGGACCCGGTGACGAGCAGTCCCAGCTCCCCCGCGAGACCCCGCAGCCGGGCCCGGGTGTCCGGGTCGTGGTCCATGTGGTCGACCTCGATGCCGTCGAGTCCGGCGGCGGCCAGCTCGGCGATCGTCGCCTCGGGCACCGTACGGCCGCGCTTGTGGGCGCCCGGGTGCGCGAAGACGGTGACCCCGCCCGCTGCCTTGACCAGCCGGATCGCCTCGAAGGGGTCGGTCTCGTGCTTCTCGACGTAGGCCCGGCCGCCGTCGGCCAGCCACTCGGGGGTGAACGCGTCGCTCACGGTGGGCACCACGCCCAGCTCGACGAGCGCGGTGGCGAGGTGCGGCCGTCCGACCGAGCCGTCCCCGGCGATCCGCAGCACCTGCTCCCAGGTGACCGGCACGCCGAGCCCGTTCAGCTTGGCGACCATACCCTGGGCGCGGGGCACCCGGTCGTCCCGCACGAGCTCGCGCTCGGCGAGGAGGGCCGGCTCGTCGGGATCGAAGAGGTAGGCGAGCATGTGCAGGGAGACGCCGTCGACGCGGCAGGACAGCTCGGCCCCGGTCACGAGCATGAGGCCCGCGGGCAGCGCGGCAACGGCCTCGGCATGGCCGCGGGTGGTGTCGTGGTCGGTCAGCGCGACGACGTCCAGCCCGGCCGCGGCGGCGTTCCGCACCAGCTCGGCGGGGGTGTCCGTACCGTCGGAGGCCGTGGAGTGGGTGTGCAGGTCGATGCGCACGCGGCGGGCTCCAGGCGATGACGGGACGGAACGGGACGCTCAAGGATAACCGGATTTACGGCCTCCTCTGTCACACCCGAATCCGGCATGCGCCCCCTACAGCTCGCCCTCAGGGTTTCAACAGCCTGGGTGACAGCGCGCCGCAGGGAACCAGTTCGACCTCCGCCCCCGCGTCCCGCAGATCCGTCAGCACCAGCTCGTCGTACATCAGCAGTCCGGACTGCTCGGGCCACACCACGGCCCACAGCCACAGCCCCCGCGCCTCTCCGGCGAAGACCGCGCGGTCGCCGGGGCTGCCGGAGACGAGCCACAGCGGGGTCGGCCGGCCGCCGGCGAGCACCTTGGTCTGGGGTGGCTTCTCGACGTCCAGGTACGGCCCCGGGTCGGGTCCTTCGACGCCCGCGTACCGCGCGCCGAGACCGACGCCCAGCTCCTCGGCGACGAGGATCAGCTCCCCCATGCCGCCGAGCGGGCCCGGCCCCGAGCAGGCCACCGCCGTGGCGCGGCCGCCGTGCCGGTCGTCGCCCGCGCAGGCCACGCCCGTGAACAGCCAGCCGACCGGCAGGGGCCACGGCATCCACACCGGCACCTGCGTGCGGTGCACCACGACGCTGAGGGCCTCGACGCTGGGCGGGACCACGGGCTGCACCGGGTGAACGGTGCCGTGCACATCGCACTGCCAGGAATCGGCGAAGAGTCCGGGAGCCCTGACCCGGCCACCGCACTTCGGGCAACTGGGTTCGCCCCTCATAGGGCCCCACGGTCCTACCCCTGCTCCCCCACGTCAAGGACGATCACCCGTCCGGACGGAACCGTTCACGACAAACCCCACGCAAAATTAGATGCTGATTGCATTAATTAGCTGCCCTAACTTAGTATGTGTATAAGCCAACCATCTGAGTGGAAGTGGAGGACGCATGGCTGACCCCTTCGACGCGGGAGCCGGCGGCATCCTGCGGCAGCCGAAGGCCGTCTGGGCGACGGCCGGCGCGTCCGTCGTCGCCTTCATGGGCATCGGACTCGTGGACCCGATCCTGCCGTCCATCGCCCAGGGCCTCGACGCCTCCGCGAGTCAGGTCTCCCTGCTCTTCACCTCGTACTTCCTGATCACCGCCGTGGCGATGCTGCTGACCGGCTTCGTCTCCAGCCGCATCGGCGGCCGGAAGACCCTGCTGCTCGGCCTCGCCCTCGTGGTCCTCTTCGCGGGCCTGGCCGGCACCTCCGGCTCGGTCGGCGAACTGGTCGGCTTCCGCGCCGGTTGGGGCCTCGGCAACGCGCTGTTCGTCTCGACCGCCCTCGCGGTCATCGTCGGCGCGGCGGCGGGAGGCAGCGCGGCGGCGATCCTGCTCTACGAGTCCGCCCTGGGCCTCGGCATGGCCTGCGGCCCGCTGCTGGGCGCGGTGCTGGGCGACGTCAGCTGGCGCTACCCGTTCTTCGGCACTGCCACGCTGATGGCGGTGGGCTTCCTGTGCATCACGGCGTTCCTCAAGGAGCAGCCGAAGCCGGCCCGCAAGACCTCGGTCCTCGACCCGATCAGGGCGCTCGGCCACGGCGGGCTCGCCTCCGCCGCCGCCTCCGCGTTCTTCTACAACTACACGTTCTTCACCGTGCTGGCCTTCACCCCGTTCGTGCTGAACATGACCCCGTACAGGTCGGGTGCCGTGTTCTTCGCCTGGGGCCTGCTGCTGGCCGTGTTCTCGGTGGTCGTCGCGCCGCGCCTGCAGGAGCGGTTCGGCTCGCTGAAGGTGCTCGGCGGCTCGCTGGTGCTGCTGGCGGTGGACGTCCTCGTCCTCGGCTACGGGGACCACACCACCGCCGTCGTCTGCACGATCCTGTCCGGCGCCTTCATCGGCGTGAACAACACCGTCTACACCGAGCTGGCACTCGGCGTGTCGGACGCGCCGCGCCCGGTGGCGAGCGCGGGCTACAACTTCGTGCGCTGGTTCGCGGCCGCCGCGGCGCCCTACTTCGCGCCGAAGATCGAGGAGTGGACCGACATCCACGTCCCGTTCCTGGTGGCCGCGGTCACCGCGGTCCTGGGCGCGCTCGTCGTCCTCGTACGGCGTCGGGCGCTCACCCACGACGCGGAGGAGGCGGAGACCGCGCACGCCACCGAGGACGGTGTCACGGTGTTCGCCAACTGACCCATCGCGGACGCCGGTTGGTGAGCTTGCTCACCCGTCGGTCAGTCCAGCGGGACGGACCTCCGGGACGGGTCCCTGAGGTCCGTCCCGTGCGTCAGCCAGCGCTCCTGGAGGACCTGGGCCCCGTGCACGCGCTTGAAGGCCGCCTCGTTCGCCGTCATGGGCAGCAGCGGCAGGAAGCGGACCGGGTCGAGGGGCTCGTCGAGCACGAGGTCCTCGACCAGACCGCCGGGCTCGGCGACCAGGACGGAGCTGAACGGCGCGCCGGGCCAGAGCGGTTCACCCACCTCCAGCGAGGCCCCCGGCGCCACGATCACACCCTCGACCTGCGGGGACGCGGCGAGGACGGCGAGCGGGCGCAGCGCCTTGTCGGTGTCGGCGAGACCCGCGCGCACCGAGAGGACCAGTTCGGCGCGCGGCCCCTTGACCGGGTCGGCGAGCACCGCGGTGGGGTCGCTCATCGGCTGCGCCGACATGCCGAGGGTGGCGTAGCGGACGATGTCGCCCTCGTGGAAGCGGAGGACCTCGATGCGGTCCGTACCGAGGAAGGTGACCGCCGCGCGGGCGTCCGGTTCGCCGAGCGCGGTGCGCAACCTTGCCTCGACCAGAGGAAGAACATCAACCATGCGGCGAGCATAGAACTCGTCAGTAGCGGGCAAAGCAGCACCTTGACACTTTGGGCGGCTGATACTCTGGCCCGGTCGTCGGGGCAGCACGCAGATAGGGGTACCGCCCAGGCCGTTCAGGCACTGGGGGAGTCGCGATCGAGTCCCGACACTGTGGAACTCCCTTGCGGGAGTGGATCGTCCCTTACGAGGGACCGGCCGGAGGAGGTGGGGCTGTCATGGATCGAAGTCACCCGTGCAGTACCACTCGCTCTTCCCGCCGCTGATGTAGCTGGTCCGGCTCTGGCTGACCGCCTCCTTTCAGGTCTGCGTCCTCACGCGGAAGAGCACTTCGTCTCGCCTTGCCTGATCTGTCCGATCTGAATCAGCAGCGAAACCCGCCACCGCGACGGTGCGGTGCTCCCCGCTTTGTGGACGTGCCAAACACCCACGGCCCAGGACGTCCTCATTCCGGGCAGTTCCATCCGTCGACGGCGCCCTTTCGTTGCCTGCCACGAAGGAGCCAGCCATGTCGATGATCCGTGACCTCCGCGCCGCGGTCCGCCCGACCCGCCCCTCGCTGCGCAAGAGCGCGCTGCACCTGGACAACGGCGGCTACGACACCACCCGTGACCCGGCGACCCCCTCGGCCGTCGTCGACTGCGCCGTCTACCGCGACGGCGCCCGGGTGCAGACCCCGCAGCCGATGACCCCGCACGAGGCGATGCGCTCGGTGCGCCGCGACGGGGGCTTCGTGTGGATCGGGCTGCACGAGCCGACGGAGTCCGAATTCTCCGGCATCGCGAGCGAGTTCGGGCTGCACCCGCTGGCCGTGGAGGACGCCGTCCAGGCCCACCAGCGGCCCAAGCTGGAGCGCTACGACGACTCCCTGTTCACCGTCTTCAAGACCATCCACTACGTCGAGCACGACGAGCTCACCGCCAACAGCGAGATCGTGGAGACCGGTGAGGTGATGTGCTTCACCGGGAGGGACTTCTTCATCACCGTCCGGCACGGCGGCCAGGGCTCGCTGCGCGCGCTGCGCCACCGCCTCCAGGACGACCCGGAGCTGCTCGCCAAGGGCCCCTCGGCGGTGCTGCACGCGATCGCCGACCACGTCGTCGACGGCTATCTCGCGGTGGCGGACGCCATGCAGGACGACATCGACGAGGTGGAGACCGAGGTCTTCTCGCCGGGCCGCGGCGGTGTCGCGCGCGGTGTCGACTCGGCGCGGATCTACCAGCTCAAGCGCGAGGTGCTGGAGTTCAAGCGGGCGGTGTCGCCGCTGCTGCGGCCGATGCAGCTGCTGAGCGAGCGGCCCATGCGGCTGATCGACCCCGACATCCAGAAGTACTTCCGGGACGTCGCCGACCACCTGGCGCGCGTCCAGGAGCAGGTCTTCAGCTTCGACGAGCTGCTGAACTCCATCCTCCAGGCCAACCTCGCCCAGGCGTCGGTCGCGCAGAACGAGGACATGCGGAAGATCACCGCGTGGGCGGCCATCATCGCCGTCCCGACGATGGTGACCGGGGTGTACGGCATGAACTTCGACTCCATGCCGGAACTGCACTGGCACTACGGCTACCCGACGGTCCTGTGCGTCACGGTGGCCCTGTGTGTGGGCATCCACCGCAGCCTGAAGCGGAACGGCTGGCTGTGAGACGGCCTGGATAGGCTGAGCCCATGACAAGCGAGCTGCTCGACCAGGCCCTCGTCGAGGAGGCCACGAAGAAGTCCGGCCTCATCTGGGTCCGGGGTGCCGGGGTGCCGGCCCGTGCGCTGTGGCACGTGTGGCACGAGGGTGCCGCCTGCGTGGTCGGCGACGGTCCCGGTGAGCAGCCGCTGTCCGGGCTGGCCGACGGCGGCCCGGCCGAGGTGACCGTGCGCAGCAAGGACAAGGGCGGCCGGCTGGTGACGTGGCCGGCGACGGTCGTGGAGCTCGCGTCCGGGTCCGAGGCGTGGCAGGCCGCGGTCGCCGAACTGAAGGGCAAGCGTCTCAACGCGCCCGACGGAGAGGCGATGCCGGAGCGGTGGGCGCGCGAGTGCCGGGTGCTGCGCCTGGAACCGGCGGGGACGCCGACGCCCCTGCCGGACGGCTCTCTGGCCGAGGCGCCCCTGCCGACCCCGGCCACCACACGCCGACCGGTCCCGGCGGGCCTCCCCCGACTGCTCTTCAAGAAGAAACGCGGGCGCTAGCCGTTTCAGGACGTCGGCAGCTGTTTGCCGTAGTCCACCGTCTCGCTTCTGTCCGGCTCGCTGAGCGCGAAGTCCTTGTCCCAGGCGGAGAAGGTCAGCGTGCCCGCGCCGCCCGCGCGTTGCAGGCGCAGCGGGTACGGCTTGCCCTCCAGGGAGACGTCGAGGGTGCCGCCTGAGCCCTTGTCACCGGTGATCCGGATGGTGCGGGTACCCGACTGCTCGTGATGACCGTCGGTCGCGAGGGACCCGTGCAGGGTCAACAGGCCTTCGAGGAGGACGTCCTTGTCCGTGAAGCCGCTGAACCGCTTGTACGAGGGGTCGCCCTGGGGCACCTTCACGTACTTGCCGTCGAGCTTGCCCGCACTCGTGGCGGCCGTGCCGCCGTCGGCGTGGTTCCAGAAGCCCGCGCCGGCCTTGAGGTACAGCTTCCCGCCGATGCGCAGCAGGCCGAAGGCGACGCCCTTGGAGGTCACCGAGCCGGTGCCGCCGTCCGCCTTCAGCCGCATGTCGAGGGTGTACGTGCGCCCGTTGGTGACCACGGTTCCCGCGAGCCGTACCGTCCGGGCCGACTCGGCGGCCGCCCGGGTCCGCGACTGGATCTGCGCGGCCGACAGCTTGCCGACCCCGTTGGTGCCGGCGTCGGGGTCCTCGCTGCATCCCGTGAGGAACCCCGTGCCCGTCACGACCAGGGCGCACATCACACCCAGCAGCGTGGTCCGGCGGATACGGTCCTGGGGGATCACAGACACAGGTGGGGCTGCCTTCCGGTCGCGGGACGTGAGCGGCGTACGGCAGCGTACCGGGGGCCTGCCGGCCCGGGCGGAGGGAGTCCGTCCGGACCTCCCACCAGGGCGGCCGCGATCGTGACGGGCTAGCCTGAAGCCCACCGGAGTGGGCAAAGCGGAAAAGGAACACAAGCCGAAACACCCGTAGCGAACTTGTCAGAAAAGGAGGCGCGGCCATGGCAGCGGGCGCCCCCCGGATCTTCGTCTCGCACCTCTCCGGTGTCGCCGTCTTCGATCCCAGCGGCGACCAGGTGGGCCGCGTGCGCGATCTGGTCGTCATGCTGCGCGTCGGGCGGCGGCCCCCGCGCGTGCTCGGGCTGGTCGTCGAACTGTCCACCCGGCGCCGCATCTTCCTGCCGATGACCCGGGTGACCGGCATCGAGTCCGGACAGGTCATCACCACCGGTGTGCTCAACGTCCGCCGCTTCGAGCAACGGCCCACCGAGCGCCTCGCGTTCGGCGAGCTCCTGGACCGGCGGGTGACGCTCGTGGAGACCGGCGAGGAGGTCACCGTCCTCGATCTGTCGGTGCATCACCTCGCAGCCCGCCGCGACTGGGAGGTCGACCGCGTCTTCGTCCGCAAGGGCAGGAAGGGCAGCGCCTTCCGGCGGGCCAAGGGCGAGACGCTGACCGTGGAGTGGTCCGCGGTGACCGGCTTCTCCCTGGAGGAGCACGGACAGGGCGCCGAGAGCCTCCTGGCCACCTTCGAGCAGCTGCGCCCGGCCGACCTCGCGAACGTCTTGCACCACCTGTCCGCCAAGCGGCGCGCGGAGGTCGCCGCCGCCCTCGACGACGACCGCCTGGCCGACGTCCTCGAGGAGCTCCCGGAGGACGACCAGATCGAGATCCTCGGCAAGCTGAAGGAGGAGCGGGCGGCGGACGTCCTGGAGGCCATGGACCCCGACGACGCGGCCGACCTGCTCGGCGAACTGCCGGAGGACGACCAGGAGCGGCTGCTGAGCCTGATGCAGCCCGCCGACGCGGCCGACATGCGGCGCCTGATGGCGTACGAGGAGCACACGGCGGGCGGTCTGATGACCACCGAGCCGATCGTGCTGCGGCCGGACGCCACCGTCGCCGACGCCCTGGCCCGGGTGCGCAACGCCGACCTCTCCCCCGCCCTCGCCGCCCAGGTCTACGTCTGCCGCCCGCCGGACGAGACCCCCACCGGCAAGTACCTGGGCACGGTCCACTTCCAGCGCCTGCTGCGCGACCCGCCGTACACCCTGGTCAGCTCGATCATCGACGACGACCTGCAGCCGCTGGACCCGGACGATCCGCTGCAGGTCGTCGCCGGGTTCTTCGCGACGTACGACATGGTCGCGGCGCCCGTGGTGGACGAGTCCGGGTCGCTGCTGGGCGCGGTGACCGTGGACGACGTCCTCGACCACATGCTGCCCGAGGACTGGCGGGAGACGGAGTTCCACCTGGACGACGAGGACACCGAGGGGGTGAGCGCGCATGGCTCCTGAGCGCGAGAGCACACGTGAGCGGACCCCGGCGGGCGCGACGGCGAGCACACGGCCGCGACCCCGGCTGGACCAGCCGCGTCCGCCGCGCCGGCGGCTGGTGCCCGAGTGGGACCCGGAGGCCTTCGGGCGGCTGTCGGAGCGCATCGCGCGCTTCCTGGGCACCGGGCGGTTCATCGTCTGGATGACGGTCGTCATCATCATGTGGGTGGCGTGGAACGTGTTCGCGCCGAAGGACCTGCGCTTCGACAACTACCCGTTCATCTTCCTGACCCTGATGCTGTCCCTGCAGGCCTCCTACGCCGCCCCGCTGATCCTGCTCGCGCAGAACCGGCAGGACGACCGCGACCGGGTCAACCTGGAGCAGGACCGCAAGCAGAACGAGCGTTCCATCGCCGACACCGAGTACCTGACCCGGGAGATCGCCGCCCTGCGCATCGGCCTCGGCGAGGTCGCCACCCGCGACTGGATGCGCTCCGAGCTGCAAGATCTGATGAAGGAGCTGGACGGCCGCAAGGACGGGCATCACGAACATGCCGTATTCCCGGCAGAACGGCCGCGGGCACGTGACGTAGACGACCGGTGACGGGCTTACCCGGGCCCGGCCACCGAGCCGTACCATCGTTCCTATGGCTAGCGAAGACGCGGTGCGCGAGGCACTGGCGACGGTGAACGACCCCGAGATCAACCGCCCCATCACCGAGCTCGGGATGGTCAAATCGGTGGAGATCGGGGCAGACGGCGCGGTCGCGGTCACCGTGTACCTGACGGTCTCCGGCTGCCCGATGCGCGAGACGATCACCCAGCGCGTGACCGAGGCGGTCTCCCGGGTGGAGGGCGTCAGCCGTGTCGACGTCGTGCTCGACGTGATGAGCGACGAACAGCGCAAGGAGCTGGCCAACGCCCTGCGCGGCGGCCAGGCCGAGCGCGAGGTCCCCTTCGCCAAGCCGGGCTCGCTCACCCGCGTGTACGCGGTCGCCTCCGGCAAGGGCGGCGTCGGCAAGTCGTCGGTGACGGTGAACCTGGCGGCGGCGATGGCGGCGGACGGCCTGAAGGTCGGTGTCGTGGACGCCGACATCTACGGCCACAGCGTGCCGCGCATGCTGGGCGCCGACGGCCGTCCCACCCAGGTCGAGAACATGATCATGCCGCCGTCGGCGAACGGCGTGAAGGTCATCTCCATCGGCATGTTCACCCCGGGCAACGCGCCGGTCGTGTGGCGCGGCCCGATGCTGCACCGCGCGTTGCAGCAGTTCCTCGCGGACGTCTACTGGGGCGACCTGGACGTCCTGCTGCTGGACCTGCCCCCGGGCACCGGCGACATCGCGATCTCGGTGGCGCAGCTGGTCCCGAACGCCGAGATCCTGGTCGTGACGACCCCGCAGCAGGCGGCCGCCGAGGTGGCCGAGCGGGCGGGCTCCATCGCCGTGCAGACCCACCAGAAGATCGTCGGCGTGGTCGAGAACATGTCCGGCCTGCCCTGCCCGCACTGCGGCGAGATGGTCGACGTCTTCGGCACGGGCGGCGGCCAGTCGGTCGCCGACGGCCTGACCCGCACGACGGGCGCGACGGTCCCGGTGCTGGGCAGCATCCCGATCGACGTCCGGCTGCGCGAGGGCGGCGACGAGGGCAAGCCGGTGGTCCTGACCGACCCCGACAGCCCGGCGGGCGCGGCCCTGCGCGGCATCGCGGGCAAGCTGGGCGGCCGGCAGCGGGGTCTTTCGGGGATGTCCCTGGGGATCACCCCGAAGAACAAGTTCTAGATCGTCGCCCTCGGGGCGCGGGGAACTGCGCGGCCAGCCACTCACGGCCCGCAGTCCCCCGACCGGCACGTCACGCGTACGAGCCGATGTCCTTGATCATGGCGAAGCCGAGCCCGTACGCACTCATGCCCCTGCCGTAGGCGCCCACGTGCACGCCTTCCTGCGTGGAGCCGGCGAGCACCCAGCCGAACTCCGACTCGCGGTAGTGGAAGGGCGTGGGCACGCCGTCCACCGGCAGGGAGAGCGTCGACCACTCGGGGCCCTCCAGGTCGTCGGCCAGCGCCCAGGCCGTCTCGGTCTGCTGCTCCAGCCAGTCGTCCCGCAGGGTGTGGTCCATCTGGCCGGGCCAGGTGAACGACAGCAGTCCCACCCCCGCCAGCCACGCCGCGGAGGAGACCGACGTGGCCTCCAGCAGGCCGGTGCCGTCGGCGCTCCTGCGGGAGGGGTTCGCGGCGACCGTCACGACGACCGCGAACTTCTCCCGCGGCTCACCGGTGCTGCCCACCTCGTTCTTGACCGAGGGCTCGTCGCCGTGCCCGATCGACCCGTGCTCGACGGCTCCGTCGGCCGCCGTACCGACCTGCATCAGCCAGCGCGGTCCCGTGAACGCCTCGTCGAGGCCGTACCACGGGAAGGGCGCCTGCAGGTAGCCGTCGACCGTGCGCCGGGCGGAGGGGACGTGTTGTCCGCCCTCCGCGGCCGGCGCCTGCGCGACTGCCTGACTCGTCGTCTCCATGTGCCCGGACGCCTCCTCGCTCTCGTCGGACCGGAGCGGCCCGCCCCCCTTCGGGCTGACTCGTCCGGTCCGCACAACAACTCGGCAGCATAGCCACCCCGCTCCGGACAGCCGGGAAACCGCCCGCCGCGTGGGGCGGCGAGGGGGGTCGGTTCAGGCCGTGCGAGGGCGGCACCGAGTATGAAACGCGTCACGTACGACGGCTTCCGGGCCCTCAGCCGTACGGCTCAGGTGGCGTCCGCGTCGAAGGGCGGACGGCCGTCTTCCTCGGGCTTCTTCGTCATGTCGACGCGACCGCCGACAGGGCCGGCAGAACCGTTCGCGGCCGACGGGGCGGAGTCGGCGTCGTAGGTCTGCACCGCCTCGGTGACCTCGGCCATCTCCTTCTTCAGGTCGAAGCCGTTGCGGATCTCCTTGAGCCCCAGGTCGTCGTTGTCCAGCTGCTTGCGGATGAACGTCTTGGGGTTGAGGTCCTCGAACTCGAAGTCCTTGAACTCGGGGCCGAGTTCGGACCGGATGTCCTGCTTGGCGCTCTCCGAGAACTCCCGGATCTTGCGGATGGTCCGCATGACGTCCTGGATGACCTTCGGGAGCTTGTCCGGACCGAAGACGAGCACGGCAAGGACAACGAGCGTGACCAGCTCGAGCGGTCCTACGTCATTGAACACCTGAAGCTCCTAGCGATGTCCTCGGTCCTCGGCCCTCGCGGTCTGTGCGGTCTTCCGTGGTCCGGGCCGGGTCCACGGTACCCGGCCATCCTGTACGACCGGTACCGTCCCGGGGCCTTGGAATGTGGCCGCGTGTGCGGTTTTGGGGGTTGTTTGCCTTGTGGGCGCAGGTTGCGGGGCGCGCCTGTGAGGTTCGTGTCAGATCAGCCGCTGCCGGAGGAGCCGAGCACCAGGAAGATCCTCTTCTCCTTGCCGTCCCGCCGCAGGGTCACCTCCAGGCGGTCGCCGGGGCGGTGGGCGCGGGTCTTGACGATCAGTTCCTCGCCGGAGTGGACGGGCTGGCCGTCGACGGCGGTGATGACGTCGCCGGGCTCGATGCCCGCCTTGTCGCCGGGGCCGCCCGCGGTGACGGCGGAGCCGCCGCCGGAGGCCTTCGTGCCGACGCGGGCGCCGTCGCCGGTGTAGCTCATGTCGAGGGTCACGCCGATGACCGGGTGGGTGGCGTGGCCGGTGTTGATGAGCTCCTCGGCGACACGCTTGGCCTGGTTGACGGGGATGGCGAACCCGAGGCCGATCGAACCGGCCTGCCCGCTGCCGGAGTCCGAGCCGTCGTCGGCGGAGCGGATGGCGGAGTTGATGCCGATGACCCGGGCCCTGCGAGTCGAGGAGGGGGCCGCCGGAGTTGCCGGGGTTGATCGGCGCGTCGGTCTGCAGGGCGTCGACGTAGGACACGTCGGTCCCGTCGGCACTGTCGCCGCCGGCCGTGATGGGCCGCTCCTTGGCGCTGATGATGCCGGACGTGACCGTGCCCGCCAGGTCGAAGGGGGCGCCGATGGCGACGACGGGGTCGCCGACCTGGACGTTGTCGGAGTTGCCGAGGGGCATGGGCTTCAGGCCGCTCACCCCGCTCACCTTGACGACGGCGAGGTCGTATCCGCTGTCCCGGCCCACGACGGTGGCCTTGGCGGTCTCGCCGCTGTTGAAGGTGACGGTTATCCGCCCGCCGGATCCGGCGGGCTCGACGACGTGGTTGTTGGTGAGGATGTGCCCGAGGCCGTCCAGCACGAAGCCGGTTCCGGTACCGGATTCCTCGGCGCCGGTCACATGCAGGGTCACCACGCTGGGCAGCGCCCGCGCGGCGATCCCGGCCACGCTGTCCGGCGCCCGCCCGGCGGGCTCCTTCCCGGCCTGCGGCAGCTCTACGGCGCCCACGCCGCCGTTCCGCTCCAGATACGCCCCGATGACCCCGCCGACGCTTCCGGCCACGAGGGCGAGCACCAGGGCCCCGAGCACCAGGACCCTCCGCCCGCGCCGCGGCGGCCGGCCGCCGCGCGACGCACCGGACTGCTGGAGGGGACCGGGCGTGGGGGCCTGCGCCCACGGGTCGTAGTTCCGCCAGGGGTCGGCCGACGGCACCTGGGCCATGCTGGGCGGCCCTTGCTGGACGGCGTCCGCCCCAGGCGGCCCCGCCGGGACCGGCTGCGCACCGGGATCCGGCAGGGGCGCGGAGGCCGCCGTGCCGGGGGGCGGCGGGGTGGTCGCGCCGTGCGGCAGCGGGGTCGTCGCGCCGTGCGGCGGCGGGGTCGTCGTGCCGTGCGGCGGTACGGCCGCCGGGTGCTGGAGCGGCGAGGCTGCGGCAGGGGTCGCCGGGCCTAGAGGTGCGGGGGTCGCCGTGCCATGCGGGGCCGGGGCCGCCGTGCCGTGGGCCGGTGTGGCCGCGCCGTGGGGCGCCGGGGCCGCCGCGCTATGCGGCGCCGGAGTCGTCGTGCCGTGGGGCGCCGGGGCCGCCGTGTCGTGGGCCGGTGTGACCGTGGCCGCGCTGTGGGGCGTCGGGGCCGCCGTGCCGTGCGGCGCCGGAGTCGTCGGGCCGTGGGCCGGTGTGGCCGCGCCGTGGGGCGCCGCGCCGTGGGGCGCTGTCCCATGAGGCACCGGGGTCGCCGGGTGTTGGACCGGTGGGGCGGGGGCCCAGGGGCCGGGCTCGCCGTACGGCGGGGTGCTGTAGGGGTCGGGGTCGTGCAGCGGCTTGCGCAGCTCCAGCGGCGGGGCTGGGGCGGCGGTCGCCGCGTGAGCGGAGTCGGCCGCCGGGGCCGTCGCCGGAGCGGGGTGCGCCGTGGGAGCCGGTGCCTCCGGGGCCTGGCCGTCCGTCGGTGTCTCGGCGGGCCGGGCCGTATCGACGTCGCCCCGTACGCCGGACGCGTCAGATCCTTCCCCTTCGGCGGCAGCCGTTTCCCGGGGGCGCTGCAGCTCGAAGTCGCCGTCGGCCCCCGGCACCGCCGGCCGCTGGAGTTCGAAGTCGCCGTCGGTGTCGGCAGCGGCCTGACGGCCCGTGCGGTTCCACCACTTCGGCTTCGTCGGCTTCCCCTCGTCCATGCTCTCCCCACAGCTCACCGCGGCACGGACCTCACGGTGGCCGCGGTTCGTCGACTCCGCGCCCGGCTGCCCGCCGTGGGCACGGCCCACCCCGGATTCAACCAGGTTCGCGGAGCCGGGTCAGCGGGAGGAGGCGGACGGGGAGGGAGGAGAGTCCGGGCCGGGGACGGGCGCGGTGAGGACGCCGGGACGGGTCACCTCGGGGACGGTCGACCACGAGGTCAGGGTGAGCGGTGTGGACACGGTGAGCGGACGTATCAGCGGGGACATCACGGCCGCGCCGGCCACCACGGGGGCGGTCAGCGTGTGCAGTGTCTGCTGCTCGGCGCCCGCGGGACGCGGCACTCCCGACAGCAGCGGCGCGGACGCCTCGGTGGGCGCCACCGGGGTGTCACCGAGTGAGGTCCGGCCCTGCTGGGCGAGGAGCGGGCCGACGTTCCTGCGCCGCTGCTCGGGGGCCGACGCGGCTCCCGAGCCCTGCGTGCGCGCCGGCGTCACGTTGCTGCCGGCGCCCGTTCCGCCGCGCGCGTCCGCGGCGGTGACGGTCGGTGTGCCGGTCGTGACCCCGCCCAGCGCGATCGCGGCGAGCGACACCGCGCCGGCGGCGACGAACGCGAACCGCATACCGCGCGAGGACGGACGGTCGTTCTCGTGACGGCTGACGTCGTGGATGCGGAATCCCCGGCCGGCGTCGCGCGGACCGGAGGCGGGCAGGGCGGGAGCCGTGTGCGACCCCGGCCCCGAGGGGACGTAGTCGAACGCGAAGCGGTCGCCGCGCTTCAGGCCGAAGACCCCGGTCGTCGCTGCGCCCGGGAGGCGTCCTGGCAGTCCGGCGAATCCACCCCCGTCGAACGGCGTGCCACCGCCGTCCGGGTCACCTCCCGCGGGAAGTCCCTGGAGTCGGGCCAGGAAACTCTCGGACGGGGGTGGCGGGGCCGCCTCCGCGAAGACGTTCTTCAGTCGGCGCTGCGCGTCCGCCTCCGCCTTGCACCTGGCGCAGGTGGCCAGGTGGGCGAGGACCCGCTCGCGCGTCTCATGTCCGAGCTCTCCGTCCACCAGGGCGGAGAGCCGGTCTCCCAGATGCTGTTCGGCCAGGCGGCGTTCCGCCGGGTTGGGTCGTGATCCACTCACGCGGTCGCGCCCCCTCCCCCCAGAGCGGCCACCCGGGGCACGAAGGAGCGGCGCTCGGCCGCCCGGGCCTCGGGTGACCGGTGCGCGAGGGCCTTGCGCAGCTGAGAGCGGCCGCGGTGGATCCGGGAGCGGACCGTGCCGAGCTTGACGCCCAGGGTCGCGGCGATCTCCTCGTACGACAGTCCTTCGATGTCGCACAGGACGACCGCGGCGCGGAACTCGGGCGCGAGGGTGTCGAGGGCCTGCTGGACGTCCGCGTCGAAGTGGGCGTCGTTGAAGATCTGCTGGGGGTTGGGCTCGCGGCTGGGCAGCCGCTCGGCCGCGTCCTCGCCGAGCGCGTCGAAGCGAATGCGCTGCTTGCGGCGGACCATGTCCAGGAAGAGGTTGGTGGTGATGCGGTGCAGCCAGCCCTCGAAGGTGCCCGGCGTGTACGTCGACAGGGAGCGGAAGACACGGACGAAGACCTCCTGGGTGAGGTCCTCGGCGTCGTGCTGGTTGCCGGTCAGGCGGTAGGCCAGCCGGTACACCCGGCCGCTGTGCATGCTGACGATCTCCTCCCAGGTGGGCGGAGTCCACGCCTGCCCGTCCGCGTCGGTGGAGAACGTCGCGGTCTGGGCGTGGTCAGCGGCGTGGCTGGGGTCAGCAGCGGTGTCGTTCACGGATTTCGGCCTGCCCGCTGATCCGAGGAAGCGCCGCAGCACTCCACCCCGATCCCCGTTGGGCGCGGCCGCACCTCCCCTGTCATCTCTGGTGGTGTCCAGTGGAGCCCCTACCATAGCCACCTCGCCCGTTAGGACCGGATAAGCGGTTTTACGAGAATTTGATCTGGGCTGATACGGCTCGGCCCGCTGCGTCCGCAGCTGCTCGGCCGCCCGTCCGTCGTCGTGATCCAACTGTGTCCCCCCGCGGTCGTCCACACCCTTCTAAACGCCCGGTCCCATCAGCGGGTTCCCGGGCCCAACGGATACAGTCACGCCGAGGCAACCACGGGGACAGGAGAGGGTCATTACCGGCAACCGGCAGACGAGCTGGGCGTTCGCCGACGC
Source organism: Streptomyces sp. MAI_2237 (assembly GCF_054189285.1). Lineage (NCBI taxonomy): Bacteria > Bacillati > Actinomycetota > Actinomycetes > Kitasatosporales > Streptomycetaceae > Streptomyces > Streptomyces sp. MAI_2237. The sequence goes on along the minus strand of NZ_JAJPGQ010000003.1, from coordinate 1,951,053 downwards.
CTACGTCGCCGAGGACGAAGTCCTGCGCTGGGCCCGGGACCGGGCCCGCGAGGCGGGGCTGCGCTCGGTGTCGCCCGGCACGGGCGCCGCGCTGCGGTTGCTGGCGGCCTCGGTGGACGCCAAGGCGGTGGCCGAGATCGGCACCGGCACCGGCGTCTCCGGTATCCACCTCCTGCACGGCATGCGCCCGGACGGCGTGCTGACCACGGTCGATCCGGAGCCCGAGCACCAGCAGTTCGCCCGTCAGGCCTTCCGTGCCTCCGGGTTCGCCAGCAACCGCGCCCGCTTCATCCCGGGCCGCGCCCTGGACGTCCTGCCCCGCCTCGCGGACGCCGGCTACGACCTCGTCTTCTGCGACGGCGACCGGCAGGAGGTCATGGACTACCTCGCTGAATCGTTGCGCCTGCTCCGTCCGGGCGGTCTGGTGGTCTTCGAGGGCGTCTTCGCCAACGGACGCACGGTCGACTCGGGCCCGCAGCCGACCGAGGTGCTGCGGCTGCGGGAACTGCTTCGGGCGGTGCGCGAGAGCCAGGAACTGGTGCCGTCGCTGATCCCGGTGGGCGACGGCCTGCTGTGCGCGGTCAAGCGCTGACCTGCCGCGCGACGGCACGTGGGGAACGTACGCATCCCCGGGAAAACAGCAACCCCGGCATCGTTTGGATGCCGGGGCAGCTGAAAGGGTATCGTCGCTTCCGCGTCAGCCGACGACCTTCTTGAGGGCGTCGCCGAGCGCGTCGGCCTCGTCAGGGGTCAGCTCGACGACGAGCCGACCGCCGCCTTCGAGCGGAACGCGCATGACGATGCCCCGCCCCTCCTTGGTCACCTCGAGCGGGCCATCACCCGTTCGCGGCTTCATGGCCGCCATGCTCGTTCCCCTTCCTGAAACCAGCTCATCGTCAAAGCCGACGGCCCTGGAGGGCACGCGCGGTCCAGGCGTGGGACTTGGACACGCGACACCGGCATCGAACACATTGCTTCCAAGCCATTATCCCGCATCTCAGGACCCGATGACCAACATCGGTCGGCATCGCTTGGGCAACGCGCGCGAGCAAAACCACCCAATTCGGCGATGTGACTGCGATACTGCGCGACCCCGCGGGTATCCGTCGCCCAAAAACCCAGCAGAATTCTTTGACGCAGGTCACACGTCCGTTCCGGTCGTGCGGCGGTGATCTCCGCCATGCTGTCCTGTGGACAAGGGCGTACCGGCCGGTACGCCCGCAGCCGCGACTGCGGAGGGGACACACCATGGCCGACACCGTGCTCTACGAGGTGAGCGCCGGACTCGCGACGATCACGCTGAACCGCCCCGAGGCGATGAACGCGCTGAACATCGCGACGAAGGTCGCGCTGCGGGAGGCGGTCCGGGAGGCGGCCGGTGACGACGCCGTACGGGCGGTGCTGCTGACCGCCGCCGGAGAGCGGGCGTTCTGCGTCGGACAGGACCTCAAGGAGCACATCGGGCTGCTGGCGTCGGACCGGGAGACGGGATCGTCTCACACGATGAGCACGGTCAAGGAGCACTACAACCCGATCGTGCGGGCCCTGGTGGAGATGCCGAAGCCGGTGGTGGCGGGCGTCAACGGCGTCGCCGCGGGAGCGGGCTTCGGGCTGGCGCTCGCCGCGGACTACCGGGTCGTCGCCGACACCGCCGCCTTCAACACGTCCTTCGCCGGGGTGGCGCTGACCGCCGACTCCGGGATCTCCTGGACGCTGCCGCGGGTCGTCGGGCCCGGCCGCGCCGCCGACCTGCTGCTCTTCCCGCGCAGCATCACCGCGCAGGAGGCGCACGACCTCGGGATCGTGAACCGTCTGGTGCCGGCCGGCGAGTTCCGCGCCGAGACCGAGAAGGCGGCGCGGGCCCTGGCCGAGGGGCCGACGGTGGCGTACGGGGCGATCAAGGAGTCCCTGGCCTACGCGCTGTCCCACTCCCTCCAGGAGAGCCTGGAGAAGGAGGACGAGCTGCAGACCCGGGCCGGGTCGTCCGAGGACCACGTCATCGCGGTGCAGGCGTTCGTCAACAAGGAGAAGCCGAAGTACCTGGGCCGCTGAGCCCGGCCGGCGCCGTCACGCGAGGCGTGCGACGCACGCCTCCAAGTGGTCGTCGACCAGGCCGCACGCCTGCATCAGGGCGTACGCCGTGGTCGGGCCCACGAAGCGCAGGCCCTTCTTCTTCAGGGCCTTGGACAGGGCCGTCGACTCCGGGGTGACGGCCTGGACGTCCGCGAGCGTCCTCGGTGCCGGTCCGGGCTCGGGGGCGTGGGACCAGATGAGGTCGTCCAGGTCGCCCGGCGCCCACTCGGCAAGCACCCGCGCGTTCGACAGGGTCGCGTCGATCTTCGCGGCGTTGCGGATGATGCCGGGGTCGGTGAGCAGCCGGGCGCGGTCGGACTCGGTGAAGGCGGCGACCTTGCCGATCCTGAAGTCGGCGAAGGCGGCGCGGAAGCCGGGGCGGCGGCGCAGGATGGTGATCCAGGACAGGCCGGACTGGAAGGCCTCCAGGCTGAGGCGTTCGAAGAGGGCGTCGTCGCCGTGGACCGGGCGGCCCCACTCCTCGTCGTGGTAGGCCACGTAGTCCTCGGTGGACAGGGCCCAGGGGCAGCGCAGCGCGCCGTCCGGGCCGGCGATGGCGGCGCCGTCGGTCACCGCTGCTCCCCCTGGCCGTCGGCCGGCTTCTCCATGGAGACGTGCGGGGCGTGGGCCGCCGCCCGGGCGCCCGCCAGGGCCGACTCCAGGTCGGCGATGCGGGCGTCGCGCTCGGAGAGTTCGGCGGCGAGCCGGTTGAGGGCGTCGTCGACGTCCGCCATGCGGTAGCCGCGGGCGGCGAGGGGGAAGCGGAGTGCGTCGATGTCCGCCCGGCCCACCGGGCGGTCCAGCGGCAGTGGGTCCCGCAGCCGGTCCGGGGCCACCTCGGGCAACGGACCCTCGCCCTCGCCGCCGCCCACCACGGCCAGGGTGACCGCGGCGACCACGACGGCGAGAGCGACGACCAGGAACAAGAACATAACCATCGCGGTGGTCCCCACGCTCGGTGTCAGGAAGCTCGACGAAGCCTCGTGTGTCAGGGTCCGATCGTGCCATGCGAGTCTGACAGTTAGGGTCGCAGACGGCCGAAAGGCCAGGACACCCAGGTCGTACTACGAGAGGTCACAGCGGATGCTCAGGCTGGGCGGGCGTGAGTTCGGGGCGCACGAGCCGGTGATCATGGCGATCGTGAACCGGACGCCGGACTCCTTCTACGACCAGGGGGCGACGTTCCTCGACGAGCCCGCCCTCGCGCGCGTGGAGCACGCGGTGGCCGAGGGGGCCGCCATCGTCGACATCGGGGGCGTGAAGGCCGGGCCGGGCGAGGAGGTGACCGCCGAGGAGGAGGCGCGGCGGACCGTCGGGTTCGTGGCGGAGGTGCGGCGGCGCTTCCCGGACGTCGTGATCAGCGTCGACACCTGGCGCGCCGAGGTCGGCGAGGCCGTGTGCGAGGCGGGGGCGGACCTGCTGAACGACGCGTGGGGCGGGGTGGACCCGGGGCTCGCGGAGGTGGCGGCGCGCCACGGGGTGGGGCTGGTGTGCACGCACGCGGGGGGCGCGCAGCCCCGCACGCGGCCGCACCGGGTGACGTACGACGACGTCATGGCGGACATCCTGCGGGTGACGCTGAAGCTCGCGGAGCGGGCGGTGGCGTTGGGAGTGCCGCGGGAGTCCGTGCTGATCGATCCCGGGCACGACTTCGGGAAGAACACGCGGCACAGCCTGGAGGCGACGCGGCGGCTGGGCGAGATGGTCGACAGGGGGTGGCCCGTGCTCGTCTCGCTGTCCAACAAGGACTTCGTGGGCGAGACGCTGGACAAGCCGGTGAAGGAGCGGGTGGTGGGCACGCTGGCCACCACCGCGGTCTCCGCGTGGCTCGGGGCACAGGTGTACCGGGTGCACGAGGTCGCGGAGACCCGTCAGGTGCTGGACATGGTGGCGTCGATCGCGGGGCACCGCCCGCCCGCGGTGGCCCGGCGGGGGCTGGCGTAGCCCCCGCACACCACCGTCGGCCCGGCGCCCTCTAGCGGCCCGCCTCCTTCGACACCAGGGCCACGGCCTCCTCGACCTCGTCCGTCACGTGGAAGAGGAGCAGGTCCGCCGCGGAGGCCTTGCCCTGGGCGATCAGCGTGTTCTTCAGCCAGTCGACGAGGCCGCCCCAGTAGTCGGTGCCGAACAGGACGATGGGGAAGCGGGTGACCTTCTGGGTCTGCACGAGGGTGAGGGCCTCGAAGAGTTCGTCGAGGGTGCCGAGGCCGCCGGGCAGGACGACGAAGCCCTGCGCGTACTTGACGAACATCATCTTCCGGACGAAGAAGTAGCGGAAGTTCAGTCCGATGTCGACGTAGGGGTTGAGGCCCTGCTCGAAGGGGAGCTCGATGCCGAGCCCCACCGAGACGCCGCCCGCCTCGCAGGCGCCCTTGTTGGCCGCCTCCATGGCGCCCGGGCCGCCGCCGGTGATGACGGCCCAGCCGGCCTCGACGAGCGCGCTGCCCAGCCGCACCCCGGCCTCGTACTCGGGCGAGTCGACGGCGGTGCGGGCCGAGCCGAAGACACTGATCGCGGGCGGGAGTTCGGCCAGGGTGCCGAAGCCCTCGATGAACTCCGACTGGATGCGCAGCACACGCCAGGGGTCGGTGTGCACCCAGTCCGTGGGCGCGCGCTCGTCCAGCAGCCGCTGGTCGGTCGTGCTGGCCGTCACCTGACCTCGCCTGCGGAGGACCGGGCCCAGGCGCTGCTCGTCCGGTGGCACCTTCTTGCCCTCGGGGTTCCCGGTAGGCATACGCGCTCCCTCCACTTGCGGGTGTTTCCACCTCAGCGTAGGTCTACGCGGGTTACGGAGGAGGGACCTCAGCGTGTCAGCCAGTTGCGCAGGCGCTCCTCACCGGCGAGGATCTTGGCGATTTCCACCCGTTCGTCCCGCTTGTGCGCCAAATGCGGGTTTCCGGGGCCGTAGTTGACCGCGGGGACGCCGAGCGCGGAGAAACGGCTGACGTCCGTCCAGCCGTACTTCGGCATCGGGGTGCCGCCGACCGCCTCGATGAACGCCGCCGCCGCGGGGTGGGAGAGGCCGGGCAGGGCGCCGGGGCTGTGGTCGTCGATCACGAACTCCTCGACCCCGCAGTCCGCGAAGACCTCGCGGACGTGCGCGATCGCCTCCTCCCCGGTGCGGTCGGGCGCGTAGCGGAAGTTCACGGTCACGACGCACTCGTCGGGGATGACGTTGCCCGCCACGCCGCCCGAGATGCCCACCGCGTTCAGGCCCTCGCGGTACTCCAGACCGTCGATCACCGGGTGACGCGGCGCGTACGCGGCGAGCTTCGCGAGGATCGGCGCCGCCGCGTGGATCGCGTTGGAGCCCATCCAGCCGCGCGCGGAGTGGGCGCGCTCGCCCCTGGTCCTCAGCAGTACCCGCAGGGTGCCCTGGCAGCCGCCCTCGACCTGGCCGTCCGACGGCTCCAGCAGCACCGCGAAGTCGCCCTCCAGCCACTCGGGGTGCGCCTCGGCGACGTGCCGGAGGCCGTTGAGCTCGGCCTGGACCTCCTCGTTGTCGTAGAAGACGAAGGTCAGGTCGCGGTTGGGGGCCGGGACCGTGGCCGCGATGCGCAGCTGGACCGCCACCCCGGACTTCATGTCGCAGGTGCCGCAGCCCCACAGGACGCCGTCCTCGTCGAGCCGCGAGGGCACGTTGTCCGCGATGGGGACCGTGTCGATGTGGCCGGCGAGGATCACCCGCTCCGGGCGCCCCAGGTCCGTCCTGGCCACGACGTTGTTGCCGTGGCGGTCGACCGTGAGGTGCGGCAGGGCGCGCAGGGCGGCCTCGATCGCGTCGGCGAGAGGCTTCTCGGTGCCGCTCTCGGAGGGGAAGTCGACGAGCTGGGCGGTGAGCTCGGCGGCGTTCGAGTTGAGGTCAAGTGGGCTGTCGGCCATGGCCTCGACCCTAACCCGCCGGGCTCCGGCCCACTGTCGCGTACCGGACGCCGGGGGCGCGACCGCCTCGGCTACCTTGTACGGCGTGCCGGAGCCGTCATCCACCGTCAAGCGCCGTGGCCGCCTCCTGCGAATCGGGGCGGCACTCGTGGTCCTGCTCGCCCTCGCGGGCTACCTCGTCGTGCAGTACGTCACCGGAGGCCACGGGCCGGGCTGCAAGGTGGTCTCGGGCAGACAGGACGGCGAGCAGTACGAGTTCACGCCGGAGCAGGCGGTGAACGCCGCGACGATCGCCGCCGTGGGCACCGGGCGCGGCATGCCCGAGCGGGCGGTGGCCATCGCGCTGGCGACCTCCATCCAGGAGTCGGGGCTGCGCAACATCGAGCACGGCGACCGGGACTCGCTCGGGCTCTTCCAGCAGCGCCCCTCGCAGGGCTGGGGCACGCAGAAGCAGATCCTGGACCCGACGTACGCGGCGAACATCTTCTACGAGCACCTCGCCAAGGTGCCGGACTACACGAAGCTGCCGCTGACGGTGGCCGCGCAGCGGGTGCAGCGCAGCGGCTTCCCGGAGGCGTACGCCAAGCACGAGCCGGACGCCGCGCTGCTCGCCGCCGCTCTGACCGGGTCATCGCCGGCCACGCTGACCTGCCAGGGCCGCGTGGACGCCACGACGGTGCGAGCGGCCGGCCCGGACGCGGTGCGGGCCGCTCTCGTACGGGACTTCGGCCGCGACGTCCTGCAGCCGGCCGGCGCCGAGGTGGGCGGCGGCACGTCGGCGTCCTCGCCGGCTCCGGGGGCGGGCGCGCGGACGGTCACACTGCCCGTGGACGCCGGCACCAGCCCCGCCAAGGGGCGCTCGGCCGACCGGCGCGGCTGGCAGCTGGCGCACTGGGCCGTGGCCAACGCCACCGCCCTGCACATCGAACGCGTCTCGTTCGGCGGGCGGGAGTGGGTCGCCGGGAACACCGACAGCCAGTGGCGCACGACCGGTGCGCAGGGCGGCCACGGACCGGAAAAGGACACGGAAGCCGTCCGAATCGTCACTGGGCAGTAGTGCGGGGATTCACCCTGGCGAGTTAGCCGGAGCCGTTCGGCCCGGTGCTCTGCGCAGGTTTTCGCGCTGTCACCCTCGCAACTGCAAAAACCGTTGGGAACAAAGGGCGGGAAGGATTCGGCACACTTTCGGACCGCGGCATCTTTGCCCGGTTTTATCCGCAGCCGATAATGCGACACATTGCCAACTCTTTGCGTTGGTGCTCCGCAACCTTCGCGGGCTTCGAGCGGTAGTCACTGCGTCCGAGCCCGGACGATCAACACCCAGTCGATCAACAGGAGCATCATGTCCCTCCCCCTGACCCGTCGGATCGCCCGTGCCGCGCTGCTCGTCGCAGCGGGAGCGGCTGCCGGGGTAGGTGCGGCCGGCTCCGCGAGCGCGGCCACCGAACTGCCCGCCACCCCCGGCCTCGGCGGGCTGACCGCCCTGGACGGCGCGAACGTCGGCAGCACCACCGACGGGGCGACCCAGCACGTCACCGGGCTCGCGGGCGACGCGGGCGGCAAGGCGGTCAAGCAGGCGGTGCCCGCTGCCGGCAAGACCGGCGGAGAGGCCGTGAAGAAGGCGACGCCCACCGCGCAGAAGACCGCGCGCCAGGCCGCGGGGGCGGCCGGGGGCCTGCTCGGCGACACGGCCAAGACGGCGACCAAGGGCGGGCTGCCGACCGACTCGGTGGCCAAGGGCGGCGGCCTGCCGTCGGCCCACACGCTGCCGCTGAAGGGACTGCCGGTCGGCTGACGGCACCGCGCCTGCGGAAGGGGCTCAGGGTGATTCCCTGGGCCCCTTCTCGTCGTGTGCCGACCGCAGGCCGGTGGGGGCTGGGCGCGCAGTTCCCCGCGCCGCCCCTGGGGGCGTCACCTCAGGCCAGTCGTTCGACGGCCGCCCGTACGCGCTCGTCCGTCGCCGTCAGCGCCACGCGGACGAACGTCTCGCCCGCGGTGCCGTAGAAGTCGCCGGGGGCCACCAGGATGCCCAGCTCGGCCAGGTGGGCCACGGTCCGCCAGCAGGACTCGTCCCGGGTGGCCCACAGGTAGAGGCTGGCCTCGCTGTGCTCGATGCGGAAGCCGTGGCCGAGGAGCGCCGCGCGCAGGGTCGTGCGGCGGGCCGCGTACCGCTCCCGCTGCTCACGCACGTGCGTGTCGTCGCCGAGGGCCGCCACCACGGCCGCCTGCGTGGGAGCCGACGTCATCATGCCGCCGTGCTTGCGGATCTCCAGCAGCGGGGCGAGGACCTGCGGGTCGCCGGCCAGGAAGGCGGCGCGGTAGCCCGCGAGATTCGAGCGCTTGGACAGGGAGTGGACGGCGACGATGCCGTCGTAGGAGCCGCCGTTGACGTCCGGGTGCAGGACCGAGACCGGGTCGGCCTCCCAGCCCAGTTCGAGGTAGCACTCGTCGGAGAAGACGAGGACGCCGTGCTCGCGGGCCCAGGCGACGATCCGGGTCAGGTCCGCCTTGGAGAGGACCTTGCCGGTCGGGTTGGACGGCGAGTTGAGCCACAGCAGTTTCAGGCCCCGAGGGTCCAGCTCCGTCGGGTCGTCGTAGACCTCGTACGCGGCGCGGGCGAGGCGGGCGCCGACCTCGTAGGTGGGGTAGGCCAGGCGCGGGAAGGCGACCTTGTCGCCCGGGCCGAGGCCCAGCTGAGTGGGCAGCCAGGCGACCAGTTCCTTGGAGCCGACGATCGGCAGCACGTGCCGGTGGGTGACCTCGCGGGCGCCCAGCCGGCGCTCGACCCAGCCGGTGATCGCGTCGCGCAGCGCCGGGGTGCCCCACACGGTGGGATAGCCCGGGGAGTCCGCCGCGTCGATCAGGGCCTTCTGGATCAGGTCGGGCACCGGGTCCACCGGGGTGCCGACGGAGAGGTCGACGATGCCGTCGGGGTGCGCGGCGGCCGTCTTCTTGTACGGCTCCAGCTTGTCCCAGGGGAAGGTGGGGAGGCGGTCGGAGACTGCGGACACGGGACCAACGCTCGCTTTCGGGTCGTACGGCAAACGCCTCGGTCCCGCACGGCGATCGGGGGTGATCAGGCCGTACGGGACCGAGGCGGCAGAGACGCTGTGGGCTCGCCGCCCTGTCAGGCCTGCGGCGGCAGCGCGGCGATGAAGGGGTGGTCGCGCTCGATCAGGCCCAGCTTGCTTGCGCCGCCCGGGGAGCCGAGCTCGTCGAAGAACTCGACGTTCGCCTTGTAGTAGTCCTTCCACTCCTCCGGAGTGTCGTCCTCGTAGAAGATCGCCTCGACCGGGCATACCGGCTCACAGGCACCACAGTCGACGCATTCGTCCGGGTGGATGTACAAGGACCGCTGGCCCTCGTAGATGCAGTCGACCGGGCACTCCTCGATGCACGCCTTGTCCTTGACGTCGACACAAGGCTGCGCGATGACGTAGGTCACGCTGTCGTTCCTCCTCGATAGGGCGCTGGCGGGCCTCCTCAGGCTCCGCCGCCTGGCGCGCGGGAGCGCGGCGTCGTCGATGCCCGCCCCTAGTATCTCCGTTCCGGGGCAAGATCCGAACAGGAGGGGTGAACTGACCTGTGGAAATCTCGGCCGGCGGACGTCTCGAGGTCCGTATCACCGCTGCTGACGTGGGAAAACGTGTCTCCGTGCGGCGCTTGAGCGATCCTGGGGACACCATCGAGAAGTTCACCGACACGGTCGGTGTTCTCACATCATGGGACGACGGTGTGCTGCTGATCACACGAAAGAGCGGCGAGAGCGTCCGCATCCCGGAATCCTCCCTGGTCGCGGGGAAGGTGGTCCCGGCCGCTCCGGCCCGCCGCCGGGGACCCGCCGCCTCGTACGCGGAACTGGCGCAGGTCGCCGCGCGCGCGTGGCGGCCGGTGGAGAGCGAGCGGCTCGGTGCGTGGGAGCTGCGGGCGGCCGGCGGCTTCACGCGGCGCGCCAACTCCGTGCTGCCGCTCGGCGACCCCGGCGTGCCCCTCGACGAGGCGCTGGCCGCCGTACGACGCTGGTACGGCGAGCGCGGGCTGCCCGCGTACGTCCAGACCGCGACCGGCGGCGAGGGCACCCAGGAGCTGCTCTGCGCCGAGCTGGAGCGGCGCGGGTGGGTGCGTGAGGTGACGGCCGAGCTGTGGACCGGGGCGCTCGCACCGGTCGCCGACCGGGCGGAGGGCGCCGGTGTGGTGCTGTCCCGCCGGGCCGACGAGGCGTGGCTCGCGCGGTACCAGCGCAAGGGAGTGAGCGAGGTGGCGCTGAAGGTGCTCGGCAGCGGCCCCTCGGTGTGGTTCGCGACCGTGCCGGGGGACGGGGCTCCCGCCGCGATCGGGCGGTGCGTCGTGGACGGGCGGTGGGCCTCGTTCGCCGCCGTCGAGGTGGATCCGGCGATGCGGCGCCGGGGTCTCGCGACGACCGTGCTGGCCGCGCTGGCCCGGCGGGCGCTCGACGAGGGCGCCTCGGCCGCCTGGCTGCAGGTCGAGGAGGACAACGCGGGGGCGCGGGCGATGTACGCCGGAATGGGGTTCGCCGCGCACCACGCGTACCACCACTACCGGGAACCGGCCGCCGGCGGCGGTGGCCGGTAACGGATCGCCGTGAGAGGGCACGAGCCTGCTATGCGTCCCCCCAATCCCCCGCCCCCCGAGCGGTCCGCGGAACTGCGGCGGCGGTTCGCCGAAGAGGCGCGCTCCGAGCGGCCCGACCTGTCCACGCTCTGTCTGCTGCTGGGTGCCGAGGCCGACGGGGCGCTGGACGAGGCGGGCATGGACGCGGCGCAGATGGAGCTGGACCGGCTGGCCGGGCAGCTGCCGTTCCGGCCCGGCGGCCCGCTGTCGTGGGCGACGGCACTACGGCATCTGCTGGGCGAGCGGGAGGGCTTTCGCGGCGCGCCGGCCGACTACCAGCGTCTGGAGTCCTCACTGCTGCACGAGGTGCTGCGGCGGCGGCGCGGGCTGCCGATCCTGCTGTCGGTGGTGTGGCTGGAGGTCGCGCGGCGGGCCGGGGCGCCGGTGTACGGGGTGGCGCTGCCGGGGCACTTCGTGGTCGGGTTCGGCCCGCAGGAGCAGCAGGTGCTCGCCGACCCGTTCGACGGGGGGCGGGTGCTGAGCGGCAGCGATGCCGAGCTGCTGGTCGCCGGGGCCACGGGGGCGCCGCTGCATCCGTCGATGCTCACGCCCGCGGACCCGCTGGAGGTGGTCCTGCGGATCCTGAACAACGTCCGTGCGTGGGCCGCGGCCCGGCCCGAGCGGTCGGACGTGGCGCTGTGGGCGGTGGAGCTGTCGCTGCTGCTGCCCTCGCATCCGGCGCGGTTGCGCTACGAGCGGGCGCAACTGCTCGTCCAGCGGGGTGACTTCGTCGAGGGGGCCGTGGAGCTGGAGGAGTACGCGGAGTTGATCGGTGCGGTGGACGAGGGGGCGGCGGAGCGGGTGCGGGGGCAGGCCCGGTCGGCGCGGGCGATGCTGAACTGACGTGCGCGGGGTCGCCGTGGGGGCCGGGGTCTCTGTGCGGGTGCGGGTGGGTTGTGGCTGGTCGCGCAGTTCCCCGCGCCCCTGGGGGGTGCAGCCGGGCCTTCTTCCGTGGCACCCGTACCGCATGTGCCGGTTCGCCGTAGGGGCTTGGGGGGCGGTGCGGGTGCGGGTGGGTTGTGGCTGGTCGCGCAGTTCCCCGCGCCCCTGGGGCGATTCCGGCCCCCGGAGATCAGAGCCAGCCCTTCTCTCTCGCTATCCGGACCGCCTCCGCTCTGTTGCGGACTGCCAGTTTCTGGATTGCCGTGGAGAGGTAGTTGCGGACCGTGCCCTGGGAGAGGTGGAGGGCCGCGGCGAGTTCCGCGTTGGTCGAGCCGTCGGCAGCCGCGCGCAGCACCTCGCGCTCGCGGTCGGTGAGCGGGTTGGCGCCCTCGGCCAGGGCGGCCGCCGCGAGGGTCGGGTCGATGACCCGCTCCCCCGCGAGCACCTTCCGTACCGCCTGCGCCAGTTGGGCGGCGGGCGCGTCCTTGACCAGGAAGGCGTCGGCGCCCGCCTCCATGGCGGTGCGCAGATAGCCGGGGCGGCCGAAGGTGGTGAGGACCACCAGCTTCACCGCCGGAAGGGCCTTGTGGACCTGGGCCGCCGCCTCGATGCCCGTGCAGCCCGGCATCTCGATGTCGAGGAGGGCCACGTCCACCTCGTGCTCGCGCACCGCGGCCAGCACCTCGTCGCCGCGCGCCACCTGGGCGACGACCTCGATGTCGGGCTCCAGCCCGAGCAGCGCGGCCAGGGCCTCGCGGACCATCGACTGGTCCTCGGCGAGCAGCACCTTGATCGTAGGGCTCATGCCCCGGATCCTACGGGCGGCGTGGCGCCCAGAGGGACGCGGGCCACCAGCCGGAAGCCCTTCCTGACACGGCCCGCCTCCAGGGTGCCGCCGACCTTCTGCAGCCGCTCGGTCAGGCCCGTCAGCCCGTTGCCGGGGTCCTTGCCGGAGCCGCCCGAGCCGTTGTCCTCCACGGAGAGTTCGAGCACCGCGCCGTCCAGGGTCTGGCGGCGCAGCAGTTCCACCGTGCAGCGCGCGGCGCCGCTGTGCCGTACGACGTTGGTGACGGCCTCGCGCAGCGCCCAGGCGAGTGCGGACTCGCTCTCCTCCGGTACGTCCGTCAGGTCGGGCTCGGTGGGCACCTCGGCGATGACCCCGGCCGCCTTCAGGGCCACCTGGGCGCCGGCGAGTTCGTCGGACAGGCGGGTGCGCCGGTAGCCGGAGACGGCCGCCCGGACGTCTACGAGGGCCTGCCGGCTGACCTGTTCGATGTCGGCGACCTGCTGGGCCGCCTTGTCGGGGTGGTCGGGGAGCATGCGGCCGGCGAGTTCGCTCTTGAGCGTGATCAGGGAGAGGGAGTGGCCGAGGAGGTCGTGCAGGTCGCGGGCCAGCCGCAGCCGCTCCTCGTTGGCGGCCAGCTGGGCCACCGTGGCGCGTGCCTTGCGCAACTCGATCGTCGTGCGCACCAGTTGCTTCACGCCCATCATCGCGAAGCCGAGCAGCACCACGACCAGGACCAGGCTCCAGTCGTCCTCGCCGAGGCGCAGGCTGACCAGGATCATCGCCAGGGTGTTGGCTCCGACCGCCCAGTACGCGATCCGCTGCGGCAGCGTCGCCCCGCACGCGACGGAGACGTAGACGAAGAGCCCGACCCAGTCGCCGCCCAGGGTGAGGGTCAGGACCACGGCGAGGGTGCCGAGCAGGGCGACGAAGCCGCCGACGGCCCCGCCGGAGAACGGCCGGCCCATGTTCCGGAAGACCAGGGTCAGATAGACGCCGGTGAAGCCGGCCAGGGCCACCCAGCCGGCCACGGTCGCGGCGGTCGTGTGATGGCCGGAGTTCAGGTCCTGCACCGGCGAACCGAGGAAGATCAGCCAGGGCAGGATCCAGACGAGCTTGCGCGTCGCCTCGGCCCGGTTGCGGGGCGGCTGCCCCACCCGGATCGCGTTCTCGGCCCGCAGCTCCTCGGGCAGCCCGTCGTCCGTCATCGCGCTCACGCCTTCAGCGTGTCCTTCCGGTACAGCCAGGCCGCGCCGCCCGCGAAGAGGAAGAAGAAGGCGACGAGGATGGCGATGTCCTGGGCGTGGGGGGCCTGGCTCTGCTCGATGGCCCGTCCGAGGGCAGCGTACGCGTGCGTGGGCAGCCACTTGGCGACGTCCTGCAGCCAGCCCGGGAACGTGGACGAGGGCATCCACAGGCCGCCGAGGATCGACAGGCCGAAGTAGACGATCATCGTGATCGGGCGGACCGCGTCCCCGGAGGCGAGGTAGCCGATGGCGACGCCGAGCGCGGCGAAGACCAGGCTGCCGGCCCAGATGGCGCCGGTGAGGGCGAGCCACTGCCAGGCGTCCAGGCGTACGTCCTTCACGACGGCGGCGACCAGGAAGACCACCACGATGGACGGCAGGCTGATCACGGCCGCGCCGGCGGTCTTGGCGAGAACGTATCCGCGCCCGGGCAGCGTGGTCAGCCGCAGCTGCCGTACCCAGCCGCCCTCCCGTTCCTTGGCGATGCGTTCGCTGTTGCCCATCAGGACGGCGGTCAGGGCGCCGAAGGAGGCCATGGAGACCATGACGTACTTGGCGACGCTCAGGCCGGAGCCGCCGACGTTGCCCGACTGGTTGGAGACGAGCAGGAAGATCACCGACGGGTAGATCACGGAGAAGAACAGGAACCTGCGGTTGCGCAGGGCGCGGGTGAGTTCCAGCTTGATCAGGCTGTTCATGACTGCTTGGCCTCCTCGGCGGCGGTGATGGCGACGAAGGCCTGCTCCAGGCCGAGCCCGGCGACTTCGAGGTTGCGGGGGTAGAGGCCGAGGCCGTAGAGGGCGTGCACGGTCGCGTCGGCGTCGGCGGACTGCAGGCGGACGGTCTGTCCGGAGCCCGCGGCGGAGCCGCTGTTCGACACGGTGAGCGAGGTCAGGAAGGGCAGGTCACGCAGGGGCGCCTCGTCGATGGGGCCCTCCAGGTCGAACGAGACCCGCCGCGCGCCGGCCTTCGCCTTGATCTCGGCGGCGGTGCCGTCCGCGAGGAGCCGTCCCCGGTGCAGGACGAGCACGCGGTCGGCGATCGCGTCGGCCTCCTCCAGGTAGTGGGTGGCGAACAGCACGGTCCGCCCCTGGTCGGCCTGCTCGCGCATGGTGGCCCAGAAGGCCTGGCGGGCGGAGACGTCCATGCCGGTGGTGGGCTCGTCCAGGACGATCAGGTCGCTGTCGCCGGCGGTGGCGAGGGCGAAGCGGACGCGCTGGGCCTGGCCGCCGGAGAGCTTGTTGACCTTGCGGTCGGCGATCTGGGAGATGCCGGCGCGGGCGAGCACGTCGGCCGGCTTGTACGGCCTCGGGTGCAGGTCGCAGCCGAGCCGGACCAGTTCGGCGACGGTCACCTCGTCCATCAGCCCGCCGCTCTGCAGCATGGCGCCCACGCGCCCGGCGACGATGGCCTCTCGGGGGCTGGTGCCGAAGACCTTCACCGAGCCGCTGTCGGCGTTCTTCAGGCCGAGCAGCAGGTCGAGGGTGGTCGACTTCCCGGCCCCGTTCGGGCCGAGCAGGGCCACCGTCTCCCCCGGGTGCAGGGCGAGGGTCAGCCCGTCGACGGCCCGTACGGTCCCGTAGGTCTTGCTCACCTGGTCGAAGCCGACCACCGGGGTGCCGGTGGCCGCTTTCGCTGTCGTCGTCATGTGATCCATCGTGGCCGCGAAGGCCCGGGTCCCGGCAGTGTCGGCGGTCCTGACTGCCGGATGACAGATGTCATACGACGAAAGGGGGCACCCGGCGGATGCCGGGTGCCCCCTTCGCGGGCCTGACGTCAGCTGGGGTTGGTCTGGATGATCCCGACCCGGTTGGTCTTGCTCAGCAGGGCCTGGCGCAGGGCGACATAGACGTCCTGCGGGGTGACGGCCGTCTTCTTGCCGGTGCCGCGGGTGATCAGGACACCGTCGAACTGACCGCCGTAGAGCTGCTTGAGCGCGTTCAGGTCCGGCTTGTCGACGAGCTTGCCGTTGACGGCCTCGACCCTGAGGAACTTCCACAGGGAGTTCTGCGGGCTCAGCGGCAGCGTGACACCCGTGTCCGTCTTGACCGTGACCAGGCCCGACATCGCCGGCTTGGCGAAGGCCTTCATCTCGCGGTCGACCTCGGCGTTCGAGATCGTCGGCTGCTTGGTCGTGGTGACGACCGCGACGGGCTCGGTGGAGTCGGTCTCGACCTGCTTGCGGTACGCCTCCACCACGGCCTGGGCCGACCTGGTGGCGTCGATGCCCTTGCCCGCCTTGCCGTAGACGGGAACGGCCTTGCCGGACTCGAACTTGATCGAGCCCTCGGTCATCGAGCCCGAGCCGCCGGCCACGGACTGCAGGGCGGCGTTCAGCTTCTCCTCGTCGACCGGCATCACCGGGTCGACGACCCGGTGGTTGCCGAAGAGGGAGCCGATGACGGAGACCGGGTTGTAGTCGGCCTGCGCGGCCTGCGCGACCGTGGCCTGCTCGTCGAACTGCAGGCCCGCCTGGTCCGGCTTGAGGGCGACGGTCTTGCCGCCGACGGACAGCTTCAGCGGCTTGTCGACCCGGCCGCCGAAGGTGGCGTCGAGCTTCTTGACGGCGTCGTCGCGGGTGCCGCCGCCGATGTCGACGCCCAGCACGGTGGTGCCCTTGGGGACGTCGGAGTGGTTCATCAGCAGCCCGGCGCCGTATGCGCCGACGCCGACGACCACCACGAGACCGGCCAGGAGGACCAGCTTGTTGCGCCCCTTCTTTTTCTTCGGGGCGGAGGACGCGGACGCCTTCTTCTGGGACGGCTCGGGCAGCTTCGGGGGCGTGTGCGGCCCGGAACCCTCGGGGCGCTCGCCCTGGCCGAACGGCGAGCCCGCACCCGGCACGACCGGGATGCCGCTGGTGACGGTCTGCCCGGAGATGTTGTCGGGGGCCGGGTAGCCCTGCGGGCCGGGCTCGGGAGCCGGCTTCTGCGGGGTGAGGATCGCGGTGTCGTCGCTGAGGCCGCCGCCGGGACCGAGGCCGGCGCCCTGGGGGCCGACGCCGATGCCGGAGCCCGGGCCGAAGGGACCCGCGCCGGTGTCGGGGCCCGGACCGAGGGGGCCGGTGCCCGCGCCCGGGCCCAGCGGGCCGGTGCCGGGGCCGGACGGGCCCGCGAAGCCGGAGGGGCCGGCGCTGATCGGCGGCACCTTCGGGCCGTCGCCGGTCACCGGGCCGCCGGTCGGACCCGCGGGGCCCTGGGGGCCGCCCTGGCCGCCGTAACCCCCCTGACCGTTCTGGCCGTTGTGCCCGTTCTGTCCTCCGTGGTCGCCCTCGGCGAAGTACGGCAGCTCGTCACGGCGCGGCTCGCCGCCGGTGCGCGTGCCGTTGCCGCCGAGCGGTCCCGCGGCCAGTGCCTCGGTCACGTCGAAGGAGCCGGTGCCGCCGCCGTGCCCGGGAGCCACCGGTCCGCCGGTGGCACCGGGGAGTCCGGCGCCGTTCGTCCCGCCGGGCCGTGCGCCCGGGGCGCCGGGCCGGGAGCCGCCGGGCACGCTCATGGAGCCGACCACACCGCCGGGGCGGCCGGCGCCCTGGCGCGGACCGCCGGAAGGCGCGGGCCCGTTCGGCCGTGCACCGCCCGCGGGAGCGCCCGGGGCGCCCGGCAGGGCCGGGGGCGAACCGCCCGGCAGACCTGCGCCGTTGGTGGCGCCGCCGCCCTGACCGCCCTTGGCCGGAGCGGACTTGCGTGGCGCGAACCAGTCGCTCGTCTTGTCGTCGCCCGGCCCGGCCGGCTCGGCGGGGGCCTCGACGACGCCCATGGTCTGGGTCGTCGCCGGCGGGGGCAGCTCGCTCTCGCCGGTCTCTTCGGAGCCGCCCTCGGTCTCGGCCACGGGCGTGCGGACGACGACCGGCGGGATGGGCCGCGACCCGGGGATGTTGATCCGGATCCGGGTCGTCAGCGTGGTCTCGGTCTTGCGCTCCTCCGGCCGCTCGGCCGAACGGGCCGCGTCCGCACTGGCGTCGGAAGCCGTGGGGGTGCCGTACGGGGGCGTCCCCGACGGGTATGCGGCTCCGCCGCGCCCGTTGGGCCCGGAGGACGGAGTGTCAGTTTCACGACTCAAGGCAGGTTCTCCCGGTTGGCTCCGCCGCCCGACACGACCTCACGGGCAGCTCGGCGGCGCGCACCACCATACTGGCCACTTCTGGCCCGTATCCCACGACCGCCGGGGAAACCCACACGGGACTCCCACGCGCGTTCAATGGCGAAGTGGTACGTCACTTGCCAAGTCGGGCGTCACCGCCACCCGGTTGCCGTCCCTGCCCGATGGTGGCGCAGATCACAGCGACGGCCATGCCACCGAGGAGGAAGAGGTACGAGCCGCCTCCCGCGCCGAAAAGGAAGTCGCCCTCGGGCCGGCTGGCCGTGAGCAGGATGACGGCGACGATCCAGCCGGCGGCCGGCGCGACGGCCCCGCCCCGGCCGCGGACGGCCCATCCGCCGCCGAGGCAGAGTCCGGCCTCGCCGGCGAGCGCGAGCAGCAGCCCGGCGGGGAACCAGCCGGCCTGCACGAGCGAACCGGCCGCCCCGACGACCGCGCCGAGCAGGAAGAGGCCGAGGTAGAGCAGGACCCGGCCGGCGGACGGGGGCCGCAGGGGCTGGGCGAGCAGGGAGCCCCGGTCGCTCATGACTCCTCCTTGCCGGGGCCCAGTCCGGCGAACAGGTCGTTCTCCCTGGCCGCCGCGGCCCGCCCGCGCACCAGCTCGTAGTACTCGGTGGTGAACAGGGGCTGCGCGAGTTCGTTGGAGAGGGCGAAGTACGGCGGGGCGACGTCGATCTGCGTGGCGTGCGCGCGCATCGCGGCGGCCTTCGCGGATGCGTACGGGCTGCCGTCGATCTCTGCGGTGACCCGGTCGTCGGCCACCACGCCCGGTACGTCGTCGACGGCGGCGGCCTTGGCGAAGGGCGTGCCGGACAGCTCGCCCGCGAGCCGGGCGAAGGCGTCCTCGGCGACCGACCGGGGCACCCGGTTCCAGTACACCTTGGGGATCTCCCAGCCCTGGGCGGCGGCCAGTTCGGCGGCGCGCATGGCGACGCGGTGGGTCTGGATGTGGTCGGGGTGCCCGTAGCCGCCGTTCTCGTCGTAGGTGACGAGGACCTGGGGGCGCACCTCCAGGATCACCTCGGCGAGCAGGGCGGCGGCCTCGTCGACGTCCGCCTGCCAGAAGCAGCCGGGGTCGTCGTTGTCGGCGATGCCCATCATTCCCGAGTCGCCGTAGCGGCCCGGGCCGCCGAGCAGACGGAAGTCCTCGACGCCCAGCTCGCCCATGGCCGCGGTGAGCTCGGCCAGCCGGTGCTCGCCCAGGGCCGCGCCGGTGAGGTGACGCAGCCCGGGCGGGATGACCTCGCCGCGCTCGCCGAGCGTGCAGGTGACCAGGGTCACCCGGGCACCCTCGGCCGCGTACCTGGCCATGGTCGCGCCGTTGTTGATCGACTCGTCGTCCGGGTGCGCATGCACCAGGAGCAGGCGCCGGGCGGGGGATTCCGTCATGGCCCCCACCCTACGCATGTCAGAACTTGATGCTGCCGATCATGCTGGCGATGTTGGTCGTCAGGTCGTTGATCGTGGGCGCGACGGTCGAGGAGGCGAGATAGAACCCGAGAAGGATGCAGACGACCGCGTGCCCGCCCTTCAGCCCGGACTTCTTGACCAACAGGAAGACGACGATCGCCAGCAGCACCACCGCCGAAATCGAGAGTGCCACGGCGGCTCACCTCCAAAGATCCCAAGTACGCGGGGGTCGGACCAAGGGGCAACGCGTTCCTCGCAGATAAATCCACGAGGAGGAGCAGCAGGTTCATACCCACTATGCGGTAGTGATCATAACTATCCGGGCCTGCGCATCGATCGGCGCACGGCCGCACAAGGGGGCGCATGGCCAATATGGTCGGTCCATGACGACGAGGTCCGACTCCTTCCCCCGCCGGCACGCGCGCACCCAGCGTTTCACCCTCGGCGCGCCGCGCGCTTTCACGGTGGCGCCCGACGGCGCCCGTGTCGTGTTCCTGCGCTCCTCCTCCGGTACCGACAGGGCGAGTTCCCTGTGGGTGCTGGACGTTTCGGGAGGCGGGGAGCGCGTCGCGGCCGATCCGCGCGCCCTGCTCGAGGGGGATCACGAGGAGCTGTCCGCCGAGGAGCGGGCGCGCCGCGAACGCAGCCGCGAGGGCGGCGCCGGCATCGTCGGCTACGCCACCGACGCGGACGTGGAGTTGGCCTCTTTCGCGTTGTCAGGGCGGCTTTTCACGGCCGAACTGAGGGCCGGCACGGCGCGTGAACTGCCCGCTGCGGGACCGGTGATCGACCCGCGCCCCTCCCCCGACGGCCGGTTCGTCGCGTACGTCGCCGGGGGCGCCCTGCGGGTGGTGGGCGCCGAGGGCGAGGGCGGACGGGGGCTCGCGGAGCCGGAGTCGGAGAACGTCACCTACGGTCTCGCCGAGTTCGTCGCGGCCGAGGAGATGGGCCGTTCGCGGGGCTTTTGGTGGTCGCCGGAGTCGGACCGGCTGCTGGTCGCTCGGGTGGACGACACGCCGGTGCGGCGCTGGTGGATCTCCGATCCAGCCCATCCGGAACGTGATCCACAGCGCGTCCCGTATCCGGCGGCGGGCACGGACAACGCGGACGTGCGGCTGTTCGTGATCGGCCTGGACGGGTCGCGCACGGAGGTGGTCTGGGACTGGGCGCGCTATCCGTATCTGGCGCATGTGCACTGGTCAGAGGCGGGGGCCCCACTGCTGCTCGTCCAGGCGCGCGACCAGCGCAGTCAGCTCTACCTGGCCGTGGACCCGAACACCGGGGCGACCCGGCTGGTGCACGCGGACGAAGATCCGGTTTGGCTGGATCTTTTCCCCGGGGTGCCCTGCTGGAGCCCCTCGGGGCAGCTCGTGCGCATCGCCGACGAGGGGGGCGCGCGGGTGCTCGCGGTGGGTGAACGCCCGCTGACCGGACCGCAGTTGCACGTCCGCGCGGTGCTGGACGTGACGGCCGAGGACGTGCTGGTCTCGGCCTCGGCCGGCGAGGAGGCCCCCGAGGGCGCCACCGAGGTCGGCGAGGTGCACGTCTATCGCGTCAACGAGCTCGGCGTACAGCGCCTTTCGCGGGAACCCGGCGTG
The DNA here is from genome assembly GCF_054189285.1 of Streptomyces sp. MAI_2237. Classification (NCBI taxonomy): domain Bacteria; kingdom Bacillati; phylum Actinomycetota; class Actinomycetes; order Kitasatosporales; family Streptomycetaceae; genus Streptomyces; species Streptomyces sp. MAI_2237. The sequence continues at coordinate 1,930,447 of NZ_JAJPGQ010000003.1, read as the reverse complement.
CACTCCGCGGTGCGCGCCGGGGGCGTGACCGTGCTGGTGTCGGCGGCGCTGGACCGGCCGGGCGCCCAGGTGCGGGTGCTGCGGGGCGACCATCCCACGGCGATGATCACCTCGTACGCGGAAGATCCCGGTATGTCCCCGCGCGTGCGGCTCACCGAGGGGGGCGCACGGCGTATCCCGTGCGCCGTCCTGCTCCCCCGTGATCACGACGGTGAGACCCCGCTGCCGGTCCTCATGGATCCCTACGGCGGTCCGCACGGCCCCCGCGTGATCGCCGCGCACAACGCCCATCTCACCTCGCAGTGGTTCGCCGACCAGGGCTTCGCGGTGGTCGTCGCCGACGGGCGCGGCACCCCGGGCCGCTCCCCCGCCTGGGAGAAGGCCGTCCACGGCGACTTCACCGTCTCCCTCGACGACCAGGTCGAGGCGCTCCAGGACCTCGCGAAGACCTTCCCGCTGGACCTCGGCCGGGTGGCCGTCCGCGGCTGGTCCTTCGGCGGCTGGCTGGCGGGCCTCGCGGTGCTGCGCCGGCCGGACGTCTTCCACGCGGGCATCGCCGGCGCCCCGGTCACCGACTGGCGGCTGTACGACACGCACTACACCGAGCGCTACCTGGGCGACCCGGCCGCGAGCCCGGAGGCGTACGCGCACAGCTCGCTCGTCACCGACGACGGTCTGTCGGCGCCCGCCGAGCCGCACCGCCCGCTGATGATCGTCCACGGTCTGGCGGACGACAACGTGGTCGTGGCGCACGCCCTGCGCCTGTCCTCCGCGCTGCTGGCCGCGGGCCGTCCGCACGAGGTGCTGCCGCTGTCCGGGGTGACGCACATGACCCCGCAGGAACAGGTCGCGGAGAACCTGCTGCTGCTCCAGGTCGACTTCCTCAAGCGGTCGCTGGGGCTCGCACGTGCCGACAAACCCGCATGAACCGCGTTAACACGCAGGCAACTTGGCCGACCCGGTCCCGATATACGGACGCGCCACTCTGAAGAACGTACGGCCGTGCGGGTGCCGTGAACGGACCGGGGTGCACCATGTCACCCCGGTCCGTTGCTTTGCGCCTCCTCGGGCGGGACCACCTGCTTCTCCTCGGCGAAGTGGCAGGCGGAGGCGTGGGCGGCCGGGCCGCCCGTGGGCCGGAACTCCGCCGGTACCGCCAGCTCCGGCACCTCCAGTTCGCACCGCTCCCGCGCCTTCCAGCAGCGGGTGCGGAAGCGGCAGCCGGAGGGGATGTTCGTCGGGGAGGGGACGTCGCCGGCGAGGATGATGCGCTCGCGGCGTTCGCGGGCCTCCGGGTCGGGCACCGGGACGGCGGACAGCAGCGCCTGGGTGTAGGGGTGCGTGGGGTGGTCGTAGATCTCCTCGTCCCGGCCGATCTCCACGATCCGCCCCAGGTACATCACGCCCACCCGGTCCGAGATGTGCCGGACGATCGACAGGTCGTGGGCGATGAAGACGTAGCTCAGCTCGAACTCGCTCTGCAGCCGGTCGAGGAGGTTGACCACCTGGGCCTGCACGGAGACGTCGAGCGCGGAGACCGGCTCGTCGGCGACGATGACCTCCGGGCGCAGCGCCAGGCCGCGCGCGATGCCGATGCGCTGGCGCTGGCCGCCGGAGAACTGGTGCGGATAGCGGTTGATGTACTCGGGGTTGAGGCCGACGACGTCCAGCAGTTCCTGGACCTTCTTGCGCCGGTCGCCCTTGGGGGCCACCTCGGGGTGGATCTCGTACGGCTCCCCGATGATGTCGCCCACCGTCATACGGGGGTTGAGCGAGGTGTACGGGTCCTGGAAGACCATCTGGATGTTGCGGCGGACGGACTTCAGGGCCCTGGCGGACAGCTTGCCGATGTCCTCGCCCTTGTACCGGATCACCCCTTGGGTCGGCCGTTCGAGGTTGACGAGCATCTTGGCGACGGTCGACTTGCCGCAGCCTGACTCCCCGACGATGCCGAGGGTCTCGCCCTTGTGCAGCGTGAAGTCCACCCCGTCGACCGCCTTGACCGCACCGACCTGCTTCCTGATCACGATGCCCCGCGTCAGCGGATAGTGCTTGACCAGTCCGCTCACTTCGAGGATCGGCTCGGCTCGGTCAGCCATCGAGGCACTCCCTCCAGAAGTGGCAGGCGCTGCCCCGGTCCTCGTCGACCTCGTACAGGGGCGGTTCGTCGGTGCGGCACACGTCCTGGGCCATCGGGCAGCGGGGGTTGAAGGCGCAGCCCGGCGGGATGTGCATCAGGTTGGGCGGCAGGCCCTTGATCGCGTACAGCTCCTGGCCCTTCTGGTCCAGGCGCGGGATGGAGTCGAGGAGCCCGCGGGTGTAGGGGTGGGCGGGGGCCTTGTAGATGTCGTGCACCGGGGCCGTCTCGACGATCCGGCCCGCGTACATCACGGCGATCTTGTCCGCGACGTCGGCGACCACGCCGAGGTCGTGGGTGATGAGGATCAGGCCCATGTTGTACTCGCGCTGCAGGTCCGCGAGCAGGTCCATGACCTGGGCCTGGACGGTGACGTCGAGGGCGGTGGTGGGCTCGTCGGCGATGATGAGGGCCGGCTCCAGGGCCAGCGCCATGGCGATCATGATGCGCTGGCGCATACCGCCGGAGAACTGGTGCGGATAGTCCCCGACCCGCGCCGCCGCGGCCGGGATGCGGACCCGGTCCATCAGCTCGACGGCCTTGGCCCTGGCGTCCTTCTTCGACATCCCGCGGTGCACGATGAACATCTCGCCGAGCTGGTCGCCCACGCTGAGGACGGGGTTCAGGGACGACAGGGCGTCCTGGAAGATCATGGCCATCTCGGCGCCGCGGACCTTCCTGCGCTCCTCCTCCTTGAGCTTGAGCAGGTCCCGGCCCTGGAAGAGGATCTCGCCGCCGGTGATTTTCCCGGGCGGGATGTCGAGGATCCCCATCACGGCCTGCGCGGTGACCGACTTGCCGGAGCCCGACTCGCCGAGGACGGCGAGCGTCTCGCCGGCGTCCACGCTGTAGTCGACGCCGTTGACGGCCTTGGCGATCCCGTCCCGGGTGTGGAACTCCACGTGCAGATCACGCACTTCGAGCAGCATGACGACGGCTCACCTCAGCTTCGGGTCGAGGGCGTCGCGGACCGCGTCGCCGAGCATGATGAAGGCGAGGACGGTGAGGGCGAGGGCGCCGGCCGGCCACAGGAGCATGTGCGGGGCGTTGCGGATGTAGGGGGACGCGGCGGAGATGTCGATGCCCCAGCTGACGTTCGGGGGCTTCAGGCCCACGCCCAGGAAGGACAGGGTGGCCTCCAGGGCGATGTAGGTGCCGAGCGCGATGGTGGCGACGACGATCACCGGGGCGACCGCGTTGGGCGCGATGTGCCGCAGCAGGATGCGGGAGTTGGAGGCGCCGAGGGAGCGGGCGGCCTGGACGTAGTCGTTCTGCTTGGCGGTGATGACGGAGCCGCGGCCGATGCGGGCGATCTGCGGCCAGCCCAGCAGCACGATGAAACCGACGACCGGCCAGACGGTGTTGCTGGTCACCACGGACAGCAGGACCAGACCGCCCAGCACGACCGGGATCGCGAAGAAGATGTCGGCGATGCGGGAGAGGAACGAGTCCCACGCGCCGCCGAAGTAGCCCGCGAGGGCGCCCAGTGCCGAGCCGAGGATCGCGACCCCGAGCGTGGCGCAGACGCCGACCGTGACGGACGTCCGGGTGCCGTAGACGGTGCGGGTGTAGACGTCGCAGCCCTGCCCGTCGAAGCCGAAGGGGTGGCCGGGCTGGGAGCCCTGCTGGGCCTTGGCGAGGTCGCACGTGAGGGGGCTCATCCAGGTGATGGACGAGGGCCACAGCGAGATGAACACCAGGAAGAGGATGACGACGCCCGCGATGAGGAAGACGGGGTTGCGGCGCAGGTCGCGCCAGGCGTCCGACCAGAGCGAGCGGGGCTTTCCGGCCGGGCCGGTGCCCTCCGGTCCGCCGGGTGTCTTCTCGAGCGTCGTCGCCTCGCTCGCCGCGAGGTCCATCGCGCCGCCCATGCCGGTGCCGGCGATGACGCCCTCCTGTTCGTACGGCTGCTCAGGCATAGCGGATCCTCGGATCGAGTACGGCGTACAGCAGGTCGACGAGCAGGTTGGCGACCAGGAAGACGAGGACGAGCACGGTGACGAAGCCGACGACGGTCTGGGTGTTCTGCCGCAGGATGCCCTGGTAGAGCTGGTAGCCGACGCCGTGGATGTTGAAGATCCGCTCGGTGACGATCGCGCCGCCCATCAGCGCGCCGATGTCGGTGCCGATGAAGGTGACCACGGGGATCAGGGAGTTGCGCAGCAGGTGGCGGACGATCACCCGCTGCCGGGGCAGGCCCTTGGCGACGGCGGTGCGGACGTAGTCGGAGCGGCGGTTCTCCGCGATGGAGGTGCGGGTCAGCCGGGTGACGTAGGCGAGGGAGACCGAGGCGAGGACCAGGCCCGGCACGATCAGCTCGCTGAAGGTGGCCTCCGGGGAGACGGAGGGTTTGATCCAGCCCCACTCGACGCCGAGCAGCAGTTGCAGCAGCAGGCCGGTGACGAAGGTGGGGACGGAGATGACGACGAGGGTGAGCAGGAGGACGGAGGTGTCGACGGGGCGGCCCCGCTTCAGGCCCGTGATCACGCCCAGCGTGACGCCGATGACGATCTCGAAGAAGATCGCGACGATCGTCAGCCGGATGGTGACGGGGAACGCCGTCGCCATCAGCTCGGTGACCTTCTGCCCGTTGAAGGCGGTGCCGAAGTCGCCGGTGAAGACGTTCCCCATGTAGGTCAGGTACTGCTGCCACACGGGCTTGTCGAGGCCGAACTCCTTCTTCAGCTGGGCGGCCGTGGCCGGGTCGCACTGCCGCTCGCCGCACAGGCCCGCGATGGGGTCGCCCATCACGTTCACCATCAGGAAGATCAGCAGCGTTGCCCCGATGAACACCGGGATCATCTGGAGCAGACGCCGGACCACGTACCTGCCCACGGGGGTTCAGCCGACCTTGATCTCGTTGTACACCGGGACGCTGAACGGGTTGAGGGCCACGTTCGACAGGCGGTCGGACCAGCCGGCGCTGCCGTTCTGGTACCACAGCGGGATGGCGGCCATGTTGTCGCGGACGACCTTCTCGGCGTTCTGGAAGAGGCCGATCGCCTTGGCGGTGTCCGTCTCGGCGTTGGCCTGGTTGACGAGACTGTCGAAGTCCTTGTTGGACCACTGGCCGTCGTTGGAGGAGGCGTTGGTGTAGTAGAGCGGCTGCAGGAAGTTCTGGATGAGCGGGTAGTCCATCTGCCAGCCGGCCCGGAACGGCCCGCTCATCTTGTGCTGCCCGATCTGGTTGCGGAAGTCCGCGAAGGTGCCGACCGGGTTGCCGACGCAGGCCTTGTTGTTGCCGAGGGCGTTGTTGATGGAGTTGCACACGGCGTCCACCCACTCCTTGTGCGAGCCGGTGTCCGCGTTGTACGTGATCTTGACCTGGCCGCCGGGCAGGCCGCCGCCCTCCTGGACGAGCTTCTTGGCCTCGCTCGGGTTGTAGGTGCAGCCGTCCCCGCACAGGCCGTCCTGGAAGCCGCCCTTGGTGCCGAGGACGGGCGAGGTCCAGTCGGTGGCGGGGGTGCGGGTCTTCTGGAAGATCGTCTCGGTGATCTGCGGGCGGTTGATCGCCATGGACAGGCCCTTGCGGACCTTCACCGAGCCGCTGGTGTTCCAGGCCTTGTCGTAGTACGGGAACGCGAGCGTCTGGATGATGCCGGCGGGCGTGTTGAGGTAGCGGTCGCCGAGGTCGTTCTTGACGTTCTTCAGCTGCGCGGCGGGGATGTCGTCGACGAGGTCGAGGTTGCCGGCCATCAGGTCGGTGTAGGCGGTGTTGTTGTCGGTGTAGACCTTGAGGTCGACGCCGCCGTTCTGCGCCTTGTCGCTGCCGGGGTAGGCGTCCCACTTGCGCAGGGACATCATGGAGCCCTTGGTGTACGACTGCACCGTGTACGGGCCGTTGCCGACCGGCTTCTTGATCCAGTTGGCGTGGTCGGAGAAGAACGCCTGGGGCAGCGGGGAGTAGGCCGCGTAGCCGAGGGTGTCGGGGAACGTCGAGAACTTCTGCGTGAGCTTGACGGTGAAGGTGCGGTCGCCGGTGACCTTGAGGCCGGAGAGGGTGTCCGCGGTCTGCTTGCCGGTGTCCGGGTGCGTCTTGTCGTAGCCCTCGATGTAGCCGAAGAAGTACGCGTTCTTCTGGTTGTTCTTCAGGCTGGCGCCGTAGTTCCAGGCGTCGACGAAGGACTTGGCGTTGACGGCCTCTCCATTGCTGAACTTCCAGCCGCTCTTGACGGTGATCGTGAAGTTCTGCGAGTCCTTGGTGGTGATGCTCTCGGCGAGCATGTCCTGGGCGGCGCCCGTCTTGGGGTCGTACCGCTTCAGCCCACGGAAGATCATGTCGAGGACCTTGCCGCCCTGCACCTCGTTGGTGTTGGCCGGTTCCAACGGGTTCTGCGGGTCACCCCAGGACGAGCTGAGCACTCCGCTGCCGGACCCGCTGCCGCTTCCACTGTCGCTCCCACCGCCTCCGCAGGCCGTCGCGGCGAGTGCGACCGCCGTCGCGCATGCGGCCCACTTGGCGTGCGTGGCTCCGCGCATGGAGTTCCTCCTCAGGAATGCCGGTCCGTTATCGGCCAATATGTGATCAATTACGGCCACCCCGCACCTTCGACGCGCCCATTAGCAGGACCGCGGTCGTACCCTTCGCCCCCATGGCCCTTCACCTGCGCGGGACCGTGCTGCCCGACGGGTCGGTCCGGGACCTGTGGACGCTCGGCGACCGCATCACCTTCGACCGCCCGTCCCGGCCGGCCGACACCGTGGCCGACGGAGGCTTCCTGCTCCCCGGCCTGGTCGACGTGCACACGCATCCGGGCACCCGGTCGGCGGACGAGACGGCGTTCGATCCCGAGGTGTTCGCCGCGCAGGTGGCCCTGCACCGGGACGCGGGCACGACGGCACTGCGCTTCCCCGGGCTGCTCGGTGAGATACCGGCGGCACTGCGCGAGGCGCCGGACGCGCCGCGGATGGTGAGCGCGGGACGCTGGCTGGCCTGGGCCGGGCTCTCACCCAGCGCGCCGTTCCACACGGTCACCGACGATCTGGCCGCGGCGGCGGTCGCCGAGGCGGCGGCCCACGACGGCTGGTGCAAGCTCATGGGCGACTGGGACTTCACGGCGGACCCGGTGCCGTACGAGGTGCTGCGCGCCGTCACCGAAGCGGTGCACACGGCCGGTGGGCGGGTGGCGGCGCATTGCCAGTCCGCGGCGGGTGTGCTCAATGCCGTCCGGGCGGGGGTGGACTCCGTGGAGCACGGGATGGCGATGCCCGAGGAGTGCGTGGAGCTGATGGCCCGGCAGGGCACGGTGTACGTCCCCACGCTCACCGCCTTCGCCCGCAGCGCCCCGCACCGCCCCACGGACACCGCGCGCGGGCGCCTGTGGCACGACGGTCACGCGACCATGATCCGCAGGGTGCGCGAGGCCCACGACGCCGGAGTCACCGTGCTGGCCGGCACCGACTCCGCGCCCTTCGGCAACGTCGCGACGGAGGTGGAGCACCTGATCGCGGCCGGGCTGCCCGCCGAACAGGCGGTGGGCGCGGCCAGTTGGACCGCGCGCGCCTTCCTCGGCCTGACCGGCCTGACCGAGGGCGCCCTGGCCGACATCACCGTCTACGGCACCGATCCGCGCCGCGAGCCCGGGGTGCTGCGGCATCCGGGCCGGATCGTGCTGCGGGGGCGGGTCGTGCGCTGACCGGCGCGGTCGGCGCAGGCCGGGGAAAGCAAGAGGAAGTGCCGGACAAGGCAAGAAGACGGTTGTTCACGTCCGTGCGTTCGGTGACCTGTGACACACTCCTGCGCGTGGTCGACCGATCGTTCGCCGATCTTTCCCTCGCCTCCCTCTACGACGCCCTCCACCCGTGGGGACCGGGCGACGACTTCTGTCTGGGCCTGGTGATGTCCGCCGCATCGGTGCTCGACGCGGGCTGCGGCACCGGCCGGTTGCTCGCGCGGGCCCGTGCGGCGGGGCACCGGGGGCGGCTGACGGGACTGGACCCGGCGGCCGCACTGCTCGTCCAGGCACGGCGGCGCGAACCCGGGGTCGAATGGGTGCTCGGGGATCTGGGGTCGCGGGCGTGGGGCGGCGCGTTCGAGCTGGTCGTGATGACCGGGCACACCTTCCAGGTCCTCCTGGGCGAGGACGAGTTGCGGCTGGCGCTGAGCAGTGTGCGCGCCGCCCTGGCCCCGGGCGGGCGGTTCGTGTTCGGCACCCGGAATCCGGCTGCGCGCGCCTGGTCGCGGTGGACGCCGGAGCACGTGCGCCGGGTCGTCGGCCCGGACGGCCGTGCCGTCCGGGTGTGGCGTGAGGTGGAGGGAGCCGCCGGTGGCGAACGGGTGACCTTCACGACGACGTTCGCGGGCGGACCCTGGCCCCGCCCGCAGACCTGCCGCTCCACCCGGCGCTTTCTGGCCGCCGACGCCCTGGCACGCTCGCTGGGCCGGGCGGGACTTCGCGTGACGGAACAGTTCGGCGACTGGGAACGCGGGCCCCTCAGGGCCGACAGTCACGAGATCATCACGGTGGCTGAATCCGTCCGCTGACGGCGTCAGCCCTCCACCAGGACCCCTTCACCGGTCTCGACCAATATTGGCCACATCGAACATCAACTCGCCGTTTCCGCAGGCCACATCAGGTTTGGCGGGCCGTTGACGGGCGCAGACACCCGCTGATAGACACACTCATCACCCAGCTGGCGTCACCAGGCGGAACCCGGTCCTGAAGTCCGAACAAGCCCTCCCTGTGCGAGCGATGACGCGAGGTCACGATTCATGAGCCCACAAGACCAGCACGGCACACGGCGTTCACAACCGAGAAGCCCACGGCACCGCACGGCTCGGCTCGTCGCTGCCGCCGGCGCCGTCGCCCTGACCGTCTCGGCAGGCCTCGCGACCCCGCTCAACCCGGCGCCCCAGCGCGCCCAGGCGGCCGAGGGCAAGAAGACGCTCACCGTGGCGGTCGCCCAGAGCGTCGACTCGCTCAGCCCTTTCCTGGCGGTACGGCTGCTCAGCACCAGCATCCTGCGGCTGACGTACGAGTACCTCACCGACTACGACCCCGGGGACGCGCACCCCGTGCCGGGCCTCGCCACCAGCTGGAAGCCGTCCGCCGACAAGCTCACCTGGACGTACACGATCCGCTCCGACGCCACGTGGTCGGACGGGCAGAAGGTCACCGCCCGGGACGCGGCCTGGACGTTCGACAAGATGATGACCGACGAGGCGGCGGCCACGGCGAACGGCAGCTTCGTCGCCAACTTCCGTTCGGTGTCCGCCCCGAGCCCCACACAGCTGGTCATCCGGCTGAAGAAGCCGCAGGCGACGATGACGGCCCTGGACGTGCCGATCGTGCCCGAGCACGTCTGGAAGGACGTCAAGGACTTCTCGAAGTTCAACAACGACAAGTCCTTCCCGATCGTCGGTGACGGCCCGTTCGTGCTCACCGACTACAAGGCGGACAGCTACGTCCGGCTGAAGGCCAACAAGGACTTCTGGCGCGGGGCGCCGAAGTTCGACGAGCTGGTCTTCAAGTACTACAAGGACCAGGACGCCGCGGTGGCCGCCCTGCGCAAGGGCGAGGTCTCCTTCGTGGCGGGCCAGCCCGCCCTGACACCCGCCCAGGCCGCGTCCCTCAAGGGCCAGAACGACATCCACGTCAACGAGGGCCCGGGCCGCCGCTTCTACGCCCTGGCCACCAACCCGGGCGCGAAGGCGCGCAGCGGCCAGAAGTTCGGCGACGGCGACCCGTCCCTGCTGGACCAGCGGGTGCGCAACGCGCTGTTCATGGCGGTCGACCGCAAGTCCGTCATCGACAAGGTCTTCCAGGGCCACGCGGTAGAGGGCCAGGGCTACATCCCGCCCCGCTTCTCGACGTACTTCTGGAAGCCCTCCGCGAGCCAGGAACTCTCCTACGACCCCGCCAAGGCCGCTCAACTCCTGGACCAGGCGGGCTACAAGAAGAACGCGGCCGGAAAACGGGTCGGCAAGAACGGCAAGCCGCTGAACTACCGCGTCCTGTGCCACGCCACCGACCCCAACGACAAGGCGGTCGGCCAGTACCTCAAGGAGTGGTGGGGCAAGCTCGGCATCGGCATGACGCTGGACTGCCTGGACAACGTCACCGACCCCTGGCTCGCCGGGAAGTACGACCTCGCCTTCGACGGCTGGTCGGTCAACCCCGACCCCGACTTCGTGCTGTCGATCCACACCTGCGGCGCCCTGCCGGCCACGCCGAAGGACACCGGCGCGACCGACAACTTCATCTGCGACAAGACCTACGACGAGCTGTACGCCAAGCAGCTCGCCGAGTACGACTCCGCCAAACGGGCCGACATCGTCAAGCAGATGGAGTCGCGGCTGTACGACCTGGGGTACATGAACGTCATGGCGTACCCGAACGCCGTCGAGGCCTACCGCACCGACCAGATCAAGTCGATCACGACGATGCCGAAGGCGGCCGGCAACATCTACGGCCAGGACGGCTACTGGAGCTGGTGGTCGGCCGTGCCGGCGGACTCCGGTTCCTCCTCCGGGGGTTCCTCGACCGGGGTGATCGTCGGCGTCGTCGCGGGGGTCGTGGTCCTCGCCGCCACCGGGGTGTTCTTCGCGATGCGCCGCCGTACGACCGCCGACGACCGCGAATAGGTGGTTCATGGTCTCCGACGCAGTCACCGCGCCCGTCGCCCGGGCGAGACGGCCCCGTACCGGCACCGCCTACCCCCGGTACGTGGCCGGGAAGGCGGGCGGCGCCGCCGTCTCGCTGCTGGCCGTCCTGGTCACCGGGTTCTTCCTGTTCCGGCTGATCCCGGGCGACCCGGTGAAGACCATGACGGGCGGCCGGCCGGTCTCGGCCGCACAACTGGCCGAGTACCGCCGGGAGTTCGGGCTCGACCTGCCGATGTGGGAGCAGTTCACCGACTACTGCGGGAAGGCGCTCACCGGTGACCTGGGGACCTCGTACCAGTTCCGCGCCCCGGTCATCGACAAGATCACGGAAGCGCTGCCGAACACGCTGCTGCTGACCGGCACCGCCTTCGTGCTCTACACTGCGCTCGGCATGTTCCTGGGCACCCGCTCGGCCTGGCGGCACGGGAGACTCGGCGACAAGCTCAACACCGGCCTGGCGCTCACCCTCTACTCCGTGCCGTCCTTCTGGCTCGGCCTGCTGATGATCATCGTGTTCGCGGTGGGCCTCGGCCCGATCCCCGGACTGTTCCCGACCGGCGGCATGGAGTCCGGCGGCAAGGAGGGCTTCGCCTACGTCCTCGACGTCGCCCACCACCTGGTCCTGCCGGTGATCACCCTGGTCGCGGTCGAGTACGGCCAGACGCTGCTCGTCACCCGCTCGGCGCTGCTGGACGAGATGGGCAGCGACTACCTGACGACCGCCCGCGCCAAGGGGCTCAGGGACGACCTGGTGCGCCGCCGGCACGCCGTGCCGAACGCGCTGCTGCCCACGGTCACCCTCGTCTTCGTCAACCTCGGCCGGACCGTCGCGGGCGTCATCCTGGTCGAGACGGTCTTCTCCTGGCCGGGCCTGGGCGGCCTGTTCTACCAGGCGCTGAGCGTGCCCGACCTGCCGCTCGTGCAGGGCCTGTTCCTCTTCTTCGCCTCGGCGGTGATCGTCATGAACACGTTGGCCGACCTGCTGTATCCGCTGCTCGACCCCCGGGTGGGCCGATGACGGCCGAGGCGGCACCGGCGACCCCGGGCCGGCTCGCCCGGCAGCGCCGCCGGCAGTCCGCCGCCCGGTTCTGGCGCAGCTACCGCACCCACCGCGCCGGGATGATCGGCCTGGCCGCGCTCGTGCTGTTCGCCCTGATGGCGCTGACCGCTCCGCTGACCGTCGGCTCCGGCGTGGCCGGCGTGACCGACGCCCCCGGTAGTCCGCTCGAGGCGCCGAGCCTCGACTTCCCGCTGGGCACGGATCGGTTCGGGCGCAGCGTGCTCGGCCTTGTGGTGTGGGGTTCGCGGGTGTCGCTGCTGGTCGGGCTGCTCGCGGCCGTGCTGTCGGTGGTGATCGGTACCGTGGTCGGGGTCACGGCCGGGCACTTCAAGGGCGCGTACGCGACCGTGCTGATGCGCATCACGGACTGGTTCCTGGTGATGCCGGCGCTGGTGCTGGCCATCGCGCTGGCCACCGTGATGACCCGCTCGCTCGGCACGGTGATCCTCGCGATCGGCGTCACCTCCTGGCCGACGACGGCGCGGCTGGTGCGCGCCCAGACCCTGGCGGTGGAGTCGCGGCCGTACATCGAGCGGGCGAAGGCGCTCGGCGGCGGGCACTGGCACATCATGAGCCGTCATGTGCTGCCCAACGTGATGCCGCTGGTCCTCGCCCAGACGACCCTGATGATCTCCTCCTCGGTCCTCGCCGAGGCCACGCTCGCCTTCCTCGGGCTCGGAGATCCGACGGTGATCTCGTGGGGCGGGCTGCTGCAGGACGCGCGCGAGGCGGGTGCGGTCAGTGCGGGCGACTGGTGGTACCTGGTGCCGCCGGGCATCGCCATCGCGCTGGTGGCGCTGGCGTTCACGCTGTGCGGGCGGGCGGTGGAGTCCGTGCTCAATCCCAGGCTGGGGGTGGCCCGTTGACGCTGCTGGAGGTCCGGGGCCTGACCGTGACGTATCCGGGCGGAGCCGAGGCGGTACGGGGTGTGGACCTGTCGCTCGAGGCGGGCCGCAAGCTCGGGATCGCCGGCGAGTCGGGCTGCGGCAAGTCCACGCTGGCGTTGGCCCTGCTGCGGCTGCTGCCGGCCGGCACGGAGGTCGGCGGTGAGGTCCTGCTCGACGGGGAGGACGTTCTGACGATGCGGTGGGGGCGGGTGCGCGCGGTGCGCTGGGCCGGCGCCTCGATCGTCTTCCAGGGGGCCATGCACTCGCTCAACCCCGTGCACCGCGTCGGCGACCAGATCGCCGAGCCGATCCTGCTGCACGGCGGCGCGACTCCGGCGGCCGCCAAGCGGCGGGCCGGTGAGCTGCTGGAGCAGGTGGGTCTGCCGGCGGCGCGGGCGCGGGCGTATCCGCACGAGCTCTCCGGCGGGCAGCGGCAGCGCGTCATGATCGCCATGGCGCTGGCCTGCGACCCGCGGCTCGTCGTCGCCGACGAGCCGACCACCGCCCTGGACGTGATGATCCAGGCACAGATCCTGCGGCTCATCGAACAGCTCGTGTCCGAGCAGGAGTTGGGCCTGATCGTGATCAGTCACGATCTGGCGGTCCTCGCCGACACCTGCGACCGGCTGGCCGTGATGTACGCGGGCCGCGTGGTCGAGGAGGGGCCCGCGCGGGCGGTGTACGAGGAGGCGCTGCACCCGTACGGCAGGGCCCTGTCGTCGGCGTTCCCGCGCATCGGTGACCCGGCGTCCCGGTTCGCCCCGCGGGGGCTCGCCGGTGACCCGCCCGACCCGACGGACCTGCCGTCCGGCTGCGCCTTCCACCCGCGCTGCCCGGTCGCCCTGGACGAGTGCGCCGTGCTGGACCAGCCGTTGAGGGAGGCCGGACCCGGGCGGCGGGCGGCGTGTGTGCACGTCGGGGCGGCGGTTCCGCCGCCGGCCGGTCCGGCGCAGGACGTGAGGAGCACGACATGACGACTCCGGCGCCGCTGCTGAGCGCGCGGGACCTGCACGTGACCTTCCCCGGCCGTCATGGCGCCGCCCCCGCCCGGGCGGTGGACGGCGTCGAACTCGACATCGGCGCCGGGGAGATCGTGGCGCTGGTCGGCGAGTCGGGCTGCGGCAAGACGACACTGGCGCGCTCACTGCTCGGGCTGGTCGAGCCGTCCTCGGGCAGCGTCCGCTTCGACGGCAAGCCGCTGGAGTACTCCTCGCGGGCGCTGAAGGCCTACCGCCGACGCGTCCAGCTGGTCCTGCAGGACCCCAGCGGCTCACTGAACCCGCGGCACACGGTGTACGAGGCGGTGGCCGAGGGCCTGCGCATCCACGGGCATCCGGGCGACGAACGGACGGCGGTGGCCGAGGCCCTGTCCCGCGCGGGACTCCGCCCGCCCGAACGCTTCTTCCTGCGCTACCCGCACGAGCTCTCCGGCGGCCAGCGCCAACGGGTCGTCATCGCGGGCGCGTTGGTCCTGCAGCCCGAACTCATCGTCGCCGACGAGCCGGTGGCCTCCCTGGACGCCTCCGTGCGCGGCGAGATCCTCGCCCTGCTGCTGCGTCTGCGCACCGAACTGGGCCTGTCCGCGCTGGTGGTGACGCACGACCTGGGTCTGGCGTGGAACGTCGCGGACCGGGTGGCGGTGATGTACCTGGGGCGGATCGTGGAGACGGGCACGGTGGAGCAGGTCCTGACGGCAGCCCGGCACCCGTACACCCAGGCCCTGCTGTCGGTCCTCCCGGAGGCCCCCGGCGACCCGGTCGTCCTGACCGGCGAACCCCCCGACCCCTCCCGCATCCCCTCCGGCTGCCGCTTCCACGCCCGCTGCCAGATCCTGGCGAGCGGCGAGGCGGACCGCGCCGGGGTCGCGAACGCCTGCCGCACCCAGGACCTGGACGTCCTGACGGGCACGGCCGACACCCAGGTGGCCTGCCACTGGGCACGGACGCGGGTCACGACGTGACCTCACGCCCCACCAACTCCACCTCGAACCCATCGGAGTTGGCGAGATAGGCGGCGTAGTGGCCGGGGCCGCCGGCGTACGGGTAACGCTCATCGAAGAGAGGCTGCCAGCCGTGAGCGGGTCCGGCCGCGGCCACGCGAGCCCCCGCACCTCCACCACCCCGGGCGCCGCAATCCCAGGGGCGCGGGGAACTGCGCGACCAGCCACAACCGCCCCGCACCCGCACGACAACCCGCACCCGAAACGCAAGTCCCCGGCACCCCCACAACACCGGGTACCGGGGACAACTGCTCAGCCGCCGCAGGCTACGCGTGGACGACGTCCTTCTCCTCCGCGAAGTGGCAGGCCGACTCGTGGGCCGCCGGGGAGTCGGAGTCCTTGAAGCGCTCCGGGATCGCGAGCAGCGGGACCTCCTCGGCGCACTTGTCCTGGGCCTTCCAGCACCGGGTGCGGAAGCGGCAGCCGGAGGGCGGGTTGGCCGGGGACGGCACATCGCCGGTCAGGATGATCCGCTCGCGGCTCTCGCGGGCCTCCGGATCCGGCACGGGGACCGCCGACAGCAGCGCCTGGGTGTAGGGGTGCGTCGGGTGGTCGTAGATCTGCTCGTCGGTGCCGACCTCGGCCATCTTGCCGAGGTACATGACCCCCACGCGGTCCGAGATGTGCCGGACGATCGACAGGTCGTGCGCGATGAAGATGTAGGACAGGTTGAACTCGTCCTGCAGTCGCTCCATCAGGTTGATGACCTGGGCCTGGACGGAGACGTCCAGGGCCGACACCGGCTCGTCGCAGATGATGATCTCGGGGTTGAGCGCCAGACCGCGGGCGATGCCGATGCGCTGGCGCTGACCGCCCGAGAACTGGTGCGGATAGCGGTTGATGTACTCCGGGTTGAGGCCGACGACGTCCAGCAGCTCCTGCACCCTGCGCCGCCGGTCGCCCTTCGGGGCCACCTCGGGGTGGATGTCGAAGGGCTCGCCGATGATGTCGCCCACCGTCATACGGGGGTTGAGCGAGGTGTACGGGTCCTGGAACACCATCTGGATGTTGCGGCGGACCGCCTTCAGCGCGCGCCCGGACAGCTTGGTGATGTCCTGGCCCTTGTAGAAGATCTCGCCGGCCGTCGCCCGCTCCAGGTTCATCAGGAGCTTGGCCACCGTGGACTTGCCGCAGCCGGACTCGCCGACGATGCCCAGGGTCTCGCCCTGGTGCAGGTCGAAGGAGACGCCGTCGACGGCCTTGACCGCGCCGACCTGCTTCTTGAACAGGATGCCCTGGGTCAGCGGGAAGTGCTTGACCAGGTCACGCACCTGCAGGATCGGCTCGCCCCGCTCGACGGGCGCCTCGATGGCGGCGACGGACTCCGCCTCGGAGTGGGCGTCCACCACGTCCACCTCGGACACGTTCGGAGTGGCGTCCTGCGGCTCGTCGTTCTTGCTGAGCTCAGCCATGGAGCGTCTCCTTCCAGAAGTGGCAGGCCGAGGCACGGCCCGGCAGCTCCGCGCCGTCCTGCTCGGTCACCGGCAGCAGCGGAGGGATGTCCGTGCGGCAGATGTCCTGCGCCTTGGGGCAGCGCGGGTTGAAGGCGCAACCGGTGGGGATGCGCAGCAGGTTGGGCGGCAGACCCTTGATCGCGTACAGCTCCTGGCCCTTCTGGTCCAGGCGCGGGATCGAGTCCAGCAGACCGCGCGTGTAGGGGTGCGCGGGCCGCTTGTACAGCTCGTGGACGGGGGCCGTCTCGACGATCCGGCCCGCGTACATCACGGCGATCTTGTCCGCGACGTCGGCGACCACGCCGAGGTCGTGGGTGATGAGGATCAGGCCCATGTTGTACTCGCGCTGCAGGTCCGCCAGCAGGTCCATGACCTGGGCCTGGACCGTCACGTCGAGAGCCGTGGTCGGCTCGTCGGCGATGATCAGCTCGGGCTCCAGGGCCAGCGCCATGGCGATCATGATGCGCTGGCGCATACCGCCGGAGAACTGGTGCGGGTAGTCGTTCACCCGCGCCGCGGCGGCCGGGATCTTCACCCGGTCCATCAGCTCGATCGCCTTGGCCTTGGCGTCCTTCTTGGACATGCCGTGGTGGACGCGGAACATCTCGCCGAGCTGGTAGCCGACCGACAGCACCGGGTTCAGCGAGCTGAGCGCGTCCTGGAAGATCATGGCGATGCGCCGGCCGCGGATCTTGCGGCGGTCCTCACCGGACATCTGGAGCATGTCCTCGCCCCGGAAGCGGATCTCGCCCTGCGGGATCGTCGCCGGGGGCATGTCGAGGATGCCCATGATGGCCTGCGCGGTCACCGACTTGCCGGAGCCCGACTCGCCGAGGACGGCGAGCGTCTCGCCGGCGCCCACGCTGTAGTTGACGCCGTTGACGGCCTTGACCACGCCCTCGCGGGTGTGGAACTCGACGTGCAGGTCACGCACTTCGAGGAGCGGGCCGTTGTCGCCGTCGCGCGGCGAGGGCACGGAAACTTCTTCGATGATGGTCACGTACGCCTCCCTCAGCGCATCTTCGGGTCGAGGGCGTTGCGGACGGCCTCACCGAGCATGATGAACGCCAACACGGTGATGATGAGCATGATCGACGGGTACAGCATGATCCACTGCGCCACTCGGATCTGGTTGCCGCCGTCGGAGATGTCGTTGCCCCAGGACACGCCGTTCAGGCCGAGGCCCAGGTACGACAGGGTCGCCTCGGCGGAGATGTAGACACCGAGCGAGATGGTGGCCACGACGATCACCGGGGCCAGGGTGTTCGGCAGGATGTGCCGGAACAGGATGCGCGGCGTGCTCGCGCCCAGCGCCTGGGCGGCGTGCACGTAGTCGGCCTGCTTGGTGGTGATCACCGCGCCGCGCATCACGCGGGCTATCTGCGTCCAGCCGAAGAAGCTCAGGGCGCCGATGACGACCCAGGTCGTGCGGTCCTGGAAGGAGTTGAGCACGACCATGGTGCCGAGCAGGAACGGGATGCCGAAGAACACGTCGGTCAGCCGGGACAGGATCGAGTCGACGAGCCCGCCGAAGTAACCGGCGATCATGCCGACCAGGCCGCCCACGAGCGTCACCGCGACGGTGGTGCCGAAGCCGACCGCGATGGAGGCGCGGGCACCGTAGATGACACGGGCGTAGACGCTGCGGCCCTGCTGGTCGTAGCCCAGCCAGTCCGGGTCGAAGAACTTGCCCATCTTCGGCTTCTGCAGGAAGTGCTTGGCCAGGTCGCCGTGGGTGGGGTCGGCGCCGGTGAACCAGCCGGGGAAGAAGGTGATCGTCAGCAGCAGCAGGATGAGCACCGCGGAGACGAGGAAGATCCAGCTGCGCCGCAGGTCGCCCCAGGCGTCGCCCCAAAGACTGCGCGTCTTCTCCGGCTTGGCCTCGGGCAGCGTGCCGCCGGCCGCCGCGACGGCGGCGTCCTCGGCAGCGGCCTCGGGCACGGTCTTGGTCACGTCAGGCATAGCGAATCCTCGGGTCAAGGACCGCGTAAAGCAGGTCGACGAGCAGGTTGGCGAGGAGGTAGACGAGGACCAGGATGGTCACGAGACCCACCAGGGTCGTGCCCTCGCGGCGGACGATCGACTGGTAGATCGTGCCACCCACACCCTGGATGTTGAACAGGCCCTCGGTGACGACTGCGCCGCCCATCAGCGCGCCGATGTCGGTGCCCAGGTAAGTGACCACCGGGATCAGGGAGTTGCGCATCAGGTGCACGCCCACGACGCGCCGCCTCGGCAGGCCCTTGGCGATGGCCGTGCGGATGTAGTCGGCGCGCAGGTTCTCGGCGATCGAGGTACGGGTGAGCCGGGTCACGTACGCCAGTGACGCGGTCGCCAGCACGATCGCCGGCATCAGCAACTCGTTCACGTTCGTAGAGTCGTTGACGTTCGGTGGCAGCCAGTTCAGGTCGAAGGCGAAGATCACCTTGAGGATGTAACCGAGGACGAACACCGGCACCGAGATCAGCAGCAGGGTGACCAGCAGGATCGCGTTGTCCGTGATCCGCCCGGCGCGCAGGCCGGCGACGATGCCGAGCGCGATGCCGAACACCATCTCGATGAGGAACGCGAGGGCGGCCAGACGGAGGGTGACGGGGAAGGCGTCGCCGAGCACGTCGGTGACCGGACGGCCACTCGCGATCTGCGTGCCGAAGTCGGCGTGCAGAATCATGTTCTTCATGTAATGCCAGTACTGGACCAGGATCGGCTGGTCCAGACCGTACTGATGTCTCAACTGGGCGATCACCTGCGGGCTGCCGCCCTTGTCGCCGAACAACCCGCGCACGGGGTCACCGGGCAGGGCGTAGACCATGAGAAAGATCAGCAGGGTTGTCCCGATGAAGACCGGGATCATCTGGAGCAGTCGTCGTGCGACGTAGCGCCCCATCGTGCCTCCATGTCAGTCACAGCGGCAGCCGACGGGCCCTTTCCCCGCGCACCGTTGAAGGATGCGTGCGGAAAGGGCCCCCCAGCCACGGCCGTTGCCGGGGCGCGACTCCTCCGCGCCCCGGATACGGGCTTGTGGTTACTTCTTGGTGACCTGAACGCCGGTCAGCACAGGGTCGCCGGCCTGGTTGAACTTGACGCCGCTGACCTTCTCGGAGTAGCCCGCGTTGACCTTGTAGTACCAGAGCGGAATGCTCGGCATCGAGTCCTTGAGCTGGGCCTCGATCTCCTGGTACTTCTGCTCCGACTCCTCCAGCGAACCGGCGCTGTCGGCGGCGGCGATCTCGTCGTCGATCTTCTTGTTGGAGAAGCCGCCCTGGTTGCCGTCCGACTTCGTGCCGTAGAGGTCACGGATGAAGTTGGCGATGAACGGGTAGTCCAGCACCCAGCCCGAGCGGTACAGCGACTTGACCTGCTTCGCGTCACGCGCGTTCAGGTCGGCCTGGAAGTCGGCCTTGGAGTCGCCCACGCACTTGACGCCGGTCGCGTTGGTGATGGAGTTGCAGACCGCGTCGACCCAGTCCTTGTGACCGCCGTCGGCGTTGAACTGGATGGAGATCTTGTTGCCCGGAACGCCGCCGCCTTCCTTGATGAGCTGCTTGGCCTTCGTCGGGTTGTACGTGGTGACGTCACCCGCGACGTTCGGCTTGTAGCCCAGGACACCCTTGGCGACCCAGCCGGTGGCGGGCTCACGGGTGTTGTTCAGGACGGTCTTGGTGATGGTGTTGCGGTCGATCGCCATCGACAGGCCCTGGATGACCTTGGGGTCGATGTTCTTCCACTGCTTGGTGTAGTACGCCACGGCGATCGTCTGGATCGCGGAGAACGACTGGTCGATCGCGCGGCTGCCGAGGTCCTGCTTGTAGACCGGCAGGTCCTTCGGGGCGATCTGGGTGAGGACGTCGACGTTGCCGGACTTCAGGTCCTCGTACGCCGTCTCGGGGCTGGCGTAGTTCTTGAAGATCACGCCGCCGTTCTTGGCCGCGTCGGGACCCTTGTAGTCGGCGTACTTCGCGACCTGGATCTGCTTCTTGTGCTGCCAGCTGACGAACTTGTACGGGCCGTTGCCGATCGGCTTCTCGCCCGCGGCCTTCGGGTCCTTGTAGAAGGACTCCGGCAGCGGCGAGAAGACCTCGTAGCCGAGCTTGTACACGAAGTACGGCATGGGCTTCGACAGCGTGATGGTGAAGGTGCTGTCGTCGACGACCTTCAGACCGGACATCTCGGTGGCCTTGGGCTTGCCCTTGGCCGGCGCGACCTGGTCGTAGCCCTGGATGTCGGAGAACCAGAAGCTGTTGGTCTGCTTGTTGGCCGGGTTCGCGGCCCAGTTCCACGCCTTGACGTAGGACGTGGCGGTGACGGGGGTGCCGTCGTGGAACTTCCAGCCCGACTTCAGCTTGACCGTGAAGGTCTTGTTGTCCTTGCTGTCCACCGACTGGGCGTTGACCATGACGATCTTGCCCGCGGAGTCGTAGCTGACCAGCTGCGAGAACAGCGACTTGACGACGAGGCTGCCGTAGGACTCCATGGTGTTGGCCGGCTGCAGCGGGTTCTGCGGCTCACCGGACTCGACCGAGAAAATCCCGTTCGGGTCGACCGCGGCCTTGCTGTCGCCCTTGCTGTCGCCACCACCGCCACACGCAGTGGCCCCCAGCGCCACAACCGCAGCTATCGCAACCCACTTGGCGCTCTTGGCACCACGCATGGGGCTCCTCCTCATGAGTCCATTGGTTCACCGCATGGAGGGACACATGACACGTCACCGTCACCGGTGCCTGAAACGGTCAGGTGTCCCCCGCGCTCGTGAGTCGGCGCCGCCTGCAGCGCGTGACCCGTTGATCCGAGCTCTACGCGCCTAACTATCTGCCATGCGCCGTGGCCGAACCACACCCACAAGGTCTCGGTTCGATCACACCTGACGCGTACATCTTCCAAAATCCGGACAAAGGGTTTGCCGAAAGATCCCTGCGAAACGGACTTGTTACACACCTATCGGACCCGCGTGTCCGTATACCGGACGCGGAGGGCATGAAAATTCGCTTGCGGATCCGCGGCTGCTGTGTATGAGCGCCGACAGCTCCCCCGCCCGGACGCCTTTCGGCCAACCGACCTGCGCCGCAATGCCGTTGAACGGCACTCACAGGAGGAGCAAAGGACCACACTGCCAGCAGGGTAATGCGGCCCCTTCCGCGTTTTGCCGATCCGGAACGAGAAGTAGGGTTTTCCCTATCCCTGCGGCTGCCGCCGCCCTTGCCGGGCCGCCGAACCGGCCGCGCCGCCCCCGTCACCACACGAGGCCGGGCGCCCCGCCTCGCGGAGCGCCCGGCCTCGTACTACGACGGCCCGAATCAGCCGTGCTTGGCCCTGCTGGCCGCGCGGGCGCGCTCGCGGGCGTCCAGGTTCACCTTGCGGATACGCACGGCCTCCGGGGTCACCTCGACGCACTCGTCGTCGCGGCAGAACTCCAGGGACTGCTCCAGCGACAGCTTGCGCGGCGGCACGATCGACTCGGCCACGTCGGCCGTCGAGGACCGCATGTTGGTGAGCTTCTTCTCCTTGGTGATGTTGACGTCCATGTCGTCGGCGCGGGAGTTCTCGCCGACGATCATGCCCTCGTACACCTCGGTGCCGGGCTCGACGAACAGCACGCCGCGCTCCTGAAGGTTCGTCATGGCGAACGCCGTGACGGCACCGGCGCGGTCGGCGACCAGGGAGCCGTTGTTACGGGTCTGCAGGGTGCCGAACCAGGGCTCGAAGCCCTCGTGGATGGAGTGGCCGATGCCGGTGCCGCGGGTCTGGGTCAGGAACTCCGTCCGGAACCCGATGAGTCCGCGCGAGGGCACGACGAACTCCATGCGCACCCAGCCCGAACCGTGGTTGGACATGTTGTCCATCCGGCCCTTGCGGACGCCCATGAGCTGCGTGACCGCGCCCATGTGCTCCTCGGGCACGTCGACGGTCATGCGCTCGACGGGCTCGTAGACCTTGCCGTCCACGTCCTTCGTCACGACCTGCGGCTTGCCGACCGTCAGCTCGTAGCCCTCCCGGCGCATGGTCTCCACGAGGATGGCCAGCGCCAGCTCGCCACGGCCCTGGACCTCCCAGGCGTCGGGGCGCTCGGTCTCCAGCACGCGCAGGCTGACGTTACCGATCAGCTCGCGGTCCAGCCGGTCCTTGACCTGACGGGCGGTCACCTTGCGGTCCTTGACGGCCGCCTTGTTGTCGGCGCCCTTGCCGGTGCCGCCACGGCCGACCAGCGGCGAGGTGTTGGTGCCGATGGTCATGGAGATCGCGGGCTCGTCGACCGTGATCAGCGGGAGCGGGATCGGGTTCTCCGGGTCGGCCAGCGTCTCGCCGATCATGATGTCCGGGATACCGGCGACGGCGCAGATGTCACCGGGGCCGGCCACCTCGGCGGGCTTGCGGGTCAGCGCCTCGGTCATCATCAGCTCGGAGATGCGGACGTTGGCGATGGAGCCGTCCCGCTTGATCCAGGCGACGGTCTGGCCCTTGCGCAGCTCGCCCTGCTCGACACGCAGCAGCGCGATACGGCCGAGGAAGTTGTCGGCGTCCAGGTTGGTGACGTGGGCCTGGAGCGGGGCGGCCTCGTCGTAGGTCGGGGCCGGGATGTGCTCCAGGATCGTGGAGAAGAACGGCTCCAGGCTGCTGGAGTCGGCCGGGACCGTGCCGTTCTCCGGCTTGGTCAGCGACGCGATGCCGTCACGGCCGCAGGCGTAGACGATCGGGAACTCGATCTGCTCCTCGTCCGCGTCCAGGTCGAGGAAGAGGTCGTACGTCTCGTTGACGACCTCGTCGATGCGGGAGTCCGGGCGGTCCGTCTTGTTGATGCACAGGATGACGGGCAGGCGCTGCTGCAGGGCCTTGCGCAGCACGAAGCGGGTCTGCGGGAGCGGGCCC
Organism: Streptomyces sp. MAI_2237; assembly: GCF_054189285.1. NCBI lineage: Bacteria > Bacillati > Actinomycetota > Actinomycetes > Kitasatosporales > Streptomycetaceae > Streptomyces > Streptomyces sp. MAI_2237. The sequence continues at coordinate 1,907,441 of NZ_JAJPGQ010000003.1, read as the reverse complement.
TCGGAGGCGTCGACGAGCAGCACGACGCCGTCCACCATCGACAGACCGCGCTCGACCTCACCGCCGAAGTCGGCGTGGCCGGGGGTGTCGATGATGTTGATGGTGATGACGTCCCCGCCGTCCTTGGGGTGGTACTTCACCGCCGTGTTCTTGGCGAGGATCGTGATGCCCTTCTCACGCTCCAGGTCGTTCGAGTCCATCATGCGGTCGTCGACCGAGTCGAGCTGGTGGGCGGCGAAGGCACCGGCCTGCTTCAGCATTCCGTCGACGATGGTCGTCTTGCCGTGGTCGACGTGGGCGACGATGGCGACGTTACGGATGTCGTGGCGCGTGGCCATGAAGGCGTACTCCTGGAGTGTGAGGAAGGCCAGCACGTACGTCGGTGATACGCGGACCCTGCCGGGCTGGACACGCCACGGCCTCACCCCATGGTACGGGGCATCGGGGTGAGGGGCCTCCGCGGGCCGCCGGGCGCGGTGTCAGGCGCCCTTCGTGGCCCTGGATCCGTCCGGGCACGTCCGGCGAGCGGCCGTCCGTCCGGAGGCCCGGTCCGCGGGGCCGTCGGAGCAGGACATGAAGCCGCTTCCGCTCCTGTCCCAGGTACGGACATGGCCCTTGACCGGCGCGTCGCCCCCGCAGGTGTACGTGAAGTCGGCGTCCACCAGACCGACCCACGACCAGGAGTAGTAGGCGCCCTTCAGGTCGCCGGCAGCCGCCTCGAAGTAGTGGTCGTCTCTGGCCTCGGCCGTCTCGGACGGGCCGGCAAGGGGTTCGCTCACCTTCAGATGTGCGCCCAGCGCCTTGATCACTCCGGCCGCGCCGACACCTGCGGGCGCGCCGGCAACCGTGGGCCGGTGCACGGTGTCCCCCACGGGTGCGAGATGGGCCCGGTAGGAGCTCGTCTTCTTGGCGAAGGAGACGGGGGCGGCGAGCGCGGTCAGCCGCTCGGTGCGCCGGACTCCCGACCAGGTGTACGTCCCGTTCGAGCAGGCCTTCGCCCCCTCGTCCTTCGTGCTCTCGCCGCCGGTGCAGCCGGTCAGCCCCGCAGTCGCCACCACCGCGACCAGCCCCGCCGCCCAGGTCCCCCGTGTGATACCCCGCACGTCCTGTCCCCGTTCCCCCGTGCGCGGACGTCCGGCGCCCGCCGCATGATCCATTGGTGGTCTCATGCTGCGAGCGCCGGACGGATACGACAACCGATTTGAGCAAGCCCTGAGCTACCGCCCCCTCAGCTCTTCGGGGACGCGCTCGCCGTAGGCTTCGCTCCCTTCCTCAGGAAGCCCATGTCCTCGTAGAGCGGTGTCTGGAAGCCGAAGGCGCCGGTGTTGACGAGGGTCTTGCGGGCCGCCGTCAGCTGGGGGCGCTGGTAGAGGGGGATGGAGCCGGCCGCGGCCCAGATGCGGGAGTCGGCCTTGCGGATCAGGGCGTGGTTCTCGCCGCTGTCCAGCGTGCCCGCCGCCTGGTCGAAGAGCTGGTCGACCTGGTCGGTGCCGACGCGGGTGTAGTTCTGCTCGACGTTCAGGGAGCCGTCGGCGGCCGGGACCGGCTTGGCGTAGATGGGCCGGGCGTCGGTCGCGGGGAAGGCGGAGGCGGGCCACGAGTACAGCGCGAGGTCGTACTCGCCGCTGGCGATGTGGTCCTTGAAGTAGCTGTCGTCGGAGACCTTGCTGACGTCGGTCCGGATACCGACCCGCGCCAGCATGCCGCCGATGCGGTCGGCGACGGTGCGCAGGGTCTCGGAGCCGGGCCCGGAGGGGATCACGAAGCGCAGGACGAGCGGCTTGCCGTCCTTGGCGAGCAGACCGGACGACGCGCCCGCCGGGGCGGCCGTTCCCTTGGGGGCGTAGGCGCCGGCCGCCCCGCCCTGCCGCAGGTGCCCGTCGCCGTACTGCTTGCCGTCGGCGAGGTGCCTGGTCCCGTCCTCGCCGCCGCGGTCCTTGCGGTCGTCGCCCTTGTCGTCGCCGACGATGTAGGTGCCGTCGTCGTCCCCGGACGTGTCCCGGGCCTTCTTCCCCGGGGCGCCCGCGGCCTTGTCGCCCTTCTTGCCCGGCTTCACGGGACCGCCGCGCACCCATCCGGCGTCGGCGAGCAGCGCCTGCGCCTCCTCGGTGTCCTGGCCGCCGATGGCGCCGCTGCCGTCGGCGTAGGCGGCCTGCCCGGCCAGCGCGAGGTGGCTGCCGACCGGCTTCGCGGGCAGCCCGAGCGGTTTGAGGACGGCCTCGGCGAGGGCCTTGCGGTCCAGGGCGCGGGCGACGGCGCGGCGGACGCGTTCGTCGGCGAGGGGGCCCGTGGAGCCGTTGAGGGCGAGCTGGGTGTAGGCGGGCTCCAGGGACTTGCGGACCTCGAAGCCGCGCAGGTTCGCCTGCTTCTCGTACCGCTCGAGCTGCTGGAGCCGCTTCTTCAGGGCGCGCAGCCGGCTGCCGGACAGTTCGTCCTCGTGGGCCTGGGTCCAGGAGCGCAGCGACTTGGCGGAGAGGCGTCCGCCGCCGGGGCCGAGCAGCGGGGAGGAGCCCTGCAGCGGGGTGCCGGTGCCCTTGGCCCGGGCCGCGAGATCGATGCGTTCGGCGGCGCCGGGGTCGATCTCGGCCAGGTCGATCTTCCCGGCGGCCAGCGCGTCGGCGCGCTTGTCGAGCGGTACGGCCTCGAGGTCGATCTCGGAGAGCTTGGCGGGGTGCCCCCACCAGCGCGGGTTGCGCGTGAGGGTGACCTTGTCGTCCTTGCGGTCGACCTTCTGGACGGCGAACGGTCCCGCGGTGACCTTGAGGGTGCGGCGCGCCCCGTCGTTGAAGGAGTCGGGGGTGCCCATGACGTCCTTCGGGTACAGCGGCGAGAACAGCGACTGCCAGTCGGCGTACGGCCGGGCGAAGGTGACCTTGACCTGGAGGTCGTTCGCGCCGCGCTCGACCTTCTCGATGCGGTCGTAGCCGGCGTTGCGGGCGGTCCAGTAGGCGCCGTCCTTGCCGGACAGGGCGCGCCACTGGGCGGCGAAGTCGGCGGCGCCGATCTCGCGGCCGTCGCTCCACACCGCCTGCTGGTTCAGCTTGTACAGCACGACCTGCTTGGGCTCGGTGTCGACGACCTTGGCGGACTCCAGGTAGTCGGCGTTGCGGACCGGGCGGCCGGCCGCGTCCTGCCGGTACATGGACGGCAGCACGGCCTGGGCGATCCGGCCGGTGACGGCGTCGGCGTCCGCCTGGAAGGTGTTGAGGGTTTCCGGCACGTCGTCGACGGCCCAGCGCAGGGTGCCGCCGTCGGCGATCAGGGCGCGGGCGGCGGGGGCGATCTCCGGTCGGGCGAGCGGCTTGCCCGCCTTGTCGTCGGAACCGCATCCGGCGAGCAGGGGCACCGCGAGGGCGCCCGCGGTGAGGAAGGCGACCGATCGCATCACTGCGCGCGGTCCGACGCCGTCGTGGGACATCTCTGGTTACCTCCGGGGAGCCGCTTCCGCCCAAGCCACGGATAAGGCTTCTGATCACATTTGGCGGTATTTTGGTGTTGATCAGATGTACGGCCCCACTGAAGAGGAAAGGGTTTCGTCTGCCGGGGGCGACACGGCGACGGGCGGCTCAAGGCCACCCGATGGGCGCAACGCGCATCCCGGCGCACAAGAAGCGCCTGCGGGCGTGCACTGGAGGCGTGCAATCCGCCAATCGCTGCACATCCCTTCCCACCGACAGGTGTGACGCGCAACACTCGCAGGCGCATGAACGTTGCCACCTGAGGCCTGCAAGGCCCAAGGAAGTGAGGTCACGTCATGTCCGTGCAAGACGACCTGACGTCCGTCCAGCGCTGCCTCGACGACCTGAGCCGGTCGGTGGGCCGCCTCGAGCAGCAGCTCGGCAGCGGCGGCCTGGACATACGCCGTGTCCGCGCCGACGCGGACCACCTGCGCGAGAGCGTCGCGCTGCTGCGCGCGTCGGCGACGCTCCAGACCGCCCCCCGCAAGCCCGAGCTCGTCACGATCCCCGACCAGCCGTACGACGACACTCAGTGGACGGACTGCGACGACGAGGGGCTCGGCGCGCACCACGGGCCCGAACACCGCCGCTGAGCAGCGCCCCCGAAACCGACCGGAGTCATGAATTGGCCACTGGTACGGAACCACATCTGAACAGCGGCGGCGTACGCACCGGTACGCGCGCCGCGATCGACGCCCCGCACCTGCGCACCGACCGCTGGTGGCTGGCTCCGGCCGCCACCGCGGCCGGTCTGCTCGCCTTCATCGTGTACTCGACGTGGCGGGCCTTCGCGAACGCGGACTACTACTCGGCGCCGTACGTCTCGCCGTTCTACTCGCCGTGTCTGGCGGAGAACTGCAAGAACATGCCCTCGGGCCCCAACGCCGACCTCTTCGGCAGCTGGTGGGCGATCTCCCCGGCGATCATCATCCTGATCTTCCCGCTGGGCTTCCGCCTGACCTGCTACTACTACCGCAAGGCCTACTACCGGGGCTTCTGGGCCTCGCCCCCGGCCTGCGCGGTCGCCGAGCCGCACAAGAAGTACACCGGTGAGACCCGCTTCCCGCTGATCCTGCAGAACATCCACCGGTACTTCTTCTACGCGGCGATCCTGGTCGCCGGCGTGCTGACCTACGACACCGTGCTGTCCTTCCGCGACACGGACGAGAACTGGGGCCACATGGGCCTCGGGACGGTCGTCTTCCTGATCAACATCGTGCTGATCTGGACGTACACGATCTCCTGCCACTCCTGCCGGCACATCGTCGGCGGCAAGCTCAAGCACTTCTCCAAACACCCCGTGCGCTACAAGGCGTGGCAGTTCGTCGGGAAGCTCAACGCCCGGCACATGCAGCTCGCCTGGGCGTCGTTGGTGAGCGTGGCGCTCGCCGACTTCTACGTCTATCTCCTCGCGTCCGGCGTCTTCGACGATCCGCGCTTCTTCTGACTGAGATGAGTGGGGCCTAACTGATGTCCGTGGTCGACCGCCAGGAGTGGGACGTCGTCGTGGTCGGCGCCGGGGGCGCGGGCCTCCGGGCCGCCATCGAGGCGCGCGAGCGAGGCGCCCGTACGGCCGTGATCTGCAAGTCGCTGTTCGGCAAGGCGCACACGGTGATGGCCGAGGGCGGCATCGCGGCGGCGATGGCCAACGCCAATCCGCACGACAACTGGCAGGTCCACTTCCGCGACACCATGCGCGGCGGCAAGTTCCTCAACCAGTGGCGGATGGCCGAGCTGCACGCGCAGGAGGCCCCGCAGCGGGTCTGGGAGCTGGAGACCTGGGGCGCCCTCTTCGACCGTACGAAGGAAGGGAAGATCTCCCAGCGCAACTTCGGCGGCCACGAGTACCCGCGCCTGGCGCACGTCGGCGACCGGACGGGCCTGGAGCTGATCCGGACGCTGCAGCAGAAGATCGTCTCCCTGCAACAGGAGGACAAGAGGGAGACCGGTGACTACGAGTCGCGGCTGAAGGTCTTCCAGGAGTGCACGGTCACCCGGATCCTCAAGGACGGCTCGCGCGTCTCCGGGGTGTTCGCGTACGAGCGCGAGACCGGCCGTTTCTTCGTCCTGGAAGCGCCCGCCGTGGTGATCGCCACCGGTGGCATCGGCAAGTCCTTCAAGGTCACGTCGAACTCCTGGGAGTACACCGGCGACGGTCACGCGCTGGCGCTGCTGTCGGGCGCGCCCCTGCTGAACATGGAGTTCGTGCAGTTCCACCCGACGGGCATGGTCTGGCCGCCGTCGGTGAAGGGCATCCTCGTCACCGAGTCGGTCCGCGGTGACGGCGGGGTGCTCAAGAACTCCGAGGGCAAGCGGTTCATGTTCGACTACGTCCCCGACGTCTTCAAGGAGAAGTACGCGGAGTCGGAGGAGGAGGGCGACCGCTGGTACGAGGACCCGGACAACAACCGGCGGCCCCCGGAGCTGCTGCCGCGTGACGAGGTGGCGCGGGCGATCAACGCCGAGGTGAAGGCCGGCCGCGGCTCGCCGCACGGCGGAGTCTTCCTGGACGTGTCGACCCGTATGCCCGCCGAGGTCATCCGGCGCCGGCTGCCGTCGATGTACCACCAGTTCAAGGAGCTGGCGGACGTCGACATCACGGCGGAGGCGATGGAGGTCGGGCCGACCTGCCACTACGTGATGGGCGGCATCGCCGTCGACTCCGACTCGGCGGCGGCGCGCGGAGTGCCGGGGCTGTTCGCGGCCGGCGAGGTCGCGGGCGGCATGCACGGCTCCAACCGTCTGGGCGGCAACTCCCTGTCCGACCTGCTGGTCTTCGGACGCCGGGCCGGCTGGCACGCCGCCGAGTACGCGACGGGACTGGCCGGCGCGCGCCCGCCGGTGGACGACGTGCAGGTGGACACGGCGGCGGCGGAGGCGCTGCGGCCGTTCTCCGCGGAGGGCCCGGCGCCGGGCGAGGACGACGGCAGGCCGCCGGAGAACCCGTACACCCTGCACCAGGAACTCCAGCAGACCATGAACGACCTGGTCGGCATCATCCGCCGCGAGGGCGAGATGGAGCAGGCACTGGAGAAGCTCGCCGACCTTCGGGTACGGGCCCGCAGGGCCGGCGTCGAGGGTCACCGGCAGTTCAACCCCGGCTGGCACCTCGCCCTGGACCTGCGCAACATGCTGCTGGTCAGCGAGTGCGTGGCGAGGGCGGCGCTGGAGCGCACCGAGTCGCGCGGCGGCCACACCCGCGAGGACTTCGGGGCGATGGACCGCAAGTGGCGCAACATCAACCTGCTGTGCCGGCTGACCGACCCGACGGGCGGGCTGGCCGCGACCGACCCCGTCCGCGGCCAGATCGAGCTCACCCGCGAGACCACCGAACCCGTCCGCGCCGACCTGCTCGCCCTCTTCGACAAGGAAGAGCTGGTCAAGTACCTCGCCGAAGAGGAGCTGTACGAGTGAGCAGCTACAAGGCCCGCTTCAAGGTGTGGCGGGGCGATGTCAAGGGCGGCGGCCTGGAGGACTTCGAGGTCGAGGTCAACGACGGTGAGGTGGTCCTCGACATCATCCACCGCCTCCAGGCCACGCAGGCGCCCGACCTGGCGGTCCGCTGGAACTGCAAGGCGGGCAAGTGCGGTTCGTGCTCGGCCGAGATCAACGGGCGGCCACGGCTGATGTGCATGACCCGGATGTCGGTGTTCACACCGGAGGAGACGATCACCGTCACCCCGCTGCGCGCCTTCCCGGTGGTCCGGGACCTGGTGACGGACGTCGGCTTCAACTACCAGAAGGCCCGGGAGGTCCCGGCCTTCGTGCCGCCCGCCGATCTCGGTCCCGGCGAGTACCGGATGATGCAGGAGGACGTGGACCGCTCGCAGGAGTTCCGCAAGTGCATCGAGTGCTTCCTGTGCCAGGACGTCTGCCACGTGGTGCGCGACCACGAGGAGAACAAGCCGGCCTACGCCGGGCCGCGCTTCCTGATGCGGGTCGCGGAGCTGGACATGCACCCGCTGGACGCGGCCGCCGACACCGGCCTCGACCGCAAGAAGACCGCGCAGGACGAGCACGGCCTCGGCTACTGCAACATCACCAAGTGCTGCACGGAGGTGTGCCCCGAGGGCATCAAGATCACGGACAATGCGCTGATCCCCCTGAAGGAGCGGGCCGTGGACCGCAAGTACGACCCGCTGGTGTGGCTGGGCTCGAAGATCAGGAGGCGGTCCGCAGCAGACTGAGGGCCTGCCCGAGATTGAACTCGGCGATCCCCCGCATCACCCCGGGCTCGGGGAAGTCACCCTCGATCAGGGTCAACGGCCCCGAGACCAGGCCGAGATGCATGGCCAGGCGGTACAGGCGCAGACGGGCGGGGTCCAGCTCCGGGGTGCGCAGCACGTCGTAGTGGGGGCCGAAGCGCAGTTCGAGGAAGACGTGCTCCCACTCCGCGTCGAAGTAGAGCAGGCCCTCGATGTCGATGAGGGCCGGGTGGCCGTCGGCGGTCAACAGGACGTGGTCGGGCCCCAGTTCGCCGTGGACGAGGCTGTGGCGGGTGCGGGGGCCGACCTCGGCGGCCCAGGCCCGCAGCAGGCCGGCGAACTCGGTCCGCACGGCGGCCACGCGCGGTTCGCGTGCGGCGGCCTCCTCGACGCTGCGCAGGCCGTCCTCCAGGACCCGCCGCTCGCACGATGTGCCGTACGACGTACCGCCGTTGTCGACGAGCGCGACCTTGCCGAAGGCCGGGCCCCGCTGGGCGTCCAGGACGGCGAGCGTGTCCGCCAGGCGCCGCAGGGCCGTGGCCGCCGTCCGCGGGTCGTGCCGCAGGGCCTCCTCCAGGCTGCCGCCGGTGACGTCCTCCACGACGGCCGCGTCCGCGGGCAGGTGGGCGCGGGTGGCGTCGGCGTACCGGAGCCGGGGCGTGCGCACGCCGGCGCCGGCCAGCCGGTCGTGCGCCGCGGTGAACAGGCCGAGGCCGGTGCCGTGGGAGAAGGGGTCGCGCGGGTCGGGCGGGCCGGCGTCCCAGTAGTCCTCGTCGGGGGACCACACGTAGGCGACGGCGGTGGAGCCGTCGTCGAGGTGGAGCCGGTAGGCGCCCTTCTTGCTGCCGCCGCGCAACCGGGTCACGGCGACGGGGGTCCGGGACGGGCCGAGGGCGGCGCGGGTGAGAGGGGTGAGGTCGGCGGCGGTCAGGTGCTGTCGGGTACGGCTCACCGGACCCAGTCTCTCTCGTACGCCGTCCAGTCCGCCTCCGTCGCCGCGAAGTCGACGTAGAGGGCGACTCCGAAAGCGGGGCGGTCGGCGTCCGTGCGGGACAGGCCGAGGCGGACGCCGCGGACGGCGGCGGGGACGGTCTCGGCACGGGCCCAGTGGCCGAAGCGGTTCTCGTGGTAGAAGGGCAGGCCCATGAGGAGGTCGGTGGAGTCCGGGGTGGCCTCCAGGGCCAGCGAGGTCTGCTGGGCGACATAGCCGCCGTACAGGCTCGGCATCGGCTGCATGGTGTCGTACGACATCACGGCGATCTGGTCGACGCGGCGCGCGACCTGCCCGAAGTACGCCTGCGACCACCACTTGGGGTGGCCGGTGACCGTCCCCCAGAAGGAGTGGAAGCCGGGCAGCGGGTCGATCTGGTGGGCGGCGACGGAGAGCACGGCGCCGTGGGCGCGGGTGAGGCGGTGCAGGGAGTCGAGCAGGGCGAGGTAGTCGCGGTCGCCGGAGTGCAGGGGCTCCAGGTCGAAGTGCGCGCCGGCGAATCCGGCGGCCAGGATCTGCCGGGTGGAGGCGACGACGGCCGCGCGGGTCGCCGGGCGCTCCAGATGCATCGCGTGCGGCTTCTCGGGGGCCACCTCGTCGCCCAGCCAGGCCTGCACGCGCACGTGCGGCGCCTTCTGCCGCAGGCGGTCGATCAGCCAACGGGCCTTCGGGTAGGCCGACTTCGGCAGCGTCCCGTCGTGTTCCAGGGGGCCGGCGTGGACGTACAGGTCGCGGACGCCGGTGTCCCGCAGGCGGCGGACGAGGGCGGTGACGTCCGCGTCGGTCCTGCGCCCGTCGACCCAGGCGTGGCCGAGCCAGAGGGCGTCGCGGTCGCGGGTGCGGGTGCCCTCGGCGGGATCGCCCGTGTAGTTCACGCGGAGGGTGACCTCGGCGGCCAGCAGCGGGAGGAGCACGGCGAGGAGGACACCGAGCGTGATCCGCCGGACCCGGCGGGCCCGGCGGGACCACCGCGGCAGCCGGGGCCTCCGGTTCCAGCGGCGTCGTCCGGTGGCCTCCTCGCCGGTGCTCTCCGTGCGTTCCGCGGTGTCCATCCGTCTCCCCTCGCCCTCCCCGTGCGCCGCCCCTCCCCCGCCCCGGACGCACACCGGTCGCGGGTCCGCATTCCTGCCCATACGCTCCGAAAGGTGACGTCATCCTTGATCCGGGGGCGGCCGCGGCGGGCCTCGCCGTCCCACATATCCGTGCGGGTCGTGCACACCCTGGTGGGCGGACTGGCCGGGGTGGTGTGGCTGGTGTTGCCGGGAATGACGATCAATGCCGGCGCCCCGGTTCCGGACACCCGTGCGCGTCCGCCGGCCGCGAGCGCGAGCGGCGCCGCGCGGGACGAGACGTCGGCCACCGGTCTGGTGCTGCCGCTGGCCGTCGTCGGGGCGGCGGGGATATTCGCCGGATACGTCGTCGTGCGGCGCGCGCGCCACGGCCGGACCCGCGCGGAACCCGCCGGGGCCCGGCTCGTGCCCGCCGCCCTGCCCGACCTCGCCGAACTCGACGTACGCACGCGCGCGTTGCTGGCCGAGACGGACGACCGGGTGCGGGCGGACAGGGAGGAACTCGACTTCGCCGGGGAACGGGCGGGCGCCGAGGCCGTCGCCCCCTTCGCGCAGGCCCTGGAGGGCGCCGAGGCGGAACTCGCCGCCGCGTTCCGGATGCGCCAGCGGTATGACGACGGGGTCCCGGGCGACGACACGGCCCGGCGGCACCTGCTCGCCGGGATCGTCGGGCGGTGCACGGAGGCGGTCCGGCGCCTGGACGCGCAGCGGGAGGAGCTGGACCGGCTGCGCGCTCTGGACGGCGACGGGCTGGGGCCGGCGCTGGAGGTCGCGGAGGCCCGCTTCCGGGACCTCACCGGCCGTACCGCGGCGGCCGGGGCGACCGTCGCCGACCTCACCGGCCGCTACGGGCGCACCGCGACCGCGGCCGTCGCCGGCCACGTGGAACGGGCCAAGGACCGGCTGGTGTCCGCCACGACCGTGCTCAACCAGGCCCGCCAGAGCTCCGACCTGGGCGAGGCGGAGCAGGCCGCGCGGCATCTGCGTGCCGCCGAGGAGGACATCGCCCTGGCCGCGTCGCTCGTCACCGGCGTCGACCGCCTCGCCGCGGCTCTGACGGCGGCCGCGTCCCTGGTCCCGGCGACGCTGACGGGCGCCGAGGCGGCCCTCGCCGGGAGGCGGGACCCCGCGGCCGACCGGGTGCTGACCGGCGTGCGGGAGGACCTGATCGCCGGGCCGTACGACCCGCTCGACGCCCTGCGGCGCATCGTGCGGGCGGCCGGTCCGCCGCGGGACGGTGTGCTGTCGGCCGCCGCGTGGCTGGTCGCGCGGCACTCCGTCACCACCGCGGACGACTTCGTCGCCACGCACCGGGGACGGGTGGGCGCCGAGGCCCGCACCCATCTGGCGGAGGCCCGCCGCCTGCTCCTGACCGAGGATCCGGCGGCCGACCCCCTGGCCGTCCAGTCTCTGGAACGTGCGGAACAGGACATCGGCCGGCCGCCCCAGGTGCCCCGTTAGGGGCGCGGGGAACTGCGCGACCGGCCACGACGAACCCGCACTCGCCAGGGCACCGGAACCGCGCCTCAGAACAGGCTCAGCAACGCCTCCGCCGGGTCCGCCAGCCCCGTCTCCCCGTCGGGCAACGGCAGTTCGAACCACACCGTCTTGCCCCGCGGGGTCCGCCGCGAGCCCCAGGCCGCGCTCAGCAACCCCACCAGCTGGAGCCCGCGGCCGCCCTCGTCCGTGTCCCGGGCGCGCCGCCGGCGCGGCTGCACCAGCCCCGAGTCCCAGACCTCGCACACCAGGGTCCTATCGAGCAGCAGCCGCAGCCGGATCTCCCCCTCGCCGTACCGCAGGGCGTTCGTCACCAGCTCGCTGACCAGCAGTTCCGTAGTGTCGACGAGGGGCTCCAGGTCCCACGACAGCAGCTGTCCGCGCGCGTACTCCCGCGCCCGCCCGACACTGCGCGGCTCGCGCGGCAGCGTCCAGTCGCCGACCGAGTCGGTCGGCAGGCCCTGGACGCGGGCCATCAGCAGGGCGATGTCGTCCTCGCCGTGGTGGGTGTCGAGGGTGTTGAGGACGTGGTCGCAGACGTCCTCCAGGGGACGGGTCGGATCGGTGAGCGCGCCGACGAACGCCTGGAGGCCCTCGTCCAGGGGGTGATCGCGGCTTTCGACCAGTCCATCCGTGTAGAGCGCGAGCAGCGCGCCTTCGGGCAGTTCGACCTCCACCTCCTCGAAGGGCTCCCCGCCCACGCCCAGCGGCATCCCGGGCGGCACGTCCAGCATCAACGCGTCCTCGCCCGGCTCGACGAGCACCGGCGGCAGATGCCCCGCGTTGGCGAACGTGCAGCGGCGCGTCACCGAGTCGTAGACCGCGTAGACGCAGGTCGCCAGGTACACCTCGGAGAGGTCCGCCTCACGGGGGCGGCGGGCCGCGCGGGTGGCCTGCTGGACCCCGCCCGGAGCGCCGAGGCCCCGCGCGATCTCGTCCAGCGCGCTGAGCACCTCGGCCGGTTCGAGGTCGAGGAGGGCGAGCGTGCGGACCGCGGAGCGGAGTTCGCCCATGGCCACCGCGGCGCGCAGTCCGCGGCCCATGACGTCGCCGACCACCAGGGCCGTGCGGTGGCCGGGCAGTTCGATGACGTCGAACCAGTCGCCGCCGACCTCGCTGGGGCGGTCGGCGGAGGAGTTGCCCGGCAGGTAGCGGCAGGCGATGTCCAGGCCGGCGGCGACCGGGTCGCCCGGTGGGAGCAGGGAGCGCTGCAGTATCAGGGCCCGTTCGTGCTCGCGGCGGTACAGGCGGGCGTTGTCGATGCAGACCGCGGCGCGCGCCGCCAGCTCCACCGCCAGATCGCGGTCCCGGTCGCCGAAGGGCTCACTGCCCTTGGTCCGGGCGAACTGCACGAGTCCCACGACCGTGTCGTGGGCGACCATCGGGACGGCCAGCGTGGACTGGACGAGGCCGCCCTCCTCGGCGGGCACCAGCTGGGTGCGGGCGGTGCGCAGGGCGTCCGCGCACGGCGAGTTGAAGGGGTAGTGGTGGACGGCGCCGACCGCGACGGGCGGTCCGGAGCCGATGAAGGGGGCGTCGGAGACCGCGCTGGCGAAGGCGACCCGGCGCAGCTGCGCGCTGCCGTCGGCGAGGCCCGGCGGGGTCTCGTCGCCGGCCAGCAGGCCCTGGTAGAGGTCGACCGTGGCGAGGTCGCAGAAGCCGGGGACGACGACGTCGAGGAGTTCGCGGGCCGTGGTCTCCAGGTCGAGGGAGTTGCCGATGCGGGCGCCGGCCTCGTTCAGAAGGGCGAGATTGCGCCGTGCGGCGGCCGCCTCCCGGGCGGCGGCGCGACGGGAGGTGATGTCGATGCCGAGCCAGGCGATGCCGATGGGGCGTCCGGAGCCGCTGTGCACCCGGTAGAGGTTGACCGACCAGTGCCGGCGTTCCTCCGAGCCCGGCAGGAAGCCCGTGACGTGCATGTCCGTGATGGAGTCGCCGGTCTCCAGGACCCGGCGCAGGGTCGCGGCGACGCGTTCGGCCTCCGGGCTGCGCAGGTAGTCGTGGACGCCGCGGCCGCGGTGGGCCTCGGGCGAGCTGCCGTAGGCGCCGCCGAAGGTCTGGGCGAACTGCTGGTTGGCGCGGCGGATCCGCAGATCCGGGTCGATCAGCAGGAAGCCGAAGGGGGATTGACCGAAAATCGACTGCGAGGCGGCGAGGTCGGTCTCGATGCTGCGCAGGGTGCGCACATCGACGACGATGCAGACGGCGGCCTTCTCGCCCTCCTCGGTCCGCGTCGGCATGACGTAGACCTCGGCCAGGCCCTCCCTCTCGCCCTCCCCGGCCGTCCCGGGTGCCCGGAACGGCACCACGCCGGTCCACTCCCGGCCGTCGAGGATCTCGGCCATCTTGCGCTGGCCCTGCTCGCGCAGGTCGGGGTCGACGAACGCCTCGATGGGGTCCATGCCGAGGGCGCGGCGGGCGGGGATGCCGAAGAGCTGCTCGGCGCGCAGGCTCCACTGGTCGACGAGGCCGTCGGGGCCGATGGAGAAGGAGGCGACCTTGATGTAGTCGTAGATCGAGCCGGGCGGGCTGCTCTGCCACATGGCGTCGGCGGTGGGTTCGTCACCGAGACCGGTGTCGCGGGTCGCCCTGTGTGACGAGGACAGCCCGGGTCCGCTCGTCGAAGCGCGGGACATGTCCGCCGCGGGATCGCCCGCGGCACTCCTCCTCGCGCCGTCCGACGGGTCCTCGGACTCCGTGGCCTTCGCTGGTATCTCGCTCACGCGAACCGTCCCCTCCAGCTCACCGCGCCCGGTACCGGTCACCGGGGGCGGCTGCCCGCAGTATCCAGCACTACGGCGCCGCGCAACACGGTGTTCACGATCACAGCACGTTCCCGGCGGTTTTCGGTCCCGGCCGTGACAACACTTCCAGTCTTCTAACCAGCGGACACGGCGTCGAACCACACTCTCCGCCACCGGTCCGCGAGGCCCCGGTCCCGCGGTCGACACCCCGGGCGGCCGCGTACAGCGTCCGGACTCTCATCCGGGCACCGCCAGCTCGAACCACACCGTCTTGCCGGCGCCTCCGGGCCGGGTGCCCCAGCGGCGGGACGAGTGGGCGACCAGTTGCAGGCCCCGGCCGCTCTCGTCCTCGGGGCGGGCGGCGCGCTCACGGGGCAGGTCCGGGAGCGGGTCGGAGACCTCGACCAGGAGCACGCCGGGCAGGGCCGCGGGCCGGACGAGGCGGACCCCGATGGGGCCGGTGGCGTGCCGCAGGGAGTTGGTCACGAGTTCGCTGACCAGCAGGGCCGCGAGGTCGCCCAGGGTGTCCAGGTCCCAGTTGTGCAGTTGGCCGCGGACGGCGCTGCGGGCGGTTCTGACCGCGCCGGGCCGGGCGGGAAAGCTCCACTCGGCGCAGGCGCCTTCGGTGTCGATCACGCCGATCACTTCCCGGGCCGGACGCTCACCCCATGTCAGGTTTTCTTGGGGTTAATGGGCACATACCCGATATCGAGGAGCGAGTACCGTCCCGTGCGGCGCACGGTGGCACGAACGGCGTAGCGGAGGTGCGCGGCTCAGCCGCCGGTCACCTCGCGGACCGCCTCCACGTCCTGGTCGAGCCAGTCGACGTCCCAGATCTCGTCCGGGCCGAGCCAGCGCAGTGCGTCGTGGTCCTGGAGCGGCTTGGGTGCCGGGGAGCCGGGGACGAGACGGGCCGTCCAGACCTGGAGGACGTACGGCGGCTTCAGCGGCCACTCGCCCGGTACGCGCGCCAGGGCCTGTGCCTCGACGCCCAGTTCCTCGCGCAGTTCCCGCACCAGGGCCGCGTCGGGCGTCTCGCCCGGCTCCACCTTGCCGCCGGGGAGTTCCCAGCGCCCGGCGAGGGCGGGGGGTGCGCTGCGGCGGGCGGCCAGGAGGCGGGGGCCGTCGAGCAGGGCCGCGCCCACCACCACGATCCGATCCGTCATGCGCGGGAGCCTACGGCACCGGGGATCAGTGCACCGTGCTCGCTCCGTTCGGGCCGATCCGCTCGACCCAGTAGAGCTGTTTGTGGCCGCGGTCGTCGAGGCTGTCCGCGATCTTCTGGGCCTCGGCGCGGGTCGCGTACCGGCCCACTCGGTAGCGATTGCCGTTGTCGTCCTGTCGTATGACGAGCCAGGGAAGAGTGATCGTGCCGTCGTTCACCGCGCTCCACCGCCCCCGCCCGCTAAGGAAACCGCAATCCGCATATGCCCGAGCCTACGCCTTCGCTTCACGCAGCGAATACGGCTTTTCACAAAGAGGTACGCAACCGGCCAGACCGAAGGGGGCGCGCGACGCCGGATGCGCCGTCCGTGCGGGGCGACGCATCCGGTCAGGGGCATTGCGGGCAGGTACGGGGCCACCTGCGAGAACGGCCAGATTCCACCGGCATGCGGGCGGTCGTGAGCGCCGCCGGAGAGGGTCCCCGAGGGGGCGCTTCCGGCGGTAACAGCCGTAAAGGTGTGCGCTACTTCACCGGGAGGTGGTACGCGACCCGGTAGCGGTCGGCCGGGACGACCAGGTCGGCGGTCTCGACGGGGCGGCCCGAGGCGTAGAAGGTCCGCTGGACGACGAGGACGACATGGCCGGGGACGCCGCCGAGCGCGAGGAGTTCCTCGGCGAGGCCGGGGCGGGCGCCGACCTCCTCGGTGACGTTGTCCACGATCACGTCGATCGCCGCCATGCGCTCGACGACGCCCATGCCGCCGAGCGGGCCCTCCTCGGGCAGCATCACGGGGGTGCGGCCGGTGACCGCGAGGGGCTCCCAGGAGGTGGAGAGCATCATCGCCTCGCCGGCCTCCCGGAAGACGTACCGGGTGCACATCACCCGGTCGCCGGGCTTGATGGCCAGCCGCTCGGCGATCGCGCCGCCCGCCTCGGCCTGCTCGCTGCGGGACTCCCAGGTGCCGCGCGACTCCCCGTCGGCCTGCTCCTGCCGGAAGGGCGTCGCGCCGCCCGACGGACGGAAGCCGGAACGGGCGATGCTGCGGGGCACGGGCCGCTCGCGGACGTACGTGCCCGAGCCCGAGCGGCCCTCCACCAGGCCCTCGGCCATCAGCACCTTGCGCGCCTCCAGGGCGACGGTGTCCGAGACGCCGTACTCCTCGCGGATTCTCGCCTGGGAAGGGAGACGGGTGTGCGGTGGCAGTGAACCGTTGACGATCTTCTGGCGGAGATCACCCGCGACACGCAAGTACGCCGGCTGCTCACCGAAAGTCACTGGCCACTCCCATCAGGTTGTACAGACAGCAACAGCCTGGCAACCGTGGGTTCCGCCATGCAAGCAAAGGCCAGGGAATCACTCGATGTGATGACATGTATCGGGTGAGGGCTTTACGCAGGCACTTTCTCCCCGCTATGGCCGCGTTCACACCTCGAGCTCGGAAGCGTCTCCCCCGCCGTCCCTTCCGCCGTCGCCGGCCCCGCCCGAGGGCGGGGTGGTGGCGAGACCCAGAGCCTTGCGGGCGGTGACGGACCTGCCGGGGGTCGACAGCACCATGATCCGGTCGTAGGCGGTGTAGAAGCCGTCCGCGTCGGTCGCCGCGGCGGCCCGGGTCCACTGCTCGCGGATGGTCTCCACCTCCTTGGCGACGGCCGCGACCGGGCCCCTGGCACCGTCCGGCCAGGTGTGGCCGCGCAGCAGGCGGGACTCCTCGGCGAGCGCCCCCGCCATCCGCACGGCCCAGTCCGTGGCGGCCCGCAGATCGTCGTCCGGGTCGTCCACGGGCTGGGTGTCGAGGGCCTTGTTCTCGACGTCGACGGCCTGGAGGTAAGCGATCTGGTCGGCGTCCAGCGACCGCCTGTCGTTGCGCAGCGAGCCGGTCAGGCTCCCGCCGTCCTCGGTGCTGCCGAACACGCAGGTGACCTCCCGGTCGCCGTAGCGCCAGCTCTCCCGGGTCGGGGTGAGGTAGTACACGTCGACGTCGTCGGGCACGGCCCACACGTCCATGGCGTAGGAGTAGCGCAGCGCGTAGCAGCGGGTGTCGGCGACGTCGGTGACCTTCTCGTCCCCGGGGTAGGCGGCGGTGCCGGGCATCTTGAAGGCCGCGAAGACCTCGCCGTCGTGCTGTCCGGCGCAGGGCACCTTGTCGACGTCGTAGGCCACCCCCTCCAGGGAGCCGTCCGGCGCGTCGAAGCACTCGCCCTCGGTGAGGGTGTAGGCGCTGCCGTGGTCGTGCGCGGCCTCCTTGAAGCCGGACCAGAACTCGGAGATGCCGTTCGTGGCCAGGAGCAGGACCCACAGGGCGAGTCCGGCCGACGACAGGACCGACCCGGCGATCGCCATGCCCTTGCCCCGCTCGCCCTTCCTGCGGATCTGCCCGAGCGCGATCAGGCCGAACAGCAGCCCGAGGGCGGGGACGCAGCAGAGGATGCCCAGCACCAGGGAGGCGATGGCCAGGGAGTTGACCGGAGCGGGGCGGTTGTACGGGCTGTAGCCCTGACCCCAGGGCTGGTACGGGTACGGCGGCTGCGCGGGGGTGCGGGGCTCCTGGGGCTGGTGGGGCTCCGGGGGCGGCGGTATGGACACGGGTACCGTGCTCCTGGTTCGGGCGGCGCGGCGGGAGCTGCGCGGAGGGGTGCGGAGACGTACGCGGCGACCGGCCTTGCGGGAGCGGCGGCGGGAGCGGTGTACGGCTGGGCGCATGGTAAGCGCGGGGCTGACGGGGGCGGAATGCGGATCACGAATCGGACGATCCGGGCGGTCAACGACCTGACCGCGCGGTGGGCGGCGGTGGCGCCGGCCGGCACGGTGTTCTCGGCGGCCGGGGTGTGGCCGCTGCTCGGTCTGCTGGCCGACGGGGCCGGGGGTGCGGCCCGGACGGAGCTCGTGGAGGCGCTGGGCGTGCCCGACGGGCAGACGGGCCCGGCGGCACGGGAGTTGCTCGGGGCGCTCGGGGCGATGCGCGGGGTCGACAGCGCGCTCGGGCTGTGGACCCGGCGGACTCTGGAACTGCGGGAGCGCTGGGAGGCGGGGCTGCCCGTCGGGGCGCACGGCGCGCTCACGGCCGACCCGGTGGCCGACAAGGCGGCGCTGGACGCGTGGGCGGCCGAGCGAACGGGCGGGCTCATCAAGGCGATTCCGCTGCCGGTACGTGAGGACACCGACCTGGTGCTGGCGAGCGCGCTGGCGCTGCGGACCCGCTGGCTGCGCCCCTTCCAGGAGCGCATGACGGAGCCGGAGGCGGGTCCGTGGTGCGGGCGGACGCTGCTGGGGCTGTGCCGGCGCACCGAGGTGCTGGACCGGATCGGTGTGGCCGACACCCGGTGGGGGCACGTCACCGAGCTGAAGGTGCTGGGCGACAACGCCGTCGACGTCCATCTGCTGCTCGGGGAGGAGCGGATGACGCCCGGTCAGGTCCTGGCGGCGGGCGTGGACGTCCTGGCACGCCGGTGTCCGGTGCTGCCGGGGCCGGCGCTGCCGTACGGGGAGGCCGGGCCCGGGCTGCGCGTGGTGAAGGAGCGGTCCACCACGCCCGATCCCCCGTCGCTGGACGTGGAGACCGTGGCGTTCGAGGTGACGGCCGACCACGAGCTGCTGGCGCGGCCCGAGGTGTTCGGCCTGGCTACGGCGATGCAGGACGGCAGACCCGGCCCCTTCCCGGGCATCAGCGCCGACCCGCTGTTCGTCGCGTCGGCCCGGCAGTCGGCGATGGCCCGGTTCTACGCCCGTGGCTTCGAGGCGGCGGCGGTGACGGCCTTCGGCCTGGCGGGCGGCGCGATGCCGCGGCTCCGCTGGGCGACCACCGTCGTCGAGGCCGTCTACGACCGCCCCTTCGGCTTCCTCGCGCTGCACCGCCACTCACGGCTGGTCCTGGCGGCAGGGTGGGTGACGGACCCGGAGCCGTATCGGGAGGAGGACCCGGAGGACACCGGGGAGTATCGCTAGGGCCTAGGGCCGCTCCCTCTCCAGGAGTTCCACGCACCGCCCCAACAGGCCCGCCAGGGCGGCGCGTTCCTCGTCCGTGAACTCGGCAGCGAGCGCCCGCTCCACGCGTACGGCGCGGGCGTCGGCGTCGGCCATGACCGCGCGGCCCGCGTCGGTGAGGCGGGTCTCCAGCACGTTCCTGTGCCACTCGTGCGGGGTGCGCTCGATGAGGGCGCGGTCCTGGAGGTTGTTCAGGACGGTGTTCATCGTCGGCGGGGTGACGCCGCACAGGCGGGCCAGGGCCGCCGCCGAGATGCCGGGGTTCCCGGAGAGGTGCAGCAGCGCCGAGTACTGGGCGACGGTCACGCCCGCGGGTTTCAGGACCGCGGCCTTCGTCGCGTTGAGAGCCTGTTCGGCCCGCTTGATGTGGGAGCCGAGGCGCTCGGACACGGGCATGGACGTCATCTGCGCATGGTAACGGCCTCTTTCTGCGATGAGATCACGCTGTGTGATTAATACATTGACGGGCATTAGAGTTCTAACTTAGATTCGGGTCTTGAAGGTAGTGAGTATCCGAAGTGAGAGGCACCGACGTGTCCCGTTCGATCCATCGCCGTACCTTTCTGACCGGCACCGCCGCCGCGGCACTGGCCGTCACCGTGGCGGGCCCGGCCCGGGCGGCCGCCGCGCCGCGGATCTCCACGGCGTTCACGCTCCCCGACGACCGCGCCTATCCCGAGGGCATCGCACTCGACCCGCGCACCGGCGACGCGTACGTCGGCTCGTACAGGACCGGCGCGGTGTACCGGGCCGCGCGAGGCAGCCGCGCCGCCGAGGTCTTCCTCGCGGCCGGCGCGGACGGCCGCACCACCGCCAACGGCCTGAAGGTCGACCGGGCCGGGCGGCTGTGGGTCATCGACTCCACGGCCGGGGTGGACGTGTACGACCTGCCCGGCCGCACACCGCTCGCCCGGCTCACCGTCCCCGGCGCCGACCCGTCCTTCGTCAACGACCTGGCGATCGGGCCGGACGGCACCGCCTACCTCACCGACAGCTCCCGCCCCGTGGTCTACCGTGTCACCCCGGCGGACCTCGCCCGCGCCCGCCGTGGCGGCGCGACGCTGGACGCCGCCTACGACCTGAGCGGCGTGGCGGCCCCGGACGGCCTGTTCCTCAACGGGATCGTGGTCGATCCGTCGGGCCGGTACCTGTTCGTCGTCGGCATGACCGACGGCGGTCTCTACCGAGTGGACACCGCGAGCGGCGCCGTGCGCCAGGTCGCCCTGCACGGCGGCGACCTGACCCACGGTGACGGCCTGGAGTTGGCACACGGCACGCTGTGGGCCGCGCACAACGCGGTCGACGCCCTCAGCCGGTGGCGGCTGGCCGGGGACGGCTCCTCGGCGCGGCTGGAGCGGCGGTTCACCGACTCCGCGCTGCAGGTCCCGACCACGCTCGCCCGGCTCCACGGCCGGCTGCTGGTCGTACGGTCGCAGTTCGACAAGGGCGGCCCGATGGGTCCGGGCGTGCCCGAGGAGCCGTTCACCGTGGCCTGGGTGGACGGTATCTGACGGTCAGCCGGCCGGTTCGGCCGCCAGTCTGCGCTGCTCCTCCTCCACGATCCGGCGGGCGATGTCGGCGTCCGAGACGTCGATCGCGTCCGGGGTGGCGTCGGCGGTGTCGCTGCGGCGGGCGTAGGCGTCGAACAGGCGGCTCTTGTCGTTCAGGATGCGCAGAAGACGCTCGTCGACGCTGCCCGGCGACAACAGGCGGTGCACCTGGACCGGGCGGACCTGGCCCATGCGGTGGGCGCGGGCCACGGCCTGGTGCTCCAGGGTCGGCTTGACCTGCGGTTCGCACAGGATCACCACGGACGCCGCCTGGAGGTTGAGGCCGGTGCCGCCCGCCTCGATCTGTGCGAGCAGCACCGCGTGGCCGTCGGCCGCCGTGAAGTCGTCGACCAGGCGCTGACGGCGGGCGGCGGGCACGTGGCCCGCGATCGGGCCGAGAGCCGTGCCGTCCAGGGCCGACCCGACCGCCGCGAGCACGTCGCGGAAGTACGAGAACACGACCACCTTCAGGTCGTTCGCCTCCGCGTCCGCGACGAGTTCGCGCAGCCGCTGCAGTTTCGCGGACTTCTCCGGGGCGGCGTAGGCGGCCCGGCGCATCGCCATGAAGTTCCCCGCGACGACCGCCGCGCGGTAGGCGTCCTCGTCGGCCGCGCCGAACTCCTCCCACTCGTCCACGTGGAGCACGGCCGGCAGCTCGGTGAGCACGTCCTGCTGGTTGCGGCGCAGATAGGCGGGGGCGACGGCTCTGCGGAAAGCGTGCGGGCCGGCGACCGCGTCGCTGTCGCGGATGCCGGGGAGCAGGTCGGGCCGCAGTTGGCGGACGAGCGTGCGGAACTCCGCGACGCGGTTCTCCATCGGGGTTCCGGTGAGGAACAGCACGCGGTCGCAGGTTCCCGTCCAGGCGGCGAGCGACCTGGCGCGGCGGGTGTCGGGGTTCTTGACGTAGTGCGCCTCGTCCACGACGAGCATCCCGGGCCCGTCGCCGTCCGGCGCGGGCAGGGTGTGCAGCAGGTCGAAGGTGGTCAGGGCGACGCCGCCGCGCTCGCGCCACTCGGCGTACGCGTCCTGCCGGTCCGGGCCGTGCACGGGCACCGGCCGCAGGGTGCTGCGGGAGCGGATCTCCCGCGTCCAGTTGATCAGCACGCTCGCCGGGCACACCACCAGGAAGTGGGTGTGCCCCTCGGCCGCGAGGTGGGCGAGCGCGGCGATGGCCTGGACCGTCTTGCCCAGGCCCATCTCGTCGCCGAGGACGACGCGGCGCTGGGCGAGGGCGAAGCGGGCGCCGAAGGACTGGTAGCCGCGCAGGGAGACCCGGCGGTGGGTGTCGTCGAGCGGCTGGGCGCGGACCCGCTCGGCCACCTCCGAGGGCAGGAAGCCCTCGGCGGCCGCCTCGTCCGTACGGTGGGCGGAGACCTCGGCGAGCTGGCTGTAGTACTCCGCGGAGCGCAGCTCGAAGTCGACCCAGGCCTCGATCTCGGAGGCCGGTCCGCGCAGCAGGTCGGTCGAGGCCTGCGCCAGTTCCAGCCCGGTGCCCGCCGACTCCGCCTCGGCCGCCAGCGCGGACAGCCGGGTCGTCGCGGCGAGGGCGGCCTCCCTGCGGGACCGGCCGGCGAGTGCCAGACGGAGCCGGCCGGTGGCGGGGCGGGCGGCGGGCAGCAACTCGGCGAGTTCGCGGTCCAGTCGCCCGGCGGTGTCGACGGCCCTGCGCAGTTCCGGTCCGGCCTCGACGAGCCGGTGCAGGGCGACGACCAGGGCGGTGGTGCGGGGTTCGGGGCGGTCGACGTCGATGCGGACGGAGACGGTCTCCGCGACGGCCGCCGCGATCTGGTGGGCGGCGGCGAGGGCCTGGTCGGCGGTCTGGGCGCCGACCCCGGGGAGCCGGCGCAGTTCGTGCCGGCTCGCCTCGTGCACCGCCCGCACCGTCGTGAACCCGGCCGCCTCCACGGCCGCCAGCCGCAGCCTGCCCTCGGTGGCGTCCTTCAGCCGGGCCACCGGGATGGACTCCAGTTCGCGGGCGACCAGTTCGTCCTTCAGCGGCGCCAGGGCGGAGCGCACCGCCTCCAGAGCGCGGGCGTGATCGTCGAGTACGGCACGCGCCGCTTCGTACAGCCGCGTGCTCCGCTCGCAGACCTCCCTGGCCCGCCGCCCCACGGGCGCCGCCGGCTCCTCCCCCACGCCCACCGCGCCACCCCTCCCGCTCCGCCCGTCCCAGATGCCCACATCCTCGCACCGGTTTCCGACGACGAAGGCGGCCCGGGAGGCCAGGGGAGCCCGGGCCGTGCGATCAACTCCGGGGCGGCGCAAGGGAGGTCCTGCCGACCACGGCGACCACGGCGATCTCGACGACGCCGCCGGTGAGGACACCGTCCGCCTAGACCTCCCGGAGGCCGGGCCGCCCGGCCTCCGCCTCAAGTGCGTCGAGCGGGCGGCTCGGATCGTCCGGCCCGAGCGGTCCCTTGGCGGACACCGGGAGCTTCACCGCCATGCCAACGCCCCGGCGTCGAGGTCCGATCCGCCGCGGGCCCCGAGGCAGATCAGGCCCTCGCCGCCCCAACACCGTTATAGACAAGCCCACTTGGACAAGTCCCGCCCGGAGATCGCGGAGCACCTGCCGGTGTTGCGGGGAGCGCACGGCCTCCCCGCCGGCCAGGCGTGCGCGCCTGCGGACGGGTGAAATCTGACCCGTTGTCAGCTGTGCGGGGCATGGATGGAGGGCCGACCCCAACACGGCCGAGTCGGTGGAGACGACGCGCCGGAGGCGAGTGATGAACGAAGAAGCGGAAAAGACGGGTGCCCGCGTCCACAGGACGCCGGTCCTGATCGTCGGCGGTTCCCTGGTCGGTCTGTCGACGTCTGTGTTCCTCGGACGGCTGGGGGTGGAGCACACGCTGGTCGAGCGGCACGCCGGCACCTCGATCCACCCGCGCGGCCGCGGCAACAACGTCCGCACGATGGAGCTGTTCCGGGTGGCCGGCGTCGAGCCGGCGATCCACCGGGCGGCGGAGACCCTGGCCGGCAACCACGGCATCCTGCAGACACCGACGCTGGTCGGCGACGCGGGCGAGTGGCTGTTCCGGCAGATCGACCCGGGCGGCGGCCTGGCCCGGTTCAGCCCCAGCGGCTGGTGCCTGTGCAGCCAGAACGACCTGGAGCCGGTCCTGCTGGAGCACGCCCGGCGGCTGGGCGGCGATCTGCGGTTCGCCACCGAGATGATGTCCTTCGACGCAGGTCCGGACGGCGTGACCGCCGTGGTCAAGAGCCGCGAGACCGGCGAGCACACGACCTTCCACGCCGACTATCTCGTCGCCGCCGACGGCCCGCGCAGTCCGGTCCGCGAACAGCTCGGCATCGGCCAGAGCGGCCCGGGCGACCTGTTCCACAACGTCAGCGTCACCTTCCGCTCCCGTCGGCTGGCCGAGGTGGTGGGCGAGCGCCGCTTCATCGTCTGCTACCTGACCAGCCCGGAGGCGGACGGGGCGCTGCTGCCGGTGGACAACGTCGAGAACTGGGTCTTCCACGCGCCCTGGCACCCCGAACACGGCGAATCCCTCGAGGAGTTCACCGACGAGCGGTGCGTCGACCACATCCGGCGCGCCGTCGGCGTGGCGGACCTGGACGTGGAGATCACCGGGCGGGCGCCCTGGCACGCCGCCCAGCGCGTCGCCCGCAGCTACCGCTCGGGCCGCGTCTTCCTCGCCGGCGACTCGGCCCACGAGATGTCCCCCACCGGCGCGTTCGGCTCCAACACCGGCATCCAGGACGCGCACAACCTCGCGTGGAAGCTGGCCGCGGTGCTCGGCGGCTGGGCGGGCGAGGGGCTGCTGGAGACGTACGACGCCGAGCGGCGGCCGGTGGCGGAGGCGACCAGCGCCCGGGCCGCCGCGCGGTCGGCCGAGCACAGCCACCCCGGTTTCGCGCCGCCGCCCGGAGCGGGCGCCGGCGGCCCCCAGCGGGGCATCCTGAACGTGGCCCTCGGCTACCGCTATCCGCAGGGCGCCGTCGTCGGCACCGAGCCCGCCTCCCCGGTCGTCCCGGAGGGCCTCGTCCTGACGGGTGAACCCGGCAGCCGCGCCCCGCACATGTGGCTGCGTCACCACGACGAGCGGATCTCCACCCTCGACCTGTACGAGAAGTCCCTGGTCCTGCTGAGCGGGGCCGGCGCACCGGGCGGCTGGCACGAGGCGGCCGTACGGCTCGCCGCGCAGACGCCCGCCCCCCTCGTGTCGTACCGCGTGGGCACCGGGCCCGACGCCGAGCTGGTGCCCGAGGAGGGCACGGACTGGGCGCAGTGCCACGGCACGGAGCACGGGGGCGCCGTACTGGTCCGACCCGACGGGTTCGTGGCCTGGCGCTCGGCGGGCCCGGTGGACGACGCCGAGTCGACGCTGCGTCATGTCCTGACGGCGGTGACGGCACTGACCTGAGCTCGGGGCAGAAAGGGCCGGCCGGGCGGCGCGACACCGCCCGGCCGGCCCATGCCGTTCACCCGCGTGATCGTCTTGAGTGGTGGACGAGCGCCACCGCGCTGACGGTGGTTCACGTCGGGGCCGGGTCACCTCAGCTGACACCACGCCAGCTGCCCAAGGCCACGACGGAAGGAAATCCACCTATGCGCTCTGCTCGCATGCTCCTGGCCACCGCGGCGGCCTCGGCCGTCCTGGCGATCACCGCCCCCGGCGCCCACGCGGCCGACGGGGGCTGGAGTCCGGACAGCTCGTCGTCCTCCTCCACCGGCAAGGAGCACAACTCGTCCTCCTCCACCGGCAAGGAGCACGACTCCTCCTCCTGGAGCAAGGAACACGACAAGGACGGCAGCCACGACGGACCGCATGGTGGCATGCACACGGGTGGCGGGGCGCTGACCGCCGTGAAGGGCGACAACTGGGGCGGCGGCTCCTCCGACCCCCGGTTCGACCCGGACACCTACCGCGACCACGGCGGCGGCTCGTCGAGCGGCTCCGGCGACTCCAACGGCTGGCGCGGTGAGCACGACAAGCCGCACGGGGGCATGCACACCGGTGGCGGCGCGCTCGCCACGCCGACGGTGACCGCGGGCGGCCTGGCCGTCCTGGGTCTCGCCGGGGCCGGCCTCTTCGCGGCGCGGCGGAGGAAGACCGTCGCGACCCTGGCCTGAGCCATGCCGGACGCGATAGCGGCCCGGGCCGCCACACGCGCCCCCGTGGCGGCCCGGCCGCTCCCACCCCCGTCCCGTCCGCTCGACTGCCGTGTCCGAGTGAGGTGTTCTTCCCGATGGCAGCCCCTTCCTCTCCTCCCTCCGGCGACGACCCGGCCCCCGCCGCGAGCTCGCGCACGAGCCCCGTGATGATCTGGGCCGCGGCCGGGCTGCTCCTGGCCATCGCCCTGCTCACGGGCCACGACCCCGCGCCCGGCACCTCCCGCGCACCGCGCGCGGACCAGGCCGCCGTATCGGCCCCACCCGCCCGGGCGGCTCCCTCGGGGAGTTCGGCGGGACCGCATCTGCCCTGGTCGAGGCCGGTGCGTCTGCTCATCCCGAAGATCGGCGTGGACGCGCCCTTCACCGACCTGTCCATCGGCGCGACCGGGCAGCTCCAGCCGCCGCCGGCCGCCGACACCAACCTCGTCGGCTGGTACGCCGACGGCGCCGCGCCCGGGGAGACGGGCACGGCGGTGATCGCGGGGCACGTCGACACCAAGACGTCGGCCGCCGTCTTCGCCGACCTGAGCGAACTGCGCAAGGACGACGTCTTCTCCGTGGAGCGCGCCGACGGCCGTACCGCCACCTTCCGGGTCGACGACGCGGGGACCTTCTCCAAGGCGGACTTCCCCAGCGACCGCGTCTACGGCGACACCCCGCGGGCCGAGGCACGCCTCATCACCTGTGCGGGCGACTACGACCGAACGGTGCGTGACTACACCGACAACCTGGTCGTCTTCGCGCACCTGGTGTGAGCCACGGTCACCCGCGTAGTTCACGCGAGTCGCGCGCCGCACAGGACGGGCACAGGATCGAGAACGCCGAGAAGCAATCCCTCGAGAAGGAGATGTGCGCAGGATGACCACCACGTCCGAACGTGCCCCCCAGGCATCGCCCCGCGTGTCCCAGTCCGTGTTCGACGGCTCCCGCCTGCGGGTCGTGCTGCTCGTGGACGTCTACGACGGCGCCCAGCAGCAGTTCCTGGAGGCCTACGAGCAGCTGTGCCACCAGGTCGCCTCCGTCCCCGGACACGTCAGCGACCAGCTGTGCCAGTCCATCGAGAACCCCTCCCAGTGGCTGATCACCAGCGAGTGGGAGAGCGCCCCGCCGTTCCTCGCCTGGGTCAACAGCGAGGAGCACGTGCGGATGGTGGAGCCGCTGCACAGCTGCGTGCGGGACACGCGGTCGCTGCGCTTCCACGTCGTCCGCGAGACCGGCGGACCCGCCGCGGACGACGAGCGCCGGCTGCAGAGCATGCCCCGCATCGGCGACGGTGTGATCCGGCACGCGCTCACCTTCACCGTCAAGCCGGGCAGCGAGGCGCAGGTCAAGAAGATCCTCGCCGACTACGCCTCCCCCGAGCCCCGGGTCGACGACAACACCCGGCTGTGCCGTACGTCCCTGTTCATGCACGGCAACCGGGTGGTGCGGGCCGTCGAGGTCAAGGGCGACCTGCTCGCCGCGCTGCGTCACGTCGCCCGCCAGCCCGAGGTCCGCGCCGTGGAGGAGGCCATCAACCCCTATCTGGAGCAGGACCGGGATCTCGACGACCCCGAGTCGGCCCGGATGTTCTTCACCCGTGCGGCCCTGCCCGCCGTGCACCACGTGACGGCGGAGGCGCGGAACACGCCCGTCGAGCGGCACGCCCTGTACTACCCGGCCCGTCCGGGACACGGGATGCGGCTGGCCGAGGTGCTCGCCCGGCAGGACGCGACGGCGGCGGACGACCCGCACGGCCCGGTCGTGCGCAGCACGATCTTCCAGAGGGACGACATCGTTGTCCGGCTGATCGACGTCCGCGGCGCGCTCGACACCGCAGTCCCCGCGCCGTTCCTCGGCCTGTCCGACCCCGGGCAGGTGACCGAGCTGACCACGTTCCCGGACGGCGACCCGGCGCGTGTGCTCGAGGCCGCGCGCATGGACCTCGTCACCGACCGCCGTTCGCCCGACGCCTGACCCGTCGGCCGCGACGGCCAGTCCCCCACCCGCCCGTGCAGCGCATGATCGGAGCACTGTCGTGACCACTTCCCGTCCCAGAATCGTGGCTCTGAGCGAGATCGAGCCCAACACCCGGCGTGGCGGCGATCTGCGCGCCCTGCTCACCCCCGCCACGGTCGGCTCGACCAGCGGTTTCATGGGTGTGGCCATCGTGCAGCCCGGCGACCGCATCGGTGAGCACTACCACCCGTACTCCGAGGAGTTCGTGTACGTCCTGTGCGGGCAGCTGGAGGTGGACCTCGACGGCGAGGCCCACCCGCTGCAGCCCGAGCAGGGACTGATGATCCCCGCCCACATGCGCCACCGCTTCCGCAACGTGGGCAACGTCGAGGCCCGTCTCGTCTTCCACCTCGGCCCGCTGGCGCCGACCCCGCCGCTCGGGCACGTGGACACCGAGGAGACGGACTCCGCCCCGGTGGCCGGACGAGATCGGGTCGCGTCATGAGCCGGCGTGTCGCGGTCACCGGCATAGGCATCGTCGCACCCGGCGGCATCGGCGTACCGGCGTTCTGGAACCAGCTGGCCGAGGGGCGCACCGCGACCCGGGGCATCACGTTCTTCGACCCGTCCGGGCTGCGGTCGCGGATCGCCGCCGAGTGCGACTTCGAGCCCGGCGCGTACGGGCTGGACCCCGAGCAGGTCGCGCGCTGCGACCGCTACATCCAGTTCGCCCTGGTGGCGGGCGAGGAGGCGGTGCGGGACGCGGGTCTCGACCTCGGCCGGGAGGATCCCTGGCGGGTCGGGGTGTCGCTCGGTACCGCGGTCGGCGGCACCACCCGGCTGGAGCACGACTACGTCCTGGTCAGCCACCGCGGTCAGCGCTGGGACGTCGACCACCAGGAGGCCGGCCCGCACCTGCAGCGCGCGTTCGCGCCGAGCACTCTCGCCGCGACGGTGGCGGAACGGTTCGGCGCGGGCGGGCCGGTGCAGACGGTCTCCACGGGCTGCACCTCCGGCCTGGACGCGGTGGGCTACGCCTTCCACACCATCGAGGAGGGCCGGGCCGACATCTGCATAGCCGGCGCCTCGGACTCGCCGATCTCCCCGATCACCATGGCGTGCTTCGACGCGATCAAGGCCACCTCCCCCAACAACGACGACCCGGCCCACGCCTCCCGCCCCTTCGACGCCGAGCGCAACGGCTTCGTCATGGGCGAGGGCGGCGCCGTACTCGTCCTGGAGGAGCTGGAGCACGCGCGAGCCCGAGGGGCGCACGTGTACTGCGAGCTCAGCGGCTACGCCACCTTCGGCAACGCCTACCACATGACCGGTCTGACCACCGAGGGACTGGAGATGGCCCGCGCCATCGAGGACGCCCTCGACCACGCCCGGCTCGATCCGACGGCGATCGACTACGTCAACGCGCACGGGTCGGGCACCCAGCAGAACGACCGGCACGAGACGGCGGCGGTCAAGCGGGCGCTGGGCCCGCACGCCTACGACACCCCGATGAGCTCCATCAAGTCCATGGTGGGCCACTCCCTGGGCGCGATCGGCGCGATAGAGGTCGTCGCCTGCGTGCTGGCCCTGGCCCACCAGGTCGTACCGCCCACCGCGAACTACGAGACCCCGGACCCCGAGTGCGACCTGGACTACGTCCCGCGCACGGCCCGCGAACGCCGGCTGGACAGCGTGCTGTCCGTGGGCAGCGGGTTCGGGGGCTTCCAGTCCGCGGTGGTCCTGTCCCGGTCGAGGGAGCCAAGACGATGAGCGAACCGTATCCACGGCGTGCCGCCGTCACCGGAATCGGCGTGGTCGCGCCCAACGGCGACGGCACGGACGCCTTCTGGAAGTCCACCGAGGCGGGTCTCAGCGTCCTCGGCCGGGTCACCCGCGAGGGCTGTGAGCACCTGCCGCTGCGGGTGGCCGGTGAGATCCGGGACTTCGAGGCCACCACGGCGGTCGAGGAGCGGTATCTCGTGCAGACCGACCGCTTCACGCACTTCGCGCTGGCCGCCGCCGACCGGGCGCTGGACGACGCCGGGCTCGGCCGGGCCGACACCGACGAGGCCCCGTTCTCGGTCGGCGTGGTCACCGCGGCCGGTTCCGGCGGCGGCGAGTTCGGCCAGCGGGAACTGCAGCAACTGTGGGGCAAGGGCAGCCGGTTCGTCGGCCCGTACCAGTCGATCGCCTGGTTCTACGCCGCCAGCACAGGCCAGATCTCCATCCGCCGCGGCTTCAAGGGCCCCTGCGGTGTGGTCGCCTCCGACGAGGCGGGCGGCCTGGACGCCCTGGCGCACGCGGCACGCGCGGTGCGCCGTGGCACCGACGTGCTGGTGGCAGGCTCCACGGAAGCGCCGCTCGCCCCCTACTCGGTGGTGTGCCAGCTCGGTTATCCGGAGCTGAGCACCGAGGAGGACCCGACCCGCGCCTACCGCCCCTTCACCTCCGCGGCCTGCGGGTTCGTGCCCGCCGAGGGCGGCGCGATGCTGGTGGTGGAGGACGAAAGGGCGGCCCGCGAGCGCGGTGCCGAGGTGCGGGCCCGGATCGCCGGGCACGCGGCGACGTTCACCGGGGCCGGCCGCTGGGAGCGGTCGCGGGAGGGGCTCGCGCACGCCATCCGCGGCGCCCTGGCCGAGGCCCGCTGCGCGCCGGAGGAGATCGACGTGGTCTTCGCCGACGCCCTGGGCGTGCCCGAGGCCGACCGGGCCGAGGCCCTGGCGATCGCCGACGTGTTCGGCGCGCACGGGCGGCGGGTGCCGGTCACCGCGCCCAAGACCGGGATCGGCCGGGGTTACGGGGCCGCGCCCGTGCTGGACGTCGCGGCGGCGGTGCTGGCGATGCGCCACGGCGTCATCCCGCCCACCCCGAACGTCTTCGACGTCTGCCACGACCTCGACCTCGTGACCGGCACGGCCCGCGCCGCCGAGCCACGCACGGCGCTGGTCCTCAGCCGAGGGCTCATGGGGTCGAACTCGGCGCTCGTGCTGCGGCACGGCGCCGCCTGAGAAACCGTCACAACAGCGAAGGAGAACCACCGCATGAGTGACCGCATCACCGTGGAAGAACTGTCCGAGCTGATGAAGAAGGCAGCCGGCGTCACCGTCGCACCCGAGGAGCTGCAGCGGGGCTACGACTCCGGCTTCGACACCTTCGGCATCGACTCGCTCGGGCTGCTGGGCATCGTCGGCGAGCTGGAGAACCGCTACGGCACGCCGATGCCGCCGGACGCCGAGCGCAGCAAGACGCCCCGGCAGTTCCTCGACCAGGTCAACGGCGCCCTGCCGGCGGGGGCGTGACATGACCGGACACACCGAGAACGAGATCACCATCGCCGCGCCGCTGGACCTGGTGTGGGACATGACGAACGACGTGGCCGGCTGGCCGCGGCTGTTCAGCGAGTACGCCTCCGCCGAGATCCTCTCCCGGGAGGGGAACAAGGTCACCTTCCGGCTGACCATGCACCCCGACGACAACGGCAAGGTGTGGAGCTGGGTCTCGGAACGCGAGGCGGACCGCGACACACTCACGGTCCGGGCCCGCCGGGTCGAGACGGGGCCCTTCGACCACATGAACATCGTGTGGCGGTACGAGGAGGTCCCGCAGGGCGTGCGGATGGTCTGGACGCAGGACTTCGCGATGAAGCCCGAGGCGCCGGTCGACGACGACTGGATGACCGACAACATCAACCGCAACTCCAAGGTGCAACTGGCGCTGATCCGCGACCGCATCGAGAAGACGGCGGCCGAGCAGGGCCTCACGCCCGGCCTGACCGACTGACCCGGACGGAGAACCTCCCATGCACCAGGCGCTGATCGTCGCCCGGATGGCCCCGGGCTCGGCTCCGGACATCGCCAAGATCTTCGCGGAGTCCGACCGGGGCGAGCTGCCCCACCTCGTAGGAGTCGTCCGGCGCAGCCTGTTCCAGTTCGGCGACGTGTACATGCATCTCGTGGAGTCCGAGCGCGATCCCGGACCCGCCATCGCCAAGGTCGTCGACCACCCGGAGTTCCGGGACGTCAGCGAACGTCTCGCCTCGTACGTCAGCGCGTACGACCCCGAGACCTGGCGCTCCCCCAAGGACGCCATGGCCCAGCGCTTCTACCTCTGGGAGCGCGACCCGGCCGGCTGACCACGCACACACACCGGTCGCCGGACCCGCGGCGCTGCGGGTCCGGCGACCGGTGTGTGTGGGCCCGGTCAGCCCGGGACGTGGCAGTCGAAGGCGTGCAGGTAGGGGTTGACGGGGCTGATGTCGTCGATGACCAGCCCGGCCGCGGTGATCCGGTTCACCATGCTCTCGGTGGTGTGCTTCGCCCCACCGACGTTGAGCAGCAGCAACAGGTCCATGGCGGTGCTGAACCGCATGGAGGGCGTGTCGTCGACCAGGTTCTCGATGACCACGACCCTGGCCCCGGGCCCGCCGGCCTCGCGGACGTTGCGCAGGAGACGGGTCGTGCTCTCGTCGTCCCACTCCAGGATGTTCTTGATGATGTACGTGTCGGCCTTGACCGGCACCGACACCCGGCAGTCGCCGCCCAGGATCTGCACCCGCTCCGCGAGCGCACCGCCCTCCCGAAGCCGGGTGTCGGCGTTCTCCACCACCTGCGGCAGGTCGAGCAGGGTCCCCCGCATCGACGGGTACTTCTCCAGCAGGCTCGCCACGACGTGCCCCTGGCCGCCCCCGAGGTCGGCCACCGACGAACTCCCGGACAGATCGAGGAGTTCGGCGACCTCCTTCGCGGACTGCACGCTGGAGGTGGTCATGGCGCGGTTGAAGACGTCCGCGGACTCGGGCGCGTCCTCGTTGAGGTACTGGAAGAACTCCTTGCCGTACAGGTCCTGGACGACGTTGCGTCCGCTGCGCACGGCCTCGTCCAGCTTCGGCCATGCGTCCCAGGTCCACGGCTCGGTGCACCACAGGGCGATGGCGCGCAGGCTGTGCGGGTCGTCCTCGCGCAGCAGCCGGGAGACGTCGGTGTGCGCGAACGTCCCGTCGGGCCGCTCGGCGAAGACGCCGTAGCAGGAAAGGGCCCGCAACAGCCGCCGCAGCGGCCCGGCTTCGGTCTTCACCGCGGCGGCGAGGTCCTCGGCGGCCATCGGGTCCTCGCCGAGGGCGTCGGCGACGCCGAGCCGTGCCGCGGCGCGCAGGGCGGCGGCGCAGGCCGCCCCGAAGACGAGTTCCCGCAGCCGCATCGAGGGCGGTGGGGCGGTCCGGGCGGTCGTCATGCGCCGCCCTCCTTCCTGGAGTCGGTCGGGACGGCGGTCAGCACAGGCCCGCGGGCCGGGACGCCCGGCAGTTGTTGCCCTCGAAGGTGTTGCCCTTGCCGGGGTCGCCGTTGACGAGGTCGGCCGGGGCGTTGCCCTGGAGCACGTTGTCCTTGATGCGGTTGTTGTCGCTGGTGGCGCCCACCAGGCTCTTGAACAGCACGATGCCGCCCGACAGCGGCGAGTCGCCGGCGTTCTCGCGGATCGTGTTGTGGGTGACGAGGGTGCTCTCGGCGCCGGTCAGGACGATGCCGGAGCCCTGGAGTGCGGGCAGCCGAGCCGTCTTGGGGCACGACTTGTTGTTGCGCACGACGCGGTTGTCGCGGACGGTCAGGTCACCGGCCTTGGGCGTGTTCTCGTCGCCGACGATCATCACGCCCGCGCAGTTGCCGGTGAGGTGGTTGCCGGCGACGGAGAGGTCGCGCAGGCGGCGGACGGTGATGCCGATCCGGTTGCCCTGCAGGCGGTTGTGCTCCACACGGGTGCCGTGGGTGTCCGCGGCGCCCGCCTCCCGGGTGATGGTGTTGGCGAGGAAGAGGCCCGCGTCGCCGTTGTCCCGGGCGGTGTTGGAGCGGATCACGCTGCGCACCGAACCCTCCTGGGCGATGCCCCACACGGCGTTCTTCACCGCGGTCACGTTCCGCACGGTCAGGCGGTCGGTGGCCATGGCGAAGACGCCGCTGTGGCCGAAGCCGGTGACCGTCAGGTCGGCCACGGTGACGCCCTGGAGGTCGTGACCCTTGGCACCGATCACGCAGATGCCGTTGCCGCGGGACGCGCAGGCGCCCGTCTTGTCGGTGCCCGGTTCGACGACCGTCTCACGGCCCGTGCCGCGCAGGGTCAGGTGAGGCGTCGTCACCTTGACGCTCTCGTGGTAGGTGCCGGGGGTCACCAGCACGGTGTCCCCGGGGGCGGCGGCGTCCACCGCCTTCTGGATGGACTGGCCGGGGAAGACCAGGTGGATACTGGGTACGGAGTCCGGCGGGGCGGCGCCGAGGCCCGCTCCGAGGATCGCTGCGGTGCACGCCAGATACGCGATGCGACATTTAGTCATATTCCACACGTTATGACCGGATGGCTCGCGGGCGGGTGCGATGGGCCATCCGGAGGCGTGTCACGCGCGCCGCGACCGCGGCCGCACCGATCCGTGCGGATTCAGGTCCCGCAGGCCGGGCAGTCGGCGCGTCGCTCCGAGCCCTGCGCGATCGCCTCGCCGGGCACCATGAGGTTGAGGCCGAACCGGCAGCCGGGCTCGACCGGCGGTATCCCGCACAGCAGCATGATCGCCGCATGGGCCAGCAGACCGCCGGACAGGCTCGCGGTCACGGCGTTGACCGGGTTCCACGGCATCCGGGGCGAGGCGGTCTCCTCGTCCTGGCCGGGCGCGAGACGCAGGTCGCGGCGCTCGATCTCGGCGCTGCGCAGACACTCCCAGCAGGCGCCCCGGCCGGGCGCGAACACTCCGACGCTCACGAGCGGCCCGCGATAGCCGGCCTCGGCCCACGGGGTGCCGGAGGCGAGGCAGACCTGATTGGCCCAGCGCCGGATCACGGGCGGGCGGTCGGCGGCCAGGAGGAGCAGGTCGTAGCGCGGACCGCCGCCGGTCAGGAGGTCCTCGAGGTCCGACGGGCCGCGCACCTCTCCGCGCTCCCCCGTGACCGTCGTGTCGGAGTTCAGGGCGCGCAGTGCCGTCAGCGCCGCGTCGAGCTTGGGTGTGCCCAGGTCGGCTTCGCGGAAGAGGGTCTGGCGGTTGAGGTTGGACAGTTCGACGACGTCCGGCTCGACGCAGTGCAGCAGCCCCACTCCGGAGGCCACCAGGTCCCGGGCGGCGGCCGAACCGGTGCCGCCGAGGCCGACCAGCAGGACGCGGGAGCGGCGCAGTCTGAGCTGCGGCTCCCAGGCGCTCGTCCTGGGCGACAGGTCCATCCAGCGCAACAGGGTCATGCCCCGGCCATAGCGCTCCCGTTCCCGCTCCGACAGCTCCGCCGGCGGCGCGGCACCGGCGTCCTCCACGTATCCGGCCGTGGTCAGGTCCGTCATCGCCTGGGTGATGTCCGGTTCCGGCAGCCGCAGTTGCGGATGGCGGCGGGCGACCTCGGCGACGACGTCCGCGGCGCTGCGCGTGCCGTCCATGGCCTCGACCAGCGTCCACACCCAGCCGTCGGGATCCTTGACCTCGGCGCCGACGCCGTGGACGACGCTCCCGATCCGCACGTTGCCGTCGACGGTCCGGTAGGCCCGGTGCTCCGGCTTGATCCGGGGCCGCCGCATCGCGTGCACGGTCATCTTCACGCCAATCTCGTCAGCCCCAACTCGACTGCGGGCAACGAACATTGACAACAATCGTCCGACTGACCAACTCTGGCAAGAGCACGTCGGACCACCGCAGGCCACAGCCATCGTCAGGAGGACACGGCATGCCGAACAAGATCGAGATCCGCCCGCTGGACAAGAAGGAGACCACCGGCGAGTCCGGTGGCAACGGCGGCGCCTGAGCGGACGCGGACGATGGACCGTTCCGAGACGGTCGTGGACCGTTACCCGACGGTCGAGGAAGTCACCGATGCGGCGCGGCGGTTGGTGTCCCGGTTCCCCGGTGCCGCCGGCCGGCTGCGTCGGATCGGCACGTCCCGTGCGGGCCGCCCGATGACGATGCTGTCCCTGGGACGCGGGCCGCGTCATGTCCTGGTCGTGGCCGGGCCGCACCCGGACGAGCCGGTGGGACCCGCCACCGCCCTCGCGCTGGCGGAGTGTCTGGCACGCGGCGACCGGCCGTGCGCGGCGACCGACCTCTCCCTCGTCACCTGGGACATCGTCCTGTGCCTGGACCCGGACGGCGCCGCGCTGAGCCGGGAGGTCCAGGAGGCGACGACCGGCCCGGACCACACCCTGGCCGGCTACTACCGCGCCGCCTACCGCCCGGTCGCGGCGGAACAGCCCGAGTGGGCGCCGATCGAGGCGCGTCGGCTCCCCGAGAGCGCCGCGCTGTTCGCGGTGATCGACGAACTGCGTCCCGTGCTCCAGTGCTCCCTGCACAGCGTCGAAGCGGGCGGCAGCTGGGTGCAGTTGACCCGGGACCTGCCCGAACTCGCCACGCCCTTCCAGGCATCGGCCGCGCAGCTCGGCATCCCCGTCCAGCTCGGCACGTTCGACGCCCTGTACTGGGAGAACCCGAGCCCCGGGATCCACGTCCTGCCTCCGCCGGACAGCACCGCCCGGCTGGCGGCCGGCTCCGAGAACATCGGGCTGTCCACCTGGTGCGCGCCCCAGCGCCACGGGGGTCTCACCGCGATCGTCGAAGTACCCATGTGGGCGAGCGATCTCGCCGACGACGCCTCGCCCCACCCGGAGGCCGCCGCCGCGCTGCGCGACCTGGCCGGCCTGCTCCGGGACGGCGGCCGGCAGGTGACCGCCGTCCTCGACAAGGCACGGGCCTTCCTGCCCCCGCCCGAGGAGAGCGGGCCCCGCCGGGTGCTGGAGTGGATGGCCGGCGGCCTCTACGACCTGGTCGCCGAGTCCTGGCAGCCCCTGGCCCGGCAGGCTGCCGAGGTCACGCGGCCCGCGCTGAGCAGGGCCCAGGTCTCGGCCCTCGACATCGTGGCCCGGCGGCAGCCGCTGCGGGCGGCGGGCCTCCTGCTGCGCCTGCTGAGGACGGCGGACGACCCGGCCGCCCCCGGCCTCCACCACGACCTGGACGAACTCTTCACCACCTGGTGCGCGGACTTCGAGAAGTCCCTGTGCCTGCGCTGGGTCCCCGTCCACCACCAGGTCGCCCACCAGACCCGCACGGTACTGGCGGCAGCCGAGGCCGCCCTGGGGAAACCGGCTGGCCCGCCCCGCCGATGATCCCGCGGCCCGGCCCCCGTCGCGGTCAGACGTTGAAGCGGAACTCCACCACGTCGCCGTCCTGCATGACGTAGTCCTTGCCCTCCATGCGGGCCTTGCCCTTGGCGCGGGCCTCGGCGACCGAGCCGGTCTCCACCAGGTCGGCGAAGGAGATGACCTCCGCCTTGATGAAGCCCTTCTGGAAGTCGGTGTGGATGACTCCGGCGGCCTCGGGGGCGGTGGCGCCCTTCTTGATCGTCCAGGCGCGGGATTCCTTGGGGCCGGCCGTGAGGTAGGTCTGCAGGCCGAGGGTGTTGAAGCCGACGCGGGCGAGGGTGGCGAGGCCGGGCTCCTCGGCGCCGACGGACTCCAGCAGCTCCAGGGCGTCGGCCTCGTCGAGCTCGGCGAGGTCCGCCTCCAGCTTGGCGTTGAGGAAGATCGCCTCGGCGGGGGCGACCAGGGCGCGCTGCTCGTTCTTGAAGTCGTCGTCGACCAGTTCGTCCTCGTCGACGTTGAAGACGTACAGGAAGGGCTTCGTCGTCAGCAGGTGGAGGTCGTGCAGGGGCTCCGCGCGCTCGCTGCCCTGGACGATGCCGTGCGCGAAGAGCGTGTCTCCCTTCTCCAGGATCTCCTTGGCCTCCTCGACGGCCTTCACCTTCGGCGCGACGTCCTTCTTGATCCGCGACTCCTTCTGCAGGCGCGGCAGGACCTTCTCGATGGTCTGCAGGTCGGCGAGGATCAGCTCGGTGTTGATCGTCTCGATGTCGTCCTTCGGCGAGACCTTGCCGTCGACGTGCACGACGTTCTCGTCCTTGAAGGCGCGGATGACCTGGCAGATCGCGTCGGACTCGCGGATGTTCGCGAGGAACTTGTTGCCCAGGCCCTCGCCCTCGCTCGCGCCGCGCACGATGCCCGCGATGTCGACGAAGTCGACGGTCGCCGGGAGGATGCGCTGCGAGGAGAAGATTTCCGCCAGTTTCGTCAGCCGGGCGTCGGGGACGCCGACCACGCCCACGTTCGGTTCGATCGTGGCGAACGGGTAGTTGGCCGCGAGCACGTCGTTCTTGGTCAGGGCGTTGAACAGGGTCGACTTGCCGACATTCGGCAGACCGACGATTCCGATCGTGAGCGACACGTTGCGACTTCCCGTACGTGAGAGGAGAGGACTGGAGGGGCTGGGCCGATCCACCAGTCTACGGCGTGCCGCACCACGCCCCGGCGACGGATCGAACGCATGGCCAAGGTCTTTCCTCCGGCGTGTCCCAGGAGCGATTCGACACATAAACAGACCTAAGTTGGTCGGGTGGAGCAACACAGGACGCGACCCCCGCACGACGGAACGCGACGAGGCACGCCCCCGCTGCCCCCGCAGGCGGCCCGCCGCGGCGCCGCGGGCGGTGGTGCGCGGCCTGCGCCGCATCCCGCGCAGAAACGCCCGGCCCCCCGCCCCGCGGGCGCCAGGCAGCCCACCGCTTCGCTGGCCGAGAGGGTGCGGCGTATGCCCAACCCACGGCTGACCGGGCTGGGCGGCGGCCTGTTCTGCGGGGCCGTGATGTTCGTCCTCGGCTGCCTCGACGACCTGCTCCTCGGCGGCTCGCCGACGGTGTACGGCGTGCTGTTCCTGCCGGTGTGCGTGCTGACGGCGGCCTGGGTGCGCAAGGGCGACCTGGTGACCGCCCCCGTCGTGGTGCCGATCGCCTTCGCGGTCGGTCTGCTGCCCGTCGCCGACAGCAGCGGCGGGGTGCTGGGCCGGCTGATGGGCCTGGTGACGGCGCTCGCGACCCAGGCGGGATGGCTGTACGGGGGGACGCTGATCGCCGGAGTGATCGCGACCGTGCGCAAGGCCGCCCTGATGCGCCGTCAGACCGTCCGGCGCCGGAGCGACCCGCCCCGCTGACCGGCGCCCGCCGACCGGCGGCGGCCCTGCCAGGGTGGCTAGTGGGGCTCCGTGACCGCCCGCATCGCCGCGCCCACGATGCCCGCGTTGTTCTGCAGCTGCGCCGGGACGACCTCCGCCTTGATGCCCTCGATGAAGTGCAGGAACTTCGCGGACTTGCGGCTGACGCCGCCGCCGATGATGAACAGGTCCGGCGAGAAGAGCATCTCGACGTGGGCGAGGTACTTCTGGACCCGGCGCGCCCAGTGCTCCCAGGTCAGGTCCTCGTCGTCCTTGGCCTTGCTGGAGGCGCGCTTCTCCGCGTCGTGGCCGTGCAGCTCCAGGTGGCCCAGTTCGGTGTTGGGGACGAGGACGCCGTCGACGAACAGCGCGCTGCCGATGCCCGTGCCGAAGGTGAGCAGGATGACGGTGCCCCTGCGGTCCTTGCCGGCGCCGAAGTGCATCTCGGCGACGCCCGCCGCGTCCGCGTCGTTGACCACCGTCACCGGCAGCCCGCCCAGGCGTTCGCCGAACAACGCCCGCGCGTCCGTGTCGATCCAGCTCTTGTCGACATTGGCGGCCGTGCGGATGGTGGAGCCGTCCGTCACCACGCCCGGGAAGGTCAGACCGACCGGGCCGGTCCAGCCGAAGTGCTCGACGACCTGCTTGACCCCGTCGGCCACGCCGTCGGGCGTCGCCGGGACGGGAGTGAGCACTTTGTGGCGCGCCTCGGCCAGGTCGCCCCTGTCGAGATCCACAGGGGCGCCCTTGATCCCGGAACCGCCGATGTCCACACCGAAGATCTGCATGGCTCTACGTTACGACGAACGACTGACAGTCACTCGGCCGAGGTGCCCGTACGCTCGGCGATCAGGGCCGCGGCCTCCTCGCGCAGATCGCGGCGCAGCTCCTTGGGCAGCGAGAAGGTGATGGACTCCTCGGCGGCCTTGACGATCTCCACGTCCTCGAAGCCGCGCTGCGACAGCCACTCCAGGACCTGCTCGACGAGGACCTCGGGGACGGAGGCGCCGGAGGTGACACCGACCGTGCTCACGCCCTCCAGCCAGGCCTCGTCGATCTCGTCGGCGAAGTCCACCAGGTAGGCATCGCGCGCGCCGGCGAGCTTGGCGACCTCGACCAGGCGCTTGGAGTTGGAGGAGTTGCGGGAGCCGACCACGATCACCAGGTCCGCCTCGGCGCCCATCTGCTTCACCGCGAGCTGGCGGTTCTGGGTGGCGTAGCAGATGTCGTCGCTGGGCGGGGAGATCAGCTGTGGGAACTTCTCCTTCAGCGCGTCGACGGTCTCCATGGTCTCGTCGACGGACAGCGTGGTCTGGGAGAGCCACACGACCTTGGAGGGGTCGCGGACCTCGACCTTGGCGACGTCGCCGGGGCCGTCGACCAGGGTGATGTGGTCGGGGGCCTCGCCGGAGGTGCCGATGACCTCCTCGTGGCCCTCGTGCCCGATCAGGAGGATGTCGTAGTCCTCGCCCGCGAAGCGGACGGCTTCCTTGTGGACCTTGGTGACCAGAGGGCAGGTCGCGTCGATGGTGGCGAGCCGGCCGCGCTCGGCCTCCTCGTGGACGACGGGGGCGACGCCGTGCGCGGAGAACATCACGATGTTCCCCTCCGGGACCTCCTCGGTCCGCTCGACGAAGATCGCGCCCTTCTTCTCCAGCGTCTGCACGACGTACTTGTTGTGGACGATCTCGTGGCGGACGTAGATCGGAGCCCCGTACTGCTCGAGGGCTTTCTCGACGGCGATCACGGCGCGGTCCACACCCGCGCAGTAGCCACGGGGGGCGGCGAGCAGGACACGGCGGCCAGGCGAAGCAGTCATGCGTCCATCGTAGGGCTGGTTCGCGGTGCGCCGGGCCGGCGGTCCGGTGATCTGGTGGCGGCATGTGCTGCTCCCGGTGCTGGGGCGGCGATCACGGTCGCGGTGATCGTGGAGGCGTCGGGGGCGGCGCAGGTGGTGGGGGCGGTGTGGCCGGCGGCCGGGCTCGTGGTGCTGGTGGCGCGGCGCGGGCGCAGGACCGGGGTGGCACCGGCCGGCCGACCCTGACCTGCGTTGTCGGTGCGGGCCGTTACGCTCGCGGCATGGCTCTGCACACGTCCGCCGAAACGCCCGTGCCCGTCGGTGAGGTCTCGCGGCTCATCGGCGGGTGGATCGACCGGCTGGGGCCGGTCTGGGTCGAGGGGCAGATCACGCAGCTGTCGCGGCGGCCCGGCGCCGGGGTGGTGTTCCTGACACTGCGTGATCCGTCGTACGACATCTCGATCAGCGTGACCTGTTACCGGCAGGTGTTCGACGGCGTCGCCGACGTGGTCAGCGAGGGCGCGCGGGTCGTCGTGCAGGCCAAGCCGGAGTGGTACGCCCCGCGCGGCCAGCTCTCCCTGCGCGCCACCGAGATAAGGCCCGTCGGCGTGGGTGAACTGCTCGCGCGGCTGGAGCGGCTGAAGAAGGCGCTGGCCGCCGAGGGGCTGTTCGCGGCGGAGCGCAAGAAGCGGCTGCCCTTTCTGCCGCAGCTGATCGGCCTGGTGTGCGGGCGGGCCTCGGCGGCGGAGCGGGACGTGCTGGAGAACGCCCGGCACCGCTGGCCCGCGGTCCGTTTCGAGGTGCGCAACGTCGCCGTGCAGGGCGTGCACGCCGTGCCGCAGGTCGTGCAGGCCGTCAAGGAGCTCGACGAGCTGTCCGACGTGGACGTGATCATCGTCGCCCGAGGGGGTGGCAGCGTGGAGGACCTGCTGCCGTTCTCCGACGAGCAGTTGGTGCGGGCCGTCGCGCAGTGCCGTACGCCCGTGGTGTCGGCCATCGGGCACGAGCCCGACAACCCGCTCCTCGATTTCGTCGCCGACCTGCGTGCCTCCACCCCGACCGACGCCGCCAAGAAGGTGGTCCCGGACGTGGGCGAGGAGTACGAGCGGGTGCGGTTGCTGCGGGACCGGGCCCGGCGGTGTGCGCAGGCCCTGGTGGAGCGGGAGGAGCGCGGCCTCGCGCACGCCCTCGCCCGGCCCGCGATACAGGATCCGCACCGCATGGTCGACGAGCGGGCCGACCAGGTGGCCTCGCTGGTGGAGCGCTCGCGGCGGACGCTGGGCCATCTCCTGGACCGCGCCGACTCCGAGCTCACGCACACGCACGCGCGCGTGGTGGCCCTCTCCCCCGCCGCCACGCTCAAGCGCGGGTACGCGGTGCTGCAGAAGGCCGACGGGCATGTGGTGCGGGATCCGGGTGAGGTCGCGGCGGACGAGACGCTGCGGGCCCGGGTCAGTGAGGGCGAGTTCGTCGTCCGAGTCGACACATAGGGTGGGTGGATGACCAGCAAGGTGGCGGAAGAGGCGCTCGGGTACGAGCAGGCGCGGGACGAACTGATCGAGGTCGTACGGCGGCTGGAGGCGGGCGGCACGACGCTGGAGGAGTCGCTGGCCCTCTGGGAGCGCGGCGAGGAGCTGGCCAAGGTGTGCCGGCGCTGGCTGGACGGGGCGCGCGCCCGCCTGGACGCCGCTCTGGCCGAGGAGGAAGAGGCGGACGCGGACCAGGCCGGGGAGGACGGCGAGTAGGGACGCGAGCCCTCCTGGAGCGGGGACGCGAGCCCTTACGGAGCGGATCACGCTGTGAAGCGGATCACCACACCTTCACATTAGTTGAAACTTGAACCTCCCTGGCGTACCTTCGGTGTCGTCAGCCGATCCGGACCGCGGTCCGGTACGGATCGCACGTCGCCCCCGAGGAAGATCCCGCATGTCTCTCGTTCTCGACCCCGCCGCCCAGGACCTGCTGTTCCGTGAGGCCCGCACCGCGAACACCTTCACCGACGAGCCGGTGACCGACGAGCAGGTGCAGGCGATCTACGACCTGGTGAAGTACGGGCCGACCTCCATGAACCAGTCGCCGCTGCGGGTCACCCTGGTCCGCTCCGCCGAGGCCCGCGAGCGCCTGGTGCAGCACCTGGCCGAGGGCAACCGGAAGAAGACCGCCGCCGCCCCGCTGGTCGCGATCCTCTCCGCGGACAACGAGTTCCACGAGGAGCTGCCGCAGCTCTTCCCGCACTTCCCGCAGGCCAAGGACCTCTTCGCCGGCAGCCGCGAGGCCCGCGAGAAGAACGCCACGCTGAACGCCGCCCTGCAGGCCGCCTACTTCATCATCGGCGTCCGTGCCGCCGGTCTGGCCGCCGGCCCGATGACCGGTCTCGACTTCGAGGGCGTCCGCAAGGAGTTCCTGGACGACGACCACACCCCGCTGATGGTGGTCAACATCGGCAAGCCGGGTGAGGACGCCTGGTTCCCGCGCTCCCCTCGCCTGGACTACGAGCAGGTCGTCACCACGGTCTGAGCCCCGCATGCGAGGAGGCCCCCGGCGTCACCGCCGGGGGCCTCCTCGTCGTAGGCGCGCGTCCCGCTCAGGACATCTTCAGCGCCCGCACCATCTCGGTGAGCTGTCCCAGGGAGCCGGTGCCCGCGACCACCGTGGTCGAGCCCTTGCCGGGCAGCACGAGGGCGTCGTAGCGGCCGCCGGTGTAGCGCGTCCAGGTCCTGCCGTCGATGTCCTGGGTGGACTTGGTCGCCCTGCCGCCCTGGGTGGCCTGGCCGATGAACTCCGACGGCTTCTGAGTCGACTGCTCGATCTGCACGTACTGACCGTCGGGGGCGTGGAAGCCGAGGTGCCAGGCGTCGTTGTTCGCGCCGTCGAAGCGGACGGACGTCGCCTTCCAGCTCTTGGGCAGGCCCTCGGGCGCGGCCACCGGGTAGGCCGCGGCGCGGCGTGCCGTGAGCAGCTCGACGCGGTAGTCGACCCGCTTGATGTCGGGAGCCGAGTCGTCATGGGGGATGAAGACGTAGATG
This sequence comes from Streptomyces sp. MAI_2237, assembly GCF_054189285.1. Taxonomy (NCBI): domain Bacteria; kingdom Bacillati; phylum Actinomycetota; class Actinomycetes; order Kitasatosporales; family Streptomycetaceae; genus Streptomyces; species Streptomyces sp. MAI_2237. Next base: position 1,863,891 of record NZ_JAJPGQ010000003.1, on the reverse strand, counting down.
AGCGCCGCCGCGATCCCGATGAGGCCCAGGGAGAGAATCATGTCCCGGACCGTCTTCTGCCTGCCGTTCGAACCTGCCACGCCCTCTATCGTCGCAGGTGCCCGGTGCGCTCATCCGTGGGGTCCCCTGCTCATTTTGTCGGACTGACGATAGAGTCGAGGGTCGAACCCTCATCCGGCCGTCGTCGTATCAGAAAGGTGCGCTCCGATGACCGAGCATCATCACTTGCCGTCCGAGCTCGAAGTTCCCAGCGAAGCCCCCGACCGCAACCTCGCCCTGGAGCTCGTCCGGGTGACCGAAGCCGCCGCGATGGCCGCGGGCCGCTGGGTCGGGCGGGGCGACAAGAACGGCGCCGACGGCGCCGCCGTGCGCGCCATGCGGACCCTCGTCTCCACCGTGTCGATGAACGGCGTGGTCGTCATCGGCGAGGGCGAGAAGGACGAGGCGCCGATGCTCTTCAACGGCGAGCACGTCGGTGACGGGACCGGCCCCGAGTGCGACATCGCCGTCGACCCGATCGACGGGACCACGCTGACGGCCAAGGGCATGCCGAACGCGATCGCCGTGCTGGCGGCCGCGGACCGCGGGTCGATGTTCGACCCGTCCGCCGTCTTCTACATGGACAAGCTGGTCACCGGGCCCGAGGCGGCGGACTTCGTCGACATCGACGCGCCCGTGTCGGTGAACATCCGCCGGGTGGCCAAGGCCAAGCGGTCCACCCCGGAGGACGTGACCGTGGTGATCCTCGACCGGCCGCGGCACGAGGGGATCATCAAGGAGATCCGGGAGGCCGGCGCGCGGATCAAGCTGATCTCCGACGGCGACGTCGCCGGGTCGATCTACGCGCTGCGCGAGGGCACCGGCGTCGACATGCTGCTGGGCATCGGCGGCACGCCCGAGGGGATCATCTCGGCCTGCGCCGTGAAGTGCCTCGGCGGCACGATCCAGGGCAAGTTGTGGCCGAAGGACGACGAGGAGCGGGCGCGGGCGATCGACGCCGGGCACGACCTGGACCGCGTGCTGATGACCGACGACCTGGTGGCCGGGGAGAACGTGTTCTTCGTCGCCACCGGGATCACCGACGGCGAGCTGCTGCGGGGTGTGCGCTACCGCTCGGAGACCGCGACGACCGACTCGATCGTGATGCGCTCGAAGTCGGGGACGGTCCGGCGAATCGCCTCCGACCACCGGCTGAGCAAGCTGCGCGCCTACAGCGCGATCGACTTCGACCGCGCCAAGTAGCCCGGTCCGGCCGGGAACCGGCCGCCGAGCCGAGAAGTGGGCGCCCCCTGGTGCGGCAGGGGGCGCCCACTTCTCGTTCGTACGGCTTCTATCCGGCCGCGGCTATTCGGCCCTGCGCTCGCGCCGTCTTCTTCAGCTCCATCTCGCGGCGACGCCGCCTGGCGAGGACCACCCGGCGTTCGGCGGCCGTGAGGCCGCCCCAGACGCCGTAGGTCTCGGGTTGCAGCAGGGCATGCTCGCGGCACTCGACCATCACCGGACAGCGGGCGCACACGCGCTTGGCCGCCTCCTCCCGCGACAGGCGTGCCGCCGTGGGCTCCTTGGACGGGGCGAAGAACAGGCCGGCCTCGTCCCGCCGGCACACCGCCTCGGTGTGCCAAGGGGAGTCCTGGTCCCGGACTGGCACTGGCACCCGCTGGGCCGGAACGGCAGCTACCTGCAGGGACGAATGCGGCGGTTGCAGCACGGTCTACTCCTGACGACGGCTTCGCGAGCGAGCGACGATGCAGCAAGCCCTACCCGCTGTGCGCGCGCCTATGCACTGAGTTCCGGACCGCCGGATCGGGCGTGCTCCCGCGGGGTGCGCGACCGCGGCCGCCGGTGGACCGCTTCCCTCGCGGAGCGGTCGGATTCACAACCGTCAACGGTCGAGGTATCTGCGCACATTCTTGTCCACCTTGCGCTGAACGCGATCGAGAATGTCCGCGACGAACCTGCCGCGCTTCGGTCTGGCCTCGACGCTGCCCAGCACGGCCCAGCCGTCGACGTAGACCACGGGGGCGTTGTCGTCGTCCGCGTCCAGCGTGGCCACCTCGAAGCTGCCGAGCACCCCGCCGCCGGTGCCGCGCAGCGAGACGTTCTCCGGGACGTGGACCTCGACACTGCCGAAGACCGCGATCGCCTTGACCACGACCTGCTGGTACTCGAACAGCGCCTCGCTGAGGTCGATCTCCACGCTCCCGAAGACCGCGTACGCGTGGATACGGCGTCCGGCGCGCCGGCGCCCCCTGCGCACGGCGCTGCTGAGCACCGCCACCACATGGTCGTCCGGGTCGATCGGGACGCTGCCCGCCGGGGGCCGGTCGGGGGCGGCGGCGAACGGGGGAGCCGCGCGCCGGCCATGGGCGGCCGGCAGGTCCCGGACGAAGCCCTCCAGCTCCCCCACCGTCTTGGCGGCGAGCACGCCCTCCACCCGCTCGGCGTGCTCGTCGGCGCTCAGGCGGCCTTCGGCGAGGGCCTCGCGCAGGATGTCGGCGACACGGTCGCGCTCGGCGTCGGAGGCGCGCAGGCCGGCCGCCGCGGACGTCGGTTCGGTGTGCTTCTGAAGGTCCACGGTGGCAGCGTAGCGAAACGCGATAGATCGCGACTACCCCCAACTGAGGACAACCTCACAAGCCCGGTGTCCGGGGCAGGTTCTACGCTGGTGGGCGCCCGCCAGCGTCGGCGGGCAGCCGTCTGTCGAGTGAGGAATGGGCTGCGATGCCTGAGTTCGCGTACACCGATCTGCTCCCCATGGGAGAGGACACCACCCCCTACCGGCTGGTGACCTCCGAGGGTGTCTCCACCTTCGAGGCCGACGGGCGGACGTTCCTCAAGGTGGAGCCCGAGGCGCTGCGCAAGCTCGCCGAGGAGGCCGTCCACGACATCCAGCACTATCTGCGGCCCGCGCACCTCGCCCAGCTGCGGCGCATCATCGACGACCCCGAGGCGTCCGGCAACGACAAGTTCGTCGCCCTGGACCTGCTGAAGAACGCCAACATCGCCGCCGCCGGCGTGCTCCCCATGTGTCAGGACACCGGCACGGCGATCGTGATGGGCAAGCGCGGCCAGAACGTGCTCACCCAGGGCGGCGACGAGGCGGCCCTCTCGCGCGGCATCTACGACGCCTACAAGAACCTGAACCTGCGCTACTCGCAGATGGCCCCGCTGACCATGTGGGACGAGAAGAACACCGGTTCCAACCTCCCGGCCCAGATCGAGCTGTACGCCACCGACGGCGGCGCCTACAAGTTCCTGTTCATGGCCAAGGGCGGCGGCTCGGCCAACAAGTCGTTCCTGTACCAGGAGACGAAGGCCGTACTGAACGAGTCCTCCATGATGAAGTTCCTGGAGGAGAAGATCCGTTCGCTGGGCACGGCCGCCTGCCCGCCGTACCACCTGGCGATCGTCGTCGGCGGCACGAGCGCCGAGTACGCGCTGAAGACCGCCAAGTACGCCTCCGCGCACTACCTGGACGAGATCCCGGCCGAGGGCTCCGAGCTCGGGCACGGCTTCCGGGACAAGGAGCTGGAGCAGAAGGTCTTCGAGCTGACCCAGCGCATCGGGATCGGCGCGCAGTTCGGCGGCAAGTACTTCTGCCACGACGTGCGCGTGGTGCGCCTGCCGCGGCACGGCGCCTCCTGCCCCGTCGCGATCGCCGTCTCCTGCTCGGCCGACCGCCAGGCGCTCGCGAAGATCACCCCCGAGGGCGTCTTCCTGGAGCAGCTGGAGACGGACCCGGCGCGCTTCCTGCCGGAGACCACCGACGAGCACCTGGACGAGTCCGACGTCGTGCGGATCGATCTGAACCAGCCGATGGACGACATCCTCGCCGAGCTCACCAAGTACCCGGTGAAGACGCGCCTCTCCCTCACCGGCCCGCTGGTGGTGGCCCGCGACATCGCGCACGCCAAGATCAAGGAGCGGCTGGACGCGGGCGAGGAGATGCCGCAGTACCTCAAGGACCACCCGGTGTACTACGCGGGCCCGGCGAAGACCCCCGAGGGGTACGCCTCCGGTTCCTTCGGCCCGACCACGGCCGGCCGCATGGACTCCTACGTCGAGCAGTTCCAGGCGGCGGGCGGCTCCAAGGTCATGCTCGCCAAGGGCAACCGCAGCAAGCAGGTCACCGAGGCGTGCAACGCGCACGGCGGCTTCTACCTGGGCTCCATCGGCGGTCCGGCCGCCCGTCTGGCCCAGGACTGCATCAAGAAGGTCGAGGTCGTCGAGTACGAGGAGCTCGGCATGGAGGCGGTCTGGAAGATCGAGGTCGAGGACTTCCCGGCGTTCGTCGTCGTGGACGACAAGGGCAACGACTTCTTCCAGGACCCGGCCCCGGCGCCGACGTTCACGTCGATCCCGGTGCGCGGGCCCGGGCTGGCGTAGCGCCTGTGGTGCGGCGGGGGACGGTTCAGGACCGGACGCCGTACGGCGGAAGGCGGTGACGGTTCGCCTCCGCGGGGAACAGTGGTCCCGTCGGGGGCGCTGTGAGACGTGGAGGTGATCGTCGATGACCGACGAGCAGGAACAGAGCGGGACCGGATTCCGGATCGAGCACGACTCCATGGGTGAGGTGCGCGTCCCGGCGGACGCCAAGTGGCGGGCGCAGACCCAGCGGGCGGTGGAGAACTTCCCCATCTCCGGCCAGCGCATCGAGCGCGCCCACATCGAGGCGCTCGCCCGCGTCAAGGGCGCGGCGGCGAAGGTGAACGGGCGGCTCGGGGTGCTCGACAAGGACGTCGCGGAGGCGATCCAGGAGGCGGCCGAGGAGGTCGCCCGGGGCGAGTGGGACGCGCACTTCCCGATCGACGTCTTCCAGACCGGTTCCGGCACCTCCTCGAACATGAACACCAACGAGGTCATCGCCACGCTCGCGACCGAGCGGCTCGGCCGGGACGTCCACCCCAACGACCACGTCAACGCCTCGCAGTCCTCCAACGACGTCTTCCCCTCCTCCATCCACATCGCCGCCACCGCCGCCGTGACCCGCGACCTGGTCCCGGCCCTGGAGCACCTCGCCGGCTCGCTGGAGCGCAAGGCCGAGGAGTTCGCCGACGTCGTGAAGTCGGGGCGCACGCACCTGATGGACGCCACGCCCGTCACGCTCGGCCAGGAGTTCGGCGGCTACGCGGCCCAGATCCGCTATGGCGTGGAGCGGCTGCACGCCTCCCTCCCGCGCCTCGCCGAGCTGCCCCTGGGCGGCACGGCCGTCGGCACCGGCATCAACACGCCGCCCGGGTTCTCGGCGGCCGTCATCGAGGAGGTCGCCCGCGTCACCGGGCTGCCGCTGACCGAAGCCCGCGACCACTTCGAGGCGCAGGGCGCGCGCGACGGGATCGTGGAGACCAGCGGGCAGCTGCGGACCATCGCGGTCGGGCTGACGAAGATCGCCAACGACCTGCGCTGGATGTCCTCCGGCCCGCGCACCGGACTCGCCGAGATCACCCTGCCCGACCTCCAGCCCGGCTCGTCGATCATGCCGGGCAAGGTCAACCCGGTCATCCCCGAGGCGGTCCTCATGGTCGCCGCCCAGGTCATCGGCAACGACGCCACCGTCGCCACCGCCGGAGCGGCCGGCAACTTCGAGCTCAACGTCATGCTGCCGGTGATCGCCAAGAACGTCCTGGAGTCGATCCGGCTGCTCGCCAACGTCTCCCGGCTGCTCGCCGACCGCACCGTGGACGGCGTCACCGCGAACCGGGAGCGGGCCCGCGAGTACGCCGAGTCCTCGCCGTCGGTCGTCACCCCGCTCAACAAGTACATCGGGTACGAGGAGGCCGCCAAGGTCGCCAAGAAGGCGCTGGCCGAGCGCAGGACGATCCGCCAGGTCGTCCTGGAGGGCGGCTACGTGGAGCGGGGGGATCTGACCGAACAGCAGCTCGACGAGGCGCTGGATGTCCTGCGTATGACGCGCCCGTAACCGATCGCCGCACCCGGCGAGAACCGTGACGCGGACCGCAGCGTCGTATGCCCCGGGCACCTAATATCTGTGCATGGCAGAGGGCGGAGCGGTGAGAGCGGAAGCGGCAGCGGGCACGTCGGCGGATTTCTGGGCGCCCGGGAGCCAGATCCTGTGGCGGTACCGGGAGAACGCCGGCGAGCGTTTCCACATCGCGCGCCCCGTCACCGTCGTCCGCGACGACGCCGAACTGCTCGCCGTGTGGCTGGCGCCCGGCACCGAGTGCGTCAAGCCGGTCCTGGCCGACGGCACGCCCGTGCACGTCGAGCCGCTGCGGACGCGCTACACCAAGCCGCGGACCGTGCAGTACGACCGCTGGTTCGGCACCGGCGTGCTGAAGCTGGCCCGGCCGGGCGAGCCCTGGTCGGTGTGGCTGTTCTGGGAGCCGGGCTGGCGGTTCAAGAACTGGTACGTGAACCTCGAGACGCCGCGTGCCCGTTGGCACGGCGGTGTGGACTCCGAGGACCACTTCCTCGACATCTCGGTCCACCCGGACCGCAGTTGGCACTGGCGCGACGAGGACGAGTTCGCGCAGGCCCGGCGGGACGGGCTGATGGACGAGCCGGCGGCCGAGCGGGTGCGGGAGGCGGGCGAGGCCGCGGTGGAGGTGATCCGCGCCTGGGGGCCGCCGTTCAGCGAGGGCTGGCAGCACTGGCGCCCGGATCCGTCCTGGGCTGTACCTTCTTTGCCGGAGGACTGGGACCGTACCCCCGCGCACGTGTCCTCATGAGACCCTTGATGCGCCCCCGGTCCACAACCGTAGGATCGTCCTCCGCAACTTGATATCAAGGACCGGTGCACAGCACCGTCGTTGAGGGGTGGTGGCCGGGTGACGGGTGGGTGTGCACCAGCAACTCCCGGAGCATGCGCCGGGCTTGACCGAACGTCACCGAGGGGCGGCAGGACGTGAGCGAGGGGTACGAGGGCAACGCCGGCACGGACCGTCATCGGTTCGCCGGTGGCACAGGAACAGCCTCTGACCACGCGGGAATTCCGTTCCGGGGACACGTATTCCGGGTATCGGGATTCCTGCGGGACCAACTGCGCGCACGACGTGCAGCCCCGGACGGACGGATTCGACACGCGTGACGGAGTACCCCATCTCCTTCGAGCGCCCTGGCGCCGACCCCGCGGACCCCCGCGGGGCGGTTCTGCACACCCCGACGCAGGTGCCGGACGCGCCCTCGGCCGCCTTAGCCGCGCAGGCGCGCGCCGGAGAGACACCCACGACACCGAGTACGGCCACACCGTGCGGCAAGGGAAAGGAGCCGGCCTCGTCTGCCGACACCACGGGCCCGGGCCCCGAGCACTCCCAGCCTTCCGCCGCGGAGCCCGACACGCACCGTCCGCGCCCCGTGCCCGAGTCCGTCCCGGACAGCCGGCAGGACCGGCCGCAGAGCGGCGGCCCGGAGCGCCGCAAGGGCCAGGGACTGGCGCCCGGCCAGCCCACACCCATGCGCCGGGACGGCGACCGGCTGCGCTTCGTCGGGGCCGCGACGCGCCGGATCGCCCGCGGCATCGACCTCGACGAGATCGTCATGGGGCTGTGCCGGGCGACCGTACCGACGTTCTCGGACGCGATCCTGGTCTATCTGCGCGACCCGCTGCCCGTCGGGGACGAGCGGCCCACCGGCCCGCTGGTGCTGCGGCTGCGCCGCACCGACCGCATCCCGGCCGAGCGGGACACCGAGGGCGCCGGCTTCTCGCCCGCGCTCCAGCCGGAACCCGCCGAGCTCACCGAACTCGACTCGCTCGGCGCCGAGCTGTGCGAGGTGCGGCCGGGCAGCGCGCTCGCCGAGGTGCTGCGCGGGGTCCGCCCGGTCTTCACGGACGCGCCCGCGGCCCACGCCGCCCTGCCCGAACTGCTCGGAGAGGGCGGGGAGGTTTTGGTGCCCGGCGGCCAGCGCTCGATCCTCGCCCCGCTGCGCGGCCGGCGCCGGGTGATCGGCGCCGCGCTGTTCCTGCGGCGGCCGGAGCGCCTGGCCTTCGAGGCCGACGACCTGCTGGTCGCCGCCCAGCTGGCCACGCACAGCGCGCTGGGCATCGACAAGGCGGTGCTGTACGGCCGGGAGGCGTACATCGCCGACGAGCTGCAGCGCACCATGCTCCCCGAGCACCTGCCGCGGCCCACCGGCGTGCGGCTGGCCTCCCGCTACCTCCCGGCCGCCGAGACGGCACGGGTCGGCGGCGACTGGTACGACGCGATCCCGCTGCCGGGCAGCCGGGTGGCGCTGGTGGTGGGCGACGTCATGGGGCACTCCATGACCTCGGCGGCCATCATGGGCCAGCTGCGCACGACGGCCCAGACGCTCGCCGGCCTGGACCTGCCGCCGCAGGAGGTGCTGCACCACCTCGACGAGCAGGCGCAGCGGCTGGGCACGGACCGCATGGCGACCTGCCTCTACGCCGTCTACGACCCCGTCTCGCACCGCATCACCATCGCCAACGCGGGCCATCCGCCGCCGGTGCTGCTGCACCTGGGCGGGCGGGCCGAGGTACTGCGGGTGCCGCCGGGCGCGCCGATCGGCGTCGGCGGCGTCGACTTCGAGGCCGTGGAGCTGGACGCGCCCGCCGGCGCGACCCTGCTGCTGTACACCGACGGTCTGGTGGAGTCCCGGCTGCGGGACGTGTGGACCGGGATAGAGCAGCTGCGGGAGAAACTGGCCGCGACCGCGCAGCTGACGGGACCGGACCATCCGCCGCCGCTGGAGGCGCTGTGCGACGAGGTCCTGGACATGCTCGGGCCGGGCGACCGGGACGACGACATCGCGCTGCTCGCGGCCCGCTTCGACGGGATCGCGCCCAGTGACGTCGCGTACTGGTTCCTGGAGCCTGAGGACGCGGCGCCCGGGCGGGCGCGGCGGCTCGCACGCCGGGCCCTGTCCCGGTGGGGGCTTGAGGAGCTCACCGACTCCGTCGAGCTGCTGGTCAGCGAGGTCGTCACCAACGCGGTGCGCTACGCCTCGCGGCCGGTGACGCTGCGGCTGCTGCGCACCGACGTGCTGCGGTGCGAGGTGGGCGACGACGTGCCCCAGCTGCCGCGGCTCCGGCAGGCCCGGGCGACGGACGAGGGCGGACGCGGTCTGTACCTCGTCAACCGGCTGGCCCGGCGGTGGGGGGCGACCCGGCTGAGCACCGGCAAGGTCGTGTGGTTCGAGCTGAGCAAGACCGCGCAGTAGACGGCCGGAGGACCGAACGCGAAGGGGGCCCGGCGTATGCCGGGCGCCCTTTCGCTCGCGCCGCTACGGCTGGGCGTTGGGATTGAGCGGATTGTCGATGTTCCCGTTGCCGTTGGTCGGCGTCCCCGTCGGGGTCTGCGTCGGGGTCTGGGTGGGCGTCTGCGTCGGCGTCTGGGTCGGCGTCCGCGAGGGGGTCTGCGACGGCGACTGCGACGTCGGCGCCTGACTCGACGGGGTCTGCGACGGCGTCTGGGTCGGCGACTGCGAGACCGTCGGCGTGTACGTCGGCTGGACCGCCGCGCCCTGCTGGGTCTCCAGGTCGAACTTCAGGCCCGTCTGGGAGACGCCGAACATGTAGGCCGCCCAGATCTGCGCCGGGAAGCCACCGCCGTTGACGCGCGGGTAGCCGCCCGCCTTGTACATCGAGACCTGAGCCCCGTTCTTCTTGGACTCGCCGAACAGGCCCACCGAGGTGACCAGGTCGGGCGTGTATCCGGTGAACCAGGCCGAGCGGTTCTCGTCGGAGGTGCCGGTCTTGCCGGCGACCTTGCGGCCGTCGCGCTGGGCGTTGTCCCTGACCGAGATCTTGGCCGTACCGTCGTCGACCACGCCGGTCAGCACGGAGGTGACCGAGTCGGCGGCCTCGCGATCGATGACCTGGCCGCCGATCGGGTTCGGCAGTTCGACCGTGCGCTTGCTGTTCTCGACGGACTTGATGATGGACGGGGTGACCTTCTTGCCGTGGTTGTCGAGGGTCGCGTAGACGCCGGCCATCTGCAGCGGGCTGGCGCCCATCGTGCCGAGGGTCTGCGCGGGTACGGCCCTGAGGTCGGCGGTGTCCATGCCCAGCTGGCTCGCCACCTTGAGCACCTTGTCCATGCCCACGTCGACGCCCATCTGCGCGAAGACGGAGTTGACGGAGTAGTTCATCGCCGTCTGGACGGTGATGGGGCCGTAGTCCTGGTCGTCCTCGTTCTGCGGGGCGAAGCCGACCTTGACGCCGTTGTCCACGACCGGGCGCTTGCTGGTGCCGTCGTACATGGTGTTGGCGGTGATCGGCTTGCCGGTCTGGGTCTGGGCGCCCTCGTCGAAGGCGGCCGCGAGGATGACCGGCTTGAAGGTCGAGGCCGGCTGGTAGTCCACGCGGGTCGCGTTGTTGCGGTAGTGCTGGTAGTAGCTCTTGCCGCCGTACATGGCGACGACCGCGCCCGTCTTGGGGTTCACCGACACCGCGCCGGCCTGGACGTCGGCGTCCACCGAGCGCTTCTTCGGATCGAGCTTGCTGGTCAGCTGGGACTTGGCGGCCTTCTCCAGCGCGACCTGCTTCTTCTTGTCGATGTTGAGCGTGATGGTCCAGCCGCCCGCGTCCACGAGATTCAGGGCGTCGTTGACGTTGTCGGCGCTGCCCTGCGCGACCAGCTGCTTGGCGAGCTGGTTGTTGGCGGCGTTCACCAGGTAGCCGGTCTGGCCGTCCATGCCGGGCGCGGCCTTGGGCGCCTTGGGGGTCGGGAACGTCATCTTGTCCCGCTCGGCCTTGTCCAGCCAGCCCTGTCCGACCATGTTGTCGAGGACGTAGTTCCAGCGCGCCTTCACCAGGCGCCGGCCGGTGTCGGAGGCGATCGCCCAGTCGTACTGGTTCGGCGCCTGCAGCAGGGCGGCGAGATAGGCGCCCTGCCTGACCGAGAGCTTCTCGGCGTCGACGCGGTAGTAGGCCTGCGCGGCGGCCTGGATGCCGTAGGCGCCGCGGCCGTAGTAGCTGGTGTTGATGTAGCCGGCGAGGATGTAGTCCTTGGACTTCTCCCGGTCCAGCTTCAGCGAGATGACCAGTTCCTTCAGCTTGCGCGTGACGGTCTGGTTCTGGGTGAGGTAGTAGTTCTTGACGTACTGCTGGGTGATCGTCGAACCACCCTGCGCGCCCTTGCCGGACAGGGTGTTGAGCAGACCGCGGGCGGTGCCCTTGAGGTCGATGCCGTTGTCCTTGTAGAACGTCTTGTTCTCGGCGGCGACGAAGGTCTTCTGGACGCCCTTGGGCACCTTGGACAGCGGCACGATCTCGCGGTTGCGCTTGCCGTCACGGGTGAGGAGCGAACCGTCGCTGTACTTGTAGACGTTGCTCTGCAGCGTCGCGTCGGCGTTGCCCTCGGGAATGCCGATCATCATGTACAGCACGATGAAGGCGCCCATGCCGAGCAGGCAGACGCCGAGGAAGCCGCCGACGATCTTCTTCCAGGTGAAGAGCCGGCGTATGAAGCTCTTGCCGTCCTTGCCCTTGCCCGCACCGCTTCGGGCCGCCTTGCCCTGGGCGGCGCGCCGAGCCGCGGCGCGGCCGCCCTCGACCGGGCCGCCCTCGACCGTGCCCGCCGACGCCGATCCGGCCGACGCCGTGCCGGCCGGGCGGGTGGGCGCCGCCGTACCGGACGAGCGCGTAGGGGGCGCCGCGCGGCGGCCACCGCGCTGTCGCGCTCTTCTCTCTTCCGCTCGTCCCATGAGTCCGTTCCGCTCCGCTTCGTTCATGTGTGCTCATGTGTCACACAGGTTCGCCGCACAGGTCAGCTCAGAAAGCTAACACCGGGACATGTGCCAAAGGTCCGTCGTTCCCGCCTTTTACGGACGTGACAATCAGCACCCGCCCCACCGGAACCGACGGATTCGAACGGCCGAGGGTTGCCCGACCTGGGGAAGCGATACCACCTCGACACCTGGGGCCCTTGTTGCAGAACCATGACAATCGGCCGCCACCTGGGCTCTCGCACAGCGCGCCATGATCTACACACCGTGCGTATACACGAGGCGTATACACCCCGTGTACAGTCCTTGGCATGTCCATCGGTCACACCCTTTTGGGACTCCTGGAGTCCGGGCCCCGCCATGGTTACGACCTCAAGCGGGCCTTCGACGAGAAGTTCGGTCACGACCGGCCGCTGCACTACGGCCAGGTCTACTCGACGATGTCCCGGCTGCTGAAGAACGGCCTCGTCGAGGTCGACGGCATCGAGCCGGGCGGCGGCCCCGAGCGCAAGCGGTACGCCATCACCGACGCCGGGATCACCGACGTCGAGCGGTGGCTCGCGACGCCGGAGGCGCCGGAGCCGTATCTGCAGTCGACGCTCTACACCAAGGTCGTCCTCGCGCTGCTCACGCACCGCGACGCGGCCGACATCCTCGACACCCAGCGCGCCGAGCACCTGCGCCTGATGCGGATCCTCACGGACCGCAAGCGCAGAGGCGACCTCGCCGACCAGCTCATCTGCGACCACGCCCTGTTCCACCTCGAGGCCGACCTGCGGTGGCTGGAACTCACCGCCGCGCGCCTCGACAAGCTCGCCGAGGCGGTGACCAAGTGACTCCCGACGGTTCCCTGCTGGTGGCCGACAACCTGCACAAGGCGTACGGCCCGACCGTCGCCCTCGACGGCGCCGAGTTCTCCATCCACCCGGGCGAGGTCGTCGCCGTCATGGGCCCCTCCGGGTCCGGCAAGTCGACGCTGCTGCACTGCCTCGCCGGGATCGTGACGCCCGACTCGGGGTCGATCCTCTACAACGGGCGCGAGATGGCGACCATGAACGACGCCGAGCGCAGCGCGCTGCGGCGCTCGGAGTTCGGGTTCGTCTTCCAGTTCGGCCAGCTCGTGCCCGAGCTGACCTGCGTCGAGAACGTCGCGTTGCCGCTGAGGCTCAACGGCACCTCCCGCAAGGAGGCCGAGCGTGCCGCGCTCACCTGGATGGAGCGGCTGGAGGTCGACGACCTCGGCAAGAAGCGGCCCGGCGAGGTATCGGGCGGTCAGGGGCAGCGGGTCGCGGTGGCCCGGGCGCTGGTGACCGATCCCCGGGTGCTGTTCGCCGACGAGCCCACGGGCGCGCTCGACTCGCTCAACGGCGAGCGCGTGATGGAGTTGCTCACGGACGCCGCGCGGACCACGAACGCGGCCGTGGTGCTGGTCACGCACGAGGCGCGGGTGGCCGCGTACTCGGACCGCGAGATCGTCGTACGGGACGGCAAGTCCCGGGACATGGAGCGGGTCGTATGACGTTGCGGGGGTGGGCCAAGGACTTGGCCATGGGGGTGCGGTTCGCCTTCGCGGGCGGCCGCGAGGGCTGGGTACGGGCCCTGCTGACGGCCGTCGGTGTGGGGCTGGGCGTGGCCCTGCTGCTGCTGACGACCGCCATTCCCAGTGCGTTGTCCGCGCGTGACCGGCGCGGCAGCGACCGGGACGACTTCACGTACAGCGGGAAGGTGCTGTCGAAGGCCGACGACACGGTGATCGTCGCCCAGACCGACACCACCTTCCGCAGCGACGACGTCCGCGGCCGGCTGCTGCAGCCCGAGGGCGCGAAGGCGCCGCTGCCGCCCGGCGTGGGGACGTTCCCCGCGAAGGGCGACATGGTGGTCTCGCCCGCGCTGAAGAAGCTGCTGGAGTCCGGCTCGGGCAAGCTGCTGCGCGAGCGCCTGCCGTACCGGATCAGCGGCACGATCGGGCACGCCGGGCTGATCGGGCCCGCCGAGCTCGCCTACTACGCGGGCGCCACCGGGCTGGAGCACCAGCTGTCCAGCGGGTACGTCGAGCGCCTCGACTACTTCGGGCCGTCCCCGAATCACCAGCCGGACGGGCTGGACCCGGTCCTGATCCTGCTCATCATGATCATCTTCGTGGTGCTGCTGCTGCCGGTCGGTGTGTTCATCGCGGCGGCCGTGCGCTTCGGCGGCGAGCGCCGGGACCGGCGGCTCGCTGCCCTGCGGCTGGTCGGCGCGGACGGCCGGATGGCCCGCCGGATCGCGGGCGGCGAGGCCCTCGCCGGGGCGCTGCTGGGGCTCGTCCTGGGCAGCGTGTTCTTCCTGATCGGGCGGCAGTCGGCGGGTCTGCTGGTGGTGCGGGACATCAGCGTCTTCCCCAGCGACCTCAACCCCTCGCCCGCGCTCGTCGCCCTGGTCGCCGTCGCCGTACCGGCCGCGGCCGTCCTGGTGACACTGTTCGCGCTGCGCGGGGTCGTCATCGAACCGCTCGGCGTGGTCCGTACGGCGAAGCCGCCGCGCCGCCGGCTGTGGTGGCGGCTGCTGCTGCCGCTGGGCGGCCTGGCCCTGCTGTACCCGATGGTCGGCAAGGGCAACGCCAACGGGAACTTCAACGAGTGGATGGTGATCAGCGGCACCGTGCTGCTGCTGGTCGGCGTCACCGCGCTGCTGCCGTGGCTCGTCGAGGCCGTGGTGGCCCGGCTGGACCCGGGCGCCGTCTCCTGGCAACTGGCCGTGCGCCGCCTGCAGTTGAGCAGCGGCTCGGCGGCCCGCATGGTCAACGGCATCGCCGTCGCGGTGGCCGGGGCGATCGCGCTGCAGATGCTGTTCGCCGGCGTCGAGCACGACTACGTCAAGTCCACCCGGGCCGATCTGAACCGGGCCCAGATGGAGATCTCCCTGCGCGGTGACATCCCGCTGTCCGAGGCCGGCCGGCGGCTGGCCGGGACCGAGGGGGTGCGTCACGCGTCGGCGCTGGCGCTGGGCTCGGCCGAGGACGGGCCGAAGAACCCGGAGAACTCGGTGGAGGTGGCCGTCGGCTCCTGCAAGGAGCTCGGCCAGGTGGCACGGCTGTCCTCGTGCCGGGACGGCGACATGTTCCGGATCGTCGGCGCCCACTACGACGAGACGTCGCCGAAGCTGCTCCGGGCGGGCAAAACCCTGTATTTCGACCGGGACTACGGCGGGTCGGGCAGCCACCCGGTCGCCTGGAAGGTGCCCGCCGGTCTGAAGACGGCGGGGCCGCGACCGGACCCGACCGGCTACGAGCGCGGCGGTCTGCTCGTCACGCCCAAGGCACTGCCCGCGGCCGCCACGGCCGGCTTCACGCGGAAGGTGTACGTCTCGCTGGACCCGTCGGTGTCCGACGCCCGCGAGTACGCGCGCAACGCCGCCGCGGCCATGGACCCGATGGCGGATGTGTACACGCTGACCTCGGGCAAGGTGAACCTGCAGTTCCGCTCCATCCGCACGGGCCTGTTCGTCGGCGCCACCTGCGTCCTGGTGCTGATCGGGGCGAGCCTGCTCGTCTCCCAGCTGGAGCAGTTGCGGGAGCGCAAGAAGCTGCTGTCGGCGCTGGTCGCCTTCGGCACCCGGCGCCGCACGCTGAGCCTGTCGGTGCTGTGGCAGACGGCGATCCCGATCGCGCTGGGGCTGCTGCTGGCGTCGGCCGTCGGGCTGACGCTGGGCGCGGTGCTGCTGCGGATGACCGGCGAGACCGTGCGGGTGGACTGGGCGAGCGTGCTCTCCATGACGGGCATCGGCGCCGCGGTGGTCCTCGTCGTGACGGTGCTCAGCCTGCCGCCGCTGCTGCGGCTGATGCGCCCGGACGGTCTGCGCACCGAGTAGCGGGGCGCGCACCGTCGGCCCCTCCCCCGCGCCGGGGAGGGGCCCGGCCCGTTCACAGGCTGTGCTGCCCCACCACCCGTCGTACCTGAGCGAACAGCATGCCGACGTTGACGGACTTGCGGCACACGACGACCGCCACGACGTCCTGCTGCTGGCTCATCCTCACGAACAGGTGGGTGACGTTGTCACTGTTGACGAGGACCTCCTGGAAGAAGTGGCTCTCGTCGCCGCTCTGCCCCCGGCGTTCCTTCCACAGGTCCTCGATCATCAGGACGGTACGGCCCTGGAACAGGTCGAGCGTCGCGCCCGCCAGCAGGTCCAGGACCTCCGGAGGGTGATTGTCGACCGTCTCGTACGCCAGCAGCATGCCGGTGGCCATGTCGACGACACCCGACGCGACACAGTCGGGGGCCTCCGTGCGCAGGGATTTGACCAGGCTCATCACCTGGTCCGAGAAACCGGCGTTCATACGCTTCGTCGCCATCCTTTCAGACTCCTTCTGCTGTCCTGCTCATGAGGATCGAACCGATCCGGTCCAGGGCGGGCTGGGTCGCCAGATGGAGCCGGTCGACGTCCATGCCCTCGTCACCGAGGACGATCATGAGAGCCGTGTCGCCCACCGCGTAGAAGGCCGCGCAGCCGTGGCTTCCGTACGTCACGGTCTGGCGCAGGGCGCCGCGGGCGGTCGCCTGGGCGGTACGGCGGGCCAGGCCCAGGCCGGCCGCGGCGAGCGCGGCGAGACCTTCCGGGTCGATCGAGTCGGCGGTGTCGGCCGCGATGAGCAGACCGTCGGCCGCCGCGACCGCGGTGTCGGTGATGCCGGTCACCTGCTCCCGCAGACCGCGCATCTCGAGCGCCAGGGCTTCGTGATCCATGTACTCAACTCCCGTGTGTTTCCTGGGTATCTGTTCATCTCGTGGTGCCGTTGCGAAGCCGGAAGAAGCCGCCCGGCCTGCGGCGGGGCAGGTCCGCCGGGCCGGCCGGTTCGGGCGGGGGCGGTGCGGGGACCGGAGGTGTGCGGTGCCGTACGCCCTCGGGCGGGGTGCGCACCGGGATGGGAGCGGGCCGCGGGGGGCAGGTCAGCAGTCCCTCGGCGAGCATGCGGGCGAGTTCGACGGTGACGGTGTAGACACCGCGTCCGGTGCGGAAGGCGAGGTCGCGGGCGGTACGGCGGCCGTCGGCGTGGGCGATGACGTCCCGCCGCAGCTCGGTGAGCGGGCCCTCGAACCCCATGACGGGCAGCGGCCGCTCACGGTCCGGGTGGACGGGGTACGGCAGGGTGGCCAGGGCGGCGAGCTTGCGGCTCGCCTCCTCCAGCAGCCGGACGGAGGACTCGCCGACCGGCACCGGGGCGGGCGGTTCCAGACCGGCGGGGCCGCTCTCGCAGCCGTCGATCCGTCCGGCGATGACCGCGAACACCGCGTCCTGCAGCGCCATCGCGCACACCACCCGCAGCTGGGCGGCGCCCGTGTAGCCGTGCGCGATCAGCCCGGTGACCGGCCAGCGCGCGCCGCCGGCCTCGCGGACCAGCGCCGCCCACTGCTCGCCGGTCACCCGTCCGGAGCGCAGCAGCAGGGCCTCGGGTCCCGGGGCGCCGGGGGTCTCGACGGCGATGACGAGTCCGTTGCGCAGATGGAAGGTTCCGCCGGGTACCCCGGACACCCGCAGCTCTCCGGTCAGCCCCTCGCGCCCGCACGCGGCCAGGGACCGCGCCAGCAGGTCGTAGCCCGACATCACGCTCCTCGCCCGCCGCAGCCTTCTCGCACATACGCCTGACGCGTAGCGCTGAGGGGGGAAGATTTATCAGCCGGAGCGCATATTCCGGACGGAGATTTCCGACCTGTCGCTCGATGGCGGAAGTTGGGCCGAGGGGTCGCGCAATTGGCTGTGTTCGGCGCTCATTTGACCGAACGGGAAGGGGATTTCGAGCAGGTCGGCGGTCAGGCCCCGGTCTTGTCGTGAGCGTCGCCGGGGGCCGCGTCCGCGGACCCCGCTTCGGCCTCGACGGCCTCGACGGCCTCGTCACCGGGCGCCGGACGGGCCGGGGGCCCGGCGGCGTCCTCCGGTTCCGTGTCGTCGTCGGCCTCCCCCGCCGAGTAGGCCCGCAGATAGCCGACCACGGTGTTCGTGACCGCCACCAGCGGTACGGCCACCACGGCGCCGCCGATGCCCGCCACCATGCCGCCGGCCGCGACGGTGAGGACCACCGCGAGGGGGTGGACGCGCACCGCGCGGCCGAGGATGAAGGGCTGCAGGATGTGGCCCTCGATCTGCTGCACGGCGAGGACCACGGCCAGGGTCATCACCGCGGTGAAGACGCCCTGGGTGACCAGGGCGACGACCACCGCCAGCGCGCCGGAGGCCACCGCGCCGACCAGGGGGATGAAGGAGAACAGGAAGATGAAGACGGCCAGCGGGACGGCCATGGGGACATCGAGGAAGTAGATGCCGAGGCCGATGAAGACGGCGTCGATGAGGGCGACGAGGACCGTGCCGCGGACGTAGGCGGTCAGTGTGCGCCAGGCCCGGGGGCCCGCGCCGGCGACGCCTGGGCGGGCGGCGGCGGGGACCAGCTTCAGGAACCACTCCCAGATGCGGCGGCCGTCGTAGAGCAGGAAGAGCGTGGAGAAGAACGTCAGCAGGATGCCGGTGAGGGCCTCGACGACGACCTGGACGCCTTCCAGGCCCGCCGAGGTGATCTGGTCGGTGTTGGCGCCGACCGCGTCCCTGAGGTTCTTGGCGATCTGGTTGATCTGCTTCTCGGTGACGTGGAAGGGGCTCTTCAGCAGCCAGTTGCGCAGATCGTCGATGCCGTTCTGGATCTGGTCGGAGAGCGTGTCGATGTTCTCCATGACCTGCCAGGTCACGAACCAGCCCAGGAGTCCTATGACGATGAAGCCGAGGATCGCGGTGAGGGCGGTGGCGGGGCCGCGCGGGACGCCGTAGCCCTTCAGGCGGGCCACGGTGGGCTGCAGCAGCGCGGTGATGAGCAGAGCCACGACGAACGCGAAGACGACGAGCTGTACGGCGCTGATGACGCGCATCAGCACCCAGACCGTGCCCGCGAGCACCAGCAGCCGCCAGCCGGCCTCGGCGGCGACGCGCACGCCCCAGGGCACGGCCTGGGCGGGGTCGGGGCGGACCGGGACGACGACGGCGGTCTGCTGCACCTCGTCGGCCACGGGCTCCGTCGCGAGCACCGCCGGCCGCAGCGGCCGCGGGCGGTGCGGCGGCCCGATCTCGGACTCCTCCCGCTCCACCTCCGCGCGGCGTTCGTCCAACCGCTCGCCGACCTCCGTCAGCCCGGCGCCGAGCCGGCCGAGCCACCCTGGCACTCGCGACATGATCCGTCCTCTTCCCCCGCGTACCCGGGTGCTGGCCACCACTCCCCCCTGGAGTCGTTCGCGTCCGACCGTACAGGGCGAAAGCCCCTCCCCCTAGGACGGGGAGGGGCTGCGCGGGGTTGAGAGGAGAGGCGGTGAACCTCGCCGGCTCAGTACCAGTGGTTGGCGACCCAGAAGGACTGCGCCTCGCACGGGCTGCCGTAGCGGCTGTTCATGTAGTTCAGGCCCCACTTGATCTGGGTGGCCGGGTTGGTCTGCCAGTCCGAGCCCGCCGTGGAGTACTTCGAGGCGGGCAGTGCCTGGAAGAGACCGTAGGCTCCGGAGGAGGCGTTGACCGCGTGGTAGTTCCAGCTGGACTCGTGGTCCACGATGTAGCTGAAGCACTGGAACTGGTTGCCCGGGACCATCTGCCGGGCCATCGCCTGGATCTCGGCGACCGTGTACGAGCTCTGGACCGGGAAGTCGGCGCTGCTGCGGCTGGCGGCCTGCTTCGCCTCGGTGCGCTGCTTGGCCTCCTTGGCGGCCTTCTCCGCTGCCGCCTTCTTGGCGATGGCGGTGTCGGCGGCGGCCTTGCGGGCGGCGGCCTCGGCGTCCTTCTTGGCGCTCGCGTCGGCCTGGATGGCCTGCGCGTCGGCCTGCTGCGTCAGGGACGCGGTCTGCACCTGGGCCTGCTGACCCGTCGGTATGTCCGCGAGCAGCGTGGTGTCGGCGGCCGTCGGCTCGGCGTCGTTGTTCTGCGCGACGCTGCCCGAGGCAACTCCGACGACGCTTCCGACAGCGGTGACCGCGGTGGCCGAGGCCACTGCGAATCCCCGGACCGAAATCCGGCTCACACGGTTTCCTTCCAGCATCGCCCGCTTCGGTGACCCTGGCGGACGCAATCGTGCCCCTGGCGCTGGCCTCCCAACTACGGGGTCACGGGAGACACGGGCCCGGTGGGCAACTCCCGCTCGGGGAGCGCCGCTTGGTGCTCGGGCGGCATACGACGACGCTATGGAGTTGGCTGTGGTGCTTCTGTGGTGCCGTACCGCTGGGGGTACAGGTGTGTCGTATGCGGGGCCTGACAGGAATGAGACTCTGCCGTACGGGGACGCCGGGTGGCAATTCTGAGTTGCGTGTGAAAGCTCACATGCCGTTTACCCCAGGGGATTTCACGGAACGGCCCAACGCGAAGGCGCCGCCCCGCTAGGCTCTCGGCCTTTGCGGGACGGCGCCAACTGGTGCCGAATCGGTCAGATTTGAACATCCTCCAGCATTTCGGTCACCAGGGCCGCGATCTGGGACCGCTCGGACCTCGTCAGGGTCACGTGCGCGAAGAGCGGATGCCCCTTCAGCTTCTCCACGACGGCGACGACACCGTCGTAGCGCCCGACGCGCAGGTTGTCCCGCTGTGCCACGTCATGGGTGAGAACCACCCGTGAATTGGCGCCGATTCGGGACAGAACGGTCAGCAGGACGTTCCGTTCCAGCGACTGCGCCTCGTCCACGATCACGAACGCGTCGTGCAGCGAGCGTCCGCGGATGTGGGTGAGCGGCAGGACCTCCAGCATCCCGCGGGAGGTGACCTCCTCGATGACCTCGCGGCTGGTGACCGCGGACAGGGTGTCGAAGACCGCCTGCGCCCAGGGGCTCATCTTCTCGGCCTCGGAGCCCGGCAGATAGCCGAGTTCCTGCCCGCCCACCGCGTACAGCGGACGGAAGACCATCACCTTCTGGTGCTGGCGGCGCTCCAGGACCGCTTCGAGGCCCGCGCACAGCGCGAGCGCCGACTTGCCGGTGCCGGCCCGGCCGCCCATGGACACGATCCCGACGTCCGGGTCGAGGAGCAGGTCGAGCGCGATCCGCTGCTCGGCGCTGCGGCCCTTGATGCCGAACGCCTCCCGGTCGCCGCGCACCAGGCGGACGTTGCCCTCGGCCGTGACCCTGCCGAGCGCCTTGCCGCGCTCGGAGTGGATGGTCAGACCGGTGTGCACGGGCAGGTCGGACACCTCGGGGACGTAGGCGTACCCTTCCTCGAAGAGGGTGTCCACCTGCTCGGCCGGCAGGGTCAGGTCGGACATTCCGGTCCAGCCGGAGGAGTCCGTGATGGCGAGTTCGGCACGGTACTCCTCGGCGAGGAGACCGACGGAGGACGCCTTGATCCTGAGCGGCAGGTCCTTCGACACGACGGTGACGTCGAACCCCTCGGCCTGCAGGTTGCGGGCCACCGCGAGGATGCGGGAGTCGTTGTCCCCCAGGCGGTAGCCGGTCGGCAGAACGCTGGGGTCCGAGTGGTTGAGCTCGACACGGACGGTCCCGCCGAGTTCCCCGATCGGAATGGGGGCGTCGAGGCGGCCGTACTTCACCCGGTAGTCGTCGAGCAGGCGCAGGGCCTGCCGGGCGAAGTAGCCGAGTTCGGGATGGTGCCGCTTCGCCTCCAGCTCCGTGACCACCACGATGGGGAGCACGACCTCGTGCTCCTCGAAGCGGGTCAGGGCGTTCGGGTCGGCCAGCAGGACGCTGGTGTCGAGAACATAGGTGCGCCGGTCTGGCTTGTGGCGCTTTGTGCTGGTCACCACGGAAGGACGTACCCCCTCGGATGAGGTCGGGGAGCGACGGAGTGGAGCTGGACCGGTCGACGGCCGCGATGCACGGGCCGAGAACCGGCCCTCCGCCTTGTCTTCCGTGCTGGAACCGCACGGTCGGGCTGGTGCAAAGGGCCTCCCGGGCGGACGGCCCCGTGCCGTCCGCTGAGATCCGACACCCGTGGTTCGGGCATCGACCTGACTGGCTTATGCCCTCGAACACGCGCCACCATGCCGACCGTCACGACGGCGCCCCGGTGAACTCCTTGTTACTTCCGCCCCGATGTGGGTACGGCGGTCAGCCTCCGTAGCGCCGGTGTCGCGCCGCGTAGTCGCGCAGGGCCCGCAGGAAGTCGACCTTGCGGAAGGCCGGCCAGAAGACCTCGCAGAAGTAGTACTCGGAGTGCGCCGTCTGCCACAGCATGAAGCCGGACAGCCGCTGCTCGCCGCTGGTGCGGATGACGAGGTCGGGGTCGGGCTGGGCGCCGGTGTAGAGGTGGCGGCCGATCATGTCGATGTCGACGGCCTCGGCGAGGTCCTCCAGCGCGGTGCCCTTCTCATGGGCGTCGAGGAGCATCGAGCGCACGGCGTCCGCGATCTCCTGGCGGCCGCCGTAGCCGATGGCCACGTTGACGAGTATCCCGTCGACGTGCGCGGTGGTCTCCTCGGCCTCCTTGAGCGTCGTCTGCATGTTCGACGGCAGCAGGTCGGGGGTGCCCACGTGGTGCACGCGCCAGCGGCCGTCGGCGGCGAGGGTGCGCACGACGTCCTCGATGATGCCGAGCAGCGGGCCGAGTTCCTCCTGCGGGCGGTCGAAGTTGTCCGTCGACAGCAGCCACAGGGTGACGACCTCGACGTCCGTCTCGCTGCACCAGCCGAGGAACTCCTCGATCTTCTCCGCGCCGGCGCGGTGGCCGTGCACGGTGGTGGAGCCCGAGGCCTTCGCCCAGCGCCGGTTGCCGTCCATGATGACGCCGATGTGCTTGGGCACCTGAGCGTGGTCCAGGTGGCCTTCCACCCGGCGCGCATACAGCCTGACCAGCAGGCCGCGCAGCTTGTCGCGCAGGTTCACGTGATTGTCAGCCCCTCAGATGCGATCGGACGGCGCGCGGCCCGGGCGTGCGGCGGGCGCTCCCTGTCCAAATGGCGGTCCCCGGCGGCGAAAGCCTACCCCCGCCGCACCGCCACTCTCCCAAGGGTGGCGGGGGAACACAAAAAAACGGGCCGGTCCGTGGGGGGGAGACGGACCGGCCCGAGGGGGGGTTTCCACCATAACCCTTCGTAAGTGATGCTGCGTGCATCGGCGTGCCACAACTACTCTCCGGAATCGAACGGCGACGCGGCGGTGGTCGTGAAGGGCCGTTCCCGGGGGCTTCCCATGGCTGAAACACAGCCGATGTACAGGCATTTCACGGTGTGAGCGGCGAGATCCGGGAGGTTCGGCGGGCCGGTGCGGCCGTTCGGCGGAATCTCGCCGGGGTCGCCCGGGCGGGTGACGCGGGCCGCGAACCCCTGCTTGACGGCGGTGCGAGCCGCGGCCGGATGGAAAAGGGCACCGCGCAGCCCCCTCCACTGCGCGGTGCTGCCCGCGCAGCTTTGCTGACGCGAATTACCTTGGTCTGAACTTACGTGACGCCTGGGGCCGGATGCGACTCGCGGGCATAACAATGTGGAAACCGGGGCCGATGGGCCGGGCGTGTCGGGGCCGGCGAACCGCCGCCGACGGCGGACAGGAGCTGTCCGCGAAGCCTGCCGGGGGTAGCCGCGCTGTCCGGGAACCCTGCCCGGGGTAGCCGCCCGTACCGGCACTTCCCGGCCAATCCCGCCGAAGCGGGCATCCGGGGGGCAGCTAACGGTGCGGCTTGCGGATGTCGAAGAGGTGGCGGGTGCTGTGGGCGACGAAAGGGCCCTCGCTCTCGATCTCCTCGTGCAGGGACCGCAGACGGTCCTCGTACGCCTCGACCGTGAAGCCGGGGACCATCCACACCACCTTGCGCAGGAAGTGGACGACGGCCGCGATGTCGTGGAACTCGATCCGCAGCCGCTCGGCGCGCAGGTCGACGACCTCCAGTCCCGCGGCCTCGGCGCCCGCGCGTTCGCGCTCGGGGTCGCGACCCAAGCCCTGATCCGCCGGGAGCGGACCGAGGAAGCGGTCGACGAGTTCGAAGACGCTGCGGGGTCCGACGTGCTGGGCGAAGTACGTGCCGCCGGGCCGCAGGACGCGGGCGATCTCCGTCCAGTGCGGGGTCACCGGGTGCCGGCTGCTGACCAGGTCGAAGGCGCCGTCCGCGAAGGGGAGCGGCGCGTCCTCGTGCGCGGCGACGACCACGGTGCCGCGCGGGCGGAGCAGTTCGGTGGCCTTGGCGACGTTCGGCGGCCAGCCCTCGGTCGCGGCACTGAGCACCGGCGTGCCGGCGGCCCGCCCCAGCGCGAAGTCGAGCACCTCTCCTCCCCCGGTCTGGATGTCCAGCGCGGCGGTGGCGAGGGCGAGCCGGCCGGCCAGCGACACGGCGTATCCCCACGAGGGCCGCTCCTCCGTGGCCCGTCCCCGGAACCAGGAGAAGTCCCAGCCGTCGGTGGGCACGGCGGCGCCCTCGGCGACGAGGGCTTCGAAGGAACGGGGGGCGTCGTGGGGGGCCATGAGGTGATCCTGACAGGACCGCGGCGACGGGCGCGCGCGATTTTCCGGTCGGCCGCCCCTTGCCTCAGCCCGTGCCGTCCGGCGGGCCCAGATGCGGTCGCAGCAGGTCGTACGGCTGCTGCGCACTCCCTGCGTCGAGGAGGCCGTCGACGGTGGCGAGGCAGTGGCGGGCGGTGCGGGCGGCGGCGTCGTCGAGGTCCTCGGGGGTGCGCCGGACTGCCCACAGCCGCATCAGCACAGTGCCGAACGCGGCGAGGGGGCCGGCGGCGGGGCCCTCCCGGCGGGCCCAACGTGCGGCGATCAGGCCGCCGACGGAGGGGACGTCCTCGATGCCGTGCCAGAGCGGGTCGGGGGCGGCGTACACGACGTGCCGGACGTGGCTGTGCACCAGGGCGCCGCTGCACAGCAGGCACGGTTCGAGCGTGGTGTGCAGACGGTGGCCGTCCCAGCGCCGGCCGGACGGCAGTTGCGCGAGGGCGTTGATCTCGGCATGGGCGAGGGCGGTGCCCGCGAGCTGACCGGGCGGGGCCTGCGTCTCCTGGGCGCGGTTGCGGCCGGCGGCGACGACCCGGCCGTCGGCGTCGTACAGGACGGCGCCGACGGGCCTGCTGCCCGCCCTGAACGCCTCCCAGGCGAGTTCGAAGGGGAGCCGCCAGAGGGCGGGTATCGGGTCGCCGGCCCCGGTGCGGCCGCCGTTCACCGGACGAGGGGCCCGACCTCCTGTGCGGCGAACCGCACGAAACCCTCCGGGTCGGGTTCGTCGCCCGTCGGCTGGAGGATCACCCGGTCGGCTCCCGCCTCCGCGAGCCGTCGGACGGCCTTCGCGACGGTGTCGGCGTCTCCGGCGACGCCGACACCCGGGGCGGACTCCAGGCCCTCGGCGGCGAGTTCGGCGCGCAGCCGGGAGACGGCGTCGGGGCCGGTGGCGGTGAGGAGGTAGACGACGATCTCGTGGGGATCGGCGGTGCGTCCGGCCGACTCCCGGCCCTCGTCGACGAGCCGGCGTGCCGCCCGTACCCCGTCGGCGTCGGTCGACGCGGTCAGGACGGTGCCGTCGGCGGCCTCCCCGGCCAGCCGCAGCGACCGCGGGCCGGTGGCGCCGGCCAGGACGGGGGCGGGGGTGGCGGGCGGCCAGTCGAGGGCCACGTCGTCGAGCCGGACGTAGCGTCCGGCGGTGGTCAGCCGCTCTCCGCCGAGCAGGGCGCGCAGGGCGAGCAGGTGCTCGCGCAGCAGGGTGACCGGTGACTCGACCCGCGCCCCGACCTGCCCCATCCAGTCCTGCACACCGTGTCCGACGGCGACGATCGGGCGGCCGGGGAACATGCGGTGCAGCGCCGCGGTCTCCATGGCGGTGACGGCGACGTTGCGCAGCGGCACCGGCAGGAGACCGACCCCGACCTTCAGCCGCTCGGTCCAGGCGAGGGCGGCGGCTGCCGTCGAGATGCCGCCCTCCCGGAAGCAGTCCTCCCACAGCCAGAGCTCCTCGAGCCCGCTGCGGTCGGCGAGCTCGGCGACGGCGCGCAGCCGCTCGGGCGGGAGTTGGGGCCGGAACACGGCGCCGAGTCCAGTCATGCCCCTCTTCCTACCCGGCCGGGAGGAACCGGACAACTTCTTTACGCGTCGCCGGTGTTGTCGTCCCGCCTGTAGTGCAGCAGGACGACCCCGCTGCCGAAGACGTGGCTCTCGACGAGCTGGAGCGAGGCGGCGATGTCGGCCTCCGGGAAGAGCCGCCTGCCCCGGCCGACGACGGCGGGATGGATGTACACGCGGTACTCGTCGACGAGCCCCAGCCGCAGGAACTCGGCGCCGAGTTCGGCCCCGCCGACCCACAGGTCGCCCTCCGTACGCTCCTTGAGCGCCCGGACCTCCTCGGGCACGACCTCCCGGAGCAGGGTGGCGTTCCAGTCGGCCTTCTCCAGGGTCCGCGAGTACACGATCTTGGGGATGTCCCGCCAGATACCGGCGAACTCGGCGGTGGCCGGGGAGGCGTCGGGGTCGGCGTCGGCGGTGGGCCAGTGGGCGGCCATGAGCTCGTAGACGCGGCGGCCCTCGATCAGGGCGCCCAGTCCCCTGACCGTGTCGTTGAAGTGCCGGGCGAGCTCCTCGTCCGCCCGGCTCCAGCTGATGTCGTGGTCGGGGCCCTCCATGTAGCCGTCGAGGGAGACGGACATCATCAGGACGATCTTTCCCATGGTCCTCTTCTTTCCCGAGCGCGGGGCGGATACCTTCGGTTCGCGCGGTGGGCGGCACCGCCGGGAGGTCCTGAGTATGGCGCGGCGATGGCGGGACGGACGGGGCGAACTCGTCGTGCGTCCGGAGGACGGGGAGACCGCCGTGTCCGTGCCGCTGGAGATCGCCGCCTCGTACCGGGCGCGCACCAGAGGGCTGCTGGGGCGGGACGGCGTCGACGGCGCGATCCTGCTCTCTCCCGCGAACAGCGTGCACACCTTCCGCATGCGCTTTTCCATCGACGTCGCCTACCTCGACCGCGGCCTCAGGGTCGTCGCCGTGCGCACCATGCGGCCGGGCCGCCTCGGGCTGCCCCGGCCGCGCTCCCGGCACGTCCTGGAGGCCGAGGCCGGGGCGATGGCGGCGTGGGGGCTGCGGGTGGGTGAGCGGGTGGAGGTCCGTGTCTAGGGCCTGGTCCCGACGCGGGGGCCTGCGCCGAGTGCCGCGGTCAGGGACTTCCAGGACCGGTACCGCTTGAACGGGATCTCGAAGACCTTGGAGAACAGCCACGCGCCGGCCACCGAGACGGGCAGCGCCACGGCGAGCGTGAAGAGGAACGTGGGCAGGCCGGGCGCCACGAAGTGCGGGGCCACCCGGCGGATCACCGCCAGGACGATCGGCAGATGGATGAGGTAGAGGCTGTAGGAGAAGCCGCCCAGGCTCTCGACGGGCCGCGTGGTCAGCAGCCGCACCAGGACGGCGGGCCTGCCGGTGGCGACCCCGGCGAGCAGCAGCGTCATGGCGGGGGCGATGGCCAGATCCACCCAGAAGTAGTGGTTCACCGTCCACACCGAGCCCTTCACGGCGCCCAGCACCAGCACGGGCAGCGCGGCCAGGGCGGCGAGCCGGCCCCAGGGCAGGCGCCGTACCCGCTCGGAGGCGGCGACCACTCCCGCGCCCGCCATGCCGGCGACGAACACGGGGGCGAGATGGGGAGCGAGCCAGTTGTCGCCCTCGACGGGGGACGCGCCGGGCGCCAGCAGGCCGCCCGCGATCACCGGGAGCGCCACACAGGCGACCAGGACCACCACGTTCGTACGCCGCCTGACGTACAGGAAGACCAGGAAGAGCAGATACAGCTCGGCCTCCACCCCGATCGACCAGAAGGCGCCGTTCGGTGTCGGGGCGGTGAACACGTCCTGCGCGACGAGACCGTAGACCAGGACCGTCGCGGCGGTGGGCGGCCCGAAGTGCGAGGCCGGAACGACGAACCAGGAGATCGCCAGGCTCAGGACCAGCGCGGCCCAGTACGGGGGCAGGATGCGCCAGGCGCGCCGGCGCAGGAACTCGGCGGCACCGCCCGAGCGCCAGCCGTGACGCGCCGGGGAGATCGCCAGGGAGAAGCCCGACAGCACCAGGAAGAAGACGACGGCGACCCGCCCGAACATCAGCCCGTCCAGCCAGGCGGGCGCGGAACTGTCGGGGTAGCCCGGGAAGGTGTACAGCCAGCAGTGGAACAGGACGACGTACAGCGCCGCCAGGCCGCGCAGGCCGTCCAGGCCCCGCACCTGCCGGGGGGCGGGTGCCTCGCTCGTCCGTTCCGTCCGTACGACGGCGCTGCCGACCGGCGGACTCGCATCAACTGAAATCGCTCGGACCCTTCTCTGGGCGCACAGGCCTGCCACGGACCGTCGGTGACTGGTACGTGACGGCCGGCCGAGCGGTTCAACGGGCGCCCGTCAGTTCCCGCCGCGCGGGAACGACACCTCCACGCGGCGGTTCTTCCGCCGTCCCTCCTCGGTGGCGTTCGAGGCGATCGGGTAGTCCTCGGAGTAGCCGCGGACCTCGAAGGTGACGCCGGGGTCGTTCAGCTCCTGGGCGAGGACGTCCTGTACGGCGTTCGCGCGCTGCCTCGACAGGACGAGACCGTGGGCGTAGCTGCCGAGGTCGTCGGTGAAGCCGAAGACGCGGACGTGCGTCGCGTTCTGCTTCTTGATCTCGTCGGCGATCGTCGCGATACGGGACTTGGCCTCGCCGTTGAGCTTGGCGCTGTCCTTGCTGAACAGGACCTCCGCCTGCAGGGCGAACGTCACGGACGTGTTGGTGTCCGAGCGGCGTTCGTCGCCGTTCTCGTCCTCCACGACCGACTTGATGTCCAGGACCTTGGGGGCGGCGAGGGTGGCGCCCTCGGGCAGCTTCAGATCGGGGTCGTTCGGGTCGACCTCGACCGGCGCGGAGGCGGAGGGCTCGGTGCCCGGGGGCACGCTGGGACTGCCGTCGGCGTGCGCCGGCACGGCACCGACGAGGTGGGTCGCCACGATGAGGGTGGCGGCCGTGAGGAGCAGGGGGAGGCGGGGCGCGGTCACTTGGGGCCTCACCCGGAGATCTCGATGTCAGCGGGTGCGAACATCGGCAGCTGGAACGACACCTGCGTCGTGTCAGCGGGCGGTGCGGGGAACTGCATGAACACCGGCACCGTTTCGCCCGACTTGACGGAAGTGATGCCTGTCGTGGTCAGGGGGCGGCCGTCCGTGTCCCGCAGGACGTAGTAGCGCTTCTTGCCCTTGGAATCCACGAGTGTGGCTCCGCCCAGCGACCGGCCGTTCTTGATGATCTCGGTCTCGTTGCCGCTCAACTGGGCCGGAAGAGTGAGGGTCTTACCGCTGTCGTTCTTCAAGTCACCGCTGACCGTGACGAACCCACCGGAGTCCCTCTTCGCGGAGGTGACCTGAAGGAGCAGGCCGTCCGGCCCTTTGAGCTCGGCCAGCGGCGCGTCGGACTGCCCTTCCTGAGCACTCGGGTCGGATCCACGGGCCGTGGAGGCGGACGCCGACGCCTCTGGCTTCTTGTCGCCGCCACCACTGCCGCAGCCGGCCACACCGACAGCCAGTCCGGCCGCGACGGTCAACGCGACCATCCCCCTGCGGGCCTTCTTGGTGAACCGAATGCTCATGACTGCGTTTCCTTGTCTCGTCGTTCGCTTGTCACTCGGCCAGGTGGACGTCGAACAGGTCCTGGGGTTCCGGCAGATCGGTGAGGTCCTTGGGATCCAGGTCCCACTTCTTGTTGCCCTCGCAGGTGAGCTGCGGCAGCGTGTCGCCTCCGGTGTCACCGGCGGCCGGAGGGACGAACGAGCACAGCGCTTTGATGACGGCGGTCGCGGATGCCTTGGAGTGCTTGTCCGCGACACCGGGGACGATGGAGTCCCCGACGCGCTTTTTGGTCGTGACCTCGACCGTGTAGGTGAGGAGTTCCGGCCGTTGGCATTCCGCACCGCTCAGCGCCGCGTCGTTCTGCTCGGCGAGTTGCGCGGCACGCGCGCACGCCTGGTCGTCCGGCAGTTT
Organism: Streptomyces sp. MAI_2237; assembly: GCF_054189285.1. Lineage (NCBI taxonomy): Bacteria > Bacillati > Actinomycetota > Actinomycetes > Kitasatosporales > Streptomycetaceae > Streptomyces > Streptomyces sp. MAI_2237. The sequence continues at coordinate 1,834,334 of NZ_JAJPGQ010000003.1, read as the reverse complement.
GCCGTCGAAGAGGTCCTGCCACTTGGTCGGGTCCAGTACGTCCGTCACCCACTGGCCCGCGAGTTCGTCCCTGGTGTGCTGCGCCGCCGCGAGCGCCGCCGCGTCGGCCGCCGTCTGGGCACCGTTCCGGTTCACCGCGGGCCTGGCCGACCGCGACGTAGGCGAACGCGAGAAAGAGCAGGCCCGCCACCACAGTGATGTAAATGGGGAAGGCCTGCCCTGCGTCGTCGCGTCTACGCAGCCGCATCAGCCACCGGTGACCTCGGTGATCTTGTCGGTGATCGCATTGAAGATCGTCTGCCCGATGTCCGTACCAGTGATCGCCAGCACGATCGCCACGACCACCGCGATGATGCCCAGGTACTCCACGGCCGTCTGGCCCTTGTCGTTGCGGGCGGTGCGAGCCTGCAGGTACGCGACGGTGGTGTTGATCCAGCTGCTCATGGTGCTCCCCTCCGGGTTCGCTTCCGATCCCGGAACCGTACGACGCCGTCCCTCGCCGCCCCGAGGGTCCCAGGACCCAATTGCGGGCCCAAACACGCCTGCGTCGCCTCATGGCGCCTCACCCCGTCCCTCGCGTGCCGAGCCACGTGGCCGTGGCCTCGGAGCGGTTGGTGCTGTGGAGTTTGGCGAAGATGCGGTTGATGTGGTTCTTGACGGTCTTCTCGCTGATGAAGCAAGTGGCGGCGATCTGCTGGTTGTTCATGCCGGACGCGATGAGGTCCATGATCTCCGCCTCCCTCGTACTCAGTCGAGACCGTGACTCCGACTGTGCCATATCTGGTTGCACTTGCGAAAGTGTTTGTGAAGAAACTACGGGGGACTTGACAGTTGGAGGCGAAGGGGAGTGTGCAATCGCACTTCGCAGGACGTCGGCGGCCGTTGCCGTGAAGTGCGCACGGCCCTCCCTGACGTCCCGTATCGCCGCGACCAGCCGGTCGGCCGTGAACTCGCCGTGAACCAGGTAGCCGGCCGCCCCGCGGCGCAGGGCCTCCTGGACGATCTCCGACTCACTGCTGTACGTCAGCATCAGCACCGGCGCGATCGGCACCAGGTAGGGCAGGACCGACAGGCCGTCCATGCCGGGCATGCGGACGTCGAGGAGGACGACGTCCGGGCGGCAGCGGCGGGCCGCCTCGTAGGCCTCGCGGCCGTCGGCGGCCTCGGCGGCGACGGTGATGTCCTCGCGCCCGGAGAGCAGGGCGGTCAGGCCCGCGCGGACGACGAGGTTGTCGTCGGCGACCACGACGCTCAGGGGCGGGGGCGGCTGGGCCGCGGGCAGGGCGGGAAGGTCCGGCATCGGCGGCCTCCTCTCGTCGGCGTGGGGGGTCGGCGTGACGCTCATGCGCTCTGCGCGGTCAGGGCCGTGAGCGGCAGCTCCAGGCGGACCTCGGTGCCCCGCGCGTGGTCCCCGCGGCCGACGCTGATCCGGGCGCCCACCGACGCCGCCCGCTCCACCATGCCGACCAGGCCGAAGTGGCCCGCGCGGCGCAGTTGTTCGAGGCTGGTGCCGGGGGGCAGGCCGTCGCCGTCGTCGTACACGCTGATGCACAGCAGGCCCTCGCGCACGCCGCCGCTGACGTCGACCCGGGTGGGGGCCGCGTGGCGGTGGGCGTTCTCCATGGCCTCGTCGGCGATGGTGAGGAGCTGGCGGGCTACTGCGGGCGGGACCGGGGGCACGGTGTCGTCGCCGGTGGGGCGGCAGGCGGCGGACAGTCCGGTGCGGGTGGCGAAGTCGCGGGTGCGGGAGGCGAGTTCGGCCAGTACGTCGGTGCCGTGGCCGGGGTCGTTCACGCGCCGCAGGTCGGTGAGGAGTTCGCGGCTCTCGGCGGCGGCGCGGCGGGCGGCGCGGGCGACGAGTTCCGCCTGCTGCCGGAGCCGGGCCGGATCGGTGCCGTCCCGGCCCGCCGAGGCCGCGAGGCCGTCCGCGGCGAGGGCCACTCCGTGCAGGGTCTTGGCCACCGAGTCGTGCATCTCCCGTGCGAGGCGGGCGCGTTCGGCGCCGACCGCCTCGGTGGCGGCGAGGCGGGCCTGGACCTCGGTGAGGGCCTGGGTCGCCGTGCCGAAGCGGAGCATCAGGCCGCGCAGTGACGAGCCGACCGCGCCGGCGATGACGCACAGGCCGGGCAGGAGCAGGGACTCGGCGAGGGCGGCGTGCAGGTCGTGCCTGGTGGCGTGGACCAGCAGGAGGATGAGGGACTGCAGGGACGCGAAGCACGCCGCTCCCCGCCAGCTGTAGACGATCCCCGCCAGCAGCGGCGTGCAGACGCTGACGTACGCGAGTGTGGTGTCCGGGCCCGCCGAGATCAGCAGCAGCGAACCGAGGAGGGTGTCGACCGCCAGCAGGGAGGGGTGGCGCAGGAGCAGGGGGCCGAAGCGCTCCCAGTCCCGGTACAGGACGTAGGAGCCCATGAAGGTGACCACGACGGCGGCACCGACCAGGCGGACGGGCATGCCGGGGGCTGCGTTGACGAGGGCGGCCGGGGCGGCCAGGGCGATCATGGCCAGGCGGAAGGCGAAGACCTGGCGGCACATGGCCTGCAGGGCGTTGACCTGGAGGGAGAGGGCGGGGGGTCGCGGGGCGTCCTCGGCGGGCGCGGGCGTCGGCGATGCGATCCTCGCCGGCTGACGCGGTACCGCCGGCAGCGGTGCCGGGGTCCGGGTCAGGACCCAGCCGGAGGGCAGCGCGGGCGGCAGCGCGGGCACCGGGGCGTCGGGGGCGCCGGTGCGCGCGCGGTCCGCGACAACCGTGCCCGCCGGCTGGGCGGTGATCCTGCTCCGCGCCGTCCGCGGGCGGCGCCACGGCGGGCCGCCGCGTTCCTTCGTCATCGCCATCTCGTCGCCCTCCCCTGCCTACTTGCCCGTGAGCGTGCCGAAGTCGGTGCCGGAGCCGAGCAGCAGTCCCGCGCCGAGCAGGAGCAGAGTGGCCGGGACCATGAAGGTGGTGATCATCAGCGTGGCCCGCGGGACGGCCCGCGCGGCCTTGCGGCGGGCGTTCTGGGCGTCCGTGCGGCGCATGTCCTTGGCCAGCGAGACGAGGGTGTCCACGATCGGGGCGCCCAGCTCCTCGCCCTGCTGCAGTGCCGTCACGAACATGGCCACCTGCTCGGAGTCGTTGCGGCGCCGAAGTTCCGCGAAGGCCTGGCGGCGGCTCATGCCGAGGTCCATCTGGCGCAGGGTGATGCGCAGTTCGTCGGCCCAGGGGCCCTCGTAGCGGGTCGCCACCCGGTCCAGGGCCTGCCGGAAGCCGAGCCCGGCGCTCACCACGACGGCCAGCACGTCCAGGAAGTCGGGAAGGGTGCGCTCGATGACGTCCTTGCGGTGGCGGATCGCCACCCAGATGCCGACCTCGGTCCAGAACGCGCCGAACGCCAGCAGCAGCAGCGCGACGAGGTACTGGCCTCGCAGCAGGAACACCAGGAAGCCGACGGCGCCGAGGAAGCCGTAGACCGCGCGCCGGGCCGCGTAGCGGTCGATGGTCAGACCGCCCGGGTTGCCCGCGAGGTCGATCTTGCGGCGGTACTTGGCGACCAGGCCGGGGCCCATCAGCCGCAGGACCGCGGGGGCGTAACGCATGCCCATGCGGTCGATGAGGGAGTCGACCGCTCCGGTGCGGGTGGCGCCGACCTCCAGGGCCAGGAGCAGGTCGCCGGGGAGTTTCGCCTCCGCCCGGTACATGCGGATGCCGGCGAAGACGCCCCAGACGGCGAGGCCCATCGCGAGCGCGAGCAGCAGTGCCATGTCACCTACCCCCTTGTCTCAGACGTCGATCCGCGACATGCGCCGGATGAGCACGAACCCGACGGCGTACATGGCGAAGGCGATGATCACGCAGGCCTGGCCGACGGGCGAGCCGGTCATGCGGTCCAGGGCACCGTCCTTGACCCCGTTCATCAGGAAAAGGGAGCCCACGCCCATCACGGGGACGGCATACGCCGTCATGTTGACCTGGGAGAGCTGGGTGCGGATCTCGCGCCGGGTCTCCTTGCGCTCCTCCAGCGTCTCGGTGAGGTTGCGCAGCGCGCCGACGACCTGTCCGCCCGCCCGGTTGGACAGCACCAGCGTGGTGACGAGGACGACCAGTTCGCGGGAGGGCAGCCGGTCCGCGAGGTCCCCCAGCGCCTCGTCGAGGGACTGCCCGATCGCCAGCTGGTTGGCGACCTTCTCCAGTTCCTCTCCGGCCGGCGCCTCCAGTTCCTCGGCCGCCATGCTGATCGCGGTGCGCAGTGCCAGGCCGGCCTGTGTGGCGTTGGCCAGGATGCGGGCCAGTTCGGGGAGTTGGTTGATGAACTTCTCGATGCGTTTCTGGCGCTGCCAGGTGAGGAACTGCCAGGCCGCCCAGACGCCGAGCAGGCCGGCGATCGGGCCGAAGAAGGGGGCGAGGGATGCCTGGCCGATCAGCCACAGGGCGGCGACCGTGGCGAGCATGTAGGCGAAGAACTCGCCCGGGGTGACGTCGAGTCCGGTCGCGGCGAGCTTCAGTTCCAGTTTCCGGCCGAGCCGGGTGCGGCGCAGCCGGCGGTCCAGGGTGCGGAAGCGGCGGGGGCGGCCAATGGCAGGTATCTGCCCGGTGTGCGTCAGCCGTTCGACGAGCGCGGCCCGCTCGGCGCGTCCGGTGGCGTACGCGTGCAGGCCCATGACGGCCAGGACGCAGGTCAGCAGCGTGATGCCGGTGGTGAGGGCGACGAGGTCTTGCAGATCCATGGGGGGCGGCACCTACCTGGCTTCTCGGGTGGCTAGCTGGTCCGCGGACCGGGCGACGCCGAAGGCCTGGGGGACGGCCTGGTTCGCCATGTAGAGGCGGTCCGCGCTGCGGCGGGTGAGGGGGTAGTGCTCGAAGGCGCCGTGGATCCGGCCGTCCGGCGCCATGGGTTGGGCGTTGAAGCGGGCCACGGTGGCCAGCCGGTACGGCTCCCCGCCGTGGCTGTCGAGCAGGGCGACCTCGGTGACGCGGCGGGCGCCGTCGGCGAAGCGGGTGAGCTGGATGATGACGTCGACGGCGCTGTTGATCTGGTCGTGCAGGGCGACGAAGGGGACCTCGACGTCGGACATGGACGCCAGGGTCTGCAGGCGCATCAGGGCGTCCTCGGCGCTGTTGGCGTGAACGGTGGCGAGGGAGCCGTCGTGGCCGGTGGACATGGCCTGGAGCATGTCGAGGGACTCGCCGCCGCGGACCTCGCCGACGACGATGCGGTCGGGGCGCATCCGCAGGGAGTTGCGGACCAGGTCGCGGATGCTGATCTGGCCCTTGCCCTCGACGTTCGGCGGGCGGGACTCCAGGCGGATCACGTGCGACTGCTGGAGCTGGAGCTCGGCGGAGTCCTCGATGGTGATGATGCGCTCGCCCTCCGGGATCAGCCCGGACAGGGCGTTGAGCAGGGTCGTCTTGCCGGTGCCGGTGGCGCCGGAGACGATGACGTTGAACTTGGCCCGTACCAGGCCCGCGAGCAGGAACAGGATGTGCTCGTCGAGCGAGCCGAAGCTCACCATCTCCTGGAGCGTGAAGGAGCGCGGGAAGCGGCGGATGGTGAGGGTGGCGCCGGTCAGCGACAGCGGCGGGATGATGACGTTGACGCGCTCGCCGGAGGGGAGGCGTGCGTCGACCATGGGGTTCGACTCGTCCACGCGCCGGTTGACCGTGGAGACGATCCGCTCGATGGTCTGCATGAGCTGGTCGTGGGAGGCGAAGCGGAGCGGCAACTGCTCGACGCGGCCGCCGCGTTCGACGAAGATCGCGTCGGGGCCGTTGACCATGATCTCGGTGATCGACGCGTCCTCGAGGAGGGGTTCGAGGATGCCGAGGCCGAGTGCCTCGTCGACCACCCGGCGGATAAGCTGGGAGCGTTCGACCGTCGACAGCACCGGGCCCTCGCGGCTGATGATGTGCCCGAGGACGCGCTCCAGGCGGGCCCGGCGCTCGGCCGCGGCGAGCGAGGACATCTCCGCGAGGTCGATCTCCTCCAGGAGCTTGGCCCGGTAGGAGGCGACCAGGTGCGCGTCCTCGCCCCGGTGGCCGTTCTCCTCGGGGGAGTTGATGCGTGCCCGCAGGCTCATGGGTCGGTGCTCCTCGCTGTGCCCGGGTGTATCAGTGGTCGAGCGGCATGACGGCGGTCTTGCTGGCTTCGTAGCGGCCCAGTCCGGGGAACAGAACGGGGATCGTGACGTGCGAGGTGACCTGGACCTCGGTCCCCAGGTCCGCGGTGTCGCACGTGGCGTCCAGGCTGACGGCCTGGGCGCAGGCCGCGCCCGCCGCCTGCTGGAGGGAGGCCGCCCGAGCCCCCGCCCTGGCCGCGGTCCCCGCCTGCTGGGCGGCGTACGCGATCAGTCCCAGCTGCACCCCGGCGAGTGCGACGAGCAGCAGGACGGGCAGGAAACCCAGGTACTCGATGGCCACTTGGCCGGCGTCACGGCGTCTGCGGTGGTACGACATCTCACTCCTTCACCTCCTCCACCGCGCCGGCGTGTCCGTACACGGTGAGGGGGAAGGAGATCGACCCCGGGAAGAGGACGGGGACCCTGATCGCCACGTCCGCGGTCACGAATCCGGAGCCGCCGCACTGCTTCACCGTGGCCGCTCCCCTCCATGCCCCCGACAGATCCTTCAGCGCCGCCTGCTCACAGGTGGCGAACCGCGCGTCCCGGGGTGCGGCCGTTCCCGCCCGCACGCCCTCGTCGGCAGCATTCCCCGCGAGCGAGTAGGCGTACCCCACCAGCACGAACTGCCACACCAGCACCAGCGTCAGAATGATCAGCGGTGTCATGCCGAGGAACTCGATGGTCACCTGTCCCCGGTCGCCGCGCCGCCTCCTCATGGCCCCAGCTCCCTGCGCCGCCGGAAACTCACCGACCCCCGGTCGCCCCTAAGACGGCCACCGCCCCGGTGCGCCCCTTCCGTCGCCCTCATCAGGCCCAGCTCCCCCGCGAGACCCCAGAGGGCCTGCTTGACGGCCCCCTTGTTGTCCAGTTCGTGGATGCGGCCGGCGTCCACCGCCGCCTGCAGTTCCTTGAAGTTGGCCGGGACCACGGTCGCCGCGACCGCCGTGCCGGTGATCTTCTGGATGAGCGGCGGCTGGATCTCGGAGGCCCGCGCGTGCCGGTTGACGACGACCGTCGTCTCCTCCGCCTTGCGGATCTGAAGCCGGTCCCACATGCGCACCGTCCGCTTGGCGCCGCGCACCGCGACCACGTCGGGCGTGGTGACGAGCAGGGCCAGGTCGGCCATCTCCACGGCCGCGGCGCCGGCCCCGCTCAACTGGGCCCCGCAGTCGACGACCACGACCTCGTAGCGGGACCTGAGGGCACTGACGATCTGCCGGGCCGCGCGGTCCGTCATCTCCTCGCCGCGCTCCCCCTCCCCCGGCGCGAGCAGCAGCGACACCCCGGTGTCGTGCCGGAAGACCGCGTCCGCGAGGACGCGCGGCGAGATGTCGCTGATCGCGGCCAGGTCGACCACCGACCGCCGGAACTGCACGTCCAGGTAGGAGGCGATGTCGCCGGTCTGCAGGTCCATGTCCACCAGGACGGTGGCGCGCCCCGACGCCTGTGCGGCCAGGGCGAGCTGGATGGCGGTGAGGGTCGCACCGACGCCGCCCTTGGCCCCGCTCACCGTCACGACGGTCCCGCCGACGCCGGTGAACACGTCGCCTCCGGCGCCCAGATGGCGCCGTACGCCCACCGACCACTGGGCGACGGCCTGCACACGGCTCGCCAGCTCCTCGTAGCTGAGGGGCAGGGCGACCAGGCCGCGGGCGCCGTAGTCCATGGCGGCCTGGAAGAGGCCGGGGCTCGCGTCCGTGGTGACGAGGATGACCCCGACCGCCGGGAAGCGCAGGGCCACCTCGCGGATGAGTTCCAGGGCCGGGACCGGGCCGATGCGCTCGTGGACCACCACGACCTCGGGCAGTTCGTCGACCGACTCGGCGGCCAGCCGGGCGAGGGTGTCGACGAGCTGGGTGGAGTCGACGACCGGGGCGACCGGTTCGGCGTCCGGGAGCTGGCTGAGCAGGGTCGTGAGGGAACGGACCGCGTCCGCGTCACCGACGGCCGGGAGGATCCTGGTGGGCATGCGGGCTCACTTGTCCTTCGCGAGTTCGTACGTGCGGTCCTTGTCCGGGACCGTCGTGCCGCCGCCCGGTGCGACCAGTGCGAGCCGGACCCGCTGGGCGAACGACTCGGCGTAGGTGATGCGCTGCGCGTCGAGGGTGGAGAGGGCGAAGGTGATGGGGACGGTGTCGGTCGGCTGGTTCTTGCCGGCCTCCGCGGGGTCGAGCGCCTTGATCTGACCGACGTTGAGGACCTTCGCGTTCGTGACGATGATCTTGGACTCGGCGGGGTCGCCCTGCCGCTGGCCCGCGAAGGTGGCGTAGACGTTGACCGTCGAACCGGGCGTGATCTGGCCTGCCACCCCGGTCGCCGCGTCGATCATGATGGCGACCTCCTGCTGCCCGGGCTGCAGGGCCGGCTGGTCGACGATCATGTCGGTCTGCAGCAGGGAGCCCGGCTTCAGCGTGGTGACAGCGATCTTGCCCCGGACGTCACCGATATGGGTGACCGCGTTGTCCGACAGCCAGCGCTTGGGCATCGAGATCTTCTCGAACTGGTCCGCGCTCAGCTGGGTGTACGGCTCTATCTTGGCCTTGACCTGGTACGCCGTGACCTCGGGCCCGACCTTGGACTTCACGTCGCCGATGACCGACAGGACGCCGGCGAACGCGCCGAGGGCGCAGACGATCGACAGGACCAGCAGGAGCACGCCGCGGCGCTGACGGGAGTTCATGAACCGTACAACCTCATTGGGGGATATCGGTCGAGCGGATGGGGGGTGTGCGAGCGGTGCGCGGGACGGTGGGCGGCGGCCTCAGGAGCCTCTCCCGGCGGGGAGCTGCCGGGGGCCGTCCGGGGGTGGTGGCGGGGTGGCGGAGCAGAACACGCAGCGGTCGCCGATCACGTCGATGCCGCACCAGTGGCAGACGCCCTGCCGGACGGAGGTGACCAGCTGGTAGAGGACCGAGAGGTCGGGCAGGTAGGCGGCGAACTCGACCAGCTTGCTCGTGCCCCACCAGGCCGCGGACTCGGTCGGCGCCGAAATCTCCCGCAGACCCTGGGCGTTCCACTGCTTGGCCAGGGTGGCGGTGACCCAGTCCGACTGCAGCTGCCCCTTGGCGACCAGCATCCGGGTGCCGAACTCCGGTCCGGGCAGGGCGGCTCCGGGCCCGAGCTTGACCAGCCGCGGCTCGGGGTGGGCCAGTACGGCGAACTGACTGCCCGGCACCCAGGACTTCGCGTGCGACTTCAGGCCGACCGGGACGCGGTCCAGCCGGGCGACGGAGCCGAGCAGCGCGCCCGCGTGGATGTAGTGGGTCAGCAGGCGGCCCGCGGAGGCGAGGACGCCCGGGCTGAGGTCGCAGGAGGCGAGCTGGCGCAACTGGCGGGCCAGGACCGCGAGTCCGAGCGGGGGCAGATCGGGCCGGAACAGGGCGATCCGGTCGCTCTCCAGCAGGGAGCGGATCGTGCGCAGCCGTTGTTCGACTCCGGCGGGGGCCGCCTTGGAGCACACGACGACGAGATGGCCGTACTGGTCGATCAAAGCCTGGACGGCCGCCAGCGCCTGGTCGAGAGGCTGACGGTCCAGGTCCGGCAGGACGACTGCGGGCAGGGTCCGTTCGTCCTGCGGCGGCAGCGCCATGTCGGCACTGGTCACGGCAACGGCTGTTGGCACGCGCAGCTCCCCGTGTTGCGCCGTCGGCACACCGGGATTACTCCGGCGCACCGAAATGACTTCACTGCGTGACTACGTCAGCACTGTAACCACGGGCTTGTGACCGGAGAACAGCGTTTGTGCAGCTGATGTGGAACTGCCGCCTCACAAGGTGCGCCAAAACGGGGCACCTTGTGCATCTCGCCGATCCCGAACCGACCCCGGCCCCCGATCGCCGCATTTGGTCTGGACCTCTTGACAGACGTATTGGTCTGGACCAACTTATTGTCATGTCCCCACAGAGACGATCAGCACGGTTCTGGTCAGGAGCCGTCACCGCCGCCCTCGCCCTCACGTTCCTGGGCACGGGCCAGGCGTCCGCCGCGGACGTCAACAACGCCCAGAACGCCGGCTTCGAGTCGGGTCTGGGCGACTGGACCTGTTCCGCGAGCAGCGGGACGACGGTCTCCTCCCCCGTCCACAGCGGCTCGGCCGCCCTGAAGGCGACACCGGCCGGGCAGGACGACGCCCGGTGCGGCCAGACGGTGGCCGTCCGGCCGGGCTCCACGTACACCCTGAGCGCCTGGGTGCAGGGCGGGTACGCCTTCCTCGGCGTCACCGGCACCGGCACCACCGACGTCTCCACCTGGACCCCGGACTCGTCCTCCTGGAAGCAGCTGTCGACGAGCTTCACCACCGGGGCGTCGACGACCTCCGTGACGGTCTACACCCACGGCTGGTACGGCCAGGCCGCCTACTACGCCGACGACGTCTCGGTCTACGGCCCCGACGGCGGCGGGGGCAGCGGCGGCGGGGGCCCGACGGTCCCGGCCGCGCCGGGCGGCCTCGCGGTCTCCGGCACGACGTCCTCGTCGGTGTCGCTGGCCTGGAACACCGTGTCCGGCGCGACCGGCTACACCGTCTACCGGGACGGCACCAAGGTCACGGCCGTGACGGGGACCTCGGCGACCGTGACCGGCCTGGCCGCCGCCACCTCGTACTCCTTCCAGGTCACGGCGACGAACGCGGCCGGCGAGTCGGCGAAGTCCGGGGCGGTCACCGGGACGACGGCGACCTCCGGCGGGGGCGGCGGGGGCGGCGGCACGCTGTCCAAGCACGCCGTCACCGGGTATTGGCAGAACTTCAACAACGGGGCGACGGTCCAGAAGATCTCCGACGTCTCCTCCCAGTACGACATCATCGCCGTGGCGTTCGCGGACGCGACGACGACACCGGGCGCGGTGACCTTCACCCTCGACTCGGCGGGGCTCGGCGGCTACACCGTCGACCAGTTCAAGGCGGACATCAAGGCCAAGCAGGCCGCCGGGAAGAAGGTGATCGTCTCGGTCGGCGGCCAGAACGGCACGGTGTCGGTGAGCGACTCGGCATCCGCCGCGAACTTCGCGAACTCGGTCTACTCGCTGATGCAGACCTACGGCTTCGACGGCGTCGACATCGACCTGGAGAACGGCCTCAACGCCACCTACATGTCCCAGGCGCTGCGGGCCCTGTCGGCGAAGGCCGGCTCGTCCCTGATCATCACCATGGCCCCGCAGACCATCGACATGCAGTCGACCTCGGGCTCCTACTTCCAGACCGCGCTGAACATCAAGGACATCCTGACGGTCGTCAACATGCAGTACTACAACAGCGGTTCGATGCTGGGCTGCGACGGCAAGGTGTACGCGCAGGGCTCGGTGGACTTCCTGACCGCCCTGGCCTGCATCCAGCTGGAGGGCGGCCTCGCCCCGTCCCAGGTGGGCCTCGGCCTGCCGGCCTCCACGAGCGCGGCGGGCAGCGGGTACGTGTCGCCGACCGTGGTGAACAACGCCCTGGACTGTCTGGCCAAGGGCACCAACTGCGGTTCCTTCAAGCCCTCGAAGACCTACCCCGGCCTTCGGGGCGCGATGACCTGGTCGACGAACTGGGACGCCTCGGCCAGCGGTTCGTGGTCCGCTTCGGTGGGAGCGCATGTGCACGCGCTGCCGTAGCCGAGGAAAGATGAAACATTTCCCGGGGCCCACCGCATCAATGAAGTGAGAACGGCGCCGGCGGACAGGGGGAACGGGCATGAGACAGGCACGCGCGGACGAGTACGCGGAGTTCGCGGCGGCGCGGGCCGGGCATCTCTACCGTTCCGCCTGTCTGCTCACCGCCGGTGACACGCATCTCGCCGAGGACCTCGTGCAGGAGACCCTCGGCCGGCTGTACGTCCGCTGGGGACGCGTGTCGCGGGTCGGCAACCCCGCCGGATACGCGCAGACCGTTCTCGCGCGTACGTTCCTCGCCCATCAGCGCCGGCGCAGCGCTTCCGAGCGTGCCACCGACGTGCTGCCCGACCGGGCGCACGACGGCACCGGGGACACACCGCTGCGGCTGACCCTGCTGGAGGCGCTCTCCCGACTGCCCGCGAAGGACCGGGCGGTCGTCGTCCTGCGCTACTGGGAGGACCGCTCCATCGCGGAGACCGCCGACGCCCTGCACGTCAGCTCGGCCGCCGTGCGCACGCGTTGTGTCCGCGCGCTCGGGCGGCTGCGCGGGCTGCTGGGCGAGGAGCTCGGCGAGTACGCGCGCCCCTGACCGTCCCCTCTCACCTCACTTCGCGAAACGGTGGTTCCGTCATGCCCGACGTCGAACAGCACAGCGACCCGTTCGAGGAACAGCTCTCCGCCGACCTGCGCCGCGCCGGCGCCGGGTTCGACGCCGACCGGGCCGCGCTCGTCGCCGCGGGAGCGGTGCGCGGACGGCGCCGGCTGCTCAGGCGGCGGGCCGCCGTCGTGAGCGGGGCGGCCTCCCTGGCGCTCGCCGGCCTGGGCGGGGCCCTGCTGCTGCCGGGCGGCGACGGCAAGGCGCCGCGGGAGGAGACCTCCGTGGGCACCTCCGGCCGCTCCGCCACCGCGGCCCCTCCGGCCGTCTCCGGCGACGCGCTGATCCGCGCCCTGGAGAAGCTGCTGCCCGCGGGGAAGTTGAGCAAGACGGAGGCGCGCGGCACGGACGAGGAGCCGGGGCCGTACGTGAGCGGCGTGTACGACGACGGCAAGGGCGCGGCGGCGATCGCCGTGATCCTGGGGCGCGTCCAGCCGGGCAGCGACCGGGCGCGGCAGATCACCGAGTGCCCGGGCAAGGTGTTCGTGCACTACGACGCCTGCGGCACGACCCGGCTGCCGGACGGCTCGGTGGTGATGGTCATGCAGGGGTACGAGTATCCGGACCGCCGGGTGGACACCAAGCTGTGGAGCGCCGAGCTGGTCACGCCCGAGGGCCGGCACGTCGGCATCATGGAGTGGAACGCGGCGGCCGAGAAGGACGCGCCGGTCACCCGGCCCGAACCGCCCCTGTCACCCGCCCGGTTGAGGCAGCTCGCGGCGGCGCGCGTCTGGCGGGACGCCGTCGACGCGATGCCCGAGGACCCCGGCCGGCCCACCGGGGAGCCGACTCCCACCGCCACCCGGCCCGCCGTGGCGGTCGCCCCGACCCTCAGGAGCCTGCTGCCGAAGGGGCGGTTCACGGTGTCGGCGTCCAGCGGCGACGACACCGGCTTCGGCTATCTCGTCGTCGACGACGGCAAGGGCAAGTGCCTCGTCCAGGTCAACGTCCAGGACGGCATGTCGGACGTCGCCGGCGACCTGTTCGGCTCCGGTTCCGAGACGCTGCCGGACGGGACGAGGGTCGCCGTGCACCAGGGGCCCAGTGAGAAGGGCGGCTCGGGTGCCGTGATGTGGACCGTCGACACCCTGCGGAGCGACGGCAGGCGGGTGGTGATCAGCGAGCTCAACTCCGGCGCCCCGCACGACGCGGCGACGCGCACCACCCCCGCGCTGACGATCGCGCGGCTCCGGACGATCGCCCTGAGCCCGAAGTGGTGGCAGTAGCCCCGGCGGCCGGTGGGCAGCAGCCAAACCCGGGCAGGTGACGGCCGCCCGGGGGCAGCGCGAGCCCCCGGGCGGCCGGACCGAGCGGCACGGCCGTCGCCGACCACAGCCGTCCGCCCCGTACGTGCCGAGTTCCCACCACACGGTCCGAGACCGCCCGGCCCGGTCGGGGTGACCGGACGTGCTCTCCCGTGGAAACGGACCTCACTGTCCTCCGGGTCCGGCATCCATGCACGCGCCGCTCACCCGGCCGGGTACAACTTCGCGCGAGGGGAGGGCGGCAGGAAGGGCCGCGCGTACACTGCGCGGCCCCTGGCGGAAGAGTTCACGGCGGACGCGGTGCCCCGCGACCGTCAGTCGGCGTCCTCGGGGGCCTCGGCGTCGGTTCCCTTGTCGTCCTCGTCCTCGAAGTAGGCGTCGAGGACGGCGTCCAACCGGGCCTCCCACTCACTGAAGCGGGACCGGGACGGCGCCTCGATCTCGATGGGGTACCAGCGGCGCTCGGGAGTGTGCACCGTGATGGTGAACCGCTTGCCGAAGCGGGGGGACTCCGTCTCGACGGCGCCGATCTCGTCCCAGCGGAACTCGCACTCCTGGTCGTCGAGGGCCAGGCGTACGCCCCTGTGGTCGGCGACGATTCTGGCGCGGCGGTCGGAGGCCTCGAAGACGGGTCCCTCGGGGGCCTGTTCCTCGTCGCCGTCCGTCGCGGGCTCCTCGACGGCGTCCTTCGCCTCGGCCCCGGCGGCGGCCTCGGTCTCCGCCTCCGCGGCATCGGCCTCGGCGACTTCGGGCCCGGTGTCCTCCGGTTCTCCGGTCGCGGGCGAGGCGAGCCCGGGGATGAAGGCCGGGTCGAATCCGGCACCCGTGACGGGCTCGCCCTTCAGGGGCTGGCTGCTCGAACCTATGCGCTGCTCCACAGCGGGCAGTATGGTCGACGATCCTGTGCCGGACACAGCCGGCCCCAACTTCGTTATCAGACGCCTACATGCGGCTCACACGAACACACTGACCCCAGCGGCCACCGCGAACCCCGCCACCGACAGCACCGATTCCAGCACCGTCCAGGACTTCAGCGTGTCCCGCTCGCTGATGCCGAAGTACTTCGCCACCATCCAGAAGCCGCCGTCGTTGACGTGCGAGGCGAAGATGGAGCCCGCCGAGATGGCCATGATGACCAGGGCGACGAAGCTCTGGGAGTGGTGGCCCCCGGCGAGGAGCGGGGCGACGATGCCGGCCGTCGTGACGATGGCGACCGTGGCCGAGCCCTGGGCCACCCGCAGCACCACCGAGATCAGGTAGGACAGGACGATCACGGGCAGGCCGACGTCGTTGAAGGTGTCGGAGAGGGCCTGGGCGACCCCGCTGGCCTTGAGGACGGCGCCGAAGACGCCGCCCGCGCCGACGACCAGGAGGATGTTGCCGACCGGCTTGAGCGAGGCGGTGGAGACGGTCTCCAGGGACCGGCGGGACCAGCCGCGGCGGATGCCGAGAAGGTAGTAGGCGAGGAGCAGGGCGATCGTCAGGGCGACGAAGGGGTGCCCGAAGAACTCGATCACCGAGCGGCCGGTGGAGGGGTCGAGGGCGATCGAGGAGAAGGTCGCGGCCAGGATGAGGATCAGCGGGGTGCCGATGATGCCCAGCACCGTGCCCAGCGGGACCGGCTTCTCCGCCGGCTCGACGCCCGACGCCCGCTGCTCCTCGAGGACGGCCTGCCGGGCCTCGGCGGCCGCCTCCACCATGTCCTGCGGTACGGCGACGAAGACGCGGTTGCCGATCCACGCGGAGTACGCCCACGCGGCGAGCACGGCGGGGATGCCGCAGACGACGCCCATGAGGATGACCCACCCGAGGTCGACGTGGAGCAGACCGGCCGCGGCCACCGGGCCGGGGTGCGGAGGCAGGAAGGCGTGGGTCATCGACAGGCCGGCGAGCAGGGGCAGGCAGTAGAGCAGGATCGACTTGCCGGTGGGGGTCCCCCCGGGACGGAGCTCGTCGGAGTCTTGGGGGAGCTTGGCCGCCGCGTACACGATGGGCGCGAGGACGAAGATGCCGACGTCGAAGAAGACGGGGATGCCGAAGATCAGGCCGGTGAGGCCCATGGCGAGCGGGGCCCGCTTCTCGCCGAACAGGTTCAGCAGCCGGGAGGCGAGCGCCTCCGCGCCGCCACTGACCTCCAGGATCGCGCCCAGCATCGTGCCGAGGCCGATGATGATCGCGACGTGCCCGAGGATGCCGCCCATGCCGGACTCGATCGTGGAGACGGCGTCCGACCGCTGGACCGTGCCGAAGAGTTCGGTGACGGACAGGCCGGCGAGCAGGCCGACGGCTATGGAGACGGCCAGCAGCGCCACGAACGGCTGCAGTCTGACCTTGATGATGAGGAAGAGGAGCAGGGCGATACCGAGGGCGGCGACCGTGAGCAGACCGGCCGTGCCGTCGACGAGGAGGAGGAGACCGCCGGTGTGGGGCGGGGTCTCGGGGGCGGCCGCGGCGAGCGAAGGGGGCATTCGGGGGTCCTCTGGGGTAAGTACATACAGCTTTCGGGCAGGGGAGGTCGCGGCACGGCACCGGGTGCGGTGCCATGCCGTGTGGGCCGTGCGGGAGGTGAGGGAGCGTCAGCCGAGGACGGCGAGCGCGTCGATCTCGATGAGGAGGCCGGCGGGCAGACCGACGTAGACCGTCGTGCGCGCGGCGGGCGGCTGGGTGAGGCCCTGCTCCTCGAAGTAGGCGTTGTAGAGGTCGTTCATCTCGGCGAAGTGGTCGACGTCGGTGAGGTAGACGCGGATCATCATCACGTCGTCCCAGCTCGCGCCGCCCTCCTGAAGGATCGCCTTGACGTTGGCGAGGGTCTGGAGGGTCTGCTCGCGCAGGGTGGGGCCTGCGGGCGTGGGCGGCTTGCCCTCCTCGGCCGGCAGGAAGCCGACCTGGCCCGCGACCTGGAGGATGTTGCCCTTGTGCACGCCGTGGGAGAACTTGGCGGGCGGGGTGGTGTGGGTGCTGGGGGTGAGGGCGGTCTTGTCCGTCATGCGGGGTCCTTTGCTGTGGTTCTGCCCGAGTACTCGCCGCTGATCGCGTCGGCCGTGCGGCGCACCAGCGGGAGCAGGGTGAGGAGTTCGTCGGCGGTGACGACGACGTTCGGCGCGGACACCGACATCGCGGCGACGACCCGGCCGTCGGCGCCGCGGACGGGGGCCGCGACGCAGTTGATGGACTCCTCGTGGCCGCCGAGGTCGGTGGCCCAGCCCTGTTCGCGCACCTTCTCCAACTCCCGCAGGAAGGCGGCGGGGTTGGGGGTGGAACGGGACGTGTACATGGGGTAGTCCAGCTGGTCGGCGAGGGCCCGCCGCTCGGCCTCGGGAAGGTCGGCGAGGAGAAGCTTGGCGACGGCCGCGACGGTGATGGCGACGGGCTTGCCGATCCGCGAGTACATCCGCACCGGGTAGCGGCTCTCCACCTTGTCGATGTAGAGCACCTCGTCCTCCTCGTACACGGCGAGGTGGACGGTGTGCCCGCACTGTTCGTTGAGGCGTACGAGGTGGGGGTGGGCGATCTCGCGGATGTCGAGGTTCTCCATCGCCTCCTGGGCGAGGGCGATGAGGCGGGCGCCGAGGCGGTAGCGCTGGTCGGACTGGCGGTAGACCATGCCGTGCTCGTGCAGCGTGCGCAGGAGCCTCAGGGCCGTGGACTTGTGCACGCCGAGGCGGTCGGCGACCTGGCCGAGGTCGGCGGGGCCCTCGGCGAGCAGCGGCAGGATGCTGAGCGCGCGGTCGACGGTCTGGCTCATGGGGTGCGTACCTCCTCCGGGGCCTTGCCGGCTTGCGTCCAGCCGGGGCCGAGTCGAAGTCTCTCCCAGGTGCCGTCGTCGAGGGCGGCGAGGTGGTCGGCGTGTGCGCGGGCGGGGGGCGGCGCGAGGTCGCCGGGCACGGTGAGGGCGGCGGCGGCCCACAGGTGACCGTGCCGCAGACGGTCGCGGACGGGCAGCTCCCGGAGTGTCGCGGAGAGGAACCCGGCCGCGAAGGCGTCCCCGGCACCGGTGGTGGCCACGACGTCCACGGCGAGCGCGGGGACGAAGGTGTGGGCTTGCTGCTGCTGGGCGGGGGGCGTGATCGCCTGCCCGCGCCGGCGGGGTGCCGCCGCGCCCGCCCGTGCCGCCCCAGCGGCACGACTGCCCGCGGCTCGACTGCCCGACGACACGAAGGCGGTGGCGCCCCTCGCCCCCTGCTTCACCACCAGCACACCCGGCTCGGGCAGTACCGCCCGGATCCGGGAGGGGCCGCCCGTGACCCCCCACGCCTCCTCCGCCTCGTCCTCCCCGACGAAGACGAGGTCGGCTCCCCGTGCCAGTTCCAGCAGCACCGCGGGGCCGTCGGTGTCCGGCCACAGCCCCGCCCGGTGGTTGACGTCGAAGGAGACGAGGGGCCGGCCCGGCGCGGGCGCCGTCAGCGCGCGTACCAGTTCCAGGCAGCCGGGCGACAGCGCGGCCGTGATCCCCGACAGGTGCAGCACGCGTCCCGCCCGTACCGCCGCCGGGTCCACCGTGTCCGCGGTCATGGCCGAGGCGGCCGACCCGGCACGGTAGTAGGCGACCTCGTGCGCGTCCGTCGACCGGTCGCCCGCCGTACGGAAGTACACCCCCGTGGGGCGTGAGGGGTCCCGTCCCACCGAGGAGACGTCGACCCCGAACGCGCCGATCGTCTCCACGAGGTGGTCCCCGAACCCGTCCGCGCCGACCCGGCTGACCCAGCGCACCGCGTGGCCGGCGGCGGCCAGTCCGCATGCCACGTTCGACTCGGCCCCGCCGATCCCCCGCTCGAACGACGGAACGTCGGCGAGGCGGCCCGGGCGGGTGGGCAGGAAGGTGACCATGGACTCGCCGAGCGCGACGACGTCCACGACGTCGGGGGCGTTGCGGGGTCCGTCGGCGGTCACGATCGTCGTAGCTCCCAGGCGAGATGCGGGTGACGGCTTTTCGTTGACCCGGCGTTGGCCGAGATGTTAGACAGCAGTGAGCGACATACGCAACGAGCATTGCAGTGAATGCAACGCACCTGATCAGGGAGGCTGTATGGCCCGCGACACCGGTTCCGAAGCGCTCGCCCGCCTCGCGGAGGAACGCGTCGACCACCGTTTCAAGGGCCTCCCCCCGGACGCCGACGGCCTGACGGTCGGTGAGCTCGCCGCCCAGCGCCGCAACCTGTTCACCGGCGGCTTCACCACGCCCGTCCTCGCGCTGTCCGCCGAGCGCCTGGAGCACAACCTGGCCCTCATGGAGACGTACGCCGTCCGGCACGGCCTGGCGTTCGCCCCGCACGGCAAGACCTCCATGGCGCCCCGGCTGTTCCGGCAGCAGATCGACCGGGGGGCGTGGGGCATCACCCTCGCCGTGCCCCACCAGGTGCGGGTGGCACGGGAGTTCGGCGTCCAGCGGGTCTTCCTCGCCAACGAGCTCGTCGACCCGGCCGCGCTGCGGTGGATCTCCGCCGAGCTCGACGCCGACCCCGGCTTCCGGCTCGTCTGCTACGTCGACTCGGTGCGCGGCGTCGAGCTGATGGACGCGGCCCTCGCCGGGGCGCGGCGCCCCGTCGACGTCGTCGTCGAGCTCGCCGCCGGGGAGGGCGCCCGGACCGGCGTCCGTGACGAGGCCGAGTGCGCGGCCGTCGCGGACGCGGTCGCCGGCACCCGCACGCTCCGGCTCGTCGGCGTCGCCGGGTACGAGGGCGAGGTGCCGCGGGCCGATCCGGAGCGGGTGCACGCCTGGCTGCGGCGGCTGGTCGCGCTCGCCGTCGCCTTCGACGAGGCGGGACGGTTCGCGGGGCTGGACGAGATCGTCGTCAGCGCGGGCGGCAGCGCCTGGTTCGACGCGGTGGCCGACGTCTTCGCGCGGATCCCCGAACTGTCGGCGCCCGTACTGAAGTTGCTGCGTTCCGGCGCCTACGTCTCGCACGACGACGGCCACTACCGCAAGCTCACGCCGTTCAACCGGGTCCCGGAGGAGGGGGCCCTGGAGCCGGCGTTCCGCCTGTGGGCGCAGGTGGTCTCCCGTCCCTCGGCCGAGCAGGCCTTCGTCAACGCGGGCAAGCGGGACGCGGCCCACGACCTCGACCTGCCGTTCGCCCAGGTCGTGCGGCGGGACAGGACCGAGCGCCCGGCCACCGGCGTCTCGGTGACCGCCCTGTCCGACCAGCACGCGTGGCTGCGGACCACCGACGAGGCGGACCTGGAGGTCGGAGACTGGGTGGGGATGGGGCTGTCCCATCCGTGCACGTCCTTCGACAAGTGGCAGCTCATCCCGCTGGCCGAGGCGGACGGCACGGTCGTCGACTACATCCGTACGTTCTTCTAGAGGGAGCCTGCCATGGAAGAGCTCGTCATCCGGGACGCCGACGTCGTGGACGGCAGCGGCGATCCGTCGTACCGCGCGGACGTGGTGATCGACGGTGGCAGGATCGTCTCGATCGTGAAGGAGGCCGCGGCGGCCGGCTGCCAGCGGCCCGAGGCGCGCCGGGAGCTGGACGCCGAAGGGCTCGTGCTGTCCCCCGGCTTCATCGACATGCACGCCCACAGCGATCTCGCCCTGCTGCGCGACCCGGACCACAGCGCGAAGGCCGCGCAGGGGGTCACCTTGGAGGTCCTGGGCCAGGACGGGCTGTCGTACGCGCCGGTCGACGACCGGACCCTCGCCGAGGTCCGCCGGACGATCACCGGCTGGAACGGCTCGGGCGACGACATCGACTTCGACTGGCGGTCGGTCGGCGAGTACCTGGACCGCCTCGACCGGGGCATCGCGGTGAACGCGGCCTATCTGATCCCCCAGGGGACCGTGCGGATGCTCGCCGTCGGCTGGGAGGACCGCGAGGCCACGCCCCGGGAGCTGGACCGGATGCGGCAACTGGTCGCCGAGGGCATGGAGCAGGGCGCGGTCGGCATGTCCTCGGGCCTGACCTACACGCCCGGCATGTACGCCAAGGACGCCGAACTGACCGAGCTGTGCCGGGTGGTGGCGTCCTACGACGGCTACTACTGCCCCCACCACCGCTCGTACGGGGCGGGCGCCCTGGAGGCGTACGCGGAGATGGTGGACCTGACCCGGGAGGCCGGCTGCTCCCTCCACCTCGCCCACGCCACCATGAACTTCGGCGTGAACGAGAGCCGGGCGCCCGAGCTGCTGGCGCTGCTGGACGACGCGCTGGCGTCCGGCGCGGACATCACGCTGGACACCTACCCCTACACCCCCGGCTGCACGACCCTGGCGGCGATGCTGCCGAGCTGGGCGAACGAGGGCGGTCCGGAGGCGGTCCTCAAGCGCCTGGCGGACGACGACACCGCCGAGCGCGTCCGGCACCACATGGAGGCCGTGGGTTCGGACGGCTGCCACGGCGTGCCCATCGACTGGGACACCATCGAGATCTCCGGGGTGAGCGAGCCGGAGCTGGCCGGTTTCGTGGGCCGCAGCGTGCGGGAGTCGGCGGAGCTGCGGGGCGAGAGCCCGTGGGCGACCGCCCGGCACCTGCTGCTGCGCGACCGGCTGGGCTCGACGATCCTGCAGCACGTCGGCCACGAGGAGAACGTGCGCACGATCATGCGGCACCCGGTCCACACCGGCGGCTCGGACGGCATCCTGCAGGGCAGCAAGCCCCATCCGCGCGCCTTCGGCACCTTCCCCCGTTATCTCGGCCACTACGTCCGTGAGTTGGGCGTGCTGTCGCTGGAGGAGTGCGTCGCCCACCTCACCTCGCGTCCGGCGGCGCGGCTGCGGCTGGCGGACCGGGGCCTGGTCCGCGAGGGGTACCGCGCCGACCTGGTCCTGTTCGACCCGGAGACGGTGGCGGCGGGGGCGACGTACGAGAATCCGCGGACGCTGCCGACGGGCATTCCGTACGTCTTCGTCGACGGCCGCTTCGTGATCGAGGACGGGCGGCGGACGGACGTGCTGGCGGGGCGGGCGGTCCGTCGCAGTCCCGTACGACGGAACGCCACCCGCGGCTGAGCTACGGCTTGGGCAGGGTGCAGCCGCTCGCGCTCAGGTTCAGCTTGTTGCCCGTGGTGAAGCAGGCCGGGATCTGATAGGTCTCCTCGGCGTAGTTGATGCCCTGGCGGACGGTGACGTTGCCGCTCTCGTCGACCTCGCACGGGTTGTTCTCCGTGCAGCGCTCGCCGTCCTCGTTGCCGGTGTTGTTGACGGCGACGACCTTGCCGGTGGCGTTGTCGATCACCGGCGAGCCGGAGGTGCCGCCGATGGTCTGGCAGGCGGAGGTGTAGCGGACCGAGTCCTTCCAGGTCCAGTCGCCCTCCTTGATGCGGTAGACGAAGCCGTCGATGTTGCAGGCGTAGGTCCGCTTCCAGTAGCCGGAGACGACCGTGATCGCGGTGCCGGCCGTGGGGTGCGTGTCCTGCAGCGTCAGCGGGCTGATGCCGTACGAGCTCTTGATCGCTGAGTACGTGGTCGTCAGCCGGTAGATGGTGACGTCCGTGTCGGTCATCGTCGAGTAGACGACCTGGTTGGCCCGGAGCGTGGCGATACGGCTGCCGGAGGAGTTCAGCAGGCCGAAGGAGCGGCTGGAGGACTGGCCGGTGATGACCTCGCCGGGCGACGGGAAGCCGGTCTCCAGGCAGTGGCCGTTGGTCATGACCAGCGCCGGGTCGGTGTCCGCGGAGTTGGGGAAGCGGATGACCGAGCCGGAGCAGTTGCTGAGCGAGACGGTGCCGGCGAAGTTGACGGCCCGCAGGGTGGGTGCGGCGCTGTCCTTCACGGGCGCCGCGACCGCGGGTGCCGCGCCGGCCCCGGCGAGTACCAGGGCGGTGACGACGGCGCCGAGAGGCTTCTTCATGTGGGGGTCCCCTCTTACGACTTGGGCGACCGGAGGTCTTCCGGTCGCCCGCGTATTTGTCATGGGCATTGTGAGGGGAGAGGAGTGGCGGGGCAAGGAGTCGTTTCAGGACCGCGGCGGGGGGAGGCTTTGCGCCACCGACCGATTACCGGGGCCGCTTGCCGTGACCGGGATTGTTGCCGGAGTTGCCGGGCGCGTAGGTCGTCTGGACGGGATCGGACCCGGACGTGGTGGCGGGGGCGGAGGGCTGCGGAGAGGCCGTGGCGGCGGCCGTCGGGCTCGCGGCCGGGGTCGTGTCCCCGGGCGTCGCGGCGTCCTTCGCGGGCGTCGCGGAGGCCGGCGCGCCGGACGACGCGGGTGCGTCGCCGCTCGCGGCGGACTCCTCCTGGCCGGTGGGCGCGGGCAGGTCGGTGGCCGACGGCCCCGGGTGCGTCTCCTTCCCGCCGGTCCCGCCCGCGGAGGCCCCCGAGAAGGAGAACCCGGCGATCACGGCGGCGACCGACACGGCCCCCACCGCGCCCGCGACCGCGGCCCGCGGCGAACCCCAGCGGCTGGGCCTGCGCCGGGCACGGTGGCCGGGGGCGGTGCGCGGCCGGGGTCGGTCGGCGTCCGGCACCACGGCGGGCAGCCGGGCCGTCTCGTCGTAGGCGTTCTGCCAGCCGTGCGCGGCGGCGGGGTCGGCGTACTCCTCGTAGGAGGGCGCCGGCTGCTGTTGCGGGTGGTACACGCTCGGCGGGTCCTGCGCACCACCGTCCAGCGGGTGGCGGGTGACGCTCGTCCCCTGCGCCCCGTTCTCGTACTCGGCTGGCCTCGACATGGCCGCGCATTGTAGAGACGGGTGGGGTCGACGAGACAGCTACCGGCGATAACAGCACAAACCACGCGTCTCACGTGTCGGAAAACACGGCCCGAAAGGCGTTACCGGGCCGTAAGCTCCCTGACATGCAGGTGATCCAGTCGACGAAGCTCGCCAACGTCTGTTACGAGATCCGCGGTCCGGTGCTCGAGGAGGCGATGCGGCTGGAGGCGGCCGGGCACCGCATCCTCAAGCTGAACACCGGCAACCCGGCGGCGTTCGGCTTCGAGTGCCCGCCGGAGATCCTGGAGGACGTCCTCAGGAACGTCTCCTCCGCGCACGGCTACGGCGACGCGAAGGGCCTGCTGGCCGCGCGCCGGGCGGTCGTCATGCACAACCAGACCCTCGGCATCGAGACCGACGTCGAGCACGTCTTCATCGGCAACGGCGTCTCCGAGCTGATCGTGATGGCGATGCAGGGGCTGCTGGACGACGGCGACGAGGTCCTCGTACCGGCCCCCGACTACCCGCTGTGGACGGCCGCCGTGTCGCTGTCGGGCGGCACCGCCGTGCACTACCGCTGCGACGAGCAGTCCGACTGGATGCCCGATCTCGCCGACGTCGAGCGCAAGGTCACCGACCGCACCAAGGCGATCGTCATCATCAACCCCAACAACCCGACGGGGGCCGTCTACGACGAGGCGGTCATCAAGGGGCTCACCGACATCGCCCGCCGCAACAACCTGCTGGTCTGCTCCGACGAGATCTACGACAAGATCCTCTACGACGGCGCCACCCACACCCCGACGGCCGCGGTCGCCCCGGACCTGCTGACCCTGACCTTCAACGGCATGTCGAAGGCCTACCGGGTGGCTGGGTACCGGGTCGGCTGGATGTCGATCTCCGGGCCGCGCGCCCACGCCGACTCCTACATCGAGGGCCTGACGATCCTCGCGAACATGCGGCTGTGCGCGAACATGCCGGGTCAGCACGGCGTGGTCGCCGCGCTCAGCGGCCGGCAGTCCATCAACGACCTGGTGCTGCCGGGCGGCCGGCTGAAGGAGCAGATGGACACCGCGTACGAGCTGCTCACGCAGATCCCGGGGGTGAGCTGCGTACGGCCCAAGGGCGCCCTGTACCTGTTCCCGCGGCTCGACCCTAAGGTGTTCAAGATCAAGGACGACCGGCGGATGGTGCTGGACCTGCTGCGCAACGAGAAGATCATGGTCGTGCAGGGGACCGGCTTCAACTGGCCCGAGCACGATCACTTCCGGGTCGTGACCCTGCCGACGGTCACGGACCTGCGGGACGCCATGG
Organism: Streptomyces sp. MAI_2237; assembly: GCF_054189285.1. Lineage (NCBI taxonomy): Bacteria > Bacillati > Actinomycetota > Actinomycetes > Kitasatosporales > Streptomycetaceae > Streptomyces > Streptomyces sp. MAI_2237. Next base: position 1,809,824 of record NZ_JAJPGQ010000003.1, on the reverse strand, counting down.
GCCGCATCGGACGCTTCCTGGACGGCTACGGCCAGCCGTAAACCTCCACCGCCCCTGATCTTTGCAGTTCACTCAACTTTAGACGGAATCTAAGCTAGGATGGCTTCCTGACAGCACAGGAGGCCATCCATGTACGAACCGATCCGCACCAAGTCGGTCCACAGCACGATGGCCGGCACGACCTCCGACTTCCCTCACCGCTCCCGCGAGGAGGAGCTGGACATCCAGCTCGCCGGCCATCTCGGGGCCCTGCTGACCGTGACGGACGAGCTGCGGGCGGTGGCCCCCTCCCCCGGCCTCGACGAGGCGGCGGAGCGGCTCGCCCGGCAGGTGGCCCGGCTGCGCGGCGGGGTGACACCGACCCGTCTGACATCCGCGCCGGCCGACGCCGACGCCACGGCCCTGCACGAGCGGGCCCACGCCCTCGCCGGCCGCGCCCTGGTCGTGGCGGCCTCCCGCGCCGACACGGCGGCGGCGATCCTCGCCGCCGAGCAGATGGACGTCCACGCTGCCGCGCTGGAGCCGTGCGAGCTGGCGTCCACCTGAGCCCCCCTTCCCCGCGGGGCTCTCTCTGACGGCCCCGGTCCGCGTGCACCCGCAGCGACGCGCGGACCGGGTGCCATGCACTGCGTCGGCTTGAGGTGGGGCGCCTTGTCGCCGGGGGGCTGTCGTGCGAGGGCGGCTGAGGGTTCGTCGTGGCCTGTCGCGCAGTTCCCCGCGCCCCTTTGGGGCGCGTTGCAGGGCCGGGGCCCGTATGTCACGCCCGCGGGCCCCTACTGGCCGGTGGTGGTCGCCGGTCTGTACGGCGCCGGCGCCCTGATCGCCCCACCGGAACGCCCGCCCCAGCCGGACTTCCCGCCGCCGTCGGCCCAACTTGAGGAACTGCGGACCGACTTCGGGAAGCTGGGGGCCTACCTGGCGGAGGCCGACCTGCCCCCGGCCGCCGCGGGCCGCCTCACCGAACTGACGGACCTGCTGACCGCCCTGCTGGACCCGGGCCGGCCGTCCGAACTCCCCACCCACGACCCGGAGGGCGTGCACACCCTGTCCCGGACGGTACGGCAGGACATCCCCGAGGCGGTCGACAGCTACGTACGCACCCGCTGGTGGACCCGCCTGACCCCGGGCTCCGACCCCCCGGAACACCACCTGGAGCGACAGCTCACGCTGCTGCGGGAGGAGTTCTTTTGGGGGCGCGGGGAACTGCGCGACCAGCCACAGACGCCCGCAGACGACAACGGCGAAGGCCCGCCCCCTTCCTCCCGTCGGGGCGGACGGAAGGAGAAGGACGGGCCCGAGCCACACACGCCATTGTGCGCGGCCTCGCCGTACAACACCGCGGCCGGCCGTGACGATCACTGGTCAGGGCACATCCCAGCCGGCCGCGGAGTCTTTCCGGGAGCGGACGTCACCCGAGGCGCTGCACCAGCGCCCGGTACTCGTCCCACAGCTCCTTCGGCGTGTGGTCACCGAACGTGTTGAGGTGCTCGGGAACCAGGGAGGCCTCCTCCCGCCACACGTCCTTGTCGACGGTGAGCAGGAAGTCCAGGTCTGACTCGGACAGTTCGAGGCCCTTGGTGTCGAGGGCGCCCTTGGCGGGCAGGACGCCGATCGGCGTCTCCACACCCTCGGCCTTGCCGTCCAGCCGCTCCACGATCCACTTCAGGACGCGGCTGTTCTCGCCGAAGCCCGGCCAGACGAACTTGCCCTGGTCGTTCTTGCGGAACCAGTTGACGTAGTAGATCTTCGGCAGCTTGGACTGGTCCTTGCCCTTGGCCACGTCGATCCAGTGACCCATGTAGTCGCCCATGTTGTAGCCGCAGAAGGGCAGCATGGCGAACGGGTCGCGGCGCAGCTCGCCGACCTTGCCCTCGGCGGCCGCGGTCTTCTCGGAGGCGACGTTGGCGCCGAGGAAGACGCCGTGGTTCCAGTCGAAGGACTCCGTGACCAGCGGCACCGCGGAGGCGCGGCGGCCGCCGAAGAGGATCGCCGAGATCGGCACGCCCTTGGGGTCCTCCCACTCCGGCGCGATGATCGGGCACTGCGAGGCGGGCACGGTGAAGCGGGCGTTGGGGTGGGCGGCCGGGGTGTCGGACTCCGGCGTCCAGTCGTTGCCCTTCCAGTCCGTGAGGTGGGCCGGAGTCTCCTCCGTCATGCCCTCCCACCAGATGTCGTTGTCGTCGGTGAGGGCGACGTTGGTGAAGACCGAGTTGCCCCACAGCGTCTTCATCGCGTTGGCGTTGGTGTGCTCACCGGTGCCGGGCGCGACGCCGAAGAAGCCGGCCTCGGGGTTGATGGCGTAGAGCCGGCCGTCCTCGCCGAACCGCATCCAGGCGATGTCGTCGCCGATCGTCTCGACCGTCCAGCCGGAGACCGTGGGCTCCAGCATGGCGAGGTTGGTCTTGCCGCAGGCCGACGGGAAGGCCGCCGCCACGTACTTGGACTCGCCGGTCGGCGGGGTGAGCTTGAGGATCAGCATGTGCTCGGCCAGCCAGCCCTCGTCGCGTGCCATGACGGACGCGATGCGCAGGGCGTAGCACTTCTTGCCGAGCAGGGCGTTGCCGCCGTAGCCGGAGCCGTAGGACCAGATCTCGCGGCTCTCCGGGAAGTGCGAGATGTACTTGGTGGAGTTGCACGGCCACGGCACGTCGGCCTCGCCCTCGGCCAGCGGGGCGCCCAGGGTGTGCACGGCCTTGACGAAGAAGCCGTCGGAGCCGAGCTCGTCGAGGACCGGCTGTCCCATGCGGGTCATGGTGCGCATGGAGACCGCGACGTAGGCGGAGTCGGTGATCTCGACGCCGATCGCGGAGAGGTCGGAGCCGAGCGGGCCCATGCAGAACGGGACGACGTACATCGTCCGGCCCCTCATCGAGCCGCGGAAGATGCCCTTCTCGCCCTGGAAGATCTCCCGCATCTCCGCGGGGGCCTTCCAGTGGTTGGTCGGGCCCGCGTCCTTCTCCTGCTCGGAGCAGATGAAGGTGCGGTCCTCGACCCGGGCGACGTCGCTCGGGTCGGAGGCGGCGTAGTAGGAGTTCGGGCGCTTGATCGGGTCGAGCTTCTTGAAGGTGCCCTTCGCGACGAGCTCCTCGCACAGGCGCTCGTACTCGGCCTCGGATCCGTCGCACCAGACCACGTTGTCCGGCTGGGTCAGTTCCGCGATCTCGTTGACCCACGAGATCAGTTCCTGGTGGTTGGTGGGGATCACGGTGGGAGCCGCGATGTCGCGCGCCACGATTGCTCCTAAATGAGGGATTTGTGATTGTGGAGGCCCCGTGGGGGCTGCGACCCGGATGCTGCACGACTGGATCTTCAGCGCTCATCCGGTGCCGACCGCACTCATTTGATGATCCGAGTCGAGTGCCCATATGTCCAGAGGCCCTCACAAGTGAGCGGAGTGGGGATCGTCACGCACAAGGGTGTTTCCACGCGTGATTTTGCGTGCACGTTGAGTTCACCTGAAGCTTCTTTTGCCGGACGCCCGCGCACCCACCAGTCATGAGCCGCACACCCACCGGCGGCCATGAGAGGATGGCCACTCTTCATCGCTTCTCGGCCCGCGCTGATCCCTAACTTACGGTTCCGTAGGTACGATGCAGGGCATGACTGCGCCCGTCCCCGACGCCGCCAAGAACACGCCGGCCGCCGGCCGCCGTCCAGAGGCGAACTCGATCCCGCACCAGCTCAAGCAACACGCCCAGCAGATCACCGACCCCCTCAAGCCGAAGCTGCGCGGCTGGCTGCACCTCGGCATGTTCCCGGCCGCCCTGGTCGCCGGCCTGGTGCTCACCGCCCTCGCCGACTCACCCCGCGGCCGCATCGCCTGCGGCATCTACGCCCTGACGGCCTGCCTGCTGTTCGGCGTGAGCGCCCTGTACCACCGCGGCAACTGGAGCCCGCGCATGGACGGCATCCTGCGCAGGCTCGATCACGCCAACATCTTTTTGATCATCGCGGGCACCTACACCCCCCTGACGATGCTGCTCCTGGACGGGGCGAAGGGGCAGTGGCTGCTGTGGGGCATCTGGGGCGCGGCGCTCGCGGGCATCGCCTTCCGGGTGTTCTGGGTGGGCGCCCCGCGCTGGCTCTACACCCCCTGCTACATCGCGATGGGCTGGGCCGCCGTCTTCTTCCTGCCCGACTTCATGCGCACCGGCGGCATCGCGGTCCTGGTCCTCGTGATCGTGGGCGGCCTGCTCTACAGCGCCGGGGGCGTCATCTACGGCATCAAGCGGCCGAACCCCTCCCCGCGCTGGTTCGGCTTCCACGAGGTGTTCCACTCCCTGACGCTCGCGGCGTTCGTCGTCCACTACATCGGCATCTCGCTGGTGGCCTACACGCACACGTAGCCCCTCACGACCCCGCAGGGCCACGGCTTCCCCGCCGTGGCCCTTTTTTGCATGCCGATTCCGATTGACAGCCACCCTATTTTGAAAGCTACTCTCATTTCATGGTTACTGTCACTCCGGATCCACGGCGCTGGTGGGCCCTCGCGGCCCTGGTCGCGAGCATGCTCACGCTCGGCTTCGACATGACGATCCTCAACGTCGCGCTGCCGACCATGGCCGCCGACCTCGGCGCCACCACCGGCCAGCAGCAGTGGATGGCCGACTCCTACATCGTGGTCTTCGCCGCCCTGATGCTCCCCGCGGGCCTGCTCGGCGACCGCTTCGGCCGCCGGCGCATGCTCATCGCCGGGCTCGGGATCTTCCTGACCGGTTCGCTCGTGGGCGCCCTGGCCGCGGACGTGAACTGGGTCGTCGCCGCCCGGGCGGTCATGGGCGTCGGCGCGGCACTCGTCACCCCCCTCGCGCTGTCCGTCCTGCCCTCGCTGTTCGCCGCGGACGAGCGCACCAAGGCCGTCAGCATCATCTCGACCGCCTCCGCGCTCGGCCTGCCGCTCGGCCCGATCATCGGCGGCTGGCTGCTGAACCACTACTGGTGGGGCTCGGTCTTCCTGATCAACGTCCCGATGGCCGCGATCGGCATCGCCGCCTGCGTCTTCCTGCTGCCCGAGACCAGCGACCCCGCCTCCCCGAAGGTCGACACCGTCTCCACGGCGTGCACCGCGCTCGGCCTCGGCGCCCTCGTCTACGCCATCATCGAGGCTCCCGACCGCGGCTGGGGCGACCCCCTGGTCCTCGCCCTGTTCGCCGCGTCCGCCGCCCTGCTCACCGCGCTGGTGCTGCGCGAGCGCCGGTCCGCGCGGCCCATGCTGGACATGACGCTGCTCGGCCACCGCGGCTTCCTGCTCAACACCGTCGCCGCGACCCTGGTGATGTTCGTCCTGTCCGGCCTGCTGTTCGTGCTGCCGCAGTACCTCCAGGCCGTGCGCGGCAACGACGCCCTGGGCACCGGCGTCCGGCTGCTGCCGATGATCGGCGGTCTGACGGTCGCCGCGAAGGGGGCGCCGGCCGCCGCCCAGCGGTTCGGTGCGCGGGCCACGGTGAGCGCGGGCCTGGTCGTGCTGGCGTTCGCCGCGTTCCTCGGCAGCCGTACGACCGTCCACTCCGGCTACGGCTTCACCGCGCTGTGGCTGTCGGTCACCGGGGTCGGCTTCGGCTTCGCGCTGGTGCCTGCCATGTCCGGGGCGCTCGCCACGCTGCCCAGGGACCGGGCGGGCAGCGGCTCGGGCCTGCTGATGACCCTGCGTCAGGTCGGCGGCGCCATCGGCATCGCCCTGCTCGGCAGCCTGCTCTCCGGCGCCTTCCGCAACCGGCTGGACGTCGCCGGGCTTCCCGCCGGGACCGCGGACACCGCCCGCGACTCCGTCGTCGCGGCCCACATCGTCGCCGTCAGGGCGCACTCGCCCCGGCTCGCCGCGTCCGCGGACGGCGCCTACCTGCACGGCATGGGCATGGTGCTGCTGGTGTGCGGCTGCGCCGCCCTCGTGTCGGCCCTGCTGGCCGCCGCGTTCCTGCCGAACGCACCCGTCGCCGGGAAGGAACCGCAGGACGCCCCGCCGATGGCCGGCGCCGTGGCGGATGCCGGACAATGACGTCCATGACGGCCGCACGCTCCCCCCTCTCCCCCGCCGACCGCCCCCCGCTCGGCCTGCGCGAACGCAAGAAGATCAAGACCCGTGAGGCGATCCGTGCGGCGACCTACGCGCTGATCGGGGAGCAGGGGTACGACGCCACGACGATCGAGCAGATCGCCGAGCGCGCCGAGGTGTCGCCGTCGACCGTCTTCCGGTACTTCCCCACCAAGGAGGACATCGTCCTCACGGACGAGTACGACCCGCTGATGCTGGAGGAACTGCGCGCGCGGCCCGCGGACGAGACGTGGATGGACTCCGTGCGGTACGTGATGCACCGGGCCATGGACGTGATGACGGAGGAGGACCCCGACGTGGTGCGCACCCGGGCGCACCTGTCGGCGCAGGTCCCCGCGGTCCGGGCCCGGATGATCGAGTCCATGTCGGAGACCGGACGCCTGCTGCGCCGGGCCATCGCGGAGCGCTCCGGCCTGCCCGCCGACTCCCTGGAGGTCCGCGTCTGCGCGATGTCCCTGGTCGGCGGGCTGATGGAGGCCAACATGTGCTGGGCGGAGAACGGCTTCCGGGACGACCTGCGCGACCTCGTGGACCGCGCCCTGGACGTCCTGGAACACGGCCTCCCCACGGAAAACCGCTGAGCCCCTCGTTCCCGCCCGTGACATCCTGACCGGGTGAACGGTCCCGAGATCCACGTCGAGTTCGCCCCCGAACTGGCCCTGTTCGTCCAGCGCCGGCCGCACCGGACCCTCGTCACCGACGGCGTGTCCTCCCTGGGACACGCCGTGGAGTCGGCCGGCGTCCCGCTCACCGAGGTCGGCACGCTGCGGGTCGACGGCCGGGAGGTCCCGGCGTCCTACGTGCCCGCCGCCGGCGACCGTGTGCAGGTGGGGACCGTCGAACGCCCCCAGCGGGTGCCCGGGGCTCCCCTGCGTTTCCTCCTCGACGTCCACCTCGGCACCCTCGCCCGCCGGCTGCGCCTGCTCGGCGTGGACACGGCCTACGAGTCGACGGACATCGGCGACCCGGCGCTCGCCACCCTCTCGGCCGCCGAGAAGCGGGTCATGCTCAGCCGCGACCGGGGCCTGCTGCGCCGCCGCGAACTGTGGTCCGGCGCCTACGTCTACAGCACCAGCCCCGAGGACCAACTCCGCGACGTGCTGGAACGGTTCCGGCCCGAGCTGCGGCCCTGGACCCGCTGCACCGCGTGCAACGGACTGCTGAAGGAGGCCACCAAGGAGGAGGTCGCGGACCAGTTGCGCGGCGGCACCCAGCGCTCGTACGACGTCTTCGCCCAGTGCCGGGACTGCGGCCGCGCGTACTGGAAGGGCGCGCACCACGAGCAGCTGGTGGCCATCGTGGAGCGCGCCCTGGCGGAGTTCGCGAGCTAACCGCTGCTCAGTCGTTCAGGGCCGTGCGCAGTCGCTCCGGGTCGGTGGTCGGGGCGTCGCAGGTGAAGTTGCGGCAGACGTACGCCGTTGGCCGGCCGTCGCTCAGGGGCCGGTCGGCGAGCAGGGGGAACTCATCGCTGTCCGGGGTCCCCACGGCCACGACCGCACCGGGGGCGGTGCCCAGAAGCGCCGTACGGTGCAGGGTCCTGGTGCCGCCGTCGTCGAGGCCCGGACCGACGATCGCGACCTCCCGCGGCCCGTCGAGCAGCGCCTCGGCGACCGCGAGCCCCCAGCCGATGAACCGCGGCACCCGCGGACCCAGCGCCTTGACGACCCCCAACGCCCTTTCGGCGGCGGTGCGATGGGGCTCGGAGCCGGTGTGGGCGGCATAGCCGAGCAGGGCGCCCGCGGCGGCCGTCCAGCCGGACGGCACGGCGTTGTCGGTCGGGTCCTGCGGCCGGCGGATCAGCCGCTCGGCGTCCGCGGCGGTGTCGTAGAGCGCACCCGACTCGGCGTCGGCGAAGCGGGCCAGGACGTGGTCGAGCAGAAACCCGGCGAACTCCAGCCAGACGCCCTCGCCGGTGACGGACGCCAGCGCCAGGAAGCCCTCGGCGACGTCGGCGTAGTCCTCCAGTACGCCCGCGTTGGCGCCGGCCCGGCCGTCCTTGCTGGTGCGGGAGAGGCGGGCGTGCTCGTCGAGATGCAGCCGGACGAGGAGGTCGGCCGCCGTGACGGCCGCGTCGACGAGGTCGGGGCGGTCGAAGTAGGCGCCGGTCTCGGCGAGGGCGGCGATCGCCAGGCCGTTCCAGGCGGCGACGACCTTGTCGTCCCGGCCGGGAGCGGGCCGCTCGGCGCGCGCGGCGAGCAGGCGCTCACGGACGGAGGCGATCCTCTCGGCGTCGACCAGGCCGTCGCTCTGCGGCAGTTGCAGCACCGACTGACCGTGCTCGAAGGTGCCCTCCTCGGTCACGCCGAAGTACTGGGCGGCGAGTTCGGCGTCGTCGTCCCCGAGGACGTCGCGCAGCTGCCGGGGCGTCCACACGTAGTACGCGCCCTCGACGTGCTTCCCGGTGCCGTCGTCGCTGTCGGCGTCCAGCGCGGAGGCGAACCCGCCCTGCTCGGTGCGCAGTTCGCGCACCATGAAGTCGGCCGTCTCCAGCGCCACGCGCCGGGCGAGCTCGGAGCCCGTGGCCCGCCACAGGTGCGCGTAGACGCGGCACAGCAGCGCGTTGTCGTAGAGCATCTTCTCGAAGTGCGGCACGATCCAGTCGCGGTCGACGGAGTAGCGGGCGAAGCCGCCGCCGAGCTGGTCGTAGATCCCGCCGCGGGCCATGCGTTCGCAGGTGTCGGCGGCCATCTGCAGGGCGCCCTCGGCACCGGTGCGGGCGTGGTGGCGCAGCAGGAACTCGACCACCATGGACGGCGGGAACTTGGGGGCGCCGCCGAAGCCGGCGCGCTGCGCGTCGTACTCGCGGGTGAGCCCGAGCAGGGCCTGCGCGAGCTCCTCCTCGCCGGGGGCCTCGGGGCCGCCGTAGGAGATCTCGCGGCCTGCGAGGTCCCGCACGATCTTGCCGGCGACCTCCGCGACCTCCTCGCGCCGGTCGGCCCAGGCGCCGCGCACGCCCTCCAGGACCTGCCGGAAGGAGGGCATGCCGTGGCGGGGGGCGGGCGGGAAGTAGGTGCCGAAGTAGAACGGTTCGGCGTCCGGGGTGAGGAAGACGGTCATGGGCCAGCCGCCCTGGCCGGTGGCCGCCTGGACGGCCTCCATGTAGACGGCGTCGACGTCGGGGCGCTCCTCGCGGTCGACCTTGACGCTGACGAAGTGCTCGTTGAGGAAGTCGGCGGTGGCCCGGTCCTCGAAGGACTCGTGGGCCATCACGTGGCACCAGTGGCAGCTGGAGTAACCGACGCTCAGCAGAACGGGCTTGTTCGCCTTGCGGGCCTCCTCGAAGGCCTCGGCCGACCAGGGCCACCAGTCGACGGGGTTGTCGGCGTGCTGGAGCAGGTACGGGGACGTCTCATGGGCCAGTCGGTTCACTCCTCCACTCTCCCACGGGCTCGGTCACGGCGTAGAAACGCATGTTGACCGGGCGCGCCCCCTCGGGGGCGGTCTCGCGCGGGTGGCCGTAGCGGTCCAGCAGGGCGCGGTACTCGCGCAGGAACGCGAGGAGTTCGTCCTTGGTGAGCCAGGTGCCGTGGCGCTGCACATGGGCCCAGCCGTCCGGGCCGCGGTACTCCTCGTGGGCGCGGCGGAAGAGCTGGGTGTCGACGTCGATCTTCAGCAGGGCGAGGTGCCGGGCGGCCTCGAACTCCTCCTGCGTCATGGTCGCCGGGTCGGGCGTGGTGTGGCTGAACGGCAGCAGCCGCCACCACCGCTCCCGGCCGCCGGACTTCTCCGGGATCTCCTCGACGAGCCGCTGCTCGGCGAGTTTGCGCAGGTGGTAGCTGGTCGTCCCGGAACTCTCGCCCAGCTCGCGGGCGAGCACGGTGGAGTTCGCCTCGCCGTGCCGGCCGAGGTAGTCGAGGATGCGGCGGCGCAGGGGGTTGCCGAGGGACTTGTACAGCGCCGTGCGCTCCAGGCTGGTCATGCCGGTGCGCCCGGAATGGGTGGTCCCGGTGTGCCCGGAGCCGGTCGTCTCGGTCGTGCCGTCGCTCATGCGGTCACGGTAACCCTGAGCAACCCTGATCCGACCCTGAGGTCCGCCGATTTTCTTTGCAGAATTTTCTCTGCGTTCTAGCGTGAGGGGGTGGGAACGGAATGGGGGAAGAGCGTGAAGAAGCAGTCGTACGAGAAGCAGCTGGCGGGGTGGACCCTGCTGCTGTTGGGCATGGCGGTCGGCGTGGTGGCCGTCGCCGTGAAGCGGTGGACGCTGGTCTTCCTGAGCGCGGCCGCCGTCCTGCTGGTGCCGTGGGCGGTCGTGCTGGGCCTGACCCTGCCGGCCGACACCGAGGTACGGCACTGGTCGCCGGCCTGGATCGGCCTGGACGTGCTGATGGCCGCGGGCTGCGCGGCGACGGCCCTGCTGGGCCTGCGCCGCCACCCCGCCGCCCGGCTCACGGCCTCGGCCACGGCGGCCGTCGCCGTCCTGGACGCCTGGTTCGACATCACCACCGCGCAGGCGGGCTCCGGCCTCGCCCAGGCCCTGGCCTGCGCGGTGGGCGAGGCGGCGCTGGCCTGCGTCTGCGTGTACCTGGCGGTGACGGACCGCCGCTCCCGGGCCTGAGGGGCGGTCATCCGCGGTGATCGCGGCCCTCTGTCGCTCGCGCCCCTGGCGAAGGACACTCATAGGCACAGGAGTTGCCGCCGGAGGGGGAAGCGACATGCGGGACGCCCATCGGGCGGAGGCCGAGCGGCTGTTGGCCCGGGCCGTGGAGGAGGAGGTGCGGCGCTCCGGCGGCCGCACCGACGGGGGCGTCCTGCTGTCGCGGGCGCGCGGAGCCCTCGACGCGATGGCGGAGACGGCCGCCGAGGAGTACGCGGCCTACACCCGCGCGCTGGACGAGGCGGACGCCGGACGCCTCACCTTCGCCCAGCGGTACGCGCGCGAAGGGGCCGGAACTCCCCTGCTGGTGGCGGCCGTCGCCGCGCTCGCGGCCACCGTCGCCGACCTCGCCTTCGGCACCGGCGCCGGCACCGCGGTCGGGGCGGGCGCGACCGTCGGGGTCGTGGCCGCCGCGACGACGGTCGTCAAGGTCGCCGGTTCCCATCTGCCCGACGCACACCACCACGCCGGTGCCGCCCACCAGCCGGGCGGCGCCGAGCAGCTGCGCCTGCAATGGCTGACGGCACTGGAGGTGCGCGGCATCCGCCCCTTCCTCGACCAGCAGCGGGTGCTGGCCGCCTCGACGGGGCCGAAGCAGAGCGGCCCGCGGCTGAAGGGCGCGGACAAGAGCGCCGCGGCCCGCGGGCGGACCGTGCTGCAGCAGTCGTTCGGCCAGCTCCCCTCCCCCGAGGGCACGTTCTCCGGCCGGCGGCAGGAGATGGCCCGGATCAGGCAGTGGGTGCAGGCATCCCGCGCGAGCACGGAGACCCGCCCGACGGTCGTCGTGCTGCACGGCGCCCCCGGCAGCGGGCGCACGGCCCTCGCCGTGCGCGCCGCGCACGACCTCAAGGACTACTTCCGCGGCGCCTGCGTCGTCGACCTGCGCGGCGGCAGCCCGGAGGAGACCCCGCTGTCCACCCGGGACGCCCTGCTCCACCTCCTCAACCGCCTCGGCGCACCCCGCGAACAGCTGCTGTTCCGCGAGCGGTCCTCGCCCGACCAGCAGGTCAAGCGGCTGAGCGAGCTGTACCACCAGCACCTCAAGGGGCTTCCCGTCACGATCGTCCTGGACGACGCCTCCGACCCCGAGCAGGTCCGCGCGCTGGTCCCCGAACGCTCCGACAGCCTGGTGCTGGTCACCACCCGCAAGCCCCTCGCCCTGCCCTCCGGCCTCCAGGCGTGGGCGCACGAGCTGCCGGTCGAGGCCCTGGACGCGGCGGGCGCCGAGGAACTCCTGGACGCCGCGGCCCAGGAGAGGACCGAGCCCTACGACGCCCAGTCCGCCGAGCGGATCCGGGAGTTGTGCGGCGGCCTGCCGCTGGCCCTGCGTATCGCCGGCTCGTCGCTGGGCCCGCGCTCCCCGCGCCGGCTGGCCACGGACCTCGGCGCGTACGGCCCGGTCGAGCCGACGGAGCGCGCCCTGTGGCTGCGCTACACCGACCAGTCCGACACGGCCCGCCGGCTGCTGCGCCGCCTCGCCCTGGCCGGCCGGGCCTCGCTCGGCGCTGCGGCCGCCGCCGCCCTCCTGGCCACCGACGAGACCGAGGCGAGCCGCCAACTGGCCGCGCTGTCCCGTGCGGGCCTGATCGACCACGTCCGCGGCAGCCGCTACCGCCTGCACGACCTGGTGCGGGCCTTCGCCCAGGCCCGGCTGCTCGACGAGGAGGAACCGGCCGAGCGCACGGCGGCGCAGGAACGGCTGATCGTCAACTACGCCGAGCTCGCGGACTCCGTGCTGCGCCTGGTCGACGGCAACATGTCGACCCGCTCGGACCGCTTCGGCCCGCACGGCTTCACCTCGCTGGAGGAGGCACTGCGCTGGCTGGACGACGAGTCGAGCTTCATCACCTCCACGCTGCGGCACGCGGAGGGCGTGAACCAGGCGGCGGTCCTCAACCTGCTCGGCGCCCTGTGCGACTACTGCCTGCTGCGCGGCGACCTGTACCGCCTGGGCGAGATCAGCGAGCTGGCGCAGGCCGTCGACCAGGGCCTGCTGGTCCGCTCGGTGCAGTGGCGCACGGGCATCGCGGCCCGTCAGCTCGGCGAACTGGACAAGGCGCGCACCACCCTGTCGTCCGTCGTCGACCTCTACCTGGAGGCGCATCACGACGCGGGCGCCGCCCGCGCCCTGTGCTCCCTCGGCATCACCCTCCACCACCAGGGCCACTTGACCGAGGCGGCGGCCAAGCTCCGCGAGGCCCTGGACCTGCAGTCCGCGCCCGAACTGGCCACGGACCGCGCCTGGACGATGCACGCCCTGGCGGCGGTGGAGCGCGACCGCGGCCGGGTCGCCGAGGCCCTGGACCTGCTCACCCGCTCCCTGGTCGGGCACCGCGAGGGCGAGTCGGTGCACGGCGAGGCCTGGGCACACTTCCAGCTCGGCCAGCTGAGCCTGCGCATGGGCGACGTCCCGCGCGCGGAGTCGGAACTGCGCGCGGCCCTCGACCGCTACGGCCGCACCCGCGACGCCCGTGGCGAGGCCTGGGCCCTGACCCAGCTCGCCCGCGCCCGCCTGGTCGCCGGCGACCCCTCGCCGGCCGTGGACGGCCTGCGCCAGGCGGCCGCCCGCCACCGCGAGAACGAGGACGCGCGCGGCGAGGCCTGGACGGTCTACTACCTGGGCCAGGCGCTGGAGGAGACGGGCAACCTCGATCTGGCCGTCCGCGAACTGGAACGCTCCCGCACGATGTTCTCCCGGATGCGGGACGTCTACGGCCTGGCCTGCGCGCGCCACCACTCGGCGCGCGTCACCCGCGACCAGCGGGCCGCGCAGACCGGTTCGCTGCGCAACTCCGGCTTCGCCAGACAGCTCCTGGTCGACGCCCGTGCCGACTTCCAGCGCATCGGCGTCGCCCACGGCGAGGCCTGGACCTGCCTGGAACTGGCGGTCGTCGACGCGGGCAACGCCCGTACGCCCCAGGCACTGGCCCTGTGCGACGAGGCCATCGACCTGTTCGCGTCCTACGGCGACCTGCGCGGGGAGGACTGGGCCCGCTTCCTGCGCTGCACCCTGCTGCCCTACGGCGCTGCCGGCGGCGTCGAGATCGGCACCGCGGTCGCCCAGGAGGAGCTCGCCCAGCTCTCCCGCGCGAGCCATCCTCTGCGGGACGAGAAGCTGGGCGACTGCATCGAGGCCTACCGGCTCCTGCTGGAGCGGGGCGTCGATCTGGACACGGGCTGGCAGGCCTGGCGCCTGGGCATGGTGCCCGGCCGGCACGCGCGGGAGGTGATGGGCGTGCCGGTGGCCGTGCGGCAGGACTGACGTCCGTCAGCCCCGCCACCGTCGGCGGGTCAGGCCGCGGAGCCCTTGCCGGACGCCTTCGTGGAGGCCTTCTCCTCGGAGTCCGCGGGCTCCTCGAACTTCACCTTGCCCATGTGCTTGTTCATGGACTTCATCAGCCCCCACACCGCCAGGGCCATCACCGCGAAGACGATGAAACCGAGGACGCCGGGGGTGACCTTGTTCTCGTCCACCTCCTTGGCGAGGGGGACGAGGTGCGTCACTGCCAGGCTCACGCTTGCGCTCATGTCAGGCATTGTCGCGGATGCCCGCGAAGAGGTCGTCCTCGGGGAGGGAGGTGTCCACGAGCGACTTCGCCAGCTCGTACTCCTCCGTCGGCCAGACCTCCTTCTGGATCTCCATCGGGACCTTGAACCAGCCGCCGTCGGGGTCGATCTGCGTGGCGTGCGCGATCAGGGCCTTGTCGCGGATCTCGAAGAAGTCGGCGCACGGAACGTGCGTGGTCAGCGTGCGCTCGACCCGCTCGAACTCCTTCCAGCGCTTGAGCCAGTCCCCGTAGGGCGACTCCAGGCCGCGGTCCAGCAGCGCGTTGTGCAGCGCCTCGGTGCGCGGGCGGTTGAAGCCCTGGTTGTAGTACAGCTTCCGCGGCTGGTACGCCGGGCCGAACTCGGCCTCCGGGTACTTCTCGGTGTCCGCCGCGCCCTCGAACGCCACCATCGAGATCTTGTGGGTCATGATGTGGTCGGGGTGCGGGTAGCCGCCGTTCTCGTCGTAGGTGGTGATCACCTGCGGACGGAAGGAGCGGATCTGCTTCACCAGCTCGCCCGCCGCCTTGTCGACGTCCTCCAGGGCGAAGCAGCCCTCGGGCAGCGGCGGCAGCGGGTCGCCCTCCGGCAGGCCGGAGTCGACGAAGCCGAGCCACTCCTGCTTGACGCCGAGGATCTCGCGGGCCCTCGTCCATCTCCTTCTTGCGTACCTCGTGGATGTGCTCCTCGATGTACTTGTCGCCCTGCAGCTTCGGATTGAGGATGGAACCGCGCTCCCCACCGGTGCAGGTCACGACCAGCACGTCCACCCCCTCGGACACGTACTTCGCCATGGTGGCCGCGCCCTTGCTCGACTCGTCGTCGGGGTGGGCGTGCACGGCCATCAGTCGCAGCTGGTCAGTCAAGACTCAATCCTCGTAAGTCGGCGCCCCGGTGTCTTGGGGGCAATTCAGCAGGTGCCGTCCCGAAGGGACGTCCTTGAGGGGCGGTGGTCGGGCGGCGGGCGGCAGGCTTCTATAGTGACCGAATCGGGGGGCGAATAATTCCGGGGTCCTGCTCCGAAGGCCCCCGACCGAGAGGACGATCATGGGTACGGCGAGCACTCAGCTGCCCGAGGGCCGCTACGGCCGCTCCTCGGACGCGCGTGCCGACCACAAGCTCAAGATCGCCGGTGCCGTCCTCGGGACCCTGCTGCTCGTCCTGGTCGGCTACTTCGCCTACCACTACGTCGGCCAGAACAAGATCAGCGGCGAGGTGATCACGTTCGAGCCGCACAAGAGCGCCGTCTCGGTGCACCTGGAGGTCCGCAAGGACGCCGGCGCCTCCGGCTACTGCACGGTCCGCTCCCAGGCCGCGGACGGCTCCGAGGTGGGCCGGGCCGACTTCCGGTTCGACGGCAGCGCCACCCGGATCGACAAGGTCGTCACGCTCCGTACGACGGCTCCGGGCACCACGGCCGAGCTCCTGGGCTGTCACGCCGACTGACATCACCCGGATGCATTGCGGCTGACCTGCGTCGACGTAATTCTGATGGCTTATGTCCTCCCTCTTCGGCCACTGAATTGTTAGGCTCGTGGTTTCGCCCTTCCGTGAAGGAACATTCTTCTGGGTAGGGCGATGCTTTGTATTCCCAGTACCTACGAGGAGCACCTGTGACCCAGACCAGCGAGAACGTCACCTGGCTGACCCAGGAGGCGTACAACCAGCTCAAGGCCGAGCTGGAGTACCTGTCTGGTCCCGCGCGCACGGAGATCGCCGCCAAGATCGCGGCCGCGCGCGAGGAGGGCGACCTGCGTGAGAACGGCGGGTACCACGCGGCCAAGGAAGAGCAGGGCAAGCAGGAGCTCCGTGTGCGCCAGCTGACCCAGCTCCTGGAGAACGCCAAGGTCGGCGAGGCCCCGGAGTCGGCGGACGGCGCCGTCGCGCCCGGCATGGTCGTGACCATCGCCTTCGACGGCGACGAGGACGACACGATGACCTTCCTGCTCGCCTCGCGCGAGTACGCGAGCGCCGACGTCGAGACCTACTCGCCGCAGTCCCCGCTCGGCTCCGGCGTGATCGGCCACAAGGTCGGCGAGGACGCGGAGTACGAACTGCCGAACGGCAAGAAGGCCTCCGTGAAGATCCTCAAGGCCGCGCCCTACAACGGCTGATCCGACGGTCATCGGGCCGCTCGCGGCCCCCCTGCCCTCCACCCGCCCCCGGCGTCCTCACGGCGCCGGGGGCGTCGTCGTCTCCGCACCGCGCGGCGGTCGGTCGCCGCACGGTGCGCGCGGGCCGCTCAGGCCGTCGCCGAGCGGTACTTGCGTACCGCGAGGGTCCGGAAGACGACGATGATCAGGGCCGAGTAGATCAGCGAGGCCCACACCGGGTGCTGCATCGGCCAGGCTCCGGACTGCGACTGGCCGGGGTTGGCGAACAGCACCCGGCAGGCTTGCACGGTGGCGCTGAAGGGGTTCCACTCGGCGATGTGGCGCAGCCACGGGGTCATGTGACTGGTGTCCACGAAGGCGTTGGAGATGAACGTCACCGGGAACAGCCAGATCAGTCCGCTGGAGGTGGCGGCCTCGGGGGTGCGCACCGACATGCCGATCAGGGCACCGATCCAGGTGAACGCGTAGCCGAGCAGGAGCAGCAGGCCGAAGGCGGCGAGGACCTTGGCGGCGTTGGTGGGGCCGTTCGACCCGACCCGCCAGCCGACCAGGAGCGCGACCACGGCGAGCACGACCAGGGTCAGCGCCGTCTGGACGAGGTCGGCGAGCGTGCGCCCGGTCAGCACCGCGCCGCGTGCCATGGGCAGGGAGCGGAAGCGGTCGATGAGCCCCTTGTGCATGTCGTCGGCGATGCCGGCGCCGGAGCTGGCGGTGGCGAACGTGACGGTCTGCGCGAAGATGCCGGCCATCAGGAAGTTCTTGTAGTCGGTGGCGCTGGTGCTGCCGCCGATCTGCATGGAGCCGCCGAAGACGTAGGTGAACAGCACCACGAACATGATGGGCTGGATGAGCCCGTAGATGATCATTTCGGGGATCCGGGACATGCGGATCAGGTTCCGCTTGGCGACGACCATGGAGTCCCGGACGGACTGGCTGACGGGGTTCCCGGTCGGCGCGACCCTGAGGGCGTCGGTCACGGCGCTCACTTGGCGGCCTCCTTCTTCTGCTTGCGGTCCTTGGCGGGGGCGTCCGCCGTCGCGTCGGTCTCCTCCGGTTTCGCCTCGGCCACGTGGCCCGTCAGGGAGAGGAAGACGTCGTCGAGGGTCGGGCGGCGCAGGCCGATGTCGTCCATCTCGATGCCGCGGACGTCCAGTTCACGGATGATCTCGGCCAGCAGCTTGGCGCCGCCGGTGACGGAGACGGTGAGCTTGCGGGTGTGCTCCTCGACGGTGACGTCGCCCTTGCCGAAGCCGCCGAGGACCTCGCGGGCGGTGGGGATGTGCTCGCGCTCGTGCACCACGACCTCGACGCGCTCGCCGCCGGTGCGGGCCTTGAGCTGGTCGGAGGTGCCGCGGGCGATGACGCGGCCGTGGTCGACGACCGCGATGTCGTGGGCGAGGTGGTCGGCCTCTTCCAGGTACTGCGTGGTCAGCAGCAGGGTCGTACCGCCGGAGACGAGCTGTTTGATGACCTCCCACAGCATCTGGCGGTTGCGGGGGTCGAGGCCGGTCGTCGGTTCGTCCATGAACATCACGGGCGGGGAGACGACCAGGGCGGCGGCGAGGTCGAGCCGGCGGCGCATGCCGCCCGAGTACGTCTTGGCGGTGCGGTCGGCGGCGTCCGTGAGGTCGAATTGGGCCAGCAGCTCGTCGGCCCGGGCCTTCGCGGCCTTGGCCCTCATCTGGTAGAGCTGGCCGACCATCTGCAGGTTCTCCCGGCCGGTCAGGTACTCGTCGACGGCGGCGAACTGGCCGGACAGGCCGATCGAGCGGCGCACCTCGTTCGGGTGCTTGAGCACGTCGAGGCCCGCGACGACGGCCCTGCCGCTATCCGGTTGCAGCAGGGTGGTCAGACAGCGGACAGTGGTCGTCTTGCCCGCGCCGTTCGGCCCGAGCAGACCCAGGACGGTGCCCTCGGGGACATCGAGGTCGACGCCGTCCAGAGCCCTTACGTCACCGAAGGTCTTCACCAGGCCTTCGGCATAGATGGCGCCTGGCATATGAGTCTCCACGTCGTCGGGGATTCTTCGGAAAGCCTAGATTTGTGCGCTTCGCTCCGCCCGACGGATGCCGGACGGACGAGGGAGCAGCTACGAGACACACCATAACGCGATGTATCGCGTGTCTCAACGGATTTTCCCGAACGGGTGACGAAGAGCTCCTGAGCTGGGGTTTTTCCGGTGCGGCGGTGCGCATCCCGGCGCGTCAGTCGATGATCGTGTAGCCCGCCTCGCGCAGGGCGCGGCCGACCTCGGCGCAGTGCTCCGGCCCCTTCGTCTCCAGGTGCAGCTCGACCTCCGCCTCCGTGAGCCCGAGCCGTGGGTCGGTCCGTACGTGGCTCACATCGAGGACGTTAGCGTCGACCACTGACAACACCCCGAGAATCGTCGCGAGCGCCCCCGGCCGGTCCGTCAGCCGCAGTCGTACGGCCAGGTAGCGGCCCTGCGCGGCCATGCCGTGCCGCAGCACGCGCTGCAGCAGCACCGGGTCGACGTTGCCGCCGGACAGCACCGCCACGACCGGCCCCTCGAAGGCGCGCGGATCGCTCAGCAGCGCCGCGACCGGGCTCGCGCCGGCCGGCTCGACGACCATCTTGGCCCGCTCCAGGCACAGCAGCAGCGCGGCGGCCAGCGCGTCCTCGGTGACCGTGCGGACCTCGTCGACCAGTTCCTCGATGATCCCGAACGGCACGTCACCGGGCCGCCCGACCCTGATGCCGTCGGCCATCGTCGCCGGATGCTCGATCGACATCGGGTGCCCGGCCGCGAGCGAGGGCGGGTACGCCGCCGCGCCCTCCGCCTGCACACCGACGATTCGCACGTCCGGCCGCAGGCTCTTCACGGCGACCGCGACACCCGCCGTAAGGCCGCCGCCGCCGATGCCGACGACGATCGTCCGCACCTGCGGGCACTGCTCCAGGATCTCCAGGCCGAGCGTGCCCTGCCCCGCGATGATGTCGGGATGGTCGAAGGGGTGGATGAACACCGCGCCCGTCTCGGCCGCGTACGCCTGGGCGGCCGCCAGCGTCTCGTCCACCACCTGCCCGTGCAGGCGCACCTCGGCGCCGTACTCGCGCGTCGCGCTGATCTTCGGCAGCGGGGCGCCCTTCGGCATGAACACCGTCGCCCGCACCCCGAGCAGCGACGACGCCAGGGCCACGCCCTGCGCGTGGTTGCCGGCGCTCGCCGCGACGACCCCGGCGGCCCGCTGCTCCGGCAGCAGCCCGGCGATACGGACGTACGCGCCGCGCAGCTTGAACGAGCCCGTCCGCTGGAGGTTCTCGCACTTCAGGTGCACCGGCGCGCCGACCAGCTGGGACAGGTGCCTGCTGCCCTCCATCGCCGTCATCCGCGCTACGCCCGAGAGCATCTTCTGGGCGCCACGTACGTCGTCCAGGGTGACGGACCGCAAGGAGTCAGCCGTGCTGTAGCTCATGACTCAAGCATCGCAGTTCACAGGCGCGCGCGACCGGTGTGACCAACGTCCGAGACTGGTTTGCGCAGCGCCGGTACGGCCCGCCTCCCGGCCGCGTACTCTGTCCCCCATTCACAGACCACCTTCATGAAGCGAGCCTCCGGCCATGCCCACAACACCTGAAATGTCGATGGACATGACGACCGTCGGTGACACCGGTCTCCTCGACACGCTGCAGCACGAGGTGGCGGTCTTCGCCCGTCGTGCCGAACAGACCCGGCTCGGCGGGGTCGGGCAGGTGCGCAACTCCATGGATCGCGCCGCATACCTGCTGCTCAACCGCCTCGACAAGGAGGGCCCCATGGGCGTCAAGGCGCTCGCGGCCAGCATGGGCATCGACTCCTCGACGGTCACCCGGCAGGTGGCTCCGCTCGTCGACACCGGTCTGGTCAAGCGCACGTCGCACCCCGAGGACGGGCGCGCGGTGGTGCTCCAGCTGTCCCCGCGCGGGCAGTCACGGCTGGAGGAAGTGCGCTCGTCGAGGCGCCAGTTGATGGCCGAGCTGACACATGACTGGGCGCCGGAGGAGCGCGAGACGTTCTGCACGCTCCTCACGCGCTTCAACACCGCCCTCTCCGCCCGGATGACCGTGCAGGGGGTACCGGGTCCGGAGGCTTCGCAGCCCTCCTAGGCGCCGCGGGCGACGCAGCGGCGGGCGTGCCTCACGCACACTCCCTCGGCCCCTCCCGCACGCATGGGTGGCGCGCGGCTCTTGACCGAAAGGCCGCCCCTGGCCTCATATGAGATCGGGCCCCCGTCGCACACGGTTCCGCATGCCGTACGCGGCCGGGTCCCGGTCCCACAGGGGCGCGTCAGGGCGGGAGGCGCGGTGCGACAACGGCAGGTGTCCCAAGGTGCCCGCCGGGCCCGGGAGTTCGAGGCGTTCGTCGCGGGCGCGGCGGGGCGGCTGCTGCACGCCGCGACGCTGCTCACGGCGGAACTGCCGGAGGACAACCCGCGGGCGCGGCGGCTGCTGACACACGCCCTCGCGCACACGTACGCGTGCTGGGACCGGCTGCGCGGCGAGGACCCGTACGACCGCGCCCGCCAGTGTCTCGCCACCCGCTTCGCGCGTGCCGCGTGGCACCAGTACGGCGGCTTCGGCCGGAGCCGGCCGCACCCCGACAGCGCCCTGGCCGGGCTGGCACCGCAGGAACGCCTGATCCTGGTGCTCAGGCTGTACGAGGGGGTCGCCGAGGAGCAGACGGCGGCGCTGCTCGGTCTCCCCGTCGACCGCGTGCGCTCCATCTGCGACCGCGCGACGACGTCGCTGCTGCATCCGGCACCCGGCAGGCCCGCGCCGGTCATCGGCGCGAAGGTGGCGCCGTCATGAGGCGCGGGCGTTCGTGCGTGACGACGGCCCGTTTCAGGAGGCTGCGGGTGCGGATCCGGGAGGTGCGGCGTGAATCGGCCCGAGCGTGAGGCCACCGTGCGTCGGCTCATGGAGCGGGAACCGCCACCCGTGCCGCCCGAGCTGTACGCCGACGTCATGCGGCGCGGCGCCCGGATGCTGCGCCGCAGGAGGATCGTCCGGCGTCTGATGTGGCTGCTGCTGTGCGCCGCCACGGTGGCGTTCGTGGTGTGGGCGCTGACGGCCCGCCCGTGGGTGGAGCCGCCCTCGCAGACGACTCCCCCGTACACGGGCTGGTGAGCGGGCGGTCAGCCGAGCGCCTGCTGCAGGTCCTCCAGGAGGTCGTCGACGTTCTCGATGCCCACGGAGAGCCGCACGAGATCGGCGGGCACCTCCAGGAGCGAGCCGGCCGTGGACGCGTGCGTCATCCGCCCGGGGTGCTCGATCAGCGATTCGACGCCGCCCAGGGACTCGCCGAGCGTGAAGATCTTGGCGCGGTTGCAGACCTCGACGGCCGCCTCCTCCCCGCCCTCGACCTGGAACGACACCATGCCGCCGAAGGCCCGCATCTGCTTGGCGGCGACCTCGTGACCGGGGTGGTCCTCCAGGCCCGGGTAGAGCACACGCGTCACGCGCGCGTGCCGGGTGAGCAGCTCGGCGACCTTGGTGGCGTTCTCGCTGTGCCGGTCCATGCGCACCGACAGCGTCTTGGTGCCGCGCAGCACCAGCCAGGAGTCGAAGGGCCCGGCGACCGCGCCCATCGCGTTCTGGTGGTAGGCGAGCTCCTCGCCGAGCGTCTCGTCGGAGACGACCAGGGCGCCGCCGACCACGTCCGAGTGGCCGCCCATGTACTTGGTCAGGGAGTGCACGACGACGTCCGCGCCGAGCGACAGCGGCTGCTGCAGGTACGGCGTGGCGAAGGTGTTGTCCACGACGAGCCTCGCGCCCGCGTCCCGGGCGACCTGGGCGACGGCGGCGATGTCGGTGATGCCGAGCAGCGGGTTGGAGGGGGTCTCCACCCACACGGCCTTGGTCTTGGGGGTGATGGCCGCCCGTACGGCGGACGGGTCGCTCGTGTCGGCCACCGACCACTCCACGCCCCACCGGGAGACGACCTTGGCGAAGAGACGGAACGTGCCGCCGTACGCGTCGTTGGGGATGACCACGTGGTCACCGGGGCTGAGCAGCGTACGCAACAGGCAGTCCTCGGCCGCCAGTCCGGACGCGAACGCGAGACCGCGGCGGCCGCCCTCGAGGGCCGCGAGGTTCTCCTCCAGAGCGCTCCTGGTGGGGTTGGCGCTGCGGCTGTACTCGTAGCCGCCGCGCAGACCGCCGACGCCGTCCTGCTTGTAGGTCGAGACCTGGTAGATCGGCGGGACGACGGCGCCGGTGAGGGGATCGGCGGTGTTGCCCGCGTGGATCGCGAGGGTCTCGAAGTGCTGACTGATATGCCTGTCGCTCATGGGGACCGAGCGTAGTGCGCTCGCGGGACGGGTGCCGGACGACGAGGCTCGGGAGGCGGGACCGGCGGGTTTTCCCTCGGTGGCCGAGGCGCTTCGGCCGGACGGCCGCCGTGGCGGTCCGGAATGCCGTGGCGTCGGGTTGTCCACAGGTCGGCGGACCGGTTCGCCAATTGTCCGAGGCGTCTGGAACGCTTGAGGCATGGAGATTCTCTGGGTCCTGGTCGCGGTCGCCATGCTGGGCTTCGTGCTGCTTCCGGTCATGCGGCGCCGGCGGGGCATGATCGAGCAGGTCCCGGCCGGCCACCCGGACGCCGCGGACCCCGCGGACTACGGCTTCGTGCGCGAGGAGGAGCTGGACGTCCGCATGCCGGGCCCCGACCACGACCTGCTGGACGTGCTGGACCTGGTGCAGCGCACGCAGGACTACCGGGCGGCCTCCCAGCTGCTCGCGGGCACCGAGGCGGAGGGCGAGCTGCGCTGGCAGCGTGTGCAGGCCTTCGCGGGCGCCGCGTCGCTGGAGCTGAAAGAGCGGCCGGGCGGGGTCGGCGAGCTGCCGGGCGGCCAGTGGCTGCGGGTGTGGCGAACCGAGCAGCCGAAGGACGCCGGCGGTGCCGCCGTGCACGCCGAGTTCCTGGTGCAGCAGGCGTGGCGGACGTCGACGCCGGGCACGGACGACTTCCGGATCATCATGGAGGAGGCGTCGGCGGCCTGCGGGGACGCGGCGCTGCTCGCCCCCGGCGACCCGGTCCCGTACATCGTCGAGCTGTCGGTGGCCCGCGGACTCGGCTACTCCGAGCCGGAGTTCGATCAGCTGTGGCTGAAGATCCTGGACCGCGCCCCGTCCCACATGGGCGCGCACCTGGCGGCCCTGCACTACTGGTGCGAGAAGTGGCACGGCTCGCGCGAGCAGGCGTACGCCTTCGCCGAGGCCGCGGCCGCCCGCGCCCCGCGCGGTTCCCTCCTCGCCGCCATGCCGCTCTTCGCGGTCTTCGAGCACCTGCCCGAGGTGAACCTGGTCCGCGGCTTCTACCAGAGCGAGGTCGTGACCAAGGCGATCCACGGCGCCCTGCACGCGGTCCACTCGGCCCGCCCCGACGACCCCATGCTGGCGCACGTACGGCACCTGCTGGTCTTCTTCCTCGTGCGCGCCGAGCGCTGGGGCGAGGCGATGAACCAGCTCATACACATCGACGGACACGTCGGGGCCCTGCCCTGGACCCTGTCCGCCGACCCCGCCGCCGAGTTCGCGGTGTACCGCGCGCTGGCGGTCGCGGGCTACGAGGCGAACGGCGGCAGCCCGGCGACGCTGCCGCACTGACCGGCCGCGGCGGAATGCCGCCCCGGCACGGCATGTTGACGGCAGCGAACCCCCGGCCCCTCGCTTGGAGACCGCATGTTCCTGTACAGCCGTTCACCGCACCTCCCCACCCCCGAGCAGGCTCTCCAGGGGCGCCCGAAGCCGATCTTCACGGTCCACGACCGGCACACCGTCCTCGGCACCCCGCTCCTGGGCCCCTACCCCGAGGGCCTGGAGGTCGCCGACTTCGCCCTGGGCTGTTTCTGGGGCGCGGAGCGCACGTTCTGGCAGCTTCCGGCCGGGGTGTGGACCACCCTGGTCGGCTACCAGGGCGGCTACACGGAGCACCCCACCTACGAGGAGGTCTGCTCCGGCCTGACCGGCCACACGGAGATGGTCCGCGTGGTCTTCGACCCCGAGGTCATCTCGTACGAACGCCTCCTGAAGACCTTCTGGGAGTCCCACGACCCGACCCAGGGCTTCCGCCAGGGCAACGACGTGGGCACCCAGTACCGCTCGGCGATCCACACCCACACCCCCGAACAGGCCCGGGCCGCCGAGGCCTCCCGCGCGGCCTACCAACGCGTCCTGACCGGCGCGGGCCACGGCACGATCACGACGGAGATCCTGCCGGCGCAGGACCGCCCGTTCTATCCGGCGGAGGGGTACCACCAGCAGTACCTTTCAGGCAGCAAAAACCCGGATGGGTACTGCGGGTTGGGTGGGACGGGGGTCAAGCTGAGTGACCCGTCCGAGACGAACCGGGGAGCGTCGTGCCCGACGGGCATTGCTCCTGCTGGGGAGTAGGCGAGACACTCAACCAATCCTCTGGCAGGGCTGTTGAGGGCGGGCCGGCATGGGCGAACCGTGGAGTGCGATCGGTGCTCTGAGCGGGGCCGGCGCTTTGGCCGTCACCGTCGCAACGTGGTGGTCCCAACACCGGCGAACGCTCAAAGGCGACCGAGAGGCAATAGCGCGTGACGCCAGGGCGGCACCAGGCCAGGCAGAACCTTCTGCGGCCCCGCGAGCCGGACCTTCGCGTGCCCGCCCGGCGTGAGATCTTGCGCGGGCACTTGCCCGCCCTCACATACTGGCCGTACCGCCACCGGTGAGGCCAGGAGCCAGCTCCGGGAACCAGAAGACAGCGACGGCCAGGGCGATCGAGGCGATCCCCACGACACGGGCCACCAGACGGCCGGCCGGAGCCAGCTTCTCAGTGGTGATCACGGCGGTCAGAGCCACCATGGCCCACAGGTTCATCACGCCGAACGCCGCGAACAGCACCATCAGCGACCAACAGCAGCCCAGGCAGAAGACCCCGTGGTGGGCTCCCGCGCGCAGATCGCGTGAGGGCCCCGAGTACGAGGCGTAGCGCAGCATCAGCGCGATTGGCGATCGGCACCTCGCCAAGCAGCGGTCTTTGAGGGGCGTGAGCTGGTAGACACCGTTGACCGCGAACACCGTCGCGGCCACTGCGGTCCCTGCCGACGGGGGGAGGCTCTCCACTCGGCCCAGGCCGGCGGCCAGCCCGTACGCCGGCAGCCCGACCGCGGCCCAGACAAGCAGGTAGGCGAGCGTGAAAACGACCATGCGCGGCGCTCGGTGCACGGTGATGGTGCGTGCGTACAGCGCTCCGACGGGCGCTGTGGCGGGCAGCATCATCGCAGCCATCATCAGCGTCCACACGGTCAGGAAAGCGGGCAGGCCCAGGCCCATGGTGCCCGGCATCGCCTCCATGCCGCCCCAGCGTGTCACCACCCAGACCCAGGCGGCAGCCGCCACGACCAGCAGTAGTCCGGCAGGACCGGCCCCGTGGCGGAGGGTGACCGGCCGACCGGTCACGCGGACCACGTGAAGGGCGCCGAGTGCCCGTTGCCGCCGGAGAAGTCCCAGGACCGGCCGTATACGCCGTCACCCGTCGCCCGGGTGGACCGGGCAATGGTCAGCGTGCTGTTCGCCGGGTGGAACATGCCGGTCAAGCGCATGACCGGACCGTCCTCCCCGTACTGAGGGGCAACCTGTTCCTCGATCTCGATGTCGATGGTGTCGCCCACCCGCGCGGCGTGGCGGCGGCCGTCGTCGCGGTAGTCAATGGGAACGCGCTCCATCCCGAGGACCTCGCCGATGAGCGGGGTGAGCGCCGCCATCGGCCCGCCGGCCTGGCCGGAGAAGACCTTGCCCAACACTTCCGCCTGGCCGTCGTCAGCCGAAGCATCGAGGTACAGCGCCACCTGCCAGCCGCCGTCGGCCATCACGCGGGGCGCGTCGATGAAAACGGCGACGCTGCGGTCGGAGACATCCACGCCGTCCACGCTCCCGCTGTCCACGTGGAAGGCCAAGGTCACCTGGCAGCGCTCGTGGTCGGCCGGTGCGGTGAGGCCCGAAGTGGTGCAGGGGCACACCACGTTGCAGTTGCAGCTCTCCAGATATGTGCCGTTCAGATTCCAGGACATGGCTCTACCTCCCCTTCACAGGGTCCGCGCCATCCCGGTGCAGCTCTTCTCCAGGCTATTCCCGGCAACACCCCTCCCGCAGATCGGCCGGCAACCAGCTCACCGTCCTGACACCTGCTCGTGGGGGCGACCGTGGCGGCCCGGGCCGACTCACCGTCGCTCTCACAGTCGAGACGCCGAAGATCTCCGAACCGGCAACCAGCACGGTGCTGCGGCAACTGCTGTCGTCACAGTGAACCGCCGCCGAAAATCAGTGGCCGCCTCAACCGGCCCACCGCACGGTGTACGCCAGGGAAAAACCACAACGCAGGATCCGCGCGGCCCACTCGGAATCCACGATCACCGTGTACCAGGCGTACTCCGCGGAAATCGGCCTGCCGGCCGTCCACGACGGCCGTCTTCCCGCCGCCTGGAAGCGGACCGGATGACCTGAGTCATCAAGCCGCTTTCATAGACCTGTGCTGCCACTGCCCCATGGTGTTGCCGGCCGTTGTGGCTGGACTGCCGGTCAGGGACTCAGGTGGGCCAGGAGCTCTTCGCCGGCGGGGTATTCCTTCTCTTGGGGGAGCAGCCGGGTAGCTGAGTCCAGTTCGCCGTCTCTGACGAGTGCGTGGATCTCGTGGGCGACTGGAGTCACGTCGCTGATGGACACGATCCACTCGTCCGCGTAACGAGATGATGCCTCGCCCGAGAGCCCTAGTTGCAGCGAGCGGTGCGGCAGGGGACGCAGGTGCAGATCGCGTTCTGGATCCCACTGGACGCGGGCCGGTGCGCGCTTGAGGTCGCTCTGCCAGGCATTGCGATCAGGGTGCAGTCCGCGGACATAACTCGACAGGCAGGCATGGCGCAGCGCCCAGTCGAAGCCGTCGCGAGTGATCTCGACGGAGAGGACGGTCTCCTGACCCTCCTTCGCGCCCCAGCCGGACCGGTACATCATCCACATGAAACTGGGCTTGATCCATGTCATGCGGCCAGGCTTCCACGCAGCGGGAAAACGGCCGTCCTGGATGGCGGGTAGTCCGATCTCAGGGGAGTACGCCTGGTAGACGGTGATCGTGGACGGCGTGTGGAGCGCGCGAATCCTGCGGAGTCGTTCTTCCATGGCGTACAGCGTGGGCTCGGCCGGCTCAGGGGACCACCGATTTTCGACCCGTTGCTCGACGTGACGGAGCACGTCGGCAGCGGACGGCAGGCAGTCGCCCCTGCGGGACAAGTAGCGTCCGGCACATGGAGCGACGTCTCAGCGATGCCGTACTCGAGTGGGCTGGCCCGGTCCTGCGGGTGGAAACTCCAGCCTCACGGGGCCGGGGTAGAAGGCCGCGCTGTCCCAGCCCGCCATCTCCTCGCCGAACAGATAGCGGTACAACCACTCGGCAAAGGTCATGGGGTGACCGACCTGAAGCCGCCATCTCCCACCCTCTCAATGAGGGTCTTCCCAGGTCAGCCAGCCCGAGAGGAAGCACACCCGAAACCATTGGCGCTGACGCGACGGGGATGCGAGGCTGCCGTCCCAAGGCACCGATGAAGAAGGCCCAGATGACGCACGACGAGGCACTCAAGCAGCTCAGCCACCTTGCGCGCGAGAGGGCATTCGGGAGGCATGTCGGATCCGACCGCCTCATTCAGGCCGGGCTGGACGCCCTGATCGCCGACGTCGAGAGCCCTTCACTCGCCATGCTGGCAGGACTCCTTCGCAGCGAGGAGCCCGAAGCGCCCGAGCTCTTCGACCAGGTGCTGGAGGAACTGGGGCTCACCTTTCACCCGCCAGCCGACTCCCGGGCCGCGAAGTGGGCGATGGCCCACTGGATCGCCGGCCAGATCGCGGACGGCTCGCTCGACCCGGCCACCGGGACACACCTCATCTGGGCAGACATCGCTTACGACCTCGGATATCCAGAGAGCCTGCAATCTCTCGTTTCCTGCGCGATCAATCTGGACGACTGGGAGGAGAGCTGGGGCATCTCTCGCGAAGAGCTCAGCCGGGAAGCAGTCGAGGCTGCCAACCAGTTCCTGAGCAAAAGTCCCAGGCACGACGACCAACACTGACCCGCAGGTCACGCGGGGTCGACCGTCACTTCAAAGGATCCGCACCCCCTGTGACGGTGCCCTGCGACGTGCCCGGGGGCTGGCGTAGGTAGTGGCGGGGCAAGGCGCACGAATCCCTGTTCAGCGCGTCGACGACCACGACGCCGACGAGTTGCTTGACGGCCCCCTGCGCGTTCTTCGCCACGCCATCAGCACAGGCCAGGGCGCGGCCGACCACGTCCGCTGGTGCTGAGGGAGCAAGCAGCCTGGAGCCGGCTGGCGTCGGAACGCACTCCCGGTCAGATCTGCGTCACCTGAGCCAAATTGCTTTGTGAGCACTGTTTGATATAGATCATCAAGCAGTGCTCACAGGCCTCAACCCCGCTGCTGGTGCAGCCTGGTGGGCATGATGGACCGAGTGGCAATCGGCAGGTTTGTGAGAGAGTTTCATCGTGATCCACTATCTGCGGTTCTTCTTCGAGGCCGGCGTGGACACCCCGCTGTGGCCGGAGGACATGTGCAGCCCATACGGCTATCCCTGTGATCTGGCGCGCCTGCCGATCAGTCCGGACACGGGCCGAGCTGGCCAGGCTGAGCGAGCGGTATCAGTCGTCGATCGACTGGGCCTATCCGCCGGATCCGTCACCGCGGTCCGATGAGGAACTCCAACAGTTCAAGCAGCGGGCGCATGCCGCATTGGAGGTCCTGCGCCGCGAGTTGGGTGCTGGGTGGATCGTCCGCGACGAGAGCTTGCTGTGAGAGGCGGTACGGTCCGCGGAGAGCAGGCCTCCCCTTGTGAGAGCAATTCCCACGGCCTGCGTAGGCAAGGAGTGAGGGCATGAGCGGGGGATGGTCCGCGCTGGTGGTCGCCATCGTGGGGGTTGGTGGCACGCTCGGCGCAGCACTCCTGACCCAGAGTCGAGCCGACCGGACGAAACGGATGGAACTGGAAGCGGCGCACGCTCAGAGACGCGAGGAGCGCGAGCACGCCGAGGAGCTTCGGCAAGCAGAGCGCGCAGAGCAGAAGGCGGAGGCTCTCGTCGTGCTGCTCCGTTCCTGCTACATAGCGCTGAATACGGCCTCACGGCAGTACATGACCGCCCAGGTCAACCTCCTGCACGCGCTGCGGAGGGACACCGGTGTCCACCTATGCCTAGAGCAACTCGAAGCCAGTCGCATCGCTCAACGTGACAGCTATGCAGAGGCCGAGATGCTGGTGCCTGACGACGTGCTCGCGGCAGCCACAGATGCTGGTCACCGCCTGAACACGGGCTATGGACTGCTAAAGCGCGCAGCCACGACCACGCCGTACGATCACGAGGATCTGAGCGCCTTCGCGGCAGGAGTGGACGAGTCGTGGAGCCAACTGGCTGTCATGCAGCAGCAGATGCGACAGGCCCTCGGCATCGAGAGCGGCATGAACGGCGACGATGCCGACTAAGTCGTCCACTCGGTGAACAGAAACTTGAGCCGAGTCAATCGGTGAAGCGCGAGGCCGAACAGTGGGCTGTGAGCCGTGCGGTTCACAGCCGGCCATGGATGAAAGGATCTGTGAGCAAGGCTTGACATGGGTCATCAACCGCATTCACAAACTCCAGACCATTGCCGTAGCTACGAGCAGCCATCTGTCTCTCTGGACACGCAGGCCGCTCTGAACCCCGCTTGTCGGCACCAAGTAGCGTCGCTCGCGTGGAGTTTCAGCTCAATCATGCGCCTGAGGGGCTGACGAAGTGGGCCCGACACTTTGTCCTCGCCCACGGCATCAAGGTCGACGTACCGCGTGTGAGCCGGCACAGGGAGCAATACCTTGCGCTCGGGATCCCTTCTGCGGAGATTGACCGGGCGACTGCGTATCAGGAGCGTTGGGGTGGGCTCGTACTGCCTCCCGCTCCCCACTACGACGGTGGGCCCAAGTACCTGGACACCGATGTTCCGGAAGGCTCACAGGCTGAAGGGTGGTGGTTCGAAGCGGGGCCACAGCGGACCGCGGTTCCTTACTCTTTCATGATCGGACCTGAGGGTGAGTTCGGCATATATGGCGATCGATGGACGCCTCTGCACCAGACCGTCGAAGGGTGGGGGGAGTCCGTCGCACTGGCGCACCATGCATCGACATGGGCGAAGCAGATCACCAGAACGGGTGTCTCTTGCCCGGTCGGTGTGGCCAGAGCCGAAAGCTGACGTCAAGGGCGGCTTTCGGAACGTACGCCCGCAGAGTGCGTGAGGAGCCTGCGACACGGCCGCTCTGCGGTTTCCGCGCTGGCCGAGTTCGGCGCCCCCTTCTCGATTGGGGGTGATCGCCGCCGTGGCGAATCGACGGGCGGCGTTCCAGCGCATGGCCTACCCCGACGAGACGCTCTCCCCCGACATCGAGGTACGCCGGCTATGGCCCGTCGCGCTGCCCTGTGGGCGGCCACGGGGATATGGCTCATCGTCATAGATGGTCCGTGAGCGTGGCTTCACGTGTCCGTCAAGCCGCATTGGCAACCTCTTAGCTCTCCTCAGGTGACTCTTCCTGTACAGGTGCGCCATGACCGATGGTCATGGACCAACGCACGGCCGAGGGTGCTTCGACCGAGGCGACGCCGTTTCGATCTGCCCCTGTCAGGTCAACCTGGTTGAAGTTGGTGCTGTTCTTGTCGGCGACGCATGGCTGTGAGAAGGAGACGTGTACGGAACGCACGACAACCTTGATCTTCCCTTCGCCCTGGCAGCTCACTGCCACGATGAGGGCGTCGCCTTTCTTGCCCTTCCTGTAGGCGATGCTGGCATTCCCGCTGGTCATTCCCTGTCGGCCGGCGAGAGTCTCGTCGGCGTCCAGCTCCGGCGGCTTCAGCACGAAGGGTCGTGCGGTGTTCGGTGCGGCGGTTGCCGTTGCCGGGCTGGGCGAGGGGGATCGCGGAGGCTGCTGAGCCTGCCTGGTGTCCGAATGGTCTGATGTGCACGCGGCGACGGGGAAGGCCATCGCAGCGCACAGGAAGCTAATTCCTGCTGCACGGGTGCGGCGAGGCATATCGGTCCTTCCAGAGGCGGCATGCAAAGGGTGGGTGTGGATTGCCGCCCTTGCAGTTCTTCGGGACATGCGGGCAACTGATGCGATCATGTCAGTGCTGGGGATGGGCTATCGGCTTCCTCGCATTTCCTGAGGAAGACCTGAGGTTCACCTACATCCATGAGCATCGTCGGCGCAGGCGAGAAGTTCCGGGGTGTCCTGTCCTGTGGGCGTGGCCGGGGCGAACGGCTGATCCAGTGACCGACGCCGAGAGGCTCAGACGTCTGCTCGCCGCTCTCGGCGCCGAGGATCCGGAAGGCTGGGCCGAGTCGGAGGTCGAGGGGAACCTTCCTCAACTGGCCCGGTACCGGCTCCTGCGTGCTCTGTCCCAGGACATCGAGGGCTGGGACGCCGCCGCGGTCAACCCCCTTCGTGACGGAATGAAGGCGGAGGGAGCCCGCCTCACCGATCCCGTGGCGGAGACAACGCGGATCGCCCGCGCCGTCGCCCGGGAGACCGTGTTCAGCGTCCTGTACCGACTTGCGGACCCGAACAGCGACGACCTGCCCACAGGGCTCCGGCAGCAGATGCCCGGCTGGGTCCTCATAGAGACAACACCCGCTGGTGAGCCGACACATCGGGTGCTGGACGCCTTGTACGAGGACCTCGACACCATGGGCTCCCCGGCCGCGGCGCCCGGCGACAGGACCGTCGCGGAGGGCTGGATCCGGGAGGCCAACCTCCGCGCCTTCTGCGAGTCGCTGGCGGCAGAGGTGGCCTACGACTTCGACGACAGCGACTGGCTGGCCATCGACACCGCACTGCCCCACACCGACGACGAGCAACCACGCTCGGCCTGGTACACACACCCCCTCGTCGGGCGCACCCGCGTGGACCTCCACATCGCCCGATCCGTGGGCGGCGGCGAGGTGTCGGTGAGCGTCCAGGGAACGGTGGACAGCCGCTCCCGCATCCGCGTCGAACTGCTCGTCGACGTCATGGCGCGCTATGCGATCACACCCGGTTGAGCTTCCAGCGACACCGCACCGCTCAGCTTCCGGCGGCGGTGGCGGTGGCTGCCGCCGAAAATCAGTGGCCGCCCGAACCCGCCGCCCTCACGCGGTACGCCACGGAAGAACCGCAACACAGGATTCGCGCGGCCCACTCGGAGTCCACGATCACCGTCTACCAGGCGTACTCCCCGGAAATCGGTCTGCCGGCCGCACGCGACGGGCGGTTTCCCGCCGGGTGGAAGCGGGACAGGATGACGTGGGTCATCAAGCCGCGCCGGCGCCCTCGCGTCGCGGCTGCACGCCGGCGGGAACGGGAAGGCGGACACGCCCACCGGTGAGCGGCACGGGTGGGCGTGCTCGCATGTCACCGGCTTGCTGTGCCGAGCAGGCGTCCATCGGTCGGGCCTGCGTTGTTGCCTACGGGGTCTGCGTCTCGGCCCCAAATCCACGGCACAAGCTGGAGGACGCCGAACGCCACCTCGATGCAAAGGAACACCCACAGGAGCCGCGACACACCGTGGGCCAGTGCGTAGGCCTGCCACGTCGCGAACAGGGCGCGCGCGATGCCGTCGAACAGCCCGTGCTCCGGTAGCGGCCTGACGATGCGCAGCACGGCCCAGACGACCACCACCGAGCCCATCAGATTGGCGAACAGGATCTGCCACGGGTCGAGTTCGGGCAGAGCGCCGAGCCCGAGTGCCTTGCCGCACGACGACAGCGCGTCGTGTACCAGGGCGTAGGTCCACGGAGTTGCGAATCCGGCTGTGACGGCCAGGTCGTACCAAGCGCTCGCGCGTACGACGCGAAGGTAGGCGGGACGCGCGGGGGTGCGAAGACGGCTCACGGTGAGGCTCCTGCTGGTCTCGTGGCAGCGACGCCTCACGCTAAACAGTGGAGTACGCTCCAAGGTCAAGCCCGACATCCGACGGAGGGGCATGCGCATCGGTGAGCTTGCCGTGCAGGCAGGCATGACCAGAGACACGATCCGCTTCTACGAGAAGGTCGGGCTTGTCTCAGGTCCGCGTCTGCCCAACGGGTATCGCGACTTCCCGCCGGAGACGGTGGCCTGGCTGCAGTACATCCGCACGGCGCAGGCACTTGGATTCTCCCTGGCGGAGATCGGACGGACCGGCGAGAGACTGCGCGAAGCGCCGGACACCGCGGCGGCGCTGTCCACGCTCTTCGAGGAGAAGATTCAGGTCATCGATGCCCGTATCGCCGAACTGACCACGCTGCGGGCCGACCTGGCCGCGCGCGTCGGCACCGGATGTCCCCTGCGGGCGGCCGACCGGTCTGCCGAAGCCGAAGTCGTGAGCGATCCCGATCCCACCGGTGTGCGTCGACCGACCGAGTAGTCGACCGAACGGGTTTACCGATCGCCACGGGCATGCACGGGAGTGAACGAGAGTGCCGATACGCCCGGTGGCCTGCCAGGACGCACTCCGCGAGAAAGGTCTGTGAGGGCGGCTTGACATGGATCAAGCCGTCGTTCCTGTGGATGATGTACCGGTGTGGCGAGGGCGCGGACGTCTACGTCATCACGGCGGCCTGGTCCTGGGAGCCGGACGGAGCCGAACTCCCGCCACAGCGGCGCGAGGTGCACCCCGAAGGCGGCCGTCGGACGACGCTGGTCCACGACGACGATCCCGACCCCGAACTCCACAGCTCCACGCATCTCTACGCCGACCTCCGGCCGTGGCGTCCCGGCACGGTCGACGCCGTTCTCCGCGAGGTCGCGGACGACGTACTCAGCGGAGTGATCATCACCGACAGCGGTCTCAGCCGTCTGCACCTGCCCTACGACGGCGGCGCGGACGTCATCGCCGCAGGCCCCGAGGACCGCGACCGGCTGCGCGGCGGTCACCGTGCCTGGCTGCCCCGCAACCCGGCCGGACTGTGACCACAGCGGGGTGACGTCTCACCTCGCTCCCCCACGTCACACTGCGGGCCGTCCCAGCCCTCTTGTCGGCAGACACGTCTGCAGAAGGAGAGATCCAGTGAACATCGTCATCTTCGGGGCGAACGGACCGACCGGGCGCCTGGCCGTCGAGCAGGCGCGGGCGGAAGGGCACGCGGTCACCGCCGTCACGCGCGCCCCCGAGGCGTTTCCGGTGAGGGGCCCGCGCGTGCGCGTGGTCGGGGCCGATGTGCTTGATCCCGGCGCGGTCGACCGTGCGGTGGCCGGGCAGGACGCCGTGATCTCGGCTCTCGGAGTTCCGTACGGCCGAGGCCCCGTCACCGTGTACTCCGTCGGCGTCGGCCACATCGCCCGCGCCATGGCCGGGCACGGCGTCCGGCGCTTCGTCGGCGTGACCTCGACCGTGCTCTTCGGTACGGCGGCGCCCGGCGAGGGTTTCCTGTTCCGCAAGGTGCTGGAGCCGTCCGTCGTGCGTTTCATGGGGCGCACCGTGTACGACGACATGCGGCGCATGGAGGAGATCGTCCGCGGGACCGACCTCGACTGGACGGTCGTCCGTCCCGGCGGTCTGTTCGACAGGGACGGAGTCAGCGACTACCAAGTCGGCACGGAACGCCTTCCCGGCCGGTACACCGCCCGGGCCGATCTCGCGCACGAGTTGCTGCGGCAGGCCGTCGAGGACCGGCATGTGCGCGCCTTCGTCGACGTACGGACGACGCAGGAGACCCCGAGCTTCCTGGATCTTCTGCGCAAGGAGGCGTTCAGCGGCGAGCGCGGGAGGAAGAAGGAGCGCGTTCGTGGGTGACGGCTGCTCGGTCTGGGCACCCCCCGCAGGCGCCGCGCCCCCTGTGAGAGGGTCCGGTGTGGTCCACTACCTGCGTTTCTTCTTCGAGGCCGGCGTCGACACTCCCTTGTGGCCGGAGGACATGGCCAGTCCGTACGGCTACCCCTGTGATCTCGCGCGCCTCCCGATCAGCCCGGAGACGCGGGACGAGCTGGCCGGGTTGAGCGAGTGGTACCAGTCGTCGATCGACTGGGACTACCCGCCGAATCCGTCACCGTGGTCCGACGAGGAGTCCCGGCGGTTCGAGCAGCAGGCTCTCGCCGCGTTGGACGTGCTGCGTCGCGAGCTGGGGGAGGGCTTTGTCGTGCGCGACGAGAGCCTGCTCTGAGAACCGTGCCGATCGGGCGGTCGTCAGCTCGGGTTCTGGTTGCGGCGGCGGCGCACGAGGACGAGCGTGCCCGCGCCCGCGACCATCGCCGCGGCCGCCGCGCCCGCGATCGGCAGCGCCGGTGAACCGGTCGCTGCCAGGTTGCCGTCAGGCGGCGTCGTACCGTCGTCGGAGGGCGTCGACGACCCGCCCGTCGCTCCGGCCGAGCCACCGGTCGAGCCGCTGGTCGACCCACCGGTCGAGCCGCTGGTGGGGCCGGCCGTCGGGCTGTCGGTCGGGCCGCTCGGAGTGCCGGTCGGGTCCCCGCCCGTGACGTCGAGCGTGATGTCGGCCTTGTCGTTGGTCTTGTCGGGGTCGAACGGCCGCCGCTCGGTGCTCAGCGCCACCGATCCCTTGGCGTGCCGCACTCGCTTGTCGATCCTCAGCTGGAAGGTGTAGTTCTCGTGGCCGCCCTCGTTGTAGGCCGGCTGACGCATGCCGCAGGAGTAGACGTGCCCGTCGGCCCTGCAGAAGGAGGCGACCTTGACGACCGACGTCCCGGCGGGCGGGGTGACCACGACTTTCACGGTCGTGGACATGACCCAGGCGGGCCCGGCGTTGGTGAACTGCAGCTTCATCGGCACCGTTTCGCCGATGCTCCCCTGCAACGCGGCGCCCGTGACCTGGAAGTCGGCCGTGTTGACGGTGGTGACCGGCACGTCGACGATGCGCTTGGACCCCGCGGTGCCGGTGTGGGTCTCGGCCAGTTTCACCGCAGGTGCGGTTCCCGGGACCGGGGCCTCGCCGTTCTCGTCCGGTGACGGGGCGTTCCAGTCGACCTCCACGCGCAGCTGGTCGTCGAGCGCGCGGTCCAGTGCCTTGACGCGGAGCGGCGTCTCGGGGGTGTAGAGGACACCGGGCTGCACCGAACGGTCGTACTCGCAGACCGCGGTCCACCGCTCGGGCATCTCGTCGTACGACCTGACGTGCTGGGTCCAGCAGTTGGAGGGGACCTCCGCGAAGTCGAGGCCCCGGGTGACGCCGTAGGTGATCCACACCTTCGCGGCGGTGGCGGTGCCCTTGTTCGCGACGACGGCCGGCACGTCGAAGGTGCCTCCCGGCTTCAGCCCGGCGACCGGCTTGACACCGCTGACGACCAGGTCGGGCTCGGCGTCGTCGGCGAACGCGGCGGGAGCCGCGGCCAGCGCGATCAGGCCCGCGGCGCCGAGGGCGGCGACAGCGGCACGGGAAGCGCGCGCGGCACGGGAGGCGCGGCGGTCGGATCGGGGCATCGGCATGGAGGACCTCTGTGAGGAGTACGGGCGAACGGAGGGTGTTCTCCCGGGAAACATCGCGTCGGTCCCTAGACTCCTGCCGGCCCCGAACAGTTGCACGCCCGGGCGTCGGGGTGTGAAGAGAGTGGTACGGCACGGGTGTTGTCCCCCGTGGGAGCTACGTGCAGGTGTCCACCGTGAGGTGACGATTCCCGCGGCGCGGATCCATAGCGTCTTCAGCAGCCGCGGCGCTCCGGTCGCGGGTGCGGAAGAGGAGTCGTCATGAAACTGGTGTGGCAGGTACTGGCCGTGGTGGCGGTCGGCGCGGTCGGCGGTCAGGCGGTCACCGCGGTGCAGGACAACGCGTGGCTGTCACTGCTGCTGGGCGGTCTGACGGCCGTGCTGTCGGTGGTCGTCTACCGGTGGGTCGTGGGTCGCACCGAGGGGCGTCCGGTGACGGAGCTGGCCCGGGAGGGCGCGCGGGGGTCGCTGTTCCGGGGGACGATCGTCGGCGTCGCGATATTCGGGTGCGTCATCGCGAACATCGCGTTCCTCGGGGACTACGACGTCCACGGCTTCGGCTCGCTGACGGGAGCGATCGGACTGGTCGGCTTCATGGCCGCCGCCGCCGTGACGGAGGAGCTGATGTTCCGCGGTCTGCTCTTCCGGCTGGTGGAGCGGCGACTGGGCACGTACGCGGCACTGGCACTGTCCAGCGTGCTGTTCGGCGCGATGCATCTGTTCAACGAGCACGCCACCCTGCTGGGTGCCGTCGCCATCGCGATCGAGGCCGGCGGGATGCTCGGCGCCGCGTACGTCGCCACGCGCAGCCTGTGGCTGCCGATCGGCCTGCACTTCGGCTGGAACTTCGCGGAGTCCGGCATCTTCGGCACCGAGGTCTCCGGCAACGGCGCCACGCACGGCCTGCTGGACGCCTCGACGTCGGGCTCGACCCTGATCACGGGCGGTGAGTTCGGCCCGGAGGCCAGTCTGTACTCGATGCTGTTCGGCGTGCTGGTGACGATCGTCTTCCTGCGGCTGGCCCGCCGGCGCGGCCACCTGGTACCCCGGCGGCGGGCCGAGCGCGTCGACGCCCTGGCTACACTCGCCCGGTGATGACCCCACAGCAGGCCGGCCAGGTGTGGCGCCGGCTGGACGTCACGGTACGGGACCTCCCGCTCGGACTGCTGTTCCTCCTCGGCTCGTTCCTGCCGGCGCTGCACGGCAACGGCACGGTGATCGGTGGGGTGCCGACCCGGCCCACGGACGCCCTGGCCGTCGTGGCGATCCTGCTGGAATGCCTTCCGCTCGTCGGGCGCCGGCGTTGGCCGGCCGTCACCGTCGCCCTGGTGACGTGCGGATTCGCCGTCGACCAGCTGCGCGGCTACCACGCGTTCGCGACGACCGCGCTGCCCGTCGCGCTGCTGAGCGCGGGGTCCCATCTGGAACGGCACCGGCGGACCTGCGTACTCGTCCTCTCCGCGGCGTACGTGCCGCTGGCGGTGGCGCTCTCCCGGCTCGGCACGGGCGAGTCGCCGGAGGAGTTCGTGACGTTCTACCTGGCGCTGGCCCTGGCGTGGGGCGCCGGGGCGTGGCTGCGCTCCACCCGGGCCGCCGAGGCGGACCGCCGGCGGCGCGTCGCCGAGGACACCCGCACCGCCGAACGCACCCGTATCGCGCGGGAGTTGCACGACGTGGTGACCCACCACGTGACGGCGATGGTGGTACAGGCGGAGGCGGCGCGCTATCTGACCGCCGCGCCCGACCGGCTCGACCAGGCGCTGACCGCCGTCACGGACACCGGGCGGCGGGCCATCACCGACCTGCGGCACCTGCTCGACCTGCTCAACCCCGACCACGGCACCGGGACGACGGCGGACGCGGCCGAGCCCAGGACACCGCCGGTCGGCCGGCTGCTGACCCTCGTGGAGCAGACGCGCCGGGCCGGTCAGCCGGTGGAGTTCACCGAGGAGGGCACACCGGCCGAGTCGACCGGCAGCGCCGACCTGGTGGCCTACCGGGTGGTGCAGGAGTCCCTGACGAACGCCCTCAAGTACGCCCACGGCAGCCGGACTTCGGTCCAGGTGCGGCACGGGGAACGGGAGATCACCGTGGAGGTCAGCACGGACGGCTCCGGCTCGGGGACCGCCTCCCCCGGTGGCAGCGGGCGGGGCCTGGCGGGCCTGCGCGAGCGGGTCGGCATCCTGGGCGGCGACTTCAGCGCGGACCGGAGTGCGGGCGGCGGCTTCGTCGTACGGGCCCGGATACCTGCGGGGAGCACGGCGTGACCGTACCGATCCGGGTGCTGGTCTGCGACGACCAGATGCTGATCCGCACCGGCCTGGTGACGATCATCGACGCCCAGCCCGACCTGGAGGTCGCGGGCGAGTGCGGGGACGGGCGGGCCGCGGTCGAACTCGCCGACCGGCTGCGCCCGGACGTCGTGGTGATGGACATCCGCATGCCGGTGCTCGACGGCCTGGAGGCCACCCGTCTGCTGGCCGGCGCCGGGGTGCCGCATCCCGTGAAGGTGCTCGTGGTGACCACGTTCAACCTCGACGAGTACGTCTACGAGGCGCTGCGCGCCGGGGCGAGCGGGTTCCTGCTGAAGGACGCGCCGCCGGACCGGCTGCTGCACGGCATCCGGACCGTCGCCTCGGGCGCGGCACTGCTGGACCCCGAGGTGACGCGCCAGCTCGTGGGCCGGTACGCCGGCCGGATCCGGCCCGCCGGGGGCGGCGCGCCGCAGGACCTCCCGCTGACCCCCCGTGAGCTGGAGGTCCTGCGCCTCATCGCGGACGGGCTGTCCAACAGCGAGATCGCCGCGGCGCTCGTGATCAGCCAGGAGACCGTCAAGACGTTCGTGTCGCGCATCCTCGGCAAACTCCAGCTCCGCGACCGCGTCCAGGCCGTCGTCTACGCCTACCGCCACGGCCTGGTCACCTGAGGCACGGCGACCGTCCGGTACGGCGGCCCGGGCGCCGGAAACCTGCTTCTTTTGCCCCTTTCGGCCCACTGCCGGCCCGGCCCGGATGCCCTCCGCTCCCCGAGGCGCTTGGCTTGTCGTCGGCGGCACCGGGAAGGACGGGAGGTCGATGATGGCAGTCACGGGAATGCCGAGGGGCCACGCGCTGGCCGCGCCGGTGGACCTGAACGGGACCGGGCACTACGTGCACTGGGGCGTGATCCAGCTCTCGGTCGCGAACCTCGTGGTCATCGGTGTGATGGTGGTCGTCTTCGTCCTCGCCCTGCTGCTGCCGTTCCCCGGCGGCCGCAGATGACCGCGCCGCACGAGCCGGCCTCGCGCGGCTGGACGGGAGCGGTACGGCGGCGCGCGGTCGCGGCCCTGCCGCCGGACAAGCTGCTGCCGGACACGCAGCCCGCCTACATGGCCTCGTGGATCTACGTCTTCGGCGCCCTCACCCTGGGCTCGCTGGTCGTGGTGCTGGTCACCGGCGGGGTACTCGCGCTGAAGGGCCCGGCGTGGTGGCACGTCTCGGACACCGGGAAGTACGTGAACAGCCTCCACCTGTGGAGCGTGGAGCTGTTCATGTTCTTCATGGTCATCCACCTGTGGGGCAAGTTCTTCATGGCCGCCTGGCGCGGCCGGCGGGCCCTGACCTGGATCACGGGCGTGGTGTGCTTCCTCACCTCCATCGGCACCGCCTTCACCGGCTACCTCGTGCAGCAGAACTTCGACTCCCAGTGGATCGCCGGGCAGGCCAAGGACGGCCTCAACTCGGTCGGTATCGGCGCCTTCTTCAACGTGCTGGACTTCGGGCAGATGCTCATGTGGCACATCGTGCTGCTGCCGTTCGTCCTCGGTCTGCTCACGGCCTGGCACGTCCTGCTGGTACGGCTGCGGGGGATCGTGCCGCCGATCGGGGCGGCCGACCCGGCGCACGGTGCGCCGGCCGCGTCCGCGCCCCTGCCCGCCGAGGGGGAGGCGCCGTGACGCGCCGCCGACGGGAGAGGGCCGCGGTGCCGGACCCGGCCGCCTTCCCCACCCGGTCGTACGACCTGGTCAAGGAGTTCACGATCGCCCTGGTCGTGGTCGCGCTCCTGACCGCCGCCCTGGCCGCCGTCTTCTCCTCGCCCGACGACCGGCCGGTGACCCTGGCCTCCTGGTCGCGGGCGGACGGCGCGGACTTCACGGCGACGGCGGCCGCCGAACTCGGCGGCACCAGCGGGACGGCCGAGTACGGGCCGCCGTACAACCACACGCCCGGCGCGGCGCAGAAACTCGGGCCGCTCGGGCTGCAGAGCGCCGCCGGGGTCCGCATCCCGGTCGACACCGCCGAGGACTTCGTCCTGCGGCCGCTCGCCAACGCACCCGAGCCGCCCGGCGTCCGCGCCGCGCTCACCGTCTGGGCCGCGGCTCCGGCCGCACGGCGACAGGCGTGGACCAACGCCTACTCCGACGCGCTGGCCAAGGCCCCCGGCGGCGATCCCGCCAAGGTCGCGGGCGGCGGCTTCGGCCCGGTCCCGGTCCTCGTCGCGCGGCTTCTCGAACTGGCCAGATCGGGGGCCCTGGACGGGCAGTTGCAGGCGGAGGGGAAGTTCTACGCCACCGACTACACCCGCCCCCTGCTGTTCCTCTCCGACGGCTCCTACCTGGAGACCCTCGCCCGCGCCCAACACCTGGGCGGGGACCAGTGGGGAATGATGAACGAGACGGGCGACTACCCGGGCCAGGCCTGGCTGTGGCTCTACACGTTCTGGTACCAGATCGAGCCGTTCAAGTCGTCCGGCAACGCCGACGCCCTCATCTGGGGTCTGATGGCCCTGCTCAGCCTGGGCCTGATGCTGGTCCCCTTCATCCCCGGAGTGCGCTCGATCCCCCGCTGGACCCGCGTGCACCGTCTGATCTGGCGCTCGTACCACCGCACCGCCGATCGGCCCGACGGCCGTGACAATTCGCTTGGGTGAACCCCGGGAAGCGGGGATCATGACCGCGTGAAGAAGTGGACCGCGCGCAGGGCCCCGACCGAGAGGCCGGACCTCGAGCCGACGCTCTCCGCCTATCAGCGGGAGATGCGGGACCGGCTTCTGGCCGCCCCCGTGCTGCCGGCGCCCGAACCCTGGCGGCGCATCCCCTGCGCGGCGGTCGGCGGGCTTCTCGGCATCGGGTTCGCCTCGCACCCCGGCACCGGCCATGACCTGGTGATGGTCGTCTCGCACGACGGCCACGGTCTCTTCGACGCCGTCACCGG
Source organism: Streptomyces sp. MAI_2237 (assembly GCF_054189285.1). Classification (NCBI taxonomy): domain Bacteria; kingdom Bacillati; phylum Actinomycetota; class Actinomycetes; order Kitasatosporales; family Streptomycetaceae; genus Streptomyces; species Streptomyces sp. MAI_2237. Next base: position 1,767,895 of record NZ_JAJPGQ010000003.1, on the reverse strand, counting down.
AGAGAGGATCGCCCGCGAGCGCGATCCCGACCCCGAGGACAGCACCCCGGACACGGCGGCCGATCTGTCCTGCCCCGGGCTGGGCCCCGTCGCCGGGACCAGGGTGCACATCGCGGGGCTCTTCGGAGGAGGACTGCACACCACCACCGCGGACGGCTGGACCCTCGAGGTCGTCGTCCCCGCCTGGCCCCACGAACGGGTCCTGCTCTCCGTCGACGGCGGACTGCCGCACAGCGGGCCGCACGGCGAGCGCTGGTGGCACCTCTTCCACTCCAGCCACTCAGAACTCAGGGCGGCGGGCTTCTCACCCTCCGGGCAGACCCTCGCCGTGGCGACGAGCAGTGACGTCTCCCTGTGGACCCGGGCCGTGCCGTCGGCTAATTCGGTTGCCCGGCGCGGGGCCATGCGGGGTAATGCCTTGCATGGCTGACATCGAGGGCTCGTACGACGACCTGTTCACCGCCGTCCCCCGGGCGCTGGCCGAGTTGCTGGACGGCGGGGACGTCGGCGGCTCGGTGGCGGTGTTCGTGGACGGGGAGCCCGTCGTGGACGTGTGGGGCGGGTTCGCGGACGCCGGCCGTACGGTGCCCTGGCAGCGGGACACGCTCGTCGGCGTCTACTCCGTGACCAAGACGATGACGGCGCTGTGCGCGCTGATCCTGGCCGACCGCGGCGAGCTCGACCTGGACGCGCCCGTGGCCCGCTACTGGCCGGAGTTCGCCGCGCTCGGCAAGGAGAAGGTGCTGGTACGGCATCTGCTGGCGCACACCGCGGGGCTGCCCGACTGGGACGGCCCGGTGGAGGAGCTGTACGACTGGGCGTCCGCCACTGCACGGCTCGCCGCGTCGGCCCCGCGGTGGGAGCCGGGCACCGCGGCCGGGTACCACTCACTCACCCAGGGGTTCCTCGTCGGCGAGGTGGTGCGGCGGATCAGCGGGCGCAGTGTGGGCGAGTTCTTCGCCGAGGAGGTGGCCGGGCCGCTGGGCGCCGACTTCCACCTGGGCCTGGGCGCCGAGCACGACGGACGCCTCGCGCTCACCGTCCCGCCGCCGGGGCGGGACGAGGACTACACGGCGAGCGCGCCGGGCAACGAGGCCGCCCCCGGGACCGCCCTGCGGGTCCGCGACGGCAACAGCGTGGCCTGGCGGCGCGCGCTGATCCCCGCGGCCGGCGGCTTCGGCAACGCCCGTTCGGTCGCCCTCGTGCAGTCGGTGACGGCCTGCGGGGGAAGCGTGGGCGGGGTGCGGCTGCTGTCGGAGGCCGGCTGCGCGCGGGCCCGGGAGGAGCAGTTCAGCGGGGACGACCTGCGGCTGGGGATGCCGGTGCGCTGGGGGCTGGGCTACGGGCTGTTCGGCAGTACGTACGGGTGGGGCGGCTGGGGCGGCTCGCTCGTCATGATCGAGCCCGAGGCGCGGATGGTGGTCGCGTACGTCACCAACCAGATGCGCGAACCGGCCGCCGACCACCGGGGGCTGGAGCTCGTCATGTCCGCGTACGACGGGCTGACGGGTCTGCGGGGTTGAGACCGGGTTCCCGTCCTCACCGCGGTGAGGACGGGAACGGGCACCGCGGTCAGATCGTCGACGCGTCGATCACGAAGCGGTAGCGGACGTCGCTGGAGAGCACCCGCTCGTACGCCTCGTTGATCTGGTCGGCGCCGATCAGCTCGATCTCGGCGCCGAAGCCGTGCTCGGCACAGAAGTCCAGCATCTCCTGGGTCTCGCGGATGCCGCCGATGCCGGAACCGGCGAGGGTCTTGCGGCCGCCGATCACCGAGAACAGGTTGAGCTTGACGGGCTCCTCGGGCGCGCCGACGTTCACGAAGGCGCCGTCCGTGCGCAGCAGCGACAGGTAGGCGTCCAGGTCCAGCGGGGCGGAGACCGTGGAGAGGATCAGGTCGAAGGTGCCCTTGAGGTCCTTGAAGGTGTTCTCGTCGCTGGTCGCGTAGTAGTGGTCGGCGCCCAGCTTGAGGCCGTCCTCCTTCTTGCGCAGGGACTGCGAGAGCACCGTGACCTCGGCGCCCAGCGCGTGCGCGATCTTGACGCCCATGTGGCCGAGGCCGCCCATGCCGAGGATCGCGACCTTCTTGCCGGGGCCGGCGTTCCAGTGGCGCAGCGGGGAGTACGTGGTGATGCCGGCGCACAGCAGCGGGGCGGCCACGTCCAGGGACAGGGCGTCGGGGATGCGGACGACGTAGTTCTCGTCGACGACGATCTTCTCGGAGTAGCCGCCGTAGGTGGGCTCGCCGTCCTTGCCGACGGCGTTGTACGTGCCGACGCCGCCGCCGGTGCAGTACTGCTCCAGGCCGGCCTTGCAGTTGTCGCACTCGCGGCAGGAGTCGACCAGGCAGCCGACGCCCACGCGGTCGCCGACGGCGAACTTGGTGACGCCGGGGCCGACCTCGGAGACGATGCCCGCGATCTCGTGGCCGGGGACCATCGGGAAGATCGCCTCGCCCCAGCCCTCGCGGGCCTGGTGGATGTCGGAGTGGCAGATGCCGGCGAACTTGATGTCGATCAGGACGTCGAACTCGCGGACGTCGCGGCGCTCGATGGTGGTGCGCTCCAGGGGAGCCTTGGCGGCGGGTGCGGCGTACGCGGCAACGGTGGTCATGCCGAAATCTCCTCGGGGGGTCCGTGCCCGGCTGCCTTCTGTCCGACGTTCCGGCTGTCGGTCCGTCCGGGCACGCAGTCCAGCGTGCCCCGAAGATCGGGCTTCACCCAGGCCACGCCTTTGCGTACGTCCGCTGTGCCTACCACTGGCGGGGTCAGGCTGGTGAGCGTACGACCATGCATCCTTGACGTATGGACGACTACCCCGACGACGCCGTACCGGAGCCCGCGGGCGTGACCGGCGGGGCCCTCGACCGGCGCGCCGAGCTCAGCGAGTTCCTGCGGACCCGGCGGGCCCGGCTGAAGCCGGAGGACGTGGGGCTGCCGGACTTCGGACGGCACCGGCGGGTGCCGGGGCTCCGGCGCGAGGAGCTGGCCCAGTTGGCGGGTGTGTCGGTGGCGTACTACACCCGGCTGGAACAGGGCAACGGGCGCAACGTCTCGGCGGAGGTCCTCGACGCCATCGCCCGGGCGCTGCGGCTGTCCGACGCCGAGCACTCCCACCTCACCCACCTCGCGAAGCCGAAGCAGCACAAGAAGAAGCCCCCCGCGCGGACGCAGGCGGTCCGCGGGTCGCTGCGGCAGCTGCTGGACACCCTGGACGGGGTGCCGGCGTACGTCTCGGGGCGCTACTCGGACATCCTCGCCTGGAACCGGATGGCCGCCGCCCTGTTCGGCGACTGGGGCGAGCTGCCGGTGCAGGAGCGCAACTGGGCGCGCCTGGTCTTCCTCAACCCGGCCTATCGCGAGCTGTTCGTGGAGTGGGAGCAGAAGGCGTCCGACATCGTCAGCTTCCTGCGCATGGAGGCGGGCTGCTTCCCGGACGACCCGCGGCTGTCGGCGCTGGTCGGCGAGCTGTCCGTGAAGAGCGAGGAGTTCCGGCGGCTGTGGGCGACGCACGACGTGAAGGAGAAGGGGCACGGCCTCAAGCACCTGCACCATCCGCTGGTGGGCGATCTGACCCTCAACTTCGAGTCGTTCCGCCCGGCCGACGACGACGGACAGGCCCTGATCACGTACCACGCCGAACCGGGCTCCCCCTCGGCGGAGGCACTGCGCCTGCTGGCCAGCTGGGGCGCCGACGCGACCCGGGCGGGCAAGGGATCGGCGGCGCCCAAGCGGTGACCGGTCCCGCCCACGCCGGACGCGGGTGACGCAGGTCATTGCCCCCGGTACGGCGGCATCACGCCCCAGCCCCACTTCGGCACCGGCTGCTGCGCCGGGGGTGTGGCGTCCGCGGCGGAGAAGTGCACCGCGAGCCGGGTGCCCCACTCGACGTAGGCCAGGAACGCCGAGCGGAACTCGGCGTCCGAGGGCAGGCCCGCGTCGTCCGCCGCGTCCTGGATCAGGTTCACCCAGCGCCGCCGCTGCGGCTCGGTGATGTGCTTGCCGACGTGCCTGGCGACCATGTGGCCGTGGCCGCCCAGATTGAGGGAGTAGGCGGGCGGGCCCCCGAAGACCTCGCCGAGCCAGAGGGCGACGTGTTCGGCGTGGTCGGGGGGCAGGTCGGCGAAGAGCGGCGCGAGGAGGTCGTCCTTGAGCACCTTGTCGTAGAAGACCGAGGTCAGGCGGGAGAAGGCGGGGGCGCCGCCCGCCCACTCGTACGGCGTCGGCAGCGACGAGCCCGTGCCCCGTACCGCCGTCGGCTTGTAGTGGCGCATCTCCTCGATGTTCTCCACGTACGGGCGGATCTCGGCGAGGAAGGGCGGGAACAGCTCCGAGTCCCGGAAGCCCTCCATGTGGTCCCGCGTCGAGGTCCACACGATGCGCAGGATGTAGTGCTCGAAGTCGTCCTCGCAGCGGGAGAGTTCGTAGTCGACGCAACTCGGGGCGGCCGCCAGTTCGGCCGCGGCCCGGGTGTAGGCGGCGAGGAACTCCGCCGAGCGGTCTTCCGGGATGCGGTAGCGGATGTACTCGACGGTCTGTGTGGTCATGCCCCCACCGAAACACGAACGCCCGCCGGAGGCGGTACCTCCGGCGGGCGTTCGCTGTCGGCTCACTGGTTGAGGGCTCGGTCACCTGCCGTAGTAGGCGTCGTAGATCGTCACCGACGACTTGTTGTTCTTCTTGTCGGTGATGTTCGCCCGGAAGGAGACGGACGCGCCCTTGGCGGGGTTCTTCACCTTGATCTTGCCGCCGGCCACGGAGACCTTCTTCCAGGTCTTGCCGGAGTCGTAGGACACGTAGACCGTCAGCGACTTGAGGTTGCGGCCCTTGGCCGCGCCCTCGACCGCCACCGGGACGGTGACCGTCTTGCCGGGCTCGACCTTGTTGTCCAGGCCGGTGACCGCCTTGAAGCGGGCGGTGGAGGCGGCCAGCGTGGCCACGTCGTCGGCGGCCGGCTTCTTGGAGCGGAAGGTGAAGCTGGCGTCGACGCGGGTGGAGGCACCCGCGACGCCGGCGGCGCGCCGGACCGACGTGGTCAGCTTGTAGTCGGCCTGCCCGGCCGGGACCGTGAAGTCCTTGTTGCCGAAGAGCGGGTCGTCGTTCGAGCCGATCTTGGTGCCGTTGCGGTACAGGGTGGTCTTCACCGAGGTGAAGTCAGAGGAACCGGCGTGGCCCGCCCCGTCGGTGAACAGCGGCACGAAGCCGTAGATGCTGTCGCCGTAGCGGAAGAGCCCGAAGTCGGCGCTCAGGTGCGGGCCGAAGACCGCGGTGTTGAAGGTCTTCGTGTACTTCTGGCCGGCCTTGAACAGCTGCGCGGGGCCGAGTGTGTAGTACGCCTCCGGGATCGGCAGGCCGTCCGCGTCGTGGCCCTTGTACTGCTCGAAGTCGAACGACCACTTGACCTTGTCGACGGTCGAGACGTACATCGTGCGGGTGCCCGGCAGCGTCTGCTCGACGGGGCCGGCGATGACCACGTCGCCGGGAAGCTCGCCCATCGGGGTGAGCGCGCCGGTCTTGCCGGGGGCGCCCGAGCCGAGGTTGTTCTTCACCGTGGCGAACTCGGAGGCCTTGAAGTGGCGGACCTTGTCACCGGTGATCTTCTTGACCTTGGCGGTGGTGGCCGCGTCGTACTCGGCGTCCGCGCCCTTGGTCCACTGACCGCTCCAGGTCTGCTGCAGGCCCGGGACCTCGCCGCCGAGGGGCGCCATGCGCACGTCGGCGAAGGACTGCAGACCGAGGCCCAGGCCGATGCCCGCGGCGTCGTAGTAGTAGTCGATCACAGCGAGCTGCTGCTTGGCTCCCGCGTCCGGGACGGTGATGTCGGCCGCCTTGGTCCTGCGGGCGTCGATCGTCACCGAGGTGTCCTTGGTGACGTTCAGGCTCGGCTGGACCAGCCAGTCGACGCCGCCCTCGAACGTCACGAAGTCCTTCGCGATCCAGGCGTCCAGCAGGTACTTGCCCTTGGGCACGCGCATCGTGGTGGTACCGGAGGCGTCGACGCTCACCTGGTAGCCGCGGCCCTCGGCGAGACCCGAGTAGCCGAACAGGACGGTGTTGTAGTCACCGGTGGGCTTTCCGTCCCGCCCGATGTGCTTGATCTTCACGTCGTACGACTCGACCTCGCGCTGTACGGCCGCGGCCGTACGGACGCTCTGGCCGCCGCCGCTCGCCGTCACGTACGCGGAGTACGCGCCGTCGAGCGTGCCGCCCAGCTTGGTGTTGACGGTGACGCCGACCGACGCCTTGCCGCCCGCGGGCACGGTGACCTTGGTCGCGCCGAGCTTGAAGAAGCCCGCGGGGGCCGCCTGGCCCTTGGGGTTCGTCGCGGTGACCGCGAGGCTCAGCGTGACGTCCTTGGTGCCGAGGTTGCGGTAGGTCAGCTCCTTGGTGACCGGCTTGTCGTCGGTGTGCGGCCACTGCTGCACACCGAAGCTGACCGACACCGGGTCGGCGATCACGGACTGGGTGATGGCCCTGTCGACCGCGATACGGCCCGAACCCTGCTGGAACGGCGTGTACTTGCCGCCCTTCGCGGAGCCGGTCAGCGCGCCCTTGAGCTCGCTGAACCTCCAGTCCGGGTGCTCCTGCTTGAGGATCGCCGCCGCGCCCGCGACGTGCGGGGTCGCCATCGACGTACCGGAGAGGGTCAGGTAGCCGGGCGGGTTCTCGCCGATCTCCTGGTCGATGACGCTGCCCTTGGCGGCTGCGGCGGTGATGTCCACGCCGGGGGCGGTGACGTCGGGCTTGAGGGCGCCGTCGACGGTCGGGCCGGTGGAGGAGAAGTCGGCCAGCTTGTCCTTGCCGTCGACCGCGCCGACGGTGAGGGCGTCCGCGGCGCTGCCGGGCGAACCGACCGACTCGGGGCCGGAGTTGCCCGCGGCGATCGCGAAGAGGATGCCCTTCTCCTCGGACAGCTTGTTGACCTCGGCCTCGAGCGGGTCGATACCGGGGGTGTCCTGGCCGCCGAGGCTGAGGTTGACGACGTCGGCGCCCTGCTCGGCCGCCCACTCCATGCCGGCGAGGATGCCGGAGTCGTCGCCGCCTCCCTCGTCGTCGAGGACCTTGCCGTTGAGGATCTTGGCGTCGGGGGCGACGCCCTTGTACTTGCCGTTCGACTTGGCGCCGGTGCCGGCCGCGATCGAGGCGACGTGCGTGCCGTGCCCGAAGTGGTCGGTGGCGTCGGCCGCGGCGGAGAAGTTCTTGGACGCGATGACCTGGGTCTTCAGGTCCGGGTGGGTGGCGTCGACACCGGTGTCCAGGACGGCGATCTTGACGCCCTTGCCGGTGTAGCCCTTCGCCCACGCCTTGGGGGCGCCGATCTGCGGCACGGACTTGTCGAGGCTGGCCCTGCGGGTGCCGTCGAGCCAGACGTGCGCGATGCCGGAGGCCGCCTTGCCGCCGTCGGTGACGGCGTCCCACAGCTCGGGCGTCTCCTTCTGCGGAGTCTGCACGGCGTCGGCGTTGAGGGACCGCAGGGTGCGCCGCAGGGTTCCCGCGTCCCGTACGTCGGCCTTGGCGGCCGTGGCCGTGCCTTGGTAGCCGACGATGACCTTCAGGCCCTTGGCCTGGGACTTGCGGGTCGCGGACTTGCCGAGTTCGGTGATGTCGAACAGCCGCTGGTCGACCTTGCCGGCCGCGACCAGCCGGACCGCGTCCGCCGGGACGACGAGCGTGTGCCCGGCCTCCTTGCGGATCTGGACGGGAATGTGCTCGCGCCCCTTGGCCCGCTCCAGGCCGACGACGCGGCCCTTGGAGTCGACCAGGACGCGGTCGCCGGTGATCAGGGTGATGCGGTGCTTGGACGTGAGCTGAGTCCGCGGGGCGGTCGAGGGCCGCTCCGTCTTCGCCGACGCCGGGCTGGTCATTCCCGCCGCCAGGGCCACCGCGGCGGCCGTGGCGACGGTGGCCGCGCATGCTCTTTTCACTTGTCTGCGCAAGTCTCCCCCTGGAGATGAGGTTCCGGGCGAATTCCCCGTTCACCCGGTCGGGGGTGGTCTCGTACGCCTGCGCGCACCCCCCGGGACACGGAGTATGCCGGGGGGTGATCTGCCACCTCAATAGGTGAGAGAAAGGTGAGAGAGAGCCGTGGCGACTGTTACGCGGCGGGCCCAACTCCGTTACTCAGTCGTCGAGTTACGCTCCTGCGTTCTCCTTGACAGTGAGCTTCCCCTTGCGGATCGTCGCCACGCGCGGGGCCTTCCGCGCGATCGCGGAGTCATGGGTGACCATGATGAAGGTCAGCCCGAACTCCTTCCACATGTGCTCCAGTACGTCCATGATCTCGTCGCGCATCGACTCGTCGAGGTTGCCGGTGGGTTCGTCGGCGAGGAGCACCTTCGGCTGCTTGACCAACGCGCGGGCGATGGCGACGCGCTGCTGCTGTCCCCCGGACATCTCGGAGGGCAGGTGCCCGAGCCGCTCGCCGAGCCCGACCGACCGCAGCGCCTCGGCGGCCCTCTCGCGCCGGTCCCTCACCTTCACCCCGAGCGGTACGAGGGCGGTCTCGACGTTCTCCTGGGCGGTGAGGGTCGGGATCAGGTTGAAGCTCTGGAAGACGAAGCCGATGTTCTCGCTGCGGACCTTGGTCAGCCGGGCCTCGGAGAGCTTGGCCAGGTCGGTGCCGTCGAGGCTGACCTCGCCCGCGGTCGGCCGGTCCAGTCCGCCGAGCATCTGCAGCAGCGTGGACTTGCCGCCGCCGGTGGGACCTTGGATGACCAGCCGGTCCCCGTCGGCGATGGAGAGGTCCACACCGTCGAGGGCGTCGACGGTGTCCTTGCCCCGGGTGTAGCGCTTGGTGACGTTTCTGAGTTCGTACATGGGGGCTCCTGAGAGGGAGGAGGGTCGGTGAGGCGCGTGTGGTGGTGCGCTACTCGACGCGGCGCAGTGCGTCCGCCGGGCGCAGCCGGGATGCGCGCCAGCCGCCGAAGGCGCCCGCGATCAGGCCGCCGGCCACCGCGAGGGCCACCGCCAGCACGATGGTCGTCACGCTCACCGGCGCGGTGAGGGCGACCTCCAGGGTCTTCGCGGCCTGCCGTCCGGGCCCGCCGAAGCCCCCGCCGGGACCCCCGCCACCGGGGCCGCCCGCGTTCCCGCCGCCCCCGCCCAGCTGGGCCTGCAGCGTGGGGCTCACGGACGTCACGACGTAGGCGCCGGCCAGTCCGAGCGCGATGCCCAGCGCACCGCCCAGCAGCCCGTTGACCATGGCCTCGCCGACCACCTGCCGGGTCACCCGGCCCGACTTCCAGCCCAGCGCCTTGAGCGTGCCGAACTCCCGCACCCGGCGCGAGACGGCCGAGGAGGTCAGCAGACCGGCGACCAGGAAGGCGGCGACCAGCACGGCGATCGACAGCCACTTGCCGACGTTCGTGGCGAGGGAGGACGCCGTGGACAGGGAGCCGGAGACGGTCTTGGCGAGGTCCGTCGACGTCGTGACGGTCGTGCCGGAGACGTTCTTCTGGATGGCCGACTTCACGGAGTCGATCCGCTGGGAGTCGGCCGCCTTGACGTAGATCGTGGTGACCTTGTCCTTCTCACCGGCCAGCGTCTGCGCCTGCTGCAGCGGGATGTACAGGTTGGCCGCCGCGTCACCGCTGTCCGCGGTCGCGATACCGATGATCTTGTACTTGACGCTCTTGACGGTGACGGTCGAACCGACCTTGTACTTCTTCTCCTTGGCGTACGCCGAGTCGGCGATCACGACCTTGGCGTCGGTCTCCGTCGTCTTGAAGGTCCGGCCGCTGGTGATCTTCGAGGAGGTCAGCGGGCCGAGGCCGGTGCGGGTGACGTCGGTGCCGTAGACCGTGTACTGGTTGAGGCTGAAGTCGGCGCCGCCGCCGCGCACTTCACCCTGCGGCTGGCCGCTCGCGCCGCCGTTGCCGCCCGGGAAGCGCTGACCGGCGCCGGAGTTCTGGTTCTGCTGGAACTGGCCGCGGGTGAACTGCCCGCTGACCTTGACCACGTTGAGGCTCAGGCCGCCCACCGCGGACGAGACGCCCCTCTGCCCGGCGACCTTGCCAACCGTCGAGGAGGCCAGGGTGGTGAAGCCCTGCACCCGGACCCGGTCGCTGCTCTGGGTGGAGTCGTCGTCGCCCCGTGCGTCGAACTGGAAGCGCGGCTGCTGCGAGCCGCTCGCGGCCGGGGTCGCCGCCTTGGTGACCGTCATGTCCGTACCGAGGCCGTAGAGCGACTGGAGGACCTTGTCCTGCGCCTTCCCCATGCCGTTGGACACGGAGTTGACCACGATGACCAGCGCGATGCCCAGCGCGAGGCCGGAGGCGACGACGAGGGCCGCCTTTCTGCGGCGGCGCAGTTCGCGCCTCAGGTAGGTGAAGAACATGCGCCGCAAGCTAGGGACGGCGCGTGATGACTGGATAAGGCAGCCATAAGAGCTGCATGAGAAGGCTGTGACAGGGCCCGGAAACACCGATGCCGCCCCTGGGGGCGGCATCGGAAGGCTGTGCGTGGCCTGTGGGTCGGACGGCCTGTGGGTCAGACGGCCGAACCGGCCTTCCAGTCCGCCCAGCTGAGGTTCCAGCCGTTGAGGCCGTTGTCCGGCTGCACCGTCTTGTCGCCGGTGTTGGAGACGACCACGACGTCACCGACGATCGAGTGGCTGTACATCCAGTAGGCCGCGGTGTTCGGGTCGTTGGCGCCCTTGGTGTCGGACAGGCCGACGCAGCCGTGGCTGGTGTTCACCGAGCCGAAGATGGACTTCGCGCCCCAGTAGTTGCCGTGCAGGAAGGTGCCGGAGTTGGTGAGCCGGATGGCGTGCGGCACGTCCTTGATGTCGTACTCACCCTTGCCGTCGTCGTCGGTGAAGCCCACGGTCGCGCCGTTCATGCGCGTCTCCTTGAACTTCTCGGACATCACCATGATGCCGTTGTAGGTCTTGTTCTGCGGCGAACCGGCCGAGATCGGGATGGTCTTGACGACCTTTCCGTCCTCGGTGACCTTCATCTGCTTCGTCTTGGCGTCGACGTAGGAGATCTGGTTGCGGCCGATGTGGAAGGTGACCGTCTTCTGCTGCACGCCGTAGACGCCCTGGGCGCCCTCGACGCCGTCGAGCGCGAGCTTCAGCGTGACGGTGGAGTTCTCCTTCCAGTAGGTCTCGGGGCGGAAGTCGAGGCGGTTGGCCCCGAACCAGTGCCCGACGACCTCTTGGCCGCTGCTGGAGCTGACCGTGATGCCCTTCTGGACGGCGGCCTTGTTGGTGATGGCCTTGTCGAAGTTGATCGACACCGGCATGCCCACGCCGACGGTCGAGCCGCCCTCCGGCGTGAAGTTGCCTATGAAGCTGTTGGACGGGGAGACCGTGGTGAAGGAGGCGTTCTCGTGCGCCTCCAGGCCCTTGGCGTCCTTCGCGGTGGCCGCCACCTTGTAGGTGGTCGAGCGCTCCAGCTGGCCGTTGGGCTTCCAGCTGGTCTTGTCGGCGGACAGGGTGCCGGGGACCGCGGTGCCGTTCGCCGTCGTCATCGCCACGTCGGTGAGCGTGCCCTTGCTGACCGTGACGGCGGCGGAGTTGTTGATGGAGGCGTTGTCCGAGCCGTCCTTCGGTGTGATCTTGATGTCGGCCTCGGAGGTCTTCTTGGCGGCGGCCTCGTCGGCCTTGGCCTGCGAGGTGTCCTTGCTCTTGCCGCCGGAGGCGTCGTCGCCGCCGCCGGAACAGGCAGAGAGCACCAGAACCCCGCCGAGCAGTGCGGACGCGACCGTCAGGCCCCTGCGCCGCTTACTGTTCGTCATCACACGCTTCTCCATCGTTGCCGATTTTCCCCAGAACCCCGAGAGTCCCCGTCGACGAGCCGCTGAATCAGAACTTCAGCCGTCAACGAACATCAACGCTACGACCGGTCGCCCCCGTTCCCCATGCCTGAGACATGTGGGGCACACCACGTCCAGCGGGGCGGGACGACGAAACCCCGGACGACACTCGGCCGACCGGGGTCCCCTGCGCCCGGGCCGTTCAGCCGACGCCGTCCTCCTCGTCGTCTTCGTCCACATCATCCTCGTCGAGGTCCCAGTCCGGCGAATCGGGGTCGTAGTCGATGGCCTCGCTGGACCAGGAGGCCTGCGCGAGCTCCACCCCGGGCACGGCGTTGACCAGGTCGAACGGATCGACGAGATACGCGAGCGCCTCCGCGGTGTCTTCCGTCACAGCGCCCTCGGCGTGCGCGCGTTCGTCGTCCGGCATCTCGCTCTCACCGGCGATCCGCTGCAACGCGGCCTTGGTGACGCCCTCGGCGTCTCCGATCTCGAGGACGAGTTCCACCCGAAGGCGGACAAAACGTGATGTCTCTTCAGTGCTCATGGCGCGAGCGTACGACTCAAACCTCCCGTGACTTTCCCGTGACCCGCGCCTTTCACTAACATCGCTCCACACGGCCAATTCGCCAGCGCCACAAGGGGATCGATATTCCGTGTCATCCGCTCGCCGTCCGTTGCTGACCGCCACCGCCGCAGGCACCCTGCTGGCGGCCCTGTGGTTCGTCCCGTCCGCCAACGCGACCCAGGCCGGCCCGGACAGAACACAGACCGAGACGGTCACGACGACGCAGGCCAGGGCCACGTCGCAGCTCGGCGAGAGCGAGGCCGTCACCGTCGCGGACGACACCCAGCTCGCCGACACCGGCAGCATCGACACCACCCCGTACGTCGTCGGCGGGACGTTCTTCCTCACGCTGGGTGCCGGCTTCGTCGTCTACTCGGTCCGCCGGGAACGCCTCGGCTTTTAACTCACTTGACTCTTCCTTGGCGTGGACTTCATAGTCCGGATCATGAAGAGATCATCGGGCGTGCGCAGGGCCGCCACGGTCACCGTGAGCGCGCTGTCGCTCGCCCTTGTCACCGGTTGCGGCGGGAGCTCCGGCTCGGCCTCCTCGGACGCCGAGGGTTCCTCGTCCACCGCCGCCGCGAAGGCGTACACCGCGACCGAGCTGCGCAAGCTCCTCGTGACCGAGGCGGACCTCGACGGATACGACGTCAAGTCCGCGAGCGCGGGCGGGAAGTTCGCCGCGTCCAAGGACGAGGTGACGGTCAACGACGCCGAGTGCGCGCCCCTGGCCTACGTCCTGACCGGTTTCGCGCCGGGCGACGACGAGAACGCCTACGTCAACCGCATGGTGACGGAGAAGAGCGAGAAGCCCTCCTCCACGAGCACCTCCGACGAGAGCCTGGAGGAACTGGAGAAGAGCCTCAAGGACATCATGGGCTCGACGATGACGATCGTCTCGCTCTCCTCCTACGACGGCGACGGGGCCGCACGGACCATGAAGTCCGTGTCGAACGCGGTCGCCGGCTGCGCGGGCGGGTTCACCATCGCCGCCAAGGGCCAGGACACGCAGAAGTTCACCAAGGTCGTCGGGGAGAAGTCCTCCGGGACCGGCGAGCGGTCGGTGGCGTTCGAGGTGACCGGCAGGGTCGAGGGCGACACGCAGACCGTGCACGGCGAGGTCGTGCGGCACGGGTCCACGATCGCCACGTACTACTCGATCAGCCTGGCCGCGCTGGCCGGCGAGAAGAGCGAGTACGCGATCCCCACCGAGGTGATCAAGGCTCAGGCGGCCAAGCTCAAGTGACGGACCGGGGCCCCGCCGAGGCGGGGCCCCCGCCGCTCACTGCAGCGGCCCGGTGACCGTCTCCACCGCGGCCACCAGCTTGCCGTCCCGTACGAAGGCGTCCGCCGCGGCCAGGTCGGGCGCGAGGAACCGGTCCGGGCCGGGACCGGCGACCCCCGCGACCCGCGCGGCGTCGATGGCGGCCCGCGAGGCGGGGGCGGGGGTCAGCCCGTCCCGGAGCTCGATGGCGCGGGTGGCGGCGTACAGCTCGATCGCGACGACGCGCGCGAGGTTGCCGACGGCGGTGCGCAGCTTGCGCGCGGCCGACCAGCCCATGGAGACGTGGTCCTCCTGCATCGCGGAGGACGGGATGGAGTCGGCGGAGGCCGGTACGGCCAGCCGCTTCATCTCGCTCACCAGGGCGGCCTGCGTGTACTGGGCGATCATGAGCCCGGAGTCGACGCCGGGGTCGTCGGCCAGGAACGGCGGCAGGCCGTGGCTGCGGTTCTTGTCCAGCAGCCGGTCGGTGCGGCGCTCGGCGATGGAGGCCAGATCCGCGGCGGCGATGGCGAGGAAGTCCAGGACGTAGGCGACCGGGGCGCCGTGGAAGTTGCCGTTGGACTCGACCCGGCCGTCGGGCAGGACGACGGGGTTGTCGACGGCGGAGGCCAGCTCCCGGTCGGCGACGAGCCGGGCGTGCGCCATGGTGTCGCGTCCGGCACCGGCGACCTGGGGGGCACAGCGCACCGAGTAGGCGTCCTGGACGCGCGGGGCGTCGTCCTGGTGATGCCCGGTCAGGCCCGAACCCTTCAGCACCGCGAGCATGTTGGCGGCGCTGGCGCCCTGCCCGGGATGCGGGCGGATGGCGTGCAGTTCGGGGGCGAGGACCTTGTCGGTGCCGAGGAGCGCCTCCAGCGAGAGGGCGGCGGTGATGTCGGCCGACTTGTAGAGCATGTCGAGGTCGGCGAGGGCCATGACCAGCATGCCGAGCATGCCGTCGGTGCCGTTGAGGAGGGCGAGGCCCTCCTTCTCGCGCAGCTCGACGGGCGCGATCCCGTGCTCGGCGAGCAGTTCGCCGGCGGGCCGGACCGCGCCGTCGGGGCCCTCGGCCTCCCCCTCACCCATCAGCGTGAGGGCGCAGTGCGACAGCGGCGCCAGGTCGCCGGAGCAGCCGAGCGAGCCGTACTCGTGGACGACGGGCGTGATGCCGGCGTTGAGCACGTCGGCCATGGTCTGCGCGACCTCCGGCCGCACGCCGGTGTGCCCCGAGCAGACGGTCTTCAGCCGCAGGAACATCAGCGCCCGTACGACCTCCCGCTCGACCCTCGGCCCCAGGCCGGCGGCGTGCGAGCGGACGATGTTGCGCTGCAACTGGGCCCGCAGCTCCCGGCTGATGTGCCGGGTCGCCAGGGCGCCGAAGCCGGTGCTGACGCCGTAGACGGGATCGGGCTTGGCCGCCAGCGCGTCCACGATCTCCCGGGCGGCGGCGAGCGCCGCGACCGCCTCCGCCGACAGCTCGATCCGGGCACCGCCGCGCGCAACGGCGAGAACGTCGGACGCGGTCACCCCGGACGTCCCCACCACCACAGTGTGCATATCCATATTCAGGAGCGTACGCAGTGAAGACGAGGATGTCACTACTGGGTGGCCGGTACGACCCTTACCGGAAGTGCGGCACCCCCGGCGCTCAGGGCCGGCGCCCCCGGAACCGGCGCCGCTCGGCGGGAAGGGCCGGCGAAGGCTCGTCCGCGAGCCGTACGACCGGGTCGTCGGGCCCCTCCCGGCCGGCCACCACCGGCTGCATCGCGCGCAGCGCCTTCGCGCGGTACTGCGCGGCGTCCGCGAGGCGGAACAGGCGGCGGGCCGAGCGGACGGGACCGATCGGGTCCTGCGTGGAGGCGACCCCGCAGGCCACCCCCTCCCCCAGCTCCAGCTCGGCGGCGCGGCGGCACAGTTCGTCGGCGGCCTTGACCACCTCGTCGGCGGACGGCCCGACCGCCAGCAGGCAGAACTCGTCACCGCCGAGCCGCGCGGCGAGCGCGCCCGGCAGCATGGCGCCACACAGGGAGAGGACGGAACCGAAGCGTTCGAGGAGGCGGTCGCCGACGGCGTGCCCCCGGGTGTCGTTGACCCGCTTGAGCCCGTTGAGATCGCAGACCACGAGACTGACCACGGTCCCGTCCGCGCGGTGCCGCTCCACGGCCTCGTCCAGCCGCCCGTCGACGGCACGGCGGTTGGCGAGGCCGGTGAGGGCGTCGGTGTAGGCGAGCCGCCGTACCTCCTCCAGCCGCTCCGCCTGGGCGATCCCGGCGGCGACGACGGCGGCCAGCACGGTGGCGAAGTCCGCGTCGGCCCGCTCGAAGACCGGCACCCCGGCGCGCCGGGCGACATACAGCTCGCCCCACGCCCGCCCGTTCAGCACGATCGGCGCGACCACGCAGCAGCCCCGCCCCCTGCGGCGCAGCGCGGCGACCCGCTGGTGGACGTACCCGGGGCGGCGTCCGGCCGCGGGGCCCTCCGCCGTCTCCACCCACGCGTTGGGCTCGCCGCCCCCGGCCCACCGCTCGTGCAGGAACTCGGTGATCTCGGGGAACTGGTGCACCGGATACGACTCGTCCTCCGGGAACTCGTCCTCCTCCGGGGCCCGCTCCCCCACGTTGACGAGGACCTTCAGCCGCCCCAGCTCCCGCTCCCACACCGACAGCGCGGCGAAGCTGCCGCCCAGCGCCCGGCACGCCCCGGTGGCCGCCGCACGCCACGCACCGCGCGCACCGTGGGCCGCGGCCATGCCCTGCGCCAACGCGACGACGGCTACGAGCCGCTTGTCCTCACCCATTAATCCAGGTTAGGGAGGTTTAGAGGGTTTCGTGCCGTGGGCGCGGCGGGAGGGTGACCGGCCCGCCGTGGACCCGCCCCGAGCCCGCCCTCACTCCCCGGGCCACTGCGGCTTCCGCTTCTCGTTGAACGCCGCCACGCCCTCCGCCCGGTCCCCGGAGAAGGCCACCGAGCGCCACGCCGCGTCCTCGACCTCCAGGCCGGCCCGCAGATCCAGGCCGTGGCCGAGGCGCAGGGCACGCTTGGCGGCACGCAGGCCGACGGGCGAGTTCGCGGCGATGCGGGTGGCCAGCGCGAGCGCCTCCTGCGTGTCCCGCCCCTCCTCCACCAGCTGGTCCACGAGCCCCAGCTCCGCCGCCTCCGCCGCCTCCAGGCGCCGCGCCGTGAAGATGAGCTCGGCGGCCCGCGCGGCACCCACCCGGCGCGGCAGCAGTTGCGTGCCGCCGCCGCCGGGGATGACTCCCACCGAGACCTCCGGCAGCCCCACCACCGCCGTACGATCGGCCACGATCAGGTCGCACGACAGGGCGAGCTCGAACCCGCCGCCGAGGGCGAAGCCGTGCACGGCGGCGATGGTCGGCACGGGCAACTCGAGTACGCCGGTGTAGGCGGCGCGCGCGACGGGCCGCTGGCGCACCAGGTCGGCGTCGGTGAAGGAGTTGCGCTCCTTCAGGTCGGCGCCGACGCAGAAGGCGCGCTCGTGCGTGGAGGTCACCACGACGACCCGCACGTCCCGGTCGGCCCCCAGCACGGCGCACGCCGCCGCGACGGAGCGGGCCATCTCGGTCGACACGGCGTTCATGGCCTTCGGCCGGTCGAGGGCGAGCTCCGCGACATGCCCCTCGCCGTGCCGCCGTACGGCGACGAACTCCCCGAACCGCTCCTCGCTCATGACACCCTCCGGTTAACGCGGGTTAACAGTGTTCGGCCCGATCATCGCAGGAGGCACGCGGCGGGGGAAAGAGCGGACGCCGGCCGCCGGGCGCTCGTTCCCGCGAACCCGTCCCGAGACCCCGTTCGAGTGACATCCCGCCCAACTCCCCTCCCACCCCGCAGGAGAGCGCATATCGTGCGTCCGCCACGGCGCACAGGGGGCGCGAGCGCATCGGGGAGGGACCGGGATGACGAAGACGACGCAGACGCCGACGAGGCCGGAGACCGCGCGAGCGGCGAACGGCGAGGCCGCACCCCACCCTCCCGACCGCACCGACGACCGTCCGGCCGCACCGCTCACCGACCCCGAACCTGCCGCCCCGTCCGACGCCGGCCGGCCCGTCGTGGCGTCCGACCGCGGCGGACCTGCCATCCCATCCGACGCCGGTCGACCAGCCGCCCCGCCCGACGGCCGTCGGCCCATCGCCCCACCCGCCAGCGGCGGACCTGTCGCCCGGTCCGACGGCGACCGACCTGGCGACCCGTCCGACACCGATCGGTCCATCGCCCCGCCCGACCGCGGCGGACCTGCCACCCCGCCCGACGCCGGCCGACCAGCCGCCCCGCCCGACGGCCGTCGGCCCGTCGTGACGTCCGTCCGGGCCGGAAACGGGGCGCCAGCGGGCACCGGAGATGCCGCCGTATCACCGGCCCCCGCCGGAAACCGGACCCGGGACGCGGGGCGCGCGGGTGCCGCCGTATCACCGGCCCCCGCAGGAGACCGGACCCGGGAGGCGGCGTGCGCGGGTGCCGCCGTATCACCCGCCCTCGCCGGAGACCAGACCCGGGACGCGGGGCGCGCGGGTGCCGCCGTATCACCGGCCCCCGCAGGAGACCGGACCCGGGACGCGGCGTGCGCGGGTGCGGCCGTATCACCGGCCCTCGCCGGAGACCAGACCCAGGGCGCCACGTCCGCAGGCGTCCGTGTCCAGGACGTGCCGCTCGTCCTCCCCCGCACCCGGCTCTTCGGTGCCCGGGTGCGTGGGCGGCATCGGCGGCGCCGTCCCCGGAAGGTGCTGTTCGCCGTCGGCGGGCTGGCTCTGGCCGCCGGAGCGCTGAGCCTGGTCCGTATGGTCCCCGGGCCCGGCAGCGGGGTGCCCGGGACCACCGAGGCGGAGCCCCGCGAGGACCCCGGCGGCGGGGTGAGCGACGGAGCGACGAACGCGGCGGCCACCGTCCCGGCCGGCCCCGGCGTCAGCCCGTCGGCGGCCTCGGTCATGGGCGGCGTGAGCGCCACCCCGACGGCGAGCCCGACCCACGCCTCCGGGCCGGCCACGCGCGCGGCGACACCGGCACCCGAAGCCTCCACGGCCCCCGGCGCCCCGGACATGACCACCATCCCCGAGGCCCCCAACACGCCCGCCCCCTCGACGGCGGTGCCTCGCCCGCCCGCGACCACGCAGCCGGCCCCGCACCCGGGCCACGGCACGTCACCGTCGTCCCCCGCCCCGCAGCCGGGCGAGCCCGGTCTGTGCGTGCCGGTGGTCGGTCTGTGCGTGGGCCCGCTCGGGCACTGACGAGGGCGCTACGGCTCCTGCGTCCGCCGGGTGAGCAGCCACGGCTCGACCACGCCGAGCCCGCGCACGGGGCGCTGCCACATCGGCTGGAGCCCGAAGCGGAAGACCGGCGGCTCCTCGCCCTCCTTCTCCGCCGCGGCCGCGGCCTCGGCCGCCTCCGCCTCGGAGGCCGGCGCCTCCGCGGTGCGGATCAGCTCCTCGGCGAAGGCGCTGTCGACCAGCACGGCGTCCCGGGGAGCTATCGAGGTCAGCCGGGAGGCCAGGTTCACCGTCGTACCGAACACATCACCCATACGGGTGGTGACGGTGCCGAAGGCGATGCCCACCCGCAGCTCCGGCATCGTCTCGTCGTTCGCCATCGTCTCGATGAGGCGCAGCGCGATCTCCGCGGCCACCCCGGCGTCGTCCGCCGAGTACAGCACCTCGTCGCCGAGCGTCTTGACCAGCCGACCGCCGTGTGCGGCCACCAGGTCGGCGGCCGTCGTCTCGAAGGCCTCGACGAGCTCGCCGAGCTCCTCCTCCTCCATCCGGCGGGTGAGTCGGGTGAAGCCGACCAGGTCGGCGAAACCGACGGCCAGGCGCCGGTCGACCATCTCCTCGTCGTCGGCCGCCTGCACCACCCGGCCCGCCGAGGCGGCGAGCTGGCGGCGCCAGACGTAGACGAGGAACTCCTCCAGCTCGGGCAGCAGCAGCTCGACGATCGGGTACGTCACCTCGGTGCGGGTCATGCCCGGCTCCGGCGGCTCGGTCAGGCCCTCCAGGAAGGAGTCGATCTGCCACTCGGCGAGGCGGGCCGTGGTCTGCCCGGTGGACCGGGCCACCTGCACCGCCATCGCCTCGCTCAGCAGGCCCGCCTCGACCAGACCGGACAGCCGGCGCAGCGCCAGGACGTCGGCCTCGGTCAGCGCCTTGGCCTGCCCGATGTCCGCGAAGCCCATGGCCCGCCAGAAGCGGGTCGCCAGCTCCACCGACACGCCGGCGCTCCGGGCAGCCTGGAAGGGGGTGTAGCGCCGCTCGGCGCCGAGGATCAGGTGCTCCAGACGCAGGGCGAGCGGGTCCTCGCCGGGGTCGGCGGCGTCCGCGCCCTCGCCAGAGCCGGTGTCGTCGACGGTCACGCCTGCTGCCCTTCCGATCTGCCGCGGTCACGTATCGACCGGCCTCAACTGTACGGCAGGTGTGCGCTAGCTCACTCCGTGGGCGCCGAGAACGGACGACCCGCGGGAAAACACGCTCACGCCGGCCGCAGGTGCACGATGTCTCCCGCGCCCACCGGTTCCTGAACGCCCTCCTCCGTGGCGATCACCAGCCTTCCGTCGCCGTCCACCGCGACCGCCTCGCCCACGATCGACCGGTCGCCCGGCAGCTCCGCCCGCACCGTCCGTCCCAGCGTCGCGCAGCCCGCCGCGTACGTCTCCTGCAGACCGCTCTCGGCCGGATCGCCGCCGGCCTCCCGCCACCGCCGGTACCACTCCTCCAGTGCCCGCAGCACCGCCCGCAGCAGGGGGTCGCGGTCGGTGCTCACCGCACCGGCGAGGGCCACGGAGCCCGCCGTGGGGACGGGGAGCTCGTTCTCGCGCAGGGTGACGTTGATGCCGACCCCGACGACCACCCCGTGGTCCCCGGCCCGCTCCGCGAGGATGCCGCCGGCCTTGCGTTCCTCGCCGCCGATGGAGACCAGCAGGTCGTTCGGCCACTTGAGTGCCGTGTCCACCCCGGCCGCACGCGCCAGCCCGGTCGCCACCGCGACCCCGGTGAGCAGCGGCAGCCACCCCCAGCGGGCCACCGGCACCTCGCTCGGCGCGAGCAGCACGGAGAAGAAGAGCCCGGAGCGCGCCGGCGCCGTCCACTGCCGGTCCAGACGACCCCGCCCGGCGGTCTGCTCCTCGGCGACCAGGACCCAGCCCTCGCCCGCCTTGCCGGCCTCGGCCCGGGCGACGAGGTCGGAGTTGGTGGAGCCGGTGCGCTGCACCACCTCCACCTCGCGCCACAGCCCGCCCTCCCGCACCAGTCCGCGCCGCAGCGCGACGGAGTTGAGGGGCGGCCGGTCCAGATCGGACCAACGGCTGTCGTCTGATGCATCTCGCGGCGTCATGCAAGCCACCCTAGGTGTGTGAAACGCCGCACTGCTGATTCGTAGGGGCACCACTACTCTACGGATGAGTAACCGTCCCCCCTTTTGAGCAGGCAGGGAGCCGCGATCCCGATGTCCGAGCCGGAAGAGATCGACATCCACACCACCGCGGGCAAACTCGCGGATCTTCAGCGCCGCATCGAGGAAGCGACGCACGCCGGCTCCGAGCGCGCCGTCGAGAAGCAGCACGCCAAGGGCAAGTTGACGGCCCGTGAGCGCATCGAGCTGCTGCTCGACGAGGGTTCCTTCGTCGAGCTCGACGAGTTCGCCCGGCACCGCTCCACCAACTTCGGCCTCGACAAGAACCGTCCGTACGGCGACGGCGTCGTCACCGGCTACGGCACGGTCGACGGCCGCCCCGTCGCGGTGTTCTCGCAGGACTTCACCGTCTTCGGCGGTGCGCTCGGCGAGGTCTACGGCCAGAAGATCGTCAAGGTCATGGACTTCGCGCTGAAGACCGGCTGCCCGGTCATCGGCATCAACGACTCCGGCGGCGCCCGCATCCAGGAGGGTGTGGCCTCGCTCGGGGCCTACGGTGAGATCTTCCGCCGCAACACCCACGCCTCCGGCGTGATCCCGCAGATCAGCCTGGTCGTCGGCCCGTGCGCGGGCGGCGCGGTCTACTCCCCGGCGATCACCGACTTCACGGTGATGGTCGACCAGACCTCGCACATGTTCATCACCGGTCCGGACGTCATCAAGACGGTCACCGGCGAAGACGTCGGCTTCGAGGAGCTCGGCGGCGCCCGCACCCACAACTCGACCTCCGGCGTGGCCCACCACATGGCCGGGGACGAGAAGGACGCCATCGAGTACATCAAGCAGCTGCTGTCGTACCTGCCGTCCAACAACCTCTCCGAGGCCCCGGTCTACCCGGAGGAGGCCGACCTCACGGTCACCGACGAGGACCGCGAGCTCGACACCCTCGTCCCGGACAGCGCCAACCAGCCGTACGACATCAAGACGGTGATCGAACACGTCCTGGACGACGCGGAGTTCTTCGAGACCCAGCCGCTGTTCGCGCCGAACATCGTCACCGGCTACGGGCGCGTGGAGGGCCACCCGGTCGGCATCGTCGCCAACCAGCCGATGCAGTTCGCCGGCTGTCTGGACATCAAGGCGTCCGAGAAGGCGGCCCGCTTCGTGCGCACCTGCGACGCCTTCAACATCCCGGTGCTGACCTTCGTCGACGTGCCCGGCTTCCTGCCGGGCGTGGACCAGGAGCACGACGGCATCATCCGCCGCGGCGCCAAGCTGATCTACGCCTACGCCGAGGCCACGGTCCCGCTGATCACGGTCATCACCCGCAAGGCCTTCGGCGGCGCCTACGACGTCATGGGCTCCAAGCACCTGGGCGCCGACCTCAACCTGGCCTGGCCCACCGCCCAGATCGCGGTCATGGGCGCCCAGGGCGCGGTCAACATCCTGCACCGGCGCACCATCGCCGAGGCGGATGACGTCGAGGCCACCCGGGCCCAGCTGATCCAGGAGTACGAGGACGCCCTCCTCAACCCCTACGTCGCGGCCGAGCGCGGCTACGTCGACGCCGTGATCATGCCGTCCGACACCCGCCACCACGTCGTCCGCGGCCTGCGCCAGCTGCGCAGCAAGCGCGAGTCGCTGCCGCCCAAGAAGCACGGCAACATCCCCCTGTAAGGAGTCGCTGTGAACATCAAGGTCGTACGGGGCAACCCGACCCCGGAGGAGCTGGCCGCCGCCCTGGCGGTGGTCAGGGCCCGCGCGGCAGCGGCGTCCGCCGTGACCCCGGATGCCGCGCAGCCCCGCGACTCCTGGTCCGACCCGTCCCGCATCGCCACCCACCGCCTCCCCCAGCCCGGGCCCACGGCCTGGACCCGCACCTACTGGCCGGGCTAGCCGGACCGCCCTTCAAGGGGCGCGGGGAACCGCGCACAGGAGGACAAGCCCAGGGCGCCAACTTGAGTACCCGTACTCAGGCGCCCACCCCACCCCCGGCCCCACGCTGGTGGCATGCTGTGGTCGGACCCTGAGAACGAACCCCCCGAGGAACTGCGCGACATGCAGGACATGTTGCGCAGACTCGGGGTTCTCATGGCCCTCGCCATGGTCCTGGCGATGATCGTGATCGGCCTGAGGTGAACGCGGGCACCCGCGTCGATACCCTGGCACCATGACCGATCAGCCCCGCCGCCGCCTCATCCTCGCCTCCCAGTCCCCCGCCCGGCTGGGCCTGCTGCGCCAGGCCGGCATGGACCCCGAGGTCATCGTGAGCGGCGTGGACGAGGATGCCGTCAGCGCGCCCACCCCCGCCGAGCTGGCCCTCGCCCTGGCCGAGGCCAAGGCCTCCGTCGTCGCCGCCCGCCCGGACGCCCACGGTGCCGTGGTGATCGGTTGCGACTCGGTCCTGGACCTGGACGGCGAGGCGCTGGGCAAGCCGGCGGACGCGGAGGAGGCCACGGCGCGCTGGAAGGCGATGCGCGGCCGAGCCGGCACGCTCCAGACCGGCCACTGCGTCTACGACACCTCGACCGGCCGCTACGCCTCCGGCACGGCCTCCACGGTGGTCCGCTTCGGCGACCCCAGCGACGAGGAGATCGCCGCGTACGTCGCCTCCGGAGAACCCCTCTACGTCGCCGGGGCGTTCACCCTGGACGGCCGCAGCGCGCCGTTCATCGACGGCATCGACGGCGACCACGGCAACGTGATCGGCCTGAGCCTGCCCCTCGTCCGCAGGCTGCTGGCGCAACTGGGCGTGGGCATCACGGAGTTGTGGGCGCCGGCGGAGGGGTGACGGGAGCGCCCGCGCCGTCGTCGCCGCCTTCGGGGCCCGGCGCCTGCGCGGGCGGGGCCGTGTCGGCGGGTTCGGCCGGACGGTCGTAGGTCATCAGCAGCAGCACGATCAGCGCCAGGACGACCACCATGAAGGTGAACGCCGGCCAGCCCACCAGCCCCCACGCGAACGCGCCCAGCAGGGCGTGCACGACGGCCGCGCTGATCAGCAGCACCCGGCCGAAGCCGGCGGGGGGACGGTTGCGTACGGCCACCAGCAGGGCCACCAGGCCGCACAGGGCGAAGTAGAGGCCGAAGAGGACGCCGCCGATCTTCGACGACAGGGACATCGTGTCCGGGTCGAGTCCGGCGAGCGACATGTCCTGGCGGTCGACGACGACCCCCAGGAACCAGTTGAGCGCCGCGACGCCGAGCGCCTCGGCGAAGAGCACGACCGCCACGACCCACGCCACCGGTCTGCGCACCACCGAGCCACCCCTCCACGTCCGTTCGATACATCGCGAACGCTACTAACGGGTAAACCGCGGGACAAGGGTTCGGCGAGCGGCAAAGAATCATTGGGCCATTCGTAGGGACTCGACAAAGAAACTGAGTGGCCCGCAGCACGCTCTCACAGAGACCTTGACCACATGGGAGGGCTAGGGTTGCGGGCAGGAGTCCTGCACACCAGGGTGCGACAAGGGATTTCGCGGGTCGAGTCAGCCTCGAATCACGCTCCGTGTGGGCAAGCTCACCATTGGGGACGGGTCGAAGTGCCTCGTCGGCTGTCCCTAAACTCGGCTTGTTTCAAGGAGGGAGCCTCAATCGTGCGCAAGGTGCTCATCGCCAACCGTGGCGAAATCGCTGTCCGCGTTGCCCGGGCCTGTCGGGACGCCGGCATCGCGAGCGTGGCCGTCTACGCCGACCCCGACCGGGACGCTCTGCATGTCCGCGCCGCGGATGAGGCGTTCGCCCTGGGCGGTGACACCCCGGCCACCAGCTACCTGGTGATCGACAAGATCCTGAACGCGGCGCGCGAGTCGGGCGCCGACGCCATCCACCCGGGCTACGGCTTCCTCTCCGAGAACGCCGACTTCGCCCAGGCCGTTCTGGACGCCGGGCTGATCTGGATCGGCCCGCCGCCGCAGGCGATCCGCGACCTCGGTGACAAGGTCGCCGCCCGGCACATCGCGCAGCGCGCCGGCGCCCCGCTGGTGGCCGGCACCCCCGACCCGGTTTCGGGCGCCGACGAGGTCGTCGCGTTCGCCGAGGAGAACGGGCTGCCCATCGCGATCAAGGCCGCCTTCGGTGGTGGCGGCCGCGGCCTGAAGGTCGCCCGCACCCTCGAAGAGGTCCCCGAGCTGTACGACTCCGCGGTGCGCGAGGCGGTCGCCGCCTTCGGCCGCGGCGAGTGCTTCGTGGAGCGCTACCTCGACCGTCCCCGGCACGTGGAGACCCAGTGCCTGGCGGACAAGCACGGCAACGTGGTCGTCGTCTCCACCCGTGACTGCTCGCTGCAGCGCCGCCACCAGAAGCTGGTCGAGGAGGCCCCGGCGCCGTTCCTGTCCGAGGAGCAGGTCGCCGAGCTGTACCGCGCCTCGAAGGCCATCCTGAAGGAGGCCCACTACGAGGGCGCCGGCACCTGCGAGTTCCTCGTCGGCCAGGACGGCACGATCTCCTTCCTGGAGGTCAACACCCGCCTCCAGGTCGAGCACCCGGTCACCGAGGAGGTCGCTGGCATCGACCTGGTCCGCGAGATGTTCCGCATCGCCGACGGCGAGGAACTCGGCTACGACGACCCGGAGCTGCGCGGCCACTCCTTCGAGTTCCGCATCAACGGCGAGGACCCGGGCCGCAACTTCCTGCCCGCCCCCGGCACCGTCACCACCTTCGCCGCCCCCACGGGCCCGGGCGTCCGCCTGGACGCGGGCGTCGAGTCCGGCAGCGTGATCGGCCCGGCCTGGGACTCCCTGCTGGCCAAGCTGATCGTCACCGGCCGCACCCGCAAGGAGGCCCTGGAGCGCGCCGCCCGCGCCCTGGAGGAGTTCCAGGTGGAGGGCATGGCCACGGCCATCCCCTTCCACCGCGCGGTCGTCACCGACCCGGCCTTCGCCCCCGAGCTGACCGGCTCCGACGAGCCGTTCACGGTCCACACCCGCTGGATCGAGACCGAGTTCGTCAACGAGATCAAGCCCTTCGCCGCCCCGGCCGACGCCGAGGCGGAGGATGACGAGAGCCGTGAGACGGTCGTCGTCGAGGTCGGCGGCAAGCGCCTGGAGGTCTCCCTGCCGGCGTCCCTGGGCATGTCCCTGGCCCGCACCGGCCTGGCCGCGGGCGCCAAGCCCAAGCGCCGCGCCGCCAAGAAGTCCGGCCCCGTCGCCTCCGGCGACACCCTGGCCTCCCCGATGCAGGGCACCATCGTCAAGGTCGCCGTGGAGGAGGGCCAGGAGGTCAAGGAGGGCGACCTGGTCGTCGTCCTGGAGGCCATGAAGATGGAACAGCCGCTCAACGCCCACAAGTCCGGCACCATCAAGGGCATGAGCCTGGAGGTCGGCGCCTCCATCAGCTCCGGCGCCGCGATCTGCGAGATCAAGGACTGACCCGCACGACACGCGGGCGAGGCGCCCGGCGGACCGCGACAGTCGGCCCGCCGGGCGTTTCGCGTTCACCCGGCCACAGAACGAAGGTGCCGCCCACGTCCGGTCGACGCAGGCCGCTCGTCCGTCCTCGATGGCATGCTGGGGGCGAACGGGAGCGCCATAGGGAGTAGGTGGGAGTGATGGCGGAAGGCGCCGGGAGCCGGGAGGCCACGGTGACGACGGCGCCGGGACGCATCCTGCGCGCCGACGCCCGCCGCAACCGCGAACGGCTCCTGACCGAGGCGCGCTCGGTCTTCGCCGCCCACGGCACGGACGCGTCCCTCGAGGACGTGGCCCGGCGCGCGGGGGTCGGCATCGGCACCCTCTACCGTCACTTCCCCAACCGGCACGCCCTGTTGAGCGCGGTCTTCGAGGACGCGGTGGGCGACCTGCTGTCCCGCTCCCGCGAACTGCTGGGCGCTCCCGAGCCCTGCGCGGCGCTGGTGACCTGGCTGCGCGAGATCATCGCCCAGGCCGGCGAGTACCGCGGGCTGGCCCGTGCCCTGATGTCGGTGACGTCCGATCACACCTCGGCCCTGGCCCGGTGCAGCGACCCGATCAGACACGCGGGCGCCGCACTGCTGACCCGGGCCCAGCAGGCGGGCCGGGTCCGCGAGGACGTGGCGGTGGGCGACCTGCTGCAGCTGACGAACGCGATCGCGCTGGCGGCGGAGGAGGCGCCGGGCGACCCGGAACTGGCGGACCGCCTGCTCCAGTTGACGCTGAGAGGCCTGAAGCCGGGCTGACCGTGCGAACCCTTCGCACGCGCCCCGGCCGGCACAAGCCCCTTGACCCGAGGGGTCTCTAACGCCGCCGCATGTCGGCGACCCGCGCCCGCTCGCTGCCCGGCGTCGGCTCACCGAGGACGGCGGCGCTGCGCAGCCCCGCTCCCGCCCCGGGTACCGCCCCGCGCCGGGGCCCCGGAAGGGCGACGTCCCGGCGAGCCTGGCGCGGGGGGACGGAATCACCGCCCACGGAGTTCCCGGACGCCCCCGCGACGGCGATCTGCACACCCTGGTCGGCCAGCGCCTGCAACTCCGTGGCCGCCCGGTCGTCGTGCGCCGGCGGCTCGTCGGTCACCAGGCGTGTGATCACGTCCGTGGGCACGGTCTGGAACATGGTGTCCGTACCGAGCTTGGTGTGGTCGGCGAGCACGACGACCTCGGCGGCGGCCTGGACGAGCGCCCGGTCCACGGAGGCCGACAGCATGTTGGAGGTGGACAGCCCCCGCTCGGCCGTGAGGCCGCTGCCGGACAGGAAGGCCCGCGAGACCCGCAGTCCCTGGAGGGACTGCTCGGCCCCGCTGCCGACGAGCGCGTAGTTGGAGCCACGCAGCGTGCCGCCGGTCATCACGACCTCGACCCGGTTGGCATGGGCCAGGGCCTGGGCCACCAGCAGCGAGTTGGTGACGACGGTCAGACCGGGCACCCGGGCGAGCCGGCGGGCCAGCTCCTGGGTGGTCGTACCGGCCCCCACCACGATGGCCTCGCCCTCTTCGACGAAGCCCGCGGCGAGGTCGGCGATGGCCGTCTTCTCGGCGGTCGCGAGATGTGATTTCTGCGGAAAGCCGGACTCCCGCGTGAATCCGCCCGGCAGTACCGCACCGCCGTGCCGGCGGTCGAGGAGTCCTTCTGCCTCCAGTGCGCGCACGTCCCGCCGTACGGTCACTTCGGAGGTCTGGACGACGCGGGCGAGCTCACGGAGCGACACGGCCCCGTTCGCTCGCACCATTTCGAGGATCAATTGGCGACGTTCTGCAGCGAACACGAAACTGACAGTAATGCCAACGACCGTCTGGTTTCAGCTGTTTGCGCCGAATAGCAGAAGTTGTTCGCACGTCAGGACGGAAAGTGGTATAGGACCTATCCACCCCACCTATGCCGCACGCATGCGCGACAACTCCCCGTGACCAGCGGGGAATCCGTTCCGGCCGTCAGACGTCCCCGCCCGTCTTGCGGGTGTGGAGCTGCCGTGCGACCTCCGCGATCGACCCCGAAAGACTCGGATAGACGGTGAACGCGTTCGCGATCTGTTCGACCGTCAGATTGTTGTCGACGGCGATCGAAATCGGATGGATCAGTTCCGAGGCGCGCGGGGCGACCACGACACCA
Organism: Streptomyces sp. MAI_2237; assembly: GCF_054189285.1. Lineage (NCBI taxonomy): Bacteria > Bacillati > Actinomycetota > Actinomycetes > Kitasatosporales > Streptomycetaceae > Streptomyces > Streptomyces sp. MAI_2237. The sequence goes on along the minus strand of NZ_JAJPGQ010000003.1, from coordinate 1,739,432 downwards.
CCCACCACGATGCCGGTGCCCGGCCGGCAGAAGAGCTTCACGAAGCCGTCCCGGATGCCCTGCATCTTGGCGCGCGGGTTGCGCAGCAGCGGCAGCTTCACCACGCGGGCGTCGATCTTCCCGGCGTCCACGTCCGCCTGGGTGTACCCGACGGTGGCGATCTCGGGGTCGGTGAACACGTTCGACGACACGGTCTTCAGATTCAGCGGAGCGACCGCGTCACCCAGGAAGTGGTACATGGCGATACGTCCCTGCATGGCGGCCACCGAGGCGAGCGCGAAGACGCCCGTGACGTCACCGGCGGCGTACACACCGGGAGCCGTTGTCCTGGACACCTTGTCGGTCCAGATGTGCCCGGACTCCCGCACCCGGACCCCGGCCTCCTCCAGCCCCAGCCCGGCGCTGTTGGGGATGGCGCCGACGGCCATCAGGCAGTGCGACCCGGTGATGACCCGCCCGTCGGCCAGCGTGACCTCGACCCGGTCGCCGACCCGCTTGGCGGCGGCGGCCCGCGAGCGGGCCATGACGTTCATGCCGCGGCGCCGGAAGACGTCCTCGAGCACGGCGGCCGCGTCCGGGTCCTCGCCCGGCAGCACCCGGTCGCGCGACGAGACGAGCGTGACCTTCGACCCCAGCGCCTGATAGGCGCCGGCGAACTCGGCACCGGTCACACCCGAGCCGACCACGATGAGCTCCTCGGGCAGCTCGTCGAGGTCGTAGACCTGGGTCCAGTTCAGGATGCGCTCGCCGTCGGGCTGGGCGTCGGGCACCTCGCGCGGATGCCCACCGGTCGCGATCAGCACGGCATCCGCGGTCAGCGTCTCCTCGCTCCCGTCGGCGGTCGAGACGACGACCTTGCGCGACCCGTCGAGGGCCTGCATGCCCTCCAGCCGCCCCCGCCCGCGCATGACGCGGGCGCCCGCACGCGTCACGGACGCGGTGATGTCGTGCGACTGCGCCAGCGCGAGCCGCTTCACACGGCGGTTGACCTTGCCCAGATCGACACCCACCACCCGGGCGGCCTGCTCCAGGGGCGGAGTGTCGTCGGCGACGATGATCCCCAGCTCTTCGTACGAAGAATCGAAGGTGGTCATCACCTCGGCCGTGGCGATGAGCGTCTTCGACGGCACGCAGTCGGTCAGCACCGACGCCCCGCCCAGACCGTCGCAGTCGACGACGGTCACCTCCGCACCGAGCTGAGCGGCCACCAGGGCCGCTTCGTATCCGCCGGGTCCGCCACCGATGATCACGATCCGAGTCACGTACCCCATTGTCCCGTACTCCACGAGGTGCCACTGCCCGGGGCCGCGGCAATGGCTCGGCAAGAGACCCCTGATACGCGTGAGCCCCCTGTTCGCCCTGCCGTACCCTCTCCCCATGTCGCTCTACGCCGCGTACGCCGGCAACCTCGACGCGCGGCTGATGACCCGCCGCGCCCCGCACTCGCCGATGCGCGCCACGGGCTGGCTCAACGGCTGGCGGCTGACCTTCGGGGGCGAGCACATGGGCTGGGAGGGAGCGCTGGCGACCCTCGCGGAGGACCCCCTCTCCCAGGTGTTCGTCGCCCTCTACGACATCGCCCCGCCGGACGAGGAGTCGATGGACCGCTGGGAGGGCGTGGCCCTGGGCATCTACCGCCGCGCCCGGGTGCGGGTCCACACCCTGGAGGGCGAGGAGCAGGCCTGGCTCTACGTCCTCAACGGCTACGAGGGCGGCCTGCCCTCGGCCCGCTACCTCGGCGAGATCGCGGACGCGGCGGAATCGGCGGGCGCCCCCCACGACTACGTGATGGAACTACGCAAACGCCCCTGCTGACCGACCACCCCCACTTGGTTGGAAACGACAAGACAACGATCGCAACCCCGTCAGCTCTGTCATCTACGCGCGTAGGCCCGAACCGGCTACCCTCGACCGCGTGAACGCATCTCTTCTTCCGGACGACATCCAGGGCGACCCCCACGCCGCCGCCGACGCCGCCGCCGCGCGCCTGCGCGAACTGACCGGCGCCGAGACCCACGACGTCGCCCTCGTGATGGGCTCCGGCTGGGCACCGGCCGTGGACGCCCTCGGCGCCCCCGAGGCCGAGTTCCAGGTCACCGAGCTGCCCGGCTTCCCGCCCCCGGTGGTCGAGGGCCACGGCGGCAAGGTCCGCTCGTACAAGATCGGCGACAAGCGGGCCCTGGTCTTCCTGGGCCGCACCCACTACTACGAGGGCCGCGGCGTGGCCGCCGTAGCCCACGGCGTGCGCACCGCCGTAGCAGCCGGCAGCAAGACGGTGGTCCTCACCAACGGCTGCGGCGGCCTGCGCGAGGGCATGCGTCCCGGCCAGCCGGTCCTGATCAGCGACCACATCAACCTCACGGCCACCTCCCCCATCATCGGGGCGAACTTCGTCGACCTCACCGATCTCTACTCCCCCCGCCTGCGCGCCCTGTGCAAGGAGATCGACCCCACCCTCGAAGAGGGCGTCTACGCGCAGTTCCCCGGCCCGCACTACGAGACGCCGGCCGAGATCCGCATGGCCCGCGTCATCGGCGCCGACCTGGTGGGCATGTCCACGGTCCTGGAGGCGATCGCGGCACGCGAGGCGGGTGCCGAGGTTCTCGGCATCTCCCTGGTCACCAACCTCGCCGCCGGCATGACGGGCGAGCCCCTCAACCACGAGGAGGTCCTCCAGGCGGGCCGGGACAGCGCCACCCGCATGGGCTCGCTGCTGGCCCAGGTCCTCAACCGCCTCTAGACCGCGAACGGCGAGAAGGGGCCGGGACGGGGGGTGTCCGCCCGCAGCGACGGGCGTCAGAAAGCGGCACAGACCAAACACCGGCACCGCCCGTCCGGGGACGGACACCCCCCGTCCCGGCCCCGACCCCCCACCGCACCGCAGGCGCGACGCGCACCCCGCCTCACCCGCACAGGCGCCGCAGGCACCCGCACCACCCACAACGAGAGGCTGACCGACCGTGCACGACGACCTCATCGCCCGGGCTCAGACCTGGCTCGCCGAGGACCCCGACCCGGACACCCGCGCCGAACTCTCGAAGCTCATCGAGGCCGGCGACCTGACAGAACTCGCCGACCGCTTCAGCGGCACCCTCCAGTTCGGCACGGCGGGCCTGCGCGGTGAGCTCGGCGCCGGCCCCAACCGCATGAACCGCTCGGTCGTCATCCGCGCCGCCGCGGGCCTGGCCGCCCACCTCAAGGCGACCGGCCACACGAACGGCCTGGTGGTCATCGGCTACGACGCCCGCCACAAGTCGGCCGACTTCGCCCGCGACACCGCGGCGGTCATGACCGGCGCGGGCCTCAAGGCAGCGGTCCTACCCCGCCCCCTCCCCACCCCGGTCCTCGCGTTCGCCATACGGCATCTCGGCGCGGTCGCGGGCGTGGAGGTCACGGCCAGCCACAACCCGCCCCGCGACAACGGCTACAAGGTCTACCTCGGCGACGGCTCCCAGATCGTGCCCCCCGCGGACGCGGAGATCGCGGCGCAGATCCAGGCGATCACCTCGCTCCACGACGTCCCTCGCCCCGAAACGGGCTGGCAGACCCTGGGCGAAGGGGTCCTGGACGCCTACCTCGCCCGCACGGACGCGGTCCTGTCGCCGACCTCCCCCCGCACGGCCCGCACGGTCTACACGGCGATGCACGGCGTTGGCAAGGCCACCCTCCTCGCGGCCTTCGCCCGAGCGGGCTTCCCGGAGCCGGCCCTGGTGGCCGAGCAGGCGGACCCCGACCCGGACTTCCCCACGGTCGCCTTCCCCAACCCGGAAGAGCCCGGCGCGATGGACCTGGCCTTCGCCAAGGCCCGCGAGACCTCCCCCGACCTGATCATCGCCAACGACCCCGACGCGGACCGCTGCGCGGTCGCCGTCAAGCAGGGTGCCGACTGGCGCATGCTCCGGGGCGACGAGGTCGGCGCCCTCCTGGCCGCCCACCTGGTGGCCCGCGGGGCGCAGGGCACGTTCGCGGAGTCGATCGTCTCCTCGTCCCTCCTCGGCCGCATCGCCGAGAAGGCGAACCTCCCCTACGAGGAGACGCTCACCGGGTTCAAGTGGATCGCCCGCGTCGACGGCCTGCGCTACGGCTACGAGGAGGCCCTCGGCTACTGCGTGGACCCCGAGGGCGTCCGCGACAAGGACGGCATCACCGCGGCCCTGCTGATCACCGAGCTGGCGTCGACGCTCAAGGAGGAGAACCGCACCCTCCTGGACCTCCTCGACGACCTGGCGGTGGACCACGGTCTGCACGCCACCGACCAGCTGTCGGTCCGCGTACAGGACCTCACGATCATCGCCCGGGCGATGGAACGGCTCCGCGAGAACCCGCCCACCACGCTGGCGGGCCTGCGGGTCACCCAGGCGGAGGACCTCACCCGGGGCACCGACAAGCTGCCTCCCACCGACGGCCTGCGCTACACGCTGGAGGGCGCCCGGGTCATCGTCCGCCCGAGCGGCACGGAGCCGAAGCTGAAGTGCTACCTGGAGGTGGTGATCCCCGTGGAAACGCACAAGGACCTCCCCGAGGCGCACGCCAGGGCGAACGAGGTCCTGGCGGCCCTCAAGCAGGACCTGTCGACCGCGGCCGGCATCTGAGGGAACGGGCGCCCGAAAGGGCGCCCGCACCCGCTCACCCCGTGGCCAGCAGAATCACCAGCAACAGTGCCCCGGCGAGCGCGGGCCCGGCGACCTCGTAGGCCCAGCGCACGGACACCTCCCCCTGCGCGGCCTGCTTGGCACCCCGGTCCTCGAGCATCTCGCGCAGGTCGTCCATGACCCGGTCGGCCTGGGCACGGGTGGGCCCGCTCGGAACGGCACCGCCGAAGGAACCCAGCCCGCCCGGCCCACCGCGGCGACCGCCCCCGCTCGCCCCGGCGGCCCGGTCGGCGGCGTTGCGGGCCTCCTGCCGGGCCGCCCTCTTGCGGGCGCGCAGCGAGACGGGGACGGCCCACAGCTGGTACTTGGTGCCGGCCTTGGAGACGACCTCGTTGGAGTAACCGGACCTGAGCGCGCCGACCTCGCCCCAGGGCAGCACGATCAGCCGGAACGGATTGCGGATGCGCAGCCGTTCGTCGTTGACCTGGACGGCGGGGCGGATGGTGAAGGCGACGATCAGCGGGACGACGAGGATCATCGCGGCCAGCGCCAGCCAGGGCGTACGGCCGTGACCGGCGACGATCGCGTCGATGCCGAGCCAGGCGGTGATGGCGAGCAGCAGGACGCCTCCGGCGATGCCTGCGGAGGAACGGTGGACGCGGTCCTTGGCCGTGGCCGGCGTCGAGGGCTCGGGGGTCGTCATGAGGGCGATTGTGCCTCACGCGCTTTCACGCCACCCCGCCCACCCAAGCCCAGCCCACACAGCGAACCCCCGCCCCGCACCCACCCCGACAAAGCGAGCCCCGCAAACCACCCCCCACCCCCCCCACCTCCCCAGACCAACCTCCCGGGGTGTACAGCCGCTACGCGCGTAGATATGCTCGTCTGGTGACCATGCCCACCACTGCACCCAACGCAGCTCACGCACTCGCCGACGTCACCGCGTCCGACGGCACGCTGCGCCGCTTCCTCCACGGGCTGCCCGGCGTCGACGCGGTCGGTCTGGAGGCGCGCGCCGCCTCCCTCGGCACCCGTTCCATCAAGACGACCGCGAAGGCGTACGCCATCGACCTCGCCATCTCGATGGTCGACCTGACGACGCTGGAAGGCGCGGACACCCCGGGCAAGGTCCGGGCGCTCGGCGCCAAGGCGGTCCACCCCGACCCGACCGACCGGACGACCCCGTCGACGGCGGCCGTCTGCGTCTATCCCGACATGGTGGCCACCGCGAAGGCGGCCGTAGCCGGCTCGTCCGTGAAGGTCGCCTCGGTGGCCACCGCGTTCCCGGCGGGCCGCGCGCCGCTGACGGTGAAGCTGGCGGACGTGCGCGAGGCGGTCGCCGCGGGCGCCGACGAGATCGACATGGTCATCGACCGCGGGGCGTTCCTCGCCGGTCACTTCATGAAGGTGTACGACGAGATCGTCGCCGTACGGGAGGCCTGCGGCACGGAGGCCCGGCTCAAGGTCATCTTCGAGACGGGCGAGCTGTCGACGTACGACAACATCCGCCGGGCGAGCTGGCTCGGCATGCTGGCCGGCGCCGACTTCATCAAGACCTCCACCGGCAAGGTCGCCGTCAACGCCACCCCCGCCAACACCCTGCTGATGCTGGAGGCGGTGCGCGACTTCCGTGCGCAGACCGGCATCCAGGTCGGCGTGAAGCCGGCCGGCGGCATTCGCACCTCCAAGGACGCCATCAAGTTCCTCGTCCTGGTCAACGAGACCGCGGGCGAGGACTGGCTGGACAACCACTGGTTCCGCTTCGGCGCCTCCTCGCTCCTGAACGACCTGCTGATGCAGCGTCAGAAGCTGGCCACCGGCCGCTACTCCGGCCCCGACTACGTGACGGTGGACTGATCACCATGGCATCGGCATTCGCATACGCACCCGCACCCGAGTCCCGCACGGTCGTCGACATCGCGCCCTCCTACGGGCTGTTCATCGACGGCGAGTTCACAGAGGCGGCCGACGGCAAGGTCTTCAAGACCGTCAGCCCCGCCACCGAGGAGGTCCTCTCCGAGATCGCCCAGGCGGGCGAGGCGGATGTCGACCGCGCCGTCGCGGCCGCTCGCAAGGCCTTCGAGAAGTGGTCGGCGCTGCCGGGCTCCGAGCGCGCCAAGTACCTGTTCCGGATCGCGCGGATCATCCAGGAACGCAGCCGCGAGCTGGCGGTCCTGGAGACCCTGGACAACGGCAAGCCGATCAAGGAGACCCGCGACGCCGACCTCCCCCTGGTCGCGGCGCACTTCTTCTACTACGCGGGCTGGGCGGACAAGCTGGAGCACGCCGGCTTCGGCGCGAACCCGCGCCCGCTGGGCGTGGCGGGCCAGGTCATCCCCTGGAACTTCCCCCTCCTGATGCTGGCGTGGAAGATCGCCCCGGCGCTGGCGACGGGCAACACGGTCGTGCTGAAGCCCGCCGAGACGACCCCCCTGTCCGCGCTCTTCTTCGCGGACATCTGCCGCCAGGCGGGCCTGCCCAAGGGCGTCGTCAACATCCTTCCCGGGTACGGCGGCACGGGCGCCGCGCTCGTCGCGCACCCGGACGTGAACAAGGTCGCCTTCACCGGCTCCACGGCCGTCGGCAAGGAGATCGCGCGGACGGTCGCGGGCACCCGCAAGAAGCTCACTCTCGAACTGGGCGGCAAGGGCGCCAACATCGTCTTCGACGACGCCCCGATCGACCAGGCCGTCGAGGGCATCGTCAACGGCATCTTCTTCAACCAGGGCCAGGTCTGCTGCGCGGGCTCCCGCCTCCTGGTCCAGGAGTCGATCCACGACGAACTCCTCGACTCCCTCAAGCGCCGCCTGTCCACGCTCCGCCTCGGCGACCCGCTGGACAAGAACACCGACATCGGCGCGATCAACTCCGAGGAGCAGCTGGCCCGTATCACCCGGCTGGTCGAGCAGGGCGAGGCGGAGGGCGCCGAGCGCTGGTCGCCGGCCTGCGAGATCCCGTCCGCCGGCTACTGGTTCGCCCCGACGCTCTTCACGAACGTCACGCAGGCGCACACCGTGGCCCGCGACGAGATCTTCGGCCCGGTCCTGTCGGTCCTCACCTTCCGCACCCCGGACGAGGCGGTCGCCAAGGCGAACAACACGCCGTACGGCCTGTCGGCGGGCATCTGGACCGAGAAGGGTTCCCGGATCCTCGCGGTGGCGAACAAGCTGCGCGCGGGCGTCGTCTGGTCCAACACGTTCAACAAGTTCGACCCGACCTCGCCGTTCGGCGGTTACAAGGAGTCGGGCTTCGGCCGCGAGGGCGGCCGCCACGGCCTGGAGGCGTACCTCGATGTCTGAGCGACTTTCTGTCTTCAAGACCTACAAGCTGTACGTCGGCGGGAAGTTCCCGCGTTCCGAGAGCGGCCGGGTGTACGAGGTGACGGACTCCAAGGGCAAGTGGCTGGCGAACGCACCCCTTTCCTCCCGCAAGGACGCCCGTGACGCGGTGGTCGCCGCCCGCAAGGCGTTCGGCGGCTGGTCCGGCGCCACCGCGTACAACCGCGGCCAGGTCCTCTACCGCGTCGCCGAGATGCTGGAGGGCCGCCGGACGCAGTTCGTGCACGAGGTCGCCGACGCGGAGGGCCTGTCGAAGTCCAAGGCCGCCGAACAGGTGGACGCGACCATCGACCGCTGGGTCTGGTACGCGGGCTGGACGGACAAGATCGCTCAGGTGGTCGGGGGCGGGAACCCGGTCGCGGGCCCGTTCTTCAACCTGTCCTCGCCCGAGCCGACGGGTGTGGTGGCCGTCCTGGCCCCGCAGGAGTCGTCGTTCCTCGGCCTGGTCTCGGTGCTCGCCCCGGTGATCGCGACCGGCAACACGGCGGTCGTGGTGGCGTCCGAGAAGTCCCCGCTGCCCGCCCTGTCGCTCGCCGAGGTCCTGGCCACCTCGGACGTCCCCGGCGGCGTGGTCAACGTCCTGTCGGGCCGTACGGCGGAGATCGCCACCCCCCTGGCGTCCCACCAGGACGTCAACGCGATCGACCTCGCGGGCGCGGACGACGTGCTGGCGAAGGAGCTGGAGATCGCGGCGGCGGACAACCTCAAGCGCGTACTGCGTCCACAGCCTATGGACAACTGGTCGGACACCCCGGGCATCGACCGTATGACGGCGTTCCTGGAGACGAAGACGGTGTGGCACCCGACGGGTTCACTGGGCGCGTCGGGCTCGTCCTACTGACCGCCGGCCCTCCACAAGCCGAGAGCCGCGTCTCCCCTCCGTCCGGGGGAGGCGCGGCTCTCCGTCGCACCGGGACTCAGTGGCTCGTCAGGCCGGCGGCCTGGCCGAGCACCGGGATGCTGCCGATCGACGGGGCCTGGGCGACGGGCCCGGTCAGCGTCCGGCTGTCCAGGGCCTTGAAGTCGGCGAGCTGGGTGCCCACGCCGTTGTCGAGGGGGTCGGCGCCGGTACCGGCGAGCGGGTTGGGCTTGAGGCCGGCGACGGGGCCGGTGACGTAGCCGACGGAGCCGGTGAGGACCTGGACCCCGGACTGCGGGTCGATCTTGCCGAGGCTGGTAGGACGGGTGTGCAACACGTCCACGAGGGGCTCGGTGTCGGCGGCGGAGGCCGTCGCGGCACCCGCGCCGAGCGCCACGCCCGCCGTCGCGAGGGCGACCAGGGCGCGTTGGACGGTCGGGGTGGAGGACGACGTGTGTCGTGACATTGCTGGTGCCACCTTCTGGTGCGCGGGGTAATCGGGTCGACACGAAGGGTAGTTGAGGTGTGACGCGCGATCCAATGCCGACCCGCGGGGTCGGCAGGGCGTACGGAATGCGTCAAACTGGTGTCCCGTGAGCATCCATCTCCCCACCTCCGCCCGTGTCGTGCTGCTCTGCGGCCCCTCGGGCTCGGGCAAGTCCCTCGTCGCCGCCCGCTCGGGCCTTCCCGTGCTGCGCCTGGACGACTTCTACAAGGAGGGCGACGACCCGACGCTGCCGCTGGTGGCGGGGAGCTCCGACATCGACTGGGACCATCCGGACTCCTGGGACACGGAGGCGGCGGTGGCGGCGATAGCCGACCTGTGCCGCACGGGCCGTACGAAGATCCCCGTCTACGACCTGTCCCTGTCCGCGCGCACCGGCGAGGAGGCCGTGGAGATCGGGCGCACCCCGCTGTTCGTGGCGGAGGGCGTCTTCGCCGCCGAGATCATCGACCGGTGCCGGCGGGAGGGGCTGCTCGCGGACGCGCTGTGCCTGAGCCGGGGCCCGGTGCGCACCTTCCGCCGCCGTTTCGTGCGGGATCTCAAGGAGGGCCGCAAGTCCGTGCCGTTCCTGCTGCGCCGCGGCTGGCGCCTGATGCGCCAGGAACGCGGGATCGTCTCCCGTCAGACCACGCTGGGCGCGCATCCCTGCGACCGCGACGAGGCGCTGACCCGGCTGGCCACCGCCGCGGTGACCCGCCACCCGACGTCGACGCCGACGGCCTGAACCGGCACGTTCGCCGGACATGCGCGAAGGCGGGCGCCCCGCGGCTGCGGGCACACACGAAAGCGGGACTGGACGGACCCCCCGGCCCTCCAGTCCCGCTCCCCCCGTTCCCCCGTGTCTCCCCCGTGGGTTCTCCCCCGTGACCCCCGTAGGTCCCCCGTGACCCCCGTCGGTCCCCCCGTGTTACCGCTCCCCCGTCACTTGCTCCCCCCAGCCCTCAGGCGACCAGCTCCCCGAAGGCGTCCTCCTCGTCACGGCCGAAGCTGAGGACCTCGTCCTCGCGCAGCCGGCGGAGCGACCGCCAGATGCTCGACTTCACCGTGCCGACACTGATGTCGAGGATCTCCGCGATCTCCGGGTCGGTGCGGCCCTCGTAGTAGCGCAGGACCAGCATCGTGCGCTGGAGTTCGGGCAGCCGGGCGAGCGCCTGCCACAGGACCGCGCGCAGTTCGGTGCCGCGCATCGCGTCCGTGTCGCCGGGCGTCTCCGGCAGCTCCTCGGTCGGGTACTCGTTCAGCTTGCGGCGGCGCCACGCGCTGATGTGCAGGTTCGTCATGGTGCGGCGCAGGTAGCCCCCGACCGCGGCCTTGTCGCTGATCCGGTCCCACGCCTTGTACGTCGAGAACAGCGCGCTCTGCAGCAGGTCCTCGGCCTCGAAGCGGTCACCGGTCAGGTGGTAGGCGGTGGCGTACAGGGAGGCGCGGCGCTCCTGGACGTAGGCGGTGAACTCCGCCTCCGACAGCGAACGACGCTCCCCCGAGCCCTCCCCGTACGCGCTTCCCCCGTGCGTTTCCCCCGTGAAACCGTCAACCACCGTCATGTAGGCGGTGTGCTGACGCCCGGCGCCGCGAGCGCACCCCCGCCCGCTCACGGCGCCGGACTTCTCGGAACCCCGGCCCCCGTTCACGTCGTGCAGGCGCGTGACCACTGCGCTGGTGCTCATGCCGTGCAGCGTGTTCATCTCGCGCCCCCCGTCGTGGACTTCCGGTGTTCTGCTTGCTCAGGCGGTGCTTCCTTGCCTGTGCCGAAAAGCTTGCCCCCGCACCTTCATGGCCGTGTCCGCCGACTGTCACAGACCTGTCACAGGGGCCGGTCGCAGGGAAGACACGGCAAGGTCACAGAGAGAAGCGGTAGGCGCATGCATCGTTCCAGGTGTCGTACCGGACCCCCTCCATGGGCCAGAATGACCCCCGTGCCTTCCCTGTTGCTGATCGAGGACGACGACGCCATCCGAACGGCCCTGGAGCTCTCACTGACGCGCCAGGGTCACCGGGTGGCCACCGCTGCCACCGGTGAGGACGGCCTGAAGCTGCTGCGCGAGCAGCGGCCGGACCTGATCGTGCTGGACGTGATGCTGCCCGGCATCGACGGTTTCGAGGTGTGCCGGCGCATCCGGCGCACCGACCAGCTGCCGATCATCCTGCTGACCGCGCGCAGCGACGACATCGACGTGGTGGTCGGCCTGGAGTCCGGCGCCGACGACTATGTCGTCAAACCGGTCCAGGGCCGGGTGCTGGACGCCCGGATCCGGGCCGTGCTGCGGCGCGGCGAGCGGGAGGCGAGCGACTCGGCGACGTTCGGCAGCCTCGTGATCGACCGTGCCGCGATGACGGTCACGAAGAACGGCGAGGACCTGCAGCTGACCCCGACGGAGCTGAGGCTGCTGCTGGAGCTGAGCCGGCGGCCGGGGCAGGCGCTGTCCCGGCAGCAGTTGCTGCGCCTGGTCTGGGAGCACGACTACCTCGGTGACTCCCGGCTGGTGGACGCCTGCGTGCAGCGTCTGCGCGCCAAGGTCGAGGACGTGCCGTCGTCCCCGACGCTGATCCGTACCGTGCGCGGCGTGGGCTACCGGCTGGACTCGCCTCAGTGACCGAAGCGCAAGGGGGGGTTCGCGGCTGGGCCGCGACTCGCAAGGGACATCTGTCACGGCTGCGGTTCACCAGTCTGCGGCTGCGCCTGGTCGTCGTGTTCGGGCTGGTCGCGCTCACCGCGGCCGTCTCCGCGTCGGGAATCGCGTACTGGCTCAACCGCGAGGCCGTGCTGACGCGTACCCAGGACGCCGTGCTCGGCGACTTCAAGCAGGCGATGCAGAACCGGGCGGGCACTCTGCTCCCGCATCCCACGCAGGACGAACTGCAGCGCACGGCGGGCCAGATGGCCAACAGCAGCCAGCGCTTCAGCGTGCTGCTCGTCGCCCGGGACGCCGACGGCAAGACGGTGTACGGCAGTTCGGGCGCCCTGGACGGCTTCTCGCTGCGGGACGTGCCCGCGTCGCTGCGGGCGGCCGTGAACAAGCGGCAGAAGGTCGACTCCGGCAACAAGTACGCCTACCACCTGTACTGGCAGCGGGTCACCGACCACGGCACGCCGTATCTGGTGGCCGGCACGAAGGTGATCGACGGCGGGGTGACCGGCTACATGCTGAAGTCGCTGGAGCCGGAGGCCAAGGACCTCAACTCGCTGGCCTGGTCGCTGGGCATCGCCACCGGCCTCGCGCTGGTCGGCTCGGCGCTGCTCGCGCAGGCCGCCGCGTCGACGGTGCTCAAGCCCGTGCAGCGGCTGGGGGTCGCCGCGCGCCGGCTCGGCGAGGGCAGGCTGGACACCCGGCTCAGGGTGTCGGGCACGGACGAACTCGCGGATCTGTCACGGACGTTCAACGACGCGGCCGAGGCGCTGGAGAAACGGGTCGACGACATGGCCGCGCGGGACGAGGCGTCCCGGCGGTTCGTCGCCGACATGAGCCATGAACTGCGTACCCCGCTCACCGCGATCACCGCCGTGACGGAGATCCTGGAGGAGGAGCTGGAGGCGGAGTCGGGGTCCATAGACCCGATGATCGAGCCCGCCGTACGGCTCGTCGTCAGCGAGACCCGGCGGCTCAACGACCTCGTCGAGAACCTGATGGAGGTCACCCGCTTCGACGCGGGCACGGCGAAGCTGGTCCTGGACGACGTCGACGTCGCCGACCAGATCACCGCCTGCATCGACGCCCGCGCCTGGCTGGACGCCGTCGACCTGGACGCGGAGCGCGGCATCCACGCCCGTCTGGACCCGCGCCGCCTGGACGTGATCCTCGCCAACCTCATCGGCAACGCGCTCAAGCACGGCGGCTCGCCGGTACGGGTCTCGGTGCGTGCCTCGCACGCGAAGGACGGCGAGGGCGCCGAGGTCGTGATCGCCGTGCGCGACCACGGACCCGGCATCCCGGAGGACGTCCTGCCGCACGTCTTCGACCGCTTCTACAAGGCCAGCGCCTCCCGCCCGCGCTCCGACGGCAGTGGACTCGGCCTGTCCATCGCCATGGAGAACGCCCACATCCACGGCGGCACGATCACCGCCGCGAACTCGCCCGAGGGCGGAGCGGTCTTCACCCTGCGCCTGCCGCGCGACGTGTCGGCCCTGACGGAGGACGCCGACGGCGAGGCCGAGAAGGGGGACGCGTGAGGGACGTACGACGCCGGCCGAAGGCGTGGCTCCTGCCCGCGCTGCCCGTCCTCGCCGCGCTGCTCGCCGGCTGCGGCATCCGCTCCACCCAGGTCCCGACCGACTTCGGCGCCGCCCCCTCGCAGGTCACCTGTTCCCTGGCCCAGCCGGACGTCTCGGCGCAGGCCTCGCGGGGACTGCCCGTGCAGATGTTCCTGCTGTGCGGCTCGTCGCTGGTGGCCGTCGACCGGACGGTGCGCGTGCCGGACGGCACGGCGGACTCGCAGCGGCGCGTCCTGGTGGCGCAGGGGCTGCTCGACCAGTTGGCGGCGACGCCGTCGGCCGTCGAGAAGGAGGCCGGTTACACCACGGCCGTGCGCGGTGGCATGACGGTCGGCGGCCCGCGTGCCGGCGACCCCGACGACGCGCTGCGGCTGAGCACCGCGCCGGCCGACCTGACCTCGTACGCCCTCGCACAGGTCGTGTGCACCTTCTCCGACTCGGCGGCGGCCGAGGGCGACGGCTCGGTGATCCTCGGCGGCCCCGGGCGCGGGCCGCTGCGCCGCTACGAGTGCACGGACGAGGTCCGCTCCCGCCCGGGCAGCGAGCAACCGCCGTCGAGTCAGGTCACGGGCGGCTGAACCGCCCCTGAACCCCGGGTGTGGCACAGGCCTCACAGGGGTACGTCGGGGCGAGGCGGAACCGATCCCGCCGGACGGCGCGTCTTGGGCAGCGTGCAGCGTCAAGGCTCCATCGGCGGCAGCGCCGCGATCCGCATCCGTGTGACAGGGGGTGTCCTCCTCGTCGCGCACCTCGCGTTCGTCGCCTGGCTGACGCTGCGGCCGCTGGACGTGCCCTGGGTGACGCCGCCGAACGTGCGCCCGCTCGCCGGCATCCGGGCCGACCTGCTGCTGGGCTGGCAGGTGGCGGCCCGCCGGATCGCCGAGGGCCTGGCCCTGCTCGCCCCGCTGGGCGTGCTGCTTCCGGCGGCCCACGGCAGACTGCACTCCTCGCCGCTCGGCTCCCTGGTCCGCACGACCGCCGCCGGCGCCCTGGTCTCGCTCGGCATCCTGCTGCTGCAGACAGGGGTCCCGGGCCGCGTCCCGGACGTCGACTCCCTGCTCCTCAACACGCTCGGCGTGGCCCTGGCCCACCTCGCCGTCGTCCCGGCCGCCCGCGTGCGGCTGCGTCGCAGGTCGGAGCGGGACGACCGGGCCGCCGTCCACCAGGAGGAGGCGGCTCAGGGTCGGACCCCGACGTTTCCCAGGGTCGGGATCGCACCGTAGAGCGACGCTTCGCCCCCCTTCGTACCCGTAGCGTGGAAGGCAGATGAGGAAGCCGCCAAGGGCCTCCTCCACCGACGCTCACGAAGGAGCCGCAGATGTCCGCCCTCGTCCGCCCCACCCATGGCCGCATGATCGGCGGAGTGTGCGCCGGTCTGGCTCGGCGCTTCGGTACCTCCGCGACCACGATGCGGGTGATCTTCCTGGTGTCGTGCCTGCTGCCGGGCCCTCAGTTCCTGCTCTACATAGCCCTGTGGATCCTGTTGCCCTCGGAGGACAAGGCGGCCCGCACCGCCTGGTGACACCGTCCGCGCGTACGCCGATGGGGCGCACCCCGTGTCCAGGGGGCGCGCCCCATCGGCGCGTACGGGGGTCAGCCCAGCGGGAGGCCGTTCACCGGCAGGCCGTGCGTGGGCGCGTGCGTGGACAGGCCCTGGACCGGCAGACCGCCGAGCAGACCGGCGACGGGGCCGGTCGGACCGTGGGCGAGCATCTGCGCCGCGACCGGCTGCACGGCGGTCAGACCGGCCTCGGCCGCGTCCTTGCCGTGAGTCGCCGTGTCACCGGCACCCGGCACCGCGTGGGAGAGGTTCTCCGCCGGGAGCGTCTTGGTGACGTTGTCCAGCGCCCCGGTGGCGTTCGGGAGCCCCGGGGCCGCGGTCGCGGCACCCGCGCCCGCGGCGGCGAAGGCGGCACCCAGGGCGGCGACACCGAGGGTCTTGACGGCAGACTGCTTCATGGAATGCGTCCTCGAAATGGGGTTACGGGGATGTGAGCGGTCCCCGACCGTAAACACGCGGACGCTGCCGCCGCAAACATCGAAATGCGGACGGATTGTGAATGGCCGTCCGCATTTCGCTCCCCCGAAATCGCCAGTTCAGCCCTTCGACTCCACAGAACCGCTGGTGGATGCGGTCTGCTGGAACAGCCATTCGGACTTCAGCTCCGCATATCCGGGCTTGACGACGTCATTGATCATGGCCAGTCGTTCATCGAAAGGAATGAACGCTGATTTCATCGCATTGACGGAGAACCACTGCATGTCGTCGAGCGTGTAACCGAACGCGTCGACAAGGTGCTCGAATTCCCGGCTCATGCTGGTGCCGGACATCAGCCGGTTGTCCGTGTTCACGGTGGCCCGGAAGTGCAGCCGCCGCAGCAGCCCGATGGGGTGCTCGGCGTACGAGGAGGCGGCGCCCGTCTGCAGGTTGGAGCTGGGGCACAGCTCCAGCGGGATGCGCTTGTCCCGGACGTAGGAGGCGAGCCGTCCGAGCTCGACCGAGCCGTCGGCCCGCACCTGGATGTCGTCGATGATGCGCACCCCGTGCCCCAGCCGGTCGGCGCCGCACCACTGCAGGGCCTGCCAGATGGAGGGCAACCCGAAGGCCTCGCCGGCGTGGATGGTGAAGTGGTTGTTCTCGCGCTTGAGGTACTCGAAGGCGTCGAGGTGCCGGGTGGGCGGGTAGCCCGCCTCGGCGCCCGCGATGTCGAAGCCGACGACGCCCAGGTCCCGGAAGCGGTTGGCGAGTTCGGCGATCTCCAGGGCGCGGGCGGCGTGCCGCATGGCGGTGAGCAGGGCGCCGACGCGGATGCGGTGGCCGTTCTGCCGGGCGATCCGCTCGCCCTCCCGGAAGCCCTCGTTGACCGCCTCGACGACCTCTTCGAGGCTCAGTCCGCCCTCGAGGTGCTGCTCCGGCGCGTACCGCACCTCCGCGTAGACGACGCCGTCCTCGGCGAGGTCCTCGGCGCACTCGCGCGCGACCCGGACGAGGGCGTCGCGGGTCTGCATGACGCCGACCGTGTGGGAGAACGTCTCCAGGTACCGCTCCAGCGAACCGGAGTCGGCCGCCTCGCGGAACCAGAGGCCGAGCTTGCCGGGGTCGGTCTCGGGGAGGCGTGTGTAGCCCGTGCTGTGGGCGAGTTCGACGATCGTCCCCGGGCGGAGGCCGCCGTCGAGGTGGTCGTGCAGCAGAACCTTCGGCGCCCGGCGGATCTGGTCCGGCGTCGGGGTGTTCGACATGGTCTGGCTCGTCATTTCCGCACTCTACCTCCTACGCGCGTAGACGGCGCGGTGTACAACTTCGTCGATACGTAACGGTGACCGCACCGACGGGTCATGTACACCCTCGCTTCTGACACTGTTCTGTCATGGCACACCAAGCGACGCCGGTACGAACGGCCCGGCTGGGGAGGGCGATCGGTCCGGAGCCGACGGCGGTGAGCGCAGTGGTTCTGCTGCTCCCCGGCGGCGACGAGGAGTCCGACCGCAGACCGTCCCCCGTGCTGGCGGCCGCCTCCGTGCGGGCACTGGGCCGCAGGCTGGCCCGCGCCGGCCGGGAGGACGGGCTGGTCACGCATGTCGTCCACTACCGCTACAAGGGCTGGAACGGCAGCGAGGCCCATCTGGCACAGGACGCGTCCTGGGGCGTGGAGGAGGTCGTACGGCGCTACGGGGACGTCCCCGTCTGTCTCGTCGGCTTCGACATGGGCGGCCGGGCGGCACTGCGCGCGGGCGGGCACGAGGCCGTCAACTCCGTGGTGGCGATCGCGCCCTGGCTGCCGGAGGAGGACGTGGCGGCGTCCCCTGAACCGGTGAAGCAGCTGGTGGGCCGGCGGGTGCTGATCGTGCACGGCACGAACGACGAACGGACCGATCCGGAGCTGTCGTTCCGGCTGGCGGCCCGGGCGAAGAAGGCGAACCGGGAGGTGTGCCGGTTCGAAGTGCACGCCGACGGCCACGGGTTGCACCAGTACCGGCGTGAAGTGCACGCGCTCACCCAGGACTTCGTGATGGGGGCGCTGTTCGGGAAGACGCTGTCGAGGCCGGTCGAGGACGCGCTGGCGGCTCCGCCTCCGCTGGGCCTGCGGATGCCGCTGGCCGCCGGGTTCGGCAAGTCGCTGCGCCGCTGACCGGCGGCTCACGGCAGCAGACTTCCCCTGCGCGAGAGCAGGAACTTCTTGAAGGCGGCCACGGGGGGCGTGTCCGGGTGGCCGTCGAGCCAGGCCACGCCGATCTCCCTGGCCGCCCGGGGGGCCGTGACCGTCAGCTCGACGACGCCCGGGCGGGGGAAGGCCGGCGGCGGGAGGAGGGCCACGCCCAGACCCGCGGCCACCAGGCCCCGTAGCGTCTCCGCCTCCTCGCCCTCGAAGGCGACACGGGGCTTGAAGCCCGCCTCCTGGCACAGGTCGTCCGTGATGCGGCGCAGGCCGTAGCCGGGTTCCAGGGTGACGAAGGCCTCCTCGGCGGCCTCCGCCAGACGGACGCGCCGGCGCGCGGCCAGCCGGTGGTCGAGGGGGACGACCAGGCGGAGTTTCTGCTCGTCCAGGCGGCGGGCGACGAGGTCGGGGGCGTCGGGGACCGGGGAGGTGAGGCAGAGGTCGAGCTCCCCCGCGCGCAGTTTCTCCAGCATGGCCTCGCCGTAGTTCTGCACCAGGCTGAAGCGGACCCGGGGGTGGTCGAGGCGGAAGGCCTGGATGAGGGCGGGGACGGTCTCCGCGCCCATCGTGTGCAGGAAGCCGAAGGCGACCTTGCCGGAGGCGGGGTCGGCGTCGGCGCGGACCTCGTCGGCGGCGCGCTCGATCTCGGTGAGGGCGCGTTCGACGTGGGTGAGGAAGGTGCGGCCGGCCGGGGTGAGGGAGACCGTGCGGCCGCGGCGGGCGAACAGCTCGACGCCCAGGTCCTGCTCCAGGCGCGCCATGGCGCGGGACAGGGTGGACTGGGGCACCTGGAGTTCCTGCGCGGCTCGGGTGACGTGCTCGGTGCGGGCCACACCGGCGAAGTGGGCGAGACGCGGAGCGAGCAACATCGTCATGTCTTCTGTGTCACTGGTCGGTGACAGGCGGGGCTGTGAGCTCGGGTCATGCACCATGGGAACGATTATGGCGATTCCATGCATTGGACGGATGAGCGGGGGCGTACGTAGCTTCGAGGCATGTCTCCCGCCAGTACCGGGGCGTCCAGCGTCATGGGCGCCGTCACGGCCGTTTCCGCCTCCGAACCCGACTCCCGTATGGCCCCGGGCGGCCCGGGGTATCGCCGGATGAGCTTCGCGCTCTTCCTCGCGGGGGTCGCGACCTTCGCGCTGCTGTACTCCACGCAGGCCCTGCTGCCGCTGATCTCCGGCGAGTTCGGGGTGGCGGCGAGCGAGGCGAGCTGGACGGTCGCGGCGGCCACCGGCGGGCTGGCGCTGTTCGTGCTGCCGATGAGCGCGCTGTCGGAGCGGTTCGGCCGCCGGACGGTGATGACCGCCTCGCTGGCGGTGGCGGTGTCGGTGGGACTCCTGGTGCCGTTCGCGCCCTCGCTGGGCGTGCTGGTGGTGCTGCGGGCCCTGCAGGGCGCCGCACTGGCGGGTCTGCCCGCTTCGGCGACGGCCTATCTCGCCGAGGAGGTCCGGCCCAAGGCGCTGGTCACGGCGATCGGGCTGTTCGTGGCGGGCAACAGCGTCGGCGGGATGAGCGGCCGGGTCATCACCGGATGGGTCGCGCAGGTGTGGGGCTGGCGGGTGGCCGTCGGTGTCATCGGGGTGATCGCGGTGGCCTGCGCGGTGGCGTTCCGGCTGCTGCTGCCCGAGCCGCGGCACTTCGCGACCGGTTCGCTGCGGCCGCGGGTCCTGGCCCGGACGGTCCGTGACCACCTGGCCGACCCGCTGCTGCGCCGGCTGTACGCGATCGGCGCGCTGTTCATGACGGTGTTCGGCGGGGTGTACACGGTGATCGGCTACCGCCTGACCGAGGCGCCCTTCTCCCTCCCCCAGGGCATCGTCGGCTCGATCTTCCTCGTCTACCTGGTGGGCACGGTGTCCGCGTCCACGGCCGGCCGGCTGGTGGGCCGCCTGGGCCGGCGCGGGGCGCTGTATCTCGCGGGCGGTACGACGGCGGGCGGGCTGCTGCTGACGCTGGCCGGCTCCCTGGTGCCGGTCCTGCTGGGTCTGGTGCTGATCACGGCCGGGTTCTTCGCGGGCCACGCGGTGGCCTCGTCGGCGGTCAGCAAGACGGCCACGACCGGCCGGGCGCAGGCCTCGGCCCTGTACCAGTCGGCGTACTACATCGGCTCCAGCGCGGGCAGCACGGTCGGCGCGACGGCCTTCCACTCCGGCGGCTGGGCCGGGACGGTGGCCGTCGGGCTGCTGGCGGTGCTGGGCGTCGTGACGATCACGGTGCTCGGATCGCGCGCGGCACGGGTCGCGACGCGGCAGCCGGTCACC
The DNA here is from genome assembly GCF_054189285.1 of Streptomyces sp. MAI_2237. Classification (NCBI taxonomy): domain Bacteria; kingdom Bacillati; phylum Actinomycetota; class Actinomycetes; order Kitasatosporales; family Streptomycetaceae; genus Streptomyces; species Streptomyces sp. MAI_2237. The sequence continues at coordinate 1,719,504 of NZ_JAJPGQ010000003.1, read as the reverse complement.
GCGCACTGAGCCCCGCCCGCAGCACCCTGGCGTGAAGCTGCGACACCGCGCCGACCTGCGCCTTCGGCCGCTCCGGGCGCCATTGTCAGTGCCCTGCGCTAGCTTCGGACGTGCTGGGTGCGAAGACGCGCGACGGGAATGCCACAGGGGTGGGTGGACATGAGCGACGGTACGGCGACGACGACCGCGGATCTGGACGTCAGGCTGGAGAAGCACCGCGTCGAACTGACCGGGTACTGCTACCGCATGCTCGGCTCCTCCTTCGAGGCCGAGGACGCGGTGCAGGACACGATGGTCCGCGCCTGGCGCAGCTACGAGAAGTTCGAGGGCCGCTCCAGCCTGCGCTCGTGGCTGTACCGCATCGCGACGAACGTCTGCCTGGACATGCTGACCGCCGGCAACAAGCGCGCCAGGCCGATGGACCTCAGCGAGTCCACCCCGCTCGCCCAGGCCGCCCTGTCCCCCCGCCCCGACAACACCTGGCTCGAGCCGATGCCGGACAACCGCGTGCTGCCCACGACGGACGATCCGGCGGAGGCGGCCGTCGCCAAGGAGTCCGTGCGGCTCGCCTTCATGGCCGCCCTGCAGCAGCTGCCGGCCAAGCAGCGCGCGGTGCTCATCCTGCGCGAGGTGCTGGCCTGGAGGGCGAGCGAGGTCGCCGAGCTGCTGGAGACGTCGGTGGCATCGGTCAACAGCGCGCTGCAGCGGGCCCGGGCCACGCTGGCCGAGCGCGAGAAGGCCGACAAGGCGGCCGGGGCTGCCGTGTCCGACCCGCTGGACGAGGAGCAGCAGAAGCTGCTGGAGCGCTATGTCGCCGCCTTCGAGGGGTACGACATGACGGCTCTGACGGCCCTGCTGCACGAGGACGCCGTCATGACGATGCCGCCGTTCGACCTGTGGCTGACGGGCCACGACGACATCACCGGCTTCATGACGACCCTGGGCTCCGCCTGCGAGGGCTCCCGGCTGGTGCCGGTGCAGGTCAACGGGCTGCCGGGGTTCGCCCAGTACAAGCCGGACCCGGAGGCGGGCGGCTGGGCGCCGTGGGCGGTGCAGGTGCTGGAGATCTCAGAGGGCCGGCTCACCGGGTTCCACTTCTTCCTCGACACCAAGCGGTGGTTCCCGCTCTTCGACCTGCCCCTCCACCTCGAAGCCGAGCCCGGCCAGAGCGAGCAGGGCGCGTAGGGAGGGCGCCGGGTCGCGCAGCCGGATCCGTCCCCCGGCCCGCCGGGCGGCGAGCTGCAGCCGCGCCAGCAGGTCGACGGCGCCGAGACCCGGTGGCCCGATCCCGGCGACGTCGATCACGACGACGCCGGCGTTCGTGGACGCCAGCAGCGCCCGCACGTCGTCGCACAGCCCCGCCGCCTCGTCACGGGTGACGGGGCCGGGCAGCACCAGCAGAGCAGGCTTCATGGCGTTCACGAGCGGTAGACCGGGCGGGCGGGCGGAACTCATCGCGGCGGACCGCCTACGAGGCGTGTCCGCCGTTCGGGATCACATTGACCCGCCGCCCCGCTGCCCCAGAGGGTTGGGTGTATGCCGCACCGATCAGCGCCGCCCCGGAGACCCGACGGCCCTCTTCCCGCCGAGGACCTTGTGAAGGAGCCGCCGTGCAGGGCGTGTTGACGGGCTTCGCGGTGATCGCGGTCGTCATCGGCGTCGGGTACGTCATCGGACGCGGCGGCCTCCTCGGCGAGCACGGCCGCGAGGTCCTGACGAAGCTGGCCTTCCACGTGGCGTCCCCGGCGCTGCTGTTCACCACGCTCGCCCGCGCCGACCTCTCGGTGATCTTCTCCAGCCGGCTGCTGGTGACGGCCATGAGCACGGCAGCGGCGGCGGGCGTGTTCGTCGCGGTGGGCGCCGCGCGGGACTGGGGCGTGGGCCGCACGACGATCGGCGCCCTGTGCTCCAGTTACGTCAACTCCGGCAACCTCGGCATCCCGATCGCGGTGTACGTCCTGGGCGACGCCTCACTGGTCGCGCCGGTCCTGCTCTTCCAGCTCATCGGGGTCACCCCGGTCGCCCTGACGATCCTCGACCTGTCCGGCAAGGGCGAGAAGGGCCCGCTGTGGCTGCGGCTGCTGACGCCGCTGCGCAATCCGATCGCGGTGGGCTCGCTGGCCGGGGTGGCGGTGTCGGCGCTCGGGGTGCGGGTCCCGGCCCCCGTCATGGACCCGCTGACCCTGATCGGCAACATGTCGGTCCCGGCGGTGCTGCTGGCCTTCGGCATCTCCCTGTGCGGCAGCACGATGCCGGGGCGGGGCGCCGACCGGGGGGCGGTGTTCCTGTCCGTGGCCCTCAAGTCGGTGGGCCAGCCGACGGTGGCCTGGGCGCTGGCGACCGGCGTCTTCGGCCTCCGGGGCCATCAACTCCTCGACGTGGTGGTGACGTCGGCCCTCCCGGCCGCCCAGAACCTGTACACGTACGCGAGCCGGTACCGGGTGGCGGAGGGGCTGGCGCGGGACTCGATCCTGCTGTCCACGGTGCTGTCGGTGCCGGTGCTGGTGGTGGTGGCGGCGCTGTTGGGGTGACGCTCTCACTTCAGCGGGAAGATGCCGGTGTCCAGGACCAGCTTGAACGGTGCGGGCAGCATCAGCTCCTCGCCGTATTCCACCGAAGCGAGGACTCGGTAGGTGCCGCTCTGCGGTTCTCCGTGGAACGTCGCCGTGGGACGCCCCGACTGCCAGGCGTCCGGCAGGAGGTACCGATCCCAGCATGCCGAACGGGACCGGTGGGGGTCCACCGGTCCCGTTCATCCGAAAGGCAAACTCCCCTGTTCAGGCGATGCGTTCCAGCACCACCGGCGACGCCGAGAAGTCCGTACCCGCCGCCCCGATGTCGTAGGAACCCTCCACCGCCTGCAGCGCGTACTCGAAGCGTTCGGGGGTGTCCGTGTGGAGGGTCAGCAGGGGCTGGCCCTCCGTGACCGTGTCGCCCGGCTTGGCGTGCATCTCGACGCCCGCGCCCGCCTGCACCGGGTCCTCCTTGCGGGCCCGGCCCGCGCCCAGGCGCCAGGCGGCGACGCCGATGCCGTAGGCGTCGAGGCGGGTGAGGACGCCGGTCGACGGGGCCTTGATCACGTGCTGCTCCTTGGACGTGGGCAGCGCCGCGTCCGGGTCGCCGCCCTGGGCCGCGATCATCCGGCGCCAGACGTCCATCGCGGAGCCGTCGGCCAGGGCCTTCGCCGGGTCGGCGTCGCGGACGCCGGCCGCGTCCAGCATCTCGCGGGCCAGGGCGATCGTCAGTTCCACGACGTCCGCCGGACCGCCGCCCGCCAGGACCTCGACCGACTCGCGGACCTCCAGCGCGTTGCCCGCGGTCAGGCCGAGCGGGGTGGACATGTCGGTGAGGAGGGCGACCGTCCTCACGCCGTGGTCGGTGCCGAGGCCCACCATGGTGGACGCCAGCTCGCGGGCGTCCTCGATGGTCTTCATGAACGCGCCGGTGCCGACCTTCACGTCCAGGACCAGGGAGCCGGTGCCCTCCGCGATCTTCTTCGACATGATCGAGGAGGCGATCAGCGGGATCGCCTCGACCGTGCCGGTGACGTCCCGCAGGGCGTAGAGCTTCTTGTCCGCGGGGGCCAGGCCGTCGCCCGCCGCGCAGATCACCGCGCCGGTGGTGTCGAGGACGTGCAGCATCTCCTCGTTGGACAGCAGCGCGCGCCAGCCCGGGATCGACTCCAGCTTGTCCAGGGTGCCGCCGGTGTGGCCGAGGCCCCGGCCCGACAGCTGCGGAACGGCGGCGCCGCACGCGGCGACCAGGGGGGCCAGCGGCAGCGTGATCTTGTCGCCGACGCCGCCCGTGGAGTGCTTGTCGGCCGTCGGGCGGGACAGGGACGAGAAGTCCATGCGCTCGCCGGAGGCGATCATCGCGGCCGTCCAGCGGGCGATCTCGCGGCGGTTCATGCCGTTGAGGAGGATGGCCATGGCGAGCGCGGACATCTGCTCGTCGGCGACCTCCCCGCGGGTGTACGCGTCGATGACCCAGTCGATCTGCTCGTCGCTGAGCTCACCGCGGTCCCGCTTGGTGCGGATGACGGAGATGGCGTCCATGGCCATGGCGTGGGGTCCTTCCGTGGTTCAGGAAGTGTGCGGCCCCTTCGAGAGTCGACTCGAAGGGGCCGTACGGGAGTTACTTGGTGAGATGGCCGGGGCCGAAGGCCTGGGGCAACATCTCGGAGAGCGGGAGGATTCCCGCCGGGGTCTCGAGGAGCAGGTCGGGGCCCCCGAACTCGTACAGCAGCTGGCGGCAGCGGCCGCACGGGACCAGGATCTCGCCCCGGCCGTCCACGCACGTGAAGTGCGTCAGCCGGCCGCCGCCGGTGCGCTGAAGCTGCGAGACCAGCCCGCACTCGGCGCACAGTCCCAGGCCGTAGGAGGCGTTCTCCACGTTGCAGCCGGAGACCGTGCGGCCGTCGTCGACCAGGGCGGCGACGCCGACCGAGTAACCCGAATAGGGGGCGTACGCCTGGGTCATGGCCTCGCGGGCCAGCTCGCGCAGCGCCTCCCAGTCGACCTCTGCCGGCCGGGTCACTTGCCCTGGCCCTTGCGGTAGCGCATGCCGTCGGCCTTGGGCATCCTCAGGCGCTGCGCGGACAGCGACAGCACGAGGAGGGTGACGACGTACGGGGTGGCGCCCACGAAGTCGCTCGGGACCTCGTCGGTGACCAGGTACCACAGCAGGACGAGCGCGCCCACGAAGAGGCTGATGCCGCCCTGCCAGTGGGCCTTCTTGTACATCTTCCAGCCGGCCATCGCCACGAGCAGCACGACCAGCAGGAGCAGCAGGGCGTGCACCGTCTGGCCGCCGTTGCGCAGCTGCAGCGCGTCGGAGTAGCCGAACAGGCCGGCGCCCATGGCGAGGCCGCCGGGCCGCCAGTTGCCGAAGATCATGGCGGCGAGACCGATGTAACCGCGGCCGCCGGTCTGGCCCTCCAGGTAGATGTGCGAGGTGACCAGGGCGAGGAACGCGCCGCCTAGGCCGGCCAGACCGCCGGAGACGGCGACGGCCACGTACTTGTACTTGTAGACGTTGACGCCGAGGGACTCCGCCGCGATCGGGTTCTCGCCGCAGGAGCGCAGGCGCAGGCCGAACGGGGTGCGCCACAGCAGCCACCAGCTGGCGACGAACAGCACGAAGGCCAGAATGGTGATCACCGACAGGTTGGTGACCAGGCCGCCGAGGATGCCCGCGAGGTCGGAGATCAGGAACCAGTGGTGGTTCTCGATCGAGGACAGGGCGTCGGACACGCCCGGGATGTCGAAGTTGGGCAGCGAGTCCACCGGCGGGGACTGCTTGGGGTTGCCGCCCGCGTCGGCCGCCTTGCCGTCGGAGAAGAACAGCTTGGCGAGGTACTGGGTGGTGCCGAGCGCCAGGAGGTTGATGGCGACACCGGAGACGATGTGGTCGACGCCGAAGGTGACGGTCGCGACCGCGTGGACGAGGCCGCCCAGGACGCCGAAGCCGACGCCGCACAGCAGGCCGAGCCAGGGGTTGGACTGCCAGCCGATCCAGCCGGCGCCGAAGGTGCCGAGGATCATCATGCCCTCGAGGCCGATGTTGACCACGCCGGAGCGCTCGGACCACAGGCCCGCGAGACCGGCGAGCCCGATCGGCACGGCAAGGCTGAGCGCGGCGCTGACCTGGCCGTCGGAGGTGAGCTGGTTGGCGCCGGTGATGGCGCGGACCGCGGCCACGAGGAGCAGTGCGCCCGCGACGATCATGAGGATCTGGCCGAGCGGGCGGCCCGACCGGGTGCCCGCGCTGTCGGCCTTGGGGGCCGCGGGCGGCGGCGTGTCGGTCATCGTGGCAGTCATCACGCCACCTCCTGCTTCTGGGTCGGGGCGGCGGCCTGCGCGGCGAGCTCGGCGCCGACCCGCTGCTGCTGGCGCCTGAGGCCGTAGCGCCGTACGACCTCGTAGGCGATGACGACGCACAGGACGATGACGCCCTGGATGACGCCGAGGATTTCCTTGTCGTAGCCCTGGAACTCCAGGTGGTTGGTGGTGCGCTCCAGGAAGCCCCACAGCAGGGCGCCGAGCGCGATGCCGATCGGGTTGTTGCGGCCGAGCAGGGCGATGGCGATGCCGGTGAAGCCGATGCCCGTCGGGAAGTCGTTGCTGAACTGGTGGCTGTCGTTGAGCAGGGTCGGCATGCCGATCAGGCCGGCGATGGCGCCGGAGATGAGCATGCTGGTGGCGACCATCTTCTTGACGGACACACCGCTCGCGGCGGCCGCGCTCTCGGACTGGCCGACGGTGCGCAGGTCGAAGCCGAAGCGGGTGCGGCCGAGCACGAACCAGTACGCGACGCCGACGGCCACGGCGATGAAGATGAAGCCCCACAGCTCGCCGGCCGCGCCGGTGTTGATCTGGAAGAAGTACGCGTCCTTCGCCAGCGGCTTGGTGGAGACGACCGTGCCGCCGCTCTGCAGTTCGGCGAGCTTCCCGGGCTGCAGCAGGTAGGCGATGATCGCGGTGGCGATCGCGTTGAGCATGATCGTCGAGATGACCTCGCTGACGCCGCGGGTCACCTTCAGCACGCCGGCGATGCCCGCCCAGACGGCGCCCGTGGCCATGGCGCACAGGATGATCAGGATGATCGAGAGCCAGCCGGGCGTGGTCAGCGCGCCGCCGAGGACGGCGGCGAAGAACGCGGCGATGCGGTACTGGCCGTCGACACCGATGTTGAACAGGTTCATCCGGAAGCCGATGGCCACCGCGACACCCGCCAGGTAGTACGTCGTCGCCTTGTTGAGGATGTAGACCTGGCTGTCGCTGGCGGTGCCGTAGGTCAGCATGTCGCTGAAGGCGGCGCCGGGGTTCTTGCCGGTGGCGAGGATCACCAGGGTGGTGACGACGATCGCGGCGACGATCGCCAGCAGCGGGGCCGCGATGCCGAGGAGCAGCCGCTCCTTGTCGATGCGTTGGGTCAGCTTGTTCATCGGGCGTCGTCCTCTGTGTGCTCCAGGTGGCCGGTGGCCGCACCCGTCATGGCGGAGCCCAGCTCCTCGGGGGTGATGGTGGCGGGGTCGGCGTCGGCGACCAGCCGGCCGCGGTACATCACCCGCAGGGTGTCGGACAGGCCGATGAGCTCGTCCAGGTCGGCGGAGATCAGCAGCACGGCCAGGCCCTCGCGGCGGGCCTCGCGGATGTGGTCCCAGATCGCGGCCTGCGCGCCGACGTCCACGCCCCGGGTGGGGTGGGCGGCGATCAGCAGCTTGGGCGCGTGGCTCATCTCGCGGCCGACGATCAGCTTCTGCTGGTTGCCGCCGGAGAGGGAGGCGGCGGTGACGTCGATGCCGGGGGTGCGGACGTCGTACGCCTCGATGATGCGCTCGGTGTCGCTGCGGGCGGCCTTGATGTCGAGGAGCTGGCCGCGGGAGTTGGGCCGCTCGGTGACGTGGCCGAGGATGCGGTTCTCCCACAGCGGGGCCTCGAGGAGCAGGCCGTGGCGGTGGCGGTCCTCGGGGATGTAGCCGACGCCGGCCTCGCGGCGGTGGCGGGTGGGCACGTGGGAGATGTCGGTGCCGCCGAGGGCGATGGTGCCCGCGTTCAGCGCGCGGATGCCCATGATGGCCTCGACCAGCTCGGACTGGCCGTTGCCCTCCACGCCGGCGATGCCGAGGACCTCGCCCTTGTGGATGGTGAAGGAGATGTCGTCGAGGATGATGCGCTCGACGCCGTCGAGGTCGGTCTGGGCCAGACGCAGGCCCTCGACCTTGAGTAGCTCGAGGTCGGTGACCGTGGACTCCTCGGTCTCCGGGGTGGGCAGTTCACTGCCGACCATCAGCTCGGCGAGCTGCTTCGTCGTGGTGCCTTCCGGCTGCACCGTGCCGACGGTGGTGCCGCGGCGGATGACGGTGATCTCGTCGGCCACGGACAGGACTTCACCCAGCTTGTGGGAGATGAAGATGACGGTGAGGCCCTCGGCCTTGAGCTCGCGCAGGTTGTCGAAGAGGGCTTCGACCTCCTGCGGGACCAGGACGGCGGTGGGCTCGTCGAGGATGAGGGTCTTCGCGCCGCGGTAGAGGACCTTGAGGATCTCCACGCGCTGGCGGTCGGCGACGCCGAGCTCCTCCAGCAGCACGTCCGGGCGGACGTTCAGCCCGTACGCGTCCGAGATCTCCTTGATCTTCGCGCGGGCCTTGGCGCCGATGCCGTACAGCTTCTCCGCGCCGAGGACCACGTTCTCCAGGACGGTGAGGTTGTCGGCGAGCATGAAGTGCTGGTGGACCATGCCGATGCCGCGGGCGATGGCGTCGGCGGGGTTGTGGAAGACGACCGTCTCGCCGTTCACGGTGATGGTGCCCTCGTCGGCCTGCTGCATGCCGTAGAGGATCTTCATCAGGGTGGACTTTCCGGCGCCGTTCTCACCGCACAGGGCGTGGACGGTTCCGGTGCGGACGGTGATGTCGATGTCCTTGTTGGCGACGACGCCGGGGAATCGCTTGGTGATGCCGCGCAGTTCGACGGCAGCGGGAGGGCTGGACGCGTTGATGGCGCACTCTCCTCGGGGAAAGGGGCTGCGTAGGAGGGGGCAGGCGTCGGCGACGCTAGCGCGGCAACTCCGCGCTACACGCGTAGAGTTGACACATTGTTATGGCTCGGCGAGGGGGTTGACAAGGGCCCCTTCGCCGAGCCGGGGGTCAGGCGGGAACCGTCAGGTCAGCTGGTCTTGACCTTGACGGTGCCGTCGACGATCTTCTTCTTGGCAGCGTCCAGCTGGGACTTGATGTCGTCGATGTAGCCACCGCTGGTGGCCAGGCCGACACCGCCCTTGGCGAGGGAGTAGACCTGGTTGCCCGTCAGGGGCTTGCCGTCGTGCACGGACTTGATGAAGTCGTACACGCCGACGTCGACGTTCTTGACCATGGAGGTCAGGATCGAGGTCTTGTACGCGGCCAGACCCGGGATGTTGTACTGGTCCGAGTCCACGCCGATGGCCCAGGCGCCCTTGACGCCGTGGACGGCCTCGATCGCGCCGTTGCCGGAGGAGCCGGCGGCGGTGTAGATCACGTCGGCGCCGTTGTCGAGCATGCCGGACGCGGCCCTCCTTGCCCTTGTCGGGGCTGGAGAAGCCGGACAGGTCCGAACCGTGGGTCAGGTACTGGACGTCGACCTTCGCCTTGGCGTTGGTGTCCTTGACGCCCTGGACGTAACCGGCGGCGAACTTCTTGATCAGCGGGGTGTCGACGCCGCCGATGAAGCCCACGTGGTTCTTCTTGGTCTTCAGCGCCGCGGCGACACCGGCGAGGTAGGAACCCTGCTCCTCGGTGAAGGTGATGCTGTCGACGTTCTTGGCGGTCGCGACCGAGTCGATCAGACCGAAGCTGACCTTCGGGTACTTCGCGGCGACCTTGTCCACCGACGTGGCGTAGGAGAAGCCGACGGCGACGATCGGGTTGTAGCCCGCGTCCGCCAGGTCGGTCAGCCGCTGCTCACGGTCGGCCTCGGTGTCGGAGTTCTTCGCGGTCAGCTCCTTGATGGAACCGCCGAACTCCTTCTCGGCCTTGTCGGCACCGCGCGCGGCGGAGTCGTTGAAGGAGCGGTCACCACGGCCGCCGACGTCGTACGCGAGGCCGATCTTGATGCCCTTGCCGCCGCCGCCGGAGGACGAGGACGAGCTGCTGTTGTCGGAGGAGGTGCTGCCACAGGCTGTGGCAGTCAGTGCGAGAGCTGCGGTCGCGATACACGCAGCGGAAAGCTTTGCTACCCGGCGCACGGGAAGGCTCCTTCACCTGACCTGAGCGCCTCGTCGGCGCTTGATGTGAGCACCATGCCAGTGCTCGGGCCCGGACGCCCCTGCGGCGTCGGCTTCGCGGCATCGTAACGCGCGTAGATGTCAGAAAAACACCCCTTCCTAAGCCGTTATCGATTCGAGGCAAACAGCGCCTGAACTCGGGGTCTGCGGACCTCACACGCCCCGGTTTCGATGTGCGCACGATTGGCTTACAACCGTGTTGCGCCGGAAGGCCGAACGGCCCTCCGAGGAGGGCCGTTCGGGGAAGTTCAGCTCACTGGGCCGCGTCCAGCAGGGCCGCCGCGGTGAACAGCTCGACGCCCACCGTGATCGCCGACTCGTCGACGTCGAAGTCGCCCTGGTGCAGGTCACGGACCGTGCGCTCGCCGGGCGGGCGGACGCCGAGGCGGGCCATGGCGCCGGGGACGTGCTCCAGGTACCAGGAGAAGTCCTCGCCGCCCAGGCTCTGCTCGGTGCCCTCGACGGACAGAACGCCGCGGCGGGCGGTCTGGGCGTCGCGCAGCAGCTCGGTGACGTCCGGGTCGTTGACGACGGGCGGGACGCCGCGGACGTAGTTGATCTCCGACTTGGCGCCGTGCAGGTTGGCGACCTCGTCGATGGCGGCGACGACGAGGTCCGGGGCCTGCCGCCAGGTGTCCAGGTCGAGGCAGCGCACGGTGCCGGAGAGCTCGGCGTGCTGCGGGATGACGTTCGGGGCGTGCCCGGACTCGATACGGCCCCAGGTCACGGCCAGTCCGCTGCGGCTGTCCACGCGCCGGCCGACCAGCGCGGGCACGTCGGTGGCGACGCGGGCGGCGGCGGTGACCAGGTCGGTGGTCAGGTGGGGGCGGGCGGTGTGACCGCCGGGGCCGTCGAGCGCGACCTCCAGCCGGTCGCAGGCGGAGGTGATGGCGCCCTCCCGCAGGCCGATCCGCCCGGCGTCGACCCGGGGGTCGCAGTGCACGGCGAGGATCCGGCCCACCCCGTCCAGGACGCCGTACTCGATGGCGTCGGCGGCGCCGCCGGGCAGCACCTCCTCGGCCGGCTGGAACAGCAGCCGCACCGGTCGCGGCAGCTTGCCCTGGCGGTGCAGGTCCGCCATGACGAGGCCGGCGCCGAGCACCACGGTGGTGTGCACGTCGTGCCCGCAGGCGTGCGCCCGGTCGGGCACGGTGGAGCGGTAGGCGCACTCGCTCTTGGTGTCCGGGATGGGCAGCGCGTCGATGTCGGCGCGCAGGGCGAGCATGGGCCGGCCGCCGTCCCACTCCCCGATGTCACAGACCAGCCCGGTCCCCCCGGCGAGCACCCGGGGCTTCAGGCCCGCCCGCTCCAGCCGCTCCTTGATCGCCGCGGTGGTGCGGAACTCCTGGTTGCCGAGCTCCGGGTGCATGTGCAGGTCGCGGCGGAAGGCGACGAGTTCGGCACGCAGCGCCTCGGGGAGCGTGCCGGGCAGGGCTTCGCCGGGCAGATCGTTTTCGGACTCCGGTGACATCAGTTGCTTCACCCTCTGCAGGGTAGGACGCCGAGGGGGCCGACCGCCCTCGATCTACAAAACTTCAGCCCGTCAGGCGAAGAAAATCGGCCGCTCGACGCATGGGTGGGAGTGGAGATGGGTAGACCTGTCTTTTCTCTACGGATACCACGCTCCGCCCCGCGCCGGTGGTTCTGTTTCATCTTTCGGACCGTGCGGCACGGCCGCCGCCCCACCGGCAGACTGCCCGGGGCCGCTGGTGGGGCGATGGAGTTCCAGGGGGTGTCGCCGGATCCTTCCGGCGGTTTCACCCGGCGGTCCCACGAGCCCGAGTAGGGTCCGCCCCGTGACTTCCCAGATGACGGGTACCCCGGATTTCCTGCGTGCCACGCAGACGTCGTACGACGCGATCGCCCGCCCGTACACCGAGCGGTTCGCCGACTGGCTGGGCGACAAGCCGCTGGACAGAGCGCTGGTGGCGTCCTTCGCGGAGCTGGTGCGGGCGAACGGCGCGGCGCCCGTCGCCGACGTCGGCAGCGGCCCGGGGCATGTCACCGCGCGGCTGCACGCGCTCGGCCTCGCGGTGTTCGGGGTGGACCTCTCGCCCCGGATGGTGGCGCTGGCCCGCGAGGCACATCCCGGGCTGCGCTTCCACGTGGGGTCGATGACCTCGCTGGACCTGCCGGACGCGACCCTGGGCGGGGTGCTCGCCCTCTACTCGATCATCCACGTGCCGGACGAGCACCTGCCGGCGGCCTTCGCCGAGTTCCACCGCGTCCTGGTGCCCGGCGGGCACGTCCTGCTTGGCTTCCAGAGCGGCGAGGAGGACGACCGTATGCGGCTGACGGAGCGGTTCGGGCAGGAGATATCGCTCGACTACCACTTCCGGGCGCCGGACGGCGTGGCGGAACTGCTGGTCAAGGCCGGGCTGCGGGTGGAGGCACGGGTGCTGCGCGAGCCGCTGGAGGAGGAGAAGCGACCGCGGGCGTACCTGCTGGCGCGGAAGGCCGGCTGAGCGCGGGCTCGTGGCCTGCCGGCCCGGAGGATCGGCTGAGCGCGGGCTAACGGCCTGGCGGCCCGGAGATTCGGCCGAGCGCGGGCTCGTGGCCTGCCGGCCCGGAGACTCCGCCGAGCACGGGCCCACGGCCTCCCAACCCGGAGGGTCAGCCGAGCGCGGGCCCACGGCCTGGCGGCCCGGAGATTCGGCCGAGCGCGGGCTCGTGGCCTACCGGCCCGAAGAGTCGGCCGAGCGCGGGCCCACGACCTCCCAACCCGAAGAGTCAGCCGAGCACGGGCCCACGGCCTCCCGACCCGAAGAGTCAGCCGAGCACGGGCCCACGGCCTCCCAACCCGGAGACTCGGCCGAGCACGGGCCCACGGCCTCCCGACCCGAAGAGTCAGCCGAGCACGGGCCCACGGCCTCCCAACCCGAAGAGTCAGCCGAGCACGGGCCCACGGCCTCCCTGCCCGGAGCGTCAGCGAGCGGGGGCTCGCGGCCCGCCGGCACGAAAAGTCAGCCGAGCGGCGGCCTACGGCCTCCCGGCCCGAAGAGTCGGCTGAGCACGGGCCCACGGCCTCCCGGCCCGGAGAGTCAGCCTAGCGCGGTCACGGTCTGGAGGCGGGTTACGTCGCGGGCGGTGCCGGTCACGCCTGACAGGAAGCCCTGGGCTCGGGGGGAGGCGTGCTCGGTGAGCCAGGCGGGGTCGATGTCGCAGACTGCGACGCGGACCTCGGTGCCGGCCAGGGCCAGGGGAAGAGTGTGGACGACGGTCGAGGGAAAACTGAGGATCGTACGGCCGATCGGGCCACGCCGGGCGATCAGCTCCAGCGGGAGGTCGGGCCGGACTATCTCCAGGCCCGTCTCGACCGCGAGCCGGTGCAGCTTCTCGGTGCTCTCGCGGCGGTGGGCGAAGTAGCGGGTGGCGCCGTGGGCCTTGGCCAGGGTGCGGACGGCGTCCAGGTAGCGCCCGTCGTCGACGACGCCGGTCTCCACCAGCGAGGTGCCCACCATGTCGGCGCCCTTGGTGATCCGGGGCGGGCCGAAGCGGAAGCGGGTCCAGGCGAAGTCGTGGGCGTGGACGGTGACGCCGGCCGGGGTCTCGTCCATCGGCATGGAGGAGAAGATCTCCACCTGGCGCCCGGCGGTGGGGGTGAGGCGGCGCCGGGCCCGGGCGGAGACCGGCGCGAAGACCAGGTCCCGGGCGCCGGGGCGGCCGCCCTTGCGGTGCCAGCGCACGAGCCGCTCGCCGCGGGCCAGCTGGGCGACGAACTCCATGGTCGCCGTGCCGTCGTCGACGACGACCAGATGACGGGCCCGGGTGATGGTCAGCAGGAGCTGTACGTAGCGGGAGAACGGGTCGCCCAGGACGACCCGTCGGGCGCGGCGCAGCAGGCCGGTCAGGCCGCCGACGGTCTGGAAGGGGGCCGCGGGGCCGCCCCGGGCCTCCTCCCAGCGGACGGTGTGGCCCTCCTCGCGGGCGAGTTCGGCCATGCGGCGCAGCTGGCCGCGGGTCATCGGGTCGGTCGGGGCCAGGACGACGAGGGCGAGTTCCGCGTCGGGCGCGTGGGCGTGCGCCCACTCCAGCACGTTCAGGAGCTGTACCGGACTCTCGACGAACGCGAGGGTGTGGGGGCCGGTCTTCCCGGCGCGGGGGCTCATCGACGACGACCGTCCCGTCGTAGGGCGCTGATGAGGCGCTGGACGTCAGAGGGCGCGGGCGCGGGGCGCGCGCGGACGCTGCGAGTCCGAGCGCTCCCGTTAGGGGCGCCCGGACTCGGTGTGCTCGGAACTCAGACGGCGACCGGCTCGCCCGCCGCCGCGGCGATCTCCGCCTCGGCGACCACGCCGGCGACGCGGCGCAGCTTCTTCATCGGGCCGAGCTCGGAGTCGTAGACCTTCTTGACGCCGTCGCCGAGGGAGGACTCGATGACGCGGATGTCGCGGACGAGGCGCTCCAGGCCCTGCGGCTCGACGGAGGCGGCCTGGTCGGAGCCCCACATCGCGCGGTCGAGGGTGATGTGGCGCTCGACGAAGACGGCGCCGAGGGCGACCGCGGCCAGCGTGGTCTGCAGGCCGGTCTCGTGGCCGGAGTAGCCGATCGGGACGTTCGGGAACTCCTTCTCCAGCGTGTTGATGACGCGGAGGTTGAGCTCGTCGGCCTTCGCCGGGTACGTCGAGGTGGCGTGGCACATCAGGATGTTGTCGCTGCCGAGGACCTCGACGGCGTGGCGGATCTGCTTCGGCGTCGACATGCCGGTGGAGAGGATGACGGAGCGGCCGGTGGAGCGCAGGGCGCGCAGCAGCTCGTCGTCGGTCAGGGAGGCGGAGGCCACCTTGTGGGCGGGGACGTCGAACTTCTCCAGGAAGGCGACGGCCTCGGTGTCCCACGGGGAAGCGAACCAGTCGATCCCCTTCTCCTTGCAGTACTCGTCGATCTGGCGGTACTCGTCCTCGCCGAACTCCACGCGGTGGCGGTAGTCGATGTAGGTCATCCGGCCCCAGGGGGTGTCGCGCTCGATGTCCCACTGGTCGCGCGGGGTGCAGATCTCGGGGGTGCGCTTCTGGAACTTCACGGCGTCGCAGCCGGCCGCGGCGGCGACGTCGATCAGCTTGAAGGCGTTCTCCAGCTCGCCGTTGTGGTTGATGCCGATCTCGCCGCAGATGTAGACCGGGCGGCCGGGGCCGACCTCGCGGGAACCGAACTGGCGCAGGCGGGAGTAGGTGCTCATGGCAGTGAACTTTCCTTACTTGTCGAGGGAGTCGAGAGAGGGGCCGAGGATCCAGCTGGCGATCTCTCGGATCGCGCCGTCGCCACCGGGGACGGTGGTGACCGCACGGGCGGCGCCGCGTACCACGTCGTGGGCGCTCGCGACCGCCACGGGCCAGCCCACGAGGGCGAAGCACGGGAGGTCGTTGACGTCGTTGCCGACGTAGAGCACGCGCTCGGGCGCGATGCCCTGCTCCTCGCACCACTGCTTGAGTGCGAGGTCCTTCCGGTCGATGCCGTGCAGGACCGGGATCTTGAGCTTCCGGGCCCGGGCGGCGACGACCGGGTTCTGCTCCGTGGAGAGGATCAGCATGCCCAGGCCGCTCTTGCGCAGCGCGGCGATGCCGAGCCCGTCCCCGCGGTGCACGGAGACGAACTCCCTTCCATCGGCGTCGATCAGCACCCGGTCGTCGGTCTGGGTGCCGTCGAAGTCCAGTACGACCGCGTCGATGTCGTCGGCGGTCGGCAGCGAACCGGGGCGGTCCGCGTCGAAGAGGGGGGCCAGCGCGCGGGCGCGGGCGAGGTCGTGCGGGTCGTCGATCTCCAGCACGCGGGCGGGGTCGGTGCGCACCATCTCGGTGCGGCCGAAGAAGCGGTGCTGGTGCTTGCGGAAGCCGGCCGCGTGCATGGCGTAGGCGGCGCCGGTCTCCAGCAGGTCCTGCGGGCGGTCCTGGCGGCGCGGGCGGTAGGACTTGTCGTGGTTGACGCCGAAGCCGCCGCCGGTGGCCGCGTCGGCCTCGGTGACGGTGCCGGGGGCGATCTCGTCCTCGGCGTCGCGCCAGATGAAGCCGTGGAAGGGGGCGACGGTAACGGCCGTGTCCGCGCCGTTCTCCGCGACCGCGCCGGCCACCCCGTCGATGTCCTCGCGGGCGATGAACGGGCTGGTGCACTGCACGAGCAGCACCACGTCGACGGCCGCTCCGTGCAGGGCCTCGTGGGCGTCCATGGCGTGCAGGACGGCGGCCTCGGAGGTGGCGGTGTCCCCGGCGATGGCCGCGGGGCGCAGCACGACCTCGGCGCCGGCCTCGCGGGCCGCTGCGGCGATGGCGTGGTCGTCGGTGGAGACGACGACGTCGGTCACCAGACGGGTCGCCCGGCACTCGCGCACGGCCCGCGACACCAGCGGCACACCGCCGACGGGGGCGAGGTTCTTCGCGGGCACACCCTTGGAGCCGCCGCGCGCGGGGATCACCGCGAGCACCCGGCGCACCGAAGCGCCTTGGCCCGATTGCGGATTGGACATGGGCTGAACTCCTTGAGCAGGGTTCGCTGAGATGTGGAGGGCGGCGGAGCCGCCCTGTAGGGGCGCGGGGAACTGCGCGATCAACCCCGACGGAGCCGCACCCGCAAGACGGCCGGAGTCGATGCTCACAACTCCCCCATCCGCCGGATGACCGGCGCCACCCGCTGCACCCCGTGCCGATAGGCCCCCCGCGCGGCCCGCCGCACGATCTGCCGGACCGGGCCGGGCTCCTTGTCGTGGGCGGGAGCCCCGGGCAGCGGAGCACCGTCGGGGCCGAGGTGGTGGCGGGCGAGGATCCCGGGCAGGTAACCGGGGGCGGTCGTCGGCGTGTAGTACGGGGCGAGTGGCCCCAACCCGCCCGGCTTCGCCAGGAGTTCGGCGATGCGTTCGCGCGCCGCGTCGAAGGCGGTGGCGTACGTGCCGTCCGCGGCGACGCCCTGCCGGGCCACCCACTCCTCGTCCGGCACCGGCCGGTGCCCGGCGTCGAGCTGGTCCCAGGAGGCGAGGCAGCCGGAGCCGACGAAGTGGTGGTTGCCGAGCACCTCGCGGATGCCGAGGTCGGTCAGGACGACCGTCGGGATGCGCCGGTGCAGGGACTCCAGGGCGGCCGTCGAGCTGATGGTGACCAGCAGGTCGGTGCGGTCCAGGACCTCGCCCATGTTCCCGTACACGAGGCGGAAGTTGGCCGGCGGTTCGAGCCGCTGGACCAGCTTCTGGTACGGCAACTCCTCGATGTGCGTGGTGTGTTCGCCCGGCCGGGAGCGCAGCTTGAGCAGTACCTCGCGCTCGGGGTGCAGCCGGGCGTGCCGGATCAGCCGGTCGAGGAGGTGGACGCGGTCCCTGCGGTTGTCCGGGACGGACGGCTGGACCGCGAACACCACGGTGTAAGGGTCGTGTTCGCCGGTGTAGGTCTCGCCGCCCAGGAACGGCAGTGCCACCTCGGTCACCGACGAGGCGTCGGCGCCGACCCCCTCGTACACGGCCCGGAAACGCTCCGCGTCCTGGCGGGAGTTGGCGAGGACGAGGTCCGCGCCGTGCCGCAGCAGCAGGCCGTCGGCGAGCTTCTCGTAGACTACGCCCACATACCCGGTGACGACCACGGGACGCGAAGGGCGGCCTTCCCAGGCCTGCTTGAGGCCGTGCAGCATCGCCTGCACGCCGCCGCCCACGAGGGCGAGGACGAGGACGTCGTACTCCTCCTCCGCCATGGCGCGCAGGAACTCGACGGACGTGACCTCCCGGAGGGAGTCGGCCGTGACGCCGACCTCCGCCAGCTGGCGCGCGGTCGGGGTGGCCCGCCCGCGCAGCAGGAAACCGCTCAGCTCGAAGCCGACTTGCGCGTCCTCGCGCTCGGCGGCTTCCATGGACGGGCCCGGGGCGATACGGGCCGCGGTCAACGCACCCCATTTCCAGCGGGTGTCGGAGTCCGCGAGCACGGCGATTCGCGTGGGCTTCGAGGTACTTGATGGCACGTCGAAGACGCTAGGAAGCAATTCCTAGGTATGCGCCAACCTCATCTGGCCAGAAAGTTAACAACATCCCGCCGAGAGCCGAACTGGCCCGCGGATTCGCCCGAAGTACAGGCGGTGCACCGATCCGACACATCGAGTTCACCCAGTGTAAAGACACCGGAAAGTTGACCTGTCGGGCCGACTCCTAGGCTTCCGGACGTGCCCAAGCTTTCCGTGATCGTGCCGTTCTACAACGTGCAGCAATACGCCCCCGACACCCTGAGAAGCCTGCGTTTGAACGCCCGGCCGGATTTCGAGTTCGTACTGGTCGACGACCATTCGAAGGACGAAACTCCGGCCATTCTCGAGCGGGCGGCCGAGGAGCTTTCCGAGGTCGCGCAGGTGCGTTATATCCGCCATGAGAAGAACGGTGGTCTTGCCACCGCCCGCAACACCGGACTGGACGCCGCCCAGGGCGAGTACCTCACGTTCCTGGACGGCGACGACTGGCTGGCACCCGGCTACTTCAGCCGACTGGTGTCCGCGATAGAGGAGTTGGGCTGCGACTTCGTGCGCACCGACCATGTGCAGGCGACCGCCCGCGCGCGGTCGATCAGCCGGGTCCCGATCGGACGCCGCTGGGAGGTGTTCGACCCGCGCGAGGCGATCCTGCCGGCCGACCGCTCCACGTCGGTGGACTACGCCTTCGCCTGGGCGGGCGCCTACCACCGCCGGCTGCTCGACAAGGGCCTGCTGCACTTCACGGACGGGCTGCGCACCGCCGAGGACCGGCCCTGGATCTGGAAACTGCACCGCGAGGCCGAGTCGTTCGCCGTGGTGAGCCTGCTCGGCGTGTTCTACCGGCGCGGGGTCGCCTCCTCGCTGACCCAGATCGGCGACGTCCGCCAGCTGGACTTCATCCGCGCCTTCGACCAGGTCATCGAGGAGACGCGGCAGGACCCGGACGCCGACCGGCTGCTGCCGAAGGCCGTGCGCACCTACTGCGCGATCATCGCCCACCACGTCTCGGACGAGGAGAAGTGGGAGCCGTCGGTGTACCGGCAGCTGCGGGCGAGGAGCGCGGCCGCCATCCAGCGCCTGCCGCAGGACATGCTCGGCGACGTGCTCGAGACGATGGACATGCACCGCTCCTCCAAGTTGCGGCGGCTGCGGCGCCGGATCACGACAGCGAAGGCGGCTGCCTGATGCCCCGTACCACCCGTATCTACTGCGTCTCGACGCTCTACGGCGCCGCCACCCTGGCCGCCGCGATCGACTCCGACTGCTTCGACGACGAGGACCGCAGCCTGCTGCTGGTCTTCAACAACTCGGCGACCCCGGAGACGACGCCGCCGGTCGACGAGATGCCGGGCTTCGAGCCGCTGCGCGCGCACTTCGACGAGGTGCTGTCCTGGAACGAGGCCATCAGCCCCTTCCACCCCGGCGCCTGGGTGCCCCGCGCGGACGACGTGCCGCTCTTCGAGCGCTATCTGCGCCTGCTGTGGGGCCTCGGCGACGACCGGGTGGAGCTGGTGCTGGAGTCCATCCAGGTCGCCCCGGCCCTGACGGTGGCCCAGCTGTTCACCGACGCCCCGGTGCACGTGTACGCCGACGGTCTGATGAGCTACGGCCCCACCCGCAACAAGATCGACCCGCTGGTCGGCACGCGGGTGCGCCGACTGCTCCACCTGGACCTGGTGCCGGGCCTCACCCCGCGCCTGCTGACCGAGTTCGACGTGCCCGCGGAGGTCGTGCCGACCGAGGCGTTCCTGAAGGTGCTGGGCGAACTCACCGCGTCCGTCACGGACCTGCCGGTGCCGCCCGGCGAATCGGCGCTGCTGCTGGGCCAGTACCTGTCCGCGCTGGGCATCCTCTCCCCCGAGGAGGAGGAGGACCTGCACGTGCGGATGATGCGCGGGGCGGTCGAGCGCGGGCACCGGGCGATCGTCTTCAAGCCGCACCCCACCGCGCCGGCCCGCTACAGCCGTGCCCTGGAGGCCGAGGCCGCGCAGCTGGGCGTCGACCTCACCGTCCTCGACGTGCCCGTCCTCGCCGAGGTGCTGTTCGAGAAGGCCCCGCCCGCCCTGGTCGTCGGCTGCTTCTCCACGGCGCTGTTCACGGCGTCCGCGTTCTACGGTCTGACGGTCGCCCGCGTGGGCACCGAGATGCTGCTGGACCGTCTCACGCCGTTCCAGAACAGCAACCGGGTGCCGGTCGTGCTGGCCGACGCGCTGATTCCGGACCTGGAGGGGCGCAAGGGCGAGGCGCCGGTCGACGCGGGCAGCCTGGACGGTCTGCTCGACGCGCTCAGCTACACCATGCAGTCGCAGATCCACCCGAGCCTGCGGCCGCGGGCGGAACGGTACCTCTCCCAGCACCTGACCCCGCGGACGAAGCGGTACTTCCGGCGGCGGCGGCTCACCTCGCTGGGTCTGCCGGGCGGGATTCCGGAGCGCCTCGCCTTCATCCCGCGCAACTCCACGGCGCGGCGGGTGGTGCGGCGGGCACGGGCGCTGAAGAAGGCCGTGGGGCGCTGAGCACTCCGGTGCTTCGAGGGCACGCCACGATGGCAGTCGTTCGGGTGCGGCGCCATCGTGGCCGGTCGCGCGGTTCCCCGCGCCCCTAGGGGGCGCGCCGAGCGTGCCGGCTCTCGACTCCGGCGACGATCAGGGCCAGGCCCTCCTCGAAATGGCGGTCGTAGTCCTCGAAGATCTCCGTGCCCGCCGCGGCCGACAGCGGGAAGTCGGCCAGCAGCCGGGCCCGTTCGCCGACGTCGTAGCCCTCGCGGCGCTCGCCGGGAAGCGGCCGCACGCCCTGTTCCTCGGTGACGAAGCCGATGGTGTACGCGTACGCCGTCGCGGTGGCCCGCACGGCCTCGGAGAGGCCGAACCCCGCGGCCGTGAAGAGGCGCAGGTTCTCCTCCATCTCGCGGGCGTGGTCGGTGCCGGTGAAGCGTGAGCCGCTGTACACCTTCGCCCCGTCCCGGTAGCCGAGCAGCGCGGCACGCAGGCCGCGGTTGGCCTTCAGCATGCGCTCCTGCCAGGTGTCGCCCGGATCGAGGGCGGTGTCGGCGACCATCCGGCGGTACATCAGCGTCGCCATCTCGTCGAGCAGGGCCTGCTTGTCCTTGAAGTGCCAGTACAGGGCGGGCGCCTTGACGTCGAGCTCCTTGGCGATGGCCCGCAGGGACAGGCCCTCCAGGCCGACCTCGTTCAGCAGTCGCAGGGCGGTGTCGGCGACCCGCTCGCGGTCGAGGGGCGCGCGTTTCTCCGTACTCACACTTGACAGCTTAACAGCGTTAAGGGCACGCTCGTGCCCGACGGCACTTAACAGCGTTAAGGAGATGGCTGATGCGGACGACGGACGTGGTGATCGTGGGCGCGGGCCCGACCGGGCTCGCGCTCGGTGTGGACCTCGCGCGCCGGGGCGTGGACGCGCTGGTCGTGGAGAAGGCGGACGGGCTCTTCCCGGGCTCGCGCGGCAAGGGCCTCCAGCCGCGCACGATGGAGGTCCTGGAGGACCTGGGGGTGCTGGAGGCGATCCTCGTGGCCGGCGGCCCCTACCCGGTGGGCATGATCTGGCGCGACGGCGAACGGGTCGGCGAGCACAGGATGTTCGACCCGCAGGAGGTGCAGGAGGCCACCGCGGACTCGGCGTTCACCCAGCCGTGGATGGTGCCGCAGTGGCGGACGCAGGAGATCCTGTTCGCGCGGCTGGAGGAGCTGGGCGGCCGGGTGGAGTTCGGCCGGGAGGCCGTCGGCCTCGACCAGGACGAGGACGGCTTGACCGTGCGCTTCGCCGCCGGCCCGGAGGTGCGCGCCCGGTACGCGGTCGCCGCCGACGGCGGCCGCTCGGCCGTCCGGCGGGCGCTCGGCGTGGAGATGACCGGCGAGACGGTCGACCCGAACCCGGCCCTCGTCGCGGACGTCACCGTCAGCGGTCTGGACCGCGACCACTGGCACATGTTCCCGCCGGCCGGGGACGGCGACGACGGCTTCCTGGCGATCTGCCCGCTCGCGGGCACCGAGGAGTTCCAGCTGGCCGCCCGGCTCCCGGAGGGGACGGCGGTCGACGTCTCCGTGGAAGGCGTCCGCAAGGTCGCCGCCGCCCGCTCGCACCTCGCGCCCGAGGACATCACCGAGGTGCACTGGGCCTCGGACTTCCGCCCCAGGATGGCCCTTGCGGACCGCTTCCGGCAGGGCAGGGTCTTCCTCGCCGGGGACGCGGCCCACGTCCACACCCCCGCCGGCGGCCAGGGCCTGAACACCAGCGTCCAGGACGCCTACAACCTCGGCTGGAAGCTGGGCGCGGTGCTCGCCGGGAGCGCCCCGGCCGCCCTGCTCGACACCTACGAGGAGGAACGGCGCCCGATCGCGGCGGACATGCTGGGGCTCACGGCCGGCGTCCACCGCGGCGAGGTGCGGCGCGGCGCCGCGACGGTCCAACTGGGCCTGGGCTACCGGGAGTCGAGCCTCGCGCAGGACACGCGCCCGGCCGGGACCCCGCTGCGGGCGGGCGACCGCGCGCCGGACGGGACGCTGGACGGCCTGCGGCTGCACGACGCGTTCCGCGGACCGCACTGGACGCTGGTCGCGGTGGGGGTGGCGGCGCCGGAGGTGCCGGAGGCCGTACGGGTGGCCGCGGGCGGGGAGCAGCCGTCGTACGGCAGGGGCCTGTTCCTGGTGCGGCCGGACGGGTACGTCGGCTGGGCGGGCGACACGGCGGCCGGACTGGCCGGCTACCTCGCCCGCGTCGGCCTGTGAGGCGTCACGCGCTCGCCAGCGACAGCTTCACCGCGAAACCGAGGAACAGCATCCCCGCCGCCGAGGTGGCCGTCGCCGACAGGCGCTTGCGGCGGCGGAAGGCGGCGGCGAGCCGCGTGCCGCCGAATATCAGCGCGGTGAGGTACAGGAAGCTGGCGACCTGCGCGAAGGCGCCGAGGACGACGAAGGACAGCGCCGGATAGGCGTACCCGGGGTCGACGAACTGCACGAAGAAGGCGACGAAGAACAGGATCGCCTTGGGGTTGAAGAGGCTGACGACCAGGGCGCGGCGGTAGGGCCGCTCGTCGGTGACGGCCGGCTCGTCCTCCTGCGGCACGGGCGACCTGCGCGTGCGCCACATCCCCCACGCGGCCCGCATCATGCCGACCGCGAGCCACGTCAGATAGCCGGCACCGGCGTACTTCACGATGCCGAACAGCAGGGCGTTGGCCTGCAGCAGCGAGGCCACCCCGGCGGCGGACAGGGTCATCAGCACGGTGTCCCCGCACCACACGCCCGCCGCGGCGGTGTACCCGGCGCGCACCCCGCGCCGGGCGGCGACGGACAGCACGTACAGCGAGTTGGGACCGGGCAGCAGGACGATCAGGACGAGACCGGCCAGGTAGGTGGGGAGATCGATGACACCGAACATGGGAAGGAGTGTCGCACGCGGGTCCGACCCTCAGAACGCGTCGCTGGGGACGTACGTCCCCCACACCTCGCGCAGCGCGTTGCAGACCTCGCCGACGGTGGCGCGGGCCTTCAGGGCGTCCTTCATCGGGTACAGGACGTTGTCCTCGCCCTCGGCGGCCTTCTTCAGGGCCGCGAGCGCGGTGTCCACCGCCTGCTGGTCGCGCTCGGCGCGCAGCTTCGCCAGCCGTTCGGCCTGCTGCGCCTCGATCGCCGGGTCGACGCGGAGGGGCTCGTACGGCTCCTCCGCGTCGAGCTGGAAGCGGTTGACGCCGACGACCACCCGCTCGCCGGAGTCGGTCTCCTGGGCGATGCGGTAGGCGCTGCGCTCGATCTCGGACTTCTGGAAGCCGTGCTCGATGGCGGAGACCGCGCCGCCGAGGTCCTCGACCTTCCGCATCAGCTCGACGGCCGCGGCCTCGACGTCGTCCGTCATCTTCTCGATGACGTAGGACCCGGCGAAGGGGTCGACCGTCGCGGTCACGTCCGTCTCGTACGCCAGGACCTGCTGGGTGCGCAGCGCCAGGCGGGCGGACTTGTCCGTCGGCAGGGCGATCGCCTCGTCGAAGGAGTTGGTGTGCAGCGACTGCGTACCGCCGAGCACGGCGGCCAGGCCCTGCACCGCGACGCGGACCAGGTTGACCTCCGGCTGCTGGGCCGTCAGCTGCACCCCCGCCGTCTGCGTGTGGAAGCGCAGCATCAGCGACTTGGGGTTCTTCGCGCCGAACTCCTCGCGCATGACCCGGGCCCAGATGCGCCGGGCCGCACGGAACTTGGCGACCTCCTCGAGGATGGTCGTCCGAGCGACGAAGAAGAAGGACAGACGCGGGGCGAAGTCGTCGACGTCCATCCCGGCCGCGACCGCCGTACGGACGTACTCGATGCCGTCCGCGAGCGTGAAGGCGATCTCCTGTGCGGGGGACGCGCCCGCCTCCGCCATGTGGTAGCCGGAGATCGAGATCGTGTTCCACTTGGGGATCTCGGCCTTGCAGTACTTGAAGATGTCGGCGATCAGCCGCAGCGAGGGCTTCGGCGGGAAGATGTACGTGCCGCGCGCGATGTACTCCTTGAGCACGTCGTTCTGGATCGTGCCGGTCAGCTTGTCGGCCGGCACGCCCTGCTCCTCCGCGACCAGTTGGTACAGGAGCAGCAGCAGCGACGCGGGCGCGTTGATCGTCATCGACGTCGAGACCTTGTCCAGCGGGATCCCGCCGAACAGCACCCGCATGTCGTCGACCGAGTCGATCGCCACGCCCACCTTGCCGACCTCGCCGTGCGCGATCGGCGCGTCGGAGTCGTGGCCCATCTGGGTGGGCAGGTCGAAGGCGACCGACAGACCCATCGTGCCGTTGGCGATCAGCTGCTTGTAGCGGGCGTTGGACTCCGTCGCCGTGCCGAAGCCCGCGTACTGGCGCATGGTCCAGGGGCGGCCGGTGTACATCGAGGGATACACGCCGCGCGTGAACGGGAAGCCGCCGGGCTCCCCCAGCTTCTCGGCGGGGTCCCAGCCCTCCAGGCTCTGAGGCCCGTAGACCGGCTCGATGGGCAGTCCGGACTCCGACTCGCGCGCCATGGTGTGATGCCTCCCGCTGTTACTCGCCAGTACCGGACCGACCCTCCTGCGGACTGTAGCGGGGCGCGTGCGACCGGTGGAGGGGGGTTCCCTGGGACCTTACTCACAGCCTCCGTGCGGTCCCGGTCACAACAATGCCGCGCCGTTCGCGACCCGTCACCCGCGGGCAGCATCTCAGGTGACATACGGGCTCGACAGTGAGACGGGCGGGGGTCGTGTTGCGTACTACGGGCATGGGGAGATCGGCGGCCGCGGTGGCGGCGCTCGCGGCCCTGGTGGCCGTCGGCTGCACCGTGCAGGGCAAGGACGGCAAGGTGCACTCGCCGGTGCACATCGAACTGCCCGGCAGCACCGCCCCCTCGGTGAGGACCGACGACAAGCCGACCACGGCGGCTCCGTCCCGGGCGGGGGCCGGTGTCCTGTGGTCCCGCGGCGACTCGGGGAACGGCGTCCGCGAGCTCCAGGCGCGGCTGCGACAGGCCGACTGGCTCTTCGACGGGCCGACCGGGCAGTACGACGATCTCACCGAGGCCGCGGTCAAGGGCTTCCAGGGCAAGCGCGGGCTGCCGAAGACCGGCGAGACCGACACCGTCACCTGGCAGCGGCTGAAGAAGATGACGCACGAGCCGGGCACATGGGAGCTGTACCTGATGGGCGGCCAGCCCGCCGGGCCGCCCGACCCGCGCTGCCTGACCGGGCGGGTGCTGTGCATCGACAAGACGACCCGCACCCTGCGCTGGATGATCGACGGACGCACGGTGTCGGAGATGTCGGTCCGCTTCGGCGCCGTCGGCACGCCCACCCGCGAGGGCGTCTTCCACGTGTACTGGAAGTCGCGCCACCACTTCTCGACGCTGTACGACTCCCCGATGCCCTACGCGATGTTCTTCAGCGGCGGCCAGGCGGTGCACTTCTCGTACGACTTCGCGGCCCGCGGTTACGCGGGCGGCTCGCACGGCTGTGTCAACGTCCGGGACGAGGCGGCGATCGCGAGCCTGTACGCGCAGGTGAGGGACGGCGACAAGGTCGTCGTGCACCGGTGAGCGGAAGATGTGCGGGGCGCGGGCGGGACCGGGGGAACGTGTCCCGCCCGCGCCGAGTTGCACGAGCCGTGGGTACGGGGGGAACCCCGGCTCTGTGCGACGGCCGATGACCAGTCGGCTCACTCAGTACTGCGACGAGGGGGCCGAAAACGTTACTGGCCGGCGGAAGAAAAATCTTCGACGCGCGAAACCGCAGCTCAGAGCTGGTCCGACAGGTTCAGGGCGGTGTACGTCGGCTCCGGTGAGGGCGCCTGCGTCGTGAGCGGACGTCCGGGCAGGGCGGGGCCGGCGGAGGTGTCGCCGCCCTTCCGGCCGCCGCCGTGGCCCTTGCCGCCGGGGGCTATGTGAGCGTCGTCGTCACCGCCCTGGCCGCCGCCGTTCTGGTTGCCCCGGCCGCCGCCCTGCCCCTCGCCCTTGCCTTTGCCCGAGCCGCCCTTGCCGTTGCCGTTGCCCTTGCCGTTGCCCTTGCTCTTGCCGCTGCCGTGGTCGCCGCCGTCGTCCTTGCCGCCGCCTTGGCCCTTGCCGCCGCCGGCCGCGCCCGGGGTACCGGCCAGGACGTTCCTGCAGTACTTCAGGACACGGTCGGGCGTGTAGCCGCCGGCCGCGTTCTCCAGGGCCTGCCTGCGCTCACCGCTCAGGTCCTTGCCGCGCAGCGCGTCGCGGCAGGCAGAGGGGGCCTGCCGCCGCCACCAGGCGCCGTCCCCGGCGCCGGGCGTGGCCGACGGCCGGTCGCCGGGCGTCTTCCCGGGGGTGGTCGGGCCGGTGCCGCCGGTCGAGCCGTCCGGCGAGGGCCTGCCCGGCAGACCGTGCGGTGACGGCGAGACGAGGGGGCTCTGGGACGCGGGGGCCGTGACCGAGCCGGCGGGGCGGGGGGCGCCGCCGAACGGCGTCGGCAGGGCTCCGCTTGTCACCGCGTACGCGACTCCGCCGACCATGCCGGAGGCCAGTACGGCCGTCAGGGCGAAGCGGGCGGACCGGCCCCGGCGGGCACGCCGGCCGTCCGGGGCGCGTCCGCCGATGCGGACGAGCCCGGCGTCGGAGACATGGGCGCCGGCGCGGTGGCCGGCGCCGGACCGCGCGGCGGGCGCTTCCTCGCGCGCCGCCCGGAACGCGGCCAGCGCGGCGGCCTCGCCCGGGAGTTCCGCGCTGGTCGGCGGGGGTTCGGCGGTGAGTGCCTCAAGGGTCTTCGCGAGCCGTTCGGCCTGGTCACGGGCGGCGGCGTCGACAGTTTCCGGTGACTCGCCGCGCAGCAGAGCCTCCGCTGTCGCACGGTCCAGCCACGTGTACTGCTCGTCGGCCATCACAAGTCCTTCTGCGTCCGCGCGCGCATATGCGTCACACTCGCGGACGTCACCGCGCGGCCGCGCGGTTCTCTCTGGGGTGGCATTCCGTCGAGGCCGCCGGCCGATTCCGGATCCTGTCCGAGCAGCTCGGCCAGTCGTTTCAGTCCGCGGTGCGCCGCCGTGCGCACGGCCCCCGGGCGCTTGCCGAGGGTCTCGGCCGCGGTCTTGGCGTCGAGCCCGACGACCACGCGCAGCACGACGGCCTCGGCCTGGTCCTGCGGCAGCCGGGCGATCAGGGAGAGGGTCTGGCCGGTGGACAGGGCCTCCATGGCCTCGCCCGCGGTGTCGGACTCGGCGGGCTTGCCGGTCAGTTCCGTCTCGTCGCCGCCGATGGCGGGGCGGCGGCCGCGCATGCGTATGTGGTCCAGCGCGCGGTTGCGGGCTATGCGGGCCGCCCAGCCGCGGAAGCGGTCCGCGTCCCCGGTGAACCGGTCCAGGTCACGGGCGATCTGCAGCCAGGCCTCGGAGGCGACGTCCTCCGCGTCCGGATCGCCGACGAGGGTGCGGACGTACCCGAGCAGGCGTGGGTGCACGGTTCGGTACACAGTCCGGAACGCGGTCTCGTCCCCGTCCTGTGCCGCAAGCACCGCGGCGGTCAGCTCCGCGTCGTCCCCCAGCACCCGTTTGTTCCTCAGTCGAAGGGTCGGCCGTCGGTCACGGCGTCCGGGCCGCCGCCGACGGGCGGTCGTCCGACATCCGCGTCCGGCGCGAAAGGCACGTTACGACCTGAAACCGCTGCTCGTCCATGTCCGTACAAGGTGCAACCACCTTGTGATGCGGCGGAACGCACGCGGGGTGTGACAGAAACCGCACTCATGGCGCTGTAGGGAGTACGGGCCGCGCGGCCCGACCGCGCGACGGCCGGGGCCTCTCCTGTGGGGGGTGGCGGCCCCGGCCGTTGCTTCGGTGCCGGGCCCGACGCCGATGAGCCGGGCGGGGCCCCGGACTCCGGGCCGGTGAGGCTACTTGTTCTTCGCGGCGTTGCCGTCGCCCGCCGCGTCCCCCGCGCCCCCGGAGCTGCCGGCGTTGCCCGAGCCCCCGGCGTTGCCGGAGTTCTGCGCGTTGCCCGCGGCCGTCTTCTGCGGGGTCTTCGGCGTCCTGGTCCGGTCGGCCTTGCCGGTGTCCGGCCGCAGCCGCTCGGCGCAGTACGCGCCGACGTTCCGCTCGCCGCCCGCGTCCGCGATCAGCCGCTTCCAGGCGGTCGAGGCCAGTGCCTTGCCGTTGCCGTCCGCGTTCTCGTAGGCCCGGCAGTGGGCGTCGATGTCCTTCGCCGTCTCGGGGTGGTGCGAGGCGCCGGCCGCGCCGGGCGTCGTGGAGCCGTCGGCCGGGGTGGCCGCGGGCGCGTCCGTGCCGGCGGCGGGCACGCCCTGGCGCCGGCCGTCATGGTGGGCGTGGGAGGAGCCGACGGTTCCGATCGCCGCGTAGGCGGCACCGCTGAGGGTGAGACCGCCCAGGATCAGGGCGAGGGTCGCCTTCAGGGAGCGGCGGGTGCGCCGCTGCGCGCCGGGCCGCCAGTCGTCCCGGCGCCGGGTCCGCGCCTGGTGCGCGCCGGCGTCGCGGGCGGCCCGGAACGCGGCCACGGCGCGCTGCTCCGCCTCGGTGTCGAGGGCGCCGGAGCGCATGGCGCCGACGAGCAGCGACTCCAGCCGCGGGCCGCCGGCCCACTCCTGGGAGCCCGGCACCGCCTCGCCCGGGTGCACGCGCCGACGGCCGTGCCCACTGCCGTCGCCCTGCCGTTCACCCATGTCCGTATCCATCCGTGTCCGACGCCCCGCTGCTGTCCGGCAGCCGGCGGTCGTCGTCCGTCCCGCTGCCCTCGGCGGCCGCGCCGCCCTCCGTGCCCCGGCTCGTGCCGACGCCCACGCCGTTGTTGACGTGTCCGCCTCCGCCGCCGTTCATTTCGACTCACCCAGCGTCCGGGGGTCGTCATTCGTCACACCTGTGCCGCCCAGCCGGGTGGCCAGGCGTTTGAGGCCCCGGTGCGCGGCGGTGCGCACGGCGCCCGGCCGCTTGCCGAGCACGCGGGCTGCGGCGGGCCCGTCGAGGCCGACGACGACGCGCAGCAGCACGGCCTCCGCCTGGTCCCGGGGCAGGCTGCGGACCAGTTCCAGGGCGTGCTCGGTGGAGAGCGCCTCCAGGGCCTGGTCGTGGGTGGTGTGGCGGCCGGGCAGCTCCAGTACGTCCTGTTCCAGCGCGGAGGACCGCGGCCGCACCTTCTGCCGGCGCAGGTGGTCCAGGGCCCGGTGCCGGGCGATGGTCGCCGTCCAGCCGCGGAAGCCCTGGCCGTCGCCCTGGAACCTGCCGAGGTCCCGGGCGATCTCCAGCCAGGCGTCGGAGGCCACGTCCTCGGCGTCGTCGCCGACGATCCCGCGGAGGTAGCCGAGCAGTCCGGGCTGCACGATCCGGTACGCGACCGCGAACGCGGCCTCGTCGCCTTCCTGGGCCCGCGCGACGGCCGCGCCCAGCTCCGCGTCGTACGCCTGTACGCGGCGGGGTTCCCGTCCCTGGCCCAACAACTGTCCTCGTTCGTACGAGTGCGAAGGGGGCCCTTGCGGGCCCGGCCGTGCGCCACCTCCGTCCGTGCGCACGCCTTCACGGTCCTCAGCGCCACGCGTCACGGAAGTGTCACAGCAGATCGGTCGTCCCGGGCGTGTCGGACCCGGCGCGGGCTCGTCGGTCAGGCGGCGACCCGCCGTGCACGGCCGTGCAGTCTCAGGTAGAAGAGCTGGAGCGATTCCTCGGGGGCGCCCGTCTCGAAGCGGTTGCGGACCTTGCCGAGCGGGTTCCAGACCCGCCCGTCCGGCATGCGCACCGCCACCGGCTGGCCGAAGCAGGTCCGCTGGGAGGCGTCGCAGTCCACCCAGACCGCGCCGGCGCGCCGGACGAGCACCTCGCCGGCGTAGGCGCCGAGGGCGACCAGCGTGCCCCGGGCCCGGTCCGGGTCGGCGCCGCCTTTGCGCAGGCCGTCGACCATGAAGTCGACGACCCGCAGGCTGCGCTCGGAGTAGTCCAGCGGCAGCCGGTTGCGCGCGGTGACGTGGGCGACGAAGGCGGCCGCACGGGCCCGCATCTCCTCGGCGCGCGGTTCGCCCGCGCGGTCTTCCGCCATGAGCCGGTTCCCCCTCCAGATCGACGCTCCCGGCTCATCCAGCGGCCGGCGCGTCAGGAACATCACGCGGTTCGGGGGTGTCGATCGCCACACAAAAAAATCGCGGGCGCGTACAACCTTTTCACTGGGTGACGTTTGGCCAAAGTCCCGCGCTGGGTCAGTGTCCGCCTGCGGTGACAGGCGCGACAGCCGTGAACCTTCTCTAGGGGTGGGGTAGTTGAGTCCTCGTAATGCGCGCGCCTACAGACCGCTGAGCATGCGGCGACGGGCCTGGCTGACGCTCGGGGCCGTGGTGCTGGGCGGGGCGGGCGTGGTGACGTACGCCGTCGCCAGCCCGTCCTCCGGCGACGGGATCGGACAGGCCAAGCGGCCGGTGCGGGTCTACGACCTCGCGCTGCGCAGCGGCGCGGACGGCGGGCGCGAGCTGCCGCGGACGGGCACGAAGCCGTTCTCGATGCTCGGCGTCTCCTGGCAGGGCGCGGGCGCGCGGCTGCGCGGCGCGGCCCAGGTGCGCACGCACAGCGTGGAGACCGGTGAGTGGACCGGCTGGCGGCCCCTGGAGGCGGACGTCGACCCGCTGGAGGACCCGCGGGCGCGGGCCGCCGCGCGCGGCGCCTCCGAGCCGCTGTGGGTCGGTCCGTCCGACGGCGTGCAGGTCCGGGTCGTCCGCAAGGACGGCACCGCCGGCCCGGCCCTGCCCAGGGACCTGCGGGTCAGCCTGGTCGACCCGGGTGTGGCGACGGCCGCCGAGCAGCGGGCCGAGCCGGCCGCGTACGTGGCGGAGGCGAGCCCGACCGACAGCACGTCACCGACGGACACCGCGTCGCCGACCGACAGCGCCTCACCGACCGATTCGGCGACACCCACCGATTCCGCGTCCCCGAGCGACTCCGCCTCGGCGTCGGCTTCCGCCTCGGTCTCCGCCGGTCCGTCGGCCACGACGCCCACCGCTCCCCCGTCGACCGTGCCGGAGCCGCCGATCGTCTCGCGGGCCGGCTGGGGCGCCGACGAGTCGCTGAGCCCGCAGCCGTCGGAGTACAACGCCGACGTGAAGGCCGTGTTCGTGCACCACACCGACGGCACGAACGACTACTCGTGCGCCGACTCGGCGGCCATCGTGCGCGGCATCTACGCGTATCACACGCAGACCAACGGCTGGAACGACATCGGCTACAACTTCCTGGTCGACAAGTGCGGCACGGTCTTCGAGGGCCGCAAGGGCGGCGTGGACCTGCCGGTGCTCGGCGCGCACACCTACGGCTGGAACCGCGAGGCGGCCGGTATCGCCGTCCTCGGCGACTACACGACCACCGGCGCCTCGAACGCGGCCCTGGCCTCGATCGCCCGTGTCGCGGCCTGGAAGCTCGGCCAGTACCACGCCGACCCGGCGACGACCGTGCAGCTGAAGGCGGGCGCGACCCAGACGAACTACTCCGGTGCCGGCTTCACCGCGGGCACCTCCTACACCTTCAACCGGGTCTCCGGTCACCGCGACGGATACAACACCCAGTGCCCCGGCAGCTCCCTCTACGCCCAGCTGCCGACCGTCCGCGCCTGGGCGGCGGGACCGGTGCAGGGCCTGAAGGTCACCTCGGTCTCCGGCGCGGGCCTGTCGGGCTCGACGTACTACACCAAGGGCGCGATCACCGTGAAGTGGTCGACGACCACGCCCGGTTCGCTGATCTCGCGGTTCGAGCTGCTGGTGGACGGCAAGGTCGCCGCCACCGCCTCCGGCACGGCCGGCTCGGCGGCCGCCACCCTCGCGTCCGGCACCCACACCGTCGCCGTACGGGCCGTGCACCAGTCCGGGAAGACGGTGACGACCGGCGCGCTGAACTTCGCCACCGACACCACCGCGCCGTCCTTCACCACCACGCCGAAGATCTCCCTGCGGACCGGCACGGTGAACACCACCGCGGTCCCGGTCACCCTCGGCTGGAAGGCCACCGACGGCCAGGCCCTGAAGTCGGTCAGCCTGCTCTCCCCGACGACGGCCGCCTTCGGCCCGACCACGACCAGCTCCAGCCGCACCGCCAAGTCCGGCACCGCATCGACCTGGTCGATGAAGGCGTACGACTACGCGGGCAACACCCGCACCTCCTCGCCGTCCTACACTCCGGTGATCCTCCAGGAGACCTCGGCGACCAAGTCCGGCAGCTGGACGGCCCGTTCGTCGACCAGCTACCTGGGCGGGAAGTCGTACTCCAGCGGCTCCAAGGGCGCGAGCCTGAGCTGGACGTTCACCGGCCGCTCGGCGTCCTGGGTGGTCTCCCGGGCATCGAGCTCCGGGCAGGCGTACGTGTACGTCGACGGCGTGAAGGTCACCACGGTCGACCTGAAGTCGTCGACGACTCTGTACCGCCAGGCCATCTGGACGAAGACCTGGTCGTCGAGCGCCCAGCACACCGTGAAGATCGTGGTGGTCGGTACCAGTGGCCGCCCGACGGTCACGACGGACGGCCTGGTCTACGTCAAGTAGCCGTGTCCACCGGTTCGGGCGTCCGCTCCTGCGCACTCTGCGGGGTGGGCGCCCGGTCCGCGTTCACGAGCACGGTCGCCTCCGCCTGCAGCGCCCGCCGGTTCGCCCCCGGCCCCACGTGCGCCGTGAGACAGCGGGCGGTCACGCTCGCGGCGATCGTGTTCAGCAGCGCCGTACCGATCGAACCGCCCACCTGCTGAGCGGTGTTGAAGGTCGCCGAGGCGGCGCCGGAGTCGCGCGGGGCGACGCTGCCGGTGGCCTGCGACACGGACGTCATCATGCCCATGCCCCTGCCGAGGCCGAGCATCAGCATCGCGGGCAGCACGTGCGGGGCGCATGCCGGCTCGGTGCCCACCTGTGCGGTGATCGCCGGCGCGCCGGCCGCCGGCAGCAGCCCCGGGACCATCAGCGTGCGCGGCGGGACCCGGTTCAGCAGCCGGGCCGCGACCTGGGTGCTCCGCGCCGCACCGCTTTGGGAACGCTCACGTCTCTTATTGCGGCGATTTCGCCGCCGTCGCCTCCCGGCACAGCAACCGCAGGGACCCGTCGCCGTGGAAGCAGCGGCGCGCCTCGTCGATGGGGTCCCAGAACCGGCCGTCCGGGGTCCGGATCCAGTGATCGCCGCCGCTTGCCCACCACTCGGCGCCGGCCTGCCGGACGACGACCTCGCCGGCGTAGGCCCCGAAGCCGCGCAGCGCCTTCTCCACGGCGGCGTACGGCGGGCCCTCCCGGCGTATCTCCTCGATCATCCGGTCGACGCGCCACAGGCTCTGTGCCGAGTAGTCGAGGCGCAGCCGCGCCCCCTCCCGCATCGCCGCCACGGTGTCCGCCGCCCACCGGACGGGCTTCGTCGCCGCGTTCGGCCTGGTCTCCTGGAAGGTAGTCACACAGACAGGAGCGGGCACGAGGTGTCCTGCGTCACTGCGCATCGCAGGATCCCGCGAGACTGGCGCAGGACCGCCCCACCTCCGCCGCACAACGGCCACACACCCGCCCCACCTGGGAGGTTTGTCCGGGAGTGACGTCTGGGCGGCCGTTTGCGCTCCACTGACTGATGAGCATGTACTTCCATCTGCGTGCGGTGCCGCCCCCGGCACTGCGCAACAGCGCGAACTGGATGCGACGGCTGTTCGAGGACGACTGGAACGCCGTACGCGAACGCATCGGCCGGCACCGGGAGGAGGTGCTGGACAGGAGCTACCTGGACCACGACCTCCTCTACGCCGGCGCCCCGGTGGTCCTGGGCGGCAGACCGGTGAACCACCCCGTCCCCGACAATCCCCCGTTCCTCATGCTGACGGCCGCCCAGGTGGGCCGGGTCGCCGCGTTCCTGACCTCGGCCGACTTCGAGGAGCTGTGGCAGCCGGCCCGCGAGGAGCTCCTGCCGGAGCACCTCGACGGCGACCTGGAGGACGAACTCCACACGGTCTTCGCGGCGACGCACCGCGACCTGACGGCGTTCTACAGCCGGACCGCGGCGTACGGCGACGCGGTGGTGAAGTGCCTGCTGTGCTGACCCGGCGCTACCGCTGGCGCGCCCTCCGCGACACGACCGCCCGCAGCACCCGCCGCCCCTCGACGGACACCTCCAGCGCACGCCGCAGCCCGGCCGCGCCGTGCCCGGCGAGGACCTCGAGCACGGTCACCTGCCGCCGCAGCTCCGCGGCGACCAGCGGCGACATGCCCTCGGTACGCCCCTCACGCCGGGCGTCGACGGAGTCCTGCTCGTCCTCCATCGGATCGAGCAGCCGGTGTATCTGCAGCGCGGCGACGGAACACGCGTCGGCCCACACCCGCGCCTCCGCGGCCGACGGGTCGACCGGCGCGGCGGCCAGCATCCGGCGGGCCAGCAGCGCCGCCTCGTCCTCCGGGGAGCCGGCGTACTCCTCGGCCCCCGCGAGCTTGCCGCGCACCTGTTCCAGCAGCTCACCCCAGTCGGCGGCGTCCCCGGCGTCCGAAAGGCTCGCCCACAGCGGGCGCAGCACCTCGTCGTCGCCGCCCAGCAGCGGCACGCACCGGTCCAAACAAGCCAACCCACTGGCGGCCAGTCCGCGCTCGTCGGCCTGAGCGATCAACTCCACCAGGCTCATCCACGCCTCCCTCTGCGGGCCCCCTGCAGGTCTCGCACGGCTTCACCGGGCCCCTTCCTTAACGGAGCCCGCACTTCCCCTTACTGCGTGCGACGGCTCGGGAGTGTCACAGCGGCACCACGCCCAGGCGGTCGAGCAAGCGGAAGAAGAGGTTTTCGGCCAGGGGGTCCCCCCGCTCGAGCGAAGTAGAGAACGGGGGAGGCTCGGGGTCGGCGGTGAGCACCTCGGCCAGCGCCGCGGCGTCGGCGTCGCGGTCCGCCTCCGCGGCCCAGGCGACGGCCCGCTCCGCCGCGTCACGCGGGTCCAGGAAGTAGTCCTCCAGCGTGAGCCCCTCCTGCCCGCCGAGGTATCCGGCCATGGCGGCCCGGGCCAGACACGTCGTCCACGCCCCGCTCTCGGGCGCGGCCGCCTCGACGACCACGCAGTCGCTGTTCATGACGTACCCGAACAGGGCGGGGGCGCCGGTCTGCGCGGCGAGGACGTTCATGTTCCCCACCTCGCCGCCCCCGCCCGGACACTCCCAGACCTGCCAGCCGCCGGGTGCCTCGGCCCGCAGCTCCATGCCCTCCTGGACGCCGGCCAGCGCGTCGAACTCGGCGAGCGGCCGTTCGCCGCGCCCCACGACGTAGTACCCCCAGTAGCCCATGTCCCGCCCCCACGACATCTCGGCTTCGGCTCGCGCCGAATACACCACAGTCGTACTGCCGTTCGCAGCCGTATGGGACAAAAAGGCCGCCGTGGGCCGGGGATCAGCCCAGCCGGCCGGCGAGCGCCTTGAACTGCGCCCAGGACAGCGCGGGCCGGCGCGGGTCCCACAGCTTCTGCACGGTGGCCCGCAGCGGCATCCGGATCCCGGCCGCGACCTGGCCTTGCGTCTGCGAGCCCGACAGGTCGCACCACACGGCGAAGCTGCCGCCGAGGATCTGCGCGTCGTATCGGGCCGGCACGGACACCGTGCCCCGGACGACCAGCGGCGTCCACTGCTCGTAGATCCGCTGCCCGGTCGGGTAGACGAAGTTGTTGGGCTGCCCGAGGACGTAGTAGAGGAACTCGTCGTTGTAGTTGACGAGCTTGCGCCCCGCGGCCAGATAGGCCACCGGCTGCCGCGCGCCGTACTCCTTGCCGGTCCAGTACCCGACCCGCAGGTCCTTGGCGGGCTGCACCGAGCTGGCGGCGAGGAAGCCGTCGTTCCAGGCCCGCATGGTCCTGCCGTGGGCCCGCACGGTGGCGGCGCGGTCGTTGAGCCACCCGGTCGTCAGGTCGGAGACCGTCCCGCCGGACCCGTACTTCTGCCGCGCCGCCGCGGCCAGCTGCGGATAGGAGGCCCTGCGGGTTCGCCACCACCAGCGCCTGGTACTCGTCGCCGCCCAGGTTCCACTGCCCGCCCGGGAAGAGGCCGGCGTACTCGTTCAGCAGGTCGTCGACGATCTTGGCGGCGGCCGGCTTGGAGATGTCGACGGCACCGCGCGTCGCGACCCCGCTCGCGTTGCGCAGCTGCAGGTCGGGGTGGGCGGCGATGACGGCACCCAGATGGCCGGGCGAGTCGATCTCGGGGACGACCGTGATGTGCCGGCTCTGCGCGAGCGCGACGATCCGCTTGACCTCGGCCCTGGTCAGATGCTGCTGCGAGACGACCTCGGGGTGGGTGTCGGACGCGATACGGAAGCCCTGGTCGTCGGAGAAGTGCAGCCCGAGCTCGTTGAACTTCAGGTCCCCCAGCTCCCGGACCCGGTCCTCGATCCATCCGGCGGTGAAATTCTTGCGGGCGATGTCGAGCATGAAACCGCGCACGGGCTTGGCCGGCTGGTCCTTCACGACCCCCTCGGGCGCCGTGCCCCCGTCGTGCACCTCCTGCTTCAGCGTCCGGGTGCCGTAGAAGACCCCCGCGTCCGTGGGCCCGCTGATGCTCACCGTCCCGCCGCGCACGGTCATCGTGTACGACTCCGGGTTCGCGCCCGCGCCGCCGTTCACCGCCAGCCGCAGGTCCCCGGCCTTCACGTCCTTCTTCGCACCGGCGTACGTCAGCCCCAGCTCGGAGGCGATCAGCCGGCCCTCGTCGGCCAGCCTCGCGTCGGCGATCACCACCCGCTCACCGCGCGCCGGACGCCAGCCCGGCCCGTGGGCGGCGGTGTGGGAGCGGACGGCGGGAATGGTGCGGGGCGCCTGCGAGAGCGGGTACGACCGGGTCGGGCTCGGCGTCGGGCTGGCCCCGCGCCCAGCGCTCGCCGTACCGTCCGAGGTGCCGCTGGAGGAGCTCGTCTGCTCCTGCGCCGACCCGCCGCCGTCGCCCCCGGAGGCCCACAGCCCCAGGCCCACACCGGCGCCGACCGTCACGGCCACGGCCGCACCGACCACGATCCCCGTCTTCACATTCCTCGCCGGATGCCGGCGCCTGTGCTGACTCACCACGCCAACCTAAGACCCTCGGACGGCCGTATGCGTCCACCACGCGTTCCGAACCTCTCCCCTGAGGGTGAAATTCGGGCATCCGTCGGACACATCACGAGCGTCCTCGATACCGTGACACAACATCCCTCACAGCTTCCCCTGTCGAAACACACGTGACGCCCACACACCTTCCAGGCCGACCGGCCCTACCGACACTGCCCGCTGTCCTCGACGCCTTCAACTCGGCCCCCGTCGAGGAGGTCCACAAACTCCTCCTGGACTGCCTGCGCAGCCACCGCTGGGCGGACCGCCTCTCGGTCCACCGCCCCTATCCGGACGTGGCGTCCCTGCTGGCCGCGTCGGACGAGGCCGCGTACGACCTGGCACCGGGCGATCTGGCGGAGGCGCTGGCCGCGGAGTCGCTGCCGACACTGCCGGACGGGGCGTACTCGGCCGCCCACATGGCGATGAGCGCCGCCCACGCCGCATACGAGTCCAAATTCGGACACGCGTTCGTGATCTGCCTGGACGGTGTGCCCCCGACCGAGGCCTTGGACCACGTCCTCGAAGGGATCCGGTCACGTTTGACGAACGATCCGGAGGACGAGCGGGTGGTGGCCGCGGAGGAACTCCGCGGCCTCGCGAAGGAACGGCTCCGCGACCTGCTCAGGGGCGCGGGGAGCGGCGCGACCAGCGCCCACGCGCCCGCACCCGGCAGATAACGGGACACCCCGCCCCAGAAGCCCCGGCGCTCACCCATCCGCGTGCCACTTTGATCACACCGGTAGGCCCGGCGTAAGCGCCGCAAGGAACCGTCGTTAGGATGCTGGGGGCCGGTGGACCGTACCCGGCCGGGCCCGACCGACAGGCAAAGCCGGCGCGGCCCCAATCCCCGCTCCCGGAGGGACTTCCGTGCCGGCTGGAACGCTGTACCGCGGCCGGGAAGGAATGTGGTCCTGGGTGGCTCACCGAGTCACCGGCGTCCTCATCTTCTTCTTCCTGTTCGTTCACGTGCTGGACACCGCTCTCGTCCGTGTGTCTCCCGAGGCCTACGACAAGGTCGTGGCCACGTACAAGACCCCGATCGTCGCCGCGCTGGAGTACGGCCTCGTCGCCGCCATCCTCTTCCACGCGCTCAACGGCCTGCGCGTCATCGCCGTCGACTTCTGGTCGAAGGGCCCGCGCTACCAGAAGCAGATGCTCTGGTCCGTCGTGGGCGTCTGGGTCGTGCTGATGATCGGGGCGATCTACCCCGTCCTCGGCCACGCCGCTCGTGAACTCTTCGGGAGCTGACACCCATGGCCACCACCGAATCCACCCCTTCCGGCGTCGGCCCCGTGGAGGGCGAGTCCCTCTACAACGTCGACAACCCGGCACCCCTCATCGAGGCCCCGCGCAAGCGCACCAAGAAGTCCCCGAAGTCCACCCGGGGCAACTTCGAGATGTACGGCTGGCTGTTCATGCGCCTGTCCGGCATCGTGCTGGTCGTCCTGGTCCTGGGCCACCTGCTGATCCAGCTCGTACTGGACGGCGGCGTGTCGAAGATCGGCTTCGCCTTCGTGGCCGGCCGCTGGGCCTCGCCGTTCTGGCAGGTCTGGGACCTGCTGATGCTCTGGCTCGCGATGCTGCACGGCGCGAACGGCCTGCGTACCGTCATCAACGACTACGCGGAGCGCGCGAACACCCGGCTGTGGCTGAAGGGCCTGCTCTACACCGCCACGGTGTTCACCATCCTGCTGGGCACGCTGGTGATCTTCACCTTCGACCCGAACATCCGCTAGGCACGGGGCTGCGAGAATCATGAAGATCCACAAGTACGACACCGTCATCGTCGGCGCCGGTGGCGCGGGCATGCGCGCGGCCATCGAGTCCACCAAGCGCAGCCGCACCGCCGTGCTGACCAAGCTCTACCCCACCCGCTCCCACACGGGCGCCGCGCAGGGCGGCATGGCCGCCGCGCTGGCGAACGTGGAGGAGGACAACTGGGAGTGGCACACCTTCGACACGGTCAAGGGCGGTGACTACCTGGTCGACCAGGACGCCGCCGAGATCCTGGCGAAGGAGGCCATCGACTCCGTCCTCGACCTGGAGAAGATGGGCCTGCCGTTCAACCGCACCCCGAACGGCACGATCGACCAGCGCCGCTTCGGCGGGCACTCCCGCAACCACGGCGAGGCCCCGGTCCGCCGGTCCTGCTACGCCGCGGACCGCACCGGCCACATGATCCTCCAGACGCTGTACCAGAACTGCGTCAAGGAGGGCGTGGAGTTCTTCAACGAGTTCTACGTCCTGGACCAGCTGATCACCGAGGTCGACGGCGTCCGGCGCTCGGCCGGTGTCATCGCGTACGAGCTGGCGACCGGCGAGATCCACGTCTTCCAGGCGAAGGCCGTGATCTACGCGTCCGGCGGCTGCGGCAAGTTCTTCAAGGTGACGTCCAACGCGCACACGCTGACCGGTGACGGCCAGGCCGCGGTGTACCGGCGCGGGCTGCCGCTGGAGGACATGGAGTTCTTCCAGTTCCACCCGACCGGCATCTGGCGCATGGGCATCCTGCTGACGGAGGGCGCCCGTGGTGAGGGCGGCATCCTGCGCAACAAGGACGGCGAGCGCTTCATGGAGAAGTACGCGCCGGTCATGAAGGACCTCGCCTCCCGTGACGTCGTCTCGCGCTCCATCTACACGGAGATCCGCGAGGGCCGCGGCTGCGGTCCCGAGGGCGACCACGTCTACCTCGACCTCACGCACCTCCCGCCGGAGCAGCTGGACGCCAAGCTGCCCGACATCACGGAGTTCGCGCGCACCTACCTCGGCATCGAGCCCTACACGGACCCCATCCCGATCCAGCCGACCGCGCACTATGCGATGGGCGGCATCCCGACGAACGTCGAGGGTGAGGTCCTGGCGGACAACACCACCGTCGTCCCGGGTCTGTACGCGGCCGGCGAGGTCGCCTGTGTGTCCGTGCACGGCGCCAACCGCCTGGGCACGAACTCGCTGCTGGACATCAACGTCTTCGGCCGCCGGGCCGGCATCGCCGCGGCGGAGTACAGCCAGAAGGCCGACTTCGTCGAGCTCCCCGAGAACCCGGCGCAGCTGGTGATCGACCAGGTCGAGAGGCTGCGTTCCTCGACGGGCACCGAGCGGGTGTCCGTGCTCCGCAGGGAGCTGCAGGAGACCATGGACGCCAACGTCATGGTGTTCCGCACCGAGCAGACGATCAAGACGGCCGTCGAGAAGATCGCCGAGCTGCGCGAGCGCTACAAGAACGTCGCGATCCAGGACAAGGGCCGGCGGTTCAACACCGACCTGCTGGAGGCCATCGAGCTGGGCAACCTGCTCGACCTGGCCGAGGTCATGGCCGTCTCCGCGCTGGCCCGCAAGGAGTCCCGCGGCGGTCACTACCGCGAGGACTACCCCAACCGCGACGACGTCAACTTCATGCGCCACACCATGGCGTACCGCGAGGTGGGCGACGACGGCACCGAGTCCATCCGTCTCGACTACAAGCCGGTCGTCCAGACCCGCTACCAGCCGATGGAGCGTAAGTACTGATGGCAACCCCGACCCTGGAGAAGGCGGACGCGGCAGGAGCGCCCGAGCCCGGTTTCGCCGACTCCCCGTACATCACGGTCACCTTCCGCATCCGCCGCTTCAACTCCGAGGTCTCGGCCGAGGCGGTCTGGGAAGACTTCCAGCTGGAGATCGACCCGAAGGAGCGCGTCCTCGACGGCCTCCACAAGATCAAGTGGGAGCTGGACGGCACGCTGACCTTCCGCCGCTCCTGCGCCCACGGCATCTGCGGCTCGGACGCGATGAGGATCAACGGCAAGAACCGTCTTGCCTGCAAGACCCTCATCAAGGACATCAACCCCGAGAAGCCGATCACGGTCGAGCCCATCAAGGGCCTGACGGTCCTGAAGGACCTCGTGGTCGACATGGAGCCGTTCTTCCAGGCGTACCGGGACGTCATGCCCTTCCTCATCACGAAGGACACGAACGAGCCCACGCGCGAGCGGCTGCAGACGGCCGAGGACCGCGAGCGCTTCGACGACACCACCAAGTGCATCCTGTGCGCCGCGTGCACGTCGTCCTGCCCGGTCTTCTGGAACGACGGCCAGTACTTCGGCCCGGCCGCCATCGTCAACGCGCACCGCTTCATCTTCGACTCGCGTGACGAGGCGGGCGAGCAGCGCCTGGAGATCCTCAACGACCGCGACGGCGTGTGGCGCTGCCGCACGACCTTCAACTGCACGGACGCCTGCCCGCGCGGCATCGAGGTCACGAAGGCGATCCAGGAGGTCAAGCGAGCGCTGATCACGCGCCGCTTCTGACTTCCGGTCCCCGCGTCAGGGCCCTGTTTCCACCACTTCGGAAACAGGGCCCTCGCGCGTTCTGGCTGATTGACGCTCCTCCGGAGGGGAACGCTCCGGCGACTCGGTGATCAAGTGGCGGCTGTCGTGGGCCTGCTGGCAAGATGGTGCGCCGGCCGGGCCGTCCGACAGGGCACGGCCGGGGGACGGGGGACGAGCGCATGACCGAGCCGAATCCGTATCAGGGTGGAGCGGGCGAGTGGGGACCGGGCAAGCCGCCCGCGCAGCCCCCGACGACGCCCCCGCCGGGGTACGGCTACCCCGACTCCGCACCCGGTTACGGCTATCCGCAGCAGCCCGCGACGCCGGCGTACGGCTATCCCGCGCAACCTCCCACTCCGCCCTACGGCCACCCGCAGCAGCCGGGTGCGCCGGCCCCGACGGGTGGCGCGCCGCTGGTCGCCATCGGTGACATCACGGTGATGGGCGATCAGATCATCACGCCCGCCGGCACCATGCCGCTGCGCGGCGCGGTGTGGAACGCCACCGACATGTCGCACACCGAGGAGAAGATCCCGACGGTCGCCATCGTGCTCGCGATCATCTTCTTCATCTTCTGTCTGCTCGGCCTGTTCTTCCTTCTGATGAAGGAGAAGAGGACGACCGGCTTCATCCAGGTCACCGTGACCAGCGCGGGCCGGCACCACTCGACGATGATCCCGGCCCAAGGCCCGCACACGTTCCCCGCGGTCATGGGGCAGATCAACTACGCCCGTTCGCTGAGCAGCATGTGATCCTCACAGCTGACTCAGGATCGTCGGGTCCGTGATCTTGAGGTCGTCGGCCAGCATCAGTGCCTTGCTGAGGATCACTCCCAG
The DNA here is from genome assembly GCF_054189285.1 of Streptomyces sp. MAI_2237. Classification (NCBI taxonomy): domain Bacteria; kingdom Bacillati; phylum Actinomycetota; class Actinomycetes; order Kitasatosporales; family Streptomycetaceae; genus Streptomyces; species Streptomyces sp. MAI_2237. The sequence continues at coordinate 1,677,159 of NZ_JAJPGQ010000003.1, read as the reverse complement.
CATGCGGTCGCCCTCGACGTCGACGGCCAGCTCCGCCGGCTCGCCGTCGGCGGCCCGCTGCCCGACCAGGTCCTTGTACCGCTGGATCTCCCCCACCGTCATCCCCCCACCAGCGGTACCAGCTTGAGAAACGTGACCTCGGTGCCGGGCGCGAGCTCGATCTGCTCGTCCGGCTCGGTGACCTGGCGGTCGCCGACCAGCACCAGGAAGCCGTTACCGGCGAAGGCCCTCAGCGCCAGCTCGGTCTGTGCTTCGGGGTCTATGCGCCGCGGGGTGCGCAGCGCGTACCCGTTCAGCACCCGCTCGGTGTCCTTGGGCTGCACCAGCCCCTGGAACACGCCGGGCGTGCGCGTGTTGTACTCGGCGACCTCCTGGAAGACCCGGCGCCGGATCAGCTCACGCACGGTGAGCCGCTCCTCGGCGACCTCCAGCCGCCGGCCGGCTCCCCGCTCCCCCGCGGTCGTCTCGTCGACGAACGTCACGATTGCCATGCCGACGACGGTACGGGCCGCCACTGACAATCACGGATTCCGGGCGGATCGGCACCTATTGTGACGTTATGTCAGATGACGAGTCCTACGAACTGCTCGGGTTCGACAACGTCCTGCTGCCGGTCGGCGACCTCGGTGGGGCGGTCGACTTCTACGAGCGCGCGGGGTTCGCGGTGGGGTTCCGGTTCGACGAGGCCCGGATCGCCCTGCTGAAGGTCGGGGGCGAGACGCCCGGGATCCTGCTGCGCCAGGAGGAGGGGCTGGGGCACCGGCCGCCGCCGTGGGCGTCCCCGCGGCTGTGGATCGAGGTGCCGGACGCGCGGGCGGCGGCGCGCGCCCTCGCCGGGGCGGGCATCGCGCCCCTGGACGAGCCGTCCTCGGTGGCCACCGGCTGGACGGTGGAGATCGCCGATCCGTGGGGGAACGTCATCGGCTTCACGGACTACACGAAGCGGCCGGAGCTGGGCCGCAGGACCTGATCCGAAGGCCACCTCGGCATCCCTGTTGAACACGTTCAAAAAGAGGTCTACAGTCCACCCCTGTCAGCGTTTTTGAACGCGTTCAAGAAGGGGTGGGGCATGGACCGTACGGTCATCGCCTACGTCATCTACCTGCTGGTCAGCGTCGCGCTCACCATCTGGGTGGCCCGCACGCTCAGCCGCAACGGGCGGATCTTCCTCGCCGACGTACTGCACGGCAACGAGCAGCTCGCCGACGCCGTGAACCACCTCCTGGTGGTCGGCTTCTACCTCGTCAACCTCGGCTTCGTCGCCCTCTACCTCAGCAGCGACCAGACCATCGAGGACACCCGGGGGATCTTCGAGGCCCTGTCGACCAAGCTGGGCGTGGTGCTGCTGGTGCTCGGCGTGATGCACCTGGGCAACGTCTACGTCCTCAACAAGATCCGGCGGCGCGGAGTCATGGAGCGCGAGCAGATGCCGCCGGTCGGCCCGCAGGACTGGGTCGCCCCCCAGGCCGGGGCGTGAGCGGCACCTCGGCGGGCCGGGTCCCGGTCCGCCGGCTGACCGTCCTGTACGACGCCGACTGCTCGCTGTGCACGTACCTGCGGGACTGGCTGAACCGGCAGCCGCAGCTCGTGCCGCTGGAGCTCGTGCCCGCGAACTCGGACAGGGCCCGGCGGCACTTTCCCGGCCTGGACCACCGGGCCACCCTCGACGACATCACCGTCGTGGGCGACGCCGGGCAGGTCTACCGGGGCGCCGCAGCCTGGATCGTCACCCTGTGGGCGCTGCGCGAGCACCGGCCCCTCGCGCACCGGCTCAGCACCCCGGCGGGCGCGCCGTTCGCCAAGGGGGCGGCCCTGGCGGCGGCGAAGTGGCGGGGCTCGCAGCGGGGGCGGAGCCCCGAGCGGTGGGGCGGGCAGGCGTACGGGCGGACGGACGGCTGGTCCTACGACCCGGCGCACGGCTGGACCCACACCGCCCCGGGCTGCGCCGACGGCACCTGCCCCACCCCGTAGGCTCTCGTCCGTGCCTGCGAAGAACGACAGCCCCGACGAGGGCACCGCACCGACCACCAAGTCCGAGCAGACCCGCGCGCTGATCCTGGAGACGGCCATGCGGCTCTTCCAGGAGCGCGGCTACGACAAGACGACGATGCGGGCCATCGCCCAGGAGGGCCGGCGTCTCCGTGGGCAACGCGTACTACTACTTCGCCGGCAAGGAGCACCTGATCCAGGGCTTCTACGACCGCCTCGCCGCCGAGCACCGGCTGGCGATCCGGGAGGTCCTGGACCGGGAGACCGAACTGGAGGCGCGGCTCGCGGGCGTGCTGAAGCTGTGGCTGGACATCGCGACGCCGTACCACGAGTTCGCCGTCCAGTTCTTCAAGAACGCCGCCGACCCGGACAGCCCGCTCAGCCCGTTCTCCCCGGAGTCGGAGCACGCGCGCGAGGAGGCGATCTCCGTGCACCGGGAGGTGCTCGCGGGGGCGACGAAGACGAAGGTCCCCGAGGAACTGCGGGACGTCCTGCCCGAGTTGATGTGGCTGTCCCAGATGGGACTCGTCCTGTACTGGATCTTCGACCGGACCGAGGGCCGGCAGCGCAGCTACCGGCTGGCGGAACGGGGGGCCCGGCTGACGGCCCGGGGCGTGTCGTTGGCCCGCTTCCGGGTGCTGCGCCCGCTGGTGCGGGAGGTGCACGAGCTGTTCACGGACTTCCTGCCGGGGATGACCAAGGTGCTGCCCACCCCCGGCAAGTCCGGTTCCTAGCGCGGTCAGTTGACCGCGTCCACCTCGCCCTCGGCGAGCTCCACGTCGTACACCAGCGGGCCGCCCTCGACCACGACCTGCCGCGCCCGCGTGCCGTACGGTTCGGCCGTGACCGTCAGCAGGTAGGTCGCCGGGCCCGGTACGGACAGGATGTAGGAGCCGTCCGCGAGCGACCGCACGCGGTCCAGCTGGCGGCCGCCCTTCGACAGCAGTGTCACGGAGGCGCCGTCCACCGGCTCGCCGTCGGCGGTGCGGACGAAGCCGTGGACCGCCGAGGCCGGCCCGTCCGGGCCCACCGCCTCCGCCTCGTCCTTCGGCTCGACCGCCAGATGCGGCAGCCGCTTGTCCAGCCAGGCGGGCAGCCACCAGTTGGAGTTGCCCAGCAGGTGCATCGCGGCCGGCACCAGCGCCGTCCGCAGGACGAAGGCGTCGAGGGCGACCGCCGCCGCCAGGCCCACGCCCGCCATCGCCGCGCCCGAGTCACCGCTCAGGACGAAGGCGAGGAACACGCAGACCATGATCAGGGCGGCGGAGTTGATGACACGGCTGGTCTCCGCCAGGCCCACGCGCACGGCGCGCGCGTTGTCCCTGGTGTGCACCCACTCCTCGTGCATGCGGCTCACCAGGAACACCTGGTAGTCCATGGACAGGCCGAAGAGCAGGGACAGCATGATGACCGGCAGGAAGGCGTTGATCGGGCCCTCCTTGCCGAGGTTCAGCAGGTCCAGGCCCCAGCCCCACTGGAAGATCGCGACCAGGACGCCGAAGGAGGCCGCCGCGGCGATCAGGTTCATCAGGGCCGCCGTCAGCGGCACGACCAGGGAGCGGAAGGCGACCAGCAGGAGCAGGAAGCCCAGGCCGATGATGGTCGCGACGAACAGCGGCAGGCGGTCGCCGGTCACGGCCGCGAAGTCCTTCGAGACGGCCGTCACCCCACCCACGTGGGCCTGGGCCCCGGCGCGCGGGATCACCTGGTCGCGCAGGGTGTCGATGAGGTCGTCGGTCTGCTTGGACTGCGGGGACGTCGTCGGCACGACCTGGATCACGGTCACGCCCTTCGCGGGCGGCAGCGCGGCCGCCCGCGCCACGCCGGGGGTCGCCCGGATGTCCTTGACCAGTGTGGTCGCGTCGCCGCCGACGGTGACCACCTGCAGCGGCCCGTTGAAGCCGGGGCCGAAGCCCTCGGCCAGCAGGTCGTAGGCCTTCCTGGTGGTCGTCGACGCCTGGTCGTTGCCCTGGTCGGTGGCGCCCAGGCGGAGCGAGAGGACGGGGACGGCGAGGACGGCCATGACGATCAGGGCGAGCGCGGCGATCCTGCGGGGCCGCTTCTGGACGTTCGCCGACCAGCGGGCGGCGAACCCGCTCGCGTGCTCCGTCTCGGGGCCGTCGGCGGCGAGGCGGCGGCGCTGGCGGCGGCTGAGGACGCGCGGGCCGAGGAAGCCGAGCAGGGCCGGCAGGAGGGTCGTGGCGGCCAGCACGCTCAGCACGACCGTCAGCGAGGTGCCGATGACCACGCCGTCCAGGAAGCGCAGCCGGGTGACGAGCATGCCGGCGAGCGCGATGCACACCGTGCCGCCCGCGAACAGCACCGCGCGCCCCGAGGTGTTGAGGGCCGTGACGGCCGATTCCTCGGGGTCCATGCCGCGCAGGATGCCGCGCCGGTGCCGGGTGACGATGAACAACGCGTAGTCGATGCCGACGCCGAGGCCGATCAGGGAGGCCAGCAGCGGGGCGATGTCGGGGATGTCGGTGCTGTGGCTGAGCAGCTGGGTGGAGAACAGGCCCATGCCGACGCCGAAGACGGCGATGGCGATGGGCAGCAGCATCGCGAACAGCGAGCCGAAGGCCAGGAACAGCACGACGGCCGCCGCGACGATGCCAACCATCTCCGACAGGCCCTGGGGCGGCTCCTGGACGCGCTGGATGGCCTGGCCGCCCAGCTCCACGTGCAGACCGCTCGTCCGCGCCGCCTGCGCGGTGTCGAGGACGTTCTGCACGAGGTCCTTGGGCACCTCGTTCGCCCGCTTGGCGAAGGTCAGCTGCGCGTAGGCGATGGTGCCGTCGCGGCTGATCTGGGCCGCGCCCCGGGGGCCGGCGTACGGGCTGGTGACCGCGCCGACGCCGGGCATCTGCGCGATCTTGTCGAGGGCGGGCCGGACGCGGTCCTGGACCGCCTTGTCCCGCACCGAACCCCGGTCGACCTTCCACACCACGGTGTCGGTGTCGCCCGAGGTGTTCGGGAAGGCCTTCTCCATCAGGTCGTACGCGCTCTTGGAGTCCGTGTCCGGGAGGGAGAAGACGTTCGCGTAGTTCGTCCCCGCCGTCGAGGCCGAGAAGCCCAGCCCGAACAGCGCCCCCACCCACAGCAACAGGACCACCAGCCGGTGCCGGTAGCACCACCGTGCCAATGCCGCCACGATCAAAGCTCCTTCGTCGTCATCCGGTCGTCGGTCGGTCCCCCAGGTCCTGGGCAACAGGATCGGGACCTCCACGCGCGCGTGGTGGGAATCGGCCATGACTCTCAAGGAATTCCAAAGTCGGTTCAGGCCCCGGCCGTCAGTGGCCCGCCCGATACTGGGGGCATGACGACGGCTCCAGGCACCGTGCTGGTGGTGGAGGACGAACCGAGCATCGCGGACGTCCTCGCCATCGCCCTGCGCTACCACCGCTTCGAGGTGATGGTCGCGGGCACCGTCCGCGAGGCCCTCGCGCTCGCCGAGCGCACCCGGCCGGACGCGGCGCTGCTCGACGTCATGCTCCCGGACGGGGACGGGCGCGCGCTGGGCCGCGAACTGCGCGACCGGCAGCCGGACCTGGCCCTCGTCTTCCTCACCGCGCGCGACTCGCCCGCCGAGATCGTCGGCGCCCTCGGCTTCGGTGACGACTACATCACCAAGCCGTTCAACATCGACGAGGTCGTCGCCCGGATCACGGCGGTGCTGCGCCGCACCCGGCCGGCCGACGTGCTGCCGCAGCGGCCCCCGCTGCGCTACGGCGACCTGGAGCTGGACGAGACGACGTACAGCGTCCACCGCGCGGGCCGCAGCGTCGAGCTCACCCCCACCGAGTACGCGCTGCTGCGCTTCCTGGTGCGCAACGGCGGCCGGATCGTGCCCAAGGAGCAACTGCTGCGGCACGTCTGGCAGTACGAGCACACCCCGCCCGAGTCGACCGTGGTGGAGACCTACATCAGCTATCTGCGCCGCAAACTGGACGCCCTGGGGCCACCGGTGATCACCACACGGCGCGGCGTGGGATACGGGCTGGCATGAGGTGCCGCTGGCTGAACTGCGAGCGCGGCCTGCACTCGCTGCGCGCCAAGCTCACGCTGACCAACGTCGCGCTGCTCGCCCTGGGCATCGTCGCGGCGACCGCCGTCAGCCTGATGGGCATGCGGTACTACCTGCTGGACCAGGTCGACACCGAGCTGACCAAGACCCGTGACTCGCTGGGCGGTTCGCAGCTGACCCTGCGGCAGATCGACTCGCTGAGCGTGCTGGGCTTCGTCCACGACCGGCTCGCCCCGCAGCAGACCGACGAGCGCGCGGCCCCGGACACGATCTACGCCGCCGTCGACGCCGACGGCCACGTCGCCAGCCTCCTCGGCTTCAAGCCCACCGAGGCACAGCGCGGTCTGAGCCGGGCTGTCGGCGACCCGCACGCCCTGATGCGGCACACCCGGCCGCAGGACGTCAGCGTGCACGGCGCGCTGTACCGCGTCACGGCCACCCAGCTGCCCGACGGCACCTACATCCTGCTGGCCAGCTCCACCGACGCCCTGCACCGGGGCATGCTGAAGGCCCTCAAGCTCGATCTGACCATCGGCACCCTGCTGCTCGCCCTATTGGCCTGTCTGACGCTGTTCAGCGTGCGACGGCGGATGCGGCCGCTGGAGGACATGGTGGAGACGTCGTCGGCCATCGCCGAGGGCGACCTGACCCGGCGTGTGCCCTCCAGCCACCACCCCACCCAGGAGGTGGAGCAGCTGCGGCTGGCCCTGAACTCCATGTTGCACCAGGTGGAGTCGGCGTACCGCACCCGGGAGGACAGCGCGGCCCAGCTGCGCCGTTTCGTCGCCGACGCCTCGCACGAACTGCGCACCCCGCTGTCGGCGATACGCGGCTATCTGCAGCTGTACGACAAGGGGATGCTCAGCGATCCGGACGAGCGCAAGCGGGCCTGGGAGCGGGTGCTGGCCGAGACCGACCGCATGGGGCGCCTGGTGGACGAACTGCTCACGCTGGCCCGCCTGGACCAGCAACCCGAACTGCGCTTCCGCAACGTCGACGTCAGCCGTCTGGTGCGGGACGCCGCCCAGGACCTGCGCGCGCAGCAGCCGGACCGGCCGGTCGAGGTGGCCGCCGGCGGCTCGCTCCTGGTGCGCGCCGACGAGTCGGGGCTCCGGCAGGTGCTGGGCAACCTGGTGGGCAACGTCCGCACGCACACACCGGCCGAGGTGCCGGTGCGGCTGGGGGTGGAGCGGGAGGACGGCGTCGTACGGCTGTGTGTCGCGGACGAGGGGCCGGGGCTGTGCGCCGAGGACGCGGCGCGGGTCTTCGACCGGTTCTTCCGGGCCGGCGGGGGCGCGGGCAGCGGTCTGGGGCTGGCCATCGTGCAGGGGGTCGTTCAGGCCCACGGCGGTGAGGTGGCGGTGCGCACGGCGCCCGGGGAGGGCCTCGCGGTCACGGTCACGCTGCCGGCGCGTGCGGCCGCCGCGACGACGTAGCCGTCGGGTCACGTCGTACGGCGTTCAGGTCGCCGCGAGGACGAGCGCCCACACGGTCTTGCCGTGGTGGCCGCGGCTCCACACGCCCCAGGCCGCCGCGAGGTTCTCCACCAGGCGCAGTCCGCGGCCGGACTCCTCCGACTCCCCCACCAGCCGTGATCGGGGCTCCTGCCGCCCCTCGTCGGAGACCTCGATGAGGCACGAGCCGTCGGCGAGCGCGGTCACCGCGACCTCGAACTCCCGCTCCTGGAGCGGGCCGTGGCGGACGACGTTGGTCGCCAGTTCGGACACCAGCAGGACGGTGTCCGTCAGGGCCCGGTCGTCCGGCCCGTGCCCCCAGTCGGTCAGGTGGTCCCGCACCCGGCGCCGGGCGAGGCCGACGGAGGCCGGGTGCCGGGGCAGCCGGAAGGAGTTGCGTCTGGACACATCCGCTCCTCACCCCACGCACACCTCCGTCACATGGTTCCGCGTGGGGTGAGTACCCGGTGTCGGCCCCGTGGATGTCCGTGGGGCGGCATCGGGTCAGATCCAGTTCAGGCTCCACAGCCGGTAGACGCCGGTGCCGTCGTCCAGGTACTGGCTGCCGCCGACGTCCTCGCTGCTGAGGACGTACTCCTTGCCCTGCCACAGCGGGATCACCGGCACGTCGTGGGCGATGTCCTGCTGGAGCGTGCGCAGGTCGGAGGTGGCGTCGCCGCGGTCGGCGTACTGCTGGCTGGTCCGGATGAGGTGGTCGACGGCGTTGTTGCTGTAGCCGGTGTTCATGGTGGCGCCGGTGCCGACGAGCGTGGCGCCGAAGGTGTCCGCGTCGGGGTAGTCGGCGACCCATCCGACGGCGTAGGCGTCGAGCTTGCCGGTGGCCCACCGCTTCTGGAAGGCGGTCCACTCGTAGCCCTTGAGGGTCACCTTGAACAGGCCGCTCGCCTCCAGCTGCCGCTTGAGGTCCTCGGCCTCGGCAGTCGCCGAGCCACTGTTCTTCCCGTAGCCGTAGGTGAAGCGGACCGGCAGCGTCACGCCGGCCTCGGTGAGCAGGGCCCTGGCCCGCTGGGCGTTCTGCGTGGGGTAGGCGTCGAAGAACGACGTGGTGTGGCCCGTCAGGCCGGTCGGGATGAGCGAGTACAGCGGATCGACGGTCCCCTTGTAGACGGTGGCGGCGAGCTGCTCGCGGTTGATCAGCCAGGCCATCGCCCGGCGGACCCGCACATCGTGCAAGGGCGAGGCGGCGCGGGTGTTGAGGTAGAGGTTGCGGGTCTCGGAGCTGTCGGACTCCGAGAGGCGCTGATGGGGGTCGCTGGCCGACAGTCCGGACAGCACCTGGGGCGGCAGCTGACGGCTGGCCACGTCGACCTGCTTCGCCTTCCACGCGGTGTTCAGGGCGTCCGCGTCGGTGTAGTAGCGCAGTTCGACGGGGCGGCCGGTCTTGTCGACGGCGCCCTTGTAGGAGCTGTTGGGCGAGAGCACCGCCCTCTTGCCCTTCGTGTACGCCGTCAGCTCGTACGGGCCGGTTCCGTCGACACCGCCGTCGGTGCGCAGGCTCTTCGCCGGGTACTTCTCCCGGTCGACGATCGCGCCGGCTCCGGTGGCGACCTTGAACGGGAACGTGGCGTCGGGCGAGGACAGCCGGAAGGTGACGGTCGAGCCCCTCGCGTCGACCGACCTGAGGGTGCTCAGGAGGGACGCCGGGCCGACGTCCGACTTGATCGCCTTGACGCGGTCGAAGGAGTACTTGACGTCCTCGGCGGTCATCGCGCGCCCGCTGGGGAAGGTGAGTCCCCTGCGCAGCGTGCAGCGGTACGTCTTCAGGTCGCTGCCGACGAAGGCGCAGCTCCGGGCCGCGTCCGGGACGGGTGCGGCGCCGCCCGCCTCGAAGGTCAGCAGCGATTGGAAGACGTTGCTGAACAACGCCCAGGACCCGGCGTCGTAAGCGCCCGCCGGGTCGAGCGACGTGACGGAGTCCGTCGTGCCGACCGTGATCGTCTTTCCGTTGTCGTCCTGCGACGGCAGCAACTGCCAGCCGCCGATCCCCACGCCCGCCAGAACGAGCAGCGTCGCGAGTACCCGCATGCGAACCGAACGCATCGGTTGGCCCTCCCCAAGGCCCGAAGGCCCCCCAAAAAAACACATATGCCACCCCCTAGTGGCGCGGCTCACCTAATCACACGGGTTCGAGCTCGGGGAAGAGCCGTCAGGGGAGTTGGGAAAGACGTTACTGCCAGGGGTTTCGGCCGTATTTCACAGCGCCCGCACAGGGGGTTCGGCGGACGGGTGCGCTCCCGTGCCCGGCACGGGAGCGCTCGCTCACGCGCGCGTGGCGGCCAGTTCGATCACGGTGATGTCGGACGGGGCGCCCACGCGCGTGGGCGGGCCCCAGGCACCGGCGCCCCGGCTGACGTAGAGCTGGGTGTCGCCGTAGCGTGCCAGGCCCGCGACGGTGGGGTTCGCGGCCGCCGCGAGGAAGTTGCCGGGCCAGAGCTGGCCGCCGTGGGTGTGGCCGGACAGCTGGAGGTCGACGTGGTGCCTGACGGCCTCGTGGATCTGGACGGGCTGGTGGGCGAGGAGCACACAGGCGCGGGCCGTGTCCCGGTCGCCGAGCGCCCTGCCGAAGTCGGGGCCCTGTCCCTCGCTCTCGCCCGCGATGTCGTTGACACCGGCCAGGTCGAAGTACGGCAGTTCGGTGCGGGCGTTCTCCAGGGGGTGCAGCCCGAGCCGCCGCACCTCCTCGACCCACTGCTCGGCGCCCGAGAAGTACTCGTGGTTGCCGGTGACGAAGTAGGAGGGCGCCCGCAGCTGCCGCAGGGGGGCCGCGGCCGGTCCCAGGTTCTTGACGCTGCCGTCGACGAGGTCGCCGACGACCGCGACGATGTCGGGCTGGGTGGAGTTGATCGTGTCGACGACCTTCTGCGCGAAGTCCCGGCCCAGCACCGGCCCCAGGTGGATGTCGCTGACCACGGCGATGCGGTATCCGTGCGCCGCGCGCGGCAGCTTGGCCAGCGGCACGGTGACCCGCTTGACGCGCGGCCCGCGCAGCACCCCGTAGGTGCCGTAGCCGACGGTCCCCACGGCGGCCGTGGCGGCGGCGCCGGCCAGGACCCGGGAGACGAAGAGACGGCGTGAGGGACCGGGGGCGGCGGGGGCGGGGGCGTCTTCGGGCACCGCGCCGGGGTGTGCGGGCTCGGGCGCGCGATCCGACGCACGCGCCCCCTCGGCCGCCGGCGCCCGTGTCGCGGCGACTCCCGCCGGCACCGGCTCGGCGTCCGTCGGCGCGACGGCCGACGTGCGCGCCCGCCTCTCAAGGAACCGCCGCAGCAGCGGTCGTACGACCTCGCCCGCCACCACCGCCAGCAGCAGGTAGACGGACAGCGCCAGCCACAGGAAGCCCGGCCAGGCCAGGACCTGCTGCAGCCAGAACGGCGCTCCGGCGCGCTCGGCGACGAGCGCGCCGACGGCCAGCGCCCAGCCGCCCGCGATCAGCGCCGCGCCCGCCCGGCGCGCGGGGCCCGCGCTCCGCGTGGTGTCGCGGAACAGCCGGCGCCACAGGTACCAGTTGGCTCCCACCAGGACGCCGAGCGCGAGCAGCGCGAAGACGATGATCACCGTGCCGTGTACCCCGCAGTCTGTCGTGCCGGTCCTGCCGGTCCGGCGGCGTTCGTCCCGTTATGAAGTGCGGCGCAATGCGCGCAGTCCACGCAACCCGATGCCGCCGATGACCGTCCCCAATACGAAGGAGACGACGGCGAGCGTCAGATGCACCCAGAAGTAGGCCGTCGGGTGACCGTCGTCGAACGCGAGCCCGCTGCCGTCCTTGATGAGATTTTTCACGAAAGTGACCCAGATGACCCAACTCCACACTCCGAAGGCGAGCAGGAACCAGGAGACAGGGCGGCTGAGCTTCATGCGTTCAGTATCGCCGCCGCCACTCCGGCCGCGCGCCCGGGGTGGGGCGGGCGGCGGGACATCGCGCCCGGTGCCCTGTACTTTTCCGTCCGTGCCCGCACCCCCGAAGACCGCCAGGCGATTCCTGCTGGTCACCTCCGCCGCCCTGTCGTCGCTCGCGCTGACCGCGCCCGTCGCCCTCGCGGCCCCCAGCCCCTCCACGAGTCCTTCGGCCAGTCCCCCGGCCGGCATGTCGTCCGTGGGCGGCGCCCGGCTCGGCCGGCCCGGCACACAGGTCGATCTGGGCAGCGGCGCGCCCGTGCTCCCCAAGGACATCAGCGCGCGCTCGTGGATCGTCGCGGACGCCGAGTCCGGCGAGGTCCTCGCCGCCCACAACGCGCACTGGCGGCTGCCTCCGGCGTCCACGATGAAGATGCTGTTCGCGGACACGCTGCTGCCGAAGTTCCCGCGCGACGAGAAGCACAAGGTGGTGCCCGCCGACCTGGCGGGGATGGGCGCCGGCTCCAGCCTCGTCGGGATAAAGGAGGGCGAGACCTACACGGTCCACGACCTGTGGCTCGGGGTCTTCCTGCGCTCCGGCAACGACGCCGTGCACGTGCTGTCGGCGATGAACGACGGCGTCGGCAACACCGTCGAGGAGATGAACGAGCACGCCCAGGAGCTCCAGGCCCTGGACACGCACGTGGTCACGCCCGACGGCTACGACGCCCCCCGGCAGGTCTCCTCGGCGTACGACCTGACGCTGTTCGCCCGCTCCGGGCTGCAGAAGAAGGACTTCCGCGAATACTGCTCGACGGTGCGGGCGCAGTTCCCGGGCGAGACGAAGAAGAACAAGAAGGGCAAGACGGTCCGGACGCCCTTCGAGATCCAGAACACCAACCGGCTGCTGGCCGGTGACACCGACATCTCCGTCTACCAGGGCATCGCGGGCGTGAAGAACGGCAACACCACCAACGCCGGCGCGACCTTCACGGGGGTCGCCGAGCGCGACGGCAGGGTGCTGCTGGTGACGGTCATGCACCCCGAGAAGCAGGAGCACAACGAGGTCTACAAGGAGACCGCCAAGCTCTTCGACTGGGGCTTCGCGGCGGCCGGGAAGGCCCGCTCCGTGGGGGAGCTGGTGCCGCCGAGGAGCGCGGCCCGGGCGAGCGCCCAGCCGGGCGCCAACGCCTCCGCCGGGCAGGCGGGCGGCGCCGGGAGCAACGTCTCGGCCACGCCGGCGGCGAAGGCGGCCGGGCACACCGGTGGCGGCATGGGGACCGCGTTCGCGCTGGCCGGCGGGGCGCTGGCGCTGCTCGCGGCCGCCGCGTTCCTGGTCAACCGCCGCTGGCCGCTGCCGGATCTGGTACGTCGCCGCTCTCGCCCCTGACCTTGCGCACGATCCCCGCCCGCTCTTCCCGCTCCTCCTCGCGCACTTCCTGCTCCTGGCTCTGCGTCGCCGTCCAGGCGGCGCAGAACAGGACCAGCTTCGAGGTGAAGTTGATCCACAGCAGCAGGGCGACGGGGACTCCGAAGGCGCCGTACATGCTCTTGGCGGCCACGCCCTGCATGTAGCCGCTCAGCAGGGCCTTCAGCAGTTCGAAGCCGACCGCGCCGGTCAGTGCCGCGACGGTCAGGCGGCGGCGCGGCGGTTCGACGCCGGGCAGCAGCGTCAGGACGTACAGGAGCAGCAGGAAGTCGGCGAAGACGGCGACGGCGAACGCGGCGACGTACAGCAGGATGCCGCCCCAGCCGCCCTTCTCCAGCCCGATCTGCCGGGTGATCCAGCCGACCATCGCGGAGGCGACGGTGGAGGCGGCGAGGGTGACCAGGACGGCGCCGCCGAGGCCCACGAGGATGCCGAGGTCCTTGGCCTTGCGCAGGAGGAAGTTCTCCTCCTCGTCGGGCTTCTCCCACACCGCGCGCAGGCATTCACGCGTCGAGCCGGCCCAGCCGATGCCGGTGAACAGCAGGGCGGCGCCGGCGATGAGGCCGATGGCGCCGGCGTTCTGGACCAGGCCGTTGATGTCGAGCTGGTCGGAGATCCCGGGCACCTGCTCGGCGATCTTGTGCTGCAGATCCGTCTGCTGTGTCTCGCTGAGCGTGGCCGCGGCGATCACGGCGGCCACGGTGAGCAGCGGGAACAGCGCGACGAAACTCGTGAACGTCATCGCGGCGGCCAGCCGGGCCCACTTCACCCGGTCCAGACGCTCGAACGACCGCCACGCGTGTGTGGCCGTCAGGCGCGCCACCAGCGGCCCGACGACGGGGAGCTTCTTCAGCCAGTCCATGATCCGACTCTGCCCTCCCTCGGGGAGACCAATGTGCTTCTACCCCCGAAAGACGCCTTGGTAGCGATGCCGGTGGCCGCGCGGCGGTCGGCTACCAGTTCGCCACCGCCAGCCCGTACATCGCCAGCCAGACCAGGCCGATGACGGCGAGGGCGCGGTCGCGCAGCACGACGTCCTCGGGCTCCCCGGCGGCGCCGCGGTCGGCGAAGACGGCGTACCGCAGGACGGCGAGGACGAAGGCGACCATGGAGAGCTGGCGCCAGGGCAGCACGCTCGTGTGCGGGAGGCCGCCCTCCTCCAGGGCCCACATGCAGTAGCCGAGGACGGCGACGCCCGCGGCCAGCTGCCAGACGAAGCGCAGGTAGCCGGTGGTGTACTCGGTGAGCAGCGCGCGCGTGGCGCCCGCTTTCCCGGCCATCTGGACGGCTTCGGAGTAGCGCTTGGCCGCCACCATGAACAGGGCGCCGAAGCCGGTGGTGATCAGAAACCAGCGGGACAGCGGGATGCCGAGCGCGAGGCCGCCGGACACCGCCCGCATCAGGAAGCCGGTGGTGACGACCACGAGGTCCACGACGAGGACGCGCTTGAGGCTGACGCAGTACGCCAGTTGCATGCCGAGGTAGGCCGTCAGCAGTGCCGCGACGGCCGGTGAGACCAGCCAGGCCGCGGCGACCGGCGCGAGCACGCCGAGGACGGCTCCGGCGGCGTAGGCGAGCGGCACGGGGACCTGGCCGGCCGCCACCGGGCGGTGGCGCTTGGCGGGGTGGGCGCGGTCGGCGTCGGCGTCCCGGGCGTCGTTGACGAGGTAGACGGCGGCGGCGCAGGCCGTGAACAGGACGAAGACGGCCGCGAGGCGGGGGATCGCGGGGCGGGTGAAGAGCTCGCCGGCGGCCGCGGGGGCGGCGACGACCAGGAGGTTCTTGACCCACTGCTTGGGGCGTGCGGTTCTCAGCAGGCCGACGAGGACGGTGGCGGGGGTGCGCTGCGGGGGTGGTGCGGGGGTGTGCTCGGGCGTGCGCTGTTCGAGAAGCGCCGTCTCCAGGGAGCGCGCGTCGTTCGTGAGAGGCGCTGTCTCAGTCATGCGTGCCCCCTCCCACCCAGCGCGCGCCCAGGCGCGCCGTGAGCGCCCCGAGGGCCGCGCCCGCCACCACGTCCGAGGGATGGTGCACGCCGACGACCAGCCGGGACAGGCACATCGCGACGGCGAGCGGCGGTACGGCGTACGCGCCGAGAGCGCCGTAGACCAGGGCCGCGGTCGCGGCGGAGGTCGCGTGGGAGCTGGGGAAGGAGTGCGGGCCGAAGGTGGGCGCGAGATGGTCGACATGCGCCGGTCGCGGGCGTCGCACCACCCCTTTCACGCCCATGCTGACGAGGTGCGCTCCCCCGGTGAGCGCCGCGCCACGCAACCAGGCGCCGCGCCGCGCGCCGTCCACGGCGGCCCCGACGAGGCCCGTCGCGAGCCACAGCGCCCCGTGCTCGCCGGCCCGGGAGAGGGCGCGCGCGACACAGGCGACGCGCGCGTCGGCGCCGTACGCGCGGCAGGCGGAGAGGATTCGGTGGTCCAGGAGGTCCATGAGGACTCACTGTTCACGCCGACCCCGCCGGAATTACGGACATATTCAATGACATCCCATTAATCACCCATTTCGGGGAGGAGGTTGATGTTCCTTGACTCCGCGCCCATACCGGGGCGATACGGTCACCCGCATGTCTGCCAGCACCGCACCGGTCACCACCACCGTCACCGGATGGGGGCGCACCGCTCCCACCGCGGCCCGTCTGATCCGTCCCCGGACGTACGAGGAGGCCGCCGCCGCCGTCCGGGAGTGCGGGGCCCGCGGGGGCATCCCGAGAGGGCTGGGACGCGCCTACGGCGACGCGGCGCAGAACGCCGGCGGGGCGGTGTTCGACATGACGGGCCTGGACCGGATCCACGCGATCGACGCCGACGACGGCACCGTGCTGTGCGGCGCGGGCGTGTCCCTGCACCGCCTGATGGAGGTGCTGCTGCCGCTGGGCTGGTTCGTCCCGGTGACGCCCGGCACCCGGCAGGTGACGGTCGGCGGCGCGATCGGGGCGGACATCCACGGCAAGAACCACCACGTGTCCGGCAGCTTCTCCCGGCACGTCCTGTCGTTCGAACTCCTCACCGCCGACGGCGAGATCCGCACGGTGGGCCGCGGCACCCCGCTGTTCGACGCGACCGCGGGCGGCATGGGGCTGACCGGCGTGATCCTCACCGCCACCCTCGGCCTGCTGCCCGTCGAGACCTCCCTGATGTCGGTCGACACCGAGCGCGCGAGCGACCTGGACGACCTGATGGCCCGGCTGGCGGGCACCGACCACCACTACCGGTACTCGGTCGCCTGGATCGACCTGTTGGCCCGCGGCGCCGCCACCGGCCGGGCGGTCCTGACCCGCGGCGACCACGCTCCCCTGGACGCGCTGCAGGCACGCGCGCGTGCGAGGGCCCTGGAGTTCCGCACCCCCCGCTTCCCGGCCGCGCCGGCCTTCCTGCCCGAGGGCCTGCTCAGCCGTACCACCGTGGGCCTGTTCAACGAGTTCTGGTACCGCAAGGCGCCCCGCGCGCGTACCGGAGAGCTGCAACGGATCTCCTCGTTCTTCCACCCCCTGGACGGCGTCCCGCACTGGAACCGCGTCTACGGCCGCGGCGGCTTCGTGCAGTACCAGTTCGTCGTCGGGCACGGCCAGGAGGACACCCTGCGCCGGATCGTGCGCCGGATCGCCGACCGGCGCTGCCCCTCCTTCCTGGCGGTCCTCAAGCGGTTCGG
Source organism: Streptomyces sp. MAI_2237 (assembly GCF_054189285.1). NCBI lineage: Bacteria > Bacillati > Actinomycetota > Actinomycetes > Kitasatosporales > Streptomycetaceae > Streptomyces > Streptomyces sp. MAI_2237. The sequence continues at coordinate 1,660,754 of NZ_JAJPGQ010000003.1, read as the reverse complement.
CGAGGCCGACCCGGGCTGGCTCTCCTTCCCGCTGCCGGGCTGGACGCTGGCCCTCGACATCCCCGCCGGCCTGCCCGGTCTCGGCGCGTTCCTGGACGGTCTCGACGAGGAGGTCGCGGCGGCCGGGGGGCGCGTCTACCTCGCCAAGGACTCCCGTCTGCGTCCCGAACTGCTCGCCGCGATGTACCCGCGCCTCGACGACTTCCGGGCGCTGCGCGCGCGGGTCGACCCGCGCGGGGTGTTCGTGTCGGACCTGTCCCGCCGTCTCGCCCTCTAGGAGCTGCTGTCGTGAAGGACGCCTTCGGTCTGCCCCAGTCCCTGCTCGTCCTCGGCGGAACGTCCGAGATCGCGCTCGCCACCGCCCGCCGGCTGATCGCGCGCCGCACGCGCGCGGTGTGGCTCGCCGGGCGCCCCTCCCCCGCCCTGGAGACGGCGGCCGCCGAACTGCGCGCCCTGGGGCCCGAGGTGCACACCGTCGCCTTCGACGCGCTCGACCCCGACGCGCACGAGGAGGTGCTCGGCAAGGTCTTCACGGAGGGCGACGTCGACATGGTGCTGCTCGCGTTCGGCGTCCTCGGCGACCAGGCCGGCGACGAGCGCGAACCGGCCGCTGCGGTGCGGGTCGTGCAGACCAACTACACGGGCGCGGTCTCGGCGGGACTGGTCGCCGCCCGCGCGCTGCAGGCCCAGGGGCACGGCTCGCTGGTGGTGCTGTCGTCCGTGGCCGGCGAGCGGGCCCGCCGCAGCAACTTCATCTACGGCTCCAGCAAGGCCGGCCTGGACGCCTTCGCCCAGGGGCTGGGCGACGCGCTGCACGGCACCGGCGTGCACGTCATGGTCGTACGCCCCGGGTTCGTCCGGTCCAAGATGACCGCGGGACTGCCCGAGACCCCGCTCGCGACGACGCCGGAGGCCGTGGCGACGGCCGTCGAACTCGGCCTGCGGCGGCGCTCGGAGACGGTGTGGGTGCCGGGCGCGCTCCGCGTGGTGATGTCGGCCCTCCGGCACGTCCCGCGCGGTCTGTTCCGGCGGCTGGCCCTCTGACGGCCGGCGGCGGCCGTCAGCGGCTGCCGATGGTGCCGCGTTCGACGTGACCGGCCTGCGGCGGTACGACCGTGCCGCCGAAGGCGAAATCCCGCAGCTTGCGCCACACACCGTCCGCGCCCTGCTCGTACAGGGCGAAGCCGGTGCACGGCCAGTCGGCCTCGTAGTCGGCGAGTTCCTCGAAGGCGCGGTCCATCGCCTCGTCGTCGATGCCGTGGGCGACCGTGACGTGCGGGTGGTACGGGAACTGCAGTTCGCGCGGCACGGGGCCGGAGGCGTCCCGGACCTGCTTCTGCAGCCAGGTGCACGCCTCGGCGCCCTCGGCCACCCGGACGTAGACCACCGGGGACAGCGGCCGGAAGGTGCCGGTGCCCGACAGGCGCATCGGGAACGGGCGGCCGCTCGCGGCGACCTCGGCCAGATGCGCCTCCACGGCCGCCAGGTCGGCGCCGTCGATCTCCGTCGGCGGCAGCAGGGTGACATGCGTGGGGATGCCGTGAGCAGCGGCGTCGCCGAAGCCCGCGCGCAGCTGCTGGAGCTTGCTGCCGTGTGGCTCCGGGACCGCGATCGACACTCCGATCGTTACGGTCCCCACGTCGTCTCCTGTCGTCGTGACGGGTCGGTCTGTCGGCCGTCGGCTATCGACTGTACGGCCACGGCCGTGCCGCGGGCAGGCGCAACCGTAGTGATGTGCAGCGCTCTGCCCGGTGGTACGTGCGTTCGGCGGTGTACGTCAGTGCTTGGCGGGCAGGAAGCCCACCCTGTCGTACGCCTGGGCGAGGGTCTCGGCGGCGACGGCGCGCGCCTTCTCCGCGCCCTTGGCGAGGATCGAGTCCAGCGTCTCCGGGTCGTCCAGGTACTGCTGGGTGCGCTCCCGGAAGGGCGTGACGAACTCGACCATGACCTCGGCGAGGTCGGTCTTGAGCGCGCCGTACATCTTGCCCTCGTACTCGGCCTCCAGCTCGGCGATCGTCTTGCCGGTGAGGGTGGAGTAGATCGTGAGCAGGTTGCTGACGCCCGGCTTGTTCTCCGCGTCGTAGCGGATGACGGTGTCGGTGTCGGTGACGGCGCTCTTGACCTTCTTGGCGGTGGCCTTGGGGTCGTCGAGGAGGTTGATGAGGCCCTTGGGCGTGGACGCCGACTTGCTCATCTTGATCGACGGGTCCTGCAGATCGTAGATCTTCGCCGTCTCCTTGAGGATGTACGGCTTCGGGATCGTGAAGGTCTCGCCGAAGCGGCCGTTGAAGCGCGTGGCGAGGTCGCGGGTCAGCTCGACGTGCTGGCGCTGGTCCTCGCCGACCGGGACCTCGTGGGCCTGGTAGAGCAGGATGTCGGCGACCTGGAGGATCGGATACGTGAACAGGCCGACGCTGGCCCGGTCGGCGCCCTGCTTGGCGGACTTGTCCTTGAACTGCGTCATGCGGGAGGCCTCGCCGAAGCCGGCGAGGCAGTTCATGACCCAGGCCAGCTGGGCGTGCTCGGGCACGTGGCTCTGCACGAAGAGCGTGCAGCGCTCCGGGTCGAGGCCGGCCGCGAGGAGCTGGGCGGCGGCGAGCCGGGTGTTGGCCCGCAGCTCCGCCGGGTCCTGCGGGATCGTGATCGCGTGCAGGTCGACGACCATGTAGAACGCGTCGTGGCTCTCCTGCAGGGCCACCCACTGGCGGACGGCGCCGAGGTAGTTGCCGAGGTGGAACGAGCCGGCGGTGGGCTGGATTCCGGAGAGCACGCGAGGTCGGTCAGAGGCCATGTTCACCATTCTCTCAGGTTCGAGGACCCGATCCGGAACCGGCCGGAAACAGGTGGGAGCCGATCTGTGCCCGGCGGTGTAACAAGGTGGGGGACGGACGGCGGAGCAGCGAGGGGGCGGCCGATGCGACGGCTGGGGGGACGGACGGGGGCCGGGTGCGGGGCCCTCGTGTCGACGGTGGCGGTGTTCGCGGTGTGCGGCGCCCCGGCGGCTCACGCGGACGGCGAGCGGGACGTCCCGGACGTGGCGATGGTCGTCGCGGGCGGTACGGGGCGGACGACCGTGCTGCGGTCCGGCGAGGCGGCCTTCGCGTGTCTGCGGCGGCTGCTGGCGCCGACGTACACGGGCACGGAGCGGGTGCCGGAGGACTGGACCGAGGGGCGCTATCCGCCGGTGCACTTCACCGTGGTCTGGGGGCTGAGCGGCGTCGGGGGCTGGCCGCAGACCGACCGGGCGCCCGGCGGTGACGTGGCCGTGGAGCGGCAGGACCAGCTGGTCGTGGCGGCCGACGGCACGCCCTGGATCCGCAGCGATCCCGCGCCCGAGGTCCGCGACGACGACATCCGCTGGCACCGGGCGCCGCGTTCGGTGTTCGTGGAGCTGGAGCGGGAGAAGGTGCTGAGCGGGCTGGGGGACGCGGGAAGCAGCGCCGGGGGGAGCACGGGCATCGGGAGCACGGGCGCCGGGAGCACGGGCGCCAGGAGTACGGGCGCGGGGAACAGTGTCCGGTGGGCGCTCTCCGGGCTGGGTGCCGGGCTCGTGGCCGGCGTCGGCGGCACGCTGCTGATGCGCCGCGCGGCGGCCCGGCACGGGGCCGGACCGCCGCGGGACGAACCACGACAGGAACTGATCGACCTCTGACGGCCGCGGGGGCGTCAGCCGAGGTCGATCTCCGGGTACAGCGGGAAGCCGGCCACCAGGTCCGTCGCCCGCTGGGCGATCTCCTCGGACACCTTCGCGTCGAGGACGTGGGAGGCCTTGGAGGGGGCGCCCGACTTGGTGGTGCCCGGCTCGGCGGTGGTCAGGACGCGGTCGATCAGGCCCGCGACCTCGTCCATCTCGGCCGTGCCCAGACCGCGGGTGGTCAGGGCGGGGGTACCGACGCGGATGCCGGAGGTGTACCAGGCGCCGTTCGGGTCGGCGGGGATCGCGTTGCGGTTGGTGACGATGCCGGAATCGAGGAGCGCGGCCTCGGCCTGGCGGCCGGTGAGGCCGTAGGAGGTGGCGACGTCGATCAGGTTCAGGTGGTTGTCGGTGCCGCCGGTCACCAGGGTCGCGCCGCGGCGCATCAGCCCCTCGGCCAGCGCGCGGGAGTTGTCGACGATGCGCTGGGCGTAGTCCTGGAAGGCGGGCTGCCGGGCCTCGGCGAGCGCGACCGCCTTCGCGGCCATGACGTGCGGGAGCGGGCCGCCCAGCACCATCGGGCAGCCGCGGTCGACCTGGTCCTTGAGGGAGTCGTCGCACAGGACCATGCCGCCGCGCGGGCCGCGCAGCGACTTGTGGGTGGTGGTGGTGACGATCTGGGCGTGCGGGACCGGGTCGAAGTCGCCGGTGAGGACCTTGCCGGCGACGAGGCCCGCGAAGTGCGCCATGTCGACCATGAGCGTCGCGCCGACCTCGTCGGCGATCTCGCGCATGATCCGGAAGTTCACCAGGCGGGGGTAGGCCGAGTAGCCCGCGACGATGATCAGCGGCTTGAACTCGCGGGCGGACGTCCGCAGCGCCTCGTAGTCGATCAGGCCGGTGGCCGGGTCGGTGCCGTAGGAGCGCTGGTCGAACATCTTGCCGGAGATGTTCGGGCGGAAGCCGTGGGTGAGGTGGCCGCCGGCGTCCAGGGACATGCCGAGCATGCGCTGGTTGCCGAAGGCCTGGCGCAGCTCGGCCCAGTCGGCCTCGGAGAGGTCGTTGATCTGGCGGACGCCGGTCTTCTCCAGGAAGGGCGCCTCGACGCGGTCGGCGAGGACGGCCCAGAAGGCGACCAGGTTGGCGTCGATGCCGGAGTGCGGCTGGACGTAGGCGTGGCGGGCGCCGAACAGCGCCTTGGCGTGCTCGGCGGCCAGCGACTCGACCGTGTCGACGTTGCGGCAGCCGGCGTAGAAGCGGCGGCCGACGGTGCCCTCGGCGTACTTGTCGCTGAACCAGTTGCCCATCGCCAGGAGGGTCGCCGGGGAGGCGTAGTTCTCGGAGGCGATCAGCTTGAGCATCTCGCGCTGGTCGGCGACCTCCTGGCCGATGGCGTCGGCGACGCGCGGCTCGACGGCTCGGATCACGTCGAGGGCGGCGCGGAAGGCGGTGGACTCGGTGGAGAGGGAGTCGGCTGACATGAGGGACCTCCGGACGTCGGCTTTCAGCGTTCACGGTACGGCCCAGGCGCACGGCACTCGCTGACTCAGGCCGCTCCCCGATGGTCGGTCCCATCCCAGCGCGCCAGTCACGGCCCACCGATCACCCTACCGGGGATGCCGTAAGGGGCAGGGAGCCGTCCATCATGCGAGCGGTGGGGTCAGAGGATCACGTGGGGCAGGAAGCGGGCGTACTCGTCGGTGATCAGGCCGGACGACTCGCGGATGCCGAGGCCCGCCGACTCGTCCTCGACGACCCAGGCGCCGAGGACGACGTGGTGTCCGTCGAAGGCGGGCAGCGGGGCCAGCTCCTGGTAGCAGCAGGGCTCCTCGCGGGGCACCGGCTCGCTGCCGGGCTCGTGGATCGTGACTCCGGCGCCCTCGCGGCCCAGCAGCGGTTTGGCGACCCAGCCGGTCGTCGTCAGCTCGCGCGGGCCGTCGAGGTGCGCGGCGAGCAGGTTGGGGTGGTCCGGGTACAGCTCCCACAGGATCGCCAGCAGCGCCTTGTTGCTCAGCAGCATCTTCCAGGCGGGCTCGATCCACAGCGTCGAGCCCGTGCCGCCGCCGTTGTCGAGGGTGTCCAGGACGTGCCCGGCGAAGGCGTCGGTGGTCAGCCATTCCCACGGGTAGAGCTTGAAGCAGCTGCGGATGAAACGGAGCCGGTTGTCGACGAAGCGGCCGGAGAAGGAGTCCCAGCCGATCTCCTCCATCGAGATCCAGTCGGTGTCCAGGCCCGCCTGCTCGGCGGTCTCCTTGAGGTAGGCGACCGTCATCAGGTCCTCGCCGAGTTCGTCGTCCGAGGAGTGCGCGAAGTGCAGGGGGCTGCCGGGCGGCAGGAGCGGGGCCTGCCGCTTCCAGGCGGCGACGAGGCGTTCGTGCAGGGAGTTCCACTGGTCGGCGCCCGGGAAGCGCTCCTCCATCCAGAACCACTGCGGGGAGGCGGCCTCGACCAGGGAGGTGGGGGTGTCGGCGTTGTACTCCAGCAGCTTCGCCGGGCCCGTGCCGTCGTAGCGCAGGTCGAAACGGCCGTAGAGGGAGGGGAGTTCGGCGCGGCGCCGCCAGGCCTCGGTGACCGCCTCGGCCACGCGGGGGTCGGTGATGCCCAGTTCGGGCAGGCGCCCCTCGGCGACGATGTGCCCGGCCGCGGCGAGGCACATGCGGTGGAGTTCCTCGACGGTCTCCTCCAGGGCCTCGACCTCGCCGAGGGTGAAGGAGTAGTAGGCGCTCTCGTCCCAGTAGGGGCGCAGGGAGCCGTCGGGGTGGCGGGTGAGGGGGTAGATCAGGCCCTGTTCCTCGACGGTCCGCCGCCAGTCCGGGCGGGGGGTGATGGTGTGTCGGCGCATGGGTGCCCTCAGCCGCCGGAGCTTCCCTTGCCGCCGCCGAAGCCACCGCGGGAGACGCCGTGGCCGCCCGAACCGCCGGAGGACTTGCGGGGCTTGGTGAAGGAACCGCCGTCGACCCAGCCGCCCTTCTTGGTGCCCTCGTAGTACCAGGCGCCGTTGACGGAGGACTTGCCGGAGGCGCAGTTCTTGTCGGCGACGACCTTGTAGCCCTTGGCCAGTCGGTTGCTGTCGCGGTCCACGCAGCGCTTGTCCGGATCGGAGGAGCACGCGGTGAGGGCGGCGGCGAGCAGGCCCATCCCGCCGAGGACGACCGTGCCCGAGCGTAGTGTCCGGCGTGCGTCCGCCATGTTCGTCTCCCCGTTGACGTGCCCGTGTGAAGGTCCTGGTGATGTTCCTTCGGCGCACAGCCTAAAGACAGGTAAGAGCGCTCGACGAGCCCTCCCCGTTGTGGTAGCCCTCGCCTACAGTCGCTTTGTGATCTTTGGGATGGTGTGCGCCCTGGGGGCGGCGGTCTGCTTCGGTACGGCCACGGTGTTGCAGGCGGTGGCCGCGCGGGAGGCGACCGGGGGTGGCGGCGGAGAGGCGGCGCTGCTGCTGCGGGCGTTGCGGCAGTGGCGGTATCTGGCCGGCCTGGCGCTGGACGGGCTGGGCTTCCTGCTGCAGATCGCGGCCCTGCGGTCCATCCCCATCTACGCGGTCGCGGCGGCCCTCGCGTCGAGCCTGGCGGTGACGGGCGTGGTCGCGGCCAAGCTGCTGCACGTGCGGCTGAGCAGGCTGGAGTGGGGCGCGGTCGCGACGGTGTGCGCCGGGCTGGCGATGCTGGGCCTGGCCTCGGGCACGGAGGGCGACCGTCAGGGCTCCATGGCCCTGAAGTGGGCGATGCTCGGGATCGCGGTGGTGGTGCTGGCGCTCGGGCTGGTGGGCGGACGGTGGTCGGGGCGCGGGCGGGATCTGGTGCTGGGACTGGGTGCCGGATTCGGCTTCGGGGTGGTCGAGGTCTCGGTGCGGCTGATCGACTCGCTCGCACCACTGGATCTCCTCGCCAATCCGGCGACGTACGCCCTGCTGATCGGCGGGGGCGCCGCCTTCCTGCTGCTGACGTCCGCGCTGCAGCGCGGTTCGGTGACCACGACCACCGCCGGAATGGTCATCGGCGAGACGATCTGGCCGGCGGCGGTGGGCGTGGTGTGGCTCGGCGACCGCACCCGGGACGGACTGACCTGGCTGGCGGTGCTGGGATTCGCCGTGGCGGTGGCGGCGGCGCTGGCACTGGCCCGGTTCGGGGAGGCGCCGGCGGAGACGGCGTGAGCCCGTCGGCCGTCTGAACGAGGCGTGGGGCTCACCCGTACTGGAGGGCGCGCGGCAGGAATCATCGGCCTGGGCGCGGACCGAGGGAGGTGAGGGGATGAAGACCCTGCTCATCGACCGTCACGACGCATACCCCTACAACCTGTTCCAGCTGATCGCCGAGGTCAACGGCGAGGAACCGGTCGTGGTCCCGGACGACGCCGGCGAGGCGGTTCCCGATCTCGCCGTTTGTCTGGCGGAGTTCGACAACGTCGTGGTGTCGCCGGGACCCTGGCACCCGGCCGGACCGGGCGGCGCCGGGTTCGGCGCCGCCGTGCTCGCCGGGTCGGTGGTCCCCGTGCTCGGCGTCTGTCTGGAGCTTCCGGGCAGCGCGCCCGGGGAGCGGGGCGGGGTGGCGCCGGTGCCCCGGCCCCGGCCCGGGCAGCTGTCCAGGGTCAGGCACGACGGACGGGACCTGTTCCAGGGACTCCCGCAGGACTTCACCGCCGTCCGTCACCCCTCCCCTGCGGTGCGGGAGCCGCTCCCGGAGACGCTCGAGGCCACCGCGTGGTCCGAGGACGGTGAGCCGATGGGACTACGGCACCGCGGTCGGCCCCTGTGGGCGGTGCAGTTCCGCCCGGACTCGGTGCTCACCGAGTACGGCCACCGGATCCTGGTCAACTTCCGCAATCTGACGGCGGTACGGGCGCGCAGGCCGCGGACGAAGAACACCGCGGTCACCCCGGCCGCGGCGGCGATCCCCACCGCCTCGCCGACCGTGGTGCGCCCCCGCCGGGCGATGCCCGCCTTCCGGCTGCACAGCCGCCGGATCGCCGGGGCGGTGGACACGGAGGCCGCGTTCACGCGGATGTACGGGGCGTCGCGGCGGGCCTTCTGGCTGGACAGCGCGCTCGTCGAGGAGGGGCTGTCGCGGTTCTCGTTCCTCGGGGACGACAGCGGTCCGCTCGCGGAGTTCGTGCGCTACGACGTCGACACCGGCCGGTGCGAGATCGAGCGGGCCGGGCGGCCGACCCGGAAGGTCACGGCGAGCGTCTTCGACTATCTGAAACGGCAGTTGACCAGCCGCCGGGTGGACGCGGCCGGGCTGCCGTTCGACTTCACCGCGGGCTATGTCGGCTACTTCGGCCACGAGGCGAAGGCCGACTGCGGCTCGGTGAACCGGCACTCCTCGGAACTGCCGGACGCCTGCTGGCTGTTCGCCGACCGGCTGATCGCCGTGGACCACCTCAAGCGGTTCACCTACGCGGTCTGCCTCGCCGAGGACACCCCGCAGGCCGCGCGGGAGGCGGAGGACTGGCTGGAGGGCGCGCTGGCCCAGCTGAGCTTCGTCGTCACCGACACCGGACGGCCGCCGCGGCACGCGCCGGCGGCGCCCGGGCCCGACCTCGGTGCCGCGGAGCCGTGGCTGGTGCGGGACCGGGCGAGGTACCTCGCCGACGTCGAGGACTGCCGGCGCGCGGTGCGGGCCGGGACGGGTCACGGGATCCGCCTGGCCGACACGGTCCGCTTACCCGCGCCGCCCGACGCCTACGACTTCCACCGGGTGCTGCGCCGGGTCGACCCCGCCCCCTACGGCGCGTTCCTGCGCTTCGGGGACGTCGACGTGGCCGGCTCGTCGCCGGAGCGGTTCCTGCGGATCACCCGGGACGGGGTGGCCGAGGCCCGGCCCGTCGAGGGCATCGCGCCGCGCGGCGACGGGCCCGCGGAGGACGCGGCGCTGCGGGACGCGCCGGCCGCGGACGCCGCGACGCGGGCCGGGCACCTGACGACCGTGGACCTGCTCCGCAACGACCTGGGCCGGGTGTGCCGTACCGGGTCGGTGCGGGTGACCCGGTTGATGGCCACCGAGACGTACGCGTCCGTGCACCAGCTGGTCTCCACCGTGGAGGGGCGGCTGAAGGACGGCACGGACGCGGTGGACTGCGTGCGGGCCTGCTTCCCCGGCGGGTCGGCGACCGGGGCTCCGAAGCAGCGCGCGACGGAGGTCGCCGAGGCGCTGGAGACCGAGGCCCGCGGGGTCCACTCCGGGGCGCTCGGCTACCTGGGGTGCGGCGGGGGTGCCGATCTCGGCATCGCCGAGCGCACCGCCGTGTTCGCCGGCGGGCTGCTGCACCTCGGCGCCGGCAGCACGATCGTCCTCGACTCCGACCCGGTCGCCGCGTACGACGAGATGCTGCTGAAGACGGCGGCCCCGATGCGGGCCCTGCGCGAGCACACCGTGGAGCGGATACGGGAGCAGCGCGCGAAGAGCGCGGTGCGCCAGGGCCGCGCGGGCGGCGGGGAGGATGCGCGCCGGTGACCGGTCAGGGCTCCGGCAGGTCCGGGAGCGCGGAGCACAGGGCGTCCAGGGCTCCCGACCAGGCGTGGTCGGGCGGGGTCCCGTAGCCCACGACGAGGGCGTCGCGCTGTTCGACGGCCGCCGCCGGATGACGGTAGCGGCGCAGCCCGTGCAGGGCGAGGCCCTGCCAGTCCGCCGCGCGCAGCGTCGCCCGCTCGGTGCCGGGCGGCAGGCCGAGCACCAGGTGCAGGCCGGCCGCGATGCCGGTGGCGTGGACGTGCGGGGCGCGGCGGGCGACCGCCGCCACCAGGGCGTCGCGGCGGCGCCGGTAGCGCAGCCGGGCGGCGCGCACATGGCGGTCGTAGGCGCCGGAGACGAGGAACTCGGCGAGGGTCAGCTGGTCCAGGGCCCCGCAGGTGTCGATGTGCCCCTTCGCCCGCGCCGCCTCCCGTGCGAGGCCCGGCGGCAGCACCAGCCAGGCCAGTCGCAGGCCGGGGGCGAGGGACTTGCTGGCCGTGCCCGCGTAGACGACGTGGTCGGGGTCGAGGCCCTGCAGGGCCCCGACGGGCTGGCGGTCGTAGCGGAACTCGCCGTCGTAGTCGTCCTCGACGACCACGCCGCCGGTGCGGCGCGCCCAGTCGACGACGGCCGCCCTCCGGTCGCGGTGCAGGGTGCCGCCCATCGGGAACTGGTGGGCGGGGGTGAGCAGCACGGCCGACTCGTCGGTCAACTCCCCCGGATCGGTGCCCCGTCGGTCGAAGGGCAGCGGCACGGTCCGCAGGCCGGCGTCCGCGAGCAGGTCCCAGTGCGCGAGGAGGCCGTAGGACTCCACGGCGATCGTGCTCGCCCCGCGGGCCCGCAGCACCGCGCCGAGGACGCGCAGGCCGTGCGAGATGCCGGCGCAGACCAGGATGCGTTCGGGGTCGGCGCGGACGCCCCGGGCGCGGGCCAGGTAGCCGGCGAGGGCGGTGCGCAGTTCGACGCGGCCGCGGGGGTCGCCGTAGCCGAGTGCCGTGTTCGGTGCCGTGGCGAGGGCGCGGCGGGCCGCCCTGAGCCACTGCGCGCGGGGGAAGGAGCCGAGGTCGGGGGTGCCGGGGACGAGGCTGTGGGCGGGGCCGGAGCGGGGGCGGGGACCGGGTGCGGCATCGGCGGGCGGTACGACCGTCCGCTCGGCGACGCGGGTGCCCGAGCCCTGCCGCGCGGTCAGCCAGCCCTCCGCGACCAGATCGGTGTAGGCCTCGGCGACCGTGTTGCGGGCGATGCCCAGGTCGGCGGCGAGGGCGCGGGAGGAGGGCAGCCGGGTGCCGGGGGCCAGCCGGCCGGTGCGGACGGCCTCGCGCAGGGCGTCGGTCAGACCCCGGCGCACCCCTGTTCCGGTCGGTTCCAGGTGGAGGTCCACGCCCAGAGTGGCCCAAGGTTTCGGCATGGAAATGGACCACACTCCTGGGCTGCCTCGCTCCTAGGGTCGAGGGCATGACCACATACGAGGACACCGCTACCTGTGCGCCCGAACACATCCCGCGGCTGAACTGGGCCGCTCTCGCCCCGGACGTCTTCAAGGCCATGCTCCGGCTGGACGCGGCGGCCCGGCAGGGCCTGGACGCGCGGCTGCTGGAACTGGTGAAGATCCGCGCCTCGCAGATCAACCACTGCGCCCGCTGCCTCGACATGCACACCAAGGACGCGCTGGCCGCCGGGGAGAGCGTCGAGCGGATCATCCAGCTCAGCGCGTGGGAGGAGTCCGCGCACTTCTACACCGAGAAGGAACTCGCGGCGCTGGAACTGACGGAGGCGGTGACCGTCCTGACGGACGGCTTCGTGCCCGACGCGGTGTACGAGAGGGCGGCCAAGCACTTCGAGGAGGCGGAACTGGCCCAGTTGATCGCCGCGATCGCGGTGATCAACGCCTGGAACCGGTTCGGCGTCGCCTGCCGGGGCGAGGTCGGCCACTACGAACCGGGGCAGTACAAGTGACCGCCAGGACAGAGCTGTTGGACCCGGCGGTGGGCAGGGCCCTGTCGGCGCTGAGTGCCGCCGCGAAGAAGGGCCTCGGCGACCCTGCCCTGGCCGAGCTGGTCGTCGTCCGGGCCTCGCAGCTCAACCACTGCGCCTTCTGCCTGGACATGCACCTCGCCCTCGCCCGCCGGCACGGCGTGCCGGAGCGGCAGCTGGACCTGCTGGCCGCCTGGGAGGAGGCCGGGGACGAGGTCTTCGACGACCGGGAGCGGGCCGCGCTCGCGCTGACCGAGGCGGTGACCGTGCTGACTGGGGGCACCTCCCAGGCTTTCGGCTCAGGGGGAGGCTTCGTGCCCGACGAGGTCTACGACGCCGCCGCCCGGCACTTCGACCAGGCAGCGCTCGCCCATCTCGTCGCGCTGGTCGTCGCCATCAACAACTGGAACCGGGTGATGGTCGCCCGCCGGATCCCGCCGGGGGGATACACGCCGTGAGCAAGGTGGAAGCGTTCCGCGCGCTGCACAGAAGCCGTCTGCCGGGCGACCCGCTGGTCCTGCCCGGACCGTGGGACGCGGTCAGCGCGCGCGTCTTCGAGGAGGCCGGTTTCCCGGCGCTCGCCACGCCCAGCGCCGGGGTCGCCGCGTCGCTCGGGTACGCGGACGGGGCCACGCCGGCCGACGAGATGTTCGCCGCGGTGGCGCGCGTCTGCCGGGCCGTGGACGTGCCGGTGTCGGCAGACGTCGAGGGCGGGTACGGGCTGGCGCCCAAGGAGCTGGTGGAGCGGCTGCTGGAAGCGGGGGCCGTGGGCTGCAACCTGGAGGACTCCACCGGGGGCGTCCTGAAGGACCCGCACGAGCACGCGGAGTGGCTGGCCGGGGTCCGGCACGCGGCCGGCGACCGGCTGTTCGTCAACGCGCGCGTCGACGTCTTCGTCCACGGCGACGGCGATCCCGAACGGGCCATCGAGCGGGCCGCGTTGTACGTCGCCGCGGGCGCCGACTGCGTCTATCCGATCGGCGCCCCGGCGAACGTACTGCCGCTGCTGCGGTCCGGGATCCAGGGCCCGATCAACGTGTACAGCAAGCTGGAGGGCGGCCCCACGCCCACCGAGCTCGGTGAACTGGGGGCCACCCGCGTCACGTTCGGGCCGACGCTCCAGCGCTGGGCGGCACTGGCTCTGCAGGGGGTGACGGACGAGCTGAGGAAGCGGATGTGACCGGGGACGGCCGTGCTTCCCGGATCAGGACAGCCATGCCTTCCAGGTGGAGGCGTGGGCGTCCACCCACTTCTTCGCCGCCTGCTCGGGCGACAGCTTCTGGTCGGCGATCATCAGGGAGACCTCGTTCTGGTCCTCGGTCGTCCACGTGAACTTCTTCAGGAACGCCGCCGCCTTGCCACCGTCCTTCGCGAAGCCGGCGTTGAGGTACTTCTGCAGCGGGGTGTGCGGGTAGGCGCAGGCGACCTTCGCCGGGTCCGCGTCGCAGCCCTCCTTGTACGGCGGCAGCTTGACCTCGGTCATCGGCACCTTCTTGAACAGCCACTGGGGTGCGTACCAGTACGACAGGAAGGGCTTCTTCTCCTTGGCGAACTGTTTCATCTGCGTGATCTGCGCCGCCTCGGAACCGGCGAAGACCACCTGGTAGTTCAGCTTCAGGTTCTTCACCAGCGCCTTGTCGTTGGTGACGTAGGACGGGGAGCCGTCCATCAGCTGGCCCTTGCCGCCGCTCTCCGCGGTGCGGAACAGCGACGCGTACTTGTTCAGGTTCTTCCAGTTCGTGATGTCGGGGTGCTGCTTGACCAGGTAGGTCGGCACGTACCAGCCGATGTGGCCGGTCACGCCGAGGCCGCCGGCGCGGGTGATCGTCTTCTTGTCGGTGACGTACCGCTTCTCCTGGTCGGGGTGGCCCCAGTCCTCCAAAATCGCGTCGACGCGGCCCTGGCTGAGCGCGTCCCAGGCGGGCACCTCGTCGACCTGGACGGTGTCGACGCGGTAGCCCAGCTTGTGCTCCAGCAGGTACTGGGCGACGGCCACGTTGGCCTGCGCGCCGACCCAGGACTGCACGGACAGGGTCACGCTCTTGGTGCCCCCGGCGTTGGCGAAGGGGGACGCCTGCTTGGTCATGTCGGCGGCGCCGCAGCCGGTCAGCAGCGCCAGCGAGGCGACCGCGGCGGTCGCGGTGATACGGACGCGCATGTCAGGCTCCCTTCTTCGCGCGGCGTTCGGTGGGCTGGGTCACCCGGTCGAGCATCAGCCCCAGGCAGACGATCGCCGCGCCCGCCACCAGACCGGTCGCCAGGTCGCCCTGGGCGAGGCCGAAGACGACGTCGTAGCCGAGCGCGCCTCCGCCGACCAGGCCGCCGATGATGACGACGGCGAGGACGAGGACCACGCCCTGGTTGACGGCGAGCAGCAACGCGGGCCGGGCGAGCGGCAGCTGGACCTGGCGCAGCTGCTGGGCGGGGGTCGCGCCCAGCGAGCGGGCCGACTCCAGGGCCGCCGGGTCGACCTGCCGCAGCCCCTGTGTGGTGATGCGGACGACGGCGGGCAGCGCGTAGACGACGGCCGCCGCGACGGCGGGCGCGCGGCCCACGCCGAACAGGGCCACGACGGGGATGAGGTACACGAACTGCGGCATGGTCTGGAACACGTCCAGGACCGGCCTGAGCAGCCGCTCGAAGCGGTCGCTGCGGGCCGCCGCGATACCGGTGGCGAAGCCCAGCACGAGGGTGACGGCGACGGCCGCCAGCACCTGGGAGAGCGTGTCCAGGGACGGCTTCCACACGCCCAGGACGCCGATCGCGGCCATGGCTAGGACGGCGGTCAGGGCGGTGCGCCAGGTGCCGATCAGCCAGGCCAGGGCGGCCACCACGAGCAGCACCGACCACCAGGGCAGCCACTGCAGGCCGCCGCGGATCGGGTCGAGGACCCAGGTGGTGAAGTGGCCCGCCCAGTCGGCGGTGCCGCCGACGACGGGCACGCCCGAGTAGAGGTGCGCGGTCATCCAGTCGACGGCCCGGTTCACCGGCTCGGCGATGTTCAGCGTCCAGGAGGCGGGCCAGTCGAGGCGGCCCGCGAGACGTCCGGCGAGCGCCACGGCGACGGCGGCGGCCGCGTACAGCCGGCCGCGGCCGGTGTTCTGGTGCTCCTCGCCCGCGTTTTCGCCGGCCGCGCAGGTGACGCGGTCCAGGACGACGGCCAGCAGCACGATCGGGATGCCGGCGGCGAGCGCCGCGCCGACGTCTACGGAGGCCAGCGCCTGGTAGACGCGGTCACCGAGGCCGGCGGCGCCGATGACGGACGCGATGACCGCCATGGACAGGGCCATCATGATCGTCTGGTTGAGGCCGAGGAGGAGCTCCTTGCGTGCCAGCGGCAGGCGGGCGGTCAGCAGCCGCTGGCGGCCGGTGGCGCCGAGCGAGTCGACGGCCTCGAGGACCTCCTTGTCCGCGCCGCGCAGGCCGAGGGAGGTGAGGCGGGCCATCGGCGGGGCGGCGTAGACGACGGTGGCGAGCACCGCCGCGGGCACGCCGATGCCGAAGACCAGCACGACGGGCAGCAGGTAGGCGAAGGCGGGCAGGACCTGCATGGTGTCCAGGACCGGGCGCAGGGCGCGGTCGAGGCGGTCGGAGAGTCCGGCGCCCAGGCCCAGCAGCACGCCGACGAGCACCGACGCGAGGACGGCCACCACCATCAGGGCGAGCGTCTGCATCGTCGGGACCCACATGCCGAGCAGGCCACAGGCGAGGAACGCCGCCGCGGAGCCGAGGGCCAGCTTCACGCCGGCGACCCGCCAGGCCACGAGGGCGCCGATCGCGGTGACGCCGGCCCAGCCCGCGGCCAGCAGGACCAGGTAGACGGCGCGTACGGAGACGACGACCGCGTTGCTGACGTAGCCGAAGCCGTAGAGGAACAGCGGGTGGCTGTCGCGGTTGTCGATGATCCAGTCGCTGACGTGGGTCAGCGGCTTGGAGAGGTCGACGGTGAGGGCGGCCGGCCAACTGCCGCTGGCCCAGCGCGCGTCGGCGAGCGGTACGAGGACCGCCGCGGCCAGCGCCAGGAGCAGCAGTTTGTGCACGGCCCGGTGTTTGAGGACGCCCGGCACGGCAACCCGGGGCGCGGACGTGGTCAGGGTCGCCATCACGCCGCCTCCTTCTGCGGCTCCGTTCCGGCGACGACACCGAGGAGCCTTTCGTGATCGACGACACCGACGCAGCGGCCGTCGTCGACGACGCACGCCGGCTTGCCACTGCGGGCGACGACCTTGATGGCGTCGGCGACGAGCTCGCCGGGCGCCAGGGCCTCCGGGTGCTCGGCGCCGCCGCAGCCGCCGGGCCGCATGGCGGTGCGCACGGTCATGACCTGTTCGCGGGAGACGTCCCGGACGAACTCGCGGACGTAGTCGTCGGCGGGGCTGCCCACGATCTCCTCGGGGGTGCCGAGCTGCACCACGCGGCCGTCGCGCATCAGGGCGATGCGGTCGCCGAGCTTG
This sequence comes from Streptomyces sp. MAI_2237, assembly GCF_054189285.1. NCBI lineage: Bacteria > Bacillati > Actinomycetota > Actinomycetes > Kitasatosporales > Streptomycetaceae > Streptomyces > Streptomyces sp. MAI_2237. The sequence goes on along the minus strand of NZ_JAJPGQ010000003.1, from coordinate 1,644,246 downwards.
AGGGCCTCGCTCAGGTCGTGGGTGATGAAGACCATCGTGCGGCCCTCCTCGCGGTGCAGGCGGATCACCTCCTCCTGCATGTCCCGCCGGATGAGCGGGTCGAGGGCGCTGAACGGCTCGTCGAACAGCAGGACTTCGGGATCGACGGCGAGCGCGCGGGCCAGGCCGACGCGCTGGCGCTGACCGCCGGAGAGCTGGCCGGGGCGGCGCTGCTCCATGCCCTCGAGACCGACCTTGGTGACGACCTCGGCGGCGCGCTGACGGCGCTCGGCCTTGCCGACGCCCTGGATCTCCAGGCCGTACGCCACGTTGTCGATGACCGTGCGGTGCGGCAGCAGGCCGAAGTGCTGGAAGACCATCGCGGCCCGGTGGCGGCGCAGTTCGCGCAGCCGGGACCGGTCCATGGCGCGGACGTCCTCGCCGTCGATGGCGATGGTGCCGGCCGTCGGCTCGATGAGCCGGGTCAGGCAGCGCACCAGGGTGGACTTGCCGGAGCCCGACAGGCCCATGACCACGAAGACCTCGCCCTTGCGCACGTCGAAGGAGACGTCGCGGACGGCGGCCGTGCAGCCGGTGCGGGCACGCAGCTCGGCGGGGTCGAGGGCGGTCAGTTCGGGGTCGTCCGGAATCCGGTCGGCCTTCGGGCCGAAGACCTTCCACAGCCCGTCGACGGAGAAGACGGGCTCCGACACGGTCGTGTCCGTACTCGTCGTGTCCAGGGTCGTACTCATCACGCACCACCTCCGATCAAATCGACGGCCCTCTCCCCGACCATGAGGACCCCGATCATCGGGTTCACCGCGGTCATCGTCGGGAAGACCGAGGCGTCCGCGATACGGATGCCGTCCAGGCCTCGAATCCTCAACTCCGGGTCCACCACGGCCAGTTCGTCGTCGGCCGCGCCCATCTTGCAGGTGCCCGCCGGGTGGTAGACGGTGTGCGCGACCTTGCGGGCGTACTCGCTCAGTTCCTCGTCGCCGGTGATGTGCGGGCCGGGCGCCACCTCGCGGCGGAGCCAGCCGGCCAGCGGCTCGGTGGCCGCTATCTCGCGGGCGACGCGGATGCCGTCGACGAGGGTGCGGGCGTCGTAGTCGTCCTCGTCGGTGAAGTACCGGAAGTCCAGGGCGGGCTTGACCGACGGGTCCGCGCTCGTCAGGTACAGCCGGCCGCGGCTCTTCGGCTTGGGGATGTTCGGGGTCATCGACACGCCGAACTCGGGCTTCTCGTAGCCCAGTCGCTCCGGGTTGTCGGTGAAGGGGACCTGGTAGAAGTGGAACATCAGGTCCGGGCCCGCGTGGCCGGGGTCGCGGCGCACGAACAGTCCGGCGTCGCTGTCCATCGCGGAGTTCTCCGGGATCGGGCCGTCGGTCTCCCAGACGATCACCGACTCGGGGTGGTCGAGGAGGTTCTCGCCGACGCCCGGCAGGTCGTGCACGACGGGGATGCCGAGTGCCTGGAGGTCCTCGCGGGGGCCGATGCCGGAGTGCAGGAGCAGGCGCGGGGAGTCCACGGCCCCGGCGCACAGCACGACCTCGCGGCGGGCCCGTATCAGCAGCTCCTCGCCGTCCTTGGTGCGCACGTGCACGCCCTCGGCGCGGGTGCCGTCCAGCTCCAGCCGGTGCGCCCAGGTCTCCAGGAGGATCGTCAGGTTGGGGCGCTCGTCCATCACGGGGTGCAGATACGCCACCGACGCGGACGACCGCTTGTTGTTCTCGGGGTGGTAGGCGAGGTCGAAGAAGCCGACGCCGTCGTCGAAGGGCTTGGTGTTGAAGCCCTCGATCCGGGGGACGCCGAGCGCCTTCTGCGCCGCGTCGACGAAGTCGCGGGCGATGGCGTTGCGGTCCTTCTCGTCGACCGGGACGATGTTGTTCCTCAGCCGCGCGTAGTACGCCTCCATCTGCACCGGGCCCCAGCCCTTGGCGCCGGCCTGCTCCCACTCCTCCCAGTCGGAGGGCAGCGGCTTGAAGGCGATGAGCGTGTTGTGGGACGAGCAGCCGCCGAGGACGCGGGCCCGGCTGTGCCGGATGTGCGAGTTGCCGCGCGGCTGCTCGGTGGTCGGGTAGTCGTAGTCGAGTTCGCCTCCGAGCAGGCCCATCCAGCGGCGCAGCGTCAGCACGTCCTCGCGGCCGACGTCGCTCGGGCCGCCCTCGATGACGGCGACGGTGACGTCGGGGTTCTCGGTGAGGCGGGAGGCGATGACGGAGCCCGCCGTACCGCCGCCGATGACGACGTAGTCGTAGGTGTGGTGGTTCTCGGGCATGGGGGTGACTCCAGGTGGGGGCCAGGGGTGGTTCGGGTGCGGGGGCGCGGGCCGGTGTCAGCCCGCGAACCAGCGCACCGGCTTCGGCGCCAGGTTCTGGTAGACGTGCTTGGTCTCGCGGTACTCGGCGAGGCCGGCCGGGCCGAGTTCGCGGCCCACTCCGCTCTTGCCGAAGCCGCCCCACTCCGCCTGGGGGAGGTAGGGGTGGAAGTCGTTGATCCAGACGGTGCCGTGGCGCAGCCGGCCGGCGACCCGGCGGGCGCGTCCGGCGTCGGCGGTCCAGACGGCGCCGGCGAGTCCGTACTCGGTGTCGTTGGCGAGGGCGACGGCCTCGTCCTCGGTGCGGAAGGTCTCCACGGTCAGCACCGGCCCGAAGACCTCCTCGCGCACGACCCGCATCTCGCGGTGGCACTGGTCGAGGACGGTCGGCTCGTAGAAGTAGCCGCCGGCGGGGCGGGCCGGGGTCGGCTCGGGGCGCTTGCCGCCGGTCCGCAGCACGGCGCCCTCCGCGAGCGCGGAGGCGACGTAGTCCTCGACCTTGGCGCGCTGCTGCTCGGAGACGAGCGGCCCGCACTCGACGCCGTCCTCGGTGCCGCGGCCGAGGCGGATCTTCGCGGCGCGGCGGGCGAGTTCGGCGACGAAGCGCTCGCGCAGCGACTCCTCGACGATCAGCCGGCCGCCCGCGGAGCAGACCTGGCCGCTGTGGATGAAGGCGGCGTTGAGGGCCTGGTCGACGGCGGTGTCGAAGCCCTCCTCGGTCGCGCAGGCGTCGGCGAAGACGACGTTGGGGTTCTTGCCGCCGAGTTCGAGGGCGACCTTCTTGACGGTGGGCGCGGCGGCCTGGGCGACCTTGGTGCCGCTGACCAGTCCGCCGGTGAAGGACACCAGGTCGACGTCGGGGTGCTCGGCGAGCCGGGCGCCGACCGAGTGGCCGGGGCCGGTGACGACGCCGGCGACACCGGCGGGCAGGCCGGCCTCGGCGAGCAGGTCGATGAGGGCGACCGTGGTGAGGGGGGTGATCTCGCTCGGCTTCACGACGAAGGTGTTGCCGGCCGCGAGCGCCGGGGCGATCTTCCAACTCGCCTGGAGGAGCGGGTAGTTCCAGGGCGTGATCAGCGCACAGACCCCGACGGGCTCGTGAACGACGACGCTGTGGACGTCGGCCGAGCCCGCGTCGACGACGCGGCCCGGCGCCTCGGCGGCGACCAGGTCGGCGAAGTAGCGGAAGGCGTCGGCGACACAGTCGATGTCGATGCGGCCCTCCTCCACGGTCTTGCCGGCGTCGCGGCTCTCCAGCCGGCCGAGGCGTTCGCGGTCGCGTATCAGCAGGTCGGCGACGCGGCGCAGCACGGCGGCGCGGCCGGCGGCGGAGGTGCGCGGCCACTCGCCGTCGTCGAAGGCCCGGCGGGCGGCCGCGACCGCCAGGTCCGTGTCCTTCTCGTCGCCCTCCGCGACCAGAGCGAAGGCCTGGCCGTCGGCGGGGTCGAGGATCTCGCGCGTGGCGCCGGAGACGGCTTCCCGCCACTCTCCTGCCACGTGGATGGTCGCCTGCGCGTCGAGCTCCAGGGCTTCTGCTCGGTCCGACATGATCGGTATTGCCTTCCGTTGCTGTCCAGATCCCGTGAGTCACACGGATGTCACTCACCGGGACCGTGAGCACATGCCCCCCGGCCGTCGTTGCATGCGCAATCCATGGCCGAAAGTGCGCTGTGTCACTGAAGATGCGGGCGAAGGGGACGAAACGCCCGCCGGAAGGTGATCTGAACCACGAAGGCGGCCGGTGCCACCGGCCCTCCCGGACCGCGGGAGGGCCGCGAGGGCCGGACTAGTCGATGCCGGGGTCCGCGCCGCAGGTGGTGTACGGCGGACAGAACCAGTCCAACGCCGTGGTGAGGTAGGTGAGTTCGTCGTCGCGGCCGTCGGAGTCGGGGCCGTAGGAGGCGATCGCGTAGATGTTGCCGTCGGCGGCGACGAAGCGCTCGTCGTAGACGTGCCAGGTGCCGAGGTCGGGCTCACCGGAGAGGGAGTCCGCCACGTACTCCAGGCGCGATCCGGTGAACTCGCCGTCGTCGAGGCGCTGCAGGTCGAGCTTCTCGAAGCCGGACGGCTTGCGGGTCCGGTCGGACAGGTAGAGCTGGAAGGAGGCGTCCGGGGACTCCTCCTGGACCTGGTAGACCTGCAGCCGGTGTTCCTTGTCGGCGCTGCGGTAGTTGACGACCGCGATGCCGTACTGCGACGCGACGGTGCTGCGCTTCCAGCCCTTGGGCACGGCGATCCGGAAGCCCTCGGCGTCGTCGCGCAGTTCGTACCCGTCGGGCGGCACGGAGGCGGAGGGCGAGGCCGAGGGTGACGCCGTGCCTTCGGCGTACGGCGACGCGGACTGCTCCGGCGAGGAGACCGGCGCCGACGACGACCCGGCCGCGACCGGCCGCTTCCCGTCGTCGCCGCCCTTGTCGACGACCAGCGTCAGCACCAGGCTCACGGCGACACCGACGGCGGCCGCCCCCACGACGACGGACCACACGAGCCGTCGGCTCAGCCCACCGGAGGGGGCGGGCGCGGGCACCGGGTCGACGGGGGGCCAGGCGGCCCCGCTGGACCACTCGGGGACGGACCACGGGGCGGGGGCGACGGGCGGCGCGGAGACACCGGCACCGGTCGGCTGCTGGCCGGGGCCGCCGGCCGGCTGAGCCGGGGGCCAGACCCCACCCTCCGTACCGGCCGGCTGGACCGGGGGCCAGACCCCACCCTCCGTACCGGCCGGCTGAGGCTGCGCCGCCGGGCTGCCTCCCCCGCCGTCCACGACGGTGTTGCCGGCGCCCGCCGGACCGTGCCAGACGCTCTCGCCGCCGGCGACGGGCCAGCCGCCCGGCCCCGCGGCGGGCGGAGACGGCGCGGTTCCGCCGTCCTTGCCGCCCGCGGAGGACCCGGCATCCGCCGCCCCCGCGGCCGCCCCTCCAGCCACGCCCGCGGCCACGCCGCCCTCGTCCGCGTCGGACGTCGTCTCACCGCCCGCCTCCGGGCCGGGCACCGTCGGCGCGACCGGCGGCCGTCCCGGTGGCGGCGACGTCGGCTGGGTCGTCGAGGGGCTCTCCGCGTCGCCGTCCTCCCAGCGCTGGGTGTCCTCGTTCCAGTACCTCGGTCCCCCGCTCATGACCGCCGTTCCCCTCCCCGGCCCCGCCGTCCCCCGTTCACCATGTCCGCCTCACATCCCCAGCAGCCCGGCCAGCGCGCCGGCCGAGGCGAGGAAAGTGACCAGGGCCTGCGAGTCGGACAGCAGCTCGCGCAGGCGTTCGCGGCGGGTCCGGCCCGCCTGGCCGGTGCTGGTGATCTCCGACTCCGTCTCGGCGAGGGCCTCGTCGAGGGTGGCCGTCTGGTCGGTGCCGCGCACCCGTTCGGCGAGGTCGGCCCGCAGGTCCCGGACCGCCGCGAGGAGTTGTTCCGTCGCCTCGTCGAGTTGCGGAGCGGCGCCGGCGCCGTGCTGATGGTGGCTCTCGGCACGCGCGTGGCTGCCGACCGCGAAGGTGTTGTTGCCCGAGATGTTCCCGAAGTTGACGCTCGGCTCGTTACCGGCCATTGCTGTCGGCTCCCTTCTGCTGCGGCGTCACGCCGCCCGAGACGGTGGAGGAGGCGGACGCGTGACTGCCGACCGCGAGGGTGTTGTTGCCCGAGATGTTGCCGATGTTCACGTCGCCGTTGCTGATGTTGACGACCTTCTGGACGAACTCGCCGGTCTCGTAACCGGATTCGGCGAGCGCGGCCCGTACCCCGTTCGCCACCCGGTCCTGCACGCTCCGCAGGTAGCGGACCACGTCCATCTCCTGGAAGAGCGATCCGGCCGGCGCCGAGCCCAGCTCGCGCACCGACACCGCCGGGCCGTCCGGCAGCGCGCCCGCGTAGCCGCCGGTCAGCAGCCGCCAGAGGTAGACCGCGCCCCGGCCGAGCTGGCCCAGCGAGCGGCCCGCCGACCCGGGCACCAGGACGAGCGCCCCGGCCGCCTTGCCCAGCGCGCTGTTGTGCCGGAACCGGTGCGCCGTACGGTCGGCGTCCTTGAAGTCGGCGCGCACCGGCGTCAGCACGTGCGGCGCGATCTCCAGCATGAGCATCCGGCCCTGCGTGTGGATGCGCACGAACACCGTGACGACCAGCTCCTCCTCCCAGCCGCCGACCCGGATGCGCAGGAAGTGCCGCCGCTTCTCGGCGCCCTCCTCCACGGCCCGGGCCCGGTGCTCGTCGAAGGCCTGCGGGGTGTACGGCGCCTGGTCACGGGTGAGCAGTCCCTCGACGGGCAGGAACACGCACTCGTCGATCTCCAGCCAGCGCAGCCGGTCGCGGACCCCGGGGCCCGCGTACGCGGACGGGACGCGCAGCTGCTCGAGCAGCGGGCGGATCCGCTCCAGGATCGTGCGGTTGCTCAGCGGCAGCTGCTCCTCGTGCTCCTCGTCCGCCCGCAGTTCCACGGCCAGCACCCAGGTGTCGTACGCCGCTCCGGCCCCGCAGAACGGGCGCGCCTCGTGGTACATGACCAGCGGCGCGTGCTGCTCCAGCCGGATGCGCTGCTTCAGCCGCTGGAAGCGCGGGTTGTCGGCCTGCTCGGCGGGGTCGCCGGCTGCGTCCGGGAAGCGCTGCGGGGACAGCTCGGCGGCCAGGGCGCGGCTGAACTGGTTGCGCTGGGCGTACACGCACCAGCCGATGGCCGCGAGGATCCCGAGCGTGAGCCATGCCTGCCAGGGCTTGAGCGTGTCGACGATGTGGGCCGGCGAGAAGGTGTCGGTGAAGCTCGACGAGTCGGAGTAACCGTAGTCGGAGCCGTAGTCGGAGCCGTAGGAGCCGTACGAGCCGGAGGAGGAACCGTCGTCGGAGCCGCCGAACGCGGCGAGGACGGTCAGGGCCAGCACACCGGCGAAGGCGAGACGGCCCCACCAGCGCAGCAGGAAGGCGGCGAGACGGCGGTAGCGCGAGGGCTGCTCGCTGCGGCCCCTGATCCACGGCGCGAGGGCGAGCAGCACGCTCGGCCAGAGGAAGAACACCAGCAGGCGGCCGCCGGCGGCGGTGCCGACCACCCACAGGCCGATGATCGCCCCGGCCCACAGCAGCTCGTGGCGCCGGGCGCGCAGGGCGTGGGCGAGGACGCGGGCGGCGTCGAAGCCGAGCGAGGGCGCCACGATCCGCTGCTCGTTGAGGTGCAGCTCCTCGATGACGCGGTCGCGGTAACCGGAATCCAGATAGGTGCCCGCGCACAGCAGCCGGGTCGCCTCGCTGGCGTGCGGTGGGGTGGGTGGTGCCGGCGAGGCCGCCGTGGGCGTCGTCGGCTGTGGTTGCTGCGGCACGTGCGCGGTGCTCACGCTGTTCCCCCGATGCGTGGAATGACCGTTGTCAGACGTTCAGTTGACAAACCCTCAGCATAGGGGGGCGGGTGGGGCGGCGAAACCGGAATGTCGAGGGATGGACGACGCAGAGTTCTTTGACTAAAGTCAAAGGATGAGGCCAGGACGCACGGAGCGGTTGCCGTCGGAGCGGGTGCCGTCGCGGCAGGTGCCTTCGGAGCAGGTCGCGGCTCTGCGCCGGTTCAACCGGTACTTCACCCGCCGTATCGGCGCGCTGGACGACCACTACCTCGGCCAGGACCGCCCGCTCGGCGAGGCCCGGCTGCTGTTCGAGATCGCCGGGACGCCGGGCGGCGTGTCCCTGCGGGAGCTCAGGGGCCGGCTCGGTCTGGACGCGGGGTATCTGAGCCGGATGACCAAGGCGCTCCAGACCCAGGGCATGGTCCGGATCAGCGTCGACCCGCAGGACAACCGGCTGCGCACGATCGAGCCGACGGACGCGGGGCGGCTGGAGGTCACGGAGCAGAACCGCCGGGCCGACGCCCTCGCGGCCGGACTGCTGGACACCCTCACCCCCGTCCAGCGCGACCGGCTGGTGGAGTCCATGGCCACCGCGCAGCGCCTGCTGCGCCTGGCCTCGATCACCGTCGACCTCGTCGACGGCGCCTGCCCGGACGCCCGCGCCTGCCTCGACGCCTACGCGGCCGACATCGACGCGCGCTTCCCGGAGGGCTTCGACCCCTCCGACCTGGTGCGGCCGAAGGAGGTGTCCGGGACGGCGGGCGCGTTCTTCGTGGCGTACGAGGAGGGGCGGGCGGTGGGCTGCGGGGCGCTGCGCACCCTGGAGCCGGGCGTGGGCGAGATCAAGCACGTGTGGGTGCACCCGCGGGCCCGCCGCCTCGGCCTCGCCCGCCGGATCCTCGCCGCCCTGGAGGGCGAGGCGGCGGCCCGCGGCCACAGGGTCGTACGCCTCGACACGCACGCGAGCCTCACCGAGGCGCAGGCGATGTACCGGGCGGCGGGCTACCGCGAGATCCCGGCCTACGTCGACCACGTCTACGCCAGCCACTGGTTCGAGAAGCGGCTACGACCCCGCTGACGGGCCCTGCCCCGCGCCCGGCCGGACGGCCACCGGGCCAGCACCTCCCGCAGGGTCCGCCGCAGCCACGCGTGCGCGGGCGGTCGTCACGTGCCACCGCGGACACCCGGGCCCGTCCCACACCACGGCCTCGTCCGCCGCCGCCAGGGAACCCGTCGGCTGGCTAGGCGCACTCCGTGCCCGTCGGGCAGAAGTAGCGCACCGCCATCCGCAGCGGTTCCCGCACCCGCTCGGGGTCCAGGCCCGCGGGACCGCTGGCGCGGATCGCGTACAGGGTGCCGTCGGGGGCCGCGAAACGGTGGTCGATGACCTGGCGGGCGCCCTTGTCCGCGTCGGTGTAGCGGTACGACAGCTCGGCCCAGGTGTCGCCGTGGTCGCGCTCGACGACCTGGTAGCCGGGCTGCGCGGCGAAGCCGTAGCCGGGGTCGGTCTCGGCGAGCGTGAGCGACGCGTACGGCGTGGACTCGGTGACCTGGAAGATCTGCAACTGTCGGCCGTCGGCGGGGGCGTCGTAGTAGACGATCGGCGCGAGCTTGCCCTGCTTCTCGCGGCGGGACCAGCCCTGGGGGACGTCGATCGAGTAGCCGACGGGGTCCTGCGCGCGGCGGTAGCCGGCGGAGGGGGAGTTCAGCGGCGAGGCCGGCGGAGTCGTGGCCGGGGTGGCCGGCGGGGTGCTCGGCGGACGCGAGGCGGAGGGCGTGGGGGCCGAGGAGGTGGAGCTGACGCTCACGGGACCCGCGCCGGTGTCCGTCCGGTGCTCGCGCACCAGGTACCAGGTCCCGGCGCCGGTGCCCGCGCCGACCGCGACGATCAGGGCGATGACCCCGACGATCCGGCCGGCACGGTGCCGGGGAGCCGGGGCGGGGACGGGGGGCAGGGTGTACGGCGGTGTGGGGTGCCCGGAGTACGGCGGTGCCGGGGGCGCGGGACCCACCGGGTCCGGCGGGGGCGGCACCCAGGGCGGCGGGAGCGTCCCGCCCGTCTGGGTCTCCGCCGAGGCCCACGGGGGCACGCCTCCCGCCCCGCCGTCGGCCCAGGCCGCCTGGCCTCTCTCCTCGCTCGGCTCGCGCTCCGCCCCGGAACCGGAGCTGCGTCCGTCCCATCCGTTCATGCCGACGTCCCCCGAATCACCCCATTGAGCAACGCTTTAGACGGTAGCGGCGAAAACGGCCACGGGCCCCGTTTCGGAAAGAACCGGAACGGGGCCCGTGCAGGGTCGTGACGAATCCGTGAAGCCGGGCGGCCGGTGGTCCCGGCTACCTCGGCGGTCTCAGATGAGGCCGAGGCCGCGGACCGCCTCGCGCTCCTCCTCGAGCTCCTTGACGGAGGCGTCGATGCGGGCGCGGGAGAAGTCGTTGATGTCCAGGCCCTGGACGATCTCGTACGTGCCGTCCTTGGTGGTGACCGGGAAGGAGGAGATCAGGCCCTCCGGGACGCCGTAGGAGCCGTCCGAGGGGATGCCCATGGAGGTCCAGTCGCCGTCGGCGGTGCCGTTGACCCACGTGTGGACGTGGTCGATGGCGGCGTTGGCGGCCGACGCGGCGGAGGAGGCGCCGCGGGCCTCGATGATGGCCGCGCCGCGCTTGGCGACGGTCGGAATGAACTCCTCGGCCAGCCACTTCTCGTCGCCCACGACCTCGGCGGCGTTCTTGCCGGCGACCGTGGCGTGGAAGATGTCCGGGTACTGGGTGGCGGAGTGGTTGCCCCAGATCGTCAGGCGCTTGATGTCGGCGACCGTCGAGCCCGTCTTCTTCGCGAGCTGGGTCAGCGCGCGGTTGTGGTCCAGGCGGGTCATCGCGGTGAAGCGCTCGGCCGGTACGTCCGGGGCGGCGGCCTGCGCGATGAGCGCGTTGGTGTTGGCCGGGTTGCCGACGACGAGGACCTTGATGTCGTCCGCGGCGTGGTCGTTGATGGCCTTGCCCTGGGGCTTGAAGATGCCGCCGTTGGCCTCGAGGAGGTCACCGCGCTCCATGCCCTTGGTACGGGGGCGGGCGCCGACGAGCAGGGCGACGTTGGTGCCGTCGAAGGCGACGTTCGGGTCGTCGGTGATGTCGATGCCCTGGAGGAGGGGGAAGGCGCAGTCGTCGAGCTCCATCGCCGTGCCCTCGGCGGCCTTGAGCGCGGGGGTGATCTCGAGGAGGCGGAGCTTGACCGGCACGTCCGCGCCGAGCAGCTGGCCGGAGGCGATGCGGAAGAGGAGGGCGTAACCGATCTGGCCGGCCGCGCCGGTGACGGTGACGTTCACGGGAGTGCGGGTCATGGCGTTCTCCGTAGGACAGCTGGCGGTGGTGTCGTCCGGGTGGGACGTACAGATGATCGATCTCTTGGTATCAAGAGAGATCCACCGGTCAGGCTATCGCGCATCCGGGATCCCGGACGGCCGGGTCCATGTGGCCCAGCCCACAGAGTGAACCCGCCCGAAAGAAATCCGGGACGGCACGCATGGGCGCCCCCATCCTGGGCACGCGAACCGTACCCCCACGGGAGTCCGGCACTGTCGGTACCCCCCAACGGCGGCCGCTTCCGTCTCACCTCTCCCGGACGGGCGGCCGCCCCCTTTGTGCCCGGGTACCTAGGGCGTGCACCCCTTGAGGCCGGACGACAGCGTGGCGCATGCCTTCGCCTCGCCCGCGTCCTTCACCGCGACCATCGGCGTGTACGCGATGGTGTCCCCCGCCTGCGTGATGCTGTCGCTCTCCTTGGCCTTGCCCGCGGTCACCTGGACGGCGTCGCCGGGCGCGGCGGCGGTGATACGGCCCCACGCGGCACCGCAGATCTTGCTGTAGCGGACCTCGACGGTGGTCGTGCCGACCGTCGCGGTCTTGGCGGTGGTCACGGCGGCGACGTCCTTGGTGCAGCCCATCGCCTCCGCGTCCTTGCCGGTGCAGGAGGCGCCGGCACACTCCACTCCGGCCGGGAGGTCGACGGAGCTGACCGAGGGCGACGGCGAGGCGTGCCCGCCCGCGCTCTTCTTTCCGCCGTCGTCGGTCAGGTAGAACACGGCCGCCATCACGACGAGGACGCCGACGACGCCCGCGAGGAACATCGTCAGCCGCCGCCTGCCGACGCCCACGGAGGCGCTGTCCGGGCCGCCGGGCCGCTGGCCCTGCGGGGCGTCGCCGAAGACACCCGGCGGCTGCGGCGTGGCGGCGGAGGCCGCGGGCTCGGGCGCGGAGGACGGCGCGGCCGAGGCCGGTGGGGTCGAAGCCGGTGTCGGCGGGGCCGGCTGCTGCGGGCGCCCGCCCGCCGGCGAGGGGCCCTGATAACCGGCCACCTTCCAGGAGTTGGCGCCGGACGATCCGCCCGGGGCGCCGTCCGGCTCCCGCGTCTCCGGCTCCCGGGAATCCTGCTTCCGGGTACCCGGCTCCGGCTCCCGTGTGTCCGGCGACGTCGTCGGCTGCGGGGGCACCGTCGGTGCCACGCCCGCCGGTCCCGCGATCCCCGGCGTCGCCGTCGCGCTGCCGGACCTGCGGGCCGTCTTGCCGCCCTTGACGTTCGCCGGAGGCGGCCCGAACTCACTGAGCGCGGCGCGCGCCTGGGAGATGCGGATGGCCTCCATCGTCATGTCGTGGCGCATCTCCGACTTGCTCCAGGCGCGTTCGGCGAGCTCCCACATGGTCGTCAGATGGACCGGGTTGGTGCCCGTCACCTCGGCCAGCGCCACGATGGCGCCCTTGGGCGCGAGCAGCCGGCCGTTCAGGTACCGCTCCCAGGACGTCTTGCTGTAGCCCGTACGGTCGGCCACCGACGCGATGCTCAGGCCGCTGCGGTCCACGAGCCGCCGCAGCTGGCTCGCGAACTCCCTGACCTGCGGATCGAGTTCGTCCGGCAAGGCCCTCCAACGAGGCATTGCTTCCCCCCTCTTCCCCCCGTTTGGTGCTTTCTTTCCTACCTCGCGCGTGCCAGGCACGGGCCAGGTCCCCGTCCCTGGCTACCCACCGGAGTGCGCCCCACCAGGGTCTCAGTTCCCAGGGCGGGGGCGCACGGGTGCGCCCCCGGTGGGACTCGTCACGCTAGCTCCCTCGTCGAACAACCCTGTGTCAAATCCGCGAACTCGTCGATACATCGACACCGCAGCCACACACGGACAACCTCACCCGTCACGGACTTTTCCCCCCGGTCCACCGGCGACTCACCCGAGCGCGACGGCGCCGACGACCGCCGTCAGCAGCATGAGGAGGAGCAGCACGACGGCGTACAGCAGCAGCCGCCCGCCCGGTCCGCGCCCCTGCCCGCCCTCCTCCGGCGCGTCCCACCAGGGCAGGGTCGGATCGTCCTCGTAGCCGCCGCTCTCCTCGCTCCCGGCGGGCTTCGCGGGCCGGGGCCAGGCCCGGACGGCGAGTTCCCAGCGCACCCCGAACCGCTCGGCCTCCGTGCCGTCGAGCCCGGCGATCCGGCACAGGGCAGCGACGGCCTGCCGGGGCGGCGGCTGGGTGGCGTTGAGGTAGCGGTGCCAGGAGGACTTGCTGTACGCGGTACGGGCGCCGAGCGCGACGAGGCTGAGCCCCGTCGTGTCCTTCAGGAGCCGCAACTGCTCCACGAAGTGCCGCACCTCGGGCGGCAGATCGTCCGGCAGCGGCTGCCAGCCGCCCATCGCCCACCTCCACGGCGTCCTCGTCCTGGTCGTCTGAGCAGGTGACGAAGCCGGCCCGCCGATGGTTCCCGCGTCGCGGAACGGTCACTTCCGTGCCACAGCGTGCGGACAGCCGTTGAACAGGGACTTCGCCCTCCGCAAGGGTGGTCGTGGCGACGGCCCGTCCTTGTCCCGGGGGAGGGGACGGGCCGTCGTCGTCGCGTCAAACGCGGTCAGCCGCTGCTCACCGTGAAGTGCAGGGTGTCCTTCAGGAACGGGATCTGCAGCCACGGGTGGGGCTGCACCATCATCGCCAGCAGCACGATCGCGAGACCGAGCACGCCGTAGGTGACGATGTCGGTGAAGCGGGAGCGCACGGCGAGCATGCCGACGTCGGGCAGGACCCAGCGCAGCAGGGCGCCGGCCACCAGGGCGACCCCGATCAGCAGCGTGCCGACCCGGAAGAGGTCCAGCGCGGTCAGCAGCAGGCCGACGGCGACCAGGCCGAGGACGGCGAGGATCGGCCACTGCCGGGCGGGCGCCGGGGCGTCGCCCGGGGCGGCCCGGCCGCCGCCCTCGGGGCGCGCGGTGTCCCGGGTGAACAGCGGGAAGCGGCGCGTCACCCGGCGCGGCACGCCCTGCGCGTCGGGCGCGCTGATGGCGTCCCGGACGGTCTCCTCGGCCTGCTCCTCGGGGTGCCCGACCTCGTGCCCGGGGTCCGTGCCCGGGCCCGTGCGGTCGGAACGCTCCCGGCGCCGGAGGTCCACCGCCGGGCGCTCGGCACCGGCCACGCCGGTACCGGTGTCGCCGGTCCTGGTACCGGTGTCGCCCGCGCCGCCCTCGGGGCGCCTCGCCTCAGCCGACACTGCGCTCCGCCGCCTCGACCACGTTGACGAGCAGCTGGGCGCGGGTCATCGGGCCGACGCCGCCGGGGTTCGGCGAGATCCAGCCGGCCACCTCGGCGACCCCGGGGTGGACGTCACCGACGATCTTGCCCTCGGCGCTGCGCGAGACGCCGACGTCGAGGACGGCCGCGCCCGGCTTGACGTCCTCGGGCCGGATCAGGTGGGCGGAACCGGCGGCGGCGATGATGATGTCGGCCTGCTTCAGGTGCGCCGAGAGGTCGCGGGTGCCGGTGTGGCACTGGGTGACGGTGGCGTTCTCGCTGCGCCGGGTCAGCAGCAGCGGCATCGGGCGGCCGATGGTGACACCGCGGCCGACGACCACGACCTCGGCGCCCTTGATCTCCACGCCATAGCGGCGCAGCAGGGTGAGGACGCCGTTGGGGGTGCAGGGCAGCGGCGCCGGCTCGTTGAGCACCAGCCGGCCGAGGTTCATCGGGTGCAGGCCGTCGGCGTCCTTGTCCGGGTCCATCAGTTCCAGGATGCGGTTCTCGTCGATGCCCTTGGGCAGCGGCAGCTGGACGATGTAACCGGTGCACGCCGGGTCCTCGTTGAGCTCCCGGACGACCGCCTCGATCTCCTCCTGCGTGGCCGTGGCGGGCAGTTCGCGCTGGATGGAGGCGATGCCCACCTCGGCGCAGTCGCGGTGCTTGCCCGCGACGTACTTCTGGGAGCCGGGGTCGTCCCCGACGAGGATCGTGCCGAGGCCGGGCGTGACGCCCTTCTCCTTCAGCGCCGCCACGCGGGCGGTCAGATCGGACTTGATCGCGGCTGCGGTGGCCTTGCCATCGAGAATCTGGGCGGTCATGGCCCCATCCTCGCGGATGACCGCCCCCCGGTTCCAATCCGGGTCCCGCCCGAGCACCCGTCCATGATCAGCCACATTGCACTTGCACAACACATGCGAAATGCCACTGGACAAGCCAGTCAGGGGTGAAGAACGATGAACGGCGCAGTATCGCGGTTCGTGTTCGGGGGGCAAACCGCTCACATCGTGTTATTCCTCCGCGCAATCCGCATCGTCCCCGCTTGTGCAACGGAGGAAAACCGGCCATGAGTTTCGGCTCGCCCAACAATCCCTACGGTCAGCAGCCGCAGAACCCGCAGCAGCCGCCCCAGGGCTACGGCTACCCGCAGCAGCCCCCCGCCGGCCAGCCGGGCCAGCCCGGATACGGCTACCCGCAGCAGCCCCCGCAGGGCGTCCCGCCGCAGCAGGGCTACGGCTATCCGCAGCAGCCGGGCGGCTACCCGCAGCAGCCCGGTTACCCGCAGGGCGGCGGCTACCCCGGTGGCTACCCGGGCGGCCCGATGCCCAACGTCGCCTCGATGGGCCGCCGCTTCGGCGCCCGTGTCATCGACTGGCTGATCCTCGGCGCCGTCTACTCCGTGCTCAGCTTCGCCGGCATCGCGGGCGCCATGAACTCGGTCAACGACTGCGACCCGAACTCCGCCGACTACAGCACCTGCGTCGACAACGCCGGCTCCGACTTCGCGGGCAAGTTCTTCGTGGTGTTCGGCGCCCTCGCGGTCCTCGGCCTGCTCTACGAGTGGATGATGATCGGCCTGCTCGGCGCCACGCTGGGCAAGATGGCCGTCGGCGTCCGCGTGGTGAAGGCCGACACCGGCCAGAAGCCCGGCCTGGGCTCGTCGTTCATCCGCTACATCATCATCGCCGTCGGCGGTTTCCTCTGCGGCATCGGCCAGCTCCTGGTCTTCCTGTCCCCGTTCTGGGACAAGTCGGGCCGCCAGCAGGGCTGGCACGACAAGGCGGCGAGCACGATGGTCATCCAGAACTGAGACCACCCGCCCGCGACGCGAGACGCGGCCTCCGGCCTCCTCGGGGAGGGCCGGAGGCCGCGTTCGCGTGCGGGGTCAGTGGAAGAAGTGGCGGGTCCCCGTGAAGTACATCGTCACGCCTGCCTTCTTCGCTGCCTCCACGACCAGTTCGTCGCGGACCGAGCCGCCGGGCTGGACGACGGCCTTGACGCCGGCCGCGGTGAGGATCTCCAGGCCGTCGGGGAAGGGGAAGAACGCGTCCGAGGCGGCGTAGGAGCCGCGGGCGCGGTCCTCGCCGGCCCGCTCGACGGCGAGCTTGGCGGAGTCGACGCGGTTGACCTGGCCCATGCCGACGCCGACCGAGGCGCCGTCCTTGGCGAGCAGGATGGCGTTGGACTTGACGGCGCGGCAGGCCTTCCAGGCGAAGGCGAGCTCGGCGAGCTCGTCCGCGGACAGCGCCTCGCCGGTCGCCAGCGTCCAGTTGGCCGGGTCGTCGCCGTCGGCCTGGAGGCGGTCGGTGACCTGCAGGAGCGCGCCGCCGTCGATCGGCTTGACCTCGACCGGGTACTCGGGGCGGCCCGGAGCCTTCAGGACGCGGATGTTCTTCTTCTTGGCGAGGGCCTCCAGCGCGCCGTCCTCGTAGTCGGGCGCGACGATGACCTCGGTGAAGATCTCGGCGACCTGCTCGGCCATCTCCTTCGACACCGGCCGGTTGACGGCGATGACGCCGCCGAACGCCGACAGCGGGTCACAGGCGTGCGCCTTGCGGTGCGCCTCGGCGACGTCCGAACCGACGGCGATGCCACAGGGGTTGGCGTGCTTGATGATCGCGACGCACGGCTCGTCGTGGTCGTACGCGGCACGGCGGGCGGCGTCCGTGTCCGTGTAGTTGTTGTACGACATCTCCTTGCCGTGCAACTGCTCGGCCTCGGCCAGGCCGCCCGTGCCGGAGGTGTAGAGGGCGGCCGGCTGGTGCGGGTTCTCGCCGTAGCGCAGGGTGTGGGCGCGGTCCAGGCTGGTGGCGATGAACTCGGGGAACTGCGAGCCGTCCTCGGCGGGCGCGTAGGAGGACGCGAACCAGGAGGAGACGGCGATGTCGTACTCGGCCGTGTGCCGGAAGGCCTCCGCCGCCAGACGCTTGCGGCTGGCGAGGTCGAAGCCGCCGTCGGCGACGGCACCCAGGACGTCGGCGTACCGGTCGGGGCTGGTGACGACCGCGACGGACGGGTGGTTCTTGGCGGCGGCGCGGACCATCGAGGGGCCGCCGATGTCGATCTGCTCGACGCACTCGTCCGGGGTGGCGCCGGAGGCGACGGTCTCCCGGAAGGGGTAGAGGTTGACGACGACCAGGTCGAACGGCTCCACGCCCAGCTCGGCGAGCTGCTCGCGGTGGCTCTCCAGGCGCAGGTCCGCGAGGATGCCCGCGTGCACCCGGGGGTGCAGCGTCTTGACCCGGCCGTCCAGGCACTCGGGGAACCCGGTCAGCTCCTCGACCTTGGTGACGGGGACACCGGCGGCGGCGATACGGCCGGCCGTGGACCCGGTGGAGACGAGCTCGACGCCCGCCTCGTGCAGGCCGCGCGCGAGGTCTTCGAGGCCCGTCTTGTCGTAGACGCTGACGAGCGCCCGGCGGATCGGCCGCTTACTGGTCCCGGCGGTGGCGGTCACTGGATAACTACCTTTCGTCCCTCAATGCGATGGCCGTTGCGGGCGAGGCGCCCCACGACCTCGACGAGCAGCCTTCGCTCGACTTCCTTGATGCGCTCGTGCAGAGCGCTCTCGTCGTCCTCGTCCCGGACCTCCACCACGCCCTGCGCGATGATCGGGCCGGTGTCGACGCCGTCGTCGACGAAGTGGACGGTGCAGCCGGTGACCTTGGCGCCGTACGCGAGCGCGTCCCGCACACCGTGGGCTCCGGGAAAACTGGGCAGCAGGGCGGGGTGCGTGTTGACGAACCGGCCGCCGAAACGGGCCAGGAACTCCTTGCCGACGATCTTCATGAACCCGGCGGAGACGACGAGGTCCGGCTCGTAAGCGGCCACGGCCTCGGCGAGGGCGGCGTCCCACTCGTCCCGCGTGTCGTAGTCCTTGACCCTGCGCACGAAGGTGGGCAGCCCGGCCCGCTCGGCGCGCGCGAGCCCCTCGATGCCGTCGCGGTCCGCGCCGACGGCCACGACGGCCGCCCCGTAGGCCTCGGTCCCGCCGGCCTCGATCTCGTCGAGGAGCGCCTGCAGGTTGGTGCCGGATCCGGAGACCAGCACGACGAGGCGCTTGACCACGGGCTTGGCGGCCACGGTGGGGCCCTTTCTCGGGGGAACGTTCTTCGGCGGCCGGACCGCCGTACGCGATGACGTGGCGCTTTGTACATTCGTACGAATGCTTCGCGCTCCCGGATACGGGGAAGTCTACGAAGCGGCCGACCGTCAGCAACGATACCGGCACACGGGGCGGCCCCCACGGGACGGGGGCGTGGCCGGAAGGTAGCGTCTGGGAGGAGTCGGTTCGGGAACGCGCCCGCCGTGCGGCGCGTTGACCGTGTGACGGCTCCCGCAGGACCAGCCGTACCCAGCCCGTTCGCCAGGTTCACGAACACGTTCACCAAGGGGAAGACGCTCTCTTGATGTCGGACCGCAGTCTGCGACTCCTCACGCTCCCCCCGCTCCCGGCCCCGGGAGGGGAGCGCGGCGCCGCGCTGCTGCGTGAGCGCCCGGCCTCACCGCCCGACGCACCGTCGGACCGCAAGGACGACGAGTCGGGCGGCACCCAGGACGACAACCCCTTCGCCCCGCCGCCGGAGGGCACGCCGGACCGGCCGTGGCAGCCGCGCCGCCCTGCGAGCGGCGAGGACGGCGAGGACTCCGGGGACCACTCCCCCTGGGGCAGCCAGTGGAGCGACCGCCAGCCGGGCCGCTCCTCGGGCGGTTTCGGCGAGCGCCCCGGCGGCCCGGCCCCCGGCCCCGAGGGTTCCGGTGGCGGTCCCGCGCCCGGCGGCACGGGCATGCGCTGGGACCCGACCGACCCGGTGCAGCGCCGCGCCCGCTACTCCCTCCTGTGCGGCATGTGGGCCTTCTTCTTCGCGCTCTTCAGCTGGCCGTACGTGTCCCTGCTGCTCGGCGCGCTCGCCCTGTACTGGGGCGGCAGCGCGCTGCGCGCCAAGACCCGCCCCGGCGACAACAACAACGCCCCGACCTCCGACGCCGGTTACCGCCCGCAGACGACGGCGGCGGTGAGCGGCCTGGTGACCGCCTCGCTGGCCATCGCCCTGGTGGCCGCGACGTTCACGGCCCAGCTGGTCTACCGCGACTACTACACCTGCACGAACGACGCCCTCACTAACCAGGCCAAGCAGTCCTGCAGCCACCTGCTGCCGAAGGAGCTGCGGGGACTCCTGGGCACGAACGGCTAGCCAGGCCCCGGTCCCCCGGTCCCGTCAGGGCCGACGGGGTTCCTCCGGGTCGTCCTCGTCGGGCCACCACGCCGACTGCGGCGGCTGCGACGGCTGTGGCGGCTGTGGCGACTGAGGCGGTTCGGGCGGCAGCGGCGACCGGGGCGGTTCGGGCGGCAGCAGGTCGTACGGCTCGAAGGACGTGTCGCGCTGCGCGAGCAGCGGGCGGTAGACGTCGTCGTCCTGGTCGTAGCCCTCGCCGTACGGCACGAGCGGGGTGCCGGTGGCCGCGCCGGTCCCGCCTCCCCCGGCCTCGGCCGCCCTCTGGAAACCGAGCCAGGCCCCTGCGGCGTGCCACGGCCTGGAGAACCAGCGCTCGTCTCGCGCCGCCCGCGTCGTCGGCTTGACGGGCCGCTCGATCCGCTCTCTTCTCTCCCGGCGTCCCCAGGCCCGCAGCCCCAGCGCCGTCGGCACCGACAACGCCGCGATCCACAGGAACGCCGCGCCGGCCGCCTGCCACCACACCGGCCCGAACCGGGAGAGCGTCGCGACCCCGAGCCGGCCGCCGGCGAGTGCGCCGAGCACGGCGACCCCGGCCGCGCAGAACAGCGCCGCCAGCCCGGCGACACCAGCGGTCCTGCCCCGCGACCACCCTTCCGTCCCCGCACCACCGCCCGCCGCCGGCCCGGCGACACCGGCGGTCCTGCCCCGCGACCACCCTTCCGTCCCCGCACCACCGCCCGCCGCCGGCTCCGCCCGCCCCACCAGCCATCCGGCCGTCACCCCGGCCGTCACCGGCACCACCGCCGCGGTCCAGTTCGCCCACCCCCCGGCACCCGCCTCCGGCACGGCCGCCAGCAGCGGGAACGGCGGCAGCAGCGACGCCGGCGCCGACGACAGGGGGTTCACCAGGTGACCGGCGCCGAGCGCGAATCCGGGGCCCAACGCGTACGACGCCCCCCACACCGCCGCGTTCGGCACCAGTACCGCGCACAGCAGCAGGACCGTGAACCTCCCCGACCACCCGTCCGTCAGGTGCAGGAAGGACGCGCGGGCCGCAGCGCCGTGCCACCCGAGGGACGCCCCCACCAGCAGGGCCCCGCCGCCGGCCAGCACCGCCGCCCCGGCCCCCGCGGCCCGCGCGGCCACGCCCAGCCGGACACGTCCCTCGGCCACCAGCAGCAGTCGCCGCGGGCCCGCGGGCAGCAGCACCAGCACTCCGTCCAGCGCCTCGCGCGGACGCCCGTACGCCGTCCACACCCCCAGGCCCGCCGCCCCCATGACGAGCAGCGGCGGGCAGACGGCCGTCCACACCCAGTCGGGCCGCAGCTCGCCGCCGGACGCGTACACGGCGGCGGCCGCGCCGACGCCGAGGTAGCCGAGCACGACACCCGCCCACGCCGCCGTGCCCGACGTCCCCGGCGCCTCCTCCTCGCCGCCGTCGACCGCGTCCCGCGCCGCCCGGTGCACCAGCCACACCGGGACGAGGAGCAGCAGCAGCGGCGTCACGCCCACG
The DNA here is from genome assembly GCF_054189285.1 of Streptomyces sp. MAI_2237. Lineage (NCBI taxonomy): Bacteria > Bacillati > Actinomycetota > Actinomycetes > Kitasatosporales > Streptomycetaceae > Streptomyces > Streptomyces sp. MAI_2237. The sequence continues at coordinate 1,623,408 of NZ_JAJPGQ010000003.1, read as the reverse complement.
GGCGCGGGGGTGCCGGAGAGCGTGTCGGTGCGGACGAGTTCGGCGCCGTGCGCCAGCAGCCACAGCGCCGCCGCGACATGCAGCGCGCCGCCGGGCCCGCTGTCGGGGTAGGGCGAACTGATCCACAGCATCGTCACGAGCATGGCGAGCGATCCGAGCCCCAGCCCGGCGGCCACGGCGCCCCCCAGAAGACTGGCGGCCAGCCCGGGCGATCGGTCGCGCAGACGGACGAGCAGGGACGACAGGGGCGGTCGGCGAGCGGTCATCTGGATCACGACCGTCATGCTCCCAACGACACGCGCTTTTCCGTCGCAACAGGCGAACCACCGAAGTGTCGCTCAATATATGTTTATGTACTTTTCCGTGCGAAAGGGCCGTCCGTGACGCAGCCTCAGGAACCGGAGACGACCGCGCCGCTGACGCCCGCTCAGGCCTTCGACGCGCTGTACGCGTTCTGCGCCCCCGCCCTCGTACGGCAGACCTATCTGCTCACCGGCCGCCGCGAGCTCGCCCGCGAGTCGGTCGAGCGAGCCTTCCAACTCGCCTGGCAGCACTGGCCCGAGGTGGCCCGGGACCGGGACCCGGCGGGGTGGGTGCGCGCGGCGGCGTACGACTGCGCCCTCTCCCCCTGGCACCGCTTCCACCCCCGCTACCGCCACCCGGAGGCACCACCGGCCGACCCGTCCGACCGCATCCTGCTCTCCGCGCTCCTCGAACTCCCGCCGCCGTACCGCCGCACGCTCCTGCTGTACGACGGTGTGGGCCTGGACCTGCCCGAGACGGCGGCGGAGACGGAGGCCAGCACCCCGGCCGCGGCCGGCCGCCTGCTGCACGCCCGCGAGGTCGTCGCGGCACGCCTTCCGGACCTGGCCGATCCGCCCGAACTGCAGCGCCGCCTCGCCGCGCTGGCCGCCACGGAGCGGCTGCGCGCGACGAAGCCGCCGCGGGTGCGCACGGGCGGCGAACGGCGGACCCGGTTCTGGACGCGTGCCGCCATCGCCTTCACCGTCACCCTGATCGGGACGACCGCGTTCGCCCTGTGGACCGCTCCCACGCACTACGAGCCGCTGGTGGCCAAGGGACGTCCGGTCCAGGGGCTGCCGCCGCGGGTGTCGCTGGGCGCGCTGTCGGACGAGGAGGCGGAGCTCCGGCAGATGCTGCGCGACCAGATGGCGAACGGACCGGAGAGGCTGGTCCCCCTGGGGCGTTGACCGCGCCGCCGTGGCGTCCGTACAGGCCCGTACACGCCCGTGGGCCCGCCCCCCGAGCAGGGGGCGGGCCCACGGGCGTGCGGTGGGGTGCCTCAGCCGGCGAGGATCTCGCGCGCCAGCTTGGCGGTCTCGGTCGGGGTCTTGCCGACCTTGACGCCCGCGGCCTCGAGGGCCTCCTTCTTGGCGGCGGCCGTGCCGGAGGAGCCGGAGACGATGGCGCCCGCGTGGCCCATGGTCTTGCCCTCGGGCGCGGTGAAGCCCGCGACGTAGCCGACGACCGGCTTGGTCACGTTCTCCTTGATGAAGGCCGCAGCCCGCTCCTCGGCGTCGCCGCCGATCTCACCGATCATCACGATCAGGTCGGTGTCGGGGTCGGCCTCGAACGCGGCGAGCGCGTCGATGTGCGTGGTGCCGATGATCGGGTCGCCACCGATGCCGACGGCGGAGGAGAAGCCGATGTCCCGCAGCTCGTACATCATCTGGTACGTCAGGGTGCCGGACTTCGAGACCAGGCCGATGCGGCCCGGCTTGGTGATGTCGCCCGGGATGATGCCGGCGTTCGACTGACCGGGGGTGATCAGACCCGGGCAGTTGGGGCCGATGATCCGGGTCTTGTTGCCCTTGGACCCGGCGTACGCGTAGAACGCGGCCGAGTCGTGCACGGCGATGCCCTCGGTGATGACGACCGCGAGCGGGATCTCGGCGTCGATCGCCTCGACGACGGCGGCCTTGGCGAAGGCCGGCGGCACGAAGAGGACGGACACGTTCGCGCCCGTCTTCTCCATCGCCTCGGCGACCGTGCCGAAGACCGGGATATCGGTGCCGTCGAAGTCGACGGACGTGCCGGCCTTGCGCGGGTTCACGCCACCGACGATGTTCGTGCCGTCGGCCAGCATGAGCTTGGTGTGCTTCATGCCCGTGGCACCGGTCATGCCCTGGACGATGACCTTGGAGTCCTTGTTGAGGAAGATAGCCATGGCTGTGTTCCCTCGTCCTTACTTCGCAGCCGCGAGCTCGGCGGCCTTGTCGGCCGCGCCGTCCATGGTGTCGACGCGCTGCACCAGGGGGTGGTTGGCGTCGGTGAGGATCTTGCGACCCAGCTCGGCGTTGTTGCCGTCGAGACGGACGACGAGCGGCTTGGAGACGTCCTCGCCGCGGTCCTCCAGGAGCTTCAGGGCCTGCACGATGCCGTTGGCGACCTCGTCGCAGGCGGTGATGCCGCCGAAGACGTTGACGAAGACGGACTTGACGTCCGGGTCGCCGAGGATGATCTCGAGACCGTTGGCCATGACCTGCGCGGAGGCGCCGCCGCCGATGTCGAGGAAGTTGGCGGGCTTGACGCCGCCGTGGGCCTCACCGGCGTACGCGACGACGTCCAGGGTGCTCATGACGAGACCCGCGCCGTTGCCGATGATGCCGACCTCGCCGTCGAGCTTGACGTAGTTGAGGTTCTTCTCCTTGGCGGCGGCCTCGAGCGGGTTGGCCGCCTCCTTGTCGTGGAGGGCCTCGTGCTCCGGCTGGCGGAACTCGGCGTTCTCGTCCAGGGAGACCTTGCCGTCGAGGGCGATGACCTCGCCGGAGGCGACCTTCGCGAGCGGGTTGACCTCGACCAGGAGGGCGTCCTCCTTGATGAAGGTGTCCCACAGCTTGACGAGGACGTTGACGACCTTGTCGGCGACCTCGGCCGGGAACTTGGCGGCCGCGACGATCTCGCGGGCCTTCTCCTCGGTCACGCCCTCGTTGGCGTCGATCGGCGTCTTGGCGACGGCCTCCGGACGGGTGGCCGCCACCTCCTCGATCTCCACGCCGCCCTCGACGGAGGCGATGGAGAGGAAGGTGCGGTTGGCACGGTCGAGGAGGAAGGAGACGTAGTACTCCTCCACGATCTCGGGAGCGGTCTCGGCGATCATCACCTTGTGGACCGTGTGGCCCTTGATGTCCATGCCGAGAATGTCCGTCGCGCGGGCGACGGCCTCGTCGGGGGTGGCGGCGAGCTTCACGCCACCGGCCTTGCCGCGGCCGCCGACCTTCACCTGGGCCTTGACGACAGACTTGCCACCGAGGCGCTCGGTGGCTGCGCGGGCCGCCTCAGGCGTGTCGATGACTTCACCGGCCAGCACCGGTACATCGTGCTTGGCGAAGAGGTCCCTCGCCTGGTACTCGAACAGGTCCACGCGCTTCCGTCCCTATCAGTGATCTCGCGGTTCGTTGGATGCGTGGGCGTGCCGCGAAGGGCAACGTGACGTCCGCTTGGGTCACAGGGGAAGCGCACACGGTGTCCGAGCGCGCGGCATGTCCGTCTCGCAGGTTATCGCTGCTTGCTGGAGGCCCCTAAATCGAGGGTCACACCTGAGCGGTGATACCTGTCACATGATGCCGCACTCACTGGCACGGCGTGCCGCATGTGAGGCGACGGCGTCCTTCGGGTGCGGGGGTGACGTGCCGGATGTGAGGGGCGGCGGGCGGGCGGGGAGAGGCCGGGGAGGAGGCGGGGAGCAACCGGGGAGAGATCGCGGAAAGGGCTCTGAGCAGCCGGGAATCGGCCACAGTGGGGCCGAGGACGAGGCGGGGCCCCACCGGGCTGGGGTTGGCCCGGTGAGGCCCCTGGTACGGCCCCGAGGTCGCTCGAAAGCGCCGTGTCACGGGGCCCGGCCGGGCGGTCCCCACCCCAATGGGGACCGCCCGGCCCGTCCCGCGAGGCGTCGGGCGGACCGGCCGACGGATTTCGGCCGTCCGGGTCCCTCGTCCTCACGGAACCGGTCGTTCGCCGCGCGGTGTCCACACCCGGCCGCCACGCGCATCCGGCGGATGCGCGCACGGGGTGCCGCCGTCGCGGCGTTCGGGCGGTCGTCCTGGGACGCCGCCCGCGGAAGGGTCAGATGCTGTACGGGCGGGCCTGGGGCACGTCCGCCGCGGCGTGGAGGTGGCCCGGGGTGACCGCCTCGGCGACGTCCCGGACGCCGGTGACGGCATGCCCGGCGAGCGGGCCACCGGTGGCCTCGACCGTGCCGGTGAGGTCCTGGGCGAACGGCGCGGCCCGGCCCGTGACACCGTCGGCGAAGGAACCGGCTCCGCCGGCGACCCCGCCCACGAACGGCACGGCCTCGTCCGCGACGCCTTGCGCCAGTCCGGTCGCGCTGCCCGTGACGGGCCGGACGAGGCCGACGACGGGCTGGGCCGCCCGGGTGACGTCCTGCGCGAAGGGGCCGACCCGGCCGCTAACGCCGTACGCCAGATCGGTCGCGCTGCCCGTGACGGGCCGGACGAGGCCGACGACGGGCTGGGCCGCCCGGGTGACGTCCTGCGCGAAGGGGCCGACCCGGCCACCGACGCCGTACGCCAGATCGGTCGCGTCGCCGGTGACGCCCTGCGCGAGCGGCGGCACGTCCGCGACGACCCCGCCGGCGAAGCCGTGGACGTCCCCGGTCACGCCGTACGCCAGACCGCCCGCGTCCCCGACGGCCTGCCCCGCCACGGGCAGCACCCCGTGCACGGCGGTGCCCGCCACGGGCGGCAGCACGGAGCCGACGCCCTCGCCCGCGACCTCCGCGACGAGCCCGGAGGCGTAGGGCGGCACGTCCGCGACGACACCGCCCGCGACGGGCACCAACCCGCCGACGGCCTGCACGGCGACCGGCACGACGCCCGTCACCGCGTGTCCGGCGACCGGTACGACGCCCCTCACCGCGTGTCCGGCGACCGGCGGGACGGCGGACACGGCCGTCTCGTCGGCCACCGGAGTGATCGTGCCGGGCACGCCGGTGGCGGCACGGCCCGCGCCCGCGACGGTGTGCCGCGCCTTCGTCCGTACGACGCCGTCGACGCCGTCCGCCTGCGAACGGGACGCCGTCCGCACCCCCTGCAGCTTCGTCTGCGCCGCGGCGAGCGCCTCCTCGACCTCCGGCGCGAAGACGGAGAGCGGTCCGAAGAGGTAGTCGATGCCGTCCTGAGGGGCGTGGGCCGGGTCGGAGGCGGTGGCGCCGGCGACGGTGGCGGTGGCGGCGGCCTTGTCCGTGGTGGGCCGCGCCTTCGCCTGGGCGGCCCTGGCGCCCTGGATGGCCGCGGCGCCCTTGATCCTGCCGGGCTGGGAGGTCGGGGCCGTCGCCTTCGGTGGGGTGGAGGCGGCGCCGGTGGCGGTCTTCTCGGCGCCGGCCACGGGGCCGGCCGCGTCCTGCGTCGTGGAGGTGGCCGTGGTCGCGGTGCCGGTGACGGCCGAGACGGTGTCCTGCACGCCGGTCACGACCCCGTCGACGGTGCCCGTGACCGTGTCGGGGACGGTGCCGGTCAGGGTGCCGAGGGTGTTCTGGGTGTCCGGGGTGGTGTCGGAGACGGACAGCGAGGAGGACGGCAGCTCGTCCGCGCTGGCGACGGCGGAACCGAGCGCCCACGCGCCGGTCACACCGGCGGCTATGACGATCGAGCGACGGATGTTCTTGTTCATGCGTGCGTCAGATCCTTCGGATCCATGGAAGCGCCGAGGCATTGAGGGCTTCGGGCTTCGAAAGGCAGGGGGACATCGCCGGGGCGTCGTCCGGAACTCGGAAGGTGTCCGGACGGTCCGGCGGACCTGTTCCGCCCCGCACCGCGGAACCGCGGGCAGGCGGAAGGAACCGCCCTAGGCGGGGGAAACCGGGATGTCCCGGTGCCCGTCCCGGGTCGCGTCGCCGTGCGCACGGGCGGCGACGCCGGACAGCGTGCGCTGGGGCGCGCGATGGCCGAGGGCGACGGCCTGCGCGTCACCGTGCCTCGGCGTGCCGCTGTCGACGGCGGACCGGTTGCTGAGCACGCCGGTCGGGTCACCGCCGGGGGCCTGCGGGACCGGGGCGTAGCCGGCACCGTCGGCAGTCCGTCGGCCGTCGGCCCGCGCGCGGGCGTGAGCGGTGCCGCCGACCTCGTCGAACCGCGGGCCGTACGTCGCGCCACGCGCCGCCGAACGCCTCTCGCCGGAAGCATCACCTGCGACCGCCGCGTGCCCCGGGCCGTCCGGCTGGGTCACCGGCGCGGGCGCGGGCAGGGTCTGCCCGGGAACGGAGGGCAGACCCGGCAGACCCGGCAGGGACGGCGTGCCCGGCAACTCCGGCACCGAGGGCAGGGGCGGCAACTGCGGCAGCCCCGTGATCGGCGCGGTCGCCTCGGCCAGTCCGCCCGTCACCGTCACGACCAGGTCGCCGACCGGCCGCAGAACCGTGTCGTCCACGGACTGCACGACGTCGCCGACCACAGACCCGAGCACCGGAACGACCCCAGCGGCGCCGTGAGCGGGCGTGGTGCCGCCCGCGGGAGTACCGGAACCGGCGCGGTCGGCCTCGGCGCGGTCGGCCTCAGCGGAAGGCGCCGGCCTGGGCTTGGGCCTCGGTCGCGGCTGGGCGGAGTCGGACTGCTCGGGCCGCGCGGAGTCGCCCGGGCGATCGTGCCCGGCCGGGGCATGCGGCTGAGGCCTGCCCGGGGTACCGGCCTCGAGCCGTCCCGGGGCCGCCGTGAGGGCGTCGACGAGCGCGGTCGGGGCGGTCACGAGCCGCCCGACCACCGGCCCCGGTGCCGACGACGACGTCCCCGGCACCTCGTCCGCCGCGTGCGCCTGCTCCCCGCAGAGGAACCCGAGCGCGAACAGCCCTCCGACCAGCACCATCACCTGCAGCGCACGCCGACCGGCCGCGGAGCGCATCACGCGCAGAGCGGCGGCGGGCAGGGCTGTCGGCCAGGTCAAGAGGGAAAGCCTCTCGTGCGGCGGAACGGTGCGGACCAACTCCGCGCGGCGGGGCCGTGGAGAGCCATGAAGCGGCCCGACGCCGTGCGGACGAGCGGAGCGCATCGCACCGCTGATGAGGCGTCGATACTTGCACGGCCCTCCCGAGGTAGCGCAAGCCCCCTGTTACCGATGGGTAGTCATGTCCGTTTTGCTGGCCGAAGTCGGACGACGACTGGTCGACAAATCGTCATCGAGCCGACCTGCCTGACGGCTCCTCAGGCGGTGTCCGGTATCGGCAGCGGCCGCTTCTCGATCGCCGCCGCCATCACCTCCGGGAAGAGGTCGGGCGTGCAGGCGAACGCCGGCGCCCCCAGCGCGGCGAGCGCGGCCGCGTGTTCACGGTCGTACGCCGGAGCCCCCTCGTCGGAGAGCGCGAGCAGCGCGACGAACTGCACGCCGGACGCCTTCATCGCGGCGACCCGCTTGAGCATCTCGTCGCGGATGCCGCCCTCGTAGAGGTCACTGATCAGGACGACGACCGTGTCGGCGGGCCGGGTGATCTGCGACTGGCAGTAGGCGAGCGCCCGGTTGATGTCCGTACCGCCGCCCAGCTGGGTGCCGAAAAGGACGTCGACCGGGTCGTCGAGCTGGTCGGTGAGGTCGACGACCGCCGTGTCGAAGACGACGAGTCGCGTGGAGATCGTCCGCATCGAGGCGAGCACCGCCCCGAACACCGAGGCGTACACCACCGACGCCGCCATGGATCCCGATTGATCGATACAGAGCACGACCTCCTTCTTCGTGGACCGGGACGCCCGCCCGTATCCGATGAGCCGCTCGGGCACGACGGTCCGGTACTCGGGCAGGTAGTGCTTGAGGTTGGCCGCGATGGTGCGGTTCCAGTCGATGTCATGATGGCGCGGCCGGCTGATCCGGGCACTGCGGTCCAGGGCGCCGGTGAGCGTGGCCCGGGTGCGGGTGGCGAGCCGCTTCTCCAGGTCCTCGACGACCTTGCGCACGACCGCCCGCGCCGTCTCCTTCGTCGTCTCCGGCATCGCCTTGTTGAGCGAGAGCAGCGTGCCGACGAGGTGCACGTCGGCCTCCACCGCCTCCAGCATCTCCGGCTCCAGCAGCAGCGTGGCCAGTCCCAGCCGGTCGATGGCGTCGCGCTGCATGACCTGGACGACGGAGGAGGGGAAGTAGGTCCGGATGTCGCCGAGCCACCGCGCCACGGACGGCGCCGAGGCGCCGAGCCCCGCGGAGCGGTCCCGACCCCGCTGCCCCTGCCGGTCCGCCTTCCCGTACAGCGAGGTCAGCGCCCCGTCCATCGCGGCGTCCCGGCCGGACAGCGCGCATCCGGTGCCGTCGGCCGCGTCGCCTCCGAGGACCAGCCGCCAGCGCCGCAGCCGCTCCTGCGCCGGGTCCATCGCCGCGGGCGTCATCGTCTCGGCCGCCCTCGCCTCGGCCGTCATCGCCGCACCCCCGTACGGTCCCTTTCCCACAGCGGGACGACGGCGATGGCGCCCGTGGGACGGTGCTGCGTCCCGCCGCCGTCCCCGGTCCCCGCGGCGGCCGTCCCTGCGGCGCCCTCTCGGGTCTTCCCCGGTCGGTCGTTCGTCATCCCGTCACCCCCGCCAGATCGTTCTCGACGTTCTGTTCCGCCTCTTCCGCACGTTGCGGACCGTCCTCCGGCCCACCGAGCCCCAGCAGCAGCCGCACCACCGGGACCACGGCGTCGGCGCGGTCGCTCTCGAGCTCGGCCGCGAAGCCGGGCAGCCCGGCACCGGCCGCCGCGGCGCTCGCCCGCTGCCCCGGCCCCCGCCGCACGAGTTCGCCGAGCGTGCGCCGCACTCCGGGCTCGTAGGCCGAGAACGTCCGCCGCAGCAGCGGCAGGACGTCCGTGAACGCCTCCGTCGGCACCCCGGTCAGCCAGGCGTCGACCAACTCGAGCAGCCGCTCGTCGTGCAGCAGGAGCATCCCGCCGCCCGAACCGCCGCCGACGAAGCCCTCGATCCAGGCCGCGGCGTCGCCCGGAGGTGTTCCCGGCGACAGCACGAGCCCCATGAGCCTGGCCGCCTCGTCCTGGGCCAACTCGCCGTCGTCCAGCAGCAGTCGGACCGCCCGCCCGCGGATCACGCCGGGCACGGTGTCGCGCTCGGACAGCACGTGCAGGACCGACTGCCACCGAGCACGAAGGTCACGGTGCGTCCCGGGACCGTCGGCCGGGGACGCGGGCGCGTCGGCGAGAAGGGCCACCGCCCCCTGCACCGCGTCCACATGGCACCGCATCTCCTCGGCCGCGTCCGCGTCCAGGGCCGCGCACGCCGGGGGCAGGCCGACGAAGACCCGCTCGGCGAGCCCGGCCGCGACCTCGGCCAGCGCCCTGGTGTCGGTGCCGCGCACGTCGCCGTAGCGCAGGGAGCGGACCAGTGCCGGCAGGGCCTGGGCAAGGTGGCCGACGTCCGCGTCGAGCGCGGCCCGGTCGGCGAGGACCCGCATCACCACGGGCAGCGCCTCCGGCAGTTCGGCCAGCAGGCAACGCTCGGCGAGAGCGGTGACCTCGGCGAGGCCCTGGGCGGCGACCGCGTCCGCCTCCGCCCTGGCCGTCGCGGCGGCGAGCACCGTCGTACCCCACACCCCCGCCTCCGCCACCCGCACCGCCAGTTCGGGCTCCCAGCGCAGCCGCCAGGTCTCCCGGAACGTCCCCGTGCTCCCCCGGGAGGCCACCGGCTCGCCCCAGGCGACGCCCAGCAACCGCAGGCGGTGCAGCAGCGTGCTGCGGCCGGCGTCGGTCTCCTTGCGCAGGTCCAGCTCCAACTCCCGCTCCAGCGCCTCCGGTTTGAGCCGCAACCGGCGCTGGGTGCGGTCCAGGTCCCGCTGCAACGGCACCGCGGGCGCCGACCGTGGCACCTCGCCCAGCACGTCTCCGACGACCAGTCGGTCGTGCACCAGCGCCAGCGGCACGTCCGAGCCCTCGCACATCACCGCGCGCACGGCGTCGGTCGTCTCGCCGAGCCCCGGCAGCGGGCGGCCCCTCATCGCGGCGAGCGTCTCGGCCAGCCGCACCGCCTCGATGACGTGCGCGGAGGAGACGATCCGGTCCTCCTCGCGCAGCAGTCCGGCGACCTTGGTCATCCACCGTTCCACCGGCCGGTCCGGCGCGCCGAACAGATGCCCGTACCAGCCCGGCGAGTGGATTCCCGCGCCGTAGCCGCTGGCCCGGGACAGCCGCCGGTGCGTCCACGGCACCCACGTCATGTCCGCCTTCACCTTGGGCAGGCCCTTCAGCAGCGCCCGGTCGACGGTGACGGCAGTCCTCCGCCGCAGCGCGGGCACGTGCCAGGCACCGCACACGACGGCCACCCTGTCCCCGAACTCCCGTTGCGCCGCCCGTATCTGGAGCCGCATGTACGCCTCGCGCACGAGGTCCCGGCCATGGCCTCCGTCGCCGTACGTCTCGCGCAGCGCCCCCATCGCCTCCTCGAGCACCCTGAACGGCGCGAAGGGGTCCCCCTCGCCGCTCCCCCGGTGCTCCACGACGTCCTCCCACCACCGCTCGGGATCGTCGTACCCGGCGGCTTCGGCGAGCACCGCTAGGGGGTCGACACGGATGTCCTCGTGCGAGGAGCTCGCGCCGCCCGGGGAGTCACCGGCCTCCTCACCGTCGCCCTCGCCCGCCTCCCGCCCGCTGCCGTCGGCTTCCGGGGCCCCGCTGCCGTGGCCCCCCGCCTCCGGGGACCCGTCGCCCTCCTCCCCCACGGCTTGGTCGGTCTCGTCCCGCCCCCAGGCCAGCGTGTGCGTCGCCGGCAGGTCGATGAAACGGGCCGGTACCTCGTGCTCCAGCGCCCAGCGGATCGCGACCCACTCCGGGGAGAACTCGGCGAGCGGCCAGAAGGCCGAGCGGCCGGGCTCGTCCACGGCGTGGGCGAGCAGGGCGACCGGCGGCCGCATGTCCTCCTCGCCGGCCAGCGCGATCAGCGCGTCGGCCTCGGGCGGTCCCTCGATCAGCACGGTCTCGGGCCGGGCCGCGTCCAGCGCCGCCCGCACGGCGCGTGCCGAACCGGGCCCGTGATGCCGCACGCCGAGCAGCAGCGGCCCGCCCCCGACAGCCCCGCCCCCGTCCCTCTCAAGTCCCGCCACACCGTCCCCCTCGTCCTCGCGACCGCCGCCCGCCTACGCGGGGCACCTTCCCCGCAGCGCCCCGTCCTCGGCTCTTTCCGCCGCCCCCGCGCTCCCCCTCCCTCACGCGCTCACCTCTCGGCAGGCCCGGTAGAAGTCCGTCCAGCCGTCGCGTTCGCGGACGACCGCCTCCAGGTACTCCCGCCAGATGACGCGGTCGGCCGCGGGGTCGCGGACGACGGCGCCGAGGATGCCCGCGGCGACGTCGCCGGCCCGCAGAACGCCGTCGCCGAAGTGGGCCGCCAGGGCCAGGCCGCTGGTGACGACGGAGATCGCCTCGGCGGTCGACAGAGTGCCACTCGGGGACTTGACCTTGGTCCGGCCGTCGGAGGTGACGCCGTCGCGCAGTTCGCGGAAGACCGTCACCACGCGGCGGATCTCGTCGACGCCGTCCGGCACCGCCGGCAGGTCGAGGGAGCGGCCGATCTGGTCGACGCGCCGCGAGACGATGTCGACCTCGGCCTCGACGCTCTCCGGCAGCGGCAGCACCACCGTGTTGAAGCGGCGGCGCAGGGCGCTGGAGAGGTCGTTGACGCCGCGGTCGCGGTCGTTGGCCGTGGCGATCAGGTTGAAGCCGCGGACCGCCTGCACCTCCTGCCCCAGCTCCGGTATGGGCAGCGTCTTCTCGGACAGGATGGTGATGAGGGTGTCCTGCACGTCGGCCGGGATGCGGGTCAGCTCCTCCACCCGCGCCGTCATCCCCTCCGCCATGGCCCGCATGACCGGGCTGGGTACCAGGGCGTCCCGGCTCGGGCCGTTCGCCAGCAGCTGCGCGTAGTTCCAGCCGTAGCGGATCGCCTCCTCCGGCGTGCCCGCCGTGCCCTGCACGAGCAGCGTCGAGTCGCCGCTGACCGCGGCCGCGAGGTGTTCCGACACCCAGGTCTTGGCCGTGCCGGGCACGCCCAGCAGGAGCAGGGCGCGGTCGGTGGCGAGCGTGGTGACGGCCACCTCGACGATGCGGCGCGGGCCCACGTACTTCGGTGTGATCACCGTTCCGTCCGGCAGGGTGCCGCCGAGGAGGTACGTCGCCACCGCCCACGGCGACAGCTTCCAGCGGGCCGGGCGCGGACGGTCGTCCTGCGCGGCCAGCGCGGCGAGTTCGGCGGCGAAGGCGTCCTCGGCATGCGGCCGCAACGCCTCTGCCGGCTCCTTCACCCGTGCTTCGGCTACATCGACGGCGGTCGGTTCCACGGACACAGACATGGCTGAGGCCCCCTCCAGCTCGGCCGGTTCGGATCTGCCACCAACCGTGCACCACGCCACTGACAATCCGTTCCGACCTGCGCAAACGCTCTCGCCGGGCCGATTGTCAGTGGGGGGATCTACCGTCGAGGACATGACTCAGCAGGGGGTGCGCTGGAGCGCGGACCAGGTGCTGGCGCTGGCGCCTGACGCCGCGTCACGCAAAGCGGGGAGCAAACTCGGTGCGGCGGGGCCGTGGTCCGGGACGGGCAGCTGTGACGAGGGGACGGTGTGGGGGCTGTGCAAGGGCAGTGGCAGCAAGCCGTATCAGACGGTCGTCGACCTCGCGGACGCGGCGGGCCCGGCGTACAAGTGCAGTTGCCCGAGCCGCAAGTTCCCGTGCAAGCACGCGCTCGGGCTGTTGCTGCTGTGGGCCGAGGACGGGGCGGTGCCCGCCGGGCGGGCGCCGGACTGGGCGCTGCAGTGGATAGAGGGCAGAAGGCAGCGCGCCGAGCAGAAGCGGGAGGCGGGGGCCGACGGTTCGGCGTCGGGGGGCGCTGATCCGGAGGCGGCGCGGCGCCGGGCGGACCGCCGGGCCGAGCGGGTCACCGCGGGGGCGACCGAGCTGGAGCAGCGCCTGGCGGACCTGCTGCGCGGCGGCCTGGCAAGCGCGGAGCAGGCGGGATACGGGCTGTGGGAGGAGACCGCGGCCCGCATGGTGGACGCGCAGGCTCCCGGACTGGCCGCGCGGGTGCGGGAGTTGGGGGTGATCCCGGCGTCCGGGCCGGGCTGGCCGGTGCGCCTGCTGGAGGAGTGCGCGCTGCTGCACCTCCTGGACCAGGGCTGGCTGGGGCGGGAGCAGCTGCCGGAGGGGCTGGCGGCGACGGTCCGGTCCCGCGTCGGCCTGCCGGGCTCCGCGGACGGGCCGCCGCTGCGTGACCGCTGGCTGGTCCTCGCGCAGTACGACACGGCGGACGCCCGCCTGACCACCCGCCGGATCTGGCTCCACGGCGCCGACTCGGAGCGCACGGTCCTGCTGCTGTCGTACGGCGCCGCGGGCCGGGCGCCGGAGCTCGCGCTGCCGGTGGGGCTGGTCCTGGACGCGGAGGTGTCGGCCTATCCGGGTACCGGGCAGCTGCGGGCGGCGCTCGGCGAGCAGTTCGCGCCGCCGGCGCCGGCGGGGGCACGGCCGCGAGGAGTGACGACGTCGCAGGCCGCCGCCCGCTACGGCACGGCACTGCGGGACGACCCCTGGCTGGAGTCCGTCCCGGTGACCCTGGACCGGGTCGTCCCGACGCCGGACGGCGACTCCTGGCAGCTGGCGGACGCCGACGGGGACGCGGCTCTGCCGCTCACCCCCGCCGCCAGGTCCCGCCCGGGCCTGTGGCGCCTGGTCGCCCTCTCGGGCGGCGCCCCCGTGACGGTCTTCGGCGAGTGCGGCCACCGCGGCTTCACCCCGCTGACGGCGTGGCCCGAGACGGCGGGCGAGGCGGTATCGCTGTGCTGAACCACCCGACCGGCCGAGGGCGCCGCACCACACGAAGGCGGACGACACGCGGGTCACCCGTTCCGCGTATCAAGCCTCATCAAGGTCGACCCACCCGTCGCAGCCCCGTCACCAGCACCGGGGCCGGGCCCCGCACAGGCCCACGGCCCCCACAACCCCCGGAAGGCCATCTCGTCACCTGCGGCCCACAGTGATCAGTGACCCCTTTCTTATCGACTTTACGCATTTGTCCGGCCCGACGGGACACCCGGTTCCCGTGAGTCGTCAACGACTCCCGGGCGCCTCACGGAGAGGAAGCGCATGACGATCAGGACATCCACAGCTGTGGATACTCCCTCGCCGGGCGCCTGGGAGGAGCTCGTGACGGTGGCGCTGCTCGGCACCGAGCGGCGGACGCCGCCGGGGGGCGCGGCGGGGCGCGAGGCGCCGGTGGCGCTGCTGGACGCGGCGGCCGTGCAGACCCTGCGGCGGCGGGCCGGGCTGCGGCCCGCCCGCGCCGCCGCGCGGCCGGAGCCGGCCGCCGAGGACCCGCGCCCCCCACTCCCCGCGGCGGCGGCACGCCGACTGGCCCTGCTGCTCACGGACCGCCCCGGAACGGGCGGCGGCCGCAGAGGCACCGCTCCGGACCTGATGGAGCTGCTGCCCCAGTGGCTGGCGGCGGCGAACGCCCGCGGCTTCGCCCCACCGCCCGAGATGCTGCCCGCGCTGCTGGACGCGGCCCGGGGGCGTACGGATCTGCGCCCGGCGGCGCTGGCGTTCGCCGGGCCGCGCGCGATGTGGCTCGCCCGACTCAACCCGGACTGGCGGTTCGCCCTGCGTGCCGCGCCCGGCGGAGGCACGGCGCTGCCGCGGCTGGAGGACGAGGAGCGGACCCGGCGGCTGTGGCAGGAGGGCCTGTTCGCGGAACGCGTCGCCCTGCTGTCCGCGCTGCGCGCCCGGGAGCCCGCGGCCGCGCGGGAGTTGCTGGCGACGACCTGGCCGACGGAGCGGGCCGAGGACCGCCTGATGTTCCTCGACTCGCTGCGCACGGGCCTCGGCCCGCGGGACGAGCCCTTCCTGGAGCAGGCGCTGGCCGATCGCAGCCGCAATGTCAGGGCGACGGCCGCCGAGTTGCTCTCGGCGCTGCCCGACTCGGCCCTCGCGGCCCGGATGGCGGTACGGGCCGGGGCCTGCGTCGCCGTCGATCACACCGGGGTCGCCCCGGCGATCGTCGTCGAAGCGCCGCACGAGTGCGACGCGGGCATGGAGCGGGACGGAGTCGTGGCGAAGGCTCCGGCCGGGCGGGGTGAACGATCGTGGTGGTTGGGGCAGTTGGTCGAGGCGGCGCCGCTCGCGGTCTGGTCCGGCCGGCTCGGCGGGCGGACGCCCGCCGAGATCGTGGCCCTGCCGGTGACGGACGACTGGCAGGGCGAACTGCACGCCACGTGGTGCCGGGCCGCCGTACGGCAGCGGGATCCCGCGTGGGCGCGGGCCCTGCTCGGTGTCCCCTCGGCCCCGGAGGCGGGCGGGCCGGGGGCGGTGTCCCTCGCCGAGCGCGCCAAGCTGCTCGGCACACTGGCCGCCGGCGAACGGGCCGAGTGGGTGGCCGGGTTCATAGCGGCGCACGGACTGTCCGAGGCGTTCCAGCTGCTCGGGGTGTGCGCGGTGCCCTGGTCCGCGCCGCTCGGGCGGGCGGTGGTCGACGCCCTCAACATCGCACGTGACGCGGGGAGTTACCCATGGAGCTTCAGCGGAGTGATGGGCCTGGCCGAGCGCTGCCTCGACCCCGCCGAGGCGAGCCGCCTCGACGGCCTGCTGGCGGTCCCGGCCGAGACGGAGGACTCGTCGCCGGGCGCGGGCGGCTACTGGGCGGAGGCGTTCCAGCGCCTGGGCACGACCCTGCGCCTGCGCGCGGCGATGGCGCAGGAGCTGGGGGCGTAGGAGCCGGGGGCGCAGGGCGGCACGCCCTCAGGGCCGGCCACCCCCGGCCACCCGCAGTTCGGGACGGGGGGCTACGCCTCCGCCGGCTGCCTGACGTTGGCGCGCACCCAGTCCACGATCGACTGGGTCGTCGCCCCGGGGGTGAAGATCTCCGCGACGCCCTTCTCCTTCAGCGGGGCGATGTCCGCCTCGGGGATGATCCCGCCGCCGAAGACGAGGATGTCCTCCGCCTCCCGCTCCTTGAGCAGGTCGATCACCGCCGCGAAGAGCGTGTTGTGGGCGCCCGAGAGGATGGACAGCCCGATCGCGTCGGCGTCCTCCTGGATCGCGGTGTCGACGATCTGCTCGGGCGTCTGGTGGAGCCCGGTGTAGATGACCTCCATACCGGCGTCGCGCAGTGCCCGCGCGATCACCTTGGCCCCTCGATCGTGGCCGTCGAGCCCCGGCTTGGCCACCACCACGCGGATCGGACCGGCTGCCACACCCATCACTGCCTCCATGAAGCGACTGCATTCATCCCTACCGACGAGTACTGCCGTACCCACATCGGGCGGGGAAGTGAACGAACGTTATCGCCAGCATCCCGCAACCGGCCGTTTCACGGTGCGGACCGAGGGGGAAATCACACGGTGGGACACGTTCGCAGCGCACCGTTCCGAGTCTTTGCGGCACAAGGGCCGCAGCGGGAGCAGGCGCAACGGGAGCCGCGACGAGGTCGCCGCACCACCGTGCCGCGGGCCGCGCGCCGCGGAGGTGCGGTGCGTCGGTGCTGCCCGGAAGGCATCGCCGACACCGTCGCCGCGACATCCCACGAGGGCACACGGGGGTCGGAGCCGTCCTCCTGCGTGTCGACAGGAGGTCGGCCATGAAGGTCACCAGGGCAGTGCAGCCCTTTTTTCCGTTCTGCCAGCGGCTGCTCCCCGTCAGACTGGCGGGACTCTCCGTGGCCCTGCTGAAGGCGACCGCCCTGGAACTCGCGATCCTCGCGGGTCACCTCCTCCTCTATCCCTCGGGCATCACCCAGGAGCGCCGCGTACCGGTACCGCTCCCCTCGCCCGACGGCGCCGCGCAACTGCCGACCGAGGCCAGGCCTCCGGTCGTGCTCCTGCACGGCTTCATCGACAACCGCTCGGTCTTCGTGCTGCTGCGCCGCAGCCTCGCCCAGCACGGCAGGCAACAGGTCGAGTCGCTCAACTACTCGCCGCTGACCTGCGACATCCGTAGCGCGGCCGAGCTGCTCGGCCGGCACATAGAGGAGATATGCGAGCGCACCGGCAGCAGCCAGGTCGACGTGGTCGGGCACAGCCTCGGCGGGTTGATCGCCCGGTACTACGTGCAGCGGCTCGGCGGCGACCTCCGGGTCCGCACGCTGGTCACGCTGGGCACGCCGCACTCCGGCACCAGCGTGGTGCCGCTGGCGAACGCGCACCCGATCGTGCGGCAGATGCGCCCCGGCTCGGAGCTGATCGAGGAACTGAAGCGGCCCGCGCCGGGCTGCCGTACGCATTTCATCAGTTTCTGGAGCGATCTGGACCACCTGATGGACCCGCTGGAGACGGCCTGCATCGACCACCCCGACCTGATGGCGCAGAACGTGCAGGTGAGCGGGATCGGGCATCTCGCCCTGCCGGTGCACCCCGCCGTGGCCACCGGGATACGCCAGGCCCTCGACGCCGACCGGACGGGAGCCGAAGCAGCCGCCCGCTCTGGGGGCCTGACAGTGGCCTGAGAGCCCGCTGACGACTCACCGACATCGAACGCATATCGAACACAAGGCCAAAGCCGCGCCCGCACTCCCCCGAAAGACGGCCGAATGCCCGTTTCCCGCGCGCCCGAAACCAGTTGAAGATTGTCGCGCCCGCATACCGCCGGGTACAGTCGCCGCACTGCTCTGGCAGCCCCTGTTGTCGAGGCGAAAGAGAAGTTGGTGAACGACCGTCACCCGTCGGGGACCATGACCACCCCGGCTCCGGCTTCCGACGCCGCCTCCGCGCCCTACGCGTCGTACGGCACCCAGGAAGCCCAGTACGGCGACTTCACCACGTACAGCGGTTACGACGCGAGCGGTTTTCCCACCGGCGCGCACGCGACGACGACGTTCGCCGCGGACCCCCTCTTCGGCAACCTCCCCGGCGACACCACCGGCTCGTACGACACGGGTCACTGGCCCACCGGCGACCACCAGGCCCCGCACCACGACGCGTACCCGGCCCAGCACGCCCCCTATGGCACCGGCGCCTACGAGACGACCGCCTGGACCGGCGAGTACCAGCAACTCTCCGCCATCCCGCCGCAGAACACCGGGAACGACACCTCCGGCCACTGGGACGCGAGCGCCTGGCTCCAACCGGACCAGGCCGCCGCCGCCAACGACCAGACCCAGCACTGGGGGTGGGGCACCCAGGCCTTCGACACGGGCGCCTACGACGCCACGCAGTGGAACTCCGACGGCGAGGCACCCGCGGCAGGCGAACCGTTCGACCGGCAGGCCACGGCGGTCTTCGAGCAGGTCGAGCACGGCGGGTACGAGGACCACCCGCAGGACGGCTACGAAGAGCACCAGCAGGACGGCTACGAGGAACACCCGCACGACGGCTACGAGGAACAGCCGCACTCGGACGGCGAGTTGTTGACCGCCACGGGCGAGCTGCCCGCCGTGACGCCCCTCCTGGACGACCAGGAAGAGTCGACGCCCGCCCCGGCGTCGCGCGCCGCCGCCCGCAACGCCTCCCGCTCCCGCCGCCGTACGCCCCCCAAGCGCTCGGCGCTGCTGACCATCGCCGTCCCCTCGGCCTGCGTGATGGGGGTCGCGGGCATCGCGGCGGCCTCCGTCGGCACCTTCTCCTCCGACGACGGCTCGACGACCGCCTCGGCCGCGCAGGCGGTGAAACCGGCCGCCGCCAACAACAAACTGGACTCCCAGCTCGAGAGCCTGTCCGCGGGCGCCGACGACTTCGCGGACCGGGCGAGCCGGACGCAGGAGCGCATCGACCTCAAGGCCCAGCAGGAGGCCGAGAAGAAGAAGGCGGCGGCGGAGGCGGCCCGCAAGGAGCGGCTGCGCCCCAAGTACGCCCTGCCGGTCGCCCAGCGGGGGCTCAGCGCCTACTTCGGGCAGGCCGGCATCAACTGGATGTCCGTGCACACCGGCATCGACTTCCCCGTCTCCTACGGCACGACGGTGATGGCCGCGACCGACGGCACCGTCCGCACGCAGTGGAACAGCGCCTACGGCAACATGCTGATCCTGACCGCGAAGGACGGCACGGAGACGTGGTACTGCCACCTCTCCTCCTACCGCGTCCCCTCCGGTACGACGGTGAAGGCCGGGCAGCCGATCGCGTACTCCGGCAACTCGGGCAACTCCACCGGCCCGCACCTGCACTTCGAGGTGCACCCCGCGGGCGGTGCGGCCATAGACCCGCTGCCGTGGCTGCGCAGCCACGGCCTCGACCCGACGTAGGCGTCCCCGACCGCCGTACGAGCCCCCGCTCCCGAGGAGCAGCGGGGGCCGTTTCGTGTCAGAGCTTCTCGACCGGCGCGTACCGCAGCAGCAGCCGCTTGGGCTTGGTGTCGCCGAAGTCGATCGTCGCCTCCGCGTTCCCGCCGGTGCCCTTGACCGCGACGACGGTGCCGAGCCCGAACTGGTCGTGCGTGACGCGGTCGCCGACGGCCAGGGAGACCACCGGCTTCTCGGACGTCCGCCGCGTGGCGAAGCCGGACGCGCCCGACGCCGAGGAGCGCGAGCGGGAGGACGACAGGGAGGCGGCCACCCCGGACGCGGGCCCGGAGGAGACGGGGGACGTGGCGCCCGTGCGCTTCCAGTCGACGTGGTGGGCCGGGATCTCCTCCAGGAAGCGGGAGGGCGGGTTGTACGACGGCTGGCCCCAGGCGCTGCGCAGGGAGGAGCGGGTCAGGTACAGCCGTTCCCGCGCGCGCGTGATGCCGACGTAGGCGAGCCGCCGCTCCTCCTCCAGCTCCTTGGTCTGGCCGAGGGCGCGCATGTGCGGGAAGACGCCGTCCTCCATGCCGGTGAGGAAGACCACCGGGAACTCCAGGCCCTTGGCGGTGTGCAGGGTCATCAGCGTGATGACGCCGGAGCCGTCCTCGTCCTCGTCCGGGATCTGGTCGGAGTCGGCGACCAGGGCCACCCGCTCCAGGAAGTCGGCCAGTCCCGCGGTGGTCTCGCCCTCCGCGGTCTCCTGCTCGAACTCCAGTGCCACGGCCGCGAGTTCCTGGAGGTTCTCGATCCGGGTCTCGTCCTGCGGATCGGTCGAGGCCTGCAACTCGGCGAGATAGCCGGTCCGTTCGAGCACCGCCTCCAGGACGGTCGCGGGGCCCGCGCCGGAGTCGACGATCGTACGGAGGTCCTCCATCAGCGTGTTGAACTTCTTCACGGCGTTGGTGGACCGGGCGGCCATGCCGTACGCCTCGTCGACGCGGCGCAGGGCCTGCGGGAAGCTGATCTTCTCGCGCTGGGAGAGGGCGTCGATCATCGCCTCGGCGCGCTCGCCGATGCCCCGCTTGGGGACGTTGAGGATGCGGCGCAGCGGCACCGAGTCCTCGGGGTTGGCGAGGACCCGGAGGTAGGCCAGGACGTCCCGGACCTCCTTGCGCTCGTAGAAGCGGACGCCGCCGACGACCTTGTAGGGCAGGCCGACGCGGATGAAGACCTCTTCGAAGACACGGGACTGGGCGTTGGTGCGGTAGAAGACGGCGACGTCGCCGGCCTTCGCGTCGCCCGCGTCGGTGAGGCGGTCTATCTCGTCGGCGACGAACTGCGCCTCGTCGTGCTCGGTGTCGGCGACGTAGCCGGTGATGCGCGCGCCCGCGCCGGCGTTGGTCCACAGGTTCTTCGGGCGGCGGGACTCGTTGCGCTCGATGACCGCGTTGGCTGCGGACAGGATCGTCTGGGTGGAGCGGTAGTTCTGCTCCAGCAGGATCGTCGTCGCGTCCGGGTAGTCCTCCTCGAACTGGAGGATGTTGCGGATCGTCGCGCCGCGGAAGGCGTAGATCGACTGGTCGGCGTCACCGACGACGCACAGTTCGGCGGGCGGGAGGTCGTGTTCGTTCGGCGGGACGTCCTCGTCGTGCGCGCCGGTGCCCACGAGCTCGCGCACCAGCGCGTACTGGGCGTGGTTGGTGTCCTGGTACTCATCGACCAGGACGTGCCGGAAGCGGCGGCGGTAGTGCTCGGCGACGTCCGGGAAGGCGCGCAGCAGGTTGACCGTCGTCATGATCAGGTCGTCGAAGTCGAGGGCGTTGGCCTCGCGCAGCCGCGACTGGTACATGGCGTAGGCCTGGGCGAGGGTCTTCTCGAAGCCGTCGGTGGCCTGGGCGGCGAAGTCCTCCTCGTCGATCAGCTCGTTCTTCAGGTTGCTGATCTTGGCGCTGAAGGACTTGGGCGGATAGCGCTTGGGGTCGAGCTCCAGGTCCCGGCAGACCAGGGCCATCAGGCGCTTGGAGTCGGCGGCGTCGTAGATCGAGAACGAGGACGTGAAGCCGAGCTTCTTGCTCTCGCGGCGCAGGATGCGCACACACGCGCTGTGGAAGGTCATCACCCACATCGCGTTCGCGCGCGGCCCGACGAGCTGCTCGACGCGCTCCTTCATCTCGCCGGCGGCCTTGTTGGTGAAGGTGATCGCGAGGATCTGGCCGGGGTGCACGTTCCGCGAGCCGAGGAGGTGGGCGATGCGGTGGGTGAGCACACGGGTCTTGCCGGAGCCGGCGCCGGCCACGATGAGCAGGGGCGTGCCGGCGTGCACGACGGCCGCACGCTGGTTCTCGTTCAGCCCGTCGAGGAGCGCGGCCGGGTCGATCGCCGGGCGCGGGGCGCCGTCGCGGTAGTGGGAGTCCCGGTCCGGCGGCGCGTCGAAGTTCCCGCCGAACAGATCGTCCGGAACCGGCTCCGGCGTGTGATCGTCCTCGGGCGGCGGCGGGGGCTCCTCGTGGCCGCGGGGGGCCTGGAGGTCCGCCAGGAAGCTGTCGTCAAAGAGGCTGCTCATCGCTCTCCGAGTCTAGGGGGCCCCACTGACAGCCCGCCGCCGCCCTGAGAACATCGCCGGATCCGATCGCGCCGCGCACCCTGCGCACACTTTTGTCACCGTCCGTGAGCAGCGGCGGAAGGTTGACCGAAGGTCACGAAAATGTATCGGGCATATCGAACATCGTCCTTCACAGGGGCCACACGAGTTGGCTACCGTTCCGCGCAGGCCATACGACCCCCACCGGCGAACGTCGCCGGGCCGCGT
This sequence comes from Streptomyces sp. MAI_2237, assembly GCF_054189285.1. Taxonomy (NCBI): domain Bacteria; kingdom Bacillati; phylum Actinomycetota; class Actinomycetes; order Kitasatosporales; family Streptomycetaceae; genus Streptomyces; species Streptomyces sp. MAI_2237. The sequence continues at coordinate 1,601,472 of NZ_JAJPGQ010000003.1, read as the reverse complement.
GGCCTCCGCCGAGTCCGGGGCGCCGCCGCGCCGTCCGGAGCCGGGGACCCAACCGACCTTGGGGTGAATCGGCCCGACCCCCCTGCGGGGAGCGGACCGTAGGGCAACCCTTCCGAACCACCCGCCCGAACCCGACAGCTAACTCGGTAGGCGGAATATGGAAGGAGTCGCCTCCCTTGGCGTCGCACCGCAAGTCGCGCCCCGCGGGAACGCGCGTAGCAGGCATACGCACCCCCGCTCTCGCCACGGCCGCCCTCACCTCCGTGGCACTGCTGTCCCAGACGGCCACCGCAGCACCCTCCGCCGACGGCAAGCCCAGCCTCGAGGAGGTCGAGAAGAAGGTCGACGACCTCTACCGCCAGGCCGAGTCGGCCACCGAGAAGTACAACGCGGCCAAGGAGAAGACGACCAAGCAGCGCAAGCAGGTCGACACCCTCCTCGACGACGTCGCCCAGCGCGCCCAGAAGCTCAACCAGGAGCGCGAACAGCTCGGTTCCTTCGCCGCCGCCCAGTACCGCACCGGTGCCGCCGCACCCGACACGGCGACCTTCCTGCTCGCCGACTCCCCGCAGGACTACTTCGACCAGGCGCAGCTGATGGGCCGGCTGACCTCACGTCAGAAGAGCGCGGTCGACGACTACTTCGCCGAGCAGTCGGCGACGATGAAGAAGCGCGAGGAGGCCTCGCGGAGCCTGGAGTCGCTCACCCGGACGCAGAGCGACCTGCAGACCGCCAAGTCCACGGTGCAGCGCAAGCTCAGCTCCGCGCGCGAGCTGCTGTCGAAGCTGACGGCCGAGGAGAAGGCACGGCTCGCCGAGATCGAGAAGCAGAAGCAGGAGGAGGCCGCCCGCAAGGCCGCCGAGCTGGCCAAGCAGCAGGCGGCCGCGCAGGCCGAGGCGGCGGCCGCCACCCAGGACAGCGGCTCCACGTCCACCTCCGGCACCGGCACGGGTACCGGCACCAGCACCTCGGACTCCACGTACGCCACCAAGGCGGCGAAGGCGATCGCCTTCGCCCGCGCGCAGATCGGCAAGCCGTACGTCTGGGGCGCCACCGGCCCCGGCTCCTACGACTGCTCCGGCCTCACCCAGGCCGCCTGGAAGGCCGCCGGCGTCACGCTCCCGCGCACCACCTACGACCAGGTGAACACCGGCACCACCGTCTCCCTCACCGACGCCCAGCCCGGCGACCTGATCTTCTTCTACGACGACATCAGCCACGTCGGCATCTACATCGGCAACGGCATGATGATCCACGCCCCGAAGCCGGGCGCGTACGTCCGCGAGGAGTCGATCTACTACGGCGGCGAGTCCATCATCCACAGCGTGGTGCGGCCGGCCTGAGCCGGGCCGCTCCGACGCGGGGCCTGGGCGCGGGCGCACGGCAGCCGCCGTGCGCCCGCGTCAGGTCCACAGGACCGCGATGAAGATGTTCGTCGTGGTGAGCGCGCCCACCAGGCCGAACATGCTCTTGTCGACCGTCTCCTCGTCCCGCTTCACATAGACCAGGCCGAGGATCACGATCAGCAGGGCCAGCTTGATGCCGATCTTGATGTTGTTGACGTGATGGTCGTCGGCCTGGTTGAGGCCGACCAGGATCGCGCCGGTGACCAGCATGGTCAGCGCCCCGTGCAGCATGCCGGGGACGAAGCGGGCCGTGCCCTGCCCCATCGCCTTCATCTGGGTGAGGAAGCCGCCGAGGAGTGCGGCGATGCCGACGATGTGCAGGCCGACGAAGAGATGGATGAGTACGTCCATGAGGCCGGAGCTTAGACAGCGGTGTCCGGGGCCTTCGACACCGGCCCTCCCCCGCCGGTCGATCTCGCATATATGCGCCATAGCACCGCGGCGGCCGGAGCCACCCGAAAACCGTCACATCGGTCAGCGCACCGTGTGAACCCGACGGCGCAGGGCCAGGATCGCGGTCGGATGCGGTCACCCGTCGCCTCACTCACGGCACTTCCGCACAATGCGTTACCGGACCGACACAGCCGGGTTTAGCGTCCTTCCCCAGGTGACCGGCTCCCCACCGCCGCCCGGGCCAGGGGCGGCAGTCGGCCACCACCGCCGAGAAGGTCCGGCGGCGGCCCGCTTCCCCTGTGCGGCCCGCCGCCGGACGCGTAAGCCGCCCCGCAGGGGGTGGTCGTACGAAAGGACGTGCAGTCCAGGTGGCAGCGCATCGCAAGCCCGGTCGGAGATCAGCACTGGGCGGCAGCACCGCCCGTACGGCCTTCACCATCGCCCTGGCGGGCGCCGCGACCGCGACGGCCTTCGAGGGGACCGGACAGGCCGCACCCCAGCTGACTCCGGCGCAGGTCAAGGCGAAGGTGGACCGGCTCTACCTGGAGGCGGAGACCGCCACCCAGAAGTACGACGGCGCCAAGGAGAAGGCGCGGGCCGCCGAACACCGTCTGTCGACCCTGCGGGACGAGGCGGCGCGCAAGACGGAAAAGCTCAACTCGGCGCGGGACGCGCTGGGTTCGATCGCCGCGGCGCAGTACCGGGGCGGCGGCCTTGACCCGGCGCTGCAGCTCGTCCTCTCCAGCGATCCGAACCGGTACCTGGACGACGCCGAGTTCGTCGACCGGGTCGGCACCCGGCAGGCGGCGGCCGTCGCGGGCGTACGCCAACAGCTGCGGGACATCGAGCAGTTGCGCGGGACCGCCCGCGTCGAACTGACCTCGCTGAAGGCACGGCAGGCCGAACTGGCGCGGCAGAAGAAGACGATCACCGGGAAGCTCGACGCGGCACGTCGGCTGCTGTCCGGCCTGTCCTCCGAGGAGCGCGCCCGGCTCGGCCTGGACGGCGGCGGTACGAGCCGCGCCTCCCGGTCGGGAACGGACGGACGCGTCGGCCTCCAGGCGCCCGGCTCGGCCACGGCCCAGGCACCCGACTCCCGTGCCGCGGCGGCCGTCCAGTACGCCTACTCCAAGCTCGGCAGCCCGTACGTGTGGGGGGCCACCGGCCCCGACGCCTTCGACTGCTCGGGCCTCATCCAGTCCGCGTACCGCTCCGCGGGCGTCTCGCTGCCCCGCACGACGTACGCGCAGATCGACGCCGGCCGGCGCGTCTCGCGTTCCGAACTGCTCCCGGGCGACCTGGTGTTCTTCTACTCGGGCATCAGCCACGTCGGCATCTACATCGGCAACGGGCAGATGATCCACGCCCCGAACCCCTCGGCTCCGGTGCGGATCGCGCCGATCGACGAGATGCCTTTCGCGGGCGCGACACGGGTGGTGTGAGCCTCAGACCAGCCGCCGGGCCGTCGCCCACCGGGTCAGCTCGTGCCGGTTCGACAGCTGCAACTTCCTGAGCACCGCCGAGACATGGGACTCGACCGTCTTCACCGAGATGAACAGCTGCTTGGCGATCTCCTTGTAGGCGTACCCGCGGGCGATCAGCCGCAGCACCTCGCGCTCGCGCTGGGTGAGACGGTCCAGGTCCTCGTCGACCGGCGGGGCGTCGGTGGAGGCGAAGGCGTCCAGGACGAAGCCGGCCAGCCGCGGGGAGAACACGGCGTCCCCCTCCTGGACCCGGAAGACGGAGTTGACGAGGTCGGTGCCGGTGATCGTCTTGGTGACGTAGCCGCGGGCGCCGCCGCGGATCACGCCGATCACGTCCTCCGCCGCGTCCGACACGGACAGCGCGAGGAAGCGCACCGGCCGCTCGGCGTCGGCCATCAACGGGGCGCAGCGGCGCAGCACTTCGACGCCGCCGCCGCCCGGGAGGTGGACGTCGAGGAGGACGACCTCGGGGCGGGTCGCGGTGATGACCGTGACCGCCTGGTCGACGTCCGCGGCCTCGCCGACGACCTCCACGCCGGTCTCGTCGGTCCGGCCGATCTCGGCCTGGACGCCGGTACGGAACATGCGGTGGTCGTCGACGAGGACCACGCGCACGTGCCGCTCGCCGGCGCTCCCGCCGGTCGGTTCCACGGGCTCGTTCGCCTCGGTCGGATCGCTCATGACGTCTTCTCCGCCCTCTCCATCTCCAGCTCGACCTCCGTGCCGCCGTCGGGCACCGCGCGCAGCCGCGCCGTGCCGCCGTTGCGCTCCATGCGGCCGATGATCGATTCTCTGACGCCCATGCGGTCGGCGGGTATCGAGTCGAGGTCGAAGCCGGGACCGCGGTCCCGCACCGACACGAACACCGTCTTGCCCTCCACTTCGGCGTAGACCTGCACCGCGCCTCCCTCGCCACCGTACTTGGCGGCGTTGACCATCGCCTCGCGCGCGGCCTGCATCTGCGCCGCGATCCTCTCGTCGAGCGGGCAGTCGCCGACGACGACGACCTCGATGGGCACGCCGTGCTTGTCCTCGACCTCGGCGGCGTTGCGCCGGACCGCGTCGGCGAGATCGGCGGGCTCGTCGGCCTCGTCCTTGCCGGTGCCCTCCGGTTTGTACAGCCAGGTGCGCAGGTCGCGTTCCTGGGCGCGGGCCAGACGGCGCACTTCGCCGGCGTTCTCCGCGTTGCGCTGGATCAGGGTCAGGGTGTGCAGCACGGAGTCGTGGACATGGGCGGCGACCTCGGCGCGCTCCTGGGCGCGGATGCGCATCAGGCGTTCCTCGGACAGGTCCTGCGTCATGCGCACGAGGTAGGGCCCGGCCAGGAGCGTGATCCCGACCAGCACCGCCAGGGCGGCCTGCAGGACGGAGCCGAGGTGGGCGGCGGAGCCCTGGAGGACGAAGATGCCGGAGACACCGGCGGTGACGAGAAGGACGCCGCCCGCGGCGCGCAGCAGGGTGAGCGTGCGGCGGCGGCGGCCGACCTCGACCCAGCGGGCCCGCCGGGCGTTGTCCGCCTGGCGCCACACCAGGGCGACGCCCGCGCCGACGAGGACGGCGGGCCACAGATACGCCTTGACGCCCCCGCTCAGCTTGACGTTGCCCACGAAGACCAGGGCCAGCACGACCATGAGGAGCAGCGCGACGATCTGGCCCCGGTCCGGTTTGCGGGCCACGAGCCGCCGGCGGCCGTCGGGCGAGGTCTCGGTGCTGACGAGCGCCGGGGGCTTCTGCCCGCCGACTCCGCCGACGCCGAGCGGTACGAAGAACCAGAACGCGGCGTACAGCAGCGCGCCGAGGCCGTCCGCCATGAACAGGCCCACGAAGACCAGCCGGACCCAGATGACGGGCAGTCCGAGATGCCCGGCGAGCCCCCGCGCCACACCACCCAGCCAGCGTCCGTCGCTGCTGCGGTAGAGCTTGCGCGGCGGCCGCGGTTCGACGAGGGGCGCTGCAGCGGCTTCCGGCATGCCACCGATCCTCACACGACGGCGCGACGGGGACATCAGGGTCGGCCCCCGAGACTCCCCTGATCTTCGGCGGCGCGGCCCTTCGAGCGCTTTCCGCAGCCGGCTCAGGGGCGATATCAGGGTCGGTCCAGGGTCGTCCCGACTCCCGCCGGGGCGGCCCGCCCGTCACCATGGAGCCATGACAGATCACGAGCGCGCCGCGACGGGTCCGGGACCCGGCTCCGGCCCGCGCCCCTCCCCGGGCGCCGGGCCGCAGGATGCCGCGCCCGCCGCGCACGCCCCGACCGCCACCGGCCCGGAACCCGGCGCGGACCCCGGCGCCGTGGCGGACGCGGGGGCCCCGTTCCGGCGCGACCGGCGGTACAAGATGCTCGCCGGAGTGTGCTCCGGGCTCGGGCGGCAGTGCGACATGGACCCGGTGATCTTCCGGATCACCCTCGTCGTGCTCTCCGCGACCGGCGGCATCGGCCTGATCTTCTACGGCTTCGTCTGGCTCCTCGTCCCGTTCGAGGACGACGAGGAGAACGAGGTCCGCAAGCTGCTCACCGGCCGCGTCGACGGGCAGGCGCTGACCGCGGTGCTGTTCGCGCTGGTCGGCTGCGGGGTGTTCCTGACGATGCTGAGGAACGGCGGGGTGCTGGCCTTCGCCGTCGTCCTCTCCCTGTTGCTGGCGGGTGCCGGCTACTGGTCGCGCGGGCGCGGCGCCCCCGACCCGGACCCGCTGGCCGCGCAGGCCGTCGCCGACGCCCCGCCGGAGGCCCAGGCGCCGCCCGTCCCCGCCTCCTACCCCTCCTGGTGGCGCGACCCCATCGTCAAGGACGGCACCCATGTCGGCGGCACCGGCTACCTGTGGGGTCCGACGGATTCACGCGACCGGGACATCGCCGACATCGGCCTCGGCCCCTCCTGGACCGACCGCGGGGACCTCCGCACGCAGCGCGTCCCCACGCCGAGGCCGCGCGGCCCCCGCTGGATCGGCGGCTGGATCTTCCTGCTCGCTCTCCTCGCGGGCGGCCTTGGCACCGCCGCCACCTGGCACGACCACGCGCTCGGCACCAGCCTGCAGACCGGACTCGCCTGGGCGCTCGTCGTCTTCGGCCTCGGCATAGCGGTCAGCGCCTTCCTGGGGCGCACGGGAGCGGGATCGGTCTTCCTGGCCGTCGTCACGGCGGCGCTGCTCGCCTCGTCGGCCGCCCTGCCCAAGGACATCGGCACGCACTGGACGCGCACCACCTGGCAGCCGGCCGCCGTGGCGGACGTGCGCGAGGGTTACGAGCTCGGCAGCGGTGTCGGCACTCTGGACCTGAGCCGGCTGCGGCCGGCGAAGGGGCAGACGGTGACCACGCGGGCCGAGGTCGGGGCGGGCCGGCTGCGGGTGATCGTGCCGGAGGACGTCACCGTGAGGCTGACGATCGACGTGGGCGTGGGCGACATCCAGTTGCCGGGAGACAGAAAGCAGGACGTGGACGTGCAGCCGGGCAAGCACAAGGACGTGACCCTGACACCGGCCGAGGGCGGCGGGAACGCCGGCACCCTCGACCTCGACCTCCAGGTCGGCCTCGGGCAGGCGGAGGTGAGCCGTGCTGCGTCATGAGTTCCAGCCCGGCAGGCTGGTCGCCGGCTGCTTCCTCGCCCTCGCGGGCGTCGTCTACGCCGGGGACGCGGGCGGGGCGTGGGAGACGCCGTGGTTCGCGGTGATCCCGCTCGTCGTGGGCGGGCTGTTCCTCGCCGGCGTGGTGGGGCTGATCGGTCGGGGCGTACGCCGGCGGCGGGCGGTCCCGGCCGGCGGGGAGAGGGCGCCGGTGGGCCCGGGGGCGGAGCCGCCGCAGTAGCGCGGATCGCGCCGCCGCGCCCTAGTAGCCCGCGGTCCGCCTCCGTCGCCGGGTGCGGAGGGCTGCGTCCAGGGAGAACATGGGGGCGCCCGCGAGGACGAGCGGGAGCCAGGCCATCAGGTAGGCGAGGTCGTTGCCGTAGTAGTACGGGTCGTTGGCCCAGCTCACGGTCATCCACAGGCTGAAGGAGATCAGCGCGCCGCCGAGCGCCGCTAGGCGGGCCAGCAGGCCGATCAGGGTGCCGATGCCGACGGCCAGCTCACCGAGGGCGATGGCGTAGCCGAAGCCGACGGGGTTCTTCAGGGCCAGGTCCACCATGGCCGGGATGGCAGAGGAGTCGCGGACTGAACGCATCGTCTCGCCGATGGAACCGGCACCGGAGGACTTCATGAAGGCGCTGTTCGTGAGCTTGTCGAGCCCGGCGTAGATGAAGGTGACGCCGAGGAAGACGCGCAGAGGGAGGAGTGCGTAGCGGGCGAGGTTGTCCCGCACGCCGCGTTCGTCGTCGAGGTGGGGGGTGTACGTGTCCGTGCGCATGCCGTGAGTCATCGCTGTCGCCTCTCGCCCGTCGGGCCGGGACCCCTTGACAGACGATACGTACGCAGGACCGAGGCCGCTCAAACTGTTCGAGGAGTTTTCCGTCCAGGCCCCGACGAGTCGGCCGAAGCGGTCACTTCGGTGTCGCTCGCCTCATTGCTTTCAGTCCGTCACATCGATCGCATACCGGTTCGTCTCCACCCCGGCCGCCGTGACCACCTGCACCTCGACCCGGCCGGGTTCGACATCGGCCGGGACCGGCACCGTGAGCACGGCGTCGGTGGGGTTGCTGAAGCCGCCGGTGACCGGGACGAGGGGGACGTGCACGTTCACCGCGCCGATGCGCACGACCATCCGGGACAGCCGGTCGGCGCCCTGCGCGCCCGGCGGGACGAAGCCCGCGCCGCGGATCTCGATGTCGTCGCCGGTGCGGATCGGGCCGTCGAGGTCGCCGGCCTCCCTGGCGCGCACCACGGAGAGGATCACCGGGCGGCCGCCCTCCGCGTACTTGCCGGCCACGTAGGTCGCGGCCGACACCAGCACCACGACGGCCAGGCCCCACGGCAGGCCGGGCAGCTGGTCGGGGCGGCGGGCCAGCCGGACCGCCGAGAACAGCAGGGCGACGGCGCTGATCGCGACGTACTGGATGTCGGCGAAGGTGCCGCGTCCGGCGTCGTCGGTCAGCAGGTCGGCCGCCCGCGGCCGGTCCGCCCGTACCTTCTGCAGCCGCTGACCGAGGACCCGCAGCCCGACCACGCGCCGGACCAGGACCGCGATGGCGCACACCACGGCGAGGACGGTCACCACGCCCGCGCCGCGGGCGAGCGCGAGGCCGGAGAGGAGGGCGTCGCGCTCGGCATGGCCCGAGGCGGCGGCGAGGCGGGCCGCCAGCACGAGCACGGCGTAGGCGACGAAGAGCACCCAGGCCGCCGCCACGGTGCGCGAGGTGGACAGGCGGTTGTCCTCGCCGATGACCGGGGCCAGGGCGCCGCCGCGGGCCCGGTGGAACCATGACGCGGCCGTGAGCGCGGCCGCCACGAGCAGGGCCGCCAGGAGTCCGGCGGTGCGTGCGGAGGTCCAGCCCGCGCCGATCGCCGTCAGCGCCTGCACCAGGAGCAGCGCCGTCACCAGCGCCCATACGGTGACGGTGGTGTACCGCCACAGGCGGGCCAGCCACGCCTCGCCGTCGGCGCGGCCCCGTTCGGCGACGAGTTCCGCGGACTGGGTGAGTTCCTCCGAGACCCATTGGCGGGAGGCCTGGGCGGAGTGGGCCACGGCGGCGGGCACGCCCTGTCCGGCGGCGAACCCGTCGCGCAGGAGCAGGAACTCGGCGACCGCCCGCCGGTGCCCCTCGCGCGCCCCGTGCGGGCAGTCCCCGCAGGCGCAGCCGCCCGCGTGCGCCCCACCGGGCGCGGCCGTCTGCGCGCCCCCTCTCGCCTCCTGCACCGCCACGCCCGACGCCCGCATTCCGCACGACCCATCGCCTGTCGACCGGCGCGCCTGCCCAGCAGTCGTCCGCCGCCCCGCAACTCCCCTGTGATGACAGCGAATTGTGCCCTACCGCGGTGGGTCCGTGTCCGCCAGGTCCGGTCAGCACGGGTGAAGCGGAGGCCGTCGTGTTGACCCGGCTGCGAGAATTTCCCTATGGCCGAGATCATCCAGCGGGACGGGACCTGGGCCTTCGACGGCACCACGGTGCGGATCACGCCGGGCCTGCACCGCTCCGTGCCGCTGTTCCGGCAGACGTACGGCGAGGTCTCCGTGCCCCTCGAGGCGATCGCGGGCGTGGTCTTCGAGCCGGAACGCAAGCGGGGGCGGCTGCGGATGCGGCTGCGTGAGGGCGCCGATCCGCTGCTGCAGGCGACGGGCGGACGGCTGCCGGACCCGGCCGACCCCTACCGGCTGGTGGTGGACGCCGACCGGGCCGGGGTCGCGGAGTACGTCGCCGAGGAGATCCGCCGGGCGCTGCTGCTGGACCAGATCCCCAAGGAGCCGACCGGGACGTATCTGCTGCCGGGTCCACCGGTCCCGGTCTCGGTCCGCTCCTCCGACGGGACGGTCTCGTTCGACGGCACCCAGGTGCGCATCGACTGGGCCGACACCTCGGACCGGGTCAAGCGGGCGACGGGGCCGCGGATCATCGCCGTCGGCGACCTGGTGCAGGTCGAGTGGCTGCCCAACTCCGGTTACGAGGACGGGTTCCTGCGGTTCGTGACGCGGGAGACGGTGTTCTCCAAACTGCCGCCGGAGAAGGACCCGTACGCCCTGGACCTGTGGGGCAGCTCGCGCCGCGACCTGCTGACCGCGCTCGTCGCCACCGCGGTCACCGCCCGCCTGCCGCACCCCTCCACCCGGGATGCCGTCGACCGGGCCGACCGGCCGCGGCTCGCCGGCGCCCTGCCGCCGTCCGCCGACCACCACGACGTACTCCTGCGCAGGCTGCGGGAGTTGGGCGAACTCCACCGGGAGGGGGTGCTCACGGACGAGGAGTTCGCGATGACGAAGGCGGCGGTGCTGCGGGGGTTCTAGCGGCCCTCAGCTCAGCAGGTCGGGTTCGCTGCGGCTGATGTCCTGCCACATGGGCTGGTAGTTGATCCACGCCACCAGGTCGCCGCCGAGCTGTTCGCGGGTGGCCGACGCCAGTTTGTGGTCGATGAGCAGGGGCCGGCCGGCCGCCTTGGCGGTGAGCTGGACCTGCGCGGAGCGTTCCATGGACACGAACCACCAGGCGGCCGCGTCCACCGAGTCGCCGACCGTCAGCAGTCCGTGGTTGCGCAGCACCAGCGCCTTGCGGGAGCCGAGCGCGGCGGCGACGCGGCGGCCCTCCTCGGCGTCGACGGCGACGCCGGTGTAGGCGTCGTAGAGGGCGTGGTCCTCGTAGAACGCGCAGCTCTCCTGGGTGATGGGGTCCAGGAGGTCGCCGAGCGCGGACAGGGCGCGGCCGCCCACCGAGTGGCAGTGGGCGACGGCGACGACGTCCGGGCGGGCGGCGTGGACCTGGGCGTGCACGGTGAAGGCGGCCTGGTTGACGTGGTAGCGGCCCTCGACGACCTGGCCGTCGGAGTTGGCGAGCACCAGGTCGCTCACGGTGACGTGCTTGAAGGACATGCCGAAGGGGTTGACCCAGAAGCAGTCCGAGAACTCGGGGTCGCGGGCCGTTATGTGCCCGGAGACACCGTCCTCGAAGCCGAGCCGCCCGAAGATCCGCAGCGCGCCGGCCAGGCGTTCCTTGCGGTGCCGGCGTTCGTCGTCGACCGAGTCATGCATGGGCGGCATCGCGAACCGCAGCCGGTCGGTCGGGAGCGGCGGGGGCGGGGTGGGTCCGGCCCCGGGGGTCCCGTGCATGTTCTTCCTCCAGCACTGGGTTGCGTTACGGGGCGGAAGTTACCGTCGGTCAGCTCAGGAGAACAGAGATGTTCTGTAAAGATGACGCGCGCAACCGTTCCGGGTGCTCGTGGGTCTGAGATGCGGAACCACAGATTCAGCGTCGTTTTTCAGCCACCGGAGCCCTTCATGAGCCAAGCCGAACGTCACCTCACCAGCCTGATGCGGCAGCTGGCGAACCGGGATCACGTCGAGCTGGTCCACCCCTTCTCCGACCTGAAGAGCTTCGCCGCGCTCGTCTACGTCGCCGAGTGCTTCGGCTTCCGCTACGTCGGCGTCCGACTCGTCGGCCGCCACAAGGTGCTGCACGTGCACCTGGTCCGCTCCGGCGAGGCCTGGGCACAGCAGCGCGCAGCGGCCAACGCAGCCGCGTTCCCGCAGGTCGGCGCGGGTGGCGCGGTGCCCGGCATGCACCTGAACTCGCTCACGCCGGTGCCCGAGGCGCAGCCGGAGGTCGACCTGCTCACGAAGGTCATCCGCTACGACGCCATGACCGAGGCCGGCAACCCCGTGCAGCTGCGCACCATCGGGGTGGGCGCCGGGGTGCTGTTCCTGCTGCTGGCGGTGCTGACCGGGTTCTACGCCGTGCTGCTGCCGCTCGCGGTCCTGATGCCGGCGTTCATGTTCGGCTCCCTGCGCATGAACACGGCCCGCCGGGCGAAGCTGGCCGCGCAGCTGACGGCGGCGGGCTGCACGCCGGTGCGGGACGAGGCGGGACGTGAGCGCTTCGTCCGTCCGGTCCCCTATCCGGCGTGACCTCGCATACCCGACAGAAGGTGTCGGGTATCGGCGCCACACTCGTCGTATGACAACGAGTCGTACGACAGCGGGCTGGGCGGACTTCGCCGCCGCCGCACCCGAGCTCGCGAGGACCGTCGAGGCACGGTTCGGCGCCTTCACGCACCATGTCCTGGCGACCCTGCGCAAGGACGGCTCCCCGCGGACCACGGGCCTGGAGGTCCGCTTCCTGAACGGGGAGCTGTGGCTGGGGATGATGCCCCACTCCCTCAAGGCGCTGGACCTGCGCCGCGACCCACGGTTCGCGCTCCAGGCGAACCCCGGGGAAGGCCAGTCCATGGGAGGCGGCGACGTCCGGATCGCCGGCCGGGCTCTCGAGGTCGAGGACGCCGCGACCAAGGCCGCCTACGGCGAAGAGGTGGAACCGCCGGAGCCGTTCCACCTCTTCCGTGCCGAGCTGACGGAGGTCGTGCGGACCTCCGTCGAGGACGAGAAGTACCTCGTCGTCCAGGTCTGGAAGCCCGGCGAGCCGGTGCGCACGATCAGGCGCACCTGAGCCCCGTCAGGGGGCTCACTCCCACTCGATGGTGCCCGGCGGCTTCGAGGTGACGTCGAGGACGACCCGGTTGACGTCCTTGACCTCGTTGGTGATGCGGGTGGAGATCTTCGCGAGGACGTCGTACGGCAGACGCGACCAGTCGGCCGTCATGGCGTCCTCGGAGGAGACCGGGCGCAGCACGACGGGGTGGCCGTAGGTGCGGCCGTCGCCCTGGACGCCGACCGAGCGGACGTCCGCGAGCAGGACCACCGGGCACTGCCAGATGTCGCGGTCGAGGCCCGCCGCGGTCAGCTCCTCGCGGGCGATGGCGTCGGCCTCGCGCAGCAGGTCGAGGCGCTCCTTGGTGACCTCGCCGACGATGCGGATGCCGAGGCCGGGGCCGGGGAACGGCTGGCGCTGGACGATCTCCTCGGGCAGGCCGAGCTCCTGGCCGACCATCCGGACCTCGTCCTTGAACAGCTTGCGCAGCGGCTCGATCAGCTGGAACTCGAGGTCCTCGGGCAGGCCGCCGACGTTGTGGTGGGACTTGATGTTCGCGGTGCCGGTGCCGCCGCCGGACTCGACGACGTCCGGGTAGAGGGTGCCCTGCACGAGGAACTCCACCGCCGGGCCCTCGTCCGCGATGATCTCCGCCTGCGCCTGCTCGAAGACCCGGATGAACTCGCGGCCGATGATCTTCCGCTTCTCCTCGGGGTCCGAGACGCCCGAGAGGGCCTTCAGGAACCGCTCCTCCGCGTCCACGACCTTCAGCTGTACGCCGGTCGCCGCCACGAAGTCCTTCTCGACCTGCTCGGTCTCGCCCTTGCGCATCAGGCCGTGGTCGACGTACACGCAGGTCAGCTGGGAGCCGATGGCCTTCTGGACCAAGGCCGCCGCCACCGCGGAGTCGACACCGCCGGACAGACCGCAGATGGCGCGCTTGTCGCCGACCTGCTCGCGGATCGCGGCGACCTGCTCCTCGATCACGTTGCCGGTGGTCCAGGACGGGGTCAGGCCCGCGCCCCGGTACAGGAAGTGCTCCAGGACCTGCTGGCCGTGCGTGGAGTGCATGACCTCGGGGTGGTACTGGACGCCGTAGAGCTTCTTGTCGTCGTTCTCGAAGGCGGCGACCGGGACGACGTCGGTGGAAGCCGTCACGGAGAAGCCCTCGGGGGCGGCCGAGCAGGCGTCGCCGTGCGACATCCACACGTGCTGCTCGGCCGGGGTGCCCTCGAAGAGGGTGGAGGACGCCTTCGACACGTGCAGGTCCGTGCGGCCGTACTCGCGCGCGCCGCTGTTGTCGACGGTGCCGCCGAGGACCTGCGCCATCAGCTGGAAGCCGTAGCACATGCCGAAGACGGGGACGCCGGCCTCGAAGAGCTCGCGGTCGAGGCGGGGGGCGCCCTCCTCGTACACGGACGAGGGGCCGCCGGAGAGGATGATCGCCGCCGGGTTCTTGGCGAGCATCTCCGCGACCGGCATGGTGCTCGGCACGATCTCGCTGTAGACCCGGGCCTCGCGGACGCGACGGGCGATGAGCTGGGCGTACTGCGCGCCGAAGTCGACGACCAGAACGGTGTCGGTGGCGGCTGGGGTCGCTGATGACACGGGTTGCCTTCCGGCGGTGAGCGAGGGTGTGTGTGCGGCCGAGTCTACCGGGCCCGGCGGGGCCCTTACCTGGGCGAGCTCCCGCAGGTCCCGTCTCAGGATGCGAACCGTCTTGGACACCCCCGCGCGGCGCGGCATACTGGCCCCATGCCTCAGCACACGACCTTCCTCTTTACCTATGGCGACCGGCCCACCGGCTGCCATGGTCGTGCCGCTTGAGCAACTGACGAGCGACTTCCCAGGCGCCCCGGGCCGACAAGGTCCGGGGCGCCTGGCGTTCGCGGACCCTGCCGACCTCCGGGGCACCTACTCCGACCCTTCGAGGAGCCCCGCATGACCGCCATCGACGTGACCGGCGCCCGTACCCCCGAGGCCGCGGACGTGATCACCGGCGCCCGTGAGCGCATCGACGCGCTCGACGACCGGATCATCGGTCTGATCCAGGAACGGATGGCCGTGTCGGCCGTGATCCAGGAGGCGCGGATCACCTCCGGCGGACGGCGCGTGAACCTCTCGCGCGAGATGGACGTCCTGAACCACTACAGCGAGGCCCTCGGCAGGCCCGGCACCGCCCTCGCGATGACCCTGCTCGAACTGTGCCGCGGTCGCATCTGAGTTCGTACGCCTTCTCACCCGTACGGCGCGTGACCGCCCCGCGGACCGCTTCGTTGGTGGGGTGTCCGCGCCAGCCAGGGGCGGGCCCGAAAGAACCACGCGTGGCTTGCTGGAGCGATGAGACGTACGGGTCGTGCCGTGCGTCGTGGGACCTCGCTCCAGGGTTGTGACCGGACGGCAGGGGACAGCAGCCCGGTCACCCAAGTAACGGTCGGCTCCGGGGACGCCCGGGGCCGACCGGCGGAAAATGCAAAAATGCACAACCCTGGGTCAAACGGTTGCGGACGCCGCGTCCATCCAGCACGATGCGTAGAAAGCCCAAGTCCCCTCGCAGTCAACCGCATTGCCTGTCTCTCAGCACTGCCAGAGGTCCATACCCTCCGTGCGCCTCCCGTGCGCCGGGGAGGCGACCCAGGGCGCTCGGAGGGCACACGAGACAAGCGGCGGAACCCCCCGGCGCCGCTCCCAGGCACCGACGCTGCCCTGACGTCGGTGCTGACGAAAGAAGGGCCCCGCGGTCGCGTCCGCGGGGCCCTTCGCATGTCATCGCCTCAGACCCGCGACACCGTCCCGCAGCCCTCGCCGCGGTCCTCCCCGATGCCCTCGCTGCGATCGTAGGGGTCGGTGGTGGGACCGCTCGGCGGCGCGCCGGTCGGGCCGTCCGCACCGAACCCCGGGTGCAGGTAGCCGTCGTGGACGTCGCAGGCGGAGTTGCCGATCCGCTGGTCGTAACGGCGGACGGCGATCCTGCCCGGGGTGACCCGGTACTTGGCCGGGTCGGACATCTCGATGTCGAGGACGCGGCGCACGATGGTGCGGGTGACCTCCGTCGAACCGCCCGCCCTGACCACCGGGTAGACGAAGGTGTAGTCGGCGTGGATCGCGACGGACGCCTGCTCGCCGGCCTTGAACGTGATGCGGCCGCGGGTCTTCACGACGTCCCCGACGAGCTTGATCTCGGCGGGGTCGAAGCGGCTGAACATCGACAGCGGGTCGTGCTCGCGGTCCGGCTTCCGCAGGGACGTGTTCAGCCGGTCCAGCAGCTCCTTCTGGCGCGGTTCGATCACGCCGAGCGCGCCGGCGGGGCGTTCGCCGCGCAGGGTGGCCGCGTCGAGGTTGGCGTCGACCAGGAGCGTGCGGGTCTGCCGGAGGGCCTGCTCCACCTGGGCCGCGGACAGGGAGCCGACACGGGTCGCCTGCGGCAGCACGATCCCGGCCTCCCCGTCGGCCCAGCGCTCCGCCGGGGAACCGGCGAACGGGCGGACCAGGGTGGGGGTTTCGGGGTCCGCCGAGGAGGGCGCGGCGGTCGGGGCGGCGGTCTCGGCGGGCAGCGGTGAGGCGGCGGCCGCTTCCGGGTCCCCCGCGCCGAAGGGGTCGCCCGGCACCAGCGACGGCTTCATGGCGACGACGGCCACGGCGGCGGCCAGCAGCACGCCGAGCACCGCCCATCCCTTGCGGGGACCGGACGTGCGCCCGCTCGTGGCGGGCCCGGTGCGCCAGCCACCCGGCGACTCGCCCCGCGCCTCCTGCTGCCGGAGCCGCTCGGTGACCATGCGGGCCCGCGCGGACGGCTCCTTCGGTGCGGAGCCGTGGTCCCGGAGGAACTTCTCCCAGACCTCGTCGGGTACGGACGGTTCCCCGCCGGAACCCGGTCTCGGCTCGTCGGACGGTGTGTCGGCCACGGCGCCGGCCCTTTCTGCGTCACTCGACGTCATCGAAGCATGCGAACCGCCGCATTCATCGAACTGGAGTCGCTCGAACTGTGGGTCGCCTGTCGAGCAGCAGAGCGTACGTGATCCAGGGCACATAAAAAATCTGTGAAGGAGCGCACAACCCTTCCCACGGCTCACTGATCCAACTCTGCGAACAAGGGCCACAAACCCGCGCCCCACACGCGGAGCCCTCCACACTGGACTCCTTGAGGTTTTCGATGAAGCTTCGCCGTGCCATGGGTGTCGCGGCCGCGACCGCGGTCCTCGCTCCTCTCGCCCTGCTGTCCGCGCCGGTCGCCTTCGCGGACGACACCCCCGACACGTCCACGAGCAGCCCGGCCGCCACGGAGAGCTCGCCCGCCGCCGAGGACAGCTCCCCGGCCGCGGAAGACAGCTCGCCCGCCGCAGAGGACAGCTCCCCGGCCGCCGAGGACAGCTCACCCGCCGCCGAGCAGAGCAGTCCCGAGGCCACCGCCTCCACCTCCGCCTCCGCGAGTGCCTCGGCTTCCCCGAGTGCCTCCGCCTCGCCCTCCGACGGTCCGGTCGACGAGTGCAAGGACTCCAAGGTCGACGTCAGCATCACCGGCCTGCCGGGCAAGATCGCCGTGGGCAGCGGCTGGCACAAGTTCACGTTGAGCGTGCTCAACAACTCCGGCTCCACGCTCAAGGACCTCGACTTCTTCGCCGGCGCCTCCGCGGACAAGTCGGGCGAGGACATCTTCAAGTCCAAGCAGGTCCGCCTCCAGGGCTGGAACCCGCAGGACGAGGTCTGGGAGGACCTCGACGACTCCGGTTACGCGGTCGGATACGTGGGCTACACCGACACGCTGAAGCCCGACTTCCAGGTCGACATCCCGATGCGTCTCAACGTGTCGTCGTCCGCCCCCGTCGGTGCCGGCTTCTCGCTCGGCGCGACGATCTACGGTGACAGCGACGGCGAGTGCACCGGCTACGGCGATGTCGCCTACAAGTTCCAGATCGTCTCGGCCGGCACGGACACCTCCGGCACCGAGCCGCAGGAAGGCGGCCAGGTCCCGGTCACGGACCAGAAGCCGAGCAGCGACACGCCGAAGGTCGACGGCAGCCTCGCCGAGACCGGTTCCTCCTCCGCGCTGCCCGTGATCGGGCTCGTCGGCGGTGCCGCCGTCGCGCTCGGCAGTGGCGCGATGTTCGTGGTCCGTCGCCGCAAGACCGCCGGTTCGCACACGGCCGCCTAGGCCCGGACCACTCCACGGACGGAAGAAGGACCCGCGCTCGGAGGGGAGCGCGGGTCCTTCTTCCGTTTCACGTCACTTCTTGGGCGGCACCGCGGGCATCCCCAGGAACGGCAGCCGCAGCGCGCCGAACGCCTCCGCCGGGACCGCCGGGCTCTTCGGCTCGACGGGCGCGAGACGCCGGTACGCCTCCCCCTGCGCCGGACGCGGGTCCTCCTCGCCCTTGTTGGGCCAGTACGACATCGCGCGCTCGGCCTGCGCGGTGATGGTGAGGGACGGGTTCACCCCCAGGTTGGCGGAGACCGCGGCACCGTCGACGACCGAGATGCCGGGGTGGCCGTAGAGGCGGTGGTACGGGTCGATGACGCCGGTCTCCCGGGAGGAGCCGATGGGGCAGCCGCCCAGGAAGTGGGCGGTGAGCGGGGTGCCCATCAGTTCGCCGACGTTGGAGCCGGCGAAGCCGTTGATGTCCGCGGCGATCACGGACGCGGCCTCGGAGGCGGCCCTGATCTGCTTGGGGTTGGGGGCACCGTGGCCCTGCCGGGCAGTGAGCAGGCCCTTGCCGACGCCGTCCGGCTTCAGGTACGTCGTCAGGGAGTTGTCCAGCGACTGCATCACCAGGCCGATGATGGTCCGCTCCGACCAGCGGCGGTTGGACAGGGAGCGCAGGACGAGCAGGGGGTGGCGGGCGGCGTTGCGCAGCCAGGCCAGCGCCCTCGACGAGCCCTCGGCGTAGGGCACCTGGAGGATGGACAGGCCGCCCATCGAGTTGGAGCCCTTGCCGTAGCGGACCGGTTCGATGTGGGTGTTCTCGTCCGGGTGGATCGAGGACGTGATGGCGACCCCGCGGGTGAAGTCGACCTTCGGCTCGCCGGTGGCCTTGCGATAACGGCGGCTGTCGGTCTGCGCGCCGACCAGGGCCTCGGAGTTGGTACGGGTCAGCTCGCCCAGCCTGTCCGAGATGTGAGGCAGCCGGCCGCCGGCCTTCATGCGGTGCAGCAGGGTCTGGGTGCCGTAGGTGCCGGCCGCGACGACGACCCGGCGGGCCTTGAAGACGCGGCCTCTGGAGGACTTGCGGCGGTCGTCGGTGGGCAGGGTGGCGATCGCGTACCCGCCCAGGGAGTCGTCGGTGATCGAGACCACCGTGGTCATGGGGTGCACGACCGCGCCCGCTTTCTCGGCGAGGTGCAGGTAGTTCTCGTTGAGGGTGTTCTTCGCGCCGTGGCGGCAGCCGGTCATGCACTCGCCGCACTCGGTGCAGGCCCTGCGGGAGGGCCCGGCGCCGCCGAAGTAGGGGTCCTCGACCTGCTCGCCGGGCTTGGCCTTCGCCGTGCCGTCGGCGTCCTCGCCGTCGCCGAAGAACACGCCGACCGGCGCCATGTGGAAGGTGTCGCCGACGCCCATCCGCTCCGCCGCCGCCTTCAGGTGGACGTCGGAGGGGGTCATGGTCGGGTTGAGCCGTACGCCCAGCATGCGCCGGGCCTGGTCGTAGTACGGCTTCAGCTCCTCCTGCCAGTCGGTGATGTCACGCCACTGCGGGTCGTCGAAGAACGGCTTCGGCGGTACGTAGAGGGTGTTGGCGTAGTTGAGCGAGCCGCCGCCCACGCCCGCGCCGGCCAGCACCATCACGTTGCCCAGCAGGTGGATGCGCTGGATGCCGTACATGCCGAGCTTGGGGGCCCACAGGTAGTTCTTCAGGTCCCAGGAGTTCTTCGGCAGACTCTCGCGGGTGAAGCGTCGGCCGGCCTCCAGGACACCCACGCGGTAGCCCTTTTCCGTCAGGCGAAGGGCGGTGACGGAACCGCCGAAGCCGGAGCCGACGACGATGACGTCGTAGTCGTAGGTGTCCTGTGGCACGTGCTCTCCTCGTCGAGAACGGGTGGTCGGGAACGGGTGTGCCTACTTGAAGCGCAGGGCCTTCATCAGCCGCAGGCTCCGGCTCATGAACGCGGCGTACTTCTCGTCGTCCATCCCCAGCGAGGGGGCCATCGGGAGCAGCCGCTGCTGGGCCACCGTCTGGGCCTCGGTGTACTTGAGGATGCCCTCGGAGCCGTGCCGGCGGCCGAGGCCGGAGTCCTTCATGCCGCCCATCGGCGACTGGACGCTGCCGTAGGCGGGCGCGTAGCCCTCGTTGACGTTGACGGTGCCGGTGCGCAGGCGGGCGGCGACCGCGCGGCCGCGGGAGCCGTTCTTCGTCCAGACCGAGGAGTTCAGGCCGTACGGGGTGGCGTTGGCCTGCTCGATCGCCTCGTCCTCCGTGCCGAAGCGGTAGACGGAGACGACCGGGCCGAAGGTCTCCTCGGTGCACACCGCCATCGGCTCGGTGACGCCGTCGAGGATCGTCGGCTCGAAGAAGTACGGGCCGATGTCGGGGCGGGCGACCCCGCCGGCGACGAGCCTCGCGCCCTTGGCGACGGCCTCGTCGACGTGCCGGGTGACGGTCTCCAGCTGCCGCTCCCCCACCAGCGAGCCCATGTCGGCGCCGTAGGCCAGCGACCTGCCCAGCCGCATGGCCCTGGTGCGGGCGGCGAAGCGCTCCAGGAAGGCGTCGGCGATCGACTCGTGGACGTAGAGCCGCTCGATGGAGATGCACAGCTGGCCGGCGGAGGAGAAGCAGGCGCGGACGGCGCCGGCGGCCGCCTTCTCGATGTCGGCGTCCTCCAGGACCAGCATGGCGTTCTTGCCGCCGAGTTCCAGGGAGACGCCGACCAGGCGGGCGGCGGCGCCCTGGGCGACCTCGCGGCCGGTGCGGGTGGAGCCGGTGAAGGAGACGTAGTCGGCGTGCTTGACGATCTCGGGGCCGACGACCGGGCCGTCGCCGATGACGACCTGGAAGACGTCGGCGGGCAGCCCCGCCTCGATGAGCAGGTCGCGGGCCCACAGCGCGGTCAGGCAGGTCTCGGTGTCCGGCTTCATGACGACCGCGTTGCCGGCGGCGAAGGCGGGCAGCGCGTCGCCGACCGACAGCTCCAGCGGGTAGTTCCAGGGGGCGATCTGGCCCACTACTCCGCGCGGGTGGCGCAGCTCGGTGACCCGCGTCAGGGTGGGCATGGCGCCGGCGTGGTGCTTGGGCTTGAGGTAGGAGGGGGCCTTGCGGCCGTAGTGGCGGGCCGCGACGGCGACGGCCTGCACCTCCTCGTGGGCGTGCAGCCGGGCCTTGCCGGTCTCCAGCTGGATGAGGTCCAGGACCTCCGCCTGGCGCTCCAGGATCAGGTCGTGGAAGCGCAGCAGGACGGCGGCGCGCTGCCGTACCGGCGTCTGCTCCCACACCGCCTGGGCGCGGCGGGCCGCCTGGAAGGCCTGCTCCACGTCCGCGGGCGTGGACTCGGGCAGGTCGGCCAGCTTCTCGCCGGTGAACGGCGTGTGGTTGGCGGTGCGGCCGGAACCGACCACACCCTTGGTGAGCTGGGCGACCAGCTCGGGGGTGACCACGTCGGCGGCGGTACGGGCGCCCTCCGGTGCGGGGGCGAGGGGATTGGTGCCGGTCTTGGCCGGGGCCTGCGCGTCCGTCATGAGGCGCAGGGTATGCCGCGACGGAGCCTTTGGGTACCCGTCGGTAACGCGGCTTCACCGAGTACTCACACAGCGCCAGTGGTCACTGGCAAGGTTTGCGCTGATCAGGGCGTTGGGCGCGAGAGGCGGGCCGTGGTTCGGGTTTTTCCGATCACAAGGCGGTCACGGGCTTCCTTGAACACCGCCATGCCCTTGCGCTCGCCGGGGGTTCCCTTCGGCATGTCCACCCGCAGCTCGTACATGCGGTCGTCCTCGGTGACGAGGAAGAGCTGCACGACCCGGGTCGGGGTCTGCTTCAGCCCGTAGGTGGTGTCGGCCACGGCCGCGTCGAGGCCCTGTTGGGCGGTGCGGTACTGCGAGCCGCTGGCGTCGCGGTAGGCGCCGTTCCAGGTGTCGAAGGCCTTCTTCGCGGCGTCCAGCGGAGTGCCGGGGGCCTGGTCCCACTCGGTGAGGCGGACCTGGACGAGCCCCGTGTCGTAGACGACGAGCCGGGGCCGGCCGCCGGTGCCGCCCTCGCGGGCGGACTCCTTGTAGGCGGCGGGGAGAACGAGGACGGCGTCCATGTCGTCCGGGCGGTGGGCGACCCAGGTGCCGGTGGAGGGGGACGCGGTGGCGGCAGGGGTCGCGCGGGCCGGGGCCGACCGGTAGGTGGCGGTGTGCTCGGTGACGGACTCGCCGGCCGGCTGGGCGAACCGGGAGGCGGCGAACCAGGTGCCCCCGACGAGCGCGGCGGCGGCCACGGCGAGGACGGCACGACGACGCGGGACGGGGCGCCTCGGGGCGGGGGCGACGGTGGTGGCGGCGGTCTCCGGTTCCGGTACGGGCTCGGGGGGCGCCGCCGCCTCCGACGCCGGCACGCCGCCGCTCAGCCGCACCGTCCCCGCGTCCTCGCCGAACTCATCGAGTAACGCCGCCTCCTGAGCCTCCGTCACCTCTCCCTCCGCGAGGACCGGCACGGGCCACCCCTCGGCCACCGCCTCCAGCACGGCCTCCGTCTCCCGCGCGCCGGGCCGCTGCTCGGGGTCCTTCAGCAGCAGCCGTGCGATCAGCGGCCCGAGCGGCCCGGCCTGCTTCGGTTCGGGCGGCTCGCAGGCGATGACCGCGGCGAGGGTGGACTCCACCGTCGTACGCCGGAACGGTGAGGCCCCCTCCACGGCCGCGTACAGCAGGACCCCCAGCGACCACAGGTCGGAGGAGGGGCCGGCGCCACGGCCCGACATCCGCTCCGGGGCGACGAACTCCAGCGAGCCGACGAACTCGCCGCTCATGGTGAGGGATTCCTCGCCCTGCACATGCGCGATGCCGAAGTCGGTGAGGACGACGCGGCCGTGCGGGCCGAGCAGCACGTTGGCGGGCTTGACGTCCCGGTGGACGATGCCGACGGCGTGCGCGGCGCCCAGGGCCCCGAGGACGGCCAGGCCGATACGGGCCGCTTCCCGGGCGTCCACCGGGCCGCGCCGCAGCACCTCGTGCAGCGACTCGCCGCGGACCAACTCCATGACGATCCACGGGAGTCCGTCCTCCTCCACCACCACGTCGTGGATGGAGACGGCGGCCGGATGGTCGACGCGGGCGGCGGCGCGGGCCTCGCGGTGGAGGCGGTGGGCGGCCCGCCGCCGGTGCTCGTCCCGCGGGTCGCCGGGCAGCCGGGGCTCCTTGACGGCGACGTCCCGGTCCACGAGCTCGTCGTGGGCCTGCCACACGGTGCCCATACCGCCGGAGCCAATGCGCTCGGTCAGCCGGTAGCGTCCACCGAGCAGCCGGCCCTCGCGCGTCTGTTCACCGCCTGCACTCATGTCTCATGACTACCGTGCGCGGTACGGCCTTGTCGACGCGGGGCGCCCCTGCGGCGCGCGGCCGGCCACCTCCAACGAGCCCTTCTCGCGCCGCACTTCGACGACACCGGCGCCGCCGAAGTGCGCGGGCACCACCAGCTCACGCTCGTCGGCGGCCCGTTCCAGCACCCGCCGGCGACTGGCGGCGGCCCGGTCCGGGTCCAGGCAGAAGCAGCTGCTGCACTCGGGGTGCAGGATCTGCACCGGGCTGTGCAGCAGGTCGCCGACGAAGACGGCGCGTTCGCCGCGGGAGGCCACGCGCCGACCCGGCGGCCCCGTGGACCAATGATCGGCTGGCGGCGCACGCCGGGGTGTCGCGGGCGACGCTGGCCCGCCGCTTCACCGCCCTGGTCGGCCGGCCGCCGATGGCGTACCTGACGTGGTGGCGGCTGACGCTGGCGGCGACCCGGCTGCGCGCCACGGACGCGCCGCTCGCGGCGGTGGCCCGGGAAGCGGGATACGGGACGCCGTACGCCCTCTCGCACGCGTTCAAGCGGGAGTTCGGGATGACGCCGGGCCTGTACCGCAGCCGGCCCGCGCCCGCCTAGGTCGTGTGTCGAACGTCCCGTCGTCCGCCCGAAGGGCGGGCCCGCGGCGTCTGGTGCGTGTGATCGCAAGGCGCCGGAGCGCCCTGATGGCGGAGCTGTTCGGGCGTTTCGGCAAGGTCGCGAGCGCGTGTGCCAGGCGTCGCGGGGCAGGCGGGACTTTCGACACACGCCCTACAGCTTGTCGACGTCCCAGTTCGCCAGGACGATCCGCGCCACCTCGCGCCCTCTGTCCGTGAAGTCGCTCTTGTTCGGGTAGACGACCGTCAGCTTGTACATGTCGCCCGCCGTCGACCGGTAGTAGAAGATCTGGGCCTCGCGCGGCAGCGGGTTCTGCGAGTCGTCGGTGTTGTAAGTGACCGTGTTCCGGGCGGCCTTGCGGCCGTGGTAGGTCAGGGACGGCCGCGTGTCGGTCCGCGGGCCCTCCGGCATCTGGAGGTTGTAGTCGCCGGACTCCTTGAACGTGCCGTCGTCGTCGTACATCTGCGCGGCCGCCGAGCCCTTGATGCCGTACGCGTTGTCGTCGGTCTTCCGGGTCACCGTCAGACCGACGGTGATGGCGCCGCTCGCGTCGCTGTAGGCCACCCAGTGGGTCTTGTCGTCCTTGCCCGGCACCGACCTGCGGTAGTCGTGCGGCACGGGAAGGGTCGCCGTGACGTCCTTCTCGTGGTGCCTGGTCCAGCCGTCGGGCAGCGGGCCCGCGAACGGATTCGCGATCAGTACGTACGCCAGCGCCGCCGCGACCACCGCCGCCACGCCTCCGCCCAGCAGCGCGCCGCGGCCCAGCCGGACGCCGCGCCCGGCGCCCGCCGAACCCGGGTCCGCGTACGCGACCTGCTGCGTCGGCACCGGCGCCGGCGGGTTCGCGGCCGCCTCCAGCAGGGCACGCACCCGGGCGGCGTCGGGCCGGTGCGCGGGGTCCTTGTGCAGCAGGCCGGTGATCAGCTCCGCCAGCGGGCCCGAGGCCGAGGCTGGCGGGGCGGGCGTCGCGTTGAGCACCGACTGGAGCGTGGCCGGGGTGTTGCTGCGGCGGAACGGGGAGACACCCTCCGTGGCCGCGTACAGGACGACGCCGAGGGACCACAGGTCGGACGCCGGGCCGGGACGCTGGCCCAGCACCCGCTCCGGCGCGATGTACTCGGGGGAGCCGACGAAGCCCCCGGTGTCGGTCAGGTTCGTCTCGCCCTCGATCTGCGCGATGCCGAAGTCGGTGAGCACGATGCGCCCGTGCCGGCCGAGCAGGATGTTGTCCGGCTTGACGTCACGGTGCAGGACGCCCGCCGCGTGCGCGGCCTCCAGCGCGCCGAGCACCTCCAGGCCGATCCGGGCCGCCTCCCGCGCCCCGAGCGTGCCCTCCTGCAGGGCGTCGCCGAGCGAGCGGCCCCGCACCAGCTCCATCACGATCCACGGCCGGCCGTCGACCACGGCCACGTCGTGGACGGTGACCACCGCCGGATGGTCCAGGCGGGCCGCGGCGCGGGCCTCGCGGCGCATCCGCTCGAAGACCTTGTCCCGTTCCCGCTCGGGCAGGTGGTCCGGGACACGCGGCTCCTTGACGGCGACCTCGCGGTCCACGGTCTCGTCCTTCGCCCGCCACACGGTGCCCATGCCGCCGTGCCCGAGCTTGCCGAGCAGCCGGTACCGGCCGGCGATGAGCCGGTCCGCGCCGGGTTCCGGCCGCGCGGGCCGGGGCACGGGAGGCTGCAGGACAAAGCTCGTCGTGTCGTCGGACTCATGGCCGACGCCCCCGTTGGCGCTCATGAGGACATCCATATCGCGCCATGCGCCCGCGCATCCAGCGTTGGCCGGTTCCGGTCACAGACCCGTGACCTAGGGCCTGCCCGTGAAGGTGTCCACGGCCACGTCGAAGTACTCCTTCGCCTCCCGCACCTTGCCGACCGGCGCCGACACCCACACGTCGTACATCCGGCCGCCCTCCTCCCAGCACAGGTCGTAGGTGTGCCGGGGGCCCTCGGCCGTGCTGAAGCCGTTCCAGGTGAACTCCCACAGGGCGGCGGGGTGTCCGGCGTGCGTGGCCGGGGTGACCTTGCCGTCGTGGTAGCCGGGGTTGCTGTCCGGGCCCTCGGCGGCCGAACGCCGCATCACCGCGAGCGGGCCGCCCTTCTGCGGGTCGGCGGTCCTGATGCCGAGCCGGAAGGTTCCACCCGGGGACAGGTAGAAGATCCGCTCCCCCTGCGGCTCGCGGGTGAAGGACTCCGGTACGGCGAGGGCGAAGCCGGCCGGGTCGTCGGCGACCCGGTAACCGGAGGGCGCGGAGGGGCTTTTCGCGGTCGCGGAGGCGGTGGCGGACGGGCTCGGGGTGGCGGACGGGCGCCGGGTGCTCGGCGTCGGCGACGCGCTCACCGACGTACCCGGACCCGTGCTCGACGGCGTACCGCCCCCGTCGCCGCCGCCCCGGTGCATCAGCAGCGCCGCCGCCGACACCCCGGCCCCGGCCATCGCGGCGACCAGCACGGCGGCGATCAGCACGCCCCGGGCGGAGCGCCCGCTCTCCGCCTGCGCCGGAGCCGGGGCGGGCGCGGACGGGAGCGGGGGCCGGCGGGGCACGTCCCGCTGGGTGGGGGTGTAGTCGGACGGCGGCAGCTCCGGGGTGCGGCCGGTGTCGCGGAAGGCGCGCAGCATCCGCTCGGCCTCCTCCGCGTCCAGCCGCCGGTCCGGATCGCGCTCCAGCAGGCCGCGTACGACGGGCAGCAGCGGGGCGGCCTGCGCGGGCGGGTGGATCTCGTCGAAGACGACGGCGTGCAGGATGCCGCCCAACGAGTCGCGCCGGAAGGGGGATTCGCCGCTCAGGGCGGTGCACAGCAGCGCCCCCAGCGACCACAGGTCGGACTCCGGCCCGGTCCGGGCGCCCGACATCCGCTCCGGTGCCGTGTACTCGGGCGAGCCGACGAAGGAGCCGGTCTCGGTGAGGGTGGTGGCGCCCGCGACCTGGGCGATGCCGAAGTCGGTGAGCACGACCCGGTCGGTGCCGGCCTCCAGCAGGACGTTGGCGGGCTTGATGTCCCGGTGCAGGACACCGGCCCCGTGCGCCGTGCGCAGCGCGCTGAGCAGGCCGATACCGATGCGGGCGGCCTCCCGCGCCTCGATCGGGCCGCGTGCGGCGATGCGGTCGGCGAGCGAGCCGCCGTCGATCAACTCCATGACGATGTAGGGGCGTTCGTCGTCCTCGACGACGTCGTGGACGACGATGATGTGCGGGTGGCGCAGCTGGGCCACCGCCCGTGCCTCACGCAGGGCGCGGTCGCGCTGGCGGCGGATCTCCTCCGCGGAGGCGGTGTCGTCCAGGTCCAGGGGGATCTCCTTGACCGCCACCTGCCGGCCGAGCAGCTCGTCGGTCGCCCGCCACACCACGCCCATACCGCCGCGTCCGAGCCGCGTCCCCAGCCGATACCGGCCCGCGATGACACGGACGCCTGCCCCCTCGGTCCCCATGCGCCCCATCATGCCGCACCGGACGAACCGCCTCCGGGGCGGTGACCGGCCAACCCGCTACTGCGCCGTCTTCTCCTGCCAGCCCTGGAGGATCGCCTTGAACCACTGGGCGGACTGCGCCCAGTCGGCCGCGGGCGAGGACACGTAGATCGCGTACTCGGCGCCGTCGCGGGAGATGTACGTCTCCTCGATGGCGCGCCGCGGCCCCGGGAACCTGGTGTCCTTGGGCAGCGCGGTCCAGGTGTACTCCCACACCGAGCCGTTCCGGTCGCGGTAGAGGTTCTTCCGCAGCTGGACGCGTTGGTAGGCGACGAGTTTCTGGAGCTGCTGCTCCAGATCCTTCTGGTGCTGCGTGACGTCGGCGAAGTCCGGCGAGGTGTCGATGGCGATGCGCACGAAGTGCTTGCCGCCGTCCGGCGAGTAGTCGACCTGGTGGAGGTCGGGGTCGACGTCGCCGGTGCCGGTGACCTCCGTGCGCTTCCAGCCGGGCGGGAGATACACGGTGAAGCCGTTGGGGTCCGGGTACTTCCGCCAGTTGGCGGGAACGGTTCCTTCGGAGCCGCCGGTGGACGTGGCCGACGGCGTCGGGCTCGGGGACTGGGAGGTCCCGCCCGCGTCCGACTGGCGTCCCTGGTTCCACTTCTGCAGCGCCACGGCCGTACCGCCGGCGACGATCACCGCGAGGGCAACGGCCAGCACGAAGGTGCGCAGGCGCCGCCGCTTCGGCGGGGCGGCGGGCACGGGGCCGATGCCGGTGGGCCCGACGGCGGTGGGGCCGGTCAGCGGCGGATACGGGGGCGCGGACCCGGTCTGCGGGCCGGTACCGGTGGGGTAGGGCCCCGTACCGGTGCCGGTGCGCGTCTCGTAGGGGCCGCCCGCGTGCTGCGTGGGGACGTACGCCTGGGCCGCGTCCGACCGGCGTCCCTCGGCCGCCTCGGCGAGCATCTGCTCGGCCTCGGCCGCTCCGGGCCGCCGGGCCGGGTCCTTGGCCAGCAGCGCCGCCATGACGGGCCCGAGCGGACCGGCGTACTGCGGCTCGGCCGCGTCCTCCTCGACGACCGCCTGCATCGTGGACAGCGGCGAGGTGCGGCGGAACGGCGATCGGCCCTCCACCGCCGTGTACAGCGTGGCGCCGAGCGCCCACAGGTCGGAGGCCGGGCCGGGGTCGTGGCCGCGCACCCGCTCGGGGGCGAGGTAGTCGACCGAGCCGACGACCTCGCCGGTGCGGGTGATCGTCGTGTCGCCCTCGATCTGGGCGATGCCGAAGTCGGTCAGCAGCACCCGGCCGTCGTGCCCGAGGAGCACGTTGCCCGGCTTGACGTCACGGTGCAGCACCCCGGCGGAGTGCGCGGCGCGCAGCGCCCGCAGCACCCACAGTCCGATGCGCGCGGCCTCGGCCGGCTCCACGCGCCCGTGCTCCTTGACCGCGTCGGCGAGCGAGTAGCCCTCGACGAGCTCCATGACGATCCAGGGCCGGCCGTCGTGTTCGAGCACGTCGTGCACGGTGACGACCGCGGAGTGGTTGATCCTGGCGGCCGCCCGCGCCTCCGCCCGCGTACGCGCGAGCAATCGCTCCCGGTCGCTCTCGGAGACGTAGAGAGCGGCGGTCAACTCCTTGATGGCGACGGCTCGGTGGAGCACCTCGTCGTGCGCGCGCCACACGCGGCCCATGCCGCCGCTGCCGATCGAGTCGGCGAGCCGGTAGCGGCCCGCGACAAGCTGGCCCTGCATCTGATTCACGTTGCCCCGCAATGGTCTTGACAGGGTCAGACTAAGGAGTGGCCGGTCCGCGCGGAACCATGGGGGTGGCAAGGTGACACCACTGTGACGGTTGCGCTGCGGTGACCGACCGGACTGTCACACAGCGTGACTCAACCGGTGTACGTGTAGGTCGAGTAGGCCTGTTCGTACAGCTTCGTCACCTGGTCCCGCTGGGACTCCGGACCGCGCACCTGCACCACGTGGTAGCGCCCGTCGATGAGGATCGCGAGGTTGCGCACATACAGGTCCTGTCCGCCGCCGCCGGTCCAGGTGAACTGCCCCTCCGCCATGACCCGCGTCCCCACCGTGATGGTCCGCAGGCCGGTCGCGGTGGCCCAGCTGGAGCTGCGGTAGGGCTGCAGTTCGTGCTCCTTGTCCCGCTGGTAGGCCATCGGGTCGCTGCCGTAGGTCACCGCGCCGTCCCGTCCGGGCACCACGATGAGCTGGAAGTCGCCCTTGGAGTACACCACCTGGTTCCAGGAGTTCCTGCCCGTCCGTGACCAGCCCTTGGCCACCGCCACCCGGAAGCCCTCGGGGTCCTTGCGCAGGGTGAACCCGGCGGCGACGGCGGGGTCGGTGGTCTGCGGCTCGGTGGAGCCGGCCGACCGGGAGGGGCTCTGCTTCGGGGTGGGCGACGTCTGCTCGGGGCTGGGCCGACTGCCGCCCTGGTCCGAACGTCCGGGCGCGGGGGTCGCGTTGCCGGCCGCTCCGGTCCGCTCGCCGCCCGCCGCGCCGTCCTCGCCCGCCTTGGGCATGAACAGCACGGCGTAGGCGATGGCGCCCGCCAGCAGGAGCAGGATCAGCACCAGCAGCGTGCGGCCCAGCCTGCGGGGCGAGCCCGCCTGTTCCTTGGCGCGCTTGTGCCGCCCGTGCGTGGTCGCGGGCAGCTGGGCCCGGCGCCTGCGCACCAGCTCGCCCCGCCGCCGTATGACGGGCAGCCGGCCGGCGTCGGCGGGCGGCGCCGCGACGACGTGCGTCCCGGCGTCCGGCTCGGGCGCCGAGCGCACCAGGGAGCGCAGCCAGCCGCGCAGCTCCTCGAAGTCCAGTCGCTCGGTGGGGTCCTGACGGAGCAGGGACTCCACGACCGGCCGCAGCGGCCCGCACTCCTCGGCGAAGGCGGGCGGCTCGGCGCACACCATCTGCACCAGCTCGGCCGTCGACTCCTCGGGGTAGGGCGCATGCCCCTGTACGGCCCTGAAGAGCAGCGCGCCGAGCCCCCACAGGTCGGTCGCGGGCCCGATCGGGGCCGCGAGCTGCCAGTTCTCGTGCACGGGACCGGCCTGCTCGGGTGCCCACCGCTCGGTCACCGGCCCGACGACGGCCATCCGGGCCTGCCGCGCCCGCTCGGCGGCCACCGCGGTGGCGGGACCGCGGGGCGGGGCGGGGGTGCCGGCGACCAAGTCGCCCCAGCGGGCCGTGGGTTGCGTGCCCGGGGCGGGGAGGCCCGGCCGGGTGGCGGCCGCGTCGGCGCCACCGGCGGACGGGCCGCCGGTGCGCGGCGCGGGCACATCGCCCGCCGGTGCCGCGCCGAAGCCGGGGGCGTCGGGCAGGCCCGCCGGCGGGGCGGTACCGAGGTGGGGCGGGATGCCGGGCCCGGCTCCCCGCGGACCGGCGCCCCGGCCGCCGTTGTCCCCGGCAGGCAGGACGTGGTTCTCGGTGCCGCCGCGGGGGGTCGCGCCGTGCCAGGAGCCACCGCCCACGCCGTAGGGGTCGGCTATCTGCCCGGGCGGCACGGCACGGCCGGGCTCGCCCTCGCCGGGGGCGTACGGCTGTGCCGTGCCGTTCGGGTGGCCGTGCTCGTCCCCGCCGTGCCGGTACGGCTGTGCCGCCCCGTCGCCCGGTGCGGCCGGGTCGTCGTCGGACGCCGGGCGGGCTCCGGGCAGGGCCGCCCGACCGTTCTGTGCCTCCTGGACCCGGGCAGCGGCCCGCGCGCCCGCGCGGTACGCGGCGATCGCGCCCGCCCGTGCCGCCCTGATGTCCCCGCCCGTCTCGAGCGCCTTGGGCGCGAGCGCGCCGGTCCCGCCGCTGCCGCCCGCCGTGTCCGGCTCGGCGCCGGGCAGCCCGCCGGCCGTACGCGCCCTGATGGCGGCGCTGCGCGCGGCCACGGGATCGACTCCACCGGGGCCGCCCTGCGCGCCCATGCCTGCCTGACCGCCGGAACCGGCCTGGCCTCCGGGCAGGGCGAGTCCGCCCGCGCCACTGCCGGCCCCGTCCTCCGGCCGACGACCGCCCGGTCCGCCCTGGCCGCTCGCCGGGCCCCCTCGGCCGCCGCCGGCAACCGGTCCGCCCGGGTTCCCGAGCTCACCGGGGCCCCCGGGGCCCCCGGCCTCCGTGTCGCCCTCCGGCGCCGGCACCGGGTCGTATCCGCACAGGGCCTCCTGCGCCGCCCCGACCGCGAGGCCGGTCAGCATCACGCGTCCGTCGTCGCAGACGAGCACCGTGCGGGCGGTGATGTTGCGGTGCACCCAGCCGTGCGCGTGCAGCACCCGCAGCGCCGTGAGCACGTCGGAGGCGACCTCGGCCGCGCGGTAGGGCGTGAGCGGCTTCTCCGCGAGCAGCGCCGCGAGCGGACGCGCGGCGACGAGCTCGCTCACGATCCACAGCGAACCGCCGTCGGCGAACACGTCGAAGACCTGGTCGAGCCGCGGGTGGTCGGGGATGCGGGCGGCGGCCTGGGCGGCCTCGACCGCACGCCGTACGGCGGGGTCGGCCGGCCTGCGGGTCCCCGTGCGCGCCGTGGGCCTGCGGGCCTGGAACCCGTCGGGCAGGCCCTCGGCGTCGAGCACCTCCGCCTCGACGACCTCCGGCAACGGCACCTGCCGGACCAGGACTTCCTGCCCGCTGTAGGTGTCGAAGGCGCGGGTCTCGGTGAGTTCGTACTCGTCGGAGGGCGGCAGCGGCAGGCGGTAGCGGTCGGCGAGTACCCGGCCCGCGTAGTCGTCCACTCTGCCTCCCTCGGCCGCCCGGTCGGTCAATTCCGTTCGACTTGCGGACCGTTGTGAACGCACACCTGGATGCGTACGGTCTGCAAGTCTTCACGATACGTGCCGGAGGCAACTGGCAGAGAGGGGTTGCCAGATCTCACGGCCCAAACCCGGGGCAGGCGCTTTACGACTTCGGTTCGAACGTCTTCGCGAGCGTCTTCCAGGTGTCCTTACGGAGGTCACTGTCCCAGTTGGCGGCTTTCGCCGTGTACATCAGCGCATACCCGAGATGGTCGTTGACGACGAACCCCCGGTCGATCGTCCGGTACTTCGTCCCGCTCTCGACGTAGGTGAACTCCCAGTCGGCCGCGTTCCAGCCGCGGTAATCCACCTTCTCTATGCGGATCTTGTCGTACTGCGAGCGCGTCATGTAGCGCTCCTGGTTCTGCCAGTCCGCCACCGGGTCGCCCTTGGGCGTGGAGGTCCAGGCGATGAGGAGCTTCTGCCCGTCGGGGCCGGTGAACCGGTCGCCCGCGCTCCCGGTGGACTGGTACGACCATCCCTTGGGCAGCCCGATCGAGTAGCCCTGGCCGCCCTGGTAGGTCTTCGCCACCGCGGCCGAGCCCCCGGAGCCGCCGCCGGTCGCCGCACCGCTGCCGCCCGACGCGCTCGGGCTGTTGCTGGGCGTACCACTGCCCGAGGGGGTCCCGGAGTCCTTGGAGCTGCCGTCCGTGCCGGTCCCGCCGCCCTTGTCCTCCTTGGTGCGCGAGCTCGCGGACGCGCTCGCGGCGGACTTGCCGCCACCGCCCTTGGCACCGTTGTCGGAGGTGCCGCCGCCCAGGGTGAGGGCCAGCACGGTGCCGATGACCACGACGGCCAGGACCACCGCGATGATCACCAGCGTCCGCTTGGGCACCACGTCGGTGAGGGGCGCCCGCGGGACGGACCGGGGCGGCAGCTCCGGGAGGTCGGGCGGCGTCATCTTGGGCCAGCCGGAACTCCCGCCGCTGCCGCGCTCGTTCGCCCCGGCCGCCGGGGTCCTCGATCCCTCCGCGGACGAGGCTCCGCGCGGGGACGTGGTGGACGCCGTGGAGGGGGAGGGCGCGGTGGACGGGGAGGCCGACACCGCGGAGGACGCGGAGGAGGCCGGAGCGCGGGGAGGCGCCGGCGGAGGGACCTGCCTCGACGCGGGCGACGGTACCGACGGCGCCACCCCCGAAGCGCCGCGGGATCCGGCGCCGCTCACGCCGTTCCCCGAGTCGCCCGCCCGGGAACCCGCCGTGCCGTCCGCCGACTTGTCGCGGGAGGCGGCCGCCGAACCGGCCGCGGCCCCCGCCGCCTTGCGCACGGAACGGAACTTGCCGAGCAGCTTCTCCGCCGCTTCCTCGGCCCGCCTGCCGCCGGAGCCCCCCGAACCGGCCTTGCGGCCGGGCCCGTCGGGCTGCGCCGGAATCGGCACCACCTTGGTCGCGTCCAGCGGCTCCGGTTCGGCCGCCTTCGGCTCCGGCGCGTGGATGACGGCGTTGAGCATCGCCCGCGCGCCCGCGTCGTCGAGCCGCTTCGCCGGGTCCTTGTTGAGCAGGCCGTAGATGACGTCCTTCAGCGGCCCCGCGTTCTTCGGCTCCTCCAGCGGCTCCGTCATCACCGCGGTCAGCGTCGCGATCGCCGACCCCTTGTCGTACGGCGGCACGCCCTCGACGGCCGCGTACAGCAGCCCGCCCAGCGACCACAGGTCGGCCGCGGGGCCCGGCTTGTGGCCGCGGGCCCGCTCCGGGGAGATGTAGGAGGGCGCGCCGACGAGCATGCCCGTGGAGGTGATGGACGGGTCGCCCTCCACCTGGGCGATGCCGAAGTCGGTGAGCACGACCCGCTCGGTGTCGCCCTCCAGCAGGACGTTGGACGGCTTCACGTCCCGGTGCAGGATGCCCTCGCGGTGCGCGGAGCGCAGCACGTCGAGGATGGCCAGTCCCACCTCGGCCGCCCGCCTGGGTTCGAGCAGTCCGTCCTCACGGATGACCTCGGCGAGCGACTTGCCCTCGACGAGTTCCATCACGATCCACGGCCGGTCGTCCTCGTCGACCACGTCGAAGACCGTCACCGCGCTGTTGTTGCGGATCCGCGCGATGGCCTTGGCCTCGCGCAGCGTCCGCGTGATCAGCCGGCGCTTCTCGTCCTCGTCGATGTTCGACGGGAACCGCAGTTCCTTGACGGCGACCGTCCGACCGAGGGTCTCGTCCTCGGCCCGCCACACCGTGCCCATGCCGCCCCGGCCGAGCACCGCCCCCAGCCGGTACCGCCCGGCGAGAAGACGCTCGGTCTTGTCCTGACGAGTCTCCTGACGAGATGTCCCCGCCCGCTCCGCCTCCGACATGGATCCCCTCATACAACCCGCCCTGACAGAGCCCCCATTGTCCCTCACCCGACAAGTGCCCGACGCCCAGGGTGCCCCAGGCCCCGCACGGGCCGCCGCACACCCGGAACGTCCGGTTCCGCACCCTGGCCTCCTCCCCGCGCGCACCGGCCGCCGCCCGTCGCCCGAAACCCCCCTCGCCGTACGCGTGAACCCGGCGGCGACGGCGGTTCCCGGCCCGGAACCGACCCTGTACGCCACCGAGTTCACCGCCGAGCTCGTCCTCACACCTGGTGGAACGACCGGGCTCCGCATGCGGCTCCCGGCTTGCGACACTCGTTCGGGTGATGATGGTTCAGCACCCCCGCCGCCTCACAGGGGCACGATGTCCGGCGCCCCCAGCCGTGCCGCGTCCGCCGTCAGGTCGTCGGGCTGGCGCTGCGACTCCCGCTCGGCCTCCACCCGCTTCTCGTAGTGCTCGACCTCGCGCTCGATCTGGTCCTTGTCCCAGCCGAGCACCGGCGCCATCAGTTCGGCGGCCTCCCGGGCGCTGCGGGTGCCGCGGTCGAAGGTCTCGATGGAGATGCGGGTGCGCCGGGTCAGCGCGTCGTCGAGGTGCCGGGCGCCCTCGTGCGAGGCGGCGTACACGATCTCGGCGCGCAGATAGTCGTCGGCGGCCTGCAGCGGCTCACCGAGTGAGGCGTCGGCGGCGATGAGGTCGAGGAGTTCCTCCGCCATGCTGCCGTACCGATTCAGCAGATGTTCCACGCGGACCACGTGAAGGCCGGTCCGCGCCGCGATCCGGGCCCGCGCGTTCCACAGCGCGCGATAGCCCTCGGCGCCGATCAGCGGGACGTCCTCGGTGACGCACTCGGCGACCCGCAGGTCCAGTCCGTGCACCGCCTCGTCCACCGCGTCCTTGGCCATCACCCGGTACGTCGTGTACTTGCCGCCGGCCACGACGACCAGTCCCGGCACCGGATGGGCCACGGTGTGCTCCCGCGAGAGCTTGCTGGTGGCGTCCGACTCGCCGGCCAGCAGCGGCCGCAGGCCCGCGTACACGCCCTGCACGTCGTCGCGCGAGAGCGGCACCGCGAGCACCGAGTTGACGCGCTCCAGGATGTAGTCGATGTCCGCGCTGGAGGCCGCCGGGTGCGCCTTGTCGAGGTCCCAGTCGGTGTCGGTGGTGCCGATGATCCAGTGCCGCCCCCAGGGGATGACGAAGAGGACCGACTTCTCCGTGCGCAGGATCAGACCGGTCGAGGAGTTGACGCGGTCCTTGGGCACGACCAGGTGGATGCCCTTGGAGGCGCGGACGTGGAACTGGCCGCGCTCGCCCACCATCGCCTGGGTGTCGTCGGTCCACACCCCGGTCGCGTTCACCACCTGCTTGGCGCGGACCTCGTACTCCCCGCCCCCCTCGACGTCCTGCACACGCGCGCCGACGACCCGCTCGCCCTCGCGCAGGAAGCCCATCACACGGGCGCGGTTGGCGACCTTCGCGCCGTAGGCGGCGGCCGTGCGCACCAGGGTGGCCGTGTGCCGCGCGTCGTCCACCTGTGCGTCGTAGTACTGCAGGGCGCCGACCAGCGCGTCCTTCTTCAGGGCCGGTGCCACCCGCAGGGCGTGACGGCGGGTCAGGTGGCGGTGCACGGGCAGGCCGCGGCCGTGTCCGCGGGCCATCGACATGGCGTCGTAGAGCGCGACGCCCGAGCCGGCGTAGAACCGCTCCCAGCCCTGGTGCTGCAGCGGATACAGGAAGGGCACCGGCTTCACGAGGTGCGGGGCGAGCCGTTCGAGCAGCAGGCCGCGCTCCTTCAACGCCTCGCGCACGAGGGCGAAGTCGAGCATCTCCAGATAGCGCAGGCCGCCGTGGATCAGCTTGCTGGACCTGCTGGACGTGCCCGATGCCCAGTCACGCGCCTCGACCAGGCCGGTGGACAGTCCGCGGGTCACGGCGTCCAGGGCGGTGCCCGCACCGACCACCCCGCCGCCCACCACCAGGATGTCCAGTTCGCGCTCGGCCATGGCCGCCAGTGCCTCGGCGCGCTGCGCCGGCCCTAGTGTCGCTGTCCTCACTGCTGCCTCCCGCTATCGATAGCGCCGGCCGCACCCGTCGGGCGAAGCCCGTGTCCTACCCCCCATGCCCAAATTCTGACCGTCTTGCCCCACTTCAGCCACCACGGCCTCCCACCCTGTGGACAACTTTCCAGGGACGGCCGGAAAACACAGCCGACCAATCCCGCATAACGGTCATATTTACTCCTAGTCTGACATTGCGCTCGCCCATCCTGTCCACAGGGCTTGCGCACCTGTCCCGCTTCGGTTACTGGGAAGGACGGCCCACGCCATGCCCGCAGATCTCGCCGTCATCGGACTCGGCCCGTTCGGCCTGCCCCTGGCCCAGGCCGCCGTCGCCGCCGGCATCCCGACCGTCGGCTACCGGACCGGCCCCGAGGCCGGCTCCCTCAGCGCTGCCGACCTGCGCCGGATGCTCTCGGGGGGCTTCCGGCACGCCACCAGCCCCGCCGAGCTCGGCCGGGTCCGCACCGCCGTGATCTGCGCGCCCACCCCGCGCGGCCCCGACGGCGCGCTCGACCTCACCCAGGTGGAGACGGCCGCCCGGACCCTCGCCGCCCAGCTGCGCCCGCACACCACGGTCGTCCTGGAATCAGCCGTCCCGCCCGGCACCACGGAGGAGGTGCTGCGCCCCCTGCTCGAAGCGGGCTCCCGGCTGCGCGCGGGCCGCGACTTCCACCTCGCCTACTCCCCGAGCCGCGTCGACCCCGGCAACCGCGACGTCACCCCGGCCACCACCCCGAAGGTGATCGGCGGCCTCACGCCCGCGTGCACGGAGTCGGCCGCCGCCTTCTACTCGCGCCTCACCGACAAGGTGGTGCGCGCGCGTGGCCCGCGCGAGGCCGAGACGGTCCAGCTGCTGGAGACGAACTTCCGTCACGTCAACATCGCGCTCGTCAACGAGATGGCCGTCCTCTGCCACGACCTCGGCGTCGACCTCTGGGACGTCATCCGCTGCGCTGAGACCAAACCGTTCGGTTTCCACGCCTTCCGTCCCGGCCCCGGCGTCGGCGGCCACACCGTCCCCCAGGACCTGACCGCCCCCGCCGGCCGCACCCTGCGCATGGTCGAGCTGGCCCAGCAGGTCAACAGCCGGATGCCCCGCTACGTCGTCCAGCGCGCCGCCGCCCTCCTGAACGAGCACGGCAAGTCGGCGCGAGCCGCGCGCGTCCTCCTGCTGGGGGTGACGTACAAGCCCGACCTCGCCGACCAGCAGGGCACACCCGCGCGCGAGATCGCCGTCCGCCTGATGGAACTGGGCGCCTCGGTCAGCTACCACGACCCGCACGTCCCGTCCTGGAACGTCCTGGACCGCCCGGTCCCCCGGGCGGACTCCCTCTACGAGGCGGCAGCCGACGCCGACCTCACGATCCTCCTCCAGCACCACCGCACATACGACCTCCAGGGCCTGTCGGTGAAGGCGCAACTGCTCCTGGACACCCGAGGAGCCACGCCCACGGGGGCGGCGCACCGGTTGTGAACAGCGAAGGGGGCCGGTCACCCAGCAGGTGACCGGCCCCCTCGACGTCGGGCGTCCTAGCGGCGGTGCTGGGAGTCCGCGACCGTCACCTCGACGCGCTGGAACTCCTTGAGCTCGCTGTAGCCGGTCGTGGCCATGGCGCGGCGCAGGGCGCCGAAGAGGTTCATGGAGCCGTCGGGGGTGTGCGAGGGGCCGGTGAGGACCTCCTCGATCGTGCCGACCGTGCCGAGGTCGACCTTCTTGCCGCGCGGCAGCTCCTCGTTCACCGCCTCCATGCCCCAGTGGTTGCCGCGGCCCGGCGCGTCCGTGGCGCGCGCCAGCGGCGAGCCCATCATCACCGCGTCCGCGCCGCAGGCGATCGCCTTCGGCAGGTCGCCGGACCAGCCGACGCCGCCGTCGGCGATGACGTGCACGTACCGGCCGCCGGACTCGTCCATGTAGTCGCGGCGGGCGGCGGCCACGTCGGCGACGGCGGTCGCCATGGGCACCTGGATGCCCAGGACGTTGCGCGTGGTGTGCGCCGCACCGCCGCCGAAGCCGACCAGGACACCGGCGGCGCCCGTGCGCATCAGGTGCAGGGCCGCGGTGTAGGTCGCGCAGCCGCCGACGATCACCGGGACGTCGAGCTCGTAGATGAACTGCTTCAGGTTGAGCGGCTCGTGCGAGCCGGAGACGTGCTCCGCGGAGACCGTCGTACCGCGGATGACGAAGATGTCCACGCCCGCGTCCACGACCGCCTTGGAGAACTGCGCGGTGCGCTGCGGGGAGAGCGCGGCCGCCGTGACCACGCCGGAGTCGCGCACCTCCTTGAGGCGCTGGCCGATCAGCTCCTCCTTGATGGGAGCCGCGTAGATCTCCTGGAGGCGGCGGGTCGCCTGCTCGACCGGCAGCCCGACGATCTCGTCGAGGAGCGGCTGAGGGTCCTCGTACCGCGTCCACAGGCCTTCGAGGTTCAGCACGCCCAGGCCGCCGAGCTCGCCGATGCGGATCGCGGTGGCCGGGGAGACGACCGAGTCCATGGGGGCGGCCAGGAAGGGCAGCTCGAAGCGGTAGGCGTCGATCTGCCAGGCGATCGAGACCTCCTTCGGGTCCCGCGTACGGCGGCTGGGGACGACGGCGATGTCGTCGAAGGCGTACGCCCGGCGGCCGCGCTTGCCGCGCCCGATCTCGATCTCAGTCACGTCTGTGGCCTTTCCCTGATGCGTTGCAGCGTCTTCCAGTATCGCCGACGGGTACGGCAAGGGCGGCCCCGGATGCTCCCGGGGCCGCCCCTCGCAACGCCTGTCGCCTACTTGCTGCTGTAGTTCGGCGCCTCGACCGTCATCTGGATGTCGTGCGGGTGGCTCTCCTTCAGGCCCGCGGAGGTGATCCGCACGAAGCGGCCCTTGGACTCCATCTCCTCGATGGTCGCCGCGCCCACGTAGCCCATGGTCTGGCGCAGACCGCCGACGAGCTGGTGCAGGACGCTGGACAGCGGGCCGCGGTAGGGCACCTGACCCTCGATGCCCTCGGGCACGAGCTTGTCGTCGGCGGCGACCTCGGCCTGGAAGTAGCGGTCCTTCGAGTACGACTTGCCCTGGCCACGGGACTGCATCGCGCCGAGCGAGCCCATGCCGCGGTAGGACTTGAACTGCTTGCCGTTGATGAACTGCAGCTCGCCCGGGGACTCCTCGCAGCCCGCGAGCAGCGAGCCCAGCATCACCGTGTCGGCGCCGGCGGCGAGCGCCTTGCCGATGTCGCCGGAGTACTGCAGGCCGCCGTCGCCGATCAGCGGGATACCGGCCGGGCGGGCGGCGAGCGAGGCCTCGTAGATGGCGGTGACCTGCGGGACGCCGATGCCGGCGACCACGCGCGTGGTGCAGATGGAGCCGGGGCCCACACCGACCTTGATGCCGTCGACACCGGCGTCGATCAGCGCCTGGGCGCCGTCGCGGGTGGCGACGTTGCCGCCGATCACGTCGACGTTCACAGCCGACTTGATCTTCGACATCCAGCTCAGCGCGTTGCTGTTGTGGCCGTGCGAGGTGTCGACGACCAGGAAGTCCACGCCGGCCTCGGCGAGCGCCTGGGCGCGCTCCAGCGCCTCGGGGCTGGCGCCCACGGCGGCGCCGACGAGCAGGCGGCCCTCGGCGTCCTTGGCGGCGTTCGGGTACTTCTCGGCCTTGACGAAGTCCTTGACGGTGATCAGGCCCTTGAGGACGCCCGCGTCGTCGACCAGCGGAAGCTTCTCGATCTTGTGGCGGCGCAGTAGCTCCATGGCGTCCACACCGGAGATGCCGACCTTGCCGGTGACCAGCGGCATCGGCGTCATGACCTCGCGCACCTGGCGGCTGCGGTCGGTCTCGAACGCCATGTCACGGTTGGTGACGATGCCGAGCAGCTTGCCGGCGGGGTCGGTGACGGGGACACCGCTGATGCGGAACTTGGCGCACAGCGCGTCCGCCTCGGCGAGCGTGGCCTCGGGGTGCACCGTGATGGGGTCGGTGACCATGCCGGACTCGGACCGCTTGACCAGGTCGACCTGGTTGACCTGGTCCTCGACCGAGAGGTTGCGGTGCAGCACGCCGACGCCGCCGAGCCGGGCCATCGCGATGGCCATGCGGGACTCGGTCACCTTGTCCATCGCCGCCGACAGCAGCGGGATGTTGACCCGGACGTTGCGGGAGATGCGGGACGAGGTGTCGACCGCGTTGGGGAGGACCTCGGAGGCTCCCGGCAGCAGCAGCACGTCGTCGTAGGTCAGCCCGAGTGTCGCGAATTTACCGGGCACTCCGTCGACGTTTGCAGTCATGACACCTTCCCCAAATGGCCTTGATCGGTGCGGATGTCCATGCTAACGGGAAGCAGGGCCGTCGAATTCCACGGTTCCGCATGACCTCGGGCTTCGTATGTTCGTACGGAATCCCCGAGCGGCCTGTTCAAAGAAGGCGTCGATGCCCGGGAACTACTGCTCCGCCAGTGCCCTGAGCCGGCTCAGGGCCCGGTGCTGCGCCACCCGGACCGCGCCGGGTGACATTCCCAACATCTGGCCGGTCTCCTCCGCCGTGAGGCCCACCGCGATGCGCAGCAGCAGCAGCTCCCGCTGGTTCTCCGGCAGGTTGGCCAGCAGTTTCTTGGCCCATTCGGCGTCGCTGCTGAGCAGCGCGCGCTCCTCCGGGCCCAGCGAGTCGTCCGGCCGCTCGGGCATCTCGTCGGACGGGACCGCCGTCGAGCCCGGATGCCGCATCGCGGCCCGCTGCAGGTCGGCGACCTTGTGCGCGGCGATGGCGAAGACGAACGCCTCGAAGGGCCGTCCGGTGTCCCGGTAGCGCGGGAGCGCGAGCAGGACGGCGACGCAGACCTCCTGGGCGAGGTCCTCGACGAAGTGGCGCGCGTCACCCGGAAGGCGGGACAGACGGGTACGGCAATACCGCAGCGCCAGCGGGTGGACATGGGCGAGCAGGTCGTGCGTGGCCTGCTCGTCCCCGTCTACGGCGCGATGGACGAGTGGCCCGATCGCCCCTGCGGCTTGGACCGCCTCGTCGTCGCGCATCGGTCCATGGTGCCCTGTGGCCGTCGGCTCCGTGGCGCCACGCCCGATGTTGTGCACTGAAGCGTTATGAGCAGGTGCGCCGGCACTCATCTCCTGCGCCCTCCCCTTCCGCTCGACCGACTCGTCCCCGAGAGACTCCACATCTTCAAGGATGCGGCATCCGCGGCGAAACAGGCAGCGGCCGCCGAGGGAGCCACTTGACGGACCTCGCATCCGCGCCCCCGAGGGGGCGCGAGGAACCGCGCGACCAGCCACGACGACCCCGCGGCCGCCGGACGGCGCGAGGCGGCACCCGTTGGGCCTAGCGCACCAGGCCCCACCGGAAGCCGAGTGCCACGGCGTGCGCCCGGTCCGACGCCCCCAGCTTCTTGAACAACCGCCGCGCGTGGGTCTTCACGGTGTCCTCGGACAGGAACAGCTCGCGTCCGATCTCCGCGTTGGACCGTCCGTGGCTCATTCCTTCGAGCACCTGGATCTCACGCGCTGTGAGCGTCGGCGCCGCACCCATCTCGGCCGACCGCAGCCGGCGCGGGGCGAGCCGCCAGGTCGGGTCGGCGAGGGCCTGGGTGACGGTCGCGCGCAACTCCGCGCGCGAGGCGTCCTTGTGGAGGTAGCCGCGCGCCCCGGCGGCGACCGCGAGCGCCACGCCGTCCAGGTCCTCGGCGACGGTCAGCATGATGATGCGCGCGCCGGGGTCGGCGGACAGCAGCCGGCGCACGGTCTCGACGCCGCCCAGTCCGGGCATGCGCACATCCATCAGGATCAGGTCCGAGCGGTCCGCGCCCCAGCGGCGGAGGACTTCCTCGCCGTTGGCCGCGGTCGTCACGCGCTCGACGCCGGGCACGGTCGCGACCGCGCGGCGCAGCGCCTCTCGGGCAAGCGGGGAGTCGTCGCAGACGAGGACGGATGTCATGGCCGTCCTCCGCAGCTGATGCACGTCACCTTGAGCCTCCAGGCTGGTACGAAATCGTCACCTGTGCGGTCGACCGTCCCGGACGCCCGCCCGAGCACTTGTTGCGCCAACCGCCTCCGCACTCTCAACGACGGTCACCCGAAAGAGTTACGGGGCTGTGTGCCATCTTCGGCACTCTACGTGAGGGCGCGGACACGGTGCAGACATGACGGGTGGACCCACAACGTTTCATCACAACCGGTGCCCCATTCGGCCCCTTTTCTTCCCATCTACTGGTGTCTGAGGCTAGATTCGCAATGAGTCATATTTTCATCTCCTTAGATCGTAGTTACACGGTCGTCGGCACCGTATCCGCTCAGTACGGCTACAAGGGGTCACGTAATGGCAGATTTCTCCCGCCTTCCCGGACCGAACGCGGACCTGTGGGACTGGCAGCTCCTGGCCGCCTGTCGCGGGGTGGACAGCTCGCTCTTCTTTCATCCGGAGGGCGAGCGAGGCGCGGCCCGGAGCGCTCGCGAGAACTCGGCCAAGGAGGTCTGCATGAGGTGCCCGGTGCGCGCGCAGTGCGCGGCGCACGCGCTGGCGGTGAGAGAGCCGTACGGCGTGTGGGGCGGCCTGACCGAGGACGAGCGCGAAGAACTGATGGGACGGGCGCGGAACCGGCTGGTCTCGGCGATGGCCGGGAGCGCGGACAGCGCCTCGAACAACTGAAGGAACGTTTTTGCGATTCCGAGCGACCGAGCTCCCGGACCCCGAGCTCCCGACGAGAAGGGCACGTACGCGTGCCCTTCTTTTTCGCGGCCGCCCTCTCCTACTGCCGGGCCGCCGCGCGCCCGAGTTGCTCCAGCGTCGCCGCCACCGCCGGGACCTGGGCCAGGTCGGGCAGGGTCAGTGCCACGATCTCCCGCCGCACCGCCGGCCGCAGCGTCAGCACACGCGCGTGGCGCGGCCGTACGGACTCCAGGGCGAGCTGCGGCAGGACGGCGACGCCCAGGCCGGCGCCGACGAGACCCACGACGGCCGGATAGTCGTCGGTGGCGAAGTCGATCCGGGGGGTGAAGCCCGCGCCCTCGCACACCTCCACCAACTGCCCCCGGCAGCGCGGGCATCCGGCGATCCAGGGCTCCTCTGCCAGCTCCCCGATGCCGACGGAGTCCGCTCCCGCGAGCCGGTGCCCCTCCGGCACGAGTCCGACGAGCCGGTCGGTCAGCAGCGGCCGGACCACGAGGTCGTCCCACTCCTCGGCGCCCGCCGCGCCCTCGTAGCGGAAGGCGAGCGCCACGTCGCACTCGCCCTCGCGCAGCATCTCCACGGACGCCGGCGGTTCGGCCTCCTCCAGGAAGACGCGGGTGCCGGGGTGGGCGGCGCGCAGGGCGGCGAGCGCGGCCGGTACGAGGGTGGAGCTGCCGCTGGGGAACGACACCAGCCGGACGCGCCCGGCCCGCAGTCCCGCGATGGCGGCGACCTCCTCCTCGGCGGCGGTGAGTCCGGCCAGGATGCCGTTGGCGTGCCGCACGAGCGCCTCGCCCGCCTGGGTCAGCCGCATCTCGCGCCCGCTGCGGACCAGCAGCGGGGTGCCGACGGAGGACTCCAGGGCCTTCATCTGCTGGCTGACGGCGGGCTGGGTGCAGCCCAGTTCGCGCCCCGCCGCGGAGAAGGAGCCGGTGGTGGCGACGGCGCGCAGGACGCGCAGATGACGGGCTTCGATCACACCCGCAAGGATAAGAGATCCTTTGACCCGGCGCCGATCGGCGCGTCACCGCTTTGAGCCTCGGCCGCCGGGGCAGCGGGAGGGGACGCGGAAGTACCGGGCGGCGTACGCCTCCTGAGACGCCGTCGAGACCCGGCGGAGATCGGAATCGGCCGGTCCGGGTAACTACGCTTGGGCCATGACAACGGCTCTGATTACGGGATCGACCGCGGGCATCGGCGCCGCCTTCGCACGGCGGCTGGCGGGTGACGGACACAACCTGGTGCTCGTCGCGCGTGACACCAAACGGCTGCGGGAGCAGGCGACCGAGCTGCACGACCGGCACGGCATCGAGGCGGAGGTCCTCACCGCCGACCTGGCGACGGACGCCGGCATCGAAGCGGTCGCCGCCCGCCTCGCCGACCGCAAAAGCCCCGTCGACCTGCTGGTCAACAACGCCGGCTTCGGCAACAAGGGCCGCTACCTCGACGTCTCCATGGCCGACGAGCTGAAGATGCTCAAGGTGCACTGCGAGGCGGTCCTGCGGCTGACCTCGGCCGCGACGGAGGCGATGCGGGAGCGGGGGCGCGGCGGGGTCGTCAACGTCGCCTCCGTGGCCGCCTTCGTGCCGCGCGGCACGTACGGGGCGTCCAAGGCGTGGGTCGTGCAGTTCACCCAGGGCGCGGCGAAGGACCTCGCGGGCAGCGGGGTGCGGCTGATGGCGCTGTGCCCGGGCTTCGTGCGCACGGAGTTCCACGAGCGGGCCGGGATGGGCACGGACAACATCCCCGGCTGGATGTGGCTCGACGCGGACAAGCTGGTGGCGTCCGCGCTGAGCGATCTGGCGCGGGGCAAGACGCTGTCGATCCCCGACCCCCGGTACAAGGCGCTGATGGGGCTCGTGAAGGTCACACCACGGGCGCTGCTGGGCGGGAT
The DNA here is from genome assembly GCF_054189285.1 of Streptomyces sp. MAI_2237. Classification (NCBI taxonomy): domain Bacteria; kingdom Bacillati; phylum Actinomycetota; class Actinomycetes; order Kitasatosporales; family Streptomycetaceae; genus Streptomyces; species Streptomyces sp. MAI_2237. Next base: position 1,557,030 of record NZ_JAJPGQ010000003.1, on the reverse strand, counting down.
CACCTCACGCACCGGGCGCAAGTACGGGCCTCGGTGAACGAGGCACCGGCGCGCTCCGGTGGGAGGATGGGTTCCGTACGACCGGACCCAGGGGGGCCGGAGGCGATGGTGCCATGACCTTCGTTCAGATCATCGACTGCAGGACCAGCCACTTCGACGACATCGACCGGCTGATGGACACGTGGGTGGAGCAGACCAAGGGGAAGCGCACGGCGACGCACGCGGTGGTCGGCAAGGACCACTCCGACGCGTCGCACTTCATCGAGATCGTGGAGTTCCCGTCGTACGAGGAGGCGATGCGCAACTCCGGCCTGCCCGAGACGGACACGATCTTCCGGGAGATGGTGGCCCTCTGCGACGAGATGCCCACCTTCACCGACCTGGACGTGGTGCGCGACGACCAGCTGAACGCGCTGAACGTGCGGCGGTTCTTCGAGACGATCGCGCACAAGGGGGACCTGCCCGCGCTCGACGACCTGGTCGCCGAGAACTACCACGACCACGATCCCGGCAAGGAGCAGGACACCCTGGGCATGGACGCCCTGCGGCGGGACCTCGGGGAGTGGCGCGGCGGGTTCGACTTCGCCTTCGACATCGAGGACCAGATCGCGCAGGGAGAGCGGGTGTGCACCCGGTGGACCTGGCACGGCACCCACAGCGGTGAGTTCATGGGGTTGGCGGCCACCGGGCGGAGCGTCTCGATGACCGGGACGACCGTCTTCCGCTGCGACGAGGACGGGAAGATCGCCGAGGGCTGGTGGCAGTACGACCGGCTGGGGCTGATGGAGCAGTTGGGCGCGCTCGACGCGCTGGAGCAGTAGGGCGAACGCGAAGGCCCGGCACCCCACGGGTGCCGGGCCTCGGTGCTGACCTGGGTCAGTGGGAGTGGCCGTGGCCGTGGCCCGCGGCGGCCGGCTCCTCCTCTTCCTTCTTCTCGACGACCAGGGTCTCGGTCGTCAGAAGCAGGGAGGCGATGGAGGCGGCGTTCTCCAGGGCGGAACGGGTGACCTTGACCGGGTCGATGACGCCGGCCTTGACCAGGTCGCCGTACTCGCCGGTGGCGGCGTTGAAGCCCTGGCCCTTGTCGAGGTCGGCGACCTTGGAGGTGATGACGTAGCCCTCCAGGCCGGCGTTCTCGGCGATCCAGCGCAGCGGCTCGACGACCGCGCGGCGGACCACGGCGACACCGGTGGCCTCGTCGCCGGTGCGGCCGAGGCCGCCGTCCAGCACCTTGGCGGCGTGGACCAGAGCGGAGCCACCACCGGAGACGATGCCCTCCTCGACCGCGGCGCGGGTCGCGGAGATGGCGTCCTCCAGACGGTGCTTCTTCTCCTTCAGCTCCACCTCGGTGGCGGCGCCGACCTTGATCACGCACACGCCGCCGGCCAGCTTCGCGAGGCGCTCCTGGAGCTTCTCGCGGTCCCAGTCGGAGTCGGTGTTCTCGATCTCGGCCTTGATCTGGTTGACACGGCCGACGACGTCCTCGGAGTTGCCGGCGCCGTCGACGATGGTCGTGTCGTCCTTGGTGACGGTCACGCGGCGGGCGGAGCCCAGCACGTCCAGACCGGCCTGGTCGAGCTTGAGGCCGACCTCCTCGGAGATGACCGTGGCGCCCGTGAGGACGGCCATGTCCTGCAGCATCGCCTTGCGGCGGTCACCGAAGCCGGGGGCCTTGACCGCGACCGCGTTGAAGGTGCCGCGGATCTTGTTGACGACCAGGGTGGACAGGGCCTCGCCCTCGAGGTCCTCGGCGATGATCAGCAGCGGCTTGGAGGAGCCGGCCTGGATGACCTTCTCCAGCAGCGGCAGCAGGTCGGCGATCGAGGAGATCTTGCCCTGGTTGATCAGGATGTACGGGTCGTCGAGGACGGCCTCCATACGCTCCTGGTCGGTGACGAAGTACGGGGACAGGTAGCCCTTGTCGAAGGCCATGCCCTCGGTGAAGTCCAGCTCCAGACCGAAGGTGTTGGACTCCTCGACGGTGATGACACCGTCCTTGCCGACCTTGTCCATCGCCTCGGCGATGAGCTCGCCGACCTGCTGGTCCTGGGCGGACAGCGCGGCGACGGCGGCGATGTCGGACTTCTCGTCGATCGGGCGGGCCGAGGCGAGAAGCTCCTCGGAGACGGCGGCGACGGCCGCGTCGATGCCCTTCTTCAGCAGCGCCGGGGAGGCACCCGCGGCCACGTTCTTCAGGCCCTCGCGCACCAGCGCCTGGGCGAGCACGGTGGCGGTGGTGGTGCCGTCACCCGCGATGTCGTTGGTCTTGGTCGCCACCTCCTTCACCAGCTGCGCGCCGAGGTTCTCGTACGGGTCCTCGATCTCGACCTCGCGGGCGATGGTGACGCCGTCGTTGGTGATGGTGGGGGCGCCGAACTTCTTGTCGATGACGACGTTGCGGCCCTTGGGGCCGATCGTCACCTTGACCGTGTCGGCCAGCTTGTTGACGCCGCGCTCGAGGGCGCGACGGGCGTCCTCGTCGAACTTCAGGATCTTCGCCATGACAGCGGGAGCCCTCTCGGATTATGGGGTCTGACAAAGACACTGCGCCCCGGGCGCCCGGCTTCTCAGTGGTCGCGGGGGGCCAGGGGCGCAGTGTGGGAAAACGTGAGGCAGTACTACTTCTCGATGATCGCGAGCACGTCGCGAGCCGAGAGGACGAGGTACTCCTCGCCGTTGTACTTCACCTCGGTGCCGCCGTACTTGCTGTACAGCACGATGTCGCCGGTCTTGACGTCGAGCGGAAGACGCTCGCCGTTCTCGAAGCGGCCCGGGCCCACGGCCAGGACGACGCCCTCCTGGGGCTTCTCCTTGGCGGTGTCCGGGATGACCAGGCCAGAGGCGGTGGTCTGCTCCGCGTCGAGCGGCTGGACCACGATGCGGTCCTCAAGCGGCTTGATGGCAACCTTGGAGCTGGTGGTCGTCACGATCCGACCTCCCCCTTCGGAGATCTCACGGGGTTAACTGTCTGAGGTGGCGACCAGGTCGATCCGTCGTCGCGGGTGCCGGACCTGCCCGTCGCTAGTTGGCACTCTCCTACGGGGAGTGCCAGAGCCGAGACTATGACCGTGATTAGCACTCGGTCAAGCGGACTGCTAATCCCGGCGGCGCGTCGGCCCGCGATGCGGCCGACGGGGGTGGGTCGCGAAGGGGTGCCGGGGGCCGTGGCGGGCGCGTACCGTCGGCCCATGCCTTCCCGGTCCCTGTCGTCAGACGGCTGCGCGCTCGCGGTGCTGCTTCCGGCCGAGGTCGCCTTCGGCCTGGTGTTCGCGGCCGTCCTGGCACTGAACGGGCACGCGTGGGGCGCGGCCGTGTGGCTGGGCGGCTCGGCGACGGCGGCCCTGGCGTCCGCCGTCTTCTTCTTCCGGGACGGATTCGCCGTGACCGGCGCGGGGCAGATCCTGGCGGCCCTGTTCTTCCTCGTGACGGCGCTCGGCTACAGGTAGTCCTCCAGCCGTCCCACCGTCAGTCCCCGTCTCTCCACCGCCCGCAGCAGTCCCCTGGTGCGTTCGACGAGGGTCGGGGAGGCCGGCTCCCCCGACGGGACCGAGACGATGTCGCCCGGCCGCAGCCGCGGCTCGCCCCGCGCGAACGTCGGCTGTGCGGCCTCCATCGACGCCCGCCACAGCACGACCGCCGAGACGCCGCAGTCGGCCGCCGCGCGCAGGGTGGTGGTGTCGTAGGTGCCGTAGGGCGGGCGGAAGAAGCGGGGGCGGACGCCGAAGCGGGAGCGGAGCTTGTCCTGCTGGCCGCAGATCTCGGCGCGCTGACCCGCGTAGGGCAGTCCGCGCAGGGCGGAGTGGTCGAGGGTGTGGTTCTGGATGCGGGCGCCGACCGACCGCAGGCGCGCCAAGTGGCCGTACCCGGGTCCGGCGACCCTGTCGGTGAGGAACATGCTGACCGGCAGGCGGAGTTCACGGACCATGTCGACGAAGCGGGGGTCCTGTTCGGCGCCGTCGTCGTAGGTGAGGAAGACGACCTTGTCGCGGGTGGGGACGCGGCGGACGACGGGCAGCGGACGCGCCCGGTGAGCGGCGGGTGCGTGCGCCGGGCTCGGGGGGTGGGCCAGCGGCTTGGGCAGGCCCCAGCGGCGGTACGGCGGTGCGGCGGTGCCCGTCGGGCCGTGCGCCCGCACCCGCTGGGCCGCCTTCTCGCCGAGCCGTTCGAGGGGCGCCACGGACGGGGCGCAGCCGGTGAGGAGGGCCAGTGCGAGGACGCCTGCCGCCAGGCCCCGGCGCCTCACAGGTAGTCCTCCAGGCGGGCCACCGCGTACCCGTCGGCGGTGACCTTGTTCAGGAAGCGCCGCATGTCGTCGACCATGGTGCCCTTCCACTCGTCGCGGCCCCGGAAGTGGGTGAGCACGATGTCGCCGGGGTGCAGGGAGCGGTCGTCCTCCCGGTACTCCCAGTGGTCGACGAACACCTCCTCGTCCCAGATCGGCGCGTACTCGATGCCGCAGGACTTCGCGGCGCGCAGGGTGTCCTGGTTGTAGTTGCCGAAGGGCGGCCGGAAGACGGTCGGGGCCCTGCCGAACTGCTTTTTCATGATCTTCTGCATGCCGCAGATCTCGTGCTTCTGCTCCGCGTACGACAGCCCCGGCAGATAGGGGTGCGTGAGGGTGTGGTTGTTGAGGCTGACGCCCTCGGACTGCATCCGGCGGAAGTACGCGTAGTCGTCCTTGACCAGGAAGTTGCTGAGGAAGGCGGAGTACGGGATCTTCAGCTCGCTCATCATCCGCAGGAACGCCCGGTCCTTCTCGGCGCCGTCGTCGATGGTGAGGAAGACGACCTTCTGCCGGGTGGGAACGGTGGTGAACACCGGCGGGAGGCCGAGTTCCTCCTGGTCGTCGACCTCGAACCCCTTGCGGGCGGTGATGTGCGGCTTGTGCGGCGGCGCGGGCGGGGCCGCGAGGGGCACCTGCCTGAGCCCCCAGCGCCGGGCCGCCAGGGCCCGCGCGGCGTAGGCCGTGCGCAGCTTCGTGGCGTAGGAGTCCAGGGCGCGGGCCTCGGGCGCCTTCAGGCGGGGCTGGCCGGCGGCCGGGCGCACCTCCTGGGCGCCCCCCTGCGCGCAGCCGGAGGCGATGGCGGCGACGGCGAGCACGGCGATTCCGCCACGGACTCGCGACCCCCAAGATGACCCGTTTTTGTCATTTTGTACTACTGCTCGCATGGAGTCGGATCCTCGCAGCCCCGGCCCCGGAACCCCGTCCGACACCTCAGCCGCACGCACACCGTCCCCCGCCTGGCCCACAATGAGCCGGTGAACGACCTCGCTGACCTCCTCACCCCCGAAGGCCGCGCCCTCCTCGACGAGGTGCGCGGGACGGCGCCGGCCGACGAACTCGCCGTGGCCACCCGGCTGCGCCGCGAGCACCCGGCCGATCTGGTGTCGGCGGCGCTCGGGCAGGCCCGGCTGCGGCAGCGGGCGGCGGCCAAGTTCGGCGCGGAGGACGCGGGGCGGATGTTCTTCACGCCCAACGGCGTCGAGCAGTCGACGCGGGCGAGCGTGGCGGCGTACCGGGCCGGGCGGCTGCGGGCGCTCGGGGTCACCTCGCTGGCCGACCTGTGCTGCGGGATCGGCGGGGACGCGATCGCGCTGGCCCGCGCGGGTATCAGGGTCCTCGCCGTGGACCGGGACCCGGTGACGGCGGCCGCGGCCCGGGCGAACGCGGAGGCACTGGGACTCGCCGACCTCATCGAGGTACGGGAGGCCGATGTCACGGAGGTCGACACGGCGGGCTGGGACGCCGTGTTCGTCGACCCGGCCCGGCGCGGCGGCCGGGGCCGCATCTTCGACCCCGAGGCCTACTCGCCGCCCCTGTCCTGGGCGGTCGAGGCGGCCCGCACGGCACCGCACGCAGCTCTCAAGGTCGCGCCCGGCATCCCGCACGAGGCCGTCCCGGCCGACGCCGAGGCCGAGTGGATCTCGGACGGCGGCGACGTGAAGGAGGCGGTGCTGTGGTTCGGCACGGCGCCCGGGGCGGTGCGGGCCACCCTGCTGCCCGGGCCGCGCACCCTGCTCGGCCGCGGGCTCCCGGACCCCGAAGTCCGGTCCGTCGGGCGGTACTTGTACGAGCCCGACGGCGCCGCCATCCGCGCCCATCTGGTCGCCGAGGTGGCCGAGGAGGTGGGTGGCGGCCTGATCGACCCGACCATCGCCTACGTCACCTCGGACGAGCGGCACGAGTCGCCGTACGCCACCGCCTACGAGATCACCGACCGACTCCCCTTCAACGTGAAGAAGTTGAAGGCACTGCTGCGCGAGCGCGGGGTCGGGACGCTGACCGTGAAGAAGCGTGGGTCGGCGGTGGAGCCGGAGGAACTGCGCAAGAAGGTCAAGCCGTCCGGCCCCCACGCGGCGACGGTGTTCCTGACCCGGGTGGCGGGGGCGCCGACCATGCTGATCGGTGCCCCCGCCACGTGACCGGCTACTGGTGCTGGACGGTCCTGAGCGAGCCCAGGTGCGGGTCGGAGCCGACCGGGCCCGTGCGGGCCACGGTGTCCGGCTGGCCGCCGTTGGTGCGGGCCGCGTAGCTGCTCTGCAGGGACGTCGTCGAGATGACGCCGTTGTAGTACGGGTGGTACACGAACTGGCTCGCGCTCGCGCTGATCGCGGCGCCCGCGGTGTCCAGCGCGGCCTTGGCGACCGAGCCGGTGCCGCCGAACGCGATCACGGAGTTCGTGCTCGCCGACTCGCGCAGCAGGTAGCTCTTGACCTCGCTGGAGAGGCTGTCCTTGGCGGTCCACAGGACGGGGCCGAAGACGTTCATGGCCGCGCCCGCGGAGACGCCGCCGCGCCAGGAGCTGGTGTACGCGAGCGCCGCCGTGCTCGGCGCGGCCCACCAGAACTTGGCGATGGCGACCGAGGTGCCCTCGTTCGTCGACGCCGTGATCGGGTAGTACGAGAACGTCGACGGCCAGTTGGAGAAGTACGTGTGCGTCAGCGCGTACTTCGCCGAGGAACCCACCGTGATGATCATGGTGTTGTTCGGGTTCAGGCTGTTCAGGTACGACTTCACCGACGACGTCAGCGAGTTGCCGTTGTTGAGCACGACGCTGCCCGCGCTGCTCGTGCCGTCCGCGCCGGCCGCGGCGGAGGCCGCGAGCGCCGAGTGGTAGTCGGTGCCGGTGGCCAGGAAGACGTACTTCGGGCTGCTGGTCACCGACTTGGCGACGGCGACCGAGGTCGCGTAGCGGTCGGTGCCGGACAGCCGCTTCGGGGTGAAGCCGAGCGAGCTGACCTGCGAGGAGACCGTGCTGGTCAGGATCGACGTGCCGCCGATGAGGTAGACGTTCGAACCCGGCTTCAGGGTGCGCTTGAGCTCGTTCTTCACCGCGGTCGTCAGGCCGCTCTTGGTGGTGCCGAGGACCGGGCCGTGCTTCTTGCCGGCGAGGGCGGGCGCGGTCAGCGAGTACGCCGAGTCGTCGCGGTTGATCAGGACGGCGGCCTTGGCGTCCATCAGGCCCGGGACCTTCGTGCCGCCGTAGGTGTTCCACGTCCAGCGCGAGGAGGCGATGTTGCTGGCGTAGACGTCGGAGCCCCAGACGCGGCCGGCGGAGTTCTTGCGCAGCGGCTGCCAGCTGGGGTTGGCGCCCTTCGGCGTGCCCGGGACCTTCGTGACCGTGCCGGTGGCCACGTCGACGTACTCCGTGGTGTGCACGTTCGTGCTGTCGCCGGACGTGTCGACGTCGGCGATGATCCGGGTGCCGGTCGGCGACCAGGACGGGTTCGCGTAGCCGCGGCCGTCGGTGGTGAGCTGCTGGACGTTCGTGCCGTCGGCGTTGGCGGTGAAGAGCTGAGTGAGGCCGCCGTTCACGTTGCGGACGAAGGCGAGCTTGGTGCCGTCCGGGGAGAACGCCGGCTGCGCGGCGTCGGCGATGACGCGCTTGACCGTGTTCGCGGACGAGTCGTAGACCCACACGCCGTCGTTGTCGTAGCAGCCGTAGTTGATGCGGCGCGAGAACGCCATCAGGCCGTTCGGGCTGACGGTCGGGTCCTCGTCGCAGACGGTGGCCGGCTCCTGGGTGGCCGACAGCAGCGGCTCGGGGTTCCACGAACCGTCGGAGGGGCCGTAGACGATCTGGCCGCCGGTGGAGTAGACGAAGTAGCGGCCGCCCCACCAGAAGGTGAGGTCCTTGTACACCGCGCCGGAGCGCACGCCCGACGCCGAGGGCAGGGTGAACCGCGAGCTTCCGTCGGGGCGCATGCTGGCGACGTCGCCCCATTCGGAGAGGATTCGGCTGCCGTCCGGCGCCCAGGTCGGGTAGTCCCCCATGTGGGTGCCCACCTGGGTGGTGGCCCCGGTCGTCGGGTCGACCAGCGTCGGGCCGTCGGTGAGGATCTTGCCCTCGGTGCCCGGCCAGGGCCCGGCGTCGTCGGCGGCGGCGCCCGGAGCGCTCGCCAGGGTGCCCACCGCGGCGAGCGCCGCCGCGGTCGCGAGCGCCGCGGCACGGCGGCGCGTGAACAGTCTCAAGTTGTCGACCCCCCATGGATCACGAACACAGGCCCCGCACAGGGGCGGAGTCACTGTAGATGCCATCGAGACGCATGGGAACAGAGTTTCGGGGGAAGATTTTTACGTTTCACATTCCGCGGCCCGGCCCCGCAGCAGCTCCCGCTCCCGCTCGTTGCGGGCGAGGTCCGCGGCCCGCAGGAACTCCTCCCGCGCCTCCGCCGTACGCCCGAGCCGCGCCAGCAGGTCGCCGCGCACGCTGGGCAGCAGGTGGTAGTCCCGCAGGGCGGGTTCGGCGGCGAGGGCGTCGACGAGGACGAGCCCCTGCCGCGGCCCCTCGGCCATCGACACGGCGACCGCGCGGTTGAGTTCGACGACGGGCGAGGGGGCGCGGGCGGCGAGCAGCGCGTACAGCGCCGCGATGCTGCGCCAGTCGGTCTCCGCGTAGGTGTACGCGTGCGCGTGACAGGCGGCGATGGCCGCCTGGAGGGCGTACGGGCCCGGGGCGCCGGCGGCCGTGGCCTCGGCCCGGTGCAGGGCGGTGATGCCGCGGGCGATGAGCATGCGGTTCCAGCGGCGGCGGTTCTGGTCCTTGAGGAGGACCGGTTCGCCGCCCGGGCCGGTGCGGGCGGCGGCGCGGGACGCCTGGAACTCCAGCAGGGAGGTCAGACCGTGCACCTCGGGTTCCTTGGGCATGAGAGAGCTGAGGATCCTGGCCAGCCGCAGCGCGTCCTCGCACAGCGCGGGGCGCAGCCAGTCGTCGCCTGCGGTGGCGGCGTAGCCCTCGTTGAAGATGAGGTAGATGACGTCGAGGACGGACCCCAGCCGGGCTTCCCGCTCCGGTCCGTACGGCACCTCGAAGGCGATGTTCCTGCTCGCCAGCGTGCGCTTGGCGCGGACGATGCGCTGCGCGACGGTCGGCTCGGGGACGAGGAACGCGCGGGCGATCTCGGCGGTGGTCAGGCCGCCCAGCAACCGCAGGGTGAGCGCGATGCGGGCCTCGGCGGACAGCACGGGGTGGCAGGCCGTGAAGACCAGCCTGAGCAGGTCGTCGTCGATGTCCTCGGGGTCGGCGGGCTCCTCGGGCGGTGCCGCGGTCTCCACGCTCCGGCCGATCTCCTGCAGCTTGCGGGCGTAGTTCTCGCGGCGGCGGATCAGGTCGACGGCGCGGTGGCGGGCGGTCGCCATCAGCCAGGCGCCCGGGTTGTCGGGCACACCGTCCCGGGGCCACTGCTCCAGGGCGGCGACGAGGGCGTCCTGGGCGAGTTCCTCGGCGATGCCTATGTCACGGACGAGACGCGTGAGGGCGGCGATGATCCGGGGGGACTCGATACGGAAGACGGCCTCGATGGCGTGGCGGGGGTCGGCGGTGGGCTGCGCTGTCACAACCCACCATCGAACACCGTGCACGGCCGGGGGCCAAGGAGGTGCCGGCCGGACCTCAGCCCTCGGCGATCTCCCGCACCTCGCAGGTGACCGTCCAGTACTCCTCGTGCACCTTCAGGAACTTCTTCGTCCACTCCAGCGCCTCGGCCTTGTCCTTGCACTGCATCAGGGCGTAGCCGCCGATGACCTCTTTGGACTCGGTGAAGGGCCCGTCGGTCACGGAGATCTGCCCGCTCTCCCAGCGCACGTTGCTGCCCTGCGCGGACGGGGTGAGACCGGCGGTGTCGAGCATGACGCCGGCCTTGGTGACCTCCTCGATCAGCTCGCCCATGCGCTGCATCAGCTCGGGGCTGGGCCCTTCGGCGGGCATGGTGGACTCGTCGATGCGGACGAGGGAGAGATAGCGCGGCATGGTGACTCCTCGAATCCTGGACCGGTTCCTTTCCGGCCTCTCACCCAGGGCGTCGATCGGGGGACGGGCGGATCGACACACTCGCGGATTTTTCTTCGGAGATTTTCCCGGGCCGGCGTTTCCGCAGGTGGGACTCAGTCGGCGAACTCCTTGAGCCTCGCCGTGTCCAGGGTGAACCCGACCGGGTCCGGCAACTCGATCTCCGCGCCGAAGGCCCGGGTGGTCACCGATCGGTAAGCGCCATCCTCGGGATCCGCGTGGACGGTCACGCTGTTCTGGTCCCGGTCGACGAGGAGGTAGACGGGAATACCGGCCGCCGCATAGCCGTCCGGCTTCTCGACCCGGTCGCGCCTGTCCGCATCCCGGTCGTGCGAGGTGACCTCGACGACCATGAGGACGCCGGCGGGGTCGGACCACTCGCCCTTGCCGACGAAGTACCCCTCGGGCACCAGGACGCCGTCCGGCTTCGCCCGCCCTTTCCGGTATGCCTCGACCTTCAGCCCCTGTTCCGGATAGAGGAACAGGTCCGGTCGATGCTGCATGCACCGCTTGAGGAGCCAGGCGACGATCTCGCCGTGGTTGCCGTCCGGCATGGGCTTGACCCCGGTCTTCCCGTTCAGGAACTCCAGGCGCGCGGATTCCGGCGCGTGACGTGCGAGCTCCTCGAACTCCTCGACGAGCATCTGGGGCCGGTCGGCAGTGCTGGGGGTCATGGCGTCGCCTCCTCCCCTCCATCCTGCCCCGACCGTGGGCGGCCCGTGCTGCAAGGTCGTCATGCGTCTGTTCCTCCCTGTGTACGAGGGCGGGCGCGCAGGACAGCCCGCAGGCGCCCCGCGTGGACGTGGACCCGGTCGGCGGCGAGGCCGGACCGCCCTCCCCGGCAGCCTTCGCAGAGCCCGCCGCGCAGTGCAGCGCCCTCGGCGGCGGGCTCGGCGCAGGCGGTGCAGACGACCTCGTAGCGAGCGGGCGGCGACTGCGGCTCCGGCTCTGGTGGGAGCTTCGCCAGCAGCCGCGCCCGTACGAAGCCGTAGGCGTGCGCCACCCGTTCGGGTAGTCCGGCTGTCATCGCCTGCACCAACTGCGCCTCGCTCGCGCCCCGCGCGAACCATTGCGCCGCGCTCTCCTCCAGTGCGCCGCACTCCCCGGCCGAGAGCGTCAGCCGGGGATCGACGCGGCCGAGGCGGGCGAGCACGCCGTACGCGGCCGAGCGCACCGCTTCCGGCGACGGCTCGGTGACCGGTGCCTCCCCGGCGAGGAAGGCGTCCCACCAGGCGTCGTCGCGGGCGGTGCGGGAGAAGAAGGTGTGCCAGACCCAGCGCGGGTTGCCGTCGACGCTGACCGGGCGGCGCACACGGCGCAGATACCCGGCCGCGGACAGCTTGTTGAGGGCGGTGGCGAGGGCGCACTGGCCGTACGGGAGGTGCTTGGCCAGCGTCTTGATGGAGATGTCCGCGCCGTCGTCGAGCCGGTCGAGGTAGCCGGCGATCGATGCCTCGCGGGCGGGGAGGCGGGCGAACTCACGTCCGGTGCGGGGCTCTTGGCCGGGCACGGACTTCTTTCCGTAGCCCGGATTGGCCTTCGGGTGCGCGGACGGGCGCGGGGCAGCACTAAGCTGGGCGGTAGCCATGGATCGACGGTCCTTTTCGATCTGTGGTCAGACCCCCGCGCGGTGCTGCTAACACCACACGGGGGTCGATGCTTTCGTGGCGCACGCTACACGGTTGCAACGCTCCGCCGCGACTCGATCACGAAAAGTCATCTTGCCTGGCCTAGAGGCCAGTTGGGCTGGGCGGGCGGGACGAGCCACCCACCCATTCCTTGCAGAAGCGTCTCGGAGCCCGAGCCCCGAAGCTCAAGTCGCCGGGGCTACCCGAGTTCGCCCCCGAACGCCGCCTTCGTGTACGGGGCGCCGATCGACCTGGGGCCGAGGACCAGGGCCGCGTCCGTCACGATTCCGGTCGGGCGGCCGCGCAGGGACCAGACCGCGCCGTTGCCGCCGTCCTCGCCGACGGCCGCCGCCGCCAGGTCGGCGAAGCCGTTGCCGTTGATGTCGAGCAGGGCGACGGACGCGCCGAAGGTGTCGCTGAGTTCCGCCTTGCCCGGGACGCCGGGGGTGTTCTGGGTGAACGACTGGGCGCCCTTGCCCGTCAGGCCGGACCTGGCGCCGTAGAGGACGTCGACGGCGCCCGCGTTGTCGTCGTAGCCGAGTTCCTTGCCGGGGACGCCGACGGCGAGGTCGTCGATGTGGTCGCCGTTGACGTCTCCGGCGGAGAGGGCCTGGCCGAAGCGGAAGACGGAGTCGCCGGTGCCGGGCACGCCGGGGGTGTCCTCGGTGAACGTCTTCCAGGTGTCGCGGGGCCCGAGACCCGAGGCGGAGCCGTACGCCACCGTGACCGCCGAGTCGTACACGGCGCCGACGGCGAGGTCGTCGTAGCCGTCGCCGTTGAGATCGCCGAAGGCGAGGCCGCCGTCGGTGTCGGGGGCGGCCGCGGAGGCGAGGCCCGACGCGGAGCCGGTGTAGAACCTGACGCCGTAGCTGCCGTCGCCCTCGTAGATGCTCAGCGCCAGGTCGTCGCGGCCGTCGCCGTTCACGTCTCCCGTGGCGCCGTCCCGGACGTCGTAGTACTTCAGGTGGTCGGCGTCCAGGGGCGTCTCGGTGCCGTGTCGTCCGGAGCGGGTGAAGGGGCCCTTCCAGACGGCGGCGGTGCTGCCGTTCGGGTCGTCGCCCCCCGCCGGGCGGGTCCGGAACAGGGCGAGGTCCAGCCTGCCGTCGCCGTCGAAGTCGCCGGTCTGGGTGTTGGTGGCGGGGACCGACCGCGCGCCGGCACCGCTCAGGCCGTGCGGGCCGCCCCAGAGGATCACCGCGTCGGTCTTCCCGGCGCGGTTGCCGACGACCAGGTCGGCGTAGCCGTCGCCGTCGAGGTCGCCGCGGGAGAGCTGGGTGCCGAAGCCCTCGCCGGTGGCGGCGCCGCCCGGGACCCCGTTGGTGGAGCGGCTGATGACGGCCCGTCGGCTCGCGGACAGGCCGTGCGGGCCGCCGTACAGGACCGCCACGTAACCGGCCCCGGCGTGACCGGAGACGGTGGCTTTCACGGCCCCGACGGCGAGGTCGGCGTAACCGTCGCCGTTGAAGTCGTTCCGCACGGGCGCCGCTGTCGCCGCCTCCGCCCGGCTCAGCTCCTGCGGCGGTGCCACGCCGAGCGCGACCAGGCCCGCGACGATCGGTACCGCCCAACGACCGGACACAGAAAGGGAAAACACCGGGAGACCTCCTGGTTACGGTGACACGACGGAAGACTCACCAGGGGGCGCGGGGGTTGTAACGGCGCACTCCCACAAGGCAGTTCGCGCCCTGCCCGACCGGCCTCCCCGTCAGTACGTTCGCAGGATCTGTCATCGCCCGAGGGGAGCGCAGCGATGAGCGAACTGGGCCGGTGCGTCGAGCACTTGAGGCGTTCTCTCCGCGAGGCCCGCGATCAGCGGCACCCCGCGGACGCCGTGCCGCTCAAGGTCACCGGGGTCATCGAGGACCTCGTCCACCTCGCCAAGGCGGCCCAGGGCGAGGCGTTCCTGGCGAACCGCAGGGCCTATCGGTTCTCGTACGAGGAGTACGCGGCCGGCCTGCGAGCCCCCACAGCGGCGGACCGGCAGGCCTACCGCCGCGCACACGGCAACCTCCTCGACGAGGCCGAGGCCCTGGTCCGGGAGCTCCTGGCGCACCGCCTCCCGCCCGGGACCTTCCGTGAGGGATGCGGCGCGACGGGCGAGGAGAAGGCCGTCGCCCTCGGGTTGGAGACCGCCTCCTGCATCTCCCTGCCGGACGCGCGGCGGGCCGCACGGCACGGCGGCAAGGAGATCGAGGCGGCCATCAAGGTGGGCCAGTATCTGCTGGGTCCCGCCCCCCTCACGCTGGCGCACGGCGTCACGCAGGTCGTGGGCGACGCGGTGAGGAGCGTCGGCGAGCGGAGGCTGCGGGATCTTCTTCAGGCGCCGTCCCTCACCGCAGCGACTTCCACAGCCGCCCGGCCGCCGGTTCCCTCGCCACCACCCGGTTGGGGTCCGACGGGGCCGTGACGACCGGCATCATCACCGTTCTGACCTGGGCAGAGGACAGGCCCTTCAGGCTCTCGCCCAGGCCCACCAGTTCGCTCAGGGAGTCCAGGCCGGTGTCGGTGGTCAGGCTGCCGGTGACGGCGTCGGCGACGTCGTAGAGCTTGGCGGGGCTGGTGAACAGGCTCGTCGAGGCGATCCGGTCCAGCAGGGCTTTCACCAGCTTCTGCTGCAGGCCGATGCGGCCCAGGTCGCTGCCGTCGCCTATGCCGTGCCGGGTGCGGGCGAGCGCCAGGGCCTGCTTGCCGTTCAGGTGATGGGTGCCGGCCGCGAGGTGCAGATGGCTGTCGTCGTCGTCGATGTCCTCGTCGGTGGTGACGGTGACCCCGCCGAGCGCGTTCACCAGCTTCGCGAACCCGGAGAAGTCGATCTCGACATAGCGGTCCATGCGGATGCCGGTGATCGACTCGACCGTCTTCACCGCGCAGACCGGCCCGCCCACCGAGTACGCACTGTTGAACATCGCGTTGTACGCCACCGTCGTCGAGCCGCCCGACGTCAGCGGGCACGACGGACGCGTCACCAGGGTGTCGCGCGGGATGCTGACGACGGTCGCCTTCTTCCGGCCCGAGTCGATGTGCACCACCATCGCCGTGTCGGACCGGGCGCCGGAACTGCTGCCCCCGCCGAGCGCCTGGTTCTGCTTGCCGCTGCGCGAGTCCGACCCCAGCACAAGGATGTTCAGGGACCCGGAGGGCAGCGGGGAGGCCGAGACGGAGGCCGACGGGGGCGTCACCGCCTTCGCCGGGCGGTCGTCGCCGAGGGCCTGGTTGATGTCGACGCTCTTGATGTTGTCGTCCAGGTGCCAGTACGCCAGTCCGGCCGCCCCGACGCCGAGCACCAGCAGGCCCGCCGCCGTGAGGCAGGCGATCTTCACTACGGCCGATCGCCGGCCCTTGGATCTGCCCGCCCCGCCACTGTCCACGTGTCCCGTCACGGACAGGAACGTAAGTCCGAATTATTAGGAGATTGTTAGCAGCGATCCCCCGAGGCGGTTTTCTTCGGAGAATCTCAGGTTTCTCAGATCGGTTCTCAGGAGCCGTTGCGGGCTTACGAAAGTTTCGGTCAGGCAACCGACCGGCTTCGGAGGGGTGTCACGCGGGTGCCGCCGTGCTGCTGCGCACCACCAGGCTCGTCGCCAGCTCCACCCGCGTCGCCACCGGCGGCTGGTCCTCGCGCCCGAGGTCGAGCACCAGCTTGGCGGCCGCCTCGGCCATCTCCATCAGCGGCTGCCGTACGGTCGTCAGCGGCGGCCCGACCCAGCGCGCGACCGGCAGGTCGTCGAAGCCGACCACGCTCAGGTCCTCGGGGATGCGCAGCCCCAGCTCGCGCGCGGCCTCGTACAGGCCGAGCGCCTGGAGGTCGTTGAGGGCGAAGACGGCGGTGGGCCGGTCCGGGCGGCGCAGCAGCTCCAGTCCCTGCCGGTAGCCGGCCTCGTGGTGGAAGTCGCCGGTCACGATGAGCGCCGGGTCGACCGGCAGGCCGGCGGTCTCCAGGGCGGCGCGGTAGCCGTCGACGCGCGCGCGGCTGCACATCATGCGGGAGGGGCCGGTGATGGCGCCGATGCGGGTGTGGCCGAGCTCGATCAGGTGCCGGGTGGCGGCGAGGCCGCCCTGCCAGTTGGTCGCGCCGATGGACGGCACGTCGACGCCCGGGTCGCCGGCCGGGTCCATCACGACGAACGGGATGGAGCGACTGGTCAGCAGCGCCCGCTGGGACTCGTCGAGGCCGGAGAGCACCAGGACCACCCCGTGCGGGCGGCGGGCGGCGACCTGGTCGGCCCACGTCCGGCCGGGCGTCAGCCGCCCCGCGCTCTCGCTGAGCACCACGCTGAGCCCGGTGTCCCGGGCGACGTTCTCCACACCGCGGATGACCTCCATCGCCCAGGCGCTCTCCAGCTCGTGGAAGACCAGGTCGAGAAGGGGCGAGCGGCTGGCCTCGGCCCGTCGGCGCCGGTAGCCGTGCGCGCGCAGCAGGTCCTCCACGCGGCTGCGGGTGGCCGGGGCCACGTCCGCCCGGCCGTTGAGGACCTTCGAAACTGTCGGCGCGGAGACGCCGGCCTCGCGGGCGATCTCGGCGAGCGTCGCGGTCTGCGCCGATCGGCCGGTCGGCGCGCTTGTCGTCCGGGTTTCAAGGGGCTCCGGGGGTGTCATGGCGGCGATCGTATCCCTGCGCGACCTCTTGACGAACCCTTCTCACCCGCCTAGGTTCCCGGAACATTCGAAGTGAGCATCGAAACATTCGCGAGAGGGACATCCCCGCCTCGACCAAGAGCAGGAGTTTCATGACCACCGCCCCCTGGCGTGACCCCGCCCTGCCGGCCGCCGTCCGCGTCGACGACCTCCTCTCCCGGATGACCCTTCAGGAGAAGACCGCACAGCTCTACGGCGTGTGGGTGGGCGCCGACACGGACGGCGACGGGGTCGCCCCGCTGCAGCGCGAGATGACCGCCGAGTACGACTGGGACGAGCTGATCACCCACGGCCTGGGCCAGCTCACCCGCCCCTTCGGCACCGCCCCGGTGGACCCGGCGCTGGGCGCGCAGGCACTGGCCCGCGCCCAGCGCCGTATCGCCGCCGCGGGCCGCTTCGGCATTCCCGCGCTCGCGCACGAGGAGTGCCTGGCCGGCTTCACCACCTGGCGGGCCACCGCCTACCCGGTGCCGCTCGCCTGGGGCGCGAGCTTCGACCCCGCGCTGGTCGAGGAGATGGGGACCGCCATCGCCCGCGACCTTCGCTCGGTGGGCGTCCACCAGGGTCTCGCCCCCGTCCTGGACGTCGTACGCGATCCGCGCTGGGGCCGGGTGGAGGAGACCATCGGCGAGGACCCGTACCTGGTCGGGACGGTCGGCACCGCGTATGTGCGGGGGCTGGAGTCGGCCGGGATCGTCTCCACGCTCAAGCACTTCGCCGGGTACGCGTCCTCGGCGGGCGCCCGCAACCTCGCGCCGGTGCGGGCGGGCGTGCGGGAGTTCGCCGACGTCACGCTGCCGCCCTTCGAGATGGCGGTACGGGAGGCGGGGGCGCGCTCGGTGATGGCCGCGTACAACGACACCGACGGCGTCCCGGCCTCGGCGGACCCGGGTCTGCTGACCGAGCTGCTGCGCGAGAGGTGGGGCTTCACCGGCACGGTCGTCGCCGACTACTTCGGCGTCGGCTTCCTGCAGACCCAGCACCGGGTCGCCGGCAGCGAGGCGGAGGCGGCCCACGCGGCGCTCGCGGCGGGCCTGGACGTCGAGCTGCCGACCCTGAAGTGCTACGGCACCCCGCTCGTGGAGGCCGTGCGGGCGGGCGAGATCCCCGAGTCCCTGATCGACCGGGCGGCCCGCCGGGTCCTGCTGCAGAAGTGCGAGCTGGGCCTGCTGGACGAGGACTGGAACCCCGACCCCGCCGAGCGCATCGACCTCGACTCGGCGTCGAACCGGGCGATCGCCCGGCGGCTGGCGGAGGAGTCGGTGGTCCTGCTGGACAACCCCGACGGCATCCTGCCGCTGGCCCCCGACACCCGGATCGCGGTCGTCGGCCCACGAGCCGCCGACGCCCTCGCCATGCTGGGCTGCTACTCCTTCCCCTCGCACGTCCTCACCCACCACCCCGGGGTGCCGATGGGCATCGAGATCCCCACGGTCCTCGAAGCCCTGCGGACCGAACTGCCCGACGCCAAGGTCACGTTCGCCGAGGGATGCGGGGTCGACGACCCCGGCACCGGCGGCTTCGAGGAGGCGGTGGCGCGGACCGCCGAGGCGGACGTGTGCGTGGCGGTGCTGGGCGACCGGGCGGGGCTGTTCGGGCGGGGCACCTCTGGCGAGGGCTGCGACGTCACGGACCTGCGGCTGCCCGGCGTCCAGGCCGACCTGCTGGACTCCCTGGTGGCCACCGGCGTCCCGGTCGTCCTCGTCCTGCTGACCGGCCGGCCGTACGCGCTCGGGCGCTGGGACGGGCGGCTGGGCGCGGTCGTCCAGGCCTTCTTCCCGGGGGAGGAGGGCGGCCCGGCGGTGGCGGGAGTGCTGTCGGGCCGCGTCAACCCCTCGGGCCGGCTGCCGGTGAGCGTGCCGCGCGAGCCGGGCGGCCAGCCCTGGACGTACCTCCAGCCGCCGTTGGGTCTCGCGGGCGAGGTCAGCAACCTGGACCCGACCCCGCTGTACCCCTTCGGCCACGGCCGCTCGTACACGGCCTTCACCTGGGACTCCGACTCCACCGGCGCGGAGATCGGCACGGACGGCTCCTACGACGTCTCGGTGACGGTCCGCAACACGGGCGAGCGCGCGGGCACGGAGGTCGTCCAGCTCTACCTGCACGACCCGGTGGCGTCGGTGGTCCGCCCGGACGTCCGCCTGATCGGCTACCACCGCCTGGACCTGGACCCGGGCGAGTCCACCCGCCTCACCTTCCACTTCCACGCCGACCTGTCGTCCTTCACGGACCGTTCAGGCCGCCGCGCGGTCGAACCGGGCGCGCTGGAACTACGTCTGGCGGCATCGAGCGCAGACATCCGCCACACGACCCGCCTGACCCTCACCGGCCCGGCCCGCGAACTCGGCCCCGACCGCCGACTCCGTTGCGAGGTGAGCACGTCACGGCCGTAGGGGCGTTGTCAGTGGCGCCGCGTAGATTCCGGCCATGGATGCCACGTCACTGCCGGCCGCCCTGCCACCGGGCCGGATCGTCGAGTCGTACGGCCGCTCGGGTCGTCTCGTGTGGATGAGCGACCGCAAGCTGTGGGACGCACACGAGTGGTGGCGGCGGCTGTACGCCGACCGGGCGCACACCGGGTTGTATCCCGTGCTGCTCGAATACACAGAGGACAGGCACGAGTTCAACGTCGGCGGTGGGGTCCCGGTCGACGCCGCCGCGTACTTCCGGGACGCGTGGGAGCCGCAGTCCTGGCCGTCCTTCCCTGCGTGGCCCGGCCTGGCCGCACCGGCCGCCACCGGGGCCGAGCCCGACGCGTGCGCGGGCGAGGCGGCGGCCGCGGTCGTCCGCGAGGACCGGGCCCGCTGTCTGGCGCTGGTGCAGGCCGAGCGGGGTGCGGACGTTCCGGTCGTGCTCAACTGGACCGGCATGGGAAACCACATGGACAAGGACGAGCTGTCGGGCGTGCTGCGCTCCTGGGAGGACCGCTTCGGTGCCCGTCTCGTCGGCCTCGGTCACGCGGACGTGTACCTGTCGGCGGCCGTCCCGCCGAAGGACCTCCACCAGGCCCACGTCCTGGCCGGCGAGCACTACCTGGCCTGCCCCGACTGGTTCCACAACAAGTTCGACGACTGGGAGAGCACCTATCCGGAGGAGCTCATGACCGCTCGGCAATGGCGCTTCTGGTGGGACTGAGGGGCCGCTGGGCCTCCACGGACCGCTCACAAGCGAGGGAAGGCTGATCGGGCGGGCCGGAGCTACGGTGAGGAGGGCGCCGTGGGGACGAGGGAACGATGGTCCGGTACGTGCATCACGAGCTGTGGGCTGCGGCGCTCGTCCTCGCAGGGGTCGCCCTCGGCCGGCTGTCGACCCGCGCCACGGGGCAGGACCCGTGACCTGCCGGTGCCGACAGGAGCCCTCGGGATACAGGTCTGCTTCGCGCTCGGCTGCCTCGTGCAGCGACCGTGCTGCAGGCGTCCCGGCTGAAGTGGGTGGGCCGGGCGCGGGAGTTCGAGGCCGCCGCACGGATGCCGGGCAACGACGGGCGTCCCCGCCGCGCCGCCTTCACCCCCCGCATGCTCGGCCTGTTGCTGCTGCCGGCCCTGTGCGTGTTCGTCATCAGGGACACCGGCGTCGTCGTGGTGCTCCTGGCGCTGGGCCTGGACTGGCTCGGCAGGGCGGTGGCAGGCGCCGGCTGGGAACACGGCAACGACCGCCGCCTGTGGCCGGCCCCCGACCCCGGCCCACCACAGCGCCTCTCACACGCACCCACCGACCCGTCCCCCGCGGGCGATTGACGGGCCGCCCACCGGAGGTGCTCTCTACCAGAAGAGAATCCGGAACCGCCCGCCCCGGAAGATGTAGCGGGCATAGAAGCCGCTCGCTACGGCGACCAGCGCGCTCAACAGGAAATTCCCGACGTCCCCCTTCGCCAGCCAGGACACCGTGGCGACGGCAGCCAGCACGGCGATCACGCACCAGAAGCCACCGAACAGGGCACGGGATGCGGTCTCCCGCACACCGAGCGGGGCAGCAGGCGGCCGCGCGGGCATGGGCACCGGTGGCCCGTAGCCCGGTGGTGCCATCGGGGCGGGTCCTGCCGAGGGACGGGGTGGTGCGAGCGGCATGGGCGGCGCGCCCGTCGGTGACGGGGGGAGCGGCGGGGTCCGCGGCTCGTAGCCCAGCTTTTGGAACAGGTCGGGCCCGGGCCGGGGCGACGTACGGTGTCCGCAGCCACGGCAACCGCGGCCCAGTTCCAGCTTGTTGAACTGCCGGCAGTCTGGGCGCAGGCAGGTCGGCTGTCCGGGGCGGGCCTCGGTGGGCCCGTAGGTGATGTCGTCGGTCATGGCGGCGCCCTCCCCTACTCGCCGTGGACCAGCAAGAACGCGCCGGCGATCACCGGCCAGGCTCTGTCCTTCACGGAGAAGACTTCGTGGACACCCCAATGCATGATGAATCCCCCTCTGCCAGAACGCGTGTCGAAACGGGCGTCAGAACTGGTTCCTCGACGCCGCCGACGTCACGGAGTGCGTCAGAATCCGGACAGCCTCGACTGCCGTCTCACCCACGTGCATCGGCCCCCAGCCCTCTCCCCCGGTAGGCATGCGCCGGCCGTCGTACCACTCGAACCGTCACGGGACGGAATCGGCTAGAAGGCGCATACCGAGATTGGGGAATGTATCCATCCGAACAGAGGACGTTCAGGAGAAGTCGTCCAGCTTTACACAAGTGAGATATGTAACAGCCTGGATAGGCTTACGACATATACCGCACATGTCCGTGACGGTCGGGCGACCTCAGTCCGTGCCGACCGACTCGAACCGCCAGCGGTGTACCGGGCGGGTCACCAACTCGACCGGTGGCTCGGGGAGTTCCGGGAGGGCGGCGTCGTAGGGGGCGTCCCACCAGGTGATGACGAGGACGCGGTCCTGGGGGGCGCGGAAGGTCTCGCGGCGCAGCGGGGCCGCGCCGAGGTTCTGCCGCTGGGCCCAGGCGAGCAGGTCCCCGCCCCGTCCCTCGACGGCCCGCGCCTCCCACATCAGCGCGACCGTCACGAGTACCGGTTCTCCTTGCTGACCTCGTGCACGTGGTCGTGTCCCGGCACGTGGGTCTCGGTCACCGGCAGCGACGAGTCCGCCGACAGGTCCCAGCTCGACGCCGCACGGCCCCGGGCGACCATCTCCGCGCCGAGCGCGGCCACCATCGCGCCGTTGTCGGTGCACAGCTTCGGCCGCGGCACCCGCAGCCGGATGCCGGCCGCCTCGCACCGCTCCTGCGCCAGCGCCCGCAGCCGCGAGTTGGCGGCCACGCCACCGCCGATCATCAGGTGGTCGACGCCCTCGTCCTTGCAGGCCCGTACGGCCTTGCGGGTCAGCACGTCCACGACCGCCTCCTGGAAGGACGCCGACACGTCCCGCACCGGCACCTCCTCCCCCGCCGCCCGCTTCGCCTCGATCCAGCGGGCCACGGCCGTCTTCAGACCGGAGAAGGAGAAGTCGTACGCCGGGTCGCGCGGGCCGGTCAGGCCGCGCGGGAAGGCGATGGCCTGCGGGTCGCCCTCGCGCGCGTAGCGGTCGATGACCGGGCCGCCGGGGAAGCCGAGGTTCAGCACGCGCGCGATCTTGTCGAAGGCCTCGCCGGCCGCGTCGTCGATGGTCGCGCCGAGCGGGCGGACGTCGGAGGTGATGTCCGTCGACAGCAACAGCGAGGAGTGCCCGCCGGAGACCAGCAGCGCCATCGTCGGCTCGGGCAGCGCGCCGTGCTCCAGCTGGTCGACGCAGATGTGCGAGGCGAGGTGGTTGACGCCGTAGAGGGGCTTGCCGAGCGCGTAGGCGTACGCCTTGGCCGCCGTGACGCCGACGAGGAGGGCGCCCGCGAGGCCGGGGCCGGCGGTCACCGCGACGCCGTCGAGGTCGCGGGCGCTGACCCCCGCATCCTTCAGCGCGCGCTCGATCGTCGGGACCATCGCCTCCAGATGCGCGCGGCTCGCCACCTCCGGGACGACTCCGCCGAACCGGGCGTGCTCGTCGACGCTGGAGGCGACTGCGTCGGCCAGCAGGGTGGTGCCGCGCACGATGCCGACGCCGGTCTCGTCGCAGGAGGTCTCGATGCCGAGGACGAGAGGTTCGTCAGCCATGGATCTCGGTTCCTTGTACGGAAGTGGATGGGTCGGTCAGTCGCATCACCAGGGCGTCCACGTTGCCCGGCTGGTAGTAGCCGCGGCGGAACCCGATGGCCTCGAAGCCGAAGCGCTCGTAGAGCTTCTGGGCGCGGACGTTGTCGATCCGGCACTCCAGCATGACCTCGGCGCACTCGAACGCGGTCGCGGCCCGCAGCAGCTCGGTCAGCAGCAGCCCGCCGAGGCCGGTGCCCCAGTGGTCGCGGCGGACGGCGATGGTCTGGATGTCGGCCAGGTCCCCGGAGGAGGCGAGGCCCGCGTAGCCGACGATCCGCTCGGCGTCCTCGGCGACGACGTAGCGGCGCGTCGCCTCGGGGCCGCGCGCGTGGGCGAGCTCCGACCAGAACATGCCCCGGGACCAGGCGTCCTCGGGGAAGAGGTCCTTCTCCAGCTCCAGCACGGGATCGATGTCCCACCAGCGCATCTCACGCAGACGAGGAGTCACGGCGTCGGTCACTTGGGGGTGACCACCTTGTAGTTCTTGGGGACCTGGGCGTCGGGTCGGCGCAGGTACAGCGGCCGCGGGGCGGGCAGTTCCTCGCCCGCGGCCAGCTTCTCGGCGGCCAGCCGCGCCAGCGCCGCTGCGGACACGTGCTCCGGCTCGTGCGCGACCGGGAAGGTGTCCGGGTACAGCAGCGCGCCCGCGCCGACGGCCGGCAGCCCGGCCACCTGGTCGGCGATGTCGGCGGGCCGGTCCACGGCCGGGTCGGTCAGCCGGGTGCGGGAGTCGGCGTACCGCGCCCAGTAGACCTCTTTGCGCCGGGCGTCGGTCGCCACGACGAAGGGGCCCTCGTCGATGTCGGCCGCGAAGGCCAGCCCGTCCAGCGTGCACACGCCGTGCACGGGGACACCGAGGACGAGCCCGAAGGTGTCCGCGGTCATCAGGCCGACGCGCAGCCCGGTGTAGGGGCCGGGCCCGATGCCCACGACGACGCCGGTGACGGCGTCCAGCGTGAGCCCGGCCTCGGCGAGGACGCGGTCGACGGCCGGCAGCAGCAGCTCTCCGTGCCGGCGCGCGTCCACCTGGCTCGACGAGGCGATGACGTCGTGGCCGTCGTGCAGGGCGACGGTGACGGCTGGGGTGGCGGTATCCAGAGCGAGCAAGAGCACGCAAACAGCGTACGGCGGTTTGGGGCACGGCATTGCCGCCCGGGCGAGGCACCTTCGTGCTGCTACGGTCGCCGGGAAGCACGGCGTACGAGGCGATGGGTCAGGTGGGCGACGGTGGCGAACGGCAGCTCCGGATTCGTGTTCGGGCTCACCGCGGCGGCCCTCGCGGCCGTCGGCGCACTGGCCTACCAGGCATCGGCGACGGTCCCGGCGGACTTCGGCAAGCCGCGGGCGAGCGCCTCGGCGGCACCGGCCGCCTCGAAGGCGCCCCGCGTCGAGCGGGACCCGACGGCCCTGCCCACCGGTTCCGGCACGGGTCCGCGGGTCGTGTACTCCGTGGGCGGCGACCGGGTGTGGCTGCTCGGCAAGCGCGACAGGATCGTCCGGACGTTCAAGGTCACCGCGGGCACCGTCGACCCGGTGCCGGGCGCCTACACGGTCACGTCCCGCTCGAAGTCCGTCACCGGCACCGACGGCACCCCCATCGAGCACGTCGTCCGCTTCGCGAGCGTGGACGGCGTGGCCGTGGGCTTCAGCGCGGCGGTGCGGGAGCCGAAGTCGGCGCCGGACCCGGGCGTGCGCACGGGCGGCATCCGCGAGTCCCGCGCGGACGGCACGGCGATGTGGGAGTTCGCGACGATCGGCGTGAACGTCGTGGTGGTCCCGTAGACCGTCCGCGGTGCTCCGCCGGTTTTCAGGCGGCTCTGCGGTGTCCGGCCGTCCCGGGGTCGGGCAGGCGCGGCGGGGTGGAGATCGCGGTCGCGGCGGCGCAGGACGCGAGCAGCTCGCGCATGGGAACCGCGGGCATCACGCGCGGCGGCTTCTCGTCTCGTTCCCTGGCCGGCATGGACGCCTCCTGACGTGCGGGGGCAGGCGTAGTTAGGTAGACCTAACCGCGAGCTGGATACCATGTGACCACGAGCGCGACACCGAAAGCAACATTTTGCCGACGGCTTGTCGGAACGTTCACGGGAAAAACCGGCCGCTACGCGGCGAGCACGCTCAGGTCCACCGCGGCCCAGCGCTCCCCCACCCCGGTCACCGTCACATGGCGCACCTCGTCCGCGGTGTCCCCGACGGCGCGGTGGATGACGACGTGCAGCCGGTCCTCGGTCAGCTCCTCGACCTTGCCCTCGCCCCACTCCACGACGATCACGGACTCGGGCAGCGAGACGTCGAGGTCCAGGTCCTCCATCTCGTCCAGTCCGCCGCCCAGCCGGTAGGCGTCGACGTGGACCAGCGGCGGCCCGTCGCCCAGGGACGGGTGCACGCGGGCGATGACGAAGGTGGGCGAGGTCACGGCGCCCCGCACCCCCAGCCCCTCGCCCAGTCCCCGGGTGAGGGTGGTCTTGCCGGCGCCGAGCTCCCCGTTGAGCATCAGGAGGTCACCGGCGCGCAGCAGCTTGGCCAGGCGGCGGCCCAGGTCCTGCATCTGCTCGGGGGAGGTGACCGTCAGCCGGGTCTCAACCGGGTTGTGCGGTGCTGCTGGTGCTTCCATAGCCACCCACGGTAGCCCCTGCGGGCACGGCACCCGCACGGGTGAGCAGGTCGGCGAGCCGGTCGGTGACCACTTCCGGGTGCTCCAGCATCACCAGGTGCCCGGCGTCCGGGACCAGCACCAGCTCGGCGTCCGGCAGCAGGTCGGCGATGGCCTCGCTGTGCTCGCTGGGCGTGACCAGGTCGCCGATGCCGGCCAGCACCAGCACCGGCATGTCCGTGAAGTGGACGAGCGCCTCGGTCTTGTCGTGGTCGTTGAACGCCGGGTAGTACTCGGCGACCACGTCGATCGGCGTGGCCTCGATCATCCGCTCGGCGAACCGCACGATGGCCGGGTCGACGTCCCGGGAGGCGAACGAGTAGCGCTTGATGATCCCGGCGAACAGGTCGGCGGTGGCCCGCCGCCCCCGCTCCACCAGCGCGGCCTGCTGCCCGAGCGCCTTCAGCACGCCGGGCAGCACCCGCCGTACGGCGTTCACGCCCGCGACCGGCAGCCCGAAGTTGACCTCGCCGAGCCGCCCGGACGACGTGCCGACGAACGCGGTGGCGACGACGCGGTCCCGGATCAGCTCCGGGTACTGGTCGGCCAGGGCCATCACGGTCATCCCGCCCATGGAGTGCCCGACCAGCACGATCGGCCCGGTCGGCACGGCGGCGTCGATGACGGCCTTGAGGTCCCGCCCGAGCTGCTCGATGTCGACGGGCACCCCGTCCTGCGTCTGCCGCACGCCCCGCCCGGACCGGCCGTGGCTGCGCTGGTCCCAGTGCACCGTCCGTACGACACCTCTCAGGGCCGCGCGCTGGAAGTGCCAGGAGTCCTGGCTGAGGCAGTAGCCGTGGCTGAAGACGACGGTGACGGGAGCGGGTGCCTTCCGGCCGAACAGCCGTCTGCGGCGCGGGCCGAGCGCGGGCACGGCGTCGGGGTCGACGTCGTCGACCTCGTAGTACAGCTCGGTGCCGTCGTCGGCGTACGCCTTGCCGGGCGTGCCGCGCAGCGCGCCGTACGGACCCGCCGAGTCGAGGGCGAGCCGCGCCTTCTTGCGCATCCCGCGCCCCACGGTGAGCCGCTCGATGGCGACGCCGGCCGCGGCGCCCGCCGCGACCACGCCTATCGCCGCGCCCGCGATGCCCGTGGCACGGCGCCAGTTCCCGGCCGCCCCCGCGGCGGAGGCGACGGCCGCGACGGCCTCCGCGCTGCTCTCGCTCACGTACCGCTCCTCTGTCGCCGGAATGCTGTTCGCCGGATCGGGTGACGCCGGTGCCGCAGGACCTGCCGGTGCCGTGCTGTCGGCAGGTCCCTCAGCGGGTTACCCCGTCCTGTTCCTCATTCACATAGACGCGGGGAACACGGGTTCCGATGCGTGTGACGATCTCGTACGCGATGGTTCCCGCGGCCTGCGCCCAGTCCTCGGCGGTCGGCTCGCCGCGGTCGCCCGGCCCGAAGAGCACCGCCTCCGCGCCGACCGGCGGCTCGTCCCCGCCCAGGTCCACGACGAACTGGTCCATCGCGATCCGCCCCGCGACCGTCCGCCACTTGCCCCCGACCAGCACCGGGCCGTTCCCCGAGGCGTGCCGGGGGATGCCGTCCGCGTACCCGAGGGGCACGAGGCCGAGGGTGGTACGGCCGGGGGTGACGTAATGATGCCCGTAACTGACGCCGTGACCCCCGGGAACGTGCTTCACCAGCGCGAGGTTCGCCGAGAGCGTCATCACCGGCCGCAGTCCGAAGTCGGCCGGGGTGCCGAGCTCGGGGCTGGGCGAGATGCCGTAGAGCGCGATCCCGGTGCGCACCAGGTCGAAGTGGGAGTCGGGGACGGTGAGCGTGGCCGGGGAGTTCGCGATGTGCCGCACCTCCGGCCGGACGCCCTGTTCCTCCGCGTACCCGACCATGTCGCGGAAGAGGGCGAGCTGGGCGGCGATGGAGGGGTGCCCCGGTTCGTCGGCGCAGGCGAAGTGGGACCACAGCCCGGTGATCCGCAGCACACCCTCGGCCTCGGCCCGCAGAGCCCCGGCGACCAGTTCCTCCCAGTCCCGGCCCGGCTGACAGCCGTTGCGGCCCAGCCCGGTGTCGGCCTTGAGCTGCACGCGGGCCGGAATCCCGGCCGCCCGCGCCGCGGCCGTGACCTCGGCCAGCGCCCACATCCCGCTCACCGACACGTCGATGTCGGCCTCGACGGCCTCCCGCCAGGGCCCGCCCGGCGTCCACAGCCAGCACATGATGCGCCCCGGCAGGCCAGCCCGGCGCAGCGTGAGGGCCTCCTCGGGCGTGGCGGTCCCCAGCCACCCGGCTCCGGCCTCGACGGCAGCCCGGGCGCACCGCACGGCCCCATGGCCGTAGGCCTCGGACTTGACCACGGCCATGAGCTGCGCCCCGGGCGCGAGGGCGCGCAGGGTCCGCACATTGGCGCGCAGGGCCGCCAGATCGATCTCGGCACGGGCGCGCAGGGGCGCGGTCGGGGCAGACACAGTCTCAGTCATGGCGCCCCCAGTGTCTCAGAGGGCGCCGGGAGCACCGGGGCCCCGTCTACGCGCCGGGCCTGTGGCCCCACACGTACACCCGGTCGCCCTTCTTCAGCACGCCCCACAGCTTGCGGGCGTCGGCGAGGCGGAGGTTGACGCAGCCCCAGGAGCCGACGGTGGTGTAGATGGTGCCGTAGACCGCGTGGAAGGCCTGGCCGCCGTCGAAGAACTGGGCGTAGGGCATCGGCGAGTTGTAGAGCGTGGACCAGTGGTTCTTGTGCCGCCAGTAGATGGTGTGCCAGCCGGCCCGGGTGCGGTGCCCGGCCCGGCCGCTCCGCATCGGCACGGGCCCGAAGACGACCTTTTGGCCCTTCTGCACCCAGGTCAGCTCCCGGTTGAGATCGACGCAGGCGACCCGGTAGGCCCGCACCGGGCACCTCCCGGCGGCGTTGGGGTTCTCGCGCGCCCCGATGAGCTGCATGGTGGCCCAGGTCACAGGGCCCGCGAACCCGATCGCGGGCTTGATGCCGTGCGCGGCCTGGAAGGCGCGGATGGCCCGGCAGTCGGCGCCGGACTGCCGCCCGTCCGCCCGGAGCTTCAGCCACCGCTCCACGGCCCGCTGGTACGGCCCGGTGCGCTTGCTGCACGTGACCTTCTTGACCGCGTCCCCGAGGGGGACGTACCTGACGAGGTCGTACGTCCTCGGGGCCGCGCCCCTCGGTGCGACGGCGTCCTCCGCCGCGCTCGGCGCGTACACCTTCGGGGCGAGCACCTGGTCCGGGGTGCCGAGCCGCCAGGGCCGGGAGGGGCCCGGGGGCACGCCGGGGACCAGCTCGGCGTCTGCGGGGCCGGGCGCGGGGACCAGCGGGGCGGGGGCCGCGGGAGCGGCCGGGGCGGCAGCGGCGGGGAGGCCGGCGCCGGCGGACAGGGCGGTGGTCGCGGTGAGCAGCACCGCGACGCCTCGGTGGGCGATTCGTCGTCTGATCATCCCATCAGAGAAACGCGACGATACGGCCGATCGGGGATGCCGCGCGGCCGGGTCACCCTTATTGCGGAGCCGTGCCGCCGGGGTCGCCCTCCCGCCTCCCCGCGGCGCACCCGGTCACCTGCGTACGTCCCGCCAGGCCGCCGGGATCGCCTCCGCGACGTCGTGCGCCCCGGCCGGCGCGCCGTCCGCCGCGAACCGCCCGGCCAGGCCGTGCAGGTACGCCGCCACACTGCCCGCGTCCAGCGCCGACAGCCCCGAGGCCAGCAGCGACCCGGTGAGTCCCGACAGCACGTCCCCGCTGCCGGCGGTGGCCAGCCAGGACGTGCCGGTCGCGTTGACCCGTACGGGCGTACCCCCCGGGTCGGCGACGAGCGTGGTCGACCCCTTCAGCAGCACGGTCGCCCGGTACTTCGCCGCGAGCTCCCGCACCCACTTCAGCCGGGCCCCCTCGACCTCCTCGCGCGCGACGCCGAGCAGGGCGGCGGCCTCCCCGGCGTGCGGGGTCATGAGCGTGGGCGCACGCCGTTCCCGTACGACGTCCAGGTCGGCGAGCCGCAGCCCGTCCGCGTCGATCAGCACCGGTACGTCGGCCTCCAGCACCTCGGCGACGGTCCCGGCGTCGTCCCCGGCGCCGGGTCCGACCACCCACGCCTGCACGCGGCCGGCCTTGTGCGGCCCCTGGTCCGACACGAGCGTCTCGGGGAACCGGGAGACGACGGCGTTCCCGGCGGGCCCGACGTACCGGACGGCGCCCGCGCCGCCGCGCAGCGCACCGGAGACGGCGAGGACGGCGGCGCCCGGATACCTCGCCGAGCCGGCGGCGATCCCCACCACTCCGCGCCGGTACTTGTCGCTCTCGGCGCCGGGAGACGGCAGCAGCGCGGCCACATCGGCGTGCTGCAGGGCCTCCAGTTCGGGCCGCGCGGGCAGCACCTCGTCCAGCCCGATGTCGACGAGCCGCACGGAACCGGCGTACTCGCGCGCGGGATCGATGAGCAGGCCGGGCTTGTGCGTGCCGAAGGTGACGGTGAGGTCGGCGCGGAGGGCGGCGCCGGGCACCTCCCCGGTGTCGGCGTCGACGCCGCTGGGCAGGTCGACGGCGACGACGGGCGCCCCGGACTCGGCGACGACCCCGGCCAGCCGCTCCGCCTCCGGCCGCAGTCCGCCCGTGCCGCCGATGCCGACGATGCCGTCGAGGACGAGGTCCGCGCGCAGGATCGCCTCCTCCACCCGGTCGACGCCCGCGGCCGCGGCGGATCCGGTGCCGCTCGCGGCCCCCACGACCCGCCCGCCGGCCCGCCGCAATGCGCCGAGCCCTCCGGCGTGCACGCGCTCGGGCGTCAGCAGTACGGCCGCGACCGCCGCCCCGCGCCGGGCGAGCCGCGCACCGGCGTACAGGGTGTCGCCCCCGTTGTCCCCGCTCCCGACGAGCAGCACGACCCTGCTGCCGTAGACCCGCCCGAGCAGTTCGGCCGACGCGGAGGCGAGCCCCGCCGCGGCCCGCTGCATCAACGCGCCTTCCGCAACCCGCGCCATGAGCTCCCGCTCGGCACCCCTGACCGTCTCCACGCAGTACGCAGTACGCATACGCCCGAGTCTGCCCCGAACCCCGCGCCACCCGCACCCGCCCCACCCGGAACGGACCTAGCCCTCCGCGATCACGACCGCCGACGCGACCCCCGCGTCATGGCTCAACGACACGTGCCAGGACCGCACACCCAGCTCCGCCGCCTTCGCCGCCACGGTTCCCTTGACCCGCAGCCGGGGCCGCCCGCTGTCCTCGACGTACACCTCGGCGTCGGTCCACAGCAGGCCGGCCGGTGCGCCCAGCGCCTTGGCGAGGGCCTCCTTGGCGGCGAACCGGGCGGCCAGCGAGGCGACCCCGCGGCGCTCCCCGCTCGGCAACAGCAACTCGTCCCGCGCGAAAAGCCGTTCGGCCATCCCGGGCGTACGCTTCAGCGACGCCTCGAACCGCTCGATCTCGGCCACGTCGATACCGACCCCGATGATGCTCATGACGAGCACCTTAGGGTGCCGGTCGGCCCCCGCCGGGACCACGTACTTCGCCACCCTTACCGCGTACGCCGACGCGCTGCCGCAGAAGCAGGACGCGGCACTCGGCGGCTTCGTCGACGTCTTCGCCCGGCTGCGCGCGGCTGCGCGCGGGCCGCGTCGAGCCGGCCGAACTCGACTCCGCGCGAGGCAAGTTGCTGAGGCGCTACGACGTGCCCGACCTCGGCGCGGCCCTGCTGCCGTCGTACGCGCACAGCCTGCTGCTCGGCCACCGGCTGCTGACCCCCGAACGGCACCGGGCCGAGTCGGAGGCGGTGACCGTGGAGGACCTGCGCGAGGCCGCCCGCGAGGGCCTGTGACGGCGGGCTGCTCCAGGTGCCGACCCGCGGCGCCGAATGGGCGGGTGCGACCGCCGCGCCGCAGTACTCGCCGACCGGGGTGTCCGGCACCCTGCACCCCTCGCTGGAGGACGACGACGTCACGCTGGTCATCGGGGACACCGGCGTGACGCTGTCCCTGCCCGCCGGCCTGGTGACCGTCCGGTACGACGCCTGCGCCGCGATGACCACCCGCCCGGACGGGGCCCGGTACCTCACCGGCCTCGACGGCTTCCGCGTGGCCGTGGAACCCACCCTGTACGGTCCTGGACGCGGCCGTGCCCTGAGAGACGGTGGTCCCGCTGCCGGCCCGCAAGGAGGAGGAGATCCCGCGGCCGCGGCAGCGGAGGCCCGCTGCGCCGACCGCCGGGACCGAGGCCCCGGCGGTCAAGGGGAAGAGGGCCTGGAAGTGGTCCCTCGGGCTCCTGCTGATGCTGGGCGTGGACGTGGTGTTCGGGGCGGGTGTCCTGCTCACCGCCGTCCACCTGGCCGAGTCCTCCGCCCCGCAGTGGAACCGCCTTCTGCCCGCGGTCGTCCCGGGCATCCTGCTCGCGCGCATGACGTACCGGACGTACCTGAGCGCGAGCGGCGCCCCTGAACGCCGGCCGAAGGGCGACCTCGGGCGACGCCTACTCCACCGTCACCGACTTCGCCAGGTTGCGCGGCTGGTCCACCTCGTTGCCGCGGGCCGTCGCCAGTTCGCAGGCGAAGACCTGCAGCGGGACCGTCGCCACCAGGGGCTGCAGCAGCGTCGGTGTGACCGGGATGCGGATGAGGTGGTCGGCGTACGGCACCACCGCCTCGTCGCCCTCCTCCGCGATGACGATCGTCCGCGCGCCCCGGGCCCGGATCTCCTGGATGTTGGAGACGATCTTGTCGTGGAGGACGGAACGCCCGCGCGGTGACGGCACGACCACCACCACCGGAAGGTCCTCCTCGATGAGAGCGATCGGGCCGTGCTTCAGCTCCCCCGCCGCGAACCCCTCCGCGTGCATGTAGGCGAGCTCCTTCAGCTTCAGCGCGCCCTCCAGCGCCACCGGGTAGCCCACGTGCCGTCCCAGGAACAGCACCGTGTTCTTGTGGGCCAGGCCGCGCGCCAGCGCCCGCACCGGCTCCATGGTCTCCAGCACCCGCTCGACCTCGCCGGAGATCTGGGACAGGTCCCGGATGACGGCGGTGATCTCGTCGCCCCACTTGGTGCCGCGCACCTGCCCCAGGTACAGCGCCACCAGATAGCAGGCCACCAGCTGGGTCAGGAACGCCTTCGTCGAGGCGACCGCCACCTCCGGACCGGCGTGCGTGTACAGCACCGCGTCCGACTCCCGCGGAATCGTCGACCCGTTGGTGTTGCAGATCGCCAGCACCTTGGACCCCTGCTGCCGCGCGTGCCGCAGCGCCATCAGCGTGTCCATGGTCTCCCCGGACTGCGAGATGGCGATCACCAGCGAGCGCGCGCCCAGGATCGGGTCCCGATACCGGAACTCGCTCGCCAGCTCCACCTCGCACGGGATCCGCGTCCAGTGCTCGATGGCGTACTTGGCGATCAGCCCGGCGTGGAAGGCCGTACCGCACGCGACGATGACGACCTTGTCGACCTCGCGCAGCTCCGCGTCGGAGATCCGCACCTCGTCCAGGGTCAGCGAGCCCGCGGCGTCGATGCGCCCCAGCAGTGTGTCGGCGACCGCCTTGGGCTGCTCGGCGATCTCCTTGAGCATGAAGTAGTCGTAGCCGCCCTTCTCGGCGGCCGAGGCGTCCCAGTCGACGTGGTACGAGCGCACCTCGGCCGGACGCCCGTCGAAGCCGGTCACCGTCACCCCGTCGCGGCGCAGCTCCACGACCTGGTCCTGGCCCAGCTCGATCGCGGAACGCGTGTGCGCGATGAACGCGGCGACGTCGGAGGCCAGGAACGCCTCGCCCTCGCCGACGCCGACCACCAGCGGGGAGTTCCGGCGCGCCCCCACCACCCTGTCCGGCTCGTCGGCGTGCACCGCGACCAGCGTGAACGCCCCCTCCAGCCGCCGGCACACCAGCCGCATCGCCTCCGCCAGGTCCGCGCAGGAGGAGAACTCCTCCGCGAGCAGATGCGCGACAACCTCGGTGTCGGTCTCGGAGGCCAGCTCGTGCCCCCGCTCCTCCAGTTCGGCCCGCAGCACCGCGAAGTTCTCGATGATCCCGTTGTGGACGACGGACACTCGGCCCGCGTTGTCGAGATGGGGGTGGGCGTTGGCGTCGGTCGGTCCGCCGTGCGTGGCCCAGCGGGTGTGCCCGATGCCGGTGGAACCCGTCGGCAGCGGCCGGTCGACCAGCTCCTTCTCCAGGTTCACCAGCTTCCCGGCCTTCTTCGCGGCCGCCAGCCCGCCGTCCGCCAGCACGGCGACACCGGCCGAGTCGTAGCCCCGGTACTCCAGCCGCTTCAGTCCGGCCATCACGACATCCAGCGCCGACTGCGACCCCACGTATCCCACGATTCCGCACATGGGCGGCAGCCTACGGGCGAACCGGCGCCCGAAAGAGGCTCAGCGTGCCCGGATTCGGAAATTCCCACGGCCATACGAACCCCTGGCGAGAAAAGCGTGACGCACCCCACCCGCCATCGCGTTCAAACTCCGTTAACAATGGACTGTGATCTCTCCGGTCAACTCGATGCCCCGGAGCGCCCACCGGCGAGGGCCGGAGGCGACTCCCTACGTCGACCTCACGCGTTCCGAGTGGAGCGCGCTGCGGGACAAGACGCCGCTGCCGCTGACCGCCGAGGAGGTCGAGAAGGTACGCGGCCTCGGTGACGTCATCGACCTCGACGAGGTGCGGGACATCTACCTCCCGCTGTCCCGCCTCCTCAACCTGTACGTGGGCGCCACCGACGGCCTCAGAGGCGCCCTGAACACCTTCCTCGGCGAACAGGGCTCCCAGTCCGGCACCCCCTTCGTGATAGGGATCGCCGGCTCGGTGGCCTGCGGCAAGTCGACCGTCGCCCGGCTGCTGCAGGCCCTGCTCTCCCGGTGGCCCGAGCACCCGCGCGTCGAGCGCGTCACCACGGACGGCTTCCTGCTGCCGACCAGGGAGCTCCAGGCCCGCGGGCTGATGTCGCGGAAGGGGTTCCCCGAGTCCTACGACCGCCGGGCCCTGACCCGGTTCGTCGCCGACGTCAAGGCGGGCAAGGACGAGGTCACCGCGCCCGTCTACTCCCACCTCATCTACGACATCGTCCCGGGCGAGAAGCTCGTCGTCCGCCGGCCCGACATCCTGATCGTCGAGGGCCTGAACGTCCTCCAGCCCGCCCTGCCCGGCAAGGACGGCCGCACCCGCGTCGGCCTCGCCGACTACTTCGACTTCAGCGTGTACGTCGACGCGAGCGCCGAGGACGTCGAGAGCTGGTACCTCAACCGCTTCAAGAAGCTGCGCCAGACGGCCTTCCAGGACCCCAACTCGTACTTCCGCAAGTACACCCAGGTCTCCGAGGCGGAGGCCCTCCACTACGCCCGCACCCAGTGGCGCACCATCAACAAGCCCAACCTGGTGGAGAACATCGCCCCCACCCGCGGCCGCGCCACCCTGGTGCTGCGCAAGGGCCCGGACCACAAGGTGCAGCGGCTGCGGCTGCGCAAACTCTGACCGTTAGTCTGCGCCCATGCTGCACCTGCGCCTGATCACACCGTCCGACACGACGGACGACGTGGTCCGCCTGATCGAGAAGACGGTCGGCACCACGCACCTCGTCGTCGTCCCCGGCGCCGCCCGCAACCCCGCCGGGGACGTCGTGATGTGCGACGTGGCCCGGGAGGCGGGCGACGAACTCCTCAGCGGGCTGCAGAAGTTGGGCCTGGACCACACCGGTTCGATCGCCGTCGAGAACATCGACCTCTCGCTGTCCAGGCGGGCCGACAAGGCGGAGGCGGAGGCCCCGGGCGAGGGCGCGGACGCCGTCCTGTGGGAGCACCTGACCGACGCCACCCACGAGGAGTCGACGCTCTCCGCCACCTACCTCGCGTTCATCACGCTCGCCACGATGATCGCGGCCTGCGGTGTCGTCCTGGACAACGCGATCCTCATCGTGGGCGCGATGGCGGTCGGCCCGGAGTTCGGGCCCCTCGCCGGCATCTGCACGGCGATCGTGCAGCGCGCCCCGCGCCTGGCTCTGCGGTCACTGATAGCGCTGCTGGTGGGCTTCGCCGCGGCGATGCTGCTGACGGTCGGCTTCAGCCTGTTCATGGACGCGGTCGGCCTGTTCAGCGAGGCCCGGCTGGAGGCGGACCGGCCCAACACGGGCTTCATCTACGCGCCGGACTGGTTCTCGTTCGTGGTCGCGGTCCTCGCCGGCGCGGCGGGCACCCTCTCCCTGACCTCCGCCAAGTCGGGCGCCCTGGTCGGCGTCGCCATCTCGGTGACGACGGTCCCGGCCGCCGCCAACGCGGCGGTGGCCCTGATCTACAGCGACACCCACCAGGCCCTGCGTTCCTCGGAACAGCTCCTGCTGAACCTCCTGGGCATCGTCCTGGCAGGCACCCTGACCCTGCTCACCCAGAAGTGGCTCTGGTCCACACAACGAGGGAAGCGCAACGCCGTTTAAGGGGCGCGGGGAACTGCGCGATCAACCACGACGGCGCCGCAGCCCGCGACGCACAGAACCCCCACCCCGAACCCGCCAGAGACCAGCCCTACCCCAGCGCGGACTTCACCGCGTCGGCCAACCGCCCCGCCACAGACCGAGCCTGCTCGATGTCCGCGGCCTCCACCATCACCCGCACCAGCGGCTCGGTCCCGGACGGCCGCAGCAGTACCCGCCCGGTGGACCCGAGCTCCCGCTCGGCCTCGGCGACGGCCGACGCCAGCTCGGCCGACGTACCGACCCGGGACCTGTCCACGTCCGGCACGTTGATCAGCACCTGCGGCAGCCGCTCCATCACGGCCGCGAGTTCCTTCAGCGACCGCCCGGTCTGGGCGACCCGCGCGGCCAGCAGCAGCCCGGTCAGCGTCCCGTCGCCGGTCGTCGCGTGGTCGAGGATGATCACGTGCCCGGACTGCTCGCCGCCGAGCGCGTACCCGTGCTGCTTCATCTCCTCCAGGACGTAGCGGTCCCCCACCGCCGTCTGGACGAGCTTCAGCCCCTCCCGCTCCAGCGCCAGCTTGAAGCCGAGGTTGGACATGACGGTCGCGACCACCGTGTCGGACCGCAGCACCGAGCGTTCCCGCATGTCGAGCGCGAGCACGGCGAGGATCTGGTCGCCGTCGACCTCGGCCCCCGTGTGGTCCACGGCCAGGCACCGGTCGGCGTCGCCGTCGTGGGCGATGCCCAGCGCGGCCCCGTGCTCGACGACGGCCGCCTTCAGCTTGTCCAGGTGGGTGGAGCCGCAGCCGTCGTTGATGTTCAGCCCGTCCGGCTCGGCGCCGATCGTGACGACCTCGGCCCCGGCCCGCGAGAACGCCTCGGGCGACACCCGCGCCGCGGCGCCGTGCGCCTCGTCGAGGACGATCCTCAGCCCGTCCAGCCGGTTCGGCAGGACGGCGATGAGATGGGCGACGTACTGGTCGAACCCCTCGTCGTAGGTCCGCACCCGCCCCACGCCCGCGCCGGTCGGCCGCTCCCACGGCTCCCCGTGCCGGTGGGCGTCGTACACCGCCTCGATCCGGTCCTCCAGCTCGTCGGCGAGCTTGTGGCCGCCGCGGGCGAAGAACTTGACGCCGTTGTCGGGCATGGCGTTGTGGCTGGCGGACAGCATGACGCCCAGGTCGGCGCCGAGCGCGCCGGTCAGGTACGCGACGGCGGGCGTGGGCAGCACTCCGACCCGCAGCACGTCGACACCGGCGCTCGCGAGACCCGCGACCACCGCGGCCTCCAGGAACTCCCCGGACGCACGCGGATCGCGTCCGACGACCGCCGTCGGCCGGTGGCCCGCGAACGTACCCGCCTCGGCCAGCACGTGCGCCGCCGCCACCGACAGACCGAGTGCCATCTCGGCGGTCAGATCCGCGTTGGCGACGCCCCGCACGCCGTCCGTGCCGAAGAGTCGTCCCACTTGTCCTCCTGAGAAAGCGTCAGCTGTTGCAGGCGTACCGGCAGCCCGACATTCCGGCATCCGATCACACAAGCCTCTGAGCATCTTGTGCCGTTATACGCCCACGACGGTGATAAACGAACGCCCCGGTCGGCACTGTGGCGTGCCGCCGGGGCGTTCGGAGTACGTGCAGGCAGCTGGTGATTAGCGCTTGCTGTACTGCGGGGCCTTGCGGGCCTTCTTCAGACCGGCCTTCTTGCGCTCGACCGCACGGTCGTCGCGGCGGAGGAAGCCGGCCTTCTTGAGCGGGCCGCGGTTGTTGTCGACGTCGGCCTCGTTCAGCGCGCGGGCGACACCGAGACGGAGCGCACCGGCCTGGCCGGAGACACCGCCACCGGCGATGCGGGCGATGACGTCGTAGCGACCCTCGAGCTCGAGCACCTTGAAGGGCTCGTTGACTTCCTGCTGGTGCACCTTGTTCGGGAAGTAGTCCTCGAGGGTGCGACCGTTGATCTTCCACT
Organism: Streptomyces sp. MAI_2237; assembly: GCF_054189285.1. NCBI lineage: Bacteria > Bacillati > Actinomycetota > Actinomycetes > Kitasatosporales > Streptomycetaceae > Streptomyces > Streptomyces sp. MAI_2237. The sequence goes on along the minus strand of NZ_JAJPGQ010000003.1, from coordinate 1,519,401 downwards.
TGCCGGAGCCCGGGACGATCCGGACGCGGGCGATGGCGTTCTTGCGACGGCCCAGGCCGGCGGCCGGCTGCGGGTCGCCGAAGCGGGAGGCCATGGACTCGGAGGTGTACTCGCCCTCGACGGGGACGTCCGACTCCGTGGTGTAGCTGTCGATGTCAAGCTCTTCGAGCGGCTGCTCGGCAGTGGTCTCGGCCACGATTCTCCTCAGATTCTCTTCAGGCTTAGGGGTGGCCGGACTTACTGCGCGACCTGGGTGATCTCGAACGGCTGCGGCTGCTGCGCGCCGTGCGGGTGCTGGTCACCCTTGTAGACCTTCAGCTTCGAGAGCATCTGACGGCCCAGCGTGTTCTTGGGGAGCATGCCCTTGACGGCCTTCTCGATGGCCTTCTCGGGGTTCTTGTCCAGCAGCTCGTCGTAACGGACGGAGCGCAGACCACCCGGGTAGCCGGAGTGGCGGTACGCCATCTTCTGGGTCCGCTTGTTGCCGGAGAGGTGCACCTTGTCGGCGTTGATGATGATGACGAAGTCACCGGTGTCGACGTGGGGCGCGTAGATCGGCTTGTGCTTGCCGCGGAGAAGAGACGCGGCGGTCGTGGCCAGACGGCCCAGGACGACGTCCTGAGCGTCGATGACGTGCCACTGGCGAGTCACATCGCCGGGCTTGGGGCTGTATGTACGCACTTCGCAGCCTTTTTCTTCAGTGGATGGGTGCTGACACATGGCATCACTGAAGCGATCGTGCAGCTGGGGACGACAATGGCCGGGGACGATGCCCGTATGCCGCCCACTGGTAACTGCTCCAGGGAACCTAGGTATCGGTCTCTCGCGTGAGAACGAGCGAGCCAATACACAACGAAGATGCAGGATACCGGGGCGCCCCCGTACGGGTCAAAACGAGGCCGCGCCACCCTCGTGCGGCCGAGATGTACACGCCTGTCGCAAAGGTCCCCGGGAGCCTCGCCGGAGCCACACCGGTCCCCTCCGTACCCCGTCTAAGATGCGCCCCATGAGCTTTGGGCAGCAGGGGGGTCCCCAGTCTCAATGGGATCCCTGGAAACCGAACTCCCAGCAGCCGTGGAACAGCGGCGGTGACGGCCAGACCCCGGACTGGGCGGCGCTCGCGGAGGCGTCCGAGACGCGCAACAAGCGGCGCCGGCTGCTGTTCATCGGCGGCGGGGCACTCGCCACCCTCGCGATAGGCACCGCCGTCGCGATGGCCGTGGTGTCCGCCAACGGCGACGACAAGGCGTCCGGCAACCCGTCGAACCTGCCGGCCAGCGCGTCCATCCCGGGCAGCACCGCCACCGCCCCCTCCTTCGCGCCGACCAGCGCGCCGCCGCCACTGGACCCGAAGGAGTTCATCTCCAGCAAGGCCAAGGACACGGCGCCGCTCAGCGCGGCCCTGCTCTTCCCGGGCGCCCGGCTGACCATGGGCTCGACGGTCTACCAGAAGGGCGCCACGGCCGACACCAACAACTGCGCCTCGGCCGTCCAGGGCACGTACGTGAATCTCCTCACGGCCGGCAAGTGCACCCGTCTGATGCGCGTGACGTACCAGAAGGACGGCGTCGCGGTGACGGTCGGCGTGGCCGTGTTCGACACGGAGGCCCAGGCGACCAAGGTGAAGGGCACGGCGGACAAGAAGGGCTTCGTCAAGCCGCTCGCGGGCGACGGGGTGAAGTCCTTCTGCAACGCCGCGACCTGCCGCACGACGGTCAACTCCTACGGCCGGTACGCCTACTTCACCACCGGCGGCTTCCTGAACGGCAAGGACGTCACGAACAAGGACACGAAGGTGTTCTCGACCGGCGACGACCTGCAGACGTTCACGTTCCGCCAGATCCGCAGGCGCGGCGAGGCCCAGGCGTCGGCCGCGGCGACCGAGTAGGACGCGAGGCTCCCGGCGCCGCGGTCAGCAGCAGGCCGCCCCCGGGAGCGTCCGCCTGTTGCGGGCCTCCTTGTTCCGGGCGGCCAGCAGCTCGTCGGCCGGATAGCCGACCTCCTCCAGCGTCAGCCCGTGCGGTCGTACGACATGGACGGCCGAGTCCCTGACGCCCGCGGCCAGCACCTTGCCCGGCCACTCCGGGCCCCGGTGCCCGTCGCCGACGAACAGCAGCGCCCCGATCAGCGAGCGCACCATGTTGTGGCAGAAGGCGTCGGCCCGCACGGTGGCGGTGACAATCCCGTCCTCGCCCCGCTCCAGGCTCAGTTCCTGCAACGTGCGGATGGTGGTCGCGCCCTCCCGCTTCTTGCAGTACGCGGCGAAGTCGTGCTCGCCGAGCAGCCGCAGGGCCGCCTCGTTCATGGCGTCGACGTCGAGCGGCCAGTCGTGCCACAGGACGTGGTTGCGCAGCAGCGGATCGACGCCGCCGGGGTTGTCCGTCACCCGGTACGCGTAGCGCCGCCAGACGGCCGAGAAGCGGGCGTTGAAGCCGCTGGGCGCCTCTCTGAGGGCCCAGACCCGTACGTCCCTGGGCAGCCGCCCGGCGAGCCGCTTGAGCAGCTTCTGGTGGTGTTCACGCCAGACCGGCTCCGGCAGGTCGACGTGCGCCACCTGTCCCCGGGCGTGCACCCCGGCGTCCGTCCGCCCGGCGACGGTCAGCTCGTACGTCGTCTCCCCCGACCGCGTCACGGTCCGCAGGGCGTCCTCGATCTCCCCCTGTACGGTCCGCCGTCCGCCGGCCTGCTTGGCCCAGCCGGAGAAGTCGGTGCCGTCGTAGGACAGATCGAGGCGTACACGGACGTAACCGGGCTGTACTTCGTCACTCACACGGAGATCCTCTCAGGAACACGAAAGCGGGCCCGTCCCATGAAAGGAACGGACCCGCTGAGCGCCCCCGAAGGGGCGCGGGGAACTGCGCGACAGGCCACCACGAACCCGCGGCCGCGAACGCGCAGCCCCCGCCGGAACGCTTACGCGTCCTTCGACTCCTCGGCAGCCTCGGTCTCGGCGCCCTCGGCCTCGTCGGCCTTGGTCTCCTCGGCCTTGGCCTCGTCGGACTCCTTGACCGCACGCTTCGTCGCGGCCTCGGCCTCGCCGGTCGCCTGCTGGGCCACCGTCAGCGCCTCGACCAGCTCGATGACGGCCATGGGCGCGTTGTCGCCACGGCGGTTACCGATCTTGGTGATGCGGGTGTAGCCACCGGGACGGTTCTCGTAGCGCGGGCCGATCTCGGTGAAGAGCGTGTGCACGATGCTCTTGTCCGTGATCACCTGGAGCACCTGACGGCGGTTGTGAAGGTCGCCCTTCTTCGCCTTGGTGACCAGACGCTCGGCGTACGGGCGCAGCTTGCGCGCCTTCGCCTCGGTGGTGGTGATACGGCCGTGCTCGAAGAGCGACTTCGCGAGGTTCGCGAGGAGCAGCTTCTCGTGCGCGGCACTGCCGCCCAGACGGGCACCCTTGGTGGGCTTCGGCATTGTTCTTCTCCTGTGTGTCTGCCCCGGCCGTGTCAGGTACCGGGGTCAGGAACCCGATGAGCGGATGCTCACCGGCATCGACCGGTCAAGCACTGATCAGCACTGACTCAGTACTGCTCGGTCTCCACGAAACCCGCGTCCGCGTCGTCGTCGGCGCCGAAGGCGTCGGCAGCGGCCGTGGGGTCGAATCCGGGCGGGCTGTCCTTGAGGGCCAGGCCCATGCCGGCCAGCTTCGCCTTGACCTCGTCGATGGACTTCGCACCGAAGTTGCGGATGTCCAGGAGGTCGGCCTCGGAGCGAGCGACGAGCTCACCCACGGAGTGGATGCCCTCGCGCTTGAGGCAGTTGTAGGAGCGGACCGTGAGCTCCAGCTCCTCGATCGGCAGCGCCAGGTCGGCGGCAAGGGCGGCGTCCGTGGGGGACGGGCCCATGTCGATGCCCTCGGCGTCGATGTTCAGCTCGCGGGCGAGACCGAACAGCTCGACCAGGGTCTTGCCGGCGGAGGCCATGGCGTCGCGGGGACGCATCGCCTGCTTGGTCTCGACGTCGACGATCAGCTTGTCGAAGTCGGTGCGCTGCTCGACACGGGTCGCCTCGACCTTGTACGTGACCTTCAGCACGGGGCTGTAGATGGAGTCGACCGGGATACGGCCGATCTCCTGGCCCACCTGCTTGTTCTGCACGGCGGAGACGTAACCGCGGCCACGCTCGACCGTGAGCTCCATCTCCAGCTTGCCCTTGCCGTTGAGCGTGGCGAGGACCAGGTCGGGGTTGTGCACCTCGACACCGGCCGGGGGCGCGATGTCGGCGGCGGTGACCAGACCCGGGCCCTGCTTGCGCAGGTACATCACGACCGGCTCGTCGTGCTCCGAGGAGACGACCAGCTGCTTGATGTTGAGGATCAGGTCGGTGACGTCCTCCTTGACGCCCGGCACGGTGGTGAACTCGTGCAGGACGCCGTCGATGCGGATGCTGGTGACAGCGGCACCGGGGATCGACGACAGGAGGGTGCGGCGGAGGGAGTTGCCGAGGGTGTAGCCGAAGCCCGGCTCCAGCGGCTCGATCACGAACCGGGAGCGGAACTCGTCGACGACCTCTTCGGTCAACGAGGGACGCTGAGCGATCAGCATGTGTGGATCAGATCCTTCTTTCGTGGACGCCCGCTATTTGACGCCCGACGGAAACCGCGCCAGTGAAAAGCGCGGGTACTGCAAGGGTACGGGCGATACCGCCCCTTTACGGAGCCGTACCGCCCGAATCCTGAAAGCGACCGTGCGTCAGACGCGGCGGCGCTTCGGCGGACGGCAGCCGTTGTGCGGGGTCGGGGTGACGTCCTGGATGGAGCCGACCTCGAGGCCCGTGGCCTGCAGGGAGCGGATCGCGGTCTCACGACCGGAACCCGGGCCCTTGACGAACACGTCGACCTTGCGCATGCCGTGCTCCTGGGCGCGGCGGGCAGCCGACTCGGCGGCCATCTGCGCGGCGAACGGCGTGGACTTCCGGGAGCCCTTGAAGCCGACGTGGCCGGCGGAGGCCCAGGAGATCACGTTGCCGGACGGGTCCGTGATGGAGACGATCGTGTTGTTGAACGTGCTCTTGATGTGCGCGTGGCCGTGAGCGACGTTCTTCTTTTCCTTGCGGCGCACCTTCTTGGCAGCGCCCTGACGACCCTTGGGGGGCATCTACAAACTCCTACGGGGAGGTGGTCGGTCCTACAGCGAAGACCGCTGATGAAGCGTTGTCCGCTGAGGACTACTTCTTGCCCGGCTTCTTCTTGCCGGCGATGGCGCGACGCGGGCCCTTGCGGGTGCGGGCGTTGGTGCTGGTGCGCTGACCGCGGACGGGCAGACCACGACGGTGACGGAGACCCTGGTAGCAGCCGATCTCGACCTTGCGGCGGATGTCGGCCTGGATCTCGCGACGGAGGTCACCCTCGGTCTTGATGTTGTTGTCCACGTACTCGCGGATCGCGACGAGCTGCTCTTCGCTCAGGTCACGAACTCGGGTGTTCGGGTCGATACCCGTCTCCGCAAGCGTCTGCTGCGAAAGGGTCCGGCCGATGCCGAACACGTAGGTGAGGGCGACCTCCACGCGCTTTTCGCGCGGGATGTCAACACCGGAAACGCGTGCCACTTCAATGGCTCCTGGTGATCTTCGGAGGTCTTCCGCAGAACCGGTTCCCGGCCGCCGTATCAGGTACGAACCGGGTCCCCGGCCTCCGAACCGGGGGTGTCAAGCCGTGTCGGCCTGGGTCCTGCGTATGAACAATTCAGCTCGCGTCGCGCGAATCCCTGCGATGTCGATGCAGAGGGAACGGTCGATCGTGCGTCAGCCCTGGCGCTGCTTGTGGCGCGGGTTCTCGCAGATGACCATGACCCGACCGTGACGGCGGATCACCCTGCACTTGTCGCAGATCTTCTTGACGCTCGGCTTGACCTTCATGGGATTGAGGTTCTCCGGGTCAGTGCCACCACCCCGCCGAAACGGGATGCGGGCAAGATCTACTTGTAGCGGTAGACGATCCGGCCACGCGTCAGGTCGTACGGAGACAGCTCCACCACGACCCGGTCGTCAGGGAGGATGCGGATGTAGTGCATACGCATCTTGCCGCTGATGTGTGCCAGGACCTGGTGGCCGTTCTGGAGCTCGACCTTGAACATGGCGTTCGGAAGAGACTCGACGACAGTGCCCTCGATCTCGATGGCACCTTGCTTCTTGGCCACGCTTCGCCCTTCGAATCGACTACCTTGATCGACTCTCCTGCTTTTCCCCTGAGGGCGCATGCGGACATGCGGGTGCACGAGAGCCGACGAGTCAGTCTACGTCAGCGCACTCCGAAAGACGAATCGAGGAAGGATGCCCCAAGGGGGAGATCCTTAAGCGCGCCGGGCCGTGGCGCCCCGCGAGGGACGCGGGGAACTGCGCGACAAGCTCAGGCCAGCGGGTCCGGCGCGGCCGTGATGCCGTGCTCGGCCAGCTTGGCCTTGCCCCCGTCCGGGGCCGTGAGGACCAGCGGGCCCTCCTCGGTCAGCGCGACCGAGTGCTCCCAGTGCGAGGACCAGGTGCCGTCGGTGGTGATGACCGTCCAGTCGTCGGAGAGGACCTCGGTCCTGGGCGTGCCCAGGGACACCATCGGCTCGATGGCCAGGCAGAAGCCGGGGACCAGCTTCGGCCCCTTGCCCCGCCGGCGGTCGACGTAGTTCAGCAGGTGCGGGTCCATGTGCATCTCGGTGCCGATGCCGTGGCCGCCGTAGTCCTCGATGATCCCGTACTTGCCGCCGCCCGGCTTCGGCTGGCGGCGGATGTACGTCTCGATGGCCCGCGAGACGTCGACGAGCCGGTTGCCCTGCTTCATGGCCGCGATGCCGGCCCACATCGACTCCTCGGTCACCCGGGAGAGCTCGATCAGCTCGGGGGCGTGCCCGGAGCCCACGAAGGCCGTGTACGCGGCGTCTCCGTGCCAGCCGTCGATGATGGCGCCGCAGTCGATGGAGATGATGTCGCCGTCCTTGAGGACGACGTCGTCGGAGGGGATGCCGTGGACGACGACCTCGTTGACCGAGGTGCAGATCGTCGCGGGGAAGCCGCCGTAGCCGAGGAAGTTGGGCTTGGCGTTGTGCTCGGCGAGGACCTTGCGGGCGACCTCGTCCAGGTCCTTGGTGGTGGCTCCGGGCACCGCCGCCTCACGGGTGGCCGCGTGGATGGCGGCCACGACCAGCCCCGCCTCACGCATCTTGGCGATCTGCTCGGGGGTCTTGATCTGCACCATGGGGGCCTGCGCTCTCCGTCACTCACGTCGTCCGATTACGTACACAACAGTACGGCCGTGACGCCCGAACGGGTGCCACGGCCGTACCGGACGGGCGTCTACTTGCCGTCGTCCTCGCGCTTGAGCGCCTCCAGGGCGCGCTGCGTGATCTCGTCCACCGGACCCAGGGAGGAGATCGTCACGACCAGACCCTGTGCCTTGTAGTAGTCGATGATCGGCTCGGTCTGCGTGTGGTAGACCTCGAGCCGCTTGCGCACGGTCTCCTCGGAGTCGTCGTCACGCTGGTACAGCTCGCCGCCGCAGACGTCGCAGACGCCTTCCTTCTTGGCGGGGCTGTAGGAGACGTGGAAGACGTGCGCCGAGTCGTTGCGGCAGATGCGCCGGCCGGCGATCCGCTTCACGACCTCTTCCTCGGGGACTTCGAGGTCGAGGACCGCGTCCAGCTTGATGGTCTCGGTCTTGAGCAGCTCGTCGAGCGCCTCGGCCTGCGAGACGTTGCGCGGGAAACCGTCCAGCAGGAAGCCGTTCTCGGCGTCCGGCTGTTCCATGCGGTCCTTCGCCATCGCGATGGTGACCTCGTCCGGCACCAGGTTGCCGGCGTCCATGTAGGACTTCGCGAGTTTCCCGAGCTCCGTCTGCCGGCTGATGTTGGCGCGGAACAGATCGCCCGTGGAGATGTGCGGGATCGAGAGCTTCCCGGCGAGGCGGGTGGCCTGCGTGCCCTTTCCGGCACCGGGCGGCCCGACGAGGACGATTCGCATCAGCGGAGGAACCCTTCGTAATTGCGCTGCTGGAGCTGGCTCTCGATCTGCTTCACCGTCTCGAGACCGACACCCACGATGATCAGGATGCTGGTCCCGCCGAACGGGAAGTTCTGGCTTGCCCCAAAGCCCACCAACGCCATCGTCGGCACGAGAGCGATCAGTCCCAGATACAGCGAACCCGGCCAGGTGATCCGGTTGAGCACGTAACTGAGGTACTCAGCGGTCGGTCGGCCAGCCCGGATGCCCGGGATGAAGCCACCATACTTCTTCATGTTGTCCGCGACTTCCTCGGGGTTGAAGGAGATCGCCACGTAGAAGAACGCGAAGAACACGATGAGCAAGAAGTACGAAACAATGTAAATCGGGTGGTCGCCCTTGGTCAGATTCTGCTCGACCCAGGTCTTCCAGCCCGACTTGCTGCTGGAGAACTGCGCGACCAGCGCCGGAATGTAGAGCAGCGACGACGCGAAGATGACGGGAATCACACCCGCCTGGTTCACCTTCAGCGGGATGTACGTGGACGTACCGCCGTAGGACCGGCGCCCGATCATGCGCTTCGCGTACTGCACCGGGATGCGGCGCTGGGCCTGCTCGACGAAGACGACCAGGCCGACCATGACCAGGCCGACGAGGATGACGGTGCTGAACTCGATCCAGCCGTCGGCCAGCTTGCCCTGCTTCTTGATGGCCCACAGCGCGGACGGGAAGGTCGCGGCGATCGAGATGAACATCAGGATCGACATGCCGTTGCCGATGCCGCGGTCGGTGATCAGCTCGCCGAGCCACATGACGACGGCGGTGCCGGCGGTCATGCAGATGACCATCGTGATGGTGCTGAAGATCGAGCGGTCCGGCACGATCTGACCGGCGACCTGGCAGCCGCTGAACAGCGCGCCGCTGCGCGCGGTGGCGACCAGACCGGTGCCCTGCAGGATGGCGAGCGCCACGGTCAGATAACGGGTGTACTGCGTGATCTTCGCCGTACCGGCCTGGCCCTCCTTCTTGAGGGCTTCCAGGCGCGGGATGACCACGGTCAGCAGCTGCAGGATGATGCTCGCTGTGATGTAGGGCATGATGCCGAGGGCGAAGACGGTGACCTGGAGCAGCGCGCCACCGCTGAACATGTTGATCATGCCGAAGAGACCCTGGTTGCCCGAGGCCTCCTTCACGCACTCCTGGACAGCCGTGTAGGACACGCCCGGGATCGGGATGTGGGTACCTACGCGGTAGACCACGATGATGCCCAGCGTGAAGAGCAGCTTCTTGCGCAGGTCGGGCGTCTTGAACGCCCGGGCGAACGCGGTGAGCACGGTTCCTCCTGCGACCCCCGCGCCGCGCGCGGCAGGGACTAGTCGTCTGACATGGCCCAGAGGGCCGAACGATGTTTTCTACCACCCCGACACCGAACGGCATACCTCGCGCGGGCACAGGTGGACTTACGGACTCTAACAGCGCCTGCGCAGCCAGGTGAAGTTCGTGCGGAGGACGGCAGGTCAAGGGTGAGTCAGTTACAGGCCGGTGGAGATCCGCATCATCACCCGGATGCGGTCACACCACGTTGACACCCGGGGGTACGACCGTATGTTTCCGGCCACTTTCTACGGCAGAGGCCGGGCAGCTCCCCGTGGAGAACTGCCCGGCCTCTGTACGTGTGCGACGGTGTCGCCGGAACTCAGACGAGCTCGGTGACCGTACCGCCGGCGGCGGTGATCTTCTCCTTGGCGGAGCCGGAGACGGCGTCGACCGTCACCTGCAGCGCCACGGAGATCTCACCCTGGCCGAGGACCTTGACGAGGCTGTTCTTGCGAACGGCACCCTTGGCCACCAGACCCTCGACGGTGACCTCGCCACCCTCGGGGTAGAGCGCGGCCAGCTTGTCGAGGTTCACGACCTGGAACTCGGTCTTGAACGGGTTCTTGAAGCCCTTCAGCTTCGGGAGACGCATGTGGAGGGGCATCTGGCCACCCTCGAAGCGCTCCGGAACCTGGTAGCGGGCCTTGGTGCCCTTGGTGCCACGACCGGCCGTCTTACCCTTCGACGCCTCACCACGACCGACACGGGTCTTGGCGGTCTTGGCGCCCGGGGCGGGACGGAGGTTGTGGATCTTGAGCGGGTTGTTCTCCGCCATGATCAGTCGACCTCCTCGACCGTCACGAGGTGGCGGACGGTGTGCACCATGCCGCGGAACTCGGGGCGGTCCTCCTTGACGACCTGCGTGTTGATGCCCTTGAGACCAAGGGAGCGCAGGGTGTCACGGTGGTTCTGCTTGCTGCCGATGTACGACTTCGTCTGCGTGATCTTGAGCTGAGCCATTACGCAGCACCAGCCCCGGCACGCGCACGCAGCAGAGCCGCGGGAGCGACGTCCTCGAGGGGCAGACCGCGGCGGGCCGCGATCTCCTCGGGACGCTGCAGGCCCTTCAGGGCCTCCACGGTCGCGTGCACGATGTTGATCGCGTTCGACGAGCCGAGCGACTTCGACAGCACGTCGTGGATACCGGCGCACTCCAGGACGGCACGCACGGGACCACCGGCGATAACACCGGTACCCGGCGAAGCCGGCTTGAGGAGAACGACGCCGGCAGCCTTCTCACCCGTGATCGGGTGCGGGATGGTGCCCTGGATACGGGGGACCTTGAAGAAGTGCTTCTTGGCCTCCTCAACACCCTTGGCGATGGCGGCCGGCACCTCCTTGGCCTTGCCGTAACCGACACCCACGGTGCCGTCACCGTCGCCCACCACGACCAGCGCGGTGAAGCTGAAGCGACGACCACCCTTCACAACCTTGGCGACGCGGTTGATCGCGACGACGCGCTCAACGTACGCGGTCTTCTCGGCGGCAGCAGCGCCGCCGTCACGGCCCTTCCGGTCCCGCCGCTCGCCGCCACCGGCACCGCTTCCGCGGCGCTGGGGTCCAGCCATTGGATTACCTCTCTCTTTCCGCTAGCTACAAGCGGCTCAGAACTTGAGCCCGGCCTCGCGGGCGGCGTCCGCCAGGGCGGCGATGCGCCCGGCGTACTGGTTGCCACCACGGTCGAACACGACGGCCTCGACACCGGCGGCCTTGGCACGCTCGGCGACCAGGGCGCCGACCTGCTTGGCCTGCGCGGACTTGTCGCCCTCGCCACCGCGGATCGAGCTGTCCAGCGTGGACGCCGAAGCCAGGGTGTGGCCCTTCAGGTCGTCGATCACCTGCGCCACGATGTGGCGGTTGGAGCGGGTCACGACCAGACGGGGACGCTCCGCCGTACCGGAAAGGTTCTTGCGGATCCGGATGTGACGGCGCTTGATCGCGGCGCGCTTGTAGGCGTCGCCCTTGAGGATCTTCTGCCCGTATGCCATGGCTTACTTACCCGCCTTTCCGACCTTGCGGCGGATGACTTCGCCCTCGTACTTGACGCCCTTGGCCTTGTACGGGTCGGGCTTGCGCAGCTTGCGGATGTTGGCCGCAACCTCGCCGACCTTCTGCTTGTCGATGCCCTCGACCTGGAAGCGGGTCGGGGTCTCCACCTTGAAGGTGATTCCCTCGGGCGCCTCGACGGTGATCGGGTGGCTGTAGCCGAGAGCGAACTCGAGGTTCGAACCCTTGGCGGTCACGCGGTAACCGACACCGCTGATCTCGAGCTTCTTCACGTAACCCTGGGTCACGCCGGTGATCATGTTCGCCACCAGCGTGCGGGACAGGCCGTGCAGGGCCTTGCTCTGACGCTCGTCGTTGGGGCGGGTGACGTTCAGAACGCCGTCCTCACCCTTGGCGATCTCGATCGGCGCCACGACGGTGTGGGTCAGCGTGCCCTTGGGGCCCTTGACCGAGACCGTCTGGCCGTCGATGGTGACGTCCACGCCGGCGGGAACCGTGATGGGGAGCTTGCCAATACGCGACATAGCTGTTTCCTCCGTTCCCTTCCGCTACCAGACGTAGGCGAGGACTTCCCCACCCACGCCCTTCTTGCCGGCCTGCTTGTCGGTGAGGAGCCCGTGCGACGTGGAGATGATCGCCACGCCGAGGCCGCCCAGCACCTTCGGCAGGTTGGTGGACTTCGCGTACACCCGGAGACCGGGCTTGGAGATCCGCTTGATGCCCGCGATGGAGCGCTCACGGTTCGGGCCGAACTTCAGCTCGAGGACGAGGTTCTTGCCGACCTCGGCGTCCTCGACCTTCCAGCCCGTAATGAAGCCCTCCTGCTGGAGGATCTCCGCGATGTGGGACTTGATCTTGGAGTGCGGCATCGACACCGAGTCGTGGTACGCCGAGTTCGCATTCCGCAGACGCGTAAGCATGTCTGCGATCGGATCAGTCATGGTCATGAATTGGCCTTCGGCCTCTCTCGCCGGGGTTTCCTGGTGCGCCATCCCTCTCCCCGATCCGAGACGGGACGGGTGCGGCGCGGTGGACCTACGGCGTAGTAAGTCGTACGGGCGGCGACAGACGCCCAACCCCACAAGCCTAAGGCATGCGGAGGTGGGCGTCTGACCGCCCAGTCTGCTTACCGAGAGCTTCAGGAATCCCGAACTACGGGATTACCAGGAGCTCTTGGTCACGCCCGGCAGCTCGCCACGGTGAGCCATCTCACGAAGGCACACGCGGCACAGGCCGAACTTGCGGTACACGGAGTGGGGACGGCCGCAGCGCTGGCAGCGCGTGTAGCCACGCACGCCGAACTTGGGCTTGCGAGCAGCCTTCGCGATCAGAGCCTTCTTCGCCATCTCGCTCACGCCTCCTTGAAGGGGAAGCCGAGGTGACGAAGGAGCGCGCGGCCCTCAGCGTCGTTGGTCGCCGTGGTGACCACGGTGATGTCCATACCCCGGACGCGGTCGATCTTGTCCTGGTCGATCTCGTGGAACATGACCTGCTCCGTGAGACCGAAGGTGTAGTTGCCACGGCCGTCGAACTGCTTGGGGGACAGGCCGCGGAAGTCGCGGATGCGCGGGAGCGCGAGCGACAGGGTGCGGTCCAGGAACTCCCACATGCGGTCGCCACGGAGCGTGACGTGGGCACCGATCGGCTGGCCCTCACGCAGCTTGAACTGCGCGATGGACTTGCGGGCCTTGGTGACGGCCGGCTTCTGACCGGTGATGGTGGTCAGGTCGCGGATCGCGCCCTCGATCAGCTTCGAGTCACGGGCGGCGTCGCCGACACCCATGTTGACCACGATCTTCACGAGACCGGGGATCTGCATGACGTTCTCGTACTTGAACTCGTCACGCAGCTTGCCCGCGATCTCCTCGCGGTACTTCGTCTTGAGACGCGGAGTGGTGGTGGTAGCCATCAGATGTCCTCACCCGTCCGCTTGGCAACGCGGATCTTGTTGCCCTCGTCGTCGAAGCGGTAACCGACACGCGTGACGACCTTGTTGCCGTCCTTCTCAACGACCAGCTGGACGTTGGAGACGTGGATCGGCGCCTCGGTCGTGACGATGCCGCCGGCCTGCGAACCGCTGGCGGTCGGGCCGGCCTTGGTGTGCTTCTTGACCCGGTTGACACCCTCGACCAGGACGCGCTCCTCGCGCGGGAAAGCGGCAATGACCTTGCCCTGCTTGCCCTTGTCCTTGCCGGTGATGACCTGGACCAGGTCGCCCTTCTTGATCTTCATGCTTACAGCACCTCCGGAGCCAGCGAGATGATCTTCATGAACTTCTTCTCGCGCAGCTCACGCCCGACCGGGCCGAAGATGCGGGTGCCGCGAGGGTCGCCGTCGTTCTTCAGAATGACGGCGGCGTTCTCGTCGAAGCGGATGTACGAGCCGTCCGGACGGCGGCGCTCCTTGACGGTGCGAACGATGACCGCCTTGACGACGTCACCCTTCTTCACGTTGCCACCGGGGATCGCGTCCTTGACGGTGGCGACGATGACGTCACCGATGCCCGCGTAGCGGCGACCGGAGCCACCGAGCACACGGATGCAAAGGATTTCCTTCGCACCAGTGTTGTCGGCGACACGCAGTCGCGACTCCTGCTGGATCACGTCTATCTCCTGATCGTCTGCCGGTTCCCCGGGGGCCGTTCTTCAACGGCCCCCGGAGCCTGGCGGAACTGTCCTGCGGGGTACCCCGCAGGCGTACTTGTTGGAATTCCCTTGCGGGAATTACCTACTTGGCCTTCTCGAGGATCTCGACGACGCGCCAGCGCTTCGTGGCGGACAGCGGCCGGGTCTCCGCGAGGAGGACACGGTCGCCGACACCCGCGGCGTTCTGCTCGTCGTGCGCCTTGAGCTTGTTCGTACGGCGGATGACCTTGCCGTACAGCGCGTGCTTCACACGGTCCTCGACGGCGACGACGACGGTCTTGTCCATCTTGTCGCTGACGACCAGACCCTCACGGGTCTTGCGGAAGCCGCGCGCTTCCTTGTTCTCGGTCACGTTGCTCTCGCTCATGCGTTCTCCACCGTTTCGATGCCCAGCTCACGCTCGCGCATCAGGGTGTAGATCCGCGCGATGTCCTTACGGACGGCCTTCAGCCGACCGTGGTTTTCGAGCTGACCCGTGGCCGCCTGGAAGCGGAGGTTGAACAGCTCTTCCTTGGCTTCGCGGAGCTTCCCCAGAAGCTCCTCGTCACCCAGTTCGCGCAGCTCGGACGCCTTGGTACCGGCCGACATCACGCTTCACCTGCCTCGCGCTTGACGATCCGGCACTTCATCGGCAGCTTGTGGGCCGCACGAGTCAGCGCCTCACGGGCGATCTTCTCGTTGGGGTACGACAGCTCGAACATCACGCGTCCGGGCTTGACGTTGGCGATCCACCACTCCGGAGAACCCTTACCGGAACCCATGCGGGTCTCAGCGGGCTTCTTGGTGAGGGGACGGTCCGGGTAGATGTTGATCCAGACCTTGCCACCACGCTTGATGTGACGCGTCATGGCGATACGAGCGGCCTCGATCTGACGGTTCGTCACGTACGCCGGGGTGAGCGCCTGGATGCCGTACTCGCCGAACGCAACCGTCGTGCCACCCTTGGCAGCGCCGCTGCGTCCGGGGTGGTGCTGCTTGCGGTGCTTGACCCTACGGGGGATCAGCATGTCGGTCAGGCCTCCGTTCCGGTGCTCTCAGCCGGAGCGGACGCGGGAGCCTCGGCCTTGGGGGCCTCGGCGCCGGCAGCCTGCTGCGGCTTGCGACCGCGCCGCTCGCCACCACGGCCACCACGGGCCGGGCGGTCGGCACCGCCACGGGCCGGGCGGTTACCCGCACGGGCCGCAGCGTTCTCGGCGCGGACCTCGGCGATGTTCTTGACGTCGCCCTTGTAGATCCAGACCTTCACGCCGATGCGGCCGAAGGTCGTCTTGGCCTCGAAGAAGCCGTAGTCCACGTTCGCGCGGAGCGTGTGCAGGGGCACGCGGCCCTCGCGGTAGAACTCCGAGCGGGACATCTCGGCGCCGCCGAGGCGGCCACCGCACTGGATCTTGATGCCCTTGGCGCCGGCCTTCATCGCCGACTGCATGCTCTTACGCATGGCGCGACGGAAGGAGACGCGGGAGGAGAGCTGCTCGGCGACGGCCTGCGCGACCAGCTGAGCGTCCGTCTCGGGGTTCTTGACCTCGAGGATGTTCAGCTGGACCTGCTTGCCCGTGAGCTTCTCGAGGTCGCCGCGGATGCGGTCGGCCTCGGCGCCACGGCGGCCGATGACGATGCCCGGACGAGCGGTGTGGATGTCCACACGCACGCGGTCACGGGTGCGCTCGATCTCGACCTTGGAGATGCCGGCGCGCTCCATGCCGGACGTCATCATCCGACGGATGGCGACGTCTTCCTTGACGTAGTCCTTGTACAGCTTGTCGGCGTACCACCGGGACTTGAAGTCCGTGGTGACACCGAGCCGGAACCCATGCGGGTTAACCTTCTGGCCCATTACCGGGTTCCTTCCTTGCTGCTGACGACCACGGTGATGTGGCTGGTCCGCTTGCGGATCCGGTAGGCACGGCCCTGGGCGCGCGGCCGGAACCGCTTCAGGGTCGGGCCCTCGTCGACGTACGCCTCGGAGATGAAGAGGCTGTCGGCGTCGGTGTGGTCGTAGTTGTGCGCGGCGTTGGCAATGGCGCTGTCCAGCACCTTGCCGACCGGAACCGAGGCTGCCTGCGGAGCGAATCGCAGAACAGCCTGGGCCTCCGTGGCGTCCATGCCACGGATGAGGTCCACCACACGGCGGGCCTTCATGGGCGTGACGCGGATGTACCGCGCCTGGGCCCTGGCTTCCATGGTTGTCCCTTCAGAGTTACTTACGTGTCTGAATGCGATCCGCTGTTAGCGGCGCTTCGACTTCCGGTCTTCCTTGACGTGACCCCGGAAGGTGCGCGTCGGCGAGAACTCGCCGAGCTTGTGGCCGACCATCGACTCGGTGACGAACACCGGGATGTGGGTCTTGCCGTTGTGCACCGCGATCGTGTGGCCGAGCATGGCCGGGACGATCATGGAGCGACGGGACCAGGTCTTGATGACGTTCTTGGTGCCGGCTTCGTTCTGGGCGTCCACCTTCTTGATGAGGTGTCCGTCGACGAAGGGCCCCTTCTTGAGACTGCGCGGCATCTAAACCCGCTCCTAGCGCTTCTTGTTCGTCTTGCGGCGGCGGACGATGTACTTGTTCGATGCCTTCTTGGGCGAACGAGTACGACCTTCCTTCTGACCCCAGGGGCTGACCGGGTGGCGACCACCGGAGGTCTTGCCCTCACCACCACCGTGGGGGTGGTCAACCGGGTTCATCGCCACACCGCGAACGGTCGGGCGGACGCCCAGCCAGCGCTTGCGGCCAGCCTTGCCCCAGTTGATGTTGCTCTGCTCGGCGTTGCCGACCTCGCCGACCGTGGCGCGGCAGCGCTGGTCGACCAGGCGGATCTCACCGGAGGGCATGCGGAGGTGGGCCATCGTGCCCTCCTTCGCGAGCAGCTGCACGGAGGCACCGGCGGAGCGGGCGAACTTGGCGCCGCCGCCCGGACGAAGCTCCACGGAGTGGATCGTCGTACCGACGGGGATGTTGCGCAGCGCCAGGTTGTTGCCGGGCTTGATGTCGGCGCCCGGGCCGTTCTCGATCCGGTCGCCCTGGGTCAGGCCCTTGGGCGCCAGGATGTAGCGCTTCTCGCCGTCCGCGTAGTGGAGCAGCGCGATGCGCGCAGTGCGGTTGGGGTCGTACTCGATGTGCGCGACCTTCGCCGGCACGCCGTCCTTGTCGTGACGACGGAAGTCGATCACTCGGTAGGCGCGCTTGTGTCCGCCACCCTGGTGGCGAACGGTCACACGACCGGCGTTGTTACGGCCGCCCTTGCTGTGCAGCGGGCGGACCAGCGACTTCTCCGGCGTGGACCGCGTGACCTCGACGAAGTCGGCGACGCTGGAGCCACGACGGCCCGGCGTAGTCGGCTTGTACTTGCGGATTCCCATTTCTCAGTCCTCGTCCGATATCGGACGATCCGACCCGCTTACGCGGTCGGACCGCCGAAGATGTCGATACGGTCGCCCTCGGCGAGGGTCACGATCGCGCGCTTGGTCGCCGCACGCTGGCCGAAGCCGGTGCGGGTCCGCTTGCGCTTGCCGATGCGGTTGATCGTGTTGACCCCGGTGACCTTGACCGAGAAGACCGCCTGGACGGCCTCCTTGATCTGGGTCTTGTTGGCGCGCGGGTCGACGATGAACGTGTACTTGTTCTCGTCCAGGAGCGCGTAGCTCTTCTCGGAGACGACCGGCTTCAGCAGCACGTCACGGGGGTCCGTGTACGACTTGCTGAGGGGGGTCTCGACCGTGTTCTTGCCCTCGGTGGCGTGGCGACGCGCCTTGGCGACGCGCGCGGCCTTGGCGGCCTTCGCAGCCTTGGAGGCAATGCTCGGGTGACGCGTAGCCATCAGGCCTCGCTCCCTTCGGTGTCGTTGGCCTTCGGGCCGGCGACGAAGGACTCGAGAGCGGCCTGGGTGAAGACCACGTCGTCCGAGACGATCACGTCGTACGTGTTCAGCTGGCCCGGCTCCAGGATGTGGACCTGGGGCAGGTTGCGGGCGGACAGCCACGCGGCCTCGTCGGCGCGCTCGACGACCAGGAGCAGGTTCTTGCGCTCCGAGATCTTGCCGAACAGCGTGCGAGCGGCCTTGGTGCTGGGGGTCTCGCCCTCGATCACGCCGGAGACGACGTGGATGCGGTTGTGGCGGGCCCGGTCGGTGAGGGCGTGACGCAGGGCGGCAGCCTTCATCTTCTTCGGGGTCCGCTGCGAGTAGTCGCGCGGCACGGGACCGTGCACGACGCCACCACCGGCGAACTGGGGCGCGCGGGTCGAGCCCTGACGGGCGCGGCCGGTGCCCTTCTGGCGGTACGGCTTCTTGCCGCCACCGCGAACCTCGCCACGGGTCTTGGTCTTGTGCGTGCCCTGACGGGCAGCGGCGTTCTGCGCGACGACGACCTGGTGGATCAGCGGGATGCTGACCTTCTCCACGCCGAAGATCTCCGCGGGGAGCTCGACGCTACCGGTCTTCTCGCCGGCAGGCGAAAGGATGTCAACAGTGCTCATCGGTACCTCAGGCCCCCTTGGCCGCGGTGCGGACCAGGACGAGGCCGCCGTTCGGACCGGGAACCGCGCCCTTGATGAGCAGCAGACCCTTCTCCGCGTCAACGGCGTGGACGGTCAGGTTCTGGGTGGTGACGCGCTCGTTGCCCATGCGACCCGCCATGCGGAGGCCCTTGAACACACGGCCCGGGGTGGCGCAGCCACCGATGGAACCGGGAGAGCGGTGCTTGCGCTGGGTGCCGTGTCCGGCGCCGAGGCCCTTGAAGTTGTGACGCTTCATGACACCGGCGAAGCCCTTGCCCTTGCTCTTGCCGGTCACGTCCACCTTGACGCCCGCCTCGAAGACCTCAGCGGAGATCTCCTGGCCCAGCGTGTACTCGGAGGCGTCCGCGGTGCGGATCTCGACGAGGTGGCGGCGGGGGGTGACGTCGGCCTTGGCGAAGTGGCCCTTGAGGGGCTTGTTCACCTTGCGCGGGTCGATCTCGCCGAACGCGATCTGGACGGACTCGTAGCCGTCGACGTCGTTCGTACGGACCTGGGTGACGACGTTGGGGCCGGCCTTGACGACGGTGACCGGAACAACGCGGTTGTTCTCGTCCCACACCTGCGTCATGCCGAGCTTCTCGCCCAGGATGCCCTTGATCTGCTTAGCCATTCTCAGATCACCAGCCCTCAGAGCTTGATCTCGATGTCGACACCGGCCGGGAGGTCGAGTCGCATCAGAGAGTCAACGGTCTTGGGGGTCGGGTCGAGAATGTCGATCAGGCGCTTGTGCGTGCGCATCTCGAAGTGCTCGCGCGAGTCCTTGTACTTGTGCGGCGACTTGATGACGCAGTACACGTTCTTCTCAGTGGGCAGCGGCACCGGGCCCGCGACCGACGCACCAGTACGCGTCACCGTCTCGACGATCTTCTTCGCCGAGCTGTCGATGACCTCGTGGTCGTAGGCCTTGAGCCGGATGCGGATCTTCTGTCCCGCCATGGCTACTCAGTAGTCCTGTCTCTCTACAGCTCTGGTACCTGGTGTCCCCTTGACACTTTGTCCGACCCACGCGGTCGGGCGTGTCGCGCTTCCACTGACACAGATGTCCCTTGTTCGAACATCCCTGATCTTGGGAAAGAGGTTCACCGGGTGCCTGGCCGGTGCCGCACCACACTTCCCGGAAGATTCCCGTACGTCCGCCCCAGCGCTGCCCGAAGGCAGTTAGGGCGACGAGTACTGTGGGACTCGCTTCCGGTCCCCCCGGCGGGAGGCGCGCAGCATCAACACTCGACCGAGCAACTCGGACAGTCTGCCATATGGGGCAGGGGCCTGGCCAATCGGAGCCGGAGAGAATACCCCGAGAGTGACGTAGGTCAAACACGGGTGCCCTTCGCACCCACGTGGCGGCGGACGGCAGCGGGGATTCGCGCTCTGGACCTCTTCGGCACGCGGTGCTGTCATGGCCGTATGCGGACATGGGGGGCCCGCCGGAGCGGCTGGTGGCTGCTCGTCGCCGTCGCCGTCGGGGCGTCGATCCTCTCGGCACTGGGCCGGCTGCTGCCGGGGGTGGTGGGCGGAACCCTGCTCGCCGTGGTCGGGGCGCTCGGTGCGGCCCTCTCACAGCGAGGCCAGCAGCTGATCGACCAGGACACGAAACGCGGCCAGGAGACCAGACGCGCGTTGCTGACGGACGGGCGTGGACGTCTCCACAGGGTCCGCGACATGACCGACCTTCTCCTGGCTGGCGTCCACCCGGCCGCACCGGAGGGCGATGCCGGCTCGGAAGGGGCGCGGGTTCCTCCGTTCGTGCGCCGCGATCGCAGCGGCGACATCGAGGAAGCCCTCCGTACATACCCATTCGTGCTGGTCGTCGGAGAGTCCACGTCCGGCAAGACGCGAGCGGCCTTCGAGGCGGTACGCGCTGTGCTGCCCGACGCTGCCTTCATCGCCCCCGACCCCACCCGTGCCGGAGCGCTGGCGGCGGCGGAAGCCGCGCTACGACACGAACGCGACGCGGTCGTGTGGCTGGACGACATCGAGCGCTACCTGGGCGCGGGCGGACTGACCCCCTATCTGCTGCACCTCCACACCTCTACGCGCTCCGGGCACAGGACTGTGGTGGTGGGAACGATCAGGGTGCAGGAGCGGGCTCGCTACACGGACGTCCAGGGCCTGGGCCCGGACGCGGGAGACGCCGCGGGCCGCCGCACCGCACGGGACGTGCTGGCACTGGCGCACGAGATCCGACTCGACCGACGCTGGCACGAGACCGAGCTGGCAAGGGCGCGACGGATGGACGGGGATCGACGGCTGGCCCAGGCGATCGTTCAGGCCGACCGGTTCGGAGTGGCCGAGTACCTCGCCGCCGGACCGCAACTGTTCATCGTCTGGCAGGACGCCTGGGCGCCCGAAGGGACGCACGTGCGCGGCGCCGCACTGGTCGCCGCCGCGGTGGAGGCTCGCCGCGCCGGCTGGCTGCGGCCACTGCCGATCCGCCTCCTGCGGGAACTTCACGAGGAGCAGCTCACCCGGCACGGAGGCCTCGCGCTGCGCCCCGAGAGCTGGGAGGAGGCACTCACCTGGGCTACGACCCCCTGGTACGCCACGAGCAGCCTGCTCCTTGCCCATGCCTCACAGCCGGACGGCTACCACGTCTTCGACTACTTGCCCGACACGCTGGATGAGGATGCCAGGAACGCCCCTATCGCCGCAGAGACCTGGTCCCGGCTGATCGCCGCAGGCGATCCGCAGATCTGCGAGGACATCGGATGGTCGGCCCTCCTCCACTCCAGGCGCACCGCCGCCAGGGATGCCTTCCAGAAGGCGCTGGACAGCGGAATCCTCACCGGGGCCGTCGGGCTGGCGCTGCTCCTCGGAGAAGAGCTGAGGACGGAGGAAGCCTCCCGGATCCTGCGCGCTGCCCTTCGCCAGGCACCGGTCGACGCGGACCCGGAGACCACCTTCGCGCTGCGCAGGGCCTTGTCGTGGTGGCACGGCGGCTCCGGCCACGCCGAGGAGTCCCTCGCGCTCACGACGGCTCTCCTCGCGGAGGCTCGACTCAGGTATGGCGACGATCATCAGGAGACCATCAACATCACATTGGACATCGCCCGCTGGACCGATCACACCGGCAAGCCGGCGGAAGCCCTGGCCCTGGCCCGCGCCGCGTTGGAGCGCTCCGTCCGGCTCTTCGGCCCCACGTCCCTCACGACTCTCAGCTGCCGGTTCGAGGTCGCGGGGGCAACAGCCTCCAAGGGCTCAGCCGAAACCACCCGGCTCTGGAGCCAGTTGGCGGTCGATGGGGACAGGATGCTGGGCGCGCATCACCCGCTCACCGTCGACGCCCTGTGGAACCAGGCCCACGCGGTCTTCCACGGCGGCGACACCCGGCGGGGGCTGCGACTTCTCTGCACGGTCATCGACGGACGTACCGCCCTCTACGGCAGCGATCACCCGCGAACCTTCGCCTGCCGTCTCCAGCTGACCGGCTGGACCGGGGAGTGCGGCCGGTACGACGAAGCGCTCTCGCTCCTGCTCGACCTCGTGCGGGACACCACACGAGCCCTCGGTCCTCATCACGTGCTGACTCTGGCCGCGCGGCACCAGCAGGCCATGTGGACCGCCTGCTCGGGTCGAGTAGACCAGGCGAGGACCGTGTTCGCGACGCTGCTGGACGAGTGCGAGCGGTATCTGGGGACGGCGCACGAGCTGACCGAGGACTGCCGGGCACGGCTCACCCGCCCGGACCGGCCCATCTGGCGTTACCGCGAACCGTCCTGGTGACCGCGACGCTTCGCTGTCACAGCCCTGCGGGCTCAGGCCTCGGCCCTCCGCATCCTCCCGAACGCCCCCTCCAGCCCCCGCTTCAGCACCCGCGCCGGCGGCCGCTCCACGAACCGGTGCACAGCCGGCTCAGCAGCAGGAAGCCGGCGATGACGGCGGCCACCAGCAGGCGCACGTCCATCGTGCCCTGCAGGCGGTTGATGACGGTCGGTCATACCGGCGACATAGTGCAGGAGGTAGAGCGGGTAGGTGAGGCTGCCCGCCGTCGCCAGCCACCTCCAGCGGAGCCGGTCCGTCGCGCCCAGCGCGATCGCGACCATCACCAGCAGGAACCCGGTGAAGACGGCGACACTCCCCCGCCAGCCCGACACATGCTCGAAGTCGTCGATCCGGACGCCCAGTTGCCTCTCCCCCAGCAGCCACGCCATGGCGAGGATGCCCGACAGCAGCAGGTCCTGGCCGAAGCGGTGCATCAGGTGGAGGGCGAGTCCCGCGATGAAGAACCAGGCGTCCTCGGGGTTCGCCGCCAGGTCAGCGGGCCGCAGTGCGCCACCGGCGCGAGCATCGCCGCCGCGCCCCACGCGCAACAGAAGACGACCACCTTGCGGTAGGTGAGCCCCGTGGCGACGACGGCCGGGAAGAGCAGGTAGAACCGCAGCTCGCACCAGAGCGTCCAGCACACCCCGTCGACGCTGTCCACACCCGAACCGGACTGCAGCATCGTGAAGTCGAACAGGATGTCGCGCGCCCTCAGACGGTCCCAGACGCCGGGCAGCGCCACCACCAGGGCCGTGGTGAAGACCCGCAGAGTTCGCCCGGCCTTCACAGGACGTGCGAAAGGGCCCGTACGACCGAAGTCGTACGGGCCCTCTCAGAGGCCTAGCGGCTCAGAGTCACTTGTTGATCTTGGTGACCTGGCCGGCGCCGACCGTCCGGCCACCCTCACGGATGGCGAACTTCAGGCCCTCTTCCATGGCGATGGGCTGGATGAGCTCCACCTTCATCTCGGTGTTGTCACCCGGCATGACCATCTCGGTGCCCTCGGGGAGGGTCACCACGCCGGTCACGTCCGTCGTACGGAAGTAGAACTGCGGACGGTAGTTGTTGAAGAACGGCGTGTGGCGGCCACCCTCGTCCTTGGACAGGATGTAGGCCTGCGCCTCGAACTCGGTGTGCGGGGTGACCGAGCCCGGCTTGATGATGACCTGGCCGCGCTCGACGTCCTCGCGCTTGATGCCGCGGAGCAGCAGACCGACGTTCTCACCGGCCTGGCCCTCGTCGAGCAGCTTGCGGAACATCTCGATACCGGTGACCGTGGTGGTGGTCTTCTCGGTCTTGATGCCGATGATGTCGACGGTCTCGTTGACCTTCAGGACACCACGCTCGATACGGCCGGTGACGACCGTACCGCGACCGGTGATCGTGAAGACGTCCTCGATGGGCATGAGGAACGGCTTGTCGACGTCGCGCTCGGGCTCCGGGATCGACTCGTCGACGGCCTTCATCAGGTCGAGGACGGACTGGCCCCACTCCTTGTCGCCCTCGAGGGCCTTCAGAGCGGACACCTTGACGACCGGAAGGTCGTCGCCCGGGAACTCGTACTCGGAGAGGAGCTCACGCACCTCGAGCTCGACGAGCTCCAGGATCTCCTCGTCGTCCACCATGTCGGCCTTGTTCAGGGCGACGACGATGTACGGAACGCCGACCTGGCGGGCCAGGAGCACGTGCTCCTTGGTCTGCGGCATCGGGCCGTCGGTGGCGGCGACCACGAGGATGGCGCCGTCCATCTGCGCCGCACCCGTGATCATGTTCTTGATGTAGTCCGCGTGACCGGGGCAGTCGACGTGGGCGTAGTGACGGGTCTCCGTCTGGTACTCGACGTGCGCGATGGAGATGGTGATACCGCGCTGGCGCTCTTCGGGAGCCTTGTCGATCTGGTCGAACGCCGAGGCCTCGTTCAGGTCCGGGAACGCGTCGTGCAGCACCTTGGTAATGGCGGCCGTGAGGGTCGTCTTACCGTGGTCGATGTGACCGATGGTGCCGATGTTGACGTGCGGCTTAGTCCGCTCGAACTTCGCCTTCGCCACTGGGGTCCTCCTGTGGAGTGGTTCTGAACGCCTTGCTTCATCGGCGCCAGGTGATCTTTGCTGGATGGCCCGGATCCCCGGGGCATTCCTCCGCTCTTGCGGCGGAATGCCCCGTGAGGCTCCGGAGTCAAGCCTACGGCGTGTGAACGCGGTGCGTTACTCGCCCTTGGCCTTCGCGATGATCTCCTCGGCGACGTTCCGCGGAACCTCGGCGTAGGAGTCGAACTGCATGGAGTAGCTGGCACGGCCGGACGTCTTGCTGCGCAGGTCGCCGACGTAGCCGAACATCTCCGAAAGGGGCACGAGGCCCTTCACGACGCGGGCACCGGCCCGCTCCTCCATGGCCTGGATCTGGCCACGGCGGGAGTTGATGTCGCCGATGACCTCGCCCATGTAGTCCTCGGGCGTGGTGACCTCGACGGCCATCATCGGCTCGAGCAGCACGGGGCTGGCCTTGCGCGCGGCCTCCTTGAAGGCCTGCGAGCCGGCGATCTTGAAGGCGAGCTCGGAGGAGTCGACCTCGTGGTAGCCACCGTCGTGCAGGATCACACGGACACCGGTCATCTCGTAACCGGCCAGGATGCCGAACTGCATGGCCTCCTGCGCACCCGCGTCCACCGAAGGGATGTACTCCTTGGGGATACGGCCACCGGTCACCTTGTTGATGAACTCGTACGAGGCGTCGCCGCCCTCGATCGGCTCGATGCCGATCTGGACCTTGGCGAACTGACCCGTACCACCGGTCTGCTTCTTGTGCGTGTAGTCGACGCGCTCGACGGCCTTGCGGATCGTCTCGCGGTACGCGACCTGCGGCTTGCCGACGTTGGCCTCGACCTTGAACTCACGGCGCATACGGTCGACCAGCACCTCGAGGTGCAGCTCGCCCATACCACCGATGATGGTCTGGCCGGTCTCCTCGTCCGAGTGGACCTGGAAGGACGGGTCCTCCTCGGCCAGGCGCTGGATCGCGACGCCCAGCTTCTCCTGGTCGCCCTTCGACTTGGGCTCGATGGCGACCTGGATGACCGGCGCCGGGAAGTCCATGGACTCCAGGATCACCGGCTGCTTGTCGTCGCACAGCGTCTCACCGGTCGTGGTCTGCTTCAGACCCATGACGGCGATGATGTCGCCGGCGCCCACCGAGTCGATCTCCTCACGCTTGTTCGCGTGCATGCGGTAGATCTTGCCGATGCGCTCCTTCTTGCCCTTGACGGAGTTCAGCACCGAGGTGCCGGACTCCAGGCGGCCCGAGTAGACCCGGACGAAGGTGAGCTTGCCGAGGTGCGGGTCGCTCATGATCTTGAACGCGAGGGCCGACAGCGGCTCGTCCTCGGACGGCTTGCGCTTGACCACGACCTCCGGGTCCTTCACGTCGTGGCCCTCGATGGCCTCGACGTCCAGGGGGGAGGGGAGGTAGCGCACGACCGCGTCGAGCAGGGGCTGGACGCCCTTGTTCTTGAACGCGGTGCCGCAGAACACCGGGGTGACGGTGGTGTCCTTGGACTTGCCGGACGCGATGGTGATGCGACGGATCGCGGCGTACAGCTGCTCCTCGGTGGGCTCGGTGCCCTCGAGGTACAGCTCCATGATCTCCTCGTCGTTCTCGGCCACGGCCTCCAGAAGCTTGCCGCGGTACTCCTCGGCAGCCTCGGCGTGCGTGTCCGGGATGTCGACGACGTCGTACATCTCGCCCTTGGTGGCCTCGGCGGACCAGACCAGGGCCTTCATCGTCACGAGGTCGACGACGCCCTTGAAGTCGGCCTCGGCACCGATCGGGAGCTGCATGACGATCGGCTGCGCGCCCAGGCGGTCCGAGATCATGTCCACACAGCGGTGGAACTCGGCGCCCGTACGGTCGAGCTTGTTGACGAAGCAGATACGCGGGACGCCGTAGCGGTCCGCCTGACGCCACACGGTCTCGGACTGGGGCTCGACACCGGCGACGCCGTCGAACACCGTCACGGCACCGTCGAGCACGCGCAGCGAACGCTCCACCTCGACGGTGAAGTCGACGTGGCCCGGCGTGTCGATGATGTTGATGGTGTGGTCGACGTCTTCCAGCGGCCAGTGACAGGTGGTGGCAGCAGAGGTGATCGTGATGCCACGCTCCTGCTCCTGCTCCATCCAGTCCATGGTGGCAGCGCCGTCGTGGACCTCACCGATCTTGTAAGACACACCGGTGTAGAACAGGATCCGCTCTGTGGTGGTCGTCTTGCCCGCGTCGATGTGGGCCATGATGCCGATGTTGCGCACCTTGGCCAGGTCAAGTGAAGTGGTAGCCATAAGGCTTCAGTCTTCTCTCGGTCTCGATGTGGGTAGCGACTACCAGCGGTAGTGCGCGAAGGCCTTGTTGGACTCGGCCATCTTGTGGGTGTCCTCGCGCTTCTTCACAGCGGCACCAAGGCCGTTGGACGCGTCGAGAAGCTCGTTGAGCAGACGCTCGGTCATGGTCTTCTCGCGACGGGCGCGGGAGTAACCGACCAGCCAGCGCAGCGCGAGCGTGTTGGCACGACCGGGCTTGACCTCGATCGGAACCTGGTACGTCGCACCACCGACACGGCGGGACTTGACCTCGAGGGTCGGCTTGATGTTCTCCAGTGCGCGCTTCAGCGTGATGATCGGGTCGTTGCCCGTCTTCTCACGCAGACCCTCCATGGCACCGTAGACGATGCGCTCGGCGGTGGAGCGCTTGCCGTTCAGCAGCACCTTGTTGATGAGGGAGGTCACCAGAGGAGAACCGTAGACCGGGTCGATGATGACCGGGCGCTTCGGGGCGGGGCCCTTACGAGGCATTCTTACTTCTCCTTCTTGGCGCCGTAACGGCTGCGAGCCTGCTTGCGGTTCTTGACACCCTGGGTGTCGAGCGAGCCGCGGATGATCTTGTAGCGAACACCCGGCAGGTCCTTCACACGGCCGCCGCGCACGAGCACGATGGAGTGCTCCTGCAGGTTGTGTCCCTCACCCGGAATGTAAGCGGTGACCTCGATCCCGCTGGTCAGACGCACACGCGCGACCTTACGCAGGGCCGAGTTCGGCTTCTTCGGGGTGGTCGTGAACACACGCGTGCAGACGCCACGACGCTGAGGGGAACCCTCAAGTGCGGGCGTCTTGTTCTTCTCGACCTTGTCCTGCCGGCCCTTACGGACCAGCTGCTGGATCGTAGGCACTACTTCTCCGGTTTCTGTGTGCCGAATGGTGAAGCTAACCTGGAACTTCGCCGACCCACGCGGTCGGGTGTGTCGAATCCGGCGGACTCCCGCCGCGAGGCGAAAAGAGCACAGATTACGGTGGCCGGTCTTGACTCGCTATGCGGTTGATGGACACGCACAAGAGCCAGGGCACACCCCAGGCACAAGGTCTGAGCGTACCTACCTCAAACGCTACGGTCAAAACAAATGGGCCTCACCCGCATCGCCATGCGGAGCATGTCAAGACCCTGCACCGTGGTTGATCTTCGATTCCACGCCCCGGACCTCCGAGGCGACCACGTCACCGCAGCTCAAGCGTCTTAAGCCCCGGCGATCGCCGCCGCGATGAGGATCATGATCATGAGCGCCCATCCGGCGACCGACAACCAGCCAAGCGCCAGCCCGGTCACCGCCATCCCGTCGCCGCGCTCGCCGGTGCGCTGCATCTCACTGCGGGCGGTGTGCCCGAGGATGACCGCGGGAAGCCCGGTGAGCCCGGCCGTGAAGAACGTGAGCACCCCGCAGACGAGGGAACCGACGGCCTTGGCGTTCGTGGGCGCCGGGGCCGGCAGGAAGGTGGGGGGCACGGGTCCGACGGGCGGCCCGTTGACCGGCAGGGGCCCCTGCGGCAGGTCGGACACCAGCAGCGCCAGCTCCCCCACCGTGCGCGCCTCGTAGGCCCGCGCGACCCGCCGCTCGAACTCGGCGTGCTGCAACCGCCCCTCGCCGTACCCGGCTCTGAGCACGTCGACGGCCCGCTCCCGCTCCGCGTGCGAGGCGAGCATGGAGGGAGTGGCCTGGGCCTGCCACGGCTGCGGAACGCCTTGTCCCGACTGCCACGGCTGCCATGGCGTCGGCTGTGACTGCGACACGTGCGCCTCCCCCCAAAAGCGAATCAACGCCTCCATCATCCTCTAACGCACTGTTTGCGGCACCGGTTCCCGGACGGACGCATCTCCTTCAGACCGTTGCCGGAGCCCGGCAACAAGCACCTACCCGATGTGGTACGCCTCACCCCTGACACGCACCCCGGTGGCCGCCACACGATGGTCCGAGGGAAACCGCACGGGGTGGGGGGAAGATGGCCGCAGGGGGAGCTTCGTGGGGACGGTTCCTGGGCCACGGACTGCTCAGCGGGACGGCCGTCTTCGCCCTGCTCGTCCTCGTCCTCGGCCTGCTGCCGGTCGGCGACGGCGCGGCCGCGCTCGTCCTGTACGTCGCCCTGGTGCTGCCGCCGGCCCTGGCGGCCCGCCGCTTCGCCCCCGCACCCCGCGGGAAGCGGCCCATCGCCACCACTGAGGCGGCCGACCGGGCCATCACGTCGTACGGCGAGCTGCTCCGCCTGGAGACCTACCGGCCCGGCCCCGGAGCCGACCCCGACGACCTCGCCGCGTACCGCACCGCCCTCGACGTGTACGACGAGGCCAAGCGCAGCGCCCCCGCCCGGGTGCCGGAGCTGCTGGAACGCGGCCGGGCGGCCCTGGACCGCCTGGACGCCGCCCGCCTCGCGGGCACGGACATCACCTGGATCCACGGCACCTGCGACACCCGGGTGCAGGTCCCCGCCCCGGGCGAGGGCCCGGCACTGCTGGTCTTCGAGACCGACGACCGACACGGCGGCTTTCGCGTCTACGAGGGCGGTGGCCGGGGCGTACGCCCGCGGGAACTGCTCGGCGTCGCGCACGAGGAGGGGAGCCCGGCGCCCGGGAGGGCCCGGGTGCTGGTGCCCGGCCGGCGCGGCGGGCGGCTGCTGCTGGACGTCCGCGCGCCGGGCCCGTGGCGGCTCGCCCTGCGCCCGCCCGGCGAGATCCGGCGGCTGGAGAGGGGGCTGCCGCTGAGCGGGCAGGGCATCGAGACGGTACTCAAGGACGAGGGCTGCCGCCTGGTCGAGTTCGAGCACCGCGCCAGGGGCCCGTTCACGCTCCACGCCCTCACCCGCACCCACCGCCCCGGCCCCCTGCTCGCCGAGGGCCACGACAGCGCCCGCCTGACGGTGGCGGTCCCGGAGACCCACCGGCTACTCCGCATCAACAGCCGAGGCCACTGGACCGCGCGCCTCCACGCCCCCCACTGACCTTCGCCGAGCCCCTGGAAACGCCGAAGGGCGGCCACCCCCACGGGGTGACCGCCCTTCGTGCTGACCTACGCCTTACTGGTTGTACGGACCGTAGTCGTAGTCCTCCAGCGGGACGGCCTGGCCGGAGCCGGTGCCGAACGGCGAGTAGTCGATGTCGTCGTAGCCGACGGCCGAGTACATCGCGGCCTTGGCCTCCTCGGTCGGCTCGACCCGGATGTTGCGGTAGCGGGACAGGCCCGTACCGGCCGGGATGAGCTTACCGATGATGACGTTCTCCTTGAGGCCGATGAGGCTGTCGGACTTGGCGTTGATCGCCGCGTCCGTCAGGACTCGGGTCGTCTCCTGGAAGGAGGCGGCCGACAGCCAGGATTCCGTCGCCAGCGAGGCCTTGGTGATACCCATCAGCTGCGGACGACCGGAGGCCGGGTGACCGCCCTCCTGGACCACGCGACGGTTCTCGGTCTCGAACTTCGAGCGCTCGACCAGCTCGCCGGGCAGCAGCTCGGCGTCGCCGGACTCGATGATCGTCACACGGCGCAGCATCTGCCGGATGATGATCTCGATGTGCTTGTCGTGGATCGACACACCCTGCGAGTTGTAGACCTTCTGGACCTCGCCGACCAGGTGGACCTGGACGGCACGCTGGCCCAGGATGCGCAGCACGTCGTGCGGGTTGGTGGCACCCACGGTGAGCTTCTGGCCCACCTCGACGTGCTCGCCCTCGCTGACCAGGAGTCGGGCGCGCTTCGAGATCGGGTACGCCGTCTCGTCGCTGCCGTCGTCCGGCGTGATGACGATCTTCTTGGTCTTCTCCGTCTCCTCGATGCGAACGCGGCCGCTCGCCTCGGAGATGGGAGCCACACCCTTCGGGGTACGGGCCTCGAAGAGCTCGACGACACGCGGCAGACCCTGGGTGATGTCGTCACCGGCCACACCACCGGTGTGGAAGGTACGCATCGTCAGCTGGGTACCGGGCTCACCGATGGACTGGGCGGCGATGATGCCGACCGCCTCACCGATGTCGACCAGCTTGCCGGTGGCCAGGGAGCGGCCGTAGCACATGGCGCAGGTGCCGACCTGGGACTCACAGGTCAGGATCGAGCGGGTCTTGACCTCCTCGACACCGTGGTGCACGAGCTGGTCGATGAGCACGTCGCCCAGGTCCACGTTGGCCGGCGCGATCACCTTGCCGTCGATGACGACGTCCTCGGCGAGCATGCGGGCGTAGACGCTGGTCTCGACGTCGTCCGCCTTGCGCAGGACGCC
The DNA here is from genome assembly GCF_054189285.1 of Streptomyces sp. MAI_2237. NCBI lineage: Bacteria > Bacillati > Actinomycetota > Actinomycetes > Kitasatosporales > Streptomycetaceae > Streptomyces > Streptomyces sp. MAI_2237. Next base: position 1,488,595 of record NZ_JAJPGQ010000003.1, on the reverse strand, counting down.
ATCGGCGCCGCGCGAGGCGATCCGCAGCTTCAGACCGCGCTCGGTGCCGCAGTCCTCCTCGCGGATGATGACGTCCTGCGAGACGTCCACCAGACGACGGGTCAGGTAACCCGAGTCGGCGGTACGCAGGGCGGTGTCCGCCAGACCCTTACGGGCACCGTGCGTGGAGATGAAGTACTCCAGCACGGACAGGCCCTCACGGAAGGACGCCTTGATCGGACGCGGGATGGTCTCGTTCTTCGCGTTCGACACCAGACCACGCATACCGGCGATCTGCCGCATCTGCATCATGTTTCCTCGGGCACCCGAGTCAACCATCATGAAGATGGGGTTCGTCTTGGGGAAGTTCTCGTTCATCGCCTCGGCGACCTCGTTGGTCGCCTTGGTCCAGATCGCGATGAGCTCCTGCGTGCGCTCTTCCTTGGTGATCAGACCGCGCTCGTACTGCTTCTGGACCTTCTCGTCCTGCGCCTCGTAGCCCTTGACGATCTCCTTCTTCGCCTCGGGAACGACGACGTCGGAGATGGCCACGGTGACGCCGGAACGGGTCGCCCAGTAGAAGCCGGCCGCCTTCAGGTTGTCGAGCGTCGCCGCCACGATGACCTTGGGGTAGCGCTCGGCCAGGTCGTTGACGATCTCGGAGAGCTGCTTCTTGCCCACCGAGTAGTCGACGAACGGGTAGTCCTCGGGCAGCAGCTCGTTGAAGAGCGCGCGGCCCAGGGTGGTGCGCAGGCGGAAGGTGTCCCCCTGCTGCCACTCCGGCTCGCCCTCCTCCTGCGCCGGCGGGGTCCAGCCGCGCGGCGGGATGGTGCCCACCGGGAAGCGGATGTCCACGGCCGACTGCAGCGCGAGCTCACCGGCGTCGAACGCCATGATCGCCTCGGCCGTGGAGCCGAAGGACCGGCCCTCGCCCTTGGTGTCGCGCAGCTCGCCGTCGGTGGTGAGGAAGAACAGACCGAGGACCATGTCCTGGGTCGGCATCGTCACCGGACGGCCGTCGGCGGGCTTGAGGATGTTGTTCGAGGACAGCATCAGGATGCGGGCCTCGGCCTGCGCCTCCGCGGACAGCGGCAGGTGCACGGCCATCTGGTCACCGTCGAAGTCCGCGTTGAACGCGGTGCAGACGAGCGGGTGGATCTGGATGGCCTTGCCCTCGACCAGCTGCGGCTCGAAGGCCTGGATGCCGAGGCGGTGCAGGGTGGGAGCACGGTTCAGCAGAACCGGGTGCTCGGCGATGACCTCTTCGAGGACGTCGTACACGACCGTGCGGCCGCGCTCCACCATGCGCTTGGCGCTCTTGATGTTCTGCGCGTGGTTCAGGTCGACCAGGCGCTTCATCACGAACGGCTTGAAGAGCTCCAGGGCCATGGCCTTGGGCAGACCGCACTGGTGCAGCTTCAGCTGCGGGCCGACGACGATGACGGAACGCGCCGAGTAGTCGACTCGCTTGCCGAGCAGGTTCTGACGGAAACGGCCCTGCTTGCCCTTCAGCATGTCGCTGAGGGACTTCAGCGGACGGTTGCCGGGGCCCGTCACCGGGCGACCACGACGGCCGTTGTCGAAGAGGGCGTCGACCGCCTCCTGGAGCATGCGCTTCTCGTTGTTGACGATGATCTCGGGGGCACCGAGGTCGAGAAGGCGCTTCAGGCGGTTGTTGCGGTTGATCACACGGCGGTACAGGTCGTTCAGGTCGGAGGTCGCGAAGCGGCCACCGTCCAGCTGCACCATCGGGCGAAGGTCCGGCGGGATGACCGGCACGCAGTCCAGCACCATGCCCTTGGGGCTGTTGCTGGTCTGCAGGAACGCGGAGACGACCTTCAGGCGCTTGAGCGCACGGGTCTTCTTCTGGCCCTTGCCGGTACGGATGATCTCGCGGAGGCGCTCGGCCTCCTCGTCGAGGTCGAAGGACTCCAGGCGCTTCTGCAGCGCCGCGGCACCCATCGAGCCGTCGAAGTACGTGCCGAAGCGGTCACGCAGCTCGCGGTAGAGGAGCTCGTCGCCCTCCAGGTCCTGGACCTTGAGGTTCTTGAACCGGGTCCACACCTCGTCGAGACGGTCGATCTCGCGCTGCGAACGGTCGCGCAGCTGCTTCATCTCACGCTCGGCACCCTCGCGCACCTTGCGGCGCACGTCGGCCTTGGCACCCTCGGCCTCGAGCTCGGCCAGGTCGGACTCGAGCTTCTTGGCGCGGGCCTCCAGGTCGGCGTCCCGGCGGTTCTCGATCTGCTGCCGCTCGACCGAGACGTGCGCCTCCAGGGAGGGCAGGTCGCGGGTACGGCGCTCCTCGTCGACGTACGTGATCATGTACGCCGCGAAGTAGATGACCTTCTCCAGGTCCTTCGGGGCCAGGTCGAGCAGGTAGCCCAGACGCGACGGGACGCCCTTGAAGTACCAGATGTGCGTGACGGGGGCGGCCAGTTCGATGTGGCCCATCCGCTCACGGCGCACCTTGGCGCGAGTCACCTCGACGCCGCAGCGCTCACAGATGATGCCCTTGAACCGGACACGCTTGTACTTGCCGCAGTAGCACTCCCAGTCCCGGGTCGGACCGAAGATCTTCTCGCAGAAGAGTCCGTCCTTTTCCGGCTTGAGGGTGCGGTAGTTGATGGTCTCGGGCTTCTTGACCTCGCCGTGGCTCCACTGACGGATGTCGTCAGCCGTGGCCAGACCGATCCGGAGCTCATCGAAGAAGTTGACGTCGAGCACTATGCGTCAATCCCTCTCAGGGTTGTAAGTCTTGGGGTCTGAAACGGGGGTCCTGGGGCCGGCCGGAGGTTCCTCACCAGTTCCTCCGGCCGGACTCCCGTCAGACCTCTTCGACGCTGCTCGGCTCGCGCCGGGACAGGTCGATGCCGAGCTCCTCCGCAGCGCGGAAGACGTCCTCGTCGGTGTCACGCATCTCGATGGACATACCGTCGCTCGACAGCACCTCCACGTTCAGGCAGAGCGACTGCATCTCCTTGATGAGCACCTTGAAGGACTCGGGGATGCCGGGCTCGGGGATGTTCTCGCCCTTGACGATGGCCTCGTAGACCTTCACGCGGCCGGTGACGTCGTCGGACTTGATGGTCAGCAGTTCCTGGAGGGCGTACGCGGCGCCGTAAGCCTCCAGCGCCCACACCTCCATCTCACCGAAGCGCTGGCCACCGAACTGGGCCTTACCACCCAGCGGCTGCTGGGTGATCATCGAGTACGGGCCGGTCGAGCGCGCGTGCAGCTTGTCGTCGACCAGGTGGTGCAGCTTCAGGATGTACATGTAACCGACCGAGATCGGCTCCGGGAACGGCTCACCGCTACGGCCGTCGAACAGCCGCGCCTTGCCGGTCGGCTGCACCATGCGCTCGCCGTCGCGGTTCGGGATGGTGTGCTGCAGCAGACCCGCGAGCTCGTCCTCGCGCGCACCGTCGAAGACGGGGGTCGCGACGTTCGTGCCCGGGTCGACCTGGTCGGCGCCGATCACCTGGAGGCGCTGCGCCCACTCCTCGCCGAGGCCGGAGACGTCCCAGCCGCGGCTGGCGAGCCAGCCAAGGTGGATCTCCAGGACCTGTCCCGGGTTCATTCGGGACGGGACACCCAGCGGGTTGAGGATGATGTCGACCGGGGTGCCGTCCTCCAGGAACGGCATGTCCTCGATCGGCAGGATCTTGGAGATGACACCCTTGTTGCCGTGACGGCCGGCGAGCTTGTCACCGTCGGTGATCTTGCGCTTCTGCGCGACGTAGACGCGCACCAGCTGGTTCACACCGGGGGGAAGCTCGTCGCCCTCCTCGCGGTCGAAGACGCGGACGCCGATGACCTTGCCGGTCTCGCCGTGCGGCACCTTCAGCGAGGTGTCACGGACCTCACGGGCCTTCTCACCGAAGATCGCGCGCAGCAGGCGCTCCTCCGGCGTCAGCTCGGTCTCACCCTTCGGGGTGACCTTGCCGACGAGGATGTCACCGGCGATGACCTCGGCGCCGATGCGGATGATGCCGCGCTCGTCGAGGTCGGCGAGGACCTCCTCGGAGACGTTCGGGATGTCCCGGGTGATCTCCTCGGGGCCGAGCTTGGTGTCACGGGCGTCGACCTCGTGCTCCTCGATGTGGATCGAGGAGAGGACGTCGTCCTGCACGAGGCGCTGCGACAGGATGATCGCGTCCTCGTAGTTGTGACCCTCCCACGGCATGAACGCGACCAGCAGGTTCTTGCCGAGGGCCATCTCGCCGTTCTGCGTGGCGGGACCGTCGGCGAGGACCTGGCCGGTGATGATCCGGTCGCCCTCGTTGACGATGACCTTCTGGTTGACCGAGGTGCCCTGGTTGGAGCGCGAGAACTTGGCCAGGCGGTACGTGATGTACGTGCCGTCGTCGTTGGCGGTGGTGATGTAGTCCGCGGAGACCTCCTGGACCACACCGTCCTTCTCGGCCTTGACCACGTCACCGGCGTCGACGGCGGAGCGGTACTCCATGCCGGTGCCGACGAGCGGGGCCTCGCTCTTGATCAGCGGCACGGCCTGGCGCATCATGTTCGCGCCCATGAGGGCACGGTTGGCGTCGTCGTGCTCGAGGAAGGGGATCATGGCGGTCGCGACCGACACCATCTGGCGCGGCGAGACGTCCATGTAGTCCACGTCGTCACCGGCGACGTAGTCGACCTCGCCGCCACGGCGGCGGACCAGCACGCGGTTCTCGGCGAACCGCATGTCGTCGGAGAGCGTGGCGTTGGCCTGCGCGATGACGAAGCGGTCCTCCTCGTCGGCGGTCAGGTAGTCCACCTCGTCGGTGACCTGGCCGTCGACGACCTTGCGGTACGGGGTCTCGACGAAACCGAACGCGTTGACCCGGCCGTACGAGGCGAGCGAGCCGATCAGACCGATGTTCGGGCCTTCAGGGGTCTCGATCGGGCACATGCGGCCGTAGTGCGAGGGGTGCACGTCACGGACCTCGAAGCCGGCCCGCTCACGGGAGAGACCACCCGGGCCAAGAGCCGACAGACGGCGCTTGTGGGTGAGACCCGACAGCGGGTTGTTCTGGTCCATGAACTGCGACAGCTGGCTGGTGCCGAAGAACTCCTTGATGGAGGCGACGACCGGCCGGATGTTGATCAGGGTCTGCGGCGTGATCGCCTCGACGTCCTGCGTGGTCATGCGCTCGCGGACGACGCGCTCCATACGAGCCAGACCCGTGCGGACCTGGTTCTGGATGAGCTCGCCGACGCTGCGCAGACGACGGTTGCCGAAGTGGTCGATGTCGTCGGTCTCGACGACGATGTTCGTGCCGTTGTCCCCGGCGGTCTCGGTCTCGCCGGCGTGCAGCTTCACCAGGTACTTGATCGTCGAGATGATGTCCTCGACGGTCAGGATGCCCGCGTCCAGCGGAGCGTCCGCACCCAGCTTCTTGTTGACCTTGTAGCGGCCGACCTTGGCCAGGTCGTAGCGCTTGGGGTTGAAGTAGAGGTTCTCGAGCAGCGTCTGCGCGGCCTCACGCGTGGGCGGCTCGCCCGGACGCAGCTTGCGGTAGATGTCGAGCAGCGCGTCGTCCTGGCCCTGGGTGTGGTCCTTCTCCAGGGTGGCGCGCATCGACTCGTACTCGCCGAACTCCTCGAGGATCTGCTCGGTGGTCCAGCCGAGCGCCTTCAGAAGGACGGTGACGGACTGCTTGCGCTTGCGGTCGATACGGACACCGACCATGTCGCGCTTGTCGATCTCCATCTCCAGCCAGGCACCCCGGGAGGGGATGATCTTGGCCGAGAAGATGTCCTTGTCGGACGTCTTGTCGATGGAGGAGTCGAAGTAGACGCCGGGCGAGCGGACCAGCTGGGACACCACGACACGCTCGGTGCCGTTGATGACGAAGGTGCCCTTGTTGGTCATGAGCGGGAAGTCGCCCATGAAGACCGTCTGGGACTTGATCTCGCCGGTCTCGTTGTTGGTGAACTCCGCCGTCACGAAGAGCGGGGCGGCGTACGTGAAGTCGCGCTCCTTGCACTCGTCGATGCTGTTCTTCGGCGGCTCGAAGCGGTGGTCGCGGAACGTCAGCGACATCGACCCGGAGAAGTCCTCGATCGGGGAGATCTCCTCGAAGATCTCCTCCAGACCGGACTTGGTGGGGACGTCCTGACCGGACTCCAGAGCCTCCTCGACCCGACTCTGCCAAGCGGTGTTGCCGAGCAGCCAGTCAAAGCTCTCGGTCTGCAGCGCGAGCAGGTTGGGAACCTCGAGGGGCTCCTTGATCTTTGCAAAGGAGATGCGCAGCGGGGCGGTGCTGGCGCCGTTGTTCATATTCGCGTTCGAGGCAGTGCGCGAGGCGGCCAAGAGGGGGTCCTTCCGAGGGCTCGGACTCACTACGCGCTCCCCGGCCCCTCACCCCACACAAGCGACAGGAATCCCAGGTCAGGGCGATCCGGTCGTAAGTGCCGAGGCGAGGGCAGACCCCTGGTGACGGGCAGGGGACAGCTAACAGGCAGCGCAAAGGGTCAGTGTAGCCACTTGGCGCACTGATGTCCAGCCCCGATTTTCTGAGACCCTCGTTGTCCTCAACGCCCTCGGCATGCTTGCCCTCAACGCACGTTGATACTGCCCTCTTCGTCGCCGATCCATGCCTCGGATTCGGACCGTTCTGGCGACGCGTCCTGAGAATTGCGCGCTGCGTGCGGTTCGTCAAGGCCCCGTAGCCCGAACCGGGGCCGCCGGGAGACACGACGAAGATCACCATACCCCTCGTGCACGAGGCCGCAAGGTAACCGTGGCCGCCCCTCCAGGAACGCCGAAGAGCGACCACCCGGATGGATGATCGCTCCTCAGCGCTTGAGCGTTACAGGTCCGTCGGACCCGTGGTGTTACTTGACCTCGACGGAGGCGCCGGCGCCCTTGAGGGACTCGGCGGCCTTCTCGGCGGCGTCCTTGGCGACCTTCTCGAGGACGGGCTTCGGGGCGCCGTCCACGAGGTCCTTGGCCTCCTTCAGACCCAGGGAGGTCAGCTCACGCACGACCTTGATGACCTGGATCTTCTTGTCGCCGGCACCGGTGAGGATGACGTCGAACTCGTCCTTCTCCTCGACGGCCTCGGCGCCGGCACCGGCACCACCGGCGGGGGCGGCGACGGCGACGGCCGCGGCGGCGGCGGTGACGTCGAACTTCTCCTCGAACGCCTTCACGAACTCGGAGAGCTGGATGAGGGTCATGCCCTCGAACTCGGCGAGCAGTTCGTCCTGGGTGAGAGCCACGATGGCTTTCCTTCCACTAATTTCGGCTGGTGCCGTGATGTACATGTCTGGCGGGCGTACGTTCGGCCCGCTACGACCGTTGCCTTCGGCGGACTGCCTCAGGCGGCGGTCATGATGCGAGCCGAGTTACTCGGCACCGCCCTGCTCGTCCTGCTTGGCGCGAAGCGCGTCCACGGTGCGGACGAGCTTCGACGGGAGCGCCTGGAAGACCTGAGCAGCCTGCGTCTGCTTGCCCTTCAGGGCGCCCGCCAGCTTGGCGAGCAGAACCTCGCGGGACTCGAGGTCCGCAAGCTTCTTGATCTCGTCGGCGGACATCGCCTTGCCGTCAAGGACACCGCCCTTGATGACGAGGTTCGGGTTGTCCTTGGCGAAGTCACGAAGACCCTTCGCCGACTCCACCGGGTCACCGGTGACGAAGGCGACCGCCGTCGGACCGTTGAACAGGTCGTCGAGCGTCGTGATCCCGGCCTCGTTGGCCGCAATCTTGGTCAGCGTGTTCTTCACCACGGCGTACTGGGCGTTCTCACCGAGCGAACGGCGCAGCGTCTTGAGCTGCGCCACGGTGAGACCCCGGTACTCGGTCAGCACAGCGGCGTTCGAGCTACGGAACTGCTCCGTCAGCTCGGCTACCGCGGCAGCCTTGTCGGGCCTTGCCATAGAGCGTCGGCCTCCTTCCGGGTGATGGGACCGCTCGGAAGGGACTGGGAAAACGAAACGCCCCGGCGCAGGCGCACGGGGCGTAGCTCGACCGGAGTTTCCCTTGGACAGGGGCGCACCGGGAGCACTTCCACAGTCACCTGCGCGGGTCGTCCGCAGTTCAGCGGATCCTTCGGCCACCGGGCCCTCTCACGAGCGCACGGCGACGACCAGCGGTCTTTGGCTTCTGTAGGAGAGTACGGGACCCGGTCGCCGTCAGGCAAATCCGCCCGTACGGCTCAGCCCTGGAGGTCCTTCATCATCTCGGCGAGGTCGGCGGTGTCCTTGGCCGGCGGGGCCGCGACCTTCACCGGCTTGTTGAAGTCGAGGAAGGTGATCGTCAGGTCGAGTGGACCCTTGTCGGCGTCTCCGCGCATCCGGAACTGCTTGGTGTGGTCCTGGCCGTCGACCCACATGTCCATAGTGAGCGCGTCCACGCCCATCTTCGTGTACTGGTCGAGGGCCTTCTCGCGCTTCTCCCGGACGGTCTTGCTCTCGCCCTTGAGGGAGGCCTTGATGGCGTCGACGGTGACCGTGCCCCGGTAGTGGGTGGTCTTCACACCGTCGACGGTCTCGGTGCCGACCTTCTTCACGTCCTTGGAGCCGGTGAGGAAGGTGGAGTCGGCGGCCGGGTTCTGGTCGGCCTGGCCGGCGCCCAGCTGCTGGGTGTCCATCTTCTCGTCGGCGCCGAGCGCGGACATGTCGAACTTGATCCAGCTCTTGCCGTCCATCTCCTTGGCCATGCCGGCGCCGCCGACGTACATGGCCTTGCCGACGACGCGGATCTCGACCGGGCCGTCGGTGGCCTGGTCCTGGGCCGTCATCTTCATGCTCATGGCCGGCGGCTTCATGCTCATCGCCGCCTCGCCGGAGATCCGGCCCTCCCCCGGCACCTTGCCGGCCATCCGGTAGTGCATGGACGTGATGTCCTGGGTGTTCTTCGCGGCCTTGGCCACGGCCGCCGCGGGCGTCATCGCCGGCGACTGCTCGGAGCCGCCCTTCTGACAACCGACGGCACCTGCGCCGAGCAGCAGCGCCACCAGCCCCGCCCCCGTCGCCCCACGGCGCACTGAACCACGTACAGAAGTCTTCATCGGTCCCCCCACGGAACGCATGGCTGATACACAGACTGTCGGCGATCCTAGCCCCAAGAGACCGTAAAGCGCCCCTGAATTCCCACTGGCCTCAGAAACCACAGGGCGCTCGCGAGCACGGCTGTTCAGGAGCTGCTGCCGGAGCCCGTCGAGGTGTCGCCGCTGCCCGGGGCCAGGCCCTGGTTCTTCAGCAGGTCCTTGAAGTCCTCGGTGTCGCCGGCCGGCGGCTCGGGCGCGGAGACCTTCACCCCGTAGTCGCTGTAGTACGCGGTCTGGGCGTACTCACCGGTGGCCATGGTGCCCTTCTCCACGGACTTGACCAGCAGGTTCTTGTCGTTGAGCCAGATGTCCACGGTCTCGGTGCCGACGCCGGCCTGGGTGAGCTGCTTCTTCAGACCGGCGAGCTGGCCGGCGCTCAGGTCGGAGTTCTTGCGGGCCAGGTCGGCGACGTCGACGGTGCCCGCGTAGTGCGTGGTGTCCACCCCGCGCACCCGCTCGGTGCCGACCTTCTTGACGTCCCCCGAGGCCAGCAGGAGCTTCACCGACTGGTTCGGGGTCGTGTTCTGCATCTGGTCCTGGAGATAGGCGCCGGAGCTGCCGCCCAGCCGGGCGAGGTCCTTGTAGCCGTAGCGGATCCAGTGCTTGCCGCCCGCCCGGCGGGCGAACTGCTCGCCCATGCGCGCGTAGTAGGCGTCGGGGCGATAGCGGGCCTGCATGGACGTGGTGCCCAGTTGCCGCATGGTCGCGGCCATCGTGCCGCCGGTGTATGTGATGACGAGGTTGCCGGTCAGGCCGTCGTGCCAGCCGAGGGCGCCGTCGGCCTTCATGGACATCACGGAGCCCATGGTGGTCGTGGACTCGACCCGGGCGGAGTCGGCGCCGTCGGTGGACTTCTCGGCGCTGCGCAGGGCCGCCACGGGGCTGAGGTGCGTGGCACTCCCGCCGGAGGCCCCCGCGCCCTTGCCCGAGCCGCCGGAGCTCCCGGAGCTCGCGGAGTCACAGGCGGCCGCCCCCGACAGCACGGTCACCACCGTGATCGAACAGGCCACGCGGCGCACGGTCGTGCTCTTCATACGTCCCCCACCCCCATGCGATTGCGATTGCCGTGCCCGCACGCTAACGCAGCGCACTGACATCCGGACGGAAAGCCCGGACGGAGTGCTCCACGGAACATCCGGACACAGAAAAGACGGGCCCCACAACCCGGAGGTTGCGTGGCCCGCCCTCGTTTCTACGCGTCCCGGACGCGGCTACCGCGGTGAGCGCTCGGCTCAGACGGCGGCCGGGTCCTCCTCGACGAGGAGGTTGCGGGTGCGGTTCGGGTCGACCGGGATGCCGGGGCCCATCGTGGTGCTGATGGCGGCCTTCTTGATGTAGCGGCCCTTGGCGGCGGACGGCTTCAGACGGGTGATCTCGTCCAGCGCCGCGGCGTAGTTCTCCACCAGCTTGTCGTCCTCGAAGGACGTCTTGCCGATGATGAAGTGCAGGTTCGAGTGCTTGTCGACGCGGAACTCGATCTTGCCGCCCTTGATCTCGGTCACGGCCTTCGCCACGTCCGGGGTCACGGTGCCGGTCTTGGGGTTCGGCATGAGACCACGGGGACCGAGCACGCGGCCGAGGCGGCCGACCTTGCCCATGAGGTCCGGGGTGGCGACGACGGCGTCGAAGTCCAGGCGGCCCTTCGAGACCTCGTCGATCAGCTCGTCGGAGCCGACGATGTCGGCGCCCGCGGCCTCCGCGGCCGCAGCACGGTCACCGGTCGCGAAGACCAGGACCCGGGCAGTCTTGCCGGTGCCGTGCGGCAGGTTCACGGTGCCACGGACCATCTGGTCGGCCTTGCGCGGGTCGACACCCAGGCGGAAGGCGACCTCGACGGTGCCGTCGAACTTGGTCGTGGAGGTCTCCTTGGCGAGACGGACGGCCTCGAGCGGGGCGTACAGCTTCTCCCGGTCGATCTTCTCGTCCGCAGCGCGAAGGGCCTTGCTGCGCTTGCTCACTACTTCTCCTGAGGTTTTGAGGAGTCGTGGTACGGGCCGAGCAGGCCCTGCCACTTCTGCTTGATGTACGGGGGGTGGGGCTCAGCCCTCGACCGTGATGCCCATGGAACGGGCGGTGCCGGCGATGATCTTCGACGCGGCGTCCAGGTCGTTGGCGTTCAGGTCGGGAAGCTTGGTCTGGGCGATCTCGCGAACCTGCGCCTCGGTGATCTTGGCGACCTTGGTCTTGTGCGGCTCGCCGGAGCCCTTCTCCACGCCCGCGGCCTTGAGGATCATCTTGGCGGCCGGCGGCGTCTTGGTGATGAAGGTGAAGGAGCGGTCCTCGTAGACCGTGATCTCCACCGGGATCACCCAGCCACGCTGCGACTCGGTCGCGGCGTTGTACGCCTTGCAGAACTCCATGATGTTGACGCCGTGCTGGCCCAGCGCGGGGCCGACCGGCGGAGCCGGGTTCGCCGCACCGGCGTTGATCTGGAGCTTGATGAGCCCCGTGACCTTCTTCTTCTTGGGAGGCATAGCTCTCCGCGTCCTTTCGGTTCGGGTCCTGCCTGCACGCGGGGACCACCCGAACGCAGGCATACCGCACAACGATAACGGGTATAGATGCGCGGCCAAAAACCGAGCAGGTCAGGAAGGCTGAGAACAGCCCGCCTGACCTGCTCGGAAGCTCTTTTCCGGAAGAAGCTAGTTCTTCTGGATCTGGTCGAAGCTCAGCTCGACCGGGGTCTCGCGGCCGAAGATCTCCACCAGACCCTTGACCTTCTTGGAGTCCGGGTTGATCTCGTTGATCGTCGCCTGCAGCGTGGCGAACGGGCCGTCGGTGACGGTGACCGAGTCGCCCACCTCGAAGTCCAGCACCTGGACCTCGACCTTGCGCTGCGGAGCCGGCTTGCCCTCGGCCTCGGCGGCCTCACGGGCGGCCTTCTCCTCGGCCTCCGGGGCGAGCATCTTCACGATCTCGTCCAGCGTCAGCGGGTACGGGTCGTAGGCGTTGCCCACGAAGCCGGTGACACCCGGGGTGTTGCGGACGACGCCCCAGGACTCGTTCGTCAGGTCCATGCGGACCAGGACGTAACCCGGCAGCTTGTTCTGCTTGATCGTCTTGCGGTCGCCGTTCTTGATCTGGACGACCTCTTCCTGCGGCACCTCGGCCTGGAAGATGTAGTCCTCGACGTTCAGCGAGACGGCGCGCTGCTCCAGGTTGGTCTTCACGCGGTTCTCGTAACCGGCGTAGGTGTGGATGACGTACCACTCGCCGGGCAGGGTGCGCAGTTCCTCGCGCAGGGCGGCGACGGGGTCGACCGGCTCCGCGGGCTCCGTCTCCTCCTCCTCGGAGTCGGCGGCGGCCTCTTCCTCGGAGTCGGTGGCGTCCTCGTCCACGACGTGGACGGCGTCCTCCTCGGCGGCCTCGCCGGCCTCCGCGTCCGCAGCCTCGAACTCGTCCAGGTCGTCGTCCGCGCCCTCGACGATGTCGAGCTCGTCGTCCACGGACTCGTCCGGCTCGATGGCGTCGTCGTTCAGGTTCGTGTCAGACACGGTGGCTGCTTCTTCCTGGATACATAGGGGTGGAACATGCGAAAGGGGCGCCGGTAACCACGGCGCCCTTCGCTCTCGACTCAGCCGAAGACGTACTTGGCCGCGTGGTTGAGCCCATAGTCAATCACGGTCACCAGGGCAATCATGATGGCGACGAAGAAGATCACCACGGTGGTGTACGAGGTCAGCTGATTGCGCGTCGGCCAGACGACCTTGCGGAGCTCGGCGATGACCTGGCGGTAGAAAAGGGCAAGCCGCTTGAGCGGACCCTTCTTGGCCCGCTTGCCGCCCTTCCGGGCCTTCTTCTTGGTCTCCTGCGCCTCGTCCTGGGCATCAGGCGTGTCGATGGAGCCCACGGCGTCCGCCATTCGTCCTCACCTGTTCCCGGGTCGTGGCCGTGCCGCGCCCGGTCTGAGCCGCACGGCGGTGCGTTGCTGTACGTACATGCGCACACCTGGCGAAGGTGTGTGTAGCAGGGCCGGAGGGACTTGAACCCCCAACCGCCGGTTTTGGAGACCGGTGCTCTACCAATTGAGCTACGACCCTTTGGTGTGTCCCCCAACGTACCGCATCCGACCGGGTGCTCGGTGTGCACCGTCCGCGGTGCGGCTGCTGAAGGCCAACGAGGTGAGAGTGTACGTGCTTCGGAGCCCTCCGTCGAACAGAAAGCCCGCGTAGGGGGCTTGGCGGCGGAGGATCGTCACGAAACCCGAAGAAGATCACCCAGGCCATCGCCCGATTCCGGACGGGTGTTCAGTGACCGACCCTTCGATGTTCAGTCTGTGAAACCCGCGTGCCCGGCATGTTTCCGGTCTGGAACGATGGGCCCATGAGCGCTGCAACCCCTCCCACCGAGCGCCGGGTCTCCGCCCGAGTCGGCGCGATCTCCGAGTCCGCCACCCTCGCCGTGGACGCCAAGGCCAAGGCCCTCAAGGCCGCCGGGCGTCCGGTGATCGGCTTCGGCGCCGGTGAGCCCGACTTCCCGACCCCGGACTACATCGTCGAGGCGGCCGTCGAGGCCTGCAAGAACCCCAAGTACCACCGGTACACGCCGGCCGGCGGCCTGCCCGAGCTGAAGTCCGCGATCGCCGCGAAGACACTGCGCGACTCCGGCTGGGAGCCCGACGTCTCGCAGATCCTCGTCACCAACGGCGGCAAGCAGGCCATCTACGAGGCCTTCGCCGCGATCCTCGACCCGGGCGACGAGGTCATCGTCCCCGCGCCCTACTGGACGACGTACCCGGAGTCGATCCGTCTCGCCGGCGGCGTCCCGGTGGAGGTCGTCGCGGACGAGACCACCGGCTACCGCGTCAGCGTGGAGCAGCTGGAGGCCGCCCGCACGGAGAAGACGAAGGTCGTCCTCTTCGTCTCGCCGTCCAACCCCACCGGCGCGGTGTACTCCGAGGCCGAGACCGAGGCGATCGGCCGCTGGGCCGTCGAGCACGGCCTGTGGGTGCTGACCGACGAGATCTACGAGCACCTCGTCTACGGCGACGCGGTCTCCGTGTCCCTGCCGGCGCTGCTGCCCGAGCTGCGCGACAAGTGCATCGTCGTCAACGGCGTCGCCAAGACGTACGCCATGACCGGCTGGCGCGTGGGCTGGGTCATCGGCCCCAAGGACGTCGTCAAGGCGGCCACCAACCTGCAGTCGCACGCCACGTCGAACGTGTCCAACGTCGCGCAGGTGGCGGCGCTCGCCGCCGTCTCCGGTGACCTGGAGGCCGTCGCGACGATGCGCGAGGCCTTCGACCGGCGCCGCAAGACGATCGTGCGGATGCTCAACGAGATCGACGGCGTCGTGTGCCCGGAGCCCGAGGGTGCGTTCTACGCCTACCCGTCCGTGAAGGCCCTGCTCGGCAAGGAGATCCGCGGCAAGCGGCCGCAGGACACCGTCGAGCTCGCCGCGCTCATCCTGGAGGAGGCCGAGGTCGCGGTCGTACCCGGCGAGGCCTTCGGCACGCCCGGGTATCTGCGGTTGTCGTACGCGCTGGGCGACGAGGACCTCGTCGAGGGTGTCTCGCGGATCCAGAAGCTGCTGGCGGAGGCCCGGGACTGACGTCCACGCTGCATCGGCGACTGTTGAGCGACGGCTGAGCGGGCTCCCTCGTGCGAGGGGGTCCGCTTTTTCGTGCGAGCAAGACCACTAACGTGGATTCCGCTACCGGGACGGCGGTGACGTACGGCAGGATCCTGGGATGGAGCGTGTACGTGATGTCTCTGAGCTGCCGAAGGCCCATCTGCACCTGCACTTCACCGGGTCCATGCGGCCGGGGACCGTCCTGGAACTGGCCGACAAGTACGGCGTGCGGCTGCCCGAAGCCCTGACCGAGGCGCTGACCAGTGGGGAACCGCCGAAGCTGCGGGCCACGGACGAGCGGGGCTGGTTCCGCTTCCAGCGGCTGTACGACGCCGCCCGGTCCTGTCTGCGCGAGCCCGAGGACATCCAGCGGCTGGTGCGCGAGGCCGCCGAGGAGGACGTCCGGGACGGGTCGGGGTGGCTGGAGATCCAGGTCGACCCGACCTCCTACGCCCCTCGGCTGGGCGGATTGATCTCCGCGCTGGAGATCATCCTCGACGCGGTCGAGACCACGTCGAGGGAGACGGGGCTCGGGATGCGGGTCCTCGTCGCCGCGAACCGGATGAAGCATCCGCTGGACGCGCGCACGCTGGCCCGGCTCGCCGTGCGGTACGCGGACCGGGGTGTCGTGGGCTTCGGACTGTCGAACGACGAACGGCGGGGCATGGCGCGCGACTTCGACCGCGCCTTCCACATCGCCCGCGAGGGCGGCCTGCTGTCCGCCCCGCACGGCGGGGAGCTGACCGGGCCGTCGTCCGTGCGGGACTGCCTCGACGACCTGCATGCCGACCGGCTGGGGCACGGGGTGCGGGCCGCCGAGGACCCGCGGCTGATGAAGCGGCTCGCGGACCGGGGCGTGACCTGCGAGGTGTGCCCGGCGTCGAACGTCGCGCTGGGTGTGTACGAGAAGCCCGAGGACGTGCCGCTGCGGACCCTGTACGACGCCGGTGTGCCGATGGCCCTGGGCGCCGACGATCCGCTGCTGTTCGGGTCCCGGCTCGCCGCGCAGTACGAGATCGCTCGGCGCCACCACGGTTTCAGTGATGGGGAGTTGGCGGAACTGGCCCGGCAGTCGGTGCGGGGGTCGGCTGCGCCGGAGGACGTGAAGGCGAAGCTGCTGGCGGGGGTGGAGGACTGGCTGGCCCTGTAGTGCGGCGGGGCTTGGCTGCTACAGGAGGGCTTGGCTGCTACAGGCTGGCGCCGACCGTCACCGGTTCGTTGACCAGCGTGATGCCGAAGGTCTCGTGGACGCCTGCCACGACCTCGCGGGCCAAGGCGAGGAGGTCCTCCGTGGTGGCTTCGCCCCTGTTGGTGAGGGCGAGCGTGTGCTTGGTGGAGATGCGGGCGGGGCCGGTGCCGTAGCCCTTGGCGAAGCCCGCCTTGTCGATCAGCCAGGCCGCCGAGGTCTTGGTGTGGCCGTCGCCCGCCGGGTAGGCGGGGGGTTCCGCGTCGGGGCCGAGGTGCTGCTTCACGCGTGCGCGGAAGGCGGCGAAGTCGGTGTCCGTGAGGATCGGGTTGGTGAAGAAGGAGCCCGCCGACCAGGTGTCGTGGTCCTCGGGGTCCAGGACCATGCCCTTGCCCGAGCGGAGCTTGAGGACCGTCTCGCGGGCGGCGGACAGGGGGACGCGGTCGCCGGGCTCGACGCCGAGGGCGCGGGCCGTCTCGGCGTACTTGATGGGGCCGGAGAGGCCGTTCGCGTCCTCGAGGTCGTAGCGGACGCGGAGGACGACGTAGCGGTCGGGGTCTGCCTTGAAGCGGCTGTGGCGGTAGGAGAAGGCGCAGTCGGCGTTCGGGAGGGTGACCGTCCGGCGGGTGGTGCGGTCGTAGGCGACGACCTCGGTGATCGTCGAGGAGACTTCCTGGCCGTAGGCGCCCACGTTCTGGATGGGGGTCGCGCCGGCGGAGCCGGGGATGCCGGCGAGGCATTCGATGCCGGCGAGGCCGGCGTCGACCGTGCGGGCGACCGCGTCGGTCCACACCTCGCCCGCGGCCAGTTCCAGGCGGGTGCCGTCCAGTGCGAAACCCTTGGTGGCGACGACCAGGGCGGTGCCGGGGAAGCCCTTGTCACCGATGACCAGGTTCGAGCCGCCGCCGATCAGCAGGAGCGGGGTGCCGGTGTCGTCGGCCTCGCGGACCGCCGCGATGACCTCCGCGTCGGTGGTGGCGGTGATCAGGCGGGCGGCGGGGCCGCCCAGGCGGAAGGTGGTCAGCGGGGCGAGGGGGGCGTCGTGTCGTTCCTGCACGGGCTCAAGGGTAGGGCCTTCGGCGTCGGCCCTTGCGCGGGGTTCGGATGGGGTGCGGGGGTGTGGTGGGGGGTGTCCGTCCTCGGACGGGCGGTTCCGTCGGCCGAGAGGCACTGCCCCTTGACGCCCGCCGCTGCGGGCGGACACCCCCCACCACACCCCCTCCCCGCCGTACGCACCCGCGAGCCGGCACCAATTCACCGACAGCAGTTGTGGAGAGGGCAGCGGCCACAGCGGCTGCGGCGCCTCAGCTTGTGCCGGGCCGGGGGCGGCGGCGGTCATCCGTGGGTGCGGCTGCGCCGCTCAGCCGCGGGCACGCGTGTGTGGGTGGTCGCGGTGACCGGCGGTGATCGGCCGTCGGTGGTCGCAGCCGCTCAGCCGCGGGCAGTCGTGCCGCTTGGGCGGCACGGGTGGGCGCGGCGGTGCCTCTTGGTGCGGGCCATGTGGAGCCACCTGCTGGGGTACGGGGAAACGGCTCCGCCTGTGGGGGCGGAGCCGTTGCCCGGGGCTGGGGTCAGCCTGCGATGGGGTCCAGCGTGGGGGTCGGGTCCTCGGCCGGGGCGGCCTGCGTCGGGTGGGGTGCACGGTGCCTGGGGATCAGCAGGGCCGCGGCACCCGCGACCGCGACCACCGCCGCGCCGGTGACCAAAGCCGGCTGGAGGCCGTCGACGAAGGTCTGGGCGGAGTCGTAGCCACCCTGGGACGAGAAGATCGAGGACATGATCGCGATGCCCAGTGCGCCGCCCACCTCGCGCAGTGCGTTGTTGGCGCCGGAGGCGATGCCCTGCTCCGTGCCGCGGACGCTGGACATGACCAGGTTGGCGGCCGGAGCGAAGAACAGGCCCATGCCGATGCCGCTGATGATCAGCGCGGGGAGCTGGGCGGAGTAGGAGACGCCGGGGTCGACCACGGCGGCCATCCAGCCGAGGCCCGCCGCCTGGAAGAAGAGACCCGCGGCGACCACGGGGCGGCCCCCGATGCGGTCGGACAGGATGCCGGCCACCGGGGCGACGAGCATCGGCATGCCGGTCCAGGGGAGCATCCGCAGGCCCGCCTCGGTGGGCGAGTAGCCGAGGACGCCCTGCATGAACTGGCTGAGCAGGAAGATCGAGCCGAACATCCCGAGGAACATCAGCAGGCTCGCCGCGTTGATGCCGGAGAAGGCCCGGGAGCGGAACAGCCGCATCGGCAGCATGGGGTTCTTGGCACGCAGGCTGTAGAGGACGAAGGCGGTGATCAGCGCGGCGCCCGCGAACAGGCCGGTGAGGACGAGAGGTGCCGTCCAGCCGTCGGCGGGGCCGCGGACCAGGCCGTAGACGATCCCGAACAGGCCCGTGCTGGCCAGGAGGGTGCCGGGGATGTCCAGCGGGGCCCCGGTGCCGTACGACTCGGCCAGGCGCAGGCGGGCGAGGGGCAGTAGGGCGATGCCCAGGGGGACGTTCAGCCAGAAGATCCAGTGCCAGGAGACGTGTTCGGTCAGGCTGCCGCCGATCAGCGGGCCGGAGGCCACGGCCAGGCCGTTGACCGCGCCCCAGATGCCGTACGCCATCCCGCGCTTGGCGGCGGGGACGGCCGCGGTGAGGAGGGTGAGGGTGAGCGGCATCATGATCGCCGCGCCGACTCCCTGGACCGCCCGGGCCGCGATCAGGCCGTTGATGCCGGTCGACATGGCCGCGGCGGCGGAGGCGCCGGTGAAGATCGTGAGGCCGGTGAGGAAGAGGCGGCGCCGGCCGAAGCGGTCGCCGAGTGCCGCGCCGAACATGAGCAGGACGGCGAAGGTCAGGGTGTAGGCGCTGACCGTCCATTCCAGGTCGTCCAGGGCTCCGCCCAGATCCTTGCGGATGGAGGGCAGGGCCGTGGTGACCACGAGGTTGTCGAGGGCCGCCATGAATCCGGCGACGCTGGTGATGACGAGGGCCCAGACGGTTCCCCCGCGACGTGCGGTCTGCTCTGACATCGCTCCCCCAGAGGGTCATCGGTTGTGGGTCGACAGGTGATTAGTTATTGATGACTAACTTTTGCGGGCATGGAAATCCGCCGTGACGGGCGGGCGTTCGCCCTCCCGTTGCACCCTGTGTTTCTACTTCTCCAGCCGGCCCCTGAGGCGCGCCTCCGGGTACAGCCCTTCCCAGATCCTGTGCCCGGGCGGGAAGCCCATGGACACGAGGCAGTTGATGAGCATCCCGTACGCCATGAAGGTCGTCGTCTCGTCGGTGTCGGCGCCCAGCGACAGGTGGACCGTGTCCCACAGGCGCATCCAGCCCGCCCGCACCTGCTCGCCGAACTCCGGTTCGCCGGCCTGCTCCGCGGCGGCGACGGCCACGTACATCTGCATCTGCATCAGCAGCCGCTCGGGCTCCTCGGCGATGACCTTGGTGTAGGCGTTCGCCATGGCGCGCAGGGCCTCCTCGCCCTCCAGGCCCTCGGCGGCTTCCTGGAAGGTGCGGATCGTGTCCTCCAGGCAGCGCTGGGACGCCGCGAGGAAGATCGCCTTCTTGCCCGGGAAGAGGCGGAAGAGATACGGCTGCGAGACACCCACGCGCTTGGCGATCGCCTCGGTGGAGGTGCCGTAGTAGCCGCCGCGGGCGAACTCGGCCGTCGCCGCGCGGATGACGCTCTCGCGCCTCTCTTCTGCGCTCATCCTGACCATGCGAGTAAGTTAGTGCTCAATCACTAACTCCGTCAAGGGGGGCCGAGAGGATGAGGTGTCGAGGGGGGCGGGGAGGGTGAGTAAGGGGCGCCTCGCCAGGGAGGGCGCCCCTTACCGGTGGCCACGCGCGCGGGGCTCACGCCAGGCGGACGACCGCCCGCGACATGCCCAGGACCTTCTGGCCGGCGCTGGTCGCCGTGAGGTCCACGCGGACCGTGTTGTCGTCGAGCTTGGCGGCGACCTTGGCGGCGACCTCGATCACCGCGCCCTGGTCGTCGTTCGGGACGACGACGGGCTTGGTGAAGCGAACGCCGTACTCGACGACCGCGCCCGGGTCGCCGGTCCAGTCGGTGACCACCCGGATCGCCTCGGCCATGGTGAACATGCCGTGCGCGATGACGTCCGGGAGGCCCACCTCCTTGGCGAACTTCTCGTTCCAGTGGATGGGGTTGAAGTCCCCGGAGGCGCCCGCGTACTGAACGAGCGTGGCGCGGGTCACGGGGAAGGTCTGGGCGGGCAGTTCGGTGCCGACCTCGACGTCGTCGTATGCGATCTTCGCCGTCATGTTCTTCCTCACGCCCCCTCTGCCGCGCGGGCGACGAGCTTCGTCCAGGCGGTGACGACGTGTTCGCCCGCCTCGTCGTGGACCTCGCCGCGGATGTCCAGGATGTCGTTGCCCGCCATGGACTTGATCGCCTCGATGGTGGAGGTGACGGTCAGACGGTCACCGGCCCGCACCGGGCGGACGTAGGAGAACTTCTGGTCGCCGTGCACGACCCGGCTGTAGTCCAGGCCCAGCTGCGGGTCCTGGACGACCTGTCCCGCCGCCTTGAAGGTGATGGCGAACACAAAAGTCGGTGGGGCGACGACGTCGGGGTGACCGAGCGCCTTGGCGGCCTCCGGGTCCGTGTACGCGGGGTTGGTGTCCCCCACCGCCTCCGCGAACTCACGGATCTTCTCCCGGCCCACCTCGTAGGGGGCGGTGGGCGGGTACGTCCGCCCTACGAAGGACTGGTCGAGCGCCATGGCTCGGCACCTCCTGGTGTCGATGACTTACGTTCACTGCGCGGGCGGAAGCGCACTGCGCCGGCTCAAACGACGCGAGGCCGCCCCCTTGTGGTGGGGGCGGCCTCGTGTACGAGCCTGATTTATCGCGTTTCGCGGTGCGCGGTGTGCGCGTTGCAACGCGGGCAGTGCTTCTTCATCTCAAGACGGTCCGGGTTGTTACGCCGGTTCTTCTTGGTGATGTAGTTCCGCTCCTTGCACTCCACGCAGGCCAGCGTGATCTTCGGGCGGACGTCGGTGGCAGCCACGTGAGTGCTCCTTGACGAACGGATGGGACGGGTTCAACGCATAGAAGAGTAGCCGATCGAAGGACCGACCCCGCAATCGGCTACTGTCAGTAGCGGTGACCGGACTTGAACCGGTGACACAGCGATTATGAGCCGCTTGCTCTACCGACTGAGCTACACCGCTGTGATGCGATCCGTTCCCGCCTCGCGACGGGAACCTCTCACACCAGAGCCCCAATACGGAATCGAACCGTAGACCTTCTCCTTACCATGGAGACGCTCTGCCGACTGAGCTATTGGGGCGAGCGATGAAGACATTACACGGTCCGCCGCCGTTCACCCAAATCCGTTTCGCGGCCCCCGTCCCGGTCTCGTCGGCGGGCTCCCGACGGTCTTTCCGCGGCCTCCCCACCAGTCCCTGAGGTCGCCCCCCGCACGGATGACCACACCGGTACGACTATTGCGCTCCTCCCCGCCGGCGACGGATCACCGCCCTAGGCTCGACTCACTCTGCGTGATCTTGTGTCCCCTTGTCCCAGGAGCGCGATGCCCGACAGCCAGCCGCAGCCGCCCCACTCGTCGCCCTCCGGCTCCTCGGGCTCCTCCGGTCCGGGCGACCCCGCCGCTCTCCTGCTCTGCGGGGCGCGGCTGACCGACGGCCGGACCGTGGACGTACGGCTGGGCGGCGGGCGCATCGAGGCGGTCGGCACGGCGGGGAGCCTGGCGGTGGGCGGCACGCGCGCGTACGGGGCGCGGGTGGACCTGAGCGGCTATCTGCTCCTGCCGGCCCCGGCCGAGCCGCACGCCCACGGCGACACCGCGCTGTCGGCCGACGGCGACGGCCCCGCCTCCTACGACCCCCAGGACGTCCAGCGCCGCGCCACGGAGGCGGCACTACTGCAACTCGGGCACGGAGCGACGGCGTTGCGGGCACACGTGCGCGTGGGCGACGTGCAGGGGCTCGGCGCACTGGCCGCCGTACTGCGGGCACGGCGTTCGCTGCGCGGGCTGACCGAGCTGACGGCCGTGGCGATGCCGAGGGTGCTGACCGGGGTCGCCGGCGCGGACGGGCTCGCCGTGCTGCGCGACGCGGTCAAGATGGGCGCGTCGGTGGTGGGCGGATGCCCGGACCTGGACCCCGATCCGACCGGCTATGTGCAGGCCGTCCTGGAGATCGCCTCCGAGTACGGCTGTCCCGTCGACCTGCACACCGATGTCGACGACCCGGCCCGCCTCGCCCGCCTCGCCGCGATGGCCGGCGGGCTGCGCCCCGGCGTGACCCTCGGCCCGTGCGGGGGGCTGGGACGGATGCCCGCCGAGGCGGCCCGGCGCACCGCCGACCAGCTCGCGGCGGCCGGGGTCACGGTGGTGTGCGTGCCGCAGGGCGGCTGCTCGGGCACCGACCGGCGCGGCACGGCCCCGGTACGGCTGCTGCGCGCGGCCGGCGTGCGGGTCGCCGCGGGCAGCGGTGCGCTGCGGGACCTGTCCAACCCCGTGGGACGCGGCGACCCCTTGGAGGCGGCCTACCTGCTCGCCTCCCGCTACGGGCTGCGCCCCGAGGAGGCCTACGACGCCGTGAGCGCGTCGGCCCGCGCCGTCCTTGGGCTGCCCGAGGTGCGGGTCGAGGCGGGCTTCCCGGCCGAGTTGCTCGCGGTGCGCGGCGACCGGCTGTCGGGGGCGTTGTCGCTGGCGTACAGCCGGATCGTGGTGCACCGGGGGCGGGTGGTGGCCCGGACGAGCGCAGTACGGGAGTACTGCAACTCCGCCGCCGCGGCCGAGTTGGGGCTGCCTCGGCAGGGGCGGGGCGAGGTGTCGTAGGACGGGTGACGCGGGCGCGGGGTGCCGCAGAGGGGCCGCTGCGGGCGAGGTGTCGTAAGGACGGCAGGCGCGCTCTTGTGGCGTGGCTGAAGTCGTGCGGCGGATGCGGTCGGCCGGGCGTACGGTCGGAGGCATGCGCATTGTCATCGCTGGTGGTCATGGTCAGATCGCGCTGCGGCTGGAACGGCTGCTCGCCGGGCGCGGGGACGAGGTCGCGGGGATCATCCGCCGCGCCGAGCAGGGCGACGATCTGCGGGAGGCAGGGGCCGAACCGATCGTGCTGGATCTGGAGTCGGCCTCGGTGGAGGAGGTCGCGGCGCAGCTGCGCGGGGCGGACGCGGCCGTGTTCGCGGCGGGCGCCGGCGCGGGCAGCGGGACCGCGCGCAAGGATTCGGTGGACAAGGCGGCGGCGATCCTGTTCGCGGACGCGGCGGTGCGTGCGGGCGTACGCCGGTACGTGGTCGTTTCGTCGATGGGCGCCGACCCCGCGCACGAGGGTGACGACGTGTTCGACGTGTACCTGCGGGCGAAGGGCGAGGCCGACCGGTACATCCAGGGTCTGGACGGACTGGACTGGACGATCCTGCGCCCCGGGATGCTGACGAACGACGCCGGCACGGGTCTTGTACGGCTGGAGGCGCACACCGGCCGCGCCGCGATCCCCCGCGACGACGTGGCCGCCGTACTCGCGGAGTTGGTGGACTCCGCCGCGACCGCCGGCCTGACGCTCGAGCTGGTCGGTGGGTCGACTCCGGTGTCGGTCGCGGTGAAGTCGGTGGCAGGGAACTGAGGTTGAGCGCGCCGCGGGCCTGACCGGCGGTCAGAAAAGGGGCAGTTGGCCCGGCATGTCGGGGACGACGTAGCCGTCCAGCGCGGGTTGGGCGGCGTCGGCCTCGGCCTGGCGGCGGGAGCCGGGGCAGGAGACCAGGGCGCCGTGCTCGCGGGCGCGGGGCGGGTCGTGCCGTGCGAAGCGGCCGGCGACGACGGCGATCTCACGACGGCATTCGGGGCAGCGTCTACGGCGAGTGGACATGGGGTCAGTCTCCCCCGCGCGGTGAGGAATCCGGCCTACCGGCGCAGGTGCGCGCCGCCCGTCGGCCGTCGTCAGCCGGACCATGACGCCCCGCCCCGCGCCGTCCGGGGCGAGTGCCAGGACGGCGGGCACCAACGAGTCGCGGGTGGGGCGCCGGCGGCGTGCGGGTGGTCAGCCGATGCGCCCCACGGGCCGTGCCTCGTTCCGCGGTCAATACGGTCTGGTTTCCGGGGTATTCGGGATACGTCAGCGGCAACACCCCTTCGTTTACGAGGAGATACGCGCCGTGAGCGCCCTGAAGCGTCGGCTCGACCACAGTCTGACCGCACAGGCCGTCCTGGCCTTCCTCCTGGCCCTGGCCATCACCGCCCTGTTCTCCCGCCCGGACGAGCATCCGGTGTCCTGGCTGCTGCGCAGCGCGCTGTACACGGGTATCGGCGTCGCGTTCATGGCCGTACAGCGCCGCAGGATCGGCCGCGCGACCGGCACCGACCCGCGCAGGCTCGCCGACCTCGACCGCAAGATCCGGCACCGCGAGGTGCCCAGCGATCCCGAGGAACGGGCGATCATGCGCCGACTGGTCGCCGAGCACCTGCGGCGGATGGAGCGCGCGGGAAGGTGGCTGCCGTATTCACTGGGGCTGATGACCCTCATCGCGGTCGGAGTGCTCGTCCTAGGTGCCGCCACCGGCTCGCTCTCCCTCCCGGTGTTCTGCGCCGTTCTCCTGATCGGCATCGCCTGGTGGACCGTCTGGACGCGCCGCCACTCCATGGACCGCTGCCGCCACATGCAGTCGGCCCTGCGGGAGCAGGACGAACGGGTGCCGTAACACGAAGAGACCCCCTCCGCGCTGCGTTTCCGCAGTTCGGAGGGGGTCTTTCTCAGCGTGGCGGCGCCAGGATTCGAACCTGGGAAGGCTGAGCCGGCAGATTTACAGCGGGCTCCGTTCACCCCATGCAGCCTGCAGCTTCTCGTGAACTTGCCACTGCTGGGGGACGTGCGGGGGAAACAGTCGCTGGTAATGCTCACCGACGCCGACTTAACTCGCACCCAGGTGGCCACCAACGCTCAACGCGCTGCTGGACACACCCGAACCCGCGGTTGCACTGCTCATACGGCCACGAGGCCCCCATTGCGCTGAGCTGGCGGCAAGGCCACTCGGGGCATCGTGGGCAGGGCCGTCCCCAACCACCGCCGCCCGACGGCAGGTGCCCATCGCGGCCGCCGGCCGGACCTGACTGGTGAAGTACCGCCGCCGCATGAGCACGGATGCCTCTGGTTCCCCTTCTACCGGCGCCGGGTGCGGGGCGGCGTGCACATCGAGCACGAGCTCTTCCCCTGCCAGCTCGGCCTTGACGTCTCCGGCTCATGCAGGAGCCCGGCCGTCTTTAGGAGCTGCCGCCGACGGATCCACCGTGATGATCTCCCGCCATACCTCCCGTAGTTCCAGCAGCCCGGCAACTGGCTCCGGACGAGCAAGTAGGTCATACAGCGGCTTTGCGAACCGGTCCGACGGTCGGCGCTCTCCCATTGCCGCCCGCAGCGTGTGCACCGCCTCGTCCGCTTCACCGCAGCCGGCCAGGGCCAGCGCCCTGATCTCCGCCAATCGGAACATCGACGGCCTCGCAACGTCAGGCGGCAAGGGCTGCTCCAGAGCCGCCAGGACCGATTGTGGAGACCCACCTAAGACCTCACCCGGCGCTGTCTCCGCGCGATCAGCGATCCATCGCAGCAACTGAACCTCCGGCCTTGTCCCGCCTTGACGCAGCTCTGCTCGCGCTTCCTCCCGTGACCCCCGGAACAACAACGCCCTCCCTAGTGAGAAATGGGCCATGGCGTCGTCGGGGTTGATCTCGATCGCCCGCTGCAAGGCTGCCTCGGCCTCGGTGAACCGCCCCAACTCGAACCGTGTGGCCCCCAGCCAACGATGCGCTTTGTCGTAGGCGGGGTTGACCTCGATCGCCCGCTGCAAGGCTGCCTCGGCCTCGGTGAACCGCCCCAATTCGAACAGTGTGACCCCGAGGTTGTTGTGGGCCGTGGCGTCGTCGGGATTGATCTCGATCGCCCGCTGCAAGGCTGCCTCGGCCTCGGCGAGCCGCCCCAACTGGAACCGTGTGGCCCCCAGCCAACGATGCGCTTTGTCGTAGGCGGGGTTGACCTCGATCGCCCGCTGCAAGGCTGCCTCGGCCTCGGTGAACCGCCCCAATTCGAACAGTGTGGCCCCGAGGTTGTTGTGGGCCGTGGCGTAGGCGGGGTTGATCTCGATCGCCCGCTGCATGACTGCCTCGGCCTCGGCGAGCCGCCCCAACTCGAACAGTGTGGCCCCGAGGTTGTTGTGGGTGGTGGCGTCGTCGGGGTTGAGGTGAGCCGCTTCGCGGTAGGAGAGGATGGCTTCCTCGTGGTTGCCTTGCCCGGCCGCTATATCTCCCAGTCGTCTGCTGGCTAGGCTTTTGAGTCGAGTCGCTTCGTAATGGGCGCTTTTAGCTTCTCCATGGCGCCCCAGGCTGGTGAGTGTATCGCCGAGGTCTTGGTGGATTTGGGGATCATCGGAGCCCAGGCGGATCACGTCATGGTAGGCGGTGATGGCCGCCTCGTGTCGGCCGAGCTGACGAAAGAGATTCGCCAGCCCCTTATGCGCTTCGGCGTAGTCGGGGTTGAGGCGGATTGCTTCTTGGTAGCTGGTGATGGCCTCTTCACGATTGTGGGAGGAGGCGAGTTCGTGTGCTTGCTCGGTCAGTGCGCGGGCGTACAGGAATGCCTGCTGCTGGAGCTCACGTTGGGTGGTGCGAGTTGCGGGGTGATCGGCTCCCACTGTCTGTGTCTGGTCGGCGAGTAGCTCTTCTAGGTCGGCCAATGCTTCAGCGGTGTCACCTGCCGCGACCCGCCGTCGTGCCAATTCGCCTCGGGTCGCGAAGCTTTGAGGGTGGCGTGGCCCTAGGATCCGTAGTTCATCAGTCCGGAGATGTTCGAGGGCCGCGATCACCTCTGCGTCGCTCTCATGGAGGAGTGCCAGCATGTAGCGGTCGGTCAGGACATGTGGGTGGTCTGGTCCCAGGACTCTGATGTCATCGGCTAGCAGTTCCTCGAGCATCGCGGCCGCGGCGGCACGATCTCCCGCTTCCAGCAGCGCCTGCGCCAGCCCAAAGCGTGTGGTGAGTGTTTCGTGGTGCTGGGCGCCCATGACTCGCGTGTAGTCGGCCAGCAGGGTCCTGAACTCAGACACAGCCCTGTCTGTGTCCCCAGCATCCACCCGACAACTCGCCAGTTCATAACGAGTAAGCAAGGTTTCAAAGTGATCTGGCCCGAGTACGCGCAGCATGTCGGTCAGCAAGTCCTCGAAAGCTGCCACCGCTCCAGACTCGTCTCCCGAGTTGCCTCGCCAGTACGTCACCCTCTGCCGAAGCTGAAGAGCGCTGAGATGGTCAGGACCGAAAATCTCTTCGGTTGCGATGTGGAGCTGAGTGAATTCAGCAAGAGCGGCTGCGGGTTGCAGAGCCTCACCGAGTCTCTGCGCACTCTTGGATAGAAGGAAGTGGATTTGGTTGTTGCGTTGCCAGAGGGCGGTGCCGGTGGTTTCACGTAGGGCGGTGGTGTTGGCGCGGAGGATGGCACCGAGTTCATCGCTTTCGATGTCTGGCCATGCCTCCTGGAGTGCGTCGGCGGCAAGGTAGGCGGTGTCGAGTTGTTGATTGGGGGTGAGGGCTTCGTAGGTGGCGCGTTGGATGAGTTGGTGGACGCGGATCTCGCGATGGGTGGCATCGGCGTTATGGGTGATGAGGTTGAATCCGTGCAGCACCCGTAGCCCTCTCCGAACCTGGTCAGGAGTATCGACGGCCAAGCGGTCCAGGACAGGCGGGCTGGTGAGGACGCGATAGGGGATGCCGTTGGGGTCCAGGACCGACAGCAGTTCCAGGAGCGGCCGTGCCATCCCGACGGGGTGGGCGGTGTTGGCGCGGTCGATGGACAGCGCCCAGGTTTTGGCGACGATCTGTTCGTGGTCGTCGGGAAGGCTGCGAGGCTTCACGCCTTCGAGCGTCTGCTCGGCGAGCAGGGTTCGATAGGTGGCGATCGCTATCCCGTCGTCAATGAGGTAGGCGGCAGCCTGCGCAAGAGCCAGCGGCAGAAACCCCAGATCAGCCGCGAGGCCGTCGATCTGCTCAGTTGGCTCGGTCCGGTGGTGGGAGGTGAGTCGGTCGGTGAGGTAGGCGCGGGCTTCTGCCGGGGTGTAGGTGTCGATCGAGACGAGACGCCGGCCTTGTCCGGCTAGGGCGGCGTCTTGGCGGCGGGTGGTGGCCAGCACTTGCCCCTGCGCATCGGCGGGCGGCCACAGCTTCGACACGTCCTTGGGGTCCTGGATGTCGTCGAGGACCACCAGCCAGGAGCGTCTGGTGGTGGTGGTCCAGGTCAGGAAGTGGGAAGCGTCGGCCGATGGGTCGGTGCCAGCGCATTCGGGGAGCCCCAGAGTGGTGGCGGGCCTGGGCGTAGGCGTCGATGATTGCTTGGCGGGAGGAGGCTGTCACCCACACCACCACCGCCGCCTTTCGGCTGGCTAGGGCGCGGCGGGCGTGGGCGGCGGCCAACTGGGTTTTTCCCACCCCGCCCATTCCCGAGAGCACCCCCGACCCCCCACTGTGGTGGGTGCTGCCGGTGAGAACGGCTGTCTGCCCGGCGGCCAAAGCGGTCTCCAGCCTGCGGGAGACCTCGCGTTCCTGGAAGCAGTCCGCTGTCAGCGGCAGTACTCCCACCAACACTGGTTCATCCTGGTCTACGGCCCGGTGAACTCCGGATCCGGTCGAGCCGGCATCGGATCCGGCTACGAAGGGTGTGGCAGCACCAATCGGACAGCGGACGGATCCAACGCTGGATCATGGGCCAGGACCGGGAGACCAGCGTCCCCTGCAGAGCTGGACGAGCCGGCCATCTGGACTTTGGCCAGACGGTAGGAGGCCAGGACCGACTGCCCGTCAGTGAGCGAGGCGTAGAAGCGGGCGGCGAACGTGAGTGCGGCCGCATCACCGATGCTGTCGGTCATCCCCACCGCCAACGGGACCACCCGCACCAACTCCTGCAGGTGTGCCTGGGACTTGCACGCGTTCAACACCACCAACTGCGGCGGGACATCGACCGCCTGCATCGCCTGAGCGAACACCTCTGCTGCCAGCAGGTGGCCGCCGCCGCGCCGGTCCGCGCCGGTCTCGAACTCCAGGAACCCCTCATCGGCGTGCCCGGAGAAACTGACTACTTGTGGCACCACCCGGGTCAGCCCGTCCAGCAGATCCCCCAACGTCGCCGCCGGCAGGTGCTCAATCGTCACCGCATCACGATGCAGCGCCGCCCTCACCCCCGCGCGTACCCGCCGGACCTCCTCACCTACCCGGAGATCCCCATACGAGGACGCCGTCAGATACAGCACCCGCAAACCCGCAGAACTCACACCAGCCCCCATCCCGGACCGCCCCCCGGCCTTTCTCGACCACCGATCAAGAGCCGGAACCCGTTCTGCTTCCCCCCATACCCGCAAACGTGCCCATCGCCTCAGGTTCGTGCGTCTCCAGTGAACATCTACCCCCGCTTCCTACCCGCAGAAGACACGCGAACGTGATGAGCCGAAACCAGTCCGACCGGGTCGGCCCCGTATGCCTCGACTCATTCGTCTCAACTCCCGCCACGACAACGGGTCTAATGACCTTGCTCTTCAAGCGCTGGGACAGCAGCTCATCGGCGAAACCGCTGAAGGGCGGGCTGATGTGGCGGACGCCGCGGTGGTCGGTGCCTACGGACTCACCGGTCGCGCGGCTCGCAACCTTGCGTCTTTGTGGCGCGGTGGCAACCGCGGGGCGCGCGGATGTTACCGACCTACGCGTTCGGCGCTCCGGTCACCCTTTCGATGGCCATACGCCGTCTCGAGTGCCGACGAACCCGCTGGTCGTCGACGGCCGAGGTTCGATTGGGTTACACCATGACGTGCCCTACCTCTCAGGTTCCAGTTATGGTGGCTAACTGACAGCCCTTCACGGAAGGCTGGCAGTCATGCCTCGTCCCTATCCTCCGGAGTTCCGGGCTTTCTACGGTGAGACTGAGGCGGAGCTGGCGGGCCCGAGCGCTACGTCGTTCCTCCATGCGGGACATGATGCCCTTCAAGCCGCGCCTATCCGGGGCTGTCTACCCCTTGCCTACGCCTGCTAGGTAGGCCGCGAGGTCGGCTATCGTCCGGGCCATGAACTGGGGAGACGTACCGCATGGGCTGCTCTTGTCGTCGCTGCCACTGCGGCCGCGATCAGCGGCGTCGCGTTGAAGCACAGCAAGGAGTCGGTGCAGTCAGCGAAGGATTCTGCGGAGGCGGCACGGCGCTTGGCAACGGCGGACGAAGCCACGCTTGCCGAGATGCGGCGTGAGGCGCAGGAGCGACGGGACGCTGAGGCCGAGGCGGCGCGCCCCAAGCCTGCACTGCGCGTGGATCAGTCAAGGGAGTGCTGTACATCGTACGGAACCATGGCACCGGGCCAGCCATCAACGTGACGACCGTACGGGCTGGCGAGCCGGACCAGTGCCGAGACCTGCCTAACGGCGAGACGATCGAAGCAGGTGACGGCCACGAATTCGTTATCGTCACCGCGATGGGTTTGCCGCTCCCGACGGCGATCTACGTGACCTGGGACGGGCAGGCATCGCCAGTCGCGCTGCCAGTGCCGAGGTGAAGTGCCTGCGGATCAGCAGTGAGCACGGGGCGGCCCACTTACTGCGGGCTCCGCTCACGATCGGTGACCTGCGGCTCTCCCCATGCAGTCCGCTGCTGGGGGACGCCTGAGGGAACCAGGGGCGAATTCCTGACCTCCTCAGTAGGCTGTGGGCTGTCAACCCGCGTCCGGTACACGTACGAGATCACCGTGAGGTCCTCGTCCTCCACCACCCACGGTGAGGCGCAGTGGAGGATGCCTCCAGATGCGGCAGGTTCCTCCTGCGTGCGGTCCAAGTCGATCGAGTGCACGACGACCAACGCGTTGTCCGGGTAGTACCTGCGCTGCTTCTCGACCTCCGCGCGCGTGAGGATTACCTCTCGCCCTGCCGAAGTCGTTCCCTTGACCTCAACGTGCATCCGTTGTTCGCCCTGTGTGAGCAGAAGGTCGAAGGACTCCTTGTCGCCGACGTCCTTGACCTTCCACCCCTGTGCGACAAAGTACTCAGTAGCCATGCGGACGCTGTGGCGCTCGATGGCTCGCCGCTCGCCCGCCGTAAGCAGAAAGCCCTGCCCCGACCTACTCGGCCGTGAACCGCTGCGGGTGCGCCGGCCAGCGGTCTTCGCCGCACTCTGCTCGGCCTCCACCACCTCCGGAGTGGGATCTCCGGGGATGTAGGGAGACAACCGCTCGGCCTTGTAGAGGGCGCCGAGAAGCCCCGTCATGAAGGACAGGTCGTCCAGCAGGGCCTCCTGCGCGGGCAGTTGATCGCGCTCGTACGCGATGGCCAGCACGTTCCCCGGCTCGTAACCGCGGCCCAGAGGGGTCCTGGCATCCAAATCGATCGTCCTGTGCAGGTCCGGTCGCCCGGTGGTGGCTTCTGCCAGCAGTGGCAGCGCCCAATCGACACGAGCCCGGAGATCTGCGAGCTTGCGCGGTTTGAACACCCCGCCCGTCCAGATCGTCGTCCCCTGGTTCAGAGACAGGTAGACGTGCCGGCCGGAGGCGCTGAACAGGTAGACGACGTACCACCCGATGGTCGAGCTCGGAGACTCCTCGCGTCCGAACACACGAACCCACGGGACCTCCGACTTGAGACCCGTACCGTCACGGCCCTCGACAGCGAAGTCAGCGAGCGAAACGCCGAGCTCAGTCGACAGACGGCCTTCCTCTACTCGCAAGAGGTCGGGGATCAACTGCCGGATGATGACGCCTCGTTCCTGCATCTCTTCCGTGTTGGCGGCCGTCCAGGACGGTTGCAGCTCAAGGACCCTACCCAGGAGATCATTCACGCTCGCACGGTAGCTCCACGCACTGACAACGCCCCTAGCGTTAGCGGGTATCGGACATTTGGGTAGCACTCAGCAGTGGACTGGATATCACCAATCAGCAGTCTGGCAGGGGCCGTTGTGGGCGTCGCGGCGGCCTTGGGTGCCGAGCGTCTCCGCTGGCGCCGCGATCGGGAGCGAGAGGCTGTGCAGACGCGCAGGGCCGTGTACTCGGAGTTCCTGATGGCCCTGAGCCGCGGACACTCCGACATGCGAGACGTGGTCCTACGGCCCGACCGCCCGTCCGGCGACGCGATCTATGGCGAGCTTCACCGGGCCCTCGACGGCGCCGGCATCTGGCGCTTGAGACAGAGCCTGTCCCTCGCTGCCTCAGCTGAGATCATTCGTCTCGCTGAGGCGGCGTGTGATGCCTTGGCTGCGATGCGCGACCGGCTCATAGAGGAACCGACCATCCGGGGCGACTCCTATGTCGTCTGTCGCGCGGATCTTTGGCGGGAGAACGCGCATCTGCGAGAAGCCATGCGGCGAGACCTCGGGATGGAGGGCCCTCAGGACCCGGAAGTGGGCCAGTACCGCCTCGCTGACACCCGCAGATCCGGCGCCGACAGTTGACCGACACTTGGCTGAGCAGCCCGCCACCTTGCGCCCCGACGGCCAGCTGCACAAAGGATTTCAAGACCGATTGGGTAACGCGAGGGCCGGCATCCCTGGCCTGGGCGGCGAACCCCCAGCGCAGCTCCTAGCAGGGCTTCCGGCCCACACATGGCCCACTGGCCCCTCCGAATCACCCCTCGACCACTCTTCGACTGACCGTTGGGGGCCATGGGGGATGCTTCCTCGCCGCGGGAGACCGGAGTTACATGTGACGCCGCGTCAGGACTCGCCACCAAGTCCCCTGCTACGTCCGTCGACTGACGACCTAACGGCTCCCAGCAGTACCCGCCACTGTGGTCTACTCAGATCTTGTGATGAACGTTGGGGAACGGCGACTGTTTCACTTCACGCATATGCGCCACCTGCCCGACATCCTGTCCGAGAAGCAGTTGGTCTCGGACAAGATCATGCAGGGCAGGGGCGGTGTGCCAGTGGAGTGCGGAGACAAGGACGTCAAGGCCGAACGTCGACTGCGTCAGATCACCGTTCCGCCTTACGGATGCCCTGCTGACTACGTCCCGTTCTATTTCGCCCCGAGATCCCCCATGCTCTATGTGATCAGTCGAAGCGGCGTACCCACGTACCAGGACGGGCAGGCTCCACTCGTCTACCTGGTCACGTCCGTGGAGACTGTCAGGGCGTCCGGAAGACCGTACGTGTTCAGTGACGGCAATTGCGCGAACGAGATCACCCGCCACTTCACCGACCTGAGCATGATGCCAAGCGTCGTTGACTGGGAGATCATGGGAGCACGGTACTGGGCGAACACGGTTGATGATGGTGATCGCATGCGGCGCCGCATGGCAGAGCTGCTGGTGCACGAGCACCTTCCCCTGACTGCCCTGCACGAGGCAGCGGCCTACGACCGTGATCATGCTGAGCAGGTGCAACGTCTGTTCAGAGAGGTAGGCGCCGAGATCCCGGTGAGTGTCAGACGTGAGTGGTACTACTGACCTAGCGGTAACGAACGAACCCAGCAGGGAAGGACAACGATGATCACGCGCGGCACCGGCAACCTGCTTCTGGCAGATGTCGATGCCCTTGTTAACACGGTCAACACCGTGGGCGTCATGGGCAAGGGCATCGCCTTGCAGTTCAAGCGGGCCTATCCGGATAACTTTGAGGACTACAAAGCGTCCTGCGATCGCGGCGACGTCAACCCTGGCCGCATGCACGTACATGAGGTCAGGCAACTGGGCGGCCCAAGGTTCATCGTAAACTTCCCGACCAAGCGCCACTGGCGTGCACCATCCCGACTTGAGGATATCGCCTCGGGGCTCGTGGCCCTACGCGACGAAATCGTCGAAAGAGGAATTAAGTCCATTGCGGTACCGCCGCTTGGATGCGGCAATGGCGGACTCGCGTGGAACGATGTTGAACCATTGATCCGCCAAGCATTGGGTACTATCCCAGGAGTCGAAGTTCGAGTCTGGGAGCCCTCGGGCGCTCCGAGCGCAACTTCCATGCCGAATGCCACGAAGACGCCCGAGATGACTCGGGAGCGCGCTGCATTCCTTGCCGCACTCAATCGTTACATCCGGAGCGGGATTTCACGCGGGCTGGCTTTTGAGCCCCGCGTGTCCCTACTTGAAGCCCACAAGGTTGCGTACTTTCTGCAGAAATTGCGTCTCCCCCTGGGGCTCCACTTCGAAAAGGGAATCTACGGCCCGTACTCGCAGCGCTTGGACAGTGCAGTCTCGACCATGGAAGGTCATTTTGTTACTGGGTTCGGCGACGGCACCAGCGGCGCCCAAGCGATCCTGGAACTCAACAAAGACTCCGTGAGCGAGGCTGAACAGCTCTTGAAGCAATACCCGGAGTTCGAAAAAATCTCCGCTAAGTTCCAAGCGCTAACGGCTGGCTTCGAAGACGCTTTCGGCATGGAGCTCTTGAGTACCGTTCTATTCGCCGCTGAAGAACTAGTGCCACCTCCACCCAACCCTGAATCCGTCACTACTTGCATCAGAGGTTGGAATCAGCGCAAGCAGCGTCTCTTCACGGAGGACCATGTCCGCACGGCATGGCAGCGTCTGCGCGAGGCGGGCCTCCTGTAATCGTCAAGCCATGCCCTGGCGGGCCGTTGGCCAACCGACCGGTTGGGTTAGCTGGCTGGCTAGGCCCTCACCGAGGGCATACAAGAACGCGTTATCACTGTGATGCTGGCGTCGGCAAGTGCGGGGAGCGACCCAGGCGAGTCGGCGCCGAACTGGGGGGCATGTTTGGTGAGCAGCTTGGATGGTGGCCGCATAGCCGCTCGCGGTTTTCAGTATCAGTACTTACGCACTCTCGAAGCGCTGCTGTCGGCCCTTGATCGCGCGGAGGTCGAGCAGTGCCGAATCGAGGGGCCCCCTCCCGGCACGAGCACTGCTGCCGTTGACGTCGTTGACTTCGACCTAGTCAACCGGGACGGCGAGTGCCTGTTGGCCGCGCAGGTCAAAAGCAGCACGCCGGGCCGACGGATCAGCGCCCCGGAAGCTTTTACTATCCTGGCCACTATGGTCACCAAATGTAACGCTGTGGCCTACGAGTTGATAACAGCCGCCGTACCTGATTCCAAATGCCGATCACTATCAGCTGCCTTGAAGTCGGGGCAACAGGACCCAGTCGAACTCATGTCCTCCCTGGCGCAGTTGCTGGCTCAGGCTCCTACAGCGCGTTCACTGCTCCAGACGTTGTCTGCCGATGAAGTCGAACGTCTCGGGCGGTGCCGAATTGTCACCGACCTGCGGGACGAGACTGCCCTACGCGGCGATCTACACGATCAACTGCGCAAGCGGCGTACACGGCACCAGGCTGGCCTCGGCGAGCGCTCGGCTGGGTTGATTCTCGGCTACCTGACCTCTGAGGTTCTGCGGCGAGCCGCTACTCCACAGGAAGCGTGCTGGAGCATCACAGATTTCGAGCATGAGGTGCTCATAGGAGACGATGTCCTCATCCGTGCAGCGGGTCACAAGGACTGGGGAGTCGTGTATGGGACGATGGCTCCCATACCCGACGTTGGCCGCCCGTCTCTCCTTTCGGAAGTCACCGCCGCCCTGGGGCCAACGAGCAATGCTTCTCGAGGCGATTTGAAGTGCTGCGTCCTCACCGGGCTATCAGGGATCGGCAAGTCCAGTACAGCAGCGGCTTACATCGCCGAGAGGGCCGATCAGTACGATCTCATCTTCTGGGCCGACGCCTCAACAACGGAATCACTAACGGCTTCGTTCTTACGCCTGTGGTGGCACCTACACCGGCAGCCGGCGGACTCTCAGGACGCGCCTGATACCAGCTTCTTGCGAGAGAAGGTACACGAGCTACTCCGCGCGCTTCCAGGCCGATGGCTGCTTGTATTCGACGATGCTTTCGTCGACACGATCGATGCTTGGATCCCCCGACTTGGCCGGGGGGACGTGCTGATCACTTCCATCGATGATGCCGGGTGGATGAGGCTCGGGCGTCAAGTGTCAATGGACCGAATGTCCACTGACCAGGCATGCGAACTGATCACTCGAAGAATGGCTCTCATCGACGAGGACGTAGAACAACATCGTGACGTCCTGGTATCGCTGGCCGAGGCCCTTGAAGGATGGCCGCTTGCGATCGAGTTGGCTTGCGGCTACCTACACAGCTGCGGCATACCAACCGACCGGATCGACCGGTACCGGCATTCGCTGCTGTCACGCGCTCTGAACGACCGCTTCTCCGTGCCTCGCGGCTACCCACGCACCTTGGTTGCGGCAGTTCACTTGAGTCTGGACCGGTTGGTCCAGCTCCTGGCCGGCCAGCAATTGCTCTCTCAGCAGGTGCGCGAGGTCCTTGGATACCTCACCAATTTTGCTTCGCAACGCATTCCCATCCATCTGGCTGCCGTTAGCGCCTTCATCGACCCGGAAGACGTCCCAGCGGAGCCTCTACCCACTGGCATAGATGAGGAATACCTTCCCCTAAGGGAGATCTTCCGGGCTCTGGTCAAGGTTTCCTTCGTTCGCTTCGCGGAGCCTCTGGCACCTTTGTCCGACAGGCACCCGCCGGGCATCGACGACACCATCTCCATGAATTCGGTCCTGCAGCAGATTCTCCGCCAGCACTACGAGCACGCTCCTGGAAGCACGAAGGCACTGTCACGGTGTGCTTTTCACACGAACCGATGGCTATACATCGCCATGGAGATCGAACATGCTGATCGCAGCTGGGAAATCGCTCAGCACGCGGCCGCTGTGACAGAGCATGCTCGCCGACGGAACGTGAAAGATAATTACACAGCACTGCTGCTGGGCAATCTCGCAGGTTTCAAACAGCGCCAAGGAGACCTTGAGGAAGCTGCAGATCTCCTAAAATGTGAGCTTGCCTGGCTGGACGAGATCGAAGCACCTAACGAAGTCTTGCAGATCCAGACG
The DNA here is from genome assembly GCF_054189285.1 of Streptomyces sp. MAI_2237. NCBI lineage: Bacteria > Bacillati > Actinomycetota > Actinomycetes > Kitasatosporales > Streptomycetaceae > Streptomyces > Streptomyces sp. MAI_2237. The sequence goes on along the minus strand of NZ_JAJPGQ010000003.1, from coordinate 1,451,957 downwards.
CGCATCCAATTGGCGCATGTTTTCCAGCGTGGAGAGCTACCTGGAGAGGTCAACCAGATCGTACAACTACTCAACCCCGTGCTCACGTACGTTCAGCGCATCCGCGAGGAAGAGTCAAACCGAAACGCCGCAGCCGTTCTCACGGCAGAAGCCGCAGCGGTCTTGGAGGAACTACGGCTCAGGCATGGGAGTAACCCGGACGTAGTGCACCTCCATGACGCCTTTAATGCTCTGAGTAGCACCCTTCCCTCGCCTTCCAAGGTGGCGGAGATGGCGCGGGCTCGACAGGTTGGACGCCTTATTAATGCAGGCCAATTTGAGGCAGCCGAACACGCTGCACGGGAGGCCCTGGCCTCCTACGGCGAAATTTGGGCAGGCCATCACGTTGAAGTACAGCGCATTCTGATTGAGTCCCTGGCCACTCAGCGGCGCTGGCGAGAGGCGGAGGCAGAGTTCGATCGCTTCCTCTCTCATACCGGACCTCGCTCTATGCACCGTTTCTCGGAACAGCTGCTCTTGCACAACGCAGGCATGTGCTGTGCGCTTGCCTGGACGCTTACCGATGACGAGGCAGCGTCACATCTGTTGAACCGCATGGTTGGTGAGATCGATGTAGAGGCCCTCAGCAGGCAGGTGTCGCCCGTCGACCGCACGCGTTACACGCTACTTAGAGCCGTGGCCGCAGCTGGCCGAGGGGACGTGCCAGCTGCTAGTGAACTGATGAACCAAATCGGTTCACACTCACTACACAAGGAGACGGACGACGAAACACCATGGCAGGATCTGCGGCGGCATTTTGTGGAACGGTTGCTCCGCTCAGCAAGTCGCTCGGCCAGTATTGCCATGCATGATAATTATCAGACGAAGGCCGACGAGCTGCTTGGGAAATTGCCGCCTGGCTGGCAACGGGACGCTGATCTGATTCGCATTCTTGAACGATCTGACGTTCACGCGCGCCTGGGGCTGTCCACGGAGCCGCCCTTTGATGCTTTTGGTTTCGCCGCACAGCGGCTGCCAGGACCAGCCGGAGGAAGCATTGCTCTCGCCGTCGTAGAACCTAAACACATGTTGGCCGTGGGGACGCCCGCGGAAGGCCCTGCACTGGAACTTCAGATCCATCGCGTGTGCAGCTCAGGCTTTCGACTAGTGACGCCTGAGGCGTTCAGCATTCCCACGCCACCTGGCTGGCACTTGCGGCATCATCGGAACCGCTTTATACTTGTCGATTCAACCGGCACAGTCCACGCCCGTGCTCAAATCAAACTGCCGCAAAAGTGGAGGAATGCTGCACACGGAAATCGGCGTGTGCTTGTGCTGTACGGGTTTGGTTTCGAGCTTGGCAACCTGACTCGCAGCCACGAGGCCTTCGCCAGCACTCAGGCTTTCTATGAACGCTTTTGTGCCGCCGCAGACAGAGGTCTGCTTGCTGCCGCCCTAGTGCCGTGGAAGCTCTGAATCCACGACTCCTTAGCGCTGTGCAGCTGACCGCCTGGGCAAGTGAGGGTAGTACGCGAAGGACCAGGTCATTCCCCATCAGTGACAAAGACCTGGCGCATCTGCCGCTGCCCACGGCGAAAGCGGTGGAGATCGAGTCGTTCGACGGGCGGCAAGGTGCTCGACCTAATGGCCGCGCTGCAGGTGTCCGTGAGGACGACCAAGCATCGCGTGGTGAGGACGCGGACATTCGAGATGCCGAAGCCGAAGAAGAAGGCGCCGGCCAGGAAGGCCGCGGCGAAGAAGTCGGCCCACAAGCCGCGCAGCGCCTCCGGGCCGCCTGGAACGCGTGCCCCCCGCCGGCAACAGGCGCAGGCGCTCGTTCGGCAAGGGTGCCGAGCCATTTGGCTGCGCAGGGCGGCTCCTGAGGGAGACCCGGACAGAGTGTCCGGGTCTCTTCACGTTTGGCACCTCATGCTCAATCAGACCCCATCAGGGGCCGGTTCACCTGCCCGCCCGATCACTGACTCTGTACGGTGAAACGGGCCAGCCCCCACACCAGTAGGAGGCAGCACGCCATGCGTGGTCTTGGAGATCACCTCAGTGTCGGTGAGCGCATCGCGTTCTACCGCAAGCGTCGTGGTTACACCCAAGAGGTTCTGGCTGGCCTCGTCGGCCGTAGCACTGACTGGCTGGCAAAGATCGAGACCGGTCGGAGGAAACCGCCTCGCATCGACATGCTCGCTGAGCTGTCGCGAATCCTGCGAGTCCAGCTCGGAGACCTGCTCGGTCAGACCGTGCTTGTTGAGGACGAGCGACAACAGGATGACGTACCCGCCGTCCGCGACGCGCTCATGAGCCCACGCCGACTATCTCGTCTGCTCTTCGGGCCCGAGGCTGAGGTGCAGCTCCCTACACCGGCGCCCACGGCCGTGCGTGTGGAGCGAGCATGGAACGACTACCAGGGTGGACGCCTCGGCAGCGTCATAGCCGCACTACCCGCGCTCCTCCAGACTGCGCAGGAGCTGGAGGAACGAGCAGCACGGCGCGGCGAGGACCGTAGCGACTGCTGGGCAGTGTCAGCCCGTACCCACCACCTCGCAGCAACGACCCTCGCGAAGATCGGCGAATCCGACATCTCCTGGCTTGCTGCCGAGCGTGCGATGCGTGCCGCAGACGAGTCTGACGACCCGCTCGTGTTGGCGTCCGCCGCGCGGTCTGGCACGCACGCGCTGCTGGCCAACGGCCGGTACGACGACGCCTTGGAGCTGGGCAACACGGCCGCCGCATGGCTCTCGTCTCGGGTGACCGAAAACGATCCTGCGGCACTGAGTCTGCTGGGGATGATCCACCTGCGGGCCGCAGTCGCAGCAGCGCGCCACCAGGACCGGCCCACCGCAACCGGCCTGCTGGACCGAGCCGAGGAACTCGCGGATGACCTCGGCTCGGATGAGAACTACTGGCAGACCGGCTTCGGCCCAACGAACGTCCTGCTTCACCGCCTGTCGGTTGAACTGGACCTCGACAACGTGTCGTACGTGGTGGAGCACGGCCGGATCAACGTCGACCACATGCCGCAGGAACGCAGCGTGTCGCACCGCATCGACTTCGCGCGCGCCCTCTCGCTCAACGGACAGGGCGATGAGGCGTTCACGGAACTCCGCACGGCCGAACGCACATCGCCACAGCTCGTGCGCAACAATCCGAGGGTGCGCGAGACTCTGCGGGATCTGATCAAGCAATCACCAGTCACCGGCGGCTCGCGATCGTCCGAAGTGTTCGTGATGGCTCAACGGTGCAGGGCGGTGCAGTGAGTTCAGGCAAGCGTGGGGTGCTCGGAGTCGTCGGGTCGGCGGCTGGAGGCGTGGAGGCGCTGCGTACCGGTCTGGTTGGGCCCGCGATTGAGCGCGGATGGCAGGTGGCTGTCACACTGACGCCGACCGCAGGTCAGTGGCTACGGATGAGCGGCGAGGTCGAGCGGTTGGAGAAGCTGACCGGTCTGCCCGTGCGCGACGAACCGCGTCTGCCTGGCGAGGCACGACCGCACCCACCGGTTGACTGCTACGTCGTGGCCCCCGCATCGGCCAACATGGTCGCCAAGCTCGCCACGGGCCTCATGGACAATCAGGCTCTGACTCAAGTGGGCGAGGCAATTGGCACCCTCGGGTTGCCGGTCGTCGTCTTCCCTCGGGTGAATGCAGCGCACGCCCGCCACCCCGCATGGCAGCACCACATCGACACCCTGCGGGCGGGGGGCGTACGCATCATCGACGACCCCCAGGTGTGGCCGCTGTACGAGCCGCGCGAGGCGCCGGCGGGGCGTGAACTTCCCTGGGACGCAGTACTAGAGGCCGTGAACGAAGTAACCAAATGACCAATCGCCAACACTCCTGACCTGCAAGGAAACAGGACCCGGACACTCTGTCCGGGTCCTCTGCCGTTCACGGCTACATGCTCATTGGCATGTCAGGGATCAATGAGCAAAGCGGCGAGCCGGCAGGCGAAACACCTGCTGAACTCGCTCCACCCAAGGCGGGTTTGAGCAAGGCGCGTGTCGAGATCGAACGACTGCTGAGGCGTGCGGACGGACTCACGGCGAAGGTGGAGTCTCGCTTCCCACAAGTCGCTCAAGCCGATCAAGCCGCTCCCCGAACGAACGGAGAGCGTCGTGAATCGTGCTGAGTTCCGCGGCCAAGGCCGCGAAAGTAGGGCTGCTGCCCGGCTCGGTGCCGAGAGGTACCGCAGGATCACGGACGAACGTCCCGCGTCCCTGCTGGGTAAGGATCAGCCCCTCGTCGCGAAGTTGGCCATACGCGCTCTGAACTGTCATGAGCTGCACGCCAAGCTCCTTGGCCAGCGAGCGGGCAGCGGGAAGCCGGTCCCCCGGACCGTACTCAGGATCGGGGCCCGTGATCTTCTCGCGGAACCGCGCAGCAATCTCCTTGGCCATTGGCGTGGGTCTGGGCACTTCGGGGCTCTGCTCCATACCCCCGAGAGTAGCCGGACCTAGGTCAATCTCTCCTTCTTCCACCGCGCTCCCTTGACAGTCGGATTGACCTAAGTCAATCTGAACTATGTCGGATGCGAGGCCCGAAAGGGCTTCGCGGGCTGTGTCAGTGCCCGGAAGCAAGGCCCGGATTCCGCACTGCGAAGAACTCAACAGAGTGCCGGCCCAGCCACCTGAACACGGGTGGTCGATGGGTGCAGGTCACCATCCCGACCGCCCATGTCGGGCCGGGTGACCTGCCCAGATCCGCCTTTCGGGGCGGTGACTGGCTTCGCGTGATCTGACATCCGCCGAACCTTCGCGGGGCCTTCGATGCCCTGCCTGAGCACCAGTGCTCACGGTCCCCGACACCTCTGCCGTACGCGACGTGAGGTGCCGGGGAGCCGCGGTCGCTCGTGCTTCGCGAGAGGACCTGTCCCCGTACGGCGGGCGGCTCCCGGGGGGCCTCCCGGGAGCCGCTGTCCGGGCCGTACCTACTGCTAGGGAGACACGACCCATGAAGCTCATCGTTGCTGTTCAGGAGCCCGTTACCGAGGGGCTGCCGGACGTGGAACCGTCCTGGCGGGAGCTGCACGCCATCGAGTTGGAGCGTCCGCTGATCGATGCGGAGATGGACCTGCTGGACGTCCAAATCAGCCTGTTGGACCGGCCGGCGTCGGAGCTGGATCAGCGTCGTCTGCGCCGAGCCGCAAACAAGGTACTGGCCGCCCGCCGCACGGTCGCCAACCGGCTCGGAACGGGGGACGCGGCATGAACGGCACCGTCACGGCGTCGCCACGCAAGCTGACCCGCGGCCAGACGCTCGTGTTGACCGCGGCGTTCGTGCCGATGGTCGCCACCGGCGGGTTCGGTGCGATCGGCACGTTCTCCAACATCAGCCACATGTACGGCAAGGGCACCGCGGCCGGTGCGGTCGCGGCAGGTGAGGGCGCCACCGCGGTCCTCGCCTTGGTCCTGCTCGGTCTGACGATGCTGGGCCAGGCGTCCCCGTGGCCGGTGCGCGCCGGACTGTGGGCCCTGCCGGCCGCGGCGTCGGCGATGTCCGCGATGGCCGCCCCGGATGCGGGGCGCGTGGTCATCTACGCGCTGACCCCGATGGGCATGTCCGTGTCCGCCGAGGGTGCCGCGTTCCTCGCGCGTCGCATCGTCGTCCACCGCGATGGCCGCGATCCGGAGGCCGAGCGCAAGACGGCTGAGCTGGTTCAGGCTCTCGCCTATCACCGGGCCCGTGCCGCCAACCACCCGGACGCCAAGGTTCAGGCCGAGTCGGAGCGGGAGTCGTGGAAGCTGGCGGAGAAGGTCGGCGTCGGTGACGTCACGCTCGGGGCGCGGCTGGTGGATGTGCAGCGAGAGCGCGTCACCGAGGGCGCGGATGCCGCCCTGGCCGCCATGTTCGGCACGCCCGTCACGCCGACCGTCACACCCCTCGAATCCGCCCCGGCGACTGCCCCGGCCCTGCCCCCCTCGGACACTGCCCGGGAGGCGGAAGACACGCAGGTCAACGCCCTGCCTCCCGGCCCGCGCAGTGAGTGTGACGACGGGCGTGACGCCACCGTGACGCCGGACGTCGAACCGCCCGCCGAGGACAGCGAGCCGTCACGGGAGGAGGAGATTCACCTCCCGGCTGTGACGCTCGCGGACGTGGCGATGGTCGCGGGTGTGACGGTCCCCGAGCCGGGTGCCACGCTCTCAGACACTCAGCTGGTCGTGGTGCTGCGGTTCCTGCGGCACTCGCAGAACCCGCCGCTGTCGTATCGGCAGGCCGCGACGGAGTTCCGCGGGCAGGGCTTCAAGGGCGCCGAGGACCGGGTGCGTGAGGCGTGGACCACGCTCATGGCCGCCGAGAGCACGTCGTGAGCCTGCCCGTCTACCGCTGGCGCCTGGCCCCGGACGGCTACGCCACCTACCGGCAACTACGCGCCCTCGGTCTTCGGCCCGGCGGACAGGACGTCGCCGCCCAACTCGAACGCCCGCGACGCCGACGCGGCCCATTGGTCGCCTACCTGTACCGCATCGACCAGGCCAAGCCGGTGCGTCCGATGACGCTGGCCCGGTGGGCGGCCCTGGCCAAAGCCAACGCCGCCCGCCGCATCTGCCCCCAGTGCCGGCGCGACGTCGGATACGTCATCCCGCCCTCGCTGGGCATGTGCGGCTCCTGCGCCGCCCCCAAGGAACCGTGTGCCGCCTGAAATCCCCCGTCTGAACAGCGCATCCCCATACCGGCGCAGGACCCGAACGCACCTTCTCACCAGCTCGTTCGGGTCCTGCTTCTCACTCCAGAAGGAGTGCTCTCAGCATGACCGACATCAGTACGGAAGCGGTAGTGACCCCCGCCACCACCGACACCCCGCCCGCCCCGACCCCACAGGTTGTGGACAAGGCGGATGAGCAGAAGAACAGCCAGGTAGAGGATGCTCCGGGTGGTTGGCCGGTGGCGCCGCTGGCCCTGTCCGGGGCCAACGCCACGGTGTCCGCGATCGCGGGGGCGGGGCTGGTCGGCGGGCCGGTCGCCGCGGTGGTCGCCGCGACCGGCATGGTCGTGTTCGGCACCCTCGCCTCCTACCGCAGCCGCAACCCGCGCCCGAAGCAGGCCGCGCGTCGGGCCGCCGCGCGTAGCGCGGCCCGCCAGCACGCCGCCCGGCACCGTTCCGGCGGCCTCAACACCGCCGGTCGCAAAAGCAGTTCAGGTAGCGGTCGCACGGCTGGCGGGTCGGGCAAGGTCCCCGGTCAGAAGCGGCGCGGACCGGGCGCCGGGCTGGGGCGTGGCGCGGCCGGTCAAGGACGATCCGGGGCGGCCAAGCACAGTGCTCCGCTCTCCCTGAACAAACCCGCCGGGCTCAAGAGCGGCGGTCGTGGCGGTGCGGCGGGAGCCCTGTCCAAGGCGGGGCAGGTCAAGGCGCTGCGGAAGGCGCACAAGCAGGCAGAAGCGTCCCGCGCACAGAAGCGTGAGCAGACCTCCGCGGCCCGGCGCGCGGTGGCCGACGCTCGCCGCAACATCCCCAAGCCCCACAAGGCGCGGTCGCGGTCGGGTGGTCTGGCCGGTCGGATGCTCGGGGGTGCGGGCCGTAAGGCACGTGCGGTGCAGCAGGCGGCCATCGCCAAGCAGCGTGCCCGGCGGGACGCGGCCACCGCGCGGAAGGTGGCCGACGGGCGGTCCAGCGTGCGTAAGGCGCCCGCCCGGCAGGCCGCGAGGAAGGCCCTGCGCCGCTCTGCAGCCCGCTTCCACGGGCGCCGCGCCCTGGCCGCACTGCTCGCCCTGCCGATCGGTCTGCTCGAGTTCCTGGCCGGCCCGTTGGGCCGGAAGGTGGGCCTGCCCTGGCTCGTTCACCCCGGCCAGCGCCTGTACCGGCAGCTGACCGGTGCGGCCAGCACGCAGCGCGCCGAGCGCGATGCGGCGATCCGTGAGGAGCAGGCCGCCGCGGAGGACGCGGCAGAGCAAGAGGCCGCCAAGGACGACACCGACGGGCTCGGGGACCGGGTGGAGCGCCAGGCCAGCCCCGTCCCGAACCACACCGACCGCACGTCGACCAGTGAAGGAGAGCACGTGTCCGGGTTCCAGTTCGAAGAGCACGCCGCCGAGATGGAGCAGGCCGCCCAGGCCTACGACCCCGAGAGCGCCATGGAGATCCTCGCCATGGTCGAAGGGCTCCCGGCCGCGCTGACCAGCGTGGCGAACGTGATGAAAACCCTCGCCGAGCGCGCCGACAGTGAGTTCCCGCTGGAGAAGGAAGTCGCGGACGGCTTCAACGACATCTTCGGCGCCCTGATGAGCGCCGTCGCGGTCGCCGAGGACATGGGCCCGCTGTTCCGGCAGGCCCACGAACAGGACATCGCCCGTCACGAGGACCCCCGCAACGGCCCCGAGGCCGAGAAGGGCTGGAACGTCTGACATGAATGCCACCACTGCCGCGCACAAGAAGAAGCAGGCGGACAGTGGCCCGGTGCTGGACTGGAGCGCCGGTCACGGACCCGTGACCGGCGCCCTGTCCGCAACCACCGGAGCCCTGGCCATCGCCACGACCGGCGCCGCGACCGGCATGCCGCCCCTGTGGGCGCTCGCTGTCGGGGGTGCCGGCGCCCTCGGTCACACCGTCGCCGGGCTCAAGGTCCGCAACGCGGGCCGCACCCTCGCCTTCAAGGCCGCGTCCTGGCTTGTCGGCGCCGGATGGACCACCTGGGCCATGACCACCGGCCCCCTCTCGTGGGCCGCCCTCGGCTCCCTCGCCACGATCGGCGTCGGCATGGGCGCCGGCGCCCGCTCCGTCGCCCTGTACGAAGAGGCCCGCGAGGAAGAGGCCCTGGCCGCGGAGCGACGTCAGATCGCGCAGGAGATGAGTGCGGAGCGACGCCAGATCGCCGCGGAGTGGGTGGAGCGAATCCGCCGGATCTGCAACATCACCGTGCGCGTGCTGGCCGTGGAGATGTGGGAGACCGGCAACGGCTACTCCCTGGATCTCGAACCGCAGGGCGGCACCACCTACGACCGCATCGCCCAGTACGCGGCGGCCCTGTCGGCGGACGCGAAGCTGCCGCACGGCTGCACCGCCGCAGTCGGCCCCGGCGTCCACCAGGGCCGCGCCATCGTGGACGTCACCACCCGCAACGTGCTTGCCGAAGCCCGCACCTACCCCGAGGACTACACGCCGCTGTCGATCCTGACCGGCATCCCCTGGGGTTTCCGCACCAACGGTGACGACGTCCTGGCCTACCTGCGCGAGCAGTGCGCGCTGGTCGTCGGGCCGACCGGGTCGGGCAAGACGAACATGCTCCACACGATCCTGGCCGGACTCGCCCGCGCCGAGGACGTCCTCACGTGGGTGATCGACCTGAACGCCGGGTCGGCCGGCCTGCCCTGGGTGCGGCCCGCGCTCGCAGGCGAGTTGAAGCAGGCGGACGGGAGTCCGGTGCGGCCCGGCGTGGACTGGCTCGCCGGGACCTACGAGGAGGCGCTGAAGCTACTGGACGCGGCCATCGCGATCGGACTGCACCGTAAGCGCGCCTACCAAGAGCTGATGGCCAAGCACGACACAGACCTGTTGCCGGTGAGCGCGAAGATTCCCCAGATCATGCTGGTCATCGACGAGGGCGCGGAGATCCTGGTCAGCACCGACCGGCGGATGAAGGAACTCGCCAAGCGCATCTATGAGTTCATCCGCATGCACCGCTCCATGGGCGGGCGCACAATCATCACCGCACTCGGGGCGACCGGCAGCGTGCTGGGCAACCTGCTCATCCGCCGTGAGGCCAAGGTCCGCGTCGCCCTGACCGGTGGCGAGACCGAGGGCATGGACCTCTCCAAGATGTTCCCCGGCCGGCGCGGGCTGCGTGTGGATCAGGCGCCGTTCAAGGGCGCCGGTTTCATGGGCACCCCTGAGTCGCCGGGCGCGCTGTTCAAGGCGTGGCGGATCAAGCCCTCCCAGATCCGGGACATCACCGTCGCCACCAGCGACCGGCACCCGCGTCTGGACGCGGTGTCCGCGAATGCTGCGGGCGCCGACTACGCGCGGAGGTGGGATGCGGAGCGCACGGCGTGGATGCGCGACCTCACCCCGGACACCACCGGCACCGAGCAGTCGGCCCCCGGTGCCGGGGGTGGGCTGAACCTGTCCGCACTGCGCACCGACCACACCGGGACGCCGGGCGGGGACGACGAACTGTTGCGCCGGTTTCGCGAGGAGATCGACGCCCAGTTCGCCACCGCCCCCGACCCCGACACCCCGCCGCCCGCGACAGGGCTGAACCTGTCCGCACTGCGCAAGGAGCAAGAGCAGGACAGCCCCGCGCAACAGGCTGCGCTCGCCGCGCTCATCGCCGCCGGCGCGGAGGGCACCGGAGCGTCCGCGATCGCCCGCGCGCTCGCCGATGCCTACGGCACGACCCGTCAGACGGTCGTGGGCTGGCTGAAAACGTGGGCGCAGGATGGCACCGCCGTACGCGTCGGCGAGGGCACCAAAGCCCGCTACGTCCACCGCCGGCACGCCCCCGAACCCCGTGCCGGCGAGTGAGCGGAGGAGGGGGGTGGGGTCATGGATCCCAATTCCAGTCCCGAGCTGGATGCCGGGGACCTTCCTACCCACCCCCCATAGCCGCGAGTCCCTCACGATCTCCGTCCGGCTGAGCACTCCGCACAGTAGCCGGGGCCACTGACAAGGCGCCGCGGCGTGACCTCTGCCGCTTGTCGCCCACGCCGAAAGCGAGGGCCCTGAGCGGCTCTATGAGAGCCGGAAACGGCTTGTGACCTGCAAGGCGACAAGCGACAAGACAAGACAAGCGACAAGGCAGACGACAAGCCGCACGACAAGACAGGTGACAAGCACACCACCCACCGCACGGGCCCGCGCCACCAGTCGGCGCGGGCCCGCGGCACACCCCGAGGGAGCCAGAAATGAGCCAGCACACCCCGTCCGGCCAGATGGCCCCGCACATCCCCGCCGACGCCTACCACCTCGCACAGGCGACCGGACAGCCGGTCGTGTTCGTCATCCAGGACAACACCACCCCGGCCGCGTTCCCCTGGTCTCGGCTGCTGCTGCCGTTCGCCATCGCCGGCGCCGCCGCCCTCGGCACGTGGGGCGTGGTCGCCGCCCTGTGCTGGCTGATGGACGTCGCCTCCCACACCGCGACCGTCATCGCCGGCGCCGCCGGACCGGTCGGCGCCGGCGGCATCACGATCAAGCTCTTTTCGAAGAAGTAGCTACGCCAAGGGCGGCCCCTCCCTCTCGCCAAAGAAGCGGGGCCGCCCTTGCCAGCCAGTCACCATCAAGGAACTGGAGACCTCCAGCATGACCCAACCCACCGACATCCCGCGAGCACTCGCCCTGCGGGAACCCCTCTGGGTGTTGGACGGATGCTGCTGCATCGGCGGCGCCACCGAAGGCCTGCGCCGTGCGTTCGGCCCGAACGTCCACATCACCGGCGTCGACATCGAAGCCCAACCCGACTATCGGGGCGACGCGTTCCACCAGGGCGACGTGGTCGCCTTCATCCGCGACTGTGGCCGCGAGTTCGACTTCATCCACGTCTCGCCGCCCTGCCAGGGAGAGGGCGCCCCCACCAAGGGCACCAATAGGGCCCGCAATGAGGCGATCGGCCGCACCTACCCCCGGCTCATCCGGCCCGTACGGGCCGCGCTGGACGCGACGGGCCGGCCGTACGTGATGGAGAACGTGGCCGGCTCCGAGGTCCGCAAGGACATCCGCCTGTGCGGGGAACAGTTCGGCCTCGGAGTGCTGATGCACCGCTACTTCGAACTCGGCAACTGGACCACAGCGCAACCGGTCCACCCGCGCCACCGCGGGCGGGTGCGCGGTTGGCGCCACGGCGAATACCACGAGGGGCCCTACGTCGCCGCGTACGGCAAGGGCGGCGGGAAGGCCACCGTGGAGGAGATCCGGGCCGCGAAGGGCATCGACTGGTCCACCGACCACGTCCGCCTGAGGGAAGCTCTCCCACCTGCCTACATGGAGTGGATCGGCCGCGCCTTCCTCGCCTCCAGGATGCTGGAGGTGGCGGCGTGAGCAACCACCTGCGCACCGCCCTCCAGCTCGCGGCCGAGGGGCTGCCCGTCCTGCCGCTGCGCAAGGGCAAGGTGCCCTTCGCCAACTGCCCCGCATGCCTGTACACCGCGTGCGGCGGGCGCCCGCACATGAAGACCCCCGGCCCCTGCACCTGCCCGCACCCGTGCCACGGCTGGGCCGCCGCCACCACCGACACCAGCGTCATCAGCTCGCCGGCGTGGGCGACCGCATGGCAGGGCGCCGCAGCCATCGCCTACCACCCCGGTGGCGCCGGTCTGACGGTCGTGGACTGCGACAACGCCGACGCGATCGCGTGGGCCCGCGCCACCCTGCCCGCCACGCGGACCGTGCCCACCACCCGCGGCGAGCACTGGCTCTACCTCGGGACGATGCCATCAGCCAACGGCGTGCGGCCCGGGGTAGACATCAAGTCCACGATGGCCTACGCCCGCTGGCTCGGGCCCGGCACCGGCACCCTGGTCGCGCTGCCCGACGTCGTGCGCACGCTCACCGCAGCCAAGCCCACAGCCCCCGTACCCGTCAGGGTTCCCGCGCCGGTCGGGGGCGGGGAATGCCGCCACCGCACCCCCGCCTACCTCGAACGCGGGATCACCATGGCCGTCCAGCGCATCACCGAAACCTCCAGCGGCGTGCACACGGCCGTGTACCGGACGTTCCTGGCCGTGCTCTCGACGCACGGCCGGTGCGGCTGCCTCACCGAGGATCACATCGCCCGCCTGTTCACCGCCGCTCAGGCCAAGGGCGAGACGCCGCGGCACTGCACCGAGGCGTGGACCAACGCACGCACCACGTTGGGACTGTGACCATGCCCGAGGACGACGACAAGAACCCGGCGCGGAAGGTCATCGCGGACTACGCCCAAGAGCGCTTCCGCTACTTCCGCACCGCCGACGGCACCGTCTATGCCCAACGCAAAGGCCACCCCGTGGCCCGCCCGATCCGCTCCCAGGGCACCACCGGAAGCCACCGCCAAGAACTCATGGTCGGCCTGTTCAAGGACGGACTCGGCACGTTCAACGGCACCGCGATGAAGGAGGCACTCGACTTGATCGAAGCACTCGCCCTCACCGAGCAGGTCCAGCCCGTCCACATCCGCGTCGCCCCCGGCCTGGACGGGGCCACCTGGCTGGACCTGGGCCGCACCGACGGCCAATCCGTCCGCATCCACCCCACCGGCTGGGACATCGCCGTCCCCGACCCGGCAGAGGTGTGCTGGCGGCGCACCCAGCTCACCGGCGAACTGCCCCTGCCCGCCAAGGACACCAACGGCAAGGGCATCGACCTGCTCTTTCGGCTGTGCAACTTCGCGAACGCCGAGACCGAGTGTCTGGCCATGGCCTGGCTCATCGGCTGCCTGGAACCCTCCGTGCCCGTCCCCGCCCCCTTCCTCACCGGCCCCCAGGGCGCGGGCAAATCCACCGGTGGGCGGATGCTGATCCGGCTCATTGAGGGCATGACTGGGGACCTGCGCCGGGCTCCGAAGGACGAGGACAACCTGATCGCGGCCGTCGCGGCGGGATGGGTCACCGCGCTGGACAACCTCTCCCACATGACCCCGGACCTGTCCGATGCGATGTGCTGCATCGTCACCGGAGCCGAGAGTGTCAAGCGGGCGCTGTTCACCGATGGGGACGTCTTCCGCGCCCGCTACCGCCGCCCCCTGCTCCTGACCGGCATCGACGTCGGCGTCATCCGCCCCGACCTCGCCGAGCGACTGCTGCCGCTGCGGCTGGAGCGGCCGAAGGTGCGGCGCACCGAAGCGGAGCTGTGGGCGGAGTACGCCGAAGCCCTGCCCGTCATGCTCGGCTCCCTGCTGGATTTGACCGTCAAGGTCCGCGCCGCCACCGCGGAGACGCCCACCGACCTGCGGATGGCGGACTTCGCCCACCTGTGCGCACAGCTCGACGAAGCCATGGGCCTCGGGGCGCTCGCGGCCTACCGGGCCGGGCTGGACGACCTCAACGACGACGTCATCGAGGGCGACCTGCTCGCGCAGACCGTGCTGCAGTACGCGGCCGGCATGAAACCGGGGGCGCAGGAGCGGATGACATCCGCGGAGTGGCTGCACCTCCTCACCCGGCTCTACAGCGGCGAAGACTGCCGCCCGCTGCCCAAGGGATGGCCCACCACCGGCAAGGTCCTCTCCGACCGGCTCAAACGCCTTCAACCCACCCTCGCCGCCCGCGGCCTGATCGTCGACTGGGGACGCACCCGCGAAGCCCGCTACATCGAACTCACCGAACCCGCGCCGGCACCCGGGCCGCAACAATCGACCGCGTTCTGAACGCTGGGGTCACCGCACAACAGCAAGAAGAGCACCCTGGTCGACGCGGCGATAGGTGCTCCTCTTGCTCTTCGGTGCGCAGCACCGCCCCAAGGACGTGCCGCGCAGCGGCTCCTTCTTCGCGCCTGAAGCCGCGCACGACAACAGACACCACCCCCTCTCTTTTCCTAAGTAGAGGAACGCTGCGTCACCTGCGTCACACGCGACGGAAAACGGCCCCTGACCAGCCGGAAGAACGTGACGCAGAGCCGATCCGGCTGCGTCATCCTGCGTCACCTGCGTCACGCCCCCCGTGACGCAGGTGACGCGGCAGTGACGCATCCCCGCCGTGCTGTGTCACGGATTTCCGCAGGTCAGAAGCCTGAATGACGCAGGTGACGCTGTGACGCAGAAATCCGAACCTCGGACAGGTACAAGCCCCGCCATGACCAGAGCCTCGAAGGAGTCGACTGTGGCACGCCCTCAGATGCTCAAACTCCCCGAAGTCCTCGCAGAGATCAAGATGAGCCGCGCCGCCTTCTACCGCATGCGCGCCCGCGGCCAAGCGCCCCGAATCCGCAAACTCCCCAACGGCCAGGTCCGCGTCAGCCGCGCCGACCTCGACGCCTGGTGGGAGAGCTGCGAGGAAACCGCCGTCTGACGACTTTGGTCGTTCGAGCCCGCCCCACCTGGGGCGGGCTCTTTCATCCACCGGAGAGCCATGCCCCTTACGTACGACGTTCGCATCTACAGCATCGAGACTCGCCGTGATCGCCCGAAGCCCTACCGGGTTCGCTGGCTTGTCGGAACTCAGAAGCACTCCAAGAGCTACACAGTCAAAGCTCAGGCTGACGGTCGCCGTTCCGAGTTGATGACCGCCCTGCGAAAGGGCGAACAGTTTGATGTGGAGACGGGGCTCCCCGCCTCCGAACTGCGGGCCCTGAATGGCTCCGTGACGTGGTACGAGCACACCCGCGCGTACGTGGAACGCAGATGGGACCGGCTCCCCGCCAAGTCACGTCGCAATGATGCCGATGCTCTGGCGACCATCACGCCCGCCCTCGTAAAGACCACCACCGGGCAGCCGTCACCCCGTGTACTACGCAAGGCGCTGTACGGCTGGGCCTACAACAAGAGCCGTTGGGCCCAGGATCAACCCGATGACGTGGTTAGCGCGTTGCACTGGCTGGAGAAGAATTCCCTCCCTGTCTCAGACCTCGAAGATCCTGCCACGCTCCGTTTGGCGCTTGACGCTGTATCGACACTGCTCGACGGCTCCCCCGCGGCCGGGCGAACGGCTCGGCGCAAGCGGGCCTGCCTCAGCGACGTTCTGGGTCTCGCCGTCGAGCGTCGATACTTCAGTTTCCCCGTGAACCCGCTGGCGACAGTGAAGTGGTCAGCTCCGAAGTCCGCCGAAGAGGTGGATCCGGCGAGCGTCGCCAATCCCCGTCAGGTCCGTGCCCTCCTCGAAGGCGTGCGGGGCCAGGGCGACCGCGGGGCCCACCTCGAAGCCTTCTTCGGGTGCCTGTACTACGCGGCCATGCGGCCCGCTGAAGCCGTAGGCCTAACGGCAGCCCAATGCCATTTGCCCGAGAGCGGGTGGGGAAAGCTCACTCTTCGAGGCGGCATCGTCCATGCCGGCCGCGACTGGACCGACGACGGCCGAGCCCACCAGGATCGCCACCTGAAAGCACGGGCAGCGCGAGATTCACGTGTGGTGCCCGTGCCTCCGCACTTCGTTGCGATGCTCCGCCGACACATCGTCCGCTACGGCACCGCACCCGACGGTCGTCTGTTCCGTACGAGCAGGGGTGGTGTGATTCAGGACACTGGCTACGGCGAGGTCTGGGCTGGCGCGCGCATAGCAGTGCTGACCGCGGACGAGGAGGCGTCACCCCTCGCTCGCAGACCGTACGACCTCCGATGCGCCGGCGTCTCCTTCTGGCTCTTCAGCGGAGTCGACCCCATGGAGGTTGCGCGCCGAGCCGGACACTCGGTGGCCGTCCTCCTGCGCGTCTACGCGAAGGTGTTGGCGCAAGCACAGGAACGCGCGAACCGTCAGATCGAGGCTGGCCTGCGGGAATGGGACGGGGACGGCCGTCCCCCCGGGGGACACCTGGGGGACACGCGCTGATCAGGCTTGGGAATCACCTGAGACAGCGCGAGACAAACGGCCCTTTTCGGGCCTCGTGCGACCAATGCTGTTCGAATAAGCAGAGACCCCCTCCGCGCCGCGTTTCCGCAGTTCGGAGGGGGTCTCTCTCAGCGTGGCGGCGCCAGGATTCGAACCTGGGAAGGCTGAGCCGGCAGATTTACAGTCTGCTCCCTTTGGCCGCTCGGGCACACCGCCGGGGTTGCTGCCGTTCGAACCGCTTTTCGGCGGTGCTCTCTGGCAACGACGTAAACAATACCCGATGCCGAGGGGTGCTTCGCCACCCGATTGATCTGCGCTCACGGGAGCCCGGGTGGCTAGGCTTGTCCGGATGCGGCCCGTGCACCGAGCCGGGCTCGGCGGCCACCCCCACGCCCGCCGAACCGCACCCCACACGCACCCCGATACAAGGAGCCACAGGACATGGCCGACTCCAGTTTCGACATCGTCTCGAAGGTCGAGCGGCAGGAGGTCGACAACGCCCTCAACCAGGCCGCCAAGGAGATCTCGCAGCGCTACGACTTCAAGGGCGTGGGAGCCTCGATCTCGTGGTCCGGTGACAAGATCCTGATGGAGGCGAACTCCGAGGACCGCGTCAAGGCCGTCCTCGACGTCTTCCAGTCCAAGTTGATCAAGCGGGGCATCTCGCTGAAGTCCCTGGACGCGGGTGAGCCCCAGCTCTCGGGCAAGGAGTACAAGATCTTCGCGACCATCGAGGAGGGCATCTCCCAGGAGAACGCCAAGAAGGTGGCGAAGATCATCCGGGACGAGGGTCCCAAGGGGATCAAGGCTCAGGTGCAGGGCGACGAGCTGCGCGTCAGCTCCAAGAGCCGTGACGACCTGCAGACCGTGATCGCCCTGCTGAAGGGCAAGGACTTCGACTTCGCGATCCAGTTCGTGAACTACCGGTGAGCCGGACGACGGCGGTTGCCGCGACGAGCTGCTGAGGCACGGCGCACGGGAAAGGGTGGACACCTCTCGGTGCCCACCCTTTCTCGCCTGCTGGCCGCGGTCCAAGGGTGCCCAGCCGTGCCGGGCGGTGCTGCTGGGTCAGTCGCGGGAGTTGCCGAACAGGATGCGGTAGGCGATCAGGAGGACCAGCGAACCGCCGATCGCCGCTGCCCAGGTCGCGCCGTCGTAGAAGTGCTTCGTGATCGGGTGATCCAGGAAGCGGGAGGAGATCCAGCCGCCGATGAACGCGCCCGCGATGCCGATGAGCGTCGTGCCGATGAAGCCGCCCGGGTCGCGGCCCGGCAGCAGGAACTTGGCGATGGCTCCGGCCAACAGCCCCAGGATGATCCAGCTGATGATCGTCATGCCGTGAACCTGCCCTCCCGCTCTGTGCATCCACTGTCCGAACGGTGAGATTTCGGTGCGGACAGCCTGTGCGTCGTGTGCCACGCGTCCACCGCGTGTGCCGCCTGTCGGTCGGCTCGCACGTTTCGGTCTCGGCGCGCTTGTTCGTGCTGCGTTGCTGGGGAGGACGCCTGGGCGGTGCTCCCCGGTTGCAGCGATCAGTAGGGTGCGAGCCATGACACGGTCCGACTCCGCCTCCGAACTGCGCCGCACCCTGGGCGTGGGCGACGCCGTGGTCATCGGGCTCGGCTCGATGATCGGGGCGGGGATCTTCGCCGCACTGGGGCCCGCGGCGCGGGCGGCCGGCTCCGGGCTGCTGCTCGGCCTGGCGGTCGCCGCCGTGGTCGCCTACTGCAACGCCACGTCGTCGGCGCGCCTGGCCGCCCTGTATCCGGCTTCGGGCGGCACCTACGTGTACGGGCGCGAGCGGCTCGGCGCGTTCTGGGGTTATCTCGCGGGCTGGTCGTTCGTGGTCGGCAAAACGGCCTCCTGTGCGGCGATGGCGCTCACCGTGGGCGCCTACGTCTGGCCGGGGCAGGCCCATGCCGTGGCAGTCGCGGCCGTGGTGGCGCTGACCGCCGTGAACTACGGCGGCATCCAGAAGTCCGCCTGGCTGACCCGGGTGATCGTGGCGGTGGTGCTGGCCGTCCTCGCTTCCGTCGTGGTCGTGTGTCTGGGGTCGGGCGCGTCCGAGGCCGGGCGCCTGGACATCGGGGCCTCCGAGGGTGCGGGAGGCGCGCTGCAGGCGGCCGGCCTGCTCTTCTTCGCCTTCGCCGGGTACGCCCGCATCGCGACCCTGGGCGAAGAGGTACGGGACCCCGCGCGCACCATCCCCCGGGCGATCCCACTGGCGCTGGGCATCGCGCTCGCCGTGTACGTGTGCGTGGCGGTGGCCGTCCTCTCGGTGCTGGGGGCCGACGGTCTCGGGAGCGCGGCCGCTCCGCTCGCCGACGCGGTGCGGGCGGCCGGCGTGGCGTGGCTGGTACCGGTCGTGCGGGTCGGGGCCGCGGTGGCCGCGCTGGGTTCGCTGCTCGCCCTGATCCTGGGCGTCTCGCGGACGACGCTGGCCATGGCCCGTGACCGGCATCTGCCCGGCGCGCTGTCGGCCGTGCATCCGCGTTTCCAGGTGCCGCACAGGGCCGAGCTGGCCGTGGGTACGGTTGTCGCCATCCTCGCCGCCACGGTGGACGTGCGGGGCGCGATCGGCTTCTCCTCCTTCGGTGTACTCGCCTACTACGCCGTGGCCAACGCCTCGGCCTGGACGCTGAGTCCCGCCCCGGCGGCCCGGCTGCTGCCGGCTCTTGGACTGGTCGGGTGCGTGGTGCTGGCGTTCTCGCTGCCGGGGACTTCGGTGGTCGTGGGTGCGGGGGTGCTGGCGGTGGGTGTGGTGGCGTACGGCGTGCGGCGGTGGGTGGACGGGCGACGGCAGCGCGCGTAGGCCGGAATAGCGAGTGCTACAAGTGCAGAGCGCGGGCAGCGGGGCCGCGGCGGTCTCGGATGAGCTCCGCCCAGGGTGAGGTGGGCAAGGGCGCGGTGGGCTTCAGCCGAGCTATGTCGGCATCGTGCGTATGCGGAAGTCGGGCCACGGGGCCATCTGGAAGTCCTCTGCCATCTCGTCCCACCAGCCGGTGCCCTCGACCCACGAACACAGCCAGTCGGCGAGGGTGGGCGCGTCCACGAACCAGGCGTGGTCGGGGTCGCCCGGGTTGGGCTCGAAGAGCAGGACCGCCGCTTCCGGGGAACGGCAGTCCACGCAGGCGTACATGGCACAGCCCCAGTGGGATATCGGCAGGACGCCCTCCGGCCAGGGCCAGTCCGGGTCCTTGCGGCCGCTCTCGCGGTTGGCCAGGTACTGCGTGACCGCGGCCGGCTCGCCCGCGGGCGAGCTGTCCAGGAGGGGCAGCAGGCCGTACTCGGGGCCGAATCCGCCGTCCCCTATCCGCAGGTACAGGTCGGCGAGCAGGGGCGGCAGGGAGAAGCCCAGAGTGGCCTCGGCCCGGGTCAGGGTGTCCGCGGCGACGGGCGCGGGAAGGGAAGCCCAGCCGTAGGAGCGGGTGTTGCGTGCCTTGGCGGCCACCCGTGCCAGCAACTGCTCGTTCTCGGTCATGGGTTCATGATGCAAGGCGGCACTGACAACCGCGCGGGCCTGTGGACAACCGCCGGGTTGTGGACAACTCCGGGCCGGAGGAGGCCGGAGGAGACATGCCAGACTCCGGACCGGCGGATGCGCCGCGAGGCCGACTGCTTGCCTGCGGACCCGGTGGGACTGTGTGCGCGGCCGGGTCAGCGTGCCGCGAACGGCTCGTCCGTCCGCACGATTTCGCGGCCGAGCGGCAGCAGCGAGACCGGGATCAGCTTGAAGTTGGCGACACCGAACGGGATCCCGATGATCGTGAGGCACATGGCGATGCCGGTGACGATGTGCGTCAGCGCCAGCCACCAGCCGGCCAGGACCAGCCACAGGACGTTGCCGACGCACGAGGGCGCACCGGCGTCGCGGCGCTCGACCGTCGTGTACCCGAAGGGCCACAGGGCGTAGACGCCGATGCGGAACGCGGCGATGCCGAACGGGATTCCGATGATCGTGATGCACAGCAGGACTCCGGCGGCCAGGTATCCGAGGAACAGCCAGAAGCCGCTGAGGACGAGCCAGATGACGTTCAGGATGGTTTTCACTGGGGTCGACCTGCCATCTTCTCGAGCCGGGCGATGCGCTCCGCCATCGGCGGATGCGTCGAGAACATCTTTGACAGTCCCTGACCGGGACGGAAGGGGTTCGCGATCATCATGTGGCTCGCCGTCTCGATGCGCGGCTCGGGCGGCAGCGGCAGCTGCTGGGTTCCCGTCTCCAGCTTGCGCAGGGCGCCGGCCAGGGCGATCGGGTCTCCGGTCAGCTGGGCGCCGGACGCGTCGGCCTCGTACTCCCTCGAGCGGCTGATGGCCAGTTGGATGAGGGAGGCCGCGAGCGGACCCAGGATCATGATGAACAGCATGCCGATGAGGCCGGGGCCGTCATCGTCGTCGGAGCGGCCGATCGGGATGAGCCAGGCGAAGTTGACCAGGAACATGATCACCGAGGCGAGGGCGCCGGCGACCGACGAGATGAGGATGTCGCGGTTGTAGACGTGACTGAGTTCGTGACCGATGACGCCACGCAGTTCGCGCTCGTCGAGGAGGCGCAGGATGCCTTCCGTGCAGCACACCGCGGCGTTGCGCGGATTGCGGCCCGTCGCGAAGGCGTTCGGCGCCTCTGTCGGCGAGATGTACAGGCGGGGCATGGGCTGGCGGGCCTGGGTGGAGAGCTCGCGGACCATGCGGTAGAGGGCGGGGGCCTCGAACTCGCTCACCGGACGCGCGCGCATCGCGCGTAGCGCCAGTTTGTCGCTGTTCCAGTACGCGTAAGCGTTGGTCCCCAGGGCGACGAGAACCGCGACGACGAGCCCCATACGGCCGAAGAAACTGCCGATGACGATGATGAGGGCGGACAGTCCTCCGAGGAGTACTGCGGTCCTTAGCCCGTTGTGCCGGCGGTGCACGGTACGCCCTCCAAGTGATGCAGCAGGGGAACCCTTTGCTTGCGGATCTTGCTTGCTGTCTCGGTGCCGCTGGTGCCGTGGTGTCACGTCCAGTGGACCCTCCTGTCCTGGTCAACGCCAGGCGAGGGTCACTAGTTCCCTTGTGCGTACGGCGGCATGCCTGGGCCGTACGGGTGAGCGGCTCGGGGTGGGCGCTCAGAAAAGGCCGGTGTCGGCGAACCGCAGGACCAGCTGGGGAGCCCCGGAGAGGGCGATGCCGAGGACCCCGGTGAGGGCGATCGCCGCGGTGAGGGGCGCCGGGAGGCGGTGCTGGACGGGTTCGCCCTCCGGGGCCCGGAACAGCAGCGCTGTCCACTGGAGGTAGTAGAAGAGCGCGATCACGACGTTGGCTGCCATGATCACGGCCAGCCAGCCGAGTCCCGCGTCGACGGCCGCCGAGAACACGGTGACCTTGGCGAACAGGCCGATGATGCCGGGCGGCAGTCCGGCCAGGCAGAGTAGGAAGAAGGCCAGGAGCAGGGCGGCGAGCGGGTTCCTGGCGTACAGGCCGCGGTAGTCGGTGAGGCGGTTGGCGGTCTTCGTACGGCCCACCAGTGCGGCGACGGCGAAGGCGCCGAGATTCACGGCCGCGTACATGAGGGCGTAGGCGACGGTGGAGCCGACGGAGCGCTGCGGGTGGCCGGAGTAGGCGGCCGCGGCGATCGGTACGAGGATGTAGCCCGCCTGGCCGACAGAGGACCAGGCGAGGAGGCGTACCGCGCTGTACGCGCGCGTGGCCTGCTGGCGCAGGGCGCCGACGTTGCCGACGGTCATGGTGAGCGCGGCCAGGGCGGCGAGGGCGGGCCCCCAGACGTCGGCGTACGACGGGAAGGCGACGACGGTGACGAGGATGAGACCGGTGAAGCCGACCGCCTTGCCGACGACCGACAGGTAGGCGGCGATCGGCAGGGGCGCGCCTACGTAGGTGTCGGGAACCCAGAAGTGGAAGGGCACGGCCGCCGTCTTGAAGGCGAACCCGACGAGGGTGAGGACGACTCCGGTCTGGGCGAGGGTGTGGAGTTGGCCGTCGACGTGCTGGATGCGGTCGGCGACCTGGGTGAGGTAGAGGGTGCCGGTCGAGGCGTACACGAAGCTGATGCCCATGAGGCTGACGGCGGTCGCGGTGACCGACGACAGGAAGAACTTCAGCGCCGCCTCGGAGGACTTCCGGTCGCCGTGCCGGATGCCGACGAGCGCGAAGGCGGGCAGGGAGGCGACCTCCAGGGCGACGATCAGGGTCGCGAGGTCGCGGGAGGCGGGCAGGAGGGCGGCACCGGCGGCGGAGGACAGCAGCAGGAACCAGTACTCGCCTTCGGGGAGTTGCCGGTCGGCGTCCTTGAGGGTCGTCACCGACAGCAGGGCCGCGAGGAGCGCGCCGCCGAGGACCAGGAACTGGATGACGACGGTGAACTCGTCCGCGGTGTAGCTGCACGCGTGCGTGCCGTTGACGCAGAAGGTGCTGCGGTCGTCGCCGAGGAGGGGCAGCAGCATGAGCGCGGAGGCGGCGAGGCCGGCGACCGAGACCCAGCCCAGGAGCGGCTTCCTGGTCTCGCCGACGAACAGGTCGGCGACGAGGACGACGAGACCGACGACGGCCGTGAGGGTGGGTGGCGCGATGGCGAGCCAGTCCAAGGACTGGACGAGGTTCTCGGCCAGCGGCTGGGCCACGGAGCTCATCGGGTGCCTCCTGCGAGGAGCTGCTGCACGGCCGGGTCGGTCAGGCCGAGGAGTGCCTTGGGCCACAGCCCGGCGATGACGGTGAGGGCGACGAGGGGCGTCCAGGCCGCGAACTCGTACGAGCGGACGTCGGCCAGCTGCGGGGCTTCCTGCGGTACGACGCCCATGCACACGCGCCGGACGACGACGAGCATGTAGGCGGCGGTGAGGAGGGTGCCGAAGGCCGCGATGGACATGAAGGTGAGGAAGGCGGGGCGGCTGAGTTCGGCGGCGGGCTTGAACGCGCCGAACAGGGCGAGCATTTCGCCCCAGAAACCGGCCAGGCCCGGCAGGCCCAGGGAGGCGACGGCGCCGAAGGCGAGCAGACCGCCGAGGCGCGGGGCCTTGCCGTACAGCGCGGCGCCGGACTCCTCGGCGAGTGCGTCCAGGTCGGTGGTTCCCGTGCGGTCCTTGAGGGCGCCGACCAGGAAGAAGAGCAGGCCGGTGATGAGGCCGTGGGCGATGTTGGCGAACAGGGCGCCGTTGACGCCGGTCGGGGTCATGGTGGCGATGCCCAGCAGGACGAAGCCCATGTGGCCGACGGAGGAGTAGGCGATGAGCCGCTTGAGGTCGCCCTTGGCGCCCTGCTTGGCGAGGGCGAGGCAGGCGAGGGACCCGTAGATGATGCCGACGACCGCGAAGGCGGCGAGGTAGGGCGCGAAGGTGCGGAAGCCGTCGGGTGCGACGGGCAGCAGGATGCGGACGAACCCGTACGTACCCATCTTCAGCAGGACACCGGCGAGGAGCACCGAGCCGACGGTCGGGGCGGAGGTGTGGGCGTCGGGCAGCCAGCTGTGCAGCGGCCACATCGGCGTCTTGACCGCGAGCCCGATCCCGATCGCGAGAACGGCGATGACCTGCACGGATGTGGTCAGAGACCGGCCGTTGTCAGTGGCGAGTGCCACCATGTCGAAGGTGCCGGCCTTGATCCCGATCAGGAGCAGGCCGAGCAGCATGACGACCGAACCGAGCAGGGTGTAGAGGATGAACCGCCAGGCGGCCCGGGTCCGGCCCTCGCCGCCCCAGCGGGCGATGAGGAAGTACATCGGGATGAGCACCGTCTCGAAAGCGAGGAAGAACAGCAGCAGGTCGAGGACGGCGAAGGTCGCGAGGGTGCCGGACTCGAGGACGAGCAGCAGTGCGACGAAGGCCTTCGGGGTCGGGCCCGCGGGCATCTTGAAGTACGAGTAGAGCGCGCAGAGGAACGTCAGCAGCGCGGTCAGGACCAGAAGGGGGAGGGAGATGCCGTCGATGCCGAGGTGGATCCGCACGTCGAGTGCGGGGATCCAGCTGATGTCGGTCGTGGCCTGCATCCTCGACGGGTGGGCGTGGTCGAAGCCGAGCGCGAGGGCGATCGCCGCGATGAGCACCACACCGGTGACGGTCACGCCGTGGCGCAGCACCGCCTGCTCGGGGGACTTTCCCTTCAGCCCGGGCGGGGCCGGCAGGAGGGCGGCGACCGCGCCGAGGAGCGGTACGACGACGACGAACGCAAGAAGGAACTGCATCACGGACTCGCTGATATCGATCACGCCTGCTCACGCTCCCGTGGCGACGAGGAGGGCGGCGACCGCCAGGACGACGGTGCCGGCGAGCAGCGCGCTCACATAGGTCTGCACATTGCCCGTCTGGGCCCGCCGTACGGCGGCACCCAGCAGCCCGGGCAGGCCTCCCGCACCGCGCACATAGGTCTCGACGACCTCGCGGTCCAGGAAACGGACGAGGCTCGCGCCGGCCTGGACCGGGCGGACGAACAGGGCTGCGTACACGGCGTCGAGGTGGAAGCCGACGGCCGCGTGCCGGTGCAGCGGACCGAGCAGCAGCCGCCCGGGGTCGGCGGGGTCGGGCGCGGAGGCCACTCCCCCGTACGCGGGCGCGTGGCTGGCGATGGCCTCGGCCTCGACCTGTCCGGCGTCGCCCTCGGGGTGGGCCGCGACCGCGCCGAGCGGGACGCGGGCCGCGAGGGCGGTGGTGTGGCGCCAGGCCGCGTAGGTGACGATGCCGCCGATCAGGGCGACGCCCGTGCCGACGACGGAGGTGGTCAGGGCCGGAGTGAGGTCGCGGCCGTCGAACCAGTCCGGCAGTGACCGGTAGGCGAAGGCGCCGAGCGCGAGGGACGGGACGGCGAGCACCCACAGCACCACGGTCATGGTGAGGGGCTGCCTGCCGTGGTCGGGGGCTTCGGCGCCGCGGCCGTTGAAGGCCAGCAGCCACAGGCGTGTCGCGTAGGCGGCGGTGAGCAGGGCCGCGAGCAGCCCGGCGACGAGGATGATCCAGCCCGAGACACCGGGCGCGCGCTCGGTGTGACCGGTGGCGACGTGTTCGGCGGCGCCCAGGACGGACTCCTTGGAGAAGAAGCCGCTGAAGGGCGGGATCGCGGCGAGCGCGAGGAGCGCCACGGTCATCGTCCAGAAGGCGTCGGGGACGCGGTCGCGCAGCCCGTGCAGGCGGGACATGGCGGCCAGCGAGTTGGTGCCGGCGGCGTGGATGATCACGCCGGCCGCGAGGAAGAGCAGCGCCTTGAAGGCGCCGTGCGTGAGGAGGTGGAAGACGGCGGCCGAGCGGTCGCCGACGGCGAGGGCGCCGGTCATGTAGCCGAGTTGGCCGATCGTCGAGTACGCGAGGACGCGTTTGATGTCGTCCTGGGCGAGCGCGGCGAGGCCCGAGCCGACCATCGTGACGGCGGCCATGACGGCGAGGACGACCATGGCGGCCTGGGATGCCTCGAACACCGGCAGGAGGCGGGCGATGAAGTAGACACCGGCGGCGACCATCGTCGCGGCGTGGATCAGGGCGGAGACGGGCGTCGGGCCGGCCATCGCGTCGGGGAGCCAGGTGTGCAGCGGGAACTGCGCCGACTTGCCCGCGACACCGGCCAGAAGCAGAAGGGCGATCACTGTCGGGTGGTCGAGGCCCCCGTGGGCGACGGTGCCGAGGATGGTGGTGATGCGGAAGGAGCCGGCCTGCGTGGCGAGGGCGAACAGCCCGATCAGGAAGGGCACGTCGCCGAGCTTGGTGACCAGGAACGCCTTGATGGAGGCAGCGCGGGCTTCCGGGGTCTCCCAGTAGTGGCCGACCAGGAAGTAGGAGCAGATGCCCATGACCTCCCAGCCGACCAGCAGCACGATCAGGTCGCCGGAGTAGACGACGAGCAGCATCGCGGAGGTGAACAGGGAGACGAGCGCGGCGTAGGAGGGGTAGCGCGGGTCGTCGCGCAGGTAGCCCGTCGAGTAGATCTGCACGCAGGACGCGACGACGGCGACCAGGATCGCGACGAGGGCGGCGAAGCCGTCGATGTGCAGGGCGAGTTCGATGGGGACCGAGCCGGTGGGCGTCAGTTCGGTGTGCGCGTTCACGGCCTGCCCGCCGCCCTGGCGCACGGCGACCAGCACCGCCAGCACCAGGGAGGCGAGGGCCGGCAGGACGGCGAGGGGACGCACGAAGCCGGGGGCCGTGCGGCCCAGCAGCAGGCCCGCGACCGCTCCGAGGAACGGCAGGAGCGGGACGAGGACGGCGAGGGTGGTGGTCGTCACGCGGTGGCCTCGGCCTTCCCGGCCCCGTCGGCCGGCCCGGCCGTGAGGGCGTCGCTGTCGGGGCCGACCGTCTCGTGGCCCTCGGCGGTGTCGCGGAGCTTGTCGATGTCGGAGGTGCCGCGGTTGCGGTGGACGGCGAGGACGATCGCCAGGCCGATGCCGATCTCGGCGGCGGCGATGGCGATGGTGAACAGGGTCAGGGCCTGACCGGAGTGCAGGGTCTCCCGGGCGGCCTTGCTGAGCCATACGTCGAAGGCGACCAGGTTCAGGTTGACGGCGTTGAGCATCAGCTCGACCGACATCAGGACGAGGATCGCGTTGCGGCGGGCGAGGACTCCGTACAGGCCCGTGCAGAAGAGGAGGGCGGCCAGGACCGCGGGATAGGCGAGATGCATCAGCGGGCGCCTTCCTGGTCGGCCGGGTGAGTCCCCGCGACCGGCTTCGCCGCCTGGTTCCGCGCCGTTCCCCCGATCGGGTGATTCCGGGAATCCGGGACAGATGGGGAACCACCGGTCGCCGCCCGGGAGTTCACAGGGGGAAGGCTCGACTCGGCCTTCGCCTTCCGGGACAGGACGATCGCGCCGACCAGAGCGGCGAGGAGGAGGACGGAGAGGGCCTCGAAGGGGAGGACCCAGTTCTGGAAGAGGCTCGCTCCGGTGACGGCGGTGGATCCGGCGGCCGGCCCGTCCAGATCGACCCAGGTGGTTCGGAAGGCGTCGACGACGACCCAGACCAGGGCGGCCGCGGCGGCGACGGCGACGGCGAGGGCGGCCCAGCGATTGCCGGAGTCGGCGTCCGGGGAGCGCCCGATGGGGGCCCTGGTGAGCATCAGACCGAAGAGAAGGAGGACCACGACGGAACCGACGTAGATGAGGACCTGCACCCAGGCGATGAACTCGGCGGTGAGCAGGAGGTACTCGACGGCGAGGCCGCCGAGGGCGACCACCAGCCACAGGGCGGCGTGCACCAGCTGCCGGGTGGTGACGGTGACCAGCGCGGCGCCGAAGGTGGCCAGGCCGACGAGGACGAACGCGATCTCGACGCCGGTCGGGGAAAGAAAGCCGTGCTGCGCGGCGGCGAGCGTCACAGCGGCCGGGTGGGCGATGTCGGCCGGGTGGGTCACGGCTGTCCTCCCTGCGGCTCGGTCGGCTCCGTCCGCGCCGCCGCGAGCTTCTCGGCGGACTTGCGGGCGGCGGCGATCTCCTTCGGTTCCTCCGCGCCCGGGTCGAGGGCGGGCGGGGCCGGCACCGTCCACATCCATTCGCGGAGCTTGTCGCGCTCGTGGGTGAGTTCGCGGATGTCGGTCTCGGCGTACTCGAACTCCGGGGACCAGAACAGGGCGTCGAAAGGACAGACCTCAATGCAGATACCGCAGTACATGCACAGGGAGAAGTCGATGGCGAAGCGGTCGAGGACGTTGCGGCTGCGCTCACGCCCGCCGGGGGTGGCCGCCGGGACCGTCTCCTTGTGGGAGTCGATGTAGATGCACCAGTCCGGGCACTCCCGGGCGCACAGCATGCAGACCGTGCAGTTCTCCTCGAACAGGCCGATGACGCCGCGGGTGCGGGGCGGGAGGTCGGGCTGGGTGTCCGGGTACTGCTCGGTGACCGACTTCTTCGTCATCGTGCGGAGGGTGACGGCCAGGCCCTTGGCCAGGCCTGAGCCGGGGATCGGGGACATGGTTACTGGATCACCACCTTGACGATGCCGGTGAGGGCGATCTGAGCGAGGGAAAGGGGGACGAGGAGGGCCCAGGAGAGCTTCTGGAGCTGGTCCTCGCGCAGCCGGGGGTAGGTGACGCGGAGCCAGATCATGAGGAAGGCGAGGACGGCCGTCTTGAGCAGGGTCCACACCCAGCCGAGGCCGTCGGCGCCCCAGGGGCCATGCCATCCGCCCAGGAAGAGGACGGTGGTCAGGCCGCACAGGACGATGATTCCGGCGTACTCGGCGAGGAGGAACAGGGCGAAACGCAGACCGGTGTACTCGGTGTAGGCGCCGAAGATGATCTCCGAGTCGGCGACGGGCATGTCGAAGGGGGGCCGCTGGAGTTCGGCGAGGCCGGCGACGAAGAAGACGACCGCGCCGACGATCTGCCACGGCAGCCACCACCACTGGAAGGCGTCGAGGATGCCGGGCAGGGAGACGGTACCGGCGGCCATCGCGACGGAGGCGGCCGTCAGCAGCATCGGGAGTTCGTAGGCGAGGAGCTGGGCGGCGGTGCGCAGGCCGCCGAGGAGGGAGAACTTGTTGGCGGAGGCCCACCCAGCCATGAGCGAACCGAGCACGCCGACGCCCATCACCGCCAAGACGAAGAAGATGCCGGCGTCCAGGACCTGGCCGACGGCGCCCTCGTCCGGGCCGATGGGGATGGCGACGAGGACCAGGAGGTACGGGAGGAGGGCGACGGCCGGAGCGAGCTGAAAAATGCGGCGGTCCGCGCCCGCGGGCACGACGTCTTCCTTTTGCGCGAACTTCACGCCGTCGGCGACGAGTTGGGCCCAGCCGTGGAAGCCGCCGGCGTACATCGGACCGAGGCGGCCCTGCATGTGGGCCATGACCTTGTGCTCGGTCTGGCCCACGATCAGGGGGAAGGTGAGGAAGACGACGAAGACGATCAGGAGTCGCAGGGCGACGTCGACAACGTCGGTCACTGCCGGCCTCCTTCAGGGTCTTCCGGGCTGCGGGTCTCGGGGGTGCGGTCATCGGGATCCGGCGCGGACTCCGACGGCGGGTCGGAGTCCGGGCCCGGTTGCGGGGCGGAGTCCGCGTCGCGTTGCGCGGTGGGCTCGGCGCTCGGCGATTCCGTGGAGTCGGGCTCCTCGAAGGCCGGGCGAGCGTGATGCCAGGGGGCGTCCGGGCTGCGGGGGGTGGTGGCGGGCTTGGGCGGCGGCGTGGTCCGGGGCGCGGCCTTCGGCGGCGTGGTCCGGGGCACGTCGGACGCGGCGTCGGACGCATCGGCAGCGGTGCGGGCGACGTCAGCCGCGGCCTCGGAGGCGTCCGCCGCAGCAAGGGCCTCGTCAGGCGTGGCCGCCGGCCCTTCGCCTGTGGTCGCCGCCCCTTTACCCGTGGACACCGCCCCTTTACCCGTGGACACCGCCCCTTCGCCCGTGGACGTCGGACGACCGCCCGTGTCGGCCGCGTCCGCCGCCGTCTGGCTCACGGACCCCTGGGCGGCAGAGCGCGAGCGCCGGGGCCGTGCCGCGGGCGCGCCGCCGCCGGCCACCTCAGAAGCCGCACCGGTCTCCGCGACCGCGCCGGCCTCCGAGGCACCGCCTGCCTGGCTCGCCGACCCCTCAGCAGCCGACCGCATGCGCCGAGCCGGACGCTCGCCAGCCGCACGCGCCGGACGTTCCCCAGCCGAAGGTGCCGGACGTTCGCCTGCCGCGCGCGCCGGACGTTCGCCTGCCGCGCGCGCCGGGGCACGCGTGGGGCGGGCGGGGGCCGGGGGGAGCTGACCCTTCAGGGGGCCCCATTCGTTGGGGTCCGGGACTCCGGGGGGGAGCATCTGGCGGCGCTTGGGGCCGCCGTGGTCGGACTCGCCGGGTTCCTTGGCGCCGGGCCAGGCCTTGGCGACGCGGGCGGCCAGGACGAAGTCCTTGCGCAGGGGGTGGCCTTCGAAGGTCTCCGGGAGGAGGAGGTGGTCCAGGGCGGGGTGGCCCTCGAAGTCGACGCCGAACATCTCGTGGGTCTCGCGCTCGTGCCAGGCGGCGCCCGCGTACACGTCGACGGCGGAGGGCAGGACCGGGGTCTCGTGCGGGACGGTTGTGCGCACGAGCAGGCGGCGGACCGGGGAGAGGGCGACGACGTGGGCGGCGACACGGAAGCCCGTGCCCGGTTCGTCGACGGCGCTCAGCCAGTCGAAGTAGGTGCAGGTGAGGCGGTCACGGGCTGTTTCCAGCGCGGTGAGCCAGGAGGACGGGGGCACGTCGACCGTCAGGACCTCGTAGGACTCCTCGGCCGTGGCCTCCGTACCGAACAGTTCCTCGACGGGGACCGGGAGCCAGCCGACCGCGGTCATCGCCCGCCCTCCTCGCCGGTCTGTCCGGTCTCCCCGGTCTCGGTCGTGCCGACGCCGCGGACATTCCCGGCCCTGTCGCCCTCGGCATCCGCCCCGAGCGCCGGCGGCTGGACCAGTCCGCTCTGCAGGGCCGCTGCCGACGGACGTGCTCCACCGTCGCCGTACCGCTCCCCCAGGGACTCGCGGGCGATCTTCTCCTGGAGTTTGAGGATGCCTTGGAGGAGGGCCTCGGGGCGGGGCGGGCAGCCGGGGACGTAGACGTCGACCGGGATGATCTGGTCGACGCCCTTGGTGACGGAGTAGGAGTCCCAGTAGGGGCCGCCGCAGTTGGAGCAGGCGCCGAAGGAGATGACGTACTTCGGTTCCGGCATCTGCTCGTACAGGCGCTTCACCGCCGGCGCCATCTTGTCCGTCACCGTGCCGGAGACGACCATCAGGTCGGCCTGGCGCGGACCCGGGGCGAAGGGGATGACGCCGAGGCGGATGAAGTCGTGGCGGGCCATGGAGGCGGCGATGAACTCGATCGCGCAGCAGGCGAGGCCGAAGTTGAAGACCCAGAGGGAGTAGCGGCGGCCCCAGTTCAGGACCACCTTCATCGGCTCGGGAGCGAGGCGGGCCAGGGCGCCCAGCCTCTTCGGCTCCGGCAGCAGGACCGGCTGCCCGCCGGTGGTGTCGGTGTCTGGCGTCACGTCCATGCCAGAACGCCCTTCTTGTACGCGTAGAGCAGGCCGACGGTCAGGAAGCCGAGGAAGACGAACATCTCGACGAGGGTCGTCGCGCCGTAGCCGGGGGCGGCGAAGACCGTCGCCCAGGGGAACAGGAAGATCGAGTCGACGGCGAAGATGACGTAGAGGAAGGCGTAGACGTAGTAGCGGACCTGGGTGTGGGCCCAGCCCTCGCCGACGGGGTCGACTCCGCACTCGTACGTCAGGAGCTTCTCGGGGGTGGGGACCACCGGTCGCAGCAGCCGGCCCGCGCCGAAGGCCACGGCGACGAACAGCACGCCGACGACGGCGAGCAGCCCGACGACCGAGTACGACTGGAAGTAGTCCGCCGCGACCACGACGGTCGGTTCCCGCACGTCCGTCCCCTCACTCGTGTCACTCGCTGCTGTTCGACGATCTGTACGCACCGGAGTCTAGGCCCTGATAAAGGGACGGTAAGCAGCCCGTCACGCCTCGAGATCCCGCCGAGATCCGCCGGTGACGCGCGCGGGGGCGCGGGGGTGGGGTTTTCCCCAGCGGACAGGGGCGGCCGACCTCATGGCGCGGCTGCCCGCCGCGCGGCACGCTAGCCCATATGACCGAAGGATTCTCGC
Source organism: Streptomyces sp. MAI_2237 (assembly GCF_054189285.1). Classification (NCBI taxonomy): domain Bacteria; kingdom Bacillati; phylum Actinomycetota; class Actinomycetes; order Kitasatosporales; family Streptomycetaceae; genus Streptomyces; species Streptomyces sp. MAI_2237. The sequence goes on along the minus strand of NZ_JAJPGQ010000003.1, from coordinate 1,420,047 downwards.
GCCCCGACCGGGCCCAGGAAGGCGCCGACGACCGTCTGCCGCCCGCCCGTTTCGCCTACGACCCGCACACCTGGAAGGAGATCGCGCATCTGCTGGCGAACCTTCCGCTGGCGCTGTTCGGGTTCGTGTACGTCGTGACGGTGCTGTTCACCGGGTTCTGGCTGACCGTGACGGTGATCGGTTTCCCGTTGCTGGCGGCCGGGCTGATGGGGGCGCGGCTGTGGGGGCGGCTGGAGCGGGGGCGGGCCAGGGCGCTGCTCGGGGTGCGCATCGACGAGCCGAGCCCGTTGCCCGGGCGCGAGGCGGCGGGCGGTTTCCTGCCGCGGTTGTGGATGGCGTTGAAGGATCCGGTCGCCTGGCGCACGGTGCTGTACGACGTCATCCGGCTGCCGTGGGGCATCCTCACTTTCACGGTCACGCTGACCTCGTTGTTCGTGCTGTGGCCGGTGCTGCCGTTCATCGCGCGGGGGCTGGCCAACGCCGACCGGGCGATGGTGCGCGGCCTGCTGTCGCCCTCCGACGAGCTGGAGCGGCGGATCGCGGAGCTGGAGTCGGACCGGGGGGTCGTGGTCGACACGGCGAACGCGGATCTGCGGCGCATCGAGCGCGATCTGCACGACGGTGCGCAGGCCCGTCTGGTCAATCTGGCGATGGGGCTGGGGCTGGCGAAGGAGAAGCTCCTGGAGGACCCCGACACGGCGGCGGAGATGGTGGCCGAGGCGCACGGTGAGGTGAAGCTGGCGCTGCAGGAGCTGCGGGATCTGGCCCGCGGCATCCATCCCGCCGTACTGACGGACCGGGGGCTCGACGCGGCGCTCTCGTCGGTCGCCTCGCGCTGCACGGTTCCCGTGAAGGTGACGGTCGATATCGGCGCCCGGCCGGCCGCGGCGATCGAGGGCATCGCCTACTTCACCGTCTCGGAGCTGCTGCAGAACATCAGCAAGCACAGCGGGGCGAGGACCGCGTCCGTGGAGGTGTGGCGGGCGGAGAGCCGGCTGCTCATCCAGGTCGAGGACGACGGCCGCGGCGGTGCCCGCCTGGACGGCGGCAGCGGCATGCGGGGGCTCGCCGACCGGCTGGACGCGGTGGACGGCCTGTTCGTCATCGACTCGCCGCAGGGCGGGCCGACGGTCGTGACGGCCGAGCTGCCGTGGCGGGACCGGCCGGCGGGCGAGAAGTAGCCAGGGACTCGTGCGGGGGTAGGGAAAACCCCCCTGCCAAGACGCCGACGGACTCCATGGTCCGCGGACCTGCGGCGCAGCAGTGTGGAGGTACGGCGGGACAGCCGCGGCCGAGCAGGTCGGCTGGACGAGTGGACGAGCAGAAACGGACGACGTCGATGGCCACGGACTACGAGTACGGGCAGGGCTACGGATCGGGTCACGGATCGGGGTACGGAACCGGGTTCGGGTACTCCGGGCCCACCGGTGAGCGGCGGCACCGGCTGCCGGCCGGGCTGCGTGCGCCGTTCGAGGCGCGCAGCTGGCGCGAGTTCGGATATGTGCTGCTCAGCCTGCCGATCGGGATTCTGCTCTTCGTGTACGCGATCACCATGGTGTCGCTGGGGGCGGGGCTCCTGGTCACCTTCCTGGGGATCCCGGTGCTGGCGGCGGGGCTGGCCGGGTGCCGGGGGTTCGGGGCGCTGGAGCGGGCGCGGGCGCGCGGAATGCTGGGGCTGGAGGTGGCCGACCCCGAGCCGCTGCGGATGAAGAAGTCCGGGGTGATGGCCTGGATGGGGGCGGTGCTGAAGAGCGGCACGTCGTGGCGGACGCTGCTGTACGCGGTGCTGCAGTTCCCCTGGTCGGTGTTCTCGTTCGTGGTCGCCCTGAACTTCTGGGCGTACGGGTGGGCGCTGCTGACGTATCCGCTGTGGTTCTGGGTCTTCCCCGCGTACGTCGGCCAGGGCGGCCTCCAGCTGTACGGCGACGCGCACCACTCGGTCTACCTGGACAACCCCTTCGAGATCACCGTGACGGCGCTGGTGGGGCTGTTGTTCACGCTGGCCACGCCGTGGATCGTGCGGGCGCTGACGACGGTGGACCGGCTGATGGTGCACGGGCTGCTCGGGCCGTCGCGGCTGTCGGCGCGGGTGGTGGAGCTGGAGTCCGACCGGGGCGTCGTGGTGGACACGGCGGCCGCGGACCTGCGGCGCATCGAGCGGGACCTGCACGACGGCGCCCAGGCCCGGCTGGTGGCGCTGGCGATGGATCTGGGGCTGGCGAAGGAGAAGCTGACCGAGGACCCGCAGGCGGCGGCGCGCATGGTGGACGAGGCGCACGGCGAGGTGAAGACGGCGCTGCAGGAGCTGCGGGACCTGGCGCGCGGGATCCATCCGGCGGTGCTGACGGACCGGGGGCTGGACGCGGCGCTGTCGGCGGTGGCCTCGCGGTGCACCGTGCCGGTGCAGGTGGAGGTGGATCTCGCCGAGCGGCCGGCGCCGGCCATCGAGGGCATCGCGTACTTCACGGTGTCGGAGCTGCTGCAGAACATCAGCAAGCACGCGCGGGCCACCTGGGCGGCGGTGGACGTGTGGCGGGTGGAGGACCGGCTGATGGTGCAGGTGATGGACAACGGCGTGGGGGGCGCGGACGCCTCCGGCGGGTCGGGGCTGGGAGGGCTCGCGGAGCGGCTGGACGCCGTGGACGGGATCCTCGTGGTGGACTCGCCGGCCGGCGGGCCGACGCGGGTGACCGCGGAGCTGCCGTGGCGCTCGGAGCGGGCGCTGGGCTGACCGCCGGACGGTCGTACGCACCGACGCCCGGGGGCTCGTCCCCCGGGCGTCGTCGACCCTGAAGTCGGCCCTGAAGTCGGCCCTTGAGTGCGGGGCCCTTGAGTGCGGGGCCCTTGAGTCGGCCCTGAAGATGCCTCGTCCTGTGAGCGCGGGACGGGCGGAAACCCCCCGGAACCCGTCGTACCGCGCATGCTTTCGCGTTGAATCACGTCGGCCGGGCGCACCCGGGTCCGAATGCTGGAATGCTGGACTACTGGCAGACGGAGTCGGGCTGGGGGGCCGGAGATCGTGGAGGACAGGGTGCGGGTGGTCATCGCCGAGGATTCAGTGCTGCTCAGGGAGGGGCTGACCCGGCTGCTGACCGACCGCGGGCACGAGGTCGTCGCCGGAGTGGGCGACGGGGACGCGCTGATCAAGACCATCACGGAGCTGGACGGACAGGGCGAGCTGCCGGACGTGGTGGTGGCCGACGTCCGCATGCCCCCGACGCACACCGACGAAGGGGTGCGGGCGGCCGTGGAATTGCGGAAGTCGTATCCCGGTCTCGGGGTACTCGTACTGTCGCAATACGTGGAGGAGCGGTACGCCACCGAACTGCTGGCCGGTTCCAGCCACGGCGTCGGCTATCTGCTGAAGGACCGGGTCGCCGAGGTCCGTGAGTTCGTGGACGCGGTCGTGCGGGTGGCCCAGGGCGGAACCGCGCTGGACCCGGAGGTGGTCGCTCAGCTGCTCGGCCGGAGCAGGAAGCAGGACGTCCTGGCCGGGCTGACGCCACGGGAGCGGGAGGTTCTGGGGCTGATGGCCGAGGGACGTACCAACGGGGCGATCGCGCGGCAGCTGGTGGTCAGCGACGGGGCCGTCGAGAAGCACGTCAGCAACATCTTCCTGAAGCTGGGGCTGTCCCAGAGTGACGGGGATCACCGGCGGGTTCTAGCGGTCCTCAGGTACTTGAACTCGTGACGGGCCGACACTGACATCGGTGGTCATGCGTTCGACCGTCGAGCCGGTGGTCCGTCGTCCGGCGACCGTGCGGCGTCGTGGGCCCAGAACCGAACCGTTCGTGGGGAGCGTCTTCAAGGCAAGCGCCGGGGGGCGAGAAATCATGACAAGTCAGGGCGTCACAGCGTCTCAGAACCGTGTCCATCATGCGAATGACCGAGGGAAGGCGACCCTAACGGACGTAGGGTTGATCCAGGGAAGGCCTGCGGGAAGGCCGGTCCCAGACAGCCGCCTCGAGGGAGGTCCAGTTCAGTGACCAGCCAGGTCAGCAGGACAGCGGAGCAGGCCGAAGAATCCGTACTGGGAGAGCAGCGCAAGCCGGCCGGAACGAAGGACGTACGCAGGCTGGACCGGGTGATCATCCGGTTCGCGGGAGACTCCGGTGACGGGATGCAGCTCACCGGCGACCGCTTCACCTCCGAGACCGCGTCCTTCGGAAACGATCTCTCCACCCTTCCCAACTTCCCGGCCGAGATCCGGGCGCCCGCCGGCACCCTGCCGGGCGTCTCGTCGTTCCAGCTGCACTTCGCCGACCACGACATCCTCACCCCCGGTGACGCGCCGAACGTCCTGGTGGCGATGAACCCGGCCGCCCTGAAGGCGAACATCGGCGATCTGCCGCGGGGCGCGGAGATCATCGTCAACACGGACGAGTTCACCAAACGGGCGATGCAGAAGGTCGGCTACACCGCCTCCCCGCTGGAGGACGGCTCGCTCGACGGCTACAGCCTGCACCCGGTGCCGCTGACGACGCTGACGGTGGAGGCGCTCAAGAACTTCGACCTCTCCCGCAAGGAGGCCGAGCGCAGCAAGAACATGTTCGCGCTGGGCCTGCTGTCGTGGATGTACCACCGGCCCACGGAGGGCACGGAGAAGTTCCTGCGGACCAAGTTCGCGAAGAAGCCCCAGATCGCCGAGGCCAACCTGGCGGCGTACCGGGCGGGCTGGAACTTCGGGGAGACGACGGAGGACTTCGCGGTCTCCTACGAGATCGCGCCCGCGACGACGGCCTTCCCGACCGGCACCTACCGCAACATCTCCGGGAACCTGGCCCTCGCGTACGGCCTGGTCGCGGCCTCCCGCCAGGCGGATCTGCCGCTGTTCCTGGGCTCGTACCCGATCACCCCGGCCTCGGACATCCTGCACGAGCTGTCGAAGCACAAGAACTTCGGCGTGCGCACCTTCCAGGCCGAGGACGAGATCGCCGGTATCGGCGCGGCGCTGGGCGCGGCCTTCGGCGGCTCGCTGGGGGTGACGACGACGTCCGGTCCGGGCGTGGCCCTCAAGAGCGAGACCATCGGGCTGGCGGTCTCCCTGGAGCTGCCGCTGCTGATCATCGACATCCAGCGGGGCGGCCCCTCCACGGGTCTGCCGACCAAGACCGAGCAGGCGGACCTGCTGCAGGCGATGTTCGGCCGCAACGGCGAGGCCCCGGTGCCGGTCGTGGCCCCGTGCACGCCGGCGGACTGCTTCGACGCAGCCATGGAGGCGGCCCGGATCGCGCTGACCTACCGCACCCCGGTGATGCTGCTCTCCGACGGCTACCTGGCCAACGGCTCGGAGCCGTGGCGCATCCCGGAGCTGGACGAGCTGCCCGATCTGAGCGTGCAGTTCGCTCAGGGCCCGAACCACACCCTGGACGACGGCAGCGAGGTGTTCTGGCCCTACAAGCGCGACCCCCAGACGCTCGCCCGCCCCTGGGCCGTCCCCGGCACGCCGGGTCTGGAGCACCGCATCGGCGGCATCGAGAAGCAGGACGGCTCGGGCAACATCTCCTACGACCCGGCCAACCACGACTTCATGGTCCGCACCCGCCAGGCCAAGATCGACGGCATCGCGGTCCCGGACGTCGAGGTGGACGACCCGCACGGCGCCCGCACCCTGGTGCTGGGCTGGGGCTCGACCTACGGCCCCATCACGGCGGCGGTACGGCGGCTGCGGACGGCCGGCGAATCGATCGCCCAGGCCCACCTGCGCCACCTCAACCCGTTCCCGGGGAATCTGGGCGCGGTGTTGCGGCGCTACGACAAGGTGGTGATCCCCGAGATGAACCTCGGGCAGCTCGCCACGCTGATCCGGGCGAAGTACCTGGTGGACGCCCACTCGTACAACCAGGTGAACGGCATGCCGTTCAAGGCTGAGCAGCTCGCCACGGCTCTCAAGGAGGCCATCGATGGCTGAGACGACCACGGAAGGCACGGGCACGATCGAGGCGCTCTCGCTCGTCCCCAAGGCCGAGGCCCGCCAGTCCATGAAGGACTTCAAGTCCGATCAGGAAGTGCGCTGGTGCCCCGGCTGCGGTGACTACGCGATCCTGGCGGCCGTCCAGGGCTTCATGCCGGAGCTGGGGCTGGCCAAGGAGAACATCGTCTTCGTCTCGGGCATCGGCTGCTCCTCGCGCTTCCCGTACTACATGAACACGTACGGCATGCACTCCATCCACGGCCGGGCGCCGGCGATCGCGACGGGTCTGGCGACCTCGCGCCGTGATCTGAGCGTGTGGGTGGTCACGGGTGACGGCGACGCGCTGTCCATCGGCGGCAACCACCTGATCCACGCGCTGCGCCGCAACGTCAACCTCAAGATCCTGCTGTTCAACAACCGGATCTACGGTCTGACGAAGGGCCAGTACAGCCCGACCTCCGAGGTCGGCAAGATCACCAAGTCGACGCCGATGGGCTCGCTGGACGCGCCGTTCAACCCGGTCTCGCTGGCCCTGGGCGCGGAGGCGTCCTTCGTCGCCCGGACCATCGACTCCGACCGCAAGCATCTGACCGAGGTCCTGCGGCAGGCCGCCGCCCACCCGGGCACGGCCCTGATCGAGATCTACCAGAACTGCAACATCTTCAACGACGGCGCCTTCGACGCGGTGAAGGACAAGCAGCGGGCGGAGGAGGCGGTGATCCGGCTGGAGCACGGGCAGCCGATCCGCTTCGGTGCGGACGGTTCGCGGGGGGTCGTCCGGGACGCGGCCACCGGCGACCTGAAGGTCGTCACGGTGACGCCGGAGAACGAGGCGCAGGTCCTGGTGCACGACGCCCACGCGGCGTCCCCCACCACGGCCTTCGCCCTGTCCAGGCTGGCCGACCCCGACACCCTGCACCACACCCCGATCGGCGTCCTGCGGTCCGTGGACCGCCCGGTCTACGACACCCAGATGGCCGACCAGCTGGACACGGCGATCGAACAGCACGGCAAGGGCGACCTGGCGGCGCTGCTCGCTGGCGGCGACACCTGGACCGTCGTCGGCTGACGGGCCGCCACATGTGTCAATGTGTCAGGACTTGGGGCCACCCCGCTCCGAGTTCTGACACTTGACGTCACTTACAGCCAAGTGGGGGCATTTTTCCGGCTACGCCGGAGCCGTTTTCTCGAGAAGCTGATCTTGTGCAATTCTGTGCGGACTGTCCCACCACGCCGGAGCTTTCCCGCTCCAAGGAAGGCTCCGGAGCAAGTGCGTCCCGATAACACCCCCCTCAGCGTCGTCCGCCGTATCGGAGATCACCCCAAGCTCCGAGGCAGCCAGACCGCCGAGACCTGTCCGGACGTGTTCGAGCTGAGTGACGGCAGGTTCGCCGTCATCGGCACCGAAGCCACCGAGGTCCTGGACCCCCTCCTCCCCCCCGATGCGGCGCGCGCCGACTACGAGCGGATCGTCGTGATCGACCGAGAGACCCTCATCCGGGCCAAGCGGGACATCCCCGACGTGTGATTGTGTGGGTCTCCGTGCTCGCGATGTGAGATCCGTGTTTCATCACGCGGATCAGTCCTTCATGGTGAGGGGTCCCTGGATGCCGGGCCCACGATCCACCACTCGTCCGGGTCCTCGGCCAGTTCCTCCAGCATGACGTCGACCACGGCGCCGACCCGTGCCTCCAGGGAATCCGTCGGAAGGCTCCTGCGGTGCTCGACCGTGCGGTCCCAGTATTCGGCGAACAGCGCGTTGCGGCACAGGACCCGTAGATGACCGATGAGCTCGTCCCATTCGCAGGCCCCCACCCGATGAGACAGCAGCAGGTTGCCGTACTGCCGGTTGGCGAAGATCATCTGTCGGCGCCTGCTCTCGGAGAGGCCCGGCAAAGTGCTCGCGGCCACCGCCAGAGTCGGGTCGTCGATCATCCTCTCCATCTGCTCCGCGGCGAGGCGGTACTGCTGGATCAGATTGGCCCGATGGATCTCCTCGGTCATCAGCGTCAGTTGCCGCAACAACTCGGCCAGGATCTCGTCCTGGCGTCGGCGGCGGGCCCCACGGGCGAAGAGCGCCCGCATCAGGCCGAGTCCTGCGAGTGCCGCAGAACCGATACTGCGCGCGACTCGCTTCCGTGTGGCCATGTCAAGGCATCCCCCTGGATCCGGTGACCGTGCGCCGAAAGGGTGGCACCGCCAGTGGCGCGCGGTGGACGTAGCACTCCGCATCCAGCGTGCCGGGCGACTCAAGTCGGCGTGGGAGGCGGAAAGGGGGCGCATGGAAGGATGTGTCTCACACGTCGACCAACGCCCTGACATGAATGTGCCCCCTGGCGCCGTGCGCATACCTTGCGCCACCTCGGGCGGGGCGCATCACTCCTGCTCAGGACCCGCCTTGCGCGCGTCGTACCGCTCCCGTGCCTCTTGTACCTCCCCCATCCGCCGCTGCGTCCACTCGGCCAGGGCGCGTACCTGTTCGGCGGCCTCTCGGCCCAGGTCGGTGAGGGAGTAGTCGACCCTCGGGGGGATCACCGGCCTCGCGTCGCGGTGGACCAGGCCGTCGCGTTCCAGGGTCTGCAGGGTCTGGGTGAGCATCTTCTCGCTGACCCCTTTGCCCACCCGGCCGATCGCCCGGCGCAGTTCGCTGAAGCGGTAGGGGCGGTCGAGGAGCTCGATCAGGACCAGCACGCCCCAGCGGCTGGTGACGTGTTCCAGGACGAGGCGGTGGGGGCACATCGTCTCACCGGTGTCGTTCCCGGAGACGGCGGGCGATGAGGCGCTGGTGCTTACGGACATGCCAGTACCTTACTTCAAAGTTGGTACTTTCCAATAGTTAGCGCTTCTCCTAGGGTTAGTGCATCCGCACCCCACAAGGAGTTTCACACCATGAGCATCGTCGTCACCGGAGCAACCGGACACCTCGGCCGTCACGTCGTGGAGCAGCTGCTGGAGAAGGTCCCGGCGGACCAGATCACCGCCGTCGTCCGCGACGAGGCCAAGGCGGCCGGCCTCGCCGCACGCGGCGTGCGGCTCGCGGTCGCCGACTACAACACCCCCGAGACCTTCGACCACGTCTTCTCGGCCGGTGACAAGGTCCTGCTGATCTCCGGCAGCGAGGTCGGCAACGACCGTGTGGGCCAGCACAAGGTCGTCATCAACGCCGCCAAGGCCGCAGGCGTGGCCCTGCTCGCCTACACCAGCGCCCCCGGCTCCCTGAAGGCCGCGCTCGCCGACGACCACCGCGACACCGAGGCGGCCCTGCTGGACTCCGGCCTGCCCTACGTGCTGCTGCGCAACGGCTGGTACAACGAGAACTACACCGAGCAGCTCGCCCCCGTCCTGCAGTACAACGCCGTCACCCAGGCGGCCGGCGAGGGCCGGGTCTCCTCCGCCGCCCGCGCCGACTACGCGGCCGCCGCCGTCGCCGTGCTGACCGGCGAGGGACACGAGAACAAGACGTACGAGCTGGGTGGCGACGAGGCCTGGAGCTTCGCCGAGTACGCGGCCGAGCTGAGCAGGCAGACCGGCAAGGAGATCGCCTACCACCCGGTCTCCGTCGAGGAGTACACCGGCATCCTGACCGGCGCCGGCCTGCCCGGGCCGGTGGCCGCGATCATCGCCGGCGTGGACGCCTCGGTCGAGAAGGGCGAGCTGGTCGTCGACAGCGGTGACCTCAGCCGCCTGATCGGCCGCCCGACCACGCCGATCGCCGAGTCGATCACGGCCGCGCTCAAGGGCTGACCACTCCCCCGCCGCGGGCCTCGCATCCCCCACCCCAGCCTGTCATGACCGTATGGCGATACGGGCATGACAGGCGGGGGTTTCCGGCGTTACCTTCGAGGCTGCACGCGTGTGCGACGAGGTGAGCGGGAGGTGCCCATGACCGGGAAGTCGAAGAGCGAGCAGCGGATCGGCCTGCTGAACGGCTTCGCGGCGTACGGCATGTGGGGTCTCGTCCCCCTTTTCTGGCCCCTGCTGAAGCCCGCCGGATCGGTCGAGATCCTCGCCCACCGCATGGTCTGGTCCCTGGGGTTCGTGGCCGTCACGCTCGTCGTGATGCGGCGCTGGGCCTGGGCCGGTGAGCTGGTGCGGCAGCCGCGGCGACTGGCCCTGATCACGGTGGCGGCGGCCGTGATCACGGTCAACTGGGGGGTGTACATCTGGTCCGTGAACAACGGGCACGTCGTCGAGGCATCGCTCGGGTACTTCATCAATCCGCTGGTCACCATCGCCCTGGGCGTGCTCGTCCTCAAGGAGCGGCTGCGGCCCGTGCAGTGGGCGGCGGTCGGGATCGGGTTCGCCGCGGTCGTGGTCCTGACGGTCGGGTACGGGCAGCCGCCGTGGATCTCGCTCACCCTCGCCTTCTCGTTCGCCACGTACGGCTTCGTGAAGAAGAAGGTCGGGCTCGGGGGCATCGAGTCGCTGGCCGCGGAGACCGCTATCCAGTTCCTGCCGGCACTCGCCTACCTGCTGTGGCTCGGCTCGCGCGGCGACTCGACCTTCGCGACCGAGGGCCCTGGGCACGGCGCGCTGCTCGCGGCGACCGGAGTGGTGACCGCGCTGCCGCTCGTCTGCTTCGGGGCGGCGGCCATACGGGTGCCGCTGTCGACGCTGGGGCTGCTGCAGTATCTCGCCCCGGTGTTCCAGTTCCTGCTGGGCATCCTGTACTTCCACGAGGCGATGCCCGCCGAGCGGTGGGCCGGGTTCGCGCTGGTGTGGTTGGCGCTGTGCCTGCTGACGGCCGACGCGTGGCGCGCCGCGCGCAGGGTCGCCCGGGAGCGGGGAGCGGCCGTGCCGACGATCGCGGCGGCACCGTCCGCTCCGGTGGACGCCTGACACCGACCGGCGCCTCGCGGGAACCGCAGGTCACGGCGGACTGTCGGACCCGGCCGCTATAAGTGGTCCCATGACGCAGACACCCGCCCCGCCCCCGGCCCCCATCCACTGGAAGATCGTCGTCGACGCCGGCGACCCGCACGCCCAGGCCGACTTCTGGGCCGCCGCGCTCGGTTACGAGGTCGAGGACAACAGCGTGCTCGTGCGCCGGCTGCTGGAGGCCGGGGCCCTGCCGGCCGAGGCGACCGTCGACTCCCACGGACGCCCGGCCTTCCTGGATCTGATCGCCGTACGGCACCCGGAGGACCCGTACGACGAGGACACCGGCGTCGGGCGCGGGCGGCGGCTGCTGTTCCAGCGCGTGCCGGAGGCGAAGACCGTGAAGAACCGCCTGCACCTCGATCTGCACCCCGGCGACGGGCGGCGCGAGGGCGAGGTCGAGCGGCTGGAGGCGCTGGGGGCGAATGTGCTGCGGCGGGTGAAGGAGCCGGCCGGCGAGTGGGTGGTGATGGCGGACCCGGAGGGGAACGAGTTCTGCGTGTCCTAGGCCGCGGGGGCGGTCCCGGCGGGCGTGTCCGGGGGGCGGTCTCGGCAGGCGGTCTGTGAGGGGTGGCGGCTCCGGTATGCGAACCGCATGTCCTGATAACGCTCTTGACGCGCGGTTGGTAAAAGCTTCACCATCCGGGGACCCCATTCCCTTCAAGGAATTCGGAGCCCCCCACATGAAGTTCTCCGTTTCCGGGCGTGCGGCCGCCGTCTGCGCCGCCGCCTCCGCCCTCTCGGCTGTCATGCTCCTGACCAATGGCGCGACGGCCGGCGCGGCCCCCGCCCCCACGGCGGCTGCCGCCGCTCCCGACATCAGCGTGGCGAACGTCAAGGCCCACCTCGCCCAGCTGCAGTCCATCGCCACCGCCAACGGTGGCAACCGCGCCCACGGCAGCGCCGGTTACAAGGCCTCGCTCGACTATGTGAAGGCCAAGCTGGACGCGGCCGGATTCACCACGACGGTCCAGCAGTTCACGTCCTCCGGCCGCACCGGCTACAACCTGATAGCCGACTGGCCGGGCGGCGACGCCAACCGGGTCCTGATGGCCGGCTCGCACCTGGACAGCGTCAGCGCCGGGCCGGGCATCAACGACAACGGCTCCGGCTCGGCGGCGATCCTGGAGACCGCCCTCGCCGTCTCCCGGGCGGGCTACCAGCCGGCCAAGCACCTGCGGTTCGCCTGGTGGGGCGCCGAGGAACTGGGCATGGTCGGCTCCCGCTCCTACGTCAACGGCCTCTCCAGCGCCGACCGTTCGAAGATCAGCGGCTATCTGAACTTCGACATGATCGGCTCCCCGAACCCGGGCTACTTCGTCTACGACGACGACCCCACGATCCAGAAGACGTTCCAGGACTACTTCGCCGGCCTCGGCGTCTCCACGGAACCCGAGACCGAGGGCGACGGACGCTCGGACCACGCGCCGTTCAAGAACGCCGGCGTCCCGGTCGGCGGCCTGTTCAGCGGCGCCGACTACATCAAGACCGCGGCGCAGGCGAGCAAGTGGGGCGGCACGTCGGGACGGGCCTTCGACGCCTGCTACCACTCCTCCTGCGACAAGGCCTCCAACATCAACGACACCGCGCTGGACCGCAACGGCGACGCGATCGCGTACGCGGTCTGGAAGCTGACCTCGTAACGGGCCGACTCCGCGGTCAACGGGCCGAGTTGCGGGCGCGTTCCGCGAGTCGGCCCATCCGCGTGCGGGCCGAGTCCAGCCGCTCGGTCTCCTCGGCGGCCGGGCCGCCCTCCGCGACGAGTTCGCTCCACAGGCCGATCAGGTCGCGCCCGAGGACGAGCCCCTGCTCCGGGTCGCGCACGGCGCGCCAGGCGGTCGCCGCGCTCTGGATGTTCCCGTACGCCCCTTCCGCGTTCCCCAGACGGCGGTGCAGACGGGCCAGATCGAGCGAGAGCCGGTGGGCGCGGACCGGCTCACCGGCCAAGTAGGCGATGTACGCGGCCAGTTCGCGCAGCTTGAGCACCTCCGGGTGCTCCAGCCCGAGTACCGCCGACGCCTCTCCCACCACCCGCGTGGCCAACTGGTCCGCCTCCGCTGTCCGTCCCGACCGTACGGCGTCGTTCACCTGGGCCATCGGCTCCAGGAGGAACCCGGGCGCGGTGGGCGGCTCGTCCCCGAGCACGGCTTCGGCCACGGCGTCGAAGCCTCGGGCAGGGGTGGGGGCGGACTTGGGCGCAGGCTCGGGGTCCAGACGCGGCAGGAGCGGAGTGCCGGACGAGCGGGACGGGCCGGCGGCGCGGGGGGTGCCGACGGCGTCCGCGCCGGGCGGCGTCGTCAAGGCAGGTGTGACGTCCTCGGGTGCGTCGGCGTCCGCCGGTGACGGCCAGGTGACCGTGTCCGCGCCCGGCGCCGGGCGCGGCGGGACCGCGTCCATCAGCGGGGGCGGTCCGAACACGCCCGTGGGCGGCGCGACCGTGCCGGGCGCCCTCTCGGGTACCGCGCGGATCGCGAACGTCGGTGCCGAACCGGCGGCGGACTCCGCGACGGCACGCGGCGCGAAGGCGGGCGCGTGCTGCCCGAGCGGCTGCGGTGCGGACACCGCCCGCAGCGAGAAGGCGGGCACGTTCTCCCGCGCCGGTTCCGCCTGCTGCCGCATCGGCGCTACGGGCGTGGAGTCGGGGGTGTTCGTCGGCCGACCGGCGGGAGCGTCCGGAGCGGGAGTCGTGGGCCGACCGGCGGGAGCGTCCGGAGCCGGAGTCGTGGGCCGACCCGCGGGAGCGTCCGGAGCCGGAGTCGCCCGTCGCGGTGCCGGAGTCGCGGTCGCAGACGCAGACGCAGACGGAGTCGCCCGTCGCGGTGCCGGAGACGGGGAGCCGGTGAGGCGGCTGGAGCCGTCGGGGTCGACCTGGAGGGGGACGACGAAGCCGAGGCGTTCGTCGTGGATCGTGGCCCGGGCCGGGTGGCCGGTGGCGAGGGCGATGCGGCGCAGATGGCCGAGAACGGCCTGCTGGACGTCCTCGCCGTCGGCCACCGGGAGCGGCACCCCGCCGATCGTCGCGACCGCCGCGCCCGTCGCGTCGGCGGGGATGTGCACGTCGATCGGCGCGGCCGCCAGGGCCGAGGGCGCTGCGCCCTGCTGTTCCCGCTGGGTGTCGCCGCTGGGTCGAGACATCTGTGCCCTCACTCGAACATGCCGGCGAACCGGCGGTTCAGCGCGTCACGATCGGGTCGACACGCTCAAGGTGGAGTCTCTCCGCCCACCCAAGGTTCTCATGTCACCACGACGTCACAGCATCGTTCCAGTGATCCGCCCAGGTCCCTCCGAGCATTATGATGCATGTGCATATAATGCAGGTGCTTTCAATTTGCCCGTACCTGTCTTCCGTATCGCGTCGAACTCCTGGGGGATCCATGACCGGCCGCCGTTTCCTCTTCGTCCTGGGCAGCAGCCGGGCCGACGGCAACACCGAACTGCTCGCCCGCGAGGCCGCTGAACAGCTGCCCGCGGACGTCGAGCAGCGGTGGATCAGCCTGGCCGAACACCCGCTGCCCGACTTCGTGGACCAGCGCCGCGACAGCGACCATGTGCGGCCGCCGGCGGGCAGCAGCCAGGCACTCCTCCTGGACGCCACGCTGGCGGCCACCGACCTCGTGATCGTCTCGCCCCTGTACTGGTACTCGGTGTCCGGCCACACCAAGCGCTACCTGGACCACTGGTCCGGCTGGCTGCGCACCCCCGGCACCGACTTCAAGGCCACCATGGCGGGCCGCACCCTCTGGGGCGTCACCGCCCTCGCTCACGAGGAGTCCGAGGTCGCCGCTCCGCTGATCGGCACCCTCAACAACTCGGCCGCCTACATGGGGATGCGCTTCGGCGGGGTTCTGCTCGGCAACGGCAGCGCGCGCGGCGACGTGCTGAACGACACGGACGCCCTCGCCCGCGCCAAGACCTTCTTCGCCCAGGAGGCCCCGCTCGCCCGCTTCCCCTACGAAGGCTGACGGCCGGGGCGGCTAGGCCGTGATGTCCTTCGCCGTGAACCGGGCCCAGGCCGCCGATCCGAACACGGCCGCGTACAGGGCCTGCAGGCCGAGGTTCTTCGTCAGGTCGTCCCAGTAGACCGGGTCGCGCATCAGGTCGGCGAAGGACAGCCAGTAGTGGGAGAAGAAGTACGGCTGGAGGGCGTGGAGCTGGGGGATCTGGTCGAGGATCTGGACGGTGATCAGCAGGCCGACGGTGGTCGCCATCGCCGCGATGCCGCTGTTCGTGAGCGTGGAGACGAACAGGCCCAGAGCCGCGACGCCCATGAGGGACGCGGCGACGACGAGGGCGATCAGAAAAGCCCGGCCCACGCCGTCGGCGAAGCTGATCTGAGTGCCGGAGATCGTCGTCAGATCGCCCAGGGGGAAGAGGATGGCGCCGACCGTGAGGGCCGAGACGGCGACCACGAGGGTGGCCACGAGGCAGAACACCATGACCGTCGCGTACTTGGTCAGCAGCAGGCGGGTGCGGCCGGCCGGGGCCACCAGGAGGTAGCGCAGGGTCCCGGCGTTCGCCTCGCCGGCGATGGCGTCGCCCGCGACCACGCCGATGGACATCGGCAGGAAGAACGGGAGCGTCGCGGCCAGCGCGGTGAACACCAGGAACAGGCCGTTGTTGGTGATCTGCGAGATGAAGGCCGGGCCGCCGCCCTCGCCGGGGCCGGCCGAGGAGCCGTCACCGGTCTCGATCTTGACCGCGATGCCGACGAGGATCGGCACGGCCGCGAGGACGGCGAGCAGGGCGAGGGTGCGCCAGCGGCGGAAGGTGGTGAGCAGTTCGCTGCGCAGGAGCCCGAAGGTCCACAGCGGGCTCACCCCGCGGGCCGCGCCGGCCCGCCGCACGGTCTCCTCCGGTGAGGCGGCTTCAGCCCGCGACATCGAACCCCTCCCCCGTCAGCGCCACGAACGCGTCCTCCAGGGAGGCCCGTTCGACTCCGAAGCCGCGGACGCGGACGCCCGCCTTCACCAAGGCGGCGTTCACCTCGGCAAGGTCCTTGTCCGGCGGCTCGGCCGTCACCCGGTCCTCGGCCGTCACGACGTCACCGGCCCCCTGCTCCTTCAGCACCCGTGCCGCCCCCCCCCCCCCCGGTGTCCGGGGTGGTGACGACCAGCCGGCCGCGCGCGCCCGCCGCCAGATCGGCCACCGCGCCCTGGGTGATCAGCCGGCCCCGCGCCATCACGGCCGCGTGGGTGCACACCTGCTCGATCTCGTCCAGCAGGTGGGAGGAGAGGAAGACGGTGGTGCCGTCCGACGCCAACTCCCGGATCAGGGAGCGGATTTCCCGCATGCCCTGCGGGTCGAGGCCGTTGGTGGGCTCGTCCAGCACGAGCAGTCTGCGCGGTTGCAGCAGAGCCGCGGCGAGGCCCAGCCGCTGCTTCATGCCCAGCGAGTACGCCCTGGCCTTCTTGCCGGCCGCCGCCGTCAGTCCGACCCGGTCCAGTGCCGCCGCGACGCGGGTCCGCCGGGTACGCGGGTCGGCGGTCGGGTCGGCGGCGTCGTAGCGCAGGAGGTTGTCGCGGCCGGAGAGGAAGCCGTACAGGGCAGGGCCCTCGATGAGCGCCCCGACCTGCGGGAGCACGGTGCGTGAGGCTCTGGGCATGGGGCGTCCGAGGACGCGTGCCGAGCCCGACGTCGGCTCGATCAGGCCCATCAGCATGCGGATGGTGGTGGTCTTGCCCGAGCCGTTCGGACCGAGGAAGCCGAAGACGCTGCCCGCGGGGACGGTCAGGTCGAGGCCGTCCACGGCGAGCTGTCCGCCGCGGTAGCGCTTGGTGAGCGCCTGGGTGGCGATGACGCTGTCACCCGGCGCGTCCCGCTGCGGCTCCGGGGCGGACGGTTCGTCCATCGGCTCCCTCGATTCGTGCTCGTGGACCGGCTCTTGTCGTGCTCGTGGACCGGTCTCTCCCCGATCAGCCCGCGTTCGCCGCCTTCACCAGCGCGTCCTTGTCGACCGCGCCGACGTAGACCTTGCCGTCGTCGGTGATGAGGGCGTTGATCAGGCGGGTCTTGAAGACCGTGCCCGAGCCGAACTTGCCGGTGACCTTGTCGCCGAGCGAGTCGAGGAACCCGCCGAACTGGCCGCCGGCCTCGGAGCCGGACGGCACGCCCTTGCCACCGGTGTCGAAGGTGGCGATGGAGTCCCAGCCCTCGCCGATGACGTTCATCCCGCCGGGGCCCTTGCCGAGGTCCTTGCCGGGCAGGCCCTTGCCGGGGTCCTTGCCGGGCGCGCCGTGCCGGCCGTCGCCCTTCAGAGCGCCGTTCTCATGGCCCTTGTCCTCGGTGACCTTCGCGCCCTTGGGCGTCTTGAAGTCGAAGGTCGAGGCGGCGGGCCTGGCGAAGCTGATCTGGGTGAAGCCTGCGTCGACCACGGCCGCGCCGCCGCTCGCCGGGGTCAGCGTGAACTTCAGCGGCAGACCGGTCTTCGCGTCGACGGCGACGGTGATCTGACCGACCGTCGAGCCGGCGTCCTTGGGCTTGATGACCAGCCGGTACGCGTCCCGGCCCGCGACCTGCGCGGTGCCCTGGACGCTGACGGACGTGGTGCCGTCGACCGCCTTCAGGGCCTCCTTGGCCAACTGGTCCGGGGTCGCGGGGGTCTGCTCCTGCTTCTTCCGCGCGTCGGCGCTGTCGTGCCCGGTCGAGTGGTAGACCGAGTTCGACCGGCTGTCGTAGCCCCAGACGTCCTTGCCGTTGTGGATGAGGCTGTATTCGGCCGCGTTCTCCAGCAGGGATAGCTTCTGCCGGTCCGGGCCGTCGGCCGCGACGCGCACGGTGTGCGTGCCGGTGACCAGTTCGGTGAGCTTGGCGGAGGGGTCGGCGGACGAGCCGTCACCGGACCCGCGGGTCGCACCGGAGGTCAGGCTGGACTCCAGCCCGCCGAGGTCGGGCAGGCCGAGGTCGGTGCTGATCTTCACCGTGCCGGACATCTGCTGCACGTCCGACTTGGCGATCTTCTCGATGAGTTGCTGTGCGCTGATCTTCGGCAGGTTCGGGTCGCCCGAGTCGGCGAGCGCGGGGACGAGCCCGATGGTCGCCGCGGCCACCCCCACCACCGCGACCGGGACGACGTACCGAGCGGCCTTGCGCCGCCCGGCGCGCAGGTCGTCGGTCTCGTCGGCGCTCGTGCTGTCGTCGGATTCGTACGGTGCCATCTGTGCGCTACCTCCGTCGTCGGCGGCGGCTTCCAACTCCCGTGCATCCACCCCGTAGCCGCCATTCTCACCCGAATCGGTGAGGAGTGGTGTTTTCCGTGGTCTCCAGTTGACCAAATCGGCCGGGAGGAAGCGTCAGACCGCGGAGGCAACTGTGTGTACTCCTGGGGTATGACACGAGCGGGCGGCGCCTCCCCCGACCCGTAGGGGTCGTGGCGCGGGAGGCACCGCCCGGACACGGCCGAGATCGGCCCGCGGGTCAGCTCTGCGAAGACGCGCGCGCCAGCCCTGCGGAGCCCTCGTGTCAGCCCTGCAGGAAGACGTAGTCCGCCCGGTACGGCACGCCCACGACGCTGCCCGGCTCACAGGCACCGGACGGGGCGACTCCGCCGACGGTGTTGAGCCGCAGGATCTCCGTGGTGCCGGCGAGCAGGCCGTGGTGCCGGCCGGACGAGGTGGCCTTCAGGTCCAGTTCGGGGATGTTGCCGTCCCCGTTCGGGGTCCTGGACAGCACGGCCCCGGTGACCGCGCTGCCGTCCGGCGCGACCCACTGCGGCGTTCCGGAGCCGGGCGCCACGAAGGTGTGGTGGATGCCGCCTTCGAGCAGGGCGTCGACGTCGCGTTGGGCGTAGGCGTAGCCGCCGGCGTCGGTGGCCTTGCACTCGTAGATCTGCCGGCCCCTGACCACCGAGGCACGGAAGTTGTCGAGGGCGTCCCGGAAGTCGAAGGCGGCGACGGTGACTTTGTGGAGGCTGCCGCGGACGGCTCCCCCGGGGAACGCGGCGGTGTGCAGGTTGGCGTAGAACGAACCGGGGTCGTTCCGCAGCGCGTCGAGCAGCGCCGGGTCCTCGACCTCGACCGTGCCGGTGACGCTGTGCCGCCTGCTGTTCTTCAGCAGCCCGCTGAAGTCGATCCGCACGTCGCCGTTGGTGCCCTTGGCGCCCTGGTGGAGGTGGAGCTTGGTCGGCCTGCCGGTGCCGCGCCAGGTGACGGCGACGGACACCCGGTCGCCGTCGATCTTGATGAACTCGAGGGCGGCGCCGTCCTTGTCGCCCGCCGCCGGGCCGCCCGGCACGGGCACCTCGTTGGCGCCGCGCAGACTGGTGGCGAGGAGGGTCACCCCCGCACCGGCGCCGTCGTCGCCTCCGGCGGCGGAGGCGGGAGTCGCCGCGGCGGCGACGCCGCCGAGGGCGGCCACCGTGACAGCGGTCGCGATCAGGCTCTTGCAGCGCTTCGATAACGTCGCGTGAACGCCCATGATTCCGTTTTCTCCCCGCAGACCGGCCGGCACCGCCTGCGCCGGCCTTCTGCGTATGCGTACGGCGGGACCGGAGACAGGGCTCAGCCCACCCATGTGACGTACGTCACACCGCACGATCCTGCCGACGGGGCCACCCGAGGCAGGAGGGTGAAATCAGGTCGCTCAGGGGCGAATCAGCCCGCCCGGTGAACGACGGCGTCGCACATCTCCATGAGCGCCACCTTGGCGTCGCACTCCTTCAGCGGAGCCAGCGCCGCCCGGGCGTCCTGCGCGTACCGCACGGTGTCCCGGCGCGCCTGCTCCAGCGCGGGGTGCGCCCGCAGTCCGGCCAGCGCCTCCGCGTGCCGCGCGTCGTCGCTCAGGTCGGAGTCCAGCAGCTCGCACAGCGCGACGTCCTCGGCCAGCCCGAGCCGCTGCGCCCGCTCCCGCAGCCGCAGCACGGGCAGCGTCGGGATGCCCTCCCGCAGGTCCGTGCCCGGGGTCTTGCCCGACTCGTGCGAGTCGGAGGCGATGTCCAGGACGTCGTCGGCGAGCTGGAAGGCGACGCCCAGCCGCTCTCCGTACTGGGTCAGCACGTCCACGACCGTCTCGTCGGCGCCCGACATCATCGCGCCGAACCGGCAGGAAACGGCCACCAGCGACCCCGTCTTGCCGCTGAGCACGTCCAGGTAGTGCTCGACCGGGTCCCGGCCGTCCTGCGGCCCCGCCGTCTCCAGGATCTGCCCGGTGACCAGCCGCTCGAACGCCTCGGCCTGCACCCGCACGGCCTCCGGGCCGAGGTCGGCCAGGATGTGGGAGGCACGCGCGAACAGGAAATCGCCGGTCAGGACCGCCACCGAGTTGCCCCAGCGGGTGTTCGCGCTGTCGACCCCGCGGCGCACCGCGGCCTCGTCCATGACGTCGTCGTGGTACAGCGTCGCGAGGTGGGTCAGCTCCACCACCACGGCCGACGGCACCACACCGGGCGCGTACGGGTCGCCGAACTGGGCGGCGAGCATCACCAGCAGGGGGCGGAAGCGCTTTCCACCGGCGCGCACCAGGTGCTGGGCGGCCTCCGTGATGAAGGGGACCTCACTCTTGGTGGCTTCGAGCAGGCCCTCCTCGACGGCCACCAATCCGGCCTGGACATCGGCTTCCAGAGCCTGGTCCCGCACGCTCAGCCCGAACGGCCCGACGACGGTCACGAGGGGTCTCCTGTCTGCTGGTGTCTACTGGCTGGTTACGCGGTTTGTCGATAGGTCGCTGCCCTCACTCAAGTCAGCGTATCCGGTCGCCTTTCGATCACCCATGCCGCCCGCCCGTCCAGGAGGGGCGGTATGGGATCACGCCCGTTATGTTTGTGATCACCTGATAACAGCGTGTATTTAACGACTCGCTCCGACCACCGGACTCCTCCGTCCGCCGCGCCCCGTCACCCGGTCCGTCCCGCCGACGGGAAGCCGCGTCGCGCACCCCGCACAGGAGTCGGCTTCCCGCCCGGAAGCGGCCCACCCCTGCGGGCCGCCACATCGCCCCCGCGCGCGTGCGCACCCCGCCGGGCGAGGCGGCCCGTACCCGCGCCCCCCCCGGAGCGCGCCCGACCATCCCCCTCGCGCCCTCACGCCCTCGCGCGCGACTGCCGCGCCCGTGCGCGCTCCGGGCCACCGCACCGAAGAGTCCCTTTCCTCCTCCAATGAGACGGTCTGCGTCGGCGGGCGACTGGGCGCGCTCACATCGCACTTGAGGGAAGCGGACCTCACGAGCAGTCGGTTGACTATGAGTTGGGCCCATTGCCCGATTTGGCGCGCTTGTGGACGCCCGTGACTTGGCTCACGCGAGACCAAGATCTACATTCCGGGCGATTCCGGCCGATCCGCCTTCCTCGAAGCGCCAGTTGAGGCTTGGCGACCGCAAAGGATCAAGCACCCCAAACGCCCCACACCGAGGTCAAGCGGTCCGAGGTGTGACTCCGCCACTTGTTCCGGACATGTGCTCTCGCATACGTTCCCGCCTTGCCGGGCGGACGCCTAATCCTGCCGCCGCCCGTTCTCCACCCATCGACCAACTCACACGCACGGCAGGAGCGGGGGAACCAGGTAAGCCGCCGGAGGGGCGTCCCACGACGCCCCGGACCGGCTCGGGGTGAAGTCGTGTCGCCGTACGGCGGCACGGCCGGGCAGCTCCCGCCCGAACCCGACAGCTCACCTCGCAGGCGACGGAGAGGAAAACCGCCATGCCCGCAACCGCTCGCCACCGCCAGACCAAGCGCTCCCGCCTCGTCCGCAAGCTCGCCGTCGTCGGCACCGGCGCCGCCGTGCTCGCCCTCCCGGTCATCGGCGCGACCAGCGCCTCCGCGGCGACCGACAGCGTCGTCACCGCGTCCTCGCTCGGCTACAGCAACAACCTCGACGGCTGGATCCGGGCGTCCCTGCAGGTCATGGCCCAGCACGGCATCCCCGGCACGTACGACGGCATCTACCGCAACGTCATGCGCGAGTCCTCGGGCAACCCCTACGCCATCAACAACTGGGACTCCAACGCCCTGGCCGGCACCCCCTCCAAGGGCCTGCTGCAGGTGATCGACCCGACGTTCGCCGCCTACCACGTCGCGGGCACGGCGTACGACCCCTACGACCCGGTCGCCAACATCACCGCCGCCTGCAACTACGCCTACCAGCGCTACGGTTCCATCGACAACGTCAACGGCGCCTACTAGGCCGGCAGGTCACAGACCTCCGCGAACATCCGATCGAGGACGACGGCGACGCCGTCGTCCTCGTTCGACAGGGTGACCTCGTCGGCCACCGCCTTGAGTTCGGGGTGGGCGTTGGCCATGGCGATGCCCCGGGCGGCCCAGTCGAACATCGGGATGTCGTTGGGCATGTCGCCGAAGGCGAGGGTCTGGGCCGGTCCCAGGCCGAGGTGTTCGGCGGCCAGCGCGAGACCCGTCGCCTTGGTGATGCCGCATGGCTGGAGTTCGACGGTCCCGGGTCCCGACATGGTGACGGTGGCCAGGGAACCGACCACCGAACGCGCCGTCGCCGCCAACTCGTCGTCGGACAGGTAGGGATGGCGCAGCAGCACCTTGCTGATCGGCTCGCACCACAGGTCGTCGCGCCGCCCGACGCGTACGGCGGGCAGGGTCGGGTGCGGCATCAGGTACCCGGGCTCGATGAGCGTGAGCCCGTCGACGCCGTCCTGGTCGACGGCCGCGTACACCTGCCCCACCTCGGCCTCGATCTTGCCGAGGGCCGTCTCGGCCAGCTCCCGGTCCAGCCTGACGGACCACAGCAGACGGTCCGCGCCGGCGTCGTACACCTGCGCGCCCTGCCCGCACACCGCGAGCCCCGTGCTGCCCAGGTCGTCCAGGAGGGGCCGCACTCTGGGGGCCGGGCGGCCGGTCACCACGAGGTGCCGGGCGCCGGACTCCGCCACGCGCGCGAGGGCGGCGAGGGACCGGTCGGACAACGTGTCGTCGCCTCGCAGGAGGGTGCCGTCCAGGTCGGTGGCGATGAGTGCATATGCGGTGGGTGCGGCCATGATCAGAGAATACGGACAGGACGCACCGCCGACTCATCGCGAACCGGACGACCACCCCGTTCGCCGGCGTCACTCGGTCAACTCGCGCACCGGTCCCGGCCCTTGATCACGAGCCGAGGCCGTGGGCGCAGGGGCCCGGCGCCCGCCGGGCCCCTGCGGCCGTGTCCGTCAGGGTCTCAACCGTGGGCCGCCGCGAGGTGCCTGGCGAGCCTCGGCGAGGCGAAGTCCGTGCCGCACACGAACCGCATCACCGGCCCGTACGAGGCCGCCGCCGGCAGACCGGTGAAGTACAGGCCCGGCACCGAGGAGACGTATCCGGCACCCAGCCGGGGCGCGCCGCGGCTGACGGCGAGCCGGGTGCGCAGCTCGTGGCCGAGGAAGTCCATCGCCGCGATGTCCACCCGGTAGCCGGTCGCCGCGATGACGTGGTCGGCGGCCAGCTGGTCCGTCCGGCCGTCGAGGGTGCGGACCGTCAGCGCCGGGCTGCCGCCGTCGGCCTCCGTGCGCACGATCCGCTCGACCTCGCTGACCTGCACCTTGCCCTCGAAGCGTTCGCGCAGCCACCAGGCGCCGAGCGGGCCGAGGACGCGGCGGACCAGGTAGTGGCGGGTCTGGGCCGGCAGATGACGGAAGGGCTGCGCGTAGTAGCTGAACGCCCACAGGGACCAGGCCCGGCCGAAGGGCGACTCGGGGCGCAGCCTGGGCTGCTTCCAGGGCGGCGCGCCGAAGTCGACCTTGCCGCGCCCGCGGGAGACCACCCGTACCCGCGCGCCCGCCTCGGCCGCGAGCACCGCCGTCTCCAGCGCGGACTGGCCGGCGCCGACCACGATCAGGTCCTTGCCGGAGTAGCGCGTGAGGTCGTGGTGCTGGGAGCTGTGGGAGACCGGGCCGGTGGGGGCGGGGCCGTCCGCGGCGGCCACGGCGAGTTCCGCGGGCAGGTGGGAGAGGCCGGACAGGCCGGTCGCCACGACGACAGCGCGGGCGGTGAACAACTCGCCCGAGTCCAGCTTGAGTTCGAAGCCACCCACGTCGCGCCGGTCGACCGAGACCACCCGCACCCGCTCCAGGTCGGGCACCAGCTTCTGCTGGAACCACTCGCCGTAGGCGATGAAGGTCTCCACGGGGATGATGTCCTCGTCGGTCACCAGCCGCCGGATGCCGGCGGCGTCGCAGTAGTCGGCCAGGGTGTGGCCCCGCTGCGGGGCGTGGAGGCTGGAGGCGGCCGGCGTCGACTTCAGGAGCATTCCGGCGGGCATGTGGTCGCGCCAGCTGACCATGGGCTCGCCGAACACGCGTACCGGGATGCCCCGGGCGCGCAGATGGGCGGCGGTCGACAGGCCGAAGGGCCCGGCGCCGATGACTGCAACCGGTTGAGTCACGAAGTCCCTCCCCAGGACGTTCACTTGCGTCACTTCGTGTCCGGTTCGGACAGCCGGCGTCGCTGGCTAGCTGTTCGAACGGGCGGTGCCGCCGCGGCGGTTGGTCCGCCACAGCTGATACAGGTGCTTCGCGCCCGGCCGCACGAAGCGCGCGAGCATCGTGAGGAACGGCAGCGGGTCGTCACCCGCGAGCCAGGCCAGCTCCGTCCCGCTCGCCCGTGCCGGTGCGTGCGGCGTCGTATAGCCGCTGCGGCGGTAGGCGAGCAGGGCGGGCAGGTCGATGTTCTCCACGATGTACCGGTGGCCGGCCCGCTGTTCCCCTTCCGGAACGGGGCGCTCGGTCAGATCGAGGTGCATGGCGCGTACGACGTCCACGGCCGACTCGTTCTCGAACAGCCGGAACTGGGCGCCTATGCGGGGGTTGAAGTCGAGGAGCTTGTACTGTCCGTCGCGCCGGTCGAAGCGCAGGTCGAGGTCGATGATGCCGCTGAAGCCGATCTGCTTGATGAAGCGTGCGGCGATGTCGGCGAGTTCGGGGTTGTCGACGACGTACGCGTTCGCCGTCATGCCCGCGTGCGGCGGCCAGGAGCGGACCTTCACGCCCGTGAACAGGGCGAGCGGTGTGGAGTTGCGGTCGAAGTAGGCGTGCACGATCCAGTCCTCGGCGTCCTCCCTGGGCAGGTACTCCTGAAGGATCACGCCGGGGCGCTCGCCCCAGTCGCGGGCCAGCCGCAGCAGCCCCTCGCGGGTGGCGATCCGCGTCGTGCCGTTGACCGCCGGCCGGGTGCGCCTGAGAAACGCCTCGCGGTTCTTGGCCACCACCGGGAAGCGGGCCTTCTCGGCGAAGGCGACGATGTCGTCGTAGGACTGCGGGAACGCGGCCGCCGGGCTCGCGATGCCGTGCTCCACGCACAGTTCGTGCAGGCCCTGTTTGCTGGCGAGCCGGCGCGGCAGGGCCGGGTCCACGCGCGGGAAGAGGAAGCGGCCCGCGAGCATGTCCTGGTGTTCCGCGATCAGGACGGCGGCCTCCTCGTCGGTGGGGACGAGGACGGCGGGGCGGCCGATGCGGCGCCCGATCCGCAGCAGGCCCTCGACCAGGTGGCCGGGGTCCTCCGTGCCGGTGGTCGGCCAGACGAAGCACTTCTTCAGATAGCGGGACGAGGCCGCGGGGGTGTAGGGGTCCTCGGTGATCGCGTACATGGGCACACCGAGGCGTCCCAGGCTGCGGATCGCGCCCACGCCACCGTGGTGCAGCGGGTAGTCGCCGAACTTGACGATCAGGGCCGGCACGGCACGGTCGGCCTCGAAAGGCACACTGCTCGTGCTCCTGGCCACGGGTCCCCCCACGTGTCCCCCCTACGGACCGGACCCACCCCGTCCGTGTCCCCCAAAGGACGCTAAGCCGGAATTGGGGCCTCCGACAAGGCCAATTCGGACATTGCAAACTCTTTAGACACTGTCAGGGCAGGCGACTCGGCCGTAACGTGTGGCGGGGCCGCACGCCGGTGTGCGGTTCTTGGCTCGTGACACAGGTGAGAGTGAGGCAGCACCCCATGCCCCCCTTCGACGTCCCCGAGGGCGACCCCTTCGGCCCGCACAACCTGCCCTACGGCGTCTTTTCCCTCGGGGCCGCCGGCGAGCGGACCGTCGGCGTCCGGCTCGGCGACCACGTCCTGGACGCGGGCGCCGCGGCCCGGGCGCTCGGCTCGCCGTACGCGCCCCTGCTCGCGCAACCGACCCTGAACGCGCTCCTGTCCGCCGGTCGCACCACCTGGTCGGACGTACGCCGTGCGCTGACGGCGTGGGTGACGGTGCACCGGGAGACGATCGCCGAGCACTTCCACCCGCTGTCGCAGGTGACGCTCCACCTGCCGTTCGAGGTCGCCGACTACGTCGACTTCTACTCCTCCGAGCACCACGCGCGGAACGTCGGCCAGATCTTCCGCCCGGACGCGGCGGACTCCCTGACACCGAACTGGAAGCACCTGCCGATCGGCTACCACGGACGGTCGGGGACCGTGGTCGTCTCGGGCACCGATGTCGTACGGCCCAACGGCCAGCGGAAGGCTCCGGGGGACGCGGAGCCGGTCTTCGGGCCGTCGGTGCGCCTCGACATCGAGGCGGAGGTGGGTTTCGTGGTGGGCGTGCCCTCCGCCATGGGAACGTCCGTGGGACTGGCGGAGTTCCCCGAGCACGTCTTCGGACTGTGCCTGCTCAACGACTGGTCGGCGCGGGACATCCAGGCCTGGGAGTACGTCCCCCTCGGACCGTTCCTCGGCAAGTCGTTCGCCACCTCGGTGTCGGCGTGGATCACCCCCCTGGACGCCCTCGACCACGCGCGCGTGGCACCGCCGGAGCGCACTCACACCTTGCTTCCGTACCTCGACGACACCGCCTCCTCCGGCGCGGCGGTGGAGCCGGGCGGGTACGACCTGCGGATCTCGGTCGCCGTCAACGGTCACGTCGTCTCCGAGCCGCCCTTCTCCACCATGTACTGGACGGCCGCCCAGCAGCTCGCCCAGATGACGGTCAACGGCGCCTCGCTGCGCACCGGCGACCTGTACGGCTCGGGCACGGTGAGCGGTCCGGAGCCAGGGCAGCGCGGCTCCCTGCTGGAGCTGACCTGGAACGGGCGGGACCCGCTGGAACTTCCGGAGGGCAAGCGGACGTTCCTGGAGGACGGGGACGTGGTGACCCTGTCGGCGTGGGCGCCTGGCCCGGGCGGGGTCCGGGTGGGCCTCGGCGAGGTCACGGGGCGGATCGTCGCGGGGTGAGCGGAAGTTGGGGCCGGGAGCCGGCCGGCGGTCCCGTGCCGGGTGACCGGGGACTCACGTGACGTAGTGGGTCTTCCGCGTCTCCTGACGGGCGCCCCCTTCGCCGTCATACTGGCGGCGGACGACTCGTGCGCGGGGCCCGCCGGAACGGCGGGCCCCGCGCCGGCCGCCCCGCCCTCGCCCCTTTCCTCCCGACCAGGAACCGGAGCCCGCGGCATGACCTACTGCCTGCTCCTGCTGACCGTCGTCGCCCTGACGGCCGCCGTGCCGGTGCCGCGCGCCCTGGTACGGGCGGCCTGGCCCGAGCGGGAGCCCGTCGTCGCCCTGTGGGTGTGGCAGTGCCTGGTCGCCACGGTCCTGCTGTGCTGCCTGACGGCGCTGACGCTGGGCGCGGCCGCCGTGTTCGGCACGGTGCGCGCCCAGCTGTTCGCGCCCGCGCCGCCGGCGGTGACCGCGGCGTACGACCTGTCCGCCGCGCCCGTCTGGGCCTCCGCCCTCACCCTGCTGCTGGCCTGCGGGGCCGCCTGGAGCACCGCGATGCTCACCCGCGAGGTCGTCGAGGCGCGGCGGCGGCGCGGGGTGACCCGGGCGCACTTGCGCGAGCGGGCGCCGGAGCTGCCCGCCGGTCTCGAGGCGGTGGCGCGCGGTCCGCTGCTGGTGCTGGAGGACGAGTATCCGGACGCCTGGTGGATGCCGGGCCACCCGGCGCAGCTGGTCGTCACGACGGGCGCCCTGCACCGGCTCACCGACCACCAGCTGGACGCCGTGCTGACACACGAGCAGGACCACGCGCGGGCCCACCACGACTGGCTGCTGCATCTGTCGACGGCCCTGGCCACGGGTTTTCCCCGGGTGCCGCTGTTCGCCCACTTCTGCGACCAGACGCACCGGCTGGTCGAGCTGGCCGCCGACGACACTGCGTCCCGGCGGTGCGGGCACCTGACGACCGCGCTGGCGCTGATCGAGCTGAACCAGCACCGGGGCGTGCTGTCCTGCTCCTCCAGCCACCGCCTGCTCGGCGAGCGCGTCAACCGGCTGCTGCAGCCGCCGCGCAGGCTGGGACGCCGCCACCGGGCCCTCACGGCGACCGTCGCCGCGCTGGTGCCGCTGCTGCCGCTGCTGATCGTCTTCGGCCCCGGGCTGACGGCACTGGCCTGACCCGCGGCGCCCCCGTCCGCCTCAGCGCCCTGTCCCCCTCTACATCCA
The DNA here is from genome assembly GCF_054189285.1 of Streptomyces sp. MAI_2237. Classification (NCBI taxonomy): domain Bacteria; kingdom Bacillati; phylum Actinomycetota; class Actinomycetes; order Kitasatosporales; family Streptomycetaceae; genus Streptomyces; species Streptomyces sp. MAI_2237. The sequence goes on along the minus strand of NZ_JAJPGQ010000003.1, from coordinate 1,391,962 downwards.
GTCGTCCGGCTCCGGCTCCTCCTCCATCTCCGGCCAGTCGTCCTCGGTACTCGGACCGGTGTCCGCCGCGGGCGTCTCGCCGGGCGCCGCGCCCAGCGAGGCCAGCACCGCCAGCACCCCCTCGCCGTACGTCACCAGCTTCTTCTCGCCGACGCCGCTGACGCCGCCGAGCTGCTGCACGGAGGTCGGCCAGGCCGTGGCGATCTCCCGGAGCGTGGCGTCGTGGAAGATGACGTAGGCCGGGACGCCCTGCTCCCTGGCCTGTTCGGCCCGCCAGGCGCGCAGCGCCTCGAAGGCCGGTTGGAGCGCCTCGGGCAGCTCGGCCGCGGCGGCCTTGGCCTTGGAGCCCTTGGCGGAGGACGCCGACCGTGCGGTCACCGGCTTCTTCGGCTCCTTGCGCAGCGGCACCTCTCGCTCGCGCCGCAGCACCGAGCCGCTCGCCTCGGTGAGCACCAGCGTGCCGTAGTCGCCCTCGACCGCGAGCAGCCCCTGCGCGAGCAACTGCCGCACCACACCGCGCCATTCGCCCTCGGTGAGGTCCTCGCCGATGCCGAACACGGAGAGCTGGTCGTGGTCGAACTGGATGACCTTGGCCGTGCGCCTGCCCAGCAGGATGTCGACGATCTGCACGGCGCCGAACTTCTGTCCCCGTTCCCGCTGCAGCCGCACCACCGTGGACAGCACCTTCTGCGCGGCGACCGTGCCGTCCCAGGTCTCGGGCGGGGTGAGGCAGGTGTCGCAGTTGCCGCAGTCCGCCGCGTCCGGGTCCTGCCCGAAGTAGGCGAGGAGCTGGCCGCGCCGGCACCGGGCGCTCTCGCACAGCGCCAGCATCGCGTCCAGGTGGGCGGCGGCCCGGCGGCGGAACGCCTCGTCGCCCTCGGAGGACTGGATCATCTTGCGCTGCTGTATGACGTCGTTGAGGCCGTAGGCCATCCAGGCCGTGGAGGGCAGGCCGTCACGCCCGGCGCGGCCCGTCTCCTGGTAGTAGCCCTCGACCGACTTGGGCAGGTCGAGGTGGGCGACGAAGCGGACGTCCGGCTTGTCGATGCCCATTCCGAAGGCGATGGTCGCCACCACGACCAGGCCCTCCTCGCGCAGGAACCGGGACTGGTGCGCCGCGCGGGTGCCCGCGTCCAGGCCCGCGTGGTAGGGCACCGCCTCGATGCCGTTGCGGGTCAGGAACTCCGCCGTCGCCTCCACCGACTTGCGGGAGAGGCAGTACACGATGCCCGCGTCCCCCGCGTGCTCCTCGCGCAGGAACGCCAGCAGCTGCTTCTTGGGGTCCGCCTTCGGCACGATCCGGTACTGGATGTTGGGCCGGTCGAAGCTCGCCACGAAGTGCCGGGCGGCCGGCATGTGCAGCCGCTGGGTGAGCTCTTCGTGGGTGGCGCGGGTGGCCGTCGCCGTGAGCGCGACACGCGGCACGTCCGGCCAGCGCTCGCCGAGCAGCGACAGGGCGAGGTAGTCGGGGCGGAAGTCGTGGCCCCACTGGGAGACGCAGTGGGCCTCGTCGATCGCGAAGAGGGCGATCTTGCCGCAGGAGAGAAGGTCCAGGGTGGTCTCCAGCCGCAGCCGCTCCGGGGCGAGGTAGAGCAGATCCAGCTCGCCGGCCAGGAACTCGGCCTCGACCACCCGCCGCTCGTCGAAGTCCTGCGTGGAGTTCATGAACCCGGCGCGCACACCGAGCGCCCGCAGCGCGTCCACCTGGTCCTGCATCAGCGCGATGAGCGGGGAGACCACGATTCCGGTGCCGGGTCTGACCAGGGACGGGATCTGGTAGCACAGCGACTTGCCGCCGCCGGTCGGCATGAGGACCACGGCGTCGCCGCCCGCCACCACGTGCTCGATGACCGCTTCCTGCTCGCCGCGGAAGCTGTCGTACCCGAAGACGCGGTGGAGCGTGGCGAGTGCCTCGCTGTCGCCGTGTGCCACAGGCGTGTGTGCCTCGGTCGTCACAACCGTCCCGCCGATCCCGTGCATCGCTCGTCCCCCGTGTGTCGTCCCTCGACCACTGCCTCCACGATAGGGGTCCGGACTGACAGAGCCGGAGTTGTCCACAGGCCCGCGCCGGGCGATCGGCGCTCCACCCAATGGCTCGCGTCGCGTGGCGCGGCCGTATGGGCCGGGACATGCTGCTCGGGCGGGACGCGGGTGTCCCGCGCATCCCCGATCGCATCCCACGATTGCAAGGAGCACCGCGATGGCCCCTCGGCTCCTCAAGGCCGCCGTCACCGTGGCGGTGGCGGCTGTCTGCTCCCTGTCGGCCGCGCCCGCCCAGGCCGACCCCGACCCCTCCGTGTGGACCGAGCTCATCGACACGTACAACGCGACGGCCCGGTACGCCTACGAGGGTTTCGCCGAGGACGGTGGCTTCGTCCCCAGAGGCGGGTGCTACGCCACCGCCGCGGGAGGCGTGGGCTACCACTACGTCAACAAGGCGAACATCGGCTCACTCGATCCGGCCAGACCGGCGGCCCTCGTGTACGCGGACATGGACGGCGACGACTACGTGGACACGGACGGGATCGGCGACCACCGCAAACTGGTCGCGGTGGAGTGGATCGTCAAGAACACGGGGCAGGCCGCGCCGACGCTGTTCGGCGAGACCTTCGACGACAACCCGCCCGGTTACTTCATTCTCCACGCGTGGCTCTACCAGCCCAACGACAACGGACTCCTCGCGGCGTACAACCCCGACGTCACGTGCCCGACCACCTGATCCGACACGCGCGAAGGCCCCGGCTCCCACACGGAGAACCGGGGCCCGACGCGCACGCGTTCCCGATCAGCGCACGAAGACGCTCGCCTGGCTCGCCAGGTCCAGGAAGTACTGCGGCGCCACACCGAGCACCAGCGTGACCACCACACCGAGCCCGATCGCGGTCATCGTCAGCGGCGACGGCACGGCGACCGTCGGGCCCTCCGGCCTGGGCTCGCTGAAGAACATCAGCACGATCACGCGGATGTAGAAGAAGGCCGCCACCGCGGACGAGATCACACCGATCACGACCAGCGGGGCCGCCCCGCCCTCCGCCGCCGCCTTGAACACGGCGAACTTCCCGGCGAAGCCGGAGGTCAGCGGGATACCGGCGAAGGCCAGCAGGAACACCGCGAACACGGCCGCCACCAGCGGCGAACGGCGGCCGAGCCCCGCCCACTTGGACAGGTGCGTCGCCTCGCCGCCCGCGTCGCGCACCAGCGTGACCACGGCGAAGGCACCGATCGTCACGAAGGAGTACGCGGCCAGGTAGAAGAGGACGGACGAGACGCCGTCCTTCGACGTGGCGATGACACCGGCGAGGATGAATCCGGCGTGCGCGATCGACGAGTACGCCAGCAGCCGCTTGATGTCCGTCTGGGTGATCGCGACGATCGCGCCGCCCAGCATGGTGACGATCGCGACGGCCCACATCACCGGCCGCCAGTCCCAGCGCATGCCCGGCAGGACGACGTACAGCAGCCGCAGCAGCGCACCGAACGCCGCCACCTTCGTCGCCGCCGCCATGAACCCGGTCACCGGGGTCGGCGCGCCCTGGTAGACGTCCGGCGTCCACATGTGGAACGGCACGGCGCCGACCTTGAACAGCAGCCCCATGAGGATCATCGCGCCGCCGAGCAGCAGCAGCGCGTCGTTGCCCATGGTGCCCGCGAGCGCCGGGTCGACGTTGGTGACCGTGCCGTCGACGACCTGCGCGATGCGCCCGTACGACACCGAGCCCGCGTAGCCGTACAGCATGGCGATGCCGAACAGGGTGAACGCGGAGGCGAACGCGCCGAGCAGGAAGTACTTGACCGCGGCCTCCTGCGACATGAGCCGCTTGCGGCGGGCCAGGGCGCACATCAGGTAGAGCGGGAGGGAGAAGACCTCCAGGGCCACGAACAGGGTCAGCAGGTCGTTGGCCGAGGGGAAGACCAGCATTCCGGCGATCGCGAAGAGCAGCAGCGGGAACACCTCGGTGGTGGTGAACCCGGCCTTCACGGCCGCCTTCTCGCTGTCGCTGCCCGGCACGGACGCGGCCTGCGCGGCGAAGGAGTCGACCCGGTTGCCGTGCGCCGCCGGGTCCAGGCGCCGCTCGGCGAAGGTGAACAGGCCGACCAGTCCGGCCAGCAGGATCGTGCCCTGCAGGAACAGGGCCGGCCCGTCGACCGCGATCGCGCCCATCGCCGCGATGTGCGCCTTGGTGGTGCCGTATCCGTCCGAGGCGAGCGCGACGACCGCGGCGAAGGCGGCGACGAGCGCGACGAGGGACACGAACACCTGGGCGTAGTAACGGGACTTGCGCGGGACGAACGCCTCGACGAGTACGCCGACGATCGCCGCGCCCACGACGATCAGGGTGGGCGACAGCTGCGCGTACTCGATCTTCGGCGCGTTGATCTTCGAAATCGGGTCGGCTGCGGTCGCCGCCGTTGTCCACAGGCTGTGGACGGCTGCTGCGCTCACTTGGCCACCGCCTCCACCTCAGGCTTGGGGTCCGTCTTGTGTACGTCGGACAGGGTCGACTTCACGGCCGGGTTGACGATGTCCGTCACCGGCTTCGGGTAGACGCCCAGGAAGATCAGCAGAACGATCAGCGGGGCCACCACGAGGAGCTCGCGCACCCTGAGGTCGGGCATCGCGGAGACCTCCGGTTTCACCGGGCCCGTCATCGTCCGCTGGTAGAGGACGAGGGCGTAGAGCGCGGCGAGCACGATGCCGAAGGTGCCGATGATGCCGATCGCCGGGTAGCGCGTGAACGTGCCGACCAGGACCAGGAACTCGCTCACGAACGGCGCCAGTCCCGGCAGGGACAGCGTGGCCAGCGTGCCGATCAGGAACGTGCCGGCGAGCACCGGGGCGACCTTCTGCACGCCGCCGTAGTCGGCGATGAGCCGGGAGCCGCGCCGCGAGATGAGGAAGCCGGCCAGCAGCATCCACGCGGCCGTGGAGATGCCGTGGTTGACCATGTAGAGCGTCGCGCCGGACTGGCCCTGGCTGGTCATCGCGAAGATGCCCATGATGATGAAGCCGAAGTGCGAGATCGACGCGTACGCCACCAGGCGCTTGATGTCCCGCTGGCCGACCGCGAGCAGCGCGCCGTAGACGATGCTGACGAGCGCCAGGACGAGGATCACGGGCGTCGCCCACTTGCTGGCCTCCGGGAACAGCTGGAGGCAGAAGCGGAGCATCGCGAAGGTGCCCACCTTGTCGACGACCGCCGTGATGAGGACGGCGACCGGGGCGGTGGACTCCTGCATGGCGTTGGGCAGCCAGGTGTGCAGCGGCCACAGCGGCGCCTTCACCGCGAAGGCGAAGAAGAAGCCGAGGAACAGCCAGCGCTCGGTGCTCGTCGCCATGTGCAGCGAGCCGTTGGCGCGGGCCTGGGCGATCTCCTGGAGGCTGAAGTTCCCGGCGACCACGTACAGGCCGATCACCGCGGCCAGCATGATCAGTCCGCCGACCAGGTTGTAGAGGAGGAACTTCACGGCCGCGTACGACCGTTGCGTGGACGCCGTCTCCTCGCCGTGCTCGTGGGCACGGTCCCCGAAGCCGCCGATGAGGAAGTACATCGGGATGAGCATGGCTTCGAAGAAGATGTAGAAGAGGAAGACGTCGGTGGCCTCGAAGGAGATGATCACCATCGCCTCGACGGCCAGGATCAGGGCGAAGAAGCCCTGCGTCGGCCGCCAGCGGCGGCTTCCGGTCTCCAGCGGGTCGGCGTCGTGCCAGCCCGCGAGGATGATGAACGGGATCAGCAGGGCGGTCAGCGCGAGCAGCGCCACCGCGATGCCGTCCACTCCCAGTTCGTAGCGGACTCCGAAGTCCGCGATCCAGGCGTGGGACTCGGTCAGTTGGTAGCGGCCGCCGTTCGGGTCGAAGCGGACCAGGACGGTGATCGCAAGGGCGAGCGTGGCCAGCGAGACGAGCAGTGCCAGCCACTTCGCGGCGGTGCGCTGCGCGGCCGGCACGGCCGCCGTGGCGACCGCCCCGATCGCGGGGAGCACCGCCGTCGCTGTCAGCAGAGGAAAGGACATCGGTATCAGACCGCCCTCATCAGCAGGGTCGCGGCGACGAGGACCGCCGCACCGCCGAACATCGAGACCGCGTAGGAGCGCGCGAAGCCGTTCTGCAGCTTGCGCATCCGTCCGGACAGGCCCCCGACCGAGGCGGCCGTGCCGTTGACGACACCGTCGACCAGGGTGTGGTCGACGTACACCAGGGAGCGCGTGAGGTGTTCGCCGCCGCGGACCAGGACGACGTGGTTGAAGTCGTCCTGCAGCAGGTCGCGCCGGGCGGCCCGGGTGAGCAGCGAACCGCGCGGGGCGACGGACGGCACCGGGCGGCGGCCGTACATGGCGTACGCGATGCCGACGCCGATGACCAGGCAGACCATCGTCGCGCCGGTGACGGTCGCCGCGCTGAGCGGGGAGTCGCCCTCACTGTGCCCGGTGACCGGCTCCAGCCAGTGCAGGAAGCGGTCGCCGAGGTTGAAGAAGAAGCCGGCGAAGACCGAGCCGAAAGCCAGCACGATCATGGGGATCGTCATGACCTTCGGGGACTCGTGCGGGTGCGGCTCGGCGTGCTCGCCCCGGTGCTCGGCGGCGGGCTCCGCGCTCGGTGCCTCCGGGGAGCGGGTCGGCTGGTTCTTCCAGCGCTCCTCGCCGAAGAAGGTCATCAGCATCACGCGGGTCATGTAGAACGCGGTGATGGCCGCGCCCACCAGGGCGCACGCGCCGAGGATCCAGCCCTCGGTGCCGCCCTTGGCGAAGGCCGCCTCGATGATCTTGTCCTTGGAGAAGAAGCCGGACAGGCCCGGGAAGCCGATGATCGCGAGGTAGCCGAGGCCGAAGGTGATGAAGGTGACCGGCATGTACTTCCGCAGGCCGCCGTACTTGCGCATGTCGACCTCGTCGTTCATGCCGTGCATGACCGAGCCGGCACCGAGGAAGAGCCCGGCCTTGAAGAAGCCGTGCGTCACCAGGTGCATGATCGCGAAGACGTAGCCGATGGGGCCGAGACCGGCGGCGAGGACCATGTAGCCGATCTGCGACATGGTCGAGCCGGCCAGCGCCTTCTTGATGTCGTCCTTGGCGCAACCGACGATCGCACCGAACAGGAGCGTGACCGCGCCGACCACGGTGACCACGAGCTGGGCGTCCGGCGCTGCGTTGAAGATCGCTCCGGAGCGGACGATCAGGTAGACGCCCGCGGTCACCATCGTCGCGGCGTGGATGAGGGCCGAGACCGGGGTCGGGCCCTCCATCGCGTCCCCGAGCCAGGACTGCAGCGGCACCTGGGCGGACTTGCCGCAGGCGGCGAGCAGGAGCATCAGGGCGATGGCGGTGAGCTTGCCCTGGGAGGCGTCGGTCGCGTGGCCGAGGACCGGGCCGAAGGCGAAGGTCCCGAACGTCGCGAACATCAGCATGATCGCGATGGACAGGCCCATGTCGCCGACGCGGTTGACCAGGAAGGCCTTCTTCGCCGCCGTCGCCGCGCTGGGCTTGTGCTGCCAGAAGCCGATCAGCAGGTAGGACGCCAGACCGACGCCCTCCCAGCCGACGTACAGCAGAAGGTAGTTGTCGGCGAGGACCAGCAGCAGCATCGCCGCGAGGAACAGGTTCAGATAGCCGAAGAAGCGGCGGCGGCGCTCGTCGTGCTCCATGTACCCGACCGAGTACAGGTGGATCAGCGAGCCGACGCCGGTGATCAGCAGGACGAACGTCATCGACAGCTGGTCCAGGCGGAAGGTGACGTCCGCCTGGAAGCTCTCGACCGGGATCCACGTCCACAGGTGCTGGATCAGCGTGCGGTGTTCGGCGTTCTTGCCGAGCAGGTCGGCGAAGAGGATCACACCGAACACGAAGGAGGCGGTCGACATCAGGGTGCCGATCCAGTGGCCGACGGCATCGAGCCGCCGGCCGCCGCACAGCAGTACGGCCGCTCCGAGCAGTGGCGCCGCCACCAGCAGCGCAATCAGGTTCTCCACGATTCTTTCCGACCCCTCAGAGCTTCATCAGGCTGGCGTCGTCGACCGAGGCCGAGTGGCGGGTGCGGAACAGGGACACGATGATCGCGAGTCCGACCACGACCTCCGCGGCGGCGACGACCATCGTGAAGAACGCGATGATCTGGCCGTCGAGGTTGCCGTGCATCCGGGAGAAGGTGACGAACGCGAGGTTGCAGGCGTTCAGCATCAGCTCGATGCACATGAAGACGACGATCGCGTTGCGCCTGATCAGCACGCCGGTGGCGCCGATCGTGAACAACAGGGCCGAGAGATAGAGGTAGTTGACCGGGTTCACTTCGACGCCTCCTCCCGCTTGAAGGTGGCCGGTTCGATCTCGGTGCGCTCCAGGCGTTCCTCGGCGCGCTGTTCCAGCGCTTTGAGGTCGTTGAGCGCCTGGGCCGACACGTCGCGGATCTGGCCGCGGTCGCGCAGCGTCTTGCTGACCGTGAGCTCCGAGGGGGTGCCGTCGGGCAGCAGGCCCGCGATGTCGACCGCGTTGTGCCGGGCGTACACGCCGGGCGCCGGCAGCGGCGGCACGTGCTTGCCCTCGCGCACGCGCTGCTCGGACAGCTCGCGCTGGGTCTTGGCGCGCTCGGTGCGCTCGCGGTGGGTGAGCACCATCGCGCCGACGGCGGCCGTGATCAGCAGCGCGCCGGTGATCTCGAAGGCGAAGACGTACTTGGTGAAGATGAGGGCCGCGAGGCCCTCCACATTGCCGTTGGCGTTCGCCTGGCCGGTGCCGTTGAACTCCTTCAGGGAGGCGTTGCCGATCCCGGCGAACAGCAGGACCCCGAAGCCGATACCGCAGAGAAGGGCCAGCCAGCGCTGCCCCTTGATGGTCTCCTTCAGCGAGTCCGCGGCCGTCACGCCGACGAGCATCACCACGAAGAGGAACAGCATCATGATCGCGCCGGTGTAGACGACGATCTGCACGATGCCCAGGAAGTAGGCGCCGTTGGCGAGGTAGAAGATCGCCAGGACGATCATGGTGCCGGCGAGGGACAGCGCGCTGTGCACGGACTTCTTCATGAAGACGGTGGACAGGGCGCCGATCACCGCGACGGTGCCGAGGACCCAGAACTGGAAGGCCTCTCCGGTGGAGGTGGAGTAGGCGGCGAGTTGCGCGCTCATCGGCCGATCACCTTCTCCGACGCGGGCTCTTCCTCACCGAAGGTCGAGGCGGCCTCCTGGACGACCTCGCCCTTGGAGACGGCGGTCTGTTGGACCGTGCCGGGTGCGGCCTCGGTGACCAGGCCCCGGTAGTAGTCCTGTTCGTCCGTCCCCGGGTAGATCGCGTGCGGGGAGTCGACCATGCCCTCTTCCAGACCGGCGAGCAGCTGCTCCTTGGTGTAGATGAGGTTGGCGCGGCTGGAGTCGGCCAGCTCGAACTCGTTGGTCATCGTGAGCGCCCGCGTGGGGCACGCCTCGATGCACAGGCCGCACAGGATGCAGCGGGCGTAGTTGATCTGGTAGACGCGGCCGTACCGCTCGCCCGGCGAGTAGCGCTCCTCGTCGGTGTTGTCGGCGCCCTCCACGTAGATGGCGTCGGCGGGGCAGGCCCAGGCGCACAGCTCGCAGCCGACGCACTTCTCCAGGCCGTCCGGATGGCGGTTGAGCTGGTGCCGTCCGTGGAAACGGGGAGCGGTGGTCTTCTGCTGCTCCGGGTACTGCTCGGTCAGCCGCTTCTTGAACATGGCCTTGAAGGTCACGCCGAAGCCGGCGACGGGGTTCATGAAACCGGGCTTGGTCTCCTTGGGCTCCTCAGCCATCGGACGCCTCCTTTCCATCCGAAGATCCGTCACTGGCAGTATCCGGTCCGCCACTGACAATCAGCTCCCGCTCTCGGCGCGAGCTGCGCCTCGGCACCGGCGGGAGTTCCTGTCCGGGCAGCGGCGGTACGGGGAATCCGCCCGCCATCGGGTCGAACCCGGTCGGCTGCGCGGCCTCCTGCCCGCTCGCCTTGGCCTTCTCGCGGAACATGTCGGCGACGAAGGACAGCAGGAGCAGGGCGAGGACGGCGCCGCCGATGTAGAGGGCGATGTCGGCGAAGTCGTAGTTCTCGTTCTTCAGCGCCCGCACCGTCGCGACCAGCATCAGCCAGACCACGGAGACGGGGATGAGGACCTTCCAGCCGAGCTTCATCAGCTGGTCGTAGCGGACCCGCGGGAGCGTGCCGCGCAGCCAGATGAAGAAGAACAGCAGCAGCTGCACCTTGATCGTGAACCAGAGGAGCGGCCACCAGCCGTGGTTGGCGCCCTCCCAGAAGGTGCTGATCGGCCAGGGGGCGCGCCAGCCGCCGAGGAAGAGCGTGGTCGACACGGCCGAGACCGTCACCATGTTGACGTACTCGGCGAGCATGAACATCGCGAACTTGATCGACGAGTACTCGGTGTTGAAGCCGCCGACCAGGTCGCCCTCGGACTCCGGCATGTCGAAGGGGGCGCGGTTGGTCTCGCCCACCATGGTGACGATGTAGAGGATGAAGGAGACCGGCAGCAGCAGGATGTACCAGCGGTCGTGCTGCTGCGCGACGATCGTCGACGTCGACATCGACCCGGAGTAGAGGAACACCGAGGCGAACGCGGCGCCCATGGCGATCTCGTACGAGATCATCTGCGCGCAGGAGCGCAGACCGCCCAGGAGCGGGTAGGTCGAGCCGGAGCTCCAGCCCGCCAGCACGATGCCGTAGATGCCGACCGAGGCGACCGCGAGGATGAAGAGCATCGCGATCGGCAGGTCGGTCAGCTGCATCGCGGTCCGCGTGCCGAAGATCGAGACCTCGTCGTCGGCGGGCCCGAAGGGGATCACCGCGATCGCCATGAAGGCCGGGATGGCCGCGACGATCGGCGCGAGGACGTACACCACCTTGTCGGCGCGCTTGACGATGAGGTCTTCCTTGAGCATCAGCTTCACACCGTCGGCGAGCGACTGGAGCATGCCCCAGGGGCCGTGCCGGTTGGGTCCGATGCGCAGCTGCATCCAGGCGACGACCTTGCGCTCCCAGACGATGGAGAACAGCACGGTCACCATCAGGAAGGCGAAGCAGAAGACCGCCTTGACGACGACGAGCCACCAGGGGTCGGTGCCGAACATCGAGAGGTCTTCGGCGGCGATGTACGGGCTCATCCCTCCACCTCCTTCGGGGCCTCGCCGACGGTCGTCGCCGGGCCGATGCGGACGAGGTCGCCGGGCAGCGCCCCGGTGTCGGAGGCGACTCCCCCGCCGACGGAGTTCAGCGGGAGCCAGACCACCCGGTCGGGCATCTCGGTGGTCTGCAGCGGGAGTTCGACCGTTCCGGAGGGGCCGGTCACGGCGAGGACGTCGCCGTCCTTGACGCCCGCCTCGGCGGCCGTCGCGGCCGACAAGCGCGCGTGGGCGGCGTGCCGGGTGCCGGCGAGCGCCTCGTCGCCCTCTTGCAGGACACCCTGGTCGAGCAGGAGGCGATGTCCGGCGAGTACGGCCTCTCCGGCCGCGGGCCGGGGCAACTGGGCCCCGATCCCGAGGGGTTCGGAGGCGCGCGGTCCGTCCCAGGGGCCGAGCCGGTCGATCTCGGAGCGCACGGTGCGCAGGTCGGGCAGACCCAGGTGCACGTCCATGGCGTCGGCCAGCATCTGCAGCACGCGCGCGTCGCTCGGCGCGAGGCGGCGCGTCATCTGCTCGGGCTTGAGCGCGGCGTCGAAGGAGCGCACCCTGCCCTCCCAGTTGAGGAAGGTTCCGGCCTTCTCGGCGACCGCGGCGACCGGCAGGACGACGCTGGCGTGCTCGCTGACCTCACTGGGCCGCAGCTCCAGCGACACCACGAACCCGGCCTCGCGAAGTGCTTCACGCGCGCGTGCCGGGTCGGGCAGGTCGGCGATCTCGACGCCCGCGACCACCAGGGCCTGGAGTTCGCCGCTCGCCGCGGCCTCCACGATCTGGCCGGTGTCGCGGCCGTAGCGGTGCGGGAGTTCCGCGACCCCCCACATGGCGGCGACCTCTTCACGCGCGCGCGGGTCGGTCGCCGGACGCCCGCCCGGCAGCAGGGACGGCAGCGCGCCGGCCTCCACGGCCGCGCGTTCCCCGGCCCGCCGCGGGATCCAGACCAGCTGGGCCCCGGTGGCGGCGGAGGCCCGTACGGCGGCGGTCAGACCGCCCGCCACGGCGGCGCACCGCTCGCCGACGACGATCACGGCGCCCTCGGCGCGCAGCGCCTCGGCGGCCTTCGCGCCGTCGTCCTCCAGGCCGACCCCGCTCGCGAGCGCGTCCAGCCACTCGGTCTCGGTGCCGGGGGCGGCCGGCAGCAGCGTGCCGCCCGCCTTCTCCAGGCCGCGCGTCGCGTGCGTGGCCAGCGCGAACACCTTCTGGCCGTGCTTGCGCCAGGCCTTGCGCAGCCTCAGGAAGACGCCGGGCGCCTCCTCCTCGGCCTCGAAGCCGACCAGCAGGACGGCGGGCGCCTTCTCCAGAGAGGTGTACGTGACCCCCGTGCCGTCGAGGTCCCGTCCCCGGCCGGCGACCCGCGCCGCCAGGAAGTCGGCCTCCTCGCCGCTGTGCACGCGCGCGCGGAAGTCGACGTCGTTGGTGTCGAGCGCCACGCGCGCGAACTTGCTGTACGCGTAGGCGTCCTCGACGGTGAGCCGGCCGCCGGTCAGGACGCCGGTGCGGCCGCGCGAGGCGAGCAGGCCCTGCGCGGCGATCTGCAGCGCTTCCGGCCAGGAGGCCGGTTCGAGGTCACCCTCGGCGTTGCGCACCAGCGGGGTGGTGAGCCGGTCGCGCTGCTGTGCGTAGCGGAACGCGAAGCGGCCCTTGTCGCAGATCCACTCCTGGTTGACCTCGGGGTCGTTGGCGGCCAGGCGCCGCATGACCTTGCCGCGCCGGTGGTCGGTGCGGGTCGCGCAGCCGCCGGAGCAGTGCTCGCACACGCTCGGCGAGGAGACCAGGTCGAAGGGGCGGGAGCGGAATCGGTACGCCGCCGAGGTGAGCGCGCCCACCGGGCAGATCTGGATGGTGTTGCCGGAGAAGTACGACTCGAAGGGGTCGCCCTCGCCGGTGCCGACCTGCTGCAGCGCGCCCCGCTCCAGCAGCTCGATCATCGGGTCGCCGGCGATCTGGTTGGAGAAGCGGGTGCAGCGCGCGCACAGCACGCACCGCTCGCGGTCGAGCAGGACCTGCGTGGAGATCGGGACCGGCTTCTCGTACGTCCGCTTCTTGCCGTCGAAGCGGGAGTCGGCCTGGCCGTGCGACATGGCCTGGTTCTGCAGCGGGCACTCGCCGCCCTTGTCGCAGACCGGGCAGTCCAGCGGGTGGTTGATGAGGAGGAACTCCATCACCCCGTGCTGGGACTTCTCGGCGACCGGCGAGGTGAGCTGTGTCTTGACGACCATGCCGTCCGTGCACGTGATGGTGCAGGACGCCATCGGCTTGCGCTGGCCCTCGACCTCGACGATGCACTGCCGGCAGGCACCGACCGGGTCGAGGAGGGGGTGGTCGCAGAAGCGGGGGATCTCGATGCCGAGCTGCTCGGCGGCCCGGATGACCAGGGTGCCCTTGGGCACGCTGATCTCGGCGCCGTCGATGGTCAGCGTGACGAGGTCCTCCGGCGGGACCGCCGCCTCTCCCCCTCCCGCGGGAGCGTTGGTGGTCACGGTCATGCGTTCACCTCCGGGCGGTCGGCCCAGGCCGTCGACTTCGCCGGGTCGAAGGGGCAGCCCCGGCCGGTGATGTGCTGCTCGTACTCCTCGCGGAAGTACTTCAGCGAGGAGAAGATCGGCGAGGCGGCGCCGTCGCCGAGGGCGCAGAAAGCCTTGCCGTTGATGTTGTCGGCGATGTCGTTGAGCTTGTCGAGGTCGGCCATGGCGCCCTTGCCGGCCTCGATGTCACGCAGCAACTGCACGAGCCAGTAGGTGCCTTCGCGGCACGGTGTGCACTTGCCGCAGGACTCGTGGGCGTAGAACTCGGTCCAGCGGGTGACGGCGCGGACGACGCAGGTGGTCTCGTCGAAGCACTGCAGGGCCTTGGTGCCGAGCATGGAACCGGCGGCGCCGACGCCCTCGTAGTCGAGGGGTACGTCGAGGTGCTCGTCGGTGAACATCGGTGTCGAGGAGCCGCCCGGTGTCCAGAACTTCAGCCGGTGGCCCGGCCGCATGCCGCCGCTCATCTCCAGCAGCTGGCGCAGCGTGATGCCGAGCGGGGCCTCGTACTGGCCGGGGCTCGTGACATGGCCGCTGAGCGAGTACAGCGTGAAGCCGGGGGACTTCTCGCTGCCCATCGACCGGAACCATTCCTTGCCCCGATGCAGGATCGCGGGAACCGACGCGATGGATTCGACGTTGTTCACCACAGTCGGGCACGCGTAGAGGCCCGCCACGGCGGGGAAGGGGGGACGGAGCCGCGGTTGACCCCGGCGGCCTTCGAGCGAGTCGAGCAGCGCTGTCTCCTCACCGCAGATGTACGCGCCGGCGCCGGCGTGCACGGTGAGTTCCAGGTTCAGCCCGCTGCCCAGGATGTTCTCGCCGAGGTAGCCCGCCGCGTAGGCCTCGCGCACGGCCTCGTGCAACCGTCGCAGAACGGGGACGACTTCACCCCGCAGATAGATGAAGGCATGCGAGGACCTGATGGCGTAGCACGCGATGACGATGCCCTCGATGAGGCTGTGCGGGTTCGCGAAGAGGAGCGGGATGTCCTTGCAGGTCCCCGGCTCCGACTCATCGGCGTTGACGACTAGATAGTGCGGCTTTCCATCACCCTGGGGAATGAACTGCCATTTCATTCCCGTCGGGAATCCCGCGCCGCCTCGGCCGCGCAGACCGGATTCCTTGACGTACGCGATCAGGTCGTCCGGCGACATCGCCAGCGCCTTGCGCAGACCCTCGTACCCCTCGTGCCTCTTGTAGACGTCGAGCGACCAGGACCTGTCCTCGTCCCAGAAGGCCGACAGAACGGGTGCGAGCAGCTTCTCCGGGCCGGTGTCCTTCAGTTCGGGTGCCAAGGTCATCACTCCCCCTCCTCGGCTGCGGGCCCTGCCGGGTGGGCGGGGTCGGAGGCCGACGTGTCCTGCGGCGCGTCGTGCGAGCTGAGGTGCTCGGTCGGCGACGGCTCGTGCACTTCCCTGTTCTGCGGCTCGTCGTGCGGGCCGCCGTCCCGCGGATGGACCACGCGCGCGGGTGCGGTCTCCCCCTTGGCCAGGCGGAGGCCCACCAGCGACGCCGCTCCCGCGCTGCCGCCCGCCTCGACGGCCCCGGGGCGCTCGTCGGGGAAGCCGGCCAGGATCCGCGCGGTCTCCTTGAAGGTGCACAGGCGCGCCCCGCGCGTGGGCTCGACGTCCCGTCCCGCGCGCAGGTCGTCGACGAGGCGCTTGGCGCTGGCCGGGGTCTGGTTGTCGAAGAACTCCCAGTTGACCATCACCACCGGCGCGAAGTCGCAGGCCGCGTTGCACTCGATGTGCTCCAGGGTGACCTTGCCGTCGCCGGTGGTCTCGCCGTTGCCGACGCCGAGGTGCTCCTGGAGCTCCTCGAAGATCGCGTCGCCGCCCATCACCGCGCACAGCGTGTTGGTGCAGACGCCGACCTGGTAGTCGCCGCTCGGCTTGCGCCGGTACATCGTGTAGAAGGTCGCGACGGCGGTGACCTCGGCCGTGGTCAGCTCCAGCACGTCCGCGCAGAACTGCATCCCGGTGCGCGTGACATGGCCCTCCTCCGACTGCACGAGGTGCAGCAGTGGCAGCAGGGCCGAGCGGGAGTCGGGGTAGCGGGCGATGATCTCGCGCGCGTCCCTCTCCAGCCGTTCACGGACGTCGTCCGGGTAGGCGGGCGCGGGCAGTTGGGGCATGCCCAGGCTGACGCCCTGCTCCGAAGAACTGGTGGTCACCGGTCGACGCCTCCCATCACGGGGTCGATGGACGCGACGGCGACGATGACGTCGGCGACCTGGCCGCCCTCGCACATCGCCGCCATGGCCTGCAGGTTGGTGAAGGACGGGTCGCGGAAGTGGACCCGGTAGGGGCGGGTGCCGCCGTCGGAGACGGCGTGCACGCCGAGTTCGCCCTTGGGCGATTCGACGGCCGCGTACGCCTGGCCCGGCGGGACGCGGAAGCCCTCGGTGACCAGCTTGAAGTGGTGGATCAGGGCCTCCATGGAGGTGCCCATGATCTTCTTGATGTGGTCGAGGGAGTTGCCGAGCCCGTCCGGGCCCAGAGCGAGCTGGGCGGGCCAGGCGATCTTCTTGTCGGCGACCATGACCGGGCCGGGCTGCAGCCGGTCCAGGCACTGCTCGACGATGCCCAGCGACTGGCGCATCTCCTCCAGGCGGATCAGGAAGCGCCCGTAGGAGTCGCAGGTGTCGGCGGTCGGGATCTCGAAGTCGTAGGTCTCGTAGTCGCAGTAGGGCTGGGTCTTGCGCAGGTCGTGCGGCAGGCCGGTGGAGCGCAGGATCGGTCCCGTCGCGCCGAGGGCCATGCAGCCGGCCAGGTCCAGATAGCCGACGTCCTGCATACGGGCCTTGAAGATGGGGTTCCCGGTGGCGAGCTTGTCGTACTCCGGGAGGTTCTTCTTCATCTTCTTCACGAACTCGCGGATGTGGTCCACCGCGCCGGGCGGCAGGTCCTGGGCGAGTCCGCCGGGCCGGATGTACGCGTGGTTCATGCGCAGGCCCGTGATGAGCTCGTAGATGTCGAGAATCATTTCACGATCACGGAATCCGTAGATCATGATCGTGGTGGCGCCGAGTTCCATGCCGCCGGTGGCGATGCACACCAGGTGGGAGGAGAGGCGGTTCAGCTCCATCAGGAGCACCCGGATGATCTTGGCGCGCTCGCTGATCTGGTCCTCGATGCCGAGGAGCTTCTCGACGGCGAGGCAGTAGGCGGTCTCGTTGAAGAAGGACGTCAGGTAGTCCATGCGCGTCACGAACGTGGTGCCCTGCGTCCACGTGCGGAACTCGAGGTTCTTCTCGATGCCGGTGTGGAGGTAGCCGATGCCGCAGCGGGCCTCGGTGACCGTCTCGCCCTCGATCTCCAGGATCAGGCGCAGCACTCCGTGGGTGGAGGGGTGCTGGGGACCCATGTTGACGACGATGCGCTCGTCGTCGGCGCGGGCCGCGGACTGGACGACCTCGTCCCAGTCGCCTCCGGTGACCGTGTAGACGGTGCCTTCGGTGGTCTCGCGCGGAGAGGCTTGCGAAGTGCTCACGAGTACGACCTCCGCTGGTCCGGAGCCGGGATCTGGGCGCCCTTGTACTCGACGGGGATGCCGCCGAGGGGGTAGTCCTTGCGCTGCGGATGGCCCTGCCAGTCGTCCGGCATCATGATCCGCGTCAGGGCCGGGTGACCCTCGAAGACGATTCCGAAGAAGTCGTAGGTCTCGCGCTCGTGCCAGTCGTTGGTCGGGTACACCGGCACCAGCGACGGGATCTTCGGGTCGGTGTCCGGAGCGCTGACCTCCAGGCGGATCAGCCTGTTGTGGGTGATCGAGCGCAGGTGGTAGACCGCGTGCAGCTCGCGGCCCTTGTCGTGCGGGTAGTGCACGCCGCTGACGCCGGTGCAGAGCTCGAAGCGCAGGGCCGGGTCGTCGCGCAGGGTGCGGGCGACGCGCAGCAGGTGCTCGCGCTCGATGTGGAAGGTGAGCTCGTCGCGGTCGACGACCGTCTTCTCGATGGCGTTGTCGGGCAGCAGGCCCTGTTCCTCCAGGGCGCCCTCCAGCTCGTCGGCGACCTCGTCGAACCAGCCGCCGTAGGGGCGTGCTGCCGCCCCCGGGAGCCGGATCGAGCGGACCAGGCCGCCGTAGCCGGAGGTGTCCCCGCCGTTGTTCGCCCCGAACATGCCGCGCTGGACGCGGATCTCCTCGCCGCCCTCGCCGCGCTGGCCGGGGAGGTTGGAGGCGCCGAGGTCCTTCTCGGGGTTCACGCCGTTCGCGTCGCTCACCGCAGCAGCCCCTTCATCTCGATCGTGGGCAGGGCCTTGAGCGCCGCCTCCTCCGCCTCGCGGGCCGCCTCCTTGGCGTTCACGCCGAGCTTGGAGGTCTGGATCTTGTGGTGGAGCTTGAGAATGGCGTCCATCAGCATCTCGGGCCGTGGCGGGCAGCCCGGGAGATAGATGTCGACCGGGACGATGTGGTCGACGCCCTGCACGATCGCGTAGTTGTTGAACATGCCGCCCGAGGAGGCGCAGACCCCCATGGAGATCACCCACTTGGGGTTCGGCATCTGGTCGTAGACCTGCCTGAGCACCGGCGCCATCTTCTGGCTGACCCGGCCGGCGACGATCATCAGGTCCGCCTGGCGGGGTGAGCCGCGGAAGACCTCCATGCCGAAGCGCGCCAGGTCGTAACGGCCGGCGCCGGTGGTCATCATCTCGATGGCGCAGCAGGCCAGGCCGAAGGTCGCCGGGAAGACGGACGCCTTGCGCACCCAGCCGGCGGCCTGCTCGACGGTGGTCAGCAGGAAGCCGCTCGGCAGTTTTTCTTCGAGTCCCATGTCGTTAAAGGCCCCTCAGTCCCATTCCAGACCGCCGCGCCGCCATACGTACGCGTAGGCCACGAAGACGGTGAGCACGAAGAGCAGCATCTCCACGAGCCCGAAGATCCCCAGGGCGTCGAAGGTGACGGCCCAGGGGTAGAGGAAGACGATCTCGATGTCGAAGACGATGAAGAGCATCGCCGTCAGGTAGTACTTGATGGGGAAACGCCCGCCGCCGGCCGGCGTGGGGGTCGGCTCGATACCGCACTCGTAGGCCTCGAGCTTGGCCCGGTTGTAGCGCTTCGGACCGATCAGCGTGGCCATGACCACGGAGAAGATCGCAAAGCCTGCCCCGAGGGCTCCCAGTACGAGGATGGGCGCATACGCGTTCACCGCTCCTCGCTCCTCTCAGTCGGCACTGACTGCTGGCGATGGTGGACTCACACCGGCCTCCTACGCCCCTCTAACCTCCGTTCGTCCCAACGAAGATCGAGAACATGTGAAGCAGGTCACAAGCCCAACTGCCTCGCATCTTATGCCTGCCGCTCTGTGATCTGCGACACGGGGTATTGCTCAACCTTTGTGATCTCCACCACCTGACGAAGGATCATGAAGTCGGATGAGCGGTGATCTTCGTACGCGAAGCGCCAGAGTGATCACCAGAGGTGACATTTTCGCTCGTCGGCGCAGTTCGGAGGGGGCGTCTCCATATCAAGAGAGTTCCGCTGCATGCAAATTGGTGCTGGACCGACCGCCTTGATAGAGGGACGGATTCACACATCGGGGTGAGACCGGGGCGTGATGTGAACGCGTGCATCCGTTCACGAGCGAGTCCGCCCCGCGATCCCGGCGCAATCCCTTCGTGATCTACGCGCGTGACGCACACACTGCCGTGACCGTTGCGTGACCTCCGCCACATCCATGAGAGGCGCCTGAGAACCGGGCTTGGCCAACTGTCCCAACCGATGGTAGGCCGGGGGCAATTCGGGCGTAATGGCGAAAGAACGTGATCAAGGGCCTGATGGGTCGCGTCCGCAATGTCCGTTACGGCGTCAATAAGGAAACTGGAGCGGGGAATTTGGGGGGCCGATTGAGCAACTGTGGCGCACCACACGTTTCTTGAAGGTATGGAGGAGCCCCTGATACCGGTTGTTCTCATGTCCCACACCGCTCACATACGCAGCCACCGGAAGCCCCGCCGCAGCGCGACGACGAACCTCGCCGTGCGTGCCGGTGTTGCCGGTGGCGTTCTCAGCATGGCGGCGGCGGGTGCGGCCTCGGCGAACGCGGCCGAGACCACGCAGACCCTGCAACTGCCCACCCTGACGGCCGACCTGGCCGCTCAGGTCGCCCAGTCCGCGGACGCCACGCAGCAGGCGGCCGCGAACTACGAGCTGCAGGCCGAGCGTGACGCGGCCGCCGCGAAGGCCGCGAAGCAGGCCAAGGCGGACCTCGCCGAGGCGAAGAAGAAGGCCGAGGCCAAGAAGAAGGCCGAGGAGGCCCGTAAGGCCGCCGCGGAGCGCGCCGCGTCCCGCAGCACCGAGCGGACCACCCTGTCCGCCTCCGTGGGCTCCAGCGCCTCCACGAGCTCGTCGACGGCCACCGGTTCGGCCGCGGCGGTCATCGCCTTCGTGAAGGCGCAGATCGGCGACGCGTACGTCTCCGGCGGCACCGGGCCCAACTCGTGGGACTGCTCCGGCCTCATGCAGACCGCCTTCAAGCAGGTCGGCATCAGCCTGCCGCGCGTCTCGCAGGACCAGTCGACCGCCGGAACCCAGGTATCGCTGAGCAACCTGCAGCCGGGCGACATCCTGTACTGGGGCAGCGCGGGCAGCGCGTACCACGTGGCGCTGTACGTCGGTGACGGCATGTTCGTCGGCGCGCAGAACCCCTCGACCGGCGTGGTCGAGAAGCCGCTCTCCTACGACCCGCCGACCGGCGCGGTGCGGGTGCTCTGACACCGGGCACATCAGGACACACACGACACGGGAAAGGGCCGCTGCCGCTCGGGGGGCAGCGGCTCTTTGCCGTACCCTCGGCCGGATTCGACCCCACTGCCCGAATTGTTCCCGCGCGGCGAGGGATTGACGGCACGTCGCGCACACGTCGGCGGCCCGGCGGGACGGAGTGTCCGTCCCGCCGGGCCGCCGACGTGGGAGCCCGGGAGGCTACGCCTTCGGCGCCACCTTGCTCAGGCCGTTGATGATGCGGTCCATCGCGTCGCCGCCCGTGGGGTCGGTGAGGTTGGCGAGCATCTTCAGGGTGAACTTCATCAGCAGCGGGTGGGTGAGGCCGCGCTGCGCCGCGATCTTCATGACCTTCGGGTTGCCGATGAGCTTCACGAAGGCGCGACCCAGCGTGTAGTAGCCGCCGTAGGTGTCCTTCAGCACGCGCGGGTAGCGCTGCAGGGCGAGTTCGCGGCTCGCGGGGGTCGGGCGGGCGTGGGCCTGGACGATGACGTCGGCGGCGATCTGACCGGACTCCATGGCGTAGGCGATGCCCTCGCCGTTGAAGGGGTTCACCAGACCGCCGGCGTCGCCGACCAGCAGCAGACCGCGCGTGTAGTGGGGCTGGCGGTTGAAGGCCATGGGCAGGGCGGCGCCGCGGATGGGGCCGGTCATGTGCTCCGGCGTGTAGCCCCAGTCCTCCGGCATCGAGGCGCACCAGGCCTTCAGCACCTCGCGCCAGTCGAGCTCCTTGAAGGAGTCGGAGGTGTTGAGGACGCCGAGGCCGACGTTCGAGGTGCCGTCGCCCATGCCGAAGATCCAGCCGTAGCCGGGGAGCAGCCGGTCCTCGGCGCCCCGGCGGTCCCACAGTTCCAGCCAGGACTCCAGGTAGTCGTCCTCGTGGCGGGGGCTCTCGAAGTACGTCCGGACGGCGACGCCCATCGGGCGGTCCTCCCGGCGGTGCAGGCCCATGGCGAGGGACAGCCGGGTCGAGTTGCCGTCGGCCGCCACGACCAGCGGCGCGTGAAAGGTGACCTCGCGCTTCTCCTCGCCGAGCTTGGCGTGCACGCCGGTGATGCGCCCGGTGCGGTCGTCGACGATCGGGGCGCCGACGTTGCAGCGCTCGTACAGCCGCGCGCCCGCCTTCTGGGCCTGCCGGGCGAGTTGCTCGTCGAAGTCGTCGCGCTTGCGGACGAGGCCGTAGTCCGGGAAGGAGGCGAGATCCGGCCAGTCCAGCTGGAGGCGGACGCCGCCGCCGATGATGCGCAGGCCCTTGTTGCGCAGCCAGCCGGCCTCCTCGGAGACGTCGATGCCCATGGCCACGAGCTGTTTCACCGCGCGCGGGGTGAGGCCGTCGCCGCAGACCTTCTCGCGCGGGAACTCGGTCTTCTCCAGCAGGAGTACGTCGAGGCCGGCCTTGGCGAGGTGGTACGCGGTCGTGGAGCCGGCTGGCCCCGCGCCGACCACGATCACATCGGCGGTGTTTTCGGAGAGGGGCTCGGTCACGGCGGGATCTCCCCAAGGTTCGGAATCTGCGTGCCGACCGGCACTGGACATGGGCAGTCTATTCAGCAGCATTGATCACCCGGCTGAAGGGCTGCCCCGTGAACCGAGCTCTCCCTGTAGTAAGGCTGCGTGTCCCCACCGACGAGGACGCGATCGCCTGGCACCGGGCCTTCGACGACCCGGAGGTCATGGAGTTCCACGGCGGCGCGTCCGCGGAGCTGTCGGTCTACGAGGAGCTCACCGCACGCCAACGCCGGCACGACGCCGAGCTCGGTTTCTGCCTGTGGACCATGACCGACGAGTCCGGACGGGTCGCCGGCTTCACCGGCGCCCAGCCGTGGCCCCGGGAGTGGGGCCCGAAGGGCGAGATCGAGATCGGCTGGCGGCTCGGGCGCGCGTACTGGGGCAAGGGGTATGCGACAGCGGCCGCGCAGCTGACCCTGGACCGGCTGCGGGCGGCCGGGGTGCCGAGCGTGGTGGCACTGGTCAGGCCCGGGAACGAGCGCTCCGTCGCGGTCACCAGGCGCCTGGGCATGGCACTGGAGCGGACCTTCCCGCATCCGCGGCTCGACGAGAACGTGCTCTGCTTCCGGCTCGACCTCAAGCCGTAGTCACGCACAGTAACCGACTGCTACAGAAAGCCACGTGGAACTTCCGGACGACACCCCCGGGCGGTTACCCTGCCAGTACCGCTGGGGGTGACATCTGTGCACATAACGCCCAAGACACCCGAAGTAAGAGTTCCGAGGCTGGTCGGACTGATGGCCATGGACGCGCGCGAGGCGGCACGGTCCCGGGGCCTGTTCCTGAACTCCCCCGACCGGCCCGATCTCCATCTGGCCGTCGTCGACTACGTCGTACGCCAGTACCCGCAGCCCGGCGCCGAGGTGCCGCGTGACTCGATGGTCTACGTGTGGTTCGACTTCGGCGAGGGAGAGGGCGGCGGGGGCGTGCGCGAGCCCCGCGTCCCCCGGCCCCCCACGGGCGGACTGCAGCGCGAGCTGGACCGGCCGGGCGACCCGTACGCCGTCGTCAGCTCTGCTTGAAGCCGCGGTGCAGGGCGACGACCCCGCCCGTGAGGTTGCGCCAGGCCACCTTCGACCAGCCCGCCTTCTTCAGGTGCTCGGCGAGGGCCGGCTGGTCGGGCCAGGCGCGGATGGACTCGGCGAGGTAGACGTAGGCGTCGGGGTTGGAGGAGACGGCGCGGGCGACCGGCGGCAGGGCGCGCATCAGGTACTCGGTGTAGACCGTGCGGAAGGGCGCCCAGGTCGGATGCGAGAACTCGCAGATCACCACCCGCCCGCCGGGCCGGGTCACCCGGTACATCTCGCGCAGCGCCCCGTCGAAGTCCTGGACGTTGCGCAGCCCGAAGGAGATGGTCACGGCGTCGAAGGTGTCGTCCTTGAACGGCAGCCGTGTCGCGTCGCCCGCGGTCAGCGGCAGCCAGGGGTGCTTCTTCTTGCCGACCTGGAGCATGCCGAGCGAGAAGTCGCACGGGACGACGTACGCGCCCGTGCGCGCGAACGGCAGCGACGAGGTGGCCGTGCCGGCGGCCAGGTCCAGGATCTTCTGCGCGGGCCGGGCGTCGACCGCCCTGGCCACCTCCTTGCGCCACACCCGGTCCTGGCCGAGCGACAGCACGTCGTTGGTCAGGTCGTACCGTTCCGCCACGTCGTCGAACATCGAGGCGACTTCGTGCGGCTGCTTGTTCAGGGAAGCGCGGGTCACGCCCGCCATTCTTGCAGTACGGCGTCCCCCGGACCGCTCAGGGGAGGAGCCTCGGCCGCTTCCTCGCACGCGATGTGCCCCGGACCGCGGCTAGCGGCGCCTGTGCACGAGGCGCCCGGCGCACACCGTCGCGATGCAGGCGCCCGTCTCGTCGAAGACCGCGACGTCGGCGCGGCCCGACTCGACGAGCGCGCGCGGCCGGGCCCCGGGCAGGACGAGGACGTCGTTCCGCTCGGCCGCCGCCCGGAGCTCGGGCGAGTCGACGTACTCCTCGACGATCGCGACCGCGCCCAGTTTGAGCACCGCGTGGACGCGTTCGCGCGGCGAGGGGGCGTCCGGCAGGGGGCCGTCGTGGACGCGCCCGGGCCCGAGCACTCCGGGCCACTTGCGCACCCGCGCCCCCGGGAACCGCACCTCGAGCTGCGCCAACGGGCCCACCGCGGCGACCCGGTCGCCCTCGACCACCACGGCACCGTCTTGGACCGGCTCGGCGTCCCAGCCGGACCGGACCTCCGGAGCGATGTGAATCGTCAGCACGGGTACGTCAGTTGGAAGCCAGCAGCTTCAACTCGGGGTGGGCCGTGCCGCCCTCGATCGCCGTGGACGAGATGTGGGACATCACCCGCTCGTCGACCGGGTCGTTCGCGGGGTCGTCGTGGACGACGAGGTGCTCGTAGGTCGTCGAGCGCTGGGCCGGCACCCGCCCGGCCTTGCGGATCAGGTCGATGATCTCCATGCGGTTGGAACGGTGCTTGGCACCGGCCGAGGAGACGACGTTCTCCTCCAGCATGATCGAGCCGAGGTCGTCCGCGCCGTAGTGCAGGGAGAGCTGGCCGACCTCCTTGCCGGTCGTCAGCCAGGAGCCCTGGATGTGCTGGACGTTGTCCAGGAACAGCCGGGCGATGGCGATCATCCGCAGGTACTCGAAGAGCGTGGCCTGCGTCCGGCCCTTCAGGTGGTTGTTCTCGGGCTGGTAGGTGTACGGGATGAACGCCCGGAAGCCGCCCGTGCGGTCCTGGACGTCACGGATCATCCGCAGGTGCTCGATGCGCTCGGCGTTGGTCTCGCCCGTGCCCATCAGCATCGTCGACGTGGACTCCACGCCCAGCCGGTGCGCGATCTCCATGATCTCCAGCCAGCGCTCGCCGCTCTCCTTCAGGGGCGCGATGGCCTTGCGGGGCCGCTCCGGCAGCAGTTCGGCACCGGCACCCGCGAAGGAGTCGAGGCCGGCCGCGTGGATGCGGGTGATGGCCTCATCGACCGACACCCCGCTGATCCGGGCCATGTGCTCGACCTCGCTCGCCCCCAGACTGTGGATGACGAGCTGCGGGAACTCCTTCTTGATGGCGGCGAAGTGCTTCTCGTAGTACTCGACGCCGTAGTCCGGGTGGTGGCCGCCCTGGAACATGATCTGCGTGCCGCCGAGTTCGACCGTCTCGGCGCAGCGGCGCAGGATGTCGTCCAGGTCGCGCGTCCAGCCCTTGTCCTTGTCCTTGGGCGCGGCGTAGAAGGCGCAGAACTTGCACGCCGTGACGCAGACGTTCGTGTAGTTGATGTTGCGCTCGATGATGTACGTCGCGATGTGCTCCGTACCCGCGTACTTGCGGCGGCGCACGGCGTCGGCGGCGGCGCCGAGCGCGTGCAGCGGGGCGTCGCGGTAGAGGACGAGCGCCTCCTGTGGGGTGATCCGCCCACCGGCGGCGGCACGGTCGAGGACGGCTGTGACATCAATCGAGGTGAGGTCGGCCTTCTCGGTCACCGGGGTCCCCTTCGCAGGCTTCGGTCGAGGCTGTGGACGGACTCGGCCAGCCTACGCCAGCCCTCCGACAAGCCCGACGTCAGGCCGCGTAGGCACCCGCGAGCAGTCCCAGGAAGGCCCCGCCGATCAGGAACGGCCCGAAGGCGACGGCCGTCTTGCGCCCGGCCCGCCGCGCGAGGACGAGCGCGCCGCCGTACAGGGCGCCGAGCAGGAACGCGGCGAGCGTGCCGAGCATCACCGCGGCCCACCCGTACCACCCGAGCACGGCCCCGAGACCGAGGGCCAGCTTCACGTCACCGAAGCCCATGCCGCCGGGGTTGATCAGGAACAGCGCGAAGAACCCGGCCCCGAGGGCGACGGCGCCGTACAGCGCGTGCGGCCAGTCGCCGGCGTGCTCCGGTACGAAGGTCACGGCGCCCAGCAGCGCCAGGGCGAGGCCCGCGAGCGGCAACGTCAGGACGTCCGGGAGCCGTTGCACCCGGAAGTCGACCGCGGCGAGCAGGACGCCGACGGGTGCGAGCAGCAGCCACACGGCGAGTTCGGGCCGGGTGCCGGTGGCGGCGGCGAGGGCTGCGCAGACCAGGGCGGCGACGAGCGAGAGGGCGGGGGCACCGGGGCCGTACGGCTCGGGCCGTCCCGTCCGTACGGCGGTGCCGCCGGCGTCACCCGCCACGGCGGCGCATGCCGCGCATCGCCGGGACCCGAGCCAGCCGCCGAGCGGATGCCCGTCCGGGCACGCCTCGCGCCAGTCCTGTTCGGCGGGCACGGAGAACCGGTAGACCGCCCGCGGCAGCAGCGCGCCCGTCACCGCGCCCCACAGTGCGGCAGCGCCCACGAGCAGCGCGCCCACCAGGTCCCCCATCGGCTCTCCCTCGTCCCCCGGCCGCCTGCCGTGCCGCGCCCAGTGTCAGACACCGCCGAGCATGGACGCCAGGCCGCGGTCGAGGGCGGCGCCCACGGGTTCGCCGCCCGGTTCGGCGATCTCGTACGAGCGGAGCAGGAAGCGGCGCAGGGCGGAGGTGTCGAAGCGGACCACGGCGATGCCCGCGGGGGTGCGGAACTCGACGTAGGTGCGTGCGGGGCCGCAGGGGCGGAGGCGCACCGAGCCGACACCGGCGGGGGCGCCCAGGCCCTCGTGCAGGAGGACGCGGGCGAAGGTCCAGGTGACCTCTTCGTCGTCGAGCGAGATCCAGGCCGGGAAGACGAAATGGACGGCCAGCGCGTCGGCGCAGGTGTAGCGCAGGGTGACGGGGACGGCGAGTTCGTCGCCGTCGGGGGTGAGCAGGTGGGCGCCGGTGGGCTGTTCCAGGGTGATGGGCACGAGGGTCTCCGATGTCGGGCGGGGCTGCGGCCGGTTGGGGCGCCGTACCTCTTCGAGTGCCGGGACGCGGCGGTCATGACGCGGGTTCGGGAAGTTGCCGGAGTGATGTGTGTCACTTTGTGTGTCGCGTCCGTCCACAAGGAGCAGCAGCCGCGTCCCGACGCGTATGCCCCCTCGTTCCCATGGAACGCCTGTGCCACCGAAGACCGTGTCGGCGCGGCCGGCCCGGACGTGCCCTACCCGACCCGCGACAACCGGGCCGTGGGGTTCCCCTCCGCCTCGCTCTCGGCCGCGTACCGCAGGTCGTTTCCGACCCGGGACAGCCGGACCGTGTGGGGTGTGGGATCGCAGCCCGCGTGGTTGGAGCCGGCGCCCGCCGAGGTGAGGAGGAGTTCCTTGCTCCTGACGGACTTCAGGGTCAGGACGTCGTCGCAGACGCCCCCCAGCTGGTCGGTCTGGCGGAGCCGGCCCAGTTCCGCGCCCACCGCGGCCTGGTGCACGGTCAGCCGGAAGGTGCCGTCTGGGAGGGTGCCGCCCAGGGCGGTGGCCTGCCCCTGCCAGGTGCCGAGGTAGGCCGCGGGCACGTCGCCGGCGGTGTCGCCCGGCGTCGTGGGAGAAGGACTCGGGGCGCGGGTGGCGGTGGGCGTGCCGGAGGCGCTGGTGGCCACACTGGGTTCCGGCGAGTACGCGCCGGGGGAGCTGCCGGCGGCGGAGGAGTCGTCGTGGCCGTGGCCCGGCAGCAGGTCGAACACGAACACCGACCCGACCGTCACCGCCGCCAGGGCCCCCGCGACGGCCAGCGCGACGGTGCAGCTCAGCCGCCGCCCGCGGCCGCCGTCGCCGGGCACGGAGGTCGCCGCCAGCGAGACGGACAACTTGCCGGGCGGCTGCCCGGCGGTGTCCGGGGGCGCGTCCCGCGGCTCCGGCTCCGGTGCGCGCAGGGGCAGGCGAGCGGGGACGGAGGGCGGCCCCATCACGGGCGCCGGCCCGAACTCCCCCGCCGTGGGCTGCCCGGCCCCCTCACCGCCGACGGTCACCGCGTCCCCGACCGAGGGGCTGCTGAACCCCACCGGCCCGGACGCCGCCTCCCGCAGATCGAGGTTCAGCAGGTGTACGGCGCTGCGGCTCACCTGCTCCACCAGCGCCCCCGGCAGCCATCCGCCCGTCACCAGCCGCGCCGCCCCCTCGGGAGCGAGCCGCCGGGCGATCTCCGCGGGGGCGGGCCGGGCGGCGGGGTCCTTCGCCAGACACGCCTGCGCCACCTCGCGCAGCTCACCGTCCAGCGAGCCGAGTTCGGGCTCCTCGTGCACCACCTTGTAGAGCAGGGCCGCGGAGGAGTCCCCCGGGAACGGCGGCCGGCCGGTCGCGGCGAAGACCAGCACCGCGCCCAGCGAGAAGACGTCGGCCGCGCCGGTCGCGCCCTTGCCGACGATCTGCTCGGGGGACATGTAGCCGGGCGAGCCGATCGAGACGCCCGTGGAGGTGAGGGACGCCGTGCCGTCCGTGGCGCGCGCGATGCCGAAGTCGATCAGCAGCGGGCCGTCGAGGGTGAGCAGGACGTTGGAGGGCTTCACGTCCCGGTGCACCAGGCCCCGTTCGTGCACGGCGGTCAGCGCCTCCGCCAGCCCCGCCCCCAGCGCCCGTACCGAAGGGGCGGGCAGCGGCCCGCGGTCGGCGACCGCCGCCGCCAGCGACGGTCCGGCCGCGTACGCCGTCGCCACCCAGGGCACCGCCGCCTCCGGGTCGGCGTCGAGCACCGGGGCCGTCCAGGCGCCGCCGACCTTCCGGGCGGCCTCGACCTCGCGCCGGAACCGGGCGCGGAACTCCTCGTCGAGGGCGAAGTGCGGGTGCACGATCTTCACGGCGACGGTGCGGCCGCCCGCGCTGCGGCCCAGGTAGACGCGGCCCATCCCGCCGGAGCCCAGCCGGCCGAGCAGCCGGTAGGGACCCACGGCGGTGGGCTCGTCGGCTCCGAGCGGTTGCATGACGTCCACCCCTCCCCCGTATCCCCCGTGACGACGAGAAGAGGGTAGTGCGCCGTTCCCGTGCCGATCAGGGCTGCAGCAGGTCCACCTTCACGTCCGCCGGGAATCCGGTGGTCGGTCCGACGCGCCGCGCGAACTCCGCGACCGCCGCCAGCTGCGGGGCCCCGAACCGGAAGTCCAGCGTGGTGAAGTAGCGCTCCAGCACTCCCTCGTCGAACTCCTCCCAGCGGGCCGCCTGCTCGGCGACCTTGCCGACCTCCTCCAGGGAGAGGTTGCGGGAGGCGAGGAAGGCCTCGTGGACCTTGCGGGTGATCTCCGGCTCGCGCTCCAGGTAGTCGCGCCGGGCCGCCCACACCGCGAAGACGAACGGCAGCCCCGTCCACTCCTTCCACAGCGTGCCGAGGTCGTGCACGTCGAGGCCGAAGCGCGGGCCCTCGTGCAGGTTGGCCCGCAGCGCCGCGTCCCCGATGAGCACGGCCGCGTCGGCCTCCTGCATCATCAGGCTCAGGTCGGGCGGGCAGGTGTAGTAGTCGGGCTGCACGCCGAAGCGCTCGGCCAGCAGCAGCTGGGCGAGACGCACGGACGTGCGCGAGGTCGAGCCGAGGGCGACCCGGCGGCCGTCCAGCTGCTCCAGCGGCACCTGCGAGACGATCACGCAGGACATCACCGGGCCGTCGCAGCCCACGGCGATGTCGGGGAAGGCGACGAGGTCGTCCGCGTTCTTGAGGAACTCGACGAGGGTGATGGGCCCGATGTCGAGGTCTCCCTGCACCAGCTGCTCGCTGAGCTTCTCCGGGGTGTCCTTCGTGAGCTCGAAGTCGAGGAGCGTGCCCGTCCTCGCAAGCCCCCAGTACAGGGGCAGGCAGTTCAGGAACTGGATGTGGCCGACACGCGGCCGGGTGCGAGAATTGTCCACATCGCGAGGCTAGCCCCTTTGAGGTACGCTCCACTCTCCGGCCCCTAAGTCAACTGGGTGCTGATGTTCAAACGTCCGAGTGACGTGATCTTGGCCTCTATTGCTTTCGGCTGCCCGCGTGCTAGGCTCGCCGCAAGTTGCAGTTTGGTTTCCCTTGCAGTACAGAGCCTGCGGAGCATGTAACCGCGGGCTCTAACGTTTTCAGACGTATGCAGTGCGGCATTAGCTTTCACATGCAGGTTCTGGAGCAGGGCAACCCTTTGGGCCCAAGGAGGGCTTATGGCTACCGGAACCGTTAAGTGGTTCAACGCCGAAAAGGGCTTTGGCTTCATCGCCCAGGAGGGCGGCGGCCCCGACGTCTTCGTCCACTACTCCGCGATCAACGCGAGCGGCTTCCGTTCGCTGGAGGAGAACCAGCAGGTCTCCTTCGACGTGACCCAGGGTCCGAAGGGCCCGCAGGCGGAGAACGTCACCCCCGTCTGAGGCGAGCCTCGCCTCTGATCCGGACCTGATGCAGTACCCAAGGAGCCCCGTGCCGCAAGGCAGCGGGGCTCCTGCCTTTTGCCGCGCGTCCTACACGTGCTGCATGACCAGCACGAAGGTCGTCCCCGGCACCAGCGCCTGGTAGGAGTGCGGCACGTCGCCGCGGTAGGTCATGTAGTCCCCGGGTGCCAGCTCGACCTCTTCCCCCGCGGGCCCGGCCTTCACCCGCCCCGTACTCACGATCAGATGTTCGACCGTGCCCGGGATGTGCGGCTCCGACTCCCGTGCCGCCCCGGGCTCCGCCCGCAGGTGGTAGATGTCCCGCCGGGCACCGGGCGGACTGGCGGACAGCAGCGTCGCCACGTAATCGGCCTTCTCGGAGGCCACAGTGGGTCCCTGGCCGGCGCGGATCACCTGGACGGCGGGCGCCGGCGGCTCCACGAGCACGCTGAAGGGCACCCCGAGCGCCACCCCCAGCGCCCAGAGTGTCTCCACGCTGGGATTTCCGCTCGCCGCCTCCAGCTGCGACAGCGTGGACTTCGCGATACCGGCGCGCTTGGCCAGTTCGGACAGGGAGAGGCCGGCACGCGTGCGCTCGCGGCGCAGGGACGCCGCGATCCAGTCCAGGGGGAGGCGGGCGGGCGGAGGCGGTGCGTCGGACATTCGGTTCGCTCCATCGGTACGATCGTTCGCCTTGACGAACATGTCCACTGCTGTCCATTGTAGAGAACATGCGTACGGTACAGCGAACACACGGCGGTGCGGCCGGCCCGCGCCACCGGGACCTGGTCCGGGACGCCTCTCTGGTCTGGGTGGCCGGCGGCGTCGTCGGCGTGTCCTTCGGGGCGATCGCCGTGACCGGCGGTCTGCCGGTCTGGGCCCCGGTCGTCATGTCCCTGGTGGTCTACGCGGGCTCGGCCCAGTTCAGCGCGGTCGGCGTCCTGCTCGCCGGGGGCGGCCCGCTGGCGGCGGCGGCCACCGGCCTGCTCCTGAACACCCGGACGGCCGCCTTCGGCCTCGCCGTCGCCGACGTCCTCGGCCCGGGACGCCTGGCGCGCCTGGCGGGTGCGCACCTGGTGACCGACGAGACGGTGGCCTTCGCCCTCGCCCAGACCGACCCGGTTCGGCGGCGGGCCGCGTTCTGGGTGTCGGGGATCGGCCTGTTCGCCGTGTGGAACGTCGGGGTCCTGGCCGGCGCGCTGGCCGGGGACGCGCTGGGCGACACGGCGCGGTACGGCCTGGACGCCGCGTTCCCCGCCGTACTGGTCGCGCTGGTCCTGCCCACGCTGCGCGCCGAGGCCCGCGTGCGGCGGTGCGCGCTGCCCGGCGCGGCCCTCGCCCTCGCCCTCACCCCGGCCGTCCCGGCGGGGGTGCCGGTGCTGGCTGCGCTGGCGGGGCTGGCCCTGTACGGCCGTGGGGAGGCACGGGCGTGAACACGACGGCCGGCATGATCCTGGCCCTCGCGGTCGGGACGTACGCCCCCCGCTTGGTCGGGCCCGCACTGCACGGGCGTGTCGAACTCCCGGCCCGCGTGCGGGAGCTGCTGTCGGCGGGCGCGGTCGTGCTGCTGACGGCCCTGCTGGCGACGGGGGCGCTGACGGAGGGCGGCGGCTTCGCGGGGTGGGCTCGGCCGGCCGGGGTGCTGGTGGGCGGCGTACTGGCGTGGCGCAGGGCGCCGTTCGCGGTGGTGGTGCTGGGGGCTGCGGGCACGGCGGCGGTACTGCGGCTGACCGGGGTGGCCTGAGGGGCCGGTGACGGGATGCCGGTCCGGGGCGTTGTCAGTGGCGGCCGCTACGGTCTCGACCATGACCGACATCGAGACCGGGACCGAGACCGGCGGCGGGACCGACAGCGGGTTCGTGACCAGCACGCGGGTGTTCTACGACGCCATCGCCGAGGACTACGCGGCCATGTTCGCGGGCTACCTCGTGTCCACGCCCCTGGACCGGGCCATACTCGGCGCGTACGCCGAACTCGTGGGCGGCGAGGGCTCGGTGGCGGATCTGGGGTGCGGGCCGGGGCGCGTCACCGCCCACCTCGCCTCGCTCGGCCTGCGGGTCTTCGGTCTCGATCTGTCGGAGTCGATGCTGGCGATCGCCCGCCGGGAGAATCCGGGGCTGCGGTTCGAGCAGGGCTCGATGCTGGACCTGGACATCCCCGACGGGTCCCTCGCGGGTGCCGTCTCCTGGTACTCCACCATCCACACGCCCGTGGAGCGGCTGCCCGACGTCTTCGCCGAGTTCCACCGGGTGCTCGCGCCCGGCGGTCACCTGCTGGTCGGCTTCCAGGTCGGCGACCGGCCCCGGCACCACGACCGGCCCTTCGGACACGACGTGTCGCTGGACTTCCTGCGCCGCCGACCGGACGACATGGCCGAGCTGCTCCGGTGTGCCGGATTCGCGCTCCGCGCGCGGACGGTGCGGGAGCCCGAGGAGGCCCTCGGCGAGTCGACCCCCCAGGCCTTCCTGCTCGCCCGCAAGCCGGACCCCACCGACCGGGAGGAGTCCTAGACCGGGGATGCGGCGCGGTTCTGGTACCTCAGGAGCCGTGCCCGCCTGAGCCCAGCGTGGCCTGGCACTCCCGCCAGGCCGGGTCGCTCAGCAGGGGCCGGAAGCGGGTGAAGAGGCCGAGGAGCTCGGGGCCCCACCGGGCGCGGAAGTCCCGGTCGCGGTGGGCGAGGTCGAGTTCGTTGGCGGCGGTGAGCTCGGCGAAGTCCCGGCGAAGCAGGGTGGGCGGGTCCAGGGTGCGGCCGGTGAAGCGGTCGGCGAAGAGGGAGCCCGGGGTCGCGAGGCCGGGGTAGCCGGCCTCGCGGTCGCAGCTCGCGTAGAGGTACACGAGCCCCTCGGCCTCCGGGCCGATCACGGCGGCCAGCTCCGGCCGCCGGTCCAGGGAGAGCAGGGCGGTCGGGAAGCCGTCGGTGCCGTAGGCGGCGTGGCAGAGTCCGGCGAGCTGGAGTGCGGGGCGGGCGCCCCAGCCGGCGAGCCGCTCGCGCACTCGGTCGAGGTGGGCGAGGAGGGTGCCGCCGGGGTGCGGGAGGCGGTCGGCTCCCAGGTCTCTGAGCAGGGTGACGGCCTGGGTGTGGACAGGGGTCCGCGGCACGGTACGTCCCTTCGCGTGGGGGTCGGCACCCGCTCCGGCGCCTGGAGCGGGTTGCCGCCCGTCGGGCCCTGCGACGATCGTCGTACGGGCCGGCGGCCTCAGTCAATCCTTGGGATTTCTCCCGAACTCCAAGTGCTAGCTTGGGTGTTGTGACGTTGGACGATCTTCGGGTGTTCGTCGCCGTGTGCCGGGCCGGGAGTCTGAGCGCGGTGGCCCGGGAACTCGGGTGCACCCAGTCGGCGGTGAGCCAGCACGTGAAGCGGCTGGAGCGGGAGACGGGCGTGGCCCTGCTGGAGCGGCAGGCGCGCGGGGTCGCGGCGACGCGGGCCGGGCGGGTGCTGGAGGCCGCGGCGGCGGAGGGCCTGTCGGGCCTGGAACTGGCCCTGGGGCAGCTGCGCGACCTGGTCGACGGCGAGGCCGGGCACGTACGGGTGGCGACCGGGGCGACGACCGTACGGCACTTCATGTCGGACGCGGTGGTCGCGTTCCGCCGTCGGCATCCGAAGGTCAACCTCGAGTTCCGCACCGTCAGTTCGGGGCGCGGCAGCTTCGAGGCACTGACGGACGGCACGCTCGACCTGGTGTGGATCACCCTCGGCCCGCCGGCCCGGGGCATCGAGCAGCGGGCGGTGGTGGAGCTGCCGTGGGTGCTGGCCGTACGGGAGGACGACCCGCTCGCCGACCGAATGTCGCTGGACGCCGGGGAGTTGCACGGGCTGCGCCTGATCCGGCTGCCGCCCACCTCCGCCTCGGCCCTGCATCTGGATGCCGCCTGCGAGGAGTTGGGGGTCCGCCTCGGCTACGACACGAGCATCGCCGACTGGGACACGGCCCTGCTGCTGGCGGAGCTCGGCGTGGGCCGCGCCGTGGTGCCCGCCCTGCCCGGCCTGGCGGTGCCCGGCGACGGCCCCTTGCGCCTGATCCCCCTGCCCCGGCTGCGTCCGCTGCCGGTGGGCTGGGCCGTGCGCCGATGGGACGCCCTGAGCCCGGCGGCACGGGCGTTCGCGGACACGGTGATGGACCGGCGGCGCCGAGCGGAAGCGGGACGAGACGACAGCGTCCGCCACCCGGCGAACCGGGGACGGACGCTGCCGCATGGGGGGTCGTCGGGCTAGGACTCCTTGTGGGCCAGCAGGATGTCCACGCCGTCCTGGCTGCCGTTCACCGTGACCTGGGTGGCGACCGGCGGGTAGCCGCCGGCTATCACCGTGTACTGCTCGCCCGCGAGGTCCGTGAAGGCGTAGCCGCCGTCGACGCTCGTGGTACGGGTGCCCACGACGTTGCCGGCCGCGTCGATCAGGGTGACCCGGGCGTCGTCGAGGGCGCGGCCGTCGGGGCGGCGCACCGTGCCCCGCACGGTCGCCGCGGCGACCAGCCGGATGTCGCAGGGGGCGGCCCCGGCGCAGACGGTGGCGGGCACGGCGGCCGGCCGGTGGCCGGGCGCGCTGACGCTGAGCGTGCAGTCGCCCGGGGGCAGGTCGCCCAGGCCGTAACCGCCGTCCGCCGCCGTGGTGATGGACGCGATCACGTCACCGCGCTGGTCGGTGGCCACCACCAGCGCGCCGGGCAGTGCCTCGCCGTCCCCGCCGCGCACGGTGCCGGCCAGGCCGGCCGGGTTCGGCACGACGACGAGGTCGTGGGAGACCGGCGCGCCGTTCAGGGTCAGCGTGGCGACCTGGGGCCGGTGGCCGGGCGCCGAGCCGATGAGGACCAGGCTGCCGCGCTCGACGGTGTCCACGGCGTACGTGCCGTCCTCCCCGGAGGCGGTCCGGGCCACCTGGCGGCCCGCGTGGTCCAGCACCGTGATCGCCGTGCCGGGCACGGGGGCGCCCGCACCGTCCCGCACCCGCCCGCGGATGACGGCCGTGTCGAGAGCGGCGGGCGCCTGGGGTTCCGGAGCCGTGACTTCGGCCGGTGTTCGCGGGGTCTCGGCGGGCGCGGCCGCCCGCTTCTTCTTCGCGCGGAACAGCAGCACGGTGACGACGACGCCGACGACGAAGAAGCCGGCCGACCACCAGTTGGCGATGTCGTAACTGTGCAGCGCCGCGTTCGCCCTGACCTGAGGGTCGCTCATGTGGTGCCGGGCGTAGTCGGTGGCGGCGTTGGCGGCCAGGGTGTTCAGCAGCGCGGTGCTGATCGAACCGCCCACCTGCTGGGTGGTGTTGAGGGCCGCCGAGGCCACGCCCTGGTCGGCGGCCCGCACCCCCAGGGTGGCGTAGCTCATCGCGGCGGGCATCGCCGTGCCGAGCCCCGCGCCGAGCAGCAGCAGCGGCGGCAGCACATGCGCCGCGTAGGCGCTGCCCAGGTCGAGGCGGGTCAGCCAGACCATGCCGCCCACCGACAGCAGCATGCCCACGGGTACGACGATCTTGGGGCCGATCCTCGGCACCAGCACGTTGGTGGACAGCTGTGCCATCACCATCAGCGCGCCGACCATCGGCAGGAAGGCCACACCGTTCTTCACCGGCGAGTACCCCAGCGTCGACTGCAGGTAGTAGGTGAGGAAGAGGAAGACGCCGAACATCCCCGCGGAGGAGATGAGCACGGTCGAGAGGGCGGCGGCGCGGTCGCGGTCGGCCAGGACGCGCAGCGGCAGCAAGGGGTGCTCGGCGCGGGCCTGCCAGAGGAAGAACGCCAGCAGCAGCACGGCGCCCCCGGCCAGGAAGCCCCAGGTCATCCAGTTGCCCCAGGCGTGGGTCTCCGCGTTGGCGAAGCCGTAGACGATGCCGAAGAGGCCGCCGGAGACCAGGACGACGCCGAGGATGTCGAGCCTGGGCCGCTCGGCGGGGACGGAGCGGCCGATGAGGACGATCGCTCCGATCAGCGCGGGAACGGCGATGGCGTCGTTGACGTACAGCGTCCAGCGCCAGTCGAGGTACTCGGTGAGCAGTCCGCCGAGGACCAGGCCCACGGCGGCGCCCGAGCCGGCGATGGCGCCGAAGACGCCGAAGGCCTTGGCGCGCTCCTTGGGTTCGGTGAACGTCGTGGTCAGCAGGGACAGCGCGGCCGGTGCGAGCAGCGCGCCGAACAGGCCCTGGACGGCGCGGGCGACGACCAGCATCGTGAAGCCGTCGGCCGCGCCGCCGAGCGCCGAGGCGGCGGCGAAGCCGACGATGCCGACGATGAAGGTGGTCTTGCGGCCGAAGAGGTCGGCGAGGCGGCCGCCGAGCAGCAGCAGGCTGCCGAAGGCGAGCGAGTAGGCGGTGACGATCCACTGCCGGCCGTTGTTGTCGAATCCCAGGTCCTGCTGGGCGGACGGCAGGGCGATGTTCACGATCGTGGCGTCGAGCACGACCATGAGCTGGGCGAGGCCTATGACGGCCAGCGCCCACCATCGGTGCCGGGACGGTGTGTGCGTCTGGCCGGACGGCCCGGCCTCGGCGGTGGCGGCCGGGATGGCTTCCACGATGGTGCTCCCCCCATGGGGCTCGGGTTGCTCGGACCATCCAACAGTCCGAAACCGTTTCGTACACCTAACTTAGGTCACCCGCTGAGCGAAACACAAACGTTTCGATAGGGACGGACGGACCGGGAACGGGCCTGCGGCTCAGCGCTCGTACAGCCCTTCGATCTCGGTCGCGAAGTCCTTCATCACGGCCTCCCGCCGCAGTTTCATCGACGGCGTCAGATGGCCGTACTCCTCGGTGAAGTCCCTGGGCAGGACGGCGAAGCGGCGGATCGACTCGGGCCTCGACACCAGCTTGTTCGCCTCGTCCACCGCCCGCTGCAGGATCGCCCGCAACTCGGGGTCGTCGACCAGGAGTTCCGCGGGCACCGGATGCCTGCCGTTCATCCGGCGCCAGTGGCTGACGCCGTCCATGTCCAGGGTGACGAGGGCGGCGATGTAGGGGCGGGCGTCGCCGACTACCATCACCTGCGAGATCAGCGGGTGGGCGCGCAGCCAGTTCTCCAGCGGGGCCGGCGCCATGTTCTTGCCGCCCGCGGTGATCAGGATCTCCTTCTTGCGGCCGGTGATGGTGAGGTAGCCCTCGTCGTCCAGGCGGCCGATGTCCCCGGTGGCGAACCAGCCGTCCGTGGAGGCGGGGATCACCCCGCCGCCGTGCGGGTCCCAGTAGCCGCGGAAGACCTGGCCGCCCTGCAGCAGGATCTCCCCGTCGGCGGCGATCCGGACCTTGGTGCCGGGCATGGGCCAACCGACCGTGCCCAGACGGGGCTTGAGGGGCGGGGTGACCGTGGCCGCGCCCGTCGTCTCCGTCAGGCCGTAGCCCTCGTAGATCTCCATGCCCGCCCCGGCGTAGAACGCGGCCAGCCGGTGCCCGAGCGGGGAGCCGCCGGAGATGATGTGCCGGATGCGGCCGCCCATGGCGTTGCGGATACGGCGGTAGACCAGCGGGTCGTAGAAGGCGCGGGCCGCCTTGAGGGAGGCGCTCGGACCGGGGCCGGTGGCCGCCGCGCGGGCCTCCAGCGCCTCGCCGTAGCGGACGGCCACCTTCGCCGCGCGGTCGAAGACGCCGGCCCGGCCGCCGGCCTCCGCCTTGGCGCGGGCGTTGTTGTAGACCTTCTCCAGCATGTACGGGATGCACAGGAGGAAGGTCGGGCGGAAGGCGCCCAGGTCGTTCAGGAGGTCGTCGGCCTGGAGGCTGGGGGCGTGTCCCAGGCGGACGCGGGCCCGGACGCAGGCGATCGCCACCATGCGGCCGAAGACGTGCGACATCGGCAGGAAGAGCAGGGTGCTGGGGTCGGCCGACTTGGACTTGAAGATCGGGTCGAGGAGCTCGATCGCGTTGTCGACCTCGGACAGGAAGTTGCCGTGGGTCAGGACACAGCCCTTGGGGCGGCCGGTGGTGCCCGAGGTGTAGATGACCGTGGCGAGTGTGTCGGGCACCAGCATGCCCCGGCGTACGGCGACCTCCTGGTCGGGGACGGGCTGCCCGAGTTCCGCCACCCGCTCCAGGTGCCCCTTCTCCACGATCCACAGGTGCCGCAGGTCCGGGAGCCGGCTGAGCTCCGGGCCCAGCGCGGCGGCCTGCCCTGCCGTCTCCGTCACCAGGGCCACCGCGCCGGAGTCCTGCAGGATCCAGCGGGTCTGGTAGACGGAGGACGTGGGGTAGATGGGGACGGTGACCAGGCCGGCGGCCCACGCGGCGAAGTCCAGGAGCGTCCACTCGTAGATCGTCCGGGCCATGACGGCGATCCGGTCGCCGGGGACCAGGCCCTCCTGGATCAGGCCCTTGGCCAGCGCCATGATCTGCTGCGCGAACTCCGCCGCCGACACGTCGGTCCAGCCGCCGTCGTCCCGGCGGCGGCTGAGGACAAGAGCGTCCGGCTCCGCCTCGGCGTTGTCGAAGGGCAGGTCGGCGAGGGAGCCGTGGGTGCGCGGCGGCACGAGCGGCGGGACCGACGTCTCGCGCACCTCGCCGTCCAGCCGTCGGATCTCGGGCTCCACCAGCTGGGGGACGCCGTCGTAGTCGGACGCGGACGGGTAGGGCACGGGCACGGACATGACAGCTCTCCTGGGGCGGGCAGCTCGGTACCGCTCTGCAGTGGTACGTGCGGTGCGTACCGAGTTGTTCACCGGCGGCGTGCGGCTGGGATGTTACCGCGGGTTACCACAGAAAGGGTACGGTGCGCGCATGGCGACTTCGTGATGATTCGGGAAGGTTCCGGAGCCGGGCCTGTGCAACCTTTACGGCGACGCGCCCCCCTCTGCCCTAGGAGGCGCCCGGAGGTCCCTGCGCGTAGAGCCCCTCGATCTCGTCCGCGAAGTCCTCGGCGATCGCGTCGCGCCGCAGTTTCATGGACGGCGTCAGATGCCCCGCCTCCTCCGTGAAGTCGACGGAAAGGACGGCGAATTGGCGAATCGACTCCGGGCGGGAGACCAGCTTGTTCGCGTCGTCCACGGCCCGTTGCAGGACCGCCCGCAACTCGGGATCGTCCTGGACGAGTTCGGCCGTGACGGCGGGGTGCTTGCCGTTCATCCGGCGCCAGTGGCCGACGCCCTCCATGTCCAGGGTGATGAGCGCCGCGATGCAGGGACGGCGGTCGCCGACGGCCATGACCTGCGAGATCAGGGGGTGGGCCCGCAGCCAGTTCTCCAGCGGGGCCGGGGCCACGCTCTTGCCGCCCGCCGTGATCAGCATCTCCTTCTTGCGGCCGGTGATGGTGAGGTAGCCCTCGTCGTCCAGGCGGCCGATGTCCCCGGTGGCGAGCCAGCCGTCGGTGGTCGCCGGGACGACCCCGCCCGCGTTCGGGTCCCAGTACCCGCGCAGCACATGCCCCCCGGACAGCAGGATCTCGCCGTCGGCGGCGATCCGGACCTTGGTGCCGGGCAGGGGCCAGCCCACCGTGCCCAGACGGGGCTTCAAGGGGGGTGTGACGGTGGCGGCGCCGGTCGTCTCGGTCAGGCCGTAACCCTCGTAGATCTCGATGCCCGCACCCGCGTAGAAGGAGGCGAGCCGGCGGCCGAGGGGGGAGCCGCCGCAGATCATGTAGCGGACCCGGCCGCCCATGGCGTTGCGGATACGGCGGTAGACCAGCGGGTCGTAGAAGGTCCGGGCCGCTCTCAGCCCGGCGCCCGGGCCGGGGCCCGTGCCGGACTGGCGGGCCTCGCGCGCCTCCCCGTACCGGCGGGCCACGGCGGCCGCGCGGTCGAAGGCGGCGACCCGGCCGCCGGCCTCGGCCTTGGCGCGGGCCACGTTGAAGACCTTCTCCAGCATGTACGGGATGGCGATCAGGCAGGTCGGCCGGAAGCCGGCCAGGTCGGGAAGCAGGTGCTCCGACTTCAGACTCGGGGCGTGGCCCAGGCGCACCCGCGCGCGGACGCAGGCGACCGCCACCATGCGCCCGAAGATGTGTGACATCGGCAGGAAGTGCAGGACCGACGCCTCTTCGCTGGTCCGCGACCGGAACACCGGGTAGAGGAGTTCGACGGCGTTGTCGACCTCGGCGAGGAAGTTGCCGTGGCTGATCGCGCAGCCCTTGGGGCGGCCCGTGGTGCCGGAGGTGTAGACGACGGTGGCGAGGGTGTCGGGGGCCAGCATCCCGCGCCGCACGTGCACTTCGTGCTCGCGTACGTCCGCCCCGCGTTCCGCCAGCCGCTCCACGTGCCCCTTCTCGATGACCCACAGATGCCGCAGGTCCAGCAGCCGGCTGAGTTCGGGACCGAGGGCGGACGCCTGGGCCGC
Organism: Streptomyces sp. MAI_2237; assembly: GCF_054189285.1. NCBI lineage: Bacteria > Bacillati > Actinomycetota > Actinomycetes > Kitasatosporales > Streptomycetaceae > Streptomyces > Streptomyces sp. MAI_2237. The sequence goes on along the minus strand of NZ_JAJPGQ010000003.1, from coordinate 1,351,661 downwards.
GGTCTCGGTGACGAGGGCGACGGCACCGGAGTCGTGCAGGATCCAGCGGGTCTGGAAGACGGAGGAGGTGGGGTAGATGGGGACGACGACCAGGCCGCAGGCCCAGGCGGCGAAGTCGAGCAGCGTCCACTCGTACACGGTCCGCGCCATGACGGCGATCCGGTCCCCCGGCGTCAGCCCCTCGGCGACGAGGCCCTTCGCCGTGGCCAGCACCTCCTCGGCGAACCGGGCGGCCGTCACATGCGTCCACCCGCCGGAGGCGGTGCGGCGACTGAGGACCTTGTCCTCGGGGGCCAGGCGCGCGTTGTCGAAGGGCAGGTCGGCCAGGGAGCCGTAGGTCGCGGGCGGCACGAAGGGCGGTACGGAGACCTCGCGGACCTCCCCCTCCAGTCGCCGGACGACGGGTTCCACGAGGACCGGGGTGCCGTCGTAGGCGGTGGCGTGGACCGCCGTACCGGCGGCGGGGCGCGTGCTGGACACGGGCGACTCCAGTGGTCAACGGAGTTGCCCTGCGGGGGAGTTGCCGCAGGTGGGGAGAGGCGATCGTACGGCGCGCGCGTGAGGGGCCGGTGAGGGTTCGACGGTGGTCCGGCGGCGGGGGTGCGTCGGGGATGTGCAGTGTCGTCGCTTTTCTCGCCGATCGAACGTTACCGGGGGGTATGGTGAACAATTTTCACGTCCTGACCTCGACTTACCTCGGGTAACCTGACTCTGGAGTAAGCAGACTTTCGCAGGGGAGATGGACATGGCCGACCGCTATCTGCGCTTCACGGGCACCGCCCCCGGCCGCTTCCTGACCCGCGGACTCGGGTTGCCGCAACCGGCGCCGCTGCGGCGCTGGTCGCCCGAACACCCCGCCCTGGAGGGCGGATTGGTCCACCTCCGCGCCGGCCGGTCGGACCTCGACCTGGCACCCGTCCTCGCCCGGACGGGACTCACGACCGGGGCCTCCGGCGCCCCGGCCGCCGTCGTCCTCGACGCCTCGGGTGTCCGGGACGTCGACACGCTCGCCGAGGTGCACGCGGCCCTGCACCCCGTGGTGCGGTCCGTCGCGGCGAGCGGCCGGATCGTCGTCCTGGGCGCGCCCCTCGATGCCGCCGACCACCACCAGGCGGCTGCGCAGCAGGCGTTGGAGGGGTTCGTGCGCTCGCTGGGCAAGGAGATCGGCCGCGGGCGGACGGTGAACCTGGTGCGGCTGACGGACGCCGCGGCCGCGGAGTCGACGCTGCGATTCCTGCTCTCCCCCAGGTCCGCCTACGTCAGCGGGCAGGTCGTCGCCGTCGGGGAGGGCGCGCAGCCGGACGCCGACCGGGACCGTCCCCTCGCCGGCCGCACCGCCCTGGTCACCGGTGCCGCCCGCGGCATCGGCGAGGCGGTCGCCGAGACGCTGGCCAGGGACGGCGCCCGGGTGGTCGTCCTGGACGTGCCGCAGGCCGAGGAGGACGCGGCGCGGGTCGCGGCCCGGCTCGGCGGCAGCGCGCTGACACTCGACATCACGTCCGCGGACGCGGGCGAGCGGATCGCCGCCGCCCTCCCGGACGGGCTGGACGTCCTCGTCCACAACGCGGGGATCACCCGGGACCGCCGGCTGGTCAACATGCCCGCCGAGCGCTGGAGTTCGGTCCTCGACGTCAATCTGGCGAGCGTGCTGCGCACCACGGACGCCCTGCTGAAGGAGGGCACGCTCCGGCCCGGCGGGCGGATCGTCGCCACCGCGTCGATCGCGGGCCTGGCCGGGAACGCCGGGCAGACCAACTACGGCGCGAGCAAGGCCGGGATCGTCGGGCTGGTCCGCGCGCTCGCGCCGCGCGCGCTCGCCGAGCACGGTGTGACCGTCAACGCGGTGGCGCCCGGCTTCATCGAGACGAAGATGACGGCCGGGGTCCCGCTGTTCATCCGCGAGGCCGGCCGCCGGATGAACTCCCTCGCGCAAGGAGGGCTGCCGGCCGACGTCGCCGAGACCACGGCCTGGCTCGCGCACCCGGGCTCGGGGGCGGTCAACGGCCAGGTCGTCCGGGTCTGCGGCCAGAGCCTGCTGGGGGCGTGATGTCCGTCGTCCTCGCCCGGCCGCCCTCCCTCGGCCCGCTGCTCGCCCGCGGCGCCCTGCTCTCCCCCTTCAAACGCCCCCGTCCGGACGCCGACTTCCCCCGCGACCGGCTCGTCCTGCCCGCCCTGCGCGTCGACCTGGCGCATCTGGCGGCCTACGAGCGGGTCTGCGGCTTCGCGACCGGCGAGGACGCGCTGCCGCCGACGTACCCGCACGTCCTCGGCTTCCCGCTGGCGATGCGCCTGATGAGCGCCCGGGGCTTCCCGCTGCCGCTGCTCGGCCTGGTCCACACCTCCATCGAGATCACCCGGCACCGCGCGCTGCCGGCGACCGGGGAGTACGAACTCGCCGGGTACGTCGGCGGTCTGGAGCCGCACCGGCGCGGGACCGAGGCCACGGTGGTCACCGAGATGCGGGCCGGCGGGGAGCCGGTGTGGGAGTCGCGGAGCACGTATCTGGCCCGGCACCGCACCGGGCACACCGGTGAGCCGCCCGGGCGCGAGCGCGAGGCGCTGCCCGTCGTCGCCGAGTGGCGGCTGGCCGCCGACATCGGGCGGCGCTACGGCGCCGCCTCCGGCGACCGCAACCCCATCCACCTGCACCCGCTCACCGCCCGCCTGTTCGGCTTCCCGCGCGCCATCGCCCACGGCATGTGGACGGTGGCCCGCTGCCTCGCCGCGCACGGCACGCCCGAACGCGTACGGGTGCGGGCCGAGTTCAGGGCGCCGGTGCTGCTGCCGGGCACGGTGACGTACGCGGCGCGGGACGGGCGGTTCGAACTGCTCGGGAGCGGGGGCCGGCTCCATGTGAGCGGCGTCGTGGACGACCTCACGCCCGGCGGACGCTGACGCCGCCCAGCAGACCCCACGCGTCGATACGGACGGTCGGGCCGCCCGGCTCGCTCGGCCCGTCGTCCTTCACCCCGCCGAGGCGGATGCCGTGCACCTCGACGCGGACGTCGGGGCGGACGGTGAGGCGGACCCCGCCGATCAGGCTGAGCTTGGTGATGCGCAGTTCGGCGCCGTCGGGGATGTCGACGTCGGTCAGGTCGATGTCGGCGCCGCCGATCAGGGAGGCGGTCAGGGTGCGCTCGTGGAGGGTCTCGCCCGTGAGGCGGTGACCGCCGATCAGGCTCACCTTGATGTCGGTCTTCTTCGGGTCCTCACCACTGGTCTTCGTCATGTGCACGAAGGTAGGGGCAGAGGATCGGGCTCCCCCAGTGTCCGGCGTCCGGCGTCGGGGATGACAGGTGTCATGCCGGGCGCGGACCCGCGGCCTCCGGCGGCTCCTGCGGGGGCGACCACGGCCGTCCGTCCATGAGGTTGCCGAGGCCGGCCCAGGCGAAGTTCATGAGCGTCGCCGCCGCCTGCCGCGCGGTGACGCCGGGGGTCGCGTTGGCCCAGGCGGCGAGGGACTCGGCGGCCCCGACCAGGGCCTCGGCGAGCCCGGCGACCTCGCGCTCGGGCAGGTCGGGGTTGCGGTGGGCCTCCCTGGCCGCGACCACGATCAGCTCGGTGACGAACGCGACGATCTCCTCGCGCATCGCCGTCACCTCGGCCGCGAACGGCTCGCGCGTGCGCGCCTGAAGGTGCAGCACCGCCCAGCCGTCCGGGTTCTGGCCGGTGTGCGCGAAGAACGCCCGCAGCCCTTCCCAGAGTTGGCGGTCGGCGGGCAGCCCCGGCCTCACTCCACCCCGTACCGCCTCGACGAGCGCCTTGGCCTCCCGCCGGATGCAGGCGGTGAAGAGGTCTTCCTTCGAATTCAGGTACAGGTAGACCAACGGCTTGGACACGCCCGCCAGTTCGGCGATCTCGTCCATCGACGCGGCCATGTATCCGCGCTGCCCGAAGGTCCGCACGGCGGCGTCCAGCATCTGCTGTTCCCGAACCGCCCGCGGCATCCGCTTGGTCTTCACCGCACCCATGGGGCACAGACTAAATTGCGAACGGGCGGCCGTGACCCCTCGCGGGGCCACGAGGGCGTGACGCTACGAAGCCTGCGGGGCCTGACCCTGCGCGCGGGCGGCGTCGTCGGCCTCGTCCTCCTGGGAGGCGTTCGCCTCCATGTTGGCCTTCATCCGGTCGACGCGGGCGACGACCTTCGCGGAGGCCCGGTCCCGCTCCTTGCGCAGCACGACGAAGCTGATCGGGGCCGACAGCACCAGGGCGAGCAGGACCATCCAGATGCCGTTGGAGGCGCCGAAGCCGCGCGGGACGATGCCGGTGTAGACGAGGCCCCAGACGACCACGAAGCAGCCCGCGAAGACCCCGAGGCGCATCAGCGTGTAGCGGAGCATCTCAATCCACTCTTCCGTCAACGGTACGAACATTCCCAAAGGGCACCGTCCAGTGAAGCACGCCCGGGTCCCGATCTTGGAGGCGGGGCCTCAGCCCAGCGGCAGCAGCATGATGATGTCGTCGCGGTCGTCGCCGGGCGCCACGCGGATCGCTCCGGGGACGCGGCCGACCTCCTTGTAGCCGCAGGAGCCGTAGAACCGCTCCAGGCCGAGGCCGCCGCGGCAGGTGAGCCGGATCGCCTCGATGCCGTCCAGACCGCGGGCCGCGGCCTCGGCGGCGGCGAGCAGGTCGCGGCCGTAGCCCCTGCCCTGGTGGCGGGGGTGCACCATCACCGTGTAGAGCCACAGCCAGTGGGCCATCAGCCGGTGGGTGTTGAAGGTGAGGAAGGCCGTCGCGGCGACCCGCCCGTCCTCGTCGTGCCCGACGAGCAGCCGGGTGCGGCCCTCCGTCATCGCGACCAGGTGCTTGATCAGCTCCGGCCGGATCACCTCCGCCGTCACCGGCGGCACGAACCCGACGGAGCCGCCGGCGTTGGACACGTCCGTCCACAGGTCGAGGATGCCGTCGCGCAGGTCGGGGGTGACGGCGGGATCGAGGGTGAAAGTAAGGGACACCCCGGCATCGTAGCCCTTACGCCAGGACGCGTGCCGCCACTGTCAGATCGGACAGGAACCCGCTGTAGGCCGACTCCCGGTCGTCCGCGCGCAACACGGACGACGGATGAACCGTGGGCACCAGCCGCTCCCTGCGCCCGTGAATCTCCTCCTCCAGCACCGTCCCGCGCACCTGAGTGACCCGGAACGACGAGCCGAGCAGCGCCTTGCCCGCGGTGGCGCCCAGGACCACGATCAGCTCCGGCTCGACGACGGCCAGCTCGGCCGCGAGCCACGGCCCGCACGCCGTCATCTCGCGCAGGGACGGCGCCTTGTGGATGCGCCGTCTGCGGGGCTCGGCCCGGGTGAACTTGAAGTGCTTCACGGCGTTGGTGACGTACGCCTCGGCCGGATCGATCCCGGCCTCGGCGAGCGCCCGGTCCAGAAGCTTCCCGGCGGGCCCCACGAAGGGCCTCCCCTGCCGGTCCTCCTGATCCCCGGGCTGCTCCCCCACGAGCATCACGCGCGCGGGTGCGTCGCCCTCGCCGAAGACGGTCTGGGTGGCGTCGCGGTGCAAGGGGCAGCCCCGGCACTCCGCGGCGGCACGCCTGAGGGCCGGCAGCCCACCCCGCTCAGGAACGAAGGGCTCTGCGGTGTACGCATCCTCGGGGGCCTTGTCAGCCATACGGTGCGGGTACCCCCCTCAGGGGCGCGGGGAACTGCGCGACAAGCCCCCGCTCACCCGCACCCGCCCCCGACGGAGTCAGACCCGCATCGGCTGCGGCGCTTCCCTCCGCGCCGGGTCGGGACCGTCGTACTCCCGGATGATCTCGTACCGCGTGTTCCGCTCCACCGGCCGGAAGCCGGCGTCCCGGATCAGGTCCAGCAGATCCTCACGGGTCAGCTTGTTCGGCGTGCCGTAGTTGTCCGCGTCGTGCGTGATCTTGTACTCGACGACCGAGCCGTCCATGTCGTCCGCACCGTGCTGCAGCGCCAGCTGCGCGGTCTGCACGCCGTGCATGACCCAGAAGACCTTCACGTGCGGCACGTTGTCGAACAGCAGCCGCGAGACGGCGAAGGTCTTCAGTGCCTCCGCACCCGTCGCCATCTGCGTCCGCGCCTGCAGCCGGTTGCGGATCTTGCCGTCCTGCATGTCCACGAAGTCGTGCTGGTAGCGCAGCGGGATGAAGACCTGGAAGCCGCCGGTCTCGTCCTGCAGCTCACGCAGGCGCAGCACGTGGTCCACGCGGTGGCGCGGTTCCTCGATGTGGCCGTAGAGCATGGTGCACGGGGTCTTCAGACCCTTCTCGTGCGCGAGCCGGTGGATGCGGGACCAGTCCTCCCAGTGGGTGCGGTGGTCCACGATGTGCTGCCGGACCTCCCAGTCGAAGATCTCGGCGCCGCCGCCGGTCAGGGACTCCAGGCCGGCGTCGATCAGTTCGTCGAGGATCTCGCTCGCGCTCAGCCCGGAGATCGTCTCGAAGTGGTGGATCTCCGTGGCCGTGAAGGCCTTCAGCGACACGTTCGGCAGCGCGGCCTTCAGCTCCCGCAGCGAGCGCGGGTAGTAGCGCCACGGCAGGTTGGGGTGCAGGCCGTTGACGATGTGCAGCTCGGTGAGGTTGTCGCTCTCCATGGCCTTGGCGAGCTTGACGGCCTCCTCGATGCGCATCGTGTACGCGTCCTTCTCGCCCGGCTTGCGCTGGAACGAGCAGTAGGCACACGAGGCGGTGCACACGTTGGTCATGTTGAGGTGACGGTTGACGTTGAAGTGGACGACGTCGCCGTTCTTGCGCGTGCGCACCTCGTGGGCGAGGCCGCCCAGCCACGCCAGGTCGTCCGACTCGTACAGCGCGATGCCGTCCTCGCGGGTCAGCCGCTCACCGGCCCTGACCTTCTGCTCCAGCTCGCGCTTGAGCCCGACGTCCATGGCAAACACCTTTCTCCGACAGCCCGACCAACGGTATCCCTAGACCTCTTCGGGCAGTTCTCCGACCCGGTTCTCCCACTTGGTGGAGAGCACGATCGTGGTCCGGGTCCGGGAGACGCCCTTCGTCCCCGACAGCCTCCGGATGATCTTCTCCAGTCCGTCGACGTCGGTCGCCCGCACCTTGAGCATGTAGGAGTCGTCGCCCGCGATGAACCAGCAGTCCTCGATCTCGGACAGGTCCTTCAGCCGCATGGCCACGTCCTCGTGGTCGGCCGCGTCGGAGAGCGAGATGCCGATCAGCGCGATGACGCCGAGGCCGAGCGAGGCGGCGTCGACGGTGGCGCGGTAGCCGGTGATGACCCCGGCCGCCTCCAGCCGGTTGATGCGGTCGGTGACGCTGGGCCCCGACAGACCGACGAGGCGCCCCAGCTCCGCGTAGGAGGCCCGGCCGTTCTCCCTCAGGGCCTGGATGAGCTGCCTGTCCACCGCGTCCATGCGATTCGATGCCTTCCGCTGAAGAGTTCGAAGTGATGAGAGGGGACCGGGCCTCCGCGGCCCGCCCCCTACCGGTCGGCGTTCGCGCCGCCCAGTTCGCCGTTCCAGCGCCGGTACAGCCGGTGTGCCACGCCCGCCGCGTCCAGCACCCGCCCGGCGACGAAGTCCACCAGGTCCTGGATGTGGGTGGCGCCCGCGTAGAAGCCGGGCGAGGCGGGCACCACGCTGGCGCCCGCGTCGTCGAGCGCGACGAGATGCCGCAGCGTCTGGCCGTTCAAGGGGGTCTCCCGTACGGCCACGACCAGCGGACGGCGCTCCTTGAGGGTGACGCTCGCCGCCCGCTGCAACAGGTCCTTGGACAGCCCGAGCGCGACACCGGCCACGCAGGCCGTCGAGGCGGGCACGATCAGCATGCCCTTGTTCGGGTACGACCCCGAGGACGGGCCCGCGCCCAGGTCCCCGGCGGGCCAGTACCGCACCCCGCTGACGTCCGGCGCGAAGGCGCCGGGCTTTCCGTCGGCGCCCCGGCCGAGCCATTCCCGCAGGTCCTCGCGCCAGTGCGCGTCCCTGAAGGAGATGCCCGTCTCGTCCAGCAGGGTGAGCCGCGAGGCCCGGCTGACGACCAGGTCCACGCTCTCGCCGGCGTCGATTAGTGCGCGCAGCACCGACGCGGCATAAGGCGTGCCCGAAGCGCCGGACACCCCTACGATCCAAGGTGTACGCGGCGTCTCTCCTGGCTTGGCTGGGTTCACGACACCGAGCCTAGCTGGCGTCGCGGGGTGGGAACCGGCCGAGGGGGCCGGACCGTTCATCACAGTGACGGGCGGACGAGTGGGGGATGCCATGTCGGGTTCGGAGCTGGAGTGGTCGCGCCGGGACCGGGTGACGGCCGCGGCGAAGCTGATGGTGGGCTGGGTCGCCCTGTTGTGGCTGCTGGAAGTGGTCGACGTCGTCAGCGGCCACGCGCTCGACGGACTCGGCATCGTGCCCCGCCGCGCCTCCGAGCTGGTCGACGTCGTCCCGGCCGCGTTCATCCACTTCGGCTTCGCCCATGTGGCCGCCAACAGCGTGCCGCTGCTGGTCATGGGCTTCCTCGCGGCGCTGGGCGGCCTGCGCCGGTTCGCGGCGCTGTGCCTGGTCATCATCGTGGCCGACGGTCTGGGTGTGTGGCTCGTCGCCCCGGCGCACACCAACACCGCGGGCGCCTCCGGCCTGATCTTCGGCCTCTTCGGCTTCCTCCTGGTCAGCGGCTTCGTGGAGCGGCGCCCGCTGGGCGTGGTGGTCGGCCTGCTGGTGGGCGCCGTCTGGGGCACCTCGATCCTGCTGGGGCTGTCACCGATGCAGACGGGGGTGAGCTGGCAGGCCCACCTGATCGGCCTGGCGACCGGGGTGGCGACGGCGTTCTGGTTCCGCCGCCGGTCCCCGGCTCCCGCGATACGCGCCTGAGCGCGGCCTCGGGGGCCCGGCTCAGACGGTCAGCCCGCGCACCAGCAGGTCGAGCAGCGCGCACACGAACAGGGCGATGCCGATGAAGCCGTTGACGCTGAAGAACGCCCTGTTCAGGCGGGACAGGTCATGCGGGCGCACGATGGAGTGCTCGTAGACGAAGGCGCTCGCGACGATCATCAGGCCCACCCAGAAGAAGCCGCCCGCGTCCGTCACCACGGCGTACCAGACGAGCAGGGCCATGGTCAGCGCGTGGCACACCCGCGCGCCCCGGATGGCCGCCGGGATGCCGAAGCGGGCCGGGACCGACATCACGCCGATCTCCCGGTCGGTCTCGACGTCCTGGCAGGCGTAGATCAGGTCGAAGCCGCCGATCCAGATGCCGACGGCGAGGCCGAGGATCACCGCGTGCCAGTTCCACTCGCCGCTGATCGCGAGCCAGCCGCCGATCGGGCCCATGGCCTGGGCGAGGCCCAGGATGGCCTGCGGGAAGTTCGTGAACCGCTTGCCGTAGGGGTAGACGACCATGGGCACGACCGCCACCGGCGCCAGCGCGAGGCACAGCGGGTTGAGCAGGGCCGCCGAGCCCAGGAAGACGACGACCGCGATCAGCGCGCCGGTCCAGGCGTGCTTCACCGACATCGCGCCGGTGACCAGCTCGCGCCGGGCCGTGCGCGGGTTACGGGCGTCGATCTCCCGGTCGATGATCCGGTTCACGGCCATCGCGAAGGTGCGCAGACCCACCATGCAGACGGTGACCAGGAGCAGCCGGCCCCAGTGGATGTTGCGGTCCCACTCGAACATCGCGGTCAGCGCGGCGATGTAGGCGAAGGGCAGGGCGAAGACCGAGTGCTCGATCATCACCAGCCGCAGGAACGCCTTGGTGCGTCCTGGCTGCGGGATCGCGGCGGAGGCGCTGCTCACAGGCCGTACTCCTTCCAGCGGCGGTCGACCTTGGCCGCCGTCTCGGGGTCGGACAGGACCATCTCGGGCCAGCCGCCGTCGCGGGTGTAGCCCTCCTCGGACCACTTCCGCGTCGCGTCGATGCCCGCCTTGCCGCCCCAGAACTGCTGGTAGGAGGCGTGGTCGAGGTGATCGACCGGTCCCTCGACGACGGTGAGGTCGCGGGAGTAGTCGGTGTTGCCCAGGGCCCGCCAGGCGACCTCGTGCAGGTCGTGGACGTCGCAGTCGGAGTCGACGACCACGATCAGCTTGGTCAGCGACATCATGTGGGCGCCCCAGACGGCGTGCATGACCTTCTGGGCGTGCTTCGGGTACTTCTTGTCGATCGAGACGATCGCGCAGTTGTGGAAGCCGCCGGCCTCGGGCAGGTGGTAGTCCACGATGTCCGGCACGATGATCTTCAGCAGCGGGAGGAAGAACCGCTCCGTGGCCCGGCCCAGCGGTCCGTCCTCCGTCGGGGGGCGGCCCACGACGATCGACTGCAGCAGCGGGCGCTTCCGCATCGTCACGCAGTCGATCTTCAGCGCGGGGAAGGGCTCCTGCGGGGTGTAGAAGCCGGTGTGGTCGCCGAAGGGGCCTTCGGGGAGCATCTCGCCGGGCTCCAGCCAGCCCTCCAGGACGACCTCCGCCTGCGCGGGCACCTGCAGCGGCACGGTCTTGCAGTCGACCATCTCGATCCGCTTGCCGGCGACGAACCCGGCGAACATGTACTCGTCGATGTCGCCGGGCAGCGGGGCCGTGGAGGCGTACGTGACGGCCGGCGGGCAGCCGAAGGCGATCGCGACCGGCAGCCGCTCGCCCCGCCGCGCGGCCACCTGGTAGTGGTTGCGGCTGTCCTTGTGGATCTGCCAGTGCATGCCGATGGTGCGCCGGTCGTGGCGCTGGAGGCGGTACAGGCCGAGGTTGCGGACACCGGACTCGGGGTCCTTGGTGTGCGTCAGACCGAGGTTGAAGAAGGAGCCGCCGTCCTGCGGCCAGGTGAACAGCGCCGGCAGCCGGTCGAGGTCGACGTCGTCCCCGGTCAGCACGACCTCCTGGACCGGCGCGTGGTCGGACTTGACCTTCTTCGGCGGTACGTGGGTCATCGCGCCGAGCTTGCCGAAGGCCTCGCGGACGCCGACGAAGCCGTGCGGCAGCTCCGGCCGCAGCAGTCCGCCGATCTTGTCGGAGATCTCCGCGTACGACTTCAGGCCGAGGGCCTTGAGCAGCCGCCGGTCGGTGCCGAAGACGTTCATCGCGAGGGGCATGTCGGAGCCCTTCACGTTCTCGAAGAGCAGCGCCGGCCCGCCCGACTTCTGCACCCGGTCGACGATCTCCCCGACCTCCAGATACGGGTCGACCTCGGCCTTGACGCGCTTGAGGTCGCCCTCGCGTTCCAGGGCCCTGAGCAGGGAGCGAAGATCGTCGTAAGCCATGCGTCCCAGTATCTGACACCCGCTACCCTGACCCCGTCACCGGGGCCGCACAGCGCCCGTCACCGTCTTCTGGGGGATCGCACCACCATGTTCAGGTATCTGCCGTTCCTGCTGGTCCTGGCGCTGTGGATCTACGCCTTCATCGACTGCCTGAACACCCCCGAGGAGCAGGTGCGGGGACTGCCCAAGGTGGTCTGGGTCATCATCATCCTGCTGTTCGGCGAGGTGCTGGTCGGACCGATCGCCTGGCTGGTCGCCGGCAAGCACCGGGCCGCCCCGGCCGGCGGCTCCACGCCGTCGGAGTGGCACCGCGGCACGGCGGCGCAGTGGGTGGCGCCGGACGACAACCCCGAGTTCCTGAAGTCCCTCAAGGAGGAGAACAAGAAGGACGAGGCGCTGCTGAAGGACTGGGAGGCGGACCTGCGCCGCCGCGAGGAGGAACTGCGCCGGCGGGAGCGGGGCGAGGAGCCCCGGGGGGACTGACCCCGGCCTACAGGATGTACGTCGGCGGGCTCTGCGATACGGACATCGCGCCCCTGTGCCGGGACCGGCCGGAACCGGACACTTGGCTCGCATGACGACAGTTCCCGCCGACTCCGCCGGCACCCTCGCCCCCGCGTACGGTGACAAGGTCATCGCCGTCGAGACGGCGGGCTCCGAGCCCATCCCCGACGCCGAACGCCATGGCTCCCGCTGCGGCTGCTGTGGACCTGGGCCTCCCCCGACATCGAGTTCGCCACCGTCTACATCGGCGTGATCTCGGTCCTCTTCTTCGGCCTGAGCTTCTGGGCGGCGACCGCCGCCATCGTCCTCGGCACCGCGGTCGGCGCGGTCACCCAAGGCCCGCTGTCCCTGGACGGCTCGCGTTTCGGGGTGCCGCAGACGGTGATCGGCCGGTTCTCCTTCGGCTACCTGGGCAACATCCTGCCGTCCGCGGCCAACGGCCTGATCGCGGGCGTCGGCTGGTTCGCGGGGGCCGCCCGGTCGGCGAGGTCGGCCGGCAGGGCCGCCGTGTGGTCGTCGCCCCAGGGCCGCACCACGGCACGGCCCGACAGGCCGCGCGCCACGATCGCCCGGTTGGCGGCCTCCGTGATCCGGACGAAGGGCACGACCCGGTGCAGGGCCGGCAGCGGCAGCCCCAGGCGGTGGGCCTCGTCGACGACCTCGCCCGGCATGTGCGGCAGGGCCCGGCCGACCTCCACCGCCAGCCCCGCGGCACCGCGCGCGGCCAGTTCCCGGACGTAACGGCGGCGGACCTCGTCGTCGGCGTCGGTCAGCCCGAAGCCGTTGGTCAGCAGCAGTTCGCCGCCGTCGAGGAAGTCGGCGCCCTCGTAGACCTCGCTGGAATGGACCCAGCGGACGGGACGGTCCAAGGCCGCGTGGCCGGCGAGGAGTTCGGGTTCGGCGGCCCGTACGGGGTCGAGGTCCAGCACTTCGCGGAGGGTGAGGGCGGCCACGGGCACCACCTGGGCGTGGACAGTTCGTCCGGCGGCGGGTTGCCGGGAGAGTACTTTCCGCACGTTGCCCTCGTGTTTCGGCCACAGGAGAGTGGGACGCATGGATCAGGCACAGGCACGCACCTGGCTCACCACCGCCGTCGCGGAGGCCCCGCGCCGGGCTCGCCGAGGGCGGCATCCCGATCGGCGCCGCGCTCTACGGCGCCGACGGCACGCTCCTCGGCCGCGGCCACAACCGGCGCGTCCAGGACGACGACCCCTCGACGCACGCGGAGACGGCGGCGTTCCGGGCGGCGGGACGGCAGCGGTCGTATCGCGGCACGACGATGGTGACCACCCTCTCCCCCTGCTGGTACTGCTCCGGTCTGGTCCGCCAGTTCGGCATCTCCCGGGTGATCGTCGGCGAGGCGGCGACCTTCCACGGCGGGCACGACTGGCTGGCCGAGCACGGCGTGGAGATCGTGCTGCTCGAGGACCCCGAGTGCGTCGCGATGATGCGCGCCTTCATCAAGGACAACCCGGCTCTGTGGAATGAGGACATCGGTGAGTGACGCCCCTGCCCCGCGCATCCCGACCATCGACCTGCGGCCCTGGCTGGAGGGGGACGAGGCCGCCCGCGCCGCCCTCGCCCGCACCGTCGACGAGGCCCTGCAGACCGCCGGGTTCCTGCTGGTCACCGGGCACGGGGTGGACCCGGCCCTGCGCTCGCGGATCCGGCGGGCGGCCCGGTCCTTCTTCACCCTGCCCGTCGACGTGAAGCAGCCCTACGAGGCGAAGGTCGGCGGCCGGGGCTGGCTCGGGCCGGGCGCCGAGGCCAACGGCCATGCGGAGGGCACCGAGACCCCGCCGGACCTGAAGGAGTCCCTGACCTTCGCGACCCACGAGCCCTTCGAGGACCCGGTCGTCGACGCCGAGTGGTACGCGCCCAACGTGTGGCCGGCCGAGGTGCCGGAGCTGCGGACACTGTGCGAGGAGTACCTGGAGGAGATGGCCTCCCTGGAGAAGCGGCTGCTGTCCCTCCTCGGTGAGGCGCTCGGCCTGGAACCGGACTTCTTCTCCCGGCACATGGACCACCCCACGTACGGGTTCAACATCAACTGGTACCCGGGGACGGACGTCGTCGGCGAGCCGCAGCCGGGCCAGTTCCGCATCGGCCCGCACACCGACTTCGGGACGGTGACGATCCTGGACCGGCAGGCGGGCAAGGGCGGCCTTCAGGTGTACACCGACGACGGCGGCTGGGAGGACGCGCCTTTCGACCCGGACGCCTTCACCATCAACATCGGCGACCTGATGGCCCGCTGGACCGGCGACCGGTGGCGTTCGGGCCGACACCGGGTGCTGCCGCCGCCCGCCGACGTGCCGGCCGAGGAGCTGATGTCCCTCGTCTACTTCGGCGAGTGCACCCCGGGCACGCGCGTGGAGTCCGTGCCGGCGCCGGTGGGGCGGGTGGCGTACGAGCCGGTCGACTCGCACGTGTACCTGCGGGAGAAGCTGGACTCGATCACGGTCGGCTGACCAGCTTCTCCCCTCGTCCTGCTACACGCCCGCGTAGGAGTGCTTGCCCGAGACGAAGATGTTGACGCCGTAGTAGTTGAACAGCCAGCAGCCGAAGGCGATCAGGGCCAGGTAGGCGGCCTTGCGGCCCTTCCAGCCTGCCGTGGCGCGGGCGTGCAGGTAGCAGGCGTAGGCGACCCAGGTGATGAACGCCCAGGTCTCCTTGGGGTCCCAGCCCCAGTAGCGGCCCCAGGCCGACTCGGCCCAGATGGCGCCCGCGATGATCGTGAACGTCCACAGCGGGAAGACGGCCGCGTTCAGGCGGTAGGAGAACTTGTCCAGGGACGAGGAGGCGGGCAGGCGCTCCAGGAACGAGGTGGCGAAGCGACCGGGCGTGCCGCCGTTCTCCAGCTTGGTCTCGTAGGAGTCCTTGAACAGGTAGAGCAGGGTGCCGGCCGCGCCGACGTAGAAGACCGCGCCGCACAGGATGGCCGTGGAGACGTGGATGTACAGCCAGTACGAGTGCAGGGCGGGGACCAGCTGGTCGCTGGCGGTGTACAGGACCGTGACGGCGATGCCGAGGTCGAGCAGGACCGTGGTGACCAGGAACAGGCCGAGCCAGCGCACGTTCTTCTTCAGCGCCAGCAGCGTGAGGTACACGGCGACCGCGACGGTGGAGAAGGTGATGTTGAACTCGTACATGTTGCCCCACGGCGCCCGCTCCACCGAGGCCGCGCGGGCGACCACGCCGACGAAGTGGATCAGGAAGGCGAGCACGGTGAGGGAGATCGCGATGCGCCCGTAGAGGTCGCCCTGCGCGTCCCCGCCGTGCGCCCCGGGCCCGTCGGGCACGTCCCGCGATCCGGTGGAGGACCGCACGACGACCTTGGGCCGCTCCAGTACGGCGGTCCCGCCGGCCTTCTTGACGGTGACGGCCGGGGCGCCCTTGGCCTTCTGTGTGCCGTTCGTGAGCGCGCTGGCCGTGCGGGCCACCTTGCTGCGGCTGCCGAAGAGCCATTCGGCGATGTAGGCGAAGAAGGCCAGGGTGTAGACGGCCATCGCGGAGTAGATCAGCGTGTTGCTGATGTTCGCGAGGTGTTCGTTGGTCGCGATGGCCAACTCGGTTCCGGCGGAGAGAATCACTTCTTCTCAGCCCCTTCGGCAGGTACGACGCTGGGATCGGGGGTGGTGGTGGCGTCTGGGTCGGTGGGGTCCTCGTCGGGCTCGGGCGCGCCCGGCGCCCGGTCGTAGAGGGTTTCGGCGAGGTCGGCGAGCTCCTCGGGGACCTTGGCGGACTCGCTGCGGCCGAGGCCGGCCATCTCGACGACCGTCACGCCGTCGGGACCGGCCACCGCACGCACCCAGACGCGGCGGCGCTGGATGAACAGGGAGCCGGCGAGGCCGAAGATGGCGACGAGGGACCCGGCGAGGGCCCAGCCGGTGCCGGGCTGCTGGACGATCTGGAAGTTCGCCCACTCCTTGGTGCCCTCGTAGGTGATGGAGCCGGCGCCGTCGGGCAGCTTCATGGTCTGGCCGGGCTTCAGGTTGTCCCTGAGCTGTTGGCCCTTGGCGTCCTTGTACGGCTTCACATGGGCCTTGTCGAGCTGGTACACGCTCTGCGGGATGCCGGAGTCGACCCCGAGGTCGCCGTGGTACGGGGCCAGGTTGAGCACCGGGTTGAGCAGCCCGGGGAAGGTGGAGGCCGTCTCGCTGCCCTTGGTGTACGTCGGCAGCAGGAAGGCGGAGATGCCCATCTGCTCGCCGACGCCCTTGGCGTTCTTGTAGCCGTCGAGGACCTTGACCACGCCGGTGGAGGTGACGTTGGAGTCCAGCGGGAGGAGAGGCACGGCGTCGCGGTAGACGACGTTGCCCTTGCCGTCGCGGACGGTGATGACGGGGGCGTAGCCGTGGGCGGTGAGGTAGACCTTGGCGTCGCCGATCTCCAACGGCTCGTTGACCTTGACGAGGTCCTTCCTGCCCTTGCCGTAGGCGCCCTTGCTGTAGGTGACGGCGGCCTGGAAGGTGCGCGCGGTGCCCCGGTTGGGTCCGCTGGTCTCGTAGGTGCCGGTGAACTTGTCCAGGTTGAAGCTGAACGGCACCAGGTCGTCGGCGGTGAAGAGGCTGCCGGACTTGAAGTCGTCGTACTGCGTCATCGTGTTGGAGAAGCCGTCGCCCTCGACGACCAGCTTGTTGCCCTCGGACTTGTACAACTGGCCCCAGGCGAAGGCGGTCAGCATCACGATGAGCGCGATGTGGAAGGCGAGGTTGCCGGTCTCGCGCAGATAGCCCTTCTCGGCGGCGACGGCGTCCCCGGCGATGTGCGCCCGGAAGCGGCGCTTCTTGAGCAGGGCGAGCGCGGCCTCACGGACCTGCTCCGGCTCGGCCCCGGTGCGCCAGGTGGTGTAGGCGGGCAGCCGGGTCAGCCGCTTGGGGGCGCCCGGCGGCCGGCCGCGCAGCTGGCCGACGAACTGCCAGGTGCGGGGGATGATGCAGCCGATGAGCGAGACGAACAGCAGGATGTAGATCGCGGAGAACCACACCGAGCTGTAGACGTGGAAGAGGCCGAGCTTGTCGTAGATCGGCCCGAGTGTCGTGTGCGTCTTGCGGAAGGTGTCGACCTTGGTGACGTCGGTCCCGGACTGCGGGATGAGCGAGCCGGGGATCGCGCCGAGGGAGAGCAGCAGGAGCAGCAGCAGGGCGACCCGCATCGAGGTCAGCTGCCGCCAGAACCAGCGGACCCAGCCGAGAACGCCCAGGGAGGGCAGGTTGGGCAGCTCCTCCGTGGGGGCGGTGGACAGCTGGGAGCCGGCCGCGCCGAGGTCGTCGTCGGCCCGCTCGGGGGGCGTACCGGTTTCGGTCTTGCTCATCGATCAGATCCCCACGGTGAAGCCGGCCGACCAGGACTGCATGTCCTGTACGAGGGTGTCCCAGACGCCGGTGACGAGCAGCAGACCGGTCACGATCATCATCGTGCCGCCGATCCGCATCACCCAGACATAGTGGCGCTTGACCCAGCCGAAGGCGCCGAGCGCCTTGCGGAAGGCGACCGCGGCGAGCACGAACGGCACGCCGAGGCCGAGGCAGTAGGCGACGGTCAGGACGGCGCCGCGGCCGGCGCTGGCCTGGTTCGAGGAGAGCGCCAGTACGGAGGCGAGGGTCGGGCCGATGCAGGGCGTCCAGCCGATGCCGAACAGCGCGCCGAGGAGCGGGGCGCCGACCAGTCCGGTGGTGGGCCGGTTGTGGAAGCGGAACTCCCGCTGGGTCATCCAGGGCATCAGGCCCATGAAGAAGACGCCCATGAGGATCATCAGCACGCCCAGCACCTTGGCCAGGACGCCCTTGTTGTCCTGGAGGGTGGTGCCGAAGTAGCCGAACAGGGCGCCGCTGGAGACGAAGACGGCGGTGAAGCCGAGGACGAAGAGGGAGGCGCCGGCCACCATCCGCCCCCGGCGGGCCTCCGCCAGGTCGGTGCCGGCGACCCCGGTGACGTAGGACAGGTAGCCGGGGACCAGCGGCAGGACGCACGGCGAGAAGAAGGAGACGAGGCCGCCGAGGAGCGCGACGGGCAGCGCGAGCAGCAGGGCGCCGTTGAGCACCGTCTGGTTCGGGTCCGTCGCCGCGGCGAGCGTGGTGACTGAGGTCACGTCACTTCTCCGCGAGCACGGTGTCGATCATGCCGCGCAGCTTGTCCTCGCTGAGCCCCGTCAGTGAACGGGCGGCGATCCTGCCCTGGCGGTCCAGGACGAGGGTGGAGGGAATGGCCTGCGGGTTCAGCGTGCCCTTCTTGAAGCGGAGCATCAGCTTGCCCGTCGGGTCGTACAGGTTGGGATAGGTGATGCCGTACTGCTTCTCGAAGGCGGCGGCCTTCCCGGTGTTGCTGTCCCGGGTGTTGATGCCGACGAACTGCACGCCCTTGCTCTGCAGCTCCTTGGAGATCTTCGCGAAGCCCGGTGCCTCCGCCCGGCAGGGCGGACACCAAGAGCCCCATACGTTCAGGACGACGACCTTGCCCTTGAACGTGGCCACGTCGACCTGGCCGCCGTCGACCGTCTTGCCGGAAAGGTCCGGGGCCGCGACCCGCTTTCCCGCGGCGACGGTGGAGATGCCGTTCTTGCCCATGACGAAGTTGGTGTCACCGCCGCCGCCCGAGGTGCCGCCCGAGCTGCATGCGGACAGCGCGAGGGCGGCGGCCGCGGCCGTCGCGGCGAGCAGCGTGGCACGGCTTCGGTTCGAGCGCAGAGGGGTGCGACTGGAGGCACTCATGTGAAAAGTTTCGCATGTCCGTTCCGGGGATCTTGCGCACCCCCCTCGCGGGTCCACGGGGTGCCGGAATCCGCAGGTCAGGCAGCTTTTCCGGTGGGGGTGGCGGACGCGGTGGAGGTCTCCTGCAAAAACGTCTTCCAGCCCCCGGCCGGCCGCTGTCCGACGTCGAGCGTGCGCAGCTTGGCCAGCACCTCCGGCTTCTGTACGTCCATCCAGTCGACGAACTGCCGGAAGGAGACGAGCCGTACGTCCGCGCCCTTCTCCTTCTCCCGGGCGATGTGCTTGAACGCCGCCTCGACGGCGTCCATGTAGATGCCGCCGTTCCAGTGCTCGAAGTGGTTGCCGACGAAGAAGGGTGCCCGGTTGGTCTCGTATGCCCGCTTGAAGCCCGAGATATAGGCGTTCGTGGACTGGGTGCGCCAGGCCGGGTAGTTGTAGGCGGGCGCCTGGGTGGAGTTGATCGACTGGTTGGCCAGCATGTTGTAGTCCATCGACAGGACCTCGAAGGAGCGGCCCGGGAACGGGATCTGCTGCAGCGGCAGGTCCCAGATGCCCAGCTTCTTGTCGGGCCAGACCTGGCGGCCACCGGGCGAGGAGGCGTCGTATCGCCAGCCGAGCTCCTTGGCGGTGGGCAGCAGGTTGTTCTGGCCGAGCAGACAGGGGGTGCGGCCGCCGACGAGTTCCTTCTCGTAGTCGAAGGGCAGGGAGGGCAGGTCGCTCCAGCCGGTGTTGGTCCGCCACTCCTTCACGAAGGACTTGGCCTGCTGGATCTCGCTGCGCCACTGGGCGGGCGTCCAGTTGCCGACGGTGCCGTGACCGGAGCAGAAGTGGCCGTTGAAGTGGGTGCCGATCTCGTGCCCTTCGAGCCAGGCGCGGCGGACGTTGGTCAGCGTCGCCTTGACGTGCTCGTCGGTGAGGTAGCCGATGTCGGAGGCGCCGCGCGGGTTGTTCGGCGGGTTGTACAGGCGCTTCTTCGACTCGGGCAGCAGATACAGCCCGGAGAGGAAGAAGGTCATGGAGGCGCCGTGCTCCTTGGCGAGGTCGAGGAAGCGCGGGAAGAGGCCGTTGCCGACCTCGCCGGCGCCGTCCCAGGAGAAGATGACGAACTGGGGCGGAATCTGGCCGGGCTCCAGCGGCTCGGGCTTCTTCGGCTGATGGGGCTGCTTGCCGGTGAAGGAGGTCGAGCCGTCGCCGAGGGGCCGGGCCGGGTGGGACGTGGTGCCGGGCTTGCCGCCGTCCTTGGAACCGGAGGCGTGCTTCGACCCCTCTGACGGTGTGAGGGAGCCGCAGCCCGTGAGTCCGGCGGCGGCCGCGGCGCCCGCGCCGAGACCGAGCATCCCCCTGCGAGTGAGAGCGCGCATTCCATCCCCGATTCGTCAAGTACTCCGGTGGTCACCCATTCAGAGGACATGGCGAACGAAGAGGTTCCCCTCGCCCACACCGATCTCGTCACAAATGTCACGAACCTGTCATGGGCGCGGTGAGAGGTCGTGAAGACAGCGCGGGGCGGACGGTGAACACGCCACCACCCGCCCCCCGGTTCAGCGGGTCTGGTAGTCGACCAGCTTCAGGATGTACCGCTGCGGGGCGCCGCAGGACGTCTGCGACTTCTTGCCGACGCCCACCCACGGACCGTACGAGTACACGTTCTTGCCCGTGACGCCGTCCTCGCACGTCAGCTTGACGCGCACCTGGCCGGAGCCGGCATGGCAGACGACGAACCCCGAGTTGTCGTCACCGGTGGGCCGGCCCACCTGGCACTGGCTCGGCGCCGCGCTCGCGGCGGTCGCACCCACGATCGGCACGGCGACGGCGACGCCGGTCAGCACCAGCGGCGTCATCGCGAGCGACGCCAGTTTCCTCGTCTTCATGGACGTTCCCCCTTCTGTCCGCCTGATGGTCGGTCAGGCGGCCGGGACCGGGGCCCTGGAGCAGGGCTCCGGCGATGGTCGCCGGAGACGCTACCCAAGATCGAACAAACGTGTCCATGTCTTTTGGCGGGGCCTCCCCCTAGGCCCCGAAGGCCTTGCTCTTCCCCTGGACCGGCTTCGCGCCGGCGCGCAGGTGGGCCGGGACGAGGTCGATGGCGGGCTCGCTGTAGCCCACGGACACGATCTTGTCGCCCTGGTACGTGAAGCTCGTCAGCGAGGCCAGCGTGCACTGCCGCTTGCGCGGGTCGTGCCACAGCCGCCGCCGCTCGACGTACGACCGCACCGTCCAGATCGGCAGCTGGTGGCTGACGAGGACGGCCTCGTGCCCCCGGGCCTGCTCCTTGGCGGACTCCAGCGCCTGCATCATCCGTACGACGATGTCGACGTACGGCTCGCCCCACGACGGCCGGAACGGGTTGGTCAGGTACTTCCAGTTGGCCGGCTTCCTGAGCGCGCCGTCCCCGACGCCGAAGGACTTGCCCTGGAAGACGTTGTCGGCCTCGATGAGCCGCTCGTCGGTCGCGAGGTCGAGACCGTGCGCCTTGGCGACCGGCGTCGCGGTCTCCTGCGCCCGCTCCAGCGGGGAGGCGCAGACGTAGGTGATGTCACGGGGGGCCAGGTGCTCGGCGACCCGGTCGGCCATCTGCCGCCCCAGCTCGGACAGGTGGTACCCGGCGAGCCGGCCGTAGAGGATGCCGTCCGGGTTCTCCACCTCGCCGTGCCGGACGACGTGGACGACGGTGATGTCCTTGTTGTTCGTCTGCTCGCTCATGCCGCCGTGGCCTCCGCCGCCGCTCGGGCCGCCGCCGGGAGGGCGTCGGCGATGCGCTGTACGGCCTGCTCGTCGTGGGCCGTGGACACGAACCAGGACTCGAAGGACGAGGGCGGCAGGTAGACGCCCTGCGCCAGCATCGAGTGGAAGAACGCGGTGAAGCGGAAGGACTCCTGCCGCTTGGCGTCCTCGTAGTCACGCACGTCACGGTCCGCGAAGAAGACGGAGAACATGTTGGAGGCGTTCTGCAGCCGGTGCGCGACGCCCTCCTTGCTCAGCGCCTCCGTGACCAGCCCCTGGATCGTCTCCGACACCGAGTCGACCTTGGCGTAGGCCGCGTCGTCGAGGAGGCGCAACTGGGCGAGACCGGCGGCGGTGGCGACCGGGTTCCCGGAGAGCGTGCCGGCCTGGTAGACGGGCCCGGCGGGCGCGAGGTGCTCCATGACGTCGGCGCGGCCGCCGAAGGCCGCGGCCGGGAAGCCGCCGCCCATGACCTTGCCGAAGGTCATCAGGTCGGGCCGCACCCCGTCGATCCCGAACCAGCCCGCCCGGCTGGTGCGGAACCCGGTCATGACCTCGTCGGAGATGAACAGGGCGCCGTTCTCGGAACAGGCGTCCTTCAGGCCCTGGTTGAAGCCGGGGCGGGGCGGTACGACGCCCATGTTGCCCGGCGAGGCCTCGGTGATGACGCAGGCGATCTCGCCCGGGTGCCGGTGGAAGGCCTCGTTGACGGCCTCCAGGTCGTTGTACGGCAGGACGATCGTGTCGCCGGCCTGGGCCCCGGTCACACCGGGCGTGTCGGGAAGCGCGAAGGTCGCCACCCCGCTGCCCGCCGCGGCGAGGAGCGAGTCGACGTGGCCGTGGTAGCAGCCGGCGAACTTGATCACCTTGCTGCGCCGGGTGAAACCGCGGGCGAGCCGGATGGCGCTCATGGTCGCCTCGGTGCCGCTGCTGACGAGCCGGACCTGCTCGACGGGCTCCACCCGGGCGACGATCTCCTCGGCGAGCGCGACCTCGCCCTCACCGGGAGTGCCGAAGGAGGTACCGCGCGAGACGGCGTCCTGGACGGCGGCGATCACCTCGGGGTGGGAGTGCCCGAGGATCATCGGGCCCCAGGAGCAGACGAGATCGACGTACTCCCGCCCGTCCGCGTCCGTCAGATACGGGCCCGCACCGGACACCATGAACCGGGGCGTACCGCCCACGGCGCGGAAGGCGCGCACCGGGGAGTTCACGCCGCCGGGCGTGACGGCGGACGCGCGGTCGAACAGCGCCTGCGACACGGGGGCTTCGTAGGAATATGGCAGTTCGCTCATGACCAGCGACTTCTCCGACCTTCTCGGGACTGCTCGGGACCACTCACGTCGGCTCCGGTTGCCTGTGACCTCCTCAGGGTAGGCCAGCGGGTACGGACGGCAGGGAGGGCGCTGCTGACCGGGGAAACAGTGGCGCCCCGCGTCGATCTGCGAAACTGGGTGCTGATACACACAGCTCGAACGGCCTTCTCGTACGTATGCATGTACGCAGGCGTGTTCAGAGGCTGCGAAGATCCTGCGGACAGGTGTTTCAGCGCACGTTTCGGCGGGCGGCCGTGGGGGAGGTCACTGACACGATGATCGGGTTGCGCGGCGGGGGCCACGCGTCCTAGAAAAGCAGTCGGGTGGAGATATGCATCGCGGTGGCGGACTGGGCGAGGGGACTGACGACCTGGGTCCTCGACGTGCCCGGCGGGGAAGGCACCGACGCGAGGCGGAGGAAGCTACCGAGACACGTCAGAGTCAGGGTGTACCGAGTGAGCCCGAGCAGTTCGACCGGCGCGGTGACCGCCGGCTCGAGAGCCTGCGGGCCGGGAGCAGGAATGGTGGTCGGGTGGGGGTGACGTACAAGTACTTCGGCGCGCCGGACGGCGCGACCGCGGCCCGCGTCCCGATCTCGATGCGCCCCGAGGAACTCGGCGGCGACGAGCTCGGCATGAACGGCATGTTCACCAAGATCAAGCCGGAGACCATGGCGGCGATGGTGCTGACGGGCATCGAAGGCGTGCCCCTGCACAAGGTCCCGCCGCTGGAGCTGGTCGTGCTGCACCCCGACTACGCGGTCGTCAAGCTCCCGATGACGGTGGTCGACCCCCTGCGCGGCATAGGCGAGGAGGCGGTGGGCGCGGCGGCGTTCATCTGGTCGACGGTCCCGGACCGGGGCGGCCCGCGCGATGCCTTCAACGTGTACCAGCTGCTGCACGAGTGGCAGGACTTCAGCCACCGTCTGCACGAGGCGGGGCACCAGCCGTACTGCCTGGTGTGGCCCTGATCCCTCCCCCGATCCCTTTCTGATCACTTCGTGACCACTTCGCCGGACGAGCCGCCGGCAAAGTCCGGTCAGGCGCGGCCGCCCGTCGCGGGGCCGGTGTCCGGGGGCAGCGGGGCCGTCCACTTCAGGTGGGTTCCGGTGGGGTCGCCGGGGGTGATGTCGAGGTTGCCGTTCAGTTCCTCGGCGCGGGTGCGCATGTTGGTCAGGCCGCTGCTGCGGGTGGTGTGCGGGTCGATGCCGCGTCCGTTGTCGGCGACGGTCAGGCGCAGTGTGCCCTCGCCGGCCGCGACGGTGACCTCGACCGCCGTGGCGTGGGCGTGCCGCGCGGCGTTGGACAGCGCCTCGCGCAGCACCGCCAGCAGGTGGTCCGCGTGCCGCGCGGGCACGTCGGTGTCGATCAGGCCCGTCATGCGCAGGGCCGGCGGGAAGCCGAGCGTCGTGGTGGCCTCGTCGGCCAGTGCCGCGAGCCGGGAGCGCAGGCCGGTGCGGCGGCTGGGCCGGTCGCGGTGCTGGAGGCCGAAGATGGTCGAGCGGATGACCTTGATGGTGTCGTCCAGGTCGTCCACGACCCGCTGCAGCCGCTCGGTGGCCTCCGGCCGGCCGCTGACGCGGCTGAGGACGGACTGCAGGGTGAGCGCGTCGGCGAACAATCGCTGGATGACGAGGTCGTGCAGGTCACGGGCGATGCGGTCGCGGTCGCCGAGCAGGGCGAGCTGTTCGGCGTCGCGGCGGTGCTCGGCGATCTCCAGGGCGAGGGCGGCCTGGTCGGCGAACGACTTCACCATGTCCATCACCGCCTCGTTGAACTGCCCGCCGCCGGGCCTGTTGGCGACCTGCAGCACCCCCCGCACCCGTTCCCGGCCCCCGACGGGAACGAAGAAGCCGGGCCCGAGCGGCACGACGGAGGCGCTGCCGCCGGAGGAGCGGGGATCGTCGCTGAGGCCGTCGCTGCTGATGGTCTGCCCGGTCGCGTAGACCTTGGACGCCAGTGTGGTGGCCGCCAGGGACAGGCCCAGCACGTCCTCGGCGTTGCGCCCGGCGGCCGTCTCCACCGCCAGCTCCTCGCCGTCCCCGACGGGCAGGGCCAGCGTCACCAGATCCGCCCCGGTCATCTCCCGCACCGTGTCGGCCAGCGACCGCAGGATCCGCGCCGGAGGCTCCCCGGACAGCAGGGCGCGGGTGAGGTCGGCGCCGGCCGCCAGCTGCCGCTCGCGGTGCCGGCTCTCGTCGTACAGGCGGGCGTTGTCGATGGCCACGCCCGCGGCGGCGGCCAGGCTGCGCAGCACCGCCTCGTCCTCGGCGTCGAACTGCCGCCCGTCCCGCTTGTCGGTCAGGTACAGGTTGCCGAAGATCTTGTCCCGGACCTGCACGGGAGCGCCGAGGAAGGTGCGCATCGGCGGGTGCCCCGACGGGAAGCCGACGGCATCCGGGTGGGCGCCGAGCTCCTCCAGCCGCAGCGAGTGCGGCTCGCGGATCAGCAGGCCGAGGATGCCGTGCCCCTCCGGGTAGTGCCCGATCCGCGCGATGGTCTCGTCGTCCATCCCCACGGTGATGAACTGCCGGATGCGCCCCTCCTCGCCCAGTACGCCGAGCGCGCCGTACTCGGCGTCCACCAGCTCCACGGCGGACTGCACGATCCGCCGCAGCAGGTCGCCGAGTTCCAGATCGCTGCCGATCGCCACGACGGCGTCCAGCAGGGTCTGCATCTGGTCGCGGCTGTCGCGCACCCGCTGGACGTGTTCCTGCAGCTCGTTCAGGAGCACGTCCATCCTCAGGCCCGGCGCCGGGACCTCCCGGTCCCTGTCCGATCTATCGTTCACCGCAGCCGCCCTTCACGCCCGCACCGGCATACGCCTCCAGCATGCCCGCATCGCCCCGCGGAAGCGCAATACGGTCCCGCGTCCCCCACTGCGCCGATGGCGTGAAGTGCTCGGTTTTCCGTGCCGCGCCGGGGCAACCCGAAGAAGAACCGCGCGGACGGCACCCGGCTGCCGGGTGCCGCCGTTCCGCCTGGGTGGGGAGACAGGTCATGAAGGCGCTCGCGTACGACGGCTCGGGACGGCCCGTCCGGGAGGAGCCCTTCGCCGGGCGGCCGCCCGGCACCCGCGAGGTCGCCGCCGGCGTCAGGTGACCGGCCCGTGTTCGCCCTCGCGCTCGCGATCCCGGCCGTCCTGCTGGGCATGGTGATGGGACTGTCCGCCTTCGAGGACTGGCTCTTTCCGGGTTCGCCGGACAGCACCGCGTCCGCCGCGCCCTCCGCGGCGGGGGAGGCCGCGTCCGGCCGGCGGTCACCGCGTCCCGCGGAACCCGCGCCACCCGCTCCCGGCGTTCGGCACACACCCGTCGGGAAGCCGCCGCGGGACCGGGCTCCCCGGCATCGCGCCGGAGGCCGGCGCCGGTCCCTTCGGACCCGGGCGGCCGCGTCCGGTGGTGAACACCGGCGGCTCCCGCGCCGGTCGTCCCGCCCCGAGGCGGCCGGCCGTCCCAGCCCGTCGTAGGCGCCCCGGCCGGTTCAGCTCTTGCTGAGGCGCGGCCCGCTGTCGCCCGCGCCGTGCAGTACGTCCAGGCGGTGGCGGTACCCGTCCTCGTCGATCTCGCCCCGCGCGAAACGCTCGGCGAGCAGCTGCTCGGCGGTGGACCTCCCCGGTCCGCGCGGCGGGTTGCCGGTGGACGTCGTGGAGTCGTCCCGCCGGGCCAGGGCGCGGAAGAGCAGGACGCCGAGCGCGATGAGCACGGCCCAGAAGAGGATCATGCCGACCGACATCGTCAACCAGCTCCACCCGCTGACATGGTGGTCGTACCAGAACATCACGGCACTCACCCTCTCGCGGCCGGACCGCCACGGACCGGACACCCGTGACCGCTGCCCGGCGTCTCCCCCTCACCATCCCGCCCACCGGGGGCCCGGACATGGGCCGGTGGGGACAGCGCACCGGGCCGATGGACCCTCCCGCACCAGCCCGCCCGCCGACGTCAGCCGGGCAGGGGGACGTCCTCGTCGCCGACGCACCGGCCGTGCTGCGGCACCGGTCCGACCACCCGGCTCATCGCCACCAGCACCTCGTCCGTCCCGGCGAACCGGCCGGACATCGTGATCTCGACGGCGGGATCGCGGCCGTAGGTGACGAGGACCCGGCGGGTGCTGCCCGGCCTCGCCGGGCGCCACACCCAGTCCACGCCGTCGACGCTCAGGCACGCGTCCGTCGTCGGGGCGGGTGGCTCGACGCCGCAGCGTGCCGTGATCTCACCGCCGCCCCATACGCCGACCCCGGGCAGCGAGGTGCCGTCCCGGCCCCGCCCGCCGAAGCCGTCCGGGTACGCCCGCGCGATCCGCGCGCACTGCGGTGTGCCGCCCCTGGCGGCCGCCTCGATCCCGAAGTCCGGCGCGTTCATCTCCCGCGCCACGAGCAGGCCCCCGACGACGGCCCCGGCCCCGGCCAGCACGGCCGCGAGCCGCACCCGCCGTCCGCGCGGCCCGCCCAGCACACCCCGTACGTCCCTCACAAGCCCGGTCCTCCCCCTCGGCGGTCACGTCCGCCGTCCCGGACGGGAAGTCTTCCACCGGCACCGGCCCCGCCCGCACCGGCCCCCGCCGGCACCGGCCCTCCGCGGCTCACCCGCCGTCGCGCACTCCGCCCGCCGGGATGCCGCCGACGGTGAAGCCGATCACCGCGCCGCCTCCGTCGCGCTGGAGGGCGAAGGGGGCCCCGCCGTGGGCCATCGCCACCTCGCGGACGATCGACAGCCCGAGCCCCGAACCCGGCAGGGACCGGGCGTCGGCGGCCCGGTAGAACCGGTCGAAGATGCGGATCAGGTCGGGGTCGGCGACGCCCGGGCCGCGGTCGAGGACCTCCACGCGGACCGGGCCGGGCCGGGCGGGTCCGTGCACGGCGATCTCGATGGGACCGCTGCCCTCCCGGTCGAACTTGGCCGCGTTCTCGACGAGGTTGGACAGCGCGCGGGTGAGCATGCCCGGCCGGCCGTCGGTCGTGGTGTCGCCGCTCGCGCGGACGGTGATCTCGCGTCCGGTGCGGCGCCGGGCCAGCCCGGCGACGTCCTCGGCGATGTCGGCGAGGTCCACCCGCTGCGGCGGCTCGGTGTCCGACTGACCGGCCGCCAGGTCCACCAACTCATTGACCAGGTCGGTCAGTTCGCGGGCCTCCTGGCCGAGGTCGGCGACGAGTTCCTCGCGGGTGGCGGGCGGCAGCTCGTCGATCCGGCGCAGCAGGGAGATGTTGGTGCGCAGCGAGGTCAGGGGGGTGCGCAACTCGTGGCCGGCGTCCTGGACCAGCCGGCGCTGGTCCTCCTCGGACTGGGCCAGCCGCCCCAGCATGCGGTCGAAGGCGCGGCCGAGGCGGCCCACCTCGTCGTAGCCCGCGACCGGTACCTCGATGCCGAGCTGCCGGGTGCGGGCGACGTCCTCCGCGGCCGAGGTCAGGATGATCAGGCGGCGAGTGATGCGCCGCGCGAGCCACCAGCCGAACAGACCGGCGGCGGTGACGACCGCGGCCATCAGGATCAGCGTGCGCTGCTGCAGGGCCCGCAGCAGGTCCTCGGTGTCGCTGAACTCCTGCGCGACCTGGACCGCGCCCCGCCCGTCGCCGAGCGCGACGGTCGCGATGCGGTAGACGTCGGCGTCGACGTCCACGTCCTTGTGCTCGACCATCTTCCCGGCCGTGCGGGCGACCGCGATCCTGCGGTCCTTGGCGATGACCGGCAGCCCGGGGCTCCCGGAGTCGACGATCTTCCCGTCCGGCCCCAGGACCTGCACGTCCGTGCGGGCCGGACGGACGATGTCGTGGCCCGGCGCCGAGGAGGAGAAGTCGTCCGGCGTCATCCGGTGCTGGCGGACCTCGTCCCGCAGGTCCTGCACCACCTGGTCGAACACGGACTCCTGGTCGACCCGGACCAGCCGCGCGGCGGCGTTGTACGACAGCACGCCGACCAGCACGGTGACGGCCGCGGTGACCGTCGCGAACGACACGGCGAAGGTGGTGCGCAGGGAGACCAGCCCGGGCCGCCGTCTGGCCAGCAGCCGCCGGAGCCGGCCCATTCAGTCCTCCCGCAGCACGTAACCCACGCCACGGACCGTGTGGATCAGCTGCGGGGCGCCGGGCTCGTCGAGCTTGCGGCGGAGGTAGCCGACGTAGACGGCGAGGTTCTTCGAGCCGGGGCCGAAGTCGTAGCCCCAGATCCGGTCGTAGATCGTCGAGTGGTCGAGGACTATCCCGGCGTTGCGGACGAGCAGTTCCAGCAGCTCGAACTCGGTGCGGGTCAGCTCCAGCTCGCGCTCCCCGCGCCAGGCGCGCCGCGCCTGCACGTCCATGCGCAGTCCGGCCGCCTCGATCTGCCGGTCGGTGGAGGCGGGCGGGACCTCCTTCGGTACGTCGACGACGGCGCCGTTGTCGGAGGCCGTCCGGCGCAGCAGGGCGCGCAGCCGGGCGAAGACCTCCTCGACGTCGAAGGGCTTGACGACGTAGTCGTCGGCGCCGGCGTCCAGACCGGCGATGCGGTCGGCGGTCTCGACGAGCGCGGTGAGCATCAGGATGGGGGTGCGGTCCCCCTCGGCGCGCAGCACCCGGCAGACCTGGAGGCCGTCGATGCCGGGCATCATCACGTCGAGGAGGAGCACGTCGGGCGGGGTGCGGTGGGCCTGCGCCAGCGCCTCGACGCCGTCGGCGACCGCGGTGACCTGGTAGCCCTCCAGGGTCAGGGCGCGTTCCAGGGCGTGACGGATGGCGCGGTCGTCTTCGGCGAGCAGCACAGTTTGGGGCACGGGACCAGTTTGCCAAGGGCGGGCGCGGTTCAGCCGGGTGAGCTGGGCTACGATCGGCCTTTTTTACCGCGCTCTCACCGTCGCAGAGGCAACCGCGACCGTACGCCTACCGTCTTCTCACCGTAGGTCGCGGGCCGCCTCAGGCGTGCCCGGACGTGCCGCCGGGCGACAGTGCCGCCAGCTGGTCGGCGAAGGGCACGACCTCGAAGTCGTCCCGCGCCGGCCGGGTCGCGGACAGGCCCGCCGCCAGCGCGGCCAGCTCGCCCGCCGCCCGCTCGATCCGGCCGTCCAGGCCCTCCGCGCCCCAGTCCTCCGACGCGGCGTACACACCGGTGGGCACGACCACGGCCCGCAGGTACGCGAACAGCGGGCGCAGCGCGTGCTCCAGCACCAGCGAGTGCCGGGCCGTGCCGCCGGTCGCCGCGATCAGCACCGGCTTGCCCGCCAGGGCGTCCTTGTCGAGGACGTCGAAGAAGGACTTGAACAGCCCGCTGTACGAGGCGGAGAACACCGGGGTGACGACGATCAGTCCGTCGGCGCCCGCCACGGCGTCCTGCGCGGCGGACAGGGCGCGGCCCGGGAATCCGTTGGTGAAGTGGTGCGCGATCTCCACGGCGAGGTCGCGCAGCTCGACCACCTCGACCTCGACCGGGGTGTGCCGGGCCACCGCCGCGGCCAGCCGGTCACCCAGCAGCCGGGTGGACGAGGGCACGCTCAGCCCCGCCGAGACGACGACGAGCTTCATACGGTGGTCTCCTTCCGTGCGGTGGCGAGCAGGGACGCGTGGGTGGGCGCCTCGGGCACGTCGGCCGGGCGGCCGACGGCGAACTCCTTGCGCAGCACCGGCACGACCTCCTCGCCGAGCAGGTCGATCTGTTCCAGGACGGTCTTCAGCGGCAGCCCGGCGTGGTCCAGCAGGAAGAGCTGGCGCTGGTAGTCACCGGCGTACTCCCGGAAGGCGAGCGTCTTCTCGATCACCTGCTGCGGGGAGCCGACGGTCAGCGGGGTCTGGTCGGTGAAGTCCTCCAGGGACGGCCCGTGGCCGTAGACCGGGGCGACGTCGAAGTAGGGGCGGAACTCGCGCACCGCGTCCTGGGAGTTCTTCCGCATGAACACCTGGCCGCCCAGGCCGACGATGGCCTGCTCGGGCGTGCCGTGGCCGTAGTGCGCGTACCGGGTCCGGTACAGCTCGACCATGCGCTTGGTGTGGTCGGCGGGCCAGAAGATGTTGTTGTGGAAGAAGCCGTCGCCGTAGTACGCGGCCTGTTCGGCGATCTCCGGCGAGCGGATGGAGCCGTGCCAGACGAAGGGCGGCACGCCGTCCAGCGGGCGCGGGGTGGAGGTGAAGCCCTGCAGGGGGCTGCGGAACTTGCCCTCCCAGTCGACCACGTCCTCGCGCCACAGACGGCGCAGCAGCGCGTAGTTCTCTATCGCGAGGTTGATGCCCTGGCGGATGTCCTGCCCGAACCAGGGGTAGACCGGGCCGGTGTTGCCGCGGCCCATCATCAGGTCCACCCGGCCGTCGGCCAGGTGCTGGAGCATCGCGAAGTCCTCGGCGATCTTCACCGGGTCGTTGGTGGTGATGAGGGTGGTGGAGGTGGAGAGGATCAGCTTCTCCGTCTGCGCGGCGATGTAGCCGAGCATGGTCGTCGGGGACGAGGGGACGAACGGCGGGTTGTGGTGCTCGCCGGTCGCGAAGACGTCCAGGCCGGCCTCCTCGGCCTTCAGCGCGATGGCGACCATGGCCTTGATCCGCTCGCGCTCGGTCGGCGTACGGCCCGTGGTCGGGTCCGGCGTGACGTCGCCGACGCTGAAGAGTCCGAACTGCATGGTCGCTCAACCTCCAAGTTGTTGACCGTTAAACTATACCGGCAAACGAGGGGCGGGCTCCCGGTATTCCGGGCGTTGTCAGTGCCGCGTCCTACGATCCGGACATGGCCACCCCACGCCGTGACACCCGAGGCATCGTCGGCGCCGCGGACTTCCTCGCGCGCGTGGACTTCCGCCGCCCGGACGCCGCCGGACCGCTGCGCCGGTACGTCGAGCACTACTGGCTGATCGACTGGGACCTGCCCGAGCCGTACGTCTCGCACGTGGTCCCGCACCCGGCCGTCCATGTCGTCTTCCAGCGCTTCGAGGGGCAGAGGCCCTTCGTGGAGGTCGCCGGCGTCCAGCACGGCCTGTTCGCCCAGAAGCTGGAGGGGCGGGGCCGGGTCTGCGGCGTCAAGTTCCGCCCGGGCGCCTTCCGCCCCTTCGCGCCGCAGGCGCCGGTGAGCCAGTGGACGGGCCGCCGGGTCCACTCCCCCGAGGTCTTCCCGGACGCCGACCTCGCCGCGGTCCTCGCCCCCGACGACGAGGCGGCCCGCGTCGCCGCCCTCGACGCCTTCCTCCTCTCCCTCGACCCGCGGCCCGACCCGCAGGCCGACCTCGCCACGGCCCTGGTCGAGCGCGCCCGCACCGACCGCGGCATCCGCCGCGTCACCGAACTGGCCCGCACCGAGGGCATGTCCGTACGACTCCTGCAGCGCCTGTTCGCCGGGTATGTCGGGGTGGGCCCGAAGTGGGTCATCCTGCGCTATCGCATCCACGAGGCCCTGGAGCACGCCGAGACCGCCGACCGGATCGACTGGGCGACGCTCGCCGCCGACCTCGGCTACGCCGACCAGGCCCACCTGGTACGCGACTTCACGGCGACGGTGGGCGTGCCGCCGGCGGCGTACGTGGCGCAGGGGCTGGGCTGACCGAGGCCTTCCCGACGCCCGTTCGACCGCCCCCGTCCCCCACCTGCCGGCCCCGACCGTTCCGACGCGAGGCATCCGCCGCAGCCCGACCACCCCCGCACAAAGCCCCCGCCGAACCCGACCACTCCCACACAAAGCGCCCGCCGCAGCCCGACCGCCCCCGTCCCCCGCCTGCCGACCCCGACCGTTCCCACGCGAAGCGCCCGCCGCAGCCCGACCACTCCCGCACAAGGCCCCCGCCGCCCCCGACCGCTCCCGCGCAACGCGCCCGCCGCAGCCCGGCCATTCCTGGGAACAGCACCCGTCGGCCCCGGTCGCGCTTCTGCAGTGCACACAGCGCCTCGCGGCTCCGGCGGCCACTCCCTCGCGACGCCCTGACCGCCTCACCCGCCTAATGCGCTTGACCGTCCCGGACCGCTCCTCGCTATTTTATCTGCGTGACGCAGATTCTTCGTAACGCAGCTGAAAGTCCCCCGCTGTCCTCCCGCGCCCGCTGGGCCGTCCTGGCGGTCGTGCTGGCCGCCGACGTCCTGGACCTCCTCGACGCGACCATCACCAACATCGCCGCGCCGACCATCACGCGTGACCTCAGCGGGGGCGCCGGGCTCGTGCAGTGGCTCGGCGCGTCCTACGCGCTCGCGCTCGGCGTGCTGCTCGTGCCCGGCGGGCGGCTCGGCGACCGGTACGGACGCCGCCGGCTCTTCCTGACCGGACTCGCCGGGTTCGTCGCGGCCTCCCTGGCGTGCGGGCTGGCCCCGAACCCGGCGGCACTGGTCGTCGCCCGGCTCGTCCAGGGCGCCTTCGGGGCGCTCGTCATCCCGCAGGGCTTCGGCATCCTCGGCGCGACCTGGCCCCGCGACCAGATCGGCAAGGCGTTCAGCCTCTTCGGTCCGGTCATGGGGCTGTCCGCGGTCGGCGGGCCGATCCTCGCCGGGTTCCTGGTCGACGCCGACCTCGCCGGCCTCGGCTGGCGCCCCATGTTCCTGATCAACCTGCTCCTCGGCGGTGCCGCCCTGCTCGCCGCCGCTCGTCTGCTCCCCCGGGACCGCGGTGACGCGTCCGTCGCCGTCGACGCCCCCGGCTCCGCCCTCCTCGCGGGCGCCATGCTGGGCCTGCTCGGCGGGCTGATCGACGGCTCGGACGGTGGCTGGGGCACCCGGCCCCTCTCCCTGCTCCTCGCCGGCCTCGCCCTGTTCGCCGCGTTCTGCCGGCGCCAGCGCACGGCCCCCGAACCGCTGCTCCGCCCGAGCCTGCTGCGCAACCGCGGCTTCACCTCGGGCCTGGTCCTCGGCGTCCTCGCCTTCGCCGCGGTGGCGGGCCTGCTCTACACCGTCTCCCTCTATCTCCAGCGCGGCCTCGGCCGCTCCCCCGCGGGCACCGCGCTCGGCCTGATCCCCCTGTCCGCCGGGATCGTCGTCGCGTCCATCGCCTGCTACCGGCTGATCCACCGCCACGGCCGCCGGCTCGTCGTCGCCGGACTGCTGCTGATCCTCACCGGCTGCGGCTGCCTGGCCCTGGTCGCCGAAGGGTCCGCGTGGGCCCTGGTGCCCCCGCTCCTTCTCATCGGCCTCGGCATGGGCACCTGCTTCGGCACCGTCTACGACGTCACCATCGGCGACATCGCCCCCGAGGAGGCGGGCAGCGCGAGCGGCTCGCTCAACGCGGTGCAGCAACTCGCCAACGCCGTCGGCGCCGCGGCCGTCACCACGGTCTACTTCCACACGGCCGGCGGCGGTGAGACCCACGCCCTGCGCGCGAGCCTCACCGCCGTCGCCGCGTCCCTCCTCCTGTGCCTGCCCCTCGTACGCCTGCTGCCCCGCAAGGCCCCGGCCGAGCAGCACCACTAGGGAACCAGCACCAGCCGCCCCCGGAAGCCGCCCTCCGCGAGGCGGGCGTGGGCCTTGGCCGCGTCGTCCAGCGGGTAGGTCTCGGCCACCCGGAGGGTCAGCACCCCCTGGTCCACCAGCGCCGCGAGCTCGGCCAGCCGGGCCCCGTCGGGGCGGACCGCGACGGCCGCCGTCCGCACCCCGCGCACCGGGGCCGGCTCCCCGCCGGGCCGTACGCCCACATAGGCGCCGCCGTCCCGCACCCACTCCAGGGCCGCCTCCCCGAGCACCGCGGTGTCCAGCACGGCGTCGAAGGTGCCCGCGCCGACGGGACCGGAGGTGAAGTCGTCGGCGCCGAAGGACCGTACGAGCTCCTCGTCCGCCGCCCTGGCCTGCCCGGTCACCGACACCCCCCGATGGGCGGCGAGTTGGACGGCGAAGCCGCCGACCGCGCCCGCCGCGCCGACGACCAGCAGGGACTGCCCCTCGGTCAACTCCAGCAGGTCCAGGGCCTGTACGGCGGTCAGGGCGTTCAGGGGCAGGGTCGCGGCGTGCACGGCGTCGACCGTGGCCGGCGCCTTGGCCACCGCGTCCGTGTCGACGACGACGTACTCCGCGTGCGTCCCGGCCGGCCGCACCATGCCCGGGTCGAGGGCCACCACCTGGTCGCCGACGCTCCACGCCGTGGCCACGCCCGTCGCGTCCACCGTCCCGGCGACGTCCCAGCCGAACCCGATCTGCTTGCCCGCGCCTCCGAAGAACCCCTCCCGCACCCCGGCGTCCACCGGGTTCAGCGTGGCCGCCGCCACCTTGATCCGTATCTGCCGCGCCCCGGGCTCGGGCAGTTCGGTCTGCACGACCTCGACGGCCTCGGGTCCGCCGAAGGTCCTCACCACTGCTGCTCGCATCACAACTCTCCCTGTTTCATGGGTATTTGTGCCGCTTTCTTGTGCACAGCGACAACCCTAGGAAGAGGCACTATCCTTTCGGAAGTAGTTACCTGAGAGTGCGTATGTCCCCCGGAGGGAAGCCATGGCGACCACGACCGCGGCCCAGCGGCGCGAACAGGCACGCGCCGAGTACGACGCCTTCCTCAAGGCCTGCCCCACCAACGAGCTGCTCGGCCGCCTCAGCGACAAGTGGGTCAGCCTGGTCGTCGCGGCCCTCTCCCGCGGCCCGATGCGCTACAGCGACCTCACTCGCAAGATCGCCGGCGTCAGCCCCAAGATGCTCACCCAGACCCTGCGCACCCTGGAGCGCGACGGGATCCTCTCGCGCACCGTCACCCCGTCCGTCCCGGTCCGCGTCGACTACGAACTCACCCCGTTGGGCGGCAGCCTCGCCCACCTGCTGACAGCCGTGAAGCACTGGGCGGAGACCCACATCGAGGAGGTCCACGAGGCCCGCGGGCGCTACGACACGCAGAACGTCTAGCCGGCCACCCCGAGGGGGAAGGCGCTAGACGCCACCGGCGCGCAGCAGCGCCACCTGGCGGCCGCTGAAGTCCGCCGTCCGCCTCATATGTCCCACGATCACCGCGAGCTGGGTGTCGTCCAGGTCGTCGAACAGGGCGAACCAGCCGCCGCTGAGCCGCTGCCACATCCGCCCGAACTCGGCGACCTTCTCCGGCACGGTCGCCACCAGCACCTTGCGCCGGTCGGCCGCGTCCCGCTCCCGCACGACGTACCCGGCCTTCTCCAGCCGGTCCACCAGCCGCGTCGCCGACCCGGTCGTCAGCCCCGTCAGCTCGGCGATCCGGCCCGTCGTCACCGGCGCGCCCTCCAGTGTCAGCAGGTTCAGGCACTGCAGGTCGGTCGGGTGCAACCCGATGTGGTCGGCGACGGCCTGGTTGAACAGGGCGTACGAGGCCATGTAGCGCCGCGAGACGGACGACAGCTCGTCCAGCAGCCGCTCCCGTGCCGTTTCCGTCATGCCTCGCTCCTTCGTCCTCTGCGCCGCACAGAAATCGTACGACGCAGGCACCTTCGGCGGACGGCGGCTGCCTGACCGGCGATCCCGGGCACACGCCCTAGAAGTAGTACTCGTCCCCCGTGTCCAGCACGAGCACCCGCTGCCGGTCGTTGCGCCGGTTCGGGTCGACCGTGCCGCCGCTCCACACGGTGTCCAGCACCAGCAGCACCTCCGACGGCGCCGCCCGCAGCCGTACCCGCAGGGCGATCCGCTCCCCCAGGCCGTCCGCCGGCAGCTCCCCCACCCGGCACAGCACCACCCGCGGCCCCGACCGCACGCAGCCCTCCGGCAGCTCCTGCCGGTCCGCCAGCGCGGCCGACCAGCGCAGCCGCACCGTCACGTCCGGCGCGGCCGACGGCCCGTTGTTGAGCGGCGTGAACCGCACGCCGACCGTGCCGTCCGCCATGGACACGGCACCGTGATAGGCGAGATCGGCCTCGGGCCCGCCGGTCACGACGGCACCGGCGGGCACCGCCGCCCCGCACACCGCCGCCAGCGTCGCCAACCCCACGAGAACCTTCCGCATACCCACTCCTCACTCCACGTGGTCCTGGCATGTATCCCCCGCGGGACGCGGCGCAGGCGCCGTCCATCAGGTGACAGCGGGCATGCGAGGCTGCCGTCATGCTCGTCGCCCGCTCCGCCGCCCTGTTCGTCCTCGCCGCCGTCCTCGAGATCGGCGGCGCCTGGCTGATCTGGCAGGGCCTGCGCGACAACCGCGGCTGGCTGTGGATCACCGGGGGCGTCCTCGCCCTCGGCGCCTACGGCTTCGTCGCCACCTTCCAGCCCGACGCCCACTTCGGCCGCGTCCTCGCCGCGTACGGCGGCGTCTTCGTGGCCGGATCGATCCTGTGGGGAGTGGTCGCCGACGGCTACCGGCCCGACCGGTGGGACCTCACCGGGGCGCTGATCTGCCTGGCCGGGATGGCGGTCATCATGTGGGCGCCGCGGAACGGCGGCTGACCCTCACCTACGCTGGACGGCAGCCGACCGCAGACCGACCCCAGGAGCCCCGCATGGCCACCGCACCGTCCGCCGCCTCCCGCATCGCCGTCGTGACCGGTGCGAGCAGCGGAATCGGCGCCGCCACGGCCCGGCAGCTCGCCGCGGCCGGCTACCGCGTCGTCCTCACCGCCCGCCGGGAGGACCGCATCGAGGCGCTGGCCAAGGAGATCAACGAGGCGGGCCACCAGGCCACCGCCTACCAGCTGGACGTCACCGACCGCGCGGCCGTCGACGAGTTCGCCACGGCGTTCAGGACCATCGGCGTCCTGGTCAACAACGCCGGCGGCGCCCTCGGCGCCGACCCCGTCGCCACCGGCGACCCCGCCCACTGGCGCACCATGTACGAGACGAACGTCATCGGCACCCTCAACCTCACCCAGGCCCTCCTGCCCAAGCTGGTCGCGAGCGGCGACGGCACGGTGGTCGTGGTCTCCTCGACGGCCGGCCACGGCACGTACGAGGGCGGCGCCGGCTACGTCGCCGCCAAGCACGGCGCCCACGTCCTCGCCGAGACCCTGCGCCTGGAGATCGTCGGACAGCCGGTCCGCGTGATCGAGATCGCGCCCGGCATGGTCAGGACGGACGAGTTCGCCCTCACCCGCTTCGGCGGCGACGCGCAGAAGGCGGCGAAGGTCTACGAGGGCGTGGCCGAGCCGCTGACCGCCGACGACGTCGCGGAGACCATCGCCTGGGCGGTGACCCGCCCCTCCCACGTCAACGTAGACCTCCTGGTGCTGCGCCCCCGCGCCCAGGCGTCGAACACCAAGGTCCACAGGGAGTCACAGTGACGGACGACACCGAGCAGCGGCGCCTCGCCCTGGAGAAGAAACGCGAACGCTACGTCTGGTACTACCTCGGGTACTTCCTCTTCGGCATCCACATCGTGGCCTTCGTGATGATCTACGCCGTACTGCACGCGAAGTAGGCATAGAGTCACAGCCTGTGGACCGACACCTACCTTTCGAGGCGCTGCACAACTTCCGTGACCTGGGCGGCTATTCGACCCCCGACGGCCGGCGCGTCCGCCCCGGACTCCTGTACCGCGCGGACTCCCTGGGCAAGCTCCGGCAGGGCACGCGGGACTGGTCCCGCCTCCTCTCCCTGGGCATCCGCACGGTGATCGACCTCCGCCACCCCTGGGAGGCCGAGAAGCGGGGCCGCGTCCCGGACGACCCGTCCTTCCGCTACCACAACCTCAGCATCGAGCACCGTCCGTACAACCAGCCGGCACTGGACCCCGACATCGATCCGGGCCCCTACCTGGCGGCGCGGTACTTGGAGGTGGCGGAGGACGGCACGAAGGAGATCCGCCGCGCCCTGGAACTGATCGCCGCGGCGGCGGACGCATCCGAACCCCTGGTCTTCCACTGCGCGTCCGGAAAGGACCGCACGGGCCAACTGGCCGCGCTGGTCCTGGCGTTGCTGGGCATCCCGGACGAGACGATCATCGAGGACTACAGCCTCACCGAGCTGGCGACACCGGCCATGCTGGCACTCTGGACGGCGCGGGAGGGCCGCGCGCCGACCTGGCTGGGCTTCGGCCGCGCCCCGGCCGAGGTCATGCGCACGTTCCTCGCATCCATGAAGGCCCGCTACGGCTCGATCGAGACGTACGTGACCCGGGAACTCTGCCTGGACGCGGACGCGTTGGCCGCCCGCCTGCGCACCTCGCTCCTGGAACCGCGCCCCACCACCTGGCCGTCCCCGACCTACCGCAGGGCGACCCCGGCGGACGCGGCGACCCTGGTCCGCCTGCGCGACACCGCCGCACTGTGGCAGCTGGCCCGCGGCATCGACCAGTGGAAGCCGGGCGAGAAGGACGAGGCCCACTTCCGCGCGCGCATGGAGGACGGCGAGGTCTGGCTGTCGTACGCGGGCCCCCATCTGACCGGCGCCTGCGAACTGTGGTGGCAGGACCGGGCGGCCTGGGGCCCCCGCCCCGACGACGCCGGCTACATCCACCGCCTGATGACGACCCCGCACACGGCTCCCCCGGGCACGGGCCGCGCACTGCTGGCCGAAGCGGAGTCCCGCATCACCGCCACGGGCCGCCCGTACGCCCGCCTGGACTGCCTGTCCTCCAACCCCCGCCTCCGCGCGTACTACGAGTCGGCGGGCTACCGGATGGTCGGAGAACAACCGGCCAAGACGGACGGCACAGGCAGCCCGTACGCGGTGACCCTGCTGGAGAAGCGGCTGAGCTGACTCAGCCCTTCACGCAGACGACCTGCTTCAGCTTCGCCACGACCTCCACCAGGTCCCGCTGCTGGTCGATGACCTGCTCGATCGGCTTGTAGGCGCCCGGGATCTCGTCGACGACACCGGAGTCCTTGCGGCACTCCACGCCCCGCGTCTGCTCCTCCAGGTCCTTCGTCGAGAACCGGCGCTTGGCCGCGTTGCGGCTCATGCGCCGGCCCGCGCCGTGGGACGCCGAGTTGAAGGCCTTCTCGTTGCCGAGACCCTTCACGATGTACGAACCCGTGCCCATGGAACCGGGGATGATCCCGTACTCGCCGGAGCCCGCGCGGATCGCGCCCTTGCGGGTGACGAGCAGGTCCATGCCCTCGTAGCGCTCCTCGGCCACGTAGTTGTGGTGGCAGGAGATCTCCGGCTCGAAGGCCGGCTTCGCCTTCTTGAACTCCCTGCGGACCACGTCCTTCAGGAGCGCCATCATGATCGTGCGGTTGTACTTGGCGTACTCCTGCGCCCAGAACAGGTCGTTGCGGTACGCCGCCATCTGCGGGGTGTCCGCGACGAAGACGGCGAGGTCGCGGTCGACCAGGCCCTGGTTGTGGGAGAGCTTCTGGGCCACGCCGATGTGGTGCTCGGCGAGTTCCTTGCCGATGTTGCGCGAACCGGAGTGCAGCATCAGCCACACCGAACCGGACATATCCGTACAAACTTCCACGAAGTGGTTGCCCGACCCGAGGGTGCCCATCTGCTTCCCGGCCCGCTCATGACGGAACTTCACCGCCTCCGCAACGCCGCCGCGGCGCTCCCAGAAGTCGTCCCAGCCCGCGGTGGCGAATCCGTGCATACGGGAGGGGTCGACCGGGTCGTCGTGCATGCCGCGACCCACCGGGATGGCCTGCTCGATCTTCGAGCGCAGCCGCGACAGGTCGCCTGGAAGGTCGTTCGCCGTCAGCGACGTCTTCACCGCCGACATCCCGCACCCGATGTCCACCCCCACCGCCGCGGGACACACCGCCCCCCGCATCGCGATGACGGAGCCGACCGTCGCGCCCTTTCCGAAGTGGACGTCCGGCATCACCGCCAGGCCCTTGATCCACGGCAGGGTCGCGACGTTGCGCAGCTGCTGCAGGGCCACGTCCTCGACCGACGCCGGGTCGGTCCACATCCGGATGGGGACCTTGGCGCCCGGTATCTCCACGTACGACATGACGTCCTCTTTCCCCCGAAAACATGACAGAAGTCTTGAATCGCAAAAACCGCGCCATGATCAACGAAAGGGACATCGGACCAGCGTTCGCGGTGTTGCGTGCGATACACATTGTCTGCAGGGAGCGCCCCTGTGCGGCAAGCGAATAACCAGCGGGGACACTGGTAGTGATCGCCCGGACCCCACCGTCGAAGGGAGCCCGACCGTGCAGCGGAAGGCCTACGTACCCGGCGTCGTCGCCCTCCTCGCGGCGCTGTTGGCCGGCTGCACCGGCGGCTCGAACGACACCGGAGCCACCGACGACGCGAACCCGGGCGACGCCGGCACGGCGACCGCGGTGGCCCAGCCCGGCAAGTACGACACCCTTCCCGAGCCGTGCGGCGCGGTGAGCCACGGCACGCTCGACACGCTGCTGCCGGGCATCCGGCAGATCACGGACACCACGCAGCGCGACAAGGCGTACGAGGGCGAGGCGACGCTCACGTACGACACGGACCGCAAGGCGGGCTGCCGTTGGAAGGTGGAGTCGTCGGACGCCACCGACCACCTCTTCGTCGACTTCGAGCGGGTGGTGTCGTACGACAACGCGGTGAGCGACGACGCCCAGGCGCAGGAGCTGTTCGGGAAGAAGGAGGAGGCGGCGAACCTCCCCGAGGCGTCGCCGTCCGCCGACGCCTCCGCGACCGCCGACTTCAGCACGTCGCCCAGCGCCTCGCCGAGCGCCTCGGCGTCCTCCTCGCCCTCCGCCTCCTCCTCCGCGACTCCCGCGAGCCTTCTGCCGCGCACTCTGTCGGACCTGGGGGACGAGGCGTTCCTGAACGACGTGGTGAGCGGCTCCGGTTCGACGGCCCAGCAGCGCACGGTGACTGTGGCGTTCCGCACGTCCAACGTCATCGTGACCATCGAGTACGAGGAGCAGCCGGCCACGATCGGCACGGTCCCGGACAGCAAGGAAATGCAGGACAGGGCCCGGAATCTGGCCTCTCGGCTGGCGGACACGCTGGCCGGTTAGCCGGTGTTCGCCGGTCCCTCACACCCGTGCGC
This sequence comes from Streptomyces sp. MAI_2237, assembly GCF_054189285.1. Taxonomy (NCBI): domain Bacteria; kingdom Bacillati; phylum Actinomycetota; class Actinomycetes; order Kitasatosporales; family Streptomycetaceae; genus Streptomyces; species Streptomyces sp. MAI_2237. Next base: position 1,310,488 of record NZ_JAJPGQ010000003.1, on the reverse strand, counting down.
AAAGCCTTCGAAACAAAACCGCACAGGTTCCTCACCGCGTACCGTGGCCCCTCGGACCTGAACGCCGACCGCAGGAATCACGAGCGTCATGAGTGAAGGAACCATGCAGCGAGCAGCAGAGCGAGATCAGCGGAGCCAGCGAGCGAAGGGGCGTGGCCGCGTCCTTGTGTGCGCGGCGGCGGTGCCGGTGGTACTGCTGGTGGCCGGATGTTCCTCGGACTCCGGTTCCGGTGACAAGAGCGCCGGCAAGGGGTCCTCGGGCGGTGACACGGCCGCGTCCGCGGGGGTGAGCGCGTCTCCGACCGTGCAGGCGGCGGCGTACGCGAAACTGCCGGACTCGTGCGGGGTGTTGTCGAAGAAGACGTTGACCTCCCTGGTGCCGAAGGGGGTCAAGTCCGGCAAGAAGGGCAGCTCCGGCGACGCGGGAACCCGGGCGAGCTGCTCCTGGAGCAGCCTGGACAACAACGGCGTGAAGGGCTCGCAGTTCCGCTGGCTGAACGTGTCGTTGCTGCGCTTCGAGTCGGACGCCGCGCGCGGCGAGGGCAACCAGCTGGCGCACGAGTACTTCACGAAGCAGGTCAAGGACGCCCAGGCGGTCGAGGGCGCGAAGAACGCCAAGTGGCAGACGGTCGCCGGGACGGGCGACGAGGCGACGCTGGTGCACTACGACCTGAAGAAGAAGGAGGGGTCCTTCAAGCAGCAGACGGTCGTGGCGCGGGTGGAGAACGTGGTCGTGACCGTCGACTACAACGGCGCGGGTCTGGCCGGTGAGAAGACCCCGGACCCGAAGGCCCTCGCGAAGCTCGCCGAGCAGGCGACGAAGGAAGCGGTGGCCGCGGTGTCGGCGGCGAACGGTGACGGCAGTGCGGGTTCGGGCACGGGTGCGGGCACGGCGAGCCCTTCGCCGTCGAAGCCCGCGTCGAAGTCGCCGTCGCCCTCCGCGTCGGCCTCGAAGGCCGCGAAGTCCGCTTCGGCTTCCCCTTCCTCCTCAGCGTCGAAGAAGAGCTGACCGTCACACCAGGACGTCAACGCGCAGCTCAGGCGCGCTGTACGGCGGAGCCCGGCCCTCCGCGGGGGCCGGGCTCCTGCCGTACCGACAACACGTGCGGCGCACACATGTGCCACCCTGTTGCGCGCAACAACACGCAATGGGAGGGGAGTACGGGTGGCAGCGCCACTGCAGCTGACGCGGATGCACCGCGTTCTCATCGGCGTGGTCGTGACCGGCGCCGTGATCATCGCCGGCATCGGCTTCGCCGGTTCGTACGCGGCCGTCCGTGAGTTGGCCCTCAAGAAGGGCTTCGGGAACTTCGCGTACGTGTTCCCGGTCGGCATCGACGCCGGTATCTGTGTCCTGCTCGCCCTGGACCTCCTTCTGACGTGGATCCGCATCCCGTTCCCGCTGCTGCGCCAGACGGCCTGGCTGCTGACGGCGGCGACGATCGCGTTCAACGGCGCGGCGGCCTGGCCGGACCCGCTGGGTGTGGGCATGCACGGGGTGATCCCGGTGCTGTTCATCGTGGCGGTGGAGGCGGCCCGGCACGCCATCGGCCGGATCGCGGACATCACGGCGGACAAGCACATGGAGGGCGTCCGGCTGACCCGCTGGCTGCTCTCCCCGGTGCCGACGTTCCTGCTGTGGCGGCGGATGAAGCTGTGGGAGCTGCGCTCCTACGAGCAGGTGATCAAGCTGGAGCAGGAGCGGCTGGTCTACCGGGCGCGTCTGCACTCGCGGTTCGGCCGGGCCTGGCGCCGCAAGGCTCCGGTGGAGTCGCTGATGCCGCTGCGGCTGGCCCGGTACGGCGTGCCGCTGGCGGAGACGGCCCCGGCGGGTCTGGCGGCGGCGGGCATCGAGCCGGTCCTGCTCCCGCCGGCGCCCCGGTTCGATGCGGCTCCGGCCGCGGACGGCCGGGCCGCCGTGGCGGCGCCGGTCCCGCAGCGCGCGGCCCCCGCGGGTGAGCAGCGCCAGGAACTGGCCGGCCCGCCCGTCGCCGAGCAGCCGCCGTTCGAGCCGGAGCCGGAGGTGAGCCCGTGGCTGCACGCGCGGCCCCCGCAGCAGATCGAGTACCACGGCGGCTACGACCCGACCTACGACCCCTCGGACCAGTACGCCCAGTGGTACGAGGAGCAGCAGCAGGCGGACCAGTACCGCGAGCAGTTCGAGGAGGAGCCTCCGCTGCCCGGTCAGGAGCCCTCTCCGGAGGAGACCGGCACCTTCCCGATCCCGGTGGGCCCGAACCGGACCCGCGAGCTGGGCGAGGGCGGTGGCCCCCCGGAGCCGGCGGCGCCGACGGAGGAGGACTTCTACCAGGTCTTCAAGAAGTCGATAGACGGCAGTTATCCGACGGCCGGCCAGCTGCGCGGTGACGTCGAGGCGACGTACGGCGTGTCGCTGCCGCAGCGTGACGCCGAGCGCATGGTCAACCGTTTCACCAACCGTCACACGGCGGAACTGCAGGAGGACCACATCGCCTAGCGCGTAGGACGCGTCGGTACGTACGAGGAGGGGGCGTCCGGTGCCAGGCACCGGACGCCCCCTCCTCGTATGACGCGGGCTACTCGCCGAGCAGGCGCCGCACCCGCTCCTGGCCGACCGCGAGAAGCAGCGTGGGCAGGCGCGGGCCGGTGTCCCGGCCGACCAGCAGGTGGTAGAGCAGGGCGAAGAAGGTCCGCTGGGCGGTCTTGATCTCCGCGGGCAGCTCCTTGGGCGTGGCGTCGGCCGGGAAGCCGGCCTGCACCTTGGGCACGCCGTAGACGAGGTGGGTGAGCCCGTCGAGCGACCAGTGCTCGGCGAGGCCGTCGAGCAGCAGCCGTACGGACTGCTGGGACGCCTCGTCGAGGGACTTCAGCAGCTCGGCGTCCGGCTCCTCGCGCACGATGGTCCGCTGGTCGGCGGGGACGTGCGTGTTGATCCAGGCCTCGGCCTTGTCGTAGCGCGGCCGGGCCTCGTCGAGGGAGCCGAGCGGGTTGGCGGGGTCCAGGTCGCTGAGGATGCGCAGCGCCTGGTCCTCGTGCCCTGCGGTGATGTCGGCGACGGAGGCCAGGGTCCGGTACGGCAGCGGGCGCGGGGTGCGCGGCAGCTCACCGGCGGCCGTGCCGACCGCCCGGGCGTGCGCGGCGACGTCGGCCGGGAGGGCCGTGCCGTCGGCGACCTTGGCGTCCAGCTTGTCCCACTCGTCGTAGAGCCGCTGGATCTCCTGGTCGAAAGCGATCTTGAAGGACTGGTTGGGGCGGCGGCGGGCATACAGCCAGCGCAGCAGCTGCGGCTCCATGATCTTCAGGGCGTCTCCGGGGGTCGGCACGCCGCCCCGCGAGGAGGACATCTTCGCCATGCCGCTGATGCCCACGAAGGCGTACATGGGGCCGATGGGCTGCTTGCCGCCGAAGATCCCGACGATCTGGCCGCCGACCTGGAAGCTGGAGCCGGGCGACGAGTGGTCGACGCCGGAGGGCTCGAAGATGACGCCCTCGTACGCCCAGCGCATCGGCCAGTCGACCTTCCACACCAGCTTGCCGCGGTTGAACTCGTTGAGCCGGACGGTCTCGGAGAAGCCGCAGACGGTGCAGGAGTAGGTCAGTTCGGTGGTGTCGTCGTCGTACGAGGTGACGGTGGTGAGGTCCTTCTCGCAGTTGCCGCAGTACGGCTTGTACGGGAAGTACCCGGCGGAGCCGCCGCTGCCGTCGTCCTCGCCGGCCGCGCCCGAGCCCTCCGCGGCCTCCAGCTCGGCCTCGTCCAGAGGCTTCTGCTGCTGCTTGGCGGGCGCCTTCTTCGTGCGGTACTGGTCGAGGATGGCGTCGATGTCGCCGCGGTGCCGCATGGCGTGCAGGACCTGGTCGCGGTACACGCCGGAGGTGTACTGCTCGGTCTGGCTGATCCCGTCGAACTCCACGCCGAGCTCGGCCAGCGACTCGGTCATCGCGGCCTTGAAGTGCTCGGCCCAGTTCGGGTACGCCGACCCCTTCGGCGCCGGGACGGAGGTCAGCGGCTTGCCGATGTGCTCGGCCCAGGCGTCCTCGTCGACCCCGGCGATGCCCTTGGGCACCTTGCGGTAGCGGTCGTAGTCGTCCCAGGAGATGAGGTGGCGCACCTGGTGTCCGCGGCGGCGGATCTCGTCGGCGACGAGGTGCGGGGTCATGACCTCGCGGAGGTTGCCGAGGTGGATGGGGCCCGACGGGGAGAGTCCGGACGCGACGACGACCGGTTTGCCCGGGGCCCGACGCTCCGACTCCTCGATGACCTCATCCGCGAAACGGGAGACCCAGTCGGTGGTCTCGGTGCTCTGAGCCACGATCGGCACGTCCTTCTTTCTGAACGGGTGAGGCTCCATTGTCACAGACGGTGGTGCGACCGGGAAAACCGCTTTACCCCCCATGGGATACTGGATGGGTCTATCCATTCCCACGAGGAGAACGGCACCCCTTCCTATGGCCTCGGTCACGTCCCTCAGCGACTCCGTCCAGCAGCAGCTCGCGTCCGCCCTCTCGGCCACCCTGCCGGAGGCCGCCGGAGCGGACCCGCTGCTGCGACGCAGTGACCGGGCCGACTTCCAGGCCAACGGCATTCTGGCGCTCGCCAAGAAGGCGAAGGCGAACCCGCGGGAGCTGGCGACGCAGGTCGTCTCCCGGGTGGCGACCGGCGACGAGCTGATCAAGGACGTCGAGGTGTCCGGCCCCGGCTTCCTGAACCTCACGATCGCCGACCGGGCCATCACCGAGAACCTCGCCGCGCGGTACGCGGACGGCGACCGGCTCGGTGTGCCGCTGAAGGAGAACGCGGGCATCACGGTCATCGACTACGCCCAGCCGAACGTGGCGAAGGAGATGCACGTCGGCCACCTGCGCTCCGCCGTCATCGGCGACGCGCTGCGCGGCATGCTCGACTTCACCGGCGAGACGACGATCGGCCGGCACCACATCGGCGACTGGGGCACCCAGTTCGGCATGCTCATCCAGTACCTGTTCGAGAACCCCGGCGAGCTGGCCCCCGCGGCCGACGTCGACGGCGAGCAGGCGATGAGCAACCTCAACCGGGTGTACAAGGCCTCGCGGGCCGTCTTCGACGCGGACGAGGAGTTCAAGGAGCGGGCCCGCAAGCGGGTCGTCGCCCTGCAGTCCGGCGACAAGGAGACGCTCGAGCTGTGGCAGCAGTTCGTGGACGAGTCGAAGGTCTACTTCTACTCCGTCTTCGAGAAGCTGGACATGGAGATCCGCGACGACGAGATCGTCGGCGAGTCGGCGTACAACGACGGCATGCCCGAGACCGCCCGCCTCCTGGAGGAGATGGGTGTCGCGGTGCGCTCGGAGGGCGCGCTCGTCGTGTTCTTCGACGAGATCCGGGGCAAGGACGACCAGCCGGTGCCGCTGATCGTGCAGAAGGCGGACGGCGGCTTCGGCTACGCGGCCTCCGACCTGACCGCGATCCGCAACCGGGTCACCGACCTGCACGCCACCTCGCTGCTGTACGTGGTGGACGTCCGTCAGTCGCTGCACTTCAAGATGGTCTTCGAGGCGGCGAGGCGTGCGGGCTGGCTGACCGACGACGTGACCGCGCACAACATGGGCTACGGCACGGTGCTCGGCGCGGACGGCAAGCCGTTCAAGACGCGTGAGGGCGAGACCGTCCGGCTGGAGGACCTGCTGGACGAGGCCGTGCAGCGGGCCGCCGAGGTCGTCCGGGAGAAGGCGAAGGACCTCACCGAGGACGAGATCCAGGAGCGGGCCACGCAGGTCGGCATCGGCGCGGTGAAGTACGCGGACCTGTCGACGTCCCCCAGCCGGGACTACAAGTTCGACCTGGACCAGATGGTCTCGCTGAACGGCGACACGTCCGTCTACCTCCAGTACGCCTACGCCCGGATCCAGTCGATCCTGCGCAAGGCGGGCGAGACGAAGCCGGCCGCGCACCCGGAGCTGGAACTCGCCTCGGCGGAGCGGGCGTTGGGCCTGCACCTGGACGCGTTCGGCGACACGGTCTTCGAGGCGGCGGCTGAGTACGCCCCGCACAAGCTGGCGGCGTACCTGTACCAGCTGGCGTCCCTCTACACGTCGTTCTACGACAAGTGCCCGGTCCTCAAGGCCGACACCCCGGCGCAGGTCGAGAACCGTCTGTTCCTGTGCGACATGACGGCCCGCACCCTGCACCAGGGCATGGCCCTCCTGGGCATCCGGACGCCCGAGCGTCTCTGACGGCAGGAGCGGGCAGCGGGTCGCAGAGGAACTCGCACCACACCGACTTGCCCAACTCCCGCTCCCGGACGCCCCACTTGTCGCTCAGCACCGCGACCAGCAGCAGTCCGCGACCGCCCTCGGCCCCGGTGTCCCCGTCGTCCACGACGCGGGGCACGCCGGGGCCGCTGTCGTGCACCTCCACGCCCAGCACCCGGCCGTCGTAGCGCAGCAGCAGCCGTGAGTGGCGGCCAGGCGGGACGCCGTGCAGCAGGGCGTTGGTGACCAGTTCGCTCACGCAGAGCAGTACGTCGTCGGCGCGGTCCGTCCCGGCGAGGTTCCAGCCGGTGAGGGTCTCGGCCGTGAACCGCCGCGCGGCCTGCACGGATCGGCGCTCCCGGCGCAGGAACCGCTCGCGCAGGCAGGGGATTTGAGTCCTGTCGTTCACAGCACGAGAGTCGCGGAGAGTGACTAGCGTTGATCACTCGGTGAACCCGTACAGATTTTTTGTACGGGCTCGCACCGGGTGACGTACGCGTGTCGAGGGGGATGGAGACCTGCATGAGCGCCAGGAGGCCGCCGCGGCCGAAGAACCTCACGTCCATGAAGATGCTGGGCAAGCAGCTCGGCGCCGCGCGTCGTGCCGCGGGTCTCACCCAGAGCGCCCTCGCCGAACTCGTCCGCGTCGACGAGGAGACGATCGCGTCGATCGAGCAGGGCAGACGGGCCCTGAAGCCGGACCTGGCCACGGTGCTGGACGACGTCCTCCAGACCAAGGGGACGCTGCCGGCGGGTGTGGCCAACCTGCCGGAGATCGACCAGTTCCCGATGTGGGCGGAGCTGTACATGGAGCATGAGCGGGAGGCGATTGCGCTGTCCTGGTACGACAACGCGGTCGTTCCCGGTCTGCTGCAGACCGAGGCCTACGTCCGTGCCGTGCTGCGCAATCGCGTGCCCGCGTACGACGAGGACGAGATCGACACGAGCACGGCCGCTCGTCTGAAGCGGCAGGAGATCCTGCACCGCAGGAATCCGCCGACGCTGAGCTTCATCGTCTGGGAGCCGGTGCTGCACCTGCGCATCGGTGAGCCGGAAGTGCGGCGGGAGCAGCGGCGCCATCTGCGGTCCGTCGCCGAACTGCCCTGCGTGGCACTGCAGTTCCTGCCGTTGAGCAGCCCCTGTCACGCGGGGATGGACGGCCCCTTCACCCTGCTCGAAACACCGGACCACCAGCACCTCGCGTACACCGAATCCCAGCGCGGCAGCCAGTGGGTTTCTGACGCGGATGAGGTGTCCAGGCTGGCGCGCAAGTATGCGATGCTGCGGACGCAGGCCCTGACCACACAGGACTCCAGGGACCTGCTCGACCGCCTGCTAGGAGAGCAATGAGCGCCGACGCACTTCAGTGGTTCAAGTCGTCTTACAGCGGCAGTGAAGGCGGCCAGTGCCTCGAAGTCGCCACCACGCCCCACACCATCCACATCCGCGACTCCAAGAACCCCGCGGACAGCGGCCCCACCCTGCGCGTCACCCCGGCCGCCTGGGCCGCGTTCACCGCGAGCAGTCGGGTGTAGGTGACGACCGTCATGGCCCTCCGCACTGCGGTGACGGCCCGCTCCCCCGAGGGCGGGCCGTCGGCGCGCGGAGGGCTCAGTAGGTGGTGGGCAGGTACTTGTAGCAGTAGTCCGAGTAGCTGTTGTCCGCCCAGAGGTGACTGCCGGTCTGCGGGCCGACGATGCCGTCGGCGGGCAGGCCCTCGTTGCTCTGGTACTTCTTGACGGCCTTCAGGGTCTTGGAACCGAAGTCGCCGTCCGTGTCCACGACCTTCTTGCCGTAGTGGGCGTTGATGCCCGCCTGGACGCACCACACGCCGTGGTGGTTCGACGAACCCACGCTGATGTTGCCGACCTTCGGCGAGGCCGTGGCGGACGGTGCGAAGGCGATACCCGTACCGATGACGGCGGTCGCCGCGACGAGTGCGACACGCTTGAGCGTCTGCATGATGCAGTTCCCTCTCTGGAGAAGCTGTGGCCTTGTGGCCGGCTTGCGACAACGAGCCTGCGGGCGCCGCCCGGTGGGCTGCCAGCGGCTGCCGGGAGATGACGTGAGGACGGGACGTCCCGGCGGCTGACCTGCGTGGACACCGTCCGGTGTGACGGCGCGCCGGGACGGCGTGCGCGGCCGGTGGCCGGTTTCCCCTCCCCTCGGGAACCGGGTCCGCACCGGCACCCGTGGTTGCTGGGGCAGAATGCGAGAGGGAACGGCGGCCCCTGACCACGGCCGCCCGACACGAACGCGAGTGGGGGACACATGTCGCGTTGGAAAGCGCTGCCTTCGGAACTCGATCCGCGGACCCGGCAGTTGGTGGTGCGCCTGCGCCGGCTCAAGGACCACTCCGGGCTGAGCGTGCGGCAGTTGGCGGCGCGGACCGGGTACAGCGCCAAGTCCTGGGAGCGCTACCTGGGCGGCCGGACGCTGCCGCCGCCGGAGGCCGTCGAGGCGATCGCTCGTATCGCCGGGGACGATCCGACTCGGCTGCTGGCGCTGCGCGAGGTGGCGGCCGACGCCTGGAAGGACGGCCGGGCGGCCCCGGAGGCGGACGTGGGCACGGCGGAGGTGCTGACGGCGGGGGCGGAAGATCTGACGGGCGGGGGGCGGTCGCTGCGCGTCGCGCTCACGGCGGGGGCGGTGGCCCTGCTCCTGGCCGTCTGCGCGGCGATCCTGGTGACCGTACGGCTGTCGGACGACCACGAGCGCACGTCGCGGGCCTCGGCCTCGCTCTCCGCGTCCACCGCACCGGCCCCGTCGTCACCGACGTACGGCTGCCAGGTGGTGCGGGTCGACGGCCGCTGGTACGGGGGCAACAGCCGCACCATGGACGCGCAGTTGGCGCAGGGCAACGCCGGGCCCGCGGTGGCCGAGGCGCAGTGCCTGCTGCGCCGGGCGGGCCTGTCGCCCGGCCCCGTCGACGGGATCTTCGGCCCGCGCACCGAGAGCGCGGTACGGCATCTGCAGCGCCGGGCGGGCCTGGTGGTGGACGGCATCATCGGCCCGCACACCTGGAAGGCCCTGCGCGCATGACGCCGTCGCCGTCGGCCTCCCCCGAACAGACCCGGCTGACGCTGGGACTGAGGGAGTTGCGCACCCGTACCGGTCTGAGCCTGGCGGCGCTCGCGGCGAAGACCGCGTTCAGCAAGTCGTCCTGGGAGCGCTACCTCAACGGCAGGGCGCTGCCGCCGCGGGAGGCGGTGGAGGAGCTGTGCCGGCTGGCCGGACGGCCGCCGGGCCGCTACCTGGCGCTGTGGGAGATCGCGGAGTCGGAGTGGCGGGGACGGGCCCGGGAGGCACCCGCCGCGCCCGCGGCCGGCACTCCTCCGAAGGCCCCCGAGCCGGGGCCCCCCGCTGCCACCGGTCACCGCGGGGTGGCCGCCGTGGCCCTGCTTGCCTCGGCGTGCGCGCTGGTCGTGGGAGGCGTCGCGGTGGCCGTCTTCCTCCTGCTGCCGCATCCGGACGGCGCCCGCCGGACGGCGTCGCTGCCGGCGACCCCCACCGGCCCGCGCTGCCGGGGCTCCGCCTGCGAGGGGGCGGACCCCATGCGCATGAACTGTGCCGGCGCACCCGACACCCTGGCCACCCACCACACGGCGTCCGGCGCCTGGCTGGAGCTGCGCGGCAGCTCGGCGTGCGGGGCGAGTTGGGGCCGTATGTGGGGCACGCGGATCGGCGACCGGATGGAGGTGACGGTGGCCGGCCGCGTCCGCCGGGCCGTGGTGCGGGACGCCGTGGACGCGGCCTCGTACGTCTACACGCCCATGGCGGTCTCGCGCCCCGGGGCGGTCGTCCACGCCTGCTTCCGGCCGGCCGGCGGCGCACGCGGCGAGTGCTTCGACGGGCGGGTGGCGGGGGCCGACGGCCGGTGAGGCCGTTGTCAGTGCCTGCCCCTACAGTCTCCGGCATGGCGACACTCCCCAACCCGCTCCCCCGGCTCGACGCCCTCGGACTCGAACTCCCTCCCGGCCGGCTGGTCGACGAGACCGTCGAGGGGCCTTGGCACGAACCCCTGCTCTGGCTCGCCGACGAGCAGGCGGCGCCCGGCGGCTGGGACGCCCTGCGGCATACCGCGCCGGCGGCCGGCCTGCTGCCCGTGCTCGTCGAGGCCGGTGGTGACCTCGGGGGGCCGTGGGACTGGGAGTTGGCGCCCGGCGAGGTCTCGTACCCCGGGGACCACGACCCGGTGGACGTGCTGGCCGAGCATTGGGAGGAGTGCGCGGCGGACGGCGAGGAGTGGCCGGGCCCGGCACCCGCCGCGGACGTCACCGCCCCGGAGGTCGCCGCCGCCACGCTCGCGGAAGCGGTTGTCGCGGGCAGCACCGGCGCGTTCAAGGAGCCCCGGCTCGCCCTCGTCCCGGCCCGCCGCAGCGCGGACATCCCCGCGGCGATCGGCTGGACGGGCCCGGCCCACCACGACGACGACGTGGCCCGGCTCTGCGCGGTGCTCCGCTCCTGGGAGGACCGCTACGGGGTGCGGGTCGTCGCCCTCGGCTTCGCCCACCTGCTGGTCTCCGTCGCCGCCCCGCCCGCCACACCCGCCGAGGCGCGGGCCCTGGCCGCGGAACACTTCGCGTTCTGCCCGGACAACGTCCTCCAGGGCCCCGGCACCCTCACCGCGTACGCCGAACAGCACCTGCTCGGCAAGTCGTCCTGGCACTTCTGGTGGGACTGACCGGCCGGCTCAGCCGAACAGGGCCGTCCCGTCGGGTACGACGATCCCGAACTCCTCCTCCAGCAGCCGCCGGGCCTCGTCCTCGTCGGTCAACTCCCGCTCGCGCACGGCGCCGTCGGCCCGTGTCTCGGTCAGCGTCCGCCCGTGCAGCAGCAGGTGCCGGTCGGCGCTCACGCTCTGCACGTACAGCCGCTGCGTGAACGGCGACCGCGGGTTGGTGCCGATGTGCCAGTTGACGACCTCGAAGTCGGCGTGCTCGAACGGCTCCAGGGTGAACGCGTACTGCGCCTGCCAGGGCCCGTCGGAGGCGACGCCGCCCTTCTCCGCGCCGTACGCCTGCAGCACCCACAGCTCCAGGGGCCCGGGATGCTCCACGGTCACCAGCCGGTGCCGCCGCCCGGCACCCTCGAACTCCGTGCGGGCGACCAGGGGCACCGGCTCCAGCAACGCCCCGATCGCCCCGAACCCCACGTCCGCGAGATACGGCCCCGGCTCCCCCGGGACCTCCACCAGCAGCGCCATGTGCGTACGCGGCCGGCTCTCGACCCGGTCCGCGCCCACGATCACCCGGGCCGCCAGCCGGGTCACCCGGAACCCCAGCGCCTCCAGCGCGGCCGCGAACAGCGTGTTGTGCTCGTAGCAGTACCCCCCACGCGGACCGTGCACCAACTTGGCCACCAGATCCGCGAGTTCCAGCGAGGGCGCCTCCCGCCGCAGGGCACCGAGATTCTCGAACGAAATCCCCCGCACATGCGCGAGATGCACGCCCCTCAACGTCTCCAGATCCGCCCGCCGCGCCCCCTCCCAGCCGACTCTCCGAAGGTACGCACCGAGCTCGAACTCCCCCGTCTCCGCCATACCCCCACCCTACGAACAGCCGCCCGGTGAAGCGAAGCAACCGGTCAGACCGCGCGCAGGCCCTCCCCCAGCCTCCTGAGGCCCTCGCCGATCTCCTCCGGGGTCTGGGTCACGAAGCACAGGCGGAGGGTCGAGGGGTCGGGGGTGCCGGCGTAGAAGGGCGCTCCGGGCACGTAGGCGACGTCGTGCCGGACCACCTGCGGCAGCAGGGCCGTCGTGTCGTACGGCTCCGGCAGCCGGGCCCACAGGAACATGCCGCCCGCGGGGCCGGACCACGTCGAGCCCGCCGGCAGCGCCTCCGGCAGGCCCGCCAGCATCGCGTCCCGCCGCTCGCGGTAGACCCCGGCGACCCGGGCGACGTGCGCGTCCAGGTCGCGGTCGGCCAAGTACCGTGCCGCGGCGAGCTGGTTGACGGTCGGGGTGTGCAGATCGGCCGCCTGCTTGGCGACCGCGCAGGCCCGGCGCAGCCCGGCGGGCGCCCGCAGCCAGCCCAGGCGGAGGCCGGGAGCCATCACCTTGGAGAAGGAACCGAGGAGCACGACCCGCTCGGCGGCCCCCTCGTAGGAGGCGATCCACGGCTCCCGCTCGCCCTCGAAGCGGAGTTCGCCGTACGGGTCGTCCTCGACGACCCACAGCCCGCACCGCTGCGCCACCTCGGCGACCGCGGCCCGGCGGGCGGCGGGCATGGTCCGGCCCGTCGGGTTCTGGAAGGTGGGGACGGTGTAGAGCAGCTTCGGGCGTTCGCGCCGGACCAGTTCCTCCAGCGCCACGGGGTCCACGCCCTGCTCGTCGCCGGGCACCGGCACGATCCGGGCACCGGCGAGGCCGAAGGCCTGCAGTGCCGCGAGATAGCAGGGGTCCTCCACCAGGACCGTGTCACCGGGCTCCAGCAGGGCCGCCGCGAGCAGGGACAGCGCCTGCTGGGAGCCCGTGGTGACGAGGACGTCGTCGGCGTCCGTGGGCAGCCCGCGCGCCGACATGCGGCCGGCCAGCGCGGCCCGCAGCGCCGGCTCGCCCTCGGTCGTGGAGTACTGCAGCGCCCGCCCGGCGTCCTCGGCGAGCACCGCCCGGAACGCCTCCGCGATCCCCTCCGCGTCGAACAGTTCCGGCGCCGGCAGCCCGCCCGCGAAGTTGATCACCTCGGGGCGGGCGGTGACGGCGAGGATGTCCCGTACCGGCGAACCGCCGACCGTCCGGGCCCGCGCGGCGAGCGGCGGAAGCGGGACGGGGACGGGGGCGGGTGGGACGACGGTCATGATGCGGCTCCTCTGCCATGGCTCGTGGGCGCAGCTTAGAAAGAAAGGTGCCCTCTACACCCGGTGTTCCGCGATCCGGACGCCCGGCCCCTCGGGGACTTCCCGCCTCAGGCCTTGCGGCCGCTCGCCCCGTACACGTTGATGTCGTCGTCCGTCACGTCGTTGATGTCGCGGTAGCGGATCTTCTCGATGTCGTCCAGGGAGTCGAAGTACGCCGCCTCCACAGCCGGCGGGGCGGGCGCCGGGCCCGGGTGCCAGCGGTGGACGGGGACGACGCCCGGCTCGTCCAGGGTGAGCCCCGGCGTCTCGCCGAAGAACCGCTCGACCTCGGTCCGGGAACGGAACACGAAGGTGAACCCGCGCTCGGTGTAGGTGCGTTGGACCGCCCGCGCCGGTTCGGGGTGCATCTCGTCGGTGAGGTGACTGAGCACCAGGTGACTGCCGGCCGGCAACGCGTCCATCAGCTCTCGCACCAGCGGATAGGCCTCCGCGTCCTCCACGAAGTGCAGGATGGCCACCAGCAGCAGCGCGACCGGCTCGCGGAAGTCGAGGATCTTGGCGGCCTGTTCGAGGATCTCCTCCGGCCGGCGCAGATCCGCGTCCACGTAGTCGGTGCGGCCTTCGGGGCTGCTGGTGAGCAGGGCGCGGGCGTGCGCCAGGACCACCGGATCGTTGTCGACGTACACGATCCGGGAGTCGGGAGCGATGTCCTGGGCGATCTGGTGGACGTTCTCCGCGGTGGGCAGGCCGGTGCCGATGTCGAGGAACTGCCGGACGCCCTGCTCGCCCGCCAGCCGGGTCACCGCGCGGCGCATGAAGTCGCGGTTGTGCCGCACGTCGAGGTAGCCGCGCGGGTTGGCGGCGAGCGCGGCGGCGGCCGCGGCGCGGTCGACCGGGTAGTTGTCCTTGCCGCCGAGGAAGACGTCGTAGACCCGGGCGGGATGCGCCCTGGTGGTGTCGATACGTCCTCTGAGCAGCGCGGGGTCCTGGCTCAACGCGTCACCGGGCACGGGCGTCTCCCTGGGCAGTAGGGGCGGTCGTCAACAAGCTAACTCCCGAGCGGAGTTGATGGTGCCCGACCTTGCGACGCACGGCAACGGGTCGCGGGACGAGCCGGGCGAAGGCCCCGGCGGCGTCCCACGACGCCCCCGCGGGACACCACGTCCCCGCAGGTCAAAGGCGGTCCCGCGGGATCGTCGTCCCGAATCCCGCGCGAGGTGTGGCGCCGCATGCAGACCACCGCCCAGGCTGGGCACCGCCGGCCCCGGCATCCCCAGCACCCCCCACGGAAAGGCCCGCACCGCCATGTCCGCCCGAGCCCCCCGCACCCGCCCTCTGCTCGCCGCCACCGTCCTCGTGCTCGTCGCGCTCACCGTGGCGGGCTGCAAGGACGGCACGGGGGTGCGGGACGAGGGCCCGGCGACGAGTCACGCGCAGCCGCTGCGGCATCCGGACCCCGGGCACGCGAAGAGGCCGCCCGGTCGGGAACACCGACCGGACGGCCTCGGGGCGCGGTGATCAGCCCGCGTACGCGACAGGCGCTTCCTTCGGGTTCGGGCCGTACTGGTTCGGGCCCGGCTGGCTGTCGAGGCAGGTGAGGACCAGCAGCCAGATGCCGCCGATGGCCGGGACGGCGCCGATGAACAGCCACCAGCCGGAGCGGCCCGTGTCGTGCATACGACGGACACCGAGGGCGAGGCTGGGCACCAGGATGGCGAGGTAGAAGATGCCGAGGAGGGCGAAGAGCGCCGGGGTCTTCGACGCGATGGCGACGACGGCCAGGATCACGTCGATGATGCCGACGAACAGCGCGAACATCCAGTATTCCTTGCGGCGCGAACGACCGCTGAACTCGGCGTACTTCTTCAGTGCCTCGATGAACCAGCTCACTTGTGTCCCCCAGGGATCGACGTGCGGACCATCCGGAACGGATCAGGCCAGGCGCAGAAGGTAGGGACACCGACGAGAACTCGTCAATTCGGTACGCGGACGCACCGGTTGAGCACTTTTCGGACAGATCCACTACGGATCGATCCGAGAATCCCCACAAAGCGGGGGGAAATGCGGGAAGGGGGACGCCAGTTCACGAATCCGAGTTGCTTCCGTTGCCGAACCGATCGCGTTCCGATGCCGGTCGGTGGCCGATTCGAGGCCTGACGTATCCCCATCCGTAGCCAGGATCAACGCAACCATTGCGCCACTTCGGTCGCCCAGTACGTGAGGATGTTCTGCGCGCCGGCCCGCTTGATGCCGGTGAGGGCCTCCAGGATGGCCCGCTCCCGGTCGATCCAGCCCTTCTCGGCGGCGGCCTCGATCATCGAGTACTCGCCCGAGATCTGGTACGCGGCCACCGGCACGTCCACGGAGTCCGCGACGCGCGCCAGGATGTCCAGGTAGGGCCCGGCGGGCTTGACCATCACCATGTCGGCGCCCTCCTGAAGGTCCAGCGCCAGCTCCCGCAGCGACTCCCGCGCGTTGGCGGGGTCCTGCTGGTACGTCTTGCGGTCGCCCCGCAGCGAGGAGCCGACGGCCTCCCGGAAGGGCCCGTAGAACGCGGAGGCGTACTTGGCGGTGTAGGCGAGGATCGCCACGTCCTCGCGCCCGATCTGGTCGAGCGCGTCGCGGACGACCCCGATCTGCCCGTCCATCATCCCGCTGGGGCCCACGACATGGGCGCCGGCGTCCGCCTGCACCTGGGCCATCTCGGCGTACCGCTCGAGCGTCGCGTCGTTGTCCACGCGCCCCTGCTCGTCCAGCACCCCGCAGTGCCCGTGGTCCGTCGTCTCGTCGAGGCACAGGTCGGACATGACGAGCAGGTCGTCACCGACCTCGGCCCGCACGTCCCGGATGGCGACCTGAAGGATGCCGTCGGGGTCGGTGCCCGGCGTGCCGACGGCGTCCTTCTTCGACTCCTCCGGCACCCCGAAGAGCATGATCCCCGAGATCCCCGCCTCGACGGCCTCGGCGGCCGCCTTCTTCAGGCTGTCCCGGGTGTGCTGCACGACCCCGGGCATCGCCGCGATCGGCACGGGCTCGCTCACACCCTCGCGCACGAACGCCGGGAGGATGAAGTCCGCCGGGTGCAGCCGCGTCTCGGCGACCATCCGGCGCATGACGGGGGTGGTGCGCAGCCGCCGGGGACGCGTACCGGGGAAGGATCCGTACTTCGTCATACCTCTACGCTACGCCCGGCCCAGGCGCCCCTTTGCCGACGGAACGTCGGCGCTGTGCAGCCCCTTCGCGCGTCCTGCGGGCAGTCGTGCCGCCTGGGGCGGCACGAGTGGGCGCAGGCGGCACCCCGTCGCGCCGGGGCGCGCACCCACCCGCACCCACCGACCTCACGTCGTCGTCCGCCGCCTCCGGGCCCCCGGCCTCCGCTCGCTCGGCCGCGTCACCGCGTCCCCGCTCTCCAGCGCCGCGGCCCGCCGCCGCAACCCGAAGTCGGCCAGCGCCTCCGCCAGCTTGTGCACGGACGGCTCGGGAGCCATCACGTCCACCCGCAGCCCGTGCTCCTCGGCGGTCTTCGCCGTGGCGGGCCCGATGCACGCGATGACGGTCACGTTGTGCGGCTTCCCGGCGATCCCGACCAGGTTCCGCACGGTCGAGGACGAGGTGAACAGCACGGCGTCGAAGCCACCGCCCTTGATCGCCTCCCGGGTCTCCGCCGGCGGCGGCGAGGCCCGCACGGTCCGGTAGGCCGTGACGTCGTCGACCTCCCAGCCCAGCTCGATGAGCCCGGCCACGAGGGTCTCCGTGGCGATGTCCGCGCGCGGCAGGAACACCCGGTCGATCGGGTCGAAGACCGGGTCGTACGGCGGCCAGTCCTCCAGGAGCCCGGCGGCGGACTGCTCGCCGCTCGGCACCAGGTCCGGCTTCACGCCGAAGGCGACCAGGGCCCTGGCGGTCTGCTCGCCCACCGCGGCGACCTTGATCCCCGCGAAGGCGCGCGCGTCGAGCCCGTACTCCTCGAACTTCTCCCGCACGGCCTTGACCGCGTTGACGGACGTGAAGGCGATCCACTCGTACCGGCCGGTGACGAGCCCCTTCACGGCCCGCTCCATCTGCTGGGGCGTGCGCGGCGGCTCGACGGCGATCGTCGGGACCTCGTGCGGCACGGCCCCGTAGGAGCGCAGCTGGTCGGAGAGCGAGGCCGCCTGCTCCTTCGTGCGCGGCACGAGGACCTTCCAGCCGAACAGCGGCTTGTTCTCGAACCACGACAGCTGGTCGCGCTGGGCGGCGGCGGAACGCTCGCCGACCACGACTATCACCGGCCGGCCGCCGTCCGGCGAGGGCAGCACCTTCGCCTGCTTCAGCGTCTGCGCGATGGTGCCGAGCGTCGCCGTCCAGGTCCGCTGCCGGGTGGTCGTACCGGCCACCGTCACCGTCATCGGGGTGTCGGGCTTGCGTCCTGCGGACACCAGTTCGCCGGCGGCCGCGCCCACGGCGTCCAGGGTCGTCGAGACGACCACCGTCCCGTCGGAGGCACCGACCTCGCTCCAGCACCGGTCGGAGGCGGTACGGGCGTCCACGAACCGCACGTCCGCGCCCTCGGCGTCGCGCAGCGGGACACCGGCGTACGCGGGCACGCCCACGGCCGCCGCGACACCCGGCACGACCTCGAAGGGCACACCGGCGCGGGCGCAGGCGAGCATCTCCTCGGCGGCGTAAGCGTCCAGGCCAGGGTCACCGGACACCGCACGGACGACCCGCCTGCCGCCCCGCGCGGCCTCCATGACAAGATGTGCGGCATCCCGTACCGCGGGGACCCCAGCGGTTGTTGACGCTGCGTCAACGACCGCCAGCTGAGGTGTGCCCGTGCCCGGAACCGGGTCCGACGAAGGACCCCCGTCCGTGTGCACCTCGGCGACGCCGTGTCTGGCGTGCTTGCGCACCACGTCGAGCACGTCGCCCTCGGCGACGAGGACGTCCGCGGTCGCGAGCGCCTCGACGGCGCGCAGAGTCAGCAGTCCCGGATCCCCGGGTCCGGCGCCCAGGAAGGTGACGTGCCCGTGATCGAGGCCGGTGGGAAGGGTGGTGGGGCTCACTGTGCTCGCTCCCCCATCAGACCGGCCGCGCCCTGGGCAAGCATCTCGGCAGCGAGTTCGCGACCGAGCGCCATTGCCTGGTCGTACGTCTCGGGCACGGGACCGGTGGTGGACAGCTGCACCGTACGCGAACCGTCGGTCGTGCCGACTATCCCGCGCAGGCGCATTTCCTTGACGACCTGCCCGTCGCCCACAAGGTCGGCCAGCGCGCCCACAGGGGCGCTGCAACCGGCCTCGAGGGCGGCGAGCAGTGACCGCTCGGCGGTGACGGCGGCCCGCGTGAACGGGTCGTCGAGCGCGCCGAGCGCGGCGATCAGGTCCGCGTTGTCCGCGGCGCACTCGATCGCCAGTGCCCCCTGGCCGGGGGCGGGCAGAACCGTGTCGACCGACAGGAAGTCGGTCACCTCGTCGCTCCGGCCGATGCGGTTGAGCCCGGCGGCGGCCAGCACGACCGCGTCCAGTTCACCGTCCCGCACGTATCCGATGCGCGTGTCGACGTTCCCCCGGATCGGGACCGTGCGTATGTCGAGCCCGTGGCTGCGGGCGTACGAGTTCAGCTGGGCCGTACGCCGCGGCGAGCCGGTCCCGATCCGCGCCCCGCGGGGCAGGTCGGTGAACTTCAGCGCGTCCCGCGCGACGATGACGTCCCTGGGGTCCTCGCGCTCCGGTACGGCGGCGAGCGTCAGGCCCTCGGGCTGCGCGGTGGGCAGGTCCTTGAGCGAATGAACCGCGAAGTCGACCTCACCCCGGAGCAGCGCGTCCCGCAGCGCGGTGACGAAGACACCCGTGCCGCCGATCTGCGCGAGGTGCTCGCGGGAGGTGTCGCCGTAGGTGGTGATCTCGACGAGTTCGACGGGCCGGCCGGTCACCTGGCTCACGGCGTCCGCGACCTGCCCGGACTGGGCCATGGCGAGTCTGCTCCGCCTGGTCCCGAGCCTCAGTGCCTTGCTACTCATGCTGGCCCTCGGTTCTTGCTGTTCTCAGAGTCGTTGTCGGCCCGGGAGACGGCGGCCACCGTCTCCTGGTCGAGGTCGAACAGGGTGCGCAGGGCATCCGCGTACCCTGCGCCGCCCGGTTCAGCGGCGAGCTGCTTGACCCGTACGGTCGGTGCGTGGAGCAGCTTGTCCACGACGCGCTTGACGGTCTGCGTGATCTCGGCGCGGTGCTTGTCGTCGAGGCCGGGCAGCCGCCCCTCCAGCCGCGCGATCTCGCCGGCCACCACGTCGGCGGCCATGGTCCGCAGCGCGACGACGGTGGGCGTGATGTGCGCGGCCCTGAGCGCCGCCCCGAAGGCGGCGACCTCGTCGGCCACGATCCGCCGCACCTGGTCGACGTCGGCGGCCATCGGCGCGTCGGCGGAGGCCTCGGCGAGGGACTCGATGTCGACCAGCCGGACCCCGGTCAGGCGGTGCGCGGCCGCGTCGACGTCCCGCGGCATGGCGAGGTCGAGCACGAAGAGCACCGGCGCGGGCCGGGGGGCCTCGGCGACGGGCTCGGGCTTACGGCGCTCGGGGATGCGGCCGACGGTGGCGGCGAGGGCGGCGAGCGCGGCGATGGCCTCGGCCTCCTCGGCGGGGTCGAGCACCGTGGCCGGGCCGGCCGCGGAAGTCTGCGGGCCCGGGGCGTTGTCCACCCAGGCGGCGTGCTGCTCCAGCTCGGCGGCGGGCATCCCGGCGACGGCGGCCTCACCGAGCACGGAGAAGCCGGGGGCGGCCTGCACGGCGGGCAGGTCGAGCGGGCAGTTCTCGTCGGCGGCGGCGCCGGTCAGCCCGCGGACGCCGGAGCCGGCCTGGGCGGCACGGGGGTGCGCGGGCCCTTCGCCGGCGCCGGGTCGCGCGTACGGCTCCCGGCCGGCGGCATCGTCCGGCGCGCCCTCGGCGATCCGCCCGCGCACCGCCGACGCCACGGCCTCGGCGGTCAGGACCAGCCCGGTGGCCCCGGTGCAGGAGACGACGACATCGGCTCGTGTCAGCTCGCCCGGCACCGCGTTCATCGGTACCGCCCGGGCCAGCACGTCCGTCTCGTCGCCGTCGGAAAGTATCTGTGCGAGCCGCTCCGCCCGCTCCCCGGTCCGGTTGGCGACGACGATCTCCGCCACGCCGGCCCGCGCGAGCGTCGCCGCGGCCAGCGAGGACATCGAACCTGCGCCGATGACCAGCGCCTTCTTGCCCCGCGCCCATTCCTGGACGTCGGCGCCGAAGGACAGCTGCTCCAGCCCGAAGGTGACCAGCGACTGCCCGGCCCGGTCGATGCCGGTCTCGGAGTGGGCCCGCTTGCCGACGCGCAGCGCCTGCTGGAAGAGGTCGTTCAGCAGCCGCCCGGCGGTGTGCAGGTCCTGCGCCTTGGCCAGCGAGTCCTTGATCTGCCCGAGGATCTGCCCCTCGCCGACGACCATGGAGTCCAGCCCGCAGGCCACGGAGAACAGGTGGTGAACCGCCCGGTCCTCGTAGTGGACGTACAGATAGGGCGTGAGCTCCTCCAGCCCCACCCCGCTGTGCTGGGCGAGCAGCGTGGACAGCTCGGCGACACCGGCGTGGAACTTGTCGACGTCGGCGTACAGCTCGATGCGGTTGCAGGTGGCGAGCACCGCGGCCTCGGTGGCCGGTTCGGCGGCGACCGTGTCCTGCAACAGCTTGACCTGGGCGTCCAGGTGCAGCGCGGCCCTCTCCAGGACACTGACCGGCGCGCTGCGGTGGCTCAGCCCGACGACGAGGAGACTCATGCCGGCATCACGGCGGGGACGTCCCCGTCGGGCCCCTGGTCGGCGGCCTCCTTGCGGGCGGCGGCGGCCGGGTGCGCGCCGTCGCCGGCCGCGCTCTCCTCGCCGGCCTTGCGCTGCTCGTGGAAGGCGAGGATCTGCAGCTCGATCGACAGGTCCACCTTGCGCACGTCGACGCCGTCTGGGACGGACAGCACGGTCGGCGCGAAGTTCAGGATGGAGGTGACACCGGCCGCGACGAGCCGGTCGCAGACCGGCTGGGCGGCGCCGGCGGGGGTGGCGATCACACCGATGCTCACGCCGTTGTCCTCGATGATCTTCTCGAGGTCGTCGCTGTGCTGCACGGGGATGCCGGCGACCGGCTTGCCCGCCATGGCCGGGTCGGCGTCGATGAGCGCGGCCACCCGGAAGCCACGGGAGGCGAACCCGCCGTAGTTGGCGAGGGCGGCGCCGAGATTGCCGATACCGACGATGACGACCGGCCAGTCCTGGGTGAGCCCGAGCTCGCGCGAGATCTGGTACACGAGGTACTCGACGTCGTAGCCCACGCCCCTGGTGCCGTACGACCCCAGGTAGGAGAAGTCCTTGCGCAGCTTGGCGGAGTTGACCCCCGCGGCGGCCGCGAGCTCCTCGGAGGAGACCGTGGGCACCGAGCGCTCCGACAGTGCGGTCAGGGCTCGGAGATACAGCGGAAGCCTGGCGACGGTGGCCTCGGGAATCCCTCGGCTACGGGTCGCCGGTCGGTGAGTTCGGCCAGTTGCCACGGTGCTCCTGCGGGTAGAGCGGGGCTGCAGGCGGTCACACGTTCCTGGACCGCCCCGTCGAATGCAGGCTATGTCTTTGTGAACGCGTGCACAAAGATGGTGTCCGATTTGCCCGGCCAACGTGACCGGGGTCACGCGCCCCCGGCGCACCGGCGCGGAACCGGCGCGCGGACACAGCCGTTCCTCTGTTCTTGGGGGCAAGACCGCACACACTCCTCTTCGGATCCCCGCCCCCGAGACCAGACGCCTTCGATCCTAAGCGAGCGCCTTGCGCAGTCGCGCCTCGTCGACGCGCCAGAAGGTGTGCTGGGCGCCGTCGATCAGGACGACCGGAATCTGCTCCCAGTACTGGTCATGGAGTTGTGGATCGAGCGCGATGTCCTTCTCCTCCCACGTCACACCGAGCTCGCCACACACCTTCTCCACCACGACTTGTGCGTCATCACACAGATGACAGCCCTGCTTCCGGACCAGAGTGACCACTCGGTCCTGAGGGCGCGGCGCCTTGCGACGAAAAACGGGACTCATACGAGCCATTGTGGCGTCGCCGGATCGCTTGTTTAACGGCCGGGCCGCTCAGAGTTCACAACCTCCAAACCTCTCGACTCCGAAGTCACCGAACAAACTGGCTATGCTCACGGGCATGGCCGCTCTCGGATGGCTCACTCCCCGTAGGCGCTCCGCCACGGCGCGGAGCGTGTTGGCAGGCGAGGCCTCGGCTGAGGCCGCCCGCAAGTCGTCGCAGGACTCGCAGACCCCCGAACTCGCCCCCGACCTCGCCGTCGAGGAACCTCAGTTCCCGGTGCTGGGCGACGACAAGGCAGCCGCCTTCTTCGACCTGGACAACACCGTCATGCAGGGTGCCGCCCTCTTCCACTTCGGCCGCGGCCTCTACAAGCGCAAGTTCTTCGAGACCCGCGACCTCGCCAAGTTCGCCTGGCAGCAGGCGTGGTTCAGGCTGGCCGGCGTCGAGGACCCGGAACACATGCAGGAGGCCCGCGACTCGGCGCTGTCGATCGTCCAGGGCCACCGCGTCGCCGAGCTGAAGTCCATCGGCGAGGAGATCTACGACGAGTACATGGCCGAGCGCATCTGGCCGGGCACCCGCGCCCTGGCGCAGGCCCACCTGGACGCGGGCCAGAAGGTGTGGCTGGTCACCGCCGCCCCGGTGGAGATCGCCCAGGTGATCGCCCGCCGCCTGGGCCTGACCGGCGCCCTGGGCACGGTCGCCGAGTCCGTCGACGGCGTCTACACGGGCAAGCTGGTCGGCGAGCCCCTGCACGGCCCGGCGAAGGCGGAGGCGGTCCGCGCGCTGGCGGCGGCGGAGGGCCTGGACCTGTCCCGCTGCGCGGCCTACAGCGACAGCCACAACGACATCCCGATGCTGTCCCTGGTCGGCCACCCCTACGCCATCAATCCCGACACCAAGCTCCGCAAGCACGCGCGGAACCTGGACTGGCGCCTGCGGGACTACCGCACGGGCCGCAAGGCCGCCAAGGTGGGCATCCCGGCCGCGGCGGGCGTGGGCGCGGTGGCCGGCGGCACCGCGGCGGCGATCGCCCTCAGCCGGCGGCGCCGCTGAGTTCACCCTCACCGGCTTCGAAAGAGGGGCGTCGCCTGTGCGACGCCCCTCTTTCGTTTTCCGGGCCGTCCGCACAAACAAGCCAATCCGCAGGTCATGCCCCCACAGGCCGCTGTCCAGTCGCATTGGCTGCACACGGCCACAACCCGCCCCGTTCCCAGCCGTAAGCCGAACCTTTTCGATCAACAAACGGTCACTCTCTGGTACTTGATCGTGCGCCAATCGGTTACGGAAACGACGTAATCGATGATTTGAGCAACTCGGTGTAGCAGCGCCTGTACGAAGCGTTATTCTCCTCAGACGCAATCCGGTACCCCTCCGTCGCTACGACGGGTGAACGGTCCCGTACTGCACGTGATGGAAGCTCTGCCTCTGGGAGTCCCGTGTACCCACACGTCGGGGTTGACGCCTCGGGCCTGGCTACGCTGCGCGCAACGGTCCTCAACCTGTTGCGCGACTTCGTCCCCACCGCGTACGCCGTCCCCGCCCTCGCGGGCGCCGCCGCCGCGCCCGTCGGTCCGTGCTACGCACTGGCTGACGGCAGTGCCGCGGTCGGCAGACGAGGCCGCGCGGCCGCCGCCGGCACCACCGCGCGCCGCCCGGCCGCGGACAGCGACAGCGCCCGGATGATGGAGCTGGTCGAGCGGGCCCAGGCCGGCGAGGCCGACGCCTTCGGGCGCCTCTACGACCAGTACAGCGACACCGTCTACCGGTACATCTACTACCGCGTGGGCGGGAAGGCCACCGCCGAGGACCTCACCAGCGAGACGTTCCTGCGCGCCCTGCGCCGCATCGGCACGTTCACCTGGCAGGGCCGCGACTTCGGCGCCTGGCTGGTCACGATCGCCCGCAACCTGGTCGCCGACCACTTCAAGTCGAGCCGCTTCCGGCTGGAGGTGACCACCGGCGAGATGCTCGACGCCAACGAGGTCGAGCGCTCCCCGGAGGACTCCGTCCTGGAGTCCCTCTCCAACGCGGCCCTGCTGGAGGCCGTCCGCCGGCTCAACCCGCAGCAGCAGGAGTGCGTGACCCTGCGCTTCCTGCAGGGCCTGTCGGTCGCCGAGACCGCCCGCGTGATGGGCAAGAACGAGGGCGCGATCAAGACCCTGCAGTACCGGGCCGTGCGCACCCTCGCCCGGCTGCTGCCGGACGACGCCCGCTGAGCCCGACACGCTCCGCGACACTCAACTCACTTTCAGTGAAAGTCCGTTGACTTCCCGATCCGATCATCCGTCGTCCGTAACCCAAGTGCCGCGCCGCTCGTTGTGCGGGATGCAGGCTCCCTGTGGTCACTCCCTGGCCGACTCCGATCACCCGATCGTGTGGTCGTGGCCGGGGCGTGCAACCCTCAGGACCCCCTGGGGAGTCGACCGTCATGACGAGAGGAGGTGCCGCCAGTGATCGCGAACGTATCGGCGCACCGGCGGGCGAACGCCTTCGCCCAGGCCCTGGACGAGCAGCCCGACCGGGACACGGCGGCTCAGCAGTCCGAAACACCCCCACCAGCGGCGGCGGAACGGACCGAGCAGGCCGAGCTGCTGGCCCTGGTGATCGACCTCGGCGAGCTGCCCAAGCCGGTGCTGGACCCCGAAGTCAAGGTCGTCCAGCGGGCCCAGCTGGTGGCCGCGTTCGAGGCCATGCTGCAGGAGGGCGCCGGAGGCGAGGCGGCCGATCCTTCGGTGCCCGAACAGCGTTCCCATCGCGCCCGGGGCACACACCGGGCGAGCGGGCTGGGCAAGTTGCGCCCCCGGTCCCGGCTGACCAAGGGGCTCGCCGCGGGCGGGCTCAGCGTCGGCGTCGCCGCGGGAGCCTTCGGCGGCGTCGCCGCGGCCAGCTCGGACGCCCTGCCCGGCGACTCGCTCTACGGCCTCAAGCGCGGCATCGAGGACTTCAAGCTCAACTACCTCACCGAGGGTGCGGACCATCAGGGCCAGGCCTATCTCGACCTCGCCTCGACCCGGCTGAACGAGGCGCGCCGGCTGATGGACCGCGGTCGCGGCGGCCACCTCGACCACGAGTCCGTGGGCGAGATCCGCCGCGCCCTGTCCGGCATGCAGCACGACGCCTCCGAGGGCCACCGGCTGCTGCACGAGGCGTACGAGCGCGACCCGCATTCCCTCGGCCCCATCCAGGCCCTCTCCGCCTTCTCCCGATCGCACCGCGAGGTCTGGGGCGTACTGCGCGACAAGCTCCCGGTCCAGCTCGGCGACGTCAGCGACGAGGTGTCCTCGGTCTTCGACGCCATAGACGAAGAGGTCGCCCCGCTGCAGTCCCTGCTCCCCGAGCCGCCTGCCCAGGGCGGCGACGGCAGACACGGCGGTTCGAGTACGGCACCCACGGGCAGCTCGGGCGCCGGTCACGGCTCGGCCTCGCCGGGCCAGGGCAACGGCTCCACGGGCGGCGGCCACTCCAGCAGCCCGAGCGGCTCGGCCACGACCGGCAGCGACGGCCTGCTCGGCGGCAGCACCGGCGGTCTGCTCGACCCGCCCAAGTCCAGCGGCACCGCGTCCCCCTCGGCGAGCGGTTCGCCCAGCACCAACCCGGACGTGACGATCCCGCCCCTCCTCCCGGGCCTCCTGCCCGGCCTGGGCATCGAGGGCGACAACTCCGGCTCCTAGCGGCTACGACGGTGGGGGCGCCCTTCTCGGGAAGGGCGCCCCCACCGTCGTACCGAAACCTCAGAAGAACACCGACCGCCGCTGCACCAGCAGCTTGTACAGCGTGTGCTGGATCTGCTCCCTGACCTGGTCGGTCAGGTTGAACATCAGCATCGGGTCTTCGGCGGCCTCCGGGGGGTAGCCGTCGGTCGGGATCGGTTCGCCGAACTGGATCGTCCACTTGGTGGGCAGGGGGATGGCGCCGAGCGGGCCGAGCCACGGGAAGGTCGGCGTCAGCGGGAAGTACGGGAAGCCCAGGAGGCGGGCCAGCGTCTTCGCGTTGCCGATCATCGGGTAGATCTCCTCCGCGCCCACGATCGAGCACGGGATGATCGGGACGCCCTGGCGCAGGGCCGTCGAGACGAACCCGCCGCGCCCGAAGCGCTGGAGCTTGTAGCGCTCGGAGAAGGGCTTGCCGATGCCCTTGAAGCCCTCCGGCATCACGCCGACCAACTCGCCCTGGGCGAGGAGGCGTTCGGCGTCCTCCGCGCAGGCCAGGGTGTGACCGAGCTTGCGGGCCAGCTCGTTGACGACGGGCAGCATGAAGACCAGGTCGGCGGCGAGCAGCCGCAGATGCCGGTCGGCGGGGTGGTTGTCGTGGACGGCGACCTGCAGCATCAGGCCGTCCATCGGCAGGGTGCCCGAGTGGTTGGCGACGATCAGCGCGCCGCCGTCCTTCGGGATGTTCTCGACGCCCTTCACCTCGACCCGGAAGTACTTCTCGTACACGGGCCGCAGCAGGGACATCAGGACCTGGTCGGTCAACTCCTCGTCGTACCCGAAGTCGTCGACCTCGTAGTCGCCGGTGAGGCGGCGGCGCAGGAAGTCCAGCCCGTGCGCGATGCGCCGCTCCAGGCCGCCCTCGTCGCGCGGCCTCCCGGGCTGCTGTTCCTCACGCGTCACGGGAACATCATCCTGCGCCGAGGCCCTGCCGGGCAGGGGCTGGACCTCTCCGACCTGCGCGGGTTCCGCGGTCTTGCGCCGGCTCCCCGCGCCCCGGCGGCGCGGCGGCCGCTGTACGGCGCTCCCGCGGGACCGGTCGTCGTCGAACGGAATGACCTTGGCGTCCGCCATCGTTGATGCGCTCCTCAGTTGGCGCTTTGCGTCGGGGGGTGGCCACTGCCCGGGAGGGGCAGTGCGGCGATCCGGTCGACGGCCCCCGCGAGGGCCTCCGGCGGCAGGAGTCCGGGTCCGTGGCTGCGGGCGAAGTCGGCGAAGGTCTCCGCCGTCGTGTACTTCGGCCGGAACCCGAGCGTCTCCCGCATCTGGTCGGTCGCCACGACCCGGCCGTGCGTCAGCAGCCGGATCTGCTCGGGCGAGAAGTCGGTCACTCCCAGGGTACGCACCAGCGAGCCGGCCCAGGTGACGGCCGGCAGCAGCAGGGGCACGGTGGGCTTGCCGAGCCGCCGCGAGCACTGCGACAGCAGCAGGACGCCGTCGCCGGCGATGTTGAAGGTGCCGCTGTTGAGCGTGCCCCGCTCCGGCTCGTGCGAGGCGATCCGCAGCACCTCCATCACGTCGTCCTCGTGCACGAACTGCAGCCGCGGGTCGTAGCCGAACACGGTCGGCAGCACCGGCAGCGCGAAGTACGAGGCGAGCGGGGTGTCGGCGGCCGAGCCGAGGATGTTGGCGAAACGCAGCACGCAGACGGCCACGTCGGGCCGCCGGCGGGCGAAGCCCCGGACGTATCCCTCGACCTCCACCGTGTCCTTCGCGAACCCGCCGGAGGGCAGGGACTTGGGCGGGGTCGTCTCGGTGAAGACGGCCGGGTCGCGGGGCGCGGAGCCGTACACGTTCGTACTGGACTTCACCACCAGCCGCTTGACCGTTGGCGACTTCTGGCAGGCACCGAGCAGCTGCATGGTGCCGATGACGTTGGTCTCCTTGACCGTGGTCCGGCTGCCGCTGCCCAGCGCCATGGCGGTCACATCCAGGTGGACGACCGTGTCGGCGCCCGTCTCGGCGAGCACCCGCGCAATGGTGGGCTGCCGAATGTCGGCCTGGATGAAGTCGGCGCCCCCGAGATGGTGCTCGGGCGGAACCGCGTCCACGGCCACGACCCGGTCCACCCGCGGGTCGCGCTGGATCCGTCGGACGAACCGACCTCCCAGCCTGCGGGCCACTCCGGTCACGAGCACGACCTTGCCCAAGATCAGCGCCTTCCTTCCAGCACATCCGGTAGTCGTAGCCTGCCGCGTTCCCCGTGTGCGGCCAACTTAGCGGGTCGATGTTGCGCTGTGATGACCGCCCAATGCATGAAGTAACCACATCCACAGCACCTACGACCGGACCCGGCCATGTGAACGTCCATGAACCGAGAACGCATGTGGCCCCCCACCGGATGCGGTGGGGGGCCACATGAACACGCTGCTGCGCCGCGTCGCCTTACTTCTTGTTGCGACGCTGAACGCGCGTGCGCTTGAGCAGCTTGCGGTGCTTCTTCTTGGCCATCCGCTTGCGCCGCTTCTTGATAACAGAGCCCACGACTACCCTCGCTCACTTCTCATCACTCGGTGTTTGGGCGCCATGGGCCCACACGACCTACGAGGGGCTAGCCTACCCGTCCGAGCGCTGAGGTCGTAATCGAGGAGTCGACGAGGGGTCCGGGGAGGTCCCTGAGTGCCCTGAGGATCTCCCTCGGACCCGTCGTCGTCAGGCGGTTTCCACCCCCACGTAGCTCTCGCGGAGGTATTCGTGAACCGCGTTCTCGGGGACGCGGAAGGACCGCCCCACCCTGATCGCGGGCAGATGACCGCTGTGCACCAAGCGGTACACGGTCATCTTCGACACTCGCATCACCGAGGCGACCTCCGCCACGGTAAGGAACTGAACCTCGCTCAGAGGCCTCTGCTCAGCAGCCATGACACACCTGAACCTTCCGCACTCGACGGCCACCGGCTTCCCCTTCCGGTGACTCTTCGTCGCTGCGTGCTCACTCCCCAATGTAGGGGCGGGTGATGCGAGTGGGGAAGAGGTGCACCCATCGGCGGCCTACTGTGACAGACACGCTCGATTGAGTACGTAGCGGGTAAGCGGCCGGTAGTAATCAGACCGCACAGCGTCATCAAGTGGAACGACGACGGACACGACCCCCTCAGCCTGCCCCACAAAGAGCGCGGGGTCATCCGTATCTGCCAGACCAATGGCCTCGAACCCCAGCTGACCTGCCCCGCAGACCCAGCCGTGGTCCCCGATGACAAGCTCGGGCAGCGGCCCGCCGGCCTCGGCGGCCGCGGCCAGCGCGAGGCGAACCGGCATCGGTGAGTGCGTGTGCGCGCCGGTCGCACAACCGGGGCGGGGCGTCCCGGGTTCGCGGACGAACGCGACGCGCCGTACGTACTCAAGGTTGTACGTGCGTAGACCGAACCGGGTCGTTATGTCGACACGGCGACCATGCGCCGGTGTGAGGACGGCACATCCCGCCGCCGACAGCGCGTCCGCCAAGGCGGCGTAGAAGCCCAGCAGGCGGTGCGGGTGTCCGGTGCCGAGGAGCACAGGCGCGCTGCGCTGGGCCGCAGCCGCCAGACGTTCAGCGAAGGCATCCAGAGCGGTCAATGTAAGCTCAGGATCGATCACATCATGACCTGAAACCTGGCGCGGATCGGCCGAAACCCCGCACTTCTGCGCCATCACCTCCATCACATCGCGCAGTTTCCATGCCCATGCCGGATCAAGTCCGATCAGCACCCGGGGGTCGCGCGCCGCGAAGAGCCGGTAGCTCCGCAGGCTCTCCTCGCGCGAGGTGGCCACCGGTCCCGCGAGGCGGGCAGCCAGCAGATGAGCGCGCAGGGCTCCGGTGCTCAACACGCTTGCGATGGTGGCGGACCGGCCCGGCCGCGGCCACACGAACAGGCAAACACCGCACAGTTGGCGTAACGCTCCCACCGGCGCCTACGCCAGCAGGCCCCGCAGCGGGAACACCGCCCGCCGGGTCGCCAGCACCGCCTGGTCGAGCCGGTCCGCGGGGTCGTACCCCGCCTCCCACTCGGCCCAGGACACCGGCCACCGCCCGTCCGTCATCCGCCCCGGCGCCAACTGCCGGGTGCGCGCGAAGACTTCCTGCCGCCAGCTCTCGGGAATCACCGTCTCCGGCGTGATCTCACGTCCCGCGGCGATCCCCACCAGATGCGTCCAGGACCGCGGCACGACCTCGACCACCGCGTATCCGCCGCCGCCCAGCGCCACCCACCTGCCGTCGGCGTACCGGTGCGCCAGGTCGTGGCAGGCGACCTGCACGGCCCGCTGCGCGTCCAGCGACACGGCGAGGTGCGCCAGCGGGTCCTCGAAGTGCGTGTCGGCCCCGTGCTGCGTCACCAGCACCTGCGGCCGGAAGTCCGCGATCAGCTCGGGCACCACGGCGTGGAAGGCCCGCAGCCACCCGGCGTCCCCGGTGCCGGCCGGCAGCGCCACGTTCACGGCCGATCCCTCCGCCGAGTCGGCCCCCGTCTCCTCGGGCCACCCGGTCTGCGGGAACAGCGTCCGGGGATGCTCGTGCAGCGAGATCGTCAGCACGCGCGGGTCCTCCCAGAACGCCGCCTGCACGCCGTCCCCGTGATGCACGTCCACATCGACGTACGCGACGCGCTCGGCGCCCAGCTCCAGCAGCCGGGCGATCGCGAGGGAGGCGTCGTTGTAGATGCAGAACCCGGAGGCGCCGCCCGGCATCGCGTGGTGCAGCCCGCCCGTGAAGTTCACGGCGTGCAGGGCCTCCCCGCGCCACACCGCCTCCGCCGCCCCCACCGACTGCCCGGCGATCGTCGCGGACACCTCGTGCATCCCGGCGAAGGCCGGATCGTCCATGGTGCCGATCCCGTACGCCCCGTCCGCGGCCCCGGGGTCGGCCGAGGCCGCCTTCACGGCGTCGATGTAGTCCTCGCGGTGGACGAGCCGCAGCGTCGACTCCCCGGCGGGCTTCGCCGCCACCACCTCGACGTCCTTGTCCAGCCCGAAGGCATCGACGAGGTGCTTGGTCAGGGCGAGCCGGACCGGATCCATCGGATGGTCCGGACCGAAGTCATAGCCCGTTACTGCCTCGTCCCACATCAGCTGTGCGCGGCCGCTCATGCTCGCCACCGTATCGGTCCGGTCGAGGTGCGAACGAGCGGGCGTACACGAGGGTCACCAGCACCAACACCATCGGTACGAGCATCGCCCCGCGGTAGCTCCACGTGTCGCCCAGCGCCCCCACCAGCGGCGAGCCGATCAGGAACCCGACGTAGTTGAAGATGTTCAGCCGCGCCACGGCCGCGTCCGAGGCCCCCGGGAACAGCCGCCCGGCCGCCGCGAAGGTCTGCGGCACCAGCACGCACAGTCCGAGCCCCAGCAGCGTGAACCCGAGCATCCCGACCCACGCCCCCGGCGCCACGGCTACCACGGCGAACCCCGCGGCCGCCACCACCGCCCCCAGCCGCACGACGGCGACGGCCCCGAACCGCCGCACCCCCGCGTCCCCCAGCGTCCGCCCGAGCAGCGTGGTCACCATGTAGACGTTGTACGGCACGGTCGACAGCTGCTCCGAGCTCCCGAGCACGTCCTTCAGGTACTTCGCGCTCCAGTTGGAGACGGTCGAGTCCCCGATGTACGCGAAGGTCATCACCAGGCACAGCGGCAGCAGCAGCTTGAAGACGACGGACTGCGTCTGACCGCCCTCCCCGTCCTCCGCGTCGGAGCCCGCGCCCGCGTCGACGTACCACCGGCTCCCGATCAGCACGGCGGGCAGCAGCACCGCGACGACCGGCAGATACGACACCCACAGCGCGAGATGCCAGTGCGCGCCCACCCAGGCCAGCGAGGCCCCGACGATCCCGCCCAGGCTGAACGCGGCGTGGAAGCTGAGCATGATGCTGCGCCCGTACGATCGCTGCAGGCTCACCCCGAGCATGTTCATCGAGGCGTCCAGCCCACCCACGGCCAGCCCGAAGGCCCCCAACGCGAGCCCCAGCTCGACCAGTCGGTCCCCCGACCCCACGCCGATCAGCGCCAGCATCACCACCGGCTGCAGACACCGCAGCAGGACGCTGGGCCGTATCCGCTTCACCAGCTGCTCGGTCGTCACGCTTCCGACGCCGGCCAGGATGGGCACGGCGGCCAGGAAGGCCGGCAGCAGGGCGTCGGAGACGCCGTACCGGTCCTGGATGGCCGGGATGCGGGTCACCAGGAGAGCGAAGGTGGCGCCCTGCACGAAGAAGCTGAACGCCAAAGAGGCCCTGCCGCGCCGCAGCACATCTGTCATGGCGGCGAGCGTAGGGCCCCTGGCTACCTGTGGGTAGATCCAGCCAAAGATGAATTTTCCTCAGCTTTATCGGTGGTGCGGTCAGGCGGCGATCGCGACCTCGTCCCGCACGGTCTCCGCGGCCGCGTTCACCTCGGCGGTGAGCATCCGCGCCATGGGCTCGGCGGCGGCCTTACGGCTGACGAGGAGGGCCAGCGTGATCGCCCCGGCGAGGATGACCGACCCGAGCCAGACCATGGTGTCGACGGGCACGGTGTACGCCCCCACGATCCGCGCCGCGCACTCGGCGAGCAGGGCCACGCCCCACACCCCGGAGAAGAGCCGCTCCAGCCGGCGGAACGCGACCGAGCCGACGGCCAGCCGCTCCCAGGCGGCCTCCCGCGCCGTGTCACCCCGCGTCAGGAAGGGCTTGAACGCCTCCGTCATCATCGGCCGGCCCATCGCCACCGACACCAGCACGGCGATCCCGATCACGCTGCTGACCCCGCTGTCCTTGACGAGCATCAACCGCGGGTCGCCCGAGAGGAAACTCAGCGCCAGCGACACGACGTTGACCACGAGGATCAGTGCGGCGAACACATTCGCCTTCCGCTCCTTCACGGCGCTCCACACCGTCCGCACGGCCGGCACCACGCTGCTCAGTGCGAGGGCCGCGAAGGTGCCGGCCCCGAAAGCCTCCTTGAAGAGGTAGTAGGAGCCGACGGGCACCGCCATGTCCACGATCAGCGGCCCGAAGGTGCTCTGCTTGCTCGCCTTGCCGGTGGTGCTCGTCTTCGTCGTCATGCGTTCAGCTTCGCGGAGGGCACCCTCACCGCAGTAGAAACGATCGTCCGGGGCTCGGCATGACATTTGTCAGCCGAGCAGCCCTGTCAACTCACCCATGTCGTCGAAGAGTCGAGTGGCCTGGGCGAGCTTGCCGGCCGGCGTCATCGCGGTGAACCCGTACACGTCCATCCCGGCCGCCACGGCCGCCTGCACGCCCAGCGGACTGTCCTCGACGACCGCACACCGCTCGGGAACGACACCCATCCGCTCGGCGGCGTACAGGAACAGGTCCGGCGCCGGCTTCCCCCGCCCCACGTCCTCGGAACTGAAGATCCGCTCCTCCCCGAACCACCGGTCCAGCCCGGTCGTCCGATGCCCCACCCGGATCCGCGCATGACTCCCTGACGAGGCCACGCAGTACGGCACCCCGTCCGCCGTCAGCTTGTCCAGCACCTCGCCGACGCCCGCCACGGGCTGCAACTCCCGCTCGAAGGCGGCGAAGACGCGTGCGTGGAACACGTCGTCGAAGTCGGCGGGCAGCGTCCGCCCCGTCCGCTCCAGGACCAGCTCATGAACCCGGTGCATGGCCGAGCCCATGTAGTCCCGTATGGAGTCCTCGTACGACGTCGGGTGCCCCAGCTCGGTCAGGTAGGCGGCCAGGAGCCGGTTGGAAATGGGCTCGCTGTCCACGAGCACGCCGTCGTTGTCGAAGATGACGAGGTCATAGCGCATGGGGCCACTGTAAACGCAGAAAACCCCGCACCAGAAAGGTGCGGGGTTTTCCCACAATTTGTTCGGCGGCGTCCTACTCTCCCACAGGGTCCCCCCTGCAGTACCATCGGCGCTGTAAGGCTTAGCTTCCGGGTTCGGAATGTAACCGGGCGTTTCCCTCACGCTATAACCACCGAAACACTATGAAGTTAGACCGGAAAAAAAACACGGTCGTTGCCTCAGAACTAACACAGTGGACGCGAGCAACTGAGGACAAGCCCTCGGCCTATTAGTACCGGTCACCTCCACACGTTACCGTGCTTCCAGATCCGGCCTATCAACCCAGTCGTCTACTGGGAGCCTTACCCCATCAAGTGGGTGGGAATACTCATCTCGAAGCAGGCTTCCCGCTTAGATGCTTTCAGCGGTTATCCCTCCCGAACGTAGCCAACCAGCCATGCCCTTGGCAGAACAACTGGCACACCAGAGGTTCGTCCGTCCCGGTCCTCTCGTACTAGGGACAGCCCTTCTCAATATTCCTGCGCGCGCAGCGGATAGGGACCGAACTGTCTCACGACGTTCTAAACCCAGCTCGCGTACCGCTTTAATGGGCGAACAGCCCAACCCTTGGGACCGACTCCAGCCCCAGGATGCGACGAGCCGACATCGAGGTGCCAAACCATCCCGTCGATATGGACTCTTGGGGAAGATCAGCCTGTTATCCCCGGGGTACCTTTTATCCGTTGAGCGACGGCGCTTCCACAAGCCACCGCCGGATCACTAGTCCCGACTTTCGTCCCTGCTCGACCCGTCGGTCTCACAGTCAAGCTCCCTTGTGCACTTACACTCAACACCTGATTGCCAACCAGGCTGAGGGAACCTTTGGGCGCCTCCGTTACTCTTTAGGAGGCAACCGCCCCAGTTAAACTACCCATCAGACACTGTCCCTGATCCGGATCACGGACCCAGGTTAGACATCCAGCACGACCAGACTGGTATTTCAACGACGACTCCACCCATACTGGCGTATGGACTTCAAAGTCTCCCAGCTATCCTACACAAGCCGAACCGAACACCAATATCAAACTGTAGTAAAGGTCCCGGGGTCTTTCCGTCCTGCTGCGCGAAACGAGCATCTTTACTCGTAGTGCAATTTCACCGGGCCCTATGGTTGAGACAGTCGAGAAGTCGTTACGCCATTCGTGCAGGTCGGAACTTACCCGACAAGGAATTTCGCTACCTTAGGATGGTTATAGTTACCACCGCCGTTTACTGGCGCTTAAGTTCTCAGCTTCGCCACACCGAAATGTGACTAACCGGTCCCCTTAACGTTCCAGCACCGGGCAGGCGTCAGTCCGTATACATCGCCTTACGGCTTCGCACGGACCTGTGTTTTTAGTAAACAGTCGCTTCTCGCTGGTCTCTGCGGCCACCCCCAGCTCGAGGAGCAAGTCCTCTCACCAAGCGTGGCCCCCCTTCTCCCGAAGTTACGGGGGCATTTTGCCGAGTTCCTTAACCATAGTTCACCCGAACGCCTCGGTATTCTCTACCTGACCACCTGAGTCGGTTTAGGGTACGGGCCGCCATGAAACTCGCTAGAGGCTTTTCTCGACAGCATAGGATCATCCACTTCACCACAATCGGCTCGGCATCAGGTCTCAGCCTTAAGTGATCCGGATTTGCCTAGATCACGGCCTACACCCTTACCCCGGGACAACCACCGCCCGGGATGGACTACCTTCCTGCGTCACCCCATCACTCACCTACTAACCGCTTGGTTCGGCGGCTCCACCACTCCCCTTTGCCCGAAGGCTCCGGGGCGGCTTCACGGCCTTAGCATCACGATGCTCGATGTTTGACGCTTCACAGCGGGTACCGGAATATCAACCGGTTATCCATCGACTACGCCTGTCGGCCTCGCCTTAGGTCCCGACTTACCCTGGGCAGATCAGCTTGACCCAGGAACCCTTAGTCAATCGGCGCACACGTTTCCCACGTGTGAATCGCTACTCATGCCTGCATTCTCACTCGTCAACCGTCCACAACTACCTTCCGGTGCTGCTTCACCCGGCAGACGACGCTCCCCTACCCATCACAGCCTCCGTTGGGAGTATTTGCTGCAATGACACGACTTCGGCGGTACGCTTGAGCCCCGCTACATTGTCGGCGCGGAATCACTAGACCAGTGAGCTATTACGCACTCTTTCAAGGGTGGCTGCTTCTAAGCCAACCTCCTGGTTGTCTGTGCGACTCCACATCCTTTCCCACTTAGCGTACGCTTAGGGGCCTTAGTCGATGCTCTGGGCTGTTTCCCTCTCGACCATGGAGCTTATCCCCCACAGTCTCACTGCCGCGCTCTCACTTACCGGCATTCGGAGTTTGGCTAAGGTCAGTAACCCGGTAGGGCCCATCGCCTATCCAGTGCTCTACCTCCGGCAAGAAACACACGACGCTGCACCTAAATGCATTTCGGGGAGAACCAGCTATCACGGAGTTTGATTGGCCTTTCACCCCTAACCACAGGTCATCCCCCAGGTTTTCAACCCTGGTGGGTTCGGTCCTCCACGAAGTCTTACCTCCGCTTCAACCTGCCCATGGCTAGATCACTCCGCTTCGGGTCTTGAGCGTGCTACTGAATCGCCCTATTCGGACTCGCTTTCGCTACGGCTTCCCCACCCGGGTTAACCTCGCAACACACCGCAAACTCGCAGGCTCATTCTTCAAAAGGCACGCAGTCACGAGACACCAGCAAGCTGATGTCCGACGCTCCCACGGCTTGTAGGCACACGGTTTCAGGTACTATTTCACTCCGCTCCCGCGGTACTTTTCACCATTCCCTCACGGTACTATCCGCTATCGGTCACCAGGGAATATTTAGGCTTAGCGGGTGGTCCCGCCAGATTCACACGGGATTTCTCGGGCCCCGTGCTACTTGGGTGTCTCTCAAACGAGCCGCTGACGTTTCGACTACGGGGGTCTTACCCTCTACGCCGGACCTTTCGCATGTCCTTCGCCTACATCAACGGTTTCTGACTCGTCCTGTCGCCGGCAGACGACAGAAGAGAGATCCCACAACCCCGCATGCGCAACCCCTGCCGGGTCTCACACGCATACGGTTTGGCCTCATCCGGTTTCGCTCGCCACTACTCCCGGAATCACGGTTGTTTTCTCTTCCTGCGGGTACTGAGATGTTTCACTTCCCCGCGTTCCCTCCACTTGCCCTATGTGTTCAGGCAAGGGTGACAGCCCATGACGACTGCCGGGTTTCCCCATTCGGACACCCCCGGATCAAAGCCTGGTTGACGACTCCCCGGGGCCTATCGTGGCCTCCCACGTCCTTCATCGGTTCCTGGTGCCAAGGCATCCACCGTGCGCCCTTAAAAACTTGGCCACAGATGCTCGCGTCCACTGTGCAGTTCTCAAACAACGACCAGCCACCCATCACCCCGAGCTTCCACTCGAGTTCACTGGGGCCGGCGACTGAGGAAAACCATTCCCTCAGACACCCAACAGCGTGCCCGACACACTCCCCGCTCCCCTCAACGTTCCACGCTCTTGCGAGCAGTACTAGAAGGAGAAGACGATCAAGTGTGCCGAGTAGTCAACGTTCCACCCATGAGCAACCAGCATCAGACATTCGCTGACGTTCTGGCCTCTGACCGAGCGAGCTCGGTAAGAAGTGCTCCTTAGAAAGGAGGTGATCCAGCCGCACCTTCCGGTACGGCTACCTTGTTACGACTTCGTCCCAATCGCCAGTCCCACCTTCGACAGCTCCCTCCCACAAGGGGTTGGGCCACCGGCTTCGGGTGTTACCGACTTTCGTGACGTGACGGGCGGTGTGTACAAGGCCCGGGAACGTATTCACCGCAGCAATGCTGATCTGCGATTACTAGCGACTCCGACTTCATGGGGTCGAGTTGCAGACCCCAATCCGAACTGAGACCGGCTTTTTGAGATTCGCTCCACCTCACGGTATCGCAGCTCATTGTACCGGCCATTGTAGCACGTGTGCAGCCCAAGACATAAGGGGCATGATGACTTGACGTCGTCCCCACCTTCCTCCGAGTTGACCCCGGCGGTCTCCTGTGAGTCCCCATCACCCCGAAGGGCATGCTGGCAACACAGAACAAGGGTTGCGCTCGTTGCGGGACTTAACCCAACATCTCACGACACGAGCTGACGACAGCCATGCACCACCTGTACACCGACCACAAGGGGGCGCCTGTCTCCAGACGTTTCCGGTGTATGTCAAGCCTTGGTAAGGTTCTTCGCGTTGCGTCGAATTAAGCCACATGCTCCGCCGCTTGTGCGGGCCCCCGTCAATTCCTTTGAGTTTTAGCCTTGCGGCCGTACTCCCCAGGCGGGGAACTTAATGCGTTAGCTGCGGCACCGACGACGTGGAATGTCGCCAACACCTAGTTCCCACCGTTTACGGCGTGGACTACCAGGGTATCTAATCCTGTTCGCTCCCCACGCTTTCGCTCCTCAGCGTCAGTAATGGCCCAGAGATCCGCCTTCGCCACCGGTGTTCCTCCTGATATCTGCGCATTTCACCGCTACACCAGGAATTCCGATCTCCCCTACCACACTCTAGCTAGCCCGTATCGACTGCAGACCCGAGGTTAAGCCTCGGGCTTTCACAATCGACGTGACAAGCCGCCTACGAGCTCTTTACGCCCAATAATTCCGGACAACGCTTGCGCCCTACGTATTACCGCGGCTGCTGGCACGTAGTTAGCCGGCGCTTCTTCTGCAGGTACCGTCACTTTCGCTTCTTCCCTGCTGAAAGAGGTTTACAACCCGAAGGCCGTCATCCCTCACGCGGCGTCGCTGCATCAGGCTTTCGCCCATTGTGCAATATTCCCCACTGCTGCCTCCCGTAGGAGTCTGGGCCGTGTCTCAGTCCCAGTGTGGCCGGTCGCCCTCTCAGGCCGGCTACCCGTCGTCGCCTTGGTGAGCCATTACCTCACCAACAAGCTGATAGGCCGCGGGCTCATCCTTCACCGCCGGAGCTTTTAACCCTCACAGATGCCTGCGAGAGTGTTATCCGGTATTAGACCCCGTTTCCAGGGCTTGTCCCAGAGTGAAGGGCAGATTGCCCACGTGTTACTCACCCGTTCGCCACTAATCCCCACCGAAGTGGTTCATCGTTCGACTTGCATGTGTTAAGCACGCCGCCAGCGTTCGTCCTGAGCCAGGATCAAACTCTCCGTGAATGTTTACCGGTAATCCGGTCGACACCACGAGAGCGGAACGGTCAGGCGGAATGAGCCCGACCGTTCACAGCGTCCTCGCTGTGTTTTCTTCAAAGGAACCTCGCCACCAGGAAATCCCGGTGTCGGGGTATCAACATATCTGGCGTTGACTTTTGGCACGCTGTTGAGTTCTCAAGGAACGGTCGCTTCCTTTGTACTCACCCTCTCGGGCTTTCCTCCGGGCTTCCCTTCGGTCTTGCGTTTCCGACTCTATCAGACCGTTTTCCGATCCGATTTCCTCGGTGCTTTCCAGGCTCCCGCTTTTGTTTTGCGGTTTCCTTTCCGGCGGATCCGACTCTATCAGATCCTTTCGGCGTCCGATTCCCCGTCAGAGGGGGTTGTCTTCCCGGCTGTTGGGCCGTTCCGACGAGTGAGACTTTAGCGGATTCCCGGCCCCCGCGCTAATCGGCGGCCTGCGTCCTTCGAACGCGGATTCCTCATTTCGCGAATACGCATGCCAATAAAACGACAGCGGCCTGATCGACAGCAGTCGAGTAGTGGTTGGTACTTGCGGAATGGCTGTCCGGGGACCGACCGGAGTCGGCTCTCACGTCGGACAACTCGAAGTACCTTACGGACCCGCCCGGGGCGTGTCAACCTGCGGACAGACGGCATCCCGGCGGCGTACGCTCTGTGCCATGACTACGCGTACGTGCACCCAGCAGTGGTGGGCCGCCTGACGGCGGCCGGACTCACGTATGCACCACGGCCGCCGCTTCGGCGGCCGTTCTCGTTTCTCCCTCCAGAGCTCCGGAGGGCCGGCCGCCGGAGCGGCGGCCCGACCGGAGAAGGAGTGGA
Source organism: Streptomyces sp. MAI_2237 (assembly GCF_054189285.1). Taxonomy (NCBI): domain Bacteria; kingdom Bacillati; phylum Actinomycetota; class Actinomycetes; order Kitasatosporales; family Streptomycetaceae; genus Streptomyces; species Streptomyces sp. MAI_2237. The sequence continues at coordinate 1,270,958 of NZ_JAJPGQ010000003.1, read as the reverse complement.
GAGATGGCACGGGTCTTCAGCGGGATTCAACCGACCGGGCATCTGACGCTGGGCAACTACCTGGGGGCCATGCGGCGGTGGGCCGAGGTCGACCAGCACCAGGCCGACGCGCTGTTCTGCGTGGTCGATCTGCACGCGCTGACCATGGACCACGACCCGGCGCGGGTGCGCAGGCTCAGTCGGCAGGCCGCGACGCTGCTGCTCGCCTCGGGACTGGACCCCGAGCTGTGCACCCTGTTCGTACAGAGTCATGTGGACGAGCACGCGCGGCTGTCGTACCTGCTGGAGTGCGTGGCGACCGACGGCGAGATGCGGCGGATGATCCAGTACAAGGAGAAGGCCGCCAAGGAGGCCGCGCGGGGCAGAAGCGTGCGGGTGTCGCTGCTGACGTATCCGGTGCTGATGGCGGCGGACATCCTCGCGTACGGGACGGACGACGTACCGGTGGGTGAGGACCAGGCGCAGCACGTGGAGCTGGCGAGGGATCTGGCGGTGCGGTTCAACCAGCGCTACGGGCACACGTTCACGGTGCCGCGGGCGACGCTGCCCGCGGTGGCGGCGCGGGTGATGAACCTGCAGGAGCCGGCGCGGAAGATGGGGAAGTCGGACGAGTCGGGGCTCGGCGTCGTCTATCTGCTGGACGAGCCGGACGTCGTACGGAAGAAGGTCATGCGGGCCGTGACAGACAGTGGGCGGGAGGTCGTCTACGACCGGGAGGAGCGGCCCGGGCTCGCGAATCTGCTGGAGATCCTGGCCGCCTGCACCGGTGGGGACCCGGAGGCCCTGAGTGGTGCGTACGAGTCGTACGGCGCCCTGAAGAAGGACACCGCGGAGGCCGTGGTCGAAGTGCTGAGGCCGCTGCGGGACAGGCACCGTGAGCTGTGCGCCGATCCCGGTTATGTCGAGGGGGTGCTGCGGGCCGGCGCCGGAAGGGCTCGGGCGATGGCCCGGCCGACCGTGGATGCCGCCTATCGCGCGATCGGGCTGCTGCCCGCCGTCCCCGAGGAAGGGGCGGAGTCGGAGGCGGGTGTGGTGCTGAACGCGGTGCGGTAGGCGCGCGGGCTGGTGGCGAGGCGCGAGGCGAAGTGCTGGCGCATCGTGACCTCGCTGCCGAAGCCGGCGCGGCGGGCCACCTCGGGCATGGGCAGGTCGGTGCGTTCGAGGAGTTTCTGGGCGGCGGCGACGCGCTGGTCGAGGAGCCAGCGCAGCGGCGTCGTTCCGGTCTCCGCGGTGAAGTGGCGGGCGAAGCTGCGCGGTGACATGCCGGCACGGGCGGCCAGGTCGGCGACCGTGAGCGGTTCGTTCAGGTGGCGCAGGGCGTGTTCGCGTACGGCGGCGAGGGTGTCGGCGTCGCGGTCGGCGCGGGGTGTGGGGTGCTCGATGAACTGGGCCTGGGTGCCGGTGCGGAAGGGGGCGGTGACCATCGAGCGGGCGATGGTGGCCGCCGCCTCGGCGCCGTGGGAGCGGCGGACGAGGTGCAGGCAGAGGTCGATGCCGGCCGCGGTGCCGGCGGCGGTCCAGAGGTTGTCGTCCTCGATGAAGAGGGCGTCGGGGACGACGGTGACGTGGGGGTGGTGGGTGCGCAGGAGGTCGACGAGGTTCCAGTGGGTGATGGCGCGGCGGCCGTCGAGGAGGCCCGCCTGGGCGAGGGTGAAGGCTCCGCCGCACAGGGCGGCGATGGTGGTGCCGCGGGCGTGGGCGTGGCGGAGGGCGTCGAGGACCGGAGCGGGTGCGGGGGTGAGGTGGTCGTCGAGTCCGGGGACGACGATCAGGTCGGCCCGCGGCAGCCAGTCGAGGGTGCGGTCGGGCAGGAGGGCCATGCCGCCGCGCATCGGGACGGGGGTGGCTGGGTCGGTGGCGACGCGGCGCAGGTCGAAGGCGGGGGCGCCGCGGTCGGTGCGGTCGGTGCCCCAGACCTCGGTGATGACGGAGACGTCGAAGGCGCGGATGCCGGGGAAGGCGAGGAGAGCGACGCGGTGGGCGGGGGCGCCGGGAGCACTGGCCATGGATGGCAGTAAACCATCGATCGCTGTCTTTTGGCCTGCTGGGGCGTGGGGGCGGGCGGCGGCAGGATCGTGGGCATGGAGATGGCGAAGAACGCGGCCCTGGTGGTCGTAGATGTGCAGAAGGGGTTCGACGAGGCCGGTTTCTGGGGGCCTCGGAACAACCCGGGGGCCGATGACAACATCGCGGCGCTGATCGACGTATGGCAGTCGACGGGGCGGCCGGTGGTGTTCGTGCGGCACGACTCGTCGAAGCCGGAGTCGCCGTTGCGGCCCGGCTACGAGGGCAACGAGCTGAAGGAGTACGTCGAGGAGAGGAGGGGGAAGGGAGCCGGGCCCGAGCTGTTCCTGACGAAGAGCGTGAACTCGGCGTTCCTCGGGACGCCGGATCTGGGGGCCTGGCTGCGGGAGGCGGGGATCTCGCAGTTCGTGCTCGCCGGGATCCAGACGAACATGTGCGTGGAGACGACCGCACGGATGGGCGGGAATCTCGGGTACGAGGTGGCGGTCGCGTACGACGCGACGTACACCTTCGATCTGGAGGGGCCGTTCGGCTGGCGGCTGAGCGCGGACGAGGTGGCGCGGGCGTCGGCGGTGTCGCTGCACGGGGGCGGCTTCGCTCGGGTGGTGACCACGAAGGAGCTGCTGGACGCGGCGGGCGCGTGAGCGCCGCCCCCGGCGGGCGCGGGTCAGTCCTTCTTGCCGGAGGCGAGTTCGCGGCTGCGGTCGCGGGCGGCTTCGAGGGCGGCGATGAGGGCGGCGCGGACGCCGTGGTTCTCGAGTTCGCGGATGGCGTTGATGGTCGTGCCCGCGGGTGAGGTGACGTTCTCGCGGAGCTTGACCGGGTGTTCGCCGCTGTCGCGGAGCATGGTCGCGGCGCCGATCGCGGACTGGACGATCAGGTCGTGGGCCTTGTCGCGGGGCAGGCCGAGCAGGATGCCGGCGTCCGTCATGGCCTCGACCAGGTAGAAGAAGTACGCCGGGCCGGAGCCGGAGAGGGCGGTGCAGGCGTCCTGCTGGGACTCGGGGACGCGCAGGGTCTTGCCGACCGCGCCGAAGATCTCCTCGGCGTGAGACAGGTGTTCGGCGGTGGCGTGGGTGCCGCCGGAGATGACGGACATGGCCTCGTCGACGAGGGCGGGGGTGTTCGTCATGACGCGGACGACGGGGGTCCCGGCGGCCAGCCGCTCCTCGAAGAAGGAGGTGGGGATGCCGGCCGCGCCGCTGATGATCAGGCGGTCGGCGGGGACGTGCGGGGCGAGCTCGTCGAGGAGCGTGCCCATGTCCTGCGGCTTGACGGTGAGGATCAGGGTGTCGGCGGTCTTGGCGGCTTCCGGGTTGGTGACCGGGGTGACTCCGTAGCGGGTGCGGAGTTCTTCGGCCCGCTCCGGGCGGCGGGCGGTGACCAGGAGGTCGGCCGGGGCCCAGCCGCCGCGGATCATCCCGCTGAGCAGAGCTTCGCCGATCTTGCCGGTGCCGAGGACTGCGACTTTCTGGCTCATGGGGTCATCCTCGCACCGGCGGTGCGGGGCCGGGGCGGCTGTCCGGGTGGCGGAACGCCGCCGCGCGGGCCGTTATGCCGTGCGCCTCCTGAGGGTGGCGGCGCCGAGGCCGAGGACGAGGAGGGCGCATCCGGCGACGATGAGGGCGTCGCGGACGAAGGTGGTCGTCATGTCCGTGTGCCGGAGGACCTCGTTCATGCCGTCGACGGCGTAGGACATGGGCAGGACGTTCGAGATGCCCTCCAGGACGGGCTGCATCTTCTCGCGCGGGGTGAGCAGGCCGCACAGGACGAGCTGCGGAAAGATCACGGCCGGCATGAACTGGACCGCCTGGAACTCGGAGGCGGCGAAGGCCGAGACGAACAGGCCGAGGGCGGTGCCGAGAAGGGCGTCCAGGAGCGCCACCAGGAGCAGCAGCCACGGTGAGCCGACGACGTCCAGGCCGAGGAACCACAGGGCCAGGCCGGTGGCGATGGCGGACTGGACGATGGCGAGGGCGCCGAAGGCGAGGGCGTAGCCGCCGATCAGGTCGCCCTTGGCCAGGGGCATCGCCAGCAGGCGTTCGAGGGTGCCGGAGGTGCGTTCGCGCAGGGTGGCGATGGAGGTCACCAGGAACATGGTGATCAGCGGGAAGATGCCGAGCAGCGAGGCGCCGATGTTGTCGAAGACCTGTGGGCTGCCGTCGTAGACGAAACGGAGCAGGAACAGCATCAGGCAGGGCACCACGAGCAGCAGGGCGATGGTCCGCGGGTCGTGGCGCAGCTGGCGCAGGACGCGGGCGGCCGTGGCGAGGGTGCGGGAGGCGTTCATCGGACGGTCTCCTTGCGGGTGCCGGTCGCGGCCGCCTGGTCGACGAGGTGGAGGAAGGCGGCTTCGACGGTGTCGGTACGGGTGCTGGTGCGCAGGGCCTCGGGGGTGTCGTCGGCGAGGATCTCGCCGTCGCGCATCAGCAGGAGGCGGTGGCAGCGCTCGGCCTCGTCCATGACGTGGGAGGAGACGAGGAGGGTGGCGCCGCGCTCGTCGGCGATGCGGTGGAAGAGGTTCCACAGGTCGCGGCGCAGCACCGGGTCGAGGCCGACGGTGGGTTCGTCGAGGACCAGCAGTTCCGGGGTGCCGAGGAGGGCGACGGCGAGGGAGACGCGGCTGCGCTGGCCGCCGGAGAGGTTGCCGGCGAGGGCGTCGGCGTGCGAGGTGAGGTCGACGTCGGCGATGGCGCGGGCGACGTTGTCGTGGCGGCGCTCGGCGGCCGCGCGGCCGGGGTCGAGGATCGCCGCGAAGTAGTGGAGGTTCTGCCGGATCGTCAGGTCGTCGTAGACGGACGGGTCCTGGGTGACGTAGCCGATGCGGGAGCGGAGGGCGGCGTCGCCCGCGGGGCGGCCGAGGACTTCCAGGGTGCCGCTGACCTTGGCCTGGGTGCCGACGATCGAGCGCATCAGGGTGGTCTTGCCGCAGCCGGAGGGGCCGAGCAGGCCGGTGATCTGGCCGTGCGGCACGGCGAAGCGGAGGTCGCGGAGGACCTGGTGTGCGCCCCGGACGACGCTCAGCCCTTCGGCCCGGACGGCGGGTTCCTCCCGGGTCGTCTCCGGGGGGTCGGTGCGCGTGGACTCATAATTCATCATGTGCTGAATAATCCTCTCGGCCGCGTTTCCGCGTCAAGGGCCGAAGGGGTTACGAGGCCGGGTACGGCCCTTCGGGGGCAGAGGAACCGCCCAGGAGGACGTGGGCGGCACCGCCCGGGATCAGAAAGTGGCGACGATCAGCAGGACGTCGTACGTCTCCTCGACCGTGCCGCCGGGGAAGGACCGCAGCAGGTGCTCGCGCTCCTGGGCGAGGAAGGCGGCCGTCGCCTGCGCGCCCTGCACAAGGAAGATCGAGTGGCTGCCGATGTTGGCCAGATGGGTGTCGACGGAGACCGTGCGGCTCCAGCGGACCACGCGGAGGGCGTGCGCGGGGACCTCGGGGACGCCGTCGAAGGCGAGCGCCGTGCGGACGGCGGCCGCGCCCTGCTTGTTGCCGTACTCCCCGCGGAAGTGCCGCCGGATGCGGTCGCCCTGCTCGGCGATCCACGGGACGTCGAACGCGTCCTGGTTCCACCACATCGCCAGCGCGCCGCCGGGCCGCAGCACGCGCCGCGCCCCGGGCAGCGAGCGGGCCGGCCGCGTCCAGTGCCACGCCTGGGCGTAGGTGACGAAGTCGACCGAGCCGTCCGCGAGCGGGAGGGCGTCGCCGTCGCCGAGAACGAGCGGGACGCCGGGCAGGGCGCGCCGGAACTCGGCCGCCATGCCCTCGCCGGGCTCCACGGCGATCACCTCGGCGCCGCGGGCACGCAGCAGTCCGGTCGCGATACCGGTCCCGGCCCCCACGTCCGCGACCCGGGCGCCGTCCAGCGAACGACCCGCCAGGTCCTCGATCGCGTCGAAGAGTGCGGGCGGGTAGGAGGGGCGGTTGGCCGCGTACTGGGCCGCTGCGGCGTCGAAGGAGCGGGCGCGGGTGGTGCGGGAGGGAGCCGTCATACGGCCATGGTGGCGCTGGTGGGTCGCGGGGGTGGGGGGTTCGCGGTGTGCGGGGCTTGGGGTGCGCGGGGCTTGGGGTGTGCGGGGCTTGGGGTGTACGGGGCTTGGGGTGTACGGGGCTTGCGGCGCAGGGGTGCGCGGAGCTTGAGGTGCGGGACCGCTCGACCGTGAAGCTCAGGCCGTCCACGGCGGCCGGTGCCTTGCGGCGGCCGGAGGCGTCAGGAGCGGCGGCGCTTCTTGGACGGGTTGCCGGTGCGGCGGGTGCTGCGCTTGGCGTGCCGCTCGCGGGCCGCCTCGTATTCCTGCCGGTGGAGCTTCTCGCCGGGGGCCTCGGTGAGGGAGCGGAAGAAGTAGGCGAGGAGCGAGCCGACGAAGCCGATGGCCAGCAGGCCGCGCAGAGACGCCTGGCGTTCGGGGTCGGGGCGGCGGGAGAAGGAGTCCCAGGTGGTGCGGAAGGCCAGCGCGCTGCACACGGCGAACATGACGACGACCAGCACCATCACGAAGGCGCCGGTGTCGGCGATCCGCAGGCCCTGGAAGGCGAAGCGCAGGACCAGGCAGGAGGCGACGGCGGCGAGGAGGGAGCCGACGGCCACGGCGGCGCGGCGCAGCGGGTAGCCGTGGCCGTGGTCCACCCAGGTGGTGCCGAAGAAGCGCAGGGGCTCGGGCCGGGGGCCTCCGGTGGAGCCCGCCTTGTCCTGGGTGCCGGGTTCGTCGCTCACGGGACGATTATGGCGGTGGGGCGGGGGCGGGCTCCGGGCGGGCCTAGGAGCAGCGCGGTGCGACGTACCCGTCGCTGCCGGTCTTCACATACGTGTCCGAGATGTACTCGCCGCTGTCGATGTTGTCCCAGATGTCGGAGGTGCCGTAGTAACCCGAGACCGTGGTGCCGGGCCGCTGGCAGAAGATCGGGACCGAGGCGCCCTCGGGCAGGACGCGGACGATGGAGTAGCCGGTGCCCGGGCCGCTGCGGACGTTGACGCGGGTGTCCGGTGCGATCGGGTAGGTCCGCACAGTGGCCGCCGCAGGGGTGGCCAGGGCTCCCACCGTCATGAGCAGGGCCCCGGTGGCTGCCGCGAGCAGGACGGACCGACGGCTCTTGGAGATCATGGACATCCTCGTGGTCGTGGTGTTCGGTCAGCCGCCGCAGCGGGGGCGGATGTAGCCGTCGCTGCCCGTGAGGACGTAGGCGTCCGAGATGAACTCGTCGCTTCCGATGCAGTCCCAGATGCTGCTCGTGCCGTACGGGCCGGTGATGGTCGTACCGGGCGACTGGCAGAGGATGGCGACGCGCGAACCCTCGGGCAGGACGCGGACGATGGGGTAGCCGGTGCCCGGGCCGCTGCGGACGTTGAGGCGTACCCCCGGTGCGACCGCATACGTCGTGGATGCCGCCGCGGCCATCGTCGAGACGGCCTCTTCCCCGCCGCTCTCGACCTCTTCGACATGCTCAACAGACATGGAAAACCTCCCCCGTTGCTCCCCATGACATCCATGGGGCCCCATTGATTCCCCTGAATCGCGCCATGAAACACACGTACGCGACTCGCACGCGGAAGCTAGCACGCCGCCTCTGTCCCGTACGAGCCATCGACTAGGCTCCGTGCGTCGCGCGCGCGGACGAACAGCACGGGGGTGGTTCCATGGCGCCACAGCACAACGCCGGAGCGGGCGCGGAAGCGGAACTTCCCGATTACGCCGGTCATTACCGCCTCGAGTCGCGTCTCGGCTCGGGCGGCATGGGTGTCGTGCACCTGGCGCGGAGCACCTCCGGCATGAAGGTGGCGGTGAAGGTCGTCCATGCCGAGTTCGCCAAGGACCCCGAGTTCAGGGGGCGGTTCCGGCAGGAGGTGGCCGCGGCTCGGCGGGTGAGCGGGGCTTTCACCGCGCCTGTGGTCGACGCCGATCCGGAGGCCGGACGGCCCTGGATGGCCACCCTGTACATCCCCGGGTCCACGCTCTCCGATCACGTGAAGCGGAACGGGCCCATGGACGCCGCTCAGTTGCGTCGGCTGATGGCGGGGCTGGCCGAGGCACTGCGCGACATCCATCGGGTCGGTGTGGTGCACCGGGACCTGAAGCCCAGCAACGTGCTGCTCGCCGACGACGGGCCGAAGGTCATCGACTTCGGCATTTCTCGGCCAAAGGACAGCGAACTGCGGACCGAGACGGGGAAGTTGATCGGCACGCCGCCGTTCATGGCGCCCGAGCAGTTCCGGCGTCCGCGGGAAGTCGGGCCGGCGGCGGACGTGTTCGCGCTGGGGTCGGTGATGGTGCACGCGGCGACGGGGCGCGGGCCGTTCGACTCCGACAGCCCGTACATCGTCGCCTACCAGGTGGTGCACGACGAGCCCGACATGACCGGCGTACCGGCGAACCTCGCGCCGCTGGTGCTGCGGTGTCTGGCCAAGGAACCCGAGGACCGGCCCACCCCCGACGAGTTGATGCGGGAACTGCGGTCGGTGGCGGCCTCGTACGACACCCAGGCGTTCATACCGGCGCAGCGGTCGGCGGAGCCGTCCGCACCCGCGCGGGATGTCGAGGAGCGGCAGCCGGTGCCGGTGAAGCGGCGCCGCCGCAGGCGGACCGTCCTCGTGGGCCTGGCGCTGGCTCTCGTCGCCGGCGGCGGACTCGCCTGGACGCAGTTGCCGGACGGCGACAAGCCCGCCGCGCACCCGAAAGCCGCTGCCGCGCCCTCCGCCGCACCGAAGGTCAAGGCCTGGGCGACGAAACCGGCCCGGAAGGCGAGCGGCGTGCCCAAGTGCACCTTCGGCATGCGGGAACTGCTGTGTGTCCAGCACGGTGTCGTCTCCGCTCTCGGTCCGGCCGACGGAAGTGTGCTGTGGCGGCGCAGCCTGCCCTTGACCGGCGTCTCCCTCCAGGCGCCGGTCGTCTCGGGTGGGCTGGTACACGTGCTGGCCGGTGGCGGAAAGCGAGTGGAGGCGCTCGATCCGTCGTCCGGCAGGACACGGTGGAGCCTGGACGTCTCGGCCGACCGCGCCATCCGCTACGCGGGTGGCACGTTGCTGCTGAGCGGCGCCGACGGCAAGGTGACCGGCGTCGACAGCGCCTCGGGGGCGACGCGGTGGAGCCGGCGGATTCCTGGGCTGAGCGAGCCGTACTTCGTTTCGTTCCCCGGGAGCCCGCTGGCCATCGCCACGACGGTGACCGGGGACGGGACGAGGACCCGCGTCACGGCGGTCGACGCCACGACCGGGGACGTCCGCTGGGGCGCGGTGCTCGACGGCGGTCTGACCCCTGTCGGCGTCACGGGAGGCAGCGTCGTGTTCCTGTCCGTCGACCGGGTGAGCGCGGCGTCGGACACGGTCGTCCGCTACGACCCCAAGACGAAGGCGTCCCGTCGGGTGCCATTGAGGGTGCCGCTCGGGCAGGCGGAGGCCACCGTGCACAAGAACCTGGTCTACGTCCTGGGCACCGGGGGCTCCCTGACGGTCGTCGACACCGGCGCCGGCAAGCAGCTGTGGTCTCTCGAAACCGCCGTGAGCCGGGGATCGGCACCGGTCACCGACGGCCGGCAGGTCTACTTCACCGCCGCCGACGGGCGACTGCTCGCCGTGGACGCCGCCAAGGGACGGCTCCTCGGGCAGACGTCACCGCGGCTCGGCACGGACACGGCCGCCTTCACCGCCACCCTGCCCTCGCCCCAGCTCTCCGGCCCCCACCTCTACGCCTCCGCCCCCGACGGCACCGTCTTCTCCGTCGACTCCCGTACGCCCGGCGCCTGGTAGGCCCGGTCGCGGCGGCATGCGAAGGGGCCGCCCCCGCAAGGGAGGCGGCCCCATGCTCACGCGGTGCGTCAGCCCAGCTTCGACACGTCCCGGACCGCGCCCTTGTCCGCGCTGGTCGCCATCGCCGCGTAGGCGCGCAGCGCCGCCGAGACCTTGCGCTCCCGGGACTTGGGCGCGTACACGCCGCCCAGCGCCGCCTCCCGGCGCGCGAGTTCGGCGTCGTCGACGAGGAGCTCGATCGTGCGGTTGGGGATGTCGATGCGGATGCGGTCGCCGTCCTCGACGAGCGCGATCGTGCCGCCGGACGCGGCCTCCGGGGAGGCGTGGCCGATGGACAGGCCCGACGTGCCGCCGGAGAAGCGGCCGTCGGTGATCAGCGCGCAGGTCTTGCCGAGACCGCGGCCCTTCAGGAAGGAGGTGGGGTAGAGCATCTCCTGCATGCCGGGGCCGCCCTTGGGGCCCTCGTAGCGGATGACGACCACGTCACCGTCCGTGACCTGCTTGTTGAGGATCTTCTCGACCGCTTCCTCCTGCGACTCGCAGACGACGGCCGGGCCCTCGAAGGTCCAGATCGACTCGTCGACGCCGGCCGTCTTGACCACGCAGCCGTCCACCGCGAGGTTGCCCTTGAGGACGGCGAGGCCGCCGTCCTTGGAGTAGGCGTGATCGGCGGAGCGGATGCAGCCTTCCGCCGCGTCCTCGTCCAGGGCCTCCCAGCGCTCGGACTGGGAGAAGGCCTCGGCCGAGCGGACGCAGCCGGGGGCCGCGTGCCACAGTTCCACGGCGTCCGGCGACGGGGAGCCGCCGCGCACGTCCCACGTCTTCAGCCAGTCCGCGAGGGAGGGGCTGTGGACCGAGTGGACGTCCTCGTTGAGCAGGCCGGCGCGGTGCAGTTCGCCGAGGAGGGCGGGGATGCCGCCGGCGCGGTGCACGTCCTCCATGTAGTACGTGCGGTTCTTCGCGACGTTCGGGGCGACCTTGGCGAGGCAGGGCACGCGGCGCGAGACCTCGTTGATCTCCTCGAGGCCGAACGGGACGCCCGCTTCCTGCGCGGCGGCCAGCAGGTGCAGGATCGTGTTGGTCGAGCCGCCCATCGCGATGTCCAGGGCCATCGCGTTCTCGAAGGCGGAGAAGGTCGCGATCGAGCGGGGCAGGACCGTGTCGTCGTCCTGCTCGTAGTAACGGCGGGTGATGTCCATGACCGTGCGCGCGGCGGCGACGTAGAGCTGCTTGCGCGCGGTGTGGGTGGCCAGGACCGAGCCGTTGCCGGGCAGGGAGAGGCCGATGGCCTCGGTCAGGCAGTTCATCGAGTTGGCGGTGAACATGCCGGAACAGCTGCCGCAGGTCGGACAGGCGTTCTCCTCGATACGGAGGATGTCCTCGTCCGAGATCTTGTCGTTCACGGCGTCGGAGATCGCGTCGACCAGGTCGAGGGTGCGGACCGTGCCGTCGACGAGGGTCGCGCGGCCGGCCTCCATGGGGCCGCCGGAGACGAACACCGTCGGGATGTTCAGGCGCAGGGCCGCGTTCAGCATGCCCGGCGTGATCTTGTCGCAGTTGGAGATGCAGACCAGGGCGTCCGCGCAGTGCGCCTCGACCATGTACTCGACGGAGTCCGCGATCAGGTCCCGGGAGGGCAGCGAGTACAGCATGCCGCCGTGGCCCATCGCGATGCCGTCGTCGACGGCGATGGTGTTGAACTCGCGCGGGATGCCGCCCGCCTCGACGATCGCCTCGCTGACGATCCGGCCGACCGGCTGGAGGTGGGTGTGGCCCGGCACGAACTCGGTGAAGGAGTTGGCGACGGCGATGATCGGCTTGCGGCCGATGTCCGCACCGGGTACACCGGAGGCGCGCATAAGGGCGCGGGCGCCCGCCATGTTGCGGCCGTGGGTGACTGTGCGGGACCTCAGCTCGGGCATCGTCGCTCGCTCCTTCAGACAGATAGGGCTGCTACCGAGACTACGCCCGTCATCCAGGGGTCGGGACGCGGTGTCCGGAATGCGGGACGATCGTCTCGTACGGCCATACCGCCGTCGTAGGACTCAGCGGCCGGTGAGATGGCCCTGCACCACCGGCGCCACCCGCGCGATGATCTGCTCGACGTCCGCCGAGGCCAGCGGCTCGAGCTTGATCACGTACCGCATCATGGCGCACCCCACCAGCTGCGCGGCCGCCAGCTCGGCGCGCAGCTCCGCGTCCGGCGCGTCCAGCTGGGAGGCGACGCGGCGCATCAGCTGGGAGGTGACCAGGCGGCGGAAGACGGTGGCGGCGGTCTCGTTGTTGACGGCGGAGCGCAGGATCGCCAGCAGGGGCGTACGGGTGGCGGGGTTCTCCCAGACACCGAAGATGAAGCGGGTCAGCCGCTCGCCGACGCCGTCCAGCGGACCGTCGGCCACCGCCTCGGGCGCGTTCAGCGCGGGCGCGAAGGCGACCTCGATGGCCGCCGCGAAGATCTGCTCCTTGGTGCCGAAGTAGTGGTGCACCAGCGCCGAGTCGACGCCGGCCGCCTTCGCGATGCCCCGCACGGACGTCTTGTCGTACCCGCGTTCGGAGAACTCCTCGCGGGCCACGGTCAGGATCCGGTCGCGGGTGCCGGCGGATTCCGTACGGGTGCGCCGGCCCCGGCGCCGGGAGGTGACCTCGGGCCCGGTCACGGCCGGGGCACCCGCACCGCGGACGCGAGATGGAGGCGGGTGAAGGCCAGGGCCTCCGCCAGGTCGGCCTCGCGTTCGGCGCCGGACATGGCACGGCGGGTGTTGACCTCGATGACGACATGGCCGTCGAAGCCGGTCCGGGCGAGACGTTCCAGCAGTTCGGCGCAGGGCTGGGAGCCGCGGCCGGGCACGAGGTGCTCGTCCTTCGCCGAGCCCTTGCCGTCCGCCAGGTGCACATGGCCGAGGCGGTCGCCCATGCGGTCGACCATCTGCAGCGCGTCGGAGCGGGCCGTCGCGCTGTGGCTGAGGTCGATCGTGAAGTGGCGGTAGTCCTCCTTGGTCACGTCCCAGTCGGGGGCGTACGCCAGCATCTCGCGGTCGCGGTAGCGCCAGGGGTACATGTTCTCCACGGCGAACCGCACGTCGGTCTCGTTCGCCATGCGCCAGATTCCGGTGACGAAGTCACGGGCGTACTGGCGCTGCCAGCGGAAGGGCGGGTGGACGACGACCGTGCTCGCACCCAGCTTCTCCGCCGCCGCCTGGGCGCGCTGGAGCTTGACCCACGGGTCGGTGGACCAGACGCGCTGTGTGATGAGCAGACAGGGGGCGTGCACCGCCAGAATCGGGATCTGGTGGTAGTCGCTGAGTCTGCGCAGCGCCTCCATGTCCTGGCTGACCGGGTCGGTCCACACCATGACCTCGACACCGTCGTACCCGAGGCGCGCGGCGATCTCGAAGGCCGTCGCCGTGGACTCCGGGTACACGGAGGCCGTGGACAGCGCGACCTTCGCATCCGGGATGCACACTGGCTCCGCCATGCCGACAGATTACGGGGTGCGGTGGGTGGGGTGCGGGGCCCCTCTTCGCCGTTGTGGGATTCGCCACGGGCGCGTGCGGGTGTTTTGTGGCGTGTCGCGCGGTTCCCTGCGCCCCCGGCTTCCTAGTCCGACCCCATGTGGTCGAGTCGGCGCAAAATAACGCCCTCCCGAAGCGCCCACGGGCAGATCTCCAGGCTGTCCACACCGAACAGGTCCATCGCACCCTCGGCGACCAGGGCACCCGCGAGCAGCTGGCCCGCCCGGCCCTCCGAGACGCCGGGCAGTTCGGCCCGCTGGGCCGTCGTCATCTCGGCCAGTTTCGGCACCCACGCCTCCAGCGACTCCCGCTTGAGTTCACGCTGGACGTACAGGCCCTCGGTCGACCTGGCCGCACCCGCGAGCCGGGCGAGCTGCTTGAAGGTCTTCGACGTCCCCACGACGTGGTCGGGGGTGCCCAGGCGGCTGAACTCACCGACGGTACGGGCGATCTGGGCGCGCACATGGCGGCGCAGCGCCCTTATCGGCTCCGCGCCGGGCGGGTCGCCGGGCAGCCAGCCCGCGGTGAGGCGGCCGGCGCCCAGGGGGAGGGAGACGGCGGCGTCCGGCTCCTCGTCCATGCCGTAGGCGATCTCCAGGGATCCGCCGCCGATGTCGAGGACGAGCAGCTTGCCCGCGGACCAGCCGAACCAGCGGCGGGCGGCGAGGAAGGTGAGGCGGGCCTCCTCGGCGCCGGTGAGGACCTGCAGCTCGACGCCGGTCTCGGCCTTCACGCGCGCGAGGACGTCGTCGGCGTTGCCGGCCTCCCGCACGGCGGAGGTGGCGAAGGGCAGGAGGTCCTCGACGCCCTTGTCCTCGGCGGCCTGCAGGCACTCGTGGATCACGGCGACCAGCTTCTCGATGCCCTCGGGGCCGATCGCCCCGCTGTCGTCGAGAAGTTGGGCGAGGCGCAGCTCCGCCTTGTGCGAATGCGCGGGCAGCGGGCACGCGCCCGGGTGCGCATCCACCACCAGCAGATGCACCGTGTTCGAACCCACGTCGAGGACACCGAGTCTCATGTAGGGAACGCTACTGCCAGCCGGGCCGTACTCCGTCCTCGGTGGGGTCACGGGAGCCTTAGGCTGGTGCTGTGCCAAAGACGAAAAAGGCAAAGGACGACAAGTCGGCGGCGGCAGCCACAGCCGCCGAGGGTCCTTTGCGGGCGAAGTCACAGAAGCCGAAGACTCCGAAGCCGGTGAGGCCGATGTCGAAGAAGGCCCGGGAAGCCGACGAGAAGGGCCTCGACTTCGCGCGCGCGTGGGTGGAGTTCCCGGATCCGGGAGACGACGAGCAGGTCTTCCGGTGCGATCTGACATGGCTGACCTCTCGCTGGAACTGTGTCTTCGGCAGCGGCTGCCAGGGCATCCAGGCGGGCCGCGCGGACGACGGGTGCTGCACGCTGGGCGCCCACTTCTCCGACGAGGACGACGAGAAGCGCGTCGCCGAGCACGTGGCGAGGCTCACGCCGGACATCTGGCAGCACCACGCCGAGGGCACGGAGCACGGCTGGATCTCCGAGGACGAGGACGGCGACCGCCAGACGCGCCCGTACCAGGGCTCCTGCATCTTCCAGAACCGGCCCGGGTTCGCGGGCGGCGCGGGCTGCTCGCTGCACATCCTCGCCCTGCGGGAGGGCCGCGAGCCGCTGGAGACCAAGCCGGACGTCTGCTGGCAGCTTCCGGTCCGGCGCACCTACGACTGGATCGACCGCCCCGACGACACCCGGGTGCTCCAGGTGTCGATCGGCGAGTACGACCGCCGGGGCTGGGGTCCGGGCGGGCACGACCTGCACTGGTGGTGCACGTCGGCGACCTCGGCGCACGGCGCGGGCGAGCCGGTGTACGTGTCCTACCGCGCGGAGCTGACCGAGCTGATGGGCAAGGCCGGCTACGACCGCCTCGTGGAGCTGTGCGAGCAGCGCCTGTCCTCGCAACTCCCCCTCCTGGCCCCCCACCCGGCCGACCCGACAGGCTGAGACGCCCCGCGTGAGGCGGAGGGGGCGGAAAGGGCGGAGGGGGCGGACAGCGGGTGAAGGCGCGGGCGACGGCGGGGTGATCCGCCGGGCTGCGGGCGCGGGGGACGGCGGGGTGATCTGCGCGGCCGTCGGGCGTAACGGCGGGATGATCCGCTGGACGGCGGGCGACGGCGACGCCGGCATGCCCTGCGACCGGCATGTCCTGCCGGACGGCTGGCGGGGACGACCGCGAACGTCGGATGGCTCGGCGGGCGGCCACCGCGCGCGACCCCGGCACCGGCATGACCCGCCGGGCGGCCACCGCCGGCGCGCGGTGGCGGTGGGACGGTTCGTCGGGCGGGCACCGGGGTCTACGAGGTCGACGGGGTCGGGGTGCCGCTGTCGCCCGGGGGTGGTGTCGAGCCGCTCGGGTCGGAGGAGGCCGAGTCGGTGGGTGTGGGGGCCGAGGACGACGGCGGGTCGCTCGGGGTCGAGGGCGCCGAGCTCGTCGGGTCCGGGTCGGACGAGGGTGGCGGGTCGGCGGGGGCGGTGGAACCGGGGCCGGACGGGTCCGAGGGGCTGGGCGCGGTGCCGTAGCCGTCGATGGTGACGACGGCGCCGGCCGGTGCGATCGCCACGCGCGCGCTCCAGTGGCCGGAGGGCTCCCGCAGATGGTCGACGTACACCTTGATCGTGACCGTCTCGCCCGGTGCGAGGGTTCCCGACGCCTTGCTGAGGTAGAGCCAGGAGGCGCCGGTGGTCGCGGACCAGCTCACCGGCGTGGAGCCGGTCGCGGTGAGGGTGACGAGCGTGGTGTCGCCGCTGTTGCCGGCCGCCACCCGAAGCCGGCCCGCGCCCTTCGCGCCGGCCCCGGCGACGCCGATGACCTGCACGGAGACGTCCGTCCCGGCGCCCTTGCCGAAGCGGCCGCCGGGCTTGGTGCTGGCGTTCCCGGCGTTCTCGTAGCCGCCGGCCGCCTCGCCGTCGAGGGTGTCGGCGCCGTGCGCCTCACTGGCGCTGGCGGACCGGCCGTCCGCGCCCTCCTCGGTCGGGGCGGCCCGGTAGGCGGCCCACAGCGCCAGCACCGGCGCCGCCACGACGGTGGCCACGACCGTCGTCGTCACGGCACGCGCGCGCAGCCGGTCCCGGCGGGCGGCCCGGTCCTTGGGGTCCAGGGGGAAGCCGCGCCGGTCGAACCGGGGCAGCGTGGCGCCACGCGTGCGTGCGTGGTGCGCCAGCGCGACGTGCAGGGCCGCGCGGGGCGCCTCCAGCACCGGCAGCTCGGCCGGGGTGACCATCGCGCCGGGCCACCGGCCCGGGATCGCGCGCTCGGCGGCGCGCCGGCAGACGGGGCAGTCGTCGACGTGCCGGACGAGCTCCTTGCGCACCGCCGAGCTGAGCACCAGCTGGTGGTCGCCGGCGAGCCGGGCCACGGCCGGGCAGCCGCCGGTCTCCACGACCGCGAGGGCCGCGCGCGTGCGCTCGACCTCGCAGGCGGCGGAGGCGAGCAGCTCGCGGGCGGCGGCGAGGGCGAGGCCGAGGACGGCGGCGACCTCGTGGGCGGCGAGGTGGTGGCGCACGGCGAGTTCGAGGGCCTCGCGCTGCTCCGGGGTGGTGCCGGCCGCCTCCGGCCAGGCGAGCTGGGCGAGTTGGCCCCGGCGCCGCTCCTGGACCTCCTCGGAGACGGGCGGCCCCGGGGGCGCCTTCTCGCCGCCGTGTCTGCCCGCGGCGTGCGTGCCCTGACGTTTCTGCTTGGCCTCGGCGAGCTTGCGCAGGCACGCCCAGCGGGCCAGGGCGTACAGCCAGGCCCGGCGGTCGCCGGCCGCCTCCGGGCCGCGGCGCCGTTCGGCGAGCGCGAGGACGTCGCCGAGGGCCTCGGTGGCGCTGTCGTGGTCGCACAGCACGGACAGGCAGTAGGTGAACAGCCCGTCGAGGTAGTGCTCGTAGCGCGCGGGAGGTCGCTGCGCCAACGTACGCGCGGCGGCGCGGTCACGCGTCTCTCGGCGCGCCCGGTGTGCGCCGGTGGTGCGGGTCGAGGTCTCCGGACTGCTGCTCATCATCCGTGGAAGGTAGGCGCCGGAGACCAGCCCCTTCCGCCCACTTGAGCACATTTACTCCGTACGGGTGAAACGATCCCTCAATCGGGTGGAGGAACCTTTCCTTCCACGGCCGGTTCGGGGCGGAGTGGCCGATTCACGTGGGGCGCCCCCGCGGTACGGGCCGGCCGCCCGGGGACACGCCCCCACGTGTTGTCAGTGCCGCCAGCTACGGTTCTCGGCATGGCTGCCCGTACCAAGACCACCAAGGACCGTCCCTCCTACCGCTGCACCGAGTGCGGCTGGCAGACGGCCAAGTGGCTCGGTCGCTGCCCCGAGTGCCAGGGCCTGGGGGACGATCGAGGAGTACGGCGCGCCCGCGGTCCGTACGACGGCACCCGGCCGTGTCACCACCTCCGCCGTGCCCATCGGTCAGGTCGACGGCCGCCAGGCCACCGCCCGCTCGACCGGCGTGCCCGAGCTGGACCGCGTCCTCGGCGGCGGTCTGGTGCCCGGCGCGGTCGTCCTGCTCGCGGGCGAGCCCGGCGTGGGCAAGTCGACCCTCCTGCTCGACGTGGCGGCAAAGTCGGCCAGTGACGAACACCGCACCCTGTACGTCACGGGCGAGGAGTCGGCGAGCCAGGTCCGCCTGCGCGCCGACCGCATCAAGGCGATCGACGACCACCTCTACCTCGCCGCCGAGACCGATCTCGCCGCCGTCCTCGGGCACTTGGACGCGGTCAAGCCGTCGCTTCTCATCCTCGACTCGGTGCAGACGGTCGCCTCCCCGGAGATCGACGGCGCGCCCGGCGGCATGGCGCAGGTCCGCGAGGTCGCGGGCGCCCTCATCCGCGCCTCCAAGGAGCGCGGCATGTCCACCCTCCTGGTGGGCCACGTCACCAAGGACGGCGCGATCGCCGGCCCCCGTCTCCTGGAACACCTCGTGGACGTCGTCCTCTCGTTCGAGGGCGACCGCCACGCGCGCCTCCGTCTGGTCCGTGGCGTCAAGAACCGCTACGGCGCCACCGACGAGGTCGGCTGCTTCGAACTGCACGACGAGGGCATCACGGGCCTCGCCGACCCAAGCGGACTTTTCCTGACACGACGTGACGAACCGGTCCCGGGCACCTGTCTGACGGTGACCCTGGAGGGCCGCCGCCCCCTGGTGGCGGAAGTCCAGGCGCTCACGGTCGACTCGCAGATCCCCTCGCCCCGCCGCACCACCTCCGGTCTGGAGACCTCCCGCGTCTCGATGATGCTGGCCGTCCTGGAGCAGCGCGGCCGCATCAGCGCGCTCGGCAAGCGGGACATCTACTCCGCGACCGTCGGCGGTGTGAAGCTCTCCGAGCCCGCCGCCGACCTCGCCATCGCCCTCGCCCTGGCCTCCGCCGCCAGCGACACCCCGCTGCCGAAGAACCTCGTCGCGATCGGCGAAGTGGGCCTCGCGGGCGAGGTCAGACGGGTCACGGGCGTCCAGCGCCGGCTCTCCGAGGCACACCGTCTGGGCTTCACGCACGCCCTCGTCCCGGGCGACCCCGGCAAGATCCCTCCCGGCATGAAGGTCCTGGAAGTCGCCGACATAGGAGACGCTCTGCGGGTCCTTCCGCGCTCGCGTCGCCGAGAGGCCCCACGGGAGGAGGAGGACCGCCGGTAGACTTTGCCCAGGTCTCGCCCGTCCGTACGACCGAATGTGCGACACGGGGGCGCCCCAGAACCTGCGACCGGAGGAGTGCAGTGGCAGCCAACGACCGGGCGGCAGCTCCCGGAAAGTCCGGCGGGAGTTCCGGTGCCGATGGCCTGATGCGCGCCTCACTGAGCGCCGTGGCACCCGGCACGGCGATGCGCGACGGGCTGGAGCGCGTGCTCCGCGGAAACACCGGCGGACTCATCGTGCTCGGCTTCGACAAGACCGTCGAAGCCATGTGCACGGGCGGTTTCGTGCTGGACGTCGAGTTCACGGCCACGCGCCTGCGCGAGCTGTGCAAGCTGGACGGCGGCATCGTGCTCTCCTCCGACCTGTCGAAGATCCTCAGGGCGGGCGTCCAGTTCGTGCCGGACGCGATGATCCCCACGGAGGAGACGGGCACCCGCCACCGCACCGCCGACCGCATCTCCAAGCAGGTCGGCTACCCGGTGGTCTCGGTGTCCCAGTCGATGCGCCTGATCGCCCTCTACGTCGACGGCCAGCGCAGGGTCCTGGAGGACTCCGCGGCGATCCTCTCCCGCGCCAACCAGGCCCTGGCGACCCTGGAGCGCTACAAGCTCCGCCTGGACGAGGTGGCGGGCACCCTCTCGGCCCTGGAGATCGAGGACCTCGTCACCGTCCGGGACGTCTCCGCGGTGGCCCAGCGCCTGGAGATGGTCCGCCGCATCGCCACCGAAATCGCCGAGTACGTGGTGGAGCTGGGCACCGACGGCCGTCTCCTCGCCCTCCAGCTGGACGAGTTGATCGCCGGCGTCGAGCCCGAGCGGGAACTGGTGGTCCGCGACTATGTCCCCGAACCGACCGCCAAGCGCTCCCGCACCGTCGACGAGGCCCTCTACGAACTCGACGCGCTCACCCACGCCGAACTCCTCGAACTGACCACGGTCGCCAAGGCGTTGGGCTACACGGGCTCCCCGGAGGCCCTGGACTCGGCGGTCTCGCCGCGCGGCTTCCGCCTGCTGGCCAAGGTCCCCCGGCTCCCCGGCGCGATCATCGACCGGCTGGTGGAGCACTTCGGCGGCCTGCAGAAGCTGCTCGCCGCGAGCGTGGACGACCTCCAGACGGTGGACGGCGTGGGCGAGGCCCGCGCCCGCAGCGTCCGCGAGGGCCTGTCCCGCCTGGCCGAGAGCTCGATCCTGGAACGCTACGTCTGACCAGGACTCTCACCGGGTCCGACCAGGGTCCTGTCTAGTCGTTCTCCAGCACGAAGGACGTCTGTGTCTTGCCGTACCCCGGCGCGGCCAGCTCCACCAGGTAGGTCCCGGCCCCGGCCGAGCCCGCGGGGGGCGTCGCGCACTGCGGGGCGCTCGGCTTGCGGTCCCACTTCACGGTGTAGGTGACGCCGGACTTGGCGGGCGCCCGGAACAGCAGGCTGCCCGCGGTCTTCGGACAGTCCGCCGAGGACCAGTAGTCGTCGGTGCTGTCGGTCGACTTGGAGATCGTCAACACCGCGCTCTTCGGCCCGAGATCGACCTTGCAGTCGCCGCCGGAGGAGTTCTTCGCGGTCACCAGCAGCGTGACGGTGTCACCGGGACTGTAGGAGTTGCGCAGACTCCGCACACTCAACTTCACCGCGCCGGCGGTGCAGTTGGGCAGCGTGGACCCGGCCGGCACGGTGTCGCCCTGCCCGACCCCGCTGCCGGCGCCCCCGCCGCTCGTACCACCCGCGCCCGAGGAGCCACCCGCCCCGGCGCCGGAGCCGCTTCCGTCGCCACCGGAGCCCGAACTCCCCGCGGAGCCCGTGCCCCCGGCGTCCGACCCGGAGCCCCCGCCGCTGGACTCGTCGCGTCCGCCCGGGGCTTGACTGATCGCGGGCCCCGAACTCGACGGCCCCGCGGAGATGGTGGGCGCGGGAGTCTTGCCGTTCGCCCCGTCGTCCTTCTTGCCGCCCCCGCCGCCCGAGGTCACGATCCACGTGATCAGCAACGCCAACAGGGCCAGTACGGACAGCAGTACGACCCTCCGGCGCCAGTAGATGGTGGAGGGAAGCGGCCCGACAGGATTGCGCAGAGATCCCACGGCGCAAACTGTACGAGAGATCGGGGCGTTCGCTTGCCGTACCCGCCGTCCGCAGCGCAACTTTTCCGGATCATCATCCCGGAGAAGACGATCAGGCGCACCCGCGCACCCACGGGAGCGCGTCGTGACGGCGGAGCGCGGCCCGTCCCGCGCGCCCCGGGCCCACGCTCCCCTCCTCCACGGGCAGGCGCCCCCTGCGTGGCGGGCTCGCCGCACCGCCCGCCCCCGACCCACCACACGCCCCCGGCGCCACACCGGCCAAACCGACACAGGCCATGGCAGGATCGGAAGGCCATGACTGCGCTCACGAACATCCCCGCGGCCACCGCCGAGACCCCCGCCGCCGAGACCGCCCCCTCCCCCACGGCGCTCCACTCCCCGGTCATCGACTGGTTCACCGAGAACGCCCGTGACCTCCCCTGGCGCCGCCCCGAGGCCGGCCCCTGGGGAGTGATGGTCAGCGAGTTCATGCTCCAGCAGACCCCGGTCAACCGCGTGCTGCCGATCTACGAACAGTGGCTGTCCCGCTGGCCCCGCCCCGCCGACCTCGCCGAGGAGGCGCCGGGCGAGGCCGTCCGCGCCTGGGGCCGCCTCGGCTACCCGCGCCGCGCCCTGCGGCTGCACGGCGCCGCGGTCGCCATAGCGGAACGCCACGGCGGCGACGTACCGACCGACCACGCCCAGCTCCTCGCCCTGCCCGGCATCGGCGAGTACACGGCGGCGGCGGTCGCC
Organism: Streptomyces sp. MAI_2237; assembly: GCF_054189285.1. Classification (NCBI taxonomy): domain Bacteria; kingdom Bacillati; phylum Actinomycetota; class Actinomycetes; order Kitasatosporales; family Streptomycetaceae; genus Streptomyces; species Streptomyces sp. MAI_2237. The sequence goes on along the minus strand of NZ_JAJPGQ010000003.1, from coordinate 1,249,234 downwards.
TCCTTCGCGTACGGCCAGCGCCACCCGGTCCTCGACACCAACGTCCGCCGTGTCCTGGCCCGGGCCGTCACCGGTGTGCAGTACCCGCCGAACGCCACCACCGCCGCCGAACGCAGGCTCGCCCGCACCCTGTTGCCCGAGGACGAGCACACCGCCTCCCGCTGGGCGGCGGCCTCCATGGAACTCGGCGCGCTGGTCTGCACCGCCAAGAACGAGTCCTGCCACCGCTGCCCGATCGCCGCGCAGTGCGCCTGGCGCCTGGCGGGCAAGCCCGAGCACGACGGGCCGCCGCGCCGTGGCCAGACCTACGCCGGCACCGACCGCCAGGTCCGCGGCAAGCTCCTCGCCGTACTCCGGGAAGCCCACGCGCCCGTGCCGCAGTCGGCGCTGGACCGGGTGTGGCACGAGCCGGTGCAGCGGGCGCGCGCGCTCGACGGACTCGTCGCGGACGGCCTCGTGGAGCCCCTTCCCGGTGGTTTGTATCGGCTGCCGTTGACGTAGGCCGCCGAAACATCACAGCCTCCGCAGCACCAAATCACCCCATACTTCCACCAACTGGTGTGCTGCCTTACCCCGTTCCTACGTCCGTTACACAACCGACGTACAGCTGATTGCCAGCCGAGGGCTGCCGCGCACAGCGCCGTGACAAGGCCTCCGTAGCTTCATTGCCACGGAAGAGACCGACGGCGAGGGGCCGACGGAAACGGGGATCAGGAGGCGGTTCGACATGGCGCAGGGCGAGGTGCTCGAGTTCGAGGAGTATGTCCGCACCCGGCAGGACGCGCTGCTGCGCAGCGCGCGCCGGCTGGTTCCGGACCCGACGGACGCCCAGGACCTCCTCCAGACGGCGCTGGTGCGGACGTACGGCCGCTGGGACGGCATCGCGGACAAGCGCCTCGCGGACGCCTACCTGCGCCGCGTGATGATCAACACCCGTACCGAGTGGTGGCGGGCGCGCAAGCTGGAGGAGGTCCCGACCGAGCAGCTTCCGGACGCGAGCGTCGACGACGCCACCGAGCAGCACGCCGACCGCGCGCTCCTGATGGACATCATGAAAGTTCTGGCACCGAAGCAGCGCAGCGTCGTGGTGCTGCGACACTGGGAGCAGATGTCCACGGAGGAGACGGCCGCCGCCCTCGGCATGTCGGCCGGCACGGTCAAGAGCACGCTGCACCGGGCGCTCGCCCGGCTCCGCGAGGAGCTGGAGAGCCGCGACCTGGACGCACGCGCGCTGGAGCATGAGGAGCGGGAGCGTTGCGCGGTCTGACCCCCGCCGGGCCCGAACCGGGCCGGGGGAACCTGCGGGCGGCGTGCACGGCGGTGGCCGTGCTCGCCGCCGTCGGCCTTTTGGCCTCCGCCTGCGCCACCGGCGGCACCGGAGCCCGTGACGAGGGCCCCGCGCACGCCGATTCGGTCGCGGGCGCCGCGGCCACGCCCTCGTCCACCCCCTCCGCGTCGAAGGCCGCCAAGCGGGTGGACGCGGTCAAGCTCGTCAAGGACGACCCCAGGGTCTCGGCGGAGGTCAAGCGCGAGCTGAAGCCGTGCGTGGCCGACGAGTACCCGGTCGACGTGTCGTACGGCGACCTCACCGGAGGAACCGTCGACGACGTCGTCGTCAATGTACTGACCTGCGGGGACGCGGTGGGTGTGGGCTCGTACGTGTATCGCGAGCAGGGCGGCCGGTACGAGAATGTGTTCCAGGCCGAGGAACCCCCGGTCTACGCGGAGATCGACCGGGGCGACCTGGTGGTGACCAAGCAGGTGTACGAGAAGGGGGACCCGGTGTCGAGCCCGTCCGGCGAGGTCGTGACGACGTACAGCTGGGCCGCGGGCCGCTTCACCGAGCGGTTCCACACGCGCAACGACTACAGCAACGCGGTCGGAGGCGGCGCGTCACCCTCGTCGTAGGGTCGGCCCTGTCGCGGGGCCGAGTGAACCGATCGGCCCCCGCGGAACGATTCATCTGCAGCAGGCCGCACACTCACCACGACCGAGACAAGAACTGAGAGCACCGGGATGGCAGACCAGACCCACGTCCTGTTCGTCGAGGACGACGATGTCATCCGCGAGGCCACCCAGCTCGCCCTGGAGCGGGACGGCTTCGCGGTCACCGCGATGCCCGACGGCCTGTCGGGGCTGGAGGCGTTCCGCGCGAACCGCCCGGACATCGCGCTGCTCGACGTCATGGTGCCCGGCCTCGACGGGGTCAGCCTGTGCCGCCGTATCCGCGACGAGTCGACCGTGCCGGTGATCATGCTCTCGGCACGCGCCGACTCCATCGACGTGGTCCTCGGCCTGGAGGCGGGCGCCGACGACTACGTGACCAAGCCGTTCGACGGCGCGGTGCTGGTCGCCCGGATCCGGGCGGTGCTGCGGCGCTTCGGCCACGCCGGCGGCGGCGAGAAGTCGGACGAGGGCGCCGACGGGGTGTCTGGCGGGGTGCTGACCTTCGGCGAACTGGAGATCGACACCGAGGGCATGGAGGTGCGCCGGGCCGGGCAGCCGGTGGCGCTCACCCCGACCGAGATGCGGCTGCTGCTGGAGTTCTCCTCGGCGCCCGGCACGGTCCTCTCGCGCGACAAGCTGCTGGAGCGCGTGTGGGACTACGGCTGGGGCGGGGACACGCGCGTGGTCGACGTCCATGTGCAGCGGCTGCGTACGAAGATCGGCCAGGACCGGATCGAGACGGTCCGCGGCTTCGGCTACAAGTTGAAGGCCTGAGCGGGGACGGCACGGACATGCGGGGGACCTTCCGGGGCCAGGGGACACGCGAGGCGGGCGGTATCCGTACCGGCCTGCGCTGGAAGCTCAGCGCCGCCATCGCGCTGGTCGGCGCGCTGATCGCGATCACGCTGAGCCTGGTCGTGCACAACGCGGCGCGGGTGTCGATGCTGGACAACGCGCGCGACCTCGCCGACGAACGGCTGCAGATCGCCCAGCGCAACTACGAACTGTCCGGCCGGCTGAACTTCCCCAACCTGCAGCGGGACGACCCGGAGCTGCCGAGGGCACTGCGGGAGAAGGTCGACGAGGGCCGCCGGGCGACGTACGTCACCGAGCGGCACAACGGCGTGCCGGACATCTGGGCCGCCGTCCCCGTCAAGGACGGCCATGTGCTGTCCCTGCACACGGGGTTCACCGACCGCAGCACGGACATCCTCAAGGATCTCGACCAGGCGCTGGTCATCGGGTCCATCGCGGTCGTCCTCGGCGGCAGCGCGCTGGGCGTGCTCATCGGCGGCCAGTTCTCGCGCCGGCTGCGCAAGGCGGCCGCCGCGGCGAACCGGGTCGCCAAGGGCGAGACGGACGTGCGGGTGCGGGCCGCCATCGGCGGCGTGGTGCGGGACGAGACCGACGACCTGGCCAGCGCCGTGGACGCCATGGCGGACGCCCTGCAGCAGCGCCTGGAGGCGGAGCGGCGGGTCACGGCCGACATCGCGCACGAACTGCGCACCCCGGTGACGGGTCTGCTGACGGCGGCCGAGCTGCTGCCGCCCGGCCGCCCCACCGAGCTGGTCCTGGACCGCGCCAAGGCCATGCGCACCCTCGTCGAGGACGTCCTGGAGGTGGCCCGCCTGGACGGGGCCTCCGAGCGGGCCGAGCTGCAGGACCTCCTGCTGGGGGAGTTCGTCACCCGGCGGGTGGCCGCGAAGGACCCGGGCATCGAGGTGCGGGTGGTGCACGAGTCGATGGTCACGACCGACCCGCGCCGCCTGGAGCGCGTGCTGTTCAACCTGCTCGCCAACGCCGCCCGGCACGGCAAGCCGCCGATCCAGGTCACCGTCGAGGGCCGGGTGATCCGCGTCCGCGACCACGGTCCCGGCTTTCCCGCCGACCTGCTGGCCGACGGCCCGAGCCGCTTCCGCACCGGTAGCAGCGACCGGTCCGGCCACGGGCACGGTCTCGGCCTGACGATCGCGGCCGGCCAGGCCCGGGTCCTGGGCGCCCGCCTGACCTTCCGCAACGTCCGCCCCGCCGGCGCTCCGGACCACGTGCCGGCGGAGGGTGCGGTGGCGGTCCTGTGGCTCCCGGAACACGCCCCGACCAACACGGGCAGCTATCCGGTCCTGCCGTAGCCGAGGACACGGACGGGGCTCCCCGCGGGCGCCGCGACCGACGGACCCGGGCGACCGCGCGCCCAGGTCGCAGCCGACCGGCAGGCGACCCGCGCTCCTGTCACGGCTGACCGGCAGACGACCACCTGCCGGTGCCGCAGCCGCCCCACACGGACAGCCACCCGATGCCGCCGAGCCGACGGGTCCCAGCCGCTCCCGACGCCACCGAGCCGACGGGTCCCGGCAGCCCCCGACGCCACCGCGGGCTGCATGTCTGCGCAAGCTCGCCGAGGCCAAGCAGAAACGTCAGGGCACGCACGCCGCGGGCAGACACGGCGGCGAGAAGGCGCCCCCGGGCCCGCCCGTCCCCCCAGGAGGTCCAGGAGCGGCGCCGGGGCCAACTCGCCCAGCTCGCCTGGCCGGAGGCGGCCGGCACCACCCGATGCCCTCGAGCCGACGGGTCCCGGCAGCCAGCCGATGGCGCAGCGGCGCGTGACGTCGACGTCCATGTCGGGCCGCTCCCGCCACCCCGCCCCGGATCGGCGATCCGCAGCCCGACCTCGTCCTCGACGACATGCGGCGGCGCGTCGGCCCGCAGGTGCAGGGCCCGCCACAGGGCGACCCGCACGGCGGTGTGCTCGGGCCCCGGCTCCTCGGCGCTCACCCGAAGTCCTTGGAGAGGTCCAGCTCCTCGCTGCGCTCGGTCAGCGAGTACCAGTTGCCGTTGTCGTCACGGAAGATCGCCTCGATGCCGTACGGCCGCTCCTGCGGGGCCTGCAGGAACTCCACCCCGCGCGCCCTGAAGGTCTCGTAGTCGCCGCGACAGTCGTCGGTTACCGACAGCGGCCCGAGGCCGGGCCCCGGCCGTGGACATGACGAAGGCCCCCGGGGCGGACACCTGCCGGGGGCCTTCGGTTCACTGAGGGATCAGACGGCCTCGACGACCGGCGGCTGCACCGCCGCGTCCTCCGTTGACCCCTCGGTCTTCGGTCCGGTGCCGCGCAGCGCGACCTCCTTGACGAACACCGCGGCGATCAGGGCGCCCACGGCGACCACCGAGCCGAGCAGGAACGCCGTGTGGACACCCGCGGACACCGCGTGCTGGTACGCCTCGCGCGCCACCGCCGGCAGTTTGGCCAGGCTCTTGGCGTCCAGCGCCGCCGACTTCTCGGTGATCTTCGAGCCCAGCGCGCCGGCCCGCTCGGCCATCACGTGCTGGACGCGGTTGTTGAACAGCGCGCCCATGATCGCGACGCCGAAGGAGGAGCCGAGCGTACGGAACAGGGTGGTCGAGGAGGACGCGACGCCCATGTCCTTCATCTCGACGCTGTTCTGCGCGACCAGCATGGTGATCTGCATCAGGCAGCCCATGCCCAGGCCGACGACCGCCATGAACACGCCGGAGGTGAACCGCGTGGTGCCGGTGTCCATGGTCGACAGCAGGTACAGCCCGACGATCATCAAGACGCTGCCGACCACCGGGAACAGCTTGTACTTGCCGGTGTTCGTGGTCACCCGGCCGGCGACCATCGAGGTCACGAGCATCGCGCCCAGCATCGGCAGGAGCAGCAGACCGGAGTTCGTGGCGGAGGCGCCCTGCACGGACTGCTGGTACAGCGGCAGGTACAGCGTGGCGCCGAACATCACGAAGCCGGTGATGAAGCCGATGATCGACATCAGGGTGAAGTTGCGGCTGCGGAAGATGTGCAGCGGCACGACAGGTTCGACGGCCTTGGTCTGCCAGAACACGAACCCGATCAGCGCGGCCACGCCGATGCCGATCAGCTCCATGATCCGCGCGGAGGACCAGGCGTACTGCGAGCCGCCCCAGGTGGTGACCAGCACGATCGACGTGATGCCGACGGTCAACAGGATCACGCCGAGGTAGTCGATGCCGGCCTTGGCGCGCTTCTTCGGCAGGTGCAGCACCGCGCTGATCAGGCCCAGGGAGACCACGCCGAGCGGCAGGTTGATGTAGAACGCCCAGCGCCAGCCCCAGTTGTCGGTGATGGTGCCGCCGACCAGCGGTCCGCCGATCATCGCGATTGCCATGACGCCGGCCATCATGCCCTGGTACTTGCCCCGCTCCCGGGGCGGGATCAGGTCACCGATGATCGCCATGACGCCGACCATCAGACCGCCGGCGCCGAGGCCCTGCACGGCCCGGAAACCGATCAGCTGGCCCATGTCCTGGGCCATGCCGCTGAGCGCGGAGCCGATCAGGAAGATCACGATCGACGTCATGAACGTGGTCTTGCGGCCGAACATGTCACCGAGCTTGCCCCAGACGGGGGTGGCCGCCGCGGTGGCCAGCGTGTACGCCGTCACCACCCACGACAGGTGCTCGAGGCCGCCGAGCTCGCCCACGATCGTCGGCATCGCGGTGCCCACGATCATGTTGTCCAGCATCGCGAGCATCATGGTGATCATGAGCGCGAGCAGGACGACCCGCACGCTCTTCGGCTGTTTGTCGGGCTTGGTCTCGACCGTCTGTGTGTCCGCCATGGTTCCCACTCCCCTTGGTCCTGCGCACTTCCCACCGAGCGGGCACTTACTTGCCGCCCGGCTAGTTGACTACACTGAGGAAAGTAGACCCGTAACTAGCCGGGCGTCAAGTAAGTTTTCTAGTCGGGCGGCAAGTAAGTCAGCAGGGGGCGTGAGGAGCGCGACAATGGGCGACACGATGGACGGCACCAAGCGGCAGCGCCGCGGAAACACTCGCCAGCGCATCCAGGACGTGGCGCTCGAACTCTTCGCGGAACAGGGCTACGAGAAGACCTCGCTGCGTGAGATCGCCGAACGCCTGGACGTCACCAAGGCGGCGCTCTACTACCACTTCAAGACCAAGGAAGAGATCCTCGTCAGCATCTTCGAGGACCTCTCCCATCCGATCGAGGAACTGATCGAGTGGGGAAAGCTCCAGCCGCACACGCTGGAGACCAAGCAGGAGATCATCCGCCGCTACAACGAGGCCCTGTCCCAGGCCCTGCCGCTCTTCCGCTTCATGCAGGAGAACCAGGCGACGGTGAAGGAACTGCGCATCGGCGAGATGTTCCGCAACCGCATGATGGGCATGCGCGACATCCTCATCGATCCGGACGCGGCCCTCGTCGACCAGGTCCGCTGCATCAGCGCGGTGTTCGCGATGCACGCCGGGATGTTCGCCCTCAACGACCTGCCGGGCACCGACGAGGAGAAGCGCGAGGCGGTCCTGGAGGTGGCGACGGCCCTGGTGGTTCAGGCACACCAGGGCACGCACACCGCGGGCTGACGGGTCAGAGGCTCAGGCCCTTGGCCCGCAGGAAGGCGACCGGGTCGATCGCCGAGCCGTAGTTGGCGGTCCTGCGGATCTCGAAGTGCAGGTGCGGACCGCTGGAGTTGCCGGTGTTGCCGGACCGGGCGATGTGCTGGCCCGTCCTGACGACCTGGCCGACCCGGACGTCGATCCGCGACAGGTGGGCGTACTGCGAGTAGGTGCCGTTGCCGTGCCGGATGACGATGGCGTTGCCGTACGCCGGACCGTCGCCGGCGCCGTTCGAACCGGCCTTGACGACGGTGCCGCCGTGCGCGGCGACGACGTCGGTGCCGCTGTTCACGGCGAAGTCCTGGCCGCTGTGGGTGGACTGCCACATGCCGCCGGCCTGGGCGAACTTCGCGGAGAGCGTGTACTTCCGGACCGGGTGGACCCAGGAGGCGGCCCTCTTGGCGGCCGCCTTGGCCGCCGCCTTCTTCTTCGCGGCGGCCTTCGCGGCGGCCTTCTTGGCGGCCGCCTTCTTCGCGGCCGCCGCCTTGGCCTTCGCGGCCGCGGCCGTCTTGGCGGCCTTGGCCTGGGCAGCCGCCTGCGCCTCGACGGCGCTCGCCACGCCGGAGACCGACGCGGAGGCGGAGGCGGAGGTGCCGACGGCGGCGGTGTCGGCGGCGACCGCGACCCCGGCACCCAGTACGGCCGACACGCCGAAGCCGGCGGCCAGGACGGCCGCACGGGTGCGCAGGGCGGACGTACGGGAAGAACGGGACGTGAGACGCGGGGACATCGAGACCTCAGGGGATCGGGGGCAGAGAAAACCACCCGGCGCGCAATCGGCCGCCGGATGGGCAGATCCTTGGTACCCCGACCCCCCATTGATCCCAAAATAGGACATCTACGACGTGCGCTAGTAATTGAACGCGAAACTTGCCGTTCTACGACGAAAAAGGCCACGCCGCTCCACTAACGGCCGTAGTACGCGCCTGATCGCCTGTGCGACATGTCACCGGCCCCGAAAACTTCGATCGACCCCATGTGACGCACATCTCTGGCCACTTACCAGTCGGTAACCCTACGGTTCCCCTCGCGCCACCCGTGCCACCGAACATGCACAGGACAACGACATACGGACGCGAGAGGACCCCCCATGACAAGCCGACGCCTCTGGGCTCGCCGCACAGCCGTCATCACCGTCTCCGCCTCGGCCCTGGCGGCACTGGCCGCCCCCGCGAACGCGGCGACGAGCACCGGGAGCGTCGACTACGCCACCTGGCAGAAGGACTGCCAGAGCGTGATGGACCAGGCCCTGCCGTACATCAAGGAGCGCATCGCCGCCGCCGGGACGGGCGAGAAGCAGGCGGTCGTCCTCGACATCGACAACACGGCCCTGGAGACCGACTTCGGCTTCAGCTGGCCGCAGCCGGCCAACAAGCCCGTCCTGGACGTCGCCCGGTACGCCCAGCAGCACGGCGTCTCCCTGTTCTTCGTCACCGCCCGCCCCGGCATCATCTACCTGCCCACCGAGTACAACCTGGAGCACGACGGCTACCAGGTGTCCGGCCTCTACGTCCGCGGCCTCGTCGACCTCTTCAAGGACGTCGCCGCCTACAAGACCGCCCAGCGCGTCGCCATCGAGAACAAGGGCTACGACATCATCGCCAACATCGGCAACAGCGCGACCGACCTCTCGGGCGGCCACGCCGACAAGACCTTCAAACTGCCGGACTACGACGGTCAGCTGTCGTAGCCCCTCCTGTTTCGGGCATGCGAAAGGGGCCGGTGCCTGAAAGCACCGGCCCCTTCTGGCGTCGCCGTGAGGCTTACGCCTCCTTGCTCAGGTTCGGGCCCGCTCCGCCGGCCGCCTGCTCGATCGGCGGGACGTCCGGCAGGGCCGACTTCTCCTCACCGCGGAAGGTGAAGGTCTTGGTCTCGCCCTCGCCCTCCGTGTCGACGACCACGATGTGGCCGGGACGCAGCTCGCCGAAGAGGATCTTCTCCGAGAGGGTGTCCTCGATCTCGCGCTGGATGGTCCGGCGCAGCGGCCGGGCGCCCAGCACGGGGTCGTACCCCTTCTTGGAGAGCAGCTCCTTGGCGGACTGGGAGAGCTCGATGCCCATGTCCCGGTCCTTGAGGCGCTCGTCCACCTTGCCGACCATCAGGTCGACGATGGCGAGGATGTCCTCCTGCGTCAGCTGCGGGAAGACGACGACGTCGTCGACGCGGTTGAGGAACTCGGGACGGAAGTGCTGCTTGAGCTCGTCCGACACCTTGTTCTTCATGCGCTCGTAGTTGGACTTCGTGTCGCCCGAGGCCGCGAAGCCCAGGTTGAAGCCCTTCGAGATGTCCCGCGTGCCGAGGTTGGTCGTCATGATGATGACCGTGTTCTTGAAGTCCACGACCCGGCCCTGGGAGTCGGTCAGGCGACCGTCCTCCAGGATCTGCAGCAGCGAGTTGAAGATGTCCGGGTGGGCCTTCTCGACCTCGTCGAACAGGACCACGGAGAACGGCTTGCGGCGGACCTTCTCGGTCAGCTGGCCGCCCTCTTCGTAGCCCACGTAGCCGGGAGGCGAACCGAAGAGCCGCGAGACCGTGTGCTTCTCGCTGAACTCCGACATGTCGAGGGAGATCAGCGCGTCCTCGTCACCGAAGAGGAACTCCGCGAGCGCCTTGGACAGCTCGGTCTTACCGACACCGGACGGGCCGGCGAAGATGAACGAACCACCGGGACGCTTGGGGTCCTTCAGACCGGCACGCGTACGACGGATCGCCTTCGACAGCGCCTTGACGGCGTCCTTCTGGCCGATGACCCGCTTGTGGAGCTCGTCCTCCATGCGCAGCAGGCGGCTCGACTCCTCCTCGGTCAGCTTGAAGACCGGGATGCCGGTGGCGGTCGCGAGGACCTCGGCGATCAGCTCGCCGTCGACCTCGGCGACGACGTCCATGTCGCCGGCCTTCCACTCCTTCTCGCGCTTGGCCTTGGCGGCCAGGAGCTGCTTCTCCTTGTCGCGCAGGGAGGCGGCCTTCTCGAAGTCCTGCGAGTCGATCGCGGACTCCTTGTCGCGGCGCACGCCCGCGATCTTCTCGTCGAACTCGCGCAGGTCCGGCGGAGCCGTCATCCGGCGGATGCGCATCCGGGAGCCGGCCTCGTCGATCAGGTCGATCGCCTTGTCCGGCAGGAAGCGGTCCGAGATGTAGCGGTCGGCCAGGGTGGCCGCCTGGACCAGCGCCTCGTCCGTGATGGAGACGCGGTGGTGGGCCTCGTACCGGTCGCGCAGACCCTTGAGGATCTCGATCGTGTGCGGCAGGGACGGCTCGGCGACCTGGATGGGCTGGAAGCGGCGCTCGAGGGCCGCGTCCTTCTCCAGGTGCTTGCGGTACTCGTCCAGCGTCGTCGCACCGATGGTCTGCAGCTCACCGCGGGCCAGCATCGGCTTCAGGATCGAAGCGGCGTCGATGGCGCCCTCGGCGGCACCCGCACCGACCAGCGTGTGCAGCTCGTCGATGAACAGGATGATGTCGCCGCGGGTGCGGATCTCCTTGAGGACCTTCTTCAGGCGCTCCTCGAAGTCACCGCGGTAACGGGAGCCGGCGACCAGCGCGCCGAGGTCCAGGGTGTAGAGGTGCTTGTCCTTGAGGGTCTCGGGCACCTCGCCCTTGACGATGGCCTGGGCGAGGCCCTCGACGACGGCGGTCTTGCCGACGCCGGGCTCACCGATCAGCACCGGGTTGTTCTTGGTACGGCGGGACAGCACCTGCATGACCCGCTCGATCTCCTTCTCGCGCCCGATGACCGGGTCGAGCTTGGACTCACGAGCGGCCTGGGTGAGGTTCCGGCCGAACTGGTCGAGGACCAGGGACGTCGAGGGCGTGCCCTCGGCAGGCCCGCCGGCGGTGGCGGTCTCCTTGCCCTGGTAACCGGAGAGCAGCTGGATCACCTGCTGCCGCACCCGGTTGAGGTCTGCGCCCAGCTTGACCAGGACCTGGGCGGCGACGCCCTCGCCCTCACGGATCAGGCCGAGCAGGATGTGCTCCGTGCCGATGTAGTTGTGGCCCAGCTGAAGGGCCTCGCGGAGCGACAGCTCCAGGACCTTCTTGGCACGGGGGGTGAAGGGGATGTGCCCGGACGGGGCCTGCTGGCCCTGGCCGATGATCTCCTCCACCTGCTGGCGGACCGCCTCGAGCGAAATCCCGAGGCTCTCAAGGGCCTTGGCGGCGACACCCTCACCCTCGTGGATCAGGCCCAGGAGGATGTGCTCGGTGCCGATGTAGTTGTGGTTGAGCATCCGGGCTTCTTCCTGAGCCAGGACGACAACCCGCCGCGCGCGGTCGGTGAACCTCTCGAACATCGTTAATCGCTCCTCAGAGCGGTCAGGCAGTGGGGGGAACTTCCCCTCCCTGTCCTTCCGCAGCTTAGTCCCGCAAGCGGGGACCGCTCATTCCAACTGCCGACACCGTCGATGGCCTCCTGACCCCGAACGCCGACATCTGCTCCAACCCGATGGTGCGAGACGATGTTCCCGCAGGCCAGGCAGTTACCCCACTCGCCAGTACGCCGATGGCGAACGTGAGACCACCTTGCCTGCGTGTCGCCCCCTCCCACTAGGGATGTCTTACCCGCTGGGACTGACACTCCATGCCGCGCGCCCCCCATTGCTCCGCTATGGGCGAACAACCTTGCGCCTCCCCGCACCCCCGCACGCCCCCTTTTCCGAAACTCAGCGCATTCGCAAGAACACCCAGCGTAACTCGCGAGCACTTCTCACGGTTGCCATTGGCATGGTTGGCAGCGACCCCTCGGTCACCCCGGATCTCACGGTCCCACTTCCCCGCCGGCCTCTCGAGGCGGGCTCGCGAATCCGCGATTGGTACGAGAACGAATTGGAGTGGCCCACGGTGCCCGTGCGGCCCGGTGCTCCGGTGCGGCTTTCCGTGGGCGAGCGCTTCGACGTCCTGGACGTGCCGGCGGCGGCGGGCCGGGCGGGGCTGCGCCATCTCGGGCCGTACTCTCCGGTGGCCCTTCAGGGCGAGCGGATGCGGCTGCTGGTGGCGCCGGGCAGCGCGGAGGAGCTGCCGGGGCTGCTGGACTGGCTGGAGTGGCGCGGGCTGGTGCCCGACCTGAGCGCGATCGGCGAGGGGGGCGTCATGGACGCGCCGTCGCCGCCGGACCGCGGGGACACCCTGCAGGGGGCCGCCGTATGGCTGCGGCCCCCCGAACCCGGGCGCGCGGTCGAGGCCTCGCTGCCGACGCTGTCGGCCACGGGGGGCGTCGGTGGCGCCCCCGATCTCGTACGACTCGTGGACACGGTGGCAGCGCACTGCCACCGGTTGCGGCTGCGGCGCGCGTGCGTCCAGCCTTCGGCCGTCGATCCGGCCAGTGATCAGGCGTTGGCCTTCTCGTAGGCCTCGCGGATGGACGCGGGAACACGGCCGCGGTCGTTGACCTCGTAACCGTTCTCCTTCGCCCAGGCGCGGATCTGCGCGGTGTCCTGGCTGCCACCGGAAGCGGCACGCGTCTTTCCGCGCCCGCCCGCGGCACGGCCTCCGGTACGACGACCGCCCTTCACGTAAGGCTCGAGAAGGCCGCGGAGCTTGTCCGCATTCGCGGTCGTGAGATCGATCTCGTACGTCTTGCCGTCCAACGCGAACGTGACGGTCTCGTCCGCCTCGCCGCCGTCGAGGTCGTCGACAAGAAGGACCTGAACCTTCTGTGCCACCGGATTTCCTTTCATCCAAAACTTGAGGGCATGGGGTCTGCGGCGTCCGCCGTTTCGCCGTCCCCTGTTATATGCAGTACTGCAGTACGTCGGAAAGCAAACCGCTTTTCCGGGAAAAACACAAACCCCTCGACAGCGGGACAGCCGGTCCGGCACAGTCAGGGAACATGCGCGTTTCGGACATAGGGAACGCGGGCAGGTAGGCGCTCGAATACTTCCCGTGATCGGTGATCACAGATGCAGAAGCATCCGGCTGTTGCCCAAGGTGTTGGGTTTCACCCGTTCGAGACCGAGGAACTCCGCCACGCCCTCGTCATAGGAGCGCAGCAGCTCCGCGTAGACATCCATGTCCACGGGCGTCTCACCGATCTCGACGAAGCCGTGCTTGCCGAAGAAGTCCACTTCGAAGGTGAGGCAGAAAACACGGCGAACACCCAGCCAGCGCGCTGTGTGCAGCAACTTCTCCAGCAACTGGTGTCCGACGCCCGCGCCCTTCAGGGCCCGGCTTCACCGCGAGAGTGCGCACTTCCGCGAGATCTTCCCACATGACGTGCAGGGCACCGCAGCCGACGACCTCCGCGTTGTCGTCTCGTTCGGCGACCCAGAACTCCTGGATGTCCTCGTAAAGCGTGACCGTCGCTTTGTCGAGCAGGATGCGGTCACGCACGTACGTGTCGAGGAGACGACGCACGGCCGCGACATCGCCGGTACGTGCCCGGCGGACGGTGATGGCTTTAGCGCTGACTTCAGGACCTTCGAGACCTTCGGGGCTCTCTGCTGACATGAGCGGACGCTATCGCCCGCCGTCGCCGGGTGGTGAGCCGGGGTTCTCCTGTTCGGTCGCCTCTTCCGGTCCTTGGACGATCCGTACCGCGTCTCGCAGGGCATGTCGCTGTTCCTCGCTCATCATCCCGAAGAAGGCGACGAGAGCGGCCGCGGGGTTGTCGCTCTGGGACCACGCGTCGTTCATCAGCGCGGCTGCGTACGCGGCCCGAGTGGAGACGGCCTCATATCGATAGGCCCGGCCTTCCGCTTCGCGGCGCACCCAGCCCTTCTGATGGAGATTGTCCAAAACGGTCATCACCGTGGTGTACGCGATGGACCGTTCCTGCTGAAGGTCTTCCAGGACTTCTCGAACGGTGACCGGGCGGTTCCACTTCCACACCCGCGTCATGACCGCGTCTTCGAGTTCTCCCAATGGGCGAGGCACAGCTCGCACAATAGTGGCCGAACTCGACATTCGCGTGCCGGACGTGCGGTTTCCCTGGCAAACGGGAACAAAAAGGGCGTACGACTCGGGTGTCGAGCCGTACGCCGGGCTTGGCGCCGGGAGTGCCGGGCGCCGTCAGCCGTCGGTCTTGGCGGACTCCTGCCGCACTCCCTCGGTACGGGCGAGCACGGCGTCGACGGCCGCGTCCTCCTTGGCCTTGTTGGCCCCGCCCTGGGTCTTCACGATCACCCTGATCACGCCGATGAAGAACACGGCCATGACGACCGGGGGCACGAGCGCGGAGACGTAGTCCATGCCTCCAGAGTAGCCAGGGGGCGACGTACGGCCGGGGCGGGGGCGGGTGTCGGCCGGGCGGCCGCCTTTCGTCTCAGCCCGCGACGAGCCGCGCGGGCGGCGTCGCCGAGGTGGCGGGCGGGGTCGGCCTGCGGCGCGGGAAGACCTCGCCGGGGGTCGGGACGGGGCGGCCCGGCTTGGGAGCGGCCGGGGCGGGAGCGGGGGCGGGCCTGGGGGATGCCGGCTTCTCCGCGGGCTTCTTCTCGGGCTTTCGCGCGGGGTCCTGACCGGCTCCGTCGCCCGCGTCCGTCCCGGCGCCCTCCAGGGCGCCCGAGAGACCCCCCGGAAGCGCCGTGAGGCGCGTACGGGAGGCGGGGACGGCCGTGGCCGCCGTGCGGGCCGTGGCGCGCGCCAGGCGGGCGCGCACGTCCTGCTCCGCGAGCGTCCGGCAGCGCCCCAGCAGGGCGGCGGCGACCGGATTGCCCCGCAGCGCCCTGAGCGCGGCGAGGTCGTCGGGACCCGGCCGGTATCCGGTGGCCAGCGTCTCCTCCAGCAGGGCCAGATAGCCGGCGGCGGTTCCGGGCAGGGCGGCGCGATAGCGGGCGAGGTCGGCCACCAGGAAGGCACGCAGCCGGGCACCCTCACACATCGCCTCGTCGAGGGATTCGGCGAGGCGGAGGCAGTCCTGGACGTCCTCGGCCGAGGCGGGGCTGGGGTGAAGGGCGAGGGCGAGAGCGCGGCGGAGCACACGCAGCTCCTCCACGCCGAACGCCATGCCGCCGCGGGATCCGTATGGCGTGGGCATGCGGCGACGGTACGCGCTAATCAGACAAATTCGACATAAAGGATCGGTGTGGCGCGGGAGAGCCACCCGGTTGCCTCGCGGGCGTACCCCGTGCGGCGCAGGGAAGGCAAGGCCGGCCGCGTTCTCGTGCGGCCGGCCCCGCTTTCCTCACATGCGCGACACGTTCCGCTCGTACACCAGGCGCAGCCCGATCAGCGTCAGCCACGGCTCGTGCTCGTCGATCACGGACGACTCACCCAGCACCATGGGCGCCAGCCCGCCCGTCGCGATCACCGTGACCTCGTCCGGGTCCTCCGCGAGCTCGCGGGCCATCCGGCTCACCACTCCGTCGACCTGGCCGGCGAACCCGTAGATGATGCCGGACTGCATCGCCTCGACCGTGTTCTTGCCGATCACGCTGCGGGGCCGCGCCACCTCGATCTTGCGCAGCTGCGCGCCCCGGACGCCGAGCGCCTCGACGGAGATCTCGATGCCGGGGGCGATGACCCCGCCGATGTACTCCCCGCGCGCGGAGACCGCGTCGAAGGTCGTCGCCGTGCCGAAGTCGACGACGATCGCGGGGCCGCCGTAGAGGTCGACGGCCGCCACGGCGTTGATGATCCGGTCGGCGCCGACCTCCTTGGGGTTGTCGGTGAGGATCGGCACGCCGGTCTTCACGCCGGGCTCGACGAGGACCGCGGGCACGTCCCCGTAGTAGCGCCGGGTCACCTCGCGCAGTTCGTGCAGCACGGAGGGGACGGTCGCGCAGATGGCGATGCCGTCGATGCCGTCGCCGAGTTCGTCGCCGAGCAACGGGTGCATCCCCATCAGGCCCTGCAGCAGCACCGCCAGTTCGTCCGCCGTGCGGCGCGCGTCCGTGGAGATGCGCCAGTGCTCGACGATGTCGTCGCCGTCGAAGAGGCCCAGGACGGTGTGGGTGTTGCCCACGTCGATCGTCAGCAGCATGGCCCGTACCTACTCCGCCGCTCGCAGGTCGAGACCGATGTCCAGGATCGGGGAGGAGTGGGTGAGCGCTCCAACGGCGAGGTAGTCCACGCCGGTGTCCGCGTACGCGCGCGCGTTGTCGAGGGTGAGCCGTCCGGAGGCCTCCAGCGCGGCCCGGCCGTGCACGAGGGCGACGGCCTCCTCGCACTCGCCGGGCGTGAAGTTGTCCAGCAGGATCAGGTCGGCTCCCGCGTCGACGACCTCGCGCAGCTGGTGCAGGGTGTCGACCTCGACCTCGATCGGCAGCTCCGGGAAGGCTTCCCGGACGGCCTTGAAGGCCTGCGCGACGCCGCCCGCGGCGACCACGTGGTTGTCCTTGACCAGGGCAGCGTCGGACAGCGACATCCGGTGGTTGACGCCGCCGCCGCAGCGGACGGCGAACTTCTCCAGGGACCTGAGCCCCGGCGTCGTCTTGCGGGTGTCGCGGACCCGGGCCTTGGTGCCCTCCAGCACGTCCGCCCACGCGCGCGTGGCGGTCGCGATGCCGGACAGGCGGCACAGGAGGTTGAGCGCGCTGCGCTCGGCGGTGAGGAGGTCACGCGTGCGCGTGGTGACCGACAGCAGCTTCTGCCCGGCCTCCACCCGCTCGCCGTCCTCCACGTGCCGTTCGACCTCGAACTCGTCCGTGCACACCACGGAGAGCACCGCTTCCGCGACCCTGAGGCCGGCCGCGACGCCCGCCTCGCGCGCGGTGAAGTCGCCGGTGGCGACGGCGTCCTCGGGGATGGTCGCGACGGTGGTGACGTCCACGCCGTGGTCGAGGTCCTCCTGGATGGCGACGTTGGCGATGTCCTCGACCTCCACGGGGTCGAGTCCCGCGTCGGCCAGGAGCTGGGCGAGCGCGGGGTCGAGCCCGCACTCCAGGTATTCCGCGTCCGCGTCGGCGCCCGCGCCACAGGCGCAGCCGTCACCGCAGCCGCCGTTCGACGCGAGGGGGAGGTCGGGGGTGCTCACTTCTGTCACTGCTCCTGAGGGCGCTGCCGGGACTGCCGAGTCGGCCGGGTCGGGGGGAAGTCTGGGCTATCGGTGGTGTGTACGGCGAGTGTGCGGTCCGGATTCAGCCGTACGACGATGTGGCGGCGCCATGCGGCGTCGTCGCGCTCGGCGTGGTCCTCGCGCCAGTGGCAGCCGCGCGTCTCCTCGCGCAGGCGGGCCGCGGTGACCAGGACGCGGGCCACGCACAGGAGGTTGGTGGCCTCCCAGGTGTCGACGCCCGGCTCGGAGGTCTTGCCGTTCTCGTCGAGGGCGTCGCGGGCGTCCGCGTGCAGCCGGTCGAGCTGGTCGGCGGCCTTCTCCAGGGACTGTGCCGAGCGCAGGACCCCCGCTCCGTCGGCCATGATCCGCTGGATCGCGAAACGGTCCTCGGGGGCTAGGAGGGGGTGCGCGGGCCGGTCCGGGTGCTCGACCGGTTCGGGCACGCGCGCGTGCAGGCCGTCCGCCGCGCGCTCGGCCGCGATGTCGGCCGCGATGCGCTCGGCGTAGACGAGGCCCTCCAGCAGGGAGTTGGAGGCGAGCCGGTTCGCGCCGTGCACGCCGGTGCAGGCGACCTCGCCGCACGCGTACAGGCCCGGGACGGTGGTGCGGCCTTGGGCGTCCGTACGGACGCCTCCGGAGGCGTAGTGGGCCGCCGGGGCGATCGGTATGGGCTCGGTGACCGGGTCGATGCCGTTCGCGCGGCAGGCGGCGAGGATCGTCGGGAAGCGGTGCTCCCACATGTCGGCGCCGAAGTGCCGGGCGTCGAGGAACATGTGCTCGGCGTCCCGCTCCTGCATGCGGCGCATGATGCCCTTGGCGACGATGTCCCGCGGCGCGAGCTCGGCCAGTTCGTGCTGTCCGACCATGAACCGCACCCCGTCGGCGTCGACCAGGTGGGCGCCCTCGCCGCGTACGGCCTCGGAGACCAGCGGCTGCTGGCCCTCGGCGTCGGGGCCGAGGAACAGCACGGTCGGGTGGAACTGCACGAACTCCAGGTCGGAGACCTCCGCGCCCGCGCGCAGGGCGAGCGCCACACCGTCACCGGTGGAGACGGAGGGGTTGGTGGTGGCGGAGAAGACCTGTCCCATGCCGCCGGTCGCGAGGACCACGGCGGGGGCGTGCACGGCGCCCACGCCGTCGTGCTGGCCCTCACCCATGACGTGCAGGCTCACGCCCGCCGTACGGCCGTCGGCGTCCGTCAGCAGGTCGAGCACGAGCGCGTTCTCGATCGTGCGCAGCCCCCGCGCGCGTACCGCCTCCACGAGCGCCCGGGAGATCTCCGCGCCGGTCGCGTCACCGCCCGCGTGGGCGATACGGCGGCGGTGGTGGCCGCCCTCGCGGGTGAGCTCCAGGTCGCCCTCTTCGGACTCGTCGAAGTGCGCGCCGGTCGCGATGAGCCGGCGCACGGCGTCGGGGCCCTCGGTGACGAGGATGCGCACGGCCTCCTGGTCGCACAGGCCGGCGCCGGCCACCAGGGTGTCGTCCAGGTGCTGTTCGGGGGTGTCCCCCTCGCCGAGGGCCGCGGCGACGCCGCCCTGAGCCCAGCGGGTGGAGCCGTCGTCGAGGCGGGCCTTGGTGACCACGACCGTGTTCAGACCGGCGGCCTCGCAGCGCAGCGCGGCGGTCAGGCCGGCGACTCCGGAGCCGACGACCACGACGTCGGCGGAGATGGCCCAGCCGGGTGCGGGCGCGTGCAGTTTTATGCCTGTGCTGGTCACGAGGCGGCTCCGAAGGTGAGAGGGAGGTTGTCGATCAGCCGGGTCGTGCCGACCCGGGCGGCGACGGCGAGGACGGCCTCGCCGGTGAAGTCGTCCCCGATCTCGGTGAAGTCGGCGGGGTCGACCAGGGCGAGGTAGTCCAGCTGGAGGGGCGGCGTGAGCCGCGCTGCGTCGTCGAGGACCTGGCGGGCGGCGGCGCGTACGGCGGAGGGGGCGCCGTGGAAGGTGCGGCGCGCGGCGTCCTCGCCCGGGGCCGTGGCCGGGCGGGACTTGGCGACGGCGTGGGCGTCGGCGGCCGCGCGGGACTCGCCGAGGGCGCTGAGCGCTTCGGCTCGCGCGTGCGTGGCGGGTGCCGCCAGCGCCCGCGCGCGCAGCGCCTCCTGCGCCGCGTGCCGGTCGCGGCCGGCGAACAGCGCGCGGGAGAGGTTCAGCGCCGTGCGCCGTTCGGCGGGCGAGAGGTAGCGGTTGCGGCTGGAGAGGGCGAGGCCGTCCTCCTCGCGCACCGTGGGGACGCCGACGATCTCGACGCCGAAGTTCAGGTCGCGTGCCATGCGGCGGATCAGGGCGAGCTGCTGGGCGTCCTTCTGCCCGTACAGGGCGACGTCCGGGCGGGTGAGGTGCAGCAGCTTGGCGACGACGGTGAGCATGCCGTCGAAGTGGCCGGGGCGGGAGGCGCCCTCCAGGCGCTCCCCCATCGGGCCCGCGCTGACGCGCACCTGGGGCTCGCCGCCCGGGTAGACCTCGTCCACGGAGGGCGCGAACACCACGTCCGCGCCGGACAGTCCGGCGAGCTTCACGTCGGCGTCCAGGGTGCGCGGATAGCGGTCGAGGTCCTCGCCCGCGCCGAACTGCAGGGGGTTCACGAAGACGGTGACGACGACCTCGCCGTCCGGACCGGCGATCTCCCGGGCGGTGCGGATCAGGGTGGCGTGCCCCTCGTGCAGGGCGCCCATGGTCATCACGACGGCGCGACGGCCGGTACGCGTGCGTGCGTGGAGCTCTTCGGCGGTGCGCAGCAGGGTGGTGGTCATCGGGCGTCTCCCTCGGCGCCGTCGGTGCCGGTCGCG
This sequence comes from Streptomyces sp. MAI_2237, assembly GCF_054189285.1. Lineage (NCBI taxonomy): Bacteria > Bacillati > Actinomycetota > Actinomycetes > Kitasatosporales > Streptomycetaceae > Streptomyces > Streptomyces sp. MAI_2237. The sequence goes on along the minus strand of NZ_JAJPGQ010000003.1, from coordinate 1,229,165 downwards.
AGGACCCCGAGGAGGTCCTCGGCGAGTTCCGGCTTGAGCAGGCCGTGGGCGAGCGCCCGGTCGGCGGTCGCGCGGGCCATCGCCAGATAGCCGGCGACGGTCTGGGGGGCGTGCTTGCGCAGCTCCATGACGTGGGCGGCGACCGTGCCGGCGTCTCCGCGCGCGACCGGGCCGGTCAGGGCCGCGTCGCCGGAGCGCAGGGCGTTGTCGAGGGCGGCGCCGAGCAGCGGGCCGAGCATCCGGTCGGGGGCCGAGACGCCTGCCTCGCGCAGCAGCTCCATGGACTGGGCGACCAGCGTGACCAGGTGGTTGGCGCCCAGGGCGAGCGCCGCGTGGTACAGCGGGCGCCTCTCCTCGGCGATCCACTCCGGTTCGCCGCCCATCTCGATGACGAGGGCCTCGGCTGCCAGCCGCAGCTCCTGCGGCGCGGTGACCCCGAAGGAGCATCCGGCGAGCCGCTGGACGTCGACGGGGGTGCCGGTGAACGTCATCGCCGGGTGCAGGGCCAGCGGCAGCGCGCCCGCGCGCAGGGCGGGGTCCAGCACCTTCGCGCCGTAGCGCCCGGAGGTGTGCACGAGCAGCTGTCCGGGGCGGACGGCCCCGGTCTCGGCGAGGCCCTCGACCAGGCCGGGCAGGGCGTCGTCCGGCACGGTCAGCAGGACCAGGTCGGCGCGCTGCAGCACGTCGGCGGCAGGGACGACGGGCACGTCGGGCAGCATCTCGGCTGCCCGCCGGCGAGAGGCGTCGGAGACCCCGGAGACGGCGACCGGGCGGTGCCCGGCCAGCTGGAGGGACGCGGCGAGTGCCGGGCCCACACGCCCGGCGCCGACGACGCCGACGGTGAGCCGCGCGGGACGGTCCCTGGGGTCTGGCTGTTGGCTTGTACTCACGCGACGGCGGCCTTCCCGTTCCAGTCCGCTCCGGGTACCGGACGATTTCTCGTCATGTTAACGCGATCGGTTCCGGGGGCGTCCGGTTGTCCACAGGCTGTGGGTTATCGCACGTTGCCCGCACCGCTCGAAGGCCGGTGGAAATCGGGGTGCTCGCACCGAGCGGCGGCGGGCATGATCCGGGTCATGAGCGATGCGGTGAAGCAGGACGGGCAGGCAGCGGAGCCGGTGTCCGAGGACGAGCGGGGCAGGCGCCGGCGCGCACGGCGCGTCAGTGCGTTGCGGGGCGCGCGGCGCGTGCTCGGGCGCCCCGGTCATCTGGGCACGCTCCGGGAGCGCCTGGCGCTGCTGGACGGCGTGGGCGACGTCCACGACCTCGACCAGCCGTCGGACGTCTACGGCGACGGCGTCGTGGAGACCCTGGAGACGAAGGTCGCCGGGCTGCTCGGCACGGAGGCCGCCGCGTTCTTCCCGACGGGCACGATGGCCCAGCAGGTGGCCCTGCGCTGCTGGGCGGGCCGCACCGGGGACCGGACGGTCGCCCTGCACGCCCTCGCCCACCCCGAGGTGCACGAACGCGACGCGTTCAGCCGGGTCAGCGGACTGCGCCCGGTGCGCCTGACGAGCGAACCGCGGCTGCCCACCGCCGGCGAGGTGCGCGACTTCGAGGAGCCCTTCGGGGCGCTGATGCTCGAACTGCCCCTCAGGGACGCCGGTTTCGTACTGCCCACCTGGGAGGAGCTCACCGCGGTCGTGGACGCGGCGCGCGAGCGCGACGCGGTGGTGCACTTCGACGGCGCGCGCCTGTGGGAGACCACCACGCACTTCGGCCGCCCTCTGCACGAGATCGCGTCCCTCCCCGACAGCGTCTACGTGTCGTTCTACAAGTCCCTCGGCGGCTACGGCGGTGCCGCCCTCGCCGGCCCGAAGCCGCTGATCGACGAGGCGAAGGCCTGGCGGCACCGCTACGGCGGCCAGATCTTCCAGCAGTTCCCGACCGTGTTGTCGGCCCTCGCCGGACTGGAGCGCGAACTGCCCCGGCTGCCCGAGTACGTCGCCCACGCGCGCGTGGTGGCCGCCGCGCTCCGCGAGGGGTTCGCGGCGGCCGGGGTGCCCTGGGCGCGCGTGCACCCCGGCACCCCGCACACACACGAGTTCCAGGTCTGGCTGCCGTACGACGTCGACGTGCTCTCGGAGGCGGCGATCCGGCAGGGCGAGGAGACGAGGACCGTTCTCTTCGCGAACGGCTGGGCCGAGAAGGGCCCGGGTGTCGCCGCCACCGAGGTGAGCGTGCGCGCCGAGGCCCTGGAGTGGACGGCCGACGACGTACGGTCGGCGGTCGCGGAGTTCGTCTCCCGCCTCACCGAGGAGGCCGGCAAGGCGGGAGAGGCCGGTACGACCGCGGGTGTCAGCAGGTAGAGCGCTGCCGCCGATGCAGCCACCGGCCCAGTGCGAGCCGTATCGTCCCGTGGGCCGGGCGCCCGGCGACGACCGCGCGGAACTCGCGCTGGTCGCGCCACTCGCGCACGACCTGCCAGTCGTTCGCGCCCGGCGCGGGCGGGGCGGGCTCGCCGGCCTGCCGGGCGCGGTAGGCGTCGAGGAAGTACTGCTGGGTGATGCTCATGGCCGATGGCCCTCTCGGGACGTGGAGGCGAGTATTCGTGGGCTCCGCGGCTGCCCCGGGGTCCCAGGCTGCGCCGCGCCGGCCGGGAAGTCGTGCCGATTGACGGGCGCCGTCAATCGGGGTCGGCGTTGTCAGTGGCGGGGTGCACCATGAGGTCATGAGCGTGCGCATCGACATCGCGGGGCTGCGGCCGGAGAGGGTCGCCGTCGTCCCCTCCCCCCTGGCCGAGCTCTGCATGGCGCTGCACGCGCTGTCCGAGCCGGGCCACCACCCAGGGCTACAGGGCTGGGTGACCGGCGTGACCGCCCGGCTGGACTCGCACCTGGCCGACCGGTTGTGCGAGGCCGACTTCCTGTGGCGGACGACGTTCGCGGACCTCTTCCTGCCGTACGCGGGCATCCCGGGTGCTCTGCCCGGCGCGACCCTCGCCGAGGAACTGGACCTGCTGGACAAGCTGTCCGACGAGCAGTTCGTGGACGCGGCACTGGAGTTCTCCTGCGCGCTCCCCTACGGCCTGCCGGGCCCCGGACCGCTCTCCGACGCCGACCTGCGCCGCCGCGCCCTGGAACTGGCCGCCGCCCGCGGTCCGCGGCAACTGCGGTTCGGTGAACGGCTGCTGAGCGACCCGCCCCGCATCCGGGCCTGGCTCAGGCAGTTCCTGCAGGACTGCGACGAGGCGTTTTTCGCGGAGACCTGGTCCCGGCTGCGCCACCAACTCGCCGCCGACGCACGCCACAAGACGGATCTGCTGCGCCGCAGAGGGCTGACCGAGGCCTTGGCCTCGGTGTCCCCCGCCGTCACCGTGGACGAGACGGCCGGCGTGATCACGATCGACAAACTGGGCAGCGGCCGCACCGCCACGGCGGGCCGCGATCTGCTCCTGGTGCCGACGAGCCTGGGCTGGCCGCACCTGATGGTCCTGCACCGCTACGGCTGGCAGCCGGTGCTCCACTACCCGGTCGGCTCCCCCGAGCTCGCCGCCCCGCCCTCGGTGCAGCAGCTCACCCTGCGGATGACCGCGCTGTCCCACCCGGTGCGGATGAGACTGTGCCGCAGCCTCGCCCGCAGCGCGTTCACGACGAGCGAGCTGGCGCAGATCCACGGCATGACCGCCCCCGAGATATCCCGGCACCTGGGCGTCCTGAAGAAGGCGGGACTGATCACCACCCGCCGCCGCGGACGGTACGTCCAGCACCAGCTGGACGTGACGGTGGTGGCCCGCCTGGGCAGCGACTTCCTGGAAGGCGTCCTCAGGTAGCGCATGGGCCGGGCGCCTCCCGCGCGATCGGTCAGTCGAACCGGATGTGCCGGACGCCCACCCGTACCTGCCGCAGCCGGGTACGCAGCGCGCCCTCGTTGTTGGGGCGCAGCGTCAGCCCGGCGAGCACGGCGATCCGGTCCGCCGTCTTCGGGACGGTCGAGTGGTCCGTCCACAGGTGCTCGGCGAACTCCGGCTCCCGCAGCCGCTCCAGGCAGTGGTCGAGCTGCCGCACGGCCCAGCTCTCCCGCCCCGGGAGGGCGCCCTTTCCGCCGACGAACCGAAGGAAATGCCCCAGCCCGCGCTCACGCAGCCGCTTCAGGACGGTCTCGCGCTGGGCCAGCAGCGTGAAGTGACGTACGTCGTGGCCGAGTTCGCGCAGCCGGCCCACCGTCTCCTCGAAGCAGCCGGAGTCCGTGACCGTCATGGGAGCGATGACGACCCCCTCGTGCCGGGTCAGGGCGAGGTCCAGCACCTCCACCACGCCCTGCCTCCAGGCCGCCAACTCCTGGAAATCACCGCGCAGTTCGGGCGGAAGCATCCGGCGCAGACCGAAACCGGCGTGCTCGGGGTCGCAGATGACGCTGCCCCGCAGGCGCCGCTGGATCTCATGCGCGGTCTGGGTCTTGCCGCCCCCGAAAGGGCCGTTGATCCACAGGAGCATGCGCAGACCCTAGTGGCCTCCGGTCACGCGGGGATCACACTCCCGTGGATCACCCGTGCCCACCCGCGCGCACCAGCCCCGTCTCGTACGCCAGCACCACCACCTGCACCCGGTCCCTGAGCCCCAGCTTGGTCAGGATGCGGCCGACGTGGGTCTTCACCGTCGCCTCGGACAGCACGAGCCGGGCCGCGATCTCGCCGTTCGACAGACCCTGCGCGACCAGCACCATCACCTCGCGCTCGCGCTCGGTGAGCCGCTCCAGCTCCTTGTGCTGGGGCTCCTTGCCGGCGCTCGGCAGCATCGGCGCGAACCGGTCGAGCAGCCGGCGCGTGGTCGACGGCGCCACCACCGCGTCCCCGCTGTGCACGGCACGGATGGCGTGCAGGAGCTCACCGGGCGGCACGTCCTTGAGCATGAACCCGGAGGCGCCCGCCTTCAGCCCGGAGAAGGCGTACTCGTCGAGGTCGAACGTCGTCAGGATCAGCACCTTCGGCGGGTCCTCGTCCTGGCAGATGCGCCGGGTGGTCTCCACACCGTCGAGCTTGGGCATGCGGACGTCCATCAGGACGACGTCCACGTCGGTCGAACGCAGCACCTGAAGCGCCTCGACGCCGTCCCCCGCCTCCGCGACGACCTCCATGTCCGGCTGCGCGGCGAGCACCATCCGGAACCCGGTGCGCAGCAGCACCTGGTCGTCGACGAGCATCACGCGGATCGTCATCGGGGCCTCTTCCGTTCACGTCGGCTGGATCGTTCCATGGGCATTACGGGTGTCAACGGTGTACGCACGCGCGGCTCAGTGCGCGGATTTCAGGGGCAGCAGCGCACTGATGCGGAATCCGCCGCCCGGGCGCGGGCCCGCGTCCAGGGTGCCGCCGACCATACCGACCCGCTCGCGCATCCCGATCAGGCCGTGCCCCTGTCCGTCGGCGCCGCCCTCCTCGTACAGCTCGTGCGGGGCGCCCTTGCCGTCGTCCTCGACGAGCAGCCCCAGGGCCGTCGTCGAAGTACACCAGCCGCACGCTCGCGCCCGCGTTGGGCCCGCCGTGCTTGCGGGTGTTGGTCAGCGCCTCCTGGACGATGCGGTACGCGGTCAGCTCGACGCCGCTGGGCAGCGGGCGCGGGGTGCCCTCGACCTTGAAGTCGACGGGCAGGCCGGAGGTGCGGCACTGCTCGATCAGCTCGTCGATCTGCTCGACGTCGGGCTGCGGCACGTACTCGCCGACCTCCTTGTGCTCGCCGGTGCGCAGCACGCCCAGCAGGCGGCGCATCTCGGCGAGCGCCTGGCGACCGGTGGAGGAGATGGTCTCCAGGGCCTTCTTGGCCTGGTCGGGGGCGGTGTCGAGGACGTAGGCGGCGCCGTCGGCCTGCACCACCATCACCGACACGTTGTGCGCGACCACGTCGTGCAGCTCGCGCGCGATCCGGGCGCGTTCGGCCGCCACCGCGACCTTGGACTGCGCCTCGCGCTCCTTCTCCAGCCGGGCGTTGCGCTCCTCCAGCTGCGCGAAGTAGGCGCGCCGGGTGCGGATGGAGTCACCGAGCACCCAGGCCAGCGCGAACGGCACCGTCTGGAAGATCACCACCGCCACATGGCCCAGGGAGCTGGAGTTCTCCACGGGCCAGCGGATCTCCGCCGCGGTCGCGGCCGACAAGCCGACGGCCAGCGCGATGCGGGAGGCCCAGCGGGCACCCATCACGGCCACCGTGTAGACGATCACCAGCATCGCGAAGTCGGCGGGCATCGTCGCGACGTCCAGGGCGAGCTGGGCCACGCCGAGGCCGATGGTCAGCAGCAGCATCTTCTCCGGCATCCGCCGCCGCAGGGCGATCACCAGGCACAGCAGCAGCGAGATCGGAACGATCAGTGCCAGCGCCGCCGTGCCCCGGGTGTCCGGATGGCTGACCCCGCTGACCAGCGAGATCCCGAACAGGAAGACGGCCCAGAAGGTGTCGACCCCGGTCGGGTGTCTGCGGAGGAAGTCATAGAGGCGCTGCACGTAACCCAGCGTAGGGAAGCGAGATGCGTGCAGGGGTCAACCGGAGGGCCGATCCGCGCCGGGCGCGCATACTCCGCAAGGTGGAGGCCCCGTTCGCCTGTGCGCTTAGCCTGGGCCGGTGACGGAAGCGGCGGCGGGCGAGTGGCACGGCTGGCGGGCGGCGACGGAGGCGGCCCTGTACGGGCCGGAGGGCTTCTACCGCCGGCCCGAGGGACCGGCCGGGCACTTCCGTACGTCCGTCCACGCGTCGCCGCTGTTCGCCGAGGCCGTGGCGGGGCTGCTGTGCCGGGTCGACGAGGCTCTGGCCCGGCCCGCCCGGCTGGACTTCGTCGACATGGCGGCGGGACGGGGCGAACTGGCCGCCGGCGTCCTGGCCGCCCTGCCTGCCGACGTGGCCGCACGCACGCGCGTGTACGCCGTCGAGGTCGCCGGCCGCCCCGCCGGCCTGGACGACCGCGTGCAGTGGTTGTCCGGGCCGCCGCACGGCGTCACCGGCCTGCTGTTCGCCAACGAGTGGCTCGACAACGTGCCCCTCGACATCGCCGAGGTGGACTCCGAGGGCGTGCCGCGCCGGGTCCTCGTACGCCGGGACGGGACCGAACGCCTCGGCGACCCGGTCGACGGGGCCGAGGCGGAGTGGCTGGCGCGGTGGTGGCCGCTGGGCGGCGAGGGCGGGGCGTCGGGGGGCGGCGAGGAAGGGCTGCGGGCCGAGATCGGGCTGCCCCGGGACGAGGCCTGGGCGGGGGCGGTCGCCACGGTCGACCGGGGGCTCGCGGTCGCCGTGGACTACGCGCACACCGTGGCCGCGCGCCCCCTGTTCGGGACGCTCACCGGATTTCGCGCGGGGCGCGAGACGGCGCCCGTGCCGGACGGGTCGTGCGACATCACGGCGCACGTCGCGCTGGACGCGTGCGCGGCGCGCGGGGAGGCCACGGTGGGGGCGCACACAGCGCGCGAAGCGGCGCAGACAGGGGCGCGTACGGCGCGCTCCGCCGCGCCCTCCGTTCCCCGCGCGCGCCTCCTGCGCCAGCGCGACGCCCTGCGCGCTCTTGGTATCACCGGCGCACGCCCCCCGCTCACGCTGGCGTCCACGCAACCCGCGGCCTACGTACGCGCCCTCGCGAGCGCCGGGGACGCCGCCGAGCTCACGGCTCCGGGCGGCCTAGGGGACTTCGGCTGGCTGCTGCAGCCGGTGGGAATCCCGGCCGCGCCGATCGCCTGAAGACCCGCACCACGACCGACCCGCCGCGCTCCGGCCACGACCGCTTACTTGTCGATGTCCCCGACCACGAAGAACAGCGACCCCAGGATCGCCACCATGTCCGCGACCAGCGTCCCGGGCAGCAGCTCCACGAGCGCCTGGATGTTGTTGTACGACGCGGAGCGGAGCTTCAGCCGGTACGGGGTCTTCTCGCCCTTGCTCACGAGGTAGTAGCCGTTGATGCCGAGGGGGTTCTCGGTCCAGGCGTAGGTGTGGCCCTCGGGCGCCTTGAGGACCTTGGGGAGCCGCTGGTTGATCGGCCCCGGCGGGAGGTCGGCGAGCCGGTCGAGGCAGGCGTCGGCGAGGTCGAGGGCGTTGTGGGTCTGCTCCAGGAGCACTTCGAAGCGGGCGAGGCAGTCGCCCTCCTGCCGGGTGACGACCTTCAGGGTGTCCTGAAGCTCGCCGTAGGCCAGGTACGGCTCGTCGCGGCGCAGGTCGAAGTCCACGCCCGAGGCGCGCGCGATCGGCCCGCTCACGCCGTAGGCGTGCACCGCGGCGGGCGAGAGCGGCCCCACGCCGCGCGTGCGCCCACGGAAGATCTCGTTGCCGAGCACCAGGTCGTCGAAGCGGTCCATGCGCGAGCGCACGTCGGCGACGGCGGCACGGGCGCGTGCGGCCCAGCCCGCCGGCAGGTCCTCCTTCAGGCCGCCGACGCGGTTGAACATGTAGTGCATCCGGCCGCCGGAGACCTCCTCCATGACGTTCTGGAGGACCTCCCGCTCCCGGAACGCGTAGAACACCGGGGTGATGCCGCCGAGTTCCAGCGGGTAGGAGCCGAGGAACATCAGGTGATTGAGCACCCGGTTCAGCTCCGCGAGGAGCGTGCGCGTCCACACCGCGCGCGTAGGCACCTCCATGCCGAGCATGCGCTCGACGGCGAGGACGACGCCCAGCTCGTTCGAGAAGGCCGACAGCCAGTCGTGGCGGTTGGCGAGCATGATGATCTGGCGGTAGTCGCGCGCCTCGAAGAGCTTCTCCGCGCCCCGGTGCATGTAGCCGATCACGGGCTCGGCATGCGTGATCCGCTCGCCGTCCAGCACCAGCCGCAGACGCAGCACGCCGTGCGTGGAGGGGTGCTGGGGTCCGATGTTGAGCACCATGTCGGTGCTCTCCGCGGCGCCGCCGATACCGACCATGGTCTCCGTCGTGGGAGTCATGGACACAGTCTCCCCTACGTACGCTGGCCCCATGGAAACGGGGAGCCCGCAGGACACGGGCACGCGGGGGGACGGTACGACGGAGCCGATGTGGCGCGGACTGCCGCCCGGGCTGCTGCGCATGCGACGGCTGCTGCTCGTGGTGTGGCTGGGGCTGCTCGCCCTCGTCCTGGGCGTGCTGCTCGGCCTGCTCGCCGGACCGGCCTGGGCGGCCTTCGCCCTGCTGCCGCTCGCGCTGACGGCCTGGGGCTGGGTGCTGCTCGGCCGCAACTGGCGCTCCTGGCGGTACGCCGAGCGCGCCGACGACCTGCTGATCAGCCGGGGCGTGCTGTGGCGCGAGGAGACGGTCGTGCCGTACGGGCGCATGCAGCTGGTGGAGGTGACCTCCGGGCCGGTCGAGCGGCACTTCGGGCTGGCCAGCGTGCAGCTGCACACGGCGGCCGCGGCGACCGACGCCACCATCCCGGGCCTGGACCCGGCCGAGGCGGAACGCCTGCGCGACCGCCTCACCGAACTCGGCGAGGCCCGATCGGCGGGCCTGTGACCGCGCAGGGCGTCGACGACGCCGTACGGAAGAGGAATCCGGTCGCCGAGCGGCGGCTGCATCCCGTGACGCCCCTCAGGCGGGCCTGGGCGCCGGTCGCGGTGGTCATCGGGTGGGCTCTGCACGACCCCGACCAGGCGCAGCGCCAGCTGACCCGGCTGACGACCACCGCCCTGCTGATCGGGCTCGCCGTCCTCGTGCCGGTCGCCGCCCTGTACGGCTTCCTCAGCTGGTGGTTCACGCACTTCGCCGTGACGGAGAGCGAACTGCGCATCCGCACCGGGCTGTTGTTCCGGCGCACCGCGCACATCCGACTCGAACGGGTCCAGGCCATCGACGTCACCCAGCCGCTTCTCGCGCGCGTGGCGGGCGTCGCGAAGCTGAAACTCGACGTCATAGGGGCCGACAAGAAGGACGAACTCGCCTTTCTCGGGGAGCGCGAGGCGCGCGCGCTCCGCGCGGAACTCCTGGCACGCGCCGCCGGTTTCGCGCCCGAGACGGCGCACGAAGTCGGGGAGGCGCCGGCGCGCGAGCTGCTGCGCACGCCCCCCTTCCAGCTTGCGATCTCCCTTGTGCTGACGGGCTCCACCTGGGGCGCCCTCGCCGCCGCCCTCGTCGTACCGCCTGTGCTGTGGCTGGCCACCCACAGCGTGTGGACGGTCCTGGCGACCGGCGTGCCCCTGCTCGGCGCGGCGGCCACGAGCAGCGTGGGGCGCTTCGTCGGCGAGTACGACTGGACAGTGGGCGAGTCGCCGGACGGGCTGCGCATCGACCACGGGCTGCTGGACCGTACGCACGAGACGGTGCCGCCCGGGCGCGTGCAGGCCGTGCGGATCGTGGAGCCGCTGCTGTGGCGGCGGCGCGGCTGGGTCCGGGTGGAGCTGGACGTGGCCGGGTCGTCCAACTCCGTGCTCGTGCCGGTCGCTCCGCGCGAGCTCGCGGAGGCCGTCGTCGCGCGCGTGCTGCCCGGGGTGAGCGTGCCGGAGGCCGCGGCGCTGTCACGGCCTCCGCGCCGCGCCTGGTGGTGTGTGCCGGTGTGGTGGCGCGGGTACGGACTCGCCGTCACCGAGGCGGTGTTCGCCGCCCGGCACGGCCTGCTGCGACGGCGCCTGACCCTCGTGCCGCACGCGAAGGTGCAGAGCGTGCGGCTGACGCAAGGGCCCTGGAAGCGGCTGTGGCGGCTCGCCGACGTGCACGTGGACACGGGGGCCAACAAGACCGTCACGGCCCGGCTGAGGGATGCCCAGGAGGCGGCGGAGCTGCTGCGGGCGCAGGCGGAGCGGTCACGGACGGGGCGCCGCGACGCCCCGCCGGACCGGTGGATGGCCTGACCCCCTCAGGGCGGCCTCGGCCGGTCCACCCCCGCGAGGCCGACCGGCTAGGAGACCGCGCTCCGTACGCCCCGCAGCCCCTGCAGGTCGATCTGTTCCGTCTCGTCGTGCGCCGTCAGGTCGATCACCTGGCCGACACCGCGCGCCTCCTCGTCGGCGGGCTTGAAGTCCGCCTCCGCCTCGGCCTTGTGGAGAGCGAGCGCCTCTTGGCCGACCACGTCGGCGAGGTCCTCGTTCTGCACGGACTCCAGGTCGCCGGGCGAGGGCTCGTTCTTGGTGCCGAAGAAGTCGAAGCCGCCCTCGACCGACGGGCGCCGCACGGGCGCGGCCGGCACGACGGCCACCGCGGTCGGCTCGACGAAGTGCCCGGAGGGCTGCTGCACGGGCTGCGCGGACGGCACGGGCGTCCGGGCCGAAGGGGTGGCGGCCGCGCGCTCGTGCTCGTCGGCCGCCTCGGGCTGCCCCTGCGCCTCGTCCTCCCGCGCCGCGGCCTCCGTGTCGTCCTCGGCGGCCCCGGTCACCGTGGCGACCGGCTCTGCGGCGCCCTTCGCGGCGGTCTCAGGCGCAGGGCCCTCGGAACCGGCGGTCGCCCGCACCGGCCCGCCCTTCGCGGACCCGGTCCTGCCCGGACCGTCACCCTTCCCCGGACCGTCGCCCTTGCCGGGGCCGTCGCCCTTCGGGGAGCCGTCGTCCTCAGGACCGGTGCCGTCCTCGGTACCGCTCTCCACGCTCTCACCGCTCACACCGTCGTCGCCCTCCGGAGAACCGTCACCGTCCTCCTCGAAGCGCTCCTCGGCGTCGTCTGCGGCATCCTCTTCGACGTCTGCCTCGACGTCCTCGTCGAACTTCTCCAGCGCCGCCTTCGCCCGAAGGAACAGCTGCGACCCCTCGGGAGAGAAGACGGCGGAAGTCTCGCTCCTGTCGTCCTCGTCGGCCGCCGTCTCGTCGTCGGCCGGCGAGGCAGCCACAGCCTCGGCGTCCGTCGGGGGCTCCGCCTCCTGGGCCGGCACCGGCGGCAACGCGCGCGCGGGGGTGGGATCCCCCGCCTCTATCTCGAGCAGCCGGCGGCCCTCCAGGGCGCTCGCCCGCTCGGTCTCCGCCGTGGCGTACCGCCGCAGCAGGGCCGCGTGTTCGTTGCGCAGGCCCGCCAGTTCCGCCCGCTTGGCCCGCAGCCGCTGCTCCAGCTTGGTGCGCAGCTCGCGCGACTCGTCGAGGTCGGCCTCCAGCTCGGCGACCCGCTCCTCGTGCCGCCACTCGTCGCTCGCACGCGCGCGCGTGAGGTCGGCCACCTGTTTGCCGGCCTGCGCGTCCCAGCGGCGCATGACGGCCGCGCCCACGACGGCCGTGGCGGCGGCGAACGCGGCGACGACGCGGAGCGCCGCCATGGAGGAGAAGACCCAGGGGCCGAAGGCGCAGACAAGGGAGACGCCTGCTATCGCCGACGGCGGCAACAGCCTGTGCAGAGGCGGGGAATGGCGGTGACGTCCACGTGGCATGGCCAGAAACTTACCGCGCGTAGGCGACCCATGGCGCCCCGCCCCGCAAAAACACAGCCATAACGAAACGTTCACAGGGCATCAGGAAATGGCTCCCGCCAATTCGGCAAGATCATCATCTCCCGAACCCGCCGAATCCCCTGTCACCGGTCGCTCAGCCGCCCGCTGATCCACTGCAGTGTCGCCGGAATCTCGCGCCGCCACGTGTTGAAGTTGTGACCTCCGCTGTCGAGGATGATCGACGAGATCCGCGTCAACCGGGTGGCCTGCACGCGCGAAATGAACTTCAGGGTGTCCTTGTAGTTGTGTTCCCCGATCCGGCTGCTGGTGACGAGCAGTGAAGTGTCGGGGGCGCGCAGGTGCTTGAGGCACCACCACAGATCCGCCCGGTCCCGCAGATTCCTGTCACCCTGGAAGAGATCGCCCGTAGTGGGGTCGAGGGGCGCCTTGTAGTACGGCGACAGCCCCGCTGCGGCGGCGTAGGACCCGGGATGGTGCATGGCGAGTTTCAGTGCGCAGTAGCCGCCGGTGGAGTCGCCGATGATCCCCCAGCCTGCCGGTTTTCTGCCCACCCTGTAGTGCGCGATTACGGCGTCCGGCAGATCCTTGGCGAAAAACGTCTCCGTCTGCGGGCCGCCCGGGATGTCCACGCACTCGGTGTCCCGCGGCGGCGCGACCGTCGGCCGCAGCATCACCAGGATCATCGGCTGCATACGCCCGTTCTTCGCGAGCGCCTCCGCCGTGCTCGGATAGCGCAGTTTGTCCACGAGCGCCTGCGCCGTACCCGGATATCCGGTGAGAACGACGGTCGCGGGAAAGGTCCGGGTGCGGTACCGCGGCTGGAAGTACTCCGGCGGCAGATACACGTACGCGGGCGTGGCGATGTGGGTGCGGCGGCCGACGATGTCGACCTTCTGGATCTGCCCGCCGGACTGCGGCGGTGCTCCGCCGGCTCCCCGCACGTTCGACGTGTCGATCACCTCCAGCGGGCCGCCCGAGCCGCCGAGCGCCGTGTGGTTGACCACCACGCCCTGGTCCTTCTCCTGACCGAACAGGTCCGCCCAGCTGGCGTAGAAACCGAAGGACTGGTTGGCGGCGAGGCCCAGGGAGGCGAAGAGGGCCAGCTGGGTGCCGAGCAGCAGGCCCACCCGCCCGCCGACGGCCCGCCAGTGCCGCCGCGCCAGACGCGGCCACAGCCACACCGTGCCGACGAACAGCAGCACGGCGAACGCGACCGCCAGACACAGCACTTTGTTGCTCGTAAGACCCATGACCTGCTTCCTGCCTGCGGTTCTCAACCGGCTCCCCCACGTCTTCGCAAGGGCTTGCCCGGGACTTTCCTCGGCCTTTGGACCGGCTTTGGGGAGACGCTGGAACCTTGCTCCCCGAGACACCGTCCTAGAGGGCGCAATGTCGCCGGATGCCCCGATCGGCACCGGATTCAAGGTCTCTCGCAGAACTACGGGATGCGATGTCTGTCAGGACAGATGAGGAAATGTCGGGCGGGGTTCCCTCTCGATCACGCAACGCTCGGCGCGTACTGCGAGGTCCGCGCCCCGAGGCCGTCCCCGTCCTCGTCGCCCGGGCCTGCGCGCTCGTGGGCGTCCTGGACATCGCCGCGGGCGTCTTCCCACGCTTCCGGCACAGCCGTATGCACACCATCGCCGAGGTGCTGCCGGGAGCGTTCGGGCCGTTCGCGGCCGCGCTCTCGCTCAGCGCCGGCGTGCTGTTGCTGCTGCTCGCGCACGGACTCAGGCGGGGCAAGCGGCGCGCCTGGCGGGCCGCGGTGGCGCTGCTGCCGGCGGGCGCCGTCGCGCAGTTCACGTACCGCCACTCCCTGATCGGGATGGTCATCTCGCTGGCGCTGCTCGCGCCGCTGCTGCGCCACCGCGACCAGTTCCGCGCGCTGCCCGACCCGCGCAGCCGGTGGCGCGCGCTCGCCAACTTCGTCCTCATGGGCGCCGGATCCCTCGTTCTCGGGTTGATCATCGTCAGCGTCCACCCGAATCGCATGGTCGGCGACCCGAGCCTGGCCGATCGCATTACGCACGTCCTCTACGGCCTCTTCGGCTTCGAGGGCCCGGTCGACTACCAGGGCAACACCTCCTGGACCGTCGGCTTCTCCCTGGGCGCCCTGGGGCTGCTCACCGCGGTGACGACGATCTACCTGGCGTTCCGCCCCGAGCACCCGGCGGCCCGGCTGACCCCGGAGGACGAGGCGCTCCTGCGCGGGCTGCTGGAGAAGCACGGCCGGCGCGACTCCCTCGGCCACTTCGCCCTGCGGCGCGACAAGGCGGTCGTCTTCTCGCCCAGCGGCAAGGCGGCGGTGACGTACCGCGTCGTCTCCGGCGTGATGCTCGCCAGCGGCGACCCCATCGGCGACGTCGAGGCCTGGCCGGGCGCCATCGAGCGCTTCATGGACGAGGCCAAGGCCCACTCCTGGACGCCCGCCGTCATGGGCTGCTCGGAGACGGGCGGCGAGGTGTGGACCCGCGAGACCGGCCTCGACGCCCTGGAACTGGGCGACGAGGCGGTGGTGGACGTCGCGGATTTCTCCCTCGCCGGCCGCGCGATGCGCAACGTGCGCCAGATGGTCAAGCGCATCGAGCGCGCCGGTTACGAAACCCGGGTACGACGTGTACGTGACCTCGGCGACACCGAGTTGGCGCGTATCCGGCAGGCCGCCGAGGACTGGCGCGGCACCGACACCGAGCGCGGCTTCTCCATGGCCCTGGGCCGGATCGGCGACACCGCCGACGGCGACTGCCTGATCGCCACCGCCCACAAGGCCGACGACGAGCCGGGCGAGTACGGCGACCTGAAGGCGATCCTGCACTTCGTCCCCTGGGGCGAGGACGGCGCCTCGCTGGACCTGATGCGCCGCGACCGCTCGGCCGACCCCGGCATGAACGAACTCCTCATCGTCGCCGCCCTCCAGGCGGCCCCGAAGTTCGGCATCACGCGCGTGTCGCTCAACTTCGCGATGTTCCGCTCGGCCCTCGCGCGCGGCGAGAAGATCGGCGCGGGCCCGGTGCTGCGCGCCTGGCGCGGGCTGCTGGTCTTCCTCTCGCGCTGGTTCCAGATCGAGTCGCTGTACAAGTTCAACGCGAAGTTCCAGCCCCGCTGGGAACCCCGCTTCGTCGTCTACCGCGCCTCGGCGGACCTGCCCCGCATCGGCTTCGCCGCCATGCAGGCGGAGGGCTTCGTCAACCTCGCCCTGCCGCTGCCGCGCTTCCTGCGCCGCCGCAGGCCCGCGCCGCGCGTGTGCGCCCACTCCGTCGCGGAGCGCGACGTACGCGCCGCGTGAGGAACCACGAGCGCGTGGCGTGAGCCGCCGACCGGACGGGACCACCGGAGCGGCCGCACGCCGCGAAGGACAGGCCCGGACGCGGGTCCCTCCCCTCCAGCCCGAGGGGTTCGCGTCCGGGCCGTCGTGTTCCGCCGCGGACCGTGGCGTCGTACGCCCCGGTCCTGGGCCTACGCTGAACGTATGAGCAAGCAGAGCGGACGCGGGCGCGTCGCGGGCCTTCCCGAGTGGGACCGCTGCGCGGTCATGGGAGTCGTGAACGTCACCCCCGATTCCTTCTCCGACGGCGGCCGCTTCTTCGACACCACGGCCGCCGTCAAACACGGTCTCGAGCTGGTCGCCGAGGGCGCGGACCTGGTCGACGTCGGCGGCGAGTCCACCCGGCCGGGCGCCACCCGCGTCGACGAGGCCGAGGAACTCAAGCGCGTCATCCCCGTGGTGCGCGATCTCGCCTCCGAGGGCGTCACCGTCTCCGTCGACACCGTGCGCGCATCCGTCGCCGAACGCGCCCTCGCCGCCGGCGCCCGCCTCGTCAACGACGTCAGCGGCGGCCTCGCGGACCCCGCGATGATCCCCGTCGTCGCCGCCTCCGGCGCCCCCTTCGTCGTCATGCACTGGCGCGGCTTCCTGGAGGGCGGCAACGTCAAGGGCGTGTACGACGACGTCGTCACCGAGGTCGTCGACGAACTCCGCGCGCGCGTGGAGGCCGTCCTGGCCGGCGGCATCGCCCCCGACCGCGTCGTCGTCGACCCGGGCCTGGGCTTCTCCAAGGACGCCGAGCACGACCTCACGCTCCTGGCCCACCTCGACCGTCTGCTCGTCCTCGGCCACCCGCTCCTCGTAGCCGCCTCCCGCAAGCGGTTCCTCGGGCGCGTCCTCGCGGGGCCGCAGGGCGCGCCGCCGCCCGCGCGCGAGCGCGACGCCGCGACGGCCGCCGTCTCCGCGCTCGCGGCGCACGCCGGCGCGTGGGCGGTGCGCGTGCACGAGGTGCGCGCCACCGCGGACGCGGTACGGGTCGCGCGCGCCGTGGAGGAGGCGCGCACCACCGAGCACGCGCCCCGCGCGACCGCCCCCGGCGCAGAGGGAGCCCGGTGAGCGCCCCCCACACCGACGTCGAGCAGGTCGAGGCCGCCAACACCGCCTTCTACGAGGCCCTGGAGCGCGGCGATTTCGAGGAACTGTCCTCCCTCTGGCTCACCCCCGGCGACCTGGGCATCGACGAGGAGTACCACGACCCGGCGGACGCCGGCGTGGTCTCCTGCGTGCATCCCGGCTGGCCCGTGCTGACCGGCCGCGGCGAGGTCCTGCGGTCGTACGCCCTGATCATGGCGAACACCGACTACATCCAGTTCTTCCTCACCGACGTGCATGTCTCCGTCACCGGCGACACCGCCCTGGTCACCTGTACCGAGAACATCCTCAGCGGCGGCCCCGCGCCCGAGGGCGGCGAGGAGCTCGGCCCGCTCGTCGGCCAGCTGGTGGTCGCCACCAACGTGTTCCGCCGCACACCCGACGGCTGGAAGATGTGGTCGCACCACGCCTCCCCGGTGCTGTCCGAAAACGAGGAGGGCGAGGACGAGGACACCCCGTCCTGACGGGGTAGGCGAACCTCCGAGGAGACCCGCCCCCGGCCCGCCCGCACCCTCACGGGTCACGTCGGCACCCGCCGGGAGCAAGAAGTGGTTGGAATCACGGCGTGCTGGGTAGGGGCGGCTACCAACCCGTGAGCCGCCGGGTTCCCCAGGGGAAACACACGATGAAACTCCTGGTCCCGGCATCGGCCCGCGCCCCCGTGGCCGGTGCCTGTCAGTGCCCGCGGGTAGATTCGTTCGAGGCCGGTGTGCCGCCCGCACACGGCAGTGACCGGCCGTCACCGACGATTGCAGGAGTGATTCGCGTGGATCGTGTCGCGCTGCGCGGCCTGAAGGCCCGCGGGCACCACGGTGTGTTCCCCAAGGAGCGCGAGGAGGGCCAGACCTTCATCGTGGACCTCGTCCTCGGGCTGGACACCCGGCCGGCCGCGGCCGACGACGACCTGGCGAAGACCGTGCACTACGGCATCGTGGCGGAGGAGGTCGTGGCCGTCGTCGAGGGCGAGCCCGTCAACCTCATCGAGACGCTCGCCGAACGCATCGCCCAGGCCTGTCTGAAGCACGACGGGGTCCAGGAGGTCGAAGTACGCGTCCACAAGCCGGACGCGCCGATCACGGTCCCCTTCGACGACGTGACCGTCACCATCACCCGGAGCCGAGTATGACCGCGTTCTCCACCGAGGGGCACAGCGACCCGACCGTACAGCCGGTGCCCGCCTCCGTCGTGCAGCAGGTGGACGCCGCCGACACCACCCTGCACAACCCGAAACGGGCCGTGATCTCCCTCGGCTCCAACCTCGGCAACCGCCTGGAGACGCTCCAGGGCGCCATCGACGCCCTGGAGGACACCCCGGGCGTCCGGGTCAAGGCCGTGTCGACGGTGTACGAGACGGAGCCCTGGGGCGTCGAGCCGGGCAGCCAGCCCTCGTACTTCAACGCGGTGGTCCTGGTGAAGACGACCCTGCCCCCCTCCTCGCTCCTGGAGCGGGCGCACGCGGTCGAGGAGGCCTTCCATCGCGTCCGGGACGAGCGCTGGGGCGCCCGCACGCTCGACGTCGACATCGTCGCCTACGACGGTGTCCTCTCCGACGATCCGCTGCTGACCCTTCCGCACCCCCGCGCCCATGAACGCGCCTTCGTCCTCGCCCCCTGGCACGACGTCGACCCCGAGGCCCAACTGCCCGGCCGCGGCCCGGTGGCCGGCCTCCTCGGCACCGTCACCCGGCACGGCGTGGAGCCCCGCAAGGACCTGGAACTCCACCTGCCCGAGTAGTCGTTAAGGTCAAGACGACAACGCCGGGACGACCACCGTCCGAGGGCGCGGGACAACCACGGTCCACGGGTCGGGCCCGTCAACCGGGGGAGCTGAAGGGACACCGTGAGAGAGCTGCGCATCAGGGTGCTGGCCGGCGTGTTCGTCGTGGCCGGGATCCTGTCCTGGGCGGGCGCCCGCCTCTGGAACTCGATCGGGACGCTCCCCAGCGTCCCCCTGGCCGCCCCCATCGTCCTCGCCCTGATCGCCGTGGTCCTGACGGCCACGGCGCTCTCGATCCGCGGCCGTCTCAAGGCCCAGCGCGAGCGCCGTCCCGAGGCCAAGGGCGTCGACCCCCTGATGGCGGCCCGCGCGGTCGTCTTCGGTCAGGCCAGCGCGCTGGTCGCGGCCCTCGTCGCCGGGATGTACGGCGGCACCGGTGTCTTCCTGCTGGAGCTCCTCGACATCCCGGCCCGCCGCGACCAGGCCATCTACGCCGGCTTCTCGGTCGTGGCGGGTATCGCGGTGATAGCGGCGGCCATCTTCCTGGAGCGCGTCTGCAAGCTCCCGGACGACGACGAGAGCGACAACGGCGCGGCGTCCCCGGCCTGAGGGGCAGGACACCGGGGCCCCGGCGGGCCCTACTTGGCCATGATGAGGCTCATCGCCTCGTTGCGGGTGGCGGGATCGCGCAGCTGCCCGCGCACGGCCGACGTTATGGTCTTGGCGCCCGGCTTGCGGACCCCGCGCATGGACATGCACATGTGCTCGCACTCGACGACCACGATCACCCCGCGCGGCTCCAGGATCTTCATCAGCGAGTCGGCGATCTGCGTGGTGAGACGTTCCTGCACCTGGGGGCGGCGGGCGTAGACGTCCACGAGCCGGGCCAGCTTCGACAGCCCCGTGATCTTGCCGTCCGCCGACGGGATGTACCCGACGTGGGCGACGCCGACGAACGGCACGAGGTGGTGCTCGCACGAGCTGAGCACCTCGATGTCCTTCACCAGGACCATCTCGTCGTGCCCCAGGTCGAACGTCGTCGTCAGCACGTCCTCGGGCTTCTGCCACAGCCCCGCGAAGATCTCTTTGTACGCCCGCGCCACCCGCGCCGGCGTCTCCTTGAGGCCCTCCCGGTCCGGGTCCTCCCCGACCGCGATCAGCAGCTCACGGACGGCGTTCTCGGCACGCTTCTCGTCGAACTCGCCGATGCTGCCTTCGCCGTCCAGCGTCACGGGGTCGGTCATGTGGATTCTCGTTCCTGTGCGGGTCACGCGTGCGGGTCACGCGCCTCGTCTGCGGCCTGGCTGAAAACGCCGCGCCCCCCAGGCTAAAACCTGGGGGGCGCGTACAGCCATTCCGGTCCGTGCGGGCCGAAGGGCGAGGTCAGCTCTCGGGCCGGTCCTCCGGGATCGCCTCGGTCGCCGGAGCCTGCTCCGTCGCCGTCGACTTGGCGGTGGAGATCGCCGGGGTCGCGCCGTTGGCACCGTTGGTCAGTGCGAGCTCCCTGGGGGAGAGCACCGGCGGGCGGGTGGACGGCGTGCGCCGCGAGGAACCGGTCCAGGCGGGCCGCGGCGGACGCTTGACGATGGTGGCGAAGATCTCCGCGATCTCCTCCTTGTTCAGCGTCTCCTTCTCGAGCAGCTTGAGCACGAGGTTGTCGAGGACATCGCGGTTCTCGACCAGGATCTCCCAGGCCTCGTTGTGCGCGTTCTCGATGAGCTTCTTGACTTCCTCGTCCACCAGCGCGGCGACCTCTTCCGAGTAGTCACGCTGGTGAGCCATCTCACGTCCGAGGAACGGCTCGGTGTTGTCGCCGCCGAACTTGATGGCGCCCAGCCGCTCGGTCATGCCGTACTGGGTGACCATCGCTCGGGCCGTGGCCGTGGCCTTCTCGATGTCGTTGGCCGCGCCCGTGGTCGGGTCGTGGAAGACCAGTTCCTCGGCCGCCCGGCCGCCCAGCATGTAGGCGAGCTGGTCGAGCATCTCGTTGCGGGTGGTCGAGTACTTGTCCTCGTCCGGGAGCACCATCGTGTAGCCGAGCGCACGGCCGCGGCTCAGGATGGTGATCTTGTGGACCGGGTCGGAGTTCGGGGAAGCCGCCGCGACCAGGGCGTGTCCGCCCTCGTGGTACGCGGTGATCTTCTTCTCCTTGTCCGACATGATCCGGGTCCGCTTCTGCGGGCCCGCCACCACACGGTCGATGGCCTCGTCGAGCATCGAGTTGTCGATGAGCTTGCGGTCGCTGCGGGCCGTGAGCAGAGCGGCCTCGTTGAGGACGTTGCTCAGGTCCGCACCGGTGAAGCCCGGCGTACGGCGGGCGACCGCCGCGAGGTCGACGTCGGGCGCGACCGGCTTGCCCTTCTGGTGGACCTTGAGGATCTCCAGACGGCCCTGCAGGTCCGGCGGGTCGACCGCGATCTGGCGGTCGAAGCGGCCCGGGCGCAGCAGCGCCGGGTCGAGGATGTCCGGACGGTTGGTGGCCGCGATGAGGATCACGCCACCCTTGACGTCGAAGCCGTCCATCTCGACGAGCAGCTGGTTCAGCGTCTGCTCGCGCTCGTCGTGACCACCGCCGAGGCCGGCGCCGCGGTGGCGGCCGACCGCGTCGATCTCGTCGACGAAGACGATCGCCGGGGCGTTCGCCTTGGCCTGCTCGAACAGGTCACGGACCCGGGAGGCACCGACACCGACGAACATCTCGACGAAGTCGGAACCGGAGATCGAGTAGAACGGGACCCCCGCCTCACCGGCGACGGCACGCGCGAGCAGCGTCTTGCCGGTACCGGGGCGGCCGTAGAGCAGCACGCCCTTGGGGATCTTGGCGCCGACGGCCTGGAACTTCGCCGGCTCCTGCAGGAACTCCTTGATCTCGTGGAGTTCCTCGACGGCCTCGTCACAGCCCGCGACGTCGGAGAACGTCGTCTTCGGCGTGTCCTTGGTGATGAGCTTGGCCTTGGACTTCCCGAAGTTCATGACCCGGGAGCCGCCGCCCTGCATCTGGTTCATCAGGAACAGGAAGACGACCACGATCAGGACGAAGGGAAGCAGGGAGAGCAGGATGCCCAGGAAGGGGTTCTGCTTGGACGGCGACACGGTGTAGCCGTCCGGGATCTGCTTGTCCTGGTATTTGGTCTGCAGCGTGTTGGCGATGGCCACGCCCTGGTCGCCGATGTAGCTCGCCTGGATCTTGGAGCTGCCCTCGACCTTTTCGCCAGACTTGAGCTGGACCTTGACGGTCTGCTCGTCACCGGTGGTCAGCTTGGCCGACTCCACCTTGTTGTCGTTGATCGCTGCGACGACCTGGCCTGTGTCCACCGTCTTGTAGCCGCCGGACGAACCGACGACCTGCATCAACACGACCACGGCAAGGACGGCCAGCACGATCCACATGACCGGCCCACGGAAGTATCGCTTCACGTCCATCCACACGGAGCGGTGCCGCCCCGTCCCTCCTGCCATAGTGAGTTTGATAAGACAGTTCTTCTGACGGTACCCCAGCATTGTCGCCCGAAGCCGCACGGGCGGGCTGGCAACCCGTCTGCATGCTCCAACGGCGCGAAACCCGCTGGGGTTCCCGATCGTCCTACAAAGAAGGCTCTCTTGGCCCCAAGGATGCCCTCGGGGGCCGGTCAGCCGCCGTAGACGTGGGGCGCGAGCGTACCGACGAACGGGAGGTTCCGGTACTTCTCGGCGTAGTCGAGGCCGTAGCCGACGACGAATTCGTTCGGAATGTCGAAGCCGACCCACTCGACGTCGATGGCGACCTTGGCGGCGTCCGGCTTGCGCAGCAGGGTGCAGATCTTCAACGACTCAGGCTCGCGCGAGCCGAGGTTGTTGATCAGCCAGGACAGCGTCAGCCCGGAGTCGATGATGTCCTCGACGATCAGGACGTGCTTGCCCTTGATGTCGGTGTCGAGGTCCTTGAGGATCCGCACCACTCCGGAGGACTGGGTGCCCGCGCCGTACGACGACACGGCCATCCAGTCCATGGTGACGGGGGTGGACAGCGCCCGCGCGAGGTCGGCCATGACCATCACCGCACCCTTGAGGACACCGACGATGAGCAGGTCCTTGCCCGCGTATTCCGCGTCGATCTTCGCGGCCAGCTCGGCCAGCTTCGCGTCGATCTCTTCCTTGGTGATGAGCACCTGCTGAAGGTCCGCACCCATGTCTTTCGCGTCCACCCGCATCACTTTCGGTCGTCCCACCGGCTGCCCGGCCCCTGGAGGGACCCGGATCCCCCACAAAAGGGGATGAGATTCAGCCTTGCCGAATCACCAGTCTGCCACCCTGGCGCTGGGCGACGACTTTGCCGGGCAGGTTGATGGCCCCCTGGCCGCGCCAGCCGGTGATCAGCCGGTCGACTTCCTCGATGTGGCGGGCGAACAGGGAGCCCGCGGGAGCGCCGGCCTCGATGGCGGCCTGGCGCAGGACGCGGCGGCGCACGGCGGGCGGCAGGACGTAGAGCTTGGCGCACTCCAGCAGACCGGCGGCGTCCCGTACGGAGGCCTCGGCCTGGCGCGCCCAGGCGTCGAGGGCGTCGGCGTCGTCGCGGGAGAGCTGGGCGGTGCGGGCGAGAGCCTCGACGACACCCTTGCCGAGGGCCTTCTCCAGGGCGGGCAGGCCCTCGTGGCGCAGCCGGGAGCGGGTGTAGGCGGGGTCGGCGTTGTGGGGGTCGTCCCAGACGGGCAGGGACTGGACCATGCAGGCCTTGCGGGCGGTCTGCCGGTCGAGCTGAAGGAAGGGGCGGCGGTAACGGCCGCCGGCCCCCGAGACCGCGGCCATTCCGGACAGGGAGCGGATGCCGGAGCCGCGGGCGAGGCCGAGCAGGACGGTCTCGGCCTGGTCGTCGCGGGTGTGGCCGAGCAGGATCGCCTCGGCGCCGTGGCGGGCGGCGGCGGCGTCGAGGGCGGCGTAGCGGGCGTCGCGGGCGGCGGCTTCCGGGCCGCCTTCGCGGCCGACGGTCACGGCGACGGAGTCGACCGGGTCCAGGCCCAACTCGCGCAGCCGCAGGGCGACTTCCTCGGCGCGCAGGTCGGAGCCGGGCTGCAGGCCGTGGTCGACGGTGACGCCCCCGGCGCGGATGCCGAGCTTGGGGGCCTCGAAGGCGAGGGCGGAGGCGAGGGCCATGGAGTCGGCGCCGCCGGAGCAGGCCACGAGCACGAGCGGCGCGGACGCGCGCGCGTACTGGCGCTGCGCGGAGACCGCGGCCCGCCCCGAGGGGGCGAAGGACCCGGGGACGGCGGAGGACCCGGGGACGGCGGAAGGCCCGGGCACCACGGACGGCCCGGGCACCACGGACGGGCCGGAGACCACCGGTGGCCCGGAGACGGAGGACGCCCCGGTCGCCGCGGGCGGCTCGGAGCTCAAGTCGTTGAGGATGTCGTGCAGGACGCGGCGGACCGCCAGGCGTATCGCCGCGACCGCAGGATGGGGACCCATGTCCGGTTCCCTTCATGAAGTTTTCGGGGGTGAACCCGAGGCCGGTCACTCAGAGTGTGTAGATGGTGACAGAACCGGGGCTTTCCCCGAGCATCGCACGCCTACCCATCGCTCACGGTCCCTCGGACGGGTGATTGGAGGGGCGTTCGCCTGCCGTCGGCCGGATTCCTCTCACGGCCTTGCGACCGCGTTCACGACTCGCTCTTGCGGTGCACTCGCGCGACCCAGTCCGCCGGCTTGGCGATCTCCGTCTTCGTGGGGAGGGTGTTGGGGGACGTCCACACGCGGTTGAAGCCGTCCATCCCGACCTCCTCCACGACGGCCCGTACGAACCGTTCGCCGTCCCGGTACTGCCGGAGCTTGGCGTCCAGGCCCAGCAGCTTGCGCAGGGTCATGTCCAGCCGCGAGGCACCCTTGGCGCGGCGCTGCTGGAACTTCTCGCGGATCTCGGAGACGGTCGGCACGACCTGCGGGCCCACACCGTCCATCACGAAGTCGGCGTGGCCCTCCAGCAGGGACATCACGGCGGTGAGCCGGCCGAGGATCTCCCGCTGGGCGGGGGTCTGCACGAGTTCCACGAAGGACCGGCCGCCGTCGTCCTCCTCGCCCTCCGGGCGTCCCCCGGCGAGCGACTGGGCGGCCTCCCGGACGCGCTCCAGGACGGTCATCGGGTCGACGTCCGTCTCTCCCAAGAAAGACTGGATCTCGCCCTCGAGGTGGTCGCGCAGCCAGGGAACCGCGGTGAACTGCGTGCGGTGCGTCTCCTCGTGCAGGCAGACCCACAGGCGGAAGTCGTGGGGCTCGACGTCGAGTTCACGCTCCACGTGCACGATGTTGGGCGCCACCAGGAGCAGCCGGCCGCCGCCGTTCTCGCCGGCCGGCAGGTCGCGGGTGGAGGGGGCGAAGGTCTCGTACTGGCCGAGGACGCGGGAGGCCAGGAAGGACAGCAGCATGCCCAGTTCGACGCCGGTGACCTTGCCGCCGACCGCGCCGAGCATCGCTCCGCCCGGCGTGTTGCCGCGCCGCTCCTGCATCTTGTCCAGCAGCGGCTTGAGGATCTCCCGGAAGCCGGCGACGTTCGCCCGCACCCAGCCGGGGCGGTCGACGACGAGGACCGGGGTGTCGTGCGTCTCCTCCGTCCCCAGCCGGGTGAAGCCCCGGACGTGTTCCTCCGAGGCCTTGGCATGCCGGCGCAGTTCCGCGACGACCGCTCGGGCCTCGTCACGGCTCACGTCGGGGCCCGGCCGCACGAGCCGGGTCGCGGTCGCGACCGCGAGATTCCAGTCGACCATCTCGGCACCACCGATGCTCGTCATGCGTCAACCGTACGTGAGCGTTCCCTCTTGGGGCAGGGCGTGGAGGTCGGCCAGGGGGCCCGTGCTGCCGGGTTGACGTGCGGTGCGGCCGGGGCGCCCGGGTTCACGCCGTCAGCGGCAGCCGCACGCCGCCAGCGCCGTGGCGGTCCGGTCCAGTGCCGACTGCGCCGCCGCCGGGCTGGTCGTCTCCGACGCCATGAACGCGAACGCCAGCAGGCGTCCGTCCTGGTCGACCACCGTTCCCGCCAGGGTGTTCACGCCCGTCAGCGTGCCGGTCTTCGCCCGTACGACACCTGCCGCGCCGTCCGTGTAGCGGCTGGTCAGGGTGCCGGTGAACCCGGCCACCGGGAGGCCGGTGAGGATCGGGCGGAGTTCGGGGTGGGCGGGGGCGCCGGCCGTCACCAGCAGGGCCGTCAGGAGGTCCGGGGTGAGCCGGTCGTCGCGGTTCAGGCCGCTGCCGTCGCGGAACCGGGCGCCGCGCGCGGGCAGTCCGAGCTTCTTCAGCTCGGCGGCGATCGCGTCGGCGCCGCCGTCGAAGCTCGCCCGGCCGCCCGTCGACACCGCCGTCTGGCGGGCCAGGGCCTCGGCGATGTCGTTGTCGGAGTTGGTCAGCATGCGTTCGACCAGCGCCGAGAGCGGCGGTGAGGTGACGGCGGCCAGCGACTGCGCGCGCGTGGTGGCCTTGGACGGCCCGGGGGGCGTCGTCCTGATGCCCTGGTCGGCCAGGAAACCGGCGAACTTCGCCGCCGCGTCCGCCGCCGGGTCCGTCACGCGCGGCGCCGGGCCGCTCGCGGAGTCGTCCGTGCGGCCCTCGTCTGCCATGAGGGCGCTGACCGGCGCGAGGTTGTCGTTGACGCCGATGGGGTGCAGTTCGGGGCCGGCGTAGAGAGTGGTGTCGTAGGAGAGCGTCACCTTGGACAGGCCCCGCTTCTTGAGGGCCTTCGCCGTGCCGGCGGCCAGGTCGCGCAGGCTCGCCCAGCCCTGGGCGTCCTTGTGGGCCGTCAGGGTCGGGTCGCCGCCGCCGATCAGGACGAGTTCCCCGGTGTCGGGCTCCAGGACGGTGCGGGTGCTGAAGCGGTACTCCCCGCCCATCGCCGACAGGGCCGCGACGGCCGTGGCGATCTTCGTCGTGGAGGCGGGGGTGAGGGCGTCGTCGGCCGCGGTGCCGTACAGGCGCCTGCCGGTGGC
Organism: Streptomyces sp. MAI_2237; assembly: GCF_054189285.1. Taxonomy (NCBI): domain Bacteria; kingdom Bacillati; phylum Actinomycetota; class Actinomycetes; order Kitasatosporales; family Streptomycetaceae; genus Streptomyces; species Streptomyces sp. MAI_2237. The sequence continues at coordinate 1,202,840 of NZ_JAJPGQ010000003.1, read as the reverse complement.
GACATCGACGACGGCGCCGGCGCGGTGGCCGCCGAGCGCGGGGTCGCCGAGGAGGGGCCGCAGGACGTCGGCGAGGGCCGGTCCGGCCGGGGCCGACTTCACGGTGTTCTCGGCGCCTCCGAGACCCACCAGCACCGACGCCGCGCTCGGCGCGGGCCGGGGCGCGCCCGCCGTCGTGTCGGACGATCCGGATGTATCGGTACGACGGCCGTGATCTGCGCCACCCGTGCGTTCCAGGGCGACCGCGCGGTCGCGCTCGGCCGTACGCTGACCGTTGGCGTCCCAGGGGCCGGCGGCGGTCACCACCCCACTGGCCAGCACCAGCCCGAGGGTCGTCGCGCCGGCTGTGTACTGCCAGGTCTTGACCGACCGCGGACGCGAGGCCCGCAGCGTCGCGAGCCGTGGTCCCACGGCCCGTCGCGCTCGCGCGAGTCGCGGCTTCGTGGCCGCGGCGGCTCGTTCCAGCCGTGGCCGTGCGGCGTTCGCGGCTCGTTCGAGCTGGGGGCGTACGGTCCCGGCGGTCCGTGCCAGGAGCGGTCGTACGGCGTTCGCGGCCCGCGCCACGTGCGGTCTCGCGGCCCGCCAAGGCCTCAGTTCAGGCACGACCACCAGCCCCTTTCGCGATCACACACCTGCGTGAGGGACACTTAACCACCAGAACTATGTGTTGATCATGGAGGAGCCACCGGTGGAGTTCGACGTCACGATCGAGATTCCGAAGGGTTCGCGGAACAAGTACGAGGTGGACCACGAGACCGGTCGGATCCGCCTGGACCGTCGACTCTTCACCTCGACCGCCTACCCGACCGACTACGGCTTCGTCGAGAACACCCTCGGCGAGGACGGCGACCCGCTGGACGCGCTCGTCATCCTGGACGAGCCGACGTTCCCGGGCTGTCTGATCCGCTGCCGCGCGATCGGCATGTTCCGGATGACGGACGAGGCCGGCGGCGACGACAAGCTGCTGTGCGTGCCGTCGACGGACCCGCGCGTGGAGCACCTGCGTGACATTCACCACGTCTCGGAGTTCGACCGGCTGGAGATCCAGCACTTCTTCGAGGTCTACAAGGACCTGGAGCCCGGCAAGTCCGTCGAGGGCGCCGACTGGGTGGGCCGCACGGAGGCCGAGGCCGAGATCGAGCGTTCGTACAAGCGCTTCAAGGACCAGGGCGGCCACTGAGCCCCCAGCAGTGCTCTCGGGCCGCACGCATACGCGTGCGGCCCGTTTGTCATGCTGTGCGCATACTGGGCAGTGCCGTACGCGTCGTACAGGGAGCGTTACTCACGTGACGGAGGCGGAGGACCGCAAGCCGCAGTCGGACGAGGCCAGGGGCACGTTCGATCCCGAGATCACATCCGAGTTCGCGATTCCCGCGGGCTTCGTCGCCCCCAGAGCGGCCGTCGAGCCGGAGACGACCTCCGAGTTCGCCGTCCCGGACGGACTGGCGGTCCCGCAGCCGCCGGGGGCGGAGGCCGAGGGGTCGGCGTTCAGCATGCCGAGCACCTACAGCTCCAAGCAGGCGCCGGTCGCCTTCACCCCGGCGACCGGCGTGCCGGTCGTCAGCCTGACCAAGGACGTGCCCTGGCAGGACCGCATGCGCACGATGCTGCGCATGCCGGTGGCGGAGCGGCCCGCGCCGGAGCCGCCGCCCAGGACGGAGGACGGCGGCCCCGCCGTCCCGCGCGTGCTCGACATGACCCTGCGTATCGGCGAGTTGCTGCTCGCGGGCGGTGAGGGCGCGGAGGACGTCGAGGCCGCGATGTTCGCGGTGTGCCGCTCCTACGGGCTGGACCGCTGCGAGCCGAACGTCACCTTCACGCTGCTGTCGATCTCCTACCAGCCGTCCCTGGTCGACGACCCGGTGACCGCGTCACGGACCGTGCGGCGCCGGGCCACCGACTACACGCGGCTGGCGGCCGTCTACCGGCTGGTGGACGACCTCAGCGACACCGAGACCCACATCTCCCTGGAGGAGGCCTACCGCCGGCTCGCGGAGATCCGCCGCAACCGCCACCCGTACCCCACCTGGGTGCTGACCGGGGCGAGCGGCCTGCTCGCCGGGGCGGCCTCCGTGCTCGTCGGCGGTGACGTGGTCGTGTTCCTCGCGGCCATGCTCGGCGCGATGCTCGGCGACCGGCTGGCGTGGCTGTGCGCGGGGCGCGGGCTGCCGGAGTTCTACCAGTTCACCGTCGCCGCGATGCCGCCGGCCGCGATCGGGGTCGCGCTGACCGTCGCCCACGTGGACGTGAAGGCGTCCGCGGTCATCACCGGTGGGCTGTTCGCGCTGCTGCCGGGGCGGGCCCTGGTGGCGGGCGTGCAGGACGGGCTGACCGGGTTCTACATCACCGCGTCGGCGCGTCTGCTGGAGGTCGTCTACCTGTTCGTCGGCATCGTCACGGGCGTGCTGGTCGTCCTGTACTTCGGGGTGAACCTGGGCGCCAAGCTCAACCCGGACGCGGCCCTGCGGATCGCCGACCGGCCGCTGTGGCAGATCGGCGCCTCGATGCTGCTGTCGCTGACGTTCGCGGTGCTGCTCCAGCAGGAGCGCTCGACGGTGGCGTGGGTGACGCTGAACGGCGGTGTCGCGTGGTGCGTGTACGGCGCGCTGCGCTATCCCGGCGATCTGTCGCCGGTGGCCTCCACCGCGGTGGCGGCGGGGCTCGTCGGGCTGTTCGGGCAGCTGCTGTCGCGCTACCGGTTCGCCTCGGCCCTGCCGTACACGACGGCGGCGATCGGGCCGCTGCTGCCGGGTTCCTCGACGTACTTCGGGCTGCTGTCGATCGCGCAGAACGACGTCGACAAGGGGCTGGTGTCGCTGGCCACGGCGGCCTCGCTCGCCATGGCCATCGCCATCGGGGTCAACCTCGGTTCGGAGATCTCGCGGCTATTCCTGCGGATCGGCTCCGCGGAGAAGCGGCGGGCCGCGAAGCGGACGCGAGGTTTCTGAGCCTCTGGGAGGCCGCTCAGTAGCCCTGGTTCTGGTTGTCGTACGGGTACTGGTCGCCGTACTGCTGCGGCTGGGGGTACTGCTGCTGCGAGTGCTGCGGCTGCTGGTACTGCTGCTGCGGGTAGCGCTGGTCCGGGTACTGGGGCTGCGCGTACTGCTGGTTCGGGTCGTACGGCTGCTGGTACTGCTGCTGGTACTGCTGGGAGTGGTCCTGGTCCGCCGGCGGGATACGGCGCAGCTGGGTCGTCGAGTCGTCCATGACCACCGGGAAGGGCTGCGTCTGCTCCTGGACGGGCTCGGACGCCTCGGGCCCGGCCTTGCGGTTCTTGGAGCGCGCCCGCAGGAACTCGATGATGATCGGGACCACCGAGACGAGGACGATCAGGATCAGGATCGCCTCGATGTTCTTGTTGACGAAGTCGATCTTGCCGAGCCAGGAGCCCAGAAGGGTGACACCGGCGCCCCACAGCACACCGCCGATGACGTTGAAGGTCAGGAACGAGCGGTACTTCATGCCGCTGACGCCGGCGATGATCGGCGTGAACGTACGCACGATGGGCACGAAGCGGGCCAGGACCAGCGACTTGGGGCCGTACTTCTCGAAGAACTCGTGCGCCTTGACCACGTTCTCCTGCTTGAACAGGCGCGAGTCGGGCCGGTTGAACAGGGACGGGCCGACCTTCTTGCCGAACATGTAGCCCGCCTGGTCGCCGAGGATCGCGGCGACGCAGATCAGTGCGATGGCTCCCCACAGCGGGAAGTTCAGCTGATGGGAGGTGATCAGCAGGCCGCAGGTGAACAGCAGCGAGTCGCCGGGCAGGAAGAAACCGATGAGCAGGCCGGACTCGGCGAAGACGATGAGGAGCAGGCCCCAGATGCCGAACGTGTCGAGGAGGTAGTTCGGATCCAGCCAGCTCGGGCCGAGGGCAAGCGTCGTCACGGTTCCGGGCTCCTGAGGGGGTGGGGGAAGGAACGGCGTCCTTCTGCGGGCGCTCAAAGCTATCAACGTTATGTGTCCGCCCCAGGTTCCACCGGTGCCTCCAGGATGCACTGTGCGCCGAGTGGGAGAAAGCTGTGAGGTCATGGGAATCGATGAATACGGCGGCGGCCAGGAGCCCCGCCCGGACGTCCTGGTCGTCACGACGAACGACGTGCCCGGTCACCGGGTCGTGGAGGTGCTCGGCGAGGTCTTCGGGCTGACGGTGCGGTCCCGGCACGTGGGCAGCCAGATCGGTGCGGGACTGAAGTCGATGGTCGGCGGTGAGCTGCGCGGGCTGACCAAGACGCTCGTGGAGACCCGGAACCAGGCCATGGAGCGGCTGGTGGAGCAGGCACGCGCGCGTGGTGCGAACGCGGTGCTGATGTTCCGCTTCGACGTCAGCGAGGCGGCGGGCGTCGGCACGGAGGTGTGCGCGTACGGCACGGCCGTCGTGCTGGCCCGGGAGTGATCCCCCGGGCCGGCGCGACGGTCACGCCTCGTGGCGGGCGGCGTTCGCCGTGATCGCGTCCCTCAGGTGCGCGGCGAGGCCGGGGTGCATGGTGTCGTAGTACGCCTTGAAGCGCTCGTCGGAGACGTACATCTCGGCGAAGCACCGGTGCATGTCGTACGACACCTCGAAGAACCAGCGGCTGACGTGCCGGCGGTGCTCCTCGGCCAGGTCCATCGCCGCCTCGCCGGTCGCGGGGGCGCCGGCGGCGACCAGGGCCGCGTACCGCTCGCTCCAGTCGTCGACCTCGGCCTGCAGGCGTTTCCAGTCCTCCTTGGTGTAGGCCGCGGCCCGGCGCTGGGACTCGGCGTACGCCTCGGTGCCGCCCCAGCGCGCCTCGGCCTCCTCCGCGTACTGGTCGGGGTCCTTGTCGCCGAAGACCTCGAAGCGCTCCTCCGGGGTGAGGTTGATGCCCATCTTGCGTGCCTCCATGGCGTGCTCCACGGCCTCGGCCATCTTCTGCAGCTTCTCGATCCGGGCGGTCAGCAGTTCGTGCTGGCGGCGCAGGTGCGCGCGCGGGTCCGTGTCCGGGTCGTCGAGCAGGGCCGCGACCTCCTCGAGCGGGAAGCCCAGCTCCCGGTAGAACAGGATCTGCTGCAGCCGGTCGAGGTCGGCCTCGCTGTAGCGCCGGTGCCCGGCGTGGCTGCGCGCGCTCGGCACGAGCAGCCCGATGGCGTCGTAGTGGTGCAGCGTGCGCACCGTGACGCCGGCGAAGCCCGCGACCTCTCCGACCGCGTAGCCGTCCCGTCCTGACCAGTGGCTCACTTCGTCCGCTCCCTCCTTGGTACGCACTCCACGGTGGCTCCTCACGTCGCGTGAGGTGCAAGCCCGATTCTCCCGGGACGCCCGGTCGCAGCGGGGCCGGCGTGGGAACTCCGGTTCGCCGGCAGTCGTTCATCAGCGGACGCGAGGAGACACACCCATGGCGCTCCACAAAGGTCCCGACCAGTCCGACGAGCGTGCGCTGTCCGTCAACCCCTTCTTCGGCGAGGCGAATCCGGTCGGCGGCATGACCGAGGCCCCGCCCCGGCACCGGCTGCCCGACGCCCCCATGGCGCCGTCGTCGGCCTACCAGCTGGTGCACGACGAGCTGATGCTGGACGGCAACTCCCGGCTGAACCTGGCCACTTTCGTCACCACCTGGATGGAGCCGCAGGCCGGCGTCCTGATGGCGGAGTGCCGGGACAAGAACATGATCGACAAGGACGAGTACCCGCGCACGGCCGAGCTGGAGCGGCGCTGCGTGGCGATGCTCGCCGACCTGTGGAACGCGCCGGACCCGTCGGCCGCTGTGGGCTGTTCGACGACAGGTTCGAGCGAGGCGTGCATGCTCGCCGGCATGGCGCTCAAGCGCCGCTGGAGCCACCGCAGTCCGGCGCCGGGCGCCCGGCCCAACCTGGTCATGGGGGTCAACGTCCAGGTCTGCTGGGAGAAGTTCTGCAACTTCTGGGAGGTGGAGGCCCGCCAGGTCCCCATGGAGGGCGACCGGTTCCACCTCGACCCGCAGGCCGCGGCCGAGCTGTGCGACGAGAACACCATCGGCGTCGTCGGCATCCTCGGCTCCACCTTCGACGGCTCCTACGAGCCCGTCGCCGACCTCTGCACGGCCCTCGACGCCCTGCAGGAGCGCACGGGCCTGGACATCCCGGTGCACGTCGACGCCGCCTCCGGCGGCATGATCGCGCCGTTCCTCGACGAGGACCTGGTGTGGGACTTCCGCCTGCCGCGCGTGGCGTCCATCAACACCTCGGGGCACAAGTACGGCCTGGTCTACCCGGGCGTCGGCTGGGCGCTGTGGCGCGACAAGGAGGCGCTGCCGGAGGAGCTCGTCTTCCGGGTCAACTACCTGGGCGGCGACATGCCGACCTTCGCCCTGAACTTCTCCCGGCCCGGCGCGCAGGTGGTCGCCCAGTACTACACGTTCCTGCGGCTGGGGCGGGAGGGCTACCGCGCCGTGCAGCAGACGACACGCGACGTGGCCCGGTCCATCGCCGACCGGGTGGCGGCGCTCGGTGACTTCCGGCTGCTGACGCGGGGCGACGAGCTGCCGGTCTTCGCGTTCACCACGGCGCCGGGCGTGGAGGCGTACGACGTCTTCGACGTCTCCCGGCGGCTGCGCGAGAGCGGCTGGCTGGTGCCCGCGTACACCTTCCCGCCGCACCGCGAGGACCTCTCGGTGCTGCGGATCGTGTGCCGCAACGGCTTCTCGGCGGACCTGGCCGACCTGTTCGTGGAGGACCTGACCCGTCTGCTGCCGGAGCTGCGCCGGCAGCCGCGCCCCCTGACCAGGGACAAGGAGGCGGCCACCGGCTTCCACCACTAGCGCTCCGTGGACGAGCTCAGCGGTCCATGCGTGGAAACCGCCGTACGGCCGCGGGGAGGAACACCGCCGGCAGGCCCAACGGCCGTACGACCGCCGCCCACACGTGCCCCGGCTCGCCGCCGGGGCCAGCCAGCAGGTCGCGCCCGGCGGTCGCGGTCTGCGACATGGGGTTCCACTCGACGACCGTGCCCAGCCGGCCGGGCATCGAGTCGGGGGCGGCCAGGGCGTTGGAGAGGAACCCGATCGGCCAGACCAGGATCTGCACGGCCTGCACCGTCTCCGGGCTCCCGGCGACCATGGCCAGGTGGATGCCGATCCACAGCATGGCGAAGCGGAGCAGCAGCAACAGGCCCACCGCGCCCAGGAAGTGGGCCGAGGGCGAGTCCGACGCCGGTCAGGATCGCCGGCCCCAGCGCCGACTGAAGCATGCCGGCCGCCGAACGGCCCACCAGCACCACGCCGTCGGCCATGGGCAGGGAGGCGGTCAGCGGTCGTCCTCCGGATGTCGCTCCCCCGTCGCGTACGGGTTCTCCTGACCGTCCACGAGGACGCCGACGAAGGGCTCGCCCTCCCCGGCGAAGGTGTACGCCCCGCCCTCGATCCGGCCGATCAGCCCCTGGGTCCACTCGGCCTCGCCGTCGGCCGTGTGGACCCAGAGGTTCATGATCTCGCCGATGTGGCCCAGCTGTTCGGGGCCGTCCTCGGGGACGTAGTGCTCGGTGACGGCGGTACGCCACTCCTCGATGCGCCGGACGCGCTCCTTGAGCAGGGACACCACCTCGGCGCGCGGCAGATCGACCATGAAGCCGATGGCCGCCGACTTCACGTCCGTCTTCTGGTCGTAGGCGGTCAGCGCCTCGCGCAGCAGCCGGAGGAACTCCTCGGTGCCCCGGTCGGTGATCTCGTACTCGGTGCGCGGCGGGCCGCCGGCCGTGGACGGGGCGATCTCGTGCGCGTGCAGAAGCCCCTGCTTCGCCATCTGCTTGAGCGCGTGGTAGATCGAGCCGGGCTTGGCGTGGGACCACTCGTGCGCGCCCCAGTACTCCAGGTCGTTGCGCACCTGGTAGCCGTGGGCCCGCCCGTGCTGGCGGACCGCGCCGAGCACGAGGAGACGGATCGCTGACATGGGGCCAGCGTAGGACCCCGGAAGGTCACCCCCAGCTCTTGCCCTGCTCCAGGGCGACCAGCTCGAACGCCGTCTTGCCGTCCAGCGACTCCCGGATGATGTCGGCGTGGCCGGCGTGCCGGGCGATCTCGCGGATGAGGTTCAGACAGACCCAGCGCACGGAGACCCGGGCGTCCGGCGGGAACCACGGGTCGTTCGGGAGCGGGAAGGTGTCGTCCAGGCTCGGCACGGAGCGGACGTAGGCCTCGGTCTCGGCGGCCACCTTCTCCCAGTGGGCGAGCTGGGACTCGACGGTCTCGCCCTCCACCAGCCGGAAGGTCTCGTCCCAGTTGGACTCGTCCCGGTGGATCGCCGGCGGCTCCTGCCTGGCGCGCGCGATCCAGCTCTGCTCGACCTCGGCGACGTGCTTGAGCAGGCCGGAGAGCGAGAGGTCACTGGCGCTGGGCTTGCTCGCGGCCTGCTCCTCGGTCAGTCCGAGCAGCGCGCGCCGGATGCCGCCGCGCTGCTCCTCGATGAACGCGAGCAACGCTCCCCGCTCGTCGCCCTTCGCCTCCGCGGGAACGTGAGTGACCATGAGGGCCGCCTTTCGCCGGTGGCAGGAGGTCCGTCCCCCTGCCGACACCGACGAAGCTACGGGCCGTCGAGGACAACTTCTGTCCTCGATGGCCCGTGGCGCCGAAATCGGGTCTAAAAGGGGAACCCGCTCCTGCCGTGCTGCACCGAGATCCACTTCAGGGTGGTGAAGGAGTCGATCGTGGTCTCGCCGTTCAGACGGCCGACGCCGGATCTCTTCTCGCCGCCGAACGGCACGAGCGGCTCGTCGTGGACCGTGCCGTCGTTCACGTGGAACATGCCGGTGTCGATCTGCTTGGCGAAGTTCACGCCGCGCTCGATGTCGCCGGTGTGTACGGCGCCGCTCAGGCCGTACGGCGTGTCGTTGGCGATGCGCACCGCCTCCTCCTCGCCGTCGAAGGGGATGACGAAGGCGACGGGGCCGAAGACCTCCTGGCGCAGCAGGGCGGAGTCGGCGGGGACGCCGGTCAGGACGGACGGCTCGACCAGGTTCTCGGTGGTCGTGCCGCGCAGCAGTGCCGTCGCGCCCTCGGCGATGGCCTGCTCGACCGTGCTCGAAAGGGCCTCGGCCTGCGAGGAGTTGATGACCGGGCCGATGACGGTCTGCGGGTCGCTCGGGTCGCCGACCTTGAGCGTCTTCACCTTGGCGACGAACTTCTCGGTGAACTCGTCGGCGATCGAGCGGTCCACCAGCACGCGGTTGGCGGCCATGCAGACCTGGCCCTGGTGGACGTAGCGGCTGAAGACCGCCGCGTCGACCGCGTAGTCGAGGTCGGCGTCGTCGAGGACCACGATGGCGCTGTTGCCGCCGAGTTCGAGGACCGAGCGCTTGAAGTGCGAGGCGCAGACGGTGGCCACGTGGCGGCCGACCTTGTCGGAGCCGGTGAAGGAGATGACCTTGGGGACCGGGTGCTCGATGAAGGCGTCGCCGATCTCCGCGATGTCCGTGATGACGACGTTGAGGAGACCGCCCGGCAGCCCGGCGTCCTCGAAGATCTTCGCGACCAGGGAACCGCCGGTGATCGGGGTGTTCTGGTGCGGCTTGAGGACCACGGCGTTGCCGAGCGCCAGGGCCGGGGCGACCGACTTGATCGACAGCAGGAAGGGGAAGTTGAAGGGGCTGATCACGCCGACCACGCCGACCGGGACCCGGTAGAGGCGGTTCTCCTTGCCGTCGACCGGCGAGGGAAGGATCCGGCCCTCGGGCCGCAGCGCCCATTGGATCGACTCGCGCAGGAACTCCTTGGCGAGGTGGAGCTCGAAGCCGGCCTTCAGGTGCGTGCCGCCGAGCTCGGCGATGATCACCTCGGTGATCTCCTGCTCGCGCTCCTCGATCAGGCGCAGCGCCTTCTCGAAGACGGCACGGCGCGCGTACGGGTTGGTCGCGGCCCACTTCTTCTGCGCGCGGGCGGCCGCCCGGTAGGCCTCGTCCACCTCGTCGACCGTGGCGATGGTGATGGACGCCAGCTTCTCGCCGTCGTACGGGTTGAAGTCGATGATGTCCCAGGAGCCCGTGCCCGGGCGCCATTCACCGTCGATGTACTGCTGAGCCAGGTCGGTGAAGTACGACGACATGTGATCCCCAAGTCACTAGCAGACACACGATCAACGCCAGGTCTGATCTGACGTCATCGTACTTGTGACACAAGTGAGTTGGGGACGCTGAGCGAAGTTCTGGGGAGAACACGGGCAGAACCGGGACGGATCCCTAGGAGAGCTGGAGCAGACCCCGCAGGAGATCGCGGCTCTCGTCCGGTCCGGGGCTGTCCTGCTGGAGCTCCTTGAGCGCCCTCTCGTACTGGGTGACGTCCTCGTGCTTGTCCAGGTAGAGCGCGCTGGTGAGCTGCTCCAGGTAGACGACGTCCGTCAGGTCCGACTCCGTGAAGGACAGGATCGTGAACGCGCCGCTCTCGCCGGAGTGGCCGCCGAAGCTGAACGGCATGACCTGCAGCCGCACGTTCGGATGTTCCGAGATGTCGATGAGGTGCTGGAGCTGGCCGCGCATCACCTCGCGGTCGCCGTACGGCCGGCGCAGAGCGGCCTCGTCGAGCACGATGTGGAAGTCGGGCGCGTTCTCGGAGACGAGGTACTTCTGCCGCTCCAGGCGCACCGCGACCCGCTTCTCCACCTCGGCCTCGCTCGCCCCCTTCATGCCGCGCCGGACGACCGCACGGGCATACGCCTCGGTCTGCAGCAGGCCGTGCACGAACTGCACCTCGTAGGCGCGGATGAGGGACGCGGCGCCCTCCAGGCCCACATAGGTGGGGAACCAGCTCGGCAGGACGTCGGAGTAGCTGTGCCACCAACCCGTCACGTTGGCCTCCCGGGCGAGGGAGAGGAGCTGGGTGCGCTCCGCCTCGTCGGTGATGCCGTACAGCGTCAACAGGTCTTCCACGTCACGCGTCTTGAAGCTCACCCGGCCCAGCTCCATCCGGCTGATCTTCGACTCCGAGGCGCGGATCGAGTAACCCGCGGCCTCGCGCGTGATTCCCCGCGCCTCGCGCAGTCGCCTCAGTTGCGAGCCGAGCAGCATGCGCCGCACCACCGATCCGGGCTCTCCCACGCTCACGTTCGCCAGCCTCCCCAACCGCCTTCAGGGGCCGCAGTCTGCCACTAAAACACTCCAAGCAGTACTCGTCCGATTACAGAGAAGCAAAGAAGCCAAAGATTCTGCACAGGAAGAGGGAGGGAGTTGGCAAGTACGGGGAGAGAAGATGGCGGAAAAAATGGCCAACAAGCGGTACGGGAACGTCCAATTCGGTCACGTGCACGTGCATCTGCACCTTGCATCTGCACCACACATCCGAAACCATGGTCTCGCGCAACCGCTGCATCGTGCACGCTTGGACCGCGAATTCCCGGGAGTGCCTCGCATGGGGACGAATGGATCGACCATGCTCGAGCCGTTACGGCAGGGCCTTCCGCCGCTGGACATCGCGGCCGTGTCCAGCGCCGCCTCCTGCGCCCTCCCCGCCCGCTACGAAGCGGTGCGCGAGGCACGGGGTTTCACCCGGAGAACACTGGACCAGTGGGAGATAGGCGACCGTTTCGACGACGTCTGCCTGGTGGTCTCCGAACTCGTCACCAACGCACTGCGCCATGCCCTGCCGGCCGGCGCGGTGCGTTCCGCGGAGCCGACCCCCTGCGTACGGCTGCACCTGCTGCGCTGGACGGAGCGGCTGGTGTGCGCGGTGCGCGACCCCAGCCAGGACAGCCCGGTCGAGCGCGAGGAGGAGGACTTCTCGGCGGAGTCCGGGCGCGGTCTGTTCCTGGTCGACTCCTTCGCCGACGGCTGGGGCTGGCACCCGCTCGCGGGCACGCTCGGCGGCAAGGTCGTCTGGGCACTGTTCCAACTGCCCGTGCCTCACTCCCCGTCGGCCGAGTGAGGCACCGCGGCGTTTTCCCGCGCCGCGGTTCTACGCGCGTCGCGACGCCCGGCCCCACGACGCCGCCGACGGCCCGGGTCAGCCCACGAGGTGGTCGAACTCACCGTCCTTGACACCCAGGAGCATGGCCTCGATCTCCGCGCGGGTGTAGACGAGCGCGGGCCCGTCGGGAAAGCGGGAGTTGCGCACGGCCACGTCGCCGCCGGGCAGCCGGGCGAACTCCACGCAGGAACCCTGCGAGTTGCTGTGCCGGCTCTTCTGCCAGGCCACCCCGTTCAGCTCCGTGGCTGCCATGCCGTTGTACACGTCGCGGTCCACAGGTCGCTCCCCGATGGTGCGGTGGCCCTGGGGCCATTGATGCAATGGTCAACTGCTCGGGATCATAGCCCTGTTCACGTGCAGATGCATGAGCATATGCACGTGCACGCGGGGTGTTCCTGTGGTTACGGATGTGAAGTGCGAGTGCTCCATCCGCTCCAGCGTCTGCCCCGGCGCCCGCATCACATGCGTTCTCCAGTCCCGGCCCGTGATCGTGCGGGCCATCAGCCGGGCCGGGTCGTCGGGGTCGAATCCCTCGTGCACAAGGATCGTTCACAACGATCGTTCACAAGGAAGAGACGCGTTCCGCGGCCTTCCTGTTCCATGTCCACGTGATGGTCCGGTCCGCCGGGTCGGCGGAATCGGCGTCCGTCCAGCGGAGGGAGAGCGTCCGCTCGACGTCGTACTCGACAACCATCACGTCGATGGCACCTGAGAAGTTCATCTGGGGCCGGGGCACGGAAGTCGGGCGGTAGCGGTGGCCGGCCTCCGGCCGAAGTCCCCGTTTCCCTGCATCTGCCCTTGCACGAGCGGAGCGGGGCGTGAGCAGGCGCACGCCGGGTTCCTGCCGGGGGTGCGCGGGTCGTCCTGGCAGGTGCCGCCGTCGCTGCGTGGGAGGTCTCGTGAATCTCACAGGCGGTCCCCATGGGGCGGGAGGAGGTCCCTGGTAGCTTGCTGCGGGCGTCGTGGCCACTCGGCCGGGCGCCCGGCCACCGCCCGCTACAGCTTGGGAGCTACCAGTGACTTCGGCGACCTTCACGCGTCCCGCCCGTACGCTGTCGCGCCGACTGCTGCGGGTCGCGGCCGCTGCCGCGGGGCTGACGGGCGCGCTCGCGCTGACCGCGTGCAGCAGCGGCGGCGGCTCCGACGCCTCCTCCTCGACCTCCAGCGCCTCCGCCTCCTCGGCCACCGGTTCGGCCACGGGCGGCGGCAGCGGTGCCGCGACGAGCTCGTCCGACGCTCTGCAGGGCAGCTGGCTGGCCACGAAGAACGGCAAGGCCGTGGCCCTGGTGATCACGGGCAAGCAGGCCGGCCTCTTCTCGACCGGCGGCTCCGTGTGCAGCGGGACGGCCGGCAAGGAGGCCGGGATGGAGATGATCCATCTGACCTGTACGGACGGCAGCAAGCAGCGGGCGACCGGCATGGTCGACTCCGCTTCGAAGGAGTCGCTGCACATCACGTGGTCGGGGAGCCTGGGCAAGGAGACCTACACCAAGGCAGAAGGTGGCAAGCTGCCGTCCGGGCTGCCGACGGCCGGTCTGGGGCAGTAGGTTCGGCGGCACCACTCCCCTGAGCACCAGAGGAACCACATGCGCACCACCCCGCTCGCCGTCGCCGCCCTCGCGGCGGCCCTGCTCCTGACCGCCTGTGACAGCAACAGCGGTGACGACGGCGACAAGAACAAGGCCGACGCCGGGTGCACGCTCGGCGTGGACGTCGCCGCCGGCGCGGCCCCGGCCGCCGGGGACACCGGCAACGTCACCGTCACGGTCACCAACCGCGACGCCAAGTGCGTCCTGACCGGATTCCCGGCCGTCGACCTCGTCGCGGGCGGCGACACGAAATCCGTCCCCCACGACAAGTCCGCGCAGCCCCAGAAGCTGACCCTGGCGAAGGACGCGACGGCCTCCTTCACGATCACCTACACGCGCGGTGGCACCGGCGGGAAGCAGAGCCTGCCCGTCAAGAGCGCGAAGTTCACCCTTCCCGGCTCCACCGGCGCCCACAGCTTCCCCTGGTCGTACGGCGAGGTCGCCCTCCAGGGGGACGCGCCGAACGCCTCCGTCACGCCCTTCACCCAGGCGGGTGACTGACGCGCCGTCTCACGGCAGCCGCGGCCGGGACGCCACCTGCGCCCGGTCGGCGGCCTCCACGCCCTCCGTCCAGCCCTCGGCGTCGCTCACCCCGCGCATCCGGGTGGTGGTCGTGCGCGGGAACATGCGGTCCGTGTGAGCCGTGACGGCGACCTCGCGGGAGGCCAGGACCGGCAGCAGATCGTCGGTCACCTGGCTCTCCGCGGCGGCCGCGAGGCGTATGCCCATCCGGTGGGCGTAGGCGGCGAAGAAGGACTGCCGGAAGGTCTTGGTGCGCTTGCGGCCGCCCGCCCGCTGCCCGGCCTCCGCCTTCGTCATCGCGTGCATGGCCTGCACGAGCAGCGAGGTGTGCAGCAGCTCGACCACCTCCAGGTCCGCCTCGAAGCCGACGACCGTGGAGAAGCCCAGCGGTTCGTTCCACACGGCCCGGCAGTGGTTGGCGGTGGCCACCACATCCAGCAGGACGGCCTTGGCCTGTTCGTACGGTGCCTCCACCCCGATCCGGCAGGCGCCCGGGACGTCCGCGGCCGGCGCGCGGGCCGCCAGCAGCGCCTCGTCGATGCTGTAACGGGCGGTCAGCTCCTGCGCCTTGGCGGTCAGCGCCTCCGCCTCCTCGGGGAACCCGGTCGCCTCCGCCTTGGCGAGCAGCGCGCGGATCCGGGCGAGCATGCGGGACTCGGGTCCGCTGCGGTGGGCGGTCGCGGAGCCGTGCTCGCGGTCCGCGAGGGGTTCGAGCGTGGGCAGGCGCAGCAGCAGGCGGTACAGCTCCAGGACCGTGGTCGCGTGCGTGAACCGGTCGGTGCGGGCGGGGGCGTCCGTCGTGAGGTCGTCCAGCTGCGCCGTCCAGCGGGGGCCGCGGGGGCGGTCGTCCGGTGCCTGCTCGCGGATCAGCGCCGACACCAGGCGGACGTGTACGTCGTCCAGCTCGCGCCGCACGATGCGGACGAGGTCGGCCGGCTGCCAGCCGCGCTGCCAGGCCGACGCCACGAACTCCCGTCCGCGCCGCGCCAGTTCCGCGTCACCGGCGGGGTCGGCCGCGAGGAGGGACGCGCCGGTGTCGAGGGCGGAGTCGGAATCGGCGTACAGGGCGGCGCGGAAGGCACGGTCGACGGTGCCGGCGTGGGGCGGGGTGCTCACTCCTCGATCGTGACATGCGGCACCGACAAGCGGGGGCCCCCGGGGTGGTGGGCGAGGACCGGGAGCCGGTCGCCACACAGGGACCGCACGTCGGCGGTGACCAGATGGCCGAGCTCCTCGGCGCTCTCGACGTCGTACGCCCCCTCCGCCAGCCGTCGGCGCAGCAGCACCGCCAGCCGGTCGGCGACGTCCAAGAAGGCGTCGTGCCCGGTGAGGAGGCGGACCGTCTCGTCGACGAGCCCGCGAACGTCCGCGAGGGAGAGGGGGGCCGGGGCCGCGGCGGGGGAAGGGCCCGTCGCCGGACGCGTGGTGGACGTGGTCACGGAAGGTGAGTCAACCACCGTTCGCGCACGGACCACATGGCGTTCGCCGGACTCGTCCCGTCTCACTCCTCGAAACTCGCTCGCCCCCGGGGAGGGCGGTTTCGAGCATGGCGGCATGGTGGACATGTCTTCGTACGCTGCCTTCCTGGTCGCCGCCTTCGCCCTGTGCGTCACCCCCGGCCCCGACATGATGTTCATCGTGGCAATGGGCGGCCGGGGCGGTCCACGGACCGGCGTACTGGCCGCGGCGGGCGTGGCCTGCGCGATGTTCGTGCACACGGTGGCCGCCGCGCTCGGCCTGTCGGCGCTGTTCCTGTCGCTGCCGGCGCTGTATCACGCACTGCGCTGGGCGGGCGCGGCCTACCTGCTGCACCTCGCGGTGAAGGCGTTCCGGGACCGGGGAGCGGCGGTCGAGGAGGGCGGACCGGCGGAGCCGGGGCGGCGGCGCGCCTTCTGGCAGGGCGCCGTGACCAATCTCCTCAACCCCAAGGTGATCCTCTTCAACGTCGCCTTCCTGCCGCAGTTCGTGAACCCCGCCCTGGGTCATGTGCGCGAGCAGTTCCTGGTCCTCGGGCTGACGATCACGGTCATGGGGTTCGCGGTGGACGGCTCGGTCGGGCTGCTGTCCGGCAAGCTCTCCTCACTGCTGCGCCGGAGCCGCAGGGTGGCGCGCGGGCTGAACCTCTTCACCGGGACGGTCTTCACGGCCCTCGCCGTCCGACTGTCAACTCAGGGTTGACGCCTTCTCGGCATCGGCAAAACGGCGGTCGAGGCCGAGCTGGCCAAGGCCCTGGAGAAGTACCTGCAGGCCCCTCCGCAGTCGACCTGAGGGCCTGGAGAAGTACCTGCAGGCCCCTCCGCAGTCGGACGGACGCCCTGGATACGTATCCGCAGGCCCCCGCCGCGGTCGGCCTGAGGCCTGGAACGTATCCGCAGGCCCCCGCCCCGGTCGGCCTGAGGGGCCCTGGGGAAGTACCCGCAGGCCCCGCCGCGGTCGGCCTGCGGCCGTTGTCAGACCCTCCTGCCAGACTCGGCGGTATGACCGACCGCTGGGCGCTCGCTCCGGCCGAGGACGGTGGCGCGGAGATCGCCCCCCTCGGCCCGGACGGGCTGCTCGCCGGACCGGTCCTGTGGGAACCCGACCTCGCCACCGCCGTGCGCGCCCGGCCGGAGGTCGCCCGCTGGGTGTGGCGGTCCACGGCCGAGGTGTATCCGCGCCTGCTCGCCGCGGGGGTGCGAGTGGAGCGGTGCTACGACGTCGAGGACGCAGAGACCCTGCTGCTCGGGCACGAGGGGCGGTCCGGCGAACCCCGGTCGGCGGCCGCCGCCCTGGCCCGGCTGCGCGGCGGCCCCGTACCGCCCGACCCGCCCCAGCGGGCCGCCGTACCGGGCTCGCAGTCCTCCCTCTTCGAGCCTCGCCCCGTCCATGTGCCGCTGCCCGACCTCGTCGAGGTGTACGCCGAGCAGCAGCGCCGGCACGAGGCGACCGACCGCCCGGAGCGGATGCGCCTGCTGACCGCGGCCGAGTCGGCGGGCATGCTGGTCGCCGCCGAGATGAACCGCGCCGGACTGCCGTGGAGCGCCGAGGTGCACCGCCGCGTGCTGCACGAACTGCTCGGCGAGCGGTACGCGGGCGGCGGCGAGCCCCGGCGGCTGGCCGAGCTCGCCGACGAGGTGTCGGCCGCCTTCGGACGCCGGGTGCGGCCCGACCTGCCCGCCGACGTCGTCAAGGCGTTCGCGCAGGCCGGCATCAAGGTGCGCTCCACCCGGCGGTGGGAGATCCGGTCCATCGACCATCCGGCCGTGAAGCCGCTGCTGGAGTACAAGAAGCTGTACCGCATCTGGGTCGCCCACGGCTGGTCGTGGCTGCAGGACTGGGTGCGGGACGGGCGGTTCCGCCCGGAGTTCCATGCGGGCGGCACGGTCACGGGCCGGTGGGTCACCAACGGCGGGGGCGCGCTGCAGATCCCGAAGGTGATCCGGCGCGCGGTCGTCGCCGACCCGGGCTGGCGGCTGGTCGTCGCGGACGCCGACCAGATGGAGCCGCGGGTGCTCGCGGCCATCTCCCGCGACCCCGGGCTGATGGAGGTGGCGGGACGCGAGACGGACCTGTACCAGTCCGTCTCCGACCGGGCCTTCTCCGGCAACCGCGACCAGGCCAAGCTCGCCGTGCTGGGCGCCGTGTACGGGCAGACCTCCGGCGACGGCCTGAAGAACCTGGCCGCCCTCAGACGCCGCTTCCCCAAAGCGGTGGCCTACGTCGACGACGCCGCCCGCGCCGGCGAGGAGGGGCGGCTCGTGCGGACCTGGCTGGGGCGGACCTGCCCGCCGGCGGCACGGCCGGGCGAGGACGCGGCGGAGGAGGCGGGCATCCCGCAGGACGACCCCGCCGAGACCGGTCCCGGGTCGAGCTCGGGCTCGGGCTCCGAGTGGGTGCCGGGGTACGCCTCGACCAACGCCCGCGCCCGCGGCCGGTTCGCCCGTAACTTCGTGGTGCAGGGCAGCGCGGCCGACTGGGCCCTGCTGCTGCTCGCGGGGCTGCGGCAGGCCTGCGCGGGCATGGCCGCCGAGCTGGTCTTCTTCCAGCACGACGAGGTGATCGTGCACTGTCCCGAGGAGGAGGCGGCGACGGTCGTGGCGGCGATCCGGGAGGCGGCCGAGACGGCGGGCCGGCTGACCTTCGGGCAGACGCCGGTACGGTTCCCGTTCACCACGGCGGTGGTGGAGTGCTACGCGGACGCCAAGTGAAGCGTCACCAGGTCCGCGGTCACCGGTGCAGCAGTTCCCGCAGTTCCGCCGCCACCGTCTGCTCGTCCGTGCCGTCCAGGGCATCGAGGGCGGCGTGCCACTCGGCGCGCGCCTGCTCGGCGCGGCCCCGCTCTCGCAGCAGGAGGCCGTACTGGTGGCGGGCGAGACCGCCGGCGTAGCGGTCGGCGCGGGCGTCGGCCCGCCGCAGGAGCTCGGCGCACTCGTGCTCGGCCCGTTCGGTACGGCCCAGCAGGCGGAGCGCGCGCACCAGGCCGAGCCGGGTCTGGGACTCGCCGTGCCAGTCTCCGCGGCCGCCGAGGATGCGCAGGCTCTCCTCGAAGTGCGGCAGGGCGGCGACCGGTTCACCGAGGGTGAGATGCGCGTACCCGATGTTGCAGTGCGCGGAGTGCTGCACGATGACGGCGCCGATCTCCTCTCCGATCACCAGCGAACGCCGGTACTGCTCGATGGCGGCCCGCGGGTCGGTGTGCTCGTGGAGATTGCCGAGGTGGCTGTGGGTCACGGCCTCGCCGTAGGGGTCGTTCAGCCGGCGTGAGTACTCCAGGCTCCGGCGCAGCGCCCGCTCCGACTCCGCGTACCGGCCGAGGCCCTCCAGCAGCAGGCCCCGGTTGTTGAGGCAGCGGCGCATCCAGGAGACCCGGCCGAGTCGGCGCCAGATCCCCAGGGCCCGGTCGTTGAGGGCGAGGGCCTCGTTCTGGCGGCCCGTCAGGAAGTGCACTCCGCCCAGGTCACCCAGTGCGTACGCCTCGGCCACCTCGTCGCCGAGCCGCCAGGCCAGCCGCAGGGCGGTACGGCCGAGGACCTCCATCTCGGCGACCCGGCCGCTGCGCTGGACGTAGGGGAAGAGCAGACGGATGAGGCAGGAGATGCGGGCGACCAGACGGTTGCCGGCGTCCGCCGGCGCGTCGGCGTACCGCTCCACCAGGGTCACCACGTTCTCCAGCTCCATGTCCCCCCAGGCAAAGGCCTGTTCGCCGGACTCGAAGGGAGGCAGGGCGTCGACCTCCGTCGCGTGGTCCGGCGGCTGGGTGGCGGTCGGGCGGCGGCGGTCCTCGCGGTCGAGGCCCGGTTCGACGAGCGCGATGAGGGCGAGTTCGGCGACGGCCGCGTACCAGCGCAGGGCGATGTCGGCGGCGGCCGCGGTCGACGGGGCGCCCGATGCGCCCGCCCCCTCGGCGAGTTCGCGGGCGAAGTCGCGGACCAAGGCGTGCGGGGCGTACCGGCCGTACGCCGTCTCCTCCAGGAGCGCCACGTCGATGAGCCGGTCCAGGGCCGCCTCGGCGCGGTGCGCGTCGATGCCGGCGAGACGGGCGAGCAGGGGTGCGCCGTACGCGGGCAGGTCGAGGGCGCCGATGCCGCGCAGTACGAGGGCGGCGTCCCGGTCGGACTCCCGGTCCGACGCGGCGAGCGCCTCGTGGGCGACGGCGAGCGAACGGCGGACGCTCAGGTCGTCGTACTCCAGGTGGTGCAACCGTCCCTCGGTGGCGGCCAGTTGCCCGGCCAGCATGTCCGGGGTGAGCGCGCGGCGGGCGGCGAGGCGCGCCGCGACGATGCGCAGGGCGAGCGGGAGGCGGCCGGTGAGTTCGACGAGGGGGTGGGCCGCGCCGAGGCCGTCCCGGCCGGAGACCGCCCGCAGCAGTGCCGCGCTCTCCTCGCCGGTCAGCGGGGTGAGCGGGTGGCGGCGGGCTCCGTCGAGGACGGTGAGGGACGAGCGGCTGGTGACGATCACCGCGCAACCGGCGCCGGCCGGCAGCAGCGGCCGTACCTGCGCGGCGTTCGCGGCGTCGTCCAGCACCAGCAGGGTGCGGGTCGGGGCGAGGAGGGAGCGCAGCAACGCGGTCGCTGCGTCGGGGTGTTCGGGGATGTGGCGGGGGTCGGTGCCCAGGTCGCGGAGGAGGGCGGTGAGGGCCTGGGCGGCGCTGAGGGGCGTCATGCCGGGTGTGGCGCCGTGCAGGTTGACGTAGAGCTGACCGTCGGGGAAACGTTCCCGCAGTTCATGGGCGACGTGCAGCGCGAGGGCGCTCTTGCCGACGCCGGGCATGCCGCTGATGACGGCGACGGCGGGGGCGCCCTCGGCGCCGGCGCCGAGGGTGACGCGTAGGTCGTCGAGCACGGCGGCACGACCGGTGAAGTGGGCGGGGGGCGGCGGGAGTTGTGCGGGCGGAGGGTAGGGCTGGGCGGGGTGGGGCGCCGGGGGCGGAGCGGCCGGGATGGAGCCGTCCTCGCACGGAGCGGCGGGGGTGACTCCGCCGAGGGTACCGGCGTCGGCATCGGCCGCTGCGTCGTCGGCGGCCCGCAGCACCTCCACATGGGCCTCGCGGACCTGCTGGCCCGGTTCGACGCCGAGGTCCTCGACGAGGCGGGCGCGCAGGTCGCGGTGGACGGCGAGGGCCTCGGCGCGGCGGCCGGTGCGGTGCAGGGCGAGCATGAGCTGGCGGTGGTAGGACTCACGGAGCGGATGCTCGGCGGCGAGCGCGGCCAGCTCCGGTACGAGCCGGTCGAGTCGAGAGCCGCCGATGGCGAGCTCGGCGTCGTAGCGCCACTCCAGGAGGAGCAGCCGGGCCTGGGCGAGGCGCTGCGCGAAGGCGTATCCGCCCAGGTCGTACGGCAGACCGTCGAGCGGTGTGCCGCGCCACAGGGCGAGCG
The DNA here is from genome assembly GCF_054189285.1 of Streptomyces sp. MAI_2237. NCBI lineage: Bacteria > Bacillati > Actinomycetota > Actinomycetes > Kitasatosporales > Streptomycetaceae > Streptomyces > Streptomyces sp. MAI_2237. Next base: position 1,181,990 of record NZ_JAJPGQ010000003.1, on the reverse strand, counting down.
CGCAGGCGCACTCGCGCAACACCCGCTCCCAGTTGCGCGCGGCGTGGGCTCCGCGGGCCGCCGCGACGTGGCGTTCGAAGACGTGGACGTCCAACTCGCCCCGCTCGACCCGCAGGACGTACCCGGGCGGCACGGTCCGCAGCCGTTCGGGGTCGTCCAGCAGCCGCCGCAGCCGGGCCACGTGGTTGTGCAGCGAGGCGTGCGCGGAGGCGGGTGGCGCGAGGCCCCACAGCGCGTCCTTGAGCGAGTCGACGGAGACGACCCGGCCGGCCTCCAGGAGCAGCGCGGCCAGCAGGGCGCGGACCTTCGGGCTGCCGATCGCCGTGACGCCGGTGTCCTCGACGGGCCGGCTCCGGTCGGCGGCGGACGCGGACTCGGACTCGGTGGCGCCCTGGACGTCGTAGAGGACCGGTGGTCCCAGCAGCCCGAACCGCAGCTCGTGCCGACTCACGCCGCCCACCGCCCACCGCTCTCGGCGGAAATCCGCCCTCTTCCCGGCGGTTTCCCGCCACCCGTCCTATGACCGGCCCCTGTCGGAATCCGCCGCGGTTCCGCCGCCGCGGCCCTGCGGGCCGACGGCTTCACGCCAGTCGACCGGGGACGGCGCGGAGGACCGTTGGCCACATGTTAGCGATCTGTTGGCGCGACCTGATGTGATCATTTCATCGGAACCGGCCCGGGGGTGCGCGCGTCAGACGCGTTGCTCGGGGGAGTGTCGCCGTCGCGGCCGGGTCCGGGGGACGTCAGAGGGTCCTGGTCGGCGGAGGTGAACGACCGGGACCCTCGTCCCCTCCCTCTCGGTCCCTGCCGGTCGCTCTCAGATGACCGGCGGGCGACCCAGGCGCGACAGGCGCCACACCGTCCGCCAGCGCATCGGCCGCCGTTCCCCCGCCGGTTCCCGCATGCCTTCCAGGAAGCCGCCGAACCAGGCGCGCAGTCCGGCCCGCGACCGGGTGCGCAGGAGGGTGACGAGCACCCAGATGCCCAGGTGGACCGGGATGAGCGGCAGCGGCAGCCGACGGCGCACGAGCCACACCCTGTTCCGGGCGTTCACCCGGTAGTAGATGGCGTGCCGGGCCGGCGAGGTCTTCGGGTGCTGGAGCAGCAGTTCGGGTGCGTACAGGATGCGCCAGCCGGCGTCGGCCGCCCGCCAGGCGAGGTCGGTCTCCTCGTGGGCGAAGAAGAACGCCGCGGGCCAGTGCCCGATCTCGTCGAGCATGGCCGTACGGAAGGCGTGCCCGCCGCCGAGGAACCCGGTGACGAATCCGCCGCGCATCGGGTCGGAGGCGCCGACCCTCGGCACGTGCCGCTGCTGGGTCTCGCCGTGCTCGTCCGCGATACGGAAGCCGACGATGCCGAGCCGGGGGTCGGCCGCGAACAGCTCCCCCACCCGCCGCAGCACATCGGCGTCGACGAGCAGCCCGTCGTCGTCCAGTTCGACGACGACGTCCACGTCCCCCAACTCCCGCAGGCTCTCCAGGGCCGCGTTGCGCCCGCCGGGGCAGCCGAGGTTCTCGTCGAGTTCCAGGAGGGTGACCTCGCCGGGCAGCGAGAGGCGCTCGGCGAAGTCGGGCAGCGGGCAGCCGTTGCCGACGATCACGATCCGCGTCGGGGCGAGGTCCTGCTTGGCCACGGACTCCAGCAGCGCGTCGACCTCGACGGGCCGATTGCCCATGGTCACGACGGCGACGGCGATCCGCGGCACTCGCCTGTCCTCCATGCCCACACCCCGTCCGGCCGTCCCCAACATCGGCCGCGATGCTAGCCGTTCACGGTGTGGACTTCCTGAGTACGCCCTTTCGTATGCCAAGTCTTGGGACGAACCGCGCCCCTGTTCACCCGTTCATACGTCGGCCAAGGCGGGGAGCGACCCGGCTCGCGGGCCACTCACGCCTTCGTACGGCGGTTCTCCTTGCGTCGCACGAACTTCAGCCCCGACCAGTCCTCCCCCAGCGCGGCCACCTTCACGTCGACCACGCCGAGCGGGAGGAACAGCTCCCGCAGGTCGTTCTCGGCGATGTCGCTGACGTGCCCGGCGGCCTTGCGCGGCCACGCGATCCAGAGCATGGCGTCGTCGGCGAGCTCCTCGACGAGCGCCGGGGCCTCCGCGGCGAGCACGCGGTGCTCCCGGTAGAAGGCGACGGTGACGTCGGCCCCCCGCGGACCCGCCGCGACGCGTTCGACGCCGTCCGGGAGACCGGGGATGTCGAAGACGTCCGGCGCGTGGCGCAGGGCGAGGCGATGACCGGCCTTGACGCCGAGCTTCCCGGCGAGCGGAGTGCCGGAGTAGCCGCCGGCCGCAGCACCCGTTCCGCCCATGTCCGGCCTCCGATCATCCGAGCGCGACCCACTCACGCCACCCGTCAGGGAACATGAGAAACCCCAGGCCGACAACCTCTGACCTGGGGTTTGCTGGAGCCGCCTTCGGGATTCGAACCCGAGACCTACGCATTACGAGTGCGTTGCTCTGGCCATCTGAGCTAAGGCGGCGCGCCGTCCGCACTATGGTGCGATCAGCAACGTCGGTAAGTCTACACAGTTTCCGGGGGTGCTCGGACCACGCCCCGGAGGCGGGGGTTCCGGGGTGTGGAGCAGGCTTTACGAGCAGCGTTTTCCCTTGGCTGGCGGGGTGCCGCGCAGCAGGTAGGTGTCGATCGCGGAGTCGATGCATTCGCTGCCGCGGCCGTAGGCGGTGTGGCCGTCGCCCTGGTAGGTGAGGAGGCGGCCGGAGGTGAGCTGGGCGGCCAGGGACTGCGCCCAGCGGTACGGGGTCGCCGGGTCGCGGGTGGTGCCGACCACGACGATGGGCGCCGCGCCCTTGGCCTCGATGCGGTGGGGCTCGCCCGTGGCCTTCACCGGCCAGTACGCGCAGTTCAGGGAGGCCCACGCCAGCCCCTCGCCGAAGACGGGCGACGCCTTCTCGAAGGACGGCAGCGCCTTCTCCACCTGCTCGGGCGAGGAGAACGCGCCCGGCAGGTCCAGGCAGTTCACCGCGGCGTTGGCGAACATCAGGTTCGAGTAGCGGCCCTGCCCGTCACGCTCGTAGTAGCTGTCGGACAGCACCAGCAGGCCCGCTCCGTCGCCCTCCTTCATCGCCGACGTCAACGCCTCCCGCAGCTGCGACCACGAACCCTCGTCGTACATCGCCGCGATCACACCGGTGGTCGCGAGGGCCTCGCCGAGCTTGCGGCCGTCCGCGTCGCCGGTGGCGAGAGGGTGCGCGTCCAGCTTCTTGAAGAAGGCGCTGAGGTTGCGGCCCACCTGCGCGGGCGTGGTCCCCTTGTGGCCGAGCGGGCAGTCCGGCTGCCGCACGCAGTCCCTCGCGAAGGACTGGAACGCCGTCTCGAAGCCCGCCGTCTGGTCGAGGTTCAGCCGCCGCGCGGACAGCGTGGGGTCCATCGCGCCGTCCAGCACCAGCCGGCCCACCCGCTCCGGGAACAGCCCGGCGTACGTCGCCCCGAGGAACGTCCCGTACGACGCCCCCACGTAACTCAGCTTCCGGTCCCCGAGCGCCGCCCGCAGGATGTCCATGTCCCGGGCGGCCTCGACGGTCGACACATGCCGCAGCAGGCCCGCCGAGTGCGCCCCGCAGCCCTCCGCGAACTTCTTGTACGCGTCGACGAGTTCGCCGGTCTCCCGCTGGTCGTCGGGTGTCGTGTCGGTCTGTGTGAACGCGTCCATCTGGCGGCCGTTCAGGCACTCGACGGGCTCGCTGCGGGCGACGCCGCGCGGGTCGACCGCGACCATGTCGTAGCGGGCGCGCACCTCGGCCGGGTAGCCGATGCCCGCGTACTGCTGCAGGTAGCCGATCGCCGATCCGCCCGGCCCGCCGGGGTTGACCAGCAGCGACCCCAGCGGCTCGCCCTTGCCCGTGGCCTTCTTGCGGGCGACGGCCAGCTTCACGTCCCCGCCGCCCGGGTGGGCGTAGTCGAGCGGCGCCTTCATCGTGGCGCACTCGAAGCCGGGGACACCGCATGCGCGCCAGCTCAGCGTCTGCCCGTAGTACGGCGCCAGCGCGGACGGCGTCGACCGGGGCAGCGCGGCCAGCGCCGCCTCCGCCGCGCCGCCGGCGGAGCTGTCCGGACCCGAGGTGGAGCAGGCGGAGACGAGCAGGGCGGCGGTGGCGAGGAGGAGGGCGGCGTTTCGGGGCCGGCCGGGACGGATGCTGCGCCTGATGTGCATCAGGCGAGCGTAACCGTGCGCAATGGATCGAATGCGGTGCGTATGGAGCATGGCTCGTACGAGTTACCCGGTCAACATCCGTTGATCGCCGGCTCGGACTCGCAGGTCGGCGTCCTCAGCCGGCTCGGAGCGCCATCGTCATCGCCTCCACCGCGAGCAGCGGGGCCACGTTGCGGTCGAGGGCCTCGCGGCAGGCGGCGATCGCCTCGATGCGGCGCAGCGTGGACTCCGGTCTGGTGCCGCGGGCGATGCGCTCCAGGGCCTCCTCGGCGTCCGCGTTCGCGATGGCGACCCGCGAGCCGAGCTGAAGGGCGAGGACGTCCCGGTAGAACGCGGTGAGGTCGGTCAGCGCGAGGTCGAGGCTGTCGCGCTGGGTGCGGGTCCGGCGCCGCTTCTGCTTGTCCTCCAGGTCCTTCATGACACCGGCCGTCCCGCGCGGCATCCGGCCGCCCTGGACCGCGCCCATGGCCGCCTTCAGCTCCTCCGTCTCCTTGCCGTCCATCTCCTCGGCGAGCTGCTTGGCGTCCTCGGCGGCCGCGTCGACGAGCTCCTGGGCGGCCCTGAGCGCTCCGCCGACGTCCTCGACCCGCAGCGGCAGCTTCAGGACGGCGGCGCGGCGCTCACGGGCGGCCGGGTCGGTCGCCAGGCGGCGGGCCCGGTCGACGTGCCCCTGGGTGGCGCGGGCCACGGCGGCGGCGACGGCCGGTTCGATCCCCTCACGGCGTACGAGCATGTCGGCGACGGCGTCCACCGACGGCGTCAGCAGGTTCAGGTGGCGGCAGCGGGAGCGGATGGTGGGCAGGACGTCCTCGATGGAGGGCGCGCACAGCAGCCAGACCGTGCGCGGGGCGGGCTCCTCCACGGCCTTGAGGACGGCGTTGGCCGACTTCTCGTTCAGCCGCTCGGCGTCCTCGACGAGGATGACCTGCCAGCGGCCGTTCGCCGGGGACGTGAACGACTTCCGTACGGTGTCCCGCATGTCCTCGGCGAGGATCTGCGTGCCGACCGCGGCGACGGTCGTGACGTCGGCGTGCGTGCCGACCAGGGCCGTGTGACAGCCGTCGCAGAATCCGCAGCCGGGGGATCCGCCGAGCGCGCGGTCGGGCGAGACGCACTGCAGGGCGGCGGCGAAGGCCCGCGCCGCCTGGTTGCGCCCGGCGCCGGGCGGGCCGGTGAACAGCCAGGCGTGCGTCATCTTGGACGCCTCGGGAAGCGGCGCGGCGGCCGCGACGGCGGTGACGAGGGCATCGGCGTCCCGGGCGGCCGCGTCCAGCTGCGCGGCCACCTTCTCCTGGCCGACGAGGTCGTCCCAGACGGTCATGTGTCCCCCCGCCCTTTCGTCACGGTTCGTGTTGCGCGTTCCATTGTGCGGGGTGGCACTGACAACGGGGCCGACGGAGCCGGAGGGGCGGCCGCCACACGGGCCGGCCGCCCCTCCGATGCCTCAGCTCTCCGGGGGTGTTCCTCAACGTCCCCGGCCGCGCCGCCGGCCCCGGCCCGGGTCGTCGTCGTGGCCGTCCTGATGCGGCCCGAGCAGTTCGTCCGCCAGCGTGGGCAGGTCGTCCAGCGGGGTCTCCTCGGCCCAGTCGGACCGGGTCCTGCGCCGCGGCGCGCCCTCGGCGTCGAGCTGGGGCATCTCGCGGGTACGGTCCTCGGTCCCGTCCGGCCGGGCGGGTCCCGCCGGCTCGTCCCGGAAGTACCCCTGCGGCACCCGGTCCGACGGATCCTCACCGCGCACCGGAGGCAGCACGGCCGTCTCGTCCGCCGCACCCGGCACCACCGGCGGCAGCACGGCCGTCTCGTCCGCCGCACCCGGCACCACCGGCGGCAGCACGGCCGTCTCGTCCGCCGCACCCGCGGGAGCCGGCGGCTGCGGCAGCTTGGCCGTCACCTCGGACTCGGACTCGCCGGCGGCACGGTCCCCGCGCCGCGCGCCCCGCGGCTCCTCGTCGCGCACCGGCCGCAGCACGGCCGTCTCCTCGACGGGTCCGCCCGAGGCGTTCGTGGGCGTCACCACCGGCGTCGGCGCGGTCGGCGCCTCCGGCGGCACCGCGGGCGCGGCCGGCTGCTTGGGACCGGCCTCCGCGGCGGCCGCGGCCCGCTCGGCGAGCCGGCGGGCCTCCTCGGCGCGCAGCAGGGCCTCCTCGGCCTTGCGCTGCTTCTCCAGCCGCCGCGCGTCCGCCTCCGCCTGCAGCCGGGCCTCCTCCTCGGCCTGCCTGCGTCGACGCTCCTCCTCGGCCTTGCGGCGGGCCTCCTCCTCGGCGCGCGCCTTCTCCTCGGCGAGCAGCCGCTGACGCTCCTCCTCGGCACGCCGGGCGGCCTCCTCGGCCCGGCGCCGGGCCTCCTCCGCCTGCCGTTCGGCCTCGCGCCGCTGCGCCTCCTCCAGCTCGCGCCGCTTGCGCTCCTCCTCCTCGGCGCGCAGCTTGGCGAGCTGCTCCTGGCGCTCACGCTCCAGCCGCTCCTCCTCGGCCTTGCGGGCGGCCTCCTCCTCGGCCTTGCGGCGGGCCTCCTCCTCGGCCTTCCTGCGCGCCTCCTCCTGCTCCCGGATCTCCTGCTCGGACAGCGGCAGCATCTGGTCGAGCCGGTGGCGTACGACAGTGGTGACGGCCTCGGGCTCCTGGCCGGCGTCCACCACCAGGTACCGCCCGGGGTCGGCCGCGGCGAGGGTGAGGAAGCCGGAGCGCACGCGCGCGTGGAACTCGGCCGGCTCCGACTCCAGCCGGTCCGGGGCCTCGGTGAACCGCTCGCGCGCGCTCTCCGGGGAGATGTCCAGCAGCACGGTGAGGTGGGGTACGAGGCCGTTCGTCGCCCACCTGTTGATGCGGGCGATCTCCGTCGGGGACAGGTCGCGGCCCGCTCCCTGGTAGGCGACCGAGGAGTCGATGTACCGGTCGGAGATCACGACGGCGCCCCGCTCCAGGGCGGGCCGTACCACCGTGTCCACGTGCTCCGCGCGGTCCGCCGCGTACAGCAGGGCCTCGGCCCGGTGGGACAGGCCGGCGCTGGAGACGTCCAGCAGGATCGACCGCAGCCGCTTGCCGACCGGGGTCGCGCCCGGCTCGCGGGTCACCACGACCTCGTGGCCCTTGGCCCGGATCCACTCGGCGAGCGCTTCGGCCTGCGTGGACTTGCCGGCGCCGTCGCCGCCCTCCAGGGCGATGAAGAAACCGTTCCCGGCGGGCGTGGTCACCGGGTCGTCGCCGCCCAGCAGGGCGTCCCGCAGATCGTGCCGCAGCGGCACGCCGGAGCGGTCGTCGACCTTGGCCAGTACGAGCGCGGCCACCGGCAGCAGCAGCGCGCCGACCAGCATGAGGGTGAAGGCGGCGCCGCCGTGGGCGAAGACGAACTTGCCGTTCTCCAGCCGGTGCGGGCCGATCCCGGCCGCCACGACCGGGGCGATCACCGCGCCGAGCGCCACGGTGACCCGCACGACCGCGTGCAGGTGCTCGGTCGTCCGCGCGCGCCGGTGGTCCTCGGCCTCCTGGTCGAGGAGGGTGTGCCCGGTGTTGGCGGCGACGCCCGCGCCGATGCCGGCCAGCGTGACGATCAGCAGGACCGTGGTGACGTCCGGGACGAGCCCGGCGGCCAGCAGCGCGATGCCGGTGAAGGCGATGGCGAGCGCGAGCAGGCGGCGGCGCGAGAGCGACACCAGGATCTTCGGCGCCGTACGGATGCCGACGAGGACACCGCCGGTCAGTCCGAGGACCAGCAGGCCGTAGGTCACCGGGCCGCCGTGCAGGTCCTTGGCGTGCAGCACGCACACGGCGACGGCCGCGGCGATCGCGCCGGCGACGGCCGCGCCGGAGAGCACGAGCAGCGGGATGGCACCCGTGCGGCCCTTGTCGACGCCCGAGGCCGTCTTGGGCCGGCGCAGTCCCTCCAGCGGCGAACGCGCGCGCGGGGTGCGCGTGTCGGGCAGTTCCAGGAACACCACGACGGACAGGGAGGCGGCGAAGAGCCCGGCCGCCACGTACGAGGCGAGGGCGGCCTGGTGCTGGGCGAACCAGTCGAGGCCGGCGCCCAGCAGGTTGTTGAGCAGTCCGGCGAGGACGAGCGCGGCGGCCGCGAGCGGGATGGCCACGAAGGTGGTGCGCAGCGACAGACGGCGCAGGGCGTCCAGGTGGTCCGGCAGGGGCCGTACCGTCGCGCCCTCCGGCGGTGGGGCCGGCAGCAGCGCGGGCGCGGCGCTCTCGCGGCACACCGTCCAGAAGCGTTCGGCCACACCGGTCACGAAGGCGGTCACCAGCAGGATCGCCAGCGCGTTGTCCGGCGTCCAGTCGATCCACAGCGGGGCGACGATGAGCGCGAGGACCCGGACGGTGTCGGCGCCGACCATCGTCCAACGGCGGTCGAGAGGGCCGTCGTGGGAGGTGAGCGAGGTGAGGGGGCCGAGGAGTACGGCGCCGAAGAGCAGCGTCGCGAGGATGCGTACCGCGAAGACGGTCGCCACTGCGAACGCCACGCCCCGGTAGTTCCCGCCGAACGAGCCTTCACTGATGGCCGCTTGAAGGGTCAGCAGCACCAGCACCAGGAGGGCGAGGGTGTCACCGATCGACCCCACGAACTGTGCGCTCCACAACCGCCTCAGCTGCGGTCGTTGCAGCAGGGCGCGAACGGCGCGCTCGCGGGAGTCCGCGACAAGGGCGTCGTCGGGGGCCGGCTTGGGGGCCGTTGGCTGCTCGGCTCGCGTCATGCTTTCAGCCTATCGGGACCGACCGACAAGCCAGGGGGCGCTCCCGAACGTGCGCACGCCCCGACACCAAAGCGATATCGGGGCGTTCGTTTTGCGAAGTCGTCTTGGGGAAGGCCCCCGTGACTCGGTCGCCGTTCAGTCGTCCGAGGCCGTCTTCGAAGCAGTCGTCTTCTTCGCGGCGGCCGTCGTCTTCTTGGCGGCCGCCGTCTTCGCGGCCGTCGTCGTCTTCTTCGCGGCGGTCTTCTTGGCGGTCGTCGCCTTCTTGGCCGGGGCCTTCTTGGCGGGCGCCTTCTTCGCCGTCTTCTTCGCGGGGCCCTTCGCCCGCTTCTCGGCGAGGAGTTCGAAGCCGCGCTCAGGGGTGATCGTCTCGACGCTGTCGCCGGAGCGCAGCGTCGCGTTGGTCTCCCCGTCGGTCACGTACGGTCCGAAACGGCCGTCCTTGACCACGACCGGCTTCTCGCTGACCGGGTCGGTGCCCAGCTCCTTCAGCGGCGGCTTGGCGGCCGCGCGACCGCGCTGCTTGGGCTGCGCGTAGATCGCCAGCGCCTCTTCGAGCGTGATCGTGAAGAGCTGCTCCTCGGCCTGCAGCGAGCGCGAGTCCGTGCCCTTCTTCAGGTACGGGCCGTAGCGGCCGTTCTGCGCGGTGATCTCCTGGCCCTCGGCGTCGGTGCCGACGACGCGCGGCAGCGACATCAGTTTGAGGGCGTCCGCGAGGGTCACCGTGTCCAGCGACATCGACTTGAACAGCGAGGCCGTACGCGGTTTGACGGCGTTCTTGCCGGTCTTCGGGGTGCCCTCGGGGAGCACCTCGGTGACGTACGGGCCGTAGCGGCCGTCCCGGGCGATGATCTGGTGCCCCGTCTCCGGGTCGGCACCGAGCTCGAAGTCGCCGCTCGGCTTGGCGAGCAGCTCCTCTGCGAGTTCGACGTTCAGCTCGTCGGGCGCCAGGTCCTCGGGCACGTCCGCCCGCTGGTGGCCCTCGGAGTCCTTCTCGCCGCGCTCGATGTACGGGCCGTAGCGGCCGACCCGCAGCACGATGCCGTTGCCCACCGGGAACGACGACACCTCGCGCGCGTCGATCGCGCCCAGGTCGGTCACCAGCTCCTTGAGGCCGCCGAGGTGGTCGCCGTCGCCGTTGCCGGCCTCGGCCGCGCCGCCGATGCCGTTGGCCTCGCCGAAGTAGAACCGCTTCAGCCACGGCACGGCCTGCGCCTCGCCGCGGGCGATGCGGTCGAGGTCGTCCTCCATCTTGGCGGTGAAGTCGTAGTCGACGAGCCGCCCGAAGTGCTTCTCCAGGAGGTTGACCACGGCGAAGGACAGGAAGGACGGCACGAGCGCCGTGCCCTTCTTGAAGACATAGCCGCGGTCCAGGATCGTGCCGATGATCGACGCGTACGTCGACGGGCGGCCGATCTCACGCTCCTCGAGCTCCTTGACGAGGCTGGCCTCGGTGTAACGGGCCGGAGGCTTGGTCGCGTGCCCGTCGACCGTGATCTCCTCGGCGCTGAGCCGGTCGCCCTCGGCGACCTGCGGCAGCCGGCGCTCGCGGTCGTCCAGCTCGGCGTTCGGGTCGTCGGCGCCCTCGACGTAGGCCTTGAGGAAGCCGTGGAAGGTGATCGTCTTGCCGGAGGCGGTGAACTCGACGTCCCGGCCGTCGGCGGCCGTGCCACCGATCTTCACCGTGACGGAGTTGCCGGTGGCGTCCTTCATCTGGGAGGCGACCGTGCGCTTCCAGATCAGTTCGTACAGCTTGAACTGGTCGCCGGTCAGGCCGGTCTCGGCGGGCGTGCGGAAACGATCACCCGACGGGCGGATCGCCTCGTGCGCCTCCTGCGCGTTCTTGACCTTCCCGGCGTACGTCCGCGGGCTGGACGGCAGGTAGTCGGCGCCGTAGAGCTGCGTCACCTGGGCGCGGGCGGCGGCCACGGCGGTGTCGCTGAGCGTCGTGGAGTCCGTACGCATGTACGTGATGAAGCCGTTCTCGTACAGCTTCTGGGCCACCTGCATGGTCGCCTTGGCGCCGAAGCCGAGCTTGCGGCTCGCCTCCTGCTGCAGCGTGGTCGTACGGAAGGGGGCGTACGGCGAGCGGCGGTACGGCTTCGACTCGACGGAGCGGACGGCGAACTGCGTCTGCTCCAGGGCGGCGGCCAGGGCGCGGGCGTTCGCCTCGTCGAGGTGGAGGGTGTTCGCGCTCTTGAGCTGTCCCAGGGAGTCGAAGTCGCGGCCCTGCGCGACCCGCCTGCCGTCGACACTCTGAAGGCGGGCGACCAGCGAGGACGGGTCCGACGGATCCCCGGCGCGGCCGGTCGCGAAGGTGCCCGTCAGGTCCCAGTACTCGGCGGAACGAAAAGCGATGCGCTCGCGTTCCCGCTCCACGACGAGACGAGTCGCGACGGACTGGACACGGCCGGCCGACAGGCGCGGCATGACCTTCTTCCACAGGACCGGCGAGACCTCGTAGCCGTAGAGGCGGTCGAGGATACGGCGGGTCTCCTGGGCGTCGACCATGCGCTGGTTGAGGTCGCGCGGGTTGGCGACGGCCGCGCGGATCGCGTCCTTGGTGATCTCGTGGAAGACCATCCGCTTGACCGGGACCTTGGGCTTGAGCACCTCCAGGAGGTGCCACGCGATGGCCTCGCCCTCGCGGTCCTCATCGGTGGCGAGGAAGAGCTCGTCGGAGTCCTTCAGCAGGTCCTTGAGCTTCTTGACCTGGGCCCTCTTGTCGGCGTTGACCACATAGATGGGCTGGAAGTCATGGTCGACGTCCACACCGAGGCGGCGGACCTCGCCGGTGTACTTCTCCGGCACCTCCGCGGCGCCGTTGGGAAGGTCGCGGATGTGCCCGACGCTCGCCTCGACGGTGTAGCCGGGGCCGAGGTAGCCCTTGATCGTCTTCGCCTTGGCAGGCGACTCGACGATGACGAGTCGGCGGCCGCCGTGTGCGGTCTCGCTGGTCGGGGACAACTTCGCTCTTCTCTCCGGATCGATGCTGGGGCCTCCCCAGGCGTTCCTCCCGGGGCCGTGTCATGGTGACGCTGCGGAGTGTGACGGTACATCCCGCCCCCGTGTCAAACGGGAAAAGCCCGCAACGGCCACTCGAACGGTAACCCGACTCGCGCCATTCCTGCCGCCCGGAGTGCCCGGCCACCTTTTCGAGGCGAACCGGAGGATCACCTCCCGATTACCTCGTCCGCAGCTCCGGGGCCGCTTTCACACTCGGGTCAGGCACCAGGCCGCGAGGGTCAGCGCGATCACCGACGCGAGGCTCGCGAGGGCCGCCGATGCGACCGGGTTCACACCGTGCGCGACGGGCTCGCCGTGCCGCACCCGGGCCACGGTCCACACCAGCAGCGCTCCGCCGAACAGCGCGAACACCGCTCCAGCGAAGATCGCCGGTCCGCTCTCCATGGCTCCCCGTGCCCCTTTTCCACCCGTCCGCGCGTGCCCCGTCCGGGGAGACTGGCACGGCCGGGAGACGGCCGGGCGAACCCGAGGTGAACGCCGGGCCGACGCGCCTGTGGATCGTCGCCCACCGTCACACCGGCCCGGACCGGACCGGGCGCGGATACTCCTGCAGCCGTCGGTCCGGGCGCCGGTCGCCGCGCCGGGTACCCGGCACCGCGCACCCGGCGCGCGGGCCGCGCCGAATTCGTCGCGGTGATCTTTACCGGCGTCGTCCGCGCCCTTCTCCCGCTCAATTCGGCGGGGGTCCACAACGCCTATGACCTGGTGGGCACGCGCTTTCCCACGGCTTGCGGGTGGTCTTTCCCGATCTTCGCCGCCGGGTGCGCCAACCGGTCGGCGGATCCGGCGGAAGAGGGAATCGAGCGAAGCGTCGGGCAATAGGAAAATCTTGGCCTGTTTTCATATGCCGGTGGAGAATGCCGCCGCGGGCTCCCGGCGCGTCGCTCAGGCCGGCTCCAGGAAGCCCTGCTCCACCAGCAGCCTGATCTGAGCGGGCGTCCGGTCGCGCAGCAACACCGGGTCCTCCCCGACCAGTTGCGCGATGGCGTCCAGGATGCGGCCCGCGCTCAGCGAGCCGTCGCACACCCCGGCGAAGCCCGCGCCGACCGTGTCGACCTTCGTGGCCCGGCGCATGCCGCGGTGCTGACGCAGCACCACATGCTCCGGGTCCTCGGCCCCGGGCAGCCCGACCTGCTCCTGTACGACCTCGGCGACGAGCCTGAAGTGCCCTTCCAGCAAGGCCGCGTCGTCGTGTGCGCGCAGGTAGTCCAGCCGCTCGAAGTGGGCCCGCACCGCGTCGCCGAGCGGCTGCTCGACCGCGTGCGGCCACTCCTCCACGGTGATCGAGGGCTCGGCGGCCGTCGTCCGGCGCAGGGTGATCCAGCCGAAGCCGACCGCCTTCACCTTGCGCGCCTCGAACTCGTCCAGCCACGCGTCGTACCGCGCCTGGTACTCGACCGGGTCCCCACGGTGGTCACCGGCGTCCCTGAGCCACAACTCGGCGTACTGCGTGACGTCCTGGACCTCGCGCTGCACGATCCACGCATCGCATCCGCGCGGCACCCACGACCTGAGCCTGTCCTGCCAGTCCTCCCCCTCCACGTGCTGCCAGTTGGCGAGGAACTGCGCGAAACCGCCCTCCCGCAGCCGTTCCCCCGACTGCTGAACGAGCGAGCGGCACAGATCGTCCCCGCCCATTCCACCGTCGCGGTACGTCAGCCGGGCGCCCGGCGAGATGACGAAGGGCGGGTTGGAGACGATCAGGTCGTACCTCTCGTCGTCCCGCACCGGTTCGAAGAGGGAGCCCTCGCGCAGGTCGGCCGCCGGCGCGCCGGACAGGGCCAGGGTGAGCGCCGTGATGTGCAGCGCACGCGGGTTGACGTCGGTCGCCGTCACGCGCGTGGCGTGCTGGGCGGCGTGCAGTGCCTGGATGCCGGAGCCCGTGCCGAGGTCGAGGGCCGACGCGACGGGCGTACGGACGGTGATGCCGGCGAGGGTGGTCGAGGCACCGCCGACGCCGAGGACGACGCCTTCGTCCTTGCTGCCGATCCCGCCGGCGCCGCCGACCGCGCAGCCGAGGTCGGACACGATGAACCAGTCCTCGCCGTCGGACCCGCCGTACGGCCGTACGTCCACGGTCGCGGCGACCTCGTCGGCCCCGGCCGGCGCCAGCCATCCGCTCTCCAGGCAGGCGCCCAGGGGCAGAACGTCCGCCACGCGTGCGTGCGGCACCGGCTGCTGCAGCAGGAACAGCCGCACGAGCAGTTCCAGCGGCGTGTCCCCACGGGTCGCGCGGAGCGCGGGCACGATCTCGCTGCGGGCCAGCGCCGCGTACGCGGGCGCGCCGAGCAGGTCGAGCAGCCCGTCGGCGGTGAAGGACTGCGCGAGCAGCGCGTCCCGCAGCCGGGCGGCCACGTCGGGGCGGTCGGAGGCGGGCAGGGCGGGAAGGCTGGAGGTACTCACGCCCCCATTGTGGCCGTGCCGACCCCCCGCCCGCAGCTCCGCGTCAGCCCACGCCCGAGGGGGCCGAGCCCGACCCGGCCCCCACAGCGACTCTTCTCAGCTCGCAGCCGACGGGGCCGCGACCGACACCGACCCCGCAGCCCCGTCAGCCCGCCGCCGATAGGCCCGTGCCGCCCGCCGCCCCCGCGTTGCTCGTCAGCTCGCCGTAGACGAGGCCGTAAGGCAGCTTCTTCTCAGCCCGCCGCCGACAAGCCCGTGACAGACACCGACCACGCAGCTCCTCGTCAGCCCGCCACCGACGAACCCGTGCGGGCCGCCACCCCACGCTTCTTCTCAGCCCGCCGCCGACAGGGGCCGCGGCCGAGGCCGACCCGGCAACTCCTTGCCGGCCCGCCGCCGACAGGCTCGCTCGTAACAGCAGCCGCCCCCGCGTTCCTCGTCAGCTCGCCGTCGACGAGGCCGTGGCGGATGCCGACTTGCAGCTGGTCTGCTTCGCCATCGCCTGGCCGACCTCGCCCTCCTCCAGGGTCTTCAGCGCGTCGTTCCCGCTCTGGCTGAGCTTGTCCAGCGAGGTCGCGATGTTCTTGAGGCCGTCGGCGAACTTCGCCTGGTCCTTGGTGTCGAGCTTGTCGACCTGGGTCTTCAGCGAGGCGTAGGACGTGCCGATGCCGTTGAGCTCCTTGACCGCGTCCTGCTGCTTCTTCGCCCCGTTGTCCACGTTGGGCGCCCCGGCCTTCTGCACGGCGGCACCGATCGCCTTGTAGGCGTCGGACATGTCCTGGAAGGCCTGCGCGTCGGTCTTGCGCACCTCTTCCGGCGTGCTGTTGTCCGAGGTCTCCTTCTGGATCGCGGCGTTGGCGGCCTCGATCTTCTTCGCCTGCGGCTGCACGGCGTCGCAGACCTGCTTGGCCCAGGCATCCAGCTTGTCGTTGCCCTTGTCGCTGCTGCTGCAACCCGACAGCGCCACTACCAGTACCGCACCGCCGGACAGTGCGGCAGCGAGCTTCTTGTTCACCGGATTGGTCCCTTCCATGGCTCTCCGGCCCCGGAACATACACGCCGCACGGACGACACCCCCATTCCGGGCGCCCGCTTAAAGGCTCTTTAGGGCCATTTGCGCCAGGCGAGAGAAGGCTCACCGTGAGGCTGCACACATACAACGGGCACAGCCGGGCACACGGGGCGCACACATGCGAAGACGGGCGGGCGACGCGTCAACACGCGCCTCCCGCCCGCCCCTTGGAGCAGGACCTCGTAAGGCCGTCTAGGAAACCACCGCGGGATCGGTGGGGTTGGCCACCCGCTCGGACTTGCCCTCCTCGTCGCCCACGGCGATCCCGCGCCGCTTGGAGACGTAGACCGCCCCCACGATGACGAGGAGCGCCAGGATCGCGATCCCGATCCGGACGCCGAGGTTCTTGTCGCTGCCGTAGGAGAACTTGATCACCGCGGGCGCGATGAGCAGCGACACCAGGTTCATCACCTTCAGCAGCGGGTTGATCGCGGGACCCGCCGTGTCCTTGAAGGGGTCGCCGACCGTGTCGCCGATCACGGTGGCGGCGTGGGCCTCGCTGCCCTTGCCGCCGTGGTGGCCGTCCTCGACGAGCTTCTTGGCGTTGTCCCATGCGCCACCGGAGTTGGCGAGGAACACCGCCATCAGGGTGCCCGCGCCGATCGCGCCGGCCAGGTAGGAGCCGAGCGCGCCGACGCCGAGCGTGAACCCGATGAAGATGGGCGCCATCACGGCGAGCAGACCTGGCGTGGCCAGCTCCCTGAGGGCGTCCTTGGTGCAGATGTCGACGACGCGTCCGTACTCGGGCTTCTCGGTGTAGTCCATGATCCCGGGGTGCTCGCGGAACTGCCGGCGCACCTCGAAGACCACCGAGCCCGCCGACCGGGACACCGCGTTGATCGCCAGCCCCGAGAAGAGGAAGACGACCGCCGCGCCCGCGATGAGACCGACGAGGTTGTTGGGCTGGGAGATGTCCATCGAAAGGCTCAGCGGGGCGCCCTTGCCGGTCAGCTTCTCGCCCACGTCGTGGACGTTCGTGGTGATGGCGTCCCGGTACGACCCGAACAGCGCCGACGCCGCCAGGACGGCGGTGGCGATGGCGATGCCCTTGGTGATGGCCTTCGTCGTGTTGCCGACGGCGTCCAGGTTGGTGAGCACCTGGGCGCCGGCGCCCTCGACGTCGCCGGACATCTCGGCGATGCCCTGGGCGTTGTCGGAGACCGGCCCGAAGGTGTCCATGGCGACGATCACGCCGACCGTGGTGAGCAGGCCGGTGCCGGCCAGCGCCACCGCGAACAGCGCGAGCATGATCGACGTACCGCCGAGCAGGAAGGCGCCGTAGACACTGAGGCCGATCAGCAGGGCGGTGTAGACGGCCGACTCCAGACCGACCGAGATACCGGCGAGGACGACGGTGGCCGGGCCGGTCAGCGAGGTCTTGCCGATGTCGCGGACCGGGCGGCGGGTCGTCTCGGTGAAGTAGCCGGTGAGCTGCTGGATGACGGCCGCCAGCAGAATGCCGATCGCCACCGCGACGACCGCGAGGATCCGCGGGTCGCCGTCCTTGGCCCGGATGGCGGCGTCGGTGACGCCATCGAGGTCCGAGTACTTCGACGGGAGGTAGATGAAGACGGCCGCCGCCACGAGCGCCAGGGAGATCACCGCGGAGATGAAGAAGCCGCGGTTGATGGCCGACATCCCGCTGCGGTCCGCGCGGCGCGGGGCCACGGCGAAGATGCCGATCATGGCGGTGACGACGCCGATCGCGGGCACGATCAGCGGGAAGGCCAGTCCGGAGTCGCCGAAGGCCGCCTTGCCGAGGATCAGCGCGGCGACCAGGGTCACGGCGTACGACTCGAAGAGGTCGGCCGCCATGCCCGCGCAGTCGCCGACGTTGTCGCCCACGTTGTCGGCGATGGTCGCGGCATTGCGCGGGTCGTCCTCCGGAATGCCCTTCTCGACCTTGCCGACCAGGTCGGCGCCGACGTCGGCGGCCTTGGTGAAGATGCCGCCGCCGACACGCATGAACATGGCGATCAGCGCGGCTCCGAGTCCGAAGCCTTCGAGCACTTTGGGCGCGTCGGCCGCGTACACCAGCACCACGCAGGAGGCGCCCAGCAGACCGAGCCCCACTGTGAACATGCCGACTACGCCGCCCGTGCGGAAAGCGATCTTCATGGCCTTGTGCGAGACGGCGGTGAGATCCTTTTCGGGCTCACCTTCCGCCGGGGTCGCTTCCCGGGCCGCCGCGGCAACGCGCACATTGCTGCGTACCGCCAGCCACATGCCGATATAGCCGGTGGCCGCCGAGAACGCGGCGCCGATCAAGAAGAACGCCGATCGGCCTGCGCGCTGATTCCAGTCGTCCGCGGGCAGCAGCATGAGCAGGAAGAACACGACGACGGCGAATACGCCGAGCGTGCGCAGCTGACGGCCCAGATAGGCGTTGGCGCCTTCCTGGACCGCTTCCGCGATCTTCTTCATGCTGTCGGTGCCCTCGCCCGCGGCCAGCACCTGGCGTACCAGGATGCCCGCGACCACGAGCGCGGCCAGCGCGACGGCCCCGATGACCATCACGATGATCCGGTTGTCGTCGGTCAGGACTGCGGCTGCGAAGGTTGTGGAGTGGTCCAGCTGATGAGGGGTAGAAAGCCCCGCCATTCGTCCTCCTTGACGCTTGGGCTGAGCTCAAGATGTGGACGGATTCTAGGTACCCGCACCTGATCAAAACAGAGCGCGGGAAACGGAATTAGCCTTCACATGCTCTTCAGCAAATGATCGACGTCACGCCACGGAACCCGAAAGTGGTAACGCCCCAAAGCCATTGACGCCGCCATTTACTTGATCGAATTATCTCCTGATTGATCGTGAAGGAATTCACGAAATGCATCTTGCCTGACCACTGTAGGCACGATCACCGCACGCCGACATGCCGAAGGGCCCTACGGCGTAGGGCCCTTCGGTACAGAAACGGTGGCGCGGGACTCAGGGGAGCACTGCGACGGGTGGTGTGGTCGGCCAGGTCATCCGGATCGACCCGCCGTGCTCCCCGGCCCTGACTTCGACGTCGTCGACGAGGCCCGCTGATGACCGCGAGGCCCATCTCGTCCTCCTCGGTCTCCACGTCGTCGCCCGCGGCGCCGGGTGCCCGGTCTCCCGGAGTCGCCCGGGGTGCCTCGTCGCCGACCTCGATGGAGAACTGCTTCTCCTCCTCGACCAATTTCACCTGCACCGGTGAGGTGATGCCGGCGCTCTGGTGCAGCCCGACGGCCCGGCTGCAGGCCTCGCCGACGGCGAGCCTGACCTCGTCGAGGACGGCCTCGTCCACTCCGGCCCTGCGCGCCACCGCTGCCGCCACCAGTCGGGCGGTCCTGACGTGCTCGGGCAACGCGCTGAAGCGGAGTTCAACGGTGGCCATGCATCCCCCTCGCAACTACGGGCGTGCGGTCGGGGGACCGGGCTGCCGAAGGCCCGGACCCCCTGATGGATCTTCGTCCGCCTGGGAGCGGTCACTTCCCGCCCCGGGGCGGTGGTCAGTCGGTCGCCGCCACTGCTTCCTCGACCGAGGTGTGGATCGGGAACACCTTGGTGAGACCGGTGATGCGGAAGATCTTCAAAATGCGCTCCTGGTTGCAGACCAGGCGCAGCGAGCCCTCATGGGCTCGTACCCGCTTCAGGCCGCCGACCAGCACGCCGAGCCCGGTGGAGTCGAGGAAGTCGACGCCCTCCATGTCAACGACGAGGTGGAAACTCCCGTCGTTCACCAGCTCGACCAGCTGCTCGCGCAGCTTGGGCGCGGTATATACGTCGATTTCGCCACCGACCTCGACGACCGTACGATCGCCGACGGTACGGGTCGACAGGGACAGGTCCACGGATCCTCCAGCACCTTGCTATCGAGCGGTCGCCCCTCGGGACGTTCGGCTTCAGCCCCCGGACGGTTCGCCAGCCGCGATGGCATTCAATCACTTACCGGCAGGCGTGCACGACGCCTTGGTCCCATTGTCCGTCACGCCAGTGACACACTCGGTGCCGATGGCCAAGAATCACCGATCCGATCGATCCCCGACGGACACCGCCTCCGGGCTCGCCCCGGGCACGGTCCTGGCCCGGCTCGCCTCCGGACCGAGCCGGGCTTCGCGCATCACTCATACGGAGCACTTGCCCCCGCGCGAGGGTCGCCATGCCGTCTGGCCTGACCGGATTCGTTCGGAGGTCATCGCCGCCGTACAGGCCTGTGGCATCGAACACCCCTGGGCCCACCAGGCACTCGCCGCCGAGCACGCCCTCGACGGCGACTCGGTGGTCGTCGCCACGGGCACGGCGTCCGGCAAGTCCCTGGCGTACCTCGCGCCCGTCCTGTCCACCCTTCTGGACGGCTCGGAGGCCCCGAACGGCCGCGGCACCACCGCCCTCTACCTGGCCCCCACGAAAGCTCTTGCGGCCGACCAGTGCCGATCCGTGAAGGAACTTTCACAACCTCTGGGAAATGCCGTACGTCCCGCGGTCTACGACGGCGACACCCCGTTCGAGGAACGCGAGTGGGTCCGCCAGTACGCCAACTACGTCCTGACCAACCCGGACATGCTGCACCGCGGCATACTCCCGTCCCACCCCCGCTGGTCCTCCTTCCTGAAGTCGCTGCGGTACGTCGTCATCGACGAGTGCCACACCTACCGGGGCGTCTTCGGCTCCCACGTCGCACAGGTCCTGCGGCGCCTGCGCCGCCTGTGCGCCCGCTACGGCTCCTCCCCCGTCTTCCTGCTGGCCTCCGCGACCGCCGCCGAGCCGGCCGTCGCCGCCCGCCGTCTGACGGGCCTGCCGGTCGTCGAGGTGGCCGACGACGCCTCTCCCCGCGGTGAACTGGTGTTCGCCCTGTGGGAACCCCCGCTCACCGAGCTGCACGGCGAGAAGGGCGCCCCCGTCCGCCGTACCGCCACCGCCGAGACGGCCGACCTGCTGACCGACCTGGCCGTGCAGGGCGTCCGCTCGGTGGCCTTCGTCCGCTCCCGGCGTGGCGCCGAACTGATCTCCGTCATCGCCCAGGAACGCCTCGCCGAGGTCGACCGGTCACTGGCCCGGCGTGTCGCGGCCTACCGGGGTGGCTACCTCCCGGAGGAGCGCCGCGCCCTGGAGCAGGCCCTGCACTCGGGCGAGCTGCTGGGCCTGGCCGCGACGACGGCCCTGGAACTCGGCATCGACGTCTCGGGCCTGGACGCCGTCGTGATCGCCGGCTATCCGGGCACCCGCGCCTCCCTGTGGCAGCAGGCCGGGCGCGCCGGGCGTGCCGGGCAGGGGGCGCTGGCGGTGCTGGTCGCCCGTGACGACCCTCTGGACACCTTCCTGGTCCACCACCCCGAGGCCCTCTTCGACCGGCCCGTGGAGTCCACGGTCCTCGACCCCGACAACCCCTACGTCCTCGCCCCGCACCTGTGCGCTGCCGCCGCGGAGATCCCCCTGACCGACGAGGACATGGACCTCTTCGGCCCGCAGGCCGAGTCCCTGCTGCCCCAGCTGGAGGCCGCGAAGCTCCTGCGCCGCCGTACCCGGGCCTGGCACTGGACCCGCCGGGAGAGGGCCGCCGACCTCACCGACATCCGCGGCGGGGGCGGCCGGCCGGTCCAGGTCGTCGAGGCCGGCACGGGCCGCCTGCTCGGCACCGTCGACGAGGGCGCCGCCCACTCGACCGTCCACGAGGGAGCGGTCCACCTCCACCAGGGCCGCACGTACCTGGTGCGCTCCCTGGACCTGGAGGACTCGGTGGCGCTCGTCACCGAGGCGAATCCCCCGTACTCGACGGTCGCCCGGGACACGACGGCCATCTCCGTGCTGGAGACGGACACCGAGATCCCCTGGGGCGAGGGCCGCCTGTGCTACGGCTCCGTCGAGGTCACCAACCAGGTCGTCTCCTTCCTGCGCCGCCGCGTCATCACCGGCGAAGTGCTCGGCGAGACCAAACTCGACCTCCCTCCTCGTACGCTGCGCACCCGCGCGGTGTGGTGGACGGTCACCGAGGACCAACTCGACGAGGCCCGCATCAACCCCGAGATCCTCGGCGGCGCCCTGCACGCCGCCGAGCACGCCTCGATCGGCATGCTGCCCCTGTTCGCGACCTGCGACCGCTGGGACATCGGCGGCGTCTCGATCCCGCTGCACCCCGACACCCTGCTGCCGACGGTCTTCGTCTACGACGGCCACCCGGGCGGCGCGGGCTTCGCCGAGCGCGCCTTCCACACCGCCCGCGCCTGGCTCACCGCCACCCGCGAGGCCATCGCCTCCTGCGAGTGCGAGGCCGGCTGCCCGTCCTGCATCCAGTCCCCCAAGTGCGGCAACGGCAACGACCCACTGCACAAACGCGGGGCCGTACGACTCCTCACGGTGCTGTTGCGGGGGGCGCCGGAGGAGGGACCGGGGGCCCGGGAGGAACTCGGGGCGCGGGAGGAGCGGCCGTCGGGCCCCGACGAGAAGCCGCGAGGCCGGGAAGCGCGGCCTGAGGGGCGGGAAGACCGGCCGGAGGAGCGGCCGGAGGAGCGGGAAGTGGCGCCGTCGGCTCCGGCTCCGCAGGTCCCGCCCGGGCCCTGACCTCGGCCGCGAACGGTCCTCTTCCCGAGGCCGCCGTCACGTCCGAGACCTGGCCCACGACCACGCACCGCACGAGCCGCACGCCCTGCGCCCGGGCCAGTCGGTCCGCCCGCGCACAGGCCGCCCCGGTGCCGTCCGCCCACCGGTCCGCCGCCGCGAGCGCCGCCAGGTCCGCCCCACCGGCCGCCCGGTGCCGGACCACGACGGCCTGCCCGAGAGCCAGTACGACGCCGAAGACGACGCACAGCACGGCGATGGCCCCGAGGCTCCAGACGGTGGCCGAGCCGCGGTCGGAGCGCCACGCCGTCCCGTTTCTCATCGCCCGGCTCCCACCGTCTCCTCGGCCGCCGCAACGGCCTCCTCGCGTACCTCGAACGGCAGCCCCCGCAGGGCCGGCGGCTTCGCCACGACGACGACCCTCACCTGGTCCCCCTCCCGGCCGACCGTGACCCGCGCACCGCGCGGCGCCGCCTCCCGAGCCACCCGCAGAACCGCGTCGGCCGGGTCCTGCCTAGCCGCGGCCCGCGCTCCGGTCCTCGCCGCGTCCACACACTGGATCCGCGCGGCGACCACCAACAGCCCCCAGACCAGTGCCATCGCGAACATCACCAGCACTGGCAGCACGACGGCCGACTCCGCCGTCACGAACCCGCCGTCGGCCCTCCGCCTACATCCGCGCATCGAGGGCCCGCTTCACGATGCCCTGCAACTCCGCGCTGACGGTGCCGCTCGTCACCACCTTGTAGAGCATCGCCGCGAACGCCACCGCCGCCACGATGCCCACCGCGTACTCGGAAGTGACCATCCCCGCGTCCCTCCGCGCCGCACGCGCCCTGCACACCAGGGCGCGCAGCCGCGCCCGAACCACCTTGCACATCGCAACCCCCTTGAGGATCAGCTTCATCGGTCGGCGACCGCTCTCGTCGCCCCTGCTTTCGTCGCCACTGCTTCGTCGTCGCGTCGCCACTGCTTCGTCGTCACGTCGCCATCACTGCGCTCGCGTCACCTGCCACCACCTCCTCCCAGCACTCCGCCCGCGAGCCCGATCACCACGGGCAGTACGCCGATCGCGATGAACGCCGGCAGGAAGCACAGGCCCACCGGCGCGGTCACCATGACCGCCGCCCGCCGGGCCCGGCCCGTCGCGGCACGCGCCCGCTCCGCGCGGACCTCCCCGGCCAGACGACCGACCGGTCCGGCGGCCGGCAGCCCGGACACATCGGCCCGTTCCAGCAACCGGGCCAGGGCACCGGCACCCGGCAGCCCCGCGAGCCTCCGCCAGGCCTCGGAGGGTTCCCCGCCGAGCCGCACCTCCGCCGCGCCGCGCGCCAACGCGTCCCCGACCGGGCCGCCCAGGGCATCCCCCACGGCCTGCGCCGCGACCACCGGACCGGCGCCTGCCGCGATGCAGGCGGCCAACAGATCTGAGGCGAGGGGAAGTTGCCGTGCCGCCTCGGCAGGGTCGAAGGCCACGGCGGAGACGGTCCCCGCCTGTCTGCGGCGCCACCACCACAGCCCAGCCGCCGCGACCAGCCCCACCACGACCCCAGCGACGCCGCCGACCAGCACCCACCCGGCGCACACCGCCCCCGCCACCGGACCCCACCTCCGAAGGGCGGCCCGCACGTCGACACGAGGTCCGGCCGATACCGCCTCCACGGCGGCCACCAACCCGCTCAGTCGCCGCCGCACTCTCCGCTCCCTGCGTAGCGCCTCCAGCCACCGCAGAGCCCACACCCCGACCAGCACGATCCCCCCGATCACCAACAGCCTGTGGAAAACCCCTGAACCGAACACATCCCCCTCCTCGTGCCAGGTCTTCACGCCGCCTCAGCTCCCCGCACGATCCGCATCGCCCACCACATCCCCAGGCCCTCCAGCAGCCCGCCGACCAGGAGGCAGCCCAGGCCGGCGCCGGTGTGCAGCAGCACGTGCAGGGGATCGGCGCCCAGGGCGGACCCCAAGGCCAAGCCGAGAACCGGCAGTCCCGCGAGCATCAGTGCTGTGGACCGGGCGCCCGCCAACTGAGCCTGCAAATCAGCGCGTTGATCTCGCTCCGCCCGCAACGCCGCTTCGAGCCGGTCGAGTCCGGCGGCCAGGCCGGCTCCCTGGTCCACGGCGACCCGCCAGCATGCGGCGAGCCCCAGCAGTCCCTCAGCCCCCGGTTGCCGCGCCGCGACCGTCAGCGCCGCCGGTACGTCCCCGCCGAACCGCGCCGCCGCCAGCACCGTCGCCTGCGCGTCCCCGAGCCCGCCGGAGTCACGTGCGGCCTGCCGCAAGGCCTCTCCCGGCTGCCGCCCGGCCCGCACCTCTCCGGCGAGCGCCCCGCACAGCCCGATCACCGCACCCTCGCGGCGCTCGCGTGCCCGCCGGTCGCGGCGCGCCAGCCGCACCCGCCGCAACAACGGCACTCCGGCCGCCCCCGCGACGACCGGCACCACCGAAGCCCCCGCCACCGCCAGCACCAACCCGGCGGCCAGCGCCCACCACTCGACCCCCAACCGCCCTCGGAGGTTCCGCAGTTCCCCGGCCGTCACCCGCCACGACGGCGGTCCCGTTCCCGCCATCCCGCCACCGGCGAGCAACAACTGCGCCCGCCGCGCCCCGGAGTGCCATCCGCCCAGCAACAGGGCCATCACCCCGACGCACAACACAGCAGCCACCAGCGCGAACCCGCTCGTGCCCCTCACCATGCCGTCCCCCTCCCGTCCTCGGTCACGCCCGTCCGCATCACCACGTCCTCCCTCACTCGCCCTCGTCCTCGCCTGTCCGCCTCACCGCGCCCACCCACGACCTCGTCGCCCCCCATCACCACGCCCTCCCGCCCCCGTCCTCGCCCTCACCCGCTCGACCGCCCTCCCGGCCGTCCAGCAACTCCCGCAGCCGCTGCCACCCTCGCTCGCGCACGAACGCCTCCGTGCCCCACCGCAGCGCCGGCACCGTGCGCACCAGGCCCGAGCCGTCCCGTTCCAGGACGTGCACCTCCGCGATGCGCCGTCGGCCGGTCCGGTCCCGCACGAGATGCAGGACCACCGACAGCGCGGCCGCCAACTGGCTGTGCAGCGCGGCCCGGTCGAGTCCGGCCGCCGTGCCGAGGGCCTCCAACCGGGCGGGCACGTCGCCGGCGGCGTTCGCGTGGACGGTGCCGCAGCCGCCCTCGTGCCCGGTGTTCAACGCGGCCAGCAGATGCACCACTTCGGGGCCGCGCACCTCCCCCACGACCAGGCGGTCCGGGCGCATCCGCAGTGCCTGCCGCACCAGGTCCTGGAGGGTGACAAGCCCCGCGCCCTCCTGGTTGGCGGGCCTGGTCTC
Source organism: Streptomyces sp. MAI_2237 (assembly GCF_054189285.1). Classification (NCBI taxonomy): domain Bacteria; kingdom Bacillati; phylum Actinomycetota; class Actinomycetes; order Kitasatosporales; family Streptomycetaceae; genus Streptomyces; species Streptomyces sp. MAI_2237. The sequence goes on along the minus strand of NZ_JAJPGQ010000003.1, from coordinate 1,156,782 downwards.
CAGCCGTACGACGTGCGGATGGTCCGGCCTGAGCTCGGCCGAGTCCTCGGCGAGCACGATCCGCTCACCGGGCCCGACGAGCCCCAGCAGGGCGCTCAGCAGCGTCGTCTTGCCGCTTCCGGTGCCCCCGCTGACGAGGAAGGACAGCCGCGCCTCGACCAAGGCCCGCAGCACACGCTCCCCGCCCGGCGGCACCGTGCCCGCTGCGACCAGCTCGTCCAGCGTGAACGCGCGCGGCCGGACCACCCGCAGCGACAGGCAGGCGCAGCCCACGGCCACCGGAGGTAGCACCGCGTGCAGGCGCGTCCCGTCGGGCAGGCGGGCGTCGACCCACGGCCGGGCGTCGTCGAGGCGCCGCCCGGCCACCGCGGCCAGCCGCTGCGCCAGCCGCCGTACCGCCGCGGGGTCGGCGAAGGTGATCGACGTCAGTTCCAGTCCGCCGCCCCGGTCCACCCAGACCCGGTCGGGGGCCGACACCAGGACGTCGGTCACCGACGGATCGGCGAGCAGCGGCTCCAGCGGCCCACTGCCGATGAGTTCGGAGCGCAGTCGCTCGGCCGCCCCGAGGACCTCGGCGTCCCCGAGGACCCGCCCCTGCTCCCGCAGGGCCTGCGCCACGCGGGCAGGCGTCGGCTCGGCCCCGCTCTCGACCAGCCACTGCCGTACGCCGTCCAGCAGGCCGGGTGCGGCGGTCATGCCGCACCCGCCTCGACCAGCGCCCGCTCCCAGAACTGGCGGCAGAACCGGGCGAGGGGCCCGCGCCCGCCCGCACCGGGTGGTGTCCTGCCCTCGCCGGGGCGCACCAGGCCGGCCTCGACCGGTACCTCGCCGGCCAGGGGCAGGCCGAGCAACCGGGCCACCTCGCGGTCGTCGAGTCCGGGTGCGTACGGTCCGCGGACTGCCACGCGCAGATCGCGCAGGACCATTCCGGCCGCGGAGGCCACCCGTCCGGCCGCGGCGACCGCGCGCAGTTCCGCCGGCACGACCAGGAGCCCGAGGTCGAGCTGGGAGAGTGCCTCGGCGACTCCGTCGTCGACGCGGCGCGGGAGGTCGACGACGACCGTCCCGCCGCGGCGCCGGGCCGCGGCGAGCACCGCCCGCATGGCCTGTGCCGGGATGGCCACGCAGTCGCCGCGGTCCCAGCTGAGCACCCTCAGGGAGTGCAGGCGCGGCAGCGACTCCTCCAGCGCGCCACCGCCGACGCGGCCGCGGGAGGCGGCGAAGGCGGGCCAGCGCAGGCCCTCCGCGGTCTCCCCGCCGAGGAGTACGTCGAGTCCGCCGCCGAGTGGATCGGCGTCCACGAGCAGGGTGCGCAGCCCCTGGTGCGCCGAGGTGACGGCGAGGGCGCACGCGAGCGTGGACGCTCCGGCCCCGCCGCGGCCACCCATGACGCCCACGGTGAGGGCGGGCCTGCCGACCCCCTCGGCGACGTCGGCGATGCGGTCGACGAGCCATTGCTCGCCGTCGGGCAGCATCAGCACGTGGTCGGCGCCGATCTCGACGGCCCGGCGCCAGACCCCGGAGTCGTCCTGGTCGCGGCCGACCAGCACCACCCCTCGCCGGCGGGCGGCCCCGCGCAACCGTCGGGCCGCGTCGTCGCCGACCAGGACGAGGGGTGCGGCCTCCCAGCCGCCCGCCCGTTCGGGCACGCGGTGGTGGACCTCCGGTGTGGCGCCGGCCGCGGCGCACAGCCGCAGCAGGTCGTCCAGCAGGTCGACGTCCTCCGTGACGATCAGTGGACCGGCCTGCCGCCCCGAGGCGGCGGGCGGTGGTTCGTGCGTGACGGCTCCGGCCATGGTCTCCGTCCCCCTTCGCTGCTTCTGTCGCGCAGCCCCTGCGGCCCCGCGATTCCCAAACGTGTGAAGAACCGGTTAGCGGCCTCCATATGAACGGCCGACAGAAACCGGCCGAAGCCGCGCGACAAAACGGAACCGGTCATGAACTCGGCCCGAGCGGGACGCGCTGGAATCACGGTGCAGCGATGCCGGAAATCTTGTGGATCTTGGTCGAAAACTGTGGACAACTCGGCGGTTGTGAATATCGCCGTCACCCATACCGGCGAGTCCGGTACCGGTCCCCGCACGACTTCCCCAGCGGAGCGCGACGACTACCCAGCGTGACGAATCATGGGCAGGCAAAAGAGGTGGTCGCGGCCGCCTCGGAACGGCGGTACAACCACCTCGATAGAGGAAAAACCCACCCGGACATGCGACGACCCCCGCCGGGGGGGAGAGCGGGGGTCGTCTCCACGGCCGACTCGGGGGGGAGGAGCCGGACCGGGTTAGCACGGTCGCGAACGATCCGTGACTTCCATGGTGTACCCGAGAGCCTTCTCAGGCAAACCCACGCGCCCACCTTACGCCGAATGGGCTCCCCCTATGCTCGGGGTTGTGGAAAACCAGTCGTTGCCCCGCACAGCGGCCTTCTTTGACCTGGACAAGACGGTCATTGCGAAGTCGAGCACGCTCACGTTCGGCAAGTCCTTCTACCAAGGCGGCCTGATCAACCGCCGCGCAGCCTTGCGCACCGCATATGCCCAGTTCGTGTTCCTCCTGGGCGGCGCCGACCACGACCAGATGGAGCGCATGCGGGAGTACCTCTCCGCCATGTGCCGCGGCTGGAACGTCCAGCAGGTCAGGGAGATCGTCGCCGAGACCCTGCACGACCTCATCGACCCGATCATCTACGACGAGGCGGCTTCCCTCATCGAGGAGCACCACACCGCCGGCCGCGACGTCGTCATCGTGTCGACCTCGGGCGCCGAAGTCGTCGAGCCGATCGGCGAGTTGCTCGGCGCGGACCGCGTGGTCGCGACCCGCATGATCGTGGGGGACGACGGCTGCTACACGGGCGAGGTGGATTACTACGCGTACGGCCCCACCAAGGCGGAGGCGGTCAGGGAACTGGCCCTCTCCGAGGGGTACGACCTGGAGCGCTGCTACGCCTACAGCGACTCGGCGACGGACCTGCCGATGCTGCAGTCGGTCGGCCATCCGCACGCGGTGAACCCGGACCGCACGCTGCGCCGCGAGGCCCTCGCGCGCGGGTGGCCGATTCTGGACTTCCACCGCCCGGTCCGGCTCAAGCAGCGGATCCCGTCGTTCTCCGTGCCGCCCCGTCCGGCCCTCGTCGCGGTCGCCGCCATAGGCGCGGCGGCCGCGACCGCCGGACTCGTCTGGTACGCGAGCAGACGCCGGACGACCGCCATGTAACCCTTTTGGCCCTGTTTGTGAGTAAAAGTAAAGAAGCGCAGGCAGGGGTTTCGCTTCCTCCGGTCGTGGAGTACAAAGGGGTTAACGGCCCGCGAGACCAAGGACATCCGCGAGGATCACCTTAATAACGCATTTGGCCCCACGGACCGAGCATGAACACCGGGCACCCACGCGACGTCGACCCGTCGATTACGGGCCAGCCGCACCAGGGACGGGCAAAGTTCCCGACCTGATGGGCAACATATCGAGGACGCTTGGTAACCCGGTGGACATGCCAGCGGCGGTACGAATTACTCGTACCGCCGCAACCCTTTTCCGGAAGTACCGGCGCAGTGCCGGCGCCCTTTCTACGCCGCGCCGCGCTGCAGGGCCTCGCACACGGCCGTCGACTCCCGGGCCCCCAGTCCGACCGCCTTGCCGCAGTGGGCGATCCAGGCGGCCATGCCGTCCGGGGTGCCGGAGACATAGCCGTCCAGCGCCGCCAGATAGGCCGCGCGGCCCAGTTCGGCGTGGCCGACCTCGGCGGGGCAGACGGACTTCGGGTCCAGACCGCTGCCCACCAGGACGATGCGCTCCGCCGTGCGCGCGACGAGGCCGTTGTGCGAGGCGAAGGGGCGCAGCGCGAGGAGCTCGCCGTGCACGACGGCGGCCCGTCACCAGGGCGGGCGCGGAACTGCCCGCGATGACCAGCTCGGCGAGGCCCTCCAGCCGGCCGTGCACCTCGTCGGCGCCCGGCAGCGGCAGCTCGATCAGCGGCTCGTCGACGGGCTCGCCCGCCAGTCGAGGCCGCCCGACCTCGTCGCCGTTGGTCGCCCCGGCCACCAGGTGCAGCCGGGCCAGCACCCGAAGGGGTGACTGCCGCCAGATGGACAGCAGCTGCCCCGCCTCGGCGGTGAGCCTGAGCGCCGCGCCCATCACGCGCGCGTCGTCGTCACCGCTGAAGTCGGTCCGCCGTCGCACCTCCTCCAGCGCCCAGTCCGCGCCGGACAGCGCAGCCGAGCCGCGGGCGCCGCGCAGGGCCGCCTCGGAGGTGATCTCGTTGCTGCGGCGCCGCATGACCCGGTGCCCGTAGACCCGGTCCACGGCCTTGCGCACGGACTCCACTGACTCGGCCACACCGGGCAGCGAACCCAGGGCGGCGAGCGGATCGGCGGTAGCGCCTGTCGTACTCATGAGTACGACACTAGCCACCCCGAAGGCGAACCCCACGAACGAGTGGTCTTCTTCACGCGCGCATGCCACATACAGCTATCACCCGACTACTCTTCGTGAACATGAAAATTGCTTTCGTCGGGAAGGGCGGCAGCGGCAAGACGACGCTGTCCTCCCTGTTCGTCCGCCACCTCGCGGCCGTCGGCACGCCTGTCCTCGCGGTCGACGCCGACATCAACCAGCACCTCGGCGCCGCGCTCGGCCTCGACGAGGCGGAGGCCGCCGCACTGCCCGCGATGGGCGACCGGCTCCCGCTGATCAAGGACTACCTGCGCGGCTCCAACCCGCGTATCGCCTCCGCCGAGACGATGATCAAGACCACCCCGCCCGGCGAGGGCTCACGGCTGCTGCGGGTGTGCGAGGACAACCCGGTCTACGACGCCTGCGCCCGGCCGGTGGAACTCGACGGCGGCGCCGTCCGGCTGATGGTCACCGGCCCCTTCACGGAAGCCGACCTGGGCGTCGCCTGCTACCACTCCAAGACCGGGGCGGTGGAGCTGTGCCTGAACCACCTGGTGGACGGGCGCGGCGAGTACGTCGTGGTGGACATGACGGCGGGCTCGGACTCCTTCGCCTCCGGGATGTTCACCCGCTTCGACATCACGTTCCTCGTTGCCGAGCCGACTCGGAAGGGGGTCTCCGTCTATCGCCAGTACAAGGAGTACGCCCGTGACTACGGCGTCGTCCTGAAGGTCGTCGGCAACAAGGTGCAGGGCCAGGACGACCTGGACTTCCTGCGCGCGGAGGTGGGGGACGACCTGCTGGGGACCTTCGCCCACTCCGACTGGGTGCGCGCCATGGAGAAGGGCCGTCCGCCCCGGTTCGAGCTCCTGGAGGACGCCAACCGCCGGGCGCTGCGCGTCCTTCAGGTCGCCGCGGACGCGACGTACGAGCTGCGGGACGCGGAGCGCTACACGCGCCAGATGGTGCACTTCCATCTGAAGAACGCCGACGCGTGGGGCAACGCCCGCACGGGGGCCGATCTGGCGGCGCAGGTCGACCCCGCCTTCGTGCTGGGGGTGGGCGTCGGGGCCCCCGTGTGACGAGGGCTACCGCTTGGCGCCCGGCGCCCCCGGCACGCCCTTGGGCGCGGGGGCCGGGCGGCCCGACAGGAACGAGGCCCAGCCCTGCCTCGGGGCCTGGCCGACGTCCAGGGTGCGCAGCTTCGCCAGGACGGCCGGGTCCTGGGCGTCCAGCCAGTCGGCCAGCTGGTGGAAGGACACGCAGCGCACGTCGGGCTTGTTGCACACCTGCTCGACGACCTGCTCGACGGCCCGCATGTAGGTGCCGCCGTTCCAGGACTCGAAGTGGTTGCCGATGATCAGGGGCGCTCGGTTGCCGTCGTAGGCCCGCTGGAATCCGGCGAGCAGGCCGTCGCGCATCTGGTCGCCCCAGAAGTCGAACTTGGCGGGGTCGCCCTGGGTGCGGGTGCCGGACTGGTTGACCATGAAGTTGTAGTCCATGGTGAGCTGCTCGTACCGGTGGCCGGGGAACGGCACGAGTTGCATGGACAGGTCCCACAGGCCGTAGCGCTTGTTCGGCCAGACCTGGTTGTCGACCCCGCTGGTGTCGTAGCGGAACCCCAGGTCGCTCGCGGCCTTCATGAAGTTCTGCTGGCCTTCGAGGCAGGGCGTGCGCGCTCCGATGAGCTCCTTGTCGTAGTCGAAGGGCAGCGGAGCCGCCTTCTTCATCCCGGAGTTGGTCTTCCAGGACTTCACGAACTGCTTGGCCTGGGCGATCTCGTCCTTCCACTCGTCGACCGACCACTGGCCGACGCCGCCGTTGGGCCCGCAGAAGTGCCCGTTGAAATGGGTGCCGATCTCGTTGCCCTCCAGCCACGCCAGGCGCAGCTGCTTCACGGTGTCGGCGATGCCCTTCTCGTCGTTGAAGCCGATGTCGGAGCGGCCCGGTGAGTGCTGCGGCGGCCGGTAGAGGTCCCGCTTTTCCTCCGGCAGCATGTACACGCCGCTGAGGAAGTACGTCATCGTCGCGTTGTTCGCCTTGGCCACCTTGCGGAAGTGGGAGAACAGCTTCTGGCTGTCCTCGCCCGCGCCGTCCCAGGAGAAGACGACGAACTGCGGCGGCTTCTGGCCCGGCTTGAGGCGCTCCGGTCTCGGCAGGTGCGGCTGGGCCCCGGTGTAAGCGGTGGAGCCGTCGCCGATCAGGCGGAAGGCCTGCTTGGGAGCCTGGCGTGGCTTGGCCTTCTGCGGGCCGGCGGCCCCTGCCTTCGAACCGTGGGAGCCGATCGCACAACCGGCGAGTGAGGCGGCACACGCCGCGGCGATCATGGCACCCGCGGCGATCCTCTGGGTGGCGGCCATCTTCCGCCCACCTTCTTCCTTCTCTCAGGCCAACGCCGACGAAGGCGTTCTCTGGTGGTGTGCCGGGCGGGCCCGACAGCGCCGCCAAGGTCGCACGGAGCCGAGAAGGAATTAGTACGACAAGCCGATGAAATAGCCACTTCACCCGTTCAAGTGATTGAATGCTCCATTTGCCAGAAACGTCTATGCCCGACCTTTACTCTGAATTACGATTCGTTTACCGAGCGTTGAATCATCCCGCCGCTGCACGCCGTGACCCACGGCCGCGACCCGAGCCCCGTCACCGACGGGGACCACCTGTTCCGCGACCGCTGCCCCGGAGGAGACGGGAAACATGTCAGCCTGCGCACCCACCACCCGCGCCACCGATCCCACTCGGCCCGAGCGCACCACCCAGTCCCACAGCCCACCGCCCCCGCACCGCCGCTTCCGTATCGACGGTGCCGATGTGTCCGCGTCCGTCGCGGTCTTCCTGATCGCCCTCCCCCTGTCCCTCGGCATCGCCCTCGCCACCGGCGCACCGCTCCAGGCCGGTCTGGTCGCCGCCGCGGTCGGCGGGCTCGTCGCCGGCCGCCTCGGCGGCTCCCCGCTACAGGTCAGCGGCCCCGCCGCCGGACTGACGGTGGTGACCGCCGACCTCATCCACCGCTACGGCTGGCGCACGACCTGTGCCATCACGGTCCTGGCGGGCGTCGCCCAACTGGGCCTCGGCTGCCTGCGCGTGGCACGCGGCGCCCTCGCCGTCAGCCCGGCCATCGTGCACGGCATGCTCGCCGGCATCGGCGTCACCATCGCCGTCGCCCAGCTGCACATCGTCCTCGGCGGCACCCCGCAGAGCTCCGTCCTCGCCAACCTCCGCGCCCTGCCCGCCCAGCTGGGCCACGTGCAGCCGGCCGCGGTGGTCGTCAGCCTGCTCACCCTCGCCCTGCTCCTGCTCTGGCCCCGGATCCCCGGCCGAGCGGGGCAGTTGCTGCGCCGCATCCCGGCCGCTCTGATCGCCGTCGCCGGCGCCACCACGGCCGCCTCCCTCGCCGGCCTGCGTCTGCCCCGGGTGGATCTGCCGTCCTGGAGCAGTCACGCCCTGGCCGGGCTTCCCCAGGGCCCGGCGCTCGGCCTGGCGACCGCCGTGCTCACCACCACCCTCGTCTGCAGCGTGCAGTCGCTGCTCGGCGCCGTCGCCGTCGACAAACTCGCCGCCGCCCGGCCGGGGCCGACGGTCCGGGCCGGACGTTCCGACCTGGACCGCGAGCTGCTCGGTCAGGGCGCCGCCAACATCGTCTCCGGCGCGCTCGGCGGACTGCCGGTCGCCGGTGTCGCGGTGCGCAGTTCGGCGAACGTGAACGCGGGCGCCGTGAGCCGGAACTCCACGATGCTGCACGGCGCTCTCGTAGTGATCGCCGCGCTGCTGCTGGTCCCGCTCCTGCAGCTCATCCCGCTCGCCTCACTCGCCGCCCTGGTGATGGCCGTCGGCATCCAGATGGTCTCCCTGCACCACATCCGCACGGTGACCCGCCACCGCGAAGTGCTGGTGTACGCCGTCACCACCCTCGGCGTGGTGGTGTTCGGCGTCCTCGAGGGCGTGCTGCTCGGCGTCGCGGTGGCCGTCGCCGTCTCCATGAACCGCCTCGCCCGCACCCGCATCACCCACGACGAGCGGGACGAAGTCCACCACGTACGCGTCCGCGGCCAGTTGACCTTCCTCGCGGTGCCGCGGCTCAGCCGGGCCCTGCATCTGGTGCCCCGAGGCGCCCACGCCGTCGTCGAGTTGGACGGGTCGTTCATGGACCATGCGGCGTACGAGTCCTTGCAGGACTGGCGGAACACCCACACGGCCCAGGGCGGCACGGTGGAACTGACCGGCCGCCGGACCGGTCTGAGCACCGGCGGACCGGGGCCCGGGGACGACGACCGTGTCGCCGAGCCCGGGACCACCCCCGGCACCGGCGAAGCCGCCGCCTCCGTCGACTGCCGCTGCCATCCCTGGACACCCTGGCGCAACCACCAGTGCGAGCGCCCCCGGCCCGCACCGGCCACCGCCCACCCGGTCACCGCCCACCCTGCCCCGGCGCCCGGCCACAGCCGGCACCAACTGGCGCGCGGCATCACGGCGTTCCAGCACAAGACCGCGCCGCTGGTGCGGGGCGAGCTGGCGAGGCTCGCCCGGGAAGGACAGCGCCCCTCCCAGCTCTTTCTCACCTGCGCGGACTCCCGGCTGGTCACGTCGATGATCACCGCCAGCGGTCCGGGTGACCTGTTCGTGGTGCGCAACGTCGGCAACCTCGTGCCGCCGCCGGGCGAGGAGGGCGGCGACGAGTCGGTGGCCGCCGCCATCGAGTACGCGGTGGACGTGCTGAAGGTGCGGTCCGTCACCGTGTGCGGGCACTCCGGGTGCGGGGCGATGCAGGCACTGCTCGACGCCGAGCCCGGGCGCGGCCGGACACCGCTCGAGCGATGGCTGCGCAACGGATTGCCGAGCCTGGAGCGGATGGCCGACTCCGAGCGGCCCTGGGCCCGGCTGGCGGGCCGCGCGCCCGCCGACGCGGTGGAGCAGCTGTGCCTGACCAACGTGGTGCAGCAGCTGGAGCACCTGCGCGCGCACGAGTCGGTGGCGCGAGAGCTGCGGGAGGGGAGGCTGGAGCTGCACGGTATGTACTTCCACGTGGGCGAGGCGCAGGCGTATCTGCTGACGGGGGCGCGTGAGGAGCAGGTGTTCGGCCATGTGGGGGTGGCCGATGTGACCTCGTGACCGCCGCGACGGCGACGACCGGGCCGGTGTGAAGGGCGTTACACCGCTGAACCCCGCCCGATCGGCCTCCGTGGGTACGAATGACCCCAGGCCACAGCGACCGAGCCGATCCGACCAGCCCCCATGACAGGTCTAAACCAATTTTCGGGCGACCCTTGTCATCGGCCCCTCGGGTCTGATGAGCTGTGGCCTGGGACACAACGGACACCCTGGGAAAGGCAGATGCCGTGAGCAACGAGAGCCTGGCCAACCTGCTCAAGGAAGAGCGCAGGTTCGAGCCCCCCGCCGACCTGGCAGCCAACGCCAACGTCACGGCGGAGGCGTACGAACAGGCCAAGGCTGACAGGCTCGGCTTCTGGGCCGAGCAGGCCCGCCGGCTGGCCTGGGCCAAGGAGCCGACCGAGACGCTGGACTGGTCGAACCCGCCGTTCGCCAAGTGGTTCAAGGACGGCGCGCTCAACGTCGCCTACAACTGCGTCGACCGCCATGTCGAGGCCGGCAACGGCGACCGGGTCGCGATCCACTTCGAGGGCGAGCCGGGTGACGGCCGCGCCATCACCTACGCCGAGCTCAAGGACGAGGTGAGCAAGGCCGCCAACGCCCTGCTGGAGCTGGGGGTCCAGGCCGGCGACCGGGTCGCGATCTACATGCCGATGATCCCCGAGACGGCGGTCGCGATGCTGGCGTGCGCCCGGATCGGCGCCGCGCACTCCGTGGTCTTCGGCGGCTTCTCCGCCGACGCGCTCGCCACCCGCATCCAGGACGCCGACGCGCGCGTGGTCATCACCTCCGACGGCGGCTACCGGCGCGGCAAGCCGTCGGCGCTGAAGCCGGCCGTGGACGAGGCGGTCGGCAAGGCGGGCAACGTCGAGCACGTGCTGGTGGTCCGCCGCACCGGGCAGGAGGTCGCCTGGAGCGAGGGCCGGGACGTGTGGTGGCACGAGATCGTCGACCGCCAGCCGGCCGAGCACACCCCGGAGCCCTTCGACGCCGAGCACCCGCTGTTCATCCTGTACACGTCCGGTACGACGGGCAAGCCCAAGGGCATCCTGCACACCTCCGGCGGCTACCTCACCCAGACGGCGTACACCCACCACGCCGTCTTCGACCTCAAGCCGGAGACGGACGTGTTCTGGTGCACGGCCGACGTCGGCTGGGTCACCGGCCACTCCTACATCGTCTACGGGCCGCTCGCCAACGGCGCCACCCAGGTCATGTACGAGGGCACCCCGGACACCCCGCACCAGGGCCGCTTCTGGGAGATCGTGCAGAAGTACGGCGTGACGATCCTGTACACGGCGCCGACCGCGATCCGCACGTTCATGAAGTGGGGCGACGACATCCCCGCCAAGTTCGACCTGTCCAGCCTGCGGGTCCTGGGGTCCGTCGGTGAGCCGATCAACCCCGAGGCCTGGATCTGGTACCGGAAGAACATCGGCGCGGACCGCACGCCGGTCGTGGACACCTGGTGGCAGACCGAGACCGGCGCGATGATGATCTCGCCGCTGCCGGGTGTCACCGCCGCCAAGCCCGGCTCCGCGCAGACCCCGCTGCCCGGCATCTCCGCCACCGTCGTCGACGACGAGGCGAACGAGGTGCCGAACGGCGGCGGTGGCTACCTGGTGCTGACCGAGCCGTGGCCGTCGATGCTGCGCACCATCTGGGGCGACGACCAGCGCTTCATCGACACCTACTGGTCCCGCTTCGAGGGCAAGTACTTCGCCGGCGACGGCGCGAAGAAGGACGACGACGGCGACATCTGGCTGCTGGGCCGGGTCGACGACGTGATGCTCGTGTCCGGGCACAACATCTCCACCACCGAGGTGGAGTCCGCGCTGGTGTCCCACCCGTCGGTCGCCGAGGCGGCCGTCGTCGGCGCGACCGACGAGACCACCGGCCAGGCGATCGTGGCCTTCGTCATCCTGCGCGGCACCGCCGCCGAGACCGAGGACCTGATCGCCGAGCTGCGCAACCACGTCGGCGCCACGCTCGGCCCGATCGCCAAGCCCAAGCGGATCCTGCCGGTGGCCGAGCTGCCCAAGACCCGCTCCGGCAAGATCATGCGCCGGCTGCTGCGTGACGTCGCGGAGAACCGCCAGCTCGGTGACGTCACCACGCTGACGGACTCCACCGTCATGGACCTCATCCAGTCCAAGCTGCCGGCGGCGGCGAGCGAGGACTGAGGCCCTTCGTCGGCCTGGGGGCGTCCGGCCACAGCGCGCCGGACCCCCCCATTAGGTAAACTAAACAAAGCAAACGTGATCCTCCAGGTGTGCCGGGAAGTCTGGTCGGCGAAGAGCCTTGCCCTGCCCCCAGACCGGAGGTCTCCCCGTGTCCGCCCCCCGCAGCAGCACCCCGCGCAAGGTCCTCGGACGCCTCTCCCTGCCCGAGCGGACCTACGTCGCGGACGCGCTGCGCACCGAGACCGTCGGTGGCGTACTGCTGCTCGCGGCCGCGGTCACCGCGCTGATCTGGGCGAACATCCCCGCGCTGCACGACAGTTACGAGAGCCTCAGCCACTTCCACTTCGGCCCCGCGGCCCTCGGGCTGCACCTCTCGGTCGCGCACTGGGCCGCGGACGGCCTCCTCGCGGTCTTCTTCTTCGTCGCCGGCATCGAGCTCAAGCGCGAGCTGGTCGCCGGTGACCTGCGTGACCCCAAGGCCGCCGCCCTGCCGGTCGCCGCCGCCCTGTGCGGCATGGCCGTGCCCGCGCTCGTCTACACCCTCACCAACCTCACCGGCGGCGGCTCCCTCGAAGGCTGGGCGGTGCCGACCGCCACGGACATCGCCTTCGCGCTCGCCGTGCTCGCCGTCATCGGCACCTCCCTGCCGAGCGCCCTGCGCGCCTTCCTGCTCACCCTCGCCGTCGTCGACGACCTCTTCGCGATCCTGATCATCGCGGTCTTCTTCACCGGCACCATCGACTTCGCCGCCCTCGGCGGCGCCGTCGTGGGTCTCGCGGTCTTCTGGCTGCTGCTGCGGAAGGGCGTGCGCGGCTGGTACGTGTACGTCCCCCTCGCGCTCGTCATCTGGGGGCTGATGTACAACAGCGGCATCCACGCCACCATCGCGGGCGTCGCCATGGGCCTGATGCTGCGCTGCCACCGCCACGAGGGCGAGGCGCACTCCCCCGGCGAGCAGGTCGAACACCTGGTGCGCCCTCTGTCGGCGGGCCTCGCCGTCCCCCTGTTCGCGCTGTTCAGCGCGGGTGTCGTGGTCTCGGGCGGGGCGCTGGGCGATGTGTTCACCAAGCCGGAGACGCTCGGCGTGGTGCTCGGGCTCGTGGTCGGCAAGGCGGTCGGGATCTTCGGCGGCACCTGGCTGACGGCACGTTTCACCAGGGCCTCGCTGAGCGATGACCTCGCATGGGCGGACGTGGCCGCGGTGGCCACGCTGGCCGGCATCGGCTTCACCGTGTCGCTGCTCATCGGTGAGCTGGCCTTCGACGGCGAGGCCGTACTGACCGACGAGGTCAAGGCCGCCGTACTGACCGGGTCCCTCATCGCGGCGACCCTGGCGACCGTGCTGCTGAAGGTGCGCAACGCCAAGTACCGCAGGCTGTGCGAGGCCGAGGAGCGTGACGAGGACGCCGACGGCATCCCGGACGTCTACGAGGAGGACGATCCGGCGTACCACCTGCGGATGGCGGCGATCTACGAGAGCAAGGCCGCCGAGCACCGCCGGATCGCCGAGGAGAAGGCCGCCGAGCGACGCGCGATTGCCCAAGTGCCGGGCGGGGCAGGCGATGAGGACGGCCGTCCGGCATGATCTGACGGGACGGTACAAATGTTCCGTGGAACACAGACGGTAGGCAGAAGAGGGAGATCGCGATGAGCGCACCCGACGGCAGCCCGGTCGGCGCCGAACGCAGCATCGGCCAGCTGTTCGCCTCGGCGACGACCGAAATGTCGGCGCTGGTGCACGACGAGATCGCGCTGGCCAAGGCGCAGCTCAAGCAGGACGTCAAGCGCGGCGCGACGAGCGGCGGCGCGTTCACCGGGGCCGGCGCGGTCCTCGTGTTCTCGCTGCCGATGCTCAACTTCGCGCTGGCGTACGGGATCCGCACCTGGAGCGACTGGAACCTCGCGGTCTGCTTCCTGCTGTCGTTCGCGGCGAACGTGCTGGTCGCGGGCGTGCTCGCGCTCGTCGGCGTGGTCTTCGCCAAGAAGGCGAAGAAGAGCCAAGGCCCGCAGAAGGTCGCCGCGTCCATGAAGGAGACCGCGGGCGTCCTGCAGAAGGCCAAGCCGCACCCGCGGCCGGAGCCCCCGGCGATCGAGGACCGCGCCCCCGCGGCCATCGAGGCTGTGGCACGCTCGTCCTCATGACGGATCCCGCCACACCATCGGCGCAACCCACCTCGGTCGTACGGCCGGACGCCCTCCCCGACGGGACGAAGGTGACGCATCGCGACGTCGCCGCCAACGGCGCCCGCTTCCACATCGCCGAGGCCGGAGACGGCCCGCTGGTGCTGCTGCTGCACGGCTTCCCGCAGTTCTGGTGGACCTGGCGGCACCAGCTGACCGCGCTGGCCGACGCGGGCTTCCGGGCCGTCGCCATGGACCTGCGGGGCGTCGGCGGCAGCGACCGCACCCCGCGCGGGTACGACCCGACGAACCTCGTCCTCGACATCACCGGCGTCGTCCGCTCCCTCGGGGAGCCGGACGCCGCGCTGGTCGGCCACGACCTGGGCGGATACCTGGCGTGGACGGCCGCGGTCATGCGCCCGAAGCTGGTACGACGGCTCGCCGTCACCTCCATGCCGCATCCCCGGCGCTGGCGCTCGGCGATGCTCACCGACGTCAAGCAGACGCGCGCCGGCTCCTACATCTGGGGGTTCCAGCGCCCCTGGATCCCCGAACGGCAGCTCACCGCCGACGACGGGGCACAGGTGGCCGAGCTGCTCCAGGAGTGGTCCGGCCCCCACCAGCCGGACGAGGAGACCCTGGACACCTACCGGCGCGCGATGTGCATCCCGTCCACGGCCCACTGCTCGGTGGAGCCGTACCGCTGGATGGTGCGCTCCCTGGCCCGACCGGACGGCATCCAGTTCAACCGCCGGATGAAGCGGCCGCTGCGGGTGCCGACCCTGCATCTGCACGGCTCGCTGGACCCGGTGATGCGCACGCGCAGCGCGGCCGGCTCCGGCGAGTACGTCGAGGCGCCCTACCGCTGGCGGCTGTTCGACGGGCTCGGGCACTTCCCGCACGAGGAGGATCCCGCCGCCTTCTCGACCGAGCTGATCAACTGGCTCAAGGATCCCGAGCCCGATCGGTGACCGTTCCATCGCGCCCGGTATCCGGATCTGAACACCTGTCCTACGAACAGCCAATTGCCTGGCGCATAGGCCAATTGGGGGCCGTGGGGGCGGTTATCGACCTTGGGGCGGGGGCAGACGTCCGGGTATGGGCTGGACGCACGACTACAGTGACGCAGTTCGCAATCGCCGCTCGGCCATCGGCCTGAGCACCCACCAGCGAGGAGGCACCCCGCAGATGCAGGGTACGGACCTCCGGGTGGGCATTCCGCGCATCCTGCGCCGCCGGGCCCGCTGGGTCTCGGTACGCCTGCGTCACCCGCGCGGCTGACGCCTCTTCCTCAACCGGGTTCCCGTACGACGTCTACAGCGCGCAACTGTCGCTGTCGACCTGCTGGTTCGCGCTGCGCCCCTGGGTGATGTCCGGCTGGATCTCGTCCGCGGTGAGCGCGTAGCCGGTGTCGGCGTCGTCGAGGGACTTGGCGAACACCACGCCGTACACCTCCCCCTGGGGGGTGAGCAGCGGTCCGCCGGAGTTGCCCTGGCGGACGGTCGCGTACAGCGAGTACACGTCCCGGTGCACGGTGCCGCGGTGGTAGATGTCCGGGCCGTTGGCCGGGATGCGTCCCCGCACGCGTGCGGCGCGGACGTCGTACGAGCCGTTCTCGGGGAAGCCCGCGATGATCGCGCCGTCGCCGCTCCTGGCGTCGGTGGCCGAGAACTTCAGGGCGGGCGCCTTGAGGCCGGGCACGTCCAGGACGGCGATGTCGCGGTGCCAGTCGTAGAGGACGACCGTGGCGTCGTACTTCCGGCCCTCGCCGCCTATCTGGACGGTGGGCTCGTCGACGCCGCCGACCACGTGCGCGTTGGTCATGACGCGGCGGTCGCCGAAGACGAAGCCGGAGCCCTCCAGGACCTTGCCGCAGCTCGTGGCGGTGCCCATGACCTTGACGATGGACCTCTTCGCGCGCGTGGCAACAGAGCTGTTGGCCAGGGCCGGGTCGGGGGGCCGGACGTCGGTGATCGGCTCGTTCGAGAAGGGGCTGAAGACCTGGGGGAAGCCGTTCTGCGCGAGGACCGAGGAGAAGTCGGCGAACCAGGTGTCGGCCTGCGTCGGCAGCGCCCGGGAGACCCCGAGGAGCACCTTGGAGCTGCGCACCTCCTTGCCGAGCGTCGGCAGGGTGGTGCCGGCCAGGGCGGAGCCGATCAGCCACGCCACCAGGAGCATCGCGACGACGTTGACGAGAGCGCCGCCGGTGGCGTCCAGGGCGCGGGCCGGGGACCAGGTGATGTACCGGCGCAACTTGTTGCCGAGGTGGGTGGTGAGGGCCTGGCCGACCGAGGCGCAGACGATCACGACGACGACCGCGACCACGGCGGCGGTGGTGCTCACCTCGGCGTTGTCGGTCAGCGCGTCCCAGATGACGGGCAGTGTGTAGACCGCGACGAGACCGCCGCCCAGGAAGCCGATCACCGACAGGATGCCGACGACGAAGCCCTGGCGATAGCCGACGATCGCGAACCACACGGCGGCGACCAGCAACAGGATGTCCAGCACATTCACGGTGGACACCCTGTCATGACCGCCAGTCGAGCGGGACCTGCTTCTCCCGGTCCCAGGGGCGCTCCCAGCCGGAGTAGTACAGCAGACGGTCGATGATTCCGGCCGTGAAGCCCCACACGAGGGCCGATTCGACCAGGAATGCCGGACCTCGGTGCCCGCTCGGGTGAACGGTGGTGGCACGGTTGTCCGGGTCCGTGAGATCCGCCACGGGGACGGTGAAGACCCTCGCCGTCTCGTTCGGATCGACCGCGGCGACCGGGCTCGGCTCGCGCCACCACCCCATCACCGGGGTCACCACGAAGCCGCTGACCGGGATGTAGAGCTTCGGCAGCACGCCGAAGAGCTGCACGCCGGACGGGTCGAGCCCGGTCTCCTCCTCGGCCTCGCGCAGGGCGGCCCGCAGGGGCCCGTCGGTGTGCGGGTCGCCGTCCTCGGGGTCGAGGGCGCCGCCGGGGAAGGACGGCTGTCCCGCGTGCGACCTGAGGGACCCCGCCCGCTCCATGAGCAGCAGCTCGGGGCCGCGCTCGCCCTCACCGAACAGCACGAGCACCGCCGACTGCCGGCCCGCCCCGTCCTCGGGCGGCAGGAAGCGGCTCAGCTGTAGCGGCTGCACCGTCTCCACGGCCCGCACCACCGGGCCGAGCCAGTCGGGCAGGCCCTCCTTGCTGAGTGTCACCGGCCCGCCCTGCGTGTCGCTCGCTCGTGTCATCGCCACCCCCGTCGTCCTGCCCGTTTCAACGTCCGGCAGGCCCTTGATCGTTCCTCGCGCCGGTGTGCCCGGTCCGTCATGCGGCGCCCAGCGGCGGAGCCGCCAGGCCGCCGGCGTCCAGGTAGGCCTGCGGCGGGTTGAGACGCTGGCCCGGGAAGCCGCCCTTCTCGTACTTCAGGAGCTTCTTCGCCTTCTCGGGGTCGGTCTCGCCCTCGCCGTAGGCCGGGCAGAGCGGGGCGATGGGGCAGGCGCCGCAGGCGGGCTTGCGGGCGTGGCAGATGCGGCGGCCGTGCCAGATGACGTGGTGCGAGAGGTCCGTCCAGTCGCTCTTCGGGAAGAGCGCTCCCACGGCGGCCTCGATCTTGTCCGGGTCGGTCTCCGCGGTCCACTGCCAGCGTCGCACCAGCCGCTGGAAATGCGTGTCCACGGTGATGCCGGGGCGGCCGAAGGCGTTGCCGAGCACGACGAAGGCGGTCTTGCGGCCGACGCCGGGCAGTTTGACGAGGTCTTCCAACGTGCCGGGGACCTCACCGCCGAACTGCTCCACCAGCGCCTTCGACAGCCCTATCACCGACTTGGTCTTGGCCCGGAAGAATCCGGTGGGGCGCAGGATCTCCTCGACCTCCTCGGGGTTGGCGGCGGCCAAATCCTCGGGGGTGGGGTACTTGGCGAAGAGCGCCGGGGTCGTCTGATTGACCCTCAGGTCGGTCGTCTGGGCGGACAGGACCGTGGCGACGACGAGCTGGAAGGGGTTCTCGAAGTCCAACTCCGGGTGGGCGTACGGGTAGACCTCGGCGAGCTCGCGGTTGATGCGGCGGGCGCGGCGCACGAGCGCGGTCGGGGACTCGCCCTTGGGCGGCGCCGCGACGGGCTTGGCGGCGGGGGCGCCCTTGACGGCGGCGGCGGCCTTCTTCGGGGCGACGGTGGCCTTTTTGACGGCTGCGGCTTTCCTGACGGGTGCTTTCTTCACGGCGGCTGGCTTGTCGGCGGGCTTCGTCGCGGCGGTCTTGTCGGCGGCAGTCGGCTTGGCGGCGGCGGTCTTCTTCACGGCCGTCTGGTTCCCCGTCGGCTTTTTCGCAGCCGTCTTCTTCGCGGTCACCTTCTTCGCCCCAGCCTTCCCGCCCGCCACATTCCCTGTCTCTTTTGCCGGTTTCCTTCCGCCGCCGGGGTTCTGTTCGCCCACAGCGGAATCACGACGTGCAGCCACCCGCGCAGCCCCCTTGGCCTGTGCTCTCACCGGCGGTTTGGACACCCGGCCAGCCTAGAGCCCGGCACTGACATCCGCCCCGGACCCAAAGGATCGGCCCCCAATTGGACCCCTGCCGCTTACCTGGGGACACCAGTGCGGCATCCTTGTGACAGATCACACTGTTTGGACCGTCCGGCAAGATGGGGAACACGGTCCCCTGGTACCAAGGGGGAGCAAGATCCCCTGAGCAGGTCGACAAGGAGATAACTCGTGGACGACGTTCTGCGGCGGAACCCGCTCTTCGCGGCGCTCGACGACGAGCAGGCCGCGGAGCTCCGCGCCTCCATGAGTGAGGTGACCCTCGCGCGCGGCGACTCGCTCTTCCACGAGGGCGACCCCGGTGATCGGCTCTACGTGGTCACCGAGGGCAAGGTCAAGCTGCACCGCACCTCCCCCGACGGCCGCGAGAACATGCTCGCCGTCGTCGGCCCCGGCGAACTGATCGGCGAGCTGTCGCTGTTCGACCCGGGCCCGCGCACCGCCACGGCCACCGCGCTGACGGAGGTCAAGCTGCTGGGCCTCGGCCACGGCGACCTCCAGCCCTGGCTGAACGTCCGCCCGGAGGTGGCCGGCGCCCTGCTGCGCGCCGTCGCGCGGCGTCTGCGCAAGACCAACGACCAGATGTCCGACCTGGTCTTCTCGGACGTCCCCGGCCGGGTCGCCCGCGCTCTGCTGGACCTCTCGCGTCGCTTCGGCGTGCAGTCCGAGGAGGGCATCCACGTCGTGCACGACCTCACCCAGGAGGAGCTGGCCCAGCTGGTCGGCGCGTCCCGGGAGACGGTCAACAAGGCGCTGGCCGACTTCGCGCAGCGGGGGTGGCTCCGCCTGGAGGCGCGTGCGGTGATCCTGCTGGACGTGGAGCGGCTGGCGAAGCGGTCTCGCTGACGCCGGCCCGGGCCGGGGTTGCTGGGGGCTCCGCCCTCAGGCCCCCGTTCGGCCTGAACGGCCTCGTCCTCAAACGCCGGACGGGCTGTTTTGCGCGCACGTCCGCAGATGCCGGAACGGGTGCTTCAGTGCGGCCATGTCCGCAGACGCCGGAACGGCTGTGTGTGGCCGTCGGCTAGATCAGGCCGTGCTCTTCCAGGTAGTCCATCTGCGCGCGTACCGACAGCTCGGCGGCGGGCCACAGGGAGCGGTCCACGTCGGCGTAGACGCGGGCGACGACCTGGGTGGGGGTGCGGTAGCCGTCCTCGACCGCCGTCTCGACCTGGGCGAGGCGGTGGGCGCGGTGGGCCAGGTAGAACTCCACGGCCCCTTGGGCGTCCTCCAGGACGGGCCCGTGGCCCGGCAGGACGGTGTGGACGCCGTCGTCGACCGCCAGGGAGCGCAGCCGGCGCAGCGAGTCCAGGTAGTCGCCCAGGCGGCCGTCGGGGTGCGCCACGACCGTCGTACCGCGTCCCAGGACGGTGTCGCCGGTCAGGACGGCCCGGTCGGCCGGCAGATGGAAGCACAGGGAGTCCGAGGTGTGACCCGGGGTGGGGACGACCCTGAGCTCCAGTCCGCCGACGGCGATCACGTCGCCGGCCGCGAGGCCCTCGTCGCCCAGCCGCAGCGCCGGGTCCAGCGCACGCACGCGTGTGGCGGTCAGCTCGGCGAAGCGGGAAGCGCCTTCCGCGTGGTCGGGGTGGCCGTGGGTGAGGAGGGTGAGCGCGATGCGCTTGCCGGCCGCCTCGGCCGTGTCGACGACCGTGCGCAGGTGGCCCTCGTCCAGCGGGCCGGGGTCGACGACGACCGCCAGGTCGGAGTCCGGTTCGGCAAGGATCCAGGTGTTGGTGCCGT
Source organism: Streptomyces sp. MAI_2237 (assembly GCF_054189285.1). Classification (NCBI taxonomy): domain Bacteria; kingdom Bacillati; phylum Actinomycetota; class Actinomycetes; order Kitasatosporales; family Streptomycetaceae; genus Streptomyces; species Streptomyces sp. MAI_2237. The sequence continues at coordinate 1,136,736 of NZ_JAJPGQ010000003.1, read as the reverse complement.
CGAGGGTCATCGCCGAGGCGTTGGGGGCCAGGACGTTGACGGCCCGGGACGTGGCCGGGCCGCTGACGACCACGCCCCTGGGCCGGCCGGGGAGGGTGCTCGCGTCGGTCATGCTCAGGCTCCACCGGTCGGAAGGTCGGTCGGGATGCGCTTGGTGAACTCGTCGTGCCCGGGCCAGGTCAGCACGATCCGGCCGTCCTCCAGACGGGCCTGTGCCAGTACGGCGGTCATGTCCTGCCCCGGGGCGGCGGCGAGCGCGTCGGCGGCCGTGCCGTACGGGGCGAGCGCGCGCAGGGTGGCGATGGTGGGCGGCATCATCAGCAGCTCGCCCTTGTCGTAGCCCTCGGCCGCGTCCTGGGGCCGGATCCACACCGTGCGGTCGGCCTCCGTGGAGGCGTTGCGGGTGCGCTGGCCGTGCGGGAGGGCGGCGACGAAGAAGAAGGTGTCGTAGCGGCGGGCCTCGAACTCCGGGGTGATCCAGCGCGCCCAGGCGCCGAGCAGGTCCGAGCGCAGCACCAGGCCGCGGCGGTCGAGGAACTCGGCGAAGGAGAAGTCGCGGGCGACCAGCGCCGCGCGGTCCGCCTCCCAGTCCTCGCCCGTGGTGTCGCCCACCACGGAGTCGGCGGTCGGCCCGGCGAGCAGGACGCCCGCCTCCTCGTACGTCTCCCGGACGGCCGCGCACACGATGGCCTGGGCCGCCCGCTCGTCGACGCCGAGCCGCTCGGCCCACCACGCGCGCGTGGGGCCCGCCCAGCGCACGTGGTGCTCGTCGTCGCGCGGGTCGACGCCACCGCCCGGATAGGCGTACGCGCCTCCGGCGAAGGCCATGGAGGCGCGTCTGCGCAGCATGTGGACGACCGGACCGCTGCCGGTGTCCTTCAGGAGCATGACGGTGGCCGCCCGCTTGGGGACCACCGGAGTGAGCGTGCCCTCCGCGAGCGCGCGGATGCGGTCCGGCCAGTCCTGCGGAAACCACTGCCCATTCGCCATGGCCGGAGGCTATCCCGTGGTGCGCGAATGTTCGAGAGGTCCCCGAGGTCAGAGCGGTGGTTACGGGATCGGAGCGGTGGTTACGGGACCAGAGCGGTGGTTACGGAACCAGCTCGACCTGGACCTCGACCTCCACGGGCGCGTCCAGCGGGAGCACCGCCACGCCGACCGCGCTGCGCGCGTGCACGCCCTTGTCGCCGAGGACCTCGCCGAGCAGCTCGCTGGCGCCGTTGATCACGCCGGGCTGGCCGGTGAAGTCCGCCGCCGAGGCGACGAAGCCGACGACCTTCACCACGCGCGCGATGCGGTCCAGGTCGCCGGCGACCGACTTCACGGCGGCCAGGGCGTTCAGGGCGCAGGTACGGGCGAGCTCCTTGGCCTCCTCGGCCGTGACCTCGGCGCCGACCTTGCCGGTGACCGGAAGCTTGCCCTCGACCATCGGGAGCTGGCCGGAGGTGTAGACGTACGCGCCCGACTGGACGGCCGGCTGGTAGGCGGCGAGCGGCGGGACGACCTCCGGCAGCGTGAGACCGAGTTCGGCCAGCCGGGCCTCGACGGCGCCCATCACTGCTTCTCCCGCTTCAGGTAGGCCACCAGCTGCTCGGGGTTGTTCGGCCCGGGCACGACCTGGACGAGCTCCCAGCCGTCCTCGCCCCAGGTGTCCAGAATCTGCTTCGTGGCGTGGACGAGCAGGGGCACGGTTGCGTATTCCCACTTGGTCATGTGGCCGACTCTAGCCGTTGCCCGGCCACCGTCCGTCGTCGCGTTGTCCACAGGCCGCCGCGTGATCCGCACGGCGACTGGTTAGGCTCGAATACGTGAGCAGGCTCCAGGTCGTCAGCGGCAAGGGCGGGACCGGAAAGACCACGGTCGCCGCCGCTCTCGCGCTGGCCCTCGCGACCGAGGGGAAGCGGACGCTTCTCGTCGAGGTCGAGGGGCGCCAGGGCATCGCGCAGCTCTTCGAGACCGAAGCGCTGCCCTATGAGGAGCGGAAGATCGCCGTCGCTCCAGGGGGCGGGGAGGTGTATGCCCTCGCCATCGATCCAGAACTGGCCCTTTTGGACTACCTCCAGATGTTCTACAAACTCGGAGGTGCCGGAAGAGCGTTGAAGAAACTCGGCGCCATCGACTTCGCCACCACCATCGCGCCGGGCCTCAGGGACGTGCTCCTGACCGGCAAGGCCTGCGAGGCCGTGCGCCGGCGGGACAAGAGCGGCCGGTTCGTCTACGACTACATCGTCATGGACGCTCCGCCCACGGGCCGCATCACCCGTTTCCTGAACGTCAACGACGAGGTGGCGGGCCTGGCGAAGATAGGGCCGATACACAATCAGGCGCAGGCCGTGATGCGGGTGCTGAAGTCGGCGGAGACGGCCGTGCACCTGGTGACGCTGCTGGAGGAGATGCCCGTCCAGGAGACCGTGGACGGGATCGCCGAACTGCGCGCCGCGCGGCTCCCGATGGGCCGGATCATCGTCAACATGGTGCGGCCCGAGGTGTTGGACGGGACCGACCTGGAACTCGTACGGGGCGTGCCGCGTTCCACTGTCGCGAAGGCACTGTCGGCGGCGGGGCTGGGCGGCGCGCGGCGCGGCGGGAACGCCGAGAAGCTGGTGGACCCGCTGCTGCGGCAGGCCGAGGAGTACGCCGAGCGGTACACGCTGGAGCACGAGCAGCGCTCGGTGCTCGCCGAGACGGGCCTGCCGCTGCACGAACTGCCGCTGCTCGCCGAGGGCATGGACCTCGCGGGGCTGTACGAGCTGGCCGCCGAGCTGCGCGAGCAGGGCCTGTCATGAGCCGGAGCACGATGCGCGAGCCCACCGGCCGGAGCACGATGCGGAAGCAGGGGATGTCATGAGTCCGGACCTGGCAGGCGCCCAGGAGAGCCCGCGCCAGCACCGCCTCTCCGCCGCGCGCGTCCTCGACGTCGACCCGTTGCTCGACGACCCGGGGACGCGGATCGTGGTGTGCTGCGGCTCGGGCGGCGTGGGCAAGACCACGACGGCCGCCGCGCTGGGCCTCAGGGCCGCAGAGCGCGGCCGGAAGGTGGTCGTCCTGACCATCGACCCGGCCCGGCGGCTCGCCCAGTCCATGGGCATCGACTCCCTGGACAACACCCCGCGCCGGGTGAAGGGCGTGGAGGGCGACGGCGAACTGCACGCCATGATGCTGGACATGAAGCGCACCTTCGACGAGATCGTCGAGGCGCACGCGGACGGCGAGCGGGCGACCGCGATCCTGTCGAACCCCTTCTACCAATCGCTCTCCGCGGGCTTCGCCGGTACGCAGGAGTACATGGCGATGGAGAAGCTGGGCCAGTTGCGGGCGCGCGACGAGTGGGACCTGATCGTCGTCGACACCCCGCCCTCCCGTTCGGCGCTGGACTTCCTGGACGCCCCGAAGCGGCTCGGGTCCTTCCTGGACGGCAAGCTGATCCGCGTCCTGCTCGCGCCGGCCAAGGTCGGCGGCCGGGCGGGGATGAAGTTCCTGAACGTCGGGATGTCGATGATGACCGGCGCGCTGGGCAAGGTGCTCGGCGGTCAGCTGCTGAAGGACGTCCAGACGTTCGTGGCGGCCATGGACTCGATGTTCGGCGGCTTTCGCACACGCGCGGACGCCACGTACAAGCTGCTGCAGGCGCCGGGCACGGCGTTCCTGGTGGTGGCGGCCCCCGAGCGGGACGCGCTGCGCGAGGCCGCCTACTTCGTGGAACGGCTGGCGGCCGAGGACATGCCGCTCGCCGGTCTGGTACTCAACCGGGTCCATGGCAGCGGCGCCGACCGGTTGTCGGCCGAGCGCGCGCTCGCCGCCGCGGAAAATCTTGTGGAGTCCCGCATTGTGGATCAGGACGGCGGGAAAGCTGGACTTCGTAACTCTCCCGACACGTACGGCAGTTCAGAATCTCCCGCATCCGAGCCCGCCGAGTCCGAGGCGTCCGGGGCCAACTCCCCCGGTCCGGACGATGAGGACCAGGGTGTCGACCGTCTCGCCGCGGGCCTGCTAAGGCTGCACGCGGAACGTATGCAACTGCTCTCCCGCGAGCAGCGCACGCGTGACCGCTTCACGGCACTCCACCCCGAGGTCGCGGTGGCCGAAGTGGCCGCGCTGCCCGGCGATGTGCACGACCTCGTGGGCCTGCGGGACATCGGCGACCGGCTCGCGGCCAACCGGCCGGAGTTGCCCGACTCCGTCGTCGACTGAGCCGAGGGGTGCGCTCCTGACGGGCGCTTCCTCGAGGGGTGCCCTCAGCTCACCGCCGCGTAGTTCTCGTACACCTCGTCGTCGTCGAGCGGCAGGATGCCCACCCCCCGCTCGTACTCCACGCGCGCCGTCTCCAGCAGCCGGCGCCAGGAGGTCACGGTGGGCCGCCTGCGCAGAAGTGCGCGGCGCTCGCGCTCCGTCATGCCTCCCCACACGCCGAACTCGACGCGATTGTCCAGCGCGTCAGCCAGGCATTCAGTGCGTACCGGACATCCGGTGCACACCGCCTTGGCCCTGTTCTGCGCTGCTCCCTGAACGAACAGTTCATCCGGATCGGTAGTGCGACAGGCGGCCTGCGCACTCCAGTCGGTTACCCAGCCCATACCGGCGCCGTCCTCTCCCGAATCGAGGCTCCCCCACGGCGGCAGCGGCATATTCACCGCCGCCAGTTGAGGACGTTACGGAAGGTGGGCACAGCGCAACACCCCCTTCGGGCCCAATCTTGAATGGCCCGAACGGACTATGCGTAAGCGGCAGATCACCCGGGGGAGTGAGCTGGTAACATGCGTGACCTTCCCGGCAATCCGGGACAGTTCCACTGAGTCACAACGGACGCCAGGTGACACAGAAGGCGGATTCGGACACGCCCCCACCAGAAAGTCGGGGAACCTCCGGAACGATTCGGGGTCGCCGGACGTATTGATACGTGGCCCTACTGCTGTGACAGTTGAGAGCAGCTTAGGCCAAGGCATATACGCGTGTCCGGCGATTGAGAACGTAGGCTGCCCTCATGCCAAAGAAGCGCTCGGGCGGTGGCCTGTCCCCCACGCAGCAGGCCGCCAAGTTCCTCGGTGTCAGTGTGCTCGCCGGTGCCGTCATGGCCGGTATCGCACTGCCCGCCGTCGGCGCGCTCGGACTCGCGGCCAAGGGGTCGGTGGAGAGCTTCGACGAGCTCCCGGCCAACCTCAAGACCCCGCCGCTGAGCCAGCGCACCACGATCCTCGACGCCGACGGCGGCCAGATCGCCACGGTCTACTCGCGCGACCGGACGGTCGTCGCCCTCAAGGACATCTCGCCGTACATGCAGAAGGCGATCGTCGCGATCGAGGACGCGCGGTACTACCAGCACGGAGCGGTCGACCTCAAGGGCATCCTGCGCGCACTGAACAAGAACGCGCAGAGCGGCGGCGTCTCCGAGGGCGCCTCGACGCTCACCCAGCAGTACGTGAAGAACGTGTTCATCGAGGAGGCCGGCGACGACCCGACGAAGGTCGCCGAGGCCACCCAGCAGACGCTCGGCCGCAAGATCAAGGAGCTGAAGTACGCGATCCAGGTCGAGGAGGAGCTCGGCAAGAAGAAGATCCTCGAGAACTACCTGAACATCACGTTCTTCGGGGAGCAGGCCTACGGCGTCGAGGCCGCCTCCCAGCGCTACTTCTCCCGGCACGCCAAGGACCTCAGCCTCCAGCAGGCGGCGCTGCTCGCGGGCATCGTGCAGTCCCCGAGCCGCTACGACCCTGTCAATGACGAGGCGGAGGCGACCAAGCGCCGCAACACCGTGCTGCAGCGCATGGCCGACCTCGGGGACATCTCGCAGGCGGAGGCCGACAAGGCCAAGAAGACCTCGCTGGGCCTCGACCCCAGCCAGCCCAGGAACGGCTGCATCACCGCCGTGAAGGGCGCGGGCTTCTTCTGTGACTACGTCCGCGAGATCTTCCTCAACGACCCGATCTTCGGCCGGACCAAGGAGGCCCCGGGCCAAGGTCTGGAACCAGGGCGGCCTGAGGATCCGCACCACCCTCGACCCGCAGGCCCAGGAGTCGGTGCAGTCCTCGATCAAGGACCACGTCTACAAGAGCGACGACGTGGCCACCGCCGCCACTCTCGTCGAGCCCGGCACCGGCAAGATCCTCGCGATGGGCCAGTCGCGGCCGTACGGCTTCGGCAAGCACGAGACGCAGATAAACCTGTCGGTCAACCAGTCCATGGGCGGCGGCGCGGGCTACCAGCCCGGTTCGACGTTCAAGCCGATCGTGGCCGCGGCCGCCATCGAGGGCGGCACGCCGGCGACGCAGTCTTACTCCTCGCCGTACGAGATGGACTACCCGAGCCCGGTGTCGATCTGCAACGGCGGGCAGTGGCGCGACGACCCGAACAACCCGACCAAGCTGAGCAACGAGAGCGAGTCGGAGCACGGCCCCTACAGCATGAAGCAGGCGACCGCGAAGTCGGTCAACACCTACTACGTGCAGCTGATCAGCGACATCGGCATCTGCCCGGTCGTCGACATGGCCAAGAAGATGGGCGTGCAGCGCGCGGACGGCGCCAAGATGCGGCAGGCCCCCTCGATCGCGCTCGGCACCCAGGAGATGTCGCCGCTGACGATGGCGAACGCGTACGCGACCTTCGCCTCGCGCGGCATGTACTGCACGCCGATCGCCATCGAGTCCATCAGCCAGCGGATCGGCGACAAGACGAAGTCGCTGCAGGTGCCGAAGTCGACCTGCTCGCGGGCGATGTCGGAGAAGACCGCCGACACCGTGACCACGCTGCTGAAGGGCGTGGTCGAGGACGGTACCGGTCAGCAGGCCGGCCTCAGCGACCGCCCGAGCGCCGGTAAGACCGGTACGACGGACAACCGCTACGCCGCCTGGTTCGTGGGCTTCACCCCGAACATGGCGGGCGCGGTCTGGGTCGGCGACCCGACCCACAAGCGCCAGATGAAGCAGATCACCATCGGCGGCGTCTACCACGACCTCGTCTACGGCGCCGACACGCCCGGCCCGATCTGGAAGGACGCCATGACCGGCGCCCTGGAGGGCAAGCCCGTCGAGTCCTTCAACCTGATCGACATCCCCGACGGCCCCAAGGGCAAGGGGAAAGGCAACGGCAACGGCGACGGGAAGAACGGCGGCAACGGGAACGGCGGCATCTTCGGCGGCCTGACCAACGGAGGCAACACCAACGGCGGCGGCGGGACCACCTTCCCCACGCCCACCTTCTCCATCCCGGACAACCTGTTCCAGGGCACGACCAACGGGAACGGCAACGGGGGGCGGCGCGGCTGACGCCGGGACCGGTCGGTACGTATGCGCCGGGACCGGTCGTTGCGTAAGACGGCGGGACCGGTCGGCACGCAAAACGGCGGGACCGGTCGCTACGTACGATGCCGGGACCGGTCGCTGCGTAAGACGCCGGGACCGGTCGGTACGCAAAACGGCGGCCGCATTTCCACCTGCCGGTGGGAATGCGGCCGCCGTGCGTGTAGGTGCGCAGCCCTCAGCCGGCCAGCAGCTTCTTCACCACCGCCGCGACACGGCCGCCCTCGGCCAGGCCCGCGACCTTGGGGTTGACGATCTTCATGACGGCGCCCATGGCACGCGGCCCCTCGGCACCCGAGGCCTTCGCCTCCGCGACCGCCTCCGCCACGATCGTGTTCAGCTCCTCGTCGCTGAGCTGCTTGGGCAGGTACGCGGCGAGCAATTCGCCCTCCGCCTTCTCCCGCTCGGCCGACTCGGTACGACCACCCTGCGCGAAGGCGTCGGCCGCCTCACGACGCTTCTTCGCCTCCTTGGTGATCACCTTGAGGACCTCGTCGTCGGAGAGCTCGCGCTTCTCCTTGCCCGCGACCTCCTCCTTGGTGATCGCGGTGAGCGTCAGCCGGAGCGTCGAGGAGCGGAGCTCGTCGCGCTCCTTGATCGCGGCGTTGAGGTCTTCCTGCAGCTTCGACTTGAGCGTGGTGGTCATGCGTCCGATTGTCGCAGGTACGCTACGCCGGACGCCCGCCCATTTAAGGGGGAGGCGGGAACGGGCGTTGAAGGGGAGGCGGGAACGAGGGCGGCTCAAGTCACCTCGCCGGTCTGACACGATGGAGGTATGCGCGCTCGATACGGAGTACCTCTGGGGATCGCGGCGGCCGGCGCCGCCGGTGTGGCCTACGCGGCGGGCTTCGAAGCCCGCTCCTTCCGTCTGCGGAGGGTGACCGTCCCCGTGCTGCCCGCCGGAATGCGCCCCCTGCGGCTGCTGCAGGTCTCCGACATCCACATGGTCGGCGGCCAGCGCAAGAAGCAGCGCTGGCTGCGCTCCCTGGCCGGCCTGCGCCCCGACTTCGTGATCAACACGGGCGACAACCTGTCGGACCCCGAGGGCGTGCCGGAGGTCCTGGACGCGCTGGGCCCGCTGATGGAGTTCCCGGGGGCGTACGTCTTCGGCTCGAACGACTACTACGGCCCCAAGCCGCGCAACCCCGCCCGCTATCTGCTGGAGAAGGTCCAGGGCCGGCACGGCCTGAACGGCAACCCGCCGGCCTTCGGCGCGATCCACAACCCGTGGGAGGACCTGCGGGACGCCTTCGACGCGGCGGGCTGGCTGAACCTGACCAACACGCGCGGCACCCTGAAGATCGACGGGATGGCACTGGAGCTGACGGGCCTGGACGACCCGCACATCAAGCGCGACCGGTACGCCCAGGTGGCGGGCGGCCCGTCGGACGCGGCGGCCTTCTCGATGGGCGTGGTGCACGCGCCGTACCTGCGCGTGCTGGACGCCTTCACGGCCGACGCTTACCCCCTGATCCTCGCCGGCCACACGCACGGCGGCCAGCTCTGCATCCCCTTCTACGGCGCCCTCGTCACCAACTGCGACCTGGACACCGACCGGGTCAAGGGCCTGTCGCGGCATGTGTCGGAGGGCCGTACGTCGTATCTGCACGTGTCGGCGGGCTGCGGGACCAACCGCTACACGCCGGTACGGTTCGCCTGTCCGCCGGAGGCGACGCTGTTGACGCTGGTGGAGGGGGCGTAGGGGCTGGGCGCGGGGGCGGGAGGCCTCGGCAGGATCACTGCGGGTACGCGGGCGATCAACCCACAAGGCCCGCGGCCCCCTCCGGATCGAGGCGGGCGATCAACCCACACGGCCCGCTCCGGATCGAGGCAGGCGATTAACCCACACGGCCCGCCCGCATCGCCGTAAATGCCCCCTTTGCCTAGCTTGAGGGCATGACGGCCCCGATACCCAGGGACATCCCGGACCTTCCCGCGGTCCCGGGCGTACCCGCGCTGCTGGCCTCGCCGGTCCCCGCCACGGCGGTGGTGACCCCCGTACGCCACCCACTGACCGCGCTCTACCGCCTCCTGGTCGCCCTCGCGGCGGCCGGGGCGGTGACGATCGAACTGCTCCTCGGCAGCCCGGTCCGGATCCTGAGCTACTTCACAATCCAAAGCAACCTGCTGCTGGCCCTGGTCCTGGCCCTGTCGGCCCGTCGAGCATGGTCGGCACGCCGTCCACTCCCCCCAGGGCTGACCGGAGCGGCGCTCCTCTACATCACGATCACGGGCCTGGTGTACCACCTGCTGCTGGCCAGGGCATCGAGCCCGTTCGCGATGAACGGCGAAACCGCCCCGCCGACGGGCTGGCACTGGGTCACCGACCAGGTCCTCCATACGGCGACCCCCATCGCCGCGGTCCTGGACTGGCTGCTGCTGACCGCCCCCGGCCGCCTGCACCTGCGCCAGGCGGCGACCTGGCTCCTCTATCCCCTCGCCTACCTGACGCTCTCCTTCATCCGGGGCGAGCTGATCCTCCCCGGCACGCCGGGCCGCTATCTCTACCCCTTCCTCGACGTCGACCTGCACGGCTACAAGAGCGTCCTCGGCAACGCCCTCCTCCTCGGCCTCGCCTTCTACGCCCTCGCCCTCCTCCTGGTCGCCGTCGATCACGCCCGCCCGAACCCCGTCCGCCGCCGCGCCAAAACCGGATTTCGCCTACAGCCACCGGTGGGCTAAAGTAAACGACGTCGCCGCGACAAGCAGGACAGCAGCGACATCGGGGTGTAGCGCAGCTTGGCAGCGCGCTTCGTTCGGGACGAAGAGGTCGTGGGTTCAAATCCCGCCACCCCGACGCTGGTCAGAGGGCAGGTAGTAAATTTACTACCTGCCCTTTGTCGTACCCGGGGGGCCAAAAAGGGGGCCAAACGGATTTGATCAGGCTCCGGCGTCGCCCTCGGCCTCGCCGGCCGCGCCCTCCCCTTCCTGGTCTTCGGCGAAGATGTCGTCCATTGCTTCGGCCCCCTCAGTGATCACGGGCCGGAGCTGCTTCCGGTAGACCGCTTCTGTAGTGGCCTGGCTGCTATGGCCGACCAGGAGTGCGATGCGCTCCAACGGGATGCCGTGGTCGGAGAGCAGGGACACGAAGCTGTGCCGGAGCTCCCGAGGTGTCCACTCCGGCTCCAGCCCGGCTTTCTTCACGATGGCCTTGAAGTCGCGACGGACGTTGGCTGCATCGAGTGGCTCACCGGTGCGGGTCGTGAAGACGTGGCCGGTTGGGCTCCACTCCAGCCCTCTCGATGCCCGCTCCTGCTTCTGCCAGCGCAGGTGCTCTTCCAGGACGTCCACCACCTGCTTCGGTAGAGCGATCGTCCGGCGGCTCTTCCTGGTCTTGGTCTCACCATGCTTGCGCACTGAGCGCCACACCGCGACGTGGGGCGGAATGCCGTCCTCTGGGTCCAGGAAGACATGATCCCAGGTGAGGGGTCGCGCCTCTTCTGTGCGGACCCCGCTAAGGAGGGAGAGCACGAGGTAGGCGTACAGCCGAGACGGACGCGCGGCGAGGAGTACTGCTTTGGCCTGCTCTAGGTTCAGTGCCTTGCTCGGCCGCCCTGGGCGTCCCTCGGGCGCTGTGACGAGCAGGGCGACGTTCCGCGCGGCTTTGTCCCTCCGCTGAGCATGCGCGATGGAGCGACGCAGGATGGCGAGCAGGTCACGCAGGCTTCGGGTCGCAAGGAATTCGGCCCTGTCGTCCAACCAGTCGTCGACATCGTCCGCACTGAGTTCCTTCAGCTTGGCCTTGCCGATGAGCGGGATCAGGTGCTTGTTCGCCATCGAGCGGTTCTTGCCGATGGTGCCCTTCTCGTCGCGCCCCTTAAGCCCACGCTCCAACCAGTCGCTCACCGCGTCGGCCACGGTGTAGTTGGCCGGCGCCTTGACGCCGGTCTGCAATTCTTTCTTCAGGTCGCGGATCTTGTTGCGAACCTCGGTCTTCGTCTTGCCGTACACCTTCGGTCGACGGCGCTTGCCGTTCGGGGCGTACCCAAGTGAGACGGCTCCCACAAAACACTTCTTGGCAGGGTCCCAATAGATCGTGTCCGCACCGTGGCCTGCCCTTTGGGCCCGTTTCGGGGTCTCGCTCATGTTCTGTTGTCCTCCATGGGGCAGGGCCGCACCCTGATTGGCGCGGCCCTGCGGAAGTCGGGTGATGAGGATTCAGGCGGTGGTCTCTGCCTCGCGCTTGAGGAGTTCGACGTACCGCTCGATGTACTCCGGCGGGACGAGACGGCGACGGCCGATGCGGACGGTCTGAAGTCGTCCGAGGCGTATCTCCTCGTAGACCATCGAGCGTCCGATCCTGAGAGCCTTGGCCGCCTCTTCGGGTCGGTAGAGGAGCTGTTCGGCACGTTCAGCAACGGTGGCCATGCGGCGGTGCCTCCTCGGCAGGGTTCCGGGGGCGGTGGCCCCTTTCCTGTCAGGTCCGCTACTTCCGCTACCTCCGCTACCGCCCTGGTCAGGGGCCTGATCCAGGTAGCGGATAGGGGTAGCGGTAGCGGATGGAGCCGCTACCGGCCCCGGGTTCGTGGCCGCGGGGCGGGTAGCGGATGGGGTGTTGCGGTAGCGGATGCGGAGCGGCTTGCCGCTACCCCGAAACGGCCTCTGAGCTGCCAGGTAGCGGAGGTAGCGGAAGTAGCGCACTTTCCGCGGGGGGTGGGCAGTAGCGCTGCCACGCGTCGTGCAGGTCGCTCGCGTAGTAGCCCTTCATGACGCTCCCGCCAGCCTTGATGTTGCGGGCCGCAATGGGGGTGTTGTCCGCAGTCATGTACTCCCGCAGCATCCTCGACAGCCCGCGCGCATCGAGCGGCTTGCCGCTCATGTCCGCCCACGGCGCCTCTTCGAGGCTGTGCAGCCGGTCGAGGATGGCGACGGTGGGCAGGCGGTCGATGCCGTTGAACACGTAGTCGCGCAGGTCCGTGAGCAGGCGGATACCGATGCTGCCCTTGTCACTGGTCTTGGCCGCGTTCACCAGCTCGATGCACGCGGTGCGGGCCCGCTCCGGCCACGCGCCGCCCGCAGCGTCCGCGATGGCGAGCAGCGGCTCCCACACGTCCGCCGGCCGATCGCTGATGCCCTCCGGCAGTTCCGGGAACACCCCATCGACTAGATGCCGCACGGACTGTGCCCATGCGGCGAGCCGGTCACGCAGCGCGTGCCCCTCCTTCTCGTGGATGCGCTGCCGGAACGGCTCAACCCGCTCGTTCGGTGCACGGCGGCGCATGCGGACGATGACTGAGCGGGTCAGGATCGTGTCCGGCAGCGAGCCGAGACCGGCGACCGCGACCCCGCAGAACGACGGGAACTCCTGTACTTGCTGGTTGGAGCCGTCGCCTACGCAGCGCCACATGACGCCGGAGCGGCGATGACCGGCGTTCAGGAAGCCGCGGAGCTGTTCGTTCTCTCCAGCCTTGGGCCCGAAGACGGTATCGATCTCATCGAACAGGATCGTGGGTCGTCCCTCCATCCCGGACACCGCGCGAAAGAGCGCGGAGGCGGATGCGTTGACCGCGACCATCGGTTGCGGCACGAGGGTTTCCACGATCTCCAGGGCCCGGGACTTCCCCGAACCCGGCTCCGGCGACAGGAACGCGAGCCGCGGTGTGGAGTCGAAGCAGTCGAGCAGGTGCGCGTGTGCGTCCCACAGCGTCACGGCGACGTACGCGGCTTCGAGAGGGAAGATGTTGAAGCGTCGGTGGAAGGCTTCCACCTCATCGAGCAGTGCGGAGCCGTCCATGGCGGGTGCCGGCGGGTTGGCGCTCATGCCGCCTGCCTCCCTTCCTGGTTGGTGCGGAGCGGGCATGCGTCGCGGTGGGCGGTGTGGTCTTCGATCAGGGCGAGCACCTTCGCGTGCCCGACGGCGCTGCGGTCCCTGCCGCACAGGCACTTCGAGGTGGCGGTAGGCACAGCGCCGCGCGGTGCGCAGATGCACAGCCACGCGATCGGGTACCGGCCGTCGCCCCGGTACGGGTCAGGACGAAGAGCAGTTCGGACGCCCTTGTGGGCGGCACCCTTCGGCTCGCCCACGGCCGGTCCGGGCGGGGCTTGTGTGGCGGCGCCCGGACCGGCCGGGGTGCCGGGAAGGCTCTTCAGTGCATGGCGGGGCGGGGTGCTCATGCCGCCCTCCCCTGAGCGTTGCGCGCAATCGACCAGTTCAGACCGCTGCGAATGGTCGCCTCACACGACCGCGGTGACAGACCGGCCCGCTCCCCCGCCCACTGAAGAGCCTCCTCAACTTGCTCCCTGGGAAGGTCGCCCCACGCGATGAACCGCCCCAAGGCTCGCGCCGCCCGCAGCAACGTGGCGTTGCGCTCGCCCTCCGGCGCCTGCCGCACGGACGCGGTTTCCGCGTTCAAGCCCGCTACGGCATAGCTGGACGCCCGCACGGACGACGGTCCAGCCGTTAGTGCCCGCGAAGCCTGACGGACCGTCAGGCGGGCGCACAGCCATTCCGGCAGGGGTGCGGGCGGCATGTCATTTACGACCGCGTAGGCACCCGCGGGGGTGAGGCTGCCGGGGGCGACGACGTAGCCACCCCACGCGCGGGTGTCGACGCGCTTGCCGAGCCGTCCGGCCGTGTTGCCGAGCCGAACGCCGGGCGGGGTGGCGAAGTACAGGTGGACCCCGCCGCTCGCGGTCCGCACCGTGCGGGTGGTGGGCACGGCCTGCCCGGCGCGCTCGCAGAGCGCCGTGAAGGTCGTCACGCCGTTAGGCGTGTCCGTACTGCTCTTGCGCTTCGGCATGTCGAGGTCGACGACGACCAACCCGGACGGGCCGGTCGCGATGCCGACGTTGAACGGCAGATCACCCCACGCCCGGCGGATGCGGTCCGGGTCGATGGTGGCGCGCTCTTCCCACTTGCGGTGACCGCCCGCGCAGTCCCCGATGCCGGGGCACACGTCCTCACCATGCAGGGCCGGACGCTTGTCGCCCGGACGCAGCGGGAGGACAGCCCAGCCTCGCTCCGCAGCGTCCAGCGCGGCGTACAGGAGGTGACGGTTCATGCCGCCACCCCCAGCACGTTGGAGGCGACGAAGGCGTGTCCGATCCACTCCGTGTAGGCGGGCGGGATGGCTTCGGTCAGTTCCTCGCGCACGTCGGTCCACGTGATGCCCATCGCGGCCTGAAGTTCCGGGATGGACGGCTTGCCCCCGCCGTTGCCGTACGCGGCCACGTACGGGCCGTCGTAGAAGCGGCCGTGCCTGTAGCCGCGCACCCGCCCGCGGTGCGGGACGTGCGCCGGCTGCTCGATGATCCAGCCGCCCAACTCGAAGTTGCGGTGCCGGATCACCCCGAGCCCGAACATCTCGCCGCACAGCGTGAGGTCTTTGCGGATCTCGGCACGGCCGTTGGGCTGCTCGATGACGTACGGCAGACCGGTCTTGTCGAGCAGGTCTCGGGTGGGCGCCACGAGGTCTTCATGGGTTCCGCCCCACCCTTGGGACCGGTTGGTGCCCACGGTCAAGGCGCACTTGTCCTGGCACGGAGGGGAGGCGTGCACGAGCGTGTACCGCTCGATGTCCCCAGAGAGGATGAGCGCGGCGAGCCATTCGAGCGCGTCACCCCGGTGCTGTGGGAAGGGGTAGTTCGGCCGGTCGGCGATGTCGACACCGTCCACGACAAATCCGGCACGGGCGTAGCCCACGGCGGCGCCGCCGGCGCACGAGAACAGATCCAGCAGGTGCGGTCGGAGTCGACCGCGCCCCATCGGAGTGGCTTGGGCCGGACGGCCCTCGCCGAATGCACGACGTTCGGTCATGCTGGAGGTCTCCTTGTTCTGTTGGAGGGACAGGAGAACCGGGGCGGGCGCAGGCTTGTGGTGAGACGGCGGCCGCCTCGGGCGTAGCTAGCTGTGGAAGTGGTTGCGCTTGAAGACGGCCTTGCGGATGTTGACCGTGGTCCCGCTGCCGTGGCCGCTCGCGCTGAAGACCTGTACGGCGACCCAGCCGCCGAAGATGACGGCGGCGAGGGTGATGAGCTGAGTGATGAGCGCGGTCAGGGCGGTGATGAATGCGGTCAGCAGGAACAGCCCGCCGCACACCGCGGCGAACCCGATGCCCCCGAGGGCGATGTTCACCGCCGCGCGGGAGACGGGCGGCTTGGCCGCGACCGATTCGGACTTGACGGGTTCGAGGGCGTAGCCGGTGACGACGCTGCCGTCCGGCAGGACGATGGTCGTCACCGCCGCGATCGTGGCCGGCTGCATCGGTACGACGGGTGCTGACGGCAGGGGGGCGAGCGGGGTGGGCCGGTGGACTTCCACGGTCGCCTCACGGCGGCCGGGTATGAGGTTGGCGTGCTCGATCACAGGGAGCCTCCTTCAGTTGCCAGGGTGGACAGGGCGTCGGCGGACGCCTGCACGAGGTTGTGGATGGGCTCGTACGCGCCGGTCCCGGCGGCGAAGAACCCGAACAGGAACAGGACGATGGCGGCGCCGCCCCCGGCGGACCTGGTCTTGACGGCGAGGGCGGATGCGGCGCCGAACAGCAGCACGGCGGAGATGTTCAGGATCATCGGGAGCCTTCCGGTCAGGGGGTGTCGGTGCCAGCGCGGTAGATGCGGGCCCAGCGGTTGTAGAGCCAGCGGCCGACGCGTATGCGCTTGCCGGTGGCCTTGCAGCGGCGGCAGTCCTTGCCGCGCTTCATGCGGCCCTTGCGGTCTGTCTTCATGTCGAAGCCCCAGCCGTTGCACTTGCGGCAGTTGCCGAACGGCGAGACAGCACACACGGCGACGTAACACATCGTCACACCGAGAATCAGGGTGATAGCGAGCAGGACAGGGGTCACGACGGGCCCTTCCAGGCGGGTATCAGGGGTTTCCGCAGGTGGGCCGCTATCCGCTAGCGGCCTGATCAGAGCGGGTTTGGGGCGCTAGCGGAGCCGCTAACGTTAGCGGGGTGTGCCGCTAGCGCTAGCGGCCCCGGAGCCTCAGCCCGCGTCGCGCTTTCCATCACGCTCCGCAATCACTGTGACGATGTGGGAGCGGTCGATGCCGCGCCGGTTGACGACCTTGCCCTTGACGCGGCGGCCCACCTGGATCGTGGAGACGCCGTGCGGCTTCAGGGCGGCGGCGAGCCCTTCGGGGTCCCATCCGTCGTAGACCTCCTCGCGCAGCTCTGCGAGCCGGGCGACGACGGTCTCGGACCACACCTTGGGCTCATCGGCCGGCACAACCGCGAGGATGTCGCGCAGCAGGTCATACGCGCTGGTGACCGGCTCGGGTGCCTCCCCAAGCGCGTGCCCGGACAGCGTGCCCGCTTCCTCGCGCAGGCGGCGAGCGCGGGCGCCGATGGCTTCGGCGCCCCGTCCGTCGATGTAGACGGACCGCACGATCCGAGCGTCCGAGCCTTCACCGACGAAGTAGTGAATGCCCTTGTCACCCCAGGCGAACATGGTCGCCCGCACGCCACGCTTGTACGCGGACGTGCCGAGCACCATGTCGTTTTCGAGCTGACCCATGACCTTCAGGCACCACCGGGCCGACGCGTTCGCGCTGATGCCGGTGGGCAGCGCCTTGGCGTCCGGGCGCTGCGTGGCGAGCAGGAGCACGATGCCGGTGGCCGGACCGCGCTTGACCAGGTCGGTTGCGATCTCCTCGAACTCCTTGGCGTGCTCGGGGTGCTCGAACAGCACCTGGCACTCATCCACCCCGATCACGATCGGGTGCAACCCGAGGGAGCGCTTGTCGGCGAGAGCGCTGGTCACCTTCGACTCCGGGCAGACATCCCGCGGAAGCGAGCGGATCACCTTGGTACGGCGGCGCAGTTCCTCGCGCAGTGCCCGGAAGTCGTTCAGGCAGTACTCGATGGACTCGTCGTCGTCGCCCGCGGCGTGGCGGTGGGAGACGGCGTCGCCGACCGGGTCGAGGTCCCCCGTGCCCTTCATGTCGTAGGTGTGCAGCTCCGCCCGCGGGTCGAGGGCGGCGATGAGCAGCAGCAGCCTGAGCAGGAACGTCTTGCCCATGCGCGGGATGGCGCCGATGACGCCCGCGATGTACATCAGCGTCGCTTCGACCCAGCGTCCACGCTGGTCGGTGCCGTAGGCAACCGGCTTGAACAGGTCGACCGAACCCGACTTGAGCAGCGGCCACTTGGGCTGATTGGCTCGGGACATGTCCTGATCCCCCACCCACAGCACGAGGTGGCCCGTGTGCTCATCCGGTACCGCCTCGGGCCACACGCACCCAAGCGGGCGGCGCAGGCCGGAAGCGAGCCGGTCGCGACGGTCGATGACGTCGGTCACCGTGACGCCGTACGGGAGGTTGCCCTCCGCGCGCCAACCGGGCCCGTCGCGGGTGATGGGAGCGGTGAACTCGAACCCGTCGCGGCCCTTGGCCTGCGCCTGGTTGATGGCGGGGATGCCGAGCGCCCCGAGTGCCCGCAGCACGATGTCACTGGTGAGCTTGACCGCCTTGGGCAGTTCCACCGCGCGGTGGATGACCGGGGCGTCCGCCTGCCGTCCGGCGAACCCGAGAGCCATCACGACCGCGCTCACCGACACCGCCTGAAGCCAGTCGGGGGCGAGCACGTAGATGGCGAGCGCGGCTCCGAGCCCGATGAACATGGCGAGCACCGCCACGAGGGTGCGCAGTCGAACGCGTCCGTCGCGCTGCCGGGACAGCTTCAGGTACTCCGCGGCGTCCTCACGGCGAACTGCGGCGAGTCGGACCGGCTCTCCCTCACGGTCGGCCACCCACCGCATGGTGCCGCCGACGAACCGGGCGGCGCCGGTCGGGGCTTGCAGGGCGAGCCGGGCAGCGTAGACCGGGGCACGCAGCGCGTGATACCCGGCGGCGTGCGCGTAGTGGCGGGCCACCCACGCCGCGGCGGTCCGCAGCTCTGCCAGCGACCGCAGCCACTCGGGAACGACCGCACGGCGGTGCGCTCCGGCCAGCCGACCGAGGTAGCCGGGACCCGTGGCCCGCGGGGTCGGTTGGTCGACCATCACGGGTGCGGTCGGGTCGGCCGACTCTGCACCCGACCGGTCCGCGCCGGAGTCGGCCGACGGGTCGGAATCGGGTCGGGTGGTCGGGTCGGCCGACTCCGTACGGGCAGACCGCGCCTTGTCGAGGTCGACTACCTCGCCCCCGGAGTCGGTGCTCATCTCTGCTTCGAGTCGGTTGAACAGTTCGTTCTCGTCGTCGGGGTGCTTCACTGAAAGTCCCTTCCAAGGGGAGGAAGGCGGGGTCCGGCCGTCGCTGTAGGAGGTGGGCGGACGGACCCCGCCGGATCGTGATGTGCAGGTCAGGCGGCGCGCTGTTCCTTGGGGTAGGCGCAGGGCACGCACATGCCGAGCGACGTGGGGATGGCGTATCCGGCGTCCTGCCGGCAGGCGGGGCAAGTGCGGCGGGCGCGGTTCGCCTTGGCGAGCGCGGCCCACTTGCCCGGCGTCATCGGACGGACAGGCTTGGCTCGGTCGACGCGATAGAGGTAGGCAACCAGCGGGCCGCGCCGGTGGCGCGGGCGCATGATCTGCGCCGCGATGGACTGCCCACCGGGCCGCAAGCCGCGAGCCCGTAACTGCCGTTTGGTGGCGAGTCCGTCGGGGGCACAGCGCCACGGGTAGGTGGGCAGTCCGTGCCTCGCGCCGGTCGGGTCGAAGCACTTGGCGAACATCAGGCAGCCTCAGCCGTCGTGCCGTCGTCCTCCGTGTTGTCCACGGAGTGCAGCGGACGGCCGTTGGCACGCTCCGCCTTCAACTGCTCCCGCAAATTGCGGGCGTTGGCCTGCGAGACATGCAGCGTGGTGCGCAGACGGTCCGCGGTCAGCTCCGCCTCGGTCCACTCCGCGGTGACCGTGCGCGCCTCGGTCAGCGCCTCCTCGAAGGTGCGCTGTGCCTTGGCTTTGCCCTTGGCGGAGGTCCGGCGGCGCGGACGCGGCTTGGCGTCGACCGGTGCCGGCGGATTGTCCGCCGGAGGTGGCACGGGCGTCTCCTGCTCAGCAGCGGGAGCCAAGTCGCCCATGCGCAGCATCACGCGCTCGCGCCGCGGGGTCTTCGAGCGCCACTTGCGGCCGTAGCGCTCGCGCAGATCCGCGCGGGCCAACTGCCGTTCCTTCTCTCGCGTCAGCGCTTCGGAGTAGGAGGTGACCTCCCAAAGCGTCATGCGGCGCCACAGCGCGAACGTGGAGGGGAAGGCGAGCAGCCAGCGGGAGAACCGGATCTTCTCCATGCGCCGACCGGTGGCAGCGCCGATCCGCACGGCGTAGATGTGCGCGCCGATCTCGGAGAACACCACCCA
This sequence comes from Streptomyces sp. MAI_2237, assembly GCF_054189285.1. Lineage (NCBI taxonomy): Bacteria > Bacillati > Actinomycetota > Actinomycetes > Kitasatosporales > Streptomycetaceae > Streptomyces > Streptomyces sp. MAI_2237. The sequence continues at coordinate 1,117,210 of NZ_JAJPGQ010000003.1, read as the reverse complement.
AAGCAACGGCATCGTGCCGTGGGCGACCTTGGCCCACATGCCCTGTCCGGCGGCGATGTTCAGCCCGCAGGTGATGAGGGTGAGCGCCCATGGCACGAACCGCACCCACGCGAGCGCCATGTCCATGCGGATCAGCAGCAGGTTGGCGACGGTGAACACGGGGATAGCCACGTCGATCCCGACCGGCAGCATCCACGGCTCTCCGAAACCCCATCGCAGCGCGGCTGCGGACACGGCGTCGAAGGAGGAAATCAGACCGAGTGCACCGACTCCGGCCGCGGCGAGCGCACCGACTCCGGCAAGCCCCATCTCCGGCTTCGTCAGCGGCGGCACCCCGGACGCGGGCGTCTTGGTGGTGGGGGCTGTGGTGGTCATGCCGCCACCGCCTTGCGTGCCGCGCGCCGGCGCCGGGCGGGACGGGTAAGGGGCATGACGTCGAACAGGTCCGGGTTCTCCTCGATGACCTGCGCGGCGATGCGGATCAGGTCGTCGGGAAGGTCGGGGTTGTCAGCGAGGATGTCGCGCGCCGCGTCCTCGCGGGCCGCGCGCTCTTCGTCCGACTCGCCCTCGACCCCGAGCCACAGCTCAATCGGGGTGCCGAGCGCCAGCTCCGCGAAGTCCGCGGCAGAGACGGCCTGTTGGTGGCCGATGTACGTACGCATGACAGCTCCTGAAGTGGGAGGGACACGGAGCCGGAGAGCCGCAGGCGTTTGGTGAGACGGCGACTACTCCGGAAGAACCCGAGCCGCAGCGCGGCAGGGGAAAGCGCCCCGACCGGGAGTCGAACCCGGCCTGCGACCATCGGGGCGGCAGTGCATGTCTCCTTCATCGCGACCGCGCTCCCGTGTCAGGTAGAGCTGTCCGGCCTCGAAGTAGGCGTATGGAGACGTGACCTTTCGGTCTAAGCCCTCCGGTTAATGACAAGGCGCCGGGTCGCCTCCCCCCGTCCAATGCGGGGCTCCTGGTCGTGCGGTTTTGCAGGTCAAGCACTTGCAGACACAGCTGGCGAAGCCTTTTCGGGGCTATCGTGCTGATGCGTAACAGCATGTACTAGCACGTACCACGACGCAAGAGGGTCGCAGAGATTCGTGCTAGGTCGTACTAGGGGTGGGTACGCTCGATGGCGTGACGAGCGCTGAAATCTCGAAAGACGACCCGAGACCGGAGTCTGAGCAGGCGGCCGACATCCTGCGGCAAGAGATCTTGCGTGGCGACATCAAGCCGGGGGCCCATGTGGGCTCCGTGCGAGACTTGGCCACACGGTTCAAGATTTCGGGAATGACGGTGCAGCGAGCCCTTGCGATCCTGCGTGAGGATGGGCTCATCCTGACCACGTCGCGCGGCAGCTACGCCCGCGATCCGCAGCAAGCCGACGAAGCCGACGCGGGTGTCGACCTTCCCGAAGTCCTGCGTCAGCTCGAACATCTCACCTCCCAAGTCTCGGAGCTCCGCGGCAGGCTCGAAGCGCTCGAACGCCGCTCCGTGCCGGGTGGTGCGTGATCTGCAACCAGCATGCAGGGAACGGGAGTTGAGAGGTAAGTGACAGCCAGGGGACGGAAGATCGGAGTAGGGGACATGTCCGGTGACACCCGCCTGTCACCTTCCCTGTCCCCCCGGCTCGCGCGCGAGACTCGGAGCAGGCACTCGGAGGAGGGCGCATGAACGACGACAGGCCGGCATGGGCGCGGCGCATCGCTGCCGAACGAGCGGCCCGCGATTGGTCGCAGCGTGACGCCGTGAGGGCACTGCGGGGGCACGCTCCGACAGAGCTGCCCGCGGAAGAAAGCATGATTCGCCAGTGGAAGCGCTGGGAGTCAGGCCAGATGCCGAACGACTTCTACCAACCGATCATCGCGGCCGTCTTCGGCACCGTGACGCACGCGCTCTTCCCGGCGCCTGCCCGGCGAGACGGGGACACAGAGATTCTGGCCGCGTCCGGCATGGAAACGCTGGAGATCGTGAGCCGCCTCAACCGGTCCGACGTTGACAACGCCACGCTTGATGCCTTGCGGATCACAGCGGACCGGCTCGCCTCGGAGTACCCCTTCATGCCGAGCGAACAGCTTCTCATCGAGGGGCGGCAGTGGCTCCGCCGTGTCGTTGAGCTCCACACGAAGAGCCTCACGCTCGCGCAGCACCGCGAGGTTCTCGCACTGTCCGGTTGGCTCGCGCTGCTGGTCGGCTGTGTCGAGTACGACACGGGCGACCGACACGCGGCCGAGTCGACGCGACAAGCTGCTCTCTCCCTCGCGACTGAGGCAGACCATGCAGAGGTCGCCGGATGGGCCCACGAGATGCGGGCATGGTTCGCCCTCACGACCGGCGACTACCGCGGCGTCATCGCGGCGGCGCGGGCCGGAGCCGAGACGGCGGCGCACCACGGCGTGGCAGTGCAGCTCGCTGCCCAGGAAGCCAAGGCGTGGGCGCGGCTCGGAGACCGCCGGCAAGTCGAGGTCGCCTTGGACAAGGGGCGGCGAATCCTTGAAGGGATGCCCTACCCGGAGAACCTGGACAACCACTTCGTGGTGGACCCGGCCAAGTTCGACTTCTACGCGATGGACTGCTATCGCCTGGTCGGTGAGGACAAGCTCGCGCGCACGCTCGCCGAAGAGGTACTGAGGGCAGGAACGGACTTCGACGGCATCGAGCGCTCACCCATGCGCAACGCTGAAGCCCGCGTCACGCTGGGGGTCACGGCGGCGCGTGAAGGCGACTTGGAGCAGGCACTCATCATGGGGGAGCGGGCCCTCGAAGGAGACCGCAAGTCGGTGCCGTCCCTGATCATGACCAGCCGCGAACTAGCTGCTGAGATGAAGCGTCGATACGCCGCAGAACCTGCGGCACAGGACTACCTCGCACGGCTGCAAGCGCTCGGGCAGGAGAAGCCCGGGTTCCTCCCTCAGTAACGCGCGAACCACGGCGGGAAGCTATCTACATGAGGAAAAGAGGGCCTTCCGGTCCCTAGCCGTTGACGTGCTCTGCCCGCATGTATCTATAAAGGCGAAGGAAATCCTGAGCGTCTCGATCCGGAAGCCAAGGAACCTTAAGCTCATCCCCCTCACCAAGCGGCAAATGTTCCTCCAGGGTTCGCCGCTCCTTGGGGGTCAGAATAGGCACGCGAACGAGGTAGGGATCGTCGCCCGCGTAGCGCACAAAGTCCAGCTCTTTGAAACGACAATTCTCAAACCCTACGCTGCTACCCGGGCCCACGACGATGCCGCCGAAAGTCTGCATCTTCGCGCCATCCGCATAGTGTATATCGACCACCTGACGCCACTCGGCGCTGACCTGCCGATCACGGAGCCCTTTAATTATTAGATCGGTGAGTATAGTGTGCTGAGTTTGCGCAAGTCCCCAAACAGCCAATGACTCATCCGTCACATTCGCGGGAATTCGTTCTTCACCCACGAGCTCGACGAGCGTCTTTCGACGCTGATCTATTTGCGTTTCGGGACGCGCATTCAAGGTGATGAACAGAGCGCTTCCAGGCTGAAGCTTCCCGCAGAGCAGCGACACATCGTTGATTACCTCGTCGTTGAGGCGCCCCGTGTAATCGAGCCAAACGATACTCAACCTGTCCCAACTGAGATCCGGCAACACAGTACTCGACCGTCCTGGGACAATCTGAACAGTCTTGAATGGACGATTGAACATGTATCGATCAATGGAAGCCTCGTCCGCCTCTATCGAGATCATGTCACTGATGTTCAGAGCGCGATGGACGAGATGGAAGTCAACGAACTCCAGGGCACCGAATCCGACGTACTGGTAGTCCTCCAACCGGGCCCATGGCGGTTAGACGACGACACACGTCGACAATCATATGCCTCTGAACTGCTTTTGACGGGCGGAGCTGATAGTTTATTGCGGCCACTACTCGTCATCCCCTACCTGCTCGCGATAGAAGAAATCGAAGGTTCGCCGCCCGACGTCAGCAACCAGAGTGGTATTCAGGGCCTCCGCCACTGCGTCATAGCGATGCTTCTCTACCGAATATTGAATCTTTCGCATATTCGGACGAACAGTCGCCGCCTTAGGTGCCGGATAGTTGAAACGCGGCGACAGCGTGATTTCACCCAACCTTACAGGCTTCGCACGCGTAAGCGCTTGAGCAATAGGCCTGTCATCCGGAAGTTCGGAATTCTGGCGCTCCGACTTAACTCGGTTGAGCATCTGAATAACTTCAGAACCTGCTTGCTTAATCTCAGTTACGATTTTACGCCACACCCTGGAATCCTGGTCCACACCTGTTTTGGTGGTGTTCCAAGGCAGTAGCTCGTTGTAAGCCGAGTCGATGAAAACGTATCCGCGGAATCGACGGTACTGTGGGTGATAGACAGGGAGTCCGTCTCCCCAACCAGTCAAAGTGGTTCGGTCAGCCGCGATTAGAAGGCGGTTGTTGCAGAATACGTACCATCCGGCATCACGCTCCCGCGGGAACAGCTCAGCCTGATCATCATCTTCGGGGCCGCCGGCGTCGGTCACACCAGCGTAGAGCCTCACATTGACTGGCTTCTCATCGACATTCAGCGTGATCTGTTTAAAGAGTGGACGCACTGCATCGCTTTGCTGAAGCTGAGGAATGAACGGCGTAACTGCTTCCCCTTGCAGGACTATCCTCATGCCACGGTCCATCGCTTCACGATGCCGGAGGCGAAGCTGATACCTCAAATTTCCGACAGTCTGAGAGGATGCGAAGTCCTCGGCTACGGTGTCGTGCAGATTCTTTACGACGATGTGCGTGCCTCGCGGCTGATCGCCTTCAGGATTATAATCCTCGTCTACATGACTGAGGGTGAAAGTCCAATCTGGATCGATCTCCTGCGCCCACTCGTCAACATCGACTGAAAGCGTGAAGTGAGTGTTTTCTGCGCGAGAGTCGACAGTAAAAAACTTCCCCAGCTTGAAAAGGGCGCGCTTCATGCCCACGCCGAATTGGCCGACAGAACCCGGCGTTCCCTTAACGGACTGCGGACGGCCGAACCGGAAGGCGTAGTCTCGCGCTACGTCGAGCGGAATTCCGCCACAGTTGTCACTGATCTCGAAGCACTCGGCATTTATCGAAATCTTTACTTCCAGACCGTCATACAGACCGTCGCCTCTTAGGCGACGCGCGCCATCGACGCTGTTATCTACCAAATCGAGTATCGCAGGCAACAGCTCAATGTCTTTGACAAGCATCCCGATGAAGAAGCGCTTCTCAGGACTTGCCTGCACACGAGTGGACGCGTCGAACTGTTCCGTCATGCCTGCTCCCCCAGACCTCGACGTGAGCGTACGTCACATGATGACAACGCCACGCCGCCCCCACCAGTACGCCGCGAAGAAAACGCATGCTAGTAGCCCGTTCGGCTGGCGCACAAGGTGGCTTCTGTGCGATCGTCAGCCGAGGGATGACGTAGCAACTAGCGAGCGTGAGTGGGGACATGGGACTGACAAGGAGCCGACGCCGGCTGGTGGCGATCGACCTCTTCGCCGGTGTTGGGGGCCTCTCTCTGGGCTTTGAGCAGGCAGGATTCGACGTTCTAGCCGCTGTCGAGTACGACCCCGTGCATGCTGCTGCGCACCAGTTCAACTTCCCTCTGACCGAGGTGCTCTGCCGGGACGTCAGGAACATAGGGAGAGCCGAGATACTCGAAGCGGCACGCCGCGGGTGGCGCCTCCATCACAAGTCAGGGCCCGCCTGGGACGGGGTGGTCGATGTCATCGTTGGCGGCCCGTCGTGCCAAGGGTTCTCGACGATGGGACGTCGCGATCAACATGATGAACGTAACGACCTCCTCCTGGAATTTGTTCGAATCGTCGTAGAGGTACGCCCTCGATCTTTCTGTTTGGAGAACGTGCCGGGCCTACTCCAGGACAAATACTCCGAGCTTCGAGAGGCAGCATTCAGCCGTCTTCGCTCTGCCGGTTACCATATTTCCGGATTCGATCGTCCGGTAAATGCTGCGCACTTTGGAGTGCCCCAGAACCGTAAGAGAGTGGTTGTCATGGGAGCTCTAGAGGGCGAAGTATCTCCTCTCGAACCCGGCACGCACCTTGTTTCAGTCGCTGAATCGTTTTCCCTGCTACCAGATGCCACCCAAAGTGACGTTTTGACGCAGGAGGACAGCGTACCGTGCGTGAATTTGTCACCGGGAGAGTGGAATCGCAGCGACTCTCCGTATGCCAGATATATGGCAGGAGTAGCGAAGGACCCCCAGGACCTCTCGCGTCCACGAATTTGGGACCCGTCAATTCTGACGAACTCCCGCCTGTCCACACACGCGCCAGAGTCAATCAAGCGTTTCTCTTCAACGCCGCAAGGGTCAGTGGAGCCAGTTAGCCACTTCTTCCGGCTCTCGTTGGAAGGTCAAGCTCGCACCCTTCGGGCGGGAACTGGGCGCGAGCGAGGAGCATTCACCTCACCACGTCCACTGCATCCGGTCCGCGACCGTGTGATTACCGTCCGGGAGGCAGCGCGATTGCATTCGTTCCCCGACTGGTTCCGGTTTCACGTGACCAGCTGGCATGGTCATCGACAAATCGGGAATTCGGTGCCCCCATTGCTCGCTAGAGCTGCGGCACAATGCATCGCAAAGTCGCTCGGAGCCACGCCTTCGCGAGGGAAGGCTTCCGTGCATCTTGGAGATGAGGACTTGCTTCGCCTGTCCATGGCTGAAGCAGCGCTTCTCTTTGGTGCCAGGTCTGAGGAGATTCCTGCTCAGCGAACGAGAAAAGCTGCTGCGTAGGCTGCTGGCCTGAGGGTCCCCGTCGCGGGGTACTGTCGCTGTCGTGGGATCACCTGGCGACTCATGGGCTTCCAGCAGCCGTACACGCGCAAGCATGCAAGGGAACCGCAGCCGGGACACGCGGGCCTGAACTGGCACTGCGGCGGGCAGTGCACAGGCTAGGACTGCGCTACCGAGTAGCGTCGCGGCCTCTCCCCGAGGTCCGCAGGACGGCTGACCTCGTCTTTACCCGGGTACGCGTGGCCGTCTTCCTGGACGGTTGTTTCTGGCACGGCTGCCCGGTTCACCACACCATCTCTAAGAGCAACGGCGACTACTGGAGCGCGAAGGTCGCTCGGAACAAGGCCCGTGACCAAGACACAAACCGTCGTCTTCAAGAAGCTGGATGGGTCGTGCTGCGCATCTGGGAGCACGAAGATCCGCAGGCTGCCGCGCAGCAGGTGAAGGCGGCCGTGTTGGAGCGACGTAGGCGTCTAGGTAAGCCAGTCAACCGTGTGGAGCCTGCTCCAGGGGCCTCCAGCAGTTCCAAGGCGGGGGGCCAAACAGGGGGCCAAACACCGTAGCCGCGCCCGTACTGCTGCGGACTCTCGTGGACAGTCCCGGAGCCGAACGAGCAGCCCTGATGGCTTGGTTGCGACGTGACGAGGGCACCTGATCGCGTTCGGGACGAAGAGGTCGTGGGTTCAAATCCCGCCACCCCGACAGCCACGCAGTTCAGAGGGCCCTTGCCTAGTTGGTAAGGGCCCTCTGGCGTTGCTGCGTGTCGATTCAGCGGCCCGGCGTCGGCCATGACGACGGACACCACTTGTCCCGCCGGAGGGGGTGGGCCGGAGTGGCTCGACTCTGCGATGGAGCCAAGCAGCAGCAGGCCCCGCCCGTGCGCCTCGCTTGCGTCCGGGTGCCGTAGGCGCACAATTGTTCGCATACACCGATGACAGCGAACGTCATGTACGCGAAGCAGCCATTGCAGCGTGCATCCCTCTCCTCGACCGTCCCCAGGAGCGCCGTCACTGAGCGACGTTGGTCCCCTCGATACGGCAGATCCTCGGCACCAGGGAGCTGTGGCGGTACCGAGAGCGAGCCGTCGATGCTCTCGACGCGTGGGACGAGGACTCCACGGGGCTCGAAGGCCAACGCGATCCCCTCTGGTACTGCAACCCCACCCCTGTAGCGGAGCACCGCACGCGGTATCCCGGCGCCGATGCAGGTTGCAGCGAAGAACCGCCGTTCTCACTCGGTCTCACGAGCCGAACGTTGCTGATAGCCGAGCACCAACCTTTTTTGCGGGTTCAGGGCGACACGCAAGCGGGGCCCGGGCGTCGCCGGGCCCCGTGCTCATGGCGATCAGCCATGTGAGGAGAGAGATCGGGCAGGTCCACAGAAGGAGCGTGCTGTCAGGAGAGCGCGGTAGGGGGCGGTGCGGGGGTCCTGGCTTGTTCGTGGTGCTTCAGGGTCGTCCAGCGGGAGGCCTGTTCGCGGGTCAGGGTGCCCTGGAGTTCTGCCAGTTTCAGGAGGTTGGCTTCTGTGCCCGTCGTGAGGGTCTGGGCCTCGGCGCGGTAGTGGTCGGTGATGACCGCGGTGAGTTCATCGGGGTTCATCGTCGGGTGGATGCGTTGGGCGATCTTGTTGAGGTTGCGGTAGGAGCCCTGGAGTTGGAAGGGGGGTTCCGTGCGGGTGGTTGGGGACTGGGCGGCGGAAGTCATGTATGCCCCGTTCACCGTCAGGACCGTGTCGCGAGCCGTGACGAGGTGGCGTAGGACCTGGAGGATCCGGGTCAGTTCGGCCGGGGCGTAGGGGTGGGTGAGGTGGTTCGGGTGGGCCGTCGGGTCGTTGGAGGCCAGTCGGAGGAGGACGTCCAGGTCGCCGCGGGGGCGGGTCACCAGGGGGGACAGGGTGGGGTTCGACGTCAGGGCGTTCTCTATGAAGCTCAGCGCGAAGACCGCTTCCTTGCCGGTCACGACGTCTCCCAGGTTCCATACGTCGGCGCGGTTGGCCAGCATGTCGGGGACGTGGAAGCGGGTGCCGGACTCGGTGTAGGGGTTGCCGGCGAGGCAGACGGCGAAGCGTTTGCCTCGCAGGTCGTAGGTGCGGGGCTCGCCGTCCCACACTCCTTCGACGCGGCGCGTGCTGTCGCACAACGGCACGAACTTCTGCAGGAGTTCGGGGGACGTGTGCTGGATGTCGTCCACGTGGAGGAGAGTGTTGTTGCCGGATGCCAGGGCGAAGTTGATCTTTTCGACCTCCTGGCGGGCCGTTGCGTTCGGCGCCTCCGCCGGGTCGAGGGAGGTGACCCGGTGGCCGAGTGCCGGGCCGTCGACCTTCACCAGGACCAGGCCCAGGCGGTCCGCCACGTACTCCATCAGCGTCGTCTTGCCGTATCCCGGCGGGGAGACGAGCAGCAGCAGGCCTCCCGTGCCGGGCCCGGCCGTCGTGCCCAGCTGTTTGGCCAGGCTGTCGCCCAGGAGGGGGAGGTAGACCTCGTCGATGAGCCGGTTGCGGACGAAGGTCGTCATCACGCGCGGGCGGTGGTCGTCGACGCGGATGCGGGCGCGTTCCGCGGTCACCAGCGCCGTGCGCCGGCGCTGGTAGGCGCGGTGGGCCGGGACCTGCGCCGTCCTGAACTCCTCGGTGCGCGCGAGGAATTCGTCGATACGGAGGGTCAGGGTGCCTGTTGCGGTGATGCGGGGGTGGGCGCCGCGGAGGCCCTCCACCGTCGCCGTCAGCGGCGCGTCCGACTCGTAGCGCGGCAGGTCGGGGCAGAGTTCCGCCGCGATCGCCTCGGCCAGGTCGTCGGCGGCCAGGTCGGCGTAGCCGCTCGTCGTGGCGTACGCCGACAGCCACGCCTCGATCAGCTGGCGGCGGGCCGGCAGGTCGACGAGGGCGGTCAGGTCCTCGTCGTACGCCGATGTGCCCACCGTGCGGCGGAACTTGTCGAGGAACTCGCGTGCTCCGGCGCTCAGCACGAATCCCTCCGGGCCCGTCGTGAGCTCCTCGAACAGGTACCTCGCCGCCGCCGCGTCGCCGATCGCCGCCCCCAGCTCGGAGCAAAAGTCGGTGATCACCGGGGTCGGTCCGAACGTCTCCCTCGCGCGGGCGAGCGAGCGGGCGCGTCTCGTCCATGTGTCACGGGACTCGGGGGTGGTGTCGTGCGTCCAGAACAGGTGGGCCGTGGCCCGGGCGGCCGGCGGGTGGCTGAGCAGGGCCGCTGTGGCGTGCAGTCGGAGAAGGGTGGTGAGGATCGCCGTCGCGTCGTGGTCGTGGACGCCGCGTTCGTGGCCTTCGTCGTACGACTCCTCGGCCGCACGGCGGACCAGGGCGGCCAGGTCGGTCTCGGCGAGGGCGGTCGGGCCGTGTTCGGCGAGGAGGCGGGCGGCGAGGTGCTCGGCGCGGTAGACCTCAGGGGATTCCGAGGGCAGGGGGCGGTTCCAGTAGGGGCGGGTGTCGGCGAAGCCGGGGTCGGTGACCGGGGAGCGGTAGTCGGTGCCGGTGAGGGCGAAGGCCAGACCGTCGGGGCCGTGCGGGACGAGGGTGAGGTCGAGGGGTTCGGTGTTGACGGCGAACCGGTGGCGGCCCAGGCGCAGGGTGCGGCCGTCGTCGGCGTACAGGTCGGTGCGGTCGCGCAGGGTGCGGCCGGCCTCCTGGCGGGCGGCGGTCAGGCGGCCCGCGAGTTCGTCGGCGCGTGCCTGGTCGCCGAGGGCGCGCAGGTCCTCGGCGGTGCGGCGGACCTTGGTGACCATCGGGTCGGAGGCGAAGTACGCCCCGACCGCCTCGGCGTCGGCAAGGACGGTCGCGCGGCGGGCCACCGTCTCCAGCAGACGGTGGGCGGAGGCGGCCAGTTGCTCGGCGCGGCGCGCGCGTTCGTCGGCGAGGGTCTGCTTGCGGGCGGCGAACGTCTCGTGGATCTCGGTGCGTTTGCCGGCGAGTTCGGCGAGGAGGTCGTCGTGGTCGGTGAAGCGGGCTTCCAGGTTCTCCAACCGGACCAGAAGCAGTGACAGTTGGGTGTCGCAGGCCTGCGGCTCGGGGGCGGCGGCCAGGGCTCCGGTGATCGACTGGGCGAGCAGGGCGAGTTCGGCGGCGAACTCTGCGCGGCCCTCCCGGTCCCGCAGTTCGCGGCGCCGGGCGTCCAGCGCGGCGCGGGCCCGGTTGGTCCCGCCCAGCACCTCGGCCACCCGCTCGAGTACGGACGTACGGACCGTGGCGTCGGCGATGTCGAGGCCGGCCACCACCTCGGTGACCGTCCGCAGCCGCTCGGCGAGTTCGTCGAGACGGGCGGTCAGGGGTGCCGCCTCGGCGGCCGTGGCAAGCGCGTCGGCCTCGGCGACCAGGGCCTCGATGGCGTCGTGGTGACCGGCGAAGGCGTCCTCGCGGGCCAGCGCCGCCACCGCCCGCTGCCCGAACGACGCCAGGTCCGCCTCGACCTCGGCCGCGAGGGCGTCGACGCGGTCGGTGTCCGTGTACCGCTGGTCCTTGAGCGTGAGCAAGTGGCCCTGAGCTCGGCGTAGTTCGGTCAGGCCGTCGATCCAGGCGGCGGCGTCGCGCGGTGGCTCGCCGCGCAGGCGTCGTACGAGAGCGGTGGTGCGCTCGGACGCCTGCGCGAGGGCGTCGGCGGCCTGGCGGGTGAGGGTGCGGACGGTCTCGAACTCGGTCAGCACCTGCTCGGCGGCCGTGCGGAGCGCGTCCAACGGGGTGCGCAGGTCGCCGAGTTCGGGATCGCCGAGCCAGTGGTGGGTGTCGGCGGCCCGGACGCACGCGGCGGCCAGGGCCTCGTACACCTCGGTCGTGGGCGTCGTACCGGCGGCGGTCGCGGTGAGGGAGAGACAGTCGGAGATGCCCCGGACGAGGTCGGCGTTGCCGACGCGGGCGAGCGGGCCGGTGCCGGCGGGGCGGGTGGCCGCGTGGGTGTCGGAGACGAAGGGAGAGGTCCACCGCCGTACGCCGTGGACGCGGGCGGGGTCGCCGGTGTGCGGGCGCAGCACGGTCAGCGCGCCGTCCTCGAACAGCGCCCAGCCCTCGCAGGCCAGGGGGGTGGCGACCTGCTCGCGGACCATGTTGTACGGCAGCAGGAGACTGCGGCCGGTGGCGCGCGCCTGGTAGGCGAACAGGACGTCCTCGCCGTTCGGCGAGCGCACCGTCCGCTCCAGTGCGAGGCCGTCGGTGTCGACGCCGTCGAAGGTCTTGTACGCCCCCGTGGCCAGGCAGTATCCGCCCGGGAAGACGATTCCCCGGTCCTCGGGCAGCCGGTGGCAGGACCGGCCGACGGCGTCGAGGCGGACGACGGTCCTGGTGAGGGTGTTGAAGACCAGGTGGCGGTGGGTCTCCTCCTTGTAGGGCAGGACGTCCAGGAGGATCAGCGCGCCCACGCGCGCGTACGCGATCTCCGCGTCGGCGAGGGACTGCAGCGGTTCGTCGACCGGTTCGCGGTGGATGCCGTCGGCGGTCTCGGTGTCGTCGTCGGTCTTGACGGTGAGGGCGCCGCCGACGGTGGTGACGAACACCTCGCCCTCGATCGAGACATGGGGGTGGCGGCCGAGGACGTGGTCGTCGCGGGTGGTCCGCGTCCAGGTGAAGTCGTGGGCCGGCGGGAAGACGTGGTCGCGTTCGCCGCGCGCGTCGAGGAAGGAGACACGGCCGTCGGCCGCGACGCTCCAGCGCAGTACGCGGATGTCGTCGACCTGCTCGCCGGTCTGGAACACGGCGAGCAACCTGCCTTCCAGCAGGCGGAGTCGGAGGAGGCGGGCGTCGCGGTAGTAGCGGTGGAGTTCGGTGAACTCGCGGACGAAGGCGGGGTCGTCGAGGAGGCCGGGGACCGCGTCCTCAGGCAGGGGGTTCAGGTCGCGGTCGTGGAGGGTGAGGACGTCGGCGACCGTGGGCGGGCCGCCCGGGCCGGGCGCGGCGGTGGTGCCGAGGAGCAGTGCGCCGCCCACGGCGACCAGGTCCCGGGGGACCCGGTTGTGCTCGGTGCGCAGGTTTCCGGTCCCGGTGAGCTCCAGCCCGGTGGAGCTGAACTCCTCCACGCGGCGGGCGTTGAGCCGCTCCGCCCGGCGGGCGAGTTCGGCGGCCTGCGCGGTGAGGCGGTCCCGCAGCACCTCGTAGGCACCGTCACCGGCAGCGTCGTAGGCACCGTCGCCGGCGGCCTCGTAGGCACCGTCGCCGGCCGCCTCGTAGACGCCGTCACCCACAGCCTCGTACGAGCCTTCACGCACATGGTCCGGGCCGGTGGTCATGGTTGCCTCTCCACGAGCTGAGCAGATCGGTGGGTCGCGTTCGGTGGGGCGCGTTCGGTGGGTCGCGTTCCGGAGCCGCCGTCCCCTCGTGCGGCGGCTCCGGAACGGGTCAGGGGGTGACGCGGTGGGTCACCTGCGGCGCCGTCGTGGCTAGTCGCGCAGTTCCCCGCGCCCCTGCGGGGCGGTGCCGTTCACGGACGCCAGGGGCGTGTCCGCGACGCCCAGTTCGCCCGCGCGGTCGAGGAGTTGGCGCAGCGCGACCGCATCCGTGCCGCCCGTGTTCATCAGCTTCAGCAGCAGCGCCGAGACGGTGAGGTTCTGCACGTCGGCGGTGGAGACCGAGCCCAGTACGCGGCTCACGTCCTGGGTGAAGCTCGCCGTGCCGTCGAGCCAGGGCTTCGCCAGCGCCTGTGCCGTGTCCGAGTTCTGGACGAAGCCGTCGAGGCCCTTGCCCAGCGAGATCGCCGACATCAGCCGGTCGAAGAAGACGGACTCGCCGCCGACGATGTCGATGTCGGCGTTCTCCAGGCCGGTCGCCAGGACCGTGGCCTGCGCCTCGGCGACCTGCCGCTGGGTGTCGAGGCCGGCCAGACGGATCTCCTTCTCCGCCGCCAGCCGCAGCCGGTACTCCTCGTGGCCGCGGGAGGCGTCGTCCAGGGCGGCCATCGCGACCGCCTTCTGGCTCAGGCCCTCCGCCTCGGCCTTGAGCTTCTCGCCGATGCCGGTGGCCTCCGCGAGCGCCTTGGCCCGCGCGCCCTCGGCCTCGGCCCGCAGCCTTGCCTCGGCGCCCTCGGCCTCCGCGAGCGTCTTCGCCCGGGTGCCCTCGGCCTCCGCCCGCAGCCTCGCCTCCGTGGCCACTGCCTCCGCGCGGCCGGCCTTCTCGGTGACCTCGGCCTCCTTGTCGCGGACCTGTACGGCGGCCAGTCCCGCGGCGGCCTCCTCGGCCTGCACGCCCTCGGCGAGCCGCAGCTTGGCGCGGGCGTCGAGGTCGGCGGACTTCAGCCGCGCCTCGGCGAGGGTGAGCTGCTCGGCCGCCCGGTGCCTGGCCGCGGACTCGGCCGCCTCGGCGGCCTTGATGTCCTTGACCAGCTTCTCCTGCGCCTCGGCCTCGGCGGCGATGATCACCGACTGCCGCGTGCGCTCGGCCTCCTCGACGACGCGCAGCTTCTTGATCGCCTCCTCCTGCTCGGCGACCGTCCGGTCGACGGCGATCCGCTCCCGGACCACGTCCGCGACCGTCCGCCGCTCGGCCTCGACCTCCTTGTCCTTGGCGATCCCGGACAGGGCGGTCTCCCGCTCCCGCGCGATGACCTCCAGCATGCGGTCCTTCTCGATGCGCTCGTTCTCGACGGCGATGACCCGCTCGCGGTTCTTCTGCGCGACGGCGATCTCGCGGGCCTGGTTCTCGCGCTGGACGCCGAGCTGCTCCTCGGTGCGCAGGAAGGCGGTCTGGGCGCCGAGCCGTTCCTCCTCCTGCACCCGCGCGGTGACGGCCTCCTCCTTGGCGCGCAGGGTCTCCACCTCGCGCCGCTGCCTGATCTCGGCCTCCGCCTGGCGGCGCTCCAGCTCCAGGATGGTCTCCCGGGCCTCGACGTTCTGCCGGGTGATCTCCTTCTGCTCGGTGCGCTCGTACTCGTTGGTGCGCACGTGCTCGACCGTGGTCAGCTCGGTGATCTTCCGGATGCCCTGGGCGTCGAGGATGTTCGCCGCGTCCAGCTGGGTCATCGGGGTCTGCTCGAGGAAGTCGATGGCCGCGTCGTCGAGGTGGTAGCCGTTGAGGTCGGTGCCGATGACCTGGATGATCCGGTCCCGGAACTCCTCGCGCTTGGTGTAGAGGTCGACGAAGTCCAGCTGCTTGCCGACCGTCTTGAGGGCCTCGGAGAACTTGGCGGCGAAGAAGTCCTGGATGGCCGCCGGGTCGCTGGCGGTGTGCGTGCCGATGGCCTGGGCGACCTTGATGACGTCCTCGACGGTCTTGTTGACCCGGACGAAGAAGCTGATGTGGATGTCGGCGCGGATGTTGTCCCGGCAGATCAGGCCCTCGCGGCCGGTGCGGCGGATCTCGATGGTCTTCACCGAGATGTCCATGTACTCGGCCTTGTGCAGCACCGGCAGGACGACGGCCCCGGTGAAGGTGACGTCGACCTTCTTCGTCTTGGAGATGATAAGCGCCCGGCCCTGCTCCACCTTGCGGAACAGCCGGCCGACCACCAGCAGCAGGGTGAGCGCGATGAGCAGCACGACGGCGACGAGCACGCCGATGCCCACGGTGATGGCGTTCATGACATGAGTCCTCGAAGGATGAAGTGGGTGGGTGAGCCGAGGTCAGGCGGAAGGGGGACGGCTTGGGTCGAGCGCGCTGTCGTAGGGCGCGACCCAGAAGAACTCGCCGGTCTCGTCGTACGCGTACAGCAGTCCGGTGCTGCCGCTGCGCAGGGCGTCGTCGCCCGACTGGCGCACCTGGACCAGGGCGCTGGAGCCGTCGGCCGGCCGGACCTCGGCCTGTCCGAAGCCGCCGTCCACCCGGCCGGTGCGGATCGTGCAGGTCAGGCCGACGAAGTCGTGCCGGGAGGGGCCGGGGGCGTCGGGCAGGAGGTGGCGCAGGGGGCGGACGAGCAGCCGGGTCGTCCGCCAGGCGACCAGCAGCGCGACCGCCAGGACCGCGAGCCGGAACGCGGCCCGGGCGAGCCCGAACGGCACCAGCGGGTCCAGCAGCACCGTCGTACTGAGGCTGACGAACCAGGCGACCACGGTGAGCAGGGAGAACGCGACCGTCACCGGTACTCCGCCCATCCCCCACGCCTCGAAGTGCTGGTGCCCGTGGAAGCCGTGCTGGTCGGCCGCGCCGACGGCGGTCAGCAGCCAGAAGACGACGACCACGACGAGTGCCGAGCTGAACAGGATGGTGGGAAACCCCGCGGCGGCCGCGAGAAACGCCCCCATGGTCCCCGACCCCCGTTTCCTCGTCTCCCTGGGTTCCGATGCCGGAAACCGGCATCGGGACCGTCCGTGGTGCTCCCCGCGGCCCATGGTGCGCGCTCTGCGCACGCCCGCGCATTGCCGGTTTCCGGCAGTGTTCACTAGGGTTTCGATGCCGGGGGCGCGCGGGAAACCGTCACCGGCGCGTCAGGGAACGGGGGACGGGGTGGCGGAGCGTGAGACGCCCGGCCAGTATCTGGACGGGTATGCCCAATTGCTGGCGGAGGTGTCGGCGACCGGCCGGCGGCTGACCCGGGACGAGCTGGCGGCCCGGCGCGCGCTGGGCGAGCGGGCCGCCGAGGCCGGTCACGGGCTGCGCGCCCTGATCGTCGCCCATCTCACCGCCGCCCGGACCGCCTGGCCGGCCGCGCCGGGCTCCGCCGACGGCGCGCTCGCCGCCATGACCCAGGTCGTCGACGCCTTCGCCGAGGGCTACGAGCACGCCCAACTGGTCGCCGTACGCCGGGAGGAGGCAGCGCGCCGGGAGTTCATCGACGACCTGCTCCACGGCCGCAGCGACCTCGGGTACCTGGCCGAACGCGCCGAGCGCTTCGGTCTGCGCCTCTCGCACGCCCACGCCGTGGCGGTCGCGCAGGGCCCGACGGCGTACGACGAGGGCGCGCCGGTCCCCCGCCAGGTGGAGCACGCCCTCGACGCCCGCTTCGGCCGGCGCAACATCCTGCTCACCACCAAGGACGGACGGCTGCTGTGCGTCGCGCCCGGCGACCAGGACGAGGTGCTCGCCCACTTCGCCAAGCACGCGTACGCCGCCACGGACGGCTGCCGCGTGGCCATCGGCCGGCCGCAGCAGGGCCCCGGTGGGGTCGTCCAGTCCTACGAGGAGGCCCTCAACACCCTCGAACTGGCCGAGCGGCTCGGGCTGGAGGGGCCGGTGCTGCGCGCCGCCGACATGCTGGTGTACCCGGTCCTCACCCGGGACCGGCAGGCCATGGCCGACCTGGTGCAGGACGCGCTGGGTCCGCTGACCGCGGCGCGCGGTGGTGCGGAGGCGCTGCTGGAGACGCTGAACGTGTACTTCGAGTGCGGGTGCGTCGCCGCGGAGGCCGCGCGCCGGCTGGCGCTGAGCGTGCGGGCGCTGACCTACCGGCTGGCGCGGATCCACCAGCTGACCGGGGCCGATCCGTGCGACCCCGGCCACCGGTACACCCTGCAGACGGCCGTCATCGGGGCCCGCCTGCTGGACTGGCCGGCGAAGTCGCTCTGACTACAGGGCGCTCCAGTCCAGCGTCCGGCTCGTCAGCCGGGCCACGTCCGACAGCAGGGCCAGCCGGGCCGTGCGGATCCCCGGGTCGAGGTCCATGACCAGCACCTCGTTGAAGAAGGCGTCGATCGCCTCGACCAGCGGCGCGGACGCGCCCACCAGCGCGGTGAGGTCGTCCTCTCGGCCCTGGAGGACGCCGCGGACCGCCTCCGTCGCCTCGGCCAGGCGGTGTTCGGCCGGTGCCGTGAGCAACGAGCGGTCGACGTCCTTGAGTTCGTCGGCGGGCAGGATGCGCACCACTCGCTGCAGTGCCGCCACCAGCGCGCCGAACTCGTCGCTCGCCACGTGCTGTTCCAGTGCCGCCAGCACCCGGTCGCCCGTTGCCGGGCGGTCCGCCCACACCCGTACCGCCTGCACCAGACGGTGTTCGTGGCCCGCGTCGGTGAGCTGCTGTTCGTAGCGGCGGGCGATCAACTCGGCCGCCTCGGTGAGGCGTTCGGCAGGGACCTCGATGCCCTGGGCGGTGTAGCGGGCGCCCGCCGCGCGCAGACCGTCGCTCACGCTGACGGCCGCCGCCGCCGGTACCGCGCGCAGCACGTTGACCAGGCCGATGGCCGCCCGGCGCACGCCGAAGGGGTCGGAGCTGCCCGTCGGCACCGCGCCGATCACGAACATGCCGGTCACCAGGTCGAAGCGGTCGGCGAGGGAGAGCACGGCGCCTGCGTCGGAGGCGGGCAGGGCGCCGCCGGCCGAGCGCGGCAGCTCCATCTCCGCCAGCGCCCGCGCGACCTCCTCCGGCTCGCCGGCGCGGCGGGCGTACTCCTCCGCCATCACCCCGGCCAGCCCGGAGAACTCGACGACCATCTGCGAGGCCAGGTCGAACTTGGCCAGCTCGCCGGCGCGCCGGACGGTCGCCGTCGTGTCCTCGGCGAGGCCCGCACGGCTTGCCAGTTCCAGGCCCAGGGCGGCGATGCGCGTGGCGCGGTCGGCGACCGTGCCGAGGCGGTCCTCGAAGGTCAGCTGGTCCAGGCGGGCACGGAAGTCGGCGGGCGCCACCTTCAGGTCGGCCCGCCAGAAGAAGGCCGCGTCCTCGTAACGGGCCCGCAGCACCGCCTCGTTGCCCGCCCGCACCACGTCGTCGTCGCAGGCGCCGTTGGCGAAGGTGATGAAGTGCGGCATCAGGCGTTCGCCGTCGAGCACCGGCAGGTAGCGCTGGTGCTTGCGCATCACGGTGGTCAGCACGCTCGCCGGGAGGTCGAGGTAGCGCTCCTCGAAGGAGCCGCGCACCGGGTGCGGGAACTCCAGGATGTCGGTGATCTCGTCGATCAGCCCGGCCTGCCCCGCCGCGTCGATCCGGCCGCCGACCTCGGCCGCCAGCCGCTCGGCGCCGCGCACCACGGCGTCGTAGCGGACCTCGCGCTCCAGGACGATGCCGTGCATCTTCAGGAAGTGGGAGTAGCCCTCGGCGGTCGTCACCTGCACGACCGGGTCGGCGGCGGTGCGGTGGACGCGGGTGGTGGTGCCGGAGGCCAGCGCGGAGACCGTCACGGGCAGCGGGGTGCGGCCGAGCAGGGCCAGCAGCCAGCGGACCGGGCGGGAGAAGGACAGCGCGGGATCGTTCCAGCGCATGTTGCGGGAGGCGCGCAGACCGGAGACGACCTCGGACAGCAGGTCGCTGAGCACCTCGGTGGCCGGGCGGCCCGGCTCCTCGCGGGTGACGGCGACGTAGTCGGTGCCCTTGACGGTGACCGTCCGGACGGCGTCGGGCTCGACGCCCTGGCTGCGGGCGAAGCCCAGCAGGGCCTGCGTCGGGGCGCCGTCCTTGTAGGCGGCCGCGGCCTTCGGCCCGCGCACGGTCTTCTCGGTGTCCGCCTCGCGCGGCTCCACCCGCTCGACGGTGACGACGACCCGGCGTGGGGTGGCCATCACGTTGATCTGGCCGTGCCGGAGGCGGGTCGCGGCCAGCTTGGCGGTGACCGACTCGCGCACCGCGTCGGTGGTGGCGACGACGTCGGCGTACGGCAGTTCCTCCAGGCCGATCTCGAACAGCAGCGTCTCGGTGCCGGGCACGGTGGGCAGCGGGGCGCGCACGGCCGGGGCGGCCTCGGGGGCGACGCCGAGCGGGTGGCCGAGGGCGGTGCGGCGGGCGGCCCACAGCTTGGCCGACTCGTGTGTCAGGCCGCGCATCAGGGAGAACGCCTTGGCGCGCTCGGTGGTGCTGATCGCGCCGCGCGCGTCGAGGACGTTGAAGGTGTGGCTGCACTTGAGGACGTACAGGTACGCCGGGACCGGCAGCTCCAGGTCGAGCAGGCGCCGCGCCTCGGCCGCGTACGCCTCGAACAGCTTGTGGTTGGTGTCGACGTCGGCGTCGTCGAGGTAGTAGCGGCTCATCTCGTACTCGCTCTGGCCGAACACCTCGCCGTAGGTGATGCCGGGCGCGTAGGCGATGTCCTTGAAGTGGGAGACGCCCTGGAGGTTCATCAGGATGCGTTCCAGGCCGTACGTGATCTCCACCGAGACGGGGTTCAGGGAGACGCCGCCGACCTGCTGGAAGTAGGTGAACTGGGTGATCTCCATGCCGTCCAGCCACACCTCCCAGCCCAGTCCCCAGGCGCCGAGCGCGGGCGAGGCCCAGTTGTCCTCGACGAACCGGATGTCGTGGGCGGTCAGGTCGACGCCGAGCGCCGCGAGGCTGCCGAGGTAGAGCTCCTGCGGGTTGCCCGGATCGGGCTTGAGGATCACCTGGAACTGGGTGTGCGTCTGCAGCCGGTTGGGGTTCTCGCCGTAGCGGGAGTCGTCCGGGCGCACGCTGGGCTCGACGTAGGCGACGCTCCACGGCTCGGGGCCGATGACCCTGAGCGCCGTGGACGGGTTGGCCGTACCCGCGCCGACCTCCGTGTTCAACGGCTGCGTGATCATGCAGCCGTTGGCGCTCCAGTAGTTCTGGAGCGTGAGGATGGCGTCCTGCATCGTCAGCGGGGTCTGGCCGGTCGTCATGGGGCGCATGATGTCACAGGGCCGAATTCGGTGACCTGCTGTTTCTCGGTGCGGACGGCGCGGCGGACAGGCGCGTCAGGTGTTCCAGCTCTCGTCGTACGGGTCCTTCGGCGTCGCCACCGGGGCCGCGGAGGCCACCTTCACATAGGGGACGGGGCCGCCGTTCACCGGGTCCCTGGTCTGCCGGGCGGTGTAACTCCCCGTGATCTCAAGCCACTTGTCGGGTTGCAGAACCGGAGGGATCTTGCCGGTCAGGGCGATCTTCACCGGCTGGGCGTCGGCGGCGCAGCAGTTGAGGGCCATGCGGACGAGGTAGGGGGCGCCGGAGCGGTCGAGGGCGACGAAGCCGGTGACCTTGATCTCACGGCCCTTGAGGTTTCGGCCGTGGTCGTAGACGGCGCGGGTGGCGTAGTCGACGACGTTGAGGTCGAGCGGGCCGGTGGCGGGCAGCTTGCCGTAGCCGTACGGCTGCTGCAGGGCCGTACCGGTGCGCATCGCGCTGTAGGAGCCGAGGGCCGGCGGGGCGACGAGGATGAGGGCGAGGAGGGGCAGGACGAGCAGCCAGGAGATGCGGGGTTCGGGGTGGGTGTGGGCGTGGTCGTGGTCGTCGTGCGCGTCCTCGGCGTCGTGCCCGTGGTCGTCCTGCGCGTCCCCGGCGTCGTGCCCGTGGTCGTCCTGCGCGTCCCCGGCATGGTCTGTGCGGCCCCGCCACTCGTACCAGACCGTCGCCAGCGCCGCCACGATCAGCACCGCGCCGGAGGCCAGCAGCAGGGGTTGCAGTCCCGCCTTGACGTAGCGCAGGTAGAGGTCGGTGACGCCGGCGTGCAGCAGGGCCGCGCCGGTCAGGAACAGGACCGCCGCCTGTGCCTGCCGGTTCACAGCAGCACCGCCCCGGTCAGCACCGCGCCCAGGATCGCCAGGACGAAGGTGGCGGGGGCGAAGCGCAGGGCGAAGCCGCGGCCGAAGGTGCCCGCCTGCATCGCGAACAGCTTGAGGTCGATCATCGGTCCCACCACCAGGAACGCCAGCTTGGCCGTCAGGGAGAACTGCGTCAGCGACGCCGCCACGAACGCGTCCGCCTCCGAGCAGATGGACAGCAGGACCGCGAGGACGGCCAGCGCGAGGATCGCCACCAGCGGGTTCTCCGCCGCCGTGCGCAGCCAGCTCGCCGGGGCCACCGCCTTGAGCGTCGCGGCGGCCATCGCACCCAGCACCAGGAAGCCGCCCGCGTGCATCACGTCGTGCCGGACCGAGTTCCAGAAGGCGGCGCCCTTGCTCGGGCCCTCGTAGTGGGAGCGCTGCGGTGTGCGCAGCCAGTCCGTGCGGCCCAGGCGCTGCCACAGCCAGCCCATCACGCACGACACGAGCAGGCTGGCGACGAACCGGCCCACGACCATCTCCGGGTTGCGGGGGAAGGCCACCGCGGTCGCCGTCAGCACGATCGGGTTGATCGCCGGGGCGGACAGCAGGAAGGCCAGTGCCGCCGCCGGGGTCACGCCCCGGCGCACGAGTGCCCCGGCCACCGGCACGGACGCGCACTCGCAGCCCGGCAGCAGCGCGCCCGCCATGCCGGCGACCGGCACCGCGAGGGCGGGCCGGCCGGGCAGCGCCCGCGCGAAGAACGCCGGCGGCACGAACACCGCGATGGCCGCCGAGAGCAGCACGCCGAGCACGAGGAAGGGCAGCGCCTGCACGAGCACGGCGACGAACACCGTCATCCAGCTCTGCATGACGGGTGCGTCGAGGGCGCCGCGGATGGGTCCCTGCAGCAGCACCAGCGTCAGCAGGAGCATGGTGAGGATCAGCGGCGACCGGGACTCCGATGCCTTCCCGGACGCCGAGGGGGCCTCGACGGCCGGCGCGGCCGGCGCGGCCGGCGCGGCCGGCTGCGGTCCCTTGGTGTCGCGTGGCGGCTCGTGGGCGGTGTCCGGGCCCGTCGGGGCTGGTCTGGTGATGGCCACGGGCGGGGTACCTCCGGTGCTGCGCTGCGGCGTGCGCTCGTCCTGCTCCCCCTCAGTACGGCGGCAACGCCGTGGACGTTCAGTGACCGTAGGGGTTCTTCACTGGAACCACCCGTCCCGGTGGGGCAGTCTTTCCCCTCGTGGCGAGCGTTCCGAATCAAGGTCAGCCGGACGGTGGCGGATCCGCGCACATGGTGGTCTGCGGTGACGACGGGCTGGCCCACCGGCTGGCCGCCGAACTGCGCGGTGTCTACGGCGAACAGGTCACCCTCGTCGTCCCGCCCTCCGAACGCGGTGTCCGGCTGCCGGTGGTGGGCCGGGCCCGCGCGACGACGACGGCACTGCTCGACCGGGTGACCGCGGCGGTGGGCCGCGGCGGGGTGGGCAGCGCCGAACCCGTCGGCGCCCAGCAGGTCGTCGAGGCCGCCGAGGCGACCGAGACCGTGCTCGCCGAGGCCGGTGTGGAACGGGCCGCCGCGCTCGCCCTCGTCTACGACGACGACGAGACCAACATCCGCGCCGCCCTCACCGCCCGCCGTCTCAACCCCCGGCTGCGGCTCGTGCTGCGCCTGTACAACCGGCGGCTCGGCCAGCACATCGAGGAACTCCTCGACCAGGCCGCCGCGTTGGCCGCGGGCGGCGGTGACGCCGCCGGCTTCGACACCTCCACGACCGTGCTGTCCGACGCCGACACGGCCGCGCCCGCGCTGGCCGCCACCGCCGTCGCCGGCACCAGCAAGGTCGTCCAGACCGACGGGCTGCTGCTGCGCGCGGTCGAGCGCACGCCGCGCCCCGGTCAGCTCCCGGCGCCGGGGCTGGCCACGCTGGCGGTGCTCTCCAGCAACGACCCGGCCGGCGCCGGCGTCGGACTCGCCGCCGACCAGGAGCCGTTGCTGCTGCCGGACGCGGCGGCGGTACGGGGCGCGACCGGCCGCGGGACGGTGGTGCTGGAGCAGGTGTCGTACTCCGGGCCCGCGCTGCCGCCGGCCCGGGGCGCCGTGCCGTTCGCGTCGCTGTTCTCGCGGCGGCTGCGGTGGTCGCTGGCGGGCATGGTGGCGTGCGTGATCGCCCTCGCCATCGCCCTGTCGGCGGTGACCGGGATGCACCCGCTGCGCGCCTTCTACCTGACCCTGCTGGACCTCTTCGCCATCGACGACCCCGCCATCGGGCAGCCCGTCGGCCGTCAGATCCTCCAACTGCTGTCCGGACTGGTGGGGTTGCTGCTGCTGCCGGTGCTGCTGGCCGCGGTCCTGGAGGCGCTGGGCACCTTCCGTACGACCTCCGCGCTGCGCAAGCCGCCGCGCGGGCTGAGCGGGCATGTCGTCCTCCTCGGGCTGGGCAAGATCGGCACGCGGGTGCTGACCCGGCTGCGGGAACTGCAGATCCCGGTGGTGTGCGTCGAGTCCGACCCCGATGCGCGAGGCCTGGCCACGGCCCGGCGGCTGCGGGTGCCCGTCGTCCTCGGCGACGTCACCCAGGAGGGCGTCCTGGAGGCCGCCAAGATCCACCGGGCGGAGGCGCTGCTCGCGGTGACCAGCGCGGACACGACGAACCTGGAGGCCGCGCTGTACGCCCGGTCCGTGCGGCCCGATCTGCGGGTGGTGCTGCGGCTGTACGACGACGACTTCGCGACCGCCGTGTACCGGACGCTGCGGGCCGCCCATCCGCGGGCGTCCACGCGGAGCCGGAGCGTGTCCCACCTGGCCGCTCCCGCGTTCGCCGGGGCGATGATGGGGCGCCAGATCCTGGGGGCGATCCCGGTGGAGCGGCGGGTGCTGCTGTTCGCCGCGGTGGATGTGGACGGGCATCCGCAGTTGGAGGGCAAGACGGTCGGGGAGGCGTTCCGGGCGGGGGCGTGGCGGGTGCTGGCGCTGGAGCGGGGAGTGGTGGCGGCGGGGCGGGAGGAACCGGCCGCGGAGGAGGCGTACGAGGACGCGCGGGCCGGTGCGGGTGGGGGGCTGGTGTGGGATCTGGACGACGCGTATGTGCTGCGGAAGTCGGATCGGGTGGTGATGGCGGCGACGCGGGTGGGGTTGGCGGAGTTGCTGGGGCGGCGGCGGTGGGAGCCGGCGGGGGCGTGAGTGGTGCGGGGATCAGGGCGGGGCGGGTTGGCGTGCCGGCGACCGGCGTCGGGGTGGGCCGGGGGTGGGTTTCGCTCGCCCGCGCTTGCGGGGTGCCGCCGCGCCCACCCGTGCCGCCCCAGCGGCACGACTGCCCGCGGCTACGGCGGCTGGGGCGCTGCGGCTGAGGCGGCCTGGCTGGACGACTGGACGACTGGACGCGGCTGAGGCGGCCTGGCTCCCCCGGCTGGGCGGCTGGGCGGCTGGACGTGGTTATGCGCGTCCCAGGTGGTGCTGGGCGAAGTCCAGTTCCAGGCGTACCTGCTTGATGCGTTCGTCGACCACCAGGGAACCGTGGCCCGCGTCGTAGCGGTAGACCTCGTGGACCGCGTTTCTGGCCTCCAGGCGTTTGACGTAGTTCTCGATCTGGCGGATCGGGCAGCGGGGGTCGTTGACGCCGGCCGAGATGTAGACCGGGGCGGTGACCTTGTCCACGTAGGTCAGGGGCGAGGACGCCTCGAAGCGCTCGGGGACCTCCTCCGGGGTGCCTCCCAGCAGGGTGCGGTCCATGGCCTTCAGCGCTTCCATCTCGTCGTGGTAGGCCGTGACGTAGTCGGCGACCGGGACCGCGGCGATGCCCAGGGTCCAGGCGTCCGGCTGGGTGCCCAGGCCGAGGAGGGTGAGGTAGCCGCCCCAGGAACCGCCGGTGAGGACGAGCCGGTCGGGGTCGGCGAGGCCGGAGGCCACCGCCCAGTCGCGGACCGCCGCGACGTCCTCCAGCTCGATCAGGCCGACGCGGTGCTTGAGGGCGTCGGTCCAGGCGCGGCCGTAGCCCGTGGAGCCGCGGTAGTTGACGCGGATCACCGCGTAGCCGTGGTCGGCCCAGGCCGCCGGGCCCGCCGCGAACGCGTCGCTGTCGTGCCAGGTGGGTCCGCCGTGGATGTCGAACACGGTCGGCAGCGGGCCGGTGGCTCCGGCCGGCTTCTGCACCAGGGCGTGGATGCGGCCACCGGGGCCGTCCACCCAGACGTCCTCCACCGGCACCGAGCCCGGGGACTTCATGCCGGGCGGGTCGAGGACCACCTCGCCGGTCGTGGAGCGCACCGCCGGGGGCTCGGCGGCCGAGGACCACAGGTACTCCACGCTGCCGTCGGGGCGGGCCGAGGCGCCGGAGACGGTGCCGGGCGGGGTGGGGATGCGCTCCAGGGCGCGGCCGGCCAGGTCGTAGCGGAAGAGCTCGCTGCGCGCCTCGAAGCTGTGCACGACGAGCAGGCCCGAGCCGTCCGGGTACCACTCGGCGCTCACGTCGCCGGGCAGGTCCAGGGCGAGGTCGGTCTCCTCGCCGGTCGCCACGTCCCACACCAGCGGCTCCCAGCGGCCCCGGCGCTGGTGGCCGATGAGCAGGCGGGTGTCGCCGTCGACCGGGGCGAAGCCCAGCACCTCCAGGCCTAGCTCCCGCGTGCCGTCCTTGGTGTCGTCGAGCTCGGCGACCTTGGTGCCGTCGGGGCGCAGGACGCGCAGCGCCGAGTGCATGGCGTCGCCGTGCTCGGTGTGCTCGATCGCGACGAGGGAGCCGTCGTGGGAGAGGTCGCCGACGCCCGCCGACTCCCGGTGGCGGTAGATCTCCACGGGGGCCGAGCCGGCGCGCACGAGGTGGAGGGTGGTGCCGTCCTCGTCGGTGGAGCGGCCGACGACCGCGGTGTCGCCGTCGCGGCCCAGGGCCAGACCCGCCGGGTAGGAGGCGTCCAGGCCGGGGGCGGCGAGCTCGTCGGGGCCGCCGTCGAAGGACTGTCTGCGCCAGACGCCGAACTCGTCGCCGTCCTTGTCGTCGAACCACCAGATCCACGCGCCGTCCGGGGAGAGCACGCCGTCCGTCGTGCCGTTCGGCCGGTCCGTGACCTGACGCTGAGCGCCCGTGGCCCGGTCCCAGGCGTACAGCTCGTACGTGCCCGTCGCGTTCGACACGAACAAGGAGCGGTCCGGGGCGTCCTCGGCCCAGTCGGGCAGCGACACCCGCGGCGCCCTGAAGCGCTTCTCCCAGTCGGGCATGTCCTCGTTCCGCTTGGGGGCAGCGGACCCGTTGCTCTCAGTCATGGCCCCATACTGCCTGCTCGTAGGGACAATTCGCCGTCGGGGTCCCCAGGCTGTGGACAACTTCTACCGCGCCCTTACCGAACACCCGTCCAGGCGCTCGGCCGGTGGGCGCGTCCCGGCGAACCCCGCGGCCGGGTACGGTGCGGCCGCCCCGTACCGTGGAAGGCGTGTACCGGTTTCTGCTGACGCCCCGGTGGTGGGGGATCAACGTCTTCGTGCTGCTCGCCATCCCCTTCTGCATCTTCATGGGGTCGTGGCAGCTGAGCCGCTTCGAGGGCCGGGTGCAGGACCACCGCCAGGCGACCGCGCAGGCCGCCGACAGCAGGCGGGAGGCCGCCCGTCCCCTGCGGGAGCTGCTGCCCGTGGACAAGGCCACGTCCGGTCGGCAGGCCATCGCCACCGGCCACTGGGGCAAGCAGCTGCTGGTGCCGGACCGCACCCTGGACGGCAAGCAGGGGTTCTACGTCCTGACGCTCCTGCGCGTCGACGGCGGCAAGGCGCTGCCGGTCGTGCGGGGCTGGCTGCCGGGGTCGGCGGACGCGTCCCGGGCCCCCGCCGCGCCGAGCGGTGAGGTCACCGTCACCGGCGCGCTGCAGGCGTCCGAGACGCCGGGCGACAACGGCGTGAGCGCGCGGGGCGGCCTGCCGGCCGGGCAGACCGCCGCGATCAGCGCGGCGTCGCTGGTGAACCTGGTGCCGTACGACGTGTACGACGCGTGGGTCACCCTGAACAGGGCGGACTCCGGGATGAAGGCAGTGCCGGCGACGGCGCCGGCCGGCTCGGGGCTGGACCTGAAGGCCTTCCAGAACCTCGGTTACACCGGCGAGTGGTTCGTCTTCGCCGGGTTCGTGGTGTTCATGTGGTTCCGGCTGCTGCGCCGGGAGGTGGAGTTCGCCCGCGACGCGGCGATGGGGCTGGTGAGCGAGAGCGAGACCGAGGCTCAGGACCCCGCGAGCAGCCCCGTGTAGTAGACGGTTCCGGCGCACGCGTTCGGCACCGTCGCGGTGGCCGTGGGAGAACCCGCCTGCGTCGTGTGCGACACGATCACGCTGCCGTCCGCCGTGCCGTCGGTCCTGAGCATCTGGGTGGTCACGCCGCTGTCCGTGCCCGTGCCCGTGGACGTGGTTCCGGTGGTGCTGCCGGTGGTCTCGCCCGTGGGGCTCGGGTCGGCGGTGGGGCCGCCGTCCGAGGTGCCGCCGCTGTCGCCGCCGGTGGTGGGGCAGCTCTGGGAGGGCACCCAGGCGAACTTCACCTCGTAGGCCGCGCCGGGCGGCAGGATCAGTGAGGCGACCTCGGTGGACGGGTCGGGCAGTCCGGCCGCCGCGTCGCCGGCGACGTGCCGCATGGTGCTGATCTTCGCGGCGTCCGCGGCGCCCGCCGTCTGGAAGCTCACGGAGCCGAGGCTGTCGACCGTGCAGGAGGTGGTGGAGATGTTCACGACGCGGAAGGTGCCGTACACGGTGCCGGCGGCGTCGGGGGCGGCGGCGCTGCCGGTGGCCTGGCCGAGCTGGTCGGCCGTGCAGACCGGGGCCGACACGGAGGTCGCCGAGGGGTCGGTGCCGGCGGTGCCGCCGGTGGCGGCACCGGAGTTCTTGCCCTTGTCGCCGCCCTTGGTGCCGTTCTTGCCGGGGTTCCCGGACTTGCCGGAGGTGCCTCCGGCGGTGCTCTGGCTGCCGTCGGTCTTTCCCTGGTTCGCCCCTCCCTGGGCCTGTGAGGCCTGCCCGGCGACGGACGGGTTGACGTCCGAGCCGGTGGAGTTGGAGACGTGCACCAGGGCCGGGACGGCGGTGCCGAGGAAGAGGGCCGCGGCGGCCATGCCGACCATCGCCTGCCGCTTGCGGGCGCGTCGGGCGGGCACGGCCCGCCGCAGGTGGTCCAGCGTGCCGTCGCGCGGCTCGACCGTCTGCACCGCCTGGTGCAGCATCCTGCGCAGAGCCAGCTCGTCCGAGTCGAACCCTTCGGGGCTCTGGTCGTCGGGGCCGTGGTTCACAGTTCCGTTCCCAGCGTGCGATTGCGTGTGCTCTTGCTCGTGCGGTTCCGTCGGCTCGTGCCAGGCGAAGGGCTCGTGGCGGTCGCGGGAGTCGGGTCCCTGGGCGTCGCGGTTCATGCCGGCGCCTCCATCGCGACGCGCAGGGCGGCGATGCCGCGGGAGCCGTACGCCTTCACCGAGCCCAGCGATATGCCGAGGGTCTCGGCGACCTGGGCCTCCGTCATGTCCGCGAAGTAGCGCAGGACCAGGACCTCGCGCTGCCGGCGCTGCAGACCCTTCATGGCCTTGATGAGGGAGTCGCGCTCCAGCTGGTCGTACGCCCCCTCCTCCGCGCTCGCCATGTCCGGCATCGGCTTGGACAGCAGCTTCAGGCCCAGGATGCGGCGGCGCAGGGCCGAGCGGGAGAGGTTGACGACCGTCTGCCGCAGGTAGGCGAGCGTCTTCTCCGGGTCGCGGACGCGTTTGCGCGCGGAGTGGACGCGGATGAACGCCTCCTGGACGACGTCCTCGCAGGAGGCGGTGTCGTCGAGCAGGAGTGCGGCCAGGCCCAGCAGCGAGCGGTAGTGCGCGCGGTAGGTCTCGGTCAGGTGGTCGACGGTGGTTCCGGCCGCCACGGCATCCTCGACGCCGTCGCGCTGACTGGGTATGCGGGCGGGCCGCGCTGCGGGCATGGGCGCGATCACCGGCATGCCGCCGGGCGCGCCGGGCATGCGGGGTCGGCTGCGTGTCGCAGCGGTGAAGTCGAGAACCTGGGCCACGTCAGTTGGACACGCTTCCCCCCGTGAAGGTTGTACGTGCCGGGCGTCACTTTCGCGTCATGTGCCGCGACCGGCCGTCTCGCGTCAGGCAGCACAACCGACCGTGCGTCAAACGCCCTCATGCCTACCCGCTCTTCCCCTATGTCCTGAATGTTCGAGGTGTCCCCACACCTCGCACCGCGCCCCCGCCGACTCCCGGGGGGCGTTCGACCCCCTGGAGGACGTTCGGCCCCCTGAAGGGCGTTCGCAAAGACGCTCCCCGCCCTTCGCGCGGTTGCGGAAAGACGGGGAGGAAAATCTTCGGACGCCGACCGGGTCCACAGCAAGTGGTCCGGACCATGGACCGGCTCACACTTCGTTCACAGATCATACAAACCGCCCCGGACCCGTCCCCGGGGCGCCCGCGTCACACCCGCTCGGCGGCCACCAGCTCGGCGATCTGGGCGGTGTTCAGGGCCGCGCCCTTGCGCAGGTTGTCCCCGCAGACGAACAGTTCGAGCGCGGTCGGATCGTCCAGCGCGCGCCGCACCCGGCCCACCCAGGTCGGGTCGGTGCCCACCACGTCGGCGGGCGTGGGGAACTCGCCGGCGGCCGGGTCGTCGAACAGCACGACGCCGGGCGCGGTGGCCAGGATCTCGCGGGCCCCCTCCACCGTGACCTCGCCCTCGAAGCGGGCGTGGACGGTCAGGGAGTGCGTGGTGACGACCGGGACCCGTACGCAGGTGACAGCGACCGAAAGGGCGGGCAGCCCGAGGATCTTGCGGGTCTCGTCCCGCACCTTCATCTCCTCCGACGACCAGCCGTCCTCGCGCAACGACCCGGCCCACGGTACGACGTTCAGCGCGACCGGCTCCGGGAAGGGCCCGGTGTCGTCGCCGACGGCCCGCCGCAGGTCACCGGGGTGCGTCCCCAGCTCCGTGCCGGCCACCAGGGACAGCTGCCGGCGGAGCGTGTCGACACCGGCGCGGCCGGCCCCGCTCACCGCCTGGTACGAGGACACCACCAGCTCGCGCAGCCCGAACTCGGCGTGCAGCGCGCCGAGCGCCACGATCATCGACAGCGTCGTGCAGTTGGGGTTGGCGATGATCCCGCGCGGCCGGCGGCGGGCGCAGTGCGGATTGACCTCGGGGACGACCAGCGGGACCTCGGGGTCCATCCGGAAGGCGCCCGAGTTGTCCACCACGACCGCGCCCTTGGCGGCGGCGAGGGGCGCCCACCGCTCGGCGACCTCGTCCGGCACGTCGAACATGGCGACGTCGACCCCGTCGAAGGCCTCCTCGGTCAGCGCCACCACCTCGACCTGCTCGCCGCGCACGGCCAGCTTGCGGCCGGCGGAGCGCGGCGAGGCGATCAGACGGATCTCGCCCCAGATGTCCGCATGCTGGGACAGGATCTGGAGCATGACCGTGCCGACGGCCCCGGTCGCGCCCACGACCGCGAGCGTCGGCCGTCCGGTCCCAGACATCAGCGGCCGGTGCCCCCGTAGACGACGGCCTCGTCGCTGTCGGAGTCCAGCCCGAAGGCGGTGTGCACGGCGCGCACGGCGTCGTTGACGTCGTCGGCGCGGGTGACGACCGAGATGCGGATCTCGGAGGTCGAGATCAGCTCGATGTTCACGCCCGCGTCGGACAGCGCCTCGAAGAAGGCCGCGGTGACGCCCGGGTTGGTCTTCATGCCGGCGCCGACCAGGGAGATCTTGCCGATCTGGTCGTCGTAGCGCAGCGAGTCGAAGCCGATGCCGACCTTGGCCTTCTCCAGGGCGTCGATGGCCTTGCGGCCCTCGGTCTTGGGAAGCGTGAAGGAGATGTCGGTGAGTCCGGTGGACGCGGCCGACACGTTCTGCACGACCATGTCGATGTTGATCTCGGCGTCGGCGATGGCGCGGAAGATGACGGCGGCCTCGCCCGGCTTGTCCGGTACACCGACGACCGTGACCTTGGCCTCCGAGGTGTCGTGCGCGACACCGGAGATGATGGCCTGCTCCACCTTCTTGTCCCCAATCGGCTCACTGCTGACCCAGGTGCCCTGCAGCCCGCTGAAGCTGGACCGGACGTGGATCGGGATGTCGTAACGGCGGGCGTACTCCACACAGCGGTGGAGCAGCACCTTGGAGCCGGACGAGGCCAGCTCCAGCATGTCCTCGAAGGAGATCCAGTCGATCTTCTTCGCCTTCTTCACCACGCGCGGGTCGGCGGTGAACACGCCGTCGACGTCGGTGTAGATCTCGCACACCTCGGCGTCGAGGGCCGCGGCCAGCGCGACCGCCGTGGTGTCGGAGCCACCGCGCCCGAGGGTCGTGATGTCCTTCTTGTCGGCGCTGACGCCCTGGAAACCGGCGACGATGGCGATGTTGCCCTCGTCCAGGGCCGTACGGATACGGCCGGGCGTCACGTCGATGATCCGGGCTTTGTTGTGGACGGAGTCGGTGATGACGCCCGCCTGGCTGCCGGTGAAGCTCTGGGCCTCGTGGCCCAGGTTTTTGATCGCCATGGCCAGCAGTGCCATGGAGATCCGCTCTCCGGCGGTCAGCAGCATGTCGAACTCCCGCCCGGCAGGCATGGGAGAAACCTGCTCGGCGAGATCGATCAGCTCGTCCGTCGTGTCGCCCATCGCGGAAACGACGACAACCACCTGGTTGCCGTTCTTCTTCGCTTCCACGATCCGCTTGGCGACGCGCTTGATGCCTTCGGCATCGGCTACGGAGGAGCCTCCGTACTTCTGCACGACAAGGCCCACGTGCGCTCCTCGCTCAGTCCCGTATATGTCGGCTCAGTCTAACGAGCGTCCGAAAATCCCCTCCGCGATATCGCATCGTGAGACCCCGTTCCGCTCGCGTTCCGGACAGCACCTGCCCCCCGAACGTCCGCACCACTCGGAAAGTGCCCCGGGTCACAATCCGCCCGCTCGGAGGCGCCGCCGGATCGCGCCATTGATCGCGGGCACCGCCGCGGGGGAGGATTCCGAGCCGTGACCGAGGGATGGGCCGGCGACGCGCTGCTCGCGGGGATCGTGCTGCTCGGCTCGTCGGTGCAGTGGCTGACCGGCATGGGGTTCGCGCTGGTCGCCGTGCCCGCGCTGGTGCTGCTGCTGGGGCCGGTGAACGGGGTGGTCCTGGCCAACTGCGCCGCGGGCGCCATCAGCGTCGTCGGGCTCGCGGGCGGCTGGCGGCGGGTGCGGGCCGCCGCGATGGTCCCGCTGTGCCTGGCCGCGGCCTGCACGGTCCCGGCCGGGGCCTGGCTGACCCGCCGGCTGCCGCCGCCCGTCCTGCTGTCGGTCACGGGCGCCCTGGTGACCGTCGCCGTGCTGCTGGTGATGCGCGGGGCCCGGGTGACCGCCCTGCGCGGCACGAAGGGCGCCGTCGCCGCCGGTGCGGTCGGCGGGTTCATGAACTCGGCGGCGGGCGTGGGCGGCCCGCCGATCTCCCTGTACGCGCTCAACGCGGGCTGGACGGTACGGGAGTTCGTGCCGAACGCGCAGTTCTACGGCGTGGTGGTGAACGCCTTCTCGGTGGCCGCGAACGGGACGCCCCGACTGGCCGGCGGACAGTGGGCGGCGGTGGCCTGCGCGATGGCGGCCGGCGCGCTCATCGGCAGGTCCCTCGCGGAGCGCATCCCCGAAAGCAGGGCCCGCCTGCTGGTCCTGCTGCTGGCGCTGACCGGCGGGGCGACCGCCCTGGGCAAGGGGCTGTGGGGGCTGTAAAACCCCTCCGGCGTACGGCAGTTCGGATACGGTCGCCCGATGGAGATTCTGCGATACGTGGCCTTCAGCACCGACCCCGCGGGAGGCAACCCGGCGGGCGTGGTGCTGGACGCCACCGGCGTCGACGACGCGACGATGCTGGCGACCGCGGCGGACATCGGCTACTCGGAGACGGCGTTCATGGTGCCGTCGCGGGACGGCGCCCTGGACGTGCGGTACTTCAGCCCCCTCGCCGAAGTGCCCTTCTGCGGTCACGCGACGATCGCGACGGCCGTCGCGCACGCGGAGCGGCACGGCACCGGACGGCTGCGGCTGCGCACGCAGGCGGGCCTCGTCACGGTCACCACCGACCGCACCGCCGACGGCACGCTGGTCGCGACGCTGGTGAGCGTCGCCCCGCGCACGGAACCACTCGAGGAGGCCGAACTGGCCGAACTGCTGGCGAGCCTGGGCTGGGCCCCCGAGGACCTGGACCCGGCGATGCCACCGCGCGCGGCCTTCGCGGGCGCCTGGCATCCGATCCTCGCCACCGCCGACCGGAAGCGGCTGGCGGAGATGCGCTACGACATGGACGCGCTCACCGCCCTCATGGACCGCACCGGCTGGACGACCGTCGACCTGGTCTGGCGGGAGTCCCCCACCGTCTTCCACGCCCGCAACCCGTTCCCGCCCGGCGGTGTCGTCGAGGACCCCGCGACCGGTGCCGCGGCGGCCGCACTCGGCGGCTACCTCCGCGAACTGGGGCTGGTGGCGACGCCCGCGACGGTGACCGTCCACCAGGGCGCGGACATGGGCCGTCCGAGCCTGATCACCGTGACGGTACCGGCGGAGCCGGGCACGGGCATCGGCGTGGCCGGCGCGGCCGTACCGATCTGACCCGGGCCCGGGCACGGGCCCGCAGCTAGCCTCGCCTGATGCCCAGCGGGTCCGCGATCTCCTCCGCCATCACCTTGCCCGCCTCGAACTCCAGGGTCTCGTCGCCCATGCTCTGGTCCGTGTCCAGGCCGTCCAGTTCTTCCAGGGGCTGGTTGAGGCGGACGTGGATGAGGACGGACTGCAGGGCGCGCAGGGCGGCGGAGGGCCGTGGAGCCCCAGTTGGAGAAGTAGGAGAACTGCCACCACCACAGGGCCTCCGTGACACGGCCGGCGCGGTAGTGGGCCATGCCGTGGCGCAGGTCGGTGATGACGTCGGCGATGTCGTCGGAGAGCCGGGCCGGCACCGGGGCCTTGCGGGGCTCGTAGGGGTCGAAGACCTCGGAGTAGACGTCGACCGGGTCCAGCAGGCGGGCGAGGTTCTCGCGGAGCTCGTCCACGTCGGCGTCCGGGCCCGTGTCCGGCTCGTAGCGCTCGTCGGGGACGATGTCCTCGTGCGCGCCGAGGCGGCCGCCGGCCAGCAGCAGCTGGGAGACCTCCAGGAGGAGGAAGGGGACCGCCGAGCCGGGCTCGTCGCCCTTGGCCACCTCCGTGACGGCCACCAGGAAGCTCTCGACCTGGTCCGCGATCTGGACCGCGAAGTCGTCCGGGTCCTTTGTCGCGTCGTGCAGCGTGGCGTCAGACATCTAGGAGTCGTCTCCCCTCGAAGGCGCGACCGAGGGTCACCTCGTCCGCGTATTCCAGGTCGCCACCCACCGGGAGGCCGCTGGCCAGGCGGGTGACCTTGAGGCCCATGGGTTTGATCATTCGGGCGAGGTACGTCGCCGTGGCCTCGCCCTCCAGATTCGGGTCCGTGGCCAGGATCAGTTCCGTGACCGTGCCGTCGGCCAACCGCGCGAGGAGCTCCCGGATGCGCAGGTCGTCGGGGCCCACGCCCTCGATGGGGCTGATGGCCCCGCCCAGCACGTGGTAGCGGCCGCGGAACTCGCGGGTGCGCTCGATCGCGACCACGTCCTTCGGCTCCTCCACCACGCAGATGACGGAGGGGTCGCGGCGGGTGTCGCGGCAGATGTTGCACAGCTCCTCCTGCGCGACGTTGCCGCACGTCGCGCAGAAGCGGACCTTCGCCTTGACCTCCATCAGAGCCTGGGCGAGGCGCCGTACGTCCGTCGGCTCCGCCTGCAGGATGTGGAAGGCGATCCGCTGGGCGCTCTTGGGACCGACGCCGGGCAGCCGTCCCAGCTCGTCGATGAGGTCCTGGACCACGCCTTCGTACAACGGATCGCCCTTCCTGGAGTCTTTCAGTTCGTACGGTAGTTGCCCGAGGCCCCGCTTAGAAAGGCGGTGCCGGCTCCTAGAACGGCAGGCCCGGGATGCCGCTGCCGCCGCCGAGGCCCTGGGCCAGCGGGCCGAGCTTCTGCTGCTGCAGGGTCTGGGCGTTCTCGTTGGCGGCCTGGACCGCCGCGACGATCAGGTCGGCGAGGGTCTCGGTGTCCTCCGGGTCCACCGCCTTGGGGTCGATCTTCAGGGCGCGCAGCTCGCCGGAGCCGGTGACGGTGGCCTGCACCAGGCCGCCGCCCGCCTGCCCGTCGACCTCGGTCTGCGCCAGTTCCTCCTGCGCCCGCTGCAGGTCCTGCTGCATCTTCTGGGCCTGCTGGAGCAGCTGCTGCATGTTGGGCTGGCCACCACCGGGAATCACGATTCAGCTCCTGGTTTCGTCGTTTCATCCGTTGTGCTTTTCCGTTGTGCACGAGCCTACGTGGTCCGCGCAGCCATCGCCCCGCCACTCTTTCGAGTGAGATCGTCGCGACTCCCATACCTGATCAAGGCCCCCTTGCGAGCGGAAAAGAGACGAAAGGCAGGCCTTCGCCACCCATTGGGCGGTAGGAAGGGTCCCGCGCCGTCGTCCAATGTCACGCATCGTGAGCGGTCGGCGTCGGTTCGGGATCAGAGGATCAGTAGGGAGTGCCGGGTGGGTCAGCCGGAGATGCAGCCCGAGGGTCCGCCTCAGGACGGGCGGGGCGAGGGCGCGGCCGGGCTGCGGCCGGGCGATCTGGCCGGGCGGTCGCTCCCGCTCGGCGACTGGGGCGAGCCGGCCGAGCGGCTGTACGAGCTGTACCGGTGGGTGGAGCGCGGGGCGATGGAGACGGCGGCCTGGTACCTCGCCGACCGGGTGTGGAAGCGGCGCGGCGCGCGGGCGCTGCGGGCCGGGACGGCGGTGGGGGCGGTCACGGGGGCCGCGCTGCCGCTGCTCGACCTGACCGGGGTGATCGACGGGGGCGCCACCTGGGGATATCTGGCGCTGCTGCTGGCCGTGGCCTGCGTGGCCGTGGACCGGTTCTTCGGGGTGACCTCCGGGTGGATAAGGGACGTGGCCACGGCTCAGGCGGTGACGCGGCGGCTGCAGGCGCTGCAGTTCGAGTGGGCGTCGGAGAGCGTGCGCGAGGTCCTGGGGCCGACCGAGGGGACCGCCGGGGAGGCCGCCGAACGGTGCCTGGCGGTGCTGCGCAGGTTCGCGGAGGACGTGACAGAGGTGGTGCGGACCGAGACGGCCGACTGGATGGTGGAGTTCCGTACGGGGTCGACGCCGATGGGGATCCAGTCGGTGGGCGCGGGGAGCGGCCGCCAGGAGCAGGGTGGGGCGCAGGGGCGGTTGCCGCTGCCGCCCGGTGCCAACTCCCGCCCCAACATGCCGCGCCAGCGGCCGCCGGAGCCGCGGTGAGGGGTGCGGGGTGCGGGGCGGGGGTGCCTTGTCGCCGTGGGGGCGGGGGCCGGTTCGCGGGGGCGGGTGGGGGGTGGCTGGTCGCGCAGTTCCCCGCGCCCCTGAGGGCGTTGGGGTGGCCGGAATGCCTGGAGGGGCCGCGCCCCTGGGGGCGTGCAGGTGCCCGGAGTGTCGAGAGGGGCCGCGCCCCTGAGGCGTGTAGGTGGCCTCAGTCCTTGGTGTACTTCAGCTTCTCTCCGTTGGTGGTGTTCACGCGCTCCAGGGTGCCGTCGGGCAGCATGCTGATCTCGGTGGGGTCGCCCGGCTTGCAGTAGCCGGAGTCGCCGACCGTGACGACGGAGGGGCCGAGCTCCAGCGGGCCGTCGCCGCTCGGGGCCTGGGTCAGCTCGGCCTGGAACACGCAGTGGTAGCTGCCGCTGGAGGTGGGGCCGTCGGCGACGAGGGAGAGGACGTTGTCACCGACCTTGCCCTGCCGGATGGTGATCCGGCGGGTGTTCTCGCCGTCCGCGTTGGTGATCGTGGCGCTCCAGGTGCCGAGGTAGGCGGCGGGCACCGCGCCGTCGGAGGGCGCGGACGTGGTCGGGGAGGCCGAGGTGGGCTGCTGCGTGGTCGGTCCGGGGGTCGTGGGCGCGCCCGTGGAGGACCCCGGGCCGGGCTTGTCGTCGGCCTTGCCGTCGCCGCCGCCGTTCATGATCGCGTACACCGAGCCGCCGGCACCGAGTGCGACGACGAGGGCGACGGCGATGAGCACCGCCGTGGAGCGGCCGCTTCTGTGCGGCGGCTCCTGGGGGACGGTGGTCGACGGGCCGGTGTAGGGGCCGGGCCCGTACGGCGGGGTGGCGCCGAGGGCGCCGTAGGGGCCGGGCTGGTGGGGGTAGCCGTAGCCGGGAGGCTGCTGCTGCGGATAGCCGTAGGCGGGGGGCTGTTGCTGCGGGTAGCCGTAGGCCGGTTGCTGCTGCGCGGTGCCGGGGCCGGGGTGGCTCTGGGGCTGCGGGGTGGGCGGGGGTGTCGGGGTGGTCTGGCCCGCGACCTGCGTCGGCAGGTGGTTCAGGGGCGTGCCGCCGGCCGGCTGTCCGGGCGGCGGCGGCCCGGCGGGCGCGTCGTCGCCGGCGGGAGCGTGCTCGGGCGCGGCCTCGGGCGACGGCGTACCGGGGGACGGTGCCGAGGACGGGTCGACGGCCGTGGCGCCCGCGGCCCAGGCCCCCTCCCCCGTCCGCTCCGGGTCCTCCGTGTCCAGCAACCGCACCGCGTGCCGCCCGAGTTGGGCCACCAGGGCGCTCGGCAGCCACGGGTCCTTGGAGCGGCCGCCCAGCACGGTGTCCTCGGCGCCCGTGCGCTCCAGGACCTGGTCCAGCGTCGGCCGGGCGGCGGGGTCCTTCTTCAGGCAGTCCCGTACGAGGTCGGCGATGCCCTCGGGCACGCCCTCCAGGTCCGGCTCCTCCTGGGCGATGCGGAACATCAGGGCGTGCACACCGCTGTTGGCGGTGCCGAAGGGCAGGGCGCCGGTGGCGGCGTACGCCAGGACGGAGCCGAGGCAGAAGACGTCGCAGGCGGGCGTGATCCGGTCACCGCGCACCTGCTCGGGCGCCATGAAGCCGGGTGACCCGACGAGCGCGCCGGTCCGGGTGAGTCCGCCGTCGGTGACGGTCTCCAGTGCCCGGGCGATGCCGAAGTCGATGACCCGCGGGCCGTCGATGGTCACCAGCACGTTGGAGGGCTTGAGGTCCCGGTGCACGATCCCGGCGGCGTGGATGTCCTTCAGGGCGTGGGCGAGCCCCGCCGCGAGGATGCGCACCGACCGCTCGGGCAGCGCCCCGTGGTCGTGTCCGACGACCTGCTGCAGGCTCGGCCCGGCGACGTACCCGGTGGCGACCCAGGGGACGGCGGCCTCGGTGTCGGCGTCCAGCACCGGTGCTGTCCAGTACCCGCCGACCTGCCGCGCGGCCTGCACCTCCTGCCGGAACCGGGCCCGGAACTCCTCCTGCGCCGCCAGTTCCCGGCGCACCAGCTTCACGGCGACGGTACGACCGCGCTCCGACCGGGCGAGGTACACGAACCCCATCCCGCCCGCGCCCAGCCGCGCCAGCAGCCGGTATGCCCCGATCTGTCGCGGGTCGCCCGCCCCGAGCTTCTCCATCCCCGGCCCCCCGAAATCCCCCGATACCTGTGGAACGTGCCCACGATAGTGCGAGGCGGGGGGCCCGATGGCCGGAGCGGTGTCTACGGTTCCGTAACAGGGGGACCGAGCTTCTCGAGTACGTCGGCCAGCCGCTCCAGCGTCCGCACCGCCTCGGCGAGTTCGGCCTCCCCGAAGGCCTCCGCCAGCCGGTCGGCGAAGGCGGCGTGACCGGGGCCGATGCGCCCGATCGCCGCGCGCCCCTCGTCGGTCGGCGCGAGGAGCTTGGCGCGGCGGTGGGCGGGGTTGGGCCGGTACTCGGCGAGGCCGCGCCCCACCAGCAGGTCGGCGATGCGCTGCACGCTCTGCCGGGTGATGCCCATGACCCGGGCGATCCCCGCGACGGACAACGGCTCTCTCAGCACCGCGCCGAGCACCTGCCACCGGGCGGCGGTGAGCCCGGCCGGTCCGGACAGCTCCTCGGCGACGCCCAGGAACTGTCCGTTGAGCCGGAAGACGCCGAGTGCGCCCCGGCTGAGCAGTTCCTGGCGCTCTCCGCTCACCGCGCCTTCTCCAGGACGGCGTAGGCCTCGGCGTCGGAGTCGTGGAACAGCCGGTACCAGGCGTCGAGGACCTCCCCCTCGTACACCCCGAGCAGCCGGAACACCTCCCGCGCGAACGCGACGGGCTCGGTGGGGCCGGCGGTGATCAGGTTCCCGTCGGTGACGGCGTCCGCCTCGACGTACCGCCCGCCGCCCTGGTACCCGGTCGCGGCGAGGTAGAAGGAGACGGCGCCGGTGTGGTCCCGGTCGTCGAGCAGCCCCTCCCGGGCGAGCCCCGCGGTCGCCCCGCAGATCGCGGCGACGGGCGTGCCGGCGTCGAGGAACTCCCGCGCCTTGCGGGCGAAGGGCGCCAGCCGGTCGCCCGAGTCCCACAGATCGGCGCCGGGCAGGATCAGCAGCGCGCTGTCCTCGGGATGTACGTCGTCCAGGACGAGGTCGGGGTCGACGCGCAGTCCGCCGATGCTCCGGACCGGTTCCGCGGACGCGCCCACCGTCCGCACCCGGTACCCGGCCCGGGCGAGGTACGCCGTCGCGTACCCCGTCTCCCAGTCGGCGAGCGTGTCGTACACAGCCAGATGCACGGACTTGGAGTTCATGACAGCAGACTGTCACTACGACAGTATGCTGTCAACCATCGATCCGGTGCCGCTGTCGACAACCTGTCGCGGAAAGCCCCGGACCGCAGACAGGACGCCGATTCCGTCTCCGCATCGCGGACATTTACGCTCGCCCGCATGACCCCTCAGCCGAATCCCCGGGCCGGTGCCGCCGTGAAGGCGGCGGACCGTGCGCACGTCTTCCACTCCTGGTCCGCGCAGGAACTCATCGACCCGCTCGCCGTCGCCGGCGCGGAGGGGTCGTACTTCTGGGACTACGACGGCAAGCGGTACCTTGACTTCACCAGCGGGCTCGTCTACACCAACA
This sequence comes from Streptomyces sp. MAI_2237, assembly GCF_054189285.1. Lineage (NCBI taxonomy): Bacteria > Bacillati > Actinomycetota > Actinomycetes > Kitasatosporales > Streptomycetaceae > Streptomyces > Streptomyces sp. MAI_2237. The sequence continues at coordinate 1,077,297 of NZ_JAJPGQ010000003.1, read as the reverse complement.
TCGGCTACCAGCACCCGAAGGTCGTCGCCGCGATCCAGGAGCAGGCCGCGACGATGACGACCTTCGCGCCCGCCTTCGCGGTCGAGGCCCGTTCGGAGGCGGCGCGGCTGATCGCCGAGCGGACCCCCGGGGACCTGGACAAGATCTTCTTCACCAACGGCGGCGCGGACGCCATCGAGCACGCCGTGCGGATGGCCCGGCTGCACACCGGGCGGGCGAAGGTGCTGTCGGCCTACCGGTCGTACCACGGCGGTACGCAGCAGGCCGTGAACATCACCGGTGACCCCCGGCGCTGGGCCTCCGACTCCGCCTCGGCCGGGGTGGTGCACTTCTGGGCGCCGTACCTGTACCGGTCGCGCTTCTACGCCGAGACCGAGGAGCAGGAGGCCGCGCGGGCGCTGGAGCACCTGGAGACGACCATCGCCTTCGAGGGGCCGGGCACCGTCGCCGCGATCGTCCTGGAGACCGTCCCCGGCACCGCCGGGATCATGCTGCCGCCGCCCGGCTACCTCGCCGGGGTGCGCGAGCTCTGCGACAAGTACGGGATCGTCTTCATCCTCGACGAGGTCATGGCCGGCTTCGGACGGACCGGAGAGTGGTTCGCGGCCGACCTGTTCGGCGTCACCCCCGACCTGATGACCTTCGCCAAGGGCGTCAACAGCGGGTACGTGCCGCTCGGCGGCGTCGCCATCTGCGGCGAGATCGCCGAGACCTTCGGCAAGCGGCCCTACCCCGGCGGTCTCACCTACTCCGGGCATCCGCTCGCCTGCGCAGCCGCGGTCGCGACGATCAACGTCATGGCGGAGGAGGGCGTCGTCGACAACGCCCGCCGGCTCGGCGAGACCGTCGTCGGCCCGGCCCTGCGGGAGCTCGCCGAGCGGCACCCCAGCGTCGGCGAGGTGCGCGGTGTCGGCATGTTCTGGGCGCTGGAGCTGGTGCGGAACCGGGAGACCCGCGAACCGCTGGTGCCCTACAACGCGGCCGGCGAGGCGAACGCCCCGATGGCCGCCTTCGCCGCCGCCGCCAAGCGGCACGGCATCTGGCCCTTCGTGAACATGAACCGCACGCACGTCGTACCGCCGTGCAACGTGAGCGAGGCGGAACTGAAGGAGGGCTTCGCGGCACTCGACGCGGCGCTGTCCGTGGCCGACGAGCACACGGAGTAGCAGCGGTCGCGACGCCGAGTACGCGGAGTGGCGGAAACAGGGCCGGCGGGCACCCGGAGTAGCGGAAACGGGGCCGGCGGGCACCCGGCACACGGATAAACGGGCGAATCCCGAACGCGTAAGGTGGCGTGCTCGTAGGTATAGACGTGCACGCCACCCGACCGCCCCGAGGAGACCGTCCGACGATGCCCGGCAGCAGCGGCACCGGCGCCGTGACCCGCAGCACCCTGCGGCAGCAGATCGCCGACGCGCTTCGCGACGAGGTGCTGGCGGGACGGCTCCAGCCGGGGCAGGAGTTCACGGTCAAGGAGATCGCCGAGCAGTACGGGGTGTCCGCGACGCCCGTCCGCGAGGCGCTCGTCGACCTGTCCGCGCAGGGCCTGCTCGACGCCGACCAGCACCGCGGCTTCCACGTCCACGAGTACTCCGCCGCCGACTACCGCGGCATCGTCGAGGCCCGCAGCCTGGTGACCGACGGCATGTTCCACGTCCTGGAGTCCGACACCGGCCGTCTGCCCGCACCGGACGACGCCCGCGCCAACGCCGCCCTCGCCGGAGTGCGCCGCCGCGGCGAGGAAGCGCAGCGGGCCTCGCTGGCCGGTGAACTCACCGTGCTGATCGGCTACGACCTGCGCTTCTGGCACGAACTGGGCAACCTGTTCGGCAACCCCTACCTGGCCGACTTCCTGCACCGGCTGCGCGTGCAGTCCTGGGTGTGCGCGGTGCAGCACCTGCGCCGGCTCACCGACCTGCGCGGCACCCTGTGGTCCGGCCACACCGAACTGGTCGAGGCGCTGTCCCGGCGCGACCTGCCGGCCGCACGGCGGGTCGTCGACGCGTACAACGCCCACGCCCTGGCCCTCATCGAGCGGCTGGCCGACGGATGAGCGCCCTGGCCGGTGAGGAACGCACCGCCGGGGAAGGGGACAACGGCAACGGCACGCGGGAGTCCGCCGCTCCCCTCGACCTCTCCGTGGTCGTCCCCGCCTTCGACGAGGAGGAGCGCCTCGGGCGCACCCTCGACGCCGTCACCCGCTACCTCTCCGACGGCGCGGGCCGCTGGGGGGCATGGGAGGTGGTCGTCGCCGACGACGGCTCCCGTGACGGGACGCGCGAGGTGGTCGCCGGTCGCGGCGACCCGCGCGTCCGGCTCGTCGTCGCGGACCGGCACCGCGGCAAGGGCAGCGCGCTGCGGCTGGGCGTCGCCGCCACCCGGGGCCGGCGCGTGCTGGTCACCGACGCCGACCTCGCCTCGCCCATCGAGGAGCTGGAGAAGCTCGACGAGGCACTCGGCGCGGGCAACTCGGCGGCGATCGGCTCCCGTTCGGTGCCCGGCGCCACGATCGGGGAGCGTCAGCATCCGGTGCGCCGGCTGCTGGGCCGCGCCGGGAACCTGCTGATACGCAGCGGCACCGTCCCCGGCGTACGGGACACCCAGTGCGGCTTCAAGCTCTTCGAGGGCGAGCGGGCCCGCGAGGCCTTCGCCGCCTCCCGGGTCGACGGCTGGGCCATCGACGTCGAGGTCCTGCACCACTTCCACCGCGCGAACTGGCAGGTCACCGAGGTCCCCGTGCGCTGGTCCCACCAGCCCGGCTCGAAGGTGCGGCCCCTCGACTATCTCCGCGCCCTCGCCGAACTGACCCTGCTGCGCGCCCGCTCGGTGCGCCCGGCCGACCTCTTCGCCCTGCTGCTGTTCCTGCTGATGTCGATGGCCCTGTACTCGGGCCGCCTCTTCGACCCCGGCCACCGCTACCTCGTGGACTCCCTGCAGGACCAGAACCAGTGGGAGTGGTTCTTCGGCGTCACCGCGCACAACCTCGCCCACCTGGACAACCCGCTCTTCTCCGACGCCCAGAACTTCCCCGCCGGCGTGAACCTCATGGCCAACACGGTCATGCTCGGCCTCTCCGTCCCGTTCGCCCCGCTCACCCTCCTCGCGGGCCCGGCGCTCTCCCTCTCCGTCGCGATGACGCTGGGCCTGGCCGTCACCGGGTTCGCCTGGTACCGGCTGATCGTCCAGCGCGTCGTACGGCACCGCCCGGCCGCCTTCGTCGGCGCCTGTCTGGCCGCCTTCGCCCCGCCGATGGTCAGCCACGCCAACGCGCACCCCAACTTCGTGGTGCTGTTCATGATCCCGCTGATCGTCGACCGCGCCCTGCGCCTGTGCGAGGGCCGCCGGGTGGTCCGCGACGGGGTCGTGCTGGGCCTGATGGCCACCTACCAGGTCTTCCTCGGCGAGGAGCCGCTGCTGCTGGCGGCGCTCGGCCTGGTGCTGTTCGCCGCCGCCTACGCCGTCGTCCGCACGGACGTGGCGAAGGCCGTGTCGCGCCCGCTGCTCAAGGGCCTGGGGATCGCGGCCGCGGTCTGCCTCCCCCTGGTCGCCTACGCCCTGATCTGGCAGTTCACCGGCCCGCAGAGCTACGCGAACATGCCGCACGGCGACAACGCGGGCAACAGCCCGCTCGCGCTGCTCTCCTTCGCCGAGCGCTCCCTGGTCGCGGGCAGCGCGGAACGCGCCAACGCGCTGTCGATGAACCCGACCGAGCAGAACGCCTTCTACGGCTGGCCCCTGGTCGCCCTCGCCTTCGCGATCACGATACGGCTGTGGGACCGGGCCCTGGTCAAGGCGCTGGCGGTGACCGCGGTCGGGGCGGCCCTGCTCTCGCTCGGGCCCGCCTTCCGCATCCCTCTGACGGAGCGGACCTACCCCGGCCCCTGGGCACTGCTGGCCCACCTGCCCCTCTTCGAGTCGGTCATCGAGGGGCGGGTCGCCATGGTCTGCGCCCCCGCGCTCGGCCTGCTGCTCGCCCTCGCGCTGGAGCGTCTGGCGGCCACCCGTGACCGGGGCACGCAGTACCTGGGCCTGCTCGGCGTCTGCCTCGCCCTGCTCCCGCTGATCCCGGCCCCGCTGAAGACGGTGCCCCGGGCCGGGACGCCGGCGTTCTTCACGGACGGCACCTGGACGTCGTACGTCCGTGCCGGCGAGTCGCTCGTCACGGTGCCGCTGCCCGACGCGGGCGACGCCACCCCCCTGCGCTGGCAGGAGCAGGCGGACTACGGCTTCAAGCTGCCCGGCGGCTATTTCAACGGGCCGTGGGGCACGGAGCGCAGGGGCATCTACGGCGCCGCCCCGCGCTACACCTCGCAGTTGTTCAGTGATGTCCGCGACACCGGTGTGGTCCCCGAGATCGGCGCGAACTGGCGGGCCCAGGCCGCGCGGGACCTCGCGTACTGGAAGGCGGGGGTGCTGGTGGTGGCGCCGCAGCCGCACGCCGACGCCCTGCGCAGGACGCTGCGGGAACTGATGGGCCGTGACGGGACGTGGGTGGACGGGGTGTGGGTATGGGACCTGCACCGGGGCACCTGACCCGAACGACCCGGTCCCACCCCGAGCCGCACCGACTACCCTTCCTTGACTGACCACCTCGCTAGGGAGCCCTCTTTGGCCTGTGACCTGTGGCTGGTACCGCTCGTCGACGTGTTGTGCCACACCCCCGACAATCCCTTCGCCGACGAACTCGCGCAGTACAACGACGTGCTGGCCGCGGCCGGTCTGCCGCCGGTGCCGGTGTACCAGTACATGCCGGGACTGTCCGGCGAGGTCGCCCCGGTGGCCGGCTTCGACTACGACGCCCTGCACTTCCTGCGCCGCGTCTATCTGCTGCAGGTCTGCGGTCTGCCGGTGACGCCCGTCGACGATCTGGGCGGCGACTACGAGCAGTTGCTGGAGATGTTCGACTCGACGGCGCAGCAGTCGCACCTGGTCTGGCACTACGACCACGCGGGCGCGTACGTCCCCGTGGACTTCCCGCAGCCCCTGTCCAACGACGAACTGCTGTCCGGCGGCGGCCCCTTGGGCTCCTCGCAGGCGCTGCTGCGGGAACTGGAGTACGTCGCCCCGGCCATCGGCATCGACCCGGCCAACCCGCCTGCCGCCCCGGAACCGCCGCGCGCTCCCACGGAGCTGGAGGAACCGGCGGTCCCGGCGCCGTACGACCCGAGCCCCTTCGCCCGCGAACGGCACGTCTGGCTGGGCCTGCACGCGGCGGCGACGCGGAGCCTGGCGCAGGGGTCGATGATCGTCTTCAGCTGAGCTGCCGTGCCCTAGCGGAGCTGCGAGAGCCCCTTCTGCAGGTCGTCGGAGTTCATCACGGGCGTCATGTCGACCTCGGCGCCCAGGTCCATGAAGAAGGGCTCGCCGATGGCCGGCATCTGGGAGCTGTCCTGGACGTCGAGGACGAGGTAGGCGGTGCGGACGCCGTGGTCGATGGTGAAGTAGGCGGCCTCGGGCTTGAGATTGCCGAGGGTCTCCTCCATGAGTTGCGGCATCTTGCCGCTGCGGATGACGTCGTTGGCCTTCTCGGTGTTCATGGACGCCTTGAGCAACACGCGCATCGCACTCACCTTCTTCAGTAGACCGATACGCGGCCCATACATCGTAAGCCCGATATGTCCGGACAGAGCGACCGGAGGCGGAACCCCCGGTCGCTCTTCGTCCGCCGCGCTCCGGTCAGAAGACCGGGGTGCCGTCCTGCGTCAGCTTCCAGTTCGTCACCGCGAAGTCCTTCGGCTCCAGCGTCCCCTTCGACGTCACGTAGTCGATCATCAGCTGGCGGATCTCGTTGGTGGAGCTGTAGGCGATGTCCGCCGAGGCGATGTGCGGGTAGCCCGAACCGCCGTTCGCCCGGTAGTTGTTGACCGCGACGACGAAGACCTGGTCGGCGGCGATCGGCGCGCCCTTGTAGGTGAGGTTCTTGATCCTCGACCCCTCCGGCTGCGCGATGTCGATCTCGTAGTCGACGCCCGCCGCGGTGTCGTACATGTAGTCCCAGAAGCTGTTGGCGTTCGTCAGGGTCGAGGTGTCGACCTTCGTGCCGGACGGGACCTGGTGGTAGTACTTCGCGGCGTACTCCAGGTAGTCCTTCAGCTGGGCGCCCGTGAGCTTCTTGCCGTAGAGGGTGTTGTCGTAGATGTAGAGGCCGGCGATGTCCTTGATGGTGACGCTGCCGGCCGGGATGTCGGCGGTACGGCTGAAGGGCGCCGCCACCGAGATCAGCGGCAGCGCGGCGTCGGAGGCCGAGAGCCCGGACTTCACCGTGTCCATCTGGACCTGGTGGATGAAGTCCATGATCGGCACGTCCTTCCAGCAGGACTCCGCCGCCGAGAGGTCCTCGGTGCAGGTGCCCACCGCCGTGTTGACGTACTTCACGACCAGCTCGTGGTCGGCCTCCAGGAGCTTCTTGATCTCCGGGTCCTCGTCCACCGTGTTGGGGTTGAGGGTCTGGGCGGTCTTCTTGGTCACCTTCCAGCGCCCGTGGTGGAGTTCGAGCTCGAAGTCGAACACGCTGAGCCGGTAGCCCCAGCAGTACGGCTCGGAGAGCAGGACGTCCTCGCCGGTCTCCGCGTTCTTCACCATGTAGGACGGCACCTCGACGTGCGTGTGGCCCACCAGGATCGCGTCGATGCCGGGGACCTGCTCGGCGACGAGGTTGGAGGCGTTCTCCACGTACGGCAGCGCGTCGCCGTAGGAGGAGGACCCGTCGAGACCGGAGTGGTCGGTCAGGAAGACGACGTCGCAGCCGAGCGCGCGCAGCCGCGGCACGTACTTCTTCGCCTGCTCCACCAGCCCCGGGAAGACCATCTTCCCGCTGACGTTGTCCTTGTCCCACAGCGCGATGCCGGGGTTGGTCAGGCCCAGGATGCCGACCTTGATGTCGGGCGCGCCGGGCACGCAGATGCGCTTGACGGTGTACGGGTGGAAGGCGGGGCGCAGGGTCTTGGCGTCCAGGGCGTTGGCGCCGAGCAGCGGGAAGCGGCACTGGCTCTCGAACTTCCTGAGCACCTCGATGCCGTAGTTGAACTCGTGGTTGCCGAGGGCGGCGGCGTCGTAGCGCATGTGGTTCATGGCCACGGCCATCGGGTGCTTGGGACCGGGCTTGCCGTCGGTGCCCGTGATCGGGGCGACGCGCGCGAAGTAGTAGGCCAGGGAGGTGCCCTGGATGATGTCGCCGGCGTCGACGAGCAGGACGTGCTCCTCGCCCTTGGCCGCACGCTGCTGCTTGATGAGCGTGGCGACGCGGGCGACGCCGACGGAGTTGCCGGCCTTGTCGCTGTAGGCGGCGTCCTTGTAGTAGTCCCAGTCGAAGACGTGGCTGTGCAGGTCGGTGGTGCCCAGGATGGAGAAGGACCAGGTCTTGGGCGCCTTCCCGGGCATCTGACCGTCGGCGGCCTGGGCGGTGCCGGCGCCGACGGCCCCCGCCGCGGCGACGGCCGCTCCGGTGACGGCCGACTTCTTCACGAACTCGCGGCGGTTCATGGGACTGACGGGCATACGGGGCTCCTGGAAGCTGGCGTGGCGCGACGCGCGTAGACAAGTCGAACGTGCGGGGCTACTCGCGTAGAGCGTGACCTCTGCCCAGGCGCCCGGAAAACCAGGAATTGGCCATGTCCAGTTCAAAGATGAGTCAGCTCGGCCCGGGTCGATCGGCGAGATCCTCGGGCAGGGTGACGGGCCCCGAGTCCCGGCAGGCGCGAAGCCGGTCCTCGTCGTCCTCGATCGCCCGCAGGACGTAATAGGCACACGCGACAATGCCAGGCGATGCGCCCGACCACAGGTCGCGGTACAGCGTCCAGAGCCCCTGCCGCGCGATCTGCCGGCACAACTCCGACGAGTGGTCGTCGTCGCTGAACACCAGCCCGCCGAGCAGATCCAGGCATACGAACCTGGCGCCGGGGGACAGGTCGCCCGCAAGCGCCGCCATGAGCACCGAGGCGACGGGCACCGCCGGCTCCTGCGGGATCGACTGAATCATGGCGTGGTTCTCGATGTGAAGCGCCCGCGCCTCCTCACTGGACTGCGCCGAGACCAGCCTCAGCAGGTCGCCGGCCAGGTGAGCGGCCGTCTTCGTACATCCACAGGTGAACGCCGACCAGTGGTACCGGCCGATCTCCACGTCGACCAGTCGCATACGCAGCCCCACTCTCCTCGTCCCCCACCGCTGACGTCTCCCGGCGTGCAACGCGCAAGGAGCCGCCCCCGTCGGGGCGGCTCCTTGCGTTTCCTGCGGGTCAGAGGAACGAGTTGATCTCGATCGTCTCGTCCCGGCCCGGGCCCACGCCGATCGCGGAGATCGGGGCGCCGGACATCTCCTCCAGCGCCTTGACGTAGTTCTGGGCGTTCTTCGGCAGGTCGGAGAAGGACTTCGCCTTGGTGATGTCCTCGGACCAGCCCGGGAGGGTCTCGTAGACGGGCTTCGCGTGGTGGAAGTCCGACTGCGAGTACGGCAGCTCCTCGACCCGCTTGCCGTCGATCTCGTAGGCGACGCAGACCGGGATCTGCTCCCAGCCGGTGAGGACGTCGAGCTTGGTGAGGAAGAAGTCCGTCAGGCCGTTGACGCGGGTGGCGTAGCGGGCGATCACCGCGTCGAACCAGCCGCAGCGGCGGTCCCGGCCGGTGGTCACGCCCCGCTCGCCGCCGATGCGGCGCAGCGCCTCGCCGTCCTCGTCGAACAGCTCCGTCGGGAAGGGGCCCGAGCCGACGCGGGTGGTGTACGCCTTGAGGATGCCGATGACCCGGCTGATCTTCGTCGGGCCGACGCCGGCACCGGTGCAGGCGCCGCCCGCGGTCGGGTTCGACGAGGTCACGAAGGGATACGTGCCGTGGTCGATGTCGAGGAGCGTGCCCTGGCCGCCCTCGAACAGCACGACCTTGTCGTCGTCCAGGGCCTGGTTGAGCACCAGGACCGTGTCGGCGACGTACGGCGCGAGCTTCTCCGCGTAGCCCAGCAGCTCCTCGACCACCTGGTCGACGGCGATCGCGCGCCGGTTGTAGAGCTTGGTGAGCATCTGGTTCTTGACGTCGAGGGCCGCCTCGACCTTCTGGGTGAGGATCGACTCGTCGTAGAGGTCCTGCACCCGGATGCCGACGCGGTTGATCTTGTCCGCGTAGGTCGGTCCGATGCCGCGCCCCGTCGTACCGATCTTCCGCTTGCCGAGGAAGCGTTCCGTGACCTTGTCGACGGTCACGTTGTACGGCGTGATGATGTGCGCGTTACCGCTGATGAGGAGTTTGGACGTGTCGACGCCGCGCTCGTTGAGTCCGTTCAGCTCGGAGAACAGGACCGACGGATCGACGACGACACCATTGCCGATGACCGGGGTGCACCCCGGCGAGAGGATTCCGGAAGGGAGCAGGTGGAGGGCGTACTTCTGATCGCCCACGACGACGGTGTGGCCGGCGTTGTTGCCGCCCTGGTACCGCACGACGTAATCCACTGAGCCACCGAGCAGGTCGGTTGCCTTTCCCTTGCCTTCGTCACCCCACTGAGCACCGAGCAGCACAAGTGCGGGCACGCGCGTACACCCCTTCCGGGCGGGGCATGTCCAAGGTCAGGGGCGCACGCGTAGGGTTCACCGCCGCATGCACCATGGCCGTCGTTGGCCGTAACCCGTCGGACCGGATGCCCCGGAATAGACGAAGCCCCTGGCGCAATAGCGCAAGGGGCTCTTGCACAAAGATGCTACCCGAGGAAGCGAGGCAGGACCGAGGTGGCGACTTCCGCGACTTCCGAGGCGAGTTCCGAACAGCTGCTGGTGGTCATCGATCCGGTGGCCCGACGGACGGACGGGGAGTCGGTACGCATCGCGAAAGACGTGCTCAGCGCGGGTGCGCAGACCAAGGTCTGCCTGCCGGACGGCCCGGAGGAATTCGCCCGGGCGCTGTCCCGGCGCGGGTCGAGAAGGCCGGTGGTCATCGGCGACGACCGGGCCCTGGTGCGAGCCGTGTCCCTTTTGCACCGGCAGCGGGAGCTGGCCGGATGCGCGCTGTCGATGGTGCCGGTGGGGGCCGCGCTGTCGGTGGCCCGTTCCCTGGGGGTGCCCACGGGCGCGGTCGCGGCGGCCCGGTCGGTGCTCGAAGGGGCCGTACGCCGGATGGATCTGCTGGTGGACGACAGCGACGGGGTGGTGCTGGGCGCGCTGCGGATTCCTCCGCTGAGTGAAGCCCACGCGCTGGAGGAGGCCGCGGGACGCCCGTGGCTGCGCACGGCCCAGTCGCTGGTGCGCACCCTGGTCCCGGCCCGTGAGGCCCCGGCCCCGGCGCCTCGGGCGGCCCGGCTGCGCATCGAGGTCGACGGCGTGACCCTGGTCGACCTGGACCAGCCGGTGGAGGCGGTGTCGGTCGTGCCGGGCGACCGCGGGGTGGCCGAGGTCGAGGTGCGGCCGCTGTCGGTGGGCGCGGAGGCCTCGCCGGTACGGGCCGAGGGACGCACGGTGAGCGTGTCGGGGGCGGACTTCCGCTATCGGGCGGACGCGGGGGTGTGCGGGCCGGTACGCAGGAGGACGTGGACGGTGTGGGAAGGGGCCTGGGGGCTCACGCTGCCGGGGCGGTGAGCCAGCTCCCCGGAGCGGGTGCCCAGGGCACCGGCCCTAGGTACCCGCGTCTCCGAAGAGCTCCTCGCGGTGGAGTCGCCAGCGTTCCATCATGGCCGCGATCTCGCCGTCGACGAACTCGAAGAAGGCGAGCGTCTCGGCCATGCGGCGGCCCGCCGGGGTGCCGGCGCCGAGGCTGGTGACGCCTTCCCGCAGGGCGCCCTCCCACCGTTTGATGACGGCCTCGCGGTTGGTCAGCGCCTCGTACCACTGGTTGCTGTGCACGCGATAGCGCTCCCGCCGCGAGCCGGGCTCGCGCTCCCGGGACACCATGTGCTGCTGGGCCAGGTACCGCACGCCGCCGGAGACCGCGGCGGGGCTGATCTGCAACTGCTCGCCCAGGTCCGCCGAGGTCATCGCCCCCTCGTCGGAGGACAGCAGCGCGGCGAAGATCCGTGCCGGCATGCGCTGCATCCCGGCCTCGACGAGCTGTGCCGCGAAGCTCTCCACGAACTTCGAGACCGCTTCCGGGTCCCGCCCCACCTCGTCAGTCATGGCCACCACCCTAACCGGGCTTCACAGGCTTCCTTATCTTCACAAATTTCTGAAAGAAGCGTACGTTCTGAACCATGACGAAGGCAATCACGGTCGCCGGGCTCCACAAGTCCTTCGGCCGCACCCACGCCCTGGACGGCCTGGACCTCGACGTGGAGAGCGGCGAGGTGCACGGCTTCCTCGGCCCGAACGGTGCCGGCAAGTCCACCACCATCCGCGTCCTGCTCGGCCTGCTGCGCGCCGACTCCGGCGCCGCCCAGGTGCTGGGCCGCGACCCGTGGAAGGACGCGGTGGAGGTGCACCGCCGGATCGCCTACGTCCCCGGGGACGTGACCCTGTGGCGCAACCTCTCGGGCGGCGAGGTGATCGACCTCTACGGACGCCTGCGCGGCGGACTCGACGCCGCGCGCCGCGCCGACCTGATCGAGCGCTTCGAGCTGGACCCCACCAAGAAGGGCCGCACCTACTCCAAGGGCAACCGTCAGAAGGTGGCCCTGGTCGCCGCGTTCGCCTCGGACGTCGACCTGCTGATCCTCGACGAGCCGACCTCGGGCCTGGACCCCCTGATGGAGGAGGTCTTCCAGCGCTGTGTGGAGGAGGAGCGGGCCAGGGGCCGGACGATCCTGCTGTCGTCGCACATCCTCAGCGAGGTCGAGCAGCTCTGCGACCGGGTGAGCATCATCCGCAAGGGCCGCACCGTGGAGAGCGGTTCGCTGGCCGACCTGCGCCATCTGACCCGGACCAGCGTCACCGCCGAACTGGCGGGCGCGCCCAACGGGTTGTCGCACCTGCCGGGCGTCCACGACCTCGACGTCCAGGGCCGGCGCGTACGGCTGCAGGTCGACACCGACAAACTCGACGCCGTACTGAAACAGTTGAGCGAGTCCGGAGTCCGCTCGCTGACCTCCACCCCGCCCACGCTGGAGGAGCTGTTCCTGCGCCACTACCAGGACGAAGAGGTGGCGGCGCGATGACGTCCCTCGTGGGCACCCGGATCCTGCTGCGCTTCAACCTGCGCCGCGACCGGCTGATGATCCCGGTGTGGGTGGCCGTCAACACCCTGATGGTCCTCTCCATGCCGAACACGCTGAAGACCCTCTACGGCACCCCCGCCGAACGCGCCGACCTCATCCACCAGGTCGCCACCAACGCCTCCTTCCGCGCCCTGATCGGTCCCGTCTTCGACGACTCCGTCGGCGCCCTGACGGCCTGGCGCGTCGGCGTCTACGCCGGGGTGCTCGCGGCGGTCACCAGCCTCCTGGTCGTCGTACGCCACACCCGCGACGAGGAGGAGAGCGGACGTCAGGAACTCATCTCCTCCGGCGCGGTGGGCCGCCGGGCCTCCCTGACCGCGGCCCTGCTCGCGGCGGCGGTGGCGAACGCCGTGCTGGCCCTGCTGGTCGTGGCCGGCCTGGCGGGCCAGGGAGCCGCGGGCGCGCTGGCCTTCGGGCTCGGACTGGCGGCCGTCGGCATGGTCTTCGCGACGGCCGCGGCGATCGTCGCCCAGCTGACGGAGAGCGCACGGCTGGCGCGCGGCCTGACCGCCGGCGTGCTCGGCGCGGCCTTCGTGCTGCGCGCGGCGGGCGACTCCGCGGCCACGGACGGCTCCTCGGTGTGGACGTGGCTGTCGCCGCTGGGCTGGCTGGAGAACCTGCGCGCGTACGCCGGCGAACGCTGGTGGGTGCTGGCGCTGTTCGCGGCGGCGATCGCGCTCCAGGCGGCCGTCGCCTACGGGCTCGCGGGCCGCCGGGACATCGGCATGAGCTTCCTGCCCACCCGGCCCGGCCCCTCGGTCGGCCGCCTGGGCACGGCCGGGGCGCTCGCCTGGCGGCTGCAGCGCGGCAGCGTCCTTGGCTGGTCGCTCGCCTTCTTCGTCGTCGGAGTCGTCTACGGCGGTCTCACGGACGGCGTGGCCGACATCGTCGGCGACAACGAGAGCGCGCGCAGGATCTTCGAGCGGATGGGCGGGCAGAGCGCGCTGACCAACGCCTTCCTCGCAGCGATGGTCGGCATGATGGGCCTGGTCGCGGCGCTGTACGTCGTCGGCAGCGTGCTGCGCCTGTACGGCGAGGAGACCTCCGGCCGGGCCGAACCGGTGCTGGCGAACCCCGTGGGCCGCCTGCGCTGGGCCGCAGGCCACCTCGTCATCGCCTTCGGCGGCTCGGTCCTGCTGATGCTCTTGACCGGCCTCGGCTTCGTCGTCGGCTACGGCAAGGAGGCCGGCCCGATCCTGGGGGCCTGCCTGGTGCAGCTCCCCGCGGTGTGGGTGATCGGCGGGCTGGCGGTGCTGCTGTACGGGGTGCTGCCCCGGGCGGCGACGGCGGCCTGGGGCGTGGCGGGCGCCGTCCTGCTCATCGGCTGGGTCGGCCCGGCGCTGGACGCACCGCAGGCGGTGCTGGACCTGTCCCCCTTCGGCCACCTGCCGAAGCTGCCGGGCGGGGGGATGGAGTGGGGGCCGGTCCTGGTACTGCTGGCCCTGGCGGTGGTGCTGGTCGCCGCGGGCCTCACCGGCCTACGACGGCGGGACCTGACGACCTGAGCGCGGCCTGGGCGGGACGGCGGCCGCTCAGTCGAGGTAGTCCTTGAGTTCCAGGGTGTCGAGTTCGATGCCGACCGGATCGGGGACAGTGACCTTGCCGCCCAGCTTCACCACGTGGATGTCCCGGTATCCGTCCTCCGGGTCCGGGTCGCTGTGGACCAGGACCGAGAGGCTGTCGCGGTCGATGAGCAAGTAGACGGGGATCCCGGCCTCGGCGGAGCCCCGGGGCTTCTCCACGCGGTCGCGAAGGTGCGTGTCCGTGTCGTACGGAGTGATCTCGACGACCATGAGCACGCCATCGGTTTCGGCCCAGTCGCCCTGTCCCGCGAAATGCCCCACCGGCGCGAGCACGCCGTCAGGCCGGACCCGCCCCCGGCGGTAGGCCTCGACCTTGAGGCCCTGGGTCGGATTGAACGGTCTCGTCCTCGCGTTCGGCGAAGGCCGCGATCCGCTCGAACACGTCCGGCGACATCGGTGACGAGGTGCGCTCTGCCATAGCCGTCATGGCGCCTCCCTCCGCAGGCAGGCACCAGCGTGACGTCACTCGCGGCTTTCGCAGGGGATCGCTCGGTGATCATCCGAACGGGTGCTCACCCCACCTGGACACCGAGTCCCTCCAGGCCGCGGATCACGAAGTTCGGCTTTCGGCGCGGCTCCTCGCTGAGGCTCAGCGTCGGGGCCTTCTCCAGCAGGGCCGTCATGGAGGCGGCCAGCTCGATGCGGGCGAGCGGGGCGCCGATGCAGTAGTGGATGCCGGCGGAGAAGGAGATGTGCGGGTTGTCCGCGCGCGTCAGATCCAGGCGCTCGGGGTCCCGGAAGACATCCGGGTCGTGGTTGGCCGACCCGAAGAGCATCGCGATCTCCGAGCCCCTGGGGATGACGGTGCCGTCGATCTCGATGTCGTCCAGCACCCAGCGTTCGAAGAGCTGCAGCGGGGTGTCGTAGCGCATGAGCTCTTCCACGGCGGTGGGGACGAGCGTGTGGTCGGCGCGCAGGGCGGCCAGTTGGTCCGGGTTGCGGAAGAGGGCGTACCAGCCGTTGACGGTGGCGTTGACGGTCGCCTCGTGCCCGGCGTTGAGCAGCAGCACGGCCGTGGAGATCATCTCCTGCTCGGTCAGCCGGTCCCCCTCGTCGTGAGCGGCGATCAGCCCGGAGATCAGGTCGTCGCCGGGCTTCTTGCGCCGCTCGGCGATGAGCTCGCGCAGGTACTCCGAGAACTCCACGGACGCCTGTACGGCCTTGCGGGCCGTGTCCTCGGACGGGTTCAGCTCGTACATCCCGCAGATGTCCGCCGACCACGGCCGCAGCGGGGCGCGGTCGGACTCCGGGATGCCCAGCATCTCGGCGATGACGGCGACGGGCAGCGGTTCGGCGACGTCCGTGAGCAGATCGCCGCCGCCACGCTCCACCAGCCCGTCCACCAGCTCCCCGGCCAGCCGGGTCACGTACGGCCTGAGCTGCTCGACGGTCCTCGGCGTGAACGCCTTCGACACCAGCCGCCGGATCCTGGTGTGGTCCGGCGGCTCCAGGTCGAGCATGCCGTGGTCGTTGAGCGTGTGGAACGGCTCGTGCTCGGGCGGAGGCGCGGTGCGTCCGAAGTCCTCGTGGCCGAACCGGTGCAGATACGTCCGCCCGAGCCGGCGCTCCCGCAGCAGCGCCGAGACGTCCGCGTGGTGCGGCACCAGCCACTGGTCGGTGGCCTCGAAGTAGTGCACGCGCCCGGCGGCACGCAGTTCGGCGTAGACGGGGTAGGGGTCGGCGAGGAACGCCGGGTCCCAGGGGTCGAAGGCTGCCATGCGGGGACGCTAACCCGGCATGCCGGGCCCTGACCAGGGGTGTTCCTTCAGGTGATCGTCGGGGCCGTGGCCTCGCCCCGGCCCGAGGTACGAGCCGGCCACGGCCCCGACGGCCTTACGGCGCTCCGCCCCAGTCGGTCGCGATCCGTCCGGCCAGTTCGAGGCATTCGCCGTTGGCCTTGACCCCGTTCTCCGCCGGGACGCGTCGCAGGACGGCTTCCGCACCGGCGTGCCTGCCGTCGAAGCGCCGTTGTTCCTCCTCCGGGAAGCACGAGTGGAGGGCGCTGAACAGCACGGCCGCCGACTCCCTCACGCTCTCGTCCTCGTCGGTGGCGAGGGCGCAGTCCAGCCAGGGCTCGATGGGGAACTGCTGCATCTCCTCGGCGTCGCCGCACCACCAGGCCTTGTCCTGGGAGAGCAGCACCTCTCCCATGGCCTGCAGTACGTACTCCTTGGCCGCGACCGGGACGTCCCCGCCCACGTTCCACTTGTCCATGAGGCGACCGGGGAACGCGTACTCGCCTTCCACGCGCGGATTGGTCAGCCCCCTGCTCGCCGCGTGCTCAAGCAGGAGGGAGGTTGCCTCGACCATGGTGGTCTCGTCCGCGAACTCGCCGTCCAGGTGGTACGGATGCTGGAGCGCGCCGTCGGCGAGTATCTCGTCGATGATCCAGGTGGCGGTGCCGTCGTCCACCTCCCCGGCCTCCCACGCGGGTTCGAGTATCCGTATGGCCACGCGCGGCTGGCCGATCAGGACCGTGGTGCTGAGGATGCCCGCCACGCGCTCGGGCTTGCCGGCGGGAAGCGCCTCCAGACCCTTCACGATGGTCTCGAAGTCGAGCCTGCGCCGTTCGCGCGCGTTGTGCTCCGTGGTGAGCAGCGCGCCGAACAGCGTCACGGCGGTGGCGAGGCCGCCTCCGATGAAGGTGGCGAAGACCGCCAGTTCCCTGTCCCCCGGCGGAGAGCCGACAGTGAACCCGAGCAGACCGGAATGCAGCGCCAGCATCACGGCCATCACCGCCATGACGAGGGCGATGACCGAGAGGAAGGCATAGCCGACGCTCTGCGCCGGATTGCTCCGCGCCCAGTTGAGCAGGCCCCGGGAAGCCCTCCGCCCGGCACTCATCAGCTCGACTTCCGCGACATCCGCGTCTGGGCCAGCGCGTGACCGTCGTCGAACCGCCCGTGCGCCCCGGCCGCCGCCTCCTCGCCCTCGATGCCCCGGTACCAGGGCTTGGCCTTCTTGGCCTCCTCCTGGCTGAGGAAGCCGATGAAGTCCTTCCGGTGGCACTTCTCGATGACCGCGACGGCCTTGTCGTACACCACCTCGTCCATCATGCGCACCGGCAGGTGGATGCGCCGGGCCTCGTGGTGGTCGATGGGGAAGAGGTGATGGGTGTAGTCGAAGACGAGGCGCGAGGCGATCTCGTCGACCCGCTTGTCGTCCACCTCGTCGGCGTGCATGCGCAGCAGCCGCCGGGCGTAGAACTCGCCGATCTTGAGGCTCCTGCCCCACCCTCCGAAGTGCAGCGCGGTGACGCTGCCCAGCATGGGCTGCACCATGCCCAACGTGTAGTCGCTGGCGGTCTTCAGCAGCGTCTCGACGGCGACCTTCCCGTCGGTCTGCTTGATGAGCTCCGGCAGGACCAGCTGCAGCGTGCGGATGCCGAAGCTGCGGACGTAGTCGACGCTCTGGTAGCAGTCGAGCGCCGACACACGACTCGCCGGGTTGCGCGGATCGGAGATCTGCGTGTCCAGCGGCCCGAGTTCACCGAAGGGCGAAAGGTAGAGCTCGTTCGCCCCGAGGGCCACGAGCGTGCTGGCGCTCTTCGCCCGGCCGGGCACGAACACCCGCACCGTCTTCGCGTACTGCGCGAGGTACAGCGCCGACGAGTACGCGCTGTCGAGGCTGCCGCCGGGGGATTCGAGCAGGACGTTGAGCTCGACGTCGTAGCCGTTGTCCTCCGAGGCGGGATACCCGTAGGCCCCGCGCAGCATGTCCCTGAGGTGCCCCTCGGTTCCCGTCTCCCGGTTGTCGGACACGAACTCGCTGTGCAGCAGCAGCCAGGTGCCCCCGGCCTCCTGCACCAGCTTGTGCCCCGCCTCCACGACTGCCTTGTACTCGGCCAGCGTCATCTTCTCGGCCTCCGCACGCAAGCCCACGTCGAGTGCGCTGGCCCGTTCTTCCGTCGCCGTCGAACCATTCCCCTGATGGCCGTTCATCGAAGCCCGCCTCCGTTGTCGGACACGCCCCCCATGGCTTCGGAGACCCCCTCCGAAAGGGGCATTTCCGGAAGTTTCAGCGTCTCGCCGCGCCGTGAGGGCGTCAGTGTGCCGAAGGTCCCAGCGGCACTGCCGATCAGCCCTGATACACGGACCCGGTCCCTCCACTAACCCGGCGTCACCAGCCGTGCCTCGTAGGCGAACACCGCTGCCTGGGTGCGGTCGCGCAGGCCCAGTTTCACCAGGATCCTGCTGACGTGGGTCTTGATCGTCGACTCGGCGACCACCAGGCGTTCGGCGATCTCCGCGTTGGACAGGCCCTGGGCGATGAGGACCAGGACCTCCGTCTCGCGTTCGGTGAGGTCGCCGTAGGCCTGGTGGGCGGCCTGCATGACGCGCGGGGCCTGGGAGAGTTTGGAGAACTCCGTGATCAGGCGTCTGGTGACGGTGGGCGCGAGGAGGGCCTCGCCGGACGCCACCACCCGCACCCCGTCGGCCAGTTGGCGGGCGGAGGCGTCCTTGAGCAGGAAGCCCGAGGCGCCGGCGCGCAGCGCCTGGTAGACGTACTCGTCGAGGTCGAAGGTGGTCAGCACCAGGACCTTCGAGGTGCTGTTGGCCGCCACGATCTCGCGGGTCGCCTCGATGCCGTTCATCTCGGGCATGCGGATGTCCATCAGGACGACGTCGGGCGTGAGTTCGCGGACGCGCTCGACCGCCTCGCGGCCGTTGACCGCTTCGCCGACGACCTCGATGTCCGGCATCGCGTTGAGGAGGACCGAGAAGCCTTCGCGCACCATCATCTGGTCGTCCGCGATCAGGACGCGGATCGTCATGCCTCTCCTTCGCTCACCGCGACGACCGGCAGGAACACCGTCACCTCGTATCCTCCCTCGTCCGTCCGGCCCGCCGTCATCTCGCCGTTGAGCATGGTGACGCGTTCGCGCATGCCCGTGACACCGTGGCCGGCACCGGGTGACGGTCTGACCGCCGACGGCTCCGGAGGCGGGTCGTTGACTATGCGCAGGCCGAGACCGCCGAGGACGTAGGAGACCTCCACCTTGGCCGCGGCTCCCGGCGCGTGCCGCAGGGTGTTGCTCAGCGCCTCCTGGACGATCCGGTACGCCGACAGCTCGACGCCCTGCGGCAGTTCGCGTATCGCCCCGGTGGTCGTCCTGTCCACGCGCAGGCCTGTCTCGCGGACGTTGGCGAGCAGTGCGTCCAGGTCGGCGAGTGTGGGCTGCGGGGCGTCCGGCGCCTCGTAGTCCTCGGCGCGGACCACGCCCAGCACGCGGCGCAGTTCGGTCAGGGCCGCCACCGCGTTCTCCCGGATCGTGGCGAACGCCTTCTCCAGCTCCGGCGGCGGGTTCTCCACCCGGTAGGGCGCCGCCTCCGCCTGGATGGCGACGACCGACATGTGGTGGGCGACCACGTCGTGCAGTTCGCGGGCGATCGTCGTGCGCTCCTCCAGCAGGGTGCGCCGGGAGCGCTCGTGCGCGGTCACGGTCTGCTGCGCGGTCACCTCCTGGCGGGCGTCGCGGCGGATGTGCCAGACGGTGACGGCGAGGAGGGCCAGGGCCGAGAAGAACACCATCGGGGCGGAGTTGGTGCCGAACGGCGAGTGTCCCCAGTTGAAGAAGTTCTCCACCACGACGCCGTACACCGTCGTCAGCACCCACATCCACGCCGCGGTGCGCGGCCTGGTGCGGACGGCCACGATCGTGAGGACGAACAGGTGGCAGGCGAAGCTCCCGGGCAGCCACGGGAACTCGGTCTCCCAGCTGCCGCCGACCACGCCGGCGAGGGGGGTCGCGGCCATCGACAGCCAGAACGCGCCGACCGGCCGCACCATGGTCAGCAGGACCGGGACCAGCGCGAGCAGGCCGAGGACGAAGTTGTTGCCCGCGCCGATCAGGGAGCTGTTGGCGCCGATCAGCATCGCGAGCAGCCCGAGGGCGACGATCACGGCGTGCCCCCGCCAGGTCGCGTACTCCCGCAGCCTGCCCCTCAGCCGCCGGGTGAGGGGGCCGTCGACGCCCATCCGGGGCAGCGGACGGTAGGCGAAGGCGTCATGGAACAGGTCCTGCCGCAGCCCTTGCAGCGCATCCATGGCGGCCCGGAACTCGGGGCTGCGCGGTGTGTACGGCTCGTACGCGGGGTCCGACGGCTCCAGCAGCCTCGTGGGCTCCTGCTGCGTCCGGGTCTTCTCGGTCACACGGAAACCGTAGGCGCAGACCCCGTACGGGGGCGTCCCCTGTGAGAACGGTCCTGCGGCATCCACCTGAAGTACTACGGGTACGGGGCGCGGGCTTCAGTAGCCGGACGGCCTGACCAGTCCCGACTCGTACGCGAACACCGCCGCCTGCGTCCGGTCCCTGAGCCCCAGCTTCACCAGGATCCGGCCCACATGGGTCTTCACGGTCTGCTCGGCGACGACCAGCCGCTCGGCGATCTCCGCGTTCGACAGGCCCTGCGCGATGAGGGCCAGGACCTCCGTCTCGCGCTCGGTCAGATCGCCGACGCGCACCTTGAGCGGGGCCCGGGGCCGGTCGCCCAGGCGGGAGAACTCGGCGATCAGCCGCCGGGTGATGCCGGGCGCGAGCAGCGCGTCGCCGGCCGCCACCACGCGGACCGCCTCGGCCAGCTTGTCCGCCGAGGCGTCCTTCAGCAGGAACCCCGACGCACCCGCCCGCAGCGCCTCGTACACGTACTCGTCGAGGTCGAACGTGGTGAGCACCAGCACCTTGATGTGCGGCAGCTCGACGGCGATGCGGCGGGTGGCCTCGATGCCGTTCAGCTCGGGCATGCGGATGTCCATCAGGACGACGTCCGGGGCGAGTTCGCCGACCTTGGCGACGGCGTCCGCGCCGTCCACCGCCTGCCCGACGACGTCGATGTCGGGCTGGGTGTTGAGCAGCACGGTGAAGCCCTGCCGGACCATCTGCTGGTCGTCGGCGATCAGTACGCGGATCGGGCTGCTCGTCATGCGGTGTGGTCCTTCACATCGGAGGTGTCGTCGGCGTCGACGGGCCCCGCGGCCTCGGGGTGCGGGGTGACCGGGAGGAACGCGGAGACCTGGAAGCCGCCGTCCGGCCGGGCGCCCGCCAGGAGGTGACCGCCCAGCATCGCGGTCCGCTCCCGCATGCCGAGCAGCCCGTGCCCGGCGCCCGGCGACGGGGGAACCGGTCTGCGCGAGGGCGAGTTGAGGACCTCCACCCGCAGACCGTAGGGCACGTAGCCGATCTCCACGCTCGCCGTCGCGCCGGGAGCGTGCCGCAGGACGTTGCTCAGCGCCTCCTGCACGATCCGGTACGCCGACAGTTCCACGCCGGACGGCAGCGGCCGCCGCTCGCCGACGATCCGCGTGCTCACGCTCAGCCCGGCCGCCCGGGTGTTCTCCACCAGCGCGTCGAGCCGGTCGAGGGTGGGCTGCGGGCTGTGCGGGTCGGTGCCGGCCCGGTCGAGTGCGTCGGTGTCGCCGTCCTCCGAACGCAGCACTCCCAGCACCCGGCGCAGCTCGGTCAGCGCCTCCAGCGCGTTGTGCCGGATGCCCTCCAGGTTCTCCCGGAGTTCGGGGGGCGGGTCCTGCACGAGGTGCGGGGCGACCTGGGCCTGGATGGAGATGACGGACATGTGATGGGCGACCACGTCGTGCAGTTCGCGCGCGATACGGCTGCGCTCCTCCAGCAGCGTGCGCCGTGCCCGCTCCTCCGCGGCGAGCGTGGCCTGCCGGCCGAGTTCCGCCCGGGCCTCGCGACGGCCGCGCAGGGCGCTGCCGAGCGCCCACACCAGCGCCGACAGGGCGACGGCGATGACCCCGGTCTCCTGATAGTGCGCGGCGCCCCACACACCCTCGAGGGCGTAGGTGACGAGGGCGGTCACGGTGAGCGCCTCGGCGGAGACACGGGTGGGGACGCGCAGGGCGAGCAGCAGCATCACGAGGGTCTGCGCGATGATCCCGGCCGTGGTCCAGGGCCAGGTGAACGGCATGGCCGGCGGCATGCTCAGCCGGCCGTGCAGCAGCACGGCGCCGACCAGCGTGGCGCCCGTGGACAGCCACCACGCCGGGATCGGCCGCCTGAGGGCGAGGACCACCGCGCCGCCCTGTGCGAGCGCGATCGGGAAGACGGTCCCGGTGCCCAGGTGCCCGTTGTCCCGGAGCTGTGCGACCCCGCCGAGCACGACGCCGAACGCGGCCAGGCACAGCACCACGTGCGGCGCCCCGCGCAGCCGCGCGGAACGCGGCAGCGGGTCGGCCCGCAGGGTCCACAGGTCCTCGCGCAGCACCCGCGGCCAGCGCGGCAGCCGCTCGCCCAGCACCCGCCGGATCCCCGTCCCCGTCACGCGGACCACCCTAGACACGGCGCGGCCCCGCCGTCCCCGCCCGATCGGCCGGTCCGCGTCCGGTCCGCACCACCCGCGAGCGGCCGCCCTCGGCCGGACGGCCGTGTTCGTACGCACGGAACGCCGTCCAGCAGACCGTGAGGGCCAGGGCGAAGACCGGCAGCCAGGTCAGCCGGTAGGCCACCCAGACGACGTCGTCGGGGCGCGTGTGCAGGCCGGGCAGGCGGCCCGCGAGGAGGCCGGTGGCGGTGGTCGCCATCATGGCCGTCTGGTGCCACAGGAAGATCGTCATGGCGGAGAGGTTCACCACGGCCACCGCCGCCCACGCCAGAGGGCGGCGCATCGCACGGCGCAGCCGGTCGCGCAGGAGCAGGGCCAGTCCGCACTGGGCCAGGCCGAAGGTGACGGCGGCCAGCGTCGGCGGGTCGAGGTTGGAGACGGACGCGCCGGGCACGCCGACCATCGAGGCCGGGTAGCCCGCCCACAGCACCAGACCGGCCGTAGCCGCGGCCCCGCCGAGGAGCAGAACCCAGCCGGCGCGGGGGCGCTCCAGCTCACCGCGGGCCCAGGCCGCGCCCAGGGTGTAGGGCACCAGCCAGCCGGCCGCCAGGTTCAGCCAGCCCAGGCTGTGCGGGGCGCCGAGGCCGAAGCGGAGAAGGTCCACATGGAGGACGACGGCCAGCGGCCACAGGGGGTTGAGCCGGGCGACCAGCGGGGTCGCCGCCGTCAGCGCCGCGAAAACGAGGAGGAACCAGAGTGGGGAGAGGGCCAGTTTGGCGAGGGTGTGGACCGTGGCGTAGTCGGTGCCGGAGCAGAGCAGGGCGACGGTGACGACCGTCCACAGGGCCAGGACGGCGGCGACCGGTGTGAACAGGCGGGACAGCCTGCTCGCCAGCCAGGTGCGGTACGGCACGCCCCGAGCCCGGGCCGCGGTGTGGCCGCGGGTCGCCACATGGCCGCCGACCAGGAAGAACACGGCGAGCGTCTGGAAGACCCAGGAGATCGGGGCCAGCCGGGGCATGTGCTGCAGCGGGCTGGCGGTGTGCAGGTTGCCGCCGTCCGCCACGAGGGCGGTGACCAGCCAGTGGCCCAGGACCACGCCGAGGATCGCGAAGGCGCGCAGGGCGTCCAGGGCGCGGTCCCGGTCAGCGGGGGTGGCGGCGTCGACGCGGTGGGCGGCACGCCGTATGCCGTCCCAGGTGCTTCGCGGGGTCGGCTCACGCATGGGAGACCTCCCGCGTCTCGCCGAGGACGATCCGGGCGAGGTTGGCCAGGGAGGCCGAGCCCGGTCGGAAGTAGTCGCTGTGGCCGCCGCCGCCCGCCGCGAAGACGCGGGCGCCGAAGGCCGGGGAGACGGGATCGGTGCCGAAGCCGACGGTGGTGCCGAAGAAGTCGGTGCGCAGGTGCGGGACGTCGGCGATCCAGTCGTCGTCCCCGCGGGCCGCCCAGACGCGGGCGCGGGTGCGCAGGTCCGCGGCCGAGTCGACACCGGTGCCGGGGCTGCCGACGAGCACGATGTCGCTCACGCCGAGGCCGGAGAGCCGGGCCGCCGAACGGCCGCAGACGACCGTGCCGTAGGAGTGGCAGAGCAGGGAGACGTGCGCGTCCGGGCGGGCCAGGCCGTGCAGTTGGGCGAGGAGGTCGCGCAGGCGCGGGGCGGCCTCCTCGGCGCGGGCCGTGGTGAGGACGGTCGTGCTGACCGTGGCCGGGGTGGTGTAGCCGAGCCAGGCCACGACGGCCGTGCCGGTGCCGTGCGGGGCCTCGCGCAGGAGGCGTTGGCGCAGGGCGACGGCGGTGGCGCGGAAGCGGCCCCAGGTGTCGAGGGAGGTGTCGGAGCCCGGGACCAGCACGGCCACGCGGGAGGCGTGCGTGAGGTCGCCGAACACCTCCGTGGCCCGGCCCTCGCCTCTTCCGTCGAAGGCGAGGAGCCGGCGGGAGGGGGAGGCCATGGCGTGGTCGGCGGCGGCGCGGGTCGTGTCGCCGTGGGCGGCGGCCATGCGGGACGCCTCCGCGGCGTCGGCGCGGTTGGCCGCGTAGGCCGCGTCGAGGGTTTCGGGCGTGAGGGGCGCCAGGGAGGCGGGGGGCGGGGCGGGGATGTCCGGCCTCGTGGCACCGGTGAGCGGCAGGACCACGGCGGCGGCGACGAGGGCGGCCAGGACGGTACGGCGCCCGCGGCGCCTGCGGCGGCGTGGAGGCCCGGTGCGCCGGGCCTCACTTGCCGACCCCGAGGGTGCACCCCCGGACCGCATCTGCGCGGTCCCGGGCGCCACGAATACCCGCAGGCCACGCCCACGCAGGCGCTCTCGCAGCCCCCGCGAACCCGACCCCTCACGCCCCGGCGACTCCGCCGGCCCCGCACCGCGCGGACCCGACCGCCCAAGCCCCCGCGGCTCCGCACCGCGCGGACCCGGTCCCCGGCAATCCCCCGCCTCCGCCGCCCGCCCCGGGCTGGGCGGGCTTCCGCTTTCTGTGGTCGTCGGCTTCCCTGCCCCCGTCCTCGGCCCCACGGCTCCTCCCCCTCCTCGTCCGCCCGGTCATCGGGCTGGTGTGGAAGGGAAGTTACGGAGACGAGAACGTCGTCCGCGTCACGCTGGAGAGCCCATGCGCGGGGTAGCTCTCAGGTACTACGGGTATGAGAGGGGAACCCCGACACCGGGGTGAAAGACCTGATCAGGGCGTGTCACCCCTAAGCAGGGCGTGTCACTGCTCAGGGCGTGTCACCCCCGAGCAGGGCGTGTCACCAGGCCAGTTGGGCGATCTCCTCCGCCACCACCGCGCAGGCGTCCGCCGCGGGGTCGATGAGGGGGAAGTGGCCGACGTCCTCCAGGAGGGTGAGGCCGACCATCTCGCCGGACTTCGCCGCCGCGTCCGCGTAGGACTCGGCGACCGCCTGCGGGACGGTGAGGTCCGTGCGGCCCTGGACGAGGGCCGTCGCGATGCCGGTGGGCAGCAGCAGCGCCGGGTCGGCGTAGGGACGGCGCTCGGCGAACTTCTCGTCCCCGCCGAGGAGTTGCCGTACCGCTCCACCGCAGACCTCCAGTTTGTCGGAGACCTCGAAGTCGGCGATCGGGGCGAGCGCGACCACTCCGCGCAGCGGCGGGGGGCCGCCGGTGCGCCAGGGCGCGTCGGCCGGCAGGACATGACGGGCCGCCGCCCAGAGGGCGAGGTGACCGCCCGCCGAGTGCCCGGTGATCACCATGCGCCGGGGGTCGGCCTGCGGAAGCGCCTCGCGGGCGAGCGCGGGCAGCGCGTCCAGCGCCGCGGCCACGTCGTCGAACGTGTCCGGCCAGCGGCCCGCGACGGGACGCCCCGCACCGCCCTCGCCGCCCTGCCCCGGAAGCACCGCGCCCCGCCGGTACTCCACGCTGGCCACGGCGAACCCGCGCCGCGCCAGGAAGTCCGCGAACGGCGAGATGTGCTTGCGGTCGTACGGCGGCCGCCAGGCACCCCCGTGCAGGACGACGACCAGCGGGACGGGCCCGGCGCCGGGGACCGTCTCGCCGCGCGGGGCGTAGAAGTCGATCACCTGGTCGGGGTGGTCGCCGTAGGCGGCGGTGGAGTCGGGGTCGACCGCCGGGTGCGAGAAGGCCGACTGCTCCTCGGCGGCGGCCCGGGCTGCTGCGGCGTCGTCCGGCATGCTCCAACCTCTCAGCGGTGTACCTGTGTTGACGGACCGGGCGGGAAAGCGTCCCCCAGGGGACCGCGGCCGTTGGCGGGGACGGTATCAGGCCGGTGACGTGCGCGGACACGCGGATGTCACGCTGGGTGAGGGGAAAACGGTTCAGCACAGGCACGGGGGCCGGACGGCGTCACGCACCACCCGGCCCACATCCCCCGAAAGCGCCGCAAGCTAACCCGCGACCGTCTCCCCCAGCACCCGGGCCGCCCGCTCGACGTCCGCGAAACCGACGTACAACGGCGTGAAGCCGAAGCGCAGGACGTCGGGGTGCCGGAAGTCGCCGACCACTCCCCGCTCGATCAGCCGCTTCATCACGTCACCCGCGATGGGGGCACCTCCCGCTCGAGCGAAGTCGAGAGTGGGGGAGCAGCGCAGCGCGACCTGGCTGCCGCGTTCCGCGTGGGCGGCCGGCGTCACGGACTCCACCCGGCCGGCCGGGGTGTAGGCCGCCACGCACTCCAGGAAGAAGTCCGTCAGGGCCAGGGACTTCGCCCGCACCGCCTCGACCGACACCCCGTCCCAGACGTCCAGCGCCGCCTCCAGGGCCAGCATGGACAGGATGTCCGGCGTGCCGACCCGGCCGCGCACCGCCCCGGACGCCGGCTCGTAGCCGGGCCGCATCCCGAAGGGCTCCGCGTGGGAGTTCCAGCCGGGCAGCGGGGAGTCGAAACGGTCCTGCAGGTCACGGCGGACGTACAGGTACGCCGGTGAACCCGGGCCGCCGTTGAGGTACTTGTAGGTGCAGCCGACGGCCAGGTCGACCCCGTGCTCGTCCAGGCCGACCGGCAGCGCGCCCGCGCTGTGGCACAGGTCCCAGACCGCGATCGCGCCCGCCGCGTGGACCGCGGCGGTGAGCGCGGGCAGGTCGTGGAGCCGCCCGGTGCGGTAGTCGACGTGGTTGAGCAGCACGGCGGCGGTCCGGCCGGACAGCGCAGGGCCCACCTCGGCCGGTGCCACCGGGCGCAGCGTGCACCCCGTCATCCGGGCCGCGGACTCGGCGATGTAGCCGTCCGTGGGGAAGGTGGTGGCGTCGACGAGGATCTCGTCGCGTCCCTCCCCCGCCATCCGCACGGCGGCGACCAGCGCCTTGAAGACGTTGACGCTCGTGGAGTCGCCCACCACGATCTGCCCGGCCGCCGCCCCGACCAGCGGGGCTATCCGGTCGCCGATCCGTTCCGGCGCCGTCCACCAGCCGCTCTCGTCCCAGGACCGGATGCGCAGCTCGCCCCACTGCCGCCGTACGACGTCCTCGACGCGGCCGGGGACGTGCGCCGGCAGGGCGCCGAGGGAGTTGCCGTCCAGGTAGACCACGTCGTCCAGCACGAACCGCTCGCGCAGCCCGGCCAGCTCGTCGGCGGCGTCCAACTCGCTTGCTCGGGAGGCCAGTTCAGACATGGGAGCGCGCCGTCCACAGCTCGGGGAACACGTTCTTGCGGGCGCGCTTCTCCAGCCAGGCCACGCCGGCGGAGCCGCCCGTGCCGGGCTTGGCGCCCATGGCCCTGCGGGTGGCGACGAGGTGGTCGTTGCGCCAGCGCCACACCAGTTCGGCGACATCGGTCAACGCCTCGCCGAGCCGGGCGAGTTCAGTGGTCTCGTCGCCCGCGTAGACGGCGGTCCAGGCGGCCTCGACGGCGTCGTTCGCCTCGTAGCGCAGGGAGACGTCGCGTCGCAGGACGGATGCCGGGATCGCGCAGCCGCGCCGCGCCATCAGCCGCAGCACCTCGTCGTAGAGGCTGGGCTCGGCGAGCGCCTTCTCCAGTTCGGCGTGGACGCGCGGCGCGCCGCGGTGCGGGACCAGCATGGACGCGGACTTGTCGCCGAGCAGGAACTCCATGCGCCGGTACATCGCCGACTGGAAGCCGGAGCCGTCGCCGAGGGCGGAGCGGTAGGAGTTGAACTGGGCCGGGGTCAGCTGCCCCAGTGGCTTCCAGGAGGCGTTCAGCGCCTCCAGTTCCCGCACCGAACGCTTCAGCGCGGCGATCGCGGTCGGCACGTCGTCGGAGCGCAGGGCGTCGGCGGCCGTCTCCCACTCGTGGACGATGCAGGTGAACCACAGCTCCATGACCTGGGTCGTGACCAAGAAGACCATCTCTCCGGGATCGTCGGAGAGGGTGTGCTGGAGATGGGTGAGCACGTCCGCCTTGACGTAGTCCTCGTACGGAGTCGTGCCGGCGAAGTCGAGATGCGGGGTCTCGGGCTCCTGGGCCTCGTGAGCCTCGTGGGACATCGCTGTCTCCTGTGATGTTCTCCGGGTAGCGGTCCGCCCCTGCCGTTACCGACACGGGGGCCCCGGTCCCCACCCGCATTCTTTGCAATGACCCCCCGCATCGCAAGGCCCGCCTCGTCACACCGGACGGGCGGGCCCGGAGGCGACGGTCAGCCCAGGGTCTGGGCGGCGGTCGGCGAGGAGTCCTTCAGGAACTGCGTGCAGCGCTCGTGCTCCTCCTGCTCGCCGATGGCTCCGGCGGCGCGGGCGAGGGCGTGCAGGGCCCGCAGGAAGCCGCGGTTCGGCTCGTGCTCCCACGGCACCGGGCCGTGGCCCTTCCAGCCGCTGCGGCGCAGGGCGTCCAGGCCCCGGTGGTAGCCCGTACGGGCGTAGGCGTACGACTCCACGACGCTGCCCCGCTCGAACGCCTCGTCGGCCAGCTGGGCCCAGGCCAGCGAGGAGGTGGGGTACTTGGCGGCGACGTCCGCGGGCGGGGTGCCGCCCGCCAGGAGCTCGCGGGGCTCGGGGTCGTCGGGCAGGTGGGTCGGGGGCGGGCCCCCGAGAAGGTTCTCGTGAATCGACATGTGCACCAGTGTCGCCCGTGCCGGAGGCGACCGCCCCCAGACCCCCGCCTCGACCACGAACGGGCGCCGCCCCGGGCCACCGGGACACCACCGGAAAGCATCCCGTTCGCCCATCGCCCCCGCGCTAGCCGATCCGCTTCGCCGCCGTCTGTCCCTCCAGCGGGGGTGCCGTGATCGCGCCGTGGTGGCGGCATTCCGGGCGACGGCAGTCCGGCGGCAGGGACCGTACCGTCGCGAAGGCGATCACCGCTCCGAGGACCAGGACGCCCGCGCACAGCGGCATCGCCCGGTGGAAGGCGTCGTCGAAGGCGGCCGGGGAGAGGTACGCGTCCGGGCCCATTCCGGCGAGCAGCGGCAGCGCGGCCACCGCGATCAGGCCGGCCGCGCGGGCCGCCGCGTTGTTGACACCGCTGGCCAGGCCCGCCCGCGCGGTGTCGACGGAGGCGAGGACGGTCGCGGTCAGCGGGGCGACCAGGGTGACCATGCCGGTGCCCAGGACGAGGAGCGCGGGCAGGACGTCGGCGGCGTAGGAGGCGCCGGGGCTGACCCGCAGCATCAGCAGCATGCCCGCCGCGCACAGCAGCGGCCCCACGGTCAGCGGGATGCGCGGTCCGATGCGGTCGGCGAGGGCGCCGGAGCGGGCCGAGAACAGCAGCATCATGGCCGTCGTCGGCAGCAGCGCCGTACCCGCGGCGAGCGCGGACCAGCCGAGGGCGACCTGCAGCTGGAGGGCGGAGAGGAAGAAGAACCCGCCGAAGGCCGCGTAGACGCACAGGGTGACCAGGTTGACGGCGGTGAACTGGCGGGAGGCGAAGATGTCCAGCGGCATCATCGGGTCGGGGCTGTACTTCTCGACGTACACGAAGGCGACGCCCGCCGCGAGGCCGGCCACCGCCGTGAGGGCGACCACCGCGGAGCCCTGACGGGCCTCGATCAGGGCGTACGTCAGCAGCCCGAGCGACAGTGCGCCGAGGGCCGCGCCGAGCACGTCGAAGCGCCCGTGGGAGCGGCCGTCCCTCGACTCCGGGACGTGCCGCAGGGCGATCGGCGCGCACAGCAGGGCGAGCGGGACGTTGAGCAGGAACACCCAGCGCCAGCCGGGGCCGTCCACGAGCCAGCCGCCCAGGAACGGGCCGACCGCCGCGCCGATCCCGCCGAAGCCGGACCACAGGCCCACCGCCCGTCCCCGGTCGTCGGGGTGGAAGGACGCCTGGATCAGGGCGAGCGAGCCGGGCGTCAGCAACGCGCCGCCCACGCCCTGCAGGGCCCGCGCCGCGACGAGCACGCCGGCCGTCGGGGCGAGCCCGCACAGCAGGGACGCGGCGGCGAACCACACCACGCCCACGACGAAGACCTTGCGGCGGCCGTAGTGATCGCCGAGCGAACCGCCGAGCAGGATCAGCCCGGCCAGCGTCAGCATGTACGCGTTGACGGTCCACTGCAGGGCGGCGAGGTTCGCGTCGAGGTCCCGGCCGATGCGCGGCAGGGCGACGTTGACGACGGTCGAGTCCAGCATGGCCATGCTGGAGCCGAGGACGGTGGTGAGCAGGATCCACTTGCCCTGCGATGAGGCCAGCCGGACGTCGGGCATGGCCTCAGGTATACAGCGGGCCCGGCGCCGTAGCACCGGGCCCGCTGGAAAACGCGCGGCGAAGGACCGCTTACTTGATCTTGTTGCCCGCCGAGCGGAGGTTCTGCGTGGCCTCGACGACACGGGCCGCCATGGACGCCTCGGCCAGCTTGCCCCAGGTGCGCGGGTCGTAGGTCTTCTTGGAGCCGACCTCGCCGTCGACCTTCAGGACGCCGTCGTAGTTGCGGAACATGTGGTCGGCGACCGGACGCGTGAAGGCGTACTGGGTGTCGGTGTCGAGGTTCATCTTCACCACGCCGTTGTCCAGCGCGGTGGCGATCTCCTGCTCGGTGGAGCCGGAACCGCCGTGGAAGACGAAGTCGAACGGCGACTGCTTGCCGAACTTGGCGGCGACGCCGTCGCTCAGCTCCTTCAGCAGCTCGGGACGCAGCACGACGTTGCCCGGCTTGTACACGCCGTGGACGTTGCCGAAGGACGCGGCCAGCAGGTAGCGGCCCTTCTCGCCCAGACCCAGGGCCTCGGCGGTGCGGATCGCGTCGTCGACCGTGGTGTACAGGGAGTCGTTGATCTCGTGCGAGACGCCGTCCTCCTCGCCACCGGTCGGGGTGATCTCGACCTCGAGGATGATCTTCGCGGCGGCGGCGCGGGCCAGCAGCTCCTGCGCGATGGAGAGGTTGTCGGCGAGGGTCTCCGCCGAGCCGTCCCACATGTGCGACTGGAAGAGCGGGTTGCGGCCCGCCTTCACGCGCTCCTCGGAGACCGCCAGCAGCGGACGGACGTACCCGTCGAGCTTGTCCTTCGGGCAGTGGTCCGTGTGCAGCGCGACGTTGACCGGGTACTTCTCGGCGACGATGTGCGCGAACTCGGCCAGCGCGACCGAGCCCGTCACCATCTCCTTGCTGTACTGACCGCCCAGGAACTCGGCACCACCGGTCGAGATCTGGACGATGCCGTCGCTCTCCGCCTCCGCGAAACCGCGCAGGGCCGCGTGCAGGGTCTGGGTCGAGGTCACGTTGATGGCCGGGTAGGCGAACTTGCCTGCTTTCGCCCGGTCCAGCATCTCGTTGTAGACCTCGGGAGTTGCGATGGGCATCTGTCCGCTCCTTGTATGTGCGGGTTGGCGTTCTGCGTGCTTCGGCCCTGACCTGGAACCTGGGAGTGACGTCGTCGTCGGGCACATCTTCGCAGACATGGCAGGGTGCTTTGCCCGCCGTGTCCAAGTTGTGGATAACCCCCTGTGGACAACTCAGTCCAGACCCAGTTCGTCCTTCGAGAAAGCGAAGAGATAGGGCACTCCGGCGCCCTCCTGGATCTTCTCGGCGGCGCCGGTCGCGCGGTCCACGATGGTCGCCACGGCGACGACCTCGGCGCCCGCCTCGCGCACCGCCTCGACGGCCGTCAGCGGCGAGCCGCCGGTGGTGGAGGTGTCCTCGACGACGAGGACGCGCCGCCCCGCGATCTCCGGGCCCTCCACCCGCCGCTGCAGGCCGTGCGCCTTGGCGGCCTTGCGCACGACGAAGGCGTCGAGCCGCTGCCCGCGGGCCGCGGCGGCATGCAGCATGGCGGCCGCGACGGGGTCGGCGCCCATGGTCAGGCCGCCCACCGCGTCGAAGTCGAGGTCCGCGGTCAGGTCCAGCAGCACCTGCCCGACCAGCGGAGCGGCCTCCCCGTCGAGGGTGATGCGGCGCAGGTCGATGTAGTAGTCGGCCTCCAGACCCGAGGAGAGGGTCACCTTGCCGTGCACCACGGCCTTGTCCTTGATCTGCTGCAGCAGCGCGCCACGTGTGCCTGGCGGCATTACTTCGTCGACGTCCGTCATGGCAGTCAGCTTAAAGGCGGCGCCAGGTCCAGGTGGTCGTCGCCTCCAGCGGCTCCAGCGGCGTGACCTGGCGGGGCAGGGTGTTGAGACCGTCGGGCGGCCCGGTCTGCGGCTCCACGCAGACGGCGGCCTCCTGCTCGTCGTACACCACGACCCACTCCTCCCGGCTGGCCACCTTCAGCTCCAGCTGTCCGGGCCAGGTGAGGGTGACGTCGACGCCGCCGGGCATGCCGAAGCAGTCGTCCCAGGGACCGGGCCTCGGTTCGATCCGGCCGCCGGTCGGCAGGTGGTCGTCGCCGCGCTCCTCCTGCCAGGCGGGCGCGAAGTCCAGCCGCACGTCCTCGCCGCCCAGGTTCCGGTTGAACCACGGGTGCCAGCCGATCTGGGCCGGGAAGGAGGAGTCGTACGTCTCCACCCCCATCGTCAGCGTCAGCGCGTCCGGCGTGAGGGCGACCTGCTGGGTGACGCGGCCGGAGTAGGGCCAGGGGTCGACGAGGTCGTACGTGAGGACGGCCTCGTCCGCGCCCACCCGCGCCACGGTCCAGGCGCCGTCGCGTGCGGTGCCGTGGATGGCGTGCGGCGGGGAGTTGAGCGGCATCTGATGGACGGTCGCCCCGTCCCGGAACCGCCCGTCTCTGATCCGCCCGCACCAGGGGACCATCGGGAAGCAGCCGAACCGCTCCCCCTGCCTGAGCAGTTGTGTGCCCCCGACGCGCAGCCCACCGACCCGGCCGCCGTTGCCGGGCTGCACGGTCACCTCCGCGTCGCCCGCGGTCAGCGTGATGTCTTCGTTACTCACGGGACGACCCTACTGGGGCGATCAAGACCGCCGTACGCGCCTCCTCAGTGGCGCTTGCGCAGGGCCCTGCCGACCACGATCGCCGAGGCCAGGGCGAGCGCCGCGGCGGGGGCCGCCCAGCGCAGCGGGGAGCCCGCGGCGACCGTCTGCGGCACGGGGACGGGGGCGTACCGGCCGCGCGGCGGGGCGTGGTCGACCTCCTCCGCGCTGCGGCCGATCATCGTGCGGCGGGCGTGGGCGGCCTCGGCCGGCGGTCCGGTGGCGTCCGCCGGCTCGGGGGCGGCCTCCCGGCCGCGGGCGCTCCCCGGCATGGGCGCGGCGGCGTCGTCGGCGTCCGGGGTCGTGTCGAAGTCGCTGGTCGCCTTGGCCTCGAAGTCCTGCGTGACCAGGGGCTCCGGCTCCTGCGGCCCCTCCTCCGCGACCGCGGCCAGCTGCTCCGCGAAACGGTTCAGCAGGCGGTGTACGGCGGAGGTGACCGCGTCGGCGGGCAGTTCGGTGAGCCGGCCGTCCGCGGAGGCCGTGCCGCCGAAGGCCAGCCGGGAGCCGCCCTCCGCCTCCTCGAGGCGCAGGGTGAGCGCGAGCTTGACCGAGCCGGTGCCGCGGGCCTCGACGGCGTCGCCCTCGGCGGCGTACGAACCGTCGTCCAGCCGGGTGATCCGCACGCTGCCCCGGTAGGTGACGGAGTGGCTGCCCACGCGCAGTTTCAGCCGCCCGGAGACGGGCTCGGCACCGGCGTCCTGCTGGAGGCCGGGGACGGCCCGGGCGACCCTGGCGGGGTCGGCGAGGGTTTCCTCGAGCCGCTGGACCGCAACCGGAACGAACACCTCATGCTCCATGACGACGGAGCCTACCCAGGACGTCGGCGCATGCACCCTTGTTGGTCGAAAGTGACCGCGCGTCGCGAGGGCCGCCGGGTCCGCCGCCGGACGGGCCGGGACGGGTCGCTCCCCATGCACCACCAGCCCCGACTCAGGCGGTCCGCGGACTCCGCATCGGCCGCGTCCCTGGTGACCGGTTCGAGCCCGTCCGGGCGTCAGTTCGCGTACCGCGGGTGCACCAGCGTCGACGGCGGCAGGCCGGTGAGGCGGGTGCGGGCCGCCGCGCGGGCGTCCGCCGCGAGGGAGGCGCGGGTCAGGGTGCGCGGGGGCGGCGCGTGCGCGTCGAGGCCGAGGGGCGGGCCGGCGCGGACGGCGGCCAGCACGAAGCCCCAGTCGGGAGGCGCGCGCAGGGCGCCCGCGATGCGCTCGGGGCCCGCGGCGGGACCGGCGTCGCGGTCGCCGACGCGGTAGGGGACGGTGTGCAGGCCGACGGCGCGCAGGGTGGCGACGACCGTCCAGAACCCGTGCGGCCGGACGGAGAGCGGACCGGCGTGCACCGCCAGCCGCCCGCCGGGGGCGAGCACCCGGCGGGCCAGGCCGTAGAACTCCTCGGAGTAGAGCTTGGTGCTCGCCGTGATGCCCGGGTCGGGCAGGTCGCAGACGACGACGTCGTACGCCCCGCCGCGTGCCGTGCGCAGCCAGTGGAAGGCGTCGGCGGTGACCACGCGCACGCGTGGGTCGTCGTAGGCGTGGCGGTTGAGCGCGGACAGGGCCGGGTCGTGACGGGCCAGCCGGACGACTCCCGGGTCGGCTTCGACGACGTCCACGCGCCGCACGCCCCGGTGGCGCAGCACCTCGCGGGCGGCCAGTCCGTCGCCGCCACCGAGGATGAGGACGCGCGCGTGCGGGCCGTTCATCGCGGGCCGGACCAGGGCCTCGTGGTAGCGGCGTTCGTCGTGGCCGCTGACCCGCAGGCGGCCGTCGAGGAACAGGTGGAGGGGGCGGCCGTGGGTGCCGCCGGTGAGGACGACCTCCTGGACGCCGCTGCGCAGCGCCACCCGTACGTCGGCGCCGTAGACCGCGTGCCGCGCGGCCCGCTCGAAGTCGTCGACCAGGGCGGCCGCGGAGGCGAGGACGCCGAGGACGGTGAGGTTGGCGATCAGCAGCGTCCAGCGGGCGCGGCGGCTGAGGTCGCGGCGGAACAGGCCGAGGACGAGGGCGCCGCCCGCGAGCGCGTTGACGGTGCCGGTGATCAGGGTGCCGGTCAACTGGCCCAGCTGCGGCAGCAGAAGGAACGGGAAGGCGAGGCCGCCGACGAGCGCGCCGACGTAGTCCGCGGCGAACAGGTCCGCCACCGCGCCGCCCGCGTCCTGGCGCCGGATGCGCTGGATCAGCTCCATCAGCAGCGGCACCTCGGCGCCGATGAGCAGGCCTATGGTCAGCGAGAAGGCGACCAGCAGCCAGCGCGGGCCGTCCGCCCACAGGCCGCCCCAGTCGCCGGTCCAGGCGAAGACGGCGTACATCGCCATCGCGCTGCAGCCGCCGACCAGGGCGAGGGTCGCCTCGATGGCGCCGAAGCCGGCCGCGGCGCGCCAGCGCAGCCGCTTCGCGGCCAGCGAGCCGATGCCCATGGCGAACACCATCACGGACAGCACGACCGAGGCCTGGGTGACCGAGTCGCCGATCAAGTACGAGGCCAGGGCGACGAGTTCGAGCTCGTACACCAGTCCGCAGGCCGCGCAGACGAAGACGCACGCGAGGACGAGGAACCGGCCGGTGGCCGCACGCACGGGAAGCCGCGCGGGGACCGCCCACGGGGGTGGGGGGCTCGGCGGGGCTGGAGCGTGCGGCTCGATCACAACTGCGACGTTACGTCACGGAGACATCACGGTTCGTCACCCACACGTGTGGATCTGACGCCCTCAAACGCCCGACATGCTGACGTCCGCGGCCGGCACCGGCACGCGGACGCCCACGCGCGTGCGTGTCGCCACCAGTTGCCCGTCCTGCGGGTAGGCGTGCCAGGTCCGCCACAGCACCTGTCCCTCGTGCCACTGCGCGAGCAGCGCCGTGAAGGCGTGCGGGCTGCCGGGGAAGACGCCCGCGAGGCCGTGGGGATGGTCGGAGACCAGGTCCAGCAACTCCTGGGCGCGGCCCGCGAAGGAGCCCGGCGAGAGGACCTCCACCCGCGCCGCGAACTCGTACTCCCAGTCGTCGACGCGCTTGGCCACGCCGAGCGGCAGCGGGGTGCTGCTGCCGGGGATGCACGCCACCGTCTCCGAGCAGATGCCCCGCTCCTCCTCCAGGATGACCTGGTGGGACGCGCCCAGGAGTCTCAACTGCAATCTGGTTCCGGTCAGTTCGAGGTCGAGCGTCGCCAGTGCGGGAAGCGGCTCACGCCCCAGGGCCCAGGCGAGGTCGGCCGCGCGCGTGTCGGTGTACGAGGTGTTCAGGGTCGTGAGCATGGATCGGCTCCGCAAGCACGCAAAGAAAGGGTGGAGTGGGGTCCGGTACACCCGGGCGACTGTGGGGGGATCGGCCCGGTCAGCCCAGTCGGAAGGTCAGGAGGTGTCCGCAGGACGTCCGAGGGGCCGTGTTGGTGATTTAGAGGGAATCATGAACAGTGGCGCCGCCACAGCGTTTTTACCCAACTTCGTGGCGTTTCCATCCCTCAGAGGGCTCCACAGCTCAACTGTTCAACCAGGGCGTACGCCAGGGCGGCCAGGGCGCGCGGCGGAGCATGCGGGCGCCCGCCGGGTGCGTGCCCCGGCGGGCGCTCCTTCGCGCGGGCGCGGATCCCCCTTCACGGAGGACCGCCGCCTGCCGTCAGTTGCCTCCCCCGCATCCGCCGCCTCCGCAGGACGAGCCGCCGCCGCAGGACGACCCACCGCCGCACGACGAATGGCCGCCCCCGCAGGAGTGGTGATGTCCACCGGAGTGGTGGCCACCCGAGGACGAGTCGTACGACGCAGCGCCGCCGCCCGCGTCACCCGCCCACCAACTGCTGCGGCTGCCGCGGCCGTACGACCGCTTGGCGTACGCGTTCCTCGGGCTCCTGCGCGCCGCCTTCACGACGACCCCCACGAACAGGAGCAGGATCGCCACCACGATGAGGCCGGTCAGCATGGCGTCACCGTCCTTCCGAGTCCCCCGAAGCGGCCCCCCGTGGGCGCCTCGCTTGCTGTGCCGGGGGGATGCCCGGGGGCGTCGGCGGCCAAAGCAGAGTTGAGGAAGTTCAGAGGGTTGTCCACGGCTGTCGTCCGGCGCGGACGGCGGGCCGTTCGGCTCTACCGGCCGTCGCCGGCCGCGGTTAGCGTCGGGGGTGACCGGAGCCGGCCGGGCCCGAGGAGGTCGCCATGTCGGTCGAGCGGCGGGCGAGGACGCCCTGGCTGCCACCACGCTGGTTCATCCGTCTGGCCTGGTCCACGCACCGAGGTCTGTACCGGGTCTTAGGAGGCCGGTTCGCGCTGTGGCGGCCGCGCGCCGACGGCTGGGGCGCGCTGCGGCTGACCACCACCGGCCGCCGCACGGGCCGGCGGCGCGGTGTCATCATCGGTTATTTCGAGGACGGTCCCGATCTCGTCTCGCTCGCGATGAACGGGTGGGGCGCGGGCGAGCCCGCCTGGTGGCTCAACCTGCGGGCGCACCCGGACGCGAGCGTCGATCTGGTGGACGGGCGGCGGCTCGTGCGCGCCCACGCCGCGGCAGGCGACGAACTGTCGCGGCTGTGGGCCCGGTGGCGCGAGATCGACAAGAACCTGGACGCCTACGCGGCACGCCGGCCGCACGAGACCGCGGTGGTGGT
Source organism: Streptomyces sp. MAI_2237 (assembly GCF_054189285.1). Lineage (NCBI taxonomy): Bacteria > Bacillati > Actinomycetota > Actinomycetes > Kitasatosporales > Streptomycetaceae > Streptomyces > Streptomyces sp. MAI_2237. Next base: position 1,040,007 of record NZ_JAJPGQ010000003.1, on the reverse strand, counting down.
CCTGGCACCCCGTGCACCCCGTGCCGGCACGGAAGAACCGTAGGGTTCCCCCATGGTGACGGCGACTGTGCGCGAATGGCGCGACGAGGAAGGGTGGGGCGTCCTCGACTCCCCCGAGACACCGGGCGGTTGCTGGGGCCACTACTCCGACATCCAGATGGAAGGGTTCCGCACGCTGTCGCCCGGGCAGCCGGTGGAGCTGCGGTGGGAGGCCCCCGGCTTCCAGCAGGACGGCTACGACTACCGGGCCGTGAACATCGTGCCGCTCGCGCCCGCGCACGGTTGAGGAACCCCGCGGCTTCGGCGCAGGATGGCCCGCATGACCTCCAGCACCCGCCCCTTCCTCAATCGCCGGCTCGCCGAGTTCGGGACGACGATCTTCGCGGAGATGTCGGCCCTCGCCCTGCGGACCGGCTCGATCAACCTGGGTCAGGGTTTTCCGGACACGGACGGCCCCGAGGAGGTCCGGGAGGCCGCCGTGCGGGCCCTGCGCGACGGCCGCGGCAACCAGTACCCGCCGGGCCCCGGCGTGCCCGAGCTGCGGACCGCGATCACCGCGCACCAGCAGCGGTGGTACGGGCTGTCGTACGACCCCGACGCGGAGGTCCTGGTCACGGCCGGCGCCACGGAGGCCGTCGCCGCGTCCCTGCTGGCGCTGCTGGAGCCCGGCGACGAGGTGATCGCCCTGGAGCCGTACTACGACTCCTACGCGGCCTGCATCGCGATGGCGGGCGGCACCCGCGTGCCGGTCACCCTCCGGCCGCACGAGGGCAGCTTCCGCCTCGACCTCGACGAACTGCGCGCGGCCGTCACCGACCGCACCCGGCTGCTGCTCCTCAACACCCCGCACAATCCGACCGGCACGGTCCTCACCCGCGCCGAGCTCGCGGCGGTCGCCGAGCTGGCGGTGGAGCGGGACCTGCTCGTCGTCACGGACGAGGTCTACGAGCACCTGGTCTTCGACGACGCCGAGCACCTGCCCCTGGCCGGCTTCCCGGGCATGCGCGACCGCACGGTCACCATCGGTTCGGCCGGCAAGACCTTCTCCTTCACCGGCTGGAAGGTCGGCTGGGTGACGGCCTCGCCGCCGCTGGTCGCGGCGGTGCGCTCGGCCAAGCAGTTCCTGACCTACGTCTCCTCCGGCCCGTTCCAGTACGCGGTCGCCGAGGCCCTGGCCCTTCCGGACGCGTACTTCACCGCCTTCCGCGAGGACATGCTGGCCAAGCGCGACCTGCTGGCGGCGGGCCTGAAGGACGCCGGCTTCGACGTCTTCCGCACGGCCGGCACGTACTTCCTCACCACCGACATCCGCCCCCTCGGCGAGAGCGACGGCTTCGCCTTCTGCCGGGCCCTGCCGGAGCGCGCCGGAGTCGTCGCCATCCCGAACGCGGTCTTCTACGACCACCGGGAGGCGGGGGCGCCGTTCGTGCGGTTCGCGTTCTGCAAGCGGACCGAGGTGCTGGCGGAGGCGGTGCAGCGGCTGAAGACGCTCGCCTGAGGGGCGTCACGCCGACACGCCGGGCCCGGCGCATCCGTACCCGCCCGGACGCCTCCTGCTCGCTTTCGCCCGTTTCGCCCTGCAATGTTCCGGTGTGACCCACGTCAGCATCCTCACCCGCCCCTCACTCACCGAGCCCGCCCCCGGCACGAAGGACCGTGCGCGGCACTCCGCCCTCGTCGCGACGGTCACGGCCCTCGGGCTGTTCCTCGCCGCCCGGCTGCTCGGCACGGCCGTGCTCGCGCTCGTCGCCCGGGCGGCGGGGCACGGCGCCCTCACCCTGCTCGGGCGCTCCTGGGACTCCCGGTGGTACCTGGGGATCGCCGCGCACGGATACGGCCACATCCTGCGCCCCCGCCCGGGCGTCGCCTACAGCGACCTGGCGTTCTTCCCGCTGTATCCGGGGCTGGTGCGGGCGGTGACGAGCGTGCTCCCGCTCGGCGGCGGCGCGGCGGGGCTGGTCGTGTCGTGGACGGCCGCGGCGGTGGCCGCCTGCGGGATCCACGCCGTCGGCGCACGGCTGCACGGGCGGGCCGTCGCCACCGCGCTGGTCCTGCTGTGGGGCCTGCTGCCGCACTCGGTGGTGCTGTCGATGGCGTACACCGAGCCGGTACTGACCGCGTGCGCGGCCTGGTCGCTGTACGCGGTGCTCACCGGCCGGTGGGTGTGGGCCGGCGCGCTGGCCGCGCTGGCGGGGCTGGCCCGGCCCAACGGGTGCGCGGTGGCGGCGGCGGTGCTCGCGGCGGCGGCCTGCGAGGTGGGGCGGCGGCGCGGAAAGGTTTCCCACAGGCTGTGGACGGGCGCCGCGCTCGCGCCGCTCGGCTGGAGCGCGTACGTGCTGTGGGTGGGGCGGCGGACGGGGGGCCCGCTCGGCGGGTACTTCGAGGTGCAGCGGCAGTGGGGGTCGCGGTTCGACTTCGGGCGGGGGGCGCTGCTGTTCGTCCGGCGGCTGCTGCTGCACGGGGACCGCTTCGTCTTCCCGATGGCGCTGCTGATCGTCGCTGCCGGTGTGCTGCTGTTCGCCCTGCTGCTGGCCGACCGCGCCCCGCTCCCGCTCCTCGCGTACAGCGGGGTGCTGCTGGTGATCGCCGTCGGCGGCTCCGGCTTCTTCGAGTCCAAGCCGCGCTTCCTGCTGCCGGCCTTCCCGCTGCTGATCCCCCTCGCCCGGGCCCTGGTCCGTACGGCCAGAGCCCGGCCCTGGCACGCGACCGTGGTGGTCGGTGCCCTGGCCGGGCTCTCTTTCGGCTACGGGGCGTATCTGGTCGTGATCGCCCACACGCCTCTGTAGCGGGCGTCTCCGGGGAGACCTACTCCTCGTCGTCCCCGGACTCGCCCTCGGCCTCGTTGACCTCCTGCTCGAGGCCGAGCTGCTCGACGAGCCACTTGTCGAACTCGATGGCGGCGCGCACCCAGCTGACCGTGGAGGACACGAAGTGCTCCAGGCTGACGCCGGTGCCGATCAGCATCTGCGCCTCGCCGATCAGCCGGACGGTGCCGTCGTCGTGCGTGTGGCTGTAGACCTTGGGCCACAGCGTCCGCCGGTTCCAGTCGTCGATGGACTCCAGCAGCTGCGGCTTCTCGTCGATCTTGTGGGGGCGGTCGTAGAACGTCCGCACCGAGAAGACCTGCTGGTCCGCCTCGCCGCGGAACATGAAGTACGTACGGAACTGCTCCCACGGCGCCGCGAGGTCACCCTCGTCGTCGACGACGTACTTGAGCTCCATCTGGTCGAGGAGCTGCTTCACGAGGTCCTGATCCGGGACGACGGGGCCCGCCGGTCCTTGGGGCTGCGGCTCGGGCTGGCCCCCGAAGTTCGGAATCGAGGACGGGTCGATGGTCACCGTGAATTTCCCTTCGTACGGATGCCGCCATCCTCCCCCATGCGGGGCGGGTGGTGGCAAGCCTCGACGGTCCTGTCAGCCCACGGCTGACACGATGCGTCTGCCGGCACCGCCCGCTGCGAGTACCCCGCCGGTGCGATGATCCCTCCGTGACCGCACCCAAAGCACTGCCCAAGGCTGTACGTCTGCTGCTGTGGACCCTGTGGCTGGGGTGCCTGGTGTTCACCGTCTGGTGCGTCGTGGTCCTGTACCTCGCCATGACCGAGGTGTGACACGCGGCGGGCCCGCCACCCGGTGGGGTGACGGGCCCGTAGCGCTGCGGACGGGTTACAGCGTCTTGCCCGTGGCCGGGCCCACGATCAGGCCGTCGCCGAAGGCGTCCACCCGGACCGTGTCGCCGTCCTTGATCTCGCCGGCCAGGATCTCCTTGGCCAGCCGGTCGCCGATGGCGGTCTGGACGAGGCGGCGCAGCGGGCGGGCGCCGTAGGCCGGGTCCAGGCCCTCCGTGGCGAGCCAGGCCAGGGCCTCGTCGGTGATCTCCAGGGCGAGGCGGCGCTCCGCCAGCCGCTTGGCCAGCCGCTCGATCTGGAGCTTGGCGATGCGCTCCAGCTCGGGCTTGGTCAGCGCGGAGAAGACGACCAGGTCGTCGAGACGGTTGAGGAACTCCGGCTTGAAGGAGGTGCGGACCACCTCCAGGACCTGTTCCTTCTTCTCCTCCTCGCTGGTGAGCGGGTCGACCAGGAAGTGGCTGCCCAGGTTGGAGGTGAGCACCAGGATGGTGTTGCGGAAGTCGACCGTGCGTCCCTGACCGTCCGTCAGGCGGCCGTCGTCCAGCACCTGCAGCAGCACGTCGAAGACCTCGGGGTGGGCCTTCTCGACCTCGTCCAGCAGGACCACGCTGTACGGGCGGCGGCGCACCGCCTCCGTGAGCTGGCCGCCCTCCTCGTAGCCGACGTAGCCGGGAGGCGCGCCGACGAGCCGGGCGACGCTGTGCTTCTCGCCGTACTCGGACATGTCGATGCGGACCATGGCCCGCTCGTCGTCGAAGAGGAAGTCGGCGAGGGCCTTGGCGAGTTCGGTCTTGCCGACGCCGGTCGGGCCGAGGAAGAGGAAGGAGCCGGTGGGGCGGTCGGGGTCGGCGATGCCCGCGCGGGTGCGGCGGACGGCGTCCGAGACGGCCTGCACGGCCTCCTTCTGCCCGATCAGCCGCTTGCCCAACTCCTCCTCCATGCGCAGGAGTTTCTGGGTCTCGCCCTCCAGCAGACGGCCGGCCGGGATGCCGGTCCAGGCGGCGACGACGTCCGCGATGTCGTCGGAGCCGACCTCCTCCTTGACCATGGTGTCCTTGGCGGCCTCCTCCTCGGCCTCCGAGGCGGCCTCCAAGTCCCGCTCCAGGGACGGGATCTCGCCGTACAGCAGCTTGGAGGCGGTGTCGAAGTCGCCGTCGCGCTGGGCCCGTTCGGCCTGGCCGCGCAGCTCGTCCAGCTTCTCCTTCAGCTCACCGACACGGTTGAGGGACTGCTTCTCCTTCTCCCAGCGGGCGGTCAGGCCGCGCAGCTCCTCCTCGCGGTCGGCGAGGTCGCGGCGCAGCTTCTCCAGGCGTTCGCGGGAGGCCGGGTCGGTCTCCTTCTCCAGCGCCAGCTCCTCCATCTTCAGCCGGTCGACGGAGCGCTGGAGCTCGTCGATCTCGACGGGCGAGGAGTCGATCTCCATGCGCAGCCGGGAGGCCGCCTCGTCGACGAGGTCGATGGCCTTGTCGGGCAGGAAGCGGGAGGTGATGTAGCGGTCGGACAGGGTCGCGGCGGCGACCAGCGCGCTGTCGGCGATCTGGACCTTGTGGTGGGCCTCGTAACGGCCCTTGAGGCCGCGCAGGATCGCGATGGTGTCCTCGACCGTGGGCTCGGCCACCAGTACCTGCTGGAAGCGGCGCTCCAGGGCGGGGTCCTTCTCGATCCGCTCGCGGTACTCGTCGAGGGTCGTCGCGCCGACCATGCGCAGCTCGCCGCGGGCCAGCATCGGCTTGAGCATGTTGCCGGCGTCCATGGCCGAGTCGCCGCCGGCGCCCGCGCCGACGACGGTGTGCAGCTCGTCGATGAAGGTGATGATCTGGCCGTCGGAGTCCTTGATCTCGGCCAGGACGGTCTTCAGCCGCTCCTCGAACTCACCGCGGTACTTGGCGCCGGCGACCATCGCGCCGAGGTCGAGCGCGACCAGCCGCTTGTCCTTCAGCGACTCGGGCACGTCGCCCTTGACGATCCGCTGCGCGAGCCCCTCGACGACGGCGGTCTTGCCGACGCCGGGCTCGCCGATGAGGACGGGGTTGTTCTTCGTACGGCGGGACAGCACCTGCACCACGCGGCGGATCTCGTGGTCCCGGCCGATGACCGGGTCGAGCTTGCCCTCGCGGGGCCGCTGCGGTGAAGTCGGTGCCGAACTTCTCCAGGGCCTTGTACTGGCCCTCCGGGTCGGCGGTGGTCACCCGGCGTCCTCCCCTCGCCTTCTGAAAGGCGTCCTGCAGCTTCTTGGCGGTGGCCCCCTGGCCGGACAGTACGTCACCGGCCGCGCCGCCCTTCGCGGCGATGCCGAGCAGCAGGTGCTCGGTGGACAGGTACTCGTCGCCGAGGTCCCGGGCCCGGGCCTGCGCGTCCGCGATGACGGCGAGCAGGTCGCGGTTCGGCTGCGGAGGCGCGACCGTCGTGCCGGTCACGCTGGGCAGCGAGGCGAGCACCTTCTCCGCGCCGGCGCGCACGGCCGCCTGGTCGGCGTCCACGGCGGCGAGCAGATCGACGATGTTCTCGTTGTCCTGCCCCTGGAGCAGAGCAAGGAGCAGGTGAGCAGGGGTCAGGTCGGGGTGCCCCTCGGTCACGGCCCGGTTGCCGGCCGCGTTGATGGCGTCCCGGCTCCGGTTGGTCAGCTCGGCGTCCACGTTCGCGTTCTCCTCCTGGCGTCAGCCGTCGTCCGCACTGACTAGAGCAACGTACACAAAGTTGAGTCTATTCCACTCAAGGTGAGACGGGCTACCTTCCAGGCATGGCCACATACGCCCAGGATCCCGGTGCCCCCGACCCCTCGTATCTCACCTTCTGGCGGGAACGGCACCTGTGCACGCTGACGACCCCGCGCCCCGACGGCAGCCCGCACGTGGTGCCCGTGGGGGTCACCTACGACCCGGAGGCCCGGCTGGCGCGGGTGATCACGAACAGGACGAGCGCGAAGGTGGCGAACGTGCTCGCGGCCGGACCCGAGGGCGCACGGGTGGCGGTGTGCCAGGTGGCCGGGCGGCGCTGGGCGACGCTGGAGGGGCTGGCCGTCGTGCGGACCGAGCGGGAGCGGGTCGCGGAGGCCGAGCGGCGCTACGCCGAGCGCTACGAGCGCACACCGGCGCCGAACCCGAACCGTGTGGTCATCGAGATCCGGCTGACGGGGGCGATGGGGCGTGGCTGACGAGATGCGACTGACGGTTTTCAGCCACTGAGACGCGCCGGACGATTGCGTCGACGGCGTGACATGTCGCCCGGAAACTGCAGCGGCGTCACCGTGTTCAGGTCACGGTGACGCCGCTGCGGGGGGAAGCGCCTGAGCGATCTGTTACGACGGGGGAATCGCGTCAGGCACTGCGGGGGGTGGCTGAGATGGTCCGTACGTTGGGGGATTCGGGTTCCACCAGCCGATGGTCTCGTTGGTCCAGGTTGACGAAGATCATTCCGTACCGGACGGCACATCGCACGGGCTGCGGCGCCCCCCGAGGCCGCCGCAGACATCGATACGCCCGCACGTCCTCGTCCTCGTCCCGCGTCACGACGACCGGCTCGCCGAAGACGGTCACCATCAACGAGTCACCGGAGTGGGGGATCGCGGTGACCAGGTCGATGAAATGCCATCCCGATCGGTAGGCGGTGGCCATTTCTCTACGGAAGGAACGGTCGTCCGGTGGAGTGGTCACGTCGTCAGCTCCCGGCGCTGTCGTCTGTGCCGACCGTCGGTGCGGGTCCGTCAGCGAGCACGGTGGACGCGGCGACCGCCGGCCAGTGGGAGTCCGCTCGGGTGTTCTCCTTCGCTTCGGAAGAACCGCCCAGCACCACGAGTCCGACAACGGCGGAAAGGGCGGCCACAAGCACCGAGCGAAGCATTCTGTTGCGCATGGTCGGCTTCGTCCTCACTTGAAAGTCTCCTCTTCCCCCGTCGGATAAGACGATGGCTCATTCAGGCACGTCATGGCCACAGGATCGATGCATCATGTTCCTGCATGTTCAGGACCCTGGGGGGTGGAGATTTCGTGGCAAATCAGACTAAGGCGGCGCATCCCCATGCGGTGACCGAGCTCTGCGAGGAAGGTGGCCGACTCTATGCGAACGCCCTGCGCACGGGGCGGATCGCGCGAGCCGACGTGGAGTCCGCTCCCTGTCTGATCGAGTTCGCCCTTCTCCACCCGGATCCGGATGATGCGGACTGGCTGCGGCCGGTGTCCCCGTCGGCCGCGCTGGCCGAACGGCTCTACCCGATCGAGCGCGACATCACAGAACGCCGGCGGCTGTCCATTCAGCTCGCCGACACTTTCGAGCCGTTCATGGCGCTGAGCGCCAAGGCCGCCGCGACCGACGACTCGATCACCGTGCTGGAGGGCGGAAAGCGGATCAACGCGGCCCTCAACATGGCCACGGCCCAGTGCCGGAGCGAGATGCTGACCATCCAGCCGAGCGACGACCGCTTCTCCGAACAGTCCCTCATCCAGGGGCTGGAGAGAGACAAGCCACTAATCGAACGTGGTGTGCGCATCCGGACCCTGTACCAGCACACGGCCCGCTACAGCCCGGAAAAGCTGGCGTACGTCGCCCAGCTCGCCAACGGCAAGGTGGAATACCGGACGATCGACGAGGTGGTGGAGCGCCTCATCATCTGCGACGAGACGGTCGCCTTCATCCCCGCCAGGGACGACCAGCAGGTCGCCCTGGAACTGCGCCATCCCGGCCTGATCCGGTACCTGATGCGGCTGTTCGAGTTCATGTGGGGGCGGTCGGTGCCGCTGAACGCGGGCGCCCCGTACGAGACCGCCCGCGACGGCATCACCGACATCCAGCACTCGATAGCCAAGCTCCTGGTGGAGGGTCACGTCGACGAGGCGATCGCCCGCCGCCTGGGCATGAACGTCCGCACCTGCCGGGCCCACATAGCCAAGCTGGCCACGGTCCTGGGCAGCGGCAGCCGGGCCCAGCTCGGGTACCTGATCGCCCAGTCGGGGATCCTCGACCCCGACAGCTGACCGGGCCCCGTACGGCTCCGTACGGGCTTCCCGGAGGCTCAGCGGACGGTCCGGGATTCCTGACCCGGAAGAGTGACCGGCGCGACGTCCGCGGGGTGACGGGGGCCGTCCAGGCCCACCTGGGCGATGCGGACGCCGAGTTGGGTGCGGCTGGCCGCGCCCAGGGTCTCCGACAGCCGCGCGATGTGCGCCCGGCAGGTGCGCACGCTTATCCCCAGCCGTTCCGCGATCACCGCGTCCTGGTGGCCCTCCGCCAGGAGCGCCGCGATGGACTGCTCGCGATGGGAGATGCCCTCGATGCCGGTGTCGGGCAGGGGGGCGGTCAGCGGGATGGCCAGCCGCCACAGCCGGTCGAAGACGGTGCCCAGATAGCCGACCAGGGCCGGGTGGCGCAGCTCCAGGGCCAGGGTGCGATCGGCGTTGGCGGGGATGAAGGCGACCGTGCGGTCGAACAGGATGAGGCGGTCGATGACCTCGTCGAGGGTGCGCGCCTCGACCGCGTCGCCCATCAGCTCCAGGTAGTTGAGCAGGCCCTGGCCGTGCCGGGCCACGTGCGTGTACAGGTCGCGCATCCGCACGCCCCGGCCGCGCAGGGCGAGCGCCCGGTGCAGGCCCTCCGTCAGCTCGTGCTCCGGCCGGATGCCGCCGGGCTGGACGGTGAGGACCTCCGTGGTGCAGGGCCTCCGTCGCCTCGTCCATGGCCGCCTGGATGCGGGAGAGCCCGTCCAGGACGCGGATCGCGGAGCCCTCGGCCGGGCCCGGCTGCTGGAGCGAGGGCCCGAGACCGGCGTACCACTCGAAGGCCGCCACCGCCGAACCCACCCGCCGCTGGCTGGAGCTGACCTCGTCGTACACCCCGCGCAGCAGCCGGGTCATGACCTCCTGCGGCGAGGTCGGGACCAGCCAGTCCATGTCGTCGGGGTCGGGGTGCAGCAGGGCGAGCTCCAGCAGGCAGGGCACCGGCTCGGCGTCGCGCCGCGAGACCCGTCCGCGCCGCACCGCCCGGGAGTACACGCGGTCCCCGGCCTCGCACAGTCGGTCAGCACCGTGTGGATGAGCGTCCGCCCCGTACCCGGCCATCGTTCATCCCACCCCCCGGTTCCGCCGTCTTCCGCAGCGCAACTATGCGCGGACACACCCTGCTCCGCAACACGGCTTCGACGGCCACGGCCGAAAGAAAGCACCGGTTTGTACGGGTATCGACAACCCTCCGTACGTCGACTTGCAACAAGATGACGGTGGTACCGGGGAGTTGTGGGGGCATCGTGAAGAACCCCGCCGGAGGGGCCTCCGACGGGGTCTCATGGCGGATATCCGCCGCTGTGCGCTTCGGGGTTACTTCAGCCCGACCGACGCGCAGGCGGAGGCGAACTTCGCCGTGCAGATCTGCGAGACGGTGTAGATGCCGTCCGAGATCACCGTCTGCTTGATGTTCTTCTTCGTCAGGGCGGTCACGGTGACGAGCTGGGCGGGGATGTCCTTGTCGGTGGGGCTGTCCACGGTGTCCTGGGTGAGGGCGTCGAACTGGATGTCGTGGCCCTGGACCTTGGCGACGGCCATCTGCGCGGCGGCCTCGGCCTCCTGCGGGTAGGACTTGTAGACGCTCATGTACTGGTCGCCCTCGACGATGCGCTGCACGGCCGCCAGTTCGGCGTCCTGGCCCGTGATGGGCGGCATCTTCGTCACGCCGGCCTTCTTCAGGGCGGCGATGACACCGGCCGCCATGCCGTCGTTGGCGGAGTAGACGGCCGCGATGTTGTCCTTGCCGATCTTGGCGATCGCCTGGGTCATGTTGGCCTCGGCGTTCTCCGGCTTCCAGTCCTTGGTGTCGTAGGACGCCGCGATCGTCACCTTGCCGTTGAGCTCCGACTGCGCACCGGCCTTGAACTGCTTGGCGTTGGGGTCGGTGAGCGAGCCGTTCATCATGACGACCTTGTCGGAGGTGTCCGCGTTGCCGCCGAGGGCGTCGAGCAGGGTGCGGCCCTGGACCTCGCCGACCAGTTCGTTGTCGAAGGAGACGTAGGCGTCGATGGGGCCCTCGGCGAGGCGGTCGTAGGCGATGACCGGGATGCCGGCGTCCTTGGCCTTCTTCACCTCGCCGGCGATGGCGTGCGAGTCGACGGCGTCCAGCAGGATGATGTCGACCTTGTCGTCGATCATCTTCTGCATCTGGCTCGCCTGCTTCTTGGCGTCCTGCTCGGCGTTCTGGTAGTCGACGCTGCCCTGCTTCTTGGTGAGCAGCTCCACCTGCTGCTTGATGATGGGGTAGTCGAAGTCCTCGTAGCGGGTGTTGGCCTTCTCCGGCAGCAACAGGCCGATGGTGACGTCGTTGCCCTTCGTCGGGCTCGCCGAACTGCTGTCCCCCGACACGTCGAGCATGCCGCACCCGGCCAGCGACAGGGTCATCGTGGACGCGGCCACGGATATGGCGATACGACGCGTGGGACTGCTCACAGGCCTGCTCACTTCTGGTGCCTACGGGACTCGGGCGCCTGAAGGTGCCCGGATGTCTGAAAAGCCAACGCGCAGCCGCCCCCGGGCGTCAAGCGGAACTACTTAACGAGTGCGCAACGCCACGCTCCGCTTGGCTTGTGAAGACATGAAGGAAACGCCTCCAAACACCCTTTACGGACTCTCCATGCAACGGCAGGCAATCGCCAGGCAAAGATCAGTACAACCAAGCCGATACCTCGCGAGTCGTGATCACGACGGTTCCGAACAGCCGTCCTCGACCGATCAGAGGATCGAATGAACTCAGCCAGACGTACGACGGCTTCGACACTGGTACTCGCGACCGCCGCGGGCGCTCTGCTCGGCGCGTCCGCCTCCGCCGCCTCCGCGGCGACCACCTGCACCTCGCCCGTCTACAAGCGCCAGTTCTTCGGGAACACCGCCTTCTCCGGTACGGCGAAGAAGACGGACTGCGACAGCGCGATCGACCAGAGCTGGAGCGGCGCCCCCGTATCCGGCCTGCCGAAGGACGACTTCGGCGTCCGCTGGAGCGTCACCCGCGACTTCGGCTCCGGCGGCCCCTTCGCGCTCACCGCGAGCGGCCTCGACGGCATCCGCGTCTACCTCGACGGCACCCGCAGGATCGACCTCTGGAAGAACGTGTCGTCGACGGTGCAGAAGACCGTCAACGTCACGATCCCCTCCGGCAGGCACAGCCTCCGGATCGACTACGCGAACTTCACCGGCGCCGCGAAGGTCAAGTTCACCTACACCCCGCGCACCTCCGCCGACGTCGACAAGGTCAAGCCCCTGGTGCCCACGGGAACTTCGCCGGTGTACGACACGGCCACCGGGAAGGCGAAGCTGACCTGGGCGAAGAACAAGGAGATGGACCTCGCCGGGTACCGGGTCTACCGGCGGCTGAAGGGCACGTCGTTCGGCTCCGCGCCGCTCGCGACGACCACCTCGACGTCGTACACGGACGCCGCCCTGCCGATGACGGGCGCGACGTACTACTACGAGGTGCGCGCCTACGACCGGGCGGGCAACACCTCGGCCGGCACCGCGGACCAGGGCGTGACCACCGTCGACCGCACCGCGCCGGGACAGGTCACCGGCGTCACGGCGAAGGGCACCACCGCCGGCAACACCGTCGCCTGGCAGGCCTCCGGCGCGGCGGACATCCACCACTACGAGGTATGGGGCGCGCCCGAGGGACAGCAGGACGCCGACGGACCCGACCTGGTCACCGGCACGTCCTTCACCGACGTGCGCGCCGGGACCGACACCGCCTGGGTCTACCGGGTGCACGCGGTCGACGGCTCCGGGAACGTCTCCCCCGCCTCCGCCCCGGTGACCGCCACCCGCCCCGAGCCGAACGGAACACCGGCCCCGACCGGGCTGACCGCCACCCTCCACGACGACCGGACCGAGCTGCGCTGGGACCTGCCCGAGGACTCCGGCCAGTACAACGTCTACCGCCGCACCGACGGCGGCTTCAGCGCCATCGGCAGCGTCCGCGGCGGCGGTTGGGACGACATCGTCGCCCCGGCCGGCGAGGCGTCCTACTACGTCGTCGCCGTGGACGGCACGGGCGCCGAGTCCGCGCCCTCCGAGGTGCTCACCGTCGACCGGCTGGGTCGGGTCACCCAGACCGGACCGGCCGCGCCGAGCCTGACGCTCGTCTCGGCGGGGATCCCGGCCCGCTCCCCCGTCAAGGTCACGGCCGCACCCGGCGCGGGCGACGAGGGCCGCGTCCTGAAGGGCTACTCCTGGGAGATCGACGGCGCCTGCGGCGCCAGCGGCACCCAGCTGTCCACCACCGGCGACATCTCCTGGACGCCGCCGTACAACGGCCCGTGCACGGTCACCGTGTACGCCGTGGACCCCTACGGGCGCCCCAGCGCCCAGAGTTCGTCGCTGGAGTTCTTCGTCGGCCGCTGACCCGCGAGCCCACGCGAAGGGGCCCGGAGGTCTGCGCCTCCGGGCCCCTTCGTACAGACGTGTCGCTAGTCCTTCGCCTTCTTCGGCCGCCACACCACCAGCGCGCTGGTCTGCTGGACCTCCTGGTACGGCACCAGGTCGCGCCGGTAGGAGGCGTGCACCGCGGCCTCGCGCTGCTGCATCGCCGCCGCGGCGCCGTCGACGGCCGCCTGGAGCTCCACGACGCGCTGCTGGAGCGCGGCGACCTGGTTCTCCAGTTCGATGATGCGCTTGATGCCGGCCAGGTTGATGCCCTCGTCCTGCGACAACTGCTGCACCTGCCGGAGCAGTTCGATGTCGCGGGCCGAATAGCGCCGGCCCCGCCCGGCCGTGCGGTCGGGCGAGACCAGGCCCAGGCGGTCGTACTGGCGCAGGGTCTGCGGGTGCAGACCGGAGAGCTGGGCAGCCACCGAGATGACGTAGACCGGGGTCTCCTCGGTCAGTTCATACGGGTTGCGTCGACGGCCGTCCATCTCGATCAAGCTCCCTTCGCCGCCTGGAACAGCTCCGCCCGCGGGTCCTCGCCCGCGGTCGCCTCGCGATACGCCTCCAGCGCGTCACGAGCCTTCCCCGTCACGTCCTTCGGGACACTCACCTCGACGGTGACCAGCAGGTCCCCGCGGGTGCCGTCCTTGCGGACCGCGCCCTTGCCCCGGGCGCGCATGGTGCGGCCGTTGGGCGTACCCGGCGGCAGCTTCAGGGTGACGGGCGGGCCGCCGAGGGTGGGAACCCTGACCTCGCCGCCGAGCGCCGCCTCGGAGAACGTCACCGGCACGGTGACGGTGAGGTTGTCGCCCTTGCGGCCGAAGACCGGGTGCCCGGAGACATGGACCGTGACGTACAGGTCGCCCGCCGGGCCGCCCCGCTCACCGGGCGCGCCCTTGCCGCGCAGCCGGATGCGCTGGCCGTCGTCCACCCCTGCCGGGATACGGACCTGCATGGTCCTGGACGACTTGGCGCGCCCACTGCCGTGGCAGACCTCGCAGGGGTGCTCCGCGATCAGGCCGCGGCCCTTGCAGTCCGGGCACGGGTCGGTCAGCGAGAAGCCGCCGCCCGAACCCCGGGCCACCTGGCCGGTGCCGACGCACGTCGGGCACACCCGGGGGTTGCCGTTGGCGTCGCCGGTGCCGGAACAGGCCTTGCACGGTGCCTGCGAGGTCATGCGCAGCGGGACCGTCGCCCCCTCGATCGCCTCGGTGAAGTTGAGGCTGACCTCGGTGTCGATGTCCTGACCGCGCCGGGGCTGCACGCGCGTGGTGCCCGAGCCGCCCCGGTTGAACAGGCCCCCGAAGACGTCACCGAGCCCGCCGCCGAACCCGCCGGCCCCCTGACCGCCGCCCTGGGCGCCGCCTCCGAAGAGGTCGCCCAGGTCGAAGTTGAAGGAGCCGCCGCCCGCGCCCGGCCCCGGGCGGAAGCCGCCGTTGCCGAAGAGGGTGCGGGCCTCGTCGTACTCCTTGCGCTTCTTGGGGTCACCGAGGACGTCGTTCGCCTCGGAGATCTCCTTGAAGCGCTCCTCGGCCTTGGCGTTGCCCTTGTTGGCGTCCGGGTGGAACTCGCGGGCGAGCTTCCGGTACGCCTTCTTGATCTCGGCCTCGGTGGCGTCCTTGGGGACGCCGAGGACCTTGTAGTAGTCCTTCTCGATGAAGTCCTTGGTGCTCATCCCCGACGCGCCCCCTTTCCGGTGTTCCGCTCGGTGTCTACGTCAGCCCTCCTCAGGGCCGTTGTCCTTCTCGTCGCCGGCCGCGGGAGCGTCCTCGGCACCCTCGGCCTTGACCGTCTGCGCGCCCGGCTGCGGTTCGGCGACGGCCACCCGGGCGGGGCGGATGGTGCGTTCGCCGATGCGATACCCGGGCTGCAGGATCGCCACGCACGTCGTCTCGGTGACGTCCGGCGCGTAGCTGTGCATCAGGGCCTCGTGGATCGTCGGGTCGAAGGGCTCGCCCTCCTTGCCGAACTGCTGCAGACCCATCTTCGCCGCGACGGTCTCCAGCGACTCCGCGACGGACTTGAATCCGCCGACGAGTTCGCCGTGGTCCCGGGCGCGGCCGATGTCGTCGAGCACGGGCAGGAGTTCGGTCAGGAGGTTCGCGATGGCGATCTCCTTGACCGTGATCCGGTCCCGCTCCACGCGGCGGCGGTAGTTCTGGAACTCGGCCTGCAGCCGCTGGAGGTCCGCCGTGCGCTCCTCGAGCGCCTTGCGCACCTGGTCCAGCTGGGCCGTCAGACCGGCGATCTGAGCTGCGTCCCCGGCCGGGGCCGCCCCCTCGGAGGAGGCGGCGGCCTTCGGCTCGGCGTCGTCAGAGGTGGCGCCTGAGGGGACGTCGGGCTTCTCCTCGAAGCCCGGGGTCTCCTCCGTCACGCGGCACCGTCCTTGCGCTCGTCGTCCACGATCTCGGCGTCGACGACGTCGTCGTCGGCCTTGGGCGCCTCGGCACCGGCGTCGGCGCCGCCCGCGGCCTGCGCGGACTGGGCGTCGGCGTACATGGCCTGGCCGACCTTCTGGGAGACCGCGGCGACCTTCTCGGTGGCGGTGCGGATCTCGGAGGTGTCCTCGCCCTTGAGCGCGGTCTTCAGCTCCTCGACGGCGGCCTCGACCTCGGTCTTGACCTCGCCGGGGACCTTGTCCTCGTTGTCCTTGAGGAACTTCTCCGTCTGGTAGACGAGCTGCTCGCCCTGGTTACGGGTCTCGGCGGCCTCGCGGCGGCGGTGGTCCTCCTCCGCGTACTGCTCGGCCTCCTGGCGCATCCGGTCGACCTCGTCCTTCGGCAGCGAGGAGCCGCCGGTGACGGTCATCTTCTGCTCCTTGCCCGTGCCCAGGTCCTTGGCGGTCACGTGCATGATGCCGTTGGCGTCGATGTCGAAGGACACCTCGATCTGCGGCACGCCGCGCGGGGCCGGCGGCAGACCGGTCAGCTCGAACATCCCGAGCTTCTTGTTGTACGCCGCGATCTCGCGCTCGCCCTGGTAGACCTGGATCTGCACGGACGGCTGGTTGTCCTCGGCCGTCGTGAAGATCTCGGAGCGCTTCGTCGGGATCGTGGTGTTGCGCTCGATCAGCTTGGTCATGATGCCGCCCTTGGTCTCGATACCGAGGGACAGCGGGGTGACGTCGAGGAGCAGGACGTCCTTGACCTCGCCCTTGAGGACACCGGCCTGGAGCGAGGCGCCGATGGCGACGACCTCGTCCGGGTTCACACCCTTGTTGGCCTCCTTGCCGCCGGTCAGCTCCTTGACGAGCTCGGCGACGGCGGGCATGCGGGTGGAGCCACCGACGAGGACGACGTGGTCGATCTCGTTGATGGAGATGCCGGCGTCCTTGATGACGTTGTGGAACGGCGTCTTGCAGCGCTCCAGCAGGTCCGCGGTCAGCTGCTGGAACTGGGCGCGGGTGAGCTTCTCGTCGAGGTGCAGGGGGCCCTCGGCGGAGGCGGTGATGTAGGGCAGGTTGATCGAGGTCTCGGTGGACGAGGACAGCTCGATCTTGGCCTTCTCGGCGGCCTCGCGGAGGCGCTGGAGGGCCATCTTGTCCTTGGCGAGGTCCACGCCGTGACCGGACTTGAACTGCTGCACCAGGTAGTCGACGACGCGCTGGTCCCAGTCGTCACCACCGAGGTGGTTGTCACCGTTGGTGGCCTTCACCTCGACGACGCCGTCGCCGATCTCCAGCAGCGAGACGTCGAAGGTGCCGCCACCGAGGTCGAAGACGAGGATCGTCTGGTCGTCCTTGTCGAGGCCGTACGCGAGCGCGGCCGCGGTCGGCTCGTTGACGATGCGCAGGACGTTCAGGCCCGCGATCTCGCCGGCCTCCTTCGTCGCCTGGCGCTCGGAGTCGTTGAAGTAGGCCGGGACGGTGATGACCGCGTCCGTGACCTTCTCGCCCAGGTAGGACTCGGCGTCCCGCTTCAGCTTCTGCAGGATGAAGGCGCTCATCTGCTGCGGGTTGAACTGCTTCCCGTCGAGCTCGATCTTCCAGTCCGTGCCCATGTGGCGCTTCACGGACCGGATGGTCCGGTCCACGTTGGTGACCGCCTGACGCTTGGCCACCTCGCCGACGAGCACCTCACCGTTCTTCGCGAAGGCGACGACGGACGGCGTGGTCCTGGCGCCCTCGGCGTTGGTGATGACGGTGGGCTCGCCGCCCTCCAGAACGCTGACGACGGAGTTAGTCGTGCCCAGGTCGATGCCGACCGCACGTGCCATGGTTGATTCCTCCAGCTGACTTGAGTGGAACGGACTCAAGTGTGCATGACGGCGACGAATGGGTCAACAGACATGAGTCGTATGGGCTCAAGTCTTATCCGCTCCTTACACGCAACCTGCCCGTGACCTGCGCGGATGTCGAACCCCTAGGGGAACGATCAGGGATCCGGAGCAGTGCCAGGACGACGATCAGCGCCCCCGCCCCCACCCACCAGACCCCGGACGCGGCGATCCACCCCATGTCCACGAGCACCCCGACGAGCACCCCCGCAAACGCCCCGATGCCCAGCAGCACGGTGATTCCTTGCGGGGTCACTCCCAACCGCCGGAGCCGGTGGGCGAGATGGTCCGGTCCGCGCCGTTGCAGCGGCCGCCCGCCGAGCCGCCGGGCCAGCACCACGAGCAGCACGTCCGCACTGGCGACGGCGGTGAGCGGGAAGAGCACGCCCGCACTGGAGGCGAGCCCGTAGCCGGCGCGCGTGAACACCGCGGCGGCGGCCAGGACGAAGCCGGCGAAGAGCGAGCCGCAGGCGCCGAGCCCCACGCGCGCGGGATGCCAGTTGTGCATCAGGAACCCCGTCAGCGCGGCGGCCAGCACGCTCAGCAGCACCGCGAGCCCGTCCATCACCTCGGCGGCGGCACAGGTCCCCACCCCGAAGGCGGTCAGCACGCCGACGGTCCCGGCGAGCGCGTCGGCGTGGTCGAGGGCGCGGAAGCCGAGGGCGACGAAGGTGATCCACCCGACGGCCAGCAGCCCTCCGCCGACACCGGTCTCCCCGTACGGCACCACGCACGCCGCCGCCACCGCCGTACCGGCGACGAGCACCCACACCCGGAGCCGCCCCACGTCGCCGAGGAGGCCCAGCGCGGCGACCGCGGCGCCGGCGACGAGCAGACGCCCGACGCCGCCGCCGAGCGGCGCGACGCCCGCCCAGTCCCCGGCACCGGCGACCAGACAGCTGGCGAGCACCACCGCCACTCCCCCGAACAGCGGCAACGGCCGCTGCCGCCGCCGGTCGACGACCCCGAGGCGCAGGGCGGGGATCCGCAGGAGCGCGGAGAGGACGGCGGCGAGGAACAGGGCGGTGGTGGCGGCGGCGATCCCGTAGAGCACGGGTCTAAATTAGGGGCGAATGTATCAATTTGGCACGAATAACACGATCGGATCGTCCCGGACCTTTGAGGTGACCCTCAGCGACGCAGATCACCGCACCGCTGACTACATTGCGACGGAGAATGTGGGTAGTCTCAGACGGACTGCATAAGTTACCGCTTAGTAATGTCGAGGATTCCCTCGAGAGAACCCCTCGCAGGCCCGAGGAGCCCCCAAATGCAACTCGCCGCGATCATCGTGTCGCTGGTTCTGATCGTGGTTGGCGTGGCGCTGTTCGCCCGCGCCATCCTGCAGATCTACAACTTCATGCGGCTCGGCCAGAGCGTGCCCGCGGGTACCCGCACCGACGATCCCGGCCGGCGCACCGTCACCGTGGCCCGGGAGTTCCTCGGCCACACCCGGATGAACCGCTGGGGTGTCGTCGGCGTCGCGCACTGGTTCGTGGCGGTGGGCTTCTTCACCCTGCTGCTGACGATCGTCAACGCCATCGGCCAGCTCTTCCAGGCCGACTGGCTGCTGCCGGTTCTCGGCGACTGGGCGCCGTACAACGTCTTCGTCGAGTTCATCGGCACCATGACGGTCCTCGGCATCCTCGTCCTGATCGCCATCCGGCAGCTGAGCCACCCGCGCAGGCCGGGCCGCAAGTCCCGCTTCGCCGGCTCCAACTTCGGCCAGGCGTACTTCGTCGAGGCCGTCATCCTCATCGTCGGCGTCTGCATCTTCATGCTGCACGCGCTCGAGGGCG
This sequence comes from Streptomyces sp. MAI_2237, assembly GCF_054189285.1. Lineage (NCBI taxonomy): Bacteria > Bacillati > Actinomycetota > Actinomycetes > Kitasatosporales > Streptomycetaceae > Streptomyces > Streptomyces sp. MAI_2237. The sequence goes on along the minus strand of NZ_JAJPGQ010000003.1, from coordinate 1,020,915 downwards.
CCCAGCACCACGTGGACTCCTACGAGGCGTCCTTCTTCATCTCCTACCCCGTGGTCCACTGGCTCGCGGGCATGGACGTCTCCACGCTGCAGAACCTCACCTACTTCTTCGCCGGCCTGAAGATCGCGACCTCCTTCATCTGGATGATCACGGTCGCCCTGAAGACCGACATGGGTGTGGCCTGGCACCGCTTCCTGGCGTTCCCGAACATCTGGTTCAAGCGCAACGCCGGCGGCGAGACCTCCCTGGGCGCCCTGCTGCCGATGACGAGCGGCGGCAAGCCGATCGACTTCGCCGACCCCGGCGACGACGACATCTTCGGTGTCTCCCAGGTCGAGCAGTTCTCCTGGAAGGGTCTGCTGGACTTCTCCACCTGCACCGAGTGCGGCCGCTGCCAGTCGCAGTGCCCCGCGTGGAACACCGGCAAGCCGCTCTCCCCGAAGCTGCTGATCATGTCGCTGCGCGACCACGCGCACGCCAAGGCCCCCTACCTGCTCGCAGGTGGCGGCAAGTCCATGGAGGGCGAGGAGAAGGCGAGCGAGGAGCAGCTGGCCGGCGTGCCCGCCGCGGCCCTCGCGGAGGCCGAGCGGCCCCTCGTGGGCTCCCTGGAGGACAACGGCGTCATCGACCCGGACGTCCTGTGGTCCTGCACCACCTGCGGCGCCTGCGTCGAGCAGTGCCCGGTGGACATCGAGCACATCGACCACATCGTCGACATGCGCCGCTACCAGGTGATGATCGAGTCCGCGTTCCCGTCCGAGGCGGGCACGATGCTCAAGAACCTGGAGAAGAAGGGCAACCCCTGGGGCCTGGCCAAGAAGCAGCGCCTGGAGTGGCTCAAGGAGGTCGAGTTCGAGGTCCCGGTCGTCGGCCAGGACATCGAGGACCTCACCGAGGTCGAGTACCTGTACTGGGTCGGCTGCGCCGGCTCCCTGGAGGACCGCGCCAAGAAGACCACCAAGGCCTTCGCCGAGCTGCTGCACATCGCGGGCGTCAAGTTCGCGATCATGGGCGGCGACGAGAAGTGCACCGGTGACTCCGCCCGCCGCCTGGGCAACGAGCCCCTGTTCCAGGAGCTCGGCATGGAGAACGTCATGGCGCTGAACATGGCGTTCGGCGAGGAGCTGGACGACGACGGCAAGGTGGTCCCGGAGTCCGCAAAGCCCAAGTCGGCCAAGAAGATCGTCGCGACCTGCCCGCACTGCCTGAACACGATCGGCAACGAGTACCCGCAGCTCGGCGGCGACTACGAGGTCATCCACCACACCCAGCTGCTGCAGCACCTCGTCGACGAGGGCAAGCTGGTCCCGGTCACCCCGGTCGAGGGCATCATCACCTACCACGACCCCTGCTACCTGGGCCGCCACAACAAGATCTACACGCCCCCGCGCGAGATCATCGCGGGCGTCCCGGGCCTGCGCAACGAGGAGATGCACCGCCACAAGGAGCGCGGCTTCTGCTGCGGCGCCGGTGGTGCGCGCATGTGGATGGAAGAGCGCATCGGCAAGCGCATCAACAACGAGCGCGTCGACGAGGCCCTGTCCCTGAACCCGGACATCGTCTCCACGGCCTGCCCGTTCTGCCTGGTCATGCTGACCGACTCGGTCAACGGCAAGAAGAACGACGGCAAGGCGAAGGAGTCGATCCAGGTCGTCGACGTCGCCCAGCTGCTCCTCGAATCCGTCAGGACGCCGGTCGACCCGGCGGGCGAGGAGGAGACGGAGAGCGCACCGGAACCGGAGCCGGTGAAGTAACCCGACCCCGCACCACCACGGCGGCGCCCCCACCTCACACGAGGCGGGGGCGCCGCCGTATGCGTCACGACGAGGTCGCCGCCGTATGCGTCACGCGCCCTTCGGCCCGGACTGCTGCACCACCTCGAAGGACCACAGCGTCGAACCACTGGCCGCCGGCCTCGGGCGTTCGCCGCCCTCCTGGCCGCCCTGGTGCGCGGACCTCATCGGGCCCTCCATCCACGCCTGGAAGGACTCCTCGTCCCGCCAGCGGGTGTACACGAGGTACTGGTCGGTGCCCTCGACCGGGCGGAGCAGCTCGAACCACTCGAAGCCGTCGGAGCCGTCCACGGTGTGGGCCCGGGAGGCGAACCGCTTCTCCAGGACCTCGCGCTGCTCGGCCGGCACGGTCAGTACGTTGATCTTGACTACGCTCATGGGCCCATCCTCCACCCGACGGCCCGGGCCTCAGAACACCGGCTGCCCGATCGCCAGCAGGTTCCCCTCGCTGTCCCGGAACCACGCGCCGCGCTCCCCGCGGGCACCCTTGCTCGGGTAATTGCCCTCGACCTCCGCGATCGAGTCCACGGTTTTCAGTCCCGGCGCGTCCACCTCCTCGAAGACCACCCCGCGCCGCCGCAGCTCGGCCACGACGGCCGGCAGATCCCCGACATCCTCGAACGCCATCTGCGTGAACGTCCCCGGCGAGGTTCCCGTGGACCGGAAGAGCACGAAGTCCACTCCCCCGCACCGGTACAGCAGCCCGCCCGGCCGCTCGTCCACGGGCTCCAGCCCGAGCATCTCGGCGTAGAAGCGGCGTGCCCGGTCGAGATCCTGGGCGGGCAGCCGGGTCGCCACCCGCGCCCCCGCCAGAACATTCCCTCCGTCTGCACTCATCCCTCCACTGTGCCCAGGCCCGGGCGAGCTGTCGCGGTGTCCCGGACGCGTGCATGATGGGGCCGGCGTAGTCGGCGGGGCGGGCGGGGTGGGCGGTGCGCGTGCGAAGCGGCGGGACGACGGTCACGGCGGCGATGTGCGGCTGCCTCCTGCTGCTCGCCGCCTGCGGCCCCGGCACGGACACGCCCGCCGCCGGACACGCCCCCACACGGCTCTCGGACGCCCCCGCCAGGCTGCCCGTCCCGCGCGGCACGGGCAGCAAGGCCGCCGACGACTTCAACGGCGACGGCCACCGCGACCTCGTCCTCGACGACCTGGTCAAGGCCCACCGCCACGCCGACGACGCCGGCATCGGCATCGTCTACGGCAGCGCGCGCGGACTCGTCCCGGGCGCACGGCAGTTGCTCACCCCCGCCGGCTACGCGGCCCGCACGGGGGGCCGTCTCCCGGCCGTCCTCGACGCGGAGGCGAGCTGCGACCTGGACCGGGACGGCTTCACCGACCTCGTCGTCTCCACCGACCCGCCCTACGACGGCCGGGGCCGGCCGCCGGTCCCGCTGCAGATCCTCTTCGGCTCCCCGGCGGGCCTGACCCGCGCGGTCCACCTCGCCGTCCCCGCCCGCGCCCGCGCCGGCACCGACTGGCCCGATCAGCCGGTGTGCGGCGACTTCGACGGCGACGGCGCGCAGGACCTGGTGCTGCACGCCTCCGGCGGCCGACTCACTTGTCTGCGCGGCCCGTTCGGCCGCAAGGGCACCCCGCACGCGGCCGCCGCCCCGGTCCCCTCCACGGGTGAGGTCCCGACCGGCCCCGCGGCCGACATCGACCGCGACGGTTACGACGACCTGGTCGTCCGTACGACGGGGGGCTCCGGCACCTCGACGATCGTCCTCGGCGGTCCGGACGGCCCCACCCGCACCGGCGCCGCCCTTCCCGAGGGCCTCGCCGTCGCCCTCGGCCGTCTCGGCCGGGGCACGGCCCTGGACGCGGCGGTCGGCACCACCGCCGAAACGTCCCTGCGCTACGACCTCCCCGGCTCCGCCCGCGCCACCCTCGCCGTCCCCGGCCGCCGCCTGGCCACGGCCGACCTCGACGGGGACGGCCTGAGCGAACTCATCGCCGAGGGAGGCGAGTTGAAGGTGTTCCACGGCCGCGAGGGCGGCCTCTCGGCAGCGGACACGGTGACCGTGCAACCGCCGGCCCCCGGCACGACGACGCTCCTCACGGCGGCGGACTTCGACGGCGACGGCCGCGCCGACCTGGTGCTGCGGACGCACCGCGGAGAGACCGAGGACACCGTCACCGTCCTTCCCGGCACCCGGAAAGGGCTGGTGGCGGCGCGGCCGGCGGTCCGCTTCTCGACATCGGAGTTCCTGGCCGACCGCTGACCCGCCTGAGAATATTTACCGTTCTCACGTACAACCCTTACCTGACGGCAAAGGTCTCCCCAGGGCACGCCACCGACTGTCGATGCCCCCGGGCATCCCCGCATGCCGCAGGAGACCCCGCATGCACAAGACCCTGCGACTCGCCCTCGCGTCGGCCACCGCGGCCGCGCTGACGGGCGGGCTGCTCACCCTCACCGCCGCCCCGGCGACCGCCGCGCCCTCCGGCCTGGCCGCCGACTTCAACGGCGACGGCTACCGCGACACCGCCGTCGCCGCCCCCTGCGCCACCGTCGGCACGGTCTCGTGCGCCGGCGCGGTCGTGGTGCTGTACGGCTCGTCCTCCGGTGTCTCGGCCACCAGGAAGACCGTGATCACGCAGAACTCCACCGGCGTCCCGGGCACCGCCGAGGAACTGGACCGCTTCGGCGACGGCCTCGCCACCGGCGACCTGGACGGCGACGGCTACGCCGACCTGATCGTCGGCACCCCGAACGAGGGCATCGGCGACCGCGCCGGCGTCGGCAGCGCGACCGTGATCTGGGGCTCCAAGTCGGGCCTGTCCGGCGGCGCCTCGCTGCCCTCCCCCTCCGGCCTGAGCGAGTGGGGCGGCTACGCCGGCTCCGTCGCCACCGGCGACTTCAACGGCGACGGCAAGACGGACGTCACCGCCACCGGCCAGAGCCGCACCGGCCTGCACCGGGGCCCCTTCACCCGTACCGGCAAGCCCCTGAGCCTGACCCCCGTGGAGGAGGTGGGCACCACGTACGAGGTCTTCGCCGGGGACATCGACGGCGACCGGGCGGCCGAGCGGGTGTACCCGTACCTCCTGGAGAGCGACGAGGCCGGCGTCATCGAGTACGTCCACTACGACCCCGCCGGCTGGGACGACCACCCCGAGTCCGACTACGCGCGGACCGCGCTGCCCGCCGCCGACGGCCACCAGGGCGCGATCGGCGACATCAACGGCGACGGCTACGGCGACCTCGTCCTCGGCGACCACGAGGACCCGCGCGCCGCCAAGCCGGGCGGCCACAAGGGCGGCCAGATCAGCGTCTGGTACGGCGGCCCGAACGGCCCCGACCCCGCGCAGACGCCGACGGTCGTCCACCAGGACACGGCGGGCGTGCCGGGCTCCGGCGAGACCGACGACCTCTTCGGCTCGGCGCTCGCCGTCGGCGACATCAACGGCGACAAGTACGCCGACGTCGCCGTGGGCGCCTACGGCGAGGACAACGGCACCGCCAGGGACTCGGGTTCGGTGACGATCCTGTTCGGCTCGGCCACGGGACTGAAGACCTCGAACGCGACGTCGTACACCCAGAACACCACGGGCGTGCCCGGCAGCAGCGAGACCGGCGACGCCTTCGGCATGACGGTCCGTCTGACCGACCTCGACAAGAACGGCAAGGCCGACCTCGTCATCGGCACCGGCTACGAGAACGGGTACGGGGCCGTCACCGTCCTGAAGGGCACCGCCTCCGGCCTCACCACCACCGGCGCCGAGTCGCTCACCGCCCGCGACCTCTCCCTCAAGGGCGGCGCCGACTTCGGCTGGGAGATCGCCCTGTGAGGCAGGGGGACTTACGGGTTTCGGGGGCTCCCTAAGGGGCCGCCTGGCCGTCCCCTTAGGGGATGTCACAGGTCGGCCGCAAAGCCGGACCCGAACCGCCGGGTCCGGCACGTCACTCTCCGGGACCAGGTACGTTCGAAGGCGTGGCTGGATTCAGGATCGGACGCGGCGGCCGGAACAACGGCGCTCCGCAAACGCGACCGCAAAACCCCCCGCACGGACAGCAGACGCCGCAGGGACCGTCGTACGGCTATCCGCCGGCGCCGCATCCCCACCCGGGTCGGCAGCACGGCAACGGCGGCGGCCAGTGGCCGCAGTCGGGCGGTGCCGGCGGCTACGGCGAGCCGGAGTACTTCGGCGACGGCGGCGGCTACGCGCCGCACGGCGGCCCGGACCCGTACGCGGCCAACAACCCGGGTCACACCCAGGCGTTCTCCGTCGGCGAGGACCCCTACAGCCAGGGCGAGACCTACCGCGCCGGTTCGGCCCAGTCGCCGTCCGGCCCGATCGGCCCCCGGCTGCACTGGAAGGACCTGCTCCGCGGGATCGTCCTCTCCCCCGCCCAGACGTTCCTGCAGATGCGGGACTACGCCATGTGGGGGCCGGCCCTCGTCGTCACCTTCCTCTACGGCCTGCTGGCCGTCTTCGGCTTCGACGGCGCCCGCTCGGACGCGATCAACGCCACCCTGTCGAACGCGGTGCCGATCGTCCTGACGACCGCGGTCGCCATGGTCGTCTCGTCCTTCGTCCTGGGCGTGGTCACCCACACGCTGGCCCGCCAGCTCGGCGGCGACGGGGCCTGGCAGCCCACGGTCGGCCTGTCCATGCTGATCACGTCCCTCACGGACGCCCCCCGCCTGGTCTTCGCCATGTTCTTCGGCGGCGACGCGACATTCGTGCAGATGCTCGGCTGGGCCACCTGGGTGGCGGCCGGTGCCCTGCTGACCATGATGGTCAGCCGCTCCCACGACCTGCCCTGGCCGAAGGCCCTGGGCGCGTCGGCGATCCAGCTGATCGCCCTGCTGTCGATCGTGAAGCTGGGCACGTTCTAGGAGCCGGCCGTCATCGGACCGACGAGAGGGGCTCCCGGGGTGTCACCGGGAGCCCTGGCACGGTCTGGCCCGGTCGGGAAGGAAGCCGTGGCCGGTTTTTTTCCGGCCGTTTCTCTCCTCCCACCTGGAAACCCCAGGTCAGCGGCGGTCAGCGGTGGCCGTCATCCTGATCTGTGCCGCCGGCCACAGCGAGCGGGGCACAACTGGGCGCATACTGAGCCATGACAAAGCCTGCGGCATCGAAGCGCCATCTGCCCACCAGCCCGTTCAAGGCGCCGGTCGCACCGGCCCCGAAACACTTCGCGACGGGCGACCAGGTCACCCACGACATGTACGGCCTCGGCCGGGTGATCGGCATCGAGGAAGGCATCGCGGCCCTCGTGGATTTCGGCACGGCCCAGATGCGCATCCTGAGCCCGTACACGAAGATGACCAAGTTGTAGAACCGCTGTGCCCGGTCACGGCACACCGGGCCCCTTCAGGAGCCCGTAACGAAAGGCAGACCTCTCATCGACCAGACTTCGCTGTTCTCCGCCCCCCTGGAAGGGCAGCCCCGCCGCCCCGCCGCCGTCTCGCCGCCTCCGGCGACGGCGCCGTTCCAGGCCCCGGACTTCGGCCGGGACGAGTTCTTCGAGGACGACGAGTCCTTCTCGTCCGAGGCGCAGGAGCCCGAGCCCACCCGGCGCCCGGCGCGCCAAAGGGCCACTCGCCGGTAGTCGACGGCGGTGCGGGCCCCGACGCCGCAGCAGCGAGAGAGCCCCCCGGCGTTCCGCCGAGGGGCTCTCCTGCCGCCCGCACCGTCTCCGCGCACCCCGCGGCTCAGACGGCTTGCCGGTTCTCCTCGGGCGCCTCTCCCGACCTGTGCACCGGAGCCAGAACACTCCAGGCCGACTTGACCCTTTGAGGGTGGTGACGGGAAGGCCTCCGTCCCAGGCAAGCACTCAGGTGGCGTGGAGCGGACACCGCTCATCGGCCGCCAGGTGAATATCGCCCTCCCAGACGTAGAAGCCGCCGTCCAGCCAACCCGTGCCTCCGCAGGCGCGGTCGGCAGGATCCAGCGACAGCCGAAGGCTCACGGCGACTCCTTCGAATCGGATGTGGCCGCGCCCGGGGTCGACGGGTGCGGCCCACCCTTCACTGCTCCGCGCTCTTGCCCCAACGGGCCACGGTCGCACGGGAGATCCCGGTTGGCGTCAACTACCGCTCGGGCCAGCTTGTGGATTCTGACGTGAGCGCGCTTCGAGCGCGATGGCAGCTTTCCGTGACGATGGTCGTTGCGTACGGCTCCGTCTCGTCAGCGTCCTGGTCCACGGGGGCGGATGCGGCTTGGAGGCCATCTGCCATCGCCGAGGTGGCCGCTTCCACAGGGTTGGGATGACTCCGCCGAGCGAAGTGCGCGACCGCGACGTCCCTGAAATGACCTTCGCAGAGTTTGCGCTCTGTTTCGGTGGGCCACTGCTCTTCTCCTGCGCAGCGGCAACACGGTTCACCGCGCATGAACATGACCTCGATCATGATCATTCCGTTCCGCTGGACCGTACGGACCGGCAAAAATCACCAACGGTCACTGGCGAAATTCACCACGCCGCTCGGCTACCCCTGAGCCTGGCCCTGAAACAGGGGGATCGGCTTGCCCACCGGCGACGAGCCCCTCGATGAGGCGGGCGGCATTGCATCCGTTCAGCCATACCCGTGCCCCAGCCGTGCCCGATCGAGCGGGAAGCCACGGGGAGCACGGCTGCCGGACATGAGAATGGCCCCTCACCAGATATCCAGGTCAGGGGCCGTTTCCACTTGCTCTCAGCGCGGAGGCGGTGGGATGTGAACCCACGGTGACATCGCTGCCACGACGGTTTTCGAGATCAATAACCGTACCGGGGTCTCGACCACGCCGGCACGGCATGAGGCCTCGCACAGATGCCAGAAGGGCTCTCACGACTGCACGGAGCAATGCCAGGTCACAGGGCTTCCTTCGACGGAGTGATCGGCTCCCCCGACTTACGTACTACGGGCAAGACGCTCCAGGGGAAGTTGATCCACTCGTCGGTGCGCTTCCACACGTACTCGCACTTCACAAGCGACTGCGACTTCTCGTAGATGACGGCGGAGCGCACCTCGGCGACGTGGTCGAGGCAGAAGTCCCGTACCAGTTTCAGCGTCTTGCCGGTGTCGGCGACGTCGTCGGTGATGAGGACCTTCTTGTCGGAGAAGTCGATGACGTCGGGGACGGGCGCGAGCATGACCGGCATTTCCAGGGTGGTGCCCACCCCGGTGTAGAACTCCACGTTCACCAGGTGGATGTTCTTGCAGTCCAGGGCGTAGGCGAGCCCGCCGGCGACGAACACCCCGCCGCGCGCGATGCTCAGGACCACGTCCGGCTCGTACCCGTCGTCGGCGATGGTCTGCGCCAACTCGCGCACAGCCGTCCCGAACGCCTCGTAGGTCAGGTTCTCCCGAACGCCGCTCACGTCCGTCACACCTGCGTCCTGTGGAAGTTGAGGTAGGAGCGCGAGGCGGTGGGCCCGCGCTGGCCCTGGTACCGGGAGCCGTACCGCTCGCTGCCGTACGGGAACTCGGCGGGCGAGGAGAGCCGGAACAGGCACAGCTGCCCGATCTTCATGCCGGGCCACAGCTTGATGGGCAGGGTGGCGAGGTTGGAGAGCTCCAGGGTCACGTGACCGGAGAACCCGGGGTCGATGAACCCGGCGGTGGAGTGCGTGACGAGCCCGAGCCGGCCGAGGGAGCTCTTGCCCTCCAGGCGGGAGGCGAGGTCGTCGGGAAGCGTGATGACCTCGTACGTCGACGCGAGCACGAACTCCCCGGGGTGCAGGATGAACGGCTCGTCGCCCTCCGGCTCCACCAGCCGCGTGAGGTCGGGCTGCTCGACGGAGGGGTCGATGTGCGGGTACCGGTGGTTCTCGAACACCCGGAAGTACCGGTCCAGCCGGACGTCGACGCTCGACGGCTGCACCATGGAGTCTTCGAAGGGATCGATCCGTACCCGCCCGGCGTCGATCTCGGCCCGGATGTCCTTGTCTGAGAGAAGCACGCCCCGAGGATACGCAAGGCGCGCGAGCCGACCACAATCGTGGCAGCTCGCGCGCCTGCGCTTTCGTGCTGTCAGCCGGCCGCTCGGGCCGCTACCGCTTCTCGAGGGTCACCGGTACGACGCTGCGAAGCCGCGCACAGCGGGGACATCGGAGCAACCGACCGGGGCCGAGCCGCTCGGCCTGCTGCATCGGGAACGAAGCGGTGCTGAACACGTGCCCATCGGCACAACGGACGACGGTGCGCTCCATCAAGTTCTGGAGTCCCTTCCCCAAAGAGCCTCGCCGGGCTGCTGCTCACCGGACGACAAATGCCACATTACGGGATCGAAGGAACGACTCTCCAGGCGGCACTCCGGCCTCACCCGGACCCTCTCCCTCCCCTCCACCGTACGCCCCAACTCCTGCCCCTCGCAGCCCCATCCATCCCCTGAAACGCGCTCAGACCCCGCGGCTCCAGCGCCGGGGGTCTGCCATGAGGTAAGGTGACGTTGCGTTCCGACACCGACTCGTTCGGCGTCTTACGCGGGTGTAGTTTAATGGTAGAACATCAGCTTCCCAAGCTGAGAGCGCGAGTTCGATTCTCGTCACCCGCTCCACGAAGGCCCAGGTCACAGACCCGGGCCTTTTTGCTGCCCGCTGTGATCAGTGGTCGCGTGCCAGATTAGTGCCGGAAGGCCGATCGTCCGCCGTACCCGGTGGACCATCCGGCACACCAGCAGCTTCCTGGCGCGGCCTACGTGCGGTCGCGTCGAGACCGGCTGCAACTTCCTGCTGTCGACCGTCGTGGGAGTGCTGATAGATCAGCGCGGCCTTCTCGGACGTGGCGCAAGCGCTGACGACGCGCCCGCTCGCCGAGAAGAGCCACTTCGTCTTCGGTCAGGCGCAGGCTTCCGGCGGCGATGTTCTCCGCGAGGTGCGCCGGGTTCGTGGTACCAGGAATGGCCAGCAGGTGTGGACCGCAGTGGAGGGTCCAGGCGAGCCGTACCTGGGCCGGCGTGGCGTTGTGGGCGCGAGCGACCGAGTGGACCCGCGCGCTGTGCTCCTGGCCTGCGGCGGCCTCGCGCCGCAGGCCGGAGACTGCGAAGAACGGGACGAAGGCGATGCCCCGCTCCCGGCAGTGGAAGCAGGTACTTGACTGCGGTCGCGCCCGCGTCAGAGCGGGAGGTCGTCGGGAAGTACACGGAACGCCTTGTGACGGCCCAGCGGGCGTACCGCCCGGAAGTCTCGTCGGTCCAGGGTGAGGATCGCGTCCGTGTCGTAGTCGGCGGCAAGCGCCACGTTCACCGCGTCGGCGAGGTCGAGGTCCAGCGCGCGGTAACGGACGCGGACGGACTGGGCGGCGCCCAGGTGGTCCTGCGTGATCTCCGGCAAGACGACACGCCCCCGACTCATCCAGCGTCGCAGGTCGTCGACCGCGCTGAGGGCAGCCTCCCTGCCGAGCTCACGCGTCGCCACGTGATCCAGTTCGGCCAGCAGGAGCGGGGACATGACCAGCAGGCCCGCTGCCATGATCGCCTCGTTTGCCGCCCCGTGCTCCGGGTGGGCCGAGTCGAGCGCCGCCAGCAGGCCGGACGTATCGGCGATGACGATGATCACGCTGCGGATCCGGAGCCCGAGCCGGTCTCACGCAGGACGGCATCGGCGACCGCGTCGCGGACCTCCGACGTGGGCAGCGTGCGCCCCGGCCCTTCGAAGGTGCGTGAAAACAGTGGCTCGTCCCAAACCCGGTTCGCCATGGCTGCAAGGTGGATGCCGTGGCGGATGATCTCGGCCTCGCTGATGCCCCGGCGCTTGGCGGCCTCCTTGATGATCGCCAGGTCCTCGGGGTCCGCGTAGACGTTCGTGCGCTTCATGGACATGTACCAAAGGTAGTCCATGTACCGGATTGATGTATCCCCGCACACCTCCCCATGTCGCGTTGCCGAGGACCAGCCGAGCCGACCTCAGGCGCCCCTTTCGGGTGCCAGACTGATCCTGGGGAGAGAGGTACGTCATGGGGGTTCGTTTTCCGTGTCGGTGCGCCTGGGATGAGTGTGCGAGTCTCGACTCGTGGAGTGCGCACCTCGGTCGCGCCACGTGCGGCGAGGCTCAGCGTGGGCACCGGCGGGGCCAGGATGTCGACCGGGCTCGGCCCCTTCTACGCGTCGAGTTCCCTCGGGGGTGACCTTCATGAACGTTTTCGGCAGCGCTGAGGACGGGCCCTACCGCTGCCCGTGCTGCGGCTTCATCACGCTGGCCGAACGCGGGGCATTCGAGATCTGCGACGTCTGCTACTGGGAGGACGATGGCCAGGACGAGCACGACGCACACGTGGTGCGCGGCGGCCCCAACCACGACCTCAGCCTGCGTCAGGCACGACGGAACTTCGAGGCGCTCGGTGCGTGCAACGCGTACTGCACTCAGTTCGTCCGCGCTCCACGACCCGAGGAACGCCCGGACAGCGGTACGCCTTACGGAACGGGCCGCCTCCACGGGCCGCCCGGTGCGCCGACTCCGTTCAGCGCGAAGGCGTGAAGTCGGCGGACCGGTCGAGGTGGAACGCGGACCGAGAACAGGTGGCCCCTGTGCACCTCGTGAGGCGGGGGCAGGGTCGGCGGCTCCCGTTCGTCCAGGGCGTCAGGGGCGGCCTTCGGAGGGCTGTGCGGAGGCCGCGTATGCCTCGGGGCCCTGTTGCGCTGCTGCGGGGTCCATCCACATGATCTGCCAGCCGTGGCCGTCGAGGTCGAAGAAGCTGCGGGCGTACATGAAGCCGTGGTCCTCGGCGCCGTCCGCCTCGGTCGCACCCGCCGCGAGTGCCGCGGCGCCGACCTTGTCGACCTCTTCGCGGGAGGACACGCTGAAGCAGTACAGCGCCAGCGCGTGCGTGGTCGGGTCGGCCAGCGGCAGCTTCGAGAACTGGGCGAACTTGTCCCGGGTGAGCAGCATCACGAAGGCGTCCTCACCGACGAGCATGCAGGCGGAGGTCTCGTCGGAGAACGCCGGGTTGAAGCTGAACCCGAGTTCGGCGAAGAACCCCTTGCTGCGCGCCAGGTCGGTGACGGGGAGGCTCACGAACAGCATGCGGCCGGGGTGTGCGGGCTGGGTCATGTCGGGTCTCCAGTCGGTGGTTCGATGACGTACGAGCTGGTAGACCGGGGCGGTCGGCGGAACTCATCGGTGGGCCCGGACGAGCCGCACGCGTCCCTTGCGGCCATGCCGCGAGGTGATCGGAGGGGGTGGGCGATGGCGTCGCTCGTTCAGGGAGTCGTGGGGCTGCTCCTGCTGCTCGGGGCCGGCGCCTGCGGGACGGTGGCGGGCGGCTGCCGCGGTGCGGACGTGTGGGTCTGGGACTGGGCGGAAGCGATGCGCCGACCGTACGGACGGGCCTGGCGCAGCCTGACCACCCTGCGCATCACGTTCGGGGTCCTGAGCGTCTTCCTGCTGGCGGGAGCGCTGCACTACCTGATCCGCTGACAGGTCATACGGCCCATGAAGCGGGGCCTTTCGGCATCTGCGCGGAGCGCCGGTCCCCGTCGGACGGTCGATGAGTGGCACGAGTACGGCCACGCGGTACGGCTGTGGGTGGTGAGGGCATGCGCCGGATGCTTCTGCCCGTCGTGGCGTTGACCATGGGCATCGCCACCGCCTGCGGCACGACGGGCAGCGGTGGGACGGCGGCCACCCCGTCGGCGTCCGCGACCACGACGGGCTCCGCTCCCGCTCCGACGGTCACGAGGACCGTCGTCGTCACCCCCACCACGCGGCCGGCACGTGGGCCCCGTGCCGTGGTCGAGGCCTACTACGCCGCCATCAACTCCCACGACTACAGGACCGCCTGGCGACTCGGGGGAAGCAACTTCAGCCCGGACTACGACAGTTTCGTGGCGGCCTTCTCCGGAACGGCACACGACCGCCTGCGCGTACTGCAGGTGTCCGGTTCGGCCGTGACGGTCAGCCTGGAGGCGACGCAGACCTCCGGTGTCGTCAAGCTCTACAGCGGCACCTACTACGTCTCCGGCGGAGTGATCACCGGTGCCCGCATGAGCCAGACCGGCACCTCTTCCTCGCCGGCCCCGGGCGGCTTCGTCCATCCCGGCGCGTGGTGCTCCCCCGAGGGCGCGACCGGCCGGACGGATCGTGGAACGGCGATGGTGTGCTCCAGCAAGCCCGGTGATGAGCAGCCCCGTTGGCGGCGTCGCTAGCCGCAGGGCGGGGCGTCGGCGCTGTGCGGGCAGGGGCGGCGGCCGGGCTTCGTCCTCGCGCGGGCCGGAGCGGCGGGAAGTCCGCGGATGGTGATGATCACGCACAGCGCCGCGAGGGGGAGTTCCACGCCGACCGCCATGGCCAGGGCCGATATGAGGTCGGTGCCCGATGTCGCCGTGGTCGTGTCGAACCAGGCGTCGGCGAGCAGGAGCGCGGCGGTCGCCGAGGCGCCGAGGGTGCGCCGGGGGTCGCGCCGCAGGACCAGCAGGCCCGTGGTCACGAGGCCGACGGCCTCCAGGCTGTCCAGTCCGACCCAGGTCAGGGACTCGCGGGCGCTGTCGACGAGGACGCCCGTCGCGAGGACGGCGAGCCAGGGCAGCAGGGCCAGACCGCACACGACGAGGCCGTAGCCGATACGGCCGCGGTTGCGCTCGTCCATGACCGGGTCCCGGACGGACGATCTCGGCACGCCGGAGCGGGGCGGAAGGTCGAGGACGGTCATACGGCGGTCTCCTGGGTCGCGGGCAGCGGTGGCTCGGCGGTGACGGCCTCCTTTACGTCTGTGTTCGAGTCGCCCGCGATCAGTCGTACGAAACGTCCGAAGCGGGCGACGACGCCATCGTCCCTCTGTGATCTGAGAGGCATCTGTGCGGCTGATGAGAAAAGTGCCGGGGGGAAAGTCTGTCGCGGCGGGGCCAGATCTCCGGGCCGGGCGGCGTTAAGGTTGTCCGGCAGGTGGGCCGCGCCGGACCTCCGGCCGCGTCCGCCCGGTCCCTCCCCGTGTTCCCGAAGACAAGGTGCTATGCCCGCTGACCACGCCCCTGCCACCGGGAACCTCGACGACGACGACTACCCCGCCTACACCATGGGGCGGGCCGCCGACGTGCTCGGGACCACTCCCGCCTTCCTCCGGGCCATCGGCGAGGCCGACCTGATCACCCCGCTGCGTTCGGAAGGCGGTCACCGGCGGTACTCCCGACGGCAGTTGCGGATCGCCGCCCGCGCCCGCGAGCTCGTCGACCAGGGCACGCCCATCGAGGCCGCCTGCCGCATCGTCTCCCTCGAGGACCAGCTCGACGACACCCGCCGCCTGAACCGGGAAATGCGCCGCGGGCTCGACGAGCCCACCACGGATACCTAGTCCGGCCGCTGCAGAAATACGCGGCACGACGGGGTGAGGCTTCCGGAGTGATCGGGAAATCGACGGGAGTTCCCACCCGACCTGTGTTAGCGTGATAGCAGTTGCAGTTTTGGTTGCCAGAGAATTTTTTCTTTGCAGAGCTTTCCGGATCTTTCCGGAGGGGTGATCATCGCGGCGACTCGGACTCCGTAAAGTGCGGACTCCGGCACTGCCCCCCAAGGGAGATTCAATATGGCATCTGGCACCGTGAAGTGGTTCAACGCGGAAAAGGGCTTCGGCTTCATCGAGCAGGACGGCGGCGGCGCTGACGTGTTCGCCCACTACTCGAACATCGCCACCAGCGGCTTCCGCGAGCTTCAGGAAGGCCAGAAGGTTACCTTCGACGTCACGCAGGGCCAGAAGGGCCCGCAGGCCGAGAACATCGTTCCCGCCTGACGCTGACGCGACCGCGTGACCGGGGCCCGCACCTAGGGGTGCGGGCCCCCGGTCATGCTTTCCGCATTTCCCGGGCCTTTTCTCGGCCCCATTTTCTTCGGCTCATTCTTGCGAATCCTCGTGCGGCTCCCGCTGCGAGTGGAATTCCTCGATGCGCCGCATCGAGGAGGGTTCCTCCATGGACCGCACCCGCCGTAACGGCCGCGCCTCCGGTCGCTTCCGAGCGCAGGAGAAGGGCCGCCAGAGTCATCGTCCGGACACCGGGCGGACCAGTGGCCGACGGGCACACGCCACGCCACGCCCGCAGGAGTTCACTCTTCCGGCGACACTCACCGAGCCGTTGCCGCCCGTCGCGGCCTTCGCCGAACTCGACATGCCCGCCCGCCTGCTGAGCGCGCTCGAGGCGGAGGGCGTGACCGTGCCCTTCCCGATCCAGGCGGCCACCCTGCCGAACGCCCTGGCCGGACGCGACGTGCTGGGCCGCGGACGTACGGGCTCCGGCAAGACGCTCGCCTTCGGCCTGCCCGTGCTGGCCCGGCTCGAAGGGCAGCGGGCCCTGCCCCGGCAGCCGCTCGCTCTCGTCCTCGTCCCCACCCGGGAACTGGCGGGTCAGGTCACCGACGCGCTCACCCCCTACGCCCGCGCCCTGCGGCTGCGGCTCGCCACCGTCGTGGGAGGCGTGTCGATCGGCCGCCAGGCGAGTGTGCTGGGCGGCGGCGCCGAGGTCGTCGTGGCGACGCCCGGCCGGCTGAAGGACCTCATCGAGCGCGGCGACTGCCGGCTGGACCAGGTCGGCGTCACCGTCCTGGACGAGGCCGACCAGATGGCCGACATGGGCTTCCTGCCGCAGGTGACCGCGCTGCTCGACCAGGTCGGTCCCGGGGGCCAGCGGTTGCTGTTCTCCGCCACCCTGGACCGCAACATCGACCTCCTGGTGCGGCGCTACCTCCACGACCCCGTCGTGCACTCCGTCGACCCGTCCGCGGGCGCCGTCGTCACGATGGACCACCACCTGCTGCACGTCCACGACGACGACAAGCGCACCACCGCGACCGAGATCGCCGCCCGCGAGGGCCGGGTGATCATGTTCCTGGACACCAAGCACGCCGCCGACCGGCTGGCCAAGCACCTGCTGTCCGTGGGCGTGCGCGCCTCGGCCCTGCACGGCGGCAAGTCGCAGCCGCAGCGCAACCGGACGCTCGCCCAGTTCAAGGAGGGCCACGTCACGGTCCTGGTGGCGACGAACGTCGCCGCGCGCGGCATCCACGTCGACGACCTCGACCTCGTCGTGAACGTCGACCCCCCGGGCGACCACAAGGACTATCTGCATCGGGGCGGCCGTACGGCCCGGGCCGGCGAGTCCGGCACGGTCGTCACCCTCGTCCTGCCGCACCAGCGGCGCGCGATGGACCGTCTGATGGCCGACGCCGGCATCACCCCGAGCACCACCCGGGTCCGGCCGGGCGAGGACGAGCTGCGGCGCATCACCGGCGCCCGGACGCCCTCCGGGGTGCCCGTCACCGTCGCCGCACCGCCGCCGCCCGCCCGGAGCGCGGGTACCGGCACCGGTTCCGGCAATCGCCGCCGCAGGGGACGGCCCGGCGGCCGGGGCGGGGCCGCACGGTCCGCCGCCGCCCGCGGCCGTGGCGCCGCGCCGCGCGGCAACTCCTAGCCCGGTCCGCTCCCCCCGTAGTCCCCGGGACCGGCGTCCCTGCCCGACTTCATGGAGGCATCCATGCGTTGTGTGATCGCCCGCTTCCCCTTCGACCTCACCAAGAGCGAGGTCGAGCGGTCGATGAGCGGTGTCGAGCCCGAACCCCTCACCGGGGTGACGGTCACCATCGGCAGCCGCGTCTACCCCGTGATGCAGGTCGGGGAAGTGATCACGCGGCAGAACCGCCGCGATTTCACCTCGGGCGAGATGCGCCGGGCGCTGACCCGCCTCGGCTTCACCTGCCAGGACGCCGCGCCGAGCACTCCGGCGCAGGACCCGCCTCCCGGCGGGGACGTCCTGGGCTGGTGACCCCGCCGGCGCGTGACACGCGCCGTGCCGTGTCGACGCTCCGGCACGTTACGCGCCTCGTGCCGTGTGAACGCCGCGGGATGTGGCACCCGTCGAACGGGCGGGCCGTACAGCGGAACCGGGTCCCGCCGGGGCGGTTCGGCCAGGAGCCGCGGACCGCGCGGGACCGTACGGCCCGTGCCGTACGGCCGCCCGGCCCGGCGGCGCTGGCGAGGCCTCAGGGCCGGTAGACCATGCCCGGCCGGGGCTCGGCGGGCGCGAGCAGCTGCGAGACCGTGACGATGGTGTAGCCGCGCCGCTCGAGCGCCTTGAGGATGCCGGGGACGGCGGGCACCGTGCCCTTGTGCAGGTCGTGCAGCAGGATGATGCCGTCGCGATGGGTCTGTTCGAGCACCCGCTGGGTGATCAGGGCCGAGTCGGTGGTCTCGTAGTCCTTGGCGGTGACGCTCCACAGCACCTGCGCCAGGCCCAGCTCTCGGCAGATCTTGGCCACGTCGCGGTCGGTGCGGCCCTGCGGCGGGCGCATCAGGACGGGCTTGGTGCCCGTGATCCTCTCGATGGCGTCCTGGGTGCTGCTCAGCTCGTGCCGGGCGTCGGCCGCGTCGATCTGCGTCAACACCTTGTGGTTCCAGGTGTGGTTGCCGATCTCGTCGCCCTCGTCCTTGATACGGCGGACGATCTGCGGGTACGTGTCGATGTGCCCCTTGCCCTGCAGGAAGAACGTCGCGTGCAGGTGATGGCGCTTCAGGATGTCCAGCAGGCCCGGGGTGGTCGGGCTCGGGCCGCCGTCGAAGGTGAGGGCCACGCACTTGGCCTTGCGGCAGTCGACCGGCCCCGCCACCGATCCCGACGCCTTGCTCCGGGCGGCGCGCGGTGAGGTGTGGTCGTAGGTGGTGACCGTCAGGGCCACGATCACGACGACGGTCAGGGCGACGGTCGCGGCCGTGGCGAGGGCGATGAAGAGGCGCGACGGTCTTATTCGAGCGTATTTCGACACAGCAGAGATCCCCCATGAAAAGACATGTCCGGCGTTGACTGTCGTTGACCGTCACCGTTCGTTATGGATGGCTATTCGACTCATGGGGTTCATCCGCGCGCGGAACATGGCCGGGAGACGACCCCCCCGCGCAGGCGCCGGGGCGGTGGCAACTCCGGTGCCGCCGCGCGCCGGCACAGGTTGTCCGGCTAGGCTCCCGAGGCATGAAGCACCCTGACGACCTGCTCCGCGCGATCGCCGCGATGGTGGAGGCGCAGCACAGCAGTCAGATGTCCCTGACCGTGGTGACTCCGGGAGGCGTCATCACCGGACGGCTCGCCCCGGAGGCCCTGTGGAAGGAGCGCGTGGCCGAAGTCCTGCGCGACTCCGACCACCTGGGGCGGTTCGCCGCCGCGTTTGCCCCGTCCAAGGACGACGGCGACCCCCCGCCGGACGACGGCGCCGGCGAGGGCCCCACCCACCTCCACTTCCATGTCGCCCGGATCCTCCAGGGCAGTTACGGCATCCCCGACACCGGCGGCATGTACCGGGTCGCGCTGGAGGACGTGAGCGCGTGGACGATCGGGGACATCGGCTACTCCGACCGCTGAGGCGGCGGCGCGCCTCGGTGCCGGCCCGTCACCAGGCCAGGGCGTCGTCCAGGGTGGACTGCCAGTACGAGACGCGGAGCGAGTCGTCGACGTGGACGCCCTTGGCGGGCAGCGACGGACGGGCCGCGGTCGTGCCGTTGTTGAAGTACACCTCCAGCGACTTGGCCGTGTAGCCGTTCGAACCGCTGCCGTCCGCGGAGGAGAGCAGGACGCTCGCGTAGCCCGACTCCCCGGGGGCCAGCGTGACCACCGCCTGCGGCTTGGAGGCCTCGAAGACCGGCGGGACGGCCTGGGCCTCGCCGAAGCGGGGCGCCGGGTAGCCGATCAGGTCGCAGTTCTTCGAGCCGGTGTTGGTGACGGTGAGGAGAAGGTGGTTCAGCGGGCGGGAGACCACCGTGGCCGTCGTACGGGTGGCGGAGGTGGAGCAACGGGTGCGGGCGGAACCCGAGCCCGCGCCGCCCGCCGCGCCCTTGGCGCCGGTGGAACCGGAGGAGTTCGCGGCGGCCGAGGAGTGCACGGAGGTCGACGCGTTCTTGCCGGCGGCGGAGTTCCCGGAGGACGAGGAGCCCTCGGAACCCGCCGTGGACGCGGACGTGGGCGTGGCCGACGCGGACACGGACGCCGCGGACGCCCCCTCGTCGTGGACGCCCTCTCCGTCCTGGCACGCCGTCAGCGTCAGTGCGGCGACCGCGAGTGCGGCGGCGGTGAGGATGCGGGCGCGGCCGGTGCGGTGCGTACGTGCGGACATGTGATCCCCCATGTGATGTACGGGTGTTGGCGCGGACCGCTCGACCGGGTGCCGGGAGCGGCGTGCTTGGATGGCCCAAGGGTGTGGGGCGATCCGTCCCGGCCGCCAGGACCGCCGGGACATCCGGGACACTGGAACGCCCGCAACGGCCCTGACCTGGGGGAACGACCAGCCCCTGGAACGCGGGTCCGGAACGTGGGGAGAGGGAGGAACGGTGGCGGGGGACGAGTTCTCGGAGCTGCTGGGGCGGTTGAAGGAGCGGTCCGGGCTCAGTTACGGCGTGCTCGGCAAGCGACTGCACACGAGCGGCTCCACGCTCCACCGGTACGTCAACGGGGACGCCGTACCGACCGACTACGCACCCGTGGAACGGTTCGCGCGGGCGTGCAGGGCGACGCCCGAGGAACTGGTGGAGCTGCACCGGCAGTGGATCCTCGCGGACGCCCGGCGCCGGGAACAGCGGACGGCAACGACCGAGGCGACGGAAACCGACGCGGTCGGCGAATCCGGCACGAACGTCGAATCGGAGCAGACCGGCGAGCAGACGCCCGCCGACCGACAGGCGCCCACCGACGAACAGGCTCCCGCCGCCGGGGAGTCCGTCGCGCGGCGGCGCCGTACCGTCGTGTTCGCCGGGGCCGCCGTGGTGGCAGCCGTGGTGTCGGCGGCGCTCGTGGTGGGTCTCGTGCCCGGCAAGGGAGACGACGACCGGGGTGACCGGCGCACCGTGGGGGCGGCCGCCTCCGCGTCCGTCGGCAGAAGTCCCGGCGCCACCCCGTCGGCCGAGGGCGGGTCCGCCTCGCCGTCGGCCTCGCGCGGCGGCACCCCTACGGCTTCCGTCTCCGCGCCCCGAAGCGGCGGAGCGGGGGCGGCTCCGCAAGCGGGATCGCGGGACGGGGCCACCGCGCCCACCGTCGCCGTCGACCCGTACAAGTGGGAGGACCAGTGCAGCCAGCACTACCTGGTGGATCGGCAGCCCGAGCAGGTGCCTCCGCCGCCCGGCGAGCAGGACGCGCGCGGATGGGTCGGCGCGCTCGGCGGGGTGCCCGGTGGGGAGCAGATGCTCGCGCTGACCGTGCAGGGCACCGGCAAGGCCACCGTCGTCCTGGAAGCGCTGCATGTGCGGGTGGTGGACAAGAGCGCGCCCCTCGCGTGGAACGACTTCACGATGGGCGTCGGATGCGGCGGCGGGGTGCGGACGGCGGCCTTCGGGGTGGACCTGGACGCCGGGCGGCCCGCGCTCTCCCCGAAGAACGGCGAGCGGGACTTCCCGTACAAGGTGAGCGAGTCCGACCCCGAGGTGTTCTACGTCTTCGCGGACGCGCGGGCGCACGACGTCAGCTGGTACCTGGAGCTGGACTGGTCCAGCGGTGACCGGCAGGGCACGGTACGCGTCGACGACCGCGGCAAGCCGTTCCGCACGAGCGGGAACGTGGGCCGGCCCGCGTACACCTATCCGCTCGGTTCCTCGGAGTGGGGGCGCGACGAGGTGAACCCGAGCGTTCCCGGCTGATTCCTCGGCTTCCCAGGAGCGTGCTGCGCACCCTGGCCGCCCTGCCGGAGCGGCCCGCCGTGATCGTCGTCGCCAACGGCTCGGACGACGCCACGCGCGCCGCGCTGGGCCGCAACCTCGCGGTGCGGCACACGGACACGCCCTACGTCGCCTTCAGCGACGACGACTCCTGGTGGAGCCCGGGCGCCCTGCGCCGGGCGGCCGACCTGCTCGACGCCCACCCCCGCCTCGGACTGCTGGCCGCCCGCACCCTGGTCGGCGCCGACGCCACCGAGGACCCGATCAACGCCGTCCTCGCGGACTCGCCGCTGCCCGCCGAACCCGACCTGCCGGGCCGGCCCGTGCTCGGCTCCTGGGCTGCGCCTGTGTGGTGCGCCGTGAGGCGTTCCTCGCGGCGGGCGGCTTCCACCCGCTGCTCTTCTTCGGCGCGGAGGAGACCCTCCTCGCCTACGACCTGGCCGCCGACGGCTGGGGAGTGACGTACGAACCCGCCCTGACGGCCCGCCACCACCCCGATCCGGCGGGCCGCGAGGGCCGCGGCCATCTGGAGCTGCGCAACGAGGTGCTGACCCTGTGGCTGCGCCGGCCGCTGACCGTCGCGCTGCGGGCCGGCCTGCGCCTGGCGGCCGCCGCGGTCACCGGCGATCACGCCGCCCGCCAGGCCCTGCGCGGCGTGCCGGCCCGGCTGCCCGCCGCGCTCGCCCGCCGCAGGCGGCTCCCGGCGCACGTGGAACACGCGGCGCGCCTGGTGGAGGAGGCGTCACGGGCGGGGCGGCACCCTTGATGGGCACACCGTGGACACGGCCCGGGGTCCGGAGCCGACGCGTCCCCCTCGCGCCGGTGTCGAACGGGGCTCAGCCCGTCCGCGGCTCCAGGACGGCGGCCGGCTCCAGGGTGCGGCTGACCAGGGCGTGGGCCGTCTCGGTGAGGCGGAGGTGCCGCCGGGTCACGTAGCCGTCGAGCAGACGGGCGGCCTCACCGACGGTGGATCCCGCGTACTCCGCGATCATGCCCCTGGCGATGTCCAGCGTCGCCTTCGCGGCGATGACGCTCTGGACGCGGGTGACGACGTCGTCGGCGCGGGCCGGCTCGGCGGACCAGTGCATCAGGCCCAGCGACGCGGAGTCCGCGAGGGCCTGCGCGAGATCGACGTCGTCCGCCGCCAGCTGCCCGGCCCGCCGGCGCAGCAGGGTGAGGCCTCCCAGGGAGCGCTCGTGCAGCCGCATCGGGATCGCCTGCAGGGACCGGTAGCCGGTCGTGGTCATGGCGGTGACGAGTCCGGGCCAGTGTTCGTGCTCGGCGCCGATGTCGGGGACGCTCGTCGGTGTGCCACTGCGGTAGCAGTCCATGCAGGGCCCCTGGCCGGTCTGCACCTGCAGGAGCTCCATGAACTCGGCGTCCTCGTCGGTCGCCGCCATCGTGCGCAGACCGCCCCGGGCGTCCGCGATCATCACGGCCACGGCGTCCACGTCGAACAGGTCCCGGCAGGTGTGGACCAGCCGGTGGAAGAGGCTCAGCGGGTCGAACTCCGCCGCGTAGGTGTCGGACAGGGCGACGAACGCCCGCGCCAGCTCTCGCTCGCGGTTCATGCTCGCCTCCCCGGCTTCGTGGTCGCGCGCTGTGGCATGCGCCTGGTGTTGTCAGTCATCGCCGAGATCCATGGTCCGGTCGACGATGGCACGGGCGACTTCGGTCGCGGTGCGCCCCTGGGCGAAGGCCCGGGCGCGCAGCCGCAGCAGGGCCTCCTCGGCGCTCACTCCCAGCCGCACCATGATCATTCCTGTGGCGTGGTGCACCTCCTCGCGGTCCGTCTCCGCACCCGCCAGCCACGTTACGACTCCTTCGGGGGCCGGGGAGCCGTGATCGAGCGCCATGACGGCGTGCGTCACCGCGTCGGCCACCAGCAGGGCGGTGCGCAGGTGGGGTCCGGTCAGGGAGCCCGAGTCCTCGCGGTAGAGGTCGAGGGTGCCCAGCGAGTGCCCGGCTCCGGCCAGCGGCAGCGAGAAGACCGACTGCGCGCCCGACCTGACCGCCTGGACGGAGAACAGCGGCCAGCGGCTGGTGTCGGGAGGGCGCGTCAGGTCCGGCGCGAACACGGGGGCCCGCAGCCGGACGGCCTCCGGGCTGGGGCCCTCGCCGAGGGTGTACTGGATGTCGGCCAGCCGGGTGGCGACGTCGTCGCTGGCGCACAGCACCACACCCGTGCCGTCGTTGTTCCCCGCCACCGACACCGACAGACCGGTCGCCAGCGGGAGCAGCCGGGAACAGGCACGGCACAGCGCGTCCGGCATGTCGGGCGGCCGCAGACCGTCCACCGCCGCGATGAGTTCGCGGGCGATGCGGGTTCGTTCGAGCTCCGTCTCCCGGTCCGCGTCACCACCGCCCAGCACGTCACCGCCCGCCATGCGCCTCACCTCCCCCGCGGCCGTGCCCCGCACCCGTCCCGCCCGATCTTGGCACACACGGGCATGGACCAGGCGTGTACGGCGATGTCCGTCAGGGACCCGACCGGCCGCTCTCCCACTCCTCGCTCCTCTCCTCGTCGGACGCCTCTTCGTCGCCCTCCGCCTGCGAAGGGGTCGTACGGGGCGGCTCCTGCGGGTCGGTCCCCGACGGTCGCCGGCCGGTACCGGGGTCGTCCTCGTCCCGCTCGCCCTCGGCCTGTGACGGGGTGGATTCGCTCATGTCGGCCTCCTGGACCTCGGATGGCCGCCGGGTACCCGGCCCGCGCGTTCTCAGCGGTGCCGGTGCAGGTATTCGAGCGCGTCCAGGACCACGGTGCGCCCGTACCAGGAGCGCCAGGCCGCGAGGTCGACCGCGAGCGCGGTGAGCTCCTCGCGCTGCCGGCCCGTCAGCCACGCCCCGGGCAGGCTGCGGTGCAGGGTCAGGGTTCCGGTGCAGTGCGCGTCGGGCGTGGTCAGCGGCTGGCTGTGGACGGCGTGGCTGCCGGCCTTGAGCAGGGCACGGCCCGCGGGGTGGACGGACAGGGCCGGGTCGGCGGCGACATCCGCGACGGTGACGGCCGCACGCCGCAGCTGGGCCCGGGCGCACACCTGGGGTGGGTGGGCGACGAGCGCGACCTGGGCCGGCGTCTGCGACGTCCCGGCGCGGACCATCACCGAGGCCGCCGAGATCGTCGGCGGCGCCGAGCGGCTGCTGTCCACCGTCCTCCAGGGCGTCTACCAGTCCCACCAGGCCACCGCGGCCGCCTGCCAGGTCAACAACCTCCAGCTGATCCGCGGCATGCTCGGCCGGCCGGGCTGCGGGGTGCTGCAGATGAACGGCCAGCCCAGCGCCGAGAACACCCGCGAGTGCGGCGCGAACGGCGTGCCACCCGCAGACACTGCGCCAGATGCGCTGGACCAACACCCTGTTCAAGACCCACTCCCCGCAGCTGCTGGCGTCGGCCCCCTGAGCTGGGGAGCCTGGGCTCGCAGGGACGAACGGCCCCTTCCGTCGGTGCGCGCCGGCGCGCAGGCTGGGATGCTGGCAGGCGGGGCACCTCAGCGCGCCGGGAGGCGGTCGTGAGCACGAACGGGCAGGCCGCCGGCGCCGTCGAGGAGACACGGGTGCTGGTCGTCGAGGACGACCGCGGCATCGCCGACTCCCTGGTGCGCGGCCTGCGGCAGGCCGGCTACGTGGTGGAGGGCGTCCGGACCGGGCGGGCGGCCCTGGCGGCCTCGTCCCCCGACGTCGTCCTGCTCGACCTGGGGCTGCCCGACATCGACGGTG
The DNA here is from genome assembly GCF_054189285.1 of Streptomyces sp. MAI_2237. Taxonomy (NCBI): domain Bacteria; kingdom Bacillati; phylum Actinomycetota; class Actinomycetes; order Kitasatosporales; family Streptomycetaceae; genus Streptomyces; species Streptomyces sp. MAI_2237. Next base: position 995,864 of record NZ_JAJPGQ010000003.1, on the reverse strand, counting down.
TCGAGGTGTGCCGGCGGCTGCGGGCCCGTTCGGACGCCGCGATCATCGCGGTCACCGCGCGCGGTGAGGAGGCGGATCGGGTGGTGGCCCTCGACGAGGGGGCCGACGACTACCTGGTCAAGCCGTTCGGGCTGGCCGAGTTGATGGCCCGGATGCGGGCCGTGCTGCGCCGCCGGCGCCCGAGCGGACCGGAGGTCCTGCGGCACGGCCCGCTCACCGTCGACCTGCGCACCCGGCAGGTGTCGGTGGAGGGCCGGCCGGTCGCGTTGACGCCGAAGGAGTTCGGGATCCTGGAGTGCCTCAGCGCCGATCCGGGGCGGACGGTGAGCCGGCAAGAGATCCTGGAGCGGGCCTGGGACGCCCACTGGTACGGCCCCACCAAGGTGCTGGACGTGCACGTCGCCGCCCTGCGGCGCAAGCTCGGCATGCCCGGGCTGATCGAGACGGTGTACGGGCACGGCTTCCGGCTCGGGGCCGTCGCGGACGCCGAAGGGGCGGGGGAGCCGTCGTGAGCCGGCGCATCGCCCTGACCTTCCTCGTCCTGACCACCGCGCTGCTGGTGCTGGCGGTGGTGCCGCTCGGGGTGCTGATGACGGCCCGGGAACGGGTGTCCTTCCGTGACGACCAGCAGGCGGCGACCCGGGCGGTCGCCGCGGCGGCCGAGGAGCACCTCTCCGACCACCGGTCGGCCGCGGTCATGGGCAGAGAGCTCAACGCGGCGGCCGAGGCGGGCGACTGCGCCGCCGTCTACGACGGCTCGGGGCGCCTGGTGGCCAGTACGCCCTGCAAGGCCGCGCAGGGCGAGGAGGCCGACGAGCTGGTGGGCCGGGTGCTCGCCGGGCACGAGCCGGAACCGCCGCAGAACGAGGGACGGCTGCTGGCCGCCGAACCGGCCGGCGATGTGCGCCGGCCCGCCGGGGCCGTCGTCCTGGCCCGTTCCGCCGCGCCGCTCGACGCCCGTATCGCCGCGATCTGGGGCTGGTCCGCCGGGATCGGGACGCTGGCCCTCGCCGCGTGCGTGCTGCTGTCCGTGCGGCTCGCCCGCTGGGTGAGCCGTCCGCTGTCCACGCTGGACGCGGCCGCCCGCAGGCTGGGCGAGGGGGACCTGGAGGAGCGGGCCGTCGTGGACGGCGGGCCGCCGGAGGTACGGCGGCTGGCCACCACCTTCAACACGATGGCGGGGCGCACCGAGGCACTGGTGCACGGGCACCGGGCCGTGATCGCCGACGTCTCGCACCAGCTGCGCACCCCGCTCGCCGCGCTGCGGCTGCGGCTGGACGTGCTGGCCGCCGGGGCGGAGGGCGAGACCGCGGCGGAGCTGGCGGCCGCGCAGGTGGAGATCGCCCGGCTGTCCCGGCTGGTCGACGGCCTGCTGGCGGTGGCGCGCGCCGAGCAGACCACGCCCCGGCCCGTCGCCGTCCCCGTCGCCGAGGTGGTGGAGGAACGGGTGGCCGCCTGGGCGCCGGTCGCGGAGGAGCGGGGGGTGCGGCTGACGGCCGCGGCCGGGCCCGCTCCGGCCGCGGCGCTGGGCGGCGGGCATCTGGAGCAGGTCCTCGACAACCTGATCGCGAACGCCCTGGACGCCGTGGACGACGGGGGCCGGGTGACCGTCGCGCGGCGCGTGGTGGCGGGGCGCTCGGCCGAGGTGCGGGTGGTCGACGACGGGCCGGGGATGGAGGCGGAGGCCAAGGAGGTGGCGTTCCACCGGTTCGGCAATCCCGAGGCCCGGGGCAGCGGGCTGGGCCTCGCCATCGTGCACCGGCTGGTCACGGTGAACGGGGGGACGGTACGGCTGGAGGACACCCCCGGCGGCGGGCTGACCGTCGTCCTGGAACTGCCCCTGTGGACGAGGGAGACGACGGGGGCGAGATCTTTACCGGTTCTGAAGGAGAGGTGAGCGGATTCCGAGGGGGCGTCGGCGGAGCCTGGAGATGTACGCAGCCGAACGTGGGCCGCCGATCCTCCAGGAGCCGCTGCCATGTCGTACCCGCCCTCTCCCGACCATGACCCGTCCGCCGGTGCGGCGCGTGCACGTGATCGCGGACTGACGCGGATCCGCGGTCTGACCGGCTGGATCGCCGCCGCGGCCGTCGCCGGCGCCGCCGCTCTGGGCGCCGTGTACACCCACGTCCTGCCCGGCGGCACGGCCTCCCCGGCCCCCGCCGGCCCGGCCGCGCACAACCCGGCGGCCCCCTCCTCCTCCGCGACCACCCACCGCGCGGGCGGGGACGACGAGGGCGGCGACGGCGAGGAGGGCGACGACGGCGGAGCCGGCCAGCCGGCCCTTCAGTCCCCCGCCCAGCCCCCGGCCCCCACCCAGCAGCAGCCCCAGACCACGACGGGCGCGTCATGACACCCCCGCCCGCATCCCAGCAGACGGGTGAGCCCGCCGAAGTGGTGTTCCCCGCTCTCGGTACCACCGCCGTGCTGCTCGTCGCCGATCCGCGGGTGGTGGGCGTGGCCGAGGGTGTGCTGCGGGACGAGTTGGCGGCGATCGACGTGGCGTGCAGCCGGTTTCGGGCCGATTCCGAGATCAGCCGGGTGAACCTGGCCGCGGGCTCCCCGGTGCGGGTGGGTCCGCGGTTCGCCGAGGCGGTCGAGGCCGGGCTCAGGGCGGCCGAACTCACCGGCGGGGCGGTCGACCCGACCGTCGGACGGGCGGTGATCGCGCTCGGCTACGACCGTACGTTCGCCTCCGTACGCCCCGAGGACGCCCGCCCCCTGCCGGTGTTCCGGCCCGCCCCCGGCTGGCGACGGATCTCCTGGGACCCGCGCACCGCGGTCCTGCGCCTGCCCCCGCACACCTCCCTCGACCTGGGCGCGACCGCCAAGGCGCTGGCCGCCGACCGGGCCGCCCGACGGGCCGCGGCTGCCGCCGGCTGTGGAGTGGTGGTCAACCTGGGCGGCGATCTCGCGGTGGCCGGCGCGGCACCCGAGGGCGGCTGGCGGATCGCGCTCGCCGACGACCATTCCCGCCCGCGGCCCGGCCGGGACCCCGTGGTCACCGTGACGGCCGGCGCCCTGGCGACCTCCGGCGTCCGGGTGCGCACCTGGCGCCGCGGCGGCCGCACCGTGCACCACATCGTCGACCCCGCCACCGGCGGACCCGCCGCCCCCGTCTGGCGCACCGTCACCGTCGCCGCCGCGACCTGCGTGGACGCCAACGCCGCGAGCACGGCGGCGATCGTACGGGGCCACGCGGCCGCCGACTGGCTGCGCGGCACCGGACTGCCGGCCCGGCTGGTCGCGGCGGACGGACAGGTCCTGCGACTGGGCGGCTGGCCGCCCGACGACTTCGACTCCCCCGACGGAGGCCCCCGATGACCACTCTCGCCCTGGTCGGCAGCCCGCTCTGGTACGCCAGCCGCGCCGGCGGCACCCTGGCGCTGCTGCTGCTCACCGCCACCGTGGTGCTCGGCATCGCCTCCGGCGGACGTGCCGCGCCGCGGGCGATCGGCCGCTTCGAGATCGGCCGGCTGCACCGGAACCTGTCCGTCCTGACCCTGGTGTTCCTCGTGCTGCACGTGGTCACCGCGGTCCTCGACCCGTTCGTGCACCTGGGCTGGGCGGTGACGGTGCTGCCGTTCGCCGCCTCCTACCGGCCGCTGTGGCTCGGGCTCGGTACGGTCGCGTTCGACCTGCTGCTGGCGGTGCTGGTGACCAGCGCGCTGCGGCTGCGGATCGGGGCGCGGCGCTGGAAGGCGGTGCACTGGCTGGCGTACGCGGCCTGGCCGTTCGCGCTCTTCCACGGCGCCGGCACGGGCACGGACACCCGGCTGTCCCTCCAGCTGTGGCTGTACGCCGGGTGCCTGTTCACGGTGGTCGGCGCCGTGTGGTGGCGGCTGGCGAAGGCCGGTCCGGGACGGGCCGCCGGGCGGCTGGCCGCCGCGGTCGGCGCGGGCGCGGTGCCCGTCGTGCTCACCGCGTTCCTGGCCGCCGGGCCGCTGCAGCCCGGCTGGGCCCAGCGTGCCGCCGTGACGACCGCCCTGCACCTCGGAGGCGGCCGGTGAACGCCCCCGCCGAGCAGGCCACTTGGGCCGCGACGGAGACGCGGCTGCTGTCCGCCTGGTACGCCACCGGACGCCCGGCCGACCTGACCGACCATCTGCGCCGGCACGGCTCGCCGCCGGTCACCGCGGCCCGCGGCAACCACCGGTCCGCGCCGCTGATCCGGGCCCTGGAGGCGGCGGGGCTCACCGGGCGGGGCGGCGCCGGGTTCCCGACGGCGGAGAAGCTGCGCGCGGTCGCGGCGGGACGCGGACGCCCCGTGGTCGTAGTCAACGCCATGGAGAGCGAACCGGCCAGCCACAAGGACCAGTTCCTGCTCGCCGTCGCCCCGCACCTCGTCCTCGACGGTGCCGTCCTGGCCGCCGAGGCGGTCGGCGCCGACACCGTGCACCTGTGTGTGCCGCGCGGCCGTTCGGCGCAGTACTGGCAGCTGCGCCGGGCCGTCGACGAGCGCCGCGCCGCCTGCCTCGACGAGGTCGACCTGCGCCCGCACGCCCTGCCGCACGCCTACGTCTCCAGCGAGTCGACGTCGCTGGTGCGCTGGCTCAACGGCGGCGAGGCCCGCCCGCTGAGCGCCCCGCCGCGCAGTCACGAGCGCGGCGTCGGACGCCGGCCGACCCTCGTCCACAACGCCGAGACCCTCGCCCACCTGGCCCTCGTCGCCCGCCACGGCCCCGGCTGGTTCCGGCAGGCCGGCACGCCGGACGAGCCCGGCACCATGCTCGTCACCGTCTCCGGCGCGGTCGCCTCACCGGGTGTCCTGGAGGTGGCGCTCGGCACGCCGCTGGCCACGGTGCTGGACCGCGCCGGCGGAGCCGTCGAGCCGCTGCGGGCGGTCCTGCTGGGCGGTTTCGCCGGCACCTGGCTCCCGGCCGAGCACCTGGGCACGCCGCTCACCCGGTCCGACCTGGCCCGGCTGGGTGCCGCGCCCGGCGCCGGCGTGCTCGTCGCCCTGCCCCGCGCGGCGTGCGGGCTCACCGAGACGGCCCGTGTCCTGGCCTACCTGGCCGCGCACAGCGCCGGGCAGTGCGGGCCCTGCCGCTTCGGACTGCCCGCGGTCGCCGACGACTTCGCCGCCCTGGCCGCCGGGCAGGCCGACGCGTTCCTGCTGTCGCGGCTGCGGCGGCGCACCGGTCTGCTGCCCGACCGCGGGGCCTGCCGCCACCCCGACGGCGCGGCCCGCCTCGCCGCCTCCGCCCTGGAGTGCTTCGCGGACGACGTCGAACACCACCTCACCCACGGGACCTGCGCCGCCGCCCGCCGTCCGCCGCGGCTGTCCGTGCCCGCGGCCACACCCCCGGAGACCTGGCGATGACCCGTACCCGCACCCTCCGTGTCGACCGCGCCGCCTGCACCGGCCAGGGGCTGTGCGCCGAACTCCTGCCGGAGATGGTGGACTTGGACGAGTGGGGCTACCCGATCCTGAAGGGGACGGCGATCCCCTCCCACCTGCGGGCCCACGCCCGCCGTGCCGTCGCCGCGTGCCCGGTCCTGGCGCTGCACGCGGACCGGGAGGCCGGGTGAACGGCCCTGAGGTGGCCGCTCCGGCCATCGCCCGGTAAAGGGTTCGGCATCGTCCGTTCAACGGCCTTGAACTGTGCATGACCCATTCGATGGGATGCGCGAAGACCATTCGCGATCACCTCATATGACCGCGATCACTTTTCGTGCACTTCAGAATCGCAGGGGGATTCATGCACATAGCCCGCACCGGGCTGGGCGTCGCGGCGACCACGGCCGTCGCCGCCCTCGCGGTCTCCGCCCCGGGGACCGCCGCGCCCGCCGCCGTACCGCACACCCTGGCGGTACCGGCCGTCGCCGGACACACCCTGGTCCATGGCGTGAGCAGCCCGCTGACCAGCGAGCAGTGCCAGACCAAGTGGCACATCAACTGCTACACCCCGCTGCAGTACCGCACCGCGTACGACCTCAACGCCCTGTACCGGAAGGGCGTCACGGGCAAGGGCCGCACGATCGTCATCGTCGACTCCTACGGCTCTCCGACCGTCCAGCACGACCTGGACGTCTACAGCAAGCAGTTCGGGCTGCCGAGCACCAAGGTGAAGGTGGTCAAGTGGGGCCACGTGCCCGCCTTCGACCCCAAGAACTCCGACATGACGGGCTGGGCCGGCGAGACCACCCTGGACGTGGAGATGGCGCACGCGGTGGCGCCCGCCGCCAAGATCGTGGTCGTCGAGACGGCCGTCTCCGAGACCGAGGGCACCACCGGTCTGCCGGAGATGATGGACGCCGAGAAGTACCTGATCGACCACAACGTCGGCGACGTCATCAGCCAGAGCTTCGGCGCCACGGAGAACACCTTCCCCGGCTTCGGCAAGGGCGACTTCTCCAGCATCAAGAAGCTGCGGTACGCCTTCCAGGACGCGAACCGCAAGCACGTGACCGTGCTGGCGGCCTCCGGTGACGGCGGCGCGACCGACATGAAGCTGGACGGCAAGACGTACTACAACAAGCGCGTCAACTCCTGGCCGTCCTCGGACCCGTTGGTCACCTCCATCGGCGGCACGCAGCTGCACCTGAACGACAAGGGCGAGCGCGTCAAGCCGGACAGCGTCTACAACGACTACGGTGCCGGCGGCGGCGGCCAGTCGCACGTGTTCACCCGCCCGTCGTTCCAGAACGGCGTCAAGAGCAAGGTCGGCTCCCGCCGCGGCACCCCGGACATCTCGATGTCCGCCGCGGTCAACGGCGGTGCCTGGATCTACTCCAGCTACGACCCGACCGCCGTGGGCTGGGACGTCAGCGGCGGCACCAGCGAGGCCACCCCGCTGTTCTCGGGCATCGTCGCGCTCGCCGACCAGGCGGCCGGCCACCGGGTGGGCAACATCCAGCAGGCGCTGTACGGCCTGTACGCCCACCAGGCCAAGGCCAACGGCATCGTCGACGTCAACGACGGCACGAACAACAGCTACCAGGGCGTGACCGGCTACAAGGCCGTCAACGGCTACGACCTCGCCACCGGCGTCGGCACCGTGGACGCCCTGAAGTTCGTCCCGGCCCTCGCCAAGGCGAGCCGCCACGGCTGACCCCTCGAACACGGCACCACGAACGGCCCGGGCCCCCACCCGGGCCGTTCCCGTGCCGCCGCACCCTGGGCCGGCGCCGTCAGAGGCGGTCGGCGTCGACGACCGCCCGGGCGAAGGCGGTGGGTGCCTCCTGCGGGACGTTGTGGCCGACGCCGGTCAGGGTCCGGTGCTCGTAGGCGCCCGTGAACCTGTCCCGGTAGGCGGCGCCGCCGCCCGGCGCGGTGAAGGGGTCGCGGTCGGGGTCGAGGGTGAGGGTGGGCACGCCGATCGTCGGCCGCCCGGCGAGGCGCCGCTCGAGTCCGTCGTAGCGGCGCTCACCGTCGGCGAGGCCGAGGCGCCAGCGGTAGTTGTGGACCACGATCGCCGCGTGGTCGGGGTTGTCGAAGGCCGCCGCGGTGCGCTCGAAGGTGGCGTCGTCGAAGTCCCAGGTCGGGGAGACGGTGTCCCATACGAACCGGGTCAGGTCGTGGCGCAGGTCCGGGTCCTCCATGGCCCTGCGGCCCCGCTCGGTGGCGAAGTAGTACTGGTACCACCAGTTGTGCTCGGCCTGCGGCGCGATCGGTGACCGCTGGGCCTCTCGGTCGGTGACGAGGTACCCGCTCACCGACACCAGGGCCGTGCAGCGCTCGGGCCACAGCGCGGCGACGATGTCGGCGGTGCGCGAGCCCCAGTCGAAGCCGGCCAGCACGGCCCGTTCGATCTTCAGCGCGTCCATCAGGGCGACGACGTCGAGGGCGATCGCCGACTGCTGGGCGTTGCGGAAGGTCCGCGCGGACAGGAAGCGGGTCGTGCCGTGGCCGCGCAGATAGGGGACGATCACGCGGTAGCCCTGCTCGGCCAGGAGCGGGGCGACGTCGACGTAGCTGTGGATGTCGTAGGGCCATCCGTGCAGGCAGATGACCGCGGGGCCGTGGGCCGGGCCCAGTTCGGCGTAGCCGACGTCCAGCAGGCCGGCCCTGATCCGCTTCAGCCGCGGGAAGCCGGTGTGCCCGCCCGCCCGCGGCCTCGTCGCGCGGGGCGGCGGCCGCGGGCTGTGCGCCGGGCAGCCCCGGCAGGCCGGTCAGCGAGACGGTGGCCACTCCGGTCGTGAGCCCCAGGACCTTGCCGAAACCTCGCCTGTCGATCATGCGAAACCCTCCGGACGGCCGTGTGCCGATCTGCTGGACGACCGACTGTGGCACGCAGCGCGTCACCGGTCAAGGCGGTGACGCGGCCGAGGCGTCGCGGAACGGCCCGGAACGGCCCGGAGCCGCCGTAGCCTGTGGCGACAGGCTTCGTTCCGGAAGGATGCTCCCCATGATCATTTTTGGCACCAAGGGGTACCTCTACCAGCTCGCCATCCTCACCCTCATATGCGGCCAGTGCGGCAACCCCTCCGCTCACACGCTGCGCAAGCGGGTCACGAAGTTCACGCTGTTCTTCGTTCCGCTGTTCCCGATCTCGACCCGGTACGCCACGCAGTGCACCTTCTGCGGCGCCGAGCAGAAGGTCACCAAGGAGCAGGCGGAACAGCTGCAGGCGCAGGCCGCCACCGCCGGGCAGGGCGGGCCGGCGTACGGGCAGCCGCAGCAGCAGCCGAACCCCTACCAGCAGTGAAGGACGGTGTCAGCGACGATGAGCACTCCGTACGGCGGTGACGGCGCCGGCGGCACCCAGCCGTTCGTGATCGACACGAGCAGGCCCCACCCGGCCCGGATGTACGACTACTTCCTCGGCGGGAAGGACAACTACGAGGTCGACCAGGAGGCCGCCGAGCGGTTCATCCAGGCCGCCCCCGAGGTACGGGCGGCCGTCCGGGCCAACCGGCGGTTCATGGAGCGCGCCGTCCGGTACGTCGTCGCCGAGGGCGGCGTCCGGCAGATCCTGGACATCGGCACGGGCCTGCCGACCGAGCCGAACGTGCACCAGATCGCGCGCGCCGTCGCCCCCGGGACGCGGGTCGCCTACGTCGACAACGACCCGATCGTCAGCGCCCATTCACGGACGCTGCTGGACGACGACGACACCGGCACCTCCGTCGTCCTGGCCGATCTGCGCGACCCCCGCGCCGTCCTCGACCACCCGGACGTGCGCAGGGTCATCGACTTCGACCGGCCGGTGGCGCTGCTGCTGCTGGCCGTGCTGCACTTCCTCACCGAGGACGACGACCCGGACGCCGTCGTCGCCACCCTCCTCGACGCCCTGCCGGCCGGCTCCCACCTCGTGCTGTCCCACGCGACCGTCGACATCCACGAGGACGGCCGCGCGGACGCGGTGAAGGTGTACAAGGGCGCCACCGCCACCATGAACCCGCGCCGCCACGCCCGGGTCCTGGACTTCTTCGGCGGCCTCACCCTGGTCGAGCCGGGCCTGGTGCTGGTCCCCGACTGGCGCCCGCAGGAACCGCCGGAGGCCGGCGCCCCGCCGATCGGCATCTACGGCGGAGTGGCCCGCAAGGACACGTGAGCGGACGGACCCACGGCGGCCGCGGACGGCCTGCTCCAGCCCTGGGAGCAGGCCTACTTCAGCCCGATGGCCGCGCAGTCCGCCGCGTACTTCGGCGTGCAGATGTCCTTCACCGTGTAGACGCCGTCCTTGATCACCGTGTCCTTGATGTTGTCCCGGGTGAGGGCGACCACCGGCACGAGCATCGCCGGGATGCCCTTCTTCGTCGGGCTGTCCACCGAGTCCTGGGTCAGCGCGTCGAAGGCGATGCGGCGGTCCTGCACCTTGGCCACCGCCATCTCCGCCGCGTTCGTCGCCTCCAGCAGGAAGGACTTGTAGACGGTCATGCTCTGCTCGCCGGCGACGATCCGCTGCACCGCGTCCAGGTTGGCGTCCTGCCCGGTGACCGGCGGCAGCTTGGTGGCCCCGGCCTCCTTCAGGGCGTCGATGGCGGCCCCCGCCATGCCGTCGTTGGCCACATAGACGGCGGCGATGCCGTTCAGCCCGACCGACTGGACGGCCTTGCGCATGTCGGCCTTGGCCGTGGCGGGCAGCCACTCGTCGACGTCGTACGACTTGGCTATGACCACCCGCCCCTTCAGCTCGCTCAGCGCCCCGGCCTTGAACAGGGCGGAGTTGGGGTCGGCGGGCGATCCGTTGATCATCACGATCTTGCCGGTGCCAGCCTTGTCGCCCAGGGACTCCATGATCGACCGCCCCTGCACCTCGCCGACGAGTTCGTTGTCGTGCGAGATGTAGGCGTCGATCGGCCCCCGCGCGAGGCGGTCGTAGGCGATCACCGGGATACCGGCGTCCTTGGCCTTGCGCACACCCGCTGCGATGGACGTGGAGTCGACCGCGTCCACCACGATCACGTCCACCTTGCGGTCGACCAGGTCCGCGAACTGCCTGCCCTGCTTGGCCGCGCTCGCCTCGGCGTTCTCGTAGACGACCTGGCCCTTGCCGCCGGTCAGGGAGGCCACGCGCTGCTTGAACAGCGGGTAGTCGAACTTCTCGAACCGCGCGGTCTCCTTGTCCGGCAGCAGCAGCCCCACCTTGATGTCCTTGCGCCGGTTCGGAGCGGACGAACTGTCACCGCCGTCCACGGCTTCGATCGCACCGCACGCGGTGAGCGAGAGGGCCGAGGTGGCGGCGACGAGCGGCAGTGCGAGCCGAACGGCGGTGGATCTGCGGGGGGTTGGAGCGTTCACGTACGGGTGCCTTCCGGGCGAGCGGGCGAGGTGCAAAAGGGCCATCGGGTAGCTGAGTAGCCAAACGGCGCCCGCGAGTCACGTCAAGACATCCGGTTGTCTTTTCGGCAGTTCCACGGAATCTCCCCAACCCGTCGGTAATTTCGGGTGGTTGTGGCGGAGGGGTGGCCGACCCTACCTCGGCGGCGCCTGACAGGTGACATCCCGCTCCGGCAGCCGCCCGGTGGCGAGGTAGCGGTCGACCGCCGCGTCGGCACAGGCGCTGCCGTAGACACCGAACACCGCGTGCTGGTCGGCGCCGCGCAGGGTGACCAGGCGCGAGGAGGGCCACTTGCGGCGTACCTCCCGGGCGCTGTCGTAGGTGGTGCGCGGGTCCCCGGTGGCGTTGACCAGCAGCGCCGGGAGATCGGCCCGCACGGCCGTGGGCCTCTTGCGGGGCGCGTCCCAGTAGGCGCAGGCGTTGATGTCGGCGGCGACGGGACCGAACAACGGGTCCTTCGCGCGGGCGCGCTGGACGTCGCGCCAGTAGACCTCCGGGTCGCGCGGGGCGGCCACGTCACCGCACAGGATCGACGTCTGGGCGCTGCCGTACGCCGACTCGGCCCCGGTCAGCGTGAACACCAGCGCGTCGGCCAGCCACGGCGACGGGGTGGGGACCCGCCCGCCGTCCGCGGCGCGCACCAGGTCCCGTACGCCCTGGGCGAGGTCGCCGTACGCGGAGGCGTTGTCCTGCGAGAGGCCGTTGAGGACGAGGGCGGGCACCACGTGCTCGTCGACCCGGTGGGCGCCGACGCGCAGCGGGGTGCGGGCGGCGGCCGCCCGCACGCGGTCCACCGCGGCCAGCACCCGGCCCCGGCGAGTGATCAAGGCCACAGGCCCGTATCGCGTCCCCGGCCGCCAGCGCTGACCAGGCCGTTCACCCACCGGGTGGGGAGTGTGAAGAGAACCCGCGCAGGAGCACCACACAGGGCCCACACAGTCTTTCGAAACCGTCGTTACCGTTGCTGGCCGCTCGATCCCCCATGCGAAAAGTCGAACAGCGACACGCCGAACCGTCAGGATGACAGCGGATGGACTACTGCTCCTCGTGCCGCCGGCACCTCAACGGCGCCCTGGTGTGCCCCGGTTGTGGCGCCTACGCCCCGGACATCGCGCCGCTGACCGACGGCGGCCGTGCCGTCGCCGCTCCCGCCGCCACGGCGGGGTGGCCGGAACCGGTGCGGGAGCACGCGGCTCCCGCCGCCTCGTACGACGAGCCGGAGCCCTTCGGCGCCGACGCCGACGTCGAGGACCCGGCGCCCACCCAGGAGGGCAGGGCCGCGCGGCGCCGGCAGCGGGAGCGGTGGAAGAAGAACCAGCGGCGGGCCGTCGTGGCGACCGCCGTCGCGCTCGTCGGTGGCGGGCTGACCGTGTCCGCGATGAACCGCGGCGGCTCCGGGCAGCAGACCCAGGCCGCGCAGACGCCGGACGTCACGAGCATGGGCGTGGCGGAGACCGCCGACCAGGGGACCGTCGTCCTGCCGCCGGCCGGCACGGGCAAGCACCGCAAGACCGGCACCCCGGCCTCCGGGGCGGCCACGAACGGCGGTGCCGCGCAGGAGCGTTCGGCCACCACGGCCCACACCGACTCGGCGCGTACGCAGCCCTGGACGGGGTCCGGCACGACCTCGGCGAAGACCACGGCCGGCTCCCCGCAGCAGACCTCCACGGCGGCCGGCGGCGGCTCCGGCACGACGTCGGGCGGGTCGTCGACGTCCTCGACGACCGGCGGGGGCACGGCGTCGGACCCGGCCTCGTCATCGGACTCGACGTCGTCCTCGTCGACCTCCTCGTCCTCGACGTCCGCCTCGGGAAGCTCGGACACCTCCGGGACCTCCCCGTCCACGAGCACCTCCGGCTCGGACACGTCGACGGCGTCGACGTCCCCGTCCGGGATCTGCCTGCTCGGCCTGGTGTGCGTGAGCTGAGCGGGTAGCCGACCCGCCCCGTCGGCTCCGGCCGGCTACGCGCCGTACCGCAACCCGCCGTCCACGTACCGCAGTTGTACGGCGGTGACGGCGCGGACGACGAGGATGCCGGCCACCGCCGCACCGACGACGGCGGCGTCGGCCGCCAGCAGCATCCACACGTCCGTGTAGGCACGGCCGATGACCTCGTCCGTGTCGTCGGCGTACATCAGGCCCACGCCGCCGAACATGCCGAGCAGCCACAGCGCCCACCACACGTTCACCGAGCGCGGCAGACGCTCGCCGGGGGCGCTGTCCTGGTGGACGTCGGCGACGATACGGCGCGGGATCCACAGGTTGGCGAGGGGGATCAACCAGCCCGCGTAGAGCCAGAATCCGGAGTAGCGCGGCGGTGTGCCGGACAGTTCGCGCGCGTTGTCCCGCACGTTGTCCAGCCAGACGACGAAGAGGATCGCGCAGATCAACGCGGTGATCCCGCCCGCGCTGCTGATCAGGTGGTAGCCGTTCTCCAGCGAGGTCAGCGGACGGTGTTCGCCGCCGCCCTGGTCCGGCGGGCCCGAGGCGGGCTCCCCCGTCACGGCCAGCCGGATCTCCCAGACGGCCCGCAGCGCCCAGGCCGCACCGGCCAGGCCGAGCGCGACGGCGGTCAGCCGGGCCAGGGTGCGGACCGGGCGCAGCGCGGGAGGGGAGGTGGGGGGTGGTGTCGCTATGTGGTCGTTCACCAGGGCATTCTCCCGGACCCCGGCTCACGACCACCAGGGGGACACTCCGCGTGACTAGTTGGAGAAGTAGAGGTACTTCCACCCCGTGTACGTCGAGCTGTTGACGGTGTCGCCCGACGAGCCGTTGATGTACGCCGCCCGCACACGGGCCTTGATACCGGACTGGCCCGCGGCGCCCAGGCTCACGGCCGACTTGCCGTTCGAGCCGAGCGCGAAGTACTGGGGGCTGCCGTCGACCGGGTACCACTGGCCGGCGTAGTAGACCTCCAGCTCCAGGCGCTGCTGCCGGCCCGGGTAGTAGGTCATGCTCGTGGTGACGACCGGCGACGTGTTCTTGTGGAACCAGTAGTACGTGCGCGAACCGATCCTGGCCTTCTTGTAGTGCTTGGTGACCGCCGTGGAGACGTTCACCTTCGCGTAGGCCGTGACCTTGACGGTCCTGGGCTTGTAGCGGGCGTCGCCCTTGAAGACGGCCGTGACGTCGGTGTCCCGGGTCATGTCGACCGTGCCGGAGAAGTTGCCGTGCGAGTCGACCCGGCCGGACCTGACGAGCTTGTTGGGCTTGTCGCCACCGAAAGGGTTGGCCCAGATCTCGACCGTGCGGTTCTTGTACGTCGTGCCGAGGTGCGCGGTGAACTTCACGTCCTTGCCGTACGCGTACAGCTTGCCGTTGTTGTTCAGCGTCAGCGCGGGCGTGGCGCGCGAGACCTCGACCGCGTCGGAGCCGGAGGCGGCCGTGTGGGTCGCGTCGCCCGCGAAGGACACCTTGTAGGTGACCTTGCCGCCGGCCGGCGGGGTGTCGGTGAAGGAGAAGCTGCCGTCGGCCTTCGTCGCGACGGCGGCCAGCGCCTTGCCGCTCGGCGAGTCCAGGTCGGTGCGGGTGACCTTCAGGCTCGTGCCCGCCGGGAGGGCCGTCATCGACGTCAGCCTGCCGGTGACGGTGAGCTTCTTGGCCCGGTCCGCCTTGGCGGGGGCCGACACCTTCAGGGTGGGCAGCTCCTTGGTGGGGTCGGTCAGCGCCCGCAGGGTGAACACCCCGCCGTCGTTCTCGGAGACGGCGAAGAGCCTGCTGCTGTCCGGCGCCCAGGCCAGGGCCGCGTCCACCAGGGTGTCGGAGCCGCTGCTGTTGCCGGTGTTGGGGAAGTCGTACTCGCGCACCGGCTTGGTGCCACCGGGGCGGAAGACGTGCACGTCGGGGTCGTACCAGGAGAAGGAGCCGCCGGCGACCGAGCCGTCGGGGGCGACGCTCACCGCGTTCGGGTAGGCGTTGCCCGGGTAGTCCGTCACCTTGCTCAGATCGGTGGTCGAGTACGCCGGGAAGCCGTAGCCGCTGCCCCACGAGGTCAGGACCTGCTTGCCGTCGGGCGTGATGTCGACCTGCTTGCCGCCGGAGTCGAGGCCGCCCTTGACCCGCAGCTTGGCGCCGTCCGCCGAGACGTCGTACACGGCCAGCGTGCTGCCGTCGCCGGCCGCCAGGACGCCCGGTGCCGACGGGTCGGCGCCCAGGTGCACCTGGCCCGACAGATCGCCCGGCGCCTGGTCGAGGTGGACCGCCGACTCGCCGCCGGCGGGGTCGACGAAGCCGAGGTCGGAGTCGTAGGAGAACCAGATCCGGCCGTCCACGACCTCCAGGTCGCGCGGCGCGGCCGTGCCCAGCGGGAAGCTCAGGGCCGGGGTCACCGTCTGCGTGTCCACGGTGACGATCCGGTTCTCGCCCTTGACCGCCGCGTACAGCGTGCCGGAGTCGGCCGACAGCGCGAGGCCGGTCACCCCGGGCTCGCTGCCCAGGGTCGCCCGGACCGTGCCGGAGTAGTCGGCGACCAGGATCTTCCCGCCGACCGGGTCGGAGATGTACACCACCTTGTGGACGCCGTCGACGACCATGTCGCCGACCGACTTCACCGGAAGGATCTTTGCGGAGTCGGCCGCGGCCGGTCCCGCCGCTCCGACGGCGAGCGCCGCCGAGCCGAAGAGGACCGCGAGCGCCGTCGCGGTCGAGATGCTGCGCCTGCGCACAGTACTGATACCCCCACGAGAGAACCCGGTGTGGCACCGGGTGGTCGAAAGCGCCGCGCGGCGCCCGGGCACGACCGCTCGACGGCGGTGGCGCACGGGGCGCGGCTGCTGTCAGCAGCGTATGTCATGCCTGTGACAGTCGTGGAGGGAGTTTCGGGTAATGGGGAGATTGCGTGCGGGTGGCGCTCAGCCCTCGCCGCCTTCGTCGCGCTGCAGGACCGTCACCCGGCGGAAGTTGCACACCGCCCCCGGCAGGGGGTCCGTGCCCGGCGCCCCGCCCTGCCGGTCGTGCGCCTTGAGGGCGACGCTGACGAGGCCGAGCAGCAGGTCCACGTCGGCGTCGCAGTCGAGGTGCACGGTGACCCAGCGCGACCCCGGCACCAGCCGGATCGCGGACGACTCCGCGAAGTCGTGGTGCAGCCGCTGGATCGCCTGGGCCGTCAGGTGCAGGTCCACGTCCCGCCCGGAGTGGAAGTGCACGATCTCGTCCCGCGCCGAACGCAACGCCCGGCCCGTTCCGCAGCCGGCCTCGCACGGGGTGAGGTCGGGCCATGCCGCGAGCCGGTCCATGGCCTTCTGAGCCCGTGTCATGTGCCCATGGTGCGGTGCTCACCGCGGCGACACCAGGGATTGCGGCAACCGTAACCCTCAAGAGACGTCGCCCGGTTCGCCCTCCGGCGCCGCGGACCGCCTCCGTCTCGCCAAACAGGCTGTTTGGGTGATAATCGGTACATGAGTACCGCGACGTTCGAAATGGCGGCCTCGTCGGGTGACGTACTCAACGTGATCGCCGCCTTCGTCGGTGGCCTGGTCATCGCCGGTGCCCTGATCTGGGCCTTCTGGTTCGGCATGCGGGTGCGCGACCGCGAGCTCCCGCGGCCCCTGCCGGGCGAGCAGCCGCACCTTCCCGACGGCGGAGCCGTCCACGAGATGAGCGAGGTACGCGAACCGGACGAGGTCCCGCACGCGGAGGACGGCGAGCGCCTGATGCCGTACGAGCTCCATCACGCGGGGACGCGGACCGGCAAGGATCAGCACCGCCGGCGCTGGATGCCCGGCTCCAGCGGTTCCTTCGGCAGCGGCGGCCCTGGGGCAGAGGTAGCGCCGGCCGCTCAGGCCATCCAGAAGAAGACCGCCGTCATCCGCTTCTCCTCCAGCGTCCTGCCGGTGTAACCGGTCGCGCTGTGCACGAGGTTGGCGCTGTAGAGGAGCAGCCGGTTGTAGCGGTGCGGGACGCGTACGTCCTCCTCGAAGTGGTCGGCGGGCACGTACCGGGTGCCGAGGGCCTCGACGAGGTTGTTGTGCGGCGCCTGCACGATGTTGCCGCCGAGCCGGCCGCCGGGCAGGGACTGCCGGTAGAAGGCGGTGCCGCAGTCCTTGCCGACGCCCGGGTTGAGGTAGAGCACCGCCGCGTACCGGCACAGCGCCCGCGAGTCGGTGTGCGGACGCGGCTCGCTCTCGCCCTCGCCGACGACCTGGACGCAATTGTGGTTGAGGGTCCCGCCGCCCGGCGCCTGCTGCACCCACAGCTCCTTCGCCCCGGTCGCCTGCCGCACCAGGCGCTCGACCCGGGCGAGCTCCGCGGGTTCGAGCCCCGGCATCGTCCGCAGCCCGGGCCAGGTCTCCGTGGTGTAGGGATAGCCCCGGACCCAGTCGTCCTTCGCCAGACAGCGCGCGCGTACGGCGTCCACGTCGGGCAGCACGTCGTCGATGACCCAGTAGTCGCGGCCCTTGGTGGGCTTGCGGTACGGCAGGACGGGAAGGGCCGCGGGGACCCGGGGCGCGGGCTGTGGGGGCATGGGCCGAATCTAGGTCGGGGGCGCGTCTCGACTCTCCCGTGAAGTGGTCAACGTTCCGTCAACGCATGTCATGAACACCACCGCATGACCCGCCTCACACCCGTGGGATTTTACCAAATCAAAAGGTTCCGATGCCCTGCGCCGTCCGTACTCCCCTGCGTCCGACCCCGCTGCACGACGGCGGGAAAACCGATGAGGCAGGAGGCACGGTGCGCTTTTCGCGGAACGCGATGGGGACTCTCTTCGTGGGCGGTGCCCTCAGTCTGACCCTTGTCGCACTGGCCTATCCCTCGATGCTCGGGGTGAACACCGTGTCCAGTTCGGGCACGAACGTCATCGCGCAGACCCAGTGGGGGCCGCTGACCGAGGCGGACCGGGACTTCGTGGTCAAGGTGCGCGCGGCGGGCCTGTGGGAGTACCCCGTCGGGCAGCTGGGCCTGCAGAAGGGGCAGAGCGCGGCGGTCAAGACCGCCAGCAAGCACCTCATCGACGGTCACGCGGCGCTGGACGCCAGCTGCCGCAAGATCAGCAGGATGCTCAACATCACCATCCCCAACGTGGCCAGCCCGCAGCAGGTGGGGTTCGTCAACACGCTCAAGGCCGACAGCGGCAAGCAGTTCGACACGGACTTCGCCAACATCCTGCGCGTGACGCACGGTTCGATCTTCAACACCATCGCGAAGATCCGCTCCACCACCACGAACTCGGTGGTGCGGACCCTGGCCGACCAGGCCAACGCGACGGTGCTGGACCACATCACGGTCATGGAGAACACCGGTCTGGTCAACTTCGACCAGGTGCTCTTCCAGCAGACCACCCCGCCGAAGCTGCCCGCCAAGGACCTGACCCCGCCGCCCCCGGCCGCCGGCCAGCCCGAGATCGTGCTCACCCCGCCGGTGGACAGCACCACCCAACCCCCGGTCCTGCCGGGCGAGTCCAGCCCGAACGCCAGCCCCACCCCGACCGTGGGCTGAGCAGCGGACACCGGAAGGGCCGCCTTCCGCTTGTGTCGGAATTGTGATGCAAGATTGAACTACCGCTGCGTCACCGCAGGTTGACAGCGTTCGATCACGGCATCCACGATGTGAGCGCACCGAGGCTCATGTGACCAGTGAGCCAGTTGTTACTCCGACCACCACCCGGCAGGGCCGGCCGCCGCATGCCCTCACGCTGCCCGCGGCCCCCGCCGGGTACTGCACATGCCGAAGTGGGGATCATCCGCCATGTCCATAGCGAGACGTGTCACCGCGCGCCGACTGCTCGGAACGGGCGCCGCGTCGCTCGCCCTGTGCGCCGCCACCGTCGCCGCCGCCTCCGGTGCCTGGGCGCACGGCGGCGCCCCCGGCGGGGACGGCTGGAAGTCCGGCGGCTCCTACAAGCCCGGGACCGGCGCCGGCACCAAGACGGAGACCGACCGCTGCCAGTTCTCCCTCGACGGCACCGGCTTCTACGACTCCGTCAAGGTCGACGACCACACCCTCAGGCCCACCGACGACGGCAAGGTCCACATCAAGGTCCGTACCGCCGGCGACGCCTCCACCTGCACCGCATCGCTCGCCTCCTACCTCGCCCACGGTGCCACCTTCGCCACCTCGGGCGAGCAGGTCTTCGTCGACTTCGACACCGTGACGGTCAAGCCGGGCCAGACCGACTCCCTCGACATCTCGGTGCCGGACGCGGGCTGCTTCGCCCAGATCGACCTCTACCGCGGTGCCACCAAGTTCGACGGCAAGCAGGGCGCGAACGACGGCTTCGAGCACGGCGACCTGCCGGCCGGCCCGGACCACGCGGTCATCAAGGACAAGCTGATCGCGTCCTGGAACGGCGGCACGAAGGACTGCACGACCACCGAGTCGCAGCCCCCCGCCACGCCCTCCACGACCCCCTCGACCCCGGCCGAGGAGAGCCCCACCCCGCCGCCGAGCGCCTCGATGCCGGCGTCGGACACCCCGGTGGCGTCCGCGTCCACCAGCGTGCCGGCGGCCACGCCGAACGGCGGCGGAGGCGACCTCGCCGAGACCGGCGGCGGCAGCGGCTCCGGCCTGATCGCCGGCGGCGCGGCGGTCCTCCTGGCCGGCGGCGCGGCGATCGTCGTCGCGAGCCGACGCCGGCGCGGCGCCCGCTCCTGAACCACTCCCGAACGACGGACGCCCCGGGGATCCCCCGCTCCGGGGCGTCCGTCATGTCCGCACGCCGTCAGGTGACGTCGGCGGCACAGTGCTTGAGCAGCAGCCGTACGTCCTCGTCGACGATCCGGTAGCGCACGACCCGCCCCTCCTTCTCCCCGGCGACCACACCGGCGGCGCGCAGCAGCCGCAGCGCCTGGGAGACGGCCGGGTCGTTCATGCCCGTCGCGATCGCCAGATCGGACACGGCCAGCGGCCCGGTGCGGTGCAACGCGATCAGCAGGGCCAGCCGCTTGGCGTCGGCGAGCAGGGAGAAGCGGTCGGCCCAGGCACGGACATGGGCCTCGTCACCGATGGCGGCGATGGCGTCGCACACCCGGTGGCCGTCGATGGTGCGGCGGTCTGCGCGATCGGCCGGGACGAGATGCATGAGGCCATTTTCGCAGCCCCTGTGTGATCTTGCATACCTGCCCAGCTGTGCAGCTATGCAGGAGTGCGGGTGGCCCCCTACGGTGGGCGGGCCGTGGTGCTCGGGAAGTCGGTGCGATGCCGACGCGGCCCTCGCCACTGTGAATCGGGGAGTTGCCGGTCCACGTCCCGCTGGGGACAGCCACTGGCCGTCGTACGACGGCCGGGAAGGCGGATCCGGGAACGCACGACCCGTAAGCCAGGAGACCGGCCACGGCAGCTCACGAAAGATCCACGAGGTGCTGGAGCTGATCGCATGACCCTGCCCGAGAGCAAGGACGTCTCCTTCCGCTGGCGGCGCGAGGACACCGTCAAGACCGCAGGACTGGTGGCGGTGATCGCCGCCCTTCACATCGTCGCCTTCGGAATCCTCTTCCTCCTGGTGGTTCCCGGCCACTACGAGGTCGGTTCCAAGGCCTTCGGCATCGGCCTGGGCATCACCGCCTACACCCTGGGCGTGCGGCACGCCTTCGACGCCGACCACATCGCCGCGATCGACAACACCACCCGCAAGCTGATGGCCGACGGCAAGCGGCCCGTGTCCGTCGGGTTCTGGTTCGCGCTGGGGCACTCCAGCGTGGTGATCGTGCTGGCCGTGATGATCGCGGCGGGCACGCAGCTCGCTGACAAGGTGACCAACCAGAACTCCGGCACCCATCAGGTCCTCGGCTTCCTCGGGACGACCGTCGCGGGCGCCTTCCTCTACCTCATCGCGGCGCTCAACCTGGTGGCCCTGGTCGGCATCGTGCGCGTCTTCCGGGCGATGCGGGCGGGCACGTACGACGAGAACGAGCTCCAACGCCACCTGGACTCGCGCGGTTTCATGAACCGCTTCCTCGGCCGTCTCACCCGGTCCATCAGCCGCCCCGGCCAGATGTACCCGGTCGGCTTCCTCTTCGGACTCGGCTTCGAGACGGCCACCGAGGTCACCCTCATGGTCATGGCCGGCTCCGGAGCGGCGGCGGGCCTGCCCTGGTACGCGATCCTCTGCCTGCCCCTGCTCTTCACCGCGGGCATGTGCCTGTTCGACACCCTCGACGGCACGTTCATGAACTTCGCCTACCAGTGGGCGTTCTCCCACCCGGTCCGCAAGGTCTTCTACAACCTGACCATCACCGGCCTGTCCATCGTGGTCGCCTTCTTCATCGGCACGATGGAACTCGTGGGCCTCGACGTCGGCAACATCGGCTACGTCATCGTGGGCCTGTTCGTCGTCGTCTGGGCGGCCGCACTGGCGTACTGGCGCCTGGCGAAGGTGGAACAGCGCTGGACGGCCCGCACGGCCGAAGCGGACTAGCCCCGCTCGACAGCGTCCAGATAAAGCTTCACGAACCGCTCCGCGTCCACGTCCAACGCCACATCGACCAGGGCCTGTTCACGGGCGCCCTCATGGTGCTCGGCCTCGCCGGGCCGAGGGCGCCGGTCCACCACGGTCTGCCCTCGCGTCGGCCCCGGCGCGAGGGAGACCTCGACCGGCAGCAGTTGCGTGCCGATCCCCGCGGGGTCGACGACGGCGCACACGGCACCGGCGTCCCCGAGCCCACCGGCCTCCTCGGCCTCGGGCGCCTCACCGGGATGGGCGGGCCGATGGGCGAGCAACTCACCGGCGAGCCGGGTCCCGGGCTCCTCACTCGCCCGCAGCCGATGCACATCGGCACTGGGCACGACGACCTGGGTGAAGACGTCCAGCCCGTACATGGTGATCGGCACCCCGGCGGTCAGCAGCACGGCGGCCGCCTCGGGATCGTGCCAGACGTTGAACTCGGCGACGGGCGTGGCGTTGCCGGTCGCCACCGCGCCGCCCATGAACACGATCCGCTCGATGTTGCGGGTGACCTCGGGATGGGTCCGCAGCAGCAGCGCGATGTTGGTCAGGGGCGCGGTGGGAATCAGCGTCACCGGACGCGGCGAAGCAAGGATCTCCCTGTGCAGCAGCGTCACGGCATCGACGTCGACCGGCCGCCGCCCGGGCGCGGGCAACCCGAGATCGCCCATCCCGTCGGCCCCGTGCACCGGAGCGGACCGCGCGGGCTCGATCAACGGCCGCTCAGCACCCCGGGCGACCGGAATATCGGGCGCCCCGGCCTGCTCCAGCACAATCAACGTATTACGGACCACACCGTCCACGTCCGTGTTCCCGGCGACACAGGTCACCGCCCGCAGATCGAGCCCGGGATGCCGCACGGCGAACAGCAGCGCCAGGGCGTCGTCGACACCGGTGTCACAGTCGATGATCACCGGAATGCCCACCACGACGACTCCTCTCGTCACCTACCAGCGACTCTACGACGCCCGCCCCGAGAAGGCAGCAGCCGCGGACGGCGAGAAGGGGCCGCGGCGGGGGGTGCCCGCCCGCAGTGTCGGGCGTCAGGACACAGCACGGATCAACCCACAGCACCGCCCGAACGAGGGCGGACACCCCCCGCCGCGGCCCCGCCCCACCCACCGACGCTAAGCGCCGCCCTCCCACAACAAGCCACCCCGCGCCACAACCCGCTCCCCGATCCGCAGCAGCAGCTCCTCGCCGGGCATCACACCCACCCGCCGCCCGTCCCGCAGCCGCACCCCCACCTGCCCGCCGCCGGCCTCGCGGGCACCGATCACGGCCTGGTACGGCACCAACCGAGCGCCCCGGATCCGGGCCCCCAGACTCCCCACCTCCGGCCCCACCGACTCCACCCGCACCCCCAGCGCCAGCGCCCGCCGCACCAGCGCCTCCGCCTGCTCCCGCTGCTCCTCCGCGACCGGCAGCACCACGAGCTGCACGGGCGCCAGCCACACCGGGAACGCGCCGCCGTGTTCCTCGACGAGCTGCGCGACCGCCCGCTCCACACTGCCGATGACGCTGCGGTGCACCATCACGGGCCGGTGCTTGGCCCCGTCGGCGCCGACGTACTGCAGGCCGAATCGTTCGGGCTGGTGAAAGTCGATCTGCACGGTGGACAGAGTGGCCTCACGCCCCGCGGAGTCGACGACCTGCACGTCGATCTTGGGCCCGTAGAAGGCGGCTTCGCCCGCGACGGCCTCGTACGGGACGTCGTCGGCGTCCAGCACCTCCCGCAGCAGCCCGGTGGCCCGCTCCCAAAGCCCCTCCCCGGCCACGTACTTGCCGCCCTCCCCGGGAAGCGAGAGCCGGAAGCGGGCCGCCCCGATGCCCAGATCGGCGTAGGCCCGCCGGATGAGCCGCAGAGCGTCCCGCGCCTCCTCGACGGCCTGATCCGGGGTGCAGAAGATATGGGCGTCGTTGAGCTGGATGGACCGCACCCGGGTGAGCCCGCCGAGCACGCCCGACAGCTCGGCGCGATACATGCCCCCCACCTCGGCCATCCGCAGCGGCAGTTCGCGATAACTGTGCGACCGGGACCGGTAGATCAGCGCGTGATGGGGACACAGACTGGGCCGCAGCACGACCTCCTCGCCGCCCAGCCGCATCGGCGGGAACATGTCGTCGCTGTAGTGGGACCAGTGCCCGGAGATCTCGTACAGCTCCCGCTTGCCCAGCACGGGCGAGTACACGTGCCGGTAGCCGGCGGCGCGCTCGACGCCGCGCACGTACTCCTCCAGCTCGTGCCGCACGATCGCCCCGTCGGGCAGCCAGTACGGCAGTCCCGCGCCCATCAACGGGTCGGTGTCGAACAGGTCCAGTTCACGGCCGAGACGGCGGTGGTCGTACATGGTCGCTCTCCTCACTTCAGCACGGGAGGGCGAGCGACCGGCCGACGAAGAAGCCCCGGGACTCACCCCGGGGCTTCGGACATCCGTATCAGCGCGCCGGGACTTTCTCCGGCGTCGTCGTGGAACACAAGGGGGCGCGCTGCATGAAAAAACGGTAGCGCCCACCGACAAGAGAACGCGAACCGTTTTGGAGGTAGCCCAGACGGACCGGCGCGCTGGTGGCACCGGCCACGGAGTGGTCCCTTGGAGAGGCAGCCGATCTTGTCCGCCCTCCCGGGAGGCCCCCGATGCCCCGCCCCCCCGCCCGCCTCCTCACCCCGTCCGCCCTGCCTGTGCTCTGCGCGGCCGCGCTGCTCACCGCGACCGCCTGCACGGCGGGCACCCCCACGGCACACAAGCCCCCCGCCTCCGCGCGACCGTCCGCCGCCACCTCGCCGCCGGCCCCCCGGGCCCTCACGCAGGCCGAGGCCCAGGCGGCCCTCGTCACCGCGACCGACCTCGGGGAGCCGTGGGCGCCGACGCAGGGGGCGGCGACCTGGCGGGACGGGCTGCTGAAGGCCACGACCGAGTCGCCCGCGTGCCGGCGCCTCCTGGACGCCCTGTACGCCGACGACCTGTTCGGCGGGGACGCGGGAACCCGGGCGGTGACGGGTCTGGACGACCCGCTGGACCAGACCCAGCTGCGCTATCAGGTCCTCGCCCTGAGCACTCCGGACGTGGACCGCACGCTGGGCTGGCTGCAGTCGGTGCCGCGCGACTGCGGGACGTTCACGGCGGTCACCGCCCACGGCGCCGTGCAGGGCGTGACCGTCAGGGAGGCCGACCTGCCGCGGCTCGGGGACGCCCGGCAGGGCTTGCGGGTGACGCTGAGCGGTGAGACGGCGGACGGCGACACGACGGTGCTCACGATGGACGTCGCCGCGGTCCGCGTCGGCGACGACACGATCGCGGTCAGCCTGGGCGGCCTGGGCGACGTCTCACCGGACGCGACACGAGCGGCGGTGGAGACGGGCGTACGCCGACTGGCGGAGGTCAGAAAGTCGGGCCGAGCACAAATCTAGTGACCCACCACCCACCACCCACCACCTAGCCCAGCCGATCCTAGAGACCGCCGTCGAACCTCGTCCTGCGCGCCACCACGTCCCGCGCCACTTCCAGGACCGTACGGCCGAGGACGAACGCGTGGCCGCGCAGCCGGTCCAGCGCCTCCGCCGCGTCGGCGCCGAGCTGCGCCATGATCATGCCGACGGCCTGGTTGATCTCGTCGTGGTCGGCGGCCAGCCCGCACACCCACGGCTCGTCGCCCCGCTCGGCGTTCTCCTTCCACGGGAGTGTCACCAGGGCCTCGGTGAGGAGCCCGGCCGCCCGGCGCGCGGTGCGCAGCTGCCGTTCGGTCAGCTCTCCGGGGGTGCCCCGGTAGAGCTCGAGCGTGCCGACGCACAGCGCGTCGACGCCCAGCGGAAGCGCGTACACGGCCGCGACCCCGGCGGCCGTCGCCTGGTGCGCGAACACCGGCCAGCGCTGTGCGTCGTGCCCGGCGGTGAGGTCGCAGGCGAGCACGGTGGCGCCGAGCCGGGCGGCCAGCATTCCCGGCCCCTCGCCGACGGTGGCCTGGAGTTCCGCGAGGTAGGAGGCCGCGTCGTCACTGGCGCTGATGCGTACGGGCAGCCCCTCGGACCGCAGGCAGACGCTCGCGCCGCTCACCGGCAGCAGGTCCACCAGCGCCGCGCACAGCCGGCCGGGGACCTCCTCGGGCCGGGCCCCGCGCAGCCCTTCGGCGATCACGGCCTCGGCCGGGGCGTGGTCGTCCCCGGGACCAGGAGCACCGCCGAAGAACCCTTCGCGGTCGTCGCCGGACCGCACGGCCACCGCCTCCTTCGGTCACAGCCGTACTGTGACCGTCCTCGTCTCGTCGCCTCTCGGCGGACGGGCCGAATCAGGGGCCCGGACTCTGGGCACGCCCGCGCGGGACTTTCCGCACTACCCGTGTGCGCACGCCCGAAACCCGGCCGCCCGTCCCCGCCAGGACCGCCGCACCGGCCCCACCCCGCACGACACCACCCACCCCCCCACGAGGCCACCCCGCGCAGGCCACCGCGGCCGTCGCACCGTCACAGCGGCGGCTGTGCGGGGGCCGGGCCGAGGGTGGTGGTGCCCGGCGCCGTACGGTGGCCCAGCCCGGTCCGGTAGGCGTCCAGGGCCGCCTCCACGCGCCCGGTCCGGCGCAGCAGGTCCCCCAGCAGCCGGCACAGGTCGGCCAGGTCGCCGGCCGCCCCGGCCCGCTCCAGCAGGCTGAGCGCCCGGACGTAGTGCTCCTCGGCGGTCTCGGTGTCGCGGGCGTCCTCGGCGATGATGCCGAGGAGGCGGTGGGCGGCGGCGGAGTGCAGCGCACCGCGTTCGGAGTTCAGGTCGTTCAGGGTGTCGTGGAGGAGGGCGGCGGCCTGCTCGGACTTGCCGCGGCGGTGCAGTACGTCGGCCAGCTCGACGGCGACCTGGCTGCTGTAGAGGGCGGCCCGCTTGGCGGTGAGCATCTCCAGGGCCTGCCGCAACTCCGCCTCGGCGCGCTCCAGTTCGCCGTTCTGGGCGCACACGTACCCGCGCATCCAGTGGCAGTTGGCGAGTTCGGTGCGGATCTGCAGGGTGCGGTACAGCTCGGACGCCTTGGCCAGCGAGGCGTCGGCCTCGGCGATACGGCCCTCGGCGAGCAGGGTGCGGGCGACCGAGCGGTGCATCCGGGCGACGAGGGCGGGGTCGCCGGACTGCGGCGCCAGGGCGAGGGCGAGTTCGGCGGCCCTGTGCGGCGCGGGCGTGGGCGCCCATGTCCATGTAGGGGCCGATGATGCCGGCGTAGAGCAGGAGCAGGGCGTCGGGGTCGTGCAGCCCGCCCCGGTTGAGTTCGTCGAGGGTGGACTCCAGCAGGTAGACGGCGTAGCGGAGCTCGCCCGCCAGGTAGTGGGAGACGGCGCGTCCGCGCAGGGCCGGGACGCGGGCGGGCAGCGGGGCGTCGGCGAGGGTCTTCTCCGCCCGCTCGAAGTACCGCCGGGCGTCGGTGAGTTCACCGGTGTCCAGGGCCGACTCGCCGAGCCCCAGCTGGGCGGCGGCCTGGACGTCGACGAGGTCGTGCCGCTCGGCCTCGGCGAGCAGCGCGGCGTACAGCTCGGCGGCCCGCTCGGCCTCGCCGCCGGCGAGCGTGCGCTGGGCCTCGGTGAGCCGGAGCCTGAGGTCGGTGGCGAGCCGGGCGGGGCGCCCGGTGGCCAGTTCCTCGTACGCCACCCCGAGCCGCTCGGCGATGTGCCGGAGCGCCTCGTCGGAGGCGCGCACCCGGCCGGCTTCGAGGGTGGAGATGTAGGCGGGGGTGTAGGCGGGCTCGGCGAGCTGCTTCTGCGTCAGTCCGCGGGCGGCCCGCAGCTGCTGCACCCGTCTGCCGATGACCTCCGGTTCGTCGCGGTCCGTCATCCCAACTCCCCCTGGCCCTCTTGCTGTTAGACCCCGTCCGCCCCTAGGTTAAGCCACGGATTAAACATGCTTAACCCGTTGCTGTAATCACCGCTGTCGCGAGGTCGCCGTGCAGGAACGCACCAGCCCCACCGAGCGCTACGCAAGAGGTTTCGCCGCCGCGCTGATCGCCGTGGCGACCCTGGTCCTGGCGGCGAACGCGGGACCGGCGAGAGCGGCGGACGATCAGCGGCCGGCGGCCCGGGTCCAGCAGGCCGCACACGCCGTCGCAAGGCCCTGACGCCGGCGGTCGCCGTGCGTACGCTGCGGGGATGACCTCTGCCGCCGCGCGCACCGCCCTCGACCTGACCGCCGACCTGCCGGTGACCGCCCTGGAGGACCTCTACCGGGACCTGCACCGCCACCCCGAGCTCTCGCTCCAGGAACACCGCACGGCAGGACGGCTCGCCGAGCGGCTGCGCGAGGCGGGCTACGAGACCGCCGAAGGCGTCGGCGGCACCGGAGTCGCCGGGCTGCTGCGCAACGGCGACGGGCCGACCGTGCTGCTGCGCGCCGACATGGACGCGCTGCCGGTCGTGGAGGACACCGGGCTGCCGTACGCCTCCGAGACCCCCGGCGTGATGCACGCCTGCGGGCACGACCTGCACGTCACCTGGCTCGCGGGCGCGGCCCGGGCGCTGGCGGCGGGGCGGGAGGCCTGGAACGGCACCCTGCTGGTGGTGGGACAGCCCGCCGAGGAGTCCGGGCAGGGCGCCGAGCGGATGATGGCGGACGGGCTCTACGAGCGGTTCGCGCGGCCCGACGTGCTGCTCGGGCAGCACGCGGCGCCGGGCCCGGTAGGGTTCTACGCCCACTCCCCCGGGCTGATCATGTCGGCGTCGACGGACGTCGACATCGTCGTGCACGGGCGGGGCGGGCACGGTTCGCGGCCCGAGACGACCGTCGACCCCGTCGTCACGGCCGCCCATCTCGTCACCCGGCTGCAGACTGTCGTCTCCCGCGAGATCCCCGCGAAGGACTCGGCGGTGCTGACCGTGGGCCGGATCGAGGCGGGCACCCGGCACAACATCATCCCGTCCGAGGCGCGCATCGCCCTGAACCTGCGCACCCAGTCCGAGGAGGTGCGGACGCGGATGCTCGCGGCGATCCGCCGTATCGCGGCCGGTGAGGCGCTGGCCGCCGGGTGTCCGCGGGAGCCGGAGATCACGGTGGGCGCGACCTTCCCGGTGACCGTGAACGACGCGGAGACCGACCGCCGGGTCGCGGCCGTGCACGAGGAGGTGCTCGGGGCGGGGACGGTCCTCGACTTCGGGCCGGTGATGGGCAGCGAGGACTTCTCGCACCTGGCGCAGGGCGACATCCCGTACGCGTACTGGTTCGTCACGACGACCCGGGCCGACGTGTGGGAGGCCGCCGAGGGGGCGGACCTGATGGAGAAGTTCCTCGCCGTCCCCAGCAACCACAGCCCCCACTTCGCCCCCGACCTCGCCACGGTCGCCCCGGGCGTGCGCACCCTGGTGTCGGGCGCCCTGGCCTGCCTGGAGGGGTAGCCCCTAGTCGGGCAGGGCCTTGCGCAGGGCCTCGTCGAGGGCGCTCGCGAGTTTCTCGTCGGTCGGCGGCCTGTCGCCGAACAGGGGGTCGAGCTGGGCGATGAAGGTCTGGGTGAAGGCGCCGTACAGGGGCGTGCGGGGGCGCTGGACGGCCTTCTGCAGGGCGGGCAGCAGAATCCCGCGGGCGTACTTCGGGCGGCCGTCGGCGTCGCGGGGCATCGGGTCGGTGCGCTCGCCCGTGGGCGAGGCGGAGGGCGCCGCGGTGCCCGTGGCGCAGTGCAGGCGGCGATCCCGGTAGGCGGAGGTGCGGGTGGCCGCGAACCCCGCGTCGAGCAGGCAGCGCTCGCTCTCGGCGCTGGTCAGGTAAGAGATCAGTTCGGCCGCCTTGTGCGCCCGCGGGGAGGAGGCGGTCACCGCGAGGTTCTGCCCGCCCAGCACCGCGGCACCCGGCAGCGGGGCCACGCCCAGCTGTTTCTCGGTGAAGGTCTGGAACAGGCTGCGGTAGCCGTAGGGCCAGAAGCGCAGGAACGCGGTGCGGCCGTCCGCGAAGTCGCTCATCGAGGCGGGCTCGTCGGAGTG
Organism: Streptomyces sp. MAI_2237; assembly: GCF_054189285.1. NCBI lineage: Bacteria > Bacillati > Actinomycetota > Actinomycetes > Kitasatosporales > Streptomycetaceae > Streptomyces > Streptomyces sp. MAI_2237. Next base: position 966,816 of record NZ_JAJPGQ010000003.1, on the reverse strand, counting down.
CGCGGCGGCGGGCAGGAGGTAGGGCGAGGCGGTGCGCCGGCGCAGCTCCGCGATGCCCTGCGCCAGCTTGTCGACGTCACCGTCGTAGTGGCCCTCGGCGTCGGTGAGCCTCAGCTCGGGCACTTCCGTCGTGAACGCCTCGATCGCGTTGACGGTACGGCCCTCGTAGCCGGCGAGCTGTGTGGTCCAGCCCTTCTGGTAGCCCTTGGGGGCGAGGTCGTCGACGTCGCCGATCAGCGCGTCGATGTCCGTCCAGGAGGTGTTCGCGCTCAGGTCGGTCTCCTGGACACCGGCGTCGCGCAGCCAGTCGCGCCGGTAGAACAGCAGTCCGACGTCGCTGTTGAACGGCACCGCGTACACCTTGCCGTCCCAGCGGGCCGTGCTGGCGACGGAGTCGATGACGTCGTCGGGGATCAGTGAGCCGGGCAGCGGGCGCACCAGGTGGGCGGCGGCGAACTCCGGCACCCAGGTGACGTCCAGGTTCACCACGTCGTAGGAGGCGCTGCCGGACTGCAGGGCGCCGAGCAGCTGGCTGCGCTGCTCGTCGGCGCTGCCGGAGAGTTCGACCAGACGGGCGTGGTAGCCGGTCCCCGCCTTGTCCTGCGCGCGGTTCCAGGCCTCGATGAGCTGCTCGCGGATGCCGTTCTTGCCGGTCACGTCCCGGCCGCTGGCGATGACGATCTCGCCGGGCACCTCCTGCGAGGCGGACGCGCCGGTACCTCCCGTCCCGCCGGTGCAGGCGGTGAGCAGCAGCAGGGCGGCCGCGGCCGCCAGGCGCCGTAGAGCCATCAGTCCTCCCCCGTTCCGGTGCGCGCGACCTCGTCGGCCAGGCCCGTGCCGAGGTCGTCGTCGGCGTCCAGGCAACGGCCGCCGCTCGCCGCGGAGATCGCCGCGTCCGGCCTGCCGCGGTCGCAGCCGCCGCTGACCAGGGACACCATGGTCACCGGCACCCGCCCCTTGGCCGCGCGGGCCTTGTTCAGCACGTCGTCGAGGGCGGCGCCGGTCAGCCGGCCGTCGTCCTCGTCGTCGGTGATGAACACGATCAGCTCGGGACGGTTGTCGTCGGTGCCGCGGCGGTGCATCTCGTCGAGCGCGGCGGCCAGGGCGGCGTGCGGGTCGGCCTCGGCGTCCCGGACCCGCGCGCGGCCGACGGCCCGTTCGGCTTCCTTGCGCGTGTGGTGGCCATAGCGCAGGAGCGTGGTGTACGGCCGCTCGCCCAGTCCCGACACCGTCCACACGCCGAACTCGTCGCCGGAGCCGAGGCCGCCGAGCGACTGTCTCAGCAGTCCGGGGCCGCCGCTGGGGCCGTCCCAGAGGCCGCCCATGGAACCGGAGTCGTCGAGCAGGTAGAGCACGCGGCCGGGTCCGTTGGCGCCCCGGTACCGCTCCAGCGCCCGGTCCATCGCACCGCTCGCGGCGCCCTCGGTGTGCGGGGACGGGGCGTGCAGCACCCCGTCGGCGGCGTTCTCGCCGTCCAGCAGGGCCCGGTGGCGGGCGTCCCGGAACCCGTCGCGCGCGAACACCGCCCGGCCGCCGGGTCCGGCCAGCCAGGTGTGAAAGGCCTTCGTCGCCTCGTCGCGGGCGGCGCCGTCCCGGTCGCCGCGGTCCCAGCGCACCCGCACGAAGGTGGGCTCGACGGCGGGCACGTCGTCCGGGTACCGGGCGGTGCGCCGCTCGCGGGTCGTACGGTCGCAGCCGACGCCGGTCCTCAGCAGGAACTCCGGCACCAGGGCGGCGGTGGCGGCGTCCGCGGACGGGTCCTCCGGCAGCGCGCACAGCAGGTCGGCGGCGGTCCGGGAGGGCGGCCCCGCCTGGGCGACCAGTCGCTCGGCGCGGCCGGGGTCGGCCGGCTGCGCGGTGCCGGTGCCGTACAGGCCGGTCGTGGCCAGCAGCGCGGCGTCGGCGTACTCGGGGTCGGGCCGGCGCACCCGTAAGTCGGCGGTCCGGGCGGTCAGGGCGCCCAGCATCGCCGACAGCGGCCGCCCGGTGCGCGGTCCGGCGCCGGGGACGGAGTCGGGGACGGCGAGGACGACGGGCGAGTAGGCGAGCGGCCCGCCGGCCGGCACCAGGTGGGCCACGGCAGCGGTGTCCTGGCCCTCCTTGACGCGGTCGACGTCCGCGGGGGTGGCGGGGATCCACACGTCCGGCTGCGGTCCGACGTCCCGCTGCGGGTTGAGGTCCTCGTCGTGCGGCTCCCGCCAGTCCTCGGTCTGCCGCCGCAGTGCCGTGATCGCGTCGGCCGCGCCCGCGCCGTAGACGGTGATCCCGCTGCGCCGGCAGCCGTGGCCGTCGGTGTCGGCGTCCGAGGTGAGGTAGGCGTCGGCCGCCGCGGTGACCGTCGGCTCCAGGTCGGGGTCGGCCAGCACCCGCAGTTCGAGCGGCGGGGCGCAGGAGGCGGAGCCGCGCAGCAGGGCGGCGACGCCGACGGAGCCGGCGCCGAGGACGGCGAGCGCCAGGGCGAGGACGACGCCGGCCCGGGCGGGGCGGGACAGCCTTTTGAACCGGTCGAGGCCGCGCCGGGTCCGTGCGCGCAGGGCGGCGAGCGGGGCGGCGAGGGCGGTGCGGACGCGGTGGGGGAGCGGGCGGCGGCGGGCGGGCGGCAGCCGGGACTGGTCGTCGGAGGGGCCGGGGGTGTCCGTGGACGAGGTCGGGGCGCCGGGGCGGAGCGTGATCGGCAGCGTCGGCCGGGTGCCGGGCGGCTCCGCGGGGGCACCTCGCGCCGACAGCAGTACGTCCGCCTCGGCCTCCATCCTGCTGAACGGCCGCCACGGCCGGTCGCGCAGGGTCCGCAGGCCCAGGGCCTCCATCCGGGCGCGCACGTCCGCGGCGAGCCGGGCGAAGCCGACCTCGCCGTCCCGGCCGAGGAGGCGCACGAGTTCGGCGGTGAACGGGGTGGGGGTGGTGTCGTCGCCCGCGTCGATGCGGTGGTTGGGCTGCACGCTCATCAGCAGCAGCACGCGCCGGCGGTCCTCGAAGGGCTCCCACTGCTCCCAGACGTGGGAGGCGTTGCCCGCGTAGCAGCAGTCGAGGATCACCACGATCCGCTCGGCCCGGCTCGCGGCCAGCATGCCCAGGACCGTGTCGAAGGTCTCCGCGCCGGGGAAGACGGACGCCTCGCCGCGGTAGATCTCCGCTCCGCGCAGCTGCAGGAACAGCGGTTCGGCGGCGCTGGGCACGGCCGCGTGCCCGGCGAAGTACACCAGCAGCAGGCCCTCGGCGTCGTGCGCGGCCTCGCGCAGGGCGTTGTGGAAGGTGCCGAGGTCGGGCGAGGCCAGGGCGGTGACCTGATCGGCGCCGAACACCCGCCCGCCGCGCAGCGCCTCCTGAAGACCGGCCAGGTTGTGTGCCACGGCCGGCAGCGGCCCGGGCACGCCGTGCGGCGGATCGACGTGGTCGTACTCGGCGACGCCGACCAGCAGGGCCCGGTTCGCCTTGCCACGCGGGTCGAAGCGGTTCACGGCACTACCTGTCGTCGGCCGCACCGCCGACCTGTGCCTCGGGCGGATCGCCGGCCTCCACGCTGCGGCGGTTCTCCTGCCAGGCCACGACCGCGAGCCGCACCGCCACCATCAGTTCCTTGAAGGCGGCGGAGGCGGCCCCGCCGATCAGCACGACGACGACCTCCGTGCCGAAGCCCATCGGCGTACCGGGGTCCTCGTTCCTGCGGTCGCGCAGTTCGATCTGCAACTCGCCGCGCCGAAGGCCCTCGGCGAGCGGCTCCTCCCGCTCCAGCCACTGCCGCAGCGCCACCACGTCCCGGTCACCGGCGGTGCGGTCCAGGCGTACGCGTATCTCCTGGTCGGCCACTCCATCCCCCTCAGCCGTGAATCACCATCATGGCACCACGGTTGCTCAGAGGGGAGAGGTAGTCACCGTACGTCGCAAGGGAGTTGTCAGGTCTGCGTCTGCAACTGCCGCAGCTGGCGCTGCACATGGTCCAGCGCACCCTGCCGGCGCCCGGGCACCCGGGCGCGCAGACCGGCCAGCGCGGGCCCGATCCGGCGTGCCTCCTGCGCGTCGCGGATCTGCCCCCACTGGTGGTGCGCCCGGTCCACGGCCGCCTCGACGGCGGGCGCGTCCACGGGCTGCCCGGCCGACAGCCGGGCCAGCGCCACCAGCATCCAGGCCCGGCAGCTGCGCACCGGATCCCCGGCCAGCATGGCCAGGTCCGCGCGCACCTCCGCCCAGTGCAGGGCCTGTTCGGAGCCGGCTCCGTGGGCCTGTACCGCGGCCCGCTCGTGGTCGGCGGCGAGAGAGTCGGCGTCGGGGTGCCGGCCGGCCTGGACGGCGGCGGTGATGGCGGCGTGCGGGTCCGGGCGGGTCGCGGGGACCGGGGGGACGCTCACGACCGGTGGCCCCGCGGCCGTGAGGACGATGCCCGGACCCTCCTCGGCGATGCGTGCGAGGGCCTGCTGGTGCAGCTGCTCCACCGGCGGCCGCCATCCGCTGCGCAGGATGGTCGCCACGGCCTTCATGTACGTCGGCACCGCCACCGCCCGCCGCGCCGCGGGCGGCGCGACACGGCCGTAGACGGCGTTGTTGTGACCGGAGTCGAGGCGGTTCGCCGCCAGCCACGCCCAGGTCTCGGCGTCGGCGTGCAGGTCGGCGAAGAGCGTCGTCGAGCCGGCCGGGCGCAGGCGCAGCTCCTCCTTGAGCCAGTGCCAGGGAAGGCCGGTGTAGCGGACGGTGGAGGGGGTGGTGCGGGCCAGCGCCAGGTGCGGCAGCCGCTGGCGGCGGTCGAGCTGGAGCTGGCCGGTGACGAAGACGGTGAGCGGCCCGGGCGCGCCCGCGGCGGCCCGCAGCCGGGTCAGCACGGCCTGCGGTTCCAGGGGGTCGGCGAGCTCGACGACGTTCGCGGTGTCCGCGCCGGACAGGACGGCGGGCGGGACGGCCGCGAGGACGGGAAGCACGGACGCCGCGTCCACCAGACAGCCCCTGCCCGCCGGGGCGGCGGCGAGCAGCAGCACGGTTCCGGGCATCGTTCCCTCCCCATCCCCCGTCGATCACGTACGTCAGCACCGTAACCGCTGCGACCGCCGCGCGGTCACCGCAGGACCGCGAACCGTCCACTTCCTCCCCTCCCGCCGACTTGCCAGGGCCCTCGCCCAGGTGTGCCCTGGAAGGCAGGGGCGAGGAGAGAGAGGAGTCCTCTCATGGCTCATGCGGCACCCACGCGCGGCGGCGGAATGATGGGGAAGGTCCGCGCCAACCGGGCCGATCGGCCCACCCGCACACCCGACCTGTTCGACGAGCGCGTCCACACCGTGGGCCGGTACGCGATCCCCGTGGTGCTCGGGCTCGTCTACGGGTTCTGGGCGGCCTCCAACCGCCGCCACGGCGGCGAGGTCACCGGCTGGAACATTCTGTTCGGGTTCGTGACCGCGGCCGTGTTCATCGTGCTGTGCATCGCCGTCGCGACCTTCGCGCCGCTGCTGAAGCGGGAGTTGCACTCGCTGGTGAAGTCGGCCTTCGCCGGCGCGGCCGTCGGTTTCCTGTACAGCCAGACCGGGGACTCGATCATGCGGTCGGTGGCGCTGGGCGTCGGGGTGACGGCGGCCGTCTTCCTGGTGTTCTTCTACCGCTACTACACGCGCGAGGACGCCGAGGGGCACCGCATCCGCTGACGGGCGGACACGGACACGGGTGGGCCCCGGCCATGACGGCCGGGGCCCACCCGCTCCCTCACCTTCCGGTGGTCACGGTGACGGTGACGGTGGTGGTCACCGCCCAGGTGGCGCTCCAGCTCGGGTCGTTGTGGTCGGCGTTGGCCCAGTGCCCGTCCCGCCACCGCGGACAGGGGTCCGCGCAGGTCGGCACCCGGCGGCCGCCGGTGTCCACGAACTCGGCGCTGGCCCAGCCCCGCGCGCCGACGAGCCAGTACCAGTACGGATTGCGGTCGACGCTCTGCCCGCGGACCATGCACTGGACACGGTCCTGGCTGCCGGGCGAGAGCCGGTCGACGAGCGGCGAGTCGACGCTGGGTCCCGCCCGGACGTTCAGCGCGGTACGGGAGACGACGGTGCCCCAGATCGGACCGCCGCCGCCCCGTCCGTGCGAGTTCTGGGCCGCCGCTGACGTGCCCGTCGCGACGGCGACGAGGGTGCCACCGGCTAACAGAGCAGCGGTCAGGGTCCGCAGGGCCGGAGTGGTGCGCATGATCGGCCTCCTTCTCCCCAGCACCATGAGACACCCGTTCGGGTGAACCCTCCACCGGAGAGCGGAACCCCCAGTTCTGGCCTGCTTTCCCTCGCACAGCGCCCGTTCGGCCGCCCGCGTGCACCCGAATGCCGCGCTGATTCACCCGGATGCGGGCGCACCGCTCGCGCGCCGGGCCCGCCGGGCCTTGCCTGAGAGGGTGTCCATACGCCTCAGGAGCGCCCTGTCGGCCGCTCTCCTCGCCCTCGCCTGCCTCCTCGCGCCCTGCGGCGCGCTCGCGGCCTGGGCGGCGTACGACCTCGCCGACACCGGCCGCTACGTCAGCACCATGGCGCCGCTCGCCGGGGACCCGGCGGTGCAGGGCGCGGTCGCGGACACCGTGGGCGCCCAGGTCATGGACGAGGTCGGGGACCGCCCCGAGGTCCGCCCGATGCGCTCCGCCGTCGGCCCCTACGTGCACGACGCGGTCCGCTCCTTCACCCGCACCGAGACCTTCCGCGCGGCCTGGGACTCCGCCAACCGCGCCCTGCACGACGCCGTCCTGCACGCCCTGCGCGACGACCGCGAACGCGCGGTACGGGTGGACCTCGCGCCGGTCACCGCCCAGGTCAAGCGCCGTCTCACCGATCAGCACATGCCGCTCGCCGCCCGCATCCCGGTCGAGCACACGGCGGTCGACGTCCTCCCGGTCCAGGACCTGGACCGGCTCCGGAAAGGGTTCCACGTGCTGGAAGTCGCCGGTTTCTGGCTCCCCTTGGCGGCCGTGGTCTTCGCCGTCGCCGGGCTCGCGGTCGCCGCGTGCCGCCGCCGCGCGCTGACCGCGACCGGCCTCGGCACCGCGCTCGGCGGCGCGTGCCTCGCCGTCGCCGTCGCCGTCGGCCGCCGTCTCACCCTGGCCGACCTTCCCGAGGCGGCGCACCGCCCGGCCGCGGGCGCGGTCTACGACGCCCTCACCACGACCCTGCGCGAGGCCTCGTGGCTGCTGGTCACCGTCGGCCTGGCGGTGGCCCTCGCCGCCTGGCTCAGCCGCCACCTGCCCACGCGCCCGCGCAGACCCGGTCCGCCGACGGCCGTGTCACCGCTCCCCGACCTGAGCGCAGCCGATCGCCCGTCCGTGACGGGGATGAGCGCGCAAGCGTAGGCTCGGGACGCGTGGATCAACCAGCCCGTCCGGCGTTTGAGGACGAGGCCCGTTCAGGGCCGAAGCGGGGGCCCGGGGGCGGCAGCCCCCGGCGAGGCCCGCACGGACGCCGGGCTCCCGCCAGAAGGCTCGGTGCCTGGTCGGCCGGCGCGCTGCTGGCAGGCACCAGCACCGTCGTCGCCTGCCGCGCCGCTGGCACCGACGCCCTCACCCCCGTCACCCAGCTCCTGGCCTTCCTGCCCTGGCTGCTCGTCCCCACCGCGCTCGCCCTGCTCCTCGCCCTGCTCGCCCGCTGGCGGCCCGGCATGGTGTGGGCGCTGCTCGTCCTCGCGTTCCTGGCCTGGTTCATCGAGCCGTACGGCAGGGTCGACGAACCCGGCGGCGCCCCCCTCGCCGAGCTCACGGTGCTGACGTCGAACGTCGAGTTCGGGCGGGGCACGCCCGCCCTGGTCCCCGAGATCCGGCGGCACCGGCCGGACATCGTGTTCGTCGAGGAGTGCGAGTACACCTGCCAGGCCACGCTCCGCCGGGAGTTCGGCACCGGCTACCCCTACCGGCAGGCCGCCGTCGCGGGCGGCTCCGAGGGGTCGCTCGTCCTGAGCCGGCTGCCCCTGACCGGTACCGCCGGGGTGCGCGGCGAGATGGGCATGCCCGGCGCCGTCGCCGACGTGCGCGGCCACGCCGTACGGCTCCAGCTCGCGCACCCCATGCCCCCGCTGCCCGGCCAGGTCGGGGTGTGGCGCCGCGAACTCGGCCGGCTGCGCGAGGCGGCCGCCGCCCGCTCCGGTACGCCGATGATCCTGGCCGGCGACTTCAACGCCTCCCAGGACCACGCCGCCTTCCGCCGCATCCTGGACACCGGCCTGCGCGACACGGCCCGGCTCGCCGGCCACGACCGCACACCCAGCTGGCCGTCGCGCACCGCGCCCGCCTTCGGCACCCAGATCGACCACGTCCTCGTGACGAAGGACTTCTCCGTGAACGGCGCCCGCTTCCTGAAGCTCGCCGGCACCGACCATCGCGCGCTGCTCGTGAACATCACCCTGCACCGGCCCGGCTGAGGCGGGCCCCTGGGGGGACACAGAAACGGGTGCGGGCCGCCTCGTGCAGGAGAGGCGGCCCGCACCGTGTGGGGGGTGGGGTCAGGTCTCGGCGGAGGTCAGCCCTTGCTCAGGGCCTTGTCCAGGGCGGCGGCCAGGCCGTTCGCCCACAACTGGTTCACGCGGGCCCGCTCGTTGGCGTTCGGCTGGGAGTTGGTGCACGACGTCCCCGGGCCACCGCCCGACATCAGCTCGCTGCACGGGCCCGAGTAGTGGTCCGGCAGCCCCAGCACATGGCCGGTCTCGTGGGCGGTCACGCGCGTGGAGTCGTACTGCCGGTTCTGCGCGTAGTCGAGGAAGACGTAACCGCTGCCGTGGCCGTCCGTGGAGGCGTACGAGCCTCTGGAGTCGTTGCCCTCGCGGTAGCTGAAGTCGGCGTTCGACGACGAGCCCGACTGCAGCTTCACGTTCGACACCGCGCTGTTCCATATCTGGGCGCTGCGGGATATCTGCGCGCTGAACGACGGCGCGCGGGAGGCGTCGTAGACGACGGTGACGGCGGCGGCGCTGTCCGGCTGGGCGGCGCGCTTCTCGGCGACCGACTTCAGCACGGCGTCGAAGAAGGCGCGGTTCGCCTTCGCCTCGGCGGGGGAACCGGTGTAGCCGGAGTACGGGGCCGGGGCGGGGGCCGGTGCGGCGGAGGCCGGGACCGCCGTGCCGAGACCGAGGACCGCGAGGCCGAGGGCGGCCGCGGCCGCCGTACGGGAGAATGACAAAGTCATCGAGGACTCCTTGGTGGGGGGTGAGTCTCGATGTGAGTGTCGGCGCCTGTGGGGCGGCTGTGATGATGGCAACCGGCGATAGCACGGCCGTATCACCGCCCCGGTCCGGGCCCGATTCGCCTGTGCACGGCGGGATTTGTGTGTCTGGTGAAACCTTTGATTCCGCTTTACGCTCCGACGGCATGGAGCTTGAGGTGAGACACCTCCGCGCGCTGTGCGCCATAGCCGACACCGGCAGTCTGCACCGCGCCGCGCGCCAACTGGGCGTTGCCCAGCCGTCGTTGAGCACCCAACTGCGCCGCATCGAACAGGAGCTGGGCGGCACCCTGTTCGTCCGCGCCCGCACCGGCTGCCGGCCCACCCCGCTGGGCAGCCTGGTGCTCAGCCGCGCCCGCCCGCTGGTGGCCGAGATGCGCTCCCTGGTCACCGAGGCGAGGGCGGCGGCCACCGGCGGCCAGGAGTTCCGCGTCGGCTCCACCGCCAGCAAGGCCCTGGCGGGCTGGCTGCGCCGGCTGCGTGCCCGCGGCCAGGAGCCGACCCTGCACATGAACGTCTCGCCGAACGCCCTGCTGCGCATGGTCGCCGACGGACAACTCGACGTCGCCTTCGTGCACGAGGTCGAGGGCAGCCCGCTGCGCGTCCCCGACGGCCTGCGCGTACGCGTCCTCGTGGACCGCGAACCGCAGTTCGTCCTGCTGCCCGTCGACCACCCGGCCGCCGCCCGCCCGGCCGTCCACGTCGGCGAACTCGCCCACGACCGCTGGATGATCGACCCCACGGTGGACGGCGAGTGGGAGGCCGTGCAGCGCATGTTCCGCGCGGCCGGCATCAGCCCGCACGTCCTGCACGGCGACTACCACACGGCGGCCGCCCTGGTGGCGACCGGCGAGGTCGTCACCGTCTGCCAGCCGACCGCGCTCTCCCGCCCGGACATGGCGGTACGCCGCCTGCACGGCGACCCCCTCGGTGTACGGCTGCTCCTCGCGGCCCGCACCGAGACCGACCTCGACGGCGCCCTGCCCGCGCTGGAGGAGGCGTACCGGGAGGCGGCGCGGCAGGCGCCGGCGTACCGGGACTGGCTGGAACTGGAGGGTGCGGGGAGCACACCGCACCCCCGCACCCCGGTTCCCGCCCTGCCGTAGACGACTTCCGGCCGCCCGCGAAACGCTGGGGCGCCCCAGGTGCCCGAGGCGTCTCAGACGCCGATGTCGCGGCCGTCCCGGCGCCATACGGCGACCACGGCCGGCCGGGTGATCCTGCCGGGCCCGTCGGGCCAGGTGCTCGCGGGCTTCTCCACGGACGCCCCGTCGACCTCGCCCGGGTGCTGCACGGCGACGAGCACGCGCCGCTCCTGGATCACCGGCCCGCAGGTCTCCGCACCGGTCGGCACGGTGAGGAACTGCTTCAGCTCACCCCGCCGCTCGCCGCGCGTGGCGACGCCGAACAGACCGTCGTGCGAGCCGAGTTGGTTGCCGTCGGTGGAGATCCACAGGTTGCCGTGCGGATCGAAGGCGACGTTGTCCGGGCAGGAGATCGGGCTGACGGCGTCCTTGGGGAACCCGGCGAAGTAGGTGGCCGGGTCGTCGGGATCACCGGCGACGAGGAAGAGCGACCAGGCGAACTCGGCACTCTCCGGCCTGTTGTGACGCTCCGTCAGCTCCAGCACGTGGCCGTGCTTGTTGGCGTTGCGCGGATTGGCCTCGTCGGCCTTCGCGTTCGCGCCGACACCGCGGTTGGAGTTGTTGGTGAGGGCGACGTACACCTTGCCGGTGTGCGGGGAGGGCTGGATGTCCTCGGGCCGGTCCATCTTGGTGGCGCCGACCTTGTCCCCCGCGAGCCGGGTGAAGACGAACACCTCCTCGGCCGACATCCCCTCGACGTGCGAGACGGCGCCGTCCGCGGTGGCGGTGGCGAGCGGGATCCACCGGCCGCTGCCGTCGAACTCGCCGTCGGCGGGCAGCTTGCCGCTGCCGTCGATCTCGACCGCGGGGGAGTCACCGGTGAACCGGGCGACGTACAGCGTGCCCTCGTCGAGCAGGGACAGATTGTGCTCGCGCACGGCCCGGCCCGTCCCGTGCCGCATGCGCTTGCTGCCGACGAACTTGTAGAAGTAGTCGAACCGCTCGTCGTCGCCGGAGTACACGACGGGCCGCCCGTCGGCGGTGAGCCGCACGGTCGCCGCCTCGTGCTTGAACCGGCCGAGCGCGGTGTGCTTGCGCGGCGTGGAGGCCGGATCGTAGGGGTCGAACTCGACGACGTACCCGAAGCGATGGACCTCGTTGGGCTCCTGGGCGAGGTCGAACCGCTGGTCGAAGCGCTCCCACTTGCGCTCGGTCGCGCCCGTCGCGACGCCGTACCTCTTGTCCGTGGCCCGCGATCCGTTCGCGAAGTACTGGTTGAAGTTCTCCTCCCCGTGCAGGGTGGTCCCCCAGGGAGTGGTCCCGCCGGAGCAGTTGTTGAGGGTGCCGAGGACCCTGGTGCCGGTCGGGTCGGCGGACGTCCTGAGCAGCGGGCTGCCCGCGGCGGGCCCGGTGAGCCGGAAGGCGGTGGTGGCGGTGACGCGCCGGTTGAGGTGGTGCCGGGCCACGGCGGTCAGCCGCCCGGTCCTGCGGTCCTCCTCCACCACGACGGCGGACAGACCGTGCGCGGCCCAGGCGACCTCGACCTGCTCCCGGGTCGGGCGCTCGGCGTCGTAGCCGCGGAACATCAGGATCTCGTCCGTGTACTCGTGGTTGGCGACGAGCAACTGCCTCCCCCGCTCGCCCGGAAGGGGCAGCAGGGCGAGGAAGTCGTTGTTGTACCCGAACTGCCCGGCCTGCGCGGCGGCCGTCTGGTTCTCCGGGTCGAAGGCGGGGGCGCCGCGCAGGATGGGCTCGCCCCAGCGGATGACGACGTTCTGGGCGTAGCCGTCGGGCACGACGACGGCGTCCACCGTGTTGGGGGCGACGGCGCCGAACCGCAGCCCGCGGGCGCCCGCACCGCCCGGTTTCGGCTTCCCGTACGACCGCGCGTCCGCGGCGGCCGGGTCGGCGCCCGTGAGACCTGCCGTGCCGGCCGCGGCGGCGACGGTCACTACGGCGGCGGCCCGCATCAGCGAACGGCGGCCGATGGCGTCGGCGATGACATCGCCGACGTACGGGTTGGCGCTGGTGTTCGGCACCTCGTGGAAACAGGCGTCACCGCACCGGAACCGGCAGGTCAGGGCGGACCGCCCGCCCGGATGCGAGATGATCGGCAGCAGCTTGCGCACTTTGCTCTCCCCTTGCGATCCCTTGGTGTGATCGTGACGGTAGGGGTATACCCGCGCGGGGACGCTGCGACCGGGTGAACGAAGAGTGAACCCCGGGAAACCGAGAGGCCGTTGACAAAGACGGAAGCCCCGTCTAGTGCCCCTGCCCAAGATCGCCATGCGGGGCCGCTAACCTTACGTGTCCGTCCTGGCCAGTGATTGACGGTTTCAACTCACGCGAAGGGTTGCGCGCATGGGCATTCTCACTCTCCTTCGAAACGCATTCGGCAGGTCACGCAAGGGGCGTGCCGCCGAAGCAGAGGGTGCCGACCAGACCCCTTCGCAGCCGGCTCCCGAGCCGACGGCGTCCCCTCGGCTCCCGTCCCCCCGCACCGAATCGACCCCGGACGCTCCGCGCACCGACGAGCACGACCTGGTCGCGGCGGCCTTCGATAAGGTCTCGGTCCCCAAGCCCACGGACCCGACAGAGCCGGCCCCGGCCCCGGAGCCGAGGCAGGAAGTCCCGACCGAAGAGGCCCCGGCGAAACCGACCGAGGCGGAGACCGAGGTCAGCGCGGCCGAGCCGCAGGCCGAGGTCAGCGCGGCGGAGGCCTCGGCCGAGCCGGCGGCGGAGCCTGCCGTGACGGCGCCCGCCGAGCCGCGGGCCGATGAGCCTGCGGCGGAGGCCGCGACGGAAGAGGACGCCGAGGCCGAGAAGAAGGCCGAGGAGGCGGAGACCACCGCCCGGGAGGCCGCGGTGGCGGACGAGCCGGTTGCCGCGACGCAGCCCGAGCCGGTGGTGGAGGAGCAGGAGCCCGCCGCCCCGGTGGCCGAGACCGAGCCCGAGAACAGGCCAGCGACCGAGCGGCCGGTCGCGGAGGCCGTCACCGAGGACGAGCCGGCCCCGGCCCCGGAGAGCACCCCCGAGCCGGCGGCAGAGCCCGTCGCGGAGACGGCTCCCAAGCCGGAGCCCGAGCCCGTCACGGAGACGCCCGAGCCCGAGCCTGTCGCCGAGACCGCCCCCGCTTCCGAGACCGAGCCGGAGCCCGAGCCCGTCACGGAGACGGCTCCCGGGCCAAGGGCGGAGCCCGTCGCGGAGACGGCCGAGCCCGAGCCCGTCGCAGAGATCGCTGCTGAGCCGGAGACCGAGCCCGCCCCCGAGCCGGAGGCCGCCGTCGCCGACGAGCCCGTCGCCGACGCCGAGGCGAAGGACGAGCCGGAGGCGGAGCCCCTCGTGGAGACCGTCCCGGAGCCCGAGGCCGCCACGGACGTGGCCGCGGCCGCCGACGGCGAGGACACCCCACAGGAGGCACCCGCACCCGACGACGAGACCGTCACGGGTGGTGCGGGTGGGAACGACCAGCCCGCCGAAGGCGAAGCCGAGGCCGACACCACCCCCGCCTCCACCCCCGCCACCCCCGCCTCCACCGCCCTCGCCAAAGCCAACCTCACCGGCACCCGAGCGCAGCTCTACCTCGTCCTCGACCGCTCCGCGAGCATGCGCCCGTACTACAAGGACGGCTCCGCCCAGGCCCTCGCCGACCAGACCCTCGCCCTGGCGAAGCACCTCACGGACGACGAGTCCCCCACCGTCCACGTCGTCTTCTTCTCCACGGAAGTGGACGGCACCGTCGACCTCACCCCCGCCTCCCCCGAGAACGCGATCGACGAGGCACACGCGGGCCTCGGCCGCATGGGCCGTACCAGCTACCACGCCGCCGTCCAGGCCGTCCTCGCCCACTACGACGAGCACGTCACCCCCGGCACCCCCGCCCTGGTCGTCTTCCAGACCGACGGCGCCCCGGACGCGAAGACCCCCGCCACCCAGTCCCTCACCGACGCCGCGAAGTCCCACCCCTCGGTGTTCTTCTCCTTCGTCGCGTTCGGCGACCACGACAACAAGGCCTTCGACTACCTGCGCAAGCTGAAGACCGACAACACGGCCTTCTTCCACGCGGGTCCGACGCCCCTGGAGCTCACGGACGCCGAGCTCTACGACGGCGTACTGATCGACTGGCGCCCGTAGGCACCGCCGCCCCCACCGCAGCCCCCGTCATGCCGCCCGCTTCTCAACCAGCAGAACGAGGAGCGGGCGGCATACACATGTCGGCTACGATTTCAAGGTTCGCAATAGCAGCAACGAAACCGACCTGGGAGCAGCCCCCGATGGCTCGACACCTCATCACCAGCGCCCTTCCGTACATCAACGGAATCAAGCACCTGGGCAACATGGTGGGGTCCATGCTCCCGGCGGACGTGTACTCCCGCTACCTCCGCCAGCGCGGTCACGACGTCCTCTACATCTGCGCGACGGACGAGCACGGCACCCCCGCCGAGCTTGCGGCCAAGGAGCAGGGCCTGCCCGTCGCGGACTTCTGCGCGCAGGCGCACGACGCGCAGAAGGCGGTCTACGACGGTTTCGCGCTCGCCTTCGACTACTTCGGCCGCAGCTCCAGCGCGCAGAACGTCGAGATCACCCAGCACTTCGCCCGCCGCCTCAACGAGAACGGCTTCATCGAGGAGCGGGCGATCCGCCAGGTGTACAGCCCCACCGACGGCCGCTTCCTGCCGGACCGCTACGTGGAGGGCACCTGCCCGCACTGCGGCTACGACAAGGCCCGCGGCGACCAGTGCGAGAACTGCACCCGCGTCCTGGACCCGACCGACCTGATCAACCCGCGCTCGGCGATCTCCGGCTCCACCGACCTCGAGGTGAGGGAGACCAAGCACCTCTTCCTCCTGCAGTCCAAGCTGCAGCACGAGGTCGAGGCCTGGGTCGCCCGGCACGAGGACGACTGGCCGCAGCTGGCCTCCTCCATCGCCCGCAAGTGGCTGAACGAGGGCCTGCACGACCGCGCGATCACCCGTGACCTGGACTGGGGCGTGCCGGTCCCGGCGGACACCTGGCCGGAGCTGGCGGCCGAGGGCAAGGTCTTCTACGTGTGGTTCGACGCCCCGATCGAGTACATCGGCGCGACGAAGGAGTGGGCGGACCTCGACCCGGCGAACCGCGACTGGAAGTCGTGGTGGTACGACGTCGACACCGACGTCCGCTACACGGAGTTCATGGCGAAGGACAACGTCCCCTTCCACACCGTGATGTTCCCGGCCACCGAGCTGGGCGTGCGCGAGCCGTGGAAGAAGGTCGACTACGTCAAGGCCTTCAACTGGCTGACGTACTACG
The DNA here is from genome assembly GCF_054189285.1 of Streptomyces sp. MAI_2237. Classification (NCBI taxonomy): domain Bacteria; kingdom Bacillati; phylum Actinomycetota; class Actinomycetes; order Kitasatosporales; family Streptomycetaceae; genus Streptomyces; species Streptomyces sp. MAI_2237. The sequence goes on along the minus strand of NZ_JAJPGQ010000003.1, from coordinate 951,284 downwards.
GCGGGAAGTTCTCCACCAGCCAGAAGCGCGGTGTCTTCACCGACCAGGCGCTGGAGATCCTCCCGGCCGACTACTGGCGCTACTTCCTCATCGCCAACGCCCCCGAGTCCGACGACTCGTCCTTCACGTGGGAGCACTTCACGGCGACCGTCAACAAGGACCTGGCCGACACCCTCGGCAACTTCGTCAACCGCGTGCTGTCCTTCTCCCGCAAGCGTTTCGGCGACGAGGTCCCCGCGGGCGGCCGGCCGGGCGAGGCGGAGACGAAGCTGGGCGGGCAGATCGCGGAGCTCCTCGCGGAGTACGAGACCCACATGGAGTCCCTGCAGTTCCGCAAGGCCGCCGCGGCCCTGCGCGCCCTGTGGTCGGCCGGCAACTCCTACCTGGAGGAGAAGGCCCCCTGGCTGGAGATCAAGACGGACAAGGACGGCGCGGCCCTCACCCTGCGCACCGCGATGAACCTGATCCACCTGTACGCGGTGGTCTCGGAGCCGTTCATCCCGGCGACGTCGGCCGCCATGCGCCAGGCGTTCTCCCTCGACGGCGACACCGCGTCCTGGGTCACCGCGGACGAGGCCCGTGCCCTCACCGCCGTCCCCGCCGGCACCCCGTTCACGGTCCCGCCGGTGCTGTTCGCCAAGCTCACGGACGAGGACCTCGAGGCCTACAAGGAGCGGTTCGGCGGCGAGCCGCAGCAGTAACACGCGGAGGAACCGTGGAAGAGGGGGCTCGGCAAGCCGAACAGCTTTCCGAGCCCCGTATTGTTCCGCCATGGCAGTGCCCGAAGTCGTCCCGATCGCCTACGAGCCCAGGAGCCGGACCGAGTCCATCGGCCGGTACTCCGAGGGGCAGTTCCTGGCGTCGCTCACGTACGCCTTCCCCGCCGGATTCCGTCTCGACCACGGCTGGGAAGAGCACAAACGTCTCTACACCGTCCTGCACACATTCGACTTCGAGGGCCGCTACCGCGACTCGGAGATCTGGTGTGCGGGCACCTGGGCCGAGCAGCTGCAGGATCCGGACGGTGACGCGTCGGTCCTCCAGCGCGCCCGCGTCCACCTGGCGAAACTCCTGCGCAGCCTGCCCCGCCGCTCCTACACGGACATCGCGATACGGCCGTTCCAGGTCACCGTCGACGACGTGGTGTTCGGCCTGGTGACCGGCGCGGACGAGGAGGGCAGCTGGGCCGAGCTCTACCCGGACCGCCTGTTCTTCTCCCCGCCCTGGGACGGCTCCTACGACACCTAGGACGGTGGTTCAGGCGGGCGTCCTCAGGCCCAGCGCCTCGCGGGCCGTCCGGACGTGGCGCAGGCCCTTCTGGGCCGTGCGGGTCGCCTGTTCGTACTGTGCGGTCGTCCGGGCCTCGGCCAGTTGGGAACGGGCGGTGCGGTGGCAGTCGGCGGCCTCGGTCAGCGCCCGGCCGGCCGTGTCGCCCGCGCTCGCCCAGCCCGTGGTGCCGGGCGGCATCAGGCTGCCGCCGAGCCGGAGCAGCCAGCGGTGGGCCTCGGCCTCGGCGTCCAGCCGGGAATCCTCGTGCCTGCGCCCGCGCCGCAGCAGGACGGCGGCGGCGACCGCCGCGGTGATCGGCAGCGCCGAGAGCGCGATCGCGTGGCCCATGGTTTCCTCCTCGCCCGGCGGCCCGCAGGGCGGCCTCTTCCTCGGGGTGACGTCCCCCATGAGACGGCAGGGTTCTGTGCGCCTCCTCCGGGGTCGCTGTGTGCCGCCGGTGAGGTTCCCCAGAGGGAGCGGGCAAGCGGAAGGGCCCGAGACCGGCGTCGGTCTCGAGCCCTTGGGGTCCGCTCGGGGTTACTTCGGCTGCGGCTTGCGCACCGACAGGTGCAGCTCCTTCAGCCGCGCCTCCTCCAGCTCCGTCGGCGCGCCCATCATCAGGTCCTGGGCGTTGCCGTTGAGCGGGAAGGCGATGGTCTCGCGGATGTTCGGCTCGTCCGCGAGGAGCATGACGATGCGGTCGACGCCGGGGGCGATGCCGCCGTGCGGCGGGGCGCCGAAGCGGAACGCGCGCAGCATACCGGCGAACTTCTCCTCGACGGTGTCGCGGTCGTAGCCCGCGATCTCGAAGGCCTTCAGCATGATCTCGGGCTCGTGGTTCCGGATCGCGCCGGAGGACAGCTCGACGCCGTTGCAGACGATGTCGTACTGCCAGCCCAGGATGTCCAGCGGGTCCTGGGTCTCCAGGGCCTCCAGGCCGCCCTGCGGCATGGAGAAGGGGTTGTGCGAGAAGTCGATCGCGCCGGTCTCCTCGTCCTTCTCGTACATCGGGAAGTCGACGATCCAGCAGAACCGGAAGACGCCCTCCTCGAAGTGCCCGGCGCGCTTGGCGGCCTCGACGCGGACCGCGCCCATGATCTTGGAGACCTCGTCGAACTCGCCCGCGCCGAAGAACACGGCGTGCCCGGCGGCCAGCGACAGGCGCTTGGTCAGCTCGGCGACGTTCTCCTCGGTGAGGAACTTCGCGATCGGGCCGGAGAGCGAACCGTCCTCGGCGACCCGCACCCAGGCCAGGCCCTTCGCGCCCTGCGAGACGGCGAAGTCACCGAGCTGGTCGAAGAACTTGCGGGGCTGCGCGGAGACGTCCGGCACCGGCAGCGCGCGCACGTGCTTGCCGGCGAAGGCCTTGAACTCCGAGCCCTCGAAGATGTCGGTGATGTCGACGAGCTCCAGCTGGGCGCGCAGGTCCGGCTTGTCGGAGCCGTACTTCAGCATCGCCTCGCGGAAGGGGATGCGGGGGAACGGCGAGGTGACGTGGCGGCCGTTGCCGAACTCCTCGAACAGCTCGGTCATCAGCTGCTCGATGGGGCGGAAGACGTCCTCCTGCTCCACGAAGCTCATCTCGACGTCGAGCTGGTAGAACTCGCCCGGCGAGCGGTCCGCGCGGGCGTCCTCGTCGCGGAAGCAGGGCGCGATCTGGAAGTAGCGGTCGAAGCCGGAGATCATCAGCAGCTGCTTGAACTGCTGCGGCGCCTGCGGCAGGGCGTAGAACTTGCCCGGGTTGAGGCGGGAGGGGACCACGAAGTCGCGGGCGCCCTCGGGGGAGGTCGCCGACAGGATCGGGGTGGCCATCTCGTTGAAGCCCAGCGCCGTCATCTTGTGCCGGATCGCCGAGATGACCGCCGTACGCAGCATGATGTTCTTGTGCATGCGCTCGCGGCGCAGGTCCAGGAAGCGGTACTCCAGGCGCCGCTCCTCGTTGACCCCGTCCTCGGCGTTGATCGTGAAGGGCAGCGGGGCGGCGGTGCCCAGCACCTCGACCTCGCCGACCTCGATCTCGATCTCGCCGGTGGGCAACTCGGCGTTCACGTTCTCGGTTCCACGTGAAACAACGCTGCCGTCGACGCGGACGACGGTCTCCTTGGAGAGCTTGTCCAGGGCCTCGTACGCGGGGGTGCCGGGACGGGCGACGAGCTGCGTGATGCCGTAGTGATCGCGCAGATCGATGAAGAGGATGCCGCCCAGGTCGCGCCGATTGTGCAGCCAGCCACTCAGCCGGACGTCGGTGCCGACGTCAGAGGAGCGGAGCTCGCCGCAGGTGTGGGACCTGTACCGATGCATCGTCGTTCATCGTCCTTCGTGGTGGGGTGGTGTGCGCCGGAAAGACCGCCGGCATGAACGGGCGCAGGGCCCGGACCTCCCAAGGGTACCGGCCGCCCCAAGCTCGGCTCCCCACCCTTTCGAGGCCGTCTTGACATACGCGTGACGCACGGCACTCCTCGGGCGGATCGGTGGCACTCCTCGATCACCTCTCCATAAAGTGGGGCAATGCGCACTGGCGAGCCCTTGCCGCCCGTGGGGGAGGTCCTCGCCACCCTCGCGACCGGCCTGTGGACCTGGGACACCGCCTCCGAGCTGGTCACGGTCGACGCCGAGGCGGCACGGCTGCTCGGGCTGCCCGCGGAGCAGACCACGCTCACGGAGGCGCAGGCCCGGGCCCGGCTGCACCCCGTCGACTGGAACGAGATCATCAGCGTGGTCGGTCTCGCCGTCGCCGAGGGCACCCTCGCCGAGGTCCGCATCCGGATCATGGACGAGTACGGCCGGGTGCTGCGCGTCGTCCGCTCCCGTTCCAAGCCGTCGTACGACAAGGAGCGGCACGCCTTCCAGCTCATCGGCACCCTGCAGGAGGTCACCGAGCCCACGCCGGGCACCCCGGCCGGCCGCAGCGCCGTCACCGGTGACTGGCGGCGCTCCCGGGAGGCGTTCCTGCTGGACGCGGGCCGGGCGCTGGCGGAGGCGCGGTCGACGGAGGAGGTGCTGCGGGTCGCGGCGGGCCTGTCGATGCCGGGCTTCTCCCCGGACGGCCTGGCGGTCTTCGGCACCGAGGGCGAGCGGGTGACCGTCATCGGCCTGCACGGCTACCAGCCCGGCGACGAGACCCCGTTCTCCGCGATGCCGCTGGACACGGACCATCCGGCGGCCGAGGTCATACGCACCGGCCGTGCCGTCTATCTGTCGACGCCGTCCGACTACAAGGCCCGCTACCCCGTGATGTGGCAGCTGGTGGAGAGCTTCGGCCGGCAGTCCTGGGCGTTCCTGCCGCTGATCGTCGCGGGCCGCACGATGGGCGCCTGGATGGCGTCCTTCGCCTACCCGGTCGCCTTCACCCCCGACGAGCGCTCGGTCCTGACCACCGTCGCCCGCATGCTCGCCCAGGCCCTCTCGCGCGCCGGCACCGCCGAGACCGAGCGCGCCCTCACCGACGGCCTGCAGCGCTCGATGCTGCCGACGCTCGGCCCGCAGATACCGGGCATGACCGTCGCCGCCCGCTACGTCCCCACCGGGGGCGGCCTCCAGGTCGGCGGCGACTGGTACGACATGATCCCGCTGCCGGGCGGCCGGTTCGCGCTGGCCATCGGAGACGTGCAGGGCCACGACGTGCGTGCCGCCGGGCTCATGGGCCAGCTCCGTATCGCCCTGCGGGCCTACGCCTCCGAGGGGCACCGCCCCGACGCGGTCCTCTCCCGCGCCTCCCGCTTCCTGCACGGCATGACGGACGGCGACGGCGAGCTGCTCGACCCGCGCTTCGCGACCTGCCTGTATGTCGAGGCCGACCCGGCCACCGGCACCCTCGACATCGCCCGGGCCGGCCACCCGGACCCGGCGATCCGGCTCGCCGACGGCACGGTGCTGGCCCGCCCGACCGCCGGCGGGCTGCCCCTCGGCATCGACCCGGACGCCGACTACCCCACCACCCGCTTCGCCCTCGAACCCGGCGAAACGATGCTGATCTGCACCGACGGCCTCATCGAGACCGGCGGACACGACCTGGACAGCGGCTGGCACCGCATCCGCGAGATCCTGGAGGACCACAAGGGGGACCTGGAGGAACTCGCCGACGCCCTGGTCCAAGGCGTGCACGGCCCGTCCTCGCACCACACCACGGGCCCGCTGGCCGACCGCCGCGAGGACGACATAGCGGTGGTGCTGCTGTGCCGGCCGGGGGAGGGCTGCGGCTTCCCGGTGCCGGCGGTGGCCCCGCAGGTCCGGCGCACGATGCTGTCCGTCGCCCAGGCCGAGCCGGAGCGGGTGGCGGTGGCGCGTCAGCATCTGCGCGAGCTGCTGCACGACTGGCGCTCGCAGGACCAGATCGACTCGGCGGTGCTGCTGCTGTCGGAGATGCTGACGAACGTGCTGGTCCACACCGACGCCGACGCCCTGCTGCTGGCCGAGGTCCGCGGCGAGGTGGGCAGCCGCCGGATGCGCGTGGAGGTCAACGACACCAGCGACGACCTGCCGCACAAGCGCCGCCCCGGGGAGCTGGCCTCCTCCGGCCGCGGACTGGTCCTGATGGAACTGCTCGCCCAGGCGTGGGGCGTCGACCCGCGGGGCGAGGGCAAGAGCATCTGGTTCGAGCTCTACGAGGCCGAGGAGGCGGTCACCCCGTAGGGTGTCCGCCTCCTCGGTGGCCGCCGTACCGGCTTTGCGGGCCGTGCGTCTTACAGGCCGCCCTCGGTCATCCCGTGCACGGCCGGGATGGTGCCCAGCCGCCCCTTCTGGAAGTCCTCGAAGGCCTGCTGCAGTTCCTCGCGGGTGTTCATGACGAACGGGCCGTAGTGGGCCATGGGCTCACGGATGGGCTGTCCGCCCAGCAGCACGACCTCCAGGTCCGGGGTGTGGCTGTCCTGCTTCTCGTCCGCGCGGACGGTGAGCGAGGAGCCGGCGCCGAAGACCGCCGTCTGGCCGAGGTGGACCGGACGCCGCTCGGTGCCGACCGTGCCCCGCCCGGCCAGGACGTACGCCAGGCCGTTGAAGTCCTCCCGCCACGGCAGGGTGAGCTCCGCACCCGGCGCGAGCGTCGCGTGGATCATCGTGATCGGCGTGTGGGTGATGCCGGGGCCCTGGTGGCCGTCCAGCTCACCGGCGATGACCCGCAGCAGCGCGCCGCCGTCGGGGGTGGTGAGCAGCTGGACGTTGCCGCCGCGGATGTCCTGGTAGCGCGGCGCCATCATCTTGTCCCTGGCCGGGAGGTTCACCCACAGCTGCAGACCGTGGAAGAGACCGCCGGACATCACCAGCGACTCCGGCGGGGCCTCGATGTGGAGCAGGCCGGAGCCGGCCGTCATCCACTGGGTGTCGCCGTTGGTGATGGTGCCGCCGCCGCCCTGGGAGTCCTGGTGGTCGAAGATCCCGTCGATGATGTAGGTGACGGTCTCGAAGCCGCGGTGCGGGTGCCAGGGGGTGCCCTTGGGCTCGCCCGGCGCGTACTCCACCTCGCCCATCTGGTCCATCATGATGAACGGGTCGAGGTGCTTGTAGTTGATCCCGGCGAACGCCCGGCGCACCGGGAAGCCCTCGCCCTCGAAACCGCTCGGCGCGGTCGTGACGGCGAGCACGGGACGCGCCACGGCGTCGGCCGGCGCGGCGACGCGGGGCAGGGTCAGCGGGTTCTCGACGGTCACTGCAGGCATGTCGGTACCTCCTTGTGCGGCCAGTTTAGTTGAGCGTTGAACTTTCTGCCACCCCACAACAGAAGGAGCCCGGAGGGCATTCCCTCCGGGCTCCACCCGTGCGCGGCGATCAGCCGTACATCCGTCTCATGGCGAACTCGACCATCTGCTCGACCGCCTTCGCGTCGAAGACCATCCGGTGCTCGCCCTCCATGTCCAGGACGAAGCCGTAGCCGGTCGGCAGGAGGTCGATCACCTCGGCGCCCGTGATCACGAAGTACTTGGACTCCTTGCCGGCGTACCGGCGCAGCTCCTTGAGGGAGGTGAACATCGGGATCACCGGCTGCTGGGTGTTGTGCAGGGCGAGGAAGCCGGGGTTGTCGCCGCGCGGGCAGTACACCTTGGACGTGGCGAAGACCTGCTGGAAGTCCTCCGCCGACATCTGGCCGGTGGTGAAGGCGCGCACCGCGTCCGCCAGGGAGGGCGGGGACGGCTCGGGGTACAGCGGCGGCTGCTGGCCGTACCCGCCCGGCATCTGCTGCTGCGGCGGGACGCCGTACTGCTGCTGGGCCCCAACGTTCTGGTCGTAGCCGTACATGCCCCACAGACTACTGACCCCGCACGAGGGCTCGGTCACAGATGTCCGGAACGGGGTTGCTTCTTATTACCGACGGGTAGCATCATCGGAGCTACTTGTTGGTACGTGAACTAGAAGCAGGCGCGAGGATCCACGTCAGTGCCTCGCCGATCTCTCTTACGGAGCTGTCGCCATGGGGCACTACAAGTCGAATCTCCGCGACATCGAGTTCAACCTGTTCGAAGTCCTCGGACGGGACCAGGTGTACGGCTCCGGCCCGTTCGCGGAGATGGACGCGGAGACCGCCAAGAGCATCCTCGAGGAGCTGACCCGGCTCGCGGAGAACGAGCTGGCGGAGTCCTTCGCGGACGCCGACCGCAACCCGCCGGTCTTCGACCCCGAGACGAACACCGCGCCCGTCCCGGCCTCCTTCAAGAAGAGCTACAACGCCTTCATGGAGTCCGAGTACTGGCGCCTCGGCCTGCCCGAGGAGATCGGCGGCACCACCTCGCCGCGCTCCCTGATCTGGGCCTACGCGGAGCTGCTGCTCGGCTCGAACCCGGCCGTGTGGATGTACGCCTCCGGCCCGGCGTTCGCCGGCATCCTCTTCGACGAGGGCAACGACGTGCAGAAGCACATCGCGAAGATCGCCGTGGACAAGCGGTGGGGCTCCACGATGGTGCTCACCGAGCCCGACGCCGGTTCGGACGTCGGCGCCGGCCGCACCAAGGCCGTGCAGCAGGAGGACGGCTCCTGGCACATCGAGGGCGTGAAGCGCTTCATCACCTCCGGTGAGCACGACATGGAGGAGAACATCCTCCACTACGTCCTCGCCCGCCCCGAGGGCGCCGGCCCCGGCACCAAGGGCCTGTCCCTCTTCCTCGTCCCGAAGTACCTCTTCGACTTCGAGACCGGCGAGCTGGGCGAGCGCAACGGCGTCTACGCCACGAACGTCGAGCACAAGATGGGCCTGAAGGCGTCCAACACCTGCGAGATGACGTTCGGCGACCGGCACCCCGCCAAGGGCTGGCTGATCGGCGACAAGCACGACGGCATCCGCCAGATGTTCCGGATCATCGAGTTCGCCCGCATGATGGTCGGCACGAAGGCCATCTCCACGCTGTCGACGGGCTACCTGAACGCGCTGGAGTACGCCAAGGAGCGCGTCCAGGGTCCGGACCTGGCGAACTTCATGGACAAGACCGCGCCCAAGGTCACCGTCACCCACCACCCCGACGTGCGCCGCTCGCTCATGACGCAGAAGGCGTACGCGGAGGGCATGCGCGCGCTCGTGATGTACACCGCCTCGATCCAGGACGCCATCCAGATCAAGGAGGCCAACGGCGAGGACGCCAAGACCGAGCACGCGCTCAACGACCTGCTCCTGCCGATCGTCAAGGGCTACGGCTCGGAGAAGGGCTACGAGCAGCTCGCCCAGTCGCTGCAGACCTTCGGCGGCTCCGGCTTCCTGCAGGAGTACCCGATCGAGCAGTACATCCGCGACGCCAAGATCGACACCCTGTACGAGGGCACGACCGCGATCCAGGGCCAGGACTTCTTCTTCCGGAAGATCGTCCGCAACCAGGGCGCGGCGCTGAACTCCCTCGCCGAGGACATCAAGAAGTTCCTGGCGCTCGGCACCGGCGGCGAGGAGCTGGCGGGCGCACGCGAGCACCTGGCGAAGGCCGCCGTCGAGCTGGAGGCGATCGTCGGCCTGATGCTGACCGACCTCGCGGCCACCGAGCAGGACGTCAAGAACATCTACAAGGTGGGCCTGAACACCACCCGCCTGCTCATGGCCTCCGGTGACGTGGTCGTCGGCTACCTGCTCCTCAAGGGCGCCGCCGTCGCCGCCGAGAAGCTCTCCTCCGCCTCCGCCAAGGACAAGGCCTTCTACCAGGGCAAGATCGCGGCGGCGAAGTTCTTCGCCGCCAACGTCCTGCCGGGCGTCACCGGCGCGCGCAAGCTCGCCGAGAACGTCGACCTGGACCTGATGGAGCTGGACGAGGCCGCCTTCTAGTCACCCCCACCCCCCACAAGGGCCCGCTCCCCGTACTTCCGGTACGCGCGGAGCGGGCCTTGTCACGTCGTTAAGGTGAACCCCATGAGCGAATCCCCCCGCTTCGACCGCGGCCACACCGACGACCTCATGTCCTTCCTGACGGCGAGCCCCTCGCCGTACCACGCCGTGGCGAGCGCCGCCGAACGGCTGGAGAAGGCGGGTTTCCGGCAGGTGGCGGAGACGGACGCCTGGGACGGGACGACCGGCGGCAGGTACGTGGTGCGCGGCGGCGCGATCGTCGCCTGGTACGTCCCCGAGGGCGCGGCGCCCCACACGCCGTTCCGTATCGTCGGCGCCCACACCGACTCCCCCAACCTGCGGGTCAAGCCGCTGCCGGACACCGGGGCGCACGGCTGGCGCCAGGTGGCCGTGGAGATCTACGGCGGCCCCCTGCTCAACTCCTGGCTCGACCGCGACCTGGGCCTGGCCGGCCGGCTCACCCTGCGGGACGGCTCGACCCGGCTGGTGAACGTCGACCGCCCGCTGCTGCGGGTGCCCCAGCTCGCCATCCACCTGGACCGTTCGGTCTCGGCGGAGGGCCTCAAGCTCGACAAGCAGCGTCATCTGCAGCCCGTGTGGGGGCTCGGCCGCGACGTGCGCGACGGGGACCTGATCGCCTTCCTGGAGGAGGAGTCCGGACTCGGCGCCGGCGAGGTCACCGGCTGGGACCTGATGACGCACTCCGTGGAGCCGCCCGCCTACCTGGGCCGCGACCAGGAACTGCTCGCCGGGCCCCGCATGGACAACCTGCTGTCCGTGCACGCGGGCGTGGCCGCGCTGGCCGCCGTGTCCGCCCAGGGCGCCGAACTCCCCTTCGTCCCCGTGCTGGCCGCCTTCGACCACGAGGAGAACGGCTCGCAGTCGGACACCGGCGCGGACGGGCCGCTGCTCGGGAACGTGCTGGAGCGCTCGGTGTTCGCGCGCGGCGGCTCCTTCGAGGACCGGGCGAGAGCCTTCGCCGGCACGGTCTGCCTGTCGTCCGACACCGGCCACGCCGTGCACCCCAACTACGCGGAGCGGCACGACCCGACGCACCACCCGCGGATCAACGGCGGCCCCATCCTCAAGGTCAACGTCAACAACCGCTACGCCACGGACGGTTCGGGCCGCGCGGTGTTCGCCGCGGCCTGCGAGAAGGCGGGCGTGCCGTTCCAGTCGTTCGTCTCCAACAACTCCATGCCGTGCGGCACCACCATCGGCCCGATCACCGCGGCCCGGCACGGCATCCGGACCGTCGACATCGGCGTCGCGATCCTGTCGATGCACAGCGTGCGCGAACTGTGCGGCGCGGACGACCCGTTCCTGCTGGCCAACGCGCTCGTGGCCTTTTTGGAGGGATAGGTCCGCCCGCTGTCCGCGCTCCCCCCACCGGCGTAGTATGCGCTCACTTTTCGGTGATCTTGCGTCTCGTGGGGGGACTGCACATGCGAAGAAAATGGCTGCCGGCCTGCGCGTTCGTCGCGGCCGGCCTGCTTCTCGGCCCGGTGTCGGCCGCGCACGCCGCGGTGGCGCCCGAGCTGTTCTGGGTGGGCTACGACCAGTCGCCGGCCAGCGGCCTGATGGCCCTGTCCGTCCAGTCCGACAGCGCCATCACGGCCGTCACGGCGCACCTGTTCGCGCCGGGCGCCGCGGCCGGGGACCCGGAGGTCGCCGAGGTCGGCGACTTCACCCTCCTGTCGGGCACGGCCCAGTCCGGCGTCTGGCACACCGGCACCCCGCTGCGCCTGGCGGACCTCGGCACCTACCGCGTCGTGGTCGACGTGACCGACGCCGACGGGGACACCACCACCGCCCAGGGCTCCTACGAGTACGAGCTCGAAGCCCATCTGACGGACCTGCAGGCCACGCCGCAGAACCCGGACTACGACCACCAGGACGTCACCGTCACCGGCGGCTTCACGGTCAGCGACCCGCGCACCGGCGACACCACGCCGGCGGCCGGCAAGGACGTGGACCTGGAGATCTCGGGTGGCGCCGACACGACGACCACCACCGGCGACGACGGCCGCTTCACCGCCACCTACAAGGTGACCGACGCCTCCATCGGCGACGTCAACGCCTGGCTGCGCCTGGCCGATCCCTTCTACCAGTCCCGGGCGAACGAGAGCGTCGAGGTCCGGGCCACGCAGTCGCCGACGCGCGTGACCCTGGACTCCACCGACGTCTACGTCAAGGCCGGTCAGCAGGCCACGGTCTCCGGCACGGCCGAGATCTACCTGGGCGGGGCGTGGGAGCCGCTGGCCGGAGCCGTCGTCGACGAGGTGTGGGACGGCGGCGACGGCGGCGCCGGCGGTGCCGCGGCACCGGTCACGGGCGCCGACGGCCGCTTCGGCGGAAGCCTGAGCGTGCCGCGGACCGGGCGGATCGACGTACAGGTGCGCACCGGGACGTACCTGAGGTACAGCGGGTATCAGACGGTCAACGTGTACGTCGCCCAGAAGACGTCCCTCACCGACTTCACCGCGTCCCTGAACAAGTACTCCGAGCTGACCGCCAAGGGCGTGCTGCACACCGGCTCCAGTGTCCCCGCGGGCGTCTACGACAAGGTGGAACTGCAGTACTCGGCCGACGGCCGGACCGGCTGGACGACGATGCAGACCGTCACCCCGGGCAGCAACGACCCCGAGTCCGGCGCGCCGTTCAAGGGCACCTTCGACGCGCCCTACAAGGGCTACTACCGGGCGCACTTCAAGGGCAGCAGCAGCTTCCAGGAGTCGTACAGCTCCGTCGTCCACGCCCAGCGCACCCCGACCCGCATCACCGACGGCAACGCCTCCCCGGAGCCGGTCCGCAAGGGCCGCACGATCACCTACAAGGGCAAGCTGCAGCACTACACCTCCGGCGCCTGGCGGGCCTACGGCGGCCAGAAGGTGAAGATCCTCTTCCGTCCCAAGGGCTCCAGCACCTGGTACGACATGGGCAACACCTACAGCCGCACCGACGGCACCTTCGGCAGGTCCTTCACGGCCTCGAAGGACGGCACATGGGTCGCGGTGCTGCTCTACCCGACCAGCACCCACCTGGTGAGTTCCGGCCGGGAGGACTACGTCGACGTGACGTGAGCAACGGCCTCCGCATGGTCAGGGGGCTTCCGGGTACACGGAGTTGACCGGAAGTCCGGAACCACCGGACCGGACAGGGAGGCGACACTCATGGGCCTCGGCGGATGCATCATCCTCATCGCCGCGGGAGCCATCCTCACTTTCGCGACCGACTGGCACATGCAGGGGGTGAACCTCGACCTGGTCGGCATCATCCTCATGATCGTCGGTCTGATCGGTGTGAGCACCTTCAGCAGCATCGCCCGGCGGCGCCGAGTGGTGGTGCCGCCCACGACGCCGGTCATCGACGAGGAGCGCGCCACGCACCGGCGCGACGGCTACAGCGACGGCTACGGCGTCTGACAAACGACCGTCACGGCGTCTGACAAGGGTCCGGTCGGCGGGGGCAGCCGACCGGACCCCGCTCAGCCCTGCCGGACGACGTCCTTGCCCGGACCGCCGGAGAGGGTGTCGCTGCCGGGGCCGCCGTACAGCCTGTCGTTGCCGCTGTTGCCGTAGAGCTTGTCGTTCCCGCTGTTGCCGTACAGGGCGTCGTCGCCCTTGCCGCCGTAGAGGCTGTCCGCGCCGGTTCCGCCGGTGACGGTGTCGTTGCCGTCGTCGCCGGAGAGGTACTGGGCGCCGTTCCCGCCGTGCAGCACGTCGTCACCGCGGCCGCCCTGCACGATGTTGTCGCCGCCGCTCGCGGTGATCGTGTCGTTGCCGTCCTGCCCCCAGGCCAGGCCCTCCGCTCCCACGGTGATCGTGTCGTTGCCGATGCCGCCGGAGACGTACGCCCCGTCGAGCCGGCCGGAGTCGGTCGCGCGGTCGTTGCCGCTGCCCAGCGTGATCCGGGCGTAGGTGTAGATCTGGTCGGTGCCGTTGGCGTACCTGAGCGTGTCGTTGCCGTCGCCGAGGTCCACGACCACGCCCGGGTAGGGGTCCTGGCTGTCCACGAAGGTGACGGTGCAGGAGACCTCGGTGAGGTCCGAGGCGGCGGGGTGGACGCAGTCGTGGCCCGCGGCGATCGGGACGACGTCGTCGATCAGGTACGTGATGCCCGTCCTGTCGGCGGTGAGCGACGCGGTGACGGTGGCCTTGTTGGCCTGGCCGGCGGCGGCCCGGTAGGTGAGCTGCCAGTCGTACTGGTTGACCGAGGCACTGGCCGACGCGGTCGCGGCGCCGGCGGTGCCCGGGAGGGCCAGCGGGACGGCCAGGGCCGTAGCGAGGACGAGAGCCGCCGCCGGGACGGTGCGGGTCACCCGGCGGCGGACGGGACGAGAGAGCATGTCGGGACCTCCGTGAGGAAAGTGCGGCGCTGTGCGCCCTGCCTCTGGTCCGACTCGGAGACCCCGCCTTCGGTTGGACAACTGCCGCGCATGCGAGCGAAGTTCATCTGCCGGACACCCCCCGGCCCGGTCGGGTACGGGGCCCGGTCAGGTCCCGGCGCGGCCGCGTGCGGCGCCGAGGGCCCGTCAGCCCGTCGGCCTACCGGCGGCGTTCCGGGCCCGCGGCCGGGGAAGGGGTGAGGACATGAGATTCCAGGTACGCGACCGGCTCCTCGGCTTCGGCGAGGACTACTGGATCGAGGACGAGCGCGGCGACAAGGCGTTCCTCGTCGACGGCAAGGCCATGCGCCTGCGGGACACCTTCGAGCTGAAGGACACCCAGGGGCGGGTCCTGATCGACATCCACCAGAAGATGCTCGCCCTGCGCGACACGATGGTGATCGAACGGGACGGCCAGGCCCTGGCCACCATCAAGCGCAAGCGCCTGTCCCTGCTGCGCAACCACTACCGGGTGTCCCTGGCCGACGGTTCCGAACTCGACGTCAGCGGCAAGATCCTCGACCGCGAGTTCGCCGTCGAGTACGACGGTGAGCTGCTCGCCGTCGTCTCCCGGCGCTGGCTGCACGTCCGGGAGACCTACGGCGTCGACATCGTCCGCGACGACGCCGATCCGGCGCTGCTGATCGCGGTGGCGGTGTGCGTGATCCACCTGGCGGAGAAGGAACGGGACGACTGACGGCCGAAGGGCCGCGTCAGACCCGGCGCGGGGGCGCCAGGCCCAGCACGCGGTCCTTCAGGGCCGGGAACAGCTCCCGGGTCGTGGCGACCTTCGCGGGGTCGAAGTCCACGGTGAGGACCTCCTCGCCGGCTCCGGCCTCGGCCAGCACCTCGCCCCAGGGGTCCACCACGATCGAGTGACCCGCCTGCGGAACTCCCGCGTGGGTCCCGGCCGTCCCGCAGGCGAGCACGAACGCCTGGTTCTCCACCGCCCGCGCCCGGGCCAGCAGCGTCCAGTGCGCCCGGCGGCGCTCCGGCCAGCCCGCCGGGATCACCAGGATCTCGGCGCCGGCGTCGACGAGGGCACGGAACAGCTCGGGGAAGCGGAGGTCGTAGCACGTGGCGACTCCGAGGGTCGTCCCGGGCAGCCGGACCGTCACCGGTTCGCTCCCCGCGCCCATCAGCACGGCCTCGCCCTTGTCGAAGCCGAACCGGTGGATCTTGCGGTAGGCGGCGGCCAGCTCGCCGGACGGCGAGAAGAGCAACGAGGTGTTGTAGAGCGGCCCCTCGGGGTCCCGTTCGGGGATCGAGCCCGCATGCAGCCACACGCCCGCGTCGCTCGCCGCCTTGGCCATGACCTCACAGGTCGGCCCCTCCAGCGGCTCGGCCTCGGTGCCGAACTCCTCGTAGGCGAAGGCGCCCGTGGTCCACAGCTCCGGCAGCACGACCAGGTCGGCCCCGGCCTGTTCCCGCACCAGGGACGCCACACGCCTGCGACGGGCTTCGACCGATTCGCCCTCTTCTACGGCGATCTGGATGAGAGAGGCGCGCACACTACCACCGTCCTGGCATTCGAGCCGCTGATACGGGCCTACGATCGTCACACGAAAGCACTGCCGGGGTGCCTCACAGCAGCGTAACTTGGGGGTCCCCCCGGTTCGAGCGCAGCCGAGAACGGGGGGAGTCTCAAGACCGCGCCGAGTGCAGCCACCTCCCACTGGCAAAGCCGCCACCAACCGCCCGTGTACCGACCGCCGAGGGGTCCCGTTCCGTGAGTCTGCATCCCACCCTCCAGCCCTACGCCGACGCCTGGACCCATTCCATCGAAGCGATATCCGAGCTGGTGGGGCCACTTGTGGAGGGAGAGTGGAACCGGCGGACGCCGTGCCCCGGCTGGTCGGTCCGCGACATCGTCTCCCACGTCATGGGACTGGACTGCGAGATGCTCGGCGACCCGCGGCCCATCCACACACTGCCGCGCGACCTGTTCCACGTCACCAACGACCACCAGCGCTACATGGAGATGCAGGTCGACGTGCGCCGCCACCACACGGCGCCGGAGATGACCTCCGAGCTGGAGTACGTGATCATCCGCCGCAACCGCCAGCTGCGCAACGAGTCCCGGGACCCGGGGACCAAGGTGCGCGGTCCGCTCGGCACCGAGCTGACGCTGGAGGAGTCCATGCGGTCCCACGCGTTCAACGTGTGGGTGCACGAGCAGGACCTGCGCGCGGCCCTCGGCCGGCCGGGCAACCTGGACTCCCCCGGGGCGCACATCGCGCGGGACTGGCTCCTCGGCGAGCTGCCCGTGGTCGTGGCCGAACGGGCGGACGCGCCGCGCAGTTCGGCGATCGTCTTCGACGTGCACGGTCCCATCGAGTTCCTGCGCACCATCCGGGTCGACATCCAGGGCCGCGGCACCCTGGAGACGGCCCCCGCGCTCGGCCCCGCCGCCTCGCTCACCCTGGACTGGGAGACGTATGTGCGCCTGGCCTGCGGCCGGGTGACGGCGGACGCGGTGGCGGACCGGGTGAAGGCGGAGGGCGACCCCCAGCTGACGGCGGCGATCCTGCGGAACTTCGCGGTGACGCGGTAGGACGACGCGCGGGGCCCGCCCCACCGGTACGGGGGGCTCCGGGCCGGTGGGGCAGGACCCCGCGGGTGGACCGTTGCGCGTCAGGCGGGCACGTGCACCGTCTCCACGCGGCTGGCCACCAGCCGTTCCCGCTCCCGCCGGGCCACCCGCCCGCGCAGCCGCAGGATCTGACCGACCCCCAGCGCCTGGAGCACGAACACCGCGGAGAAGGCGACGGTGTAGTCGTCGCCGGTCGCGTCCAGCAGGACGCCGATCAGGAACAGCGTGGTCATCGAGGCCACGAAACCGCCCATGTTGGTGATGCCGGAGGCCGTGCCCTGCCGCTCGGGCGGGTTGGCCGGGCGGGCGAAGTCGAAGCCGATCATCGACGCCGGTCCGCAGGCCCCGAGCACCGTGCACAGCACGACCAGCAGCCCCATCGGGGCGTGCTCGCCGGGCCAGGCCAGCGTGACCGCCCACATCAGCGCCGTCGCGCCGACCGTGCCGAGCGCCAGCGGCAGCCGGGCGGTGTGGTGCCGGGCGACGACCTGGCCGTAGACGAGCCCGATCAGCATGTTCGACAGCACGACCAGGGTGAGCAGTTCGCCCGCCGCGGCCCGGGACAGGCCCTGCGCCTGGACCAGGAACGGCAGGCCCCACAGCAGCAGGAACACCATCGCCGGGAACTGGGTGGTGAAGTGCACCCACAGGCCGAGGCGGGTGCCCGGCTCCCGCCAGGAGGCGGCGATCTGACGGCGGACGTAGGCCGCTCCCTGGTGCGGGACCGGCTCCGGCTCCTGGCCCTCGGGGTGGTCCTTCAGGAACAGCAGCATCAGCACCAGGACGACGACGCCGGCGAGGGCGCTGCCCGCGAAGGCGGCGGTCCAGCCGACGCCGTGCAGCAGCCGGGCGATGACCAGGGTCGAGACGAGGTTGCCCGCCATGCCGACCAGGCCCGCGAGCTGGGCGACCAACGGGCCGCGCCGGGCCGGGAACCAGCGGGTGCCGAGCCGCAGCACGCTGATGAACGTCATCGCGTCGCCGCAGCCGAGCAGGGCGCGGGAGGCGAGGGCGGTGCCGTACGAGGGGGAGAAGGCGAAGCCGAGCTGGCCCGCGGTGAACAGCACCACCCCGATGGTCAGCACCTTCTTGGTGCCGAGCCGGTCCACCAGCAGGCCGACCGGTATCTGCATGCCGGCGTAGACCAGCAGCTGCAGGATCGAGAAGGTCGACAGCGCGGAGGCGTTCACATGGAAGCGGTCGGCGGCGTCGAGGCCGGCCACGCCCAGCGACGTACGGAAGATGACGGCGACGAAGTACACGGAGACGCCGACCGCCCAGACGGCCATCGCGCGCCGGCCGCCCGGCGGATCACCCGGGAGGGTGGGGGTGGCGGAGGAGCGGCTCATCGGACCTCACCCCGGGCGAGGTGGGAGAACCAGCCGACGTGCCGGTGGACCACGGCGACCGCGGCCTCGGGGTCCCCCGACCGCAGGGCCTGAAGGATCTCCTCGTGCTCGGCGAGGGTCTTGGCGATCCGGTCCGGGTGGGAGTGCATGATCGCCACGCCCATGCGCAACTGGCGGTCGCGGAGCTGGTCGTAGAGGCGGGAGAGGATCTCGTTGCCGCCGCTGCGGACGATCTCGGCGTGGAAGCAGCGGTCGGTGACGGCGGCTCCGGCCAGGTCTCCGGCGGCGGCCTGCTCCTTCTGCCGGGCCAGCAGCCCCTCCAGTCGTTCGATCAGCCCGGCGGGCGCCGGTACGGCCTTGCGGGCGGCGTGCTCCTCGACCAGCAGCCGGGTCTCGACCACGTCCGCGATCTCCTGGGCGGAGACGGGCAGGACCAGCGCACCCTTCTTCGGGTAGAGCCTGATCAGCCCCTCCACCTCCAGGCGCAGCAGCGCCTCGCGCACCGGGGTGCGCGAAACTCCCACGGCCTCGGCGAGTTCGCCCTCGGTCAGCAGGGTCCCGCCCTCGTAACGGCGCTCCAGGACGCCCTGCTTGACGTGGGCGTACACGCGGTCGGCGGCGGGTGGCCGCTTGGTGGTCAGAGTCCCCGGGCTGGTCATGCGAACAGCATAGATACAACACGTACGCATGAGGATCTCCGTCCATCATGCGGACCCTTCTGTACCAAGGTCGTCACAGAAGGCAAACCCGGCTCAGCAGGCGCACAACCATCTGTGCTAATTACGTGTCACACATGTGCGGCCCCGCTCCCCCCTCCAACTCGGCCGCATTTCATGGGCATTCGACGTAATCGGGGTATTTGAGTTGAAAACCGCCATCAAGGGCTTCCGCGTCCGCAGAGCCGCAGCCGTCGCCGTCACGGCCGGCGCAGTGCTCGCCACCGGAGCTCTCACCGCGGCACCGGCGCAGGCTGTCACGACGCCCACCATCACCGCCAAGGGCGGTTACCTGATGAACAGCGCCACCGGCAAGACCCTCTTCACCAAGTCCGCCGACACGAAGCGGCTCACGGCCTCCACGACGAAGATCATGACCGCCAAGGTCGTGCTCTCGCAGTCGAACCTGAACCTGGACACCAAGGTCACGATCAAGAAGGCCGTCAGCGACTACATGGTCGCCAAGGGCTACCCCTCCTCGGCCCACCTGATCGTCGGTGACAAGGTCACCGTCCGTCAGCTGCTGTACGGGATGATGCTGCCGTCCGGCTGCGACGCCGCGTTCGCGCTGGCCGACAAGTTCGGTTCGGGCACGACGTCCTCGGCCCGCACCAAGAACTTCATCGGCAAGATGAACACGATGGCCGCGAGCCTCGGCATGACGAACACGCACTTCGACTCGTTCGACGGCCTCAGCAACGGCAACAACTACTCGACGCCGCGCGACCTGACGAAGGTCGCCCGCAGCGTGATGAAGAGCACCACGTTCAAGACCGTCGTGAAGACCAAGTCGTACACGGCGAAGACGATCACGAGCTCCGGTTCCACGCGCACGATGGGCACGTGGACGAACACCAACACGCTGCTCGGCTGGAACGGCACGCTCGGCATCAAGACCGGCTCGGGCCCCGACGCCCACTACTGCCTGGTCTTCGCCGCCACGCTGAACGGCGAGTCGGTCATCGGCGCCGTCATGACCGCCCCCTCCGCGACCGACCGCACGTCGGACGTGAAGAAGCTCATCAACTACGGCTATGCCAAGATCAGCTGACCCTTCGCTGTGACTGCGACGGCGACGGTGCGCGGGACCCCGAAGTGAGCGAGCCTTCCTATCTCGCCGCCGTCCGGGAGTCCTACGACACCGTCGCCGACGCGTATGCCGAGCAGGTGCCGCGGCCGGCGGACCTGGATCCGCTGTCCCGCGCCGTGCTCGGCATGTTCGCCGAGACGGTGCGGGAGGCCGGCCTCGGACCGCTCGCCGACCTCGGCTGCGGTCCCGGCTACGTGACGGCCCATCTGGCCGCCCTGGGCGCCCGCGTGTTCGGCATCGACCTGTCACCGAGAATGGTCGAACTCGCCCGGCGCACCCACCCGGACCTCCCCTTCGCGGTGGGCTCGATGACCGCCCTCGGCATCGGAACCGGGACCCTCGGCGGCATCCTCGCCCACTACTCCACCCACCACACCCCAGCGCGGGAACTCCCCGTCCTGTATGCCGAGTTCCACCGCACCCTCGCCCCCGGCGGCCTGCTGATGCTGTCGGGCCACGCGGGCGACGACGAACGCACCCGCCCCACACACGCCTACGGCGGGCACCCGGTCTCGTACGAGTCCCACCTGCTCCCCGCCGAACGCCTCACGGAACTACTGGAACGCGCCGGCCTGACGGTCACCGCCCGAATCGACCAGGACCCGGGAAAGGACACCGGGCGCACGTACGTGACGCTACTGGCACGAAAACCCGCGACGGTTCAAGCCGGATAGGCGAACTTCGCTCGCATAAGTGAACATCGTTGCGCCGACTGGCATATTCGAATTTCTCCGCCCTAGGTTCCGCAGCGGAGGTGGTTCACATGATCGAACCCAGCAAGCACCAGCCCAGCCCTCGGGCGCAGCAGGACGCCATCGACGTCAGTGACTTCGTCTACGCGGCCACCGGAGCCCGCGTCCGGAGGCTGACGATGCCGGACGGGACGCACTGGTTCCCGGCGGTGGACGTCTGCAAGGAGTTGGGCTACACGACTCCTCGGAAGGCTCTCCTCGACCATGTCCCGGACGAGCATCGAGAGATTCTCGAGACAGTGACTGGAGGTCACGGTCTCAGCGTTCCCGCAGGTAGGGAGTGGCGGCGAGATCTGAATCTCATCGATCTGCAGGGGCTGATCCTGCTCGTCAGCGCCTGTACCAAGCCAGAGTGTGCGCCCTTCAAGCAGTGGGTCGCCGAAGTGATCGAGACCGTGCAGCGAGAGGGTTCGTACAGTCTCGAGGAAGCCGAGGTGCAGCCGTCCGACCCGGGTGCGCCGACCGCGTACGTGATGCCCGAGCAGGTCGTGGAGGCCATCGTCCGGCTCGAGGCCCACAATCTCCAGCTGGACGAACGGCTCGCCGATGTGCAACAGCAATCTCTCGCCCTGCAGCAGGAGATGGCGGAGATGCAGCGGCAGAACCTCGTCGCCCAGCAGGCGATCGCTCACGCCATCGAGCGCATCGCCGACCGGCTCGACGTCCTGACGCTCGACCGTCCGGCACCCACGCCGAGCCTCTCCGCGCAGCCGACCACGGAATCCGTCCTGGCCGACTGGCGGCAGCGGCTGTCCGTGACGTCGGACGTCTGGGCCGTGGCCGTGGTCATCGCACCGGTTCTCGTGGAACAGGGCGAACTGCGGCAGCCGCTCGAGTCGATCGCCGCCCGGACCGGGCTCACGGTTCAGCGGGTCAATGAGTGTCTGCGTCTGCTCCGCAAGCACGCGTGCATCCATCCCCGGGGTGCGAGTGAGGACGGTGCGCCGGTGTATGTGCTCGACCGGCCCTGAGCCGACGGGCGATTCGGACAGATGAAGGGGCGGCCGCAACGAGAACTTGCGGCCGTCCCTTCTCCGTTCAACGTATACCTGGGCCGTGGGTCACGCCCAGGTGATCAGCCGCTTCGGCTGCTCCAGGACCGCGGCCACGTCGGCCAGGACCTTGGAGCCGAGTTCGCCGTCGACCAGGCGGTGGTCGAAGGACAGGGCCAGGGTGGTGACCTGACGCGGCTTCACCTTGCCCTTGTGCACCCACGGCTGGAGCTTGATCGAGCCGACCGCGAGGATCGCGGACTCACCGGGGTTGAGCAGCGGGGTTCCCGTGTCGACGCCGAAGACGCCGACGTTGGTGATGGTCACCGTGCCGCCCTGCATCGCGGCGGGCGAGGTCTTGCCCTCGCGCGCCGTCGACACCAGTTCGCCCAGGGACTGCGCCAGTTGCGGCAGCGTCTTGGCGTGGGCGTCCTTGACGTTCGGCACGATCAGCCCGCGGGGGGTGGCCGCCGCGATGCCCAGGTTGACGTAGTGCTTGACCACGATCTCCTGGGCCGCCTCGTCCCAGGACGCGTTGATGTCCGGGTTGCGCTTGACGGCGACCAGCAAGGGCCTTGGCGATCAGCAGCAGCGGGTTCACGCGCAGGCCCGCGAACTCCTTGTCCTGCTTGAGCTCCTCGACCAGCTTCATGGTGCGCGTGACGTCCACCGTCACGAACTCCGTGACGTGCGGCGCCGTGAACGCCGAACCGACCATCGCCTGGGCCGTCGCCTTGCGCACGCCCTTGATCGGCACCCGGGTCTCCCGGGCCGTGTCGTACGAGGCGGCCGGCGCGGGCGCCGCCGCGGCCGGCGTCTCCACCGGGGCGGGCGCGGCCGTGGGAGCCGGCGGTGCCACCGCGGCGTGCACGTCGTCCCGCGTGATGATGCCGTCCGGGCCGGACGGGATCACCGTGGCGAGGTCCACGCCCAGGTCCTTGGCCAGCTTGCGCACCGGCGGCTTGGCCAGCGGGCGCGGCCGCTCGTCCGGCACCGGCGGCGCGGCGGGGGCCGGGCCGTGGCCGTTCAGCTCGGTCTGGATCGCCGTGGACGCCTGGGCGACCGCGACCTCCGGGCCCTTGCGCGGGCGGCGCTTGGTGGAGGAGGTGGCGACGCCGTAGCCGACGAGGACCGGCTGGCGGCCCTCGGGCTTCTTCTCCTCCTCGGCGACGGGCTCGGCGCTCTGGGCCGGAGCCGCCTGCGCGGGCGCCGCGCCGCCGGACACGTCGACCGTGATGATCGCCGTGCCCACGTCGACCGTGGTGCCCTCGGGGAAGCGCAGCTCCCTGACCACACCGTCGTACGGGATGGGCAGTTCGACGGCCGCCTTGGCGGTCTCGACCTCGCACACCACCTGCCCGTCGGTGACCGTGTCACCGACCTGGACGTACCACTTGAGGATCTCGGCCTCGGTGAGCCCCTCGCCCACGTCCGGCATCTTGAACTCGCGCACGGATGCTTCCGTCATCGTCGTCACGACCCTCTCCTCAGTACGCCAGGGCGCGGTCGACGGCGTCGAGTACCCGGTCCAGGCCCGGCAGGTACTCCTCTTCCAGGCGGGCCGGCGGGTACGGGGCGTGGTAACCGCCCACCCGCAGCACCGGGGCCTCCAGGTGGTAGAAGCAGCGCTCGGTGATCCGGGCGGCGATCTCCGCGCCCGAGCCGAAGAACACCGGCGCCTCGTGCACGACCACCAGCCGGCGGGTCTTCTCCACCGACGCCTGGATGGCTTCGAAGTCCAGCGGCGAGACCGAGCGCAGGTCCAGCACCTCCAGGGACTTGCCCTCCTCGGCGGCCGCGTCGGCGACCTCCTGGCAGAGCTTCACCATGGGGCCGTAGGCCACCAGGGTGAGGTCCGTGCCCGCGCGGACGACCTGCGCCTTGTGCAGCGGGCCGGGGATCGCCTCGGGGTTGACCTCGCCCTTGTCCCAGTAGCGCCGCTTGGGCTCGAAGAAGATCACCGGGTCGTCGCTCTGGATGGCCTGCTGCATCATCCAGTACGCGTCGGAGGCGTTCGACGGCGAGACCACCTTCAGGCCCGCCACGTGCGCGAACAGCGATTCGGGGGACTCGGAGTGGTGCTCGACCGCGCCGATGCCGCCGCCGTACGGGATGCGGATGACGACCGGGAGCTTGACCTTGCCCAGCGAGCGCGCGTGCATCTTCGCGAGCTGCGTGACGATCTGGTCGTAGGCGGGGAAGACGAAGCCGTCGAACTGGATCTCCACGACCGGGCGGTAGCCGCGCAGGGCGAGACCGATCGCGGTGCCGACGATGCCGGACTCGGCCAGCGGAGTGTCGATCACCCGGCTCTCGCCGAAGTCCTTCTGCAGCCCGTCCGTCACGCGGAAGACGCCGCCGAGCTTTCCGACGTCCTCACCCATGACGAGGACCTTGGGGTCGGACTCCAGGGCGCGGCGCAGCGACTCGTTGATCGCCTTGGCCAGAGCCATCTTCTCGGCTGCCATGTCAGGCCCCCTCTCCGTCGGCGAACGACGCCTGGTAGGCGGCGAACTGGGCTCGTTCCTCGTCGACGAGCGCGTGCCCGTCCGCGTACGCGTTCTCGAAGATGGCGAAGTGGTCCGGGTCCGGCATGGCACGGACCGCCTCGCGCACTCGCTTGCCCAACGCCTCGGACTCCTCCTCCAGTTCCGTGAAGAATCCCTCGTCCGTGTGGTTCGAGGCCTCCAGGTACCGGCGCAGGCGCAGGATCGGGTCCTTCGCCTCCCAGGACAGGCGCTCCTCGTCGCCCCGGTAGCGGGTGGGGTCGTCGGAGGTGGTGTGGGCGCCCATGCGGTAGGTGTAGGCCTCGACCAGCGTCGGCCCCTCACCGCTGCGGGCCCGCTCCAGCGCCCACTTGGTGACGGCCAGGACGGCCAGGACGTCGTTGCCGTCGACGCGCACGCCCGGGAAGCCGTAGCCCTGCGCGCGCTGGTAGAGCGGGACGCGGGTCTGCTTCTCCGTCGGCTCGGAGATCGCCCACTGATTGTTCTGGCAGAAGAACACCACCGGGGCGTTGTAGACCGCGGAGAAGGTGAAGGACTCCGCGACGTCACCCTGGCTGGAGGCGCCGTCGCCGAAGTAGGCGATCACCGCGCTGTCCGCGCCGTCCTTGGCGACGCCCATGGCGTAGCCGGTGGCGTGCAGCGTCTGGGAGCCGATGACGATCGTGTAGAGCTGGAAGTTGTTGCTGTTGGGGTCCCAGCCGCCGTTGTTGACGCCGCGGAACATGCCGAGCAGGTTCGCCGGGTCGACCCCGCGGCACCAGGCGACGCCGTGCTCGCGGTAGGTCGGGAAGACGTAGTCGTCCTCGCGGGTGGCGCGGCCGGAGCCGATCTGGGCGGCCTCCTGGCCGAGCAGCGAGGCCCACAGCCCGAGCTCGCCCTGGCGCTGCAGCGAGGTGGCCTCGGCGTCGAAGCGGCGGGTGAGCACCATGTCGCGGTACAGCCCGCGCAGCTCATCGGGGGTGATGCCGGCGACGTACTTGTCGTACTCGGCGTTCTTGACGCGCTCGCCTTCGGGCGTCAGCAGCTGTACCAGCTCGGGCTCGGCGCCCGGCGCGGTGCTCGCCGTCGTTCGCTTGCCGGCCGTGCTCTTGGTCCCGGCGCTGCGTCGCGGCTTGCGCGCGGCAGTGCTCTCCACGGTCACGTGTGCTCCTCCGTCGGTCCGGCCACCCGGGTTCGCCGGGTGCCTGGGGGTCCCCCCGGCTCCGTTCAGGAGCCCGGGGGAGCGGCTCACCTGAAGCCCGGGGACGCACAGGGTGGGTGCGCCCGGTCGGGTACAGGCGTGACAGGTGCCCCGGCGAGCGCCCTGCAGAAGGCACGTTACCCAGTGCTCCACATTTCTGTGAAACCCCTCCTGACCTGGGATTTTGCTTGGATTTCCAAGTAAATCGCAGAAGGCGGGAACAAGTCCTGGTCACAGCCTTGCAGGGGGCCGGAACAACGGCACGTTATCCCGGTGACCCAGGTCACGGGAAGAGCCGACCTCGAGCGCGTCGTCTGCCCCCGTGTGAGACTGCCAACGTGCGCGAAGAGGGAAAAATCCGGGTATTTTCGGTTGACGACCACGAAGTGGTCCGGCGCGGGGTCCACGAGCTGCTGTCGGTGGAGGACGACCTCGAGGTCGTCGGCGAGGCCGGTACGGCGGCCGACGCACTGGCCCCCCCGGCCGCCCGGCCCGACGTCGCGGTGCTCGACGTACGGCTCCGGACGGCAGCGGCGTCGAGGTCTGCCGGGAGATCCGCTCCCGCGACGAGAACGTCAAGTGCCTCATGCCGACCTCGTTCGCCGACGACGAGGCCCTGTTCGTCGCGATCATGGCGGCGCCGGCGGCCACGTCCTGAAGGCGATCCGCGGCGCCGAGCCGCAGTCCGCCGTAAGGGACGTGGCGGCCGGCAGGTCCCTGCTGGACCCGGTCGCCACCACGCGCGTGCTGCAACGGCTGCGCGACGGAGGCGGCGCGCGGCCGGACGACGCGCTCGCGCACCTCACCGGGCAGGAGCGCGGGCTCCTCGACCTCGTCGGCGAGGGGCTCACCAACCGTCAGATCGGCGAGCACATGGGGCCGGCCGAGAAGACGGTCGAGAACCACGTGTCGAGCCTGCTGTCCAAACGCGGTAGGCAGCGGCGCTCCCAAGCCGCGGTCTTCGTGGCCGGCATGCAGGCGGAGAAGCACCGAGTGTCACCACGGGACAGGGACCAACGCCCCTATTGCCGTCTGTTTCCCTCACGCACAGTGAGTACATGCCCTCCGACGAACGACTCGCCGTCGAGCTCCTCGCCCGCGCCGATTACGGCCGCGTCGCCACCAGCATGCGCGCCCTGCCCTTCCTGGCCTTCGCCCGGCACATCGTGGCCGACGGCCGGCTGCTGCTGCGGCTGCCCAGGAGCTGCGGCTACCACCGGGCGTGCGCCGGCGGCGTCGTCGCGTACGGCTCGGACAACCTCGGCTCGGCCGCACCGGGCGAGGGCCTGTGGTCGGCACAGGTCGTCGGCCTGTGTGCGGCGTACGAGCCCACCGCCGAGGAACTGCGGCGGTTCGGGCCCGCGCCGAGCACCGTCGACGGCGAACCGTACGAGCCCGTCTTCCTGAGCGTGGAGCCGCAGTTCGGGACCGTGCACTCCACCGACGGTGCCTTGGATCGCCACTTCGAGCACATCCCGTGACCGATTGCGACTGCCTGTGACAATGCCCAGCTCACGGGCCCGGCTCGTGCCCTAGCATCTGGCGCGTGCCGCGCTCCCATGTACCACCCCTCGTGCCTCACGCGCCCCCGCTCGGCGCCCTGCTGCGCCAGTACGCCGCCGGCAGCGCCGTCGCCTGCGAACCCGTCGACCAGGGCCTGCTGAACCGCGGCTACCGCCTGTGCACGACCCGCGGCCGCTACTTCCTCAAGCACCACTTCGACCCCGAGACCGCCGACCCGGCCGCCATCGCCCGCCAGCACCGGGCCACCGAGCGCCTGGCCGGCCTCGGCGTCCCGGTCGCGCCGCCGCTGCCCGGCCGGGACGGGCGCACGGTCGCCGTGATCGGCGGGCACGCCTACGCCCTGCACCCGTGGATCGACGGCCGGCACCGGCACGGCGGCCAGCTCACCACCGGCCAGTGCGAGCGGCTGGGGGCGCTCCTGGGGGTCGTGCACGCGAGCCTGGAGCGGGTGATGCCGGCGCCCGCCCGGGCGGGCGAGAAGGCGTCGGCGGCGGCAGACAGCGCCGATCCCGCGGACACCTTCACCCTCATCGACGACCTGCTCGGCCGGGTACGGCGCCACCGCCCCGCGGACACCTTCGACGAACTGGCCCGCCACCGGCTGCTGGAGCGGCGCGCGCTGCTGGAGCAGCACGCCGACCGGCGTCCCCCGCGCGGGGGCTCGGTGGGCTGGGTGCACGGCGACTTCCACCCGTTCAACCTGCTCTACCGGGGTGACGCCCCCGCCGCGATCGTGGACTGGGACCGGCTGGGTCTGCGCCCGCGCGCCGAGGAGGCGGTGCGGGCCGCCGCGATCTTCTTCGTACGGCCCGTCGGCGCGCTCGACCTGCCGAAGGTGCGGGCGTACGCGCGCGCGTACCGGCGCACCGCCGGGGCCACGCCCTCGCAGCTCGCGGCGGCCGTGCACCGCGTGTGGTGGGAGCGGCTGAACGACTTCTGGATGCTGCGCTGGCACTACGAACGCGGCGACACCCGCGCCGACCCCCAGTTCCCGGCGGCTTCGGCGCTCGCCGTGTGGTGGACGCGGGAGTACGACGCGGTGTGCGAGGCGTTCGCGGGGTGACCCCCGGTCAGAGACCGCCCCCGAGGCCGGAGGTGCCGCCGTTGTCGGTGCCGGCCGTCGGGTCCGTCGCCGTGTCCGACGGGGCCGGCGGCGCGCTCGACGTCGGCGCCGAGGGCGTCGGGTCGCTCGTCGTCGGCTCGTTCGTCGGCTCGTCGCTCTTGGTGGCGGACGGCGTGGACGACGGGGTGTAGGACGGCGTGTAGTCGCCCGACCCGTTGCCCGAGGTGCCGTTGTCCGTGGACGTGTCCGTGGGCTGGTCGGTCGAGTCGTCGCTCGGCGTCTCGGAGGCCGTGTCGTCCTTGGTGGACTGCGAGGTGGTCGGTGACTTCGTGGGCTTCGCGCCGCCCTGGCCGCCGGTGTTCTGCAGGGCCAGCGCGACGCCCGCGGCGATCGCGATCACCGCGAGGACGGCCAGGATCCACAGCTTGCCGCGGCCGCTGCCCCGGTTGCCGTGCCCCTCGAAGCCGCCGTCGTCCCCGCCGCCGTAGCCCTGGGGCAGGATCTGCTGCGGGATCTGCGTGGTGCCCGCGCCGGAGTCGGCGGGGTGGGGCATCACGGTCGTACCGGCGAAGCCCGCGGCCGGGGTGTGGCGGCCCTCGTGCATGTCCACCGGGCCGGTGTTCCAGGTGCCGGTGTGGCCGCCCTGGTCGTAGAGCATCTGCAGGCCGTACTGGACCAGCCCGCGCATCTCCTCCGCGGTCTGGAAGCGGTCGTCGGGCTCCTTGGCGAGGGAGCGCATGACCAGGCCGTCCAGCTCCGGCGGACAGCCGCCGTTGGAGACCTGCGACGGCGGCACCGGGATGTCCTGGACGTGCTGGTAGACCACCGACAGCGGCGTCTCGCCGACGAACGGGGGCCGCAGCGCGAGGAGTTCGTAGAGCAGGCAGCCGGTCGCGTACAGGTCGGAGCGGTGGTCGACGGCCTTGCCGAGCGCCTGCTCCGGGGAGAGGTACTGCGGGGTGCCCATGACCATGCCGGTCTGCGTCATCGTCGTCGACGCGCCGTGCAGGGCGCGGGCGATGCCGAAGTCCATCACCTTGACGGCGCCGTTGTGGGTGATGATGACGTTCGCCGGCTTGATGTCGCGGTGCACGATGCCGTGCTGGTGCGAGTAGGCCAGCGCCTCCAGGACACCGGAGACGATGATCAGCGCCTGCTCGGGGCCCGGAGCCTCGGCGTTGAGCAGCAGGTCGCGGATGGTGCGGCCCTCGACGATCTCCATGACGATGTAGGGGACGCTCTGCCCGCCCACGTAGTCCTCGCCGGAGTCGTACACGGCGACGATGGAGTGGTGGTTGAGACCGGCGACCGACTGCGCCTCACGCGTGAAGCGGGCCTTGGAGACCGGATCCTCGGCGAGGTCGGCGCGCAGCAGCTTCACCGCGACGGTGCGCCCCAGACGCACGTCCTCGGCGGCGAACACCTCCGCCATGCCGCCCCGCCCGAGTCTGCGGGTCAGCCGATATCGGCCGTCGCCGACCAGCCCGCCGTTGCCCCACATCTCCGGCGCATCTGACATACCGCCGCCAGTCGCCTCGGGGTCGGACGGGCCCTGAGCGCGCTGCTGCTGCTCCATCAGTCCTCGCCGTCGTTTCTGCCCGCGGTGCGCGCGGTGTTGTTACGGTCTCCGTCGGCCACGCTACAGCCTCGACGCAAGCAGCCGGTCCGAGAAGGGGACCGGAACCGGCACGAGACGGACCGGCCATCAAACCGTCACCCGATGCCTGCGTGCAAATCCTGTGTACCGGCCGTACAGCCTCTGTAACGCTCGCGCGACGCTTCTTTCGCGTACGGTCACGGATCGGGCACCGCGCTTGACGTGTCAGTGCCCTGGGGCAGACTTGGCCGGGAATGAGCCATTCGATCAACAACGAGCGGGCCGGCGCCGGAAGGCCGATGGGGGACACGGACACATGAGCCAGGACGGCGCACAGGACCGGTACGCGGGTCAGTCGCTCGCCGGCGGCCGCTATCAGCTGCGCGACTTGCTCGGCCAGGGCGGCATGGCCTCCGTGCACCTCGCCTACGACTCGGTGCTCGACCGGCAGGTCGCGATCAAGACCCTGCACACCGAACTGGGCCGCGAACAGGCCTTCCGCGAGCGCTTCCGCCGTGAGGCGCAGGCGGTGGCCAAGCTCACGCACACCAACATCGTCTCCGTCTTCGACACCGGCGAGGACACCGTCTCCGACGCCACCACGCCGTACATCGTCATGGAGTACGTCGAGGGCCGCCCGCTCGGCTCCGTGCTCGACGAGGACGTACGGCAGCACGGCGCGATGCCCGCCGACAAGGCGCTCAAGGTCACCGCGGACGTGCTGGCCGCGCTGGAGATCAGCCACGAGATGGGCCTGGTCCACCGGGACATCAAGCCGGGCAACGTGATGGTGACCAAGCGCGGCGTGGTCAAGGTGATGGACTTCGGCATCGCCCGCGCCATGCAGTCCGGCGTCACCTCCATGACGCAGACCGGCATGGTCGTCGGCACCCCGCAGTACCTCTCGCCCGAGCAGGCCCTCGGCCGCGGCGTCGACGCCCGCTCCGACCTGTACTCGGTCGGCATCATGCTCTTCCAACTGGTCACCGGGCGGCTGCCGTTCGACGCGGACTCGCCGCTCGCCATCGCCTACGCGCACGTGCAGGAGGAGCCGGTCGCGCCCTCCTCGATCAACCGCTCGCTTCCGCCCGCGGTGGACGCGCTGATCGCCCGCGCGCTGAAGAAGAACCCGAACGAACGCTTCCCGAACGCCGTCGCCATGCGCGACGAGTGCCTGCGCGTGGCCGCCTCCTTCCAGCCCGCCCCGCCGAGCATCGTCACCGGCACGCCGAGCGTGAGCGGCGCCGGTGTCGGAGCCGCGGTGTTCCCGCCGGTCAGCCAGGCGACCCCGCCGCCCGGCCCGGTCCAGACGCCGTACCGGCCGACGCCGGTCCCCAACCCGTACGGCACGCCCGCGCCGGCCCCGTCCTACGGCTATCCGCAGCAGGGCGGCTACCAGACCCCGGCGCCCTACGCCCAGCACCCGCAGACCCCGCCGCCGTACAACCTGACGCCCCAGCCGACGACGAACGTCCCCTCGCCGGGCGACCGGGGCAACAAGCCGGTGATCGTCATCTCGATCATCGTCGGGATCGTCGCCGTCACCGGTCTGCTGGCGGCCCTGCTGCTCAACAGCGGCGGGGGCAACCACGACACCACGGGCGGCAGCGGCGGTTCCAGCGCCGAACCGACCACGTCGACCACGCACGCGGCGGACTACCGCGGACCGGACAAGACCAAGGTGATCGACAAGACGGAGTGCACGGACCCGCAGGAGTCGTACACCGACGAGAACAAGATCCAGATCCCGGACTTCCGGTTCAAGTACATCGACTCGGTGAAGGCCTGCCTGGACGCGGCGGGCTGGTCGTACAAGATCGAGAACTACGACGAGAACACCTTCGGCGAGGGCGCGGTCATCGACCAGGACCCGGCGGCCGACTCGGACGTCGACCCGGACAACATGCCGACGATCACGCTCCAGGTCTCGACCGGCAACCCGTCCTGACCCCACCCGCACGGACGAGGGGCCCGGCAGCCAACCGGCTGCCGGGCCCTGTTCCTGTACGTCTGAACAAGAGCGCGCGTCCCTACAGGTACGGTCCGCCCGAACGGCCTCCCGCGTGGCCGTCCTCGCCCATCTCGTTACCGCCGACGCCCGGCGGAAGGGCGCGGCGCATCTGCTCCAGCTGGGCCCGCGCGGCCATCTGCTGGGCGAACAGCGTGGTCTGGATGCCGTGGAAGAGGCCTTCCAGCCAGCCCACCAACTGGGCCTGCGCGATCCGCAGTTCGGCGTCGCTCGGGGTGCCCTCGTCGTGGAACGGCAGGGAAAGCCGCTCCAGCTCCTCGACGAGTTCCGGGGCCAGACCGTCCTCCAGCTCCTTGACCGAGCTGCGGTGGATGTCCTTGAGCCGGGCCCGGCTCGCCTCGTCCAGAGGAGCCGCGCGCACCTCCTCCAGGAGCTGCTTGATCATGCTGCCGATCCGCATGACCTTGGCCGGCTGCTCGACCTGCTCCGTCACCGGAATCTCGCGGGAGTCGTCGTCGCCTCCGCCGCCAATCGCCATGCCGTCCTGGCCCACGACCAGGATCTGTGGATTCTCCGGCGACCGTTCGTTCCTCGGCATCTCCATGCCGCCATTCTCTCGCACCCGTGCATCTCATCACCGTGGTGCCCCCCGTGAAAGGTGATCCACCGTTCAGGTGCGCGGGATTTCGTTCAGCCGCCGCCCTCCTTGGTGACCGTCAGCCGCAGCAGCCGGGTCTCGCAGTGCTCCAACCAGCGGATCTCGGCCTCCGTGTGGCAGATCAGCTGCTCCAGCACCAGCAGCCGGGCCACCTCGTCCGTCCGGGCGGGCGCCTGCGACAGCACCTGGGCCCGCTGCCGTACGTACTCGTGCAACGCGTCCGTCGCGTGCCGGCGCTGCGCCTCGACGACCTGCCGTATGTCGACGCCGGGCGTCCCCACCGCCATGGCCAGCTTGATCGCCAGCTCGTCGCGCGGCGGACTGGCCCGCTCCACGGGCCGGGCGAACCAGGCCCGCAGCTCGGCCCGCCCGGCCGGTGTGAGCGCGTACAGCACCCGCCCGGCCTCGTCCTCACCCTCCTGCACGACCATGCCGTCCCGCTCCAGCCGGCCGAGCGTCGTGTAGACCTGCC
The DNA here is from genome assembly GCF_054189285.1 of Streptomyces sp. MAI_2237. Taxonomy (NCBI): domain Bacteria; kingdom Bacillati; phylum Actinomycetota; class Actinomycetes; order Kitasatosporales; family Streptomycetaceae; genus Streptomyces; species Streptomyces sp. MAI_2237. The sequence continues at coordinate 918,915 of NZ_JAJPGQ010000003.1, read as the reverse complement.
CGATGTTGAGCGGCCAGGTCGCCCCCGTGCGCTCCTCGAACTCGGTCCGCAGCCGCGAGCCGTAGCGGGGGCCGCGTTCCAGGAGCGCCAGGAGCCCGTGACGTATCGACATACCCGGATTGTGCAGCGAGTTCTGTTTGTTTGGCCGATCCCGGAATGCCGGACGGGCGCCACGGTGTGACGCTGGTCACGTGACTCGATGGGTGCGTGACGCGGGGGCGACGGGACTGCTGGTGGCGTTGGGCGTGCTGGGTGCGGGCGGGGTGTCGTCCGCGGGTGTTCCGGCGGCCGGGGACGGCGACGGATTCGGACATCCCGGGCCGTACGCCGCCGCGGGCCCGGGGCGCTCGGGCTCGCAGTGGGCCAGCGGCCGGGAGACGGGCGCGCCGGGGCCCGACCGGGCGCACGAGAGCGCATCGGCGCGGCCGGGAGCCCCCGAGCGCCCCGTCCCGTCGCACGAGGCCGTACGGCCGCCCGGCCCCGGGCCCTCCCGGGAGGCGTGGGCCGCCGAACCGTCACGGGCCGGGAGTGTGGCCGGGGAGGGGCGGCAGCGGCCCGGACGGCCGGAGGAGGAGACGCCCACGGCCGATCCGGCGGACCAGGAGCCGGACCAGGACCAGGCGACCACGGCCGATCCGGAGCAGAACGCGGACGACGGCGGCGCCGTCGAGAGCCCGGAGGCCGTCGGGTCCGCCCCGGCCGGTCAGGTCACCCCCGGGGCCTCGTCCGGAGCGGCCCGGCAGGCCGTCACGCGCGCCGTGGCGCCCGCCGAGCCCGTCCTGCGGATCCTGCCGCTGGGCAGCGGCCTGGTCCTGATCGGGCTCGGCCTGGGGCTCGCCTTCATCGGGCTGAGACTGCGCCGGGTCTAGGGCCTGGGGCCTGGGGGGCCTGGGGCCTCACACCACCAGCAGGACCTTCCCCATGTGCCCGCTCTCCTCCACCACGCGGTGCGCGGCCGCCGCGTCGCTCATCGGTACCTCGCGGTCGACGACCGGGCGGACGTGGCCCGCGGCCAGCAGCGGCCAGACGTGTTCGCGTACGGCCGCCACGATCGCCGCCTTCTCACCCAGCGGACGGGCCCGCAGCGAGGTCGCGCTGATGGCGGCGCGCTTGTTCAGCAGCGCGGCGATGTTCAGCTCGCCCTTGATGCCGCCCTGCATGCCGATGATCGCGAGACGGCCGTTGACGGCGAGGGTCTGGACGTTGCGGTCGAGGTACTTGGCACCCATGTTGTCGAGGATGACGTCGGCACCGGCCCCGTCCGTCGCTCGCGCGATCTCCTCGACGAAGTCCTGCTCCTTGTAGTTGACCAGGATGTCGGCGCCCAGCTCGGCGCAGCGGTCCAGCTTCTCCTTGGTGCCCGCGGTGACGGCGACCTTGGCGCCGACGGCCTTGGCGAGCTGGATCGCCATCGTGCCGATACCGCTGGAGCCGCCGTGCACCAGCAGCGTCTCGCCCGGCCGCAGGTGAGCGATCATGAAGACGTTCGACCAGACGGTGGACACCACCTCCGGGAGCGCGGCCGCCTGCCGCAGTTCCACGCCCTCGGGCACCGGCAGCAGCTGGCCGGCCGGAACGAGGACCTTCTCGGCGTAGCCGCCGCCCGAGAGCAGCGCGCACACCTCGTCGCCGACGGACCAGCCGGAGACGCCCGAGCCGAGCGCGGCGACCCGTCCGGAGCACTCCAGGCCCGGGTACCGGGACGCGCCGGGCGGCGGGTCGTAGAAGCCCTGCCGCTGCAGGATGTCGGCGCGGTTGACGGCACTGGCCACCACCTCGACCAGGACCTCGCCCTCACCGGGCTCCGGATCGGGGACCTCGTCCCACACCAGCGCCTCGGGTCCACCAGGTTCGGGAATCGTGATCGCATGCATGAAGGCGACGCTACCCCCCGGTCGCCTCAGTCCCGCGGTATGGGACGCACGTCCGGCGTGACCTTCGCGTCGGGCGTCGCCCGCACGATCGTGATCAGACGGTCCGTCAACTGCAGCGTGCCGACCGCGGGATCGTCGTATCCGAGCACCCGGTGCCCGCGTACGACGCTCACCACCAGGTCGTCGGTCTCCCGGGGGCCCCTGCCCACCTCGGCCTTCACGACCGGCCGTTCGACGATGTCGAGCCCGCTGCCCTGCTGGATGAGGTCCTCCATCACCATGCCGGCGGCAGGGCTGAGCACGGACAGGCCGAGCAGCCGGCCGGCCGCGCTGGCGCTGGTGATGACCGCGTCGGCACCGGACTGCTGCAGCAGCGGGGCGTTCTCCTCCTCGCGCACCGCGGCGACGATCTTCGCCCCTCGGTTGAGCTGCCGGGCCGTCAGCGTCACCAGCACCGCCGTGTCGTCGCGCTGGGTCGCGATGATGATCTGCCGGGCCCGGTGCACCTCGGCCCGCTTCAGCACCTCGCTGCGGGTCGCGTCGCCTATGACACCCGCGTAGCCGTCGGCCGTCGCGGCGTCGATCACCTTGGAGCTGGGGTCGACCACGACGACCTGCTCCTTCCGCAGCCCCGTCGCGCAGACGGTCTGGATCGCCGAGCGCCCCTTCGTCCCGAAGCCGACGACGACGGTGTGATCGCGCAAGGCGGACCTCCAGCGGTTCAGGCGCCACTCCTCGCGGGTCCGTTCGGTGAGGACCTCGAGGGTGGTGCCGACCAGGATGATCAGGAAGAGCACGCGCAGGGGCGTGATGACGAAGATGTTGGTGAGCCGGGCGGCGTCGCTGACCGGGGTGACGTCGCCGTATCCGGTGGTGGAGAGGGTGACGGTGGCGTAGTAGAAGGCGTCGAGCAGGTCGACCGAGCCGTCGGAGTTGTCGTTGTAGCCGTCGTGGTCGGCGTAGACGATGAAGGCGGTCGCGACCAGCACGAGCAGGGCCAGCGACAGCCGCTTGGCGACCTGCCGGATCGGCCGTTCGACCACCTTGCGCGGAAGTTTCACCCGATGGGTCACGAGATGTTCGTCCGCCTGGCGGGCGATCGCGTCATGGCCCGGAAGTTTCACGTGAAACACACTCCGATTCCGGCGGACGCCCAGGGCAGGTAGAGGAGTTCGAGCTCCTCACCCGCGCGGGCTCCGCCGGGCGGTACGACGGCGAGGGCGTCGGCCGCCGCGATGCCGCGCAGCATGGCCGGGCCGTTGTAGTGCAGCGGCACGGCCCGGTCCCCGCGCAGCACGACGGGGATGAGCCGGGTGTCGTACGGATGCCCGTGGGCCTCGTCCCGCAGCGGCAGCGTGTAGGTCTCCCGGTCGGGGCGGCCCGCGAGGGTGCGCAGCAGGGGCTCGGCGAGCGTGAGCAGGCCGGAGACGGCGGCCAGGGGGTTGCCGGGGAGGCCGACGAGATGCCGGCCTTCGGCGACGCGGGCCAGCAGCATGGGGTGGCCGGGGCGCACCTTGACGCCGTCCACGAGCAGTTCGGCGCCGATGCGTTCGAGGATGGGGTGGACGTGGTCGACCGGTCCGGCGGCGGTGCCGCCGGTGGTGACGATCAGGTCCGCGGTGGAGCCGGTGACGGCCTTGTGCAGGGCCTTCGCGTCGTCGCCGAGCCTGCGTACGGCGGTGACCTCCGCGCCGAGTGCCCGCAGCCAGGGAGGGAGCATCGGGCCGAGGGCGTCCCTGATCAGGCCGTCGCGCGGGCGGCCCTCGGTCAGCAACTCGTCGCCGAGGACGAGGACTTCGACCCGCGGGCGGGGGACGGCGGCGAGGGTGTCGTAGCCGGCGGCCGCGGCAAGGCCGAGAACGGCCGGGGTCACGACGGTGCCGACGGGCAGGAGCCGGTCGCCGGAGCGGCACTCCTGACCGCGGGGGCGGATGTCCTGGCCGTGGTGCATGTCGCGCAGGGCGTGCAGACGGCCCTGGGCGTCGGTGCGGCCGTGCTCGGTGCGCAGGACGGCGGTGGTGTCCGGGGGGATCCGGGCGCCGGTGGCGATAGGGACGGCCTCGCCGTCGGTGAGCCGCTGCGGTTCGGCGTGCCCGGCCAGCACGCCCTCGTCCCGTACGTCCCAGGGGCCGGGGCCGGCGACCGCCCAGCCGTCCATCGCCGAGGTGTCGAAGGAGGGCAGGTCGGTGAGGGCGTCGAGCGGGGCTGCGAGGACGAGGCCGAGGGCCGCGTCGAGGGGCACCGAGACCGGGCCGCGGCGTGCGGCGGGGCTGCCGGAGCAGGCCGCCCCCACGGCGATGGCACGGGCCTCGGGCCAGGGGGTGGTCCGGTGGTGGGCGTCCGGGGTGCCGGGACCGGCCGGGCGGGTGCGCTGCGCGGCGGGCGAGGGCACGTGGCCGCCGGGGCCGTTGTACTCGTTCACGAGCGCCAGCACCTCCTCGACGTCGAGGTCCTCGGCGTCCTCGCCGGTCCGGGTGGAGCGGGCGGTCATCCGGCGTCCGGCCGGGTGTCCGGCGTGGCGTCCGGGGCGGCGTCGGCCTTGGCGTCGGCGGCCTCCTCGGCCCAGCGCAGGGCCAGGGCGGCGGCCTTGCGGGACGCCTCGGCGACGGCGTCGGGGCCGCCCCCGGCCCGGCCGGCGGCGTAGCCGACGAGGAAGGTGGTCAGCGGTGCCGCGGGCCGGGCCACGCCGTGGGCGGCGTCGCGGGCGAGGTCGAGCAGGACGCCGGTGTCGACGTCGAGGTCGACGCCCAGCTCGTCCTTGGCTGCGGAAATCCATTCATCCAACACGTGCCCATGCTCCCTGATGCGTGCCCTGGCGGTGGCGATGTCGTCCCAGGTGTCGCAGTCGAAGGACGCGACGGGGTCGGGGACGCGGGTGAGGTCGAGGCCGGCGGTCAGCCGGCGGAGGGGAAGGCCGGTGAGGCCGGTGTGCTCCTCGGTGAGACGGGACAGCTCGCGGTGCAACGCGTGACTGCGGTAGGCGGCCACGAGGGGCTGGTCACGGCCGTCGGCGTCGGCGAGAAGGGCGCCGTCGGCGGTGCCCGCGCGCAGGTCCGCCAGCAGCCGCCGCACCGTCGGCGCGGCGAGGAACGGCAGGTCGGCGGAGAGGACGACGACCTGTCCGGCGGTGGTCCGGCGCAGCCCGGCGGCGAGTGCGGCGAGCGGACCGCCGCCCGGCGGGTCCTCGCGGGCCCACAGCACGGGCCGCGGGGTGGGGCGGGGGTCGGCCACGACGACGGTCGTGCGCGCGTCGGCGCAGGCGGCGAGCACCCGGTCGAGCAGCGCGCGCCCGCCGACGCGCACCCCGGGTTTGTCCGCGCCGCCGAGCCGCCGCGCGGCGCCCCCGGCGAGCACGACGGCGTCGTACGCCGTGCCGGGGACGTCCGAGCGCTCGTACGTGGTCACCCCATGAGTATGCGGGCCGTCGCGATCACAGGGAACGTGCGGGTGGCCCCCGCGTCACAGGGTGCGCAGGGGCGTCCTCCGCCGCGTCACGGGATGCGCGGGGGCGTCCTGCGCCGCGTCACAGGGTGCGCAGCAGCACCGCCGGCTGTTCCACGCAGTCCGCGACGTACCGCAGGAAGCCGCCCGCCGTGCCGCCGTCGCACACCCGGTGGTCGAAGGTGAGGGAGAGCTGGACGACCTGGCGCACCGCCAGCTCGCCCTCGTGCACCCATGGCTTGGGGACGATGCGGCCGACGCCGAGCATGGCGGCCTCGGGGTGGTTGATGATCGGCGTGGAGCCGTCGACGCCGAACACGCCGTAGTTGTTCAACGTGAAGGTGCCGCCGGTGAGCTCCCCGGGCGTGAGGCTGCCCGTACGAGCCGCCTCGGTCAGCCGGGCGAACTCCGCGGTGAGCGACTCGGCGTCGCGCGCGTGGGCGTCCCGTACGACCGGGACGACCAGGCCACGTTCGGTCTGCGCGGCGAAGCCGAGGTGCACGCGGTCGAGCCGGACGACCTCCCTGGCGGCCGTGTCCACCGTGGAGTTGAGCTCGGGGAACCGGGCGAGGGCGGCGGTGCAGATCCTGGCCAGGAGGGCGATCAGGGAGATCTTGGCACCGCCCGCCGCGTTAATCGCGGCACGCGCCCGCATGAGCTCGGTCGCGTCGGCGTCCACCCAGCAGGTCGCGTCCGGGATCTCGTGCCGGCTGCGGGAGAGCTTGTCGGCGACGGCACCGCGGATTCCCTTGAGGGGGATGCGGGTCTCTCCGGTGGCGGCCGGCGCGGTCATCTGGGCGGCCGGGGCGGGGGCCGGTGCCGTGGGACGTTGCGCGGCGGCCCGCAACGCGTGCTCGACGTCGGCGCGCAGGATCAGCCCGTCGGGGCCGGAGCCCGTCAACTCGCGCAGATCCAGGCCGTTCTCGCGGGCGAGGCGGCGGACGAGGGGCGAGATGACCGGTACGGGGCCGTCGGGCCTGACCGGGTTCGAGGCGACGGCCGTCGCCGCCGTGCCGTTGTGCCACTGCGGCCCCCGTCCCACGGCGGGCGCGACCCTGCCGTCGGCACCGTCGTCCGCGGGTCCCCCGGCCGGCCGGCCCGGCACCGTCTGCCGCACCCGCCGCCTGCGCGCCGGAGGCGCGCCCGTGCCGTATCCCACCAGCACGTTGCCGGACCCCTCGCCCTCGTCGCCGGAGGACTGCGGGCCCACCGCCACCGTCAGCAGCGGGGCGCCGACGGGCAGTTCGGTGCCCTCCTCGCCGAAGCGGGCGGTGACCACGCCGCCGTAGGGGCAGGGCACCTCGACCATCGCCTTGGCCGTCTCGACCTCGACGACGGGCTGGTCGATCGCGACGACGTCGCCGACCTGCACCAGCCAGCGCACGATCTCCGCCTCGGTCAGCCCCTCCCCGAGGTCGGGCAGCTTGAACTCCAGCACCTGTGCCATCAGCTCTCGGCCTCCCACTGCAGACGCCCGACGGCGTCCAGGATCCGGTCCACGCCGGGCAGGTGGTGACGCTCCAGCATCGGCGGCGGATACGGGATGTCGAACCCGGCCACCCGCAGCACGGGCGCCTCCAGGTGGTGGAAGCAGCGCTCGGTGACACGGGCCGCGATCTCGCCGCCCGGGCCGCCGAAGCCGCCCGACTCGTGCACGACGACCGCGCGCCCGGTGCGCCGCACCGACTCGGCGACCGTCTCGTCGTCGAACGGCACCAGCGAGCGCAGGTCGACGACCTCCAGGTCCCAGCCCTCGGCTCGCGCCGCCTCGGCGGCCTCCAGGCAGACGGGCACCGACGGCCCGTACGTGATGAGCGTGGCGCTCCGGCCCGGACGCCGGACCACGGCGCGGCCTATCGGCTCGACGGCCGCCGGTTCCTCGGGGTTCCAGGTGTCCTTCGACCAGTACAGCCGCTTGGGTTCGAGGAAGACGACGGGGTCGTCGGAGGCGATCGCGGCGCGCAGCAGGCCGTAGGCGTCGGCGACCGTGGCGGGCGTGACGACATGGAGCCCCGGAGTCGCCATGTAGTACGCCTCGGAGGAGTCGCTGTGGTGCTCGACGCCGCCGATGCCGCCGCCGTAGGGGACACGGATGGTGATCGGCAGGGGCATGGCCCCGCGGGTGCGGTTGCGCATGCGGGAGACGTGGCTGATGAGCTGCTCGAACGCCGGGTAGGCGAACGCGTCGAACTGCATCTCCACCACGGGGCGCAGGCCGTACATCGCCATGCCGACCGCCGTGCCGAGGATGCCGGCCTCGGCGAGCGGGGTGTCGGTGCAGCGGTCCTCGCCGAACTCCTTCGCGAGCCCGTCGGTGACGCGGAAGACACCGCCGAGGGTGCCGACGTCCTCGCCCATGACGTGCACGGACGGGTCGGCGGCCATGGCGTCGCGCAACGCGCGCGTGAGGGCCTGCGCCATGGTGGCCGGCTTGAGGGCGACGGTGGTCATCAGTGGCCGCCTTCCTGTTCCGCCGCGAGCTCGGCCGCCAGCATGGCCTGCTGCTCGCGCAGTTGCGGGGTGGGCTCGGCGTAGACGTGGGCGAAGAGGTCCATGGGGTCGAGCACCGGGTCCTGGTTCATGCGTTCACGCAGGTCGGCGGCCATGGTCTCGGCGTCCTCGCGGGCCTGGCGCACACCGTCCTCGTCGATGAGGCCGCGCGTCGTCAGCTCGTGCTCCAAAAGGGTGATCGGGTCGTGCGCGCGCCAGGCCTCGACCTCGGCGTCGCCCCGGTAGCGGGTGGCGTCGTCGGCGTTGGTGTGGGCGTCCATGCGGTACGTGATCGCCTCGACCAGCGTGGGTCCGCCGCCCTCGCGGGCGTGCCGTACGGCGTCGGTGAGGACCTCGTGCACGGCGGCCGCGTCGTTGCCGTCGACCAGGCGGCCGGGCATGCCGTAGCCGACGGCCTTGTGGGCCAGCGACGGTGCCGCCGTCTGCTTGGCGAGGGGGACGGAGATCGCGAAGCCGTTGTTCTGGACCAGGAAGACGACCGGGGCCTGCCAGACGGCGGCGAAGTTCAACGCCTCGTGGAAGTCGCCCTCGCTGGTGCCGCCGTCGCCGACCATGGCGAGCGCGACGACGTCGTCGCCCTTGAGACGGGCGGCGTGCGCGAGCCCGACGGCGTGCGGGAGCTGGGTGGCGAGCGGCGTCGACAGGGGCGCCACGCGGTGCTCGCGCGGGTCGTAGCCGGTGTGCCAGTCGCCGCGCAGCAGGGTGAGTGCCTGGACGGGGTCCAGGCCGCGGGCCACTGCGGCAAGGGTGTCGCGGTAACTGGGGAAGAGCCAGTCACGCTCCTCCAGGGCGAGCGCGGCGGCGACCTCGCAGGCCTCCTGACCGGTGGTGGAGGGGTAGACGGCGAGCCTGCCCTGCTTGGTGAGCGCGGTGGCCTGCGCGTTGTAACGACGGCCGCGCACCAGCTCGGCGTACAGGCGGCGCAGCAGCGCCGGGTCGGCCTTCGCCGCCCGCTCGGTGCCCAGAACGCGGTAGGGCTCCGCGTCGGGCAGCAGCGGCGCGGGGTCGGTGCGGGGCTGCCAGGCGGGCGGCGGCGATGGCCGATACGCGCCCCGCTGCTCCATGACCGTCATGACGGCACCTCCTCGTGGGAGCGGCTACGGGAGGCGCGTCGGCTGTGACCCGCCTCACCTACCGATTGTTCGGTCGTCGGCACATTTTGGCTACAGGCCCCTTCAGGCTGTGGACAATCGGTTCTGCACAACCTCAAATGAACGCAGTACGTCCATGGTAGGGAGGCGGGGGGACATGGCACCTGAACAAATGGCCGAGGGACCGCAGGACGCGGTCCCCCTGCCACCGCCTCGTCCCCTCGACGCGATCGATCTGGACATCCTGCAGATGCTCCAGGCGGACGGCCGGGCGTCGATACGTTCGGTCGCCGAACGGGTCCACGTCTCGCGCGCCAACGCCTACGCCCGCATCAACCGCCTCCTGGAGGACGGCGTCATCCGCGGTTTCGGCGCCCGCGTCGACCACGAGCGCGCCGGTCAGGGCACGTCGGCGTACATCACCCTGAAGATCGTCCAGAACTCCTGGCGCACGGTGCGCGAACAGCTCAGGCAGCTGCCCGGCGCCTCGCACATCGCCCTGGTGGGCGGCGACTTCGACGTGCTGCTCCTGGTGCACACCTCGGACAACAGGGCCCTGCGCGAACTGGTCCTGACCCGTCTGCAGGCCATGCCGGAGGTCCTGAGCACCCGCACGCTGCTGGTGTTCGAGGAGGAGGACCTGGAGCCGCAGGGCTGACCTCAGGGGCGGCGCAGCCCCGAGAACACCAGCTGCACGACGGCGTCCGCCACTTCGAGCTCGTTCATCCCCCGCCCGTCCGGGCGGTACCACTCCACGATGGAATTGATCATCCCGAAGACCAGCCGGGTGGCGAGGCGCACCTCCACGTCGCCGCGCACGTCCCCGTCGGCGGCCGCGGCCTTCAGCAGCTCGGCGACCCGGTGGTCGAAGTCGCGGCGGCGCTCCAAGGCCCATCGCTCGGTGTCGGTGTTGCCGCGCACCCGCAGCAGCAGGGTGACGTACGGGAGCTCGCCGATCAGCACCTCGACCATGCGCCGGACGACGTACTCCAGCCGGCCGGAGGCCCGCCCCACGCGCGCGTGCTCCTCGTCGAGGATGCCGAACAGCCCGTCCAGCGCGCGGCTGACGGCCCGGCGCAGCAGCTCCTCCTTGCCGGCCACGTGGTGGTAGATCGACGACTTGGAGATGCCGGCCGCCCGGGAGAGGTGCTCCATGGAGGTGCCGTCGTAGCCGCGCTCGTTGAAGACCTGCACGGCGACGGAGAGCAGCGTCTCCGGGGTGTACGTGTCGCGCTTGGCCGTGGTCATGACTGGCTGCCCTCCCGCTTGTCGGAGGCGTACGCGTGGCGGTACAGCGCGAGGGAGGGCGCGTAGCGGCCGGAGGGGTCGCGCAGGTGCAGGTCGTCGAGGAGGGCGTAGGCCCAGTTGCGGCCCAGCCTGCGGCTCCACTCGAAGGGACCGAGGGGGTAGTTGACGCCCAGGCGCATCGCCGTGTCGATGTCCTCCTGCGTGGCCACCCCCTTGGCGACCGCGTCGTGCGCGAGGTCGACGATGCGGGCGACCGTGCGGGCCACGATCATCCCCGGCACGTCCCCGATGAGGCTGACGTCCTTGCCGAGCGCCTGGAAGAGGCCGGTGGCCTCGGCGAGGGTCTGCGGGGCGGTGTCCTGGGAAGCGGACAGGGCGATACGGGTGGCACGGCGGTAGTCCAGGGCGAGGTCGAAGTAGACGACGTCCCGGAACTCGACCGAGGTCTGGCCGTCGGCGAGCGCCAGCTGGCCGCCGCCGGGCAGCACCAGCCGGGTGCCGTGGTCCTCTTCCTCCTCGCGGACCTGGATGCCCGCCTCCCGGATCAGCCCGAGCAGGTCGCCCGCGGGGCCCAGGTCGCCCTCGGCGACCACGTACGCGGGCGGCTGCGCCTTCTCCGCGGTGTGCGGTTCGGGGCGGTCGGCGCCGTCGGCGTAGTCGTACCAGCCGTGCCCGCTCTTGCGACCCAGCCGGCCCGACTCGACCAGGCGGCGCTGGGCGAGCGAGGGCGTGAAGCGGACGTCCTGGAAGAAGCTCTGCCACACCGAGTGCGTGACGGACTCGTTGACGTCCTGGCCGATGAGGTCGGTCAGCTCGAAGGCACCCATCCGGAAGCCGCCCGACTCGCGCAGGATCGCGTCGATGGTGGCGGGGTCGGCGCCCTGGGCCTCGTAGACCGCGAAGGCCTCGGCGTAGAACGGCCGGGCGATGCGGTTGACGATGAAACCGGGGGTGTCGGCGCAGGCGACCGGCGTCTTGCCCCAGGCGCGCGCCATCTCGTACGCGCGCGTGGTCGAGGTGACGTCGGTGGCGAAGCCGGAGACGACCTCGACCAGCGGCAGCAGCGGCGCGGGGTTGAAGAAGTGCAGGCCGACGAACCGGCCCGGATGGCGCAGGGCGCCGCCGATCGCGGTGACCGACAGCGACGAGGTGTTGGTCGCGAGCAGACAGTCCTCGTCGACGATGCCCTCGAGCGCCCGGAACAGGTCCTGCTTGGCGTCCAGCCGCTCCTGGACCGCCTCGACGACCAGGGAGCAGTCGGCGAGCTCGGCGAGGTCGGAGGCGGGCAGCAGGCGCTCCCGTGCGGCGTCGCGCTCGGCGCCGGTGAGCCGGTCCTTCTCGACGAGCCGGTCGAGGCGGGCGCCGATGGCGTCGGCGGCCTCCCGGGCCCGCCCGGCGAGGGCGTCGTACAACCGTACGCGGTGGCCGGCGACCAGCGCGACCTGGGCGATGCCCTGGCCCATGGTGCCGGTGCCGACGACGGCCACGGGGCTGCTGAGGTCCAGTGCTGTCATGTGCGCGATCCTCCCGCACGGGGATTTCCACAGATGCGGCGGACCCCCTTGTCCCGACCGATCGTTCGGTTACTCTAACCCTGACCGGCTGTTCCTGCCCCTATTTCTGCCCAGGTCATGAGCTCGACGGAGAGTTCACAAGACGAGGAGTTGGTCCCGCATGGCCGCCGAACTGACCGCGCACGAGCTGATCGCCGAGCACCGGCCCACCCTCGATCAGGCGCTGGAGGCGATCCGCACCCGCGCGTACTGGTCCCCGCACCCCGAACACCCCAAGGCCTACGGGGAGAACGGCAGCCTGGACATGGCCGCGGGCAAGGCCGCCTTCGACGCCGTGCTGGGCACGCGCCTCGACCTCGGCCAGCCGGGCACGGACGGCTGGGTGGGCGGCGAGGTCTCGCCGTACGGCATCGAGCTGGGCGTTCAGTACCCGCACGCGGACGTGGACGTGCTGCTGCCGGCCATGAAGGCGGGCCAGAAGGCGTGGCGGGACGCGGGCGCCGAGGTGCGCGCGGTGGTGTGCCTGGAGATCCTCAAGCGGATCAGCGACCGCACGCACGAGTTCGCGCACGCGGTCATGCACACCTCCGGTCAGGCGTTCATGATGGCGTTCCAGGCGGGCGGCCCGCACGCGCAGGACCGCGGCCTGGAGGCGGTGGCGTACGCGTACGTGGAGCAGGTCCGCACGCCCGACACCGCGGAGTGGACCAAGCCGCAGGGCAAGCGGGACCCGCTGGCGCTCACCAAGCAGTTCACGGCCGTCCCGCGCGGGATCGCCCTGCTGATCGGCTGCAACACCTTCCCGACGTGGAACGGCTACCCGGGTCTGTTCGCCTCCCTGGCCACCGGCAACGCCGTCCTGGTCAAGCCGCACCCGCGCGCGGTGCTGCCGCTGGCGCTCACCGTGCAGGTGGCGCGCGAGGTGCTCGCCGCGGCGGGCTTCGACCCGAACCTGGTGGCGCTGGCGGCCGAGCGGCCCGGCGAGGGCATCGCGAAGACCCTGGCCACCCGCCCGGAGATCCGGATCATCGACTACACGGGTTCGACGGCGTTCGGCGACTGGCTGGAGGCCAACGCCCGTCAGGCGCAGGTCTACACGGAGAAGGCCGGCGTCAACACCGTGCTGGTGGACTCGGCGGCGAACTACAAGGGCATGCTCGCCAACCTGGCCTTCTCGCTGTCCCTGTACAGCGGCCAGATGTGCACCACCCCGCAGAACCTGCTGATCCCCCGCGACGGCATCCGCACCGACGAGGGCCCGAAGACCTTCGACGAGGTGGTCGCCGACCTCGCGCGCGCGGTCGACGGCCTGCTCGGCGACGACGCGCGCGCGAACGCGCTGCTCGGCGCGATCGTGAACCCGGACGTGAAGACCCGTCTGGAGGCGGCGGCCGGTCTCGGCGAAGTCGCCCTCGCCTCACGGGAGATCGCCAACCCCGAGTTCCCGGGCGCGGTCGTGCGCTCTCCCGTGATCGTCAAGCTGGACGGCGCCAAGCCGGACGACGAGGCCGCCTACATGAGCGAGTGCTTCGGGCCGGTCTCCTTCGCCGTCGCCGTCGACTCCACCGCGGACGCCGTGGAGCTGCTGCGGCGCACGGTCCGGGAGAAGGGCGCGATGACGGTCGGCGCGTACACCACCGACGAGGAGGTGGAGCGGGCCGTCCAGGAGGTCTGCCTGGAGGAGGCGGCCCAGCTGTCGCTGAACCTGACCGGCGGGGTCTACGTCAACCAGACGGCCGCGTTCTCCGACTTCCACGGCTCGGGCGGCAACCCGGCGGCGAACGCCGCCCTGTGCGACGGCGCCTTCGTGGCCAACCGCTTCCGGGTGGTCGAGGTGCGCCGGGAGCACTAGATCAGCGGGCCCGGATCAGGGCTAAAAGCCCGTCAGGCTCCAGTGGTACAGCGTCATGGCCACGCTCGTCGCGAGGTTGTAGCTGGAGACCTGCGGGCGCATCGGCAGGGCCACCAGGTGGTCGGCCCGCGCGCGCAGTGCGGCTGACAGGCCGCTGCGCTCGGAGCCGAAGGCGAGGACGGCGTCGTCCGGGAGCTTGATGCCCCGGACGTCGTCGCCCTCCGGGTCCAGCGCGAACAGCGGGCCCGGCGGCAGCTCCTCGACGGACAGCCGCTCCACCGCCGTCGCAAAGTGCAGGCCCGCGCCGCCGCGCACGACCGTGGGATGCCAGGGGTCGAGCGTGCCGGTGGTGACGACCCCCGTCGCGCCGAAGCCGGCGGCCAGGCGGATCACCGCGCCCGCGTTGCCGAGGTTGCGCGGGTTGTCGAGGACCACGACGGGCGTGGTGCGCGGGGTGTGCGCCAGCTTCCGCAGGTTCGCCTCACGGGAGGGCCGTACCGCCAGCGCCGCCACGGCGGTGGGGTGCGGGCGCGGGACCAGGCTCCGGTACGCCGCCTCCGGCACCTCCGTCAGGAGCGCGGCCAGCGTCCCGCGTAGGTCGGGCGCCAGCTCGTCGGCGAGGGCCAGCGCCGCCTGCCGGTCGGCGGTGACCGCCACCGGGACCTCGGCGCCGAAGCGCACGGCGTGCTTGAGGGCGTGGAAGCCGTCCAGCAGGACGGCGCCCTCCGCGAGCCGGCGCCAGGTGCTCAGCGGGTCCGGGGCGGGGTCGGTCATGCCGTGCAGCCTACGTGCGCGCGTGCGGCGCTCACGCCGTGGAGTTCGCGGGCGTGGGTTCGGCGCTCTCCTCGGCCCGGGGTTCGGGCAGCGGCGTCCGGCCGGTTCGCGGCCGTATCCGGTCACGCGCGCGTGCCGCCGCTCCGCCCAGCAGGAGAAGGAAGGGCGTCGGCAGGAAGACGGCGTCCGTCGCGATCATCGCCAGCGAGAAGAACGGCAGTCCGAGAACCACGGCGATCACGGCGTGCTCGGTCATCATCACCGCGAGCAGGGCGTTCTTCAGCCGTCGGTTGAGCAGCGTGAACGGGAAGGCGACCTGCACGATCACGGTCCCGTAGGTCACGAGCATCACCATGGTGCCGCTGGACGACATCAGGTCGCCGAGGGCGGGCCAGGGCGAGAAGTAGTCCAGGTGGAGCGGGTAGTAGACGGCGGTGCCGTCCTGCCAGCGCGTTCCCTGGATCTTGTACCAGCCGGCCGTGGAGTAGATCATGCAGGCCTCGGCCATGATCACCAGCAGGGCGCCGTTGTGCGCGAGGTTGGCTACGACGTCCAGCAGGATGCGCGGCTCCCGGCTCTTCGCCCGGTGTGCCACGACCCACCACACGGCCTGCGCCACCCACATCACCCACAGGATGACGGGCACGGTCGGGTCGATCCCGTCGAAGCGGCCTCCGGCCGTCACCGCGACCAGCGCGAAGCCGAGCGCGGCCCACAGGGCGGGGCCGGTCCGGTCCACCACACGCTCCCCACGCGCGCGTGCCTCGTCGGCGAGGCGCCTGCGCCGCGCGTCCAGCGACCACACCTGGCCGCACCGGGTGAAGACCAGGTACACGGACATCAGGTGCAGGACGTTGTCGCCGCCGTCCCCCATGAAGACGCTGCGGTTCTGCAGCGAGATCACCCCGACCATGAACAGCACCGACATGGCCCGGGTGCGCCAGCCCAGCAGCAGCAGCGCGCTCGCCAGGACGGCGATCACGTAGAGCAGCTCGAACCAGATCTGGGTGTCCGACCACATCAGGGCCGTGAAGGCGCCGTTGAGGGTGACGAGTTCGTGGGCCAGGCCCCAGTTCCACGGGGCGTCGGGGCCGTACATCTCCTGCCGGTGCGGGAACTCGCGCAGCAGGAACAGCAGCCAGGTCGCGCTGAAGCCGATGCGGATCACGGCGGACTGGTACGGGCCGAGCGCCGACTCGGTGATGCGGGCGATGCCGGCGGAGACCGACAGGGCGAAGCGGTTCACATGGCACCCCCGGCGGTGTCGGCGGCCGTCACGGGCCACCAGGGCAGCATGCGGTACATCGGCTGGTTCGAGACCCTCTCCATGCTCCACGGCGGCGGTGGCACGTTCGTGGTGCTCGAACGGACCTGGACCTGGGTGATCGTCCCGCTCTTGCCGGCCGCGGCGTCGCGGTGCAGCCGCAGCACCACGATGCGCCGCATGTACGTCTCGGCGAGCGAGCCGCGCGTGCCCGTCGCCCGGTTGGAGGCGTCGTGCGTGGCGACGAAGAAGTCCCAGGCGCGGCGCAGTTCGTTCTGCTGGGTGTGGCTCGGCACCGGGTTGGCGTCGATGGCCCTGCCGTCCTCGGCGGACAGGTCGTACCAGCCGGTGGTGCGCACGCCGCCGTCCGCCGTCTTCACCTCGGCGCGGACCTGCACCGCGATGTTCTGCTGCAGCGGGTTCGGCGCGAACAGCTTCCAGTTCTGCTCGAACTCCGGGTAGATCCAGTCGTCGATCGCCTTGCCGTGCTCCCTGGTGAGCGTGTTCGACGGCGCGACGTGCAGGAACACCATGCCGATGTGCACGAACACGGTGACGGCGACGACGGCCACCGCCACCGCGGCGGCTATCCGATAGCGGAACGACAGGGCGGCGACGCCGCCGCGGGGTTCGGGAAAAGTGTCGGTGACGACGACGGTGAGCGGCCCGTCCGCGTGCTCGCCGGCCGCCTGGCCGTGTTCGCCCACGGAGGCCTCCGACCGGGGACCGGGCAGCCCGGCCGGCTGCTCCGCGCCGTCGCGCGTCGGTTCCGATCCACTGTCCGACCCGTCCGGGCCGGCCGGCTCCGACCCACTGCCCGACTCGCCTCGGCCCGCCGGTTCCGCCCCACCGTCCGACCCGCCCCGGCCCGCCGGTTGCGGTCCATCGGCCGGCTCGGGCGCCCCGCCGGGCCCGTCCAGCCCGTGCCGGGCGTGCGAGCCAGTGTCGTACGCGTCCATTCCGCCCCGTTTCCCGTTCCTGTCCGTCTTCCGGCTGTTCCGGCTGCCCGTCTTCCGGTCGGTCGGCCGCGGGCGCCGAGTCGCCCGTACGCGCCGCTCCACCGCAGTCGCACGGAACGGTACTCAGACCCGCTTGCGACGCACAGCCCCCACCCGCCCCAAGCCCATGGTCCACCGGGCCCGGCCGCAGGTTATCCACAGCGGTTGACACCTTACGGCGCCCGACCCACCATGGAATCGCACGGACCGAACGATCGGTCGGTAGACAGTTCCGGGCAGAGCCCAGGTCGAGGGGGCCATATGGCGACAGCAGCCGCGCACCAGACGTACGGCGCCGAGGAGGCGGGCGCCGGCACCACCGCGTACGAGCGCGCCTTCGACGCCGCCGTGGCCGCCGACGAGCGCATCGAACCGCGGGACTGGATGCCCGACGCCTACCGCGCGACGCTGGTGCGGCAGATGGCCCAGCACGCCCACTCCGAGATCATCGGCATGCAGCCGGAGGCCAACTGGATCACCCGCGCCCCCTCCCTGCGCCGCAAGGCCATCCTGATGGCCAAGGTCCAGGACGAGGCGGGGCACGGGCTGTATCTGTACAGCGCGGCCGAGACGCTCGGCACCAGCCGCGAGGAGCTGCTCGACAAGCTCCACGCCGGCCGGCAGAAGTACTCCTCCATCTTCAACTACCCGACCCTGACCTGGGCGGACGTCGGCGCGATCGGCTGGCTGGTGGACGGCGCCGCGATCACCAACCAGGTGCCGCTGTGCCGCTGCTCCTACGGCCCGTACGCCCGCGCGATGGTCCGTATCTGCAAGGAGGAGTCCTTCCACCAGCGCCAGGGGTACGAGCTGCTGCTCGCCCTCAGCCGCGGCACCCCGGAGCAGCACGCGATGGCGCAGGACGCCGTCGACCGCTGGTGGTGGCCGTCCCTGATGATGTTCGGCCCGCCCGACGACGAGTCGGCGCACTCCGCCCAGTCGATGACGTGGAAGATCAAGCGGCACTCGAACGACGAGCTGCGCCAGCGCTTCGTCGACATCTGCGTGCCCCAGGCGGAGTCGCTGGGCCTGACCCTGCCCGACCCCGACCTGAAGTGGAACGAGGAGCGGCAGCACTACGACTTCGGCCCGATCGACTGGTCGGAGTTCAAGGAAGTCCTCAAGGGCAACGGGCCGTGCAACGAACAGCGGCTCACCCAGCGCAGGCAGGCCCACGAGGAGGGCGCCTGGGTGCGGGAGGCAGCCGCCGCCTATGCGGCCAAGCACAACGACACCACGGGAGCGATGCAGGCATGACGAACACCGACTGGCCCCTGTGGGAGGTCTTCGTGCGCTCGCGCCGGGGCCTCGCCCACACCCACGCCGGCAGCCTGCACGCGCCGGACGCCGAGTTCGCCCTGCGCAACGCCCGCGACCTGTACACCCGGCGCGGCGAGGGCGTCTCCATCTGGGTCGTCCCGTCCGCCGCGATCACCGCGTCCTCACCGGACGAGAAGGACCCGTTCTTCGAGCCGGCCGCCGACAAGCCGTACCGGCACCCGACGTTCTACGAGATCCCGGAAGGGGTGAAGCACCTGTGACGGCAGCCCCGGCGACGCCCGTCCCCACGACCGCCGCCCTCGCCCTCGGCGACGACGCCCTGGTGCTCTCCCACCGCCTGGGGGAGTGGGCGGGCCACGCCCCCGTCCTGGAGGAGGAGCTCGCCCTCGCGAACATCGCGCTGGACCTGCTCGGCCAGGCCCGCGTGCTGCTGTCCATGGTCGGCGACGAGGACGAGCTGGCGTACCTGCGCGAGGAGCGGTCCTTCCGCAACCTCCAGCTGGTCGAGCAGCCCAACGGCGACTTCGCCCACACCATCGCCCGCCAGCTGTACTTCTCCACCTACCAGCACCTGCTGTACACCGAACTGGCCTCCGGTGACGGCCAGTTCGCCGGCCTGGCGACCAAGGCCGTCAAGGAGGTCGCCTACCACCGCGACCACGCCGAGCAGTGGACGCTGCGGCTCGGCGACGGCACGGACGCCAGCCGCGAGCGGATGCTGCGGGCGACGGCGGCCCTGTGGCGGTTCACCGGCGAGATGTTCCAGCCGGTGGACGGACTGGACGTCGACTTCTCGGCGCTGGAGGCGGCCTGGCTGGACGGCGTCGGGGGTGTGCTGCGCCGGGCGACCCTCACGGTCCCCGAGGGGCCCCGGTCCGGCGCCTGGACGGCCGGCGCGGGCCGGCAGGGCGTGCACACCGAGTCCTTCGGGCGGATGCTCGCCGAGATGCAGCACCTGCACCGCAGCCACCCGGGGGCGTCATGGTGACGGCCACCGCGACGACGGCGCTGGAGGCGGAGCTGCTGGGGATCGCCGGTTCGGTCCCCGACCCCGAACTGCCCGCGCTCACCCTGCGGGAGCTCGGCGTGGTCCGCGCGGTGCACTTGCGCGCCGCGGACTCGGTCGAGGTCGAGCTGACGCCGACGTACACCGGCTGTCCGGCGCTGGAGACCATGTCCCTGGACATAGAGCGGGCACTGCACGCGCACGGCATGCGCGAGGTCGAGGTCCGCACGGTGCTCGTGCCCGCCTGGTCGACCGACGACATCACGGACGAAGGGCGGCGCAAGCTGCGGGAGTTCGGGATCGCGCCGCCGCGCACCCGGGCGGCGGCCGGACCGGTCCCCCTGTCACTGGGCCCGATCCGGACCGCCGACGACGGCCCGGAGACCGGCTCCGCCCCGAGCCGGTCCCTCGACGCCGACCCCGTCCACTGCCCCCACTGCGGCTCCCCCGACACCGAGCTGCTCAGCCGCTTCTCCTCCACGGCGTGCAAGGCGCTGCGCCGCTGCCTCGCCTGCCGGGAACCCTTCGACCACTTCAAGGAGCTGTAGATGGCCCGCTTCCACTCGCTCCCCGTGGCGGCGGTCGAACGGCTCACCGACGACTCCGTGGCCCTCACCCTCGCCGTGCCGCCGGAGTTGCGCGAGGAGTACCGCCACGCCCCGGGCCAGCACCTCGCGCTGCGCCGGAGGGTCGACGGCACGGAGATCCGGCGCACGTACTCGATCTGCTCCCCGGCACCGGCCCCCGGCGACCCGGGTCCGGCCACGCTGCGGGTCGGGGTGCGACTCGTCGACGGCGGCGCCTTCTCGACGTACGCGCTCAAGGAGATCGACCTCGGTGACGAGCTGGAGGTGATGACACCGGCCGGCCGCTTCACCCTTGAGCCGGCGCCCGGTCTGTACGCGGCCGTCGTCGGCGGCAGCGGCATCACTCCGGTGCTCTCCATCGTCTCGACGCTGCTCGCGCGCGAACCGGGGGCCCGCTTCTGCCTGATCCGCAGCGACCGTACGGCCGCCTCGACGATGTTCCTCGAAGAGGTCGCCGACCTGAAGGACCGCTACCCGGACCGGCTGCAGCTGGTGACGGTGCTGTCCCGGGAGGAGCAGCAGGCGGGGCTGCCGTCCGGGCGGCTCGACCAGGAGCGGCTGACCGGACTGCTCCCGGCGCTGCTGCCGGTGGAGCAGGTGGCGGGATGGTTCCTGTGCGGGCCGTACGGGCTGGTGCAGGAGGCGGAGCGGACGCTGCGCGCGCTCGATGTCCCGCGCGCCCGCATCCACGAGGAGATCTTCCACGTGGACAGCGCCGCCCCGGCCGCCGCACCCGTGGCCGCCCCGGCCCACAGCTCGGTCACCGCGCGCCTCGACGGCCGCGGCGGCACCTGGCCGGTGCGGGAGGGCGAGTCCCTGCTGGAAACGGTCCTGCGCAACCGCCCCGACGCGCCCTACGCCTGCAAGGGCGGGGTGTGCGGGACGTGCCGGGCGTTCCTGGTCTCCGGCGAGGTGCGCATGGACCGCAATTTCGCGCTGGAGAAGGAGGAGACGGAATCGGGCTATGTGCTGGCGTGCCAGTCGCACCCGGTGACGGAGAAGGTGGAGCTGGACTTCGACAGGTGAACCCCGGCGCCCGTGGACGCCCGTTCCCGTGAACGCCTGCACCCCTGGACGCCGGTGCCGGCGGACGCCGGTACCCCTCGACACCTCCGGCCCGCTCGTGGCCGACGGGCCCGTTCCCTTCTTCTAGAACCTGTTCTATCTTGACGGTCCGTCAGATCAGCGGACCCTCCGGAGGGACAGGACCGTGGACTTCACCTTCACCGAGGAGCAGCAGGCGGCGGCCGAGGCGGCACGCGGGGTGTTCGCCGGGGTCGCCCCGGACGCGGTGCCCTCCCCCTCGCTCGTCACGGGCGCCGTCGCCGACGACTTCGACCGCGCGCTGTGGGCGAAGCTCGCCGAGGCGGACCTGCTGAGCCTGCTCCTCGACGCGCGGTACGGCGGGGCGGGTCTGGACGCGATCGCGCTGTGCCTGGTGCTGCGGGAGTCGGCGAAGCACCTCGCCCGGGTGCCGCTGCTGGAGAGCAGCGCGGCCGCCGCCGCGGTACAGGCCCACGGCGGCGAGGAGTTGCGGTCAGCGCTGCTGCCGGGGGCGGCCCGCGGGGAGCTGGTGCTGACCGTCGCCGCGCACGGCCGTACCGGCCACGATCCGGCCGAACTCGCCGTGAGCGCACGGCAGGACGGCGACGGGTGGCTGCTGGACGGTGTGCAGACCGCCGTGCCCTGGGCGCACAACGCCGACTTCGTGCTGCTGCCCGCCCGGACGGCCGCGGACCGGACGCTGCTGGCCGTGGTGTCGCCCGTCCACGAGGGGGTCTCACTCGCCGAGCAGGTCTCCACGTCCGGCGAGCGGCTCGGCGAACTGCGCCTGGACTCCGTGCGCGTCGAGGCCCGCGACGTCATGGACGCCGACGGCGCCTGGGACTGGCTGCGCGACCTGCTGACCACCGGGACATGCGCCCTCGCGCTCGGGCTGGGCGAGCGGGTCCTCGAGATGACCGGCGACTACGCGGGCAAGCGGGAGCAGTTCGGGCACCCGATCGCCACCTTCCAGGCGGTGGCCGTGCAGGCCGCCGACCGCTACATCGACCTGCGGGCCATGGAGGCCACGCTCTGGCAGGCGGCCTGGCGGATCGCCTCCGGCGCACCCGGTGCGCTGCCCGCCTGCGGGGACGTGGCCGTCGCCAAGATCTGGGCGTCGGAAGGGGTGCGCCGGGTCGTGCAGACGGCACAGCATCTGCACGGCGGCTTCGGGGCGGACGTGGAGTACCCGCTGCACCGGTACCACGCCTGGGCCAAGCACCTGGAGCTGTCGCTCGGCCCGGCGGCCGCGCACGAGGAGGCCCTCGGCGACCTGCTGGCGGCCCACCCGCTGGGCTGACCGCCCGCCGGCCCTCTACAGCACGAACCCCGGCTGGCCCTCGTCCGTCACGACGGGCCGGCCGGCGGCCGCCCACACCTGCATTCCGCCGTCGACGTTCACCGCGTCGATGCCCTGCTGGACCAGGTACATGGTGACCTGGGCCGAGCGGCCGCCGGAGCGGCAGATCACGTTGACGCGCCCGTCCTGCGGCGCGGCCTCGGTCAGCTCGCCGTACCGGGCCACGAACTCGCTGATGGGGATGTGCAGGGCGCCCTCGGCGTGCCCCGCCTTCCACTCGTCGTCCTCGCGGACGTCCAGCAGGAAGTCGCCGTCCTTCAGGTCCCCGACCTCGACGGTGGGCACACCAGCTCCGAAACTCATGCCCCGACGCTACCCGACGCCACCGGCCACGAAAGCGCCCGGCCGGCGGGAACCGGCCCGGTCAGCCGCCCAGCAGCTCGGCCAGTTCCCGCTCCCGCTGGGCCACGTCCGCGAGCAGCTGCTCGGCGATCTCCTCGAGGAGGCGGTCGGGGTCGTCGGGGGCCAGCCGGAGCATCGAGCCGATCGCGCCCTCCTCCAGATCCTTGGCGACCAGCGAGAGCAGCTCCTTGCGCTGGGCCAGCCATTCGAGCCGGGCGTAGAGCTCCTCGCTGCGGCTCGGGCCGCGCTCGGCCGGCGCCGGGCCCTTGGCCCACTCCTCGGCCAGCTCCCGCAGCAGCGTCTCGTCACCGCGGGCGTAGGCGGCGTTGACCCGGGTGATGAACTCCTCGCGCCGCTGCCGCTCGGTGTCGTCCGGGGCCAGGTCGGGGTGGGCCTTGCGGGCCAGTTCGCGGTAGAGCTTGCGGGCCTCGTCGCTCGGGCGGACCCGCTGCGGGGGCCGCACCGGCTGGTCGGTGAGCATCGCGGCGGCCTCCGGGAACAGCCCCTCCCCGTCCATCCAGCCGTGGAACAGCTCCTCCACCCCCGGCATGGGCATGACCCGGGCCCGGGCCTCGTCCGCCCGGCGCCGGTCCTCCGGGTCACCGGACCGCTCGGCCCGCGCCTCGGCGATCAGGGCGTCCAGCTCGTCCAGGCGGGCGTACATCGGGCCGAGCTTCTGGTGGTGCAGCCGGGAGAAGTTCTCGACCTCGACCCGGAAGGTCTCCACCGCGATCTCGTACTCGATCAGCGCCTGCTCGGCGGCGCGCACGGCCCGCTCCAGGCGCTCCTCGGGGCGCGGCGCACCCTCCTCGGGCGTCGCCTGCTCCTCGCCGGCGACCCCACCCTGCTCAGCTTCCGGGCTCGTCACCCGACCAGCCTAGGCCACGGCGGTGCCGGGCCCGCCCCGCGCGGTGCCTCAGGCCCGCACAGCCCTCGGCGCACGCCCCCGCACCCCAGCCGTCCGCGCACCCACGCCCACCTCGTCGACGTCCTCGCACGCCCGTCTCGTCCGCGTCCTCGCACGCCCACCCAGTCCGCGTCCTCGCTCGCTCACCCAGTCCGCGTCCTCAGACGCCCGTCTCCGCCGCGACCCGCCCCGACCGCACCGCCGCCACCAGATCCGCGTGGTCCGCCTCGGTGCGGTCGGCGTACGCGACGGCGAAGTCGGCGATCGCCTCGTCCAGCTCGTCGTTCTTGCCGCAGTAGCCGGCGATCAGCCGCGGGTCGGCGCTGTGGGAGTGGGCGCGGGCCAGCAGGGCGCCGGTCATGCGGCCGTAGTCGTCGATCTGGTCGGCGGCCAGGGCCGCGGGGTCGACGCTGCCCTTGCGGTTGCGGAACTGCCGTACCTGGAAGGGCCGGCCGTCCACCGACGTCCAGCCCAGCAGGATGTCGCTGACGACCTGCATCCGCTTCTGGCCGAGCACCACCCGGCGGCCCTCGTGCTCGACGGCCGGCGCCTCGAAGCCGGCGGTCACCAAGTGCGGGACCAGGGCCGACGGCCGCGCCTCCTTCACCTGCAGCACCAGCGGCTCGCCCCGGTGGTCCAGGAGCAGGACGACGTAGGAGCGGGTGCCCACGCTGCCGGTGCCCACGATCCGGAAGGCCACGTCGTGCACCGCGTGCCGGGCCAGCAGCGGCAGCCGGTCCTCGGAGAGCGTCCCCACGTACTGTTCGAGGGCCGCCGCGACCGCGGCCGCCTCCTCGTCGTCCACCCGCCGCAGCACCGGCGCCGCGTCCACGAAGCGGCGCCCGCCCTCCTCGGTCTCCTCCGTCGCCTTCGCCGCGAACCGCCCGCTGGTGTTGGCCCGCGCCTTCTCCGAGACCCGCTCCAGGGTGCCGAGCAGGTCGTGGGCGTCGGTGTGGGAGACGAGCTCCTCGTCCGCGATGGCGTTCCACGCGTCCAGCACCGGCAGCTTGGCCAGCAGCCGCATGGTGCGGCGGTAGGCGCCGGTCGCGTCGTACGCGGCCTTGCGGCAGCACTCCTCGTCCGCGCCGGCCTCCCGGCCCGCGAGCACCAGGGAGGCGGCGAGCCGCTTGAGGTCCCACTCCCAGGGGCCGCTGACCGTCTCGTCGAAGTCGTTCAGATCGATGACCAGGCCGCCGCGCGCGTCCCCGTACAGACCGAAGTTCGCGGCATGCGCGTCTCCGCAGATCTGCGCGCGAATCCTCGTCATGGGTGTACGCGCGAGGTCGTAGGCCATCAGGCCCGCCGAACCGCGCAGGAAGGCGAAGGGCGTGGCGGCCATCCGGCCCGCCCTTATCGGGGTGAGCTCGGGGATCCGGCCACGGTGGGACTCCTCGATCGCCGCGACGGCGTCGGGCCGTGCGGCGTCCAGGTCGAGCGCGGCGTGCGCGGCACGCGGGACCGGCCCGCGCAACGCCTTGCCCTCCTGCTTGGGCGACCCCTCCACGGGCCACTCGGCGAAGCCGCGCACCCGGGGCAACCGGCGCACGCCCCTCCCCGCAACACCTTCAGTCACACCGACCGCCTCCCCCGCACATCCGCGCACGCGCACCCACGAACATCAACTCGTGGAGACCGTACAGCCGGTGGCCGAGACGCGGCAGAGCCTGTGGACAACTCTCGTCTGTGGAAAACCCAGGCGGCCGGACCCCAGCAGGGCGACGACCATGTCGGCCGACCGGGACGCCGCCAGGGCCACGATTCGGTCCGGGCCGGCGACTTCGGCGATCAGCAGCCGGGCGAGGCGGTTCGACGCGAGGTCGAGGTCCCGGTAGGTCACGGCACTCCGTCGCAGTCCAGCACGGCCATTGCCGTGGGGGTGCGTGCCACCTGGGCGGCGAACAGTTCGGGCAGCGTGGTCTCGTGGTACTTGACGCGGTTGGCACGGGACTCGGCGAGCAGTTCGGCGCGCTCCTCTGTGGGCAGCCAGCTCTTCGGGCCGGTACGGCTCGGGACTTCCGACCAGGTCGATCCGCAGTCCGCGGCCGTCGGAGCGGTCGCATGCCGTGACGGAGAGGTCGTCGACCAGCCCCTGGGTGAGGTTGTGCGCGTGGGCCCGGTGCCCGGCGAACTCCAGGTCGTAGTCGAAGGACATGATGTTGACCTGGGCCGTCAGGAAGCTCTCCTGGGGATGGAGCCCGAAGGAACGGGAGAGGGATTCCCCCCGGTGGCGCTGGTGCCGGAGCAGCAGGCGGAACTCCCTGGAGACCTTGCGTATCAGGTCGAGTACCGACTCCTCCGGGCGCACTTCCGGGTGCAGCGGCAGGGCGCTGGAGAGCATGACCGGCACCGTGCGGAGTTCGGCGTCCGGCCGGACCGCCACCGGCAGGGTGAGGACCACGTGCCGCTCCCCTGTCATCTTGTGCAGGTAAGCGGCAATGGCGGCGATCAACAGCACCGACCCGTGCATGCGCGCCTGCCGCGCCGCGGTACGCAGCAGGGTCGTCTCTGCCGGGGTGAGCAGCCCCGTCTCTGGCGTCGGCCGACCACCGGCGCCGCGTGACCTGTGGCGCCGGGACATCCGGCGCAAGGGGGAAGAGCCACGGCACCGCCCGGCAGGCGGAGCCGCGTGGCATACGGCATCGACCGACCGTCGGTGCCGGTGACGTGAGCCACCGCAGGACCAGCGGTGCGAAGTGACATGTGGTGTCGTGTGCCCACCGATGCCGATCGACCCCCGGTGCCGGGGCGGGGCGCCCCGCCCCGGCACGCAGTCTCGCGCGGATCCACCACCGTTCCCGAATCGACCCGACCTGGACGTCGACCCACCTGGATGTGGACAGCGATGAGAGTTCCCGCGCGCTCGCGCGCATCGGAGGGCGCACCCCCGGCGGCGGGTGCACCCCTCCCGCCGGCCGTACGGATCAGTGCGCTGGCAGCCCTCGCGGCCGTGGCGGTGTACTGCCTGTGCTGCCTGGTGTACAACGCCCCCGCCTCCCCGTTGAAAGACCGCGTCAAGGGCCCCGCCACGGCCGTGATGGAGCCGTACTTCTGGCAGGACTGGCAGCTCTTCGGGCCCACGCCCGGCAGCAACGACGACCTCATCTGCCTGCGTGCCCGGATGAGGCTTCCCTCGGGCAGGATCGTGGAGTCGAGCCCCGTCGAGATCGAGCAGGCCATCGACAGAGCGCCGCAGGACTTCCCCGTGAACCCCACGAAGCTTCCCGGCGTCCTGCTCGCGTTCGACGCCGCGGCCAACCACTACGCGAGCATCGCGACCAAGTTCAGCAAACTGCCCGCGGCCGACCGCAAGGACGCCCGAGCACGCCTCGACCACCAGTTCGCATCGGACTTCGAGGAAATGCGGCGATTCTTCTCCGTCCAGGCGAAGGCGCTCTACTCGAACGCCCAGATCGTCGCCGTCCAGGCGACCTTCAAGAACCGTCCCATCGTCCCGTTCTCGGCCCGGTACGCGGTGCCCAAGCCGAAGGAGGACGAGCAGGGGCTGCTGGCGACGTCGTGGATGACCTACGTACCGGGGGTGGCCCAGTGACCCGCGTATCCGCTCTGCCAGCCAGGGCATGGCGAACCGGTACGGCAAGGCTGGACACGGCGCTGCTGCGCCTCGCGACCCGCAGGCACCGGCTCATCGGCATCGCGGCGCTCCGCGTCGTCATCGGCTTCGCCACGGTCCTGTACTGCCTGTCCGACTACTCCAGGCGCCGCTTCCTGTGGGGGCCGGGCTCCCACAACTCACTCTCCACGGCGAAGGACGCGCTGCCGCACTGGGGCTTCTCGCTCTTTCTGTGGAGCCACTCGACGCTCTGGTTCGAGATCGTCTTCTACGCCGTGATCGTGGTCGCCCTGGCCTTCATGATCTTCGGCGGGCGATGGCTCGCACTGGCCCAGGCCGTGATGAAGTGGTCGCTGCACAACCGCAACCAGTACGTGCTCGAAGGCGGCGACAACCTCGCCCAGATCCTCATCCTGTTCATGGTCTTCACCGTCTCCGACGCCTACTTCGCGCCCGGCGCCAAGCGGCGGCGCGCGCGGCTGAGGGAGCGGGAGCAGCCGGCGTTCTCCACCGTGCTGCACAACCTGGCCGCCTTCCTGATCGTCTTCCAGACCGCGGTGCTGTACTTCGCCGCCGGCTACTGGAAGATCACCGGGAAGGTGTGGCAGGACGGCGTGGCGATGTACTACATCAGCCGGATCACCGGCTTCGGGATGTCGGCCACGTACGCGCACCTGATGAACAACGCCTTCGTGGGTACCGTCCTCTGCTACTTCACGATCTTCATCGAGCTGGCGCTGCCCTTCGCGATCCTGTCCGCTCGCCCGTGGATCCGGAAGGCCAACACGGTGGCCCTGGAGGGCATGCACCTGGGCATCATCGCCTGCATGGGCCTGGTGTGCTTCGGGCTACTGATGATCGGCGCGGACTGCACCTGCCTGCGCGACGAGGACTACCGGTCACTCGCGCGGCGCTTCCGGTCCGTCAAGGAACGTGTAATGGGCTGGAGTTGGTCACGGCTGCCCGCGCGCGGCATGACCCCGGTGGCCATGACGGCGGGACAGGACGGTTCGGCCGATGCGTGACACGACCGACGAAGCGGCGAACGCCGCGCCGGACGCCCTGTACCGGTTCCTCACCGCCGAGCCCGCCGACCGGGAACGCCTGGCACCGCGCGTGGTCGCCGCCGTGGGCCGAGAGCGGCTCAACGAGATCGTGGACACCACGCTCGGACAGGTCGGCGAGGTCACCGGCGTGCGCGACAGCCGCGACGGACTGGTGATCGAAGGCACCGAGGGGCGGGCCCTGGCCTTCGCCGCCACCAGGGACGGCCTTGAGCTGGACGGGCTCCTGATCGCCCCCGGCGCACACCGTCCGGCACGCCTGCGCACCAACTGGGTGCGCCCGGCTCTGGCCTGGACCGTGCTGGTGCTGCTGTTCGTCGTGCGCATCGACGCCTGCTGGGAGGCCCCCTCCCGGATCGCCTGGTGCGGCCGCCTGCTGATCGTCGCGGCCGGATACCTGGTCGTGGAGGGCTGGCGTGCCCCGGCCCTGTTCCCGTGGTGGATACGCCGACCGCTGGAGGCCGGGGCGCTCGTCGCCCTCGCCTCCGCCTGGCGACTGCCCGGGCTGCCCACGTCGGGCGGTGCCCCCGAACTGGTCGTGGGGGCCGCACTGGTCGCCGTCCTCGGCGTACTCCTGATGCGGGCACGGCGTCACCGCTGGGGGACGGCCGTCTCCCAGACCCTCGTCTTCCCCTTGCAGGGCGGCAGTTGGTACGTGGGGCAAGGAGGCGGACGCAGCCTCAACCATCACTTCGCCGTCCCCGAGCAACGCGGCGCCCTGGACGTGGTCCAGGCCGGCCCGGGCGGGACGCGCGGGCGTCACCGCGCCCGCACCCAGGGCACCCACGGCAAGAACGAGCGCTACCTCATCTACGGGCAGCCCGTACACGCACCCTGCGACGGTACGGTCGTCTCCGCCGCCGATCACATTGAGGACCAAGAACCCGGCGCCGTCCGCTACCAACCCCTGTACGGCAACCACGTGTGGATCGACACGGGCGCAGAGATCGTCAAGCTCGCCCACCTGCGCCCCGGCACCGTGAGCGTGGCCGAGGGCGACACCGTGCGCGCCGGGCAGGTGCTCGGCGAGGTCGGCAACTCGGGCAACAGCTCCGAGCCGCACCTGCACATCCACGCCGAACGCGACGGCGTCGGCCTCGACCTGGAGTTCGAGGGGGTCCCGGGCCCGCTGTGCCGGGGCCGGACCGTCCGCTCGTAGACCACACCACGCCCGTCATCACGACAGGCAGCCCTCGGGCCCGCACGGACGACATGCCCGGGCCCGGGCCGCCTCGTCACGTCCTGCGCGTCCTCGGCACCCCCTCACCAGAAGGTCTTCACCCGTGCCCTTCCATGCCCCCATACGCCCGCTGCGCGGTCTGCGCGGCTCGGTGGTCGCGGCTTCCTGTGCCGCCCTGCTGTGCACCGCCGGGTTCCTGCCCACCGCCCACGCCGCCGACCGGCATCCGCTCATGGGATCCCGGCCCGCCTACGCGGGACCAGTGCCCGACGACCGGCGCGTCAGCGCCCGGCTCTACCTCAACTCCCGTGACCCGCAAGGCCTGGCGGCGTTCCTGCGCGATGTCACCGACCCCCGCAGCCCGCACTACCGGCACTTCCTCACCCCCGCGCAGTACCAGCGCCGCTTCGGGCCGGCCGACCGTCAGATCCAGACCGTCACGGCGTGGCTGGCCAGATCCGGGTTCACCGTCACCGGCCGCACCCCCCACTATCTGGGGATCAGGGGCCCCGCCCGCGCCGTCCGGCAGGCCTTCGGCACGAGCCTGCGTCGCTACCGCACCGGACGCGACACCATCGACGCCCCCTCAGCCGACCTCAGCGTGCCCGCCCCCCTCGGCTCCGCCGTACTTGGTGTCACCGGCCTGTCCCTCCCCGGCGCGGCCCGTCCGCTGTCCACCCCGGCGCCCGCCCTCGACGTACCCGCCGACGGTGCCGTCTGCTCCGGCCACTTCGGGCAGAAGCCCGCCACGAACCTGCCCAAGGCGTACGGCAGGACCTCCACCTTCGCGCCCTGCCCCTACACCCCCGCCCAGCTGCGCCACGCCTACGGCGCGGGCGGCAGGGGCAGCGCCACCGGCCGCGGCGCCACCATCGCCGTCGTCGACGCCTACGGATCGCCGGACATGGCCGCCGACACGGCCCGCTACGCCCGCGCCACCGGCGGCCCTCCTTTCCGGCCGGGCCAGTACCGCCAGCAGGTCACCCCCTCCCAGTGGCAGATCGGCGACGCGTGCGCGCCTCCGCGCACCTGGGCCGGCGAACAGGCTCTCGACATCGACCTCGCGCACGGACTCGCCCCGGACGCGAACGTCCTCTACGTCGGCGCGAACTCCTGCCTCGACAACGACCTGATGAACGCCGAGTCGTACGTCATCGACGGCCGCCGGGCGGACGTCATCTCGAACTCCTGGGCCGAGATCATCCACTCCGATCCGGGGCACCTCACCCCTGCCCTGGTCGCCGCGTGGAACCTGCTGTTCCAACAGGGCCGCCGCCGAAGGCATCGGGGTCTACTTCGCGGCGGGTGACTGCGGCGACTCCTCGCCCCAGGCAGCTCAGACCGGCGTCAACTGCGACCCGAAGACCACCCGTGCCCAGGCCGACTTCCCCAGCGGCTCCCCGTGGGTCACCTCGGTCGGCGGCACCACCCTCGCCCTGGACCGACACGGCGACTACGCCTGGGAGACCAGCATGGGCGACGAGGTGCCCATCCGCGCCGACAACGGCAAGGGGCCCTGGGGACCCGTCCCCGGCGTCTTCGCCTTCGGCGGCGGAGGAGGCGCGAGCGACTTCCCGCAGCCCTGGTACCAGCGCGACCGCGGCACCGGCGACACCAGGCACCGCACGACTCCCGACGTCGCGATGGAGGGTGACGGGGCACGGAGGAAGAGGCCCTCGTCGCGAAGGAGCGTCACCAGGATCGAGCGCACCCGTCAGCACCCAGTACCTGTTCCTGCCCAAGCAGGCTGCCGATGCCGAAGGCCACCGCCGCATGATGTGTCCCGCCCAAGCCGGCCGCGTCCAGTGCCCTCTCGGACCCCACCATGGGCAAGGGCGTCCACATCACCCTCGCCGACGTCCCGCCCGGTCCGGTCGAGCCGCGCAGCGTGTGCAAGAACCGCAGCGTGACCTTCCCGCCCGAAGCCGGCGCCCAGCTCTGGCAGCCCCTGCAGCACGGACGCGAAGACTGGCGGCGCATCTGCTTCCGCCTTCGCAACTCCGTCGAAGGCGTCAACGGCTTCGGCAAGGACCCCCTCTTCAAGACCAAGCCCCTCGGTGATTGGACCCCGAAGGGCTGTCTCACCAAAACGGACAACAATACCGAGACGGAACCGGATCAGTGAGGTAACCCACACCCCGAACCCAGCTGAAGATCCACAGCCCACAACACGACTGCCCGGCGGCCCACCAGCCGCCGGGCAGTCATATGTGTAAGAAGCGTCACACCGCATCCCACCTGCCTGGACATACAGAAGCGGGCTGATCGCTTTCACGATCAGCCCGTTTCGTCGGTGCTCCCTGGTGCGCGAGGGGGGAGTTGAACCCCCACGCCCTTGCGGGCACTGGAACCTGAATCCAGCGCGTCTGCCTATTCCGCCACCCGCGCATTGGGTGTGTCCTCCGGCTCGCGGCCCTCTCGGTCCGGCGCCTTCCGACACGCAGAACATTAGCACGCTGGCGGGGGTGGGTTCACATCCCTTACCCCGGGGCAGCCGCCGACCAGGGAGCTCTCCCGATCCGGCCCCGCCCCGGTCGATCATCGGAGCGCCCCGCTCCGTATCAAGGAGTGCCGGTTCTCGTATCAACCTCGTACCGGTACGGCCCGTCTCCACAGGAGCCGGGCCGGGTCCACAGTCAGGTGCGGGACACTTGTCTGCGGCCGCCTCTACGATCCTGGGCAGAAGGAGTTCGAGGGACGAGTTCGAAGGGGCGCTTCGGAGGGAACCTCCGGAGGGAACTTCGAGCGGCGTCGACACCCGTCGACGGGTCCGACAGGGGGAACCAGCCGATTACCCGGCGCGTGGATACGATCAGTAAGCAGTACCAGGCAGTGCGGTACCCGCAAGGCGGGAAGCAGGACGACAGAGACTACGGAGGAGGTGCCCCATGGGAGTCCTGAAGAAGTTCGAGCAGCGTCTCGAAGGTCTGGTCAACGGCACCTTCGCCAAGGTGTTCAAGTCCGAGGTCCAGCCCGTGGAGATCGCGGGCGCGCTGCAGCGCGAGTGCGACAACAACGCGACGATCTGGAACCGCGAGCGGACCGTCGTCCCCAACGACTTCATCGTGGAGCTGAGCACGCCGGACTTCGAGCGGCTCAGCCCCTACTCCGGCCAGCTCGGCGACGAGCTCGCCGGCATGGTGCGCGACTACGCCAAGCAGCAGCGCTACACCTTCATGGGCCCCATCAAGGTCCACCTCGAGAAGGCGGACGACCTCGACACCGGCCTGTACCGGGTGCGCAGCCGTACGCTCGCCTCCTCCACCAACCAGCAGGCTCCCGGATCCCCGGCCCCGGCGGCCCCGCCCGCTCCGGCCGCGGGCCGTCCCGGCGGTTACGGCTACCCGCCGGCCGCCGCCCCGGCGGGGGCCCCGCCCATGCCGGCCGCGCCGCCCCCCGGTGGCCGCGGCGGCAGCGCGCCCTACCTGCAGCGTCCCGCGGCGGCCCCGGCGGCCGGCGGACGCACCCGCTACTGGATCGAGATCAACGGCGCCCGCCATCAGATCTCCCGCCCGACGCTGGTGCTGGGCCGCAGCACCGAAGCCGACGTGCGGATCGACGACCCCGGCGTCTCGCGCCGGCACTGTGAGATCCGGACCGGAACGCCCTCGACGATCCAGGATCTCGGGTCCACCAACGGCATCGTGGTGGACGGGCAGCACACCACCCGCGCTACGCTCCGCGACGGCTCGCGGATCGTCGTGGGCAGCACCACCATCATTTACCGGCAAGCCGAAGGGTGAAGCGGGGGCAATGTCAGAGCTGACCCTCACGGTCATGCGGCTGGGTTTCCTGGCCGTACTGTGGCTGTTCGTGATCGTGGCCGTGCAGGTCATCCGCAGCGACCTGTTCGGAACGCGCGTCACTCAGCGCGGCTCGCGACGGGAGGCCAACCGGCCCCAGCAGGCCGCCCGACAGCAGCAGCAGGCGGCACCGCCGCCGCAGCGCCAGCAGGGCGGCGGCGGCCGACAGCGCCGCAACGCCCCCACCAAGCTCGTCGTGAGCGAGGGCACCCTCACCGGCACCACCGTCGCGCTGCAGGGCCAGACCATCACCCTGGGCCGGGCGCACGACAGCACGATCGTGCTGGACGACGACTACGCCTCCAGCCGCCATGCCAGGATCTACCCGGACCGCGACGGCAACTGGATCGTCGAGGACCTGGGCTCCACCAACGGCACGTACCTCGACAGGAGCCGGCTGACGACCCCCACGCCGATTCCGCTGGGCGCGCCGATCCGCATCGGCAAGACAGTCATCGAGCTGCGGAAGTAGTACGACAATGAGCGAGCGGAGCGAGCACGCAGCGGCGGCCCCCACGACGGGCCCCGGCGCGCTCCCGACCGGAGGGTGGGCACCGTGCGGATGTACCCGGAGCCGACGGGCGAGGTGCGCATGAGTCTGTCACTGCGCTTCGCCGCCGGATCGCACAAAGGCATGATCCGGGAGGGCAACGAGGACTCCGGATACGCCGGCCCGCGTCTGCTCGCGATCGCCGACGGCATGGGCGGTGCCGCCGCCGGCGAGGTCGCCTCCTCCGAGGCCATCTCCACCATCGTCGCCCTCGACGACGACGTGCCCGGCTCCGACATCCTCACCTCCCTCGGCGCGGCCGTGCAGCGCGCCAACGACCAACTGCGCTCGATGGTCGAGGAGGACCCCCAGCTGGAGGGCATGGGCACCACGCTCACCGCCCTGCTGTGGACCGGCCAGCGCCTCGGCCTGGTCCACGTCGGCGACTCGCGCGCGTACCTGCTGCGCGACGGCGTCCTCACCCAGATCACGCAGGACCACACCTGGGTGCAGCGGCTGGTCGACGAGGGCCGCATCACCGAGGAAGAAGCCACCACGCACCCCCAACGCTCCCTGCTGATGCGGGCGTTGGGCAGCGGCGAGCACGTCGAGCCGGACCTGTCGATCCGTGAGGTCCGGGCCGGCGACCGCTACCTGATCTGCTCCGACGGCCTCTCCGGCGTCGTCTCGCACCAGACCCTCGAGGACACCCTGGCCAGCTACCAGGGCCCCCAGGAGACCGTCCAGGAGCTCATCCAGCTCGCGCTGCGCGGCGGCGGTCCGGACAACATCACGGTCATCATCGCCGACGTCCTCGACCTGGACACCGGTGACACACTCGCCGGGCAGCTCTCCGACACCCCGGTCGTGGTCGGCGCCGTCGCCGAGAACCAGAACCACCTCCACCACGACCCCGGGATCATGCAGACGCCCGCGGGCCGCGCCTCCGGCCTCGGCCGCCAGGTGCCCGGACAGGGCGGCGGGGGCGGCGAGTTCGGCCCGCCCGGCTCCGGCGACACCACCGGCTACATCCCGGCGGGCAGCTTCGGCGACTACACCGACGACGACTTCGTCAAGCCCCGCAGGGGCCGCAAGTGGCTGAAGAGATCCTTCTACAGCGTGCTCGCGCTCGCCGTCATCGGCGGCGGTCTGTACGGCGGCTACCGCTGGACGCAGACCCAGTACTACGTCGGCACCAACGGCGAGCACGTCGCGCTGTACCGGGGCATCAGCCAGGACCTGGCCTGGGTCTCGCTGTCGAAGGTGGAGAAGGACCACCCCGAGATCGAACTCAAGTACCTGCCGCCGTACCAGCAGAAGCAGGTCAAGAACACGATCGCCGAGGGCGGCCTGACGGACGCCCGGAAGAAGGTCGACGAGCTCGCCGTCCAGGCCTCCGCGTGCAAGAAGCAGGCCGAGCAGGAGGCGGCGGAGAGCCAGAAGAACTCCAAGACCGGAGAAGGCCAGGCGGGCGGCACCACGGGAACCAGCAGCACCTCCCTCACGTCCAAGGCCACGTCGTCACCGACGCCGTCGTCGACGGCATCGTCGAAGCCGAAGTCCCCGAGCCCGAACCCGTCCGCGACCACCGCCACTCCCAGCCCCGGCCCCAGCCTCTCGGAGGAAGAGCAGAAGGTCGTCTCGATGTGCGGTAAGCAGTAGGCAAGCCGTGAGAGGCCCTGTCACACGATGAGCAGTACTACCAACACACCGACGCACCACACGTCCACGATCGGCGCGATCGGCGCACCGAGCAGACGGAACACCGAGCTGGCGATGCTGGTGTTCGCCGTCGTCATCCCCGTGTTCGCTTACGCCAACGTGGGTCTGGCGATCGACCAATCGGTGCCGGCCGGCCTGCTCAGCTACGGCTTGGGGCTCGGTCTGCTCGCCGGGGTCGCCCATCTCGTCGTACGGAAGTTCGCCCCGTACGCGGACCCGTTGCTGCTTCCCCTGGCCACGCTGCTCAACGGGCTCGGGCTCGTCGCCATCTGGCGGCTCGACCAGTCCAAGCTGCTGCAGTCCATCGGGGTCGCCGGCGGCAAGGCGACCAACCAGTTGATCTACACCGCGCTCGGCATCACGTTGTTCGTCGTCGTGCTGATCTTCCTCAAGGACCACCGCACCCTGCAGCGGTACACGTACATCTCCATGGCGGGCGCGCTCGTCCTGCTGCTGCTCCCGCTGGTCCCGGGCCTCGGCGCCAACGTCTACGGCGCGAAGATCTGGATCCACATCGGCAGCTTCACCATCCAGCCCGGTGAGTTCGCCAAGATCGTGCTGGCGATCTTCTTCGCGGGCTACCTCATGGTCAAGCGTGACGCGCTCGCCCTCGCCAGCCGCCGCTTCATGGGCCTGTATCTGCCGCGCGGCCGCGACCTCGGACCGATCATCGTCGTCTGGATGATCTCGATCCTCATCCTGGTGTTCGAGACCGACCTCGGTACGTCGCTGCTGTTCTTCGGAATGTTCGTCATCATGCTGTACGTCGCCACCGAGCGGACCAGCTGGATCGTCTTCGGTCTGCTGATGTCCGCGGTCGGCGCCGTCGGTGTGGCGAGCTTCGAACCGCACATCCAGACCCGTGTCCAGGCCTGGCTCGACCCGATGCGCGAGTACAAGCTCAGCCAGGCCGGCAGCCACGACGGCATCCTCCACTCCGAGCAGGCCATGCAGGCGCTGTGGGCCTTCGGCTCCGGCGGTACCCTCGGCTCGGGCTGGGGGCAGGGTCACTCCGACCTCATCCGGTTCGCCGCCAACTCCGACTTCATCCTCGCCACCTTCGGCGAGGAGCTCGGCCTGGCGGGCATCATGGCGATCCTGCTCATCTACGGCCTGATCGTGGAGCGCGGCGTGCGCACGGCCCTCGCAGCCCGCGACCCCTTCGGCAAGCTGCTCGCCATCGGTCTCTCGGGCGCCTTCGCCCTGCAGGTCTTCGTCGTCGCGGGTGGCGTCATGGGCCTGATTCCGCTGACGGGTATGACCATGCCGTTCCTCGCCTACGGTGGTTCGTCCGTCATCGCGAACTGGGCCCTCATCGGCATCCTCATCAAGATCAGCGACACCGCACGCCGCCCGGCGCCCACCCCCGCCATCAACCCCGACGCCGAGATGACCCAGGTGGTCCGCCCGTCATGAACAAGCCCCTGCGCCGGATCGCGATCTTCTGCGGTCTTCTGGTCCTCGCCCTGCTGATCCGGGACAACTGGCTCCAGTACGTCAAGGCGGACAGCCTCAAGGACGACCCGAAGAACCGCCGCGTCACCATCGCCCGCTACTCCACGCCGCGCGGCGACATCATCGTCGACGGAGACCCGATCACCGGCTCCACCGAGACGAGCAAGAGCGGCCTGAACGACCTGAAGTACAAGCGCACCTACAAGAACGGCCCCATGTGGGCGCCGGTCACCGGGTACGCCTCCCAGGCCTTCGGTGCCAACCAGCTCGAGTCCATCGAGGACGGCATCCTCACCGGCAACGACGACCGGCTGTTCTTCCGCAACACCTTCAACATGATCACGGGCAAGCAGCGGCAGGGCGGCAACGTCGTCACCACCCTCAACGCCGCCGCGCAGAAGGCTGCCTACAACGGTCTGAAGTCCCAGGGCGGCAAGGGCGCGGTCGCCGCGATCGACCCGGCCACCGGCAAGATCCTGGCGCTGGCCTCGTACCCGTCGTACGACCCCTCGACCTTCGCGGGCAACTCGACGTCCACGGACTCCAAGGCCTGGACGGCGCTGCAGAAGAAGAACAACGCGTCCGACCCGATGCTCAACCGGGCGCTGCGCGAGACCTACCCGCCGGGCTCCACCTTCAAGGTGGTCACGGCCGCGGCCGCGCTGGAGAACGGGCTGTACAACTCCGCCGACGAGAAGACCGACTCGCCGCTGCCCTACATCATGAAGGGCACCACGACCGAGCTGAAGAACGAGGGGAACATCCCCTGCAAGGACGCGACGCTGCGGGTCGCGCTGCGCTACTCCTGCAACACCGTCTTCGGCAAGATCGGTGCCGACCTCGGCAACGAGAAGATGCTCGATGAGGCGAAGAAGTTCGGCTTCGACTCCGAGCAGTTCACGCCGGTCCGCTCCAGCGCGTCGGTCTTCTCCGACAACATGAACTCCTCGCAGACCGCGCTGTCCTCGATCGGCCAGTTCAACACCGCCGCGACCCCGCTGCAGATGGCGATGGTCGCCTCCGCGGTCGCCAACGACGGCAAGCTGATGAAGCCGTACATGGTCGACAAGCTGCAGTCCTCCAACCTCGACACGATCTCGCAGACCGAGCCGCAGGAGATGAGCCAGCCCCTGTCGGCGAAGAACGCGCAGACCCTGCAGTCGATGATGGAGACGGTCGTCAAGCAGGGCACCGGCACCAACGCGCAGATCAACGGCGTCACCGTCGGCGGCAAGACCGGTACCGCCCAGCACGGTGTGGAGAACAGCGAGAACCCGTACGCCTGGTTCATCTCCTACGCCAAGCTCGCCGACGGCTCGAAGCCCGTCGCCGTGGCCGTGGTCATCGAGGACGACAAGGCCAACCGTGACGACATCTCCGGCGGCGGACTGGCCGCCCCGATCGCGAAGAGTGTGATGGAGGCGGTCATCGGCTCCAAGAAGTGACCCCGCTCACGTCGCCTTCACATCGGTGCACGTTGCGATACCGGTCCTGTATCGGGTGACGCACTTGGCCAGGTCACACAAAGCTAGCCGGGTACGGTAGGCCCGGACGGCAGCCTCCGACCGCACACCCGTGTCGGTCGGGACCGACGGAGAGGGCTGGTAGGAAGCATGGAAGAGCCGCGTCGCCTCGGCGGCCGGTACGAGCTGGGCCAGGTGCTCGGCCGTGGTGGCATGGCGGAGGTCTACCTCGCGCATGACACCCGGCTCGGCCGCACCGTGGCGGTGAAGACGCTGCGCGCAGACCTCGCGCGCGACCCGTCCTTCCAGGCCCGGTTCCGCCGGGAGGCCCAGTCGGCCGCCTCGCTCAACCATCCCGCGATCGTCGCGGTCTACGACACGGGCGAGGACTACATCGACGGGGTCTCGATCCCGTACATCGTGATGGAGTACGTCGACGGCTCCACGCTGCGCGAACTCCTGCACTCCGGTCGCAAGCTCCTGCCCGAGCGCGCGATGGAGATGACCATCGGCATCCTCCAGGGTCTGGAGTACGCCCACAGAAACGGCATCGTCCACCGCGACATCAAGCCGGCCAACGTGATGCTCACGCGCAACGGCCAGGTCAAGGTCATGGACTTCGGCATCGCCCGTGCCATGGGTGACTCCGGCATGACGATGACGCAGACCGCGGCGGTCATCGGCACCGCGCAGTACCTGTCGCCGGAACAGGCCAAGGGCGAGCAGGTGGACGCGCGGTCCGACCTGTATTCGACGGGTTGTCTGCTGTACGAGCTGCTGACGGTCCGCCCGCCGTTCGTCGGCGACTCCCCGGTGGCGGTGGCGTACCAGCACGTCCGCGAGGAGGCGCAGCCGCCGTCCGTCTTCGACCCCGAGATCACGCCGGAGATGGACGCCATCGTCCTGAAGGCGCTGGTCAAGGATCCGAACTACCGCTACCAGTCGGCCGACGAGATGCGCCTCGATATCGAGGCCTGCCTCGACGGCCAGCCGGTCGCGGCCACCGCGGCCATGGGCTCGGTCGGCTACGGCGGCTACCCGGACGACCAGCCGACGACGGCCCTGCGCGCCGACGCGGGCGCAGGCGCCACGACGATGCTGCCGCCCATGGGCGGCCCGGACGACCAGGGCTACGGCTACGACGACCGCGTCGACCGCCGCCGCCAGAAGAAGTCCAACACCTCCACGATCCTGCTGGTCGTGGCGGGCGTCCTGGTGCTGGTCGGCGCGATCCTGATCGGCAAGTGGGCGTTCGGCGGCGGGGGCGTCGGCAACGGCACGGTCCAGGTGCCCAACCTGGTGAGCCTGAAGCTGACAGACGCCGAGAAGCAGCTGACCAACAGCGACCTCAAGGTGGGCTCGGTCAGCAGGAAGCCGTGCGAGGCCCAGGCCAAGGGCACCGTCTGCTCCCAGGACCCCGCGAAGAACTCCGACGTGAAGAAGGGGACTTCGGTCAACCTGGTGGTGTCGACGGGGGCGCCGAAGGTCCAGGTTCCGGGCGTGGTCGGGCTCAGTCTCAGCGACGCCAAGCAGAAGCTCGAGGGCGGCGACTACAACTTCCAGGTCGAGGTGAAGACGCGGGAGTCCTCGCAGCCGGCGAACCAGGTCCTCGAGCAGAACCCGATCGGCGGCAAGGAGGTGGAGAAGGGATCCACGATCACCCTCACCGTGGCCAAGGCCCCCTCGACCGTCTCCGTCCCCGACGTCACCGGCAAGAGCTGCGACGACGCCAAGGCCGCCCTGTCCGACGTAGGTCTGAACGGCAACTGCGTCAACACGCCGACCACCGACGACAACCAGGTCAACAAGGCGATCTCGACCAACCCGTCGACCGGCACCCCGGTCAAGAAGAACACCACGGTGCAGATCAGCATCGGTCAGAAGCAGCAGCAGACGGCGGTCCCGGGTGTCGTCGGCATGCGCGTCAAGGACGCCAAGAAGGCGCTGCAGCAGGCGGGATTCAACAACATCCAGTTCGCCAACGGCAGTGACCAGAGCGACGACGCGTTCGTCATCCAGCAGGACCCGCAGGCCAACACCGGGGTCGACAACCCCGGGAACACGACGATCACCCTCGTGACCGTGGGCGGCGGCGGCGGAAACAACGGCGGCAACAACAACGGCGGCATCTTCGGCTGACGCCGAGGCGGTCGCCCGCCGACACGGAAGAAGCCCCGGTCCTCCGATGGAGGACCGGGGCTTCTTCGCTGCGTACCGTCGCCGCCTACCGCAGTTCCTTCGGTGGTGTCCGCTTGCTGTCCACCTTCTCCACCCGGACCAGCTCGCCCCACACCACGTACCGGTAGCGCGAGGTGTACACCGGGGTGCAGGTCGTCAGGGTGATGTAGTGGCCGGCCTTGTTGCGGCCGGACTCCTTGGGGACCTGGGTGAGGACCTTGACGTTGTACTTCGAGGTCTCGTCGAGGATGTCGTAGACCTTGTAGACGTACCACTTGTCCCGCGTCTCGAAGACGATCGGGTCGCCCTTGCGCAGCTTGTCGATGTTGTGGAACTTGGCGCCGTGGCCGTCCCGGTGGGCGGCGAGGGTGAAGTTGCCCTTCTTGCCCGTCATCGGGAGCGTCGCCTTGATCGGGTCCGTGTAGTAGCCGGCCACGCCCTCGTTGAGGACGTCCGTCGAGGTGCCCTTCTCGACCAGGACCTGGCCGTTTCTCATGGCGGGCACGTGCAGGAAGCCGACGCCGTTCTTGGTGTCCAGCGCGCCGGGACCGCTGGGCTCGTGCGCCCAGGTGTCGCGCACCTTGTCCGCCTGCTTGTCGGCCGCCCGGTCGGCGATGACGTTCGTCCACCACAGCGAGTAGACGACGAAGAGCCCGAGGATCAGGCCCGCGGTGATGAGGAGTTCCCCGAAGACACTCACCGCCATGGCGATACGGCCCGTGCCGCGCCGGCGCCGTTCCGGGGGCGCCGCGGGCGCGTCGGTGTTCTCGTGTGTGCCGTCGGTGGTCGCTGCCACGTTCATCTGCCCCTACTCGACGAGCGCATCCGGCTTGCCCTTGCTGCGCGGCCGTTCCTCGACCATCTTGCCCCAGACGATCAACCGGTACTTGCTCGTGTACTCCGGCGTACAGGTGGTCAGGGTGATGTAACGGCCCGGCTTGGTGAATCCGGACTGCGGCGGCACGGGGCTGATCACGCTCGTGTTGCTTGGGGACGTCACCGGCAGCATGGACGTCATCTTGTAGACGTAGTAGTCGTCCTGCGTCTCCACGACGATCTCGTCGCCCGCCTTGAGCTTGTTGATGTAGCGGAACGGCTCGCCGTGCGTGTTGCGGTGGCCGGCGAGCGCGAAGTTGCCGGTCTTGTCCGAGGGCATCGCCGTCTTCAGCCTGCCCTCGCTGTAGTGGCCGACCATGCCCTTGTCCAGGACCTTCTTGTTGCTGACGCCCTGGGCGACGGGCACGACCACGTCGAGCTCGGGGATGTGGAGGATCGCGAAGCCCTGGCCGGGCTGGAAGACCCCCGGCTCGCGCTTCCCGCTCGCCCAGTCCTTCTGCAGGCTGCTCGTCTCCTTGTCCGCCTGTGCGTGCGCCCGCACGTTCGTCCACCACAGCTGGTAGGACACGAACAGCAGCATCAGCACGCCGGTGGTGATGAACAGCTCCCCGACGGCCCGGCTGGCGATGACGCCCGGGCTCGGCTTGCGGGCGCGCGCCTGCCGACGGGCCTCGACGCGGGAAAGAGGCGCGCCGGAACCGGATGAATCGGGGGAATCGGATGATTCGGCGCTCTCCGTCGTCCCCGATGGCGCATGTGCGCCTCCATGACGCCCACCGCGGCGCTTGGCGGCCTTCCTGCGGGCCGCTCGTCCGCCCGGAGTGGTTCCGGATACTGGTGTTGCCGTTGAGGCCCCAGAGGGCGCCATGGACGCGCTCGGCGGCGGATCGGGGATCCGCAGCGCCACCGTCTCCTCGTCGATCGGCGGCAGATACGGCTCGTAGGGTTCGTACGGCTCCCGCGTCCCCGGCGCCGCGTACGGCTCCTCGGCCGGCGCCGCGTGTCGGCCCTGCCGCCCCGCCCGATCCCCGTACCACTCCTCGAACGCACCGGACGCCTCGTAGGGCTCCTGCCCGTACGAGGCGTCGGTCTCGCGCTCGGGGCGCAGTGCGGTCACGCCGTGGCCCTGCCCACCACCGGGGCGAGCCCCGCCGACCTCGCCACCGCGCCCTCGTCGCCGCACTCGACCAGCCAGTTGGCCAGCATCCGGTGCCCGTGCTCGGTGAGCACGGACTCGGGGTGGAACTGCACGCCCTCGACCGGGAGTTCACGGTGGCGCAGGCCCATGACGATGCCGTCCCGCGTGCGGGCCGTGACCTCCAGCTCGGCCGGCACGGTCAGGGGCATCGCCGCCAGCGAGTGGTAGCGGGTCGCGGTGAAGGGGCTGGGCAGCCCGGCGAAGACGCCCTTGCCCTCGTGCTCCACCAGCGAGGTCTTGCCGTGCAGCAGCTCCGGCGCGCGGTCCACGACACCGCCGTACGCC
The DNA here is from genome assembly GCF_054189285.1 of Streptomyces sp. MAI_2237. Lineage (NCBI taxonomy): Bacteria > Bacillati > Actinomycetota > Actinomycetes > Kitasatosporales > Streptomycetaceae > Streptomyces > Streptomyces sp. MAI_2237. The sequence goes on along the minus strand of NZ_JAJPGQ010000003.1, from coordinate 876,575 downwards.
ACCTGCATGGACTGCATGCCCAGGCACACGCCGAAGACCGGCACCCCGGTGGCGGCGCAGTGGCGGGTCATCTCGATGCAGACGCCGGCCTCCTCGGGCGTGCCCGGACCCGGCGAGAGCAGCACGCCGTCGAAGCCGTCCTGGGCGTGCGCGGTGGACACCTCGTCGTTGCGCAGCACCTCGCACTCGGCGCCCAGCTGGTACAGGTACTGGACCAGGTTGAAGACGAAGCTGTCGTAGTTGTCGACGACGAGGATGCGAGCGCTCACTGATTGTCCACCGTCACATCGTTGAAGGGGAGCAGCGGTTCGGCCCAGGGGAAGACGTACTGGAAGAGGACATAGACCACCAGCAGGACGAGTGCGAGCGCGATCAGCGCCCTCACCCACACGTTCCCCGGCAGATGCCGCCAGATCCAGCCGTACATGCCGTCCCTTCCGTTCCGCCACGGCTCCTGACTCACGCCGTATCCGCACCAGACTAACGGCGCAGCGCCGCCGGTTCGCCTTCCTCCACAGGCTGTGTGCTGTCCAGGTGCGCCCACACGATGAGCCGGTGACTGTGCCCCCACTCGGGATCGCAGGTGGTGAGCGTCAGGTACCGGCCCGCACGCGTATACCCCGACTTACGTGGGACAGGGTCGATCACCTCAACATCCGTGGGAACGGTTTTGTAGGGGCCTTTGTCGATCCGATACGTGAACCAGGTCGTCCCGTCGGTCAGGACGACGGCGTCGCCGGGCCGCAGCCGGGGGAAGTCCACGAACGGATCTCCGTACGTGCGCCGGTGGCCGGCGACCGCGAAGTTGCCCACCTGGCCGAGCCGCGCGGTGTGCGCGTAGTGCCCGAGGCCCTTCTTCAAGGTGCTCACCGCGGTGTTCTCCAGCACCGGTTTGTTCCACGTGAAACCGAGCCGCGGGATGTACATGATCGCGAAGGGTTTGCCCGCGACGTACGGGGCGGGCGGGGCGGGGGCGGCGGAGCTCGCGCCGGTGGCCCGGGCGGTCGACTTGGGCCGTGCGGTCTGCTTCGACCACTGGTCGTGCAGCACGTCGATCTGGTGGTTCATCGCGCCGTCCGCGCGGACGCCGGTCCAGAACAGCACGTAGACGACGAAGAGGCAGATCAGCGTCCCGACGGTGATGCACAGCTCGCTGAGGGTCCTGACGACAACGCGCACCGGCAGCTCCCGAACTGCTCAGTTCACTCCACGGGCTGGGCGTAGTGCAGATCCACTGTGCCCGAGTAGCCGGGAAGAGTCACCGTCCCGTCCTGCGTCACTTTCCAGCCGAGTCCGTAGACGTTCACGTAGACCATGTAGTTCTGGATCGCGGCGGAGTCGGAGAGCGCCTTGTTCAGCCGGCCCGGGTCCCCGATCGCGGTGATCTTGTACGGCGGTGAGTAGACCCGGCCCTGGAGGATCAGCGTGTTGCCCACGCAGCGCACGGCGCTGGTGGAGATCAGCCGCTGGTCCATGACCTTGATCCCCTTGGCGCCGCCCTGCCACAGGGCGTTCACCACGGCCCTGCAGGTCCTGCTGGTGGATGACCAGGTAGTCCGGCTGCGGCTCGGGATAGCCGGGGAGCTTGGCGGTGGCGTTCGGCGGGGCGTCGTTGAGCGTGACGGTGATCGCCGTGCCCCTGACCTTCTGCGTGCCCGCGCTCTTCTCCAGGGCCGACAGCTTCTCGTCCTGCGCCTTGCTGCTGCCGTCGTCGCGTTCGGCGAGCGACTCGACGTCACGGCGCAGTGAGGCGTTGGAGTCGTCCAGTCCCTTGTTCTTCCGGCTGCGCTCCTGGATGAGGTCCGAAAGCTTCAGCAAGGACGTGTCCGTCCGGATATTGGTGCCCTTGGCCGTATTGAAACTGGTGAAGAAAATGAGTCCCGCGAGGGCGAAGACCGCCACCGTGAGTACCCGCACGGGCCGGAAACGGCGGCCTGGGGCAGCACTGGATCCGGCCTGGGGGGAGTCGGCAGAATTGCTCAACGTACCCTTATCTCCTTCGGCACCGCGGAAGCACTACGCTAACGGACGCCCGGGGGAGCACTAAGAGTCCCCTTGTACGCTGCTCCGGAGCCAGCCCCAGTTCCCTGCGCGGCCACGCAGCGCATCGACAGGAGAGACCCTCGTGCCGAAGTCACGTATCCGCAAGAAGGCCGACTACACGCCGCCCCCGGCGAAGCAGGCGACCGCCATCAAGCTGACCAACCGCGCCTGGGTGGCGCCGGTGATGCTGGCCATGTTCGTCATCGGGCTGGCCTGGATCGTCGTCTTCTACGTGACCGACGGTTCGCTGCCCATCGACGCACTGGACAACTGGAACATCGTGGTCGGCTTCGGCTTCATTGCCGCCGGATTCGGTGTCTCCACCCAGTGGAAGTAGCTCTGCCCAGGGGTATGCGCTGAGTTATCCACAGCCAGAGAAATATCCACAGGAGCCCTGGGGATAAAGAACGACGATCTGTGGATAACCAGTCCGCCATTGACGCCGGTACGACTGTCGCACCCCTCTTCGCAAGCTTGTTCGCCCCCTGCCTGACCTGCGGGAACACCGCTCAGTGACAGGGGGCACAGCTGTTCCCGCGCATCATGCACAAGATTCGCCACACGCTGTGGACAACCGCGTACGTCAGGTGAGCTGAGCCGTCCTGAGCAGGGCGACGACCACCACGACGGCCAGCACGAGAGCACTCGTCCCGTACTGCACGAGGGCCCGGCGCTCACGCGGGGCGTGGACCATGGCGTAGCCCGTGACGACACCGGCGACCAGGCCGCCGATGTGCGCCTGCCAGGAGATGTTCATCCCCGGGCTGAACGTGAAGATCAGGTTGATGGCCAGCAGCGCGATGATCGGCCGCATGTCGTAATTGAGCCGGCGCATCAGCACGGCGGTGGCGCCGAAGAGGCCGAAGATCGCGCCGGAGGCGCCGAGGGTCTCCGTGTTCGGCGGGGCCAGCAGATAGGCCAGGGCACTGCCCGCCAGTCCGGAGACGAAATAGACCGTGAGGTAGCGGGCACGGCCGAGGGCCGCTTCGAGAGGGCCGCCCAGCCACCACAGGCTCAGCATGTTGAAGCCGATGTGCCAGATCTCCTGATGCGTGAACATCGAGGTGACCATGCGGTACCACTCTCCGTCGGCCACACCCATGGTGGGCTTGACCGGAGCGGGCGGCCAGACGCCGATGAGCGTGAGGTCGTGCAGCAGGGAGGGCCGCACGTGCACCGCGATGAACACGGCGACGTTGATGCCGATGAGGATCTTGGTGCACAGCCGTGGATCGGCGGTGACGGTGCCGCCGGCCACCGTGCGGGGCCGGGAGGCGGCCGGGGCGTGGCCCGTGCCGGAGTCGCCGCGGGCGCATTCGGGGCACTGGAAGCCCACGGACGCGTTGACCATGCACTCGGGGCAGATGGGGCGCTCACAGCGGGTGCAGCGGATGCCCGTCTCGCGGTCCGGGTGGCGGTAGCAGCCGGGCACGCGCTGGGCCTCCTGCGAGCTGCCTGCCGCGTGTTCCATGACATCCCCTAGGTCGTCGTCCGGGCGCCGGGCACGAATGCACCGCCCCGCCCATCTTTACGGATGAGCGGGGCGTTTGGTTCCTGCCGTGCGGGGACTCGCCCTGAGGGGAGTCGTCCCTCGCGGTCTCAGCCCTCGCGGGTCTCGACGACGACGGACTCGATGACGACGTCGTTGACCGGACGGTCGGTGCGCGGGTTGGTCTGCGCGGTGGCGATGGCGTCCACGACCTTCTGGCTCGCCGCGTCGGTGATCTCGCCGAAGATGGTGTGCTTGCGGTTCAGCCACGTCGTGGGCGCGACGGTGATGAAGAACTGCGAGCCGTTGGTGCCCGGACCGGCGTTGGCCATGGCCAGCAGGTAGGGCTTGTTGAAGGAGAGGTCCGGGTGGAACTCGTCCTCGAACTGGTAACCGGGACCGCCGGTGCCGTTGCCCAGGGGGTCGCCGCCCTGGATCATGAAGCCGCTGATCACCCGGTGGAAGACCGTACCGTCGTAGAGCCGGTCCGTGGACTTCGCGCCCGTGGTGGGGTTGACCCACTCACGCTCGCCCTGGGCGAGCTCGACGAAGTTCCGGACCGTCTTCGGGGCGTGGTTCGGCAGGAGCCGGACTTCGATGTCGCCGTGGTTGGTCTTCAGGGTGGCGTAAAGCTGCTCAGCCACGATCTGCCTTCCGTTGTCTTCCTGTGACCCCCCGATCCTCGCACGGGACGCGCCCCGCGTCGCCCGGCACCTGCTTCTCCGCGCGGATACGGGGTATCCGGTTGCGGAAAACCGGCCTGTACCCCCGGGTACCGGAGCGCTGCACGGCGATCCGTGGCATTGTCGACGACAAGCTCTGGTTGCCCCGTATTCATCCTCATGACCCGGATGCCCGCCCTCGCATGCCTGGTGATTCGTTGACAGGCATGATCCGTAAAAGGGTGGAAAGTCGAATTACCGTACGCCACCGAGGAGGAGGAACCCGTGACCCGCATCGACAGCGTGCGCGCCGCGACCGGTTCGGCGAAGGACAGCGTGCTGCACGCCGCGGAAGTGGTGGCGCCCTACGCCGAGACGGCCAAGGACAGGACCGCGCACTACGCACAGGAGGCCCGCGTACGGCTTGCGCCGGTAGTGACGCAGGCCGCCGGTCAGGCCCGCGTCCAGTACGGCGCCCACGTCGCACCGCGCATCGAACAGGCCCGTACGCATGTGCCGCCGAAGGTCGACCAGGCCGCTCAGGAGGCCGCCGCCCGTACGCGCAAGGCGGCCCGGCAGGCCGCCGAGTACTCCCGGCCGAAGATCGAGCAGGCCGTGGCCGCCGCCGTGCCCGTCAGGGACGAGGCCACGGCACGGGGTGTCGCCGCACTGGCGGCGCTGCGCGGCCAGGTCTCGCCGAAGGAGATCCAGAAGCTGGTCCGCAAGCACGAGCGGCGGGCGCGGGCCGGTCGGGTGGCGCGGGCGCTGCTGGTGCTCGGCGCCGTCGCGGGCGGTGCCTTCGCCGCCTGGAAGTGGTGGGACAAGCAGGCCAACCCGGACTGGCTGGTGGAACCGCCGGCGGCGACGGAGGTTCCGGAGTCGAGCCGGCTGACGTCGGTGGACGGCAGCGGCCAGTCGGCGCTGGACCCGGAGGTACAGGCCAAGGAGGCCGAGGAAGAGGCCGCTCGGCACGACGAGGGCAACTGACCCCGTTTCGCACAACGACGCCGTGGGGCGGGAGACTTGAGAGTCTCCCGCCCCACGGCGTCGTTTCACGTGGAACACCGCCGGCACACCACGCGTTCGCGATGACATTTGCAACGGCCCGTGCCCGACGGCGCCCCGCGCGACCTGCGCGGCGAGCGCGCGGACCAGGCGCGTCGATGATGTTTGCGCAAATCGACCGGACGACCACTCACCAGCCCACGTGACACACGTCACGCTCCGGGGCCGTACGGGTGGCCGGCCTCGGGCGGGCAGGGGCGCCGGGGGCGTGTCCGGGAGCGGAGGCCGAAGCCGGGCGAGTGCCGTTGTCCCACCGCGAGGCGCTAACGGCGCCCGAGTCGGCCGTTGCCGGTCGGCCGCGACCGGAGGCAGCCACACCCCGCGCCCCGCGGGCCACCGTGCGGCGGTCCGCGTTTCCTCCCGGCGGTGCGGACGGTGGCACGAAAAACCCCTCCGCCCGCGTCGTGCCAGGTCGGAGGGGTTGAAAGTGGAGCCTAGGGGAGTCGAACCCCTGACATCTGCCATGCAAAGACAGCGCTCTACCAACTGAGCTAAGGCCCCGTGAGCGTGACGCCCTGCCGGAAGAACCGCATACCGGAGGCCGCCGGGCACCAGAGTACCGGGTCACCCCCGGGATCTCGCAAAAAGATAGGGGGTCCCCGCAGGCGACCACGCTCCGTAAGATGCTCGGCGTGGTTCGCTACAGCGAACCACAGTACTTGGGGAAGCGATGGGGAGACGCAATGGACGCCGCACAGCAGGAAGCGACCGCGAGAGCGCGGGAACTGCAGCGGAACTGGTACGGGGAGCCTTTGGGGGCGCTCTTCCGTAAGCTCATAGACGATCTCGGTCTCAACCAGGCTCGTCTGGCGGGGGTACTCGGTCTGTCCGCTCCGATGCTGTCGCAGCTGATGAGCGGTCAGCGCGCGAAGATCGGCAATCCGGCGGTCGTCCAGCGGGTGCAGCTGCTGCAGGACCTGGCGGGGCAGGTCGCGGACGGCAGCGTCAGCGCCGCGGAGGCCACCGACCGCATGGAGGAGATCAAGAAGTCCCAGGGGGGATCCGTGCTCAGCAACACCACGACCACGACCAGCAGTTCGGGTGCGCCGACGGTCAAGCGGGTGGTCCGGGAGATCCAGTCGCTGCTGCGGTCCGTGGCCGCCGCGGGCGACATCATCGACGCCGCGGACACGCTCGCCGCGACCCACCCGGAACTGGCGGAGTTCCTGCGCGTGTACGGCGCCGGACGCACCTCCGACGCGGTCGCGCACTACCAGTCCCACCAGAACTGAGCCGGCGGCCCGGTCCGCCGAAGGGGGTTCGGCGGACCGGGTCACCGACGAGGCTATTGCCGATGTTCGATGCCGAGGAGTTCCGGAGCAGGGGGAGCGAGGGGGAGTCGTATCGCTCGTCGAGGGGGAAGCAAGGGGGACAGCCGCAGGGGGAGGAGCGACGCACAGTCATGGGTGAGGTCTTCGCCGGCCGGTACGAACTGGTCGACCCGATCGGGCGCGGAGGGGTCGGCGCCGTCTGGCGCGCCTGGGACCACCGCCGGCGCCGCTACGTGGCCGCCAAGGTGCTGCAGCAGCGCGACGCGCACTCACTGCTGCGCTTCGTGCGCGAGCAGGCCCTGCGGATCGACCACCCCCACGTGCTCGCGCCCGCCAGCTGGGCCGCCGACGACGACAAGGTCCTGTTCACCATGGACCTGGTCGGGGGCGGCTCACTGGTCCATCTCGTCGGCGACTACGGGCCGTTGCCGCCGGTGTTCGTCTGCACGCTGCTCGACCAGCTGCTGTCGGGACTGGCCGCGGTGCACGCGGAGGACGTCGTCCACCGTGACGTCAAGCCGGCCAACGTACTGCTGGAGGCGACCGGTACGGGCCGCCCGCACCTGAGGCTGTCCGACTTCGGCATCGCCATGCGGATGGGCGAGCCACGGCTGACGGAGACCAACCTCGTGGTGGGGACGCCCGGTTACCTGGCGCCCGAGCAGATGCTGGGCGCCGAACCGGACTTCCCTGCGGACCTGTTCGCGGTGGGCCTGGTCGCGCTGTATCTGCTGGAGGGCGCCAAGCCGGACACCAAGGCGCTGGTGGAGTACTTCGCGGCGCACGGGACGCCGAGCGCGCCCAAGGGCATTCCCGAGCCGCTGTGGCAGGTCGTGGCGTCGCTGCTGCAGCCCGATCCGCAGGCGCGGTTTCGTACGGCCACGGGGGCGCGCAAGGCGCTCGCCGCGGCCGCGGAGCTCCTGCCGGAGCCGGGCCCGGACGACGAGTTGATCGAGATATTCGACCAACTCGGTCCCCTGCCACCCGGTTTCGCCGACGACGGGCCCCTCAAACGGGCACCGGGCGTCGGGCCAAGGCCAGGAGCGACCTTCGCCACCGGGGACGTACGGAGAGAACCGGCGTCCCGGCCGGACGAGCGTCACCCGTCGTCCCGGGCTCCCGGAGCGGGGGCGGGTGCGGGTGCGGCGGGGACGGATACGGGTACCGGCTCGGGGGCGGGTTCAGGACCGGTCACCGACCCCCGTACCGGACCCGGTACCGGTACCGGGTCACGGCCGGAGGCGCACACCACCACCGGGCCGCCGAGCATGTCGGACACCGGCAGCTTCCATCTGCCGCCCCCGCAGGACACCGGCTCCTCCCCACGGACGCCCGCTCCTCCGGCACAGCCCCCGCAGCCACCGCCGTACGTCGCACCCCGGTCCCCCGCGCCGCAGGCCGCGTCCGCCCCGCCGCCGGTCCACTCCACGCCGTACGAGCCCACGTACGTCCTGTCCCCCTCCCCCCGGCCCGCGCCCCCGGCGCCCCATCAGCGCGCCGACGCCTCCACGGCGTCGTACACCGCCGAGGTCCCGCGGGTTCCCCTCTCCGCGCCGGAGGGCTCGGGCGGGGCCGGACGCCGGGACCGTCGCGCCGGCCACCGCGCCCGCCGGCCGGGCCCGCCCGCGAGCGTGGTCTTCCCGCTCCTGCTGCTGGCGCTGGCCTGTTACGCCGTGGGGTTCTGGGCCCTGGCCCGCATCTGAACCGCGGCCCGCCGCCGGGCCGTCAGCGTCCACACCCCGAGGACGGCCAGCAGCACGGTCCCCGCCCCGATCCCGCTCACGGCGAGGGCCCTCATGGCGTTGTCGCCGCTGCCGGTTCCCAGCTCCCCTCCGGCCGCGAGTTCCCGCGGACCGACCTGGAAGAGGTTCCGTGGGGCGGACTGTCCCGCGTACCCGGGGCCGTCCTGCGCCGCGCCCTTGATCCCTACCCGCAGCGTCAGTCCGAAGGGGCCGTCGCCGAAGTCGTCGGCGACCGCGGCGGAGAGATGGACGGTGAGGAAGTACGACCCCGCGAAGCGCATGCCCTTGACCCGGGGGATGCCGGTGTAGCGGTTGCGGTAGTCGACCGGTGGCACCGGGGCGAGAGCGGCCGCCCGCCGGGTGCCGTCGTAGCCTCTGTCGGCGTCCTCGACGGTGCCGCGCACCGGGTTGTAGAGGGTCAGGTCCAGGGCGTCGGCCGTGTATCCGCGGGTGTCGCCGCCGGTGGGGTCCAGTTCGGCCGTGGCCGACAGCTGCTGTCCCCAGTCGACGGGGACCCGGTAGAAGAGCGTCTGCCCGGGCGAGAGCTCGGTCCGCCAGACGCCCTGGCCCAGGAAGGCCGCCCGGGCGAATCCCGCGCCGCCGGGCAGGGGGCGGGCCTCGCCGGTGAGGGGAGTGGGCGTGGCGGAGTCCCACGACCGGGGCGCGGTCGCCTCCCCGGCCCTGCCGCAGGCCCGGCTCGGTCACGGCGGTCAGCTCCAGGTCCCAGTCGCCGGCCGGGGAGGTGGCGGTGCCGACGCGCTCGACGACGACGTAGTACGTACCGCCCTCCGTGCACAGCGGGGTGCGCGGGGAGGTGGTGCGCGCGCCCGACGCCGTGATGGGCTGCGGGCTGCCGGACGAGCCGAAGCGGGCGGTCTGGGTGGAACAGGAGTGGCCGTCGGCAGTCCGCACCGACACCTTGAGGCCGTCGCTCAGCGAGAGCTTGTCGTCCGTGCGGGGGACGGCCGTGGCGGAGACGTAGGCGTTGGAGTCGGCGTCGAGTGCGAGGCGGTAGTAGCGCGTCGCGGCCCGGGGGAGCGAGCTGCGGTAACTTCCGCCGAACTGCAGGGTGCGGGCCTCCGCGGGCTGCGTCGCGCCTTCGATCGGCCGGGCGTCCGGGGCGAAGCCGTAGGAGGAGGACGGCGAGGCGGACGATGCCTCGGAGGCGAAGGCCGATGTGCCGACCGCCGATGTGCCGACCGCCGATGTGCCGACTGCCGATGTGCACAGCACCGCTGCCACGGCCGCCGTACGCCACCCCATCTCGCGCCACCCCTCGTCGCCACGGCCCTCCGAGGCGGGGCCGTCGCCCATCCTGCCCCGCACGGACGCGTGGTACCCGCGCATTGCGTACGCGCGTCCGAAACACCCGCTTACAGGGGCTTCCCTAACGCCTCCGGCCGCTTACGGCAACACAAAACCCCGACCGTCGGACGGCCGGGGTTTGCTCAGAATCGGATGTCGGTGCTCAGGAACCCGTGGGCACGGAGTCAGTCGCCTCCGTCCACAGATCCTGCTCGGCGCGATCCGCCTGGATCTGGCGGTACACGAGGAGCCCGCCGATGGCGGCCAGTGCGACCAGGAGAAGCTTCTTCACCGCGCGACCTCGTCTTTCCTTGACGTAGGGGACCTCTGGCGCCCGACTATACACACCGACCGATACCGATCGGTGACCTGTGCACGCCCCTCAACTTCCCCCCTGGGGAACGCAGTAGAACCGGAGCCGACCGCTCCTATCTGAGGGTGATCACACCCGCACGGACGGTCACTTGATCCCTCATTGCGCGTTCTCCTCCACTTTTCTGCCGTCTTGAGCCCATCCGGGTGGTGTTCATCTGAACATCGACGCGCCATGGGCGTCGGTCCACCACTTCGCGAGCCTCATACACATCATGAGGAAAGTACGCAAATCGCCCAACCCGAAAGTGAGGGACCATGGCCCGCAACCAGGTCATGAAGCTCTGGACCGCCTTCGTCACCGCCTTCCTCGCGCTGTGCACGGCGCTCGGACTCGTCACGACCACCGCCCCCACCGCCGTAGCGCGGACCGAGGCGACCGGCAACACGGCCACCGGCACCGACGCCGGAGTCATGGGGCACCACGCGGCGATGCCGACGGCGTCGCACCAGTGGTCCTGGTCCCACACCGCCGCCCTGCCTCCCACGATGAAGCAGCGCATCGGCGCCGAGGCCCACGGCAAGTCCCCGAGCTGCCGCCACCGCCCGCTCGACGAGGCGGACGCGGCCACGCAGGACGGCTCGTCCGAGCCGGCGGCCGACGCCCCGTGCGCCTGACCCGGCGGACGCCACGGAACACGCCGAGGCTCCTCGCAGTAACCGCAGTAACCGCAGTAACCGCAGCACCTGCAGCACCCGAAGACGCAAAACACCGGCAGCACCCGAAGCAACCGCAGTACACGCACCACCCGAAGACGTGAGAACCGACGTGTCGAAGCAGCCGCACATGTACTTCACCGCATCGCCGACGCCCTCGCCCCCACCAGAACTTCCGCCGGGACCCCCGTCCGGGACAGGCCCCCTAGCGCCGGCCCGCCGCCAGCGCCAGCCAGTGGGCCACCCTGCGAACGGTCGTCTCGTCGAGCCGCTCGGCGAGAGCCTCCACCGCACCGAAGTCGTCCGGACCGAGGTCGTGCAGGCCCGCCTTGCCGAGGCTCGCCACCAGCACCTGTCGGCGTCGGCCGTCCATGCGTTCCGTGAGCCTGCTGGGCCGCTCCGGGCCTCCGGAAGAGGCCTCGGCCTTGGGAACCGGTGCTGTGGCCGTCGTAGCGGCGAAGGCGTCGAACCGTTCCCACGCCCCCGCTCTCGGACCCCACAGGGTGACCTCAAGGTCGCCCCCACGCGCGCGTACCGTGTGCGCCATCTCCGCGAGCGCGTACTGCACGGGTGAGCGATGCGGGGACTCCGCGCACACCGCCCAGGCTTCGGAGGACGGCTTGTAGACCATCGCGACCCAGCGGGGAGTTCCTGACGGCTGCGGACTCTGGGGACGTGTCGGCACTGCGCTCACCCCTTCGGAAGCTGCACGGCAGGGTGGACCATAACTGACGACCAGTCAGATGACCAGTGCGCGCCTCTGGGCATTTCATGCCGCGCGCTCTTGGTGTCGGGCGATCTTCGTGCCGCCCCTTACTTCGTCCCGCGCGCCCTCAGCCACGCGTTCTTCAGCCAAGCCTTCTTCAGCCGCGCCTTCTTCGGCCGCGGTCTCTTCATGCCGCGGCCTCTTCATGCCGCGCGGGAGACCCGCGTCGTTCGGCTCCGGTCCCTCCCCTCGTGGGGACCGGCGCCGAACGCTGCGGGCAGCCTCCTCATCCGACGCCAAGGACGCGGAAGGAGGAAGGACGGGATCCGTGGTCGGCGTGAGGGCGGCCCCGCCGGGACTCACTCCACGGATCTGCCGGGCTCGGACGGGCGCGGGCCGATGGCCTGCGCGAACGAAGCGCGTCGGGCGCGCTACGGCGCAGGATCCTGCCAGTTGTGGCGTGAACAGAGGAGATTCCGGTCCGGTTCCGGCCGCTTAACCCGCAGGTCAGGCGTATAGGGTGAGTTTTCCGGTCCGGATGTCCGACGGCGGGGGAAGTAAGGAGTGGAGGCCTTGCGTTCCGATTCAGTGGCACGCACAGCCTTCGCGGAGCGCCTCGCGCTGCTCTACAAGGAGGCCGGCAACCCACCCCTCGCGCGCGTGGCCGAGGCCGTCGTACAGCTGCAGCGGATGGACGAGCGGGGAAGGCCCGTACGGGTCTCCGCGCAGCGGATCAGCGACTGGCGGCGGGCGAAGAACGTACCGGCGCAGTTCGCCGCCCTCGCCGCGGTGCTGCACATCCTGATCCCGCAGGCGCGGCGCGCGCGGCCCACGCCGGTGTCCGCCGGGCTGTACGACATGGCGCAGTGGCAGCGCCTGTGGGAGCGCGCCGTGGCAGACCCGGCCGGCGAGCGGGCCGCCGCCGCGGACACGGAGGAGGCACCGCCGGCCGAGGGCGGGGTCTGCCCGTACCGCGGGCTGGCCTCCTACCGCCAGGAGGACGCCCGCTGGTTCTTCGGCCGCGAGCGCAGCACCCGGGCCCTGCTGGAGCAGCTGCGCGCGGCGGAGAAGAGCGGCGGCCTGGTCATGCTGGTCGGTGCCTCGGGCGCCGGGAAGTCCTCCCTGCTGAACGCCGGCCTGGTCAACGCGGTCCGCGGCGGCGCCCTGGGCGGCGAGAGCGACAGGCAGACCGTGCTGCAGCTCCTGCCCGGTGCCGATCCGCTCGCCGAGCTGACCCGCCGGATCCCCGAGCTCGCCGAGGCCGTCGCCTCCGGCGCCCGGCCGGAGGCCGTACGGGAGGCCGTCGCGGCGTGGGCCCGCCGGGAAGCGCCCTCCGCGGCCCGACCGGTGCTGATCGTGGACCAGTTCGAGGAGACCTTCACGCTCTGCGCCGACGAGACGACCAGGCGCACCTTCGTACGGGTCCTGCACGCCGCGTGCTCGCCCTCCGGGCCAAACGCCCTCGCCCCGGTCCTGGTCGTCCTCGGCATACGCGCCGACTTCTACGAGCAGTGCCTCGCCCACCCCGAATTGGCCGACGCGCTCCAGCACCGGCACATGGTGCTCGGCCCGCTGACCGCCACCGAACTGCGCGAGGCGGTGACCGGCCCCGCCAAAGCCGTGGGGCTGGAACTCGAACCCGGTCTCGCGGAGCTGATCGTGCGGGAGGTGAGCGCCGACGGACCGCGCGGAGCGCACGACGCCGGAGCGCTGCCACTGCTGTCGCACGCCCTGCTCGCCACCTGGCAGCGGCGCAAGGCCGGGCGGCTGACCGCCGCGGGTTACCGCGCCGCGGGTGGCATCCAGGGGGCCGTGGCGGCCACCGCAGAGCGCGCCTGGTCGGACCTGGACCCGGCGGCCCGTACGGCGGCCCGGGTGCTGCTGCTGCGGCTCGTACGGCTCGGCGAGGACACCCAGGCGACCCGCAGGCGCGGCACCCGCCGGCAGCTGGCCCAGGAGTCGGCCGACCCGGACAAGACGGAGGAGTCGCTCGAGGCCCTGGTGCGCGCGCGGCTGGTGACGCTGGACGCGGAGACCGTGGAGATCACCCACGAGGCGCTCCTGCACGCCTGGCCGCGGCTGCGCGAGTGGATCGACGAGGACCGCGGGGACCATCTGCTGCGCCAGCGGCTGGAGGAGGACGGCCGGGCCTGGGAGGAGTCGGGCCGCGACTCCTCCCTGCTGTACCGGGGGTCGAGGCTGGGGCAGGCCCACAGCTGGGCGAAGTCGGCCGGTGACACGTTCCTCACCCGCGGTGCCAGGGAGTTCCTGGCCGCCTCGGTCCGGTTGCGCCGGCGCATGGTCTGGATCGGCCGCGGCGCGGTCGCGGCCCTGGTCGCGCTGGCGTTGGTGGCCGGCGGAGCGGCCGTGATCGCGTGGCAGCAGCGCGACGACGCCGTGTTCGAGCAGGTGCTCGCGGAGGCGGACCGGGTGCAGTACACGGACCCCTCGCTGTCGGCCCAGCTCGATCTGGTCGCGCACCGGCTGCGCTCGGGGGACGCCGGTACCGACAGCCGGCTCATATCGATCGTCAACGCCCCGCTGGCCACTCCCCTCCTCGGCCACACGGGCGCCGTCTACCTGACCACGTTCAGCCCGGACGGCCACCTCCTGGCCACCGCGAGCGCCGACCGGACGGTGCGCCTGTGGGACGTGACGGACCGCACCCGCCCCAAGGCGCTGGGCAAGCCGCTGACCGGCCACACCAGCTGGGTGAGCAGCGCGGTCTTCAGCCCCGACGGCCGCACGCTGGCCAGCGCCTCGGACGACGGCACGGTCCGGCTCTACGACATCCGCGACCCGCATCACCCCCAGCCGCTCGGTACGCCCCTGACCGGCCACGACGGCACGATCTACCTGATCGCCTTCAGTCCGGACGGCCGCACCTTGGCCACGGCGAACGAGGACCACACCGTCCGCCTGTGGGACATGGCCTCGGGCAGGCCCCGCTCGCTCACCACGCTGACCGGCCACTCCGCCGCCGTGCGCTCCCTGGCCTTCAGCCCCGACGGCCGGACCGTCGCCGCGGGGGGCGACGACGACGCGGTCATGCTCTGGGACGTGCGCGACCGGCACCGTCCGAAGCGGACCGGCCCGGTCCTGACCGGGCACACGGGCACCGTGCACTCGGTGGCGTTCAGCCCCGACGGCCGCACCCTCGCCAGCGGCAGCGTCGACGACACCGTACGGCTGTGGGACGTGGCCGACCCGGCCCGGGCCAGGGCCCTCGGCTCCCCACTGACCGGCCACACCGGTCCCGTCTGGTCCGTGGCCTTCAATCACGACGGCACGATGCTCGCCGCGGGCAGCGCCGACAGCACGGCCAGCCTGTGGAACGTCAGCGACCCGGCGTACCCCTCCCAGGTCGGCGAGCCGCTGGCGGGCAGCAGCGGCGAGATGTACGCCCTGGGCTTCAGCCCCGACGGCAAGGCCCTCGCCACCGGCAGCGGCGACAGCAAGGTCCGCCTGTGGTCGATACCGACCTCGGACCTGATCGGCCACCGGGGCACCTTCCGGCCGGACGGCAGGGTCCTGGCCACGGCCGGGAGCGACGGCCGGATGCGCATGTGGGACGTGCGCAGCGCCGCCCGGCCCGCGCTGCTGGGCGAGCCCTTCATGGCGGCGGACGGCAGCGACCGCTCACCCGCCTTCTCCCCCGACGGCCGCACCCTCGCCGTACTGACGGGGAACCGATCGGTGGCCCTGTGGAATGTCGGCGACCCGGCGCACCCGGTCCCCGCGGGGCCCGACATCCGGCTGAAGACTCGCTTCATGGGCCCGAAGGCCATCGTCTTCAGCCCCGACGGCCGCATTCTGGCGACGCCCTACGAGGACCGCACGATCCAACTGTGGAACGTCGCGGACCCGTTTCACGTGAAACCACTCGGCAGGCCGCTCTCCGGCCCCAAGGGATTCATCGACTCCCTCGCCTTCACCCGGGACGGCCGCACACTCGCGAGCGGCAGCGAGGACGGCGCCGTACGGCTGTGGGACGTGACCGAACCGGCCCGCGCCAAGCTGATCGGCAAGCCGCTCAGGGGTCATCTGGGCCCGGTCAACGCGCTCGCCTACAGTCCCGACGGCCGCACCCTCGCCAGCGGCAGCGACGACGACACCGTCCGCCTGTGGGACGTCACCGACCCCCACGACGCGCGTGCGGCCGGCTCCCCGCTCACCGGCCACTCCGAGGCGGTCGTCTCGCTGACCTTCAGCCGCGACGGCCACACCCTCGCCAGCGGCGGCAACGACAGCACGGTCCGCCTGTGGAACGTCGGCGACCCGTCCGGCGCCGTCCCCATCGGCCAGTCGATGAGCCCCAACGCCAAGACGGGCAACTTCCTTGCCTTCAACCCCTCCACGCACATGCTCGGCGTCTCCAGCGGCTCGGACACGATCCGCCTGTGGAACCTCGACGTGGACGTGGCCATCCGCCGCATCTGCTCGACCACACGGGGCGTGCTGACGCCGCAGAAGTGGCACGAGTACCTGCCACGGCTCTCCTACGACCCTCCGTGCGGAACGCCGTGATCCGGATCACAACCCTCGACTCCCGCCGAACAGTTGGCTCCCGCCGGGCAACCGACCTTGTTACCCTTGGCCATAGCCTGACCGCTGGTGCATCCCCCGTCGCCAGCGGTCGGGTCTTTTCATGTGCGCTCAGGCGCTCTCGGGGCGCAGTTGACCAAGGACACAGAACTCGTTGCCCTCGGGGTCTGCCATGACGATCCACGACTGGTCGCCCTGACCGATGTCGACCCGCTTCGCGCCGAGGGCCTCCAGGCGCGCCACCTCGGCCGCCTGGTCGTCGGGCCTGAAGTCGAGGTGCAGCCGGCTCTTGGACTGCTTGGCCTCCTCGAGCCGGACGAAGTCCAGACCCGGCACACGATCCGGTGCCGGGCGGATCTCGAACTCGTCATCGGAAGAGTGGACGACGACCCAGCCGAGAGCGTCGGCCCACCACTGCCCCAACGCCACCGGGTCCGCCGAGTGAACGATTACCTGTTCCCATTCCAAGGTCATTCGCCGAGTCTATGCACCGTGATCACCATGCAGAAGGCCCCCGATCCATCCGGACCGGGGGCCTTCTCGCTGGTGGGGCTAACAGGATTTGAACCTGTGGCCTCATCCTTATCAGGGATGCGCTCTAACCAACTGAGCTATAGCCCCGCCGCGCTCTGCGGTGTGTGTCCCGCGCGCTGACTCCTGAAGATTAGCGCACGACGTGGGCAGTCCCAAAATCGATAGTCGCCGGAGCTCACTCGTCCTCGGCGAGCGTCAGCTCGATGCCCCCGACGAAGCCCGCGGAGAGGTTGTAGATGAAGGCGCCGAGGGTCGCCAGCGCCGTCGCGAGGACGACGTCGATGACCGCGATGATCGCGGCGAACATCAGCACGTGCGGCAGCGACAGGAACGACTGCAGGTCGAAGCCGTTCGACTCGTTGGAGCCGGTCGCCTCCGAGAGGGTGCCGCCCACCGACGAGAAGACGCCCATCGCGTCCATGACCATCCACAGCACCGCCGCGGCCACGACGGTGCAGATGCCCAGCGCGATGGAGAGCAGGAAGCTCATCTTCATCACCGACCACGGGTCGGCCTTCGCCACCCGCAGGCGGGCCTTGCGGATACGCGGCGCGGTGCGCGCGCCGGTACGGGGACGACGCACGGCACCGGTCGACGTCCGGTCCGGCCCCCCGACCGCCGGGTCGGGGTAGGCCTGCGGCGGGTGGTAGGGCCCGGCGGGCTGCTGCGGCCGGCGCTCACCGGGGAGCGGGGAGGCCGCCTGCTGCGCCGACGGGGTGGACTGCGCCGAGGGCCGGTCCCCCTGCGCGGGCGAAGCCGCCCCGCCCGGCTGCTGCGTCTGCGGACCTCGGGTGTCCGTCACGGTTCCCCCTTGGGATCCCTGGGAGTCGGCCGAGGGCGGACTGGTCGGGTCCGCCTCGACCTTGCGAAGTTGGGTCGTCTGCGGATCCGCCGCACGCGCGGCGGAGCCACGGCTGCCGCCGTCCGCATCCGTACCCGTCGGGGTACCGGCCGATCCGGCGCCCGTGGCTCCGCTCACGATGACTCACTCCTCGTGCTACTCGGCCGAGGGCGACTCACCCTCGTCCGTGCCGGTGGTCGCGGCACCTTCGGCGGTCTCGTCCACGATGTCCTCACCGTCGACCTCCTCCGCCTCGCGCCCCGCCTCGGCGTTACGTGCGATGCCGACCACGGCATCGCGCTTGCCCAGGTTGATCAGTTGGACGCCCATGGTGTCACGGCCCGTCTCCCTGACCTCGTTGACTCGCGTACGAATCACACCACCCGACAGCGAGATGGCGAGGATCTCGTCGGTCTCCTCGACCACCAGCGCGCCGACGAGCGAACCGCGGTCCTCCACGATCTTGGCGGCCTTGATACCGAGGCCGCCGCGACCCTGGACGCGGTAGTCGTCGACTGCGGTCCGCTTCGCGTACCCGCCGTCTGTGGCAGTGAACACGAACGTACCGGGTCGAACAACATTCATCGACAGAAGTTCATCGCCCTCGCGGAAACTCATGCCCTTGACACCGGAGGTGGCCCGGCCCATGGGACGCAGCGCCTCGTCCGTGGCGGTGAACCTGATCGACTGTGCCTTCTTGCTGATCAGAAGCAGATCGTCGTCGGCCGATACAAGCTCCGCTCCGATCAGTTCGTCATCGGAACCATCTTCCGTCTCACGGAGGTTGATCGCGATGACGCCTCCGGAACGAGGCGAATCGTAATCCTTCAGAGGCGTCTTCTTCACCAGACCCCCCTTGGTCGCCAGGACCAGGTAGGGCGCGGCCTCGTAGTCGCGGATCGCGAGGATCTCGGCGATCGCCTCGTCCGGCTGGAAGGCGAGCAGGTTCGCGACGTGCTGGCCGCGCGCGTCACGGCCGGCGTCGGGAAGCTCGTAGGCCTTCGCCCGGTACACCCGGCCCTTGTTGGTGAAGAAGAGCAGCCAGTGGTGGGTGGTGGAGACGAAGAAGTGGTCGACGATGTCGTCTTCCTTCAGCTTCGCTCCGCGCACGCCCTTGCCGCCGCGCTTCTGCGCCCGGTAGTCGTCCGTCTTGGTGCGCTTGACGTAACCGCCACGGGTGACCGTGACGACGATGTCCTCCTCGGCGATGAGGTCCTCCATGGACATGTCGCCGTCGAAGGGCACCAGCTTCGTCTTGCGGTCGTCGCCGTACTTCTCGACGATCGCGGCGAGTTCCTCGCTGACGATGCCGCGCTGGCGGACCGGGGAGGCGAGGATCTCGTTGTACTCGTTGATCTTCGCCTGGAGTTCGTCGTGCTCCTGGACGATCTTCTGCCGCTCCAGGGCCGCGAGCCGGCGCAGCTGCATCTCGAGGATGGCGTTCGCCTGGATCTCGTCGATCTCCAGGAGGTCCATCAGGCCGCCGCGGGCGATCTCGACGGTGTCACTGCGCCGGATCAGCGCGATGACCTCGTCGATGGCGTCCAGGGCCTTCAGCAGGCCGCGCAGGATGTGCGCCCGCTCCTCGGCCTTGCGCAGCCGGAAGCGCGTACGGCGGACGATGACCTCGATCTGGTGCGTCACCCAGTGGCGGATGAACGCGTCCAGGGAAAGCGTGCGCGGGACTCCGTCGACCAGCGCCAGCATGTTGGCGCCGAAGTTCGACTGCAGGTCCGTGTGCTTGTAGAGGTTGTTCAGGACGACCTTGGCGACCGCGTCCCGCTTGAGCACGATGACCAGACGCTGGCCGGTGCGCGAGGACGTCTCGTCGCGGACGTCCGCGATGCCGCCGATCTTGCCGTCCTTGACCAGGTCGGCGATCTTCTGCGCGAGGTTGTCGGGGTTGGTCTGGTACGGCAGCTCCGTGACCACCAGGCACTGGCGGTTCTGGATCTCCTCGACCTCGACGACCGCCCGCATCGTGATCGAGCCGCGGCCCGTGCGGTAGGCCTCCTCGATGCCCTTGCGGCCGACGACGAGCGCGCCGGTCGGGAAGTCGGGGCCCTTGATGCGCTCCATGAGCGCGTCCAGGAGCTCCTCGTGCGAGGCCTCCGGGTTCTCCAGGTACCACTGGGCGCCGGCCGCGACCTCACGCAGGTTGTGCGGCGGGATGTTGGTCGCCATGCCGACCGCGATACCGGCCGAGCCGTTGATCAGCAGGTTCGGGAAGCGGGCCGGCAGGACGGTCGGCTCCTGGGAGCGGCCGTCGTAGTTGTCCGTGAAGTCGACGGTCTCCTCGTCGATGTCGCGGACCATCTCCATCGACAGCGGCGCCATCTTGCACTCGGTGTAGCGCATGGCCGCCGCCGGGTCGTTGCCCGGAGAGCCGAAGTTGCCGTTGGAGTCCACCAGCGGCATCCGCATCGACCACGGCTGCGCGAGCCGGACCAGCGCGTCGTAGATCGAACTGTCGCCGTGCGGGTGGTAGTTGCCCATGACGTCGCCGACCACGCGGGCGCACTTGTAGAAGCCGCGCTCGGGACGGTAGCCGCCGTCGTACATGGCGTACAGGACGCGGCGGTGGACGGGCTTGAGACCGTCCCGGACGTCCGGCAGCGCACGGGACACGATGACGGACATCGCGTAGTCCAGGTACGAACGCTGCATCTCCGTCTCGAGCCCGACGGGCTCGACACGCTGGGCGATGACGCCGCCCTCTTCAGGGGTGACGGGAGTGTTCTCGTCGGCCATTGCTGGTGAAGATCCTTCCTGGTGCGGTCAGCTGAGACCGACTCAGATGTCGAGGAAGCGGACGTCCTTGGCGTTGCGCTGGATGAACTGGCGCCGGGCCTCGACGTCCTCGCCCATCAGGACCGAGAACAGGTCGTCGGCCTGGGCGGCGTCGTCGAGGGTGACCTGGCCGAGGACGCGGTGCTCCTGGTCCATGGTCGTCACGCGCAGCTCCTCGGCGTTCATCTCGCCGAGGCCCTTGAAGCGCTGGATCGAGTCCTCGCGCACCCGCTTGCCGCGCTGGCGGCCCATTTCGATCAGCGCGTCGCGCTCGCGGTCCGAGTAGGCGTACTCCACGTCGTCCCGGCCCCACTTGATCTTGTACAGCGGGGGGCGCGACAGGTACACGTGCCCGGCCTCGACCAGCGGCCGCATGAAGCGGAACAGGAAGGTCAGCAGCAGGGTGGAGATGTGCTGGCCGTCGACGTCGGCGTCCGCCATCAGGATGATCTTGTGATAGCGGAGCTTCTCGATGTCGAAGTCCTCGTGCACACCCGTGCCGAAGGCCGAGATCAGCGCCTGGATCTCCTGGTTCTGCAGGATCTTGTCGATCCGCGCCTTCTCCACGTTGAGGATCTTGCCGCGGATGGGGAGGATCGCCTGGTACTGCGGGTTGCGGCCGGACTTGGCCGAGCCGCCGGCGGAGTCACCCTCGACGATGAAGATCTCGCACTTGGTGGGGTCGTTCGACTGGCAGTCCGACAGCTTGCCCGGCAGGGACGCCGACTCCAGCAGGCCCTTGCGGCGGGTCAGGTCGCGGGCCTTGCGGGCCGCCACGCGCGCGGTGGCCGCCTGGATGCCCTTGCGGACGATGTCCGCGGCCTCGTTCGGGTTGCGGTCCAGCCAGTCCTGGAGGTGCTCGTAGACCGCCTTCTGCACGAAGGTCTTCGCCTCCGTGTTGCCCAGCTTGGTCTTCGTCTGGCCCTCGAACTGAGGCTCGCTCAGCTTCACCGAGATGATCGCGGTCAGACCCTCGCGGATGTCGTCGCCCGTGAGGTTGTCGTCCTTCTCCCGCAGCAGCTTCTTGTCGCGCGCGTACTTGTTGATCAGGTTCGTCAGCGCGGCGCGGAAGCCCTCTTCGTGCGTACCGCCCTCGTGGGTGTGGATGATGTTGGCGAAGGAGTACACGCCCTCGCTGTAGCCGCTGTTCCACTGCATCGCGACCTCGAGGGACAGGCTCTTGTCCTTGTCCTCCGCCTCCAGGTCGATGACGGTGGGGTGCACCACCTCTCCCTTGCGGGAGTTGAGGTACTTCACGAAGTCGACGATGCCGCCCTCGTAGTGGTACGTGACGGTCTTGACCTCGTCCTTGACGTCCGCGCCGGCCTCGTCCGCCCCGGTGGTCGCCTTCGCCGACTCACGCTCGTCCGTGAGCTTGATCGTCAGGCCCTTGTTGAGGAACGCCATCTCCTGGAAGCGCCGCGAGAGCGTCTCGAAGGAGTACTCGGTGGTCTCGAAGATGTCGCCGTCGGCCCAGAAGGTGACCGCGGTGCCCGTCTCCTCGATCGCCTCGTGCTTGGCGAGCGGGGCGGTCGGGACGCCCATCTTGTAGTCCTGCGTCCAGCGGTGGCCGTCGGTCCGCACCTCGACGGAGACCTTCGACGACAGGGCGTTGACCACGGAGACGCCGACGCCGTGCAGACCGCCGGAGACCGCGTAGCCGCCGCCGCCGAACTTGCCGCCCGCGTGCAGCACCGTCAGCACGACCTCGACGGCCGGCTTGCCCTCGGAGGGCACGATGCCGACCGGGATGCCTCGGCCGTTGTCGACGACGCGCACCCCGCCGTCGGCGAGGATCGTCACGTCGATGGTGTCCGCGTAACCCGCCAGGGCCTCGTCGACCGAGTTGTCGACGACCTCGTACACGAGGTGGTGCAGGCCTCGCTCACCGGTCGAACCGATGTACATGCCGGGGCGCTTGCGGACCGCGTCCAGGCCTTCGAGGACGGTGATGGCGCTGGCGTCGTACGAGGCGGTGACCTCGCCGTTCGACGAAGTCACCGCGGCGTTCTCGCCGGCGTCGGTGGACGGGATGTTCTCGTTGGGGTTGCCGGAATCGGCCACGAAGCGCCCTTTCTGGCACAGCACGAGCCAGGCTCGTCGGCGGGGTTGCCGGAGCGGCTGCGGCATGTTGCGTTGGTAAGCCTTGATCAGCGTTGCTCAGCTTTTCCCGGGCGTCCCCACGACTGGGGCGGGATTGGCTTCCAGTCTACCGGTAGCGCCGACAGTGATGGGGGTTTGCCGGTACCTGAGTCCGCATGTGCCGCCCTGAACCGGTCTTCTCCGGGTCCCCATATACGGAGCGGGGCTCCAAGAGGCTCACGGAGGCATTCAGCGCTTCTGGCTGTCAACCCTTGGCTACTTGGGAGTCAGGTCCCGATGCGCGACCGCGCGCGGCCGTACGACGGCACGCCGAACCGGTGTGCGAGCGAACCGCCCACAGCCTGTGGATGTGAGGTCTGTCACCCGTACGTATCGCCGGGTCCGGTGCTGCCCGGGGCACGCAGGGGGCCGTAGCGACGGACGGGTCCGGCGGGACCCTGCACCTTGATCACCCGCACCCGGCCGTGCCCCAGATCCTCGTTGAGACGGGCCACCAGGGTCGGGGCGAGCAGCCGCAGATTCGTCGCCCAGGCCGTGGAGTCGCACCGCACGACGAGCACCCGCTCGTCCTCGTCGTACTTCTCCGGCTCACAGTGCTTGGCCACGTCCTCGCCGACGATCTGCGGCCAGCGCCCCATCACCCCGCCGACCGCGGCCGGCGCCTCCCAGCCGCGCTCGGTGATCAGACGGTTGATCGCGGCGCCGAACGCCATCGGGTCGCGCCCGTCGGCCCGGGCACCGGAGCGCAGCCCACCGCGCCGCGCCTGCTTCTTCTGCTGCGCGGCGTCCCCACGCGCGCGTGCGGCCTCCTTCGCCGCGCGCAACGCCACGCGCGCGAGGTCGACGCCGCTGGGCTCGGGGGTCTTGCCGGGTGGGGGCTCCTGGTCCGTCATGCGCGCTCCACCGTCCCCTCCGACACCGTGTACCGCGTCCCGGTCAGCACGTGCGGTACGTCGTCGTCCACCGCGGCCGTCACCAGCACCTGCTCGCCGGGCGCGACCAGCTCCGCCAGCCGCTCCCGGCGTCGGGTGTCCAGCTCGGCGAAGACGTCGTCCAGCACCAGCACCGGCTCGTTGCCCTCGGCCCGCAGCAGGTCGTAGGAGGCCAGCCGCAGTGCCAGCGCGTACGACCAGGACTCGCCGTGCGACGCGTACCCCTTGGCGGGCAACTGACCCAGTTTCAGCAGCAGATCGTCCCGGTGCGGTCCGACGAGGGTGACGCCCCGCTCGATCTCGCTCTTGCGCGCCTCGGCGAGCGCCGCCATCAGCTGCTCGTAGAGGTCCTCCCGGGTGTGCGCCTCACCGGGGGCCGACGGCTTGTAGTCGAGGGCGACCGGCCCGCCGCCGGGGGCCAGTTGCTCGTACGCCTTGTCGGCCAGCGGCTGGATCGCGGCGATCAGGTCCAGGCGCTGGGCGAGCAACTCCGCGCCCGCGCGCGCCAGATGCTGGTCCCACACGTCGAGGGTGGACAGGTCCATGGAGCGGCCGCCGTGGCGCCGGGCCAGCGCCGCGCTTTTCAGCAGGGTGTTGCGCTGCTTGAGGACGCGTTCGTAGTCGGAGCGCACGCCGGCCATGCGCGGCGAGCGGGCGGTGATCAGCTCGTCGAGGAAGCGGCGCCGCTCACCGGGGTCGCCCTTGACCAGCGCCAGGTCCTCCGGGGCGAACAGCACGGTCCGTACGATGCCCAGCACGTCACGTGGCTTGACCTGCGAGGACCTGTTGATGCGGGCCCGGTTGGACTTGCCGGGGTTCAGCTCCAGCTCCACCAGCTGCTGCCGCTCGCCCTGTCTGACCTGAGCCCGGATCACCGCGCGGTCGGCGCCCATGCGCACCAGGGGGGCGTCGGTGGAGACCCGGTGGCTGCCGAGGGTGGCGAGATAGCCGACGGCCTCGACGAGGTTGGTCTTGCCTTGGCCGTTGGGGCCGACGAAGGCGGTGACGCCCGGGTCGAGCGGGACCTCGACCCGGGCGTACGAGCGGAAGTCGGCCAGCGACAGATGCGTGACGTGCATGGTCGGTCGCCGACCTCCCCCAGCTTGTGGACTGTTCTCGACAGCCCTGTGGATTACTTGCTCTCGACCGCGTGGCCGCCGAACTGGTTGCGCAGCGCCGCGATCATCTTCATCTGCGGAGAGTCCTCCTGACGCGACGAGAACCGCGCGAAGAGGGAGGCCGTGATCGCCGGGAGCGGCACGGCGTTGTCGATGGCGGCTTCCACAGTCCAGCGTCCCTCACCGGAGTCCTGTGCAAAACCCTTCAGCCTGTCCAGGTGCTCGTCCTCGTCGAGGGCGTTGACCGCGAGGTCCAGCAGCCAGGAGCGGATGACCGTGCCCTCCTGCCAGGAGCGGAAGACCTCGCGCACGTCGGTGACGGAGTCGACCTTCTCCAGCAGCTCCCAGCCCTCGGCGTAGGCCTGCATCATGGCGTACTCGATGCCGTTGTGGACCATCTTCGCGAAGTGGCCCGCGCCGACCTTGCCGGCGTGCACCGCGCCGAACGTCCCCTCGGGCTTGAGGGCGTCGAAGACCGGCTGCACCTTGGCGACGTTCTCCGCGTCGCCGCCGTACATCAGCGCGTAGCCGTTCTCCAGGCCCCAGACACCGCCCGAGACGCCGCAGTCGACGAAGCCGATGCCCTTGGCCGCGAGCTCCTCGGCGTGCTTCTCGTCGTCCGTCCAGCGGGAGTTGCCGCCGTCCACGACGACGTCGCCGGGCTCGAGGAGCTCCGCCAGCTCGTCGATCGTCGACTGGGTGGGGGCACCGGCCGGGACCATCACCCAGACCACGCGCGGGGCCGCGAGGCTCTCCACCAGCTCTTTGAGGCTGTGGACGTCCGCGAGGTCCGGGTTGCGGTCGAATCCGACGACGGTGTGGCCCGCGCGGCGGATCCGCTCGCGCATGTTGCCGCCCATCTTGCCGAGGCCGACGAGACCGAGCTCCATCAGAGTTGTTCCTTAGGTCGCTGTGTGGCGTGTGAGGCACGTTCGTACCCGTGTCCGAGCCTAAACCCGGACGCTCGCGCACACCTGTGGGCATACGCGCTCATACGTACGCCCTCACCTGCGGCTTCTCCCCAGAAGGGCGTCGGGTTGTCCACGTCCTGTGGACAACCCGACGGACGTCCGGCCGCGTCAGCCGCTCAGTCGCACCGGCATGATCAGGTACTTGTAGGCCTCGTCCGCCTCGGCGTCCAGAGCCGGCTTGCCGCTCAGCAGCGCGGGCTTCGTCGAGGTCGTGAACGACAGCTGGGCCACCGGGGAGTCGATCGCGCTCAGGCCGTCCAGCAGGAACGTCGGGTTGAAGGCGATCGAGATGTCGTCGCCCTCCAGCTGCGCGTCGACCCTTTCCACAGCCTGTGCGTCGTCGCTGGAGCCCGCCTCCAGGATGAGCACGCCCTGCTCGAAGCTCAGCCGCACCGGGGTGTTGCGCTCGGCGACCAGGGCCACACGCTTGACGGCCTCCACGAAGGGGGCGGTCTCGATCACGGCGACGGAGTTGAACTCGGTCGGGAACAGCGTGCGGTACTTCGGGAGGTCGCCCTCCAGCAGCCGGGTCGTGGTGCGCCGGCCGGCGCCCTCGAAACCGATCAGGCCCTCGCCCGCACCGGAGCCGGACAGCGCCAGGGTCACGCTGTCGCCGCTGGTCAGCGCCTTGGCGGTGTCCAGGAGGGTCTTCGCGGGCACCAGGGCGACCGCGGAGGCCTCCGGGTTCTCGGGCTTCCACAGGAACTCGCGGACCGCGAAGCGGTAGCGGTCGGTGGAGGCGAGCGTGACGGTGTCGCCCTCGATCTCGATGCGCACACCGGTCAGGACGGGCAGCGTGTCGTCGCGGCCGGCCGCGATGGCGACCTGGGAGGCGGCGGAGGCGAAGACCTCGCCGGGGACCGTGCCCGTCGCGTTCGGCATCTGCGGCAGGGCCGGGTACTCCTCCACAGGCAGGGTGTGGAGGGTGAACCGCGAGGAGCCGCAGACCACCGTCGCCCGTACACCGTCTGTGGAGATCTCCACCGGGCGGTTGGGCAGGGCGCGGCAGATGTCGGCGAGCAGGCGGCCGGAGACGAGGACCGTGCCCTGCTCCTCGACCTCCGCCTCCACCGAGACCCGCGCGGAGACCTCGTAGTCGAAGCTGGACAGGCTCAGGGCCCCGTCCTCGGGCTTCAGCAGGAGGCCGGCGAGGACAGGCGCCGGCGGACGGGCCGGAAGGCTGCGCGCCGCCCAGGCCACGGCCTCCGCGAGTACGTCGCGTTCCACCCGGATCTTCACTGTTGCCGCCTCCTGCTGTTGCCGGCGCTTCTCGGCCTGCGTGGCTTCGTCGTCTGTCTCGGTGCTCGTCCCGGTGTAGTGGGCCCCCTGTGCGGGGAAGGACACCGGGGAACAGTCTGACGCACCGCACTGACAGTAGGTGCCTCTCGGGGTCAAGTCGTGACGAGGGGCAGCCGGGAGCCGGACGGCGAGTTGTGCACAGGGCCCTCTTCGAAACGGACTTCCCACTCTCTCTAGTCGGGAGTAGTAGTAGGGCCTGTGGATACCGTGGATAACCCTGTTTTCCCAGCTCAGGTGCGAGATTTTGTCCACGGGCCCTGTGGGCGACGGCGGTGGACAACTCGAGGGTTCTGTGGAGAACAGAAAGTTCTGCACACCCCGTGCACAGGCTGAAGCGACTTCTCCCCAGCGTCGTCCCCAGCTTTACCCGCCTTTCCCACAGCCCAACCCGGCACCTTCGTGTGACGGCTTTCACTCGGCCCGGTGACCGGGCGGGTCGGGTTGCCGAACAGTGGACAGCCATGTGGAGAAGCTGGGGATCGCTGGGGACAACCGCCCCTAGCCTGTGGGTTGTCGGTGGACAACTTCGTGCACAGCTTGTGGATCAACCGTCTGTCCACAGTCTGTGGACATCCTTCGTCCACCAATCCACAACCGGCTGACCTGGTGCGACGCCCTTTCCCCAGCGTGCCTGTGGACCATGATCTGGACAACTCGGCAGTCCCCAGGATGTGGACGGAAGAAAGTCACCGAATCTGTGGAGAGAGGCCGTAACCAGGCAGGTAATCGAACAGGCGGCTACGGCGGCATGAAGAAGGGCGCCTCCGGGATCTCGTCCCCGGGGGCGCCCTCTGCGTCGTGAAGCGGCCTGCGTCGGCCTGAGCGGGCAGCCTGAGTCGGCCTTGAGTCAGCCGTTCTTGATGCGGTTCGTCAGCTCGGTCACCTGGTTGTAGATCGAGCGCCGCTCGGCCATCAGATTGCGGATCTTGCGGTCCGCGTGCATCACCGTCGTGTGGTCGCGGCCGCCGAACAGCGCGCCGATCTTCGGCAGCGAGAGGTCCGTCAGCTCACGGCACAGGTACATGGCGATCTGGCGGGCCGTGACCAGCGCGCGGCCGCGGGAGGTGCCGCACAGGTCCTCGACGGTGAGGCCGAAGTAGTCGGCGGTCGCGCTCATGATGGCCGTCGAGGTGATCTCGGGCGCCGAGTCCTCGCCACCGGGGATCAGGTCCTTCAGGACGATCTCGGTCAGGCCCAGGTCCACCGGCTGCCGGTTGAGGGAGGCGAACGCCGTCACCCGGATCAGCGCGCCCTCCAGCTCGCGGATGTTGCGCGAGATCCGGGAGGCGATGAACTCCAGCACCTCCGGCGGCGCGTTGAGCTGCTCCTGCACCGCCTTCTTGCGCAGGATCGCGATGCGCGTCTCCAGCTCGGGCGGCTGGACGTCGGTGATCAGACCCCACTCGAAACGGTTCCGCAGCCGGTCCTCCAGCGTGACGAGCTGCTTGGGCGGCCGGTCGCTGGAGAGCACGATCTGCTTGTTGGCGTTGTGGAGCGTGTTGAAGGTGTGGAAGAACTCCTCCTGCGTCGACTCCTTGTCCGCGAGGAACTGGATGTCGTCGACGAGCAGGATGTCCATCTCGCGGTAGCGCTTGCGGAAGCTGTCGCCCTTGCCGTCGCGGATGGAGTTGATGAACTCGTTGGTGAACTCCTCCGAGCTCACGTACCGCACGCGCGTGCCCGGGTAGAGGCTGCGGGCGTAGTGCCCGATCGCGTGCAGCAGGTGCGTCTTGCCTAGTCCCGACTCCCCGTAGATGAAGAGGGGGTTGTACGCCTTCGCCGGTGCCTCGGCGACGGCCACCGCGGCCGCGTGCGCGAAGCGGTTGGAGGCGCCGATGACGAAGGTGTCGAAGAGGTACTTCGGGTTCAGACGCGCGGTGGGCTCGCCGGGGCCGGTCGCCGGCGCGGGCTTCGCGGCCAGCGGGCCGGGGGCGCCGCTGGAGGCGGGCAGCTGGGAGCCGACGGGGCCGCCGCGGTGGACGTGCCCGGAGCCGGCAGGGGGCTCGGACAGCTCGCGTCGGCCGTCGCGCTGGTCGTAGTCCTGGCGTCCGCGGTCGTAGTCGGAGCGGGGTTTGTCGTAGTCGGAGCGGCCCTGGTCGTAGTCCGGGCGCTGGCCGTCGTAGGAGGGGCGCTCCATCGACTGCGGGCGGTAGTCCTGGGCCGCGGAGTTGCCGTACGAGTCCTGGGGGGAGCCGTAGGAGTCCTGGGACGGGGAGGCGTACGGGTCCCGCTCGGGGAAACCGAGGCGCTGCTGCTGCCAGCCGTAGTCGTCCTGCGGGGGACGCGGCCAGGCGCCGGGCTCGGGGCGCTGGTACTCGCCCGGGTAGGCGGGGCGGGCCGTGGGCAGCTGGTCACCGGGCGCGCCGGGGAGCTGGTCGGGCCGGCCGGGGCGGTGGTCGTCGGCGCGGTGGCGGCCGTAGCCGTCGTACTGGCCGTTGTCGTACCCACCGGAGGAGGGGAGTTCGGGTTCCTCGTAGCGCTGCTGGCCGCGGGCCGGGGGCGCCGGAGGGGCGGGGGGCTCGTTCGCGGAGTCGTCGACGGTGATCGCGATCCGGATCGGGCGGCCGCACTCGCGGCTCAGGGTCTCGCTGACGATCGGCGCGAGGCGCCCTTCGAGCACACCCTTCGCAAACTCGTTCGGTACGGCGAGCAGTGCGGTGTCGGCGACGAGCGCGAGGGGCTGGCAGCGACGGATCCA
This sequence comes from Streptomyces sp. MAI_2237, assembly GCF_054189285.1. Classification (NCBI taxonomy): domain Bacteria; kingdom Bacillati; phylum Actinomycetota; class Actinomycetes; order Kitasatosporales; family Streptomycetaceae; genus Streptomyces; species Streptomyces sp. MAI_2237. Next base: position 847,432 of record NZ_JAJPGQ010000003.1, on the reverse strand, counting down.
GTGCTCGTCCTTCGTCTCCACACCCTGCCCACGCCCCTCACCCAGGAGCTGCTCGAGTACTCGTGGCCACACTGCGGCAAGATCGGCAGGTACGTCAGCCACAGGGCACGCTCTCTCACAGGTCCCACGAACGTGTGGTTGTGGGACGGGTCGGGATTCACATGGGGTGGAGCCATGAACAAGGGTTCAAGGGAACGAATCGGAGTTCAGTCACGGTAGTCAGGGCGACGGGTGCGGTTCAAGTTGTTGTCCCCAGCCTGTGGATAGTGTCTCTCCGTGATCCTTGGTTTGACCGGATGGCGTAGCCGCGCGTACCGTAACCAGGTCGAGTTGTCGATGGCTGCTGCCGCCTGCCTCCGAAGGGCACAGATCGCGTCAGGTGATCGGGAAGCGGTGCACTCGGGCGTAACTGCGAGCTACTCGTGGGCGCACGGTGACAGCCAGCACGGCACCCGCAACCACCGATTTGATTTCTGGAGCCCCCGAGTGAGCAAGCGCACCTTCCAGCCGAACAACCGTCGTCGCGCCAAGACCCACGGCTTCCGCCTGCGCATGCGGACCCGTGCCGGCCGCGCCATTCTCGCGAACCGTCGCGCCAAGGGTCGCGCCAGCCTGTCCGCCTGATCCCGGTCAGGTCATGCCGTCGTGCTGCCCACCGAGAACCGGCTGAGGCGGCGCGAGGACTTCGCGACCGCGGTACGACGAGGGCGCCGGGCCGGACGCCCGTCCCTCGTCGTCCATCTACGCAGCGGTGCCACGGACCCGCACGCGCCTGGGGAGAGCGCTCCCCCGACGCGTGCGGGTTTCGTCGTGAGCAAGGCCGTGGGCGGAGCGGTCGTACGCAACAAGGTCAAGCGCAGACTGCGTCATCTGATGCGCGAGCGGGTGGCTCTCCTGCCCCCCGGTAGCCTGGTAGTCGTACGAGCGTTGCCCGGCGCGGGCGATGCCGACCATGCACAACTGGCCCGAGACCTGGATGCCGCCATCGAGCGGCTGCTGGGAGGGGGCGCGCGATGAAGTACCCACTGCTGGCTCTGATCAAGCTGTACCAGTGGACGATCAGTCCGCTGCTCGGGCCGGTGTGCAAGTACTACCCGTCGTGTTCCCACTACGGCTACACGGCCATCGACCGGCACGGCGCGATCAAGGGCACGGCGCTCACCGGCTGGCGCATCCTGCGGTGCAATCCGTGGTCGCTGGGCGGTGTGGACCATGTGCCGCCCCGCAAGCGTCCGCGATGGCACGAAATGCTGCGTGACGCCTGGCGTGCACGCAGGGGCGGGTCCTCCGCCGCCGCAACGGCCCCCGAAGAGAATCCTGTTTCGAGCACCGAAGAGAATCCTCCTTCGAGCCCGGCCGCAGAGACCTCGTCCCATGCCCAAGGAGCATGATTAGTGGACACGATTGCCAGCCTCTTCAGCTTCATCACGACACCCGTCTCATGGGTCATCGTCCAGTTCCACTCCGTCTACGGGAAGATCTTCGGTCCCGATACGGGCTGGGCCTGGGGCCTGTCCATCGTGTCCCTGGTGATCCTGATCCGTATCTGCCTGATCCCGCTCTTCGTGAAGCAGATCAAGGCCACTCGGGCGATGCAGACGCTCCAGCCCGAGATGAAGAAGATCCAGGAGCGCTACAAGAACGACAAGCAGCGCCAGTCCGAAGAGATGATGAAGCTGTACAAGGAGACGGGTACCAACCCGCTCTCCTCGTGCCTTCCCATCCTGGCGCAGTCGCCGTTCTTCTTCGCCCTGTACCACGTGCTCAACGGCATCGCGACGGGCTCCACGATCGGCGTCATCAACGAGTCGCTGCTCGCCAGCGCCCGTAAGGCGCACATCTTCGGCGCCCCGCTGGCGGCGAAGTTCACCGACAGCTCGGCGAAGGTCGAGTCGCTCGGCGCCTCCCTGACCGACGTCCGCGTCGTCACCGCGATCATGATCGTCATGATGTCGGCGTCGCAGTTCTACACGCAGCGCCAGCTGATGACGAAGAACGTCGACACCACGGTCAAGACGCCGTTCATGCAGCAGCAGAAGATGCTGATGTACGTCTTCCCGGTCATGTTCGCCGTCTTCGGCATCAACTTCCCGGTCGGTGTCCTCGTCTACTGGCTGACCACCAACGTGTGGACCATGGGCCAGCAGATGTACGTCATCCACAACAACCCGACCCCGGGTTCCAAGGCTCAGGCCGCCTACCTGGAGCGTCTGGCCAAGCACGTCACGCACCACGGCAAGGTCCGCCGGCGCAGCGAGAAGACCATCGTCAAGGCGATCGTCGCCAAGGGCCGCGACCGCAACGAGTTCGAGCGCAAGTTCATCAACGGTCTGAGCAAGGCCGGCCTCGCCGCCCAGACGGACGGCACCGTGGTGAAGAGCGACGCGGCCGTGGTCACGCAGACCGAGGACGGTACGCCGACCACCGGCACCGCCGCCCCCAAGCGCCAGCAGCCCAAGCGTCAGACCAAGGCCCAGCGTCAGTCCGGCACGACCAAGCCGGGTGATTCCGGACCGACCACGTCGCTGAGCAAGTCCGACGAGCCCGAGGACGCCAAGCCCGAGGACGCCAAGCCTGCCGCCGCTGCCAAGAAGGCCGCCTCGCAGACCGGCAGCGGCACCCGCAGCAAGGCCCAGTCCGGGCAGCGCAAGGGCCCGCAGCGCCCCAAGTCCCCGTCCAAGAAGTAAGAAGGAGCCCATCCCGTGACGGAAGGCACCACCTCCGCCGCTGCCGAGGGTGCAGACACCCTGACCCGCCTGGAGCAGGAGGGCGAGATCGCGGCGGACTACCTCGAGGGTCTGCTGGACATCGCCGATCTCGACGGCGACATCGACATGGACGTCGAGGCCGACCGCGCCGCTGTCTCGATCATCAGCGACACGGGGAGCCGAGACCTGCAGAAGCTGGTCGGCCGTGACGGTGAGGTGCTGGAGGCGCTTCAGGAGCTCACGCGCCTGGCCGTGCACCGGGAGACCGGCGACCGCAGCCGCCTGATGCTGGACATCGCCGGCTATCGCGCCAAGAAGCGCGCCGAGCTCTCCGAGCTGGGTGCCAAGGCCGCGGCCGACGTCAAGAACACCGGTGAGCCGGTGAAGATGAAGCCGATGACGCCGTTCGAGCGCAAGGTCGTGCACGACGCGGTCAAGGCCGCGGGCCTGCGCAGCGAGTCCGAGGGCGAGGAGCCGCAGCGCTTCGTCGTCGTCCTTCCCGCCTGATCGGTCCGTACGTTCCTCCGGCCCCGTCTGTAGCGCAGACGGGGCCGGACTTTGTCAGCCTGGTAGTTCTGGTGGTCGGCGCTCGGATGCGTCGATGCGGTACGGAAGGACGGTCCCCGTGACGGAGGCAGCGGAGCTCCCCCCTGCGCCCGAGCAGGCGCGTGAGGTGTTCGGTGATCGCTTCGCGGACGCGGTTCGCTACGCGGAGCTGCTCGCCGAGGCGGGTGTGCAGCGCGGTCTCATCGGCCCACGCGAAGTGCCCCGCCTGTGGGAGCGGCACCTGCTGAACTGCGCGGTGCTCTCGGAGGTCGTGCCCGAGGGCGTGACCGTGTGCGACGTGGGCTCGGGTGCCGGTCTGCCCGGTATCCCCCTGGCGCTCGTCCGGGAGGACCTGAAGATCACGTTGCTGGAGCCCCTGCTGCGGCGCACGAACTTCCTCACCGAGGTCGTGGAGCTGCTGGGTCTCGACCATGTGACGGTCATGCGGGGCCGGGCCGAGGAGGTCATGGGCAAGCTGCCGTCGGTGCACGTGGTGACCGCGCGGGCCGTGGCGCCGCTGGACCGCCTGGCCGCATGGGGCATTCCGCTGCTGCGTCCGTACGGAGAGATGCTGGCGCTCAAGGGGGACACCGCCGAGGAGGAGCTGAAGGCCGCCGGCACGGCCCTGAGCAAGCTCGGTGCTGTGGAGACGTCGATCCTGCACGTCGGTGAGGGGGTCGTGGATCCCCTGTCCACGGTGGTGCGGGTGGAGGTCGGCGAGAGCCCGGGCGGCGTGCGTTTCGCGGCCAAGCGAGCCAAGGCGGCTCGAACGGGCAGGACTCGTCGGCGTCGTTGATCTCGCCGACGTCGGCTCATTCGGCGTCGGCCTGATCCGTCCTGCCGACGAGACGTACTCCACACAAGCTGCCCAACCGATGCATGCCGGAGTGTCGCGGCAGTTCGACCCTCGTTGCGCTGCATCGTGTTTCACGTGAAACGTCGCTCACTGCTGCACGGCATCATCAGCCGGGGCCGCGCTGCGGCCGAACCCCGTGACCGCAACAAGCCCCTTGGTTCACTCGATGAGGGAACCGAGTTGTCCACAGAGGTGGATTTCTCCACAGAACCCCAGGCCTCACTGGTTCGCGACCCCGAAGACATGGGAGGCTCTGTTCATTGCGAGCCTGAAGTCGAGGAGAGTGAATCCTTGCGGTCCGACGCCAACATCGCGGGACCGATGACCGATCCGGTCCCCGGTCCCCGTACCGAGTCGATGGGGGAGGATGTTTCACGTGAAACACCGCCCCCGATGGACGACACTCCGATCGGTCGTGCTGCCCAACTGGCCGTGGAGGCTCTGAGTCGCGCGGGCGAGGGCCTTCCGAGGCCCGAGCAGACCCGTGTCATCGTGGTCGCCAACCAGAAGGGTGGCGTGGGCAAGACGACGACGACGGTCAACCTCGCCGCCTCGCTGGCCGTCCACGGAGGCCGGGTTCTCGTGATCGACCTCGACCCGCAGGGCAACGCGTCCACGGCCCTGGGGATCGACCACCACGCCGAAGTGCCGTCCATCTACGACGTTCTGATCGACAGCAAGCCGTTGGCCGATGTCGTCCAGCCCGTCCCGGATGTCGAGGGGCTCTTCTGCGCGCCCGCCACGATCGATCTCGCCGGTGCCGAGATCGAGCTGGTGTCCCTGGTGGCACGTGAGAGCAGACTCCAGCGCGCGATCCAGGCCTACGAGCACCCTCTGGACTACATCCTCATCGACTGCCCGCCCTCCCTCGGTCTGCTGACGGTCAACGCGTTGGTCGCCGGCGCGGAGGTCCTCATCCCGATCCAGTGCGAGTACTACGCACTGGAGGGCCTGGGCCAGCTGCTGCGCAACGTCGACCTGGTGCGGGGGCACCTCAACCCCGACCTGCACGTATCGACGATCCTGCTCACCATGTACGACGGCCGGACGCGGCTCGCGTCGCAGGTCGCGGAAGAGGTGCGCACCCACTTCGGCGACGAGGTGCTGCGGACGAGCATTCCCCGCTCGGTCCGTATCTCCGAGGCGCCGAGCTACGGACAGACAGTGCTGACCTACGATCCGGGGTCCAGCGGTGCGTTGTCCTATCTTGAGGCGGCACGAGAAATCGCGCTGAAGGGTGTCGGTGTCAGTTACGACCCGACGCAGGCCCATATCGGCGCCCAGAGCAACCCGAGCATGGTGGAGGGTATTCAGTGAGCGAGCGACGGAGGGGTTTGGGCCGTGGACTCGGCGCACTGATCCCCGCTGCCCCGACGGAGAAGACGCCGGCTTCGGCCGCGGTGGGAGGCGCGGGTGCCGCGTCCTCGTCGTCGGTACCAGTGCTGACGACCGACCGCGGAGTGGCCGCGGCGAAGGTGACAACGCTGCCGCCGGTTTCCCATGAAACCGAGCTGCCGTCGGTGAACGGTGTCGAGGACATTCCCGCGGCCCCGGTGGGGGCTCACTTCGCGGAACTCCCCCTCGACTCGATCACCCCCAACCCGCGCCAGCCCCGCGAGGTCTTCGACGAGGACGCGCTGCAGGAACTGGTCACCTCCATTCAGGAGGTCGGCCTTCTCCAGCCGGTCGTCGTCCGTCAGGTCGGATCCTCGCGCTACGAGCTCATCATGGGCGAGCGGCGCTGGCGGGCCAGCCGTGAGGCGGGTCTGGACGCCATCCCCGCGATCGTGCGGGCCACGGACGACGACAAGCTCCTCCTGGACGCCCTCCTGGAGAACCTGCACCGTGCGCAGCTGAACCCGCTGGAAGAGGCCGCTGCCTACGACCAGCTTTTGAAGGACTTCAACTGCACCCACGACCAGCTGGCCGACCGCATCGGCCGGTCCCGCCCGCAGGTGTCCAACACCCTGCGTCTGCTGAAGCTCTCGCCCGCCGTGCAGCGCCGGGTGGCCGCCGGGGTGCTGTCGGCCGGTCATGCGCGGGCCCTGCTGTCCGTCGAGGACTCGGAGGAGCAGGACCGGCTTGCTCACCGCATCGTCGCGGAGGGGCTCTCGGTGCGGGCCGTCGAGGAGATCGTGACCCTGATGGGGTCGCGTCCGCAGAGCGCTCAGCGGGCCAAGGGGCCACGAGCCGGCGGCCGGGTCTCCCCGGCGCTGACGGACCTTGCCACCCGGCTCTCGGACCGTTTCGAGACGCGGGTGAAGGTCGACCTGGGGCAGAAGAAGGGCAAGATCACCGTCGAGTTCGCGTCGATGGAGGACCTCGAGCGCATCCTCGGCACCCTCGCTCCCGGTGAGGGACCGGTCCTTCAGCAGGGCCTGCACGACGGCGACTCCGCGGAGCCGGAGGCGTAGAGAGGGTGGCCGCCCACCCGTCGGTGGGACGGTGACCGGCCCGGCGGGCCGTGTCCGGTGGTACCGGAACACGGCCCGCTCTTTGCTGTCGGTCGGTATCGATGCAATGGCATCGTGGATACGATGCGATCGGGTGTGGCGCATCCACCAGGCGACCTCTGAGGGGAGGCAGGGGCCATGGGCACGGTGAGCCGGACCGGATGGGTGAGCGCGGCCCTGGGGCTGGGGGCGGTCGGCGGCTTCGTCGGCAGCCTGCTGAGGGAACGGAGCTCTCTGACAGCCGCTCGCGACGCCGCGGGCGAAGGAAGCGAGGAACAGCCTTCATGGGGCGTCGGCTCGTACCGCTCACGCTGGACAACCTTCAGGACCTTCCCAACCGCTGCCGGTCTTGCGTCTTCTGGGAACTCGACCCGGTCAGCGGAGAGGCCGCGGTAAGGGCCGGTACGGCCGCCCTGGAGAAGGAGGCGTGGATCTCCGCCGTCCTGCTCGACTGGGGATCCTGCGGCCGGGTCGTCTACGTCGATGACGTGCCGGCGGGTTTCGTGCTCTACGCCCCACCCGCCTATGTGCCCCGCTCCACGGCGTTCCCCACCAGCCCTGTGTCACCCGACGCGGTCCAGCTGATCACCGCGTCCATCATGCCCGGCTATCAGGGACAAGGGCTGGGGCGCGTCATGGTGCAGACGGTCGCCAAGGACCTCCTGCGCCGCGGCTTCAAGGCGATCGAAGCCTTCGGAGACGCCCGGTGGAAGGAACCCGCCTGCGTTCTGCCGGCCGACCATCTCCTAGCCGTGGGCTTCAAGACGGTGCGACCGCACCCCGCCAACCCGCGCCTGCGGCTGGAGCTACGGACGACGCTCTCCTGGAAGGAAGACGTGGAGATGGCGCTCGACCGGCTGCTGGGAGCCGTACAGAAGGAACCCGCTCTCCGACCCCTGTGAGCGGTTCTCTGCAACGCGAAGGGGCCGACCCAGACGGGTCGGCCCCTGATGTTTCACGTGAAACGTCACTCGGCGATGAAGTCCTCGAGGTCACGGACGATCGCGGCCTTCGGCTTGGCACCGACGATGGTCTTGGCGACCTCGCCACCCTGGTAGACGTTCAGCGTCGGGATGGACATGACGCCGTACTTGGCAGCCGTACCCGGGTTCTCGTCGATGTTGAGCTTGACGACCTCGATCTTGTCGCCGTACTCCTTGGCGATCGCCTCGAGCGACGGAGCGATCTGGCGGCACGGGCCGCACCAGGCGGCCCAGAAGTCCACCAGGACGGGCTTGTCGCTCTTGAGGACGTCCTGCTCGAAGGAGTCGTCGGTCACGTTCTTCAGGTCGGCCACGGCGGGGGCTCCTTTTACTGGTGTGCGGTGGGGCGGGTGGACGGGGAGGATCAGACAGCGGTCTTCTCGGGCTCGGCCTGCTCCTCGTCCGCGAGGGCGGCGAGGAAGCGCTCGGCGTCGAGAGCGGAGGAGCAGCCGGTGCCGGCCGCGGTGATCGCCTGGCGGTAGGTGTGGTCGACGACGTCACCGGCGGCGAACACACCGGTCACGTTGGTGCGGGTCGAGGGGGCGGCGACCTTCAGGTAGCCCTCCTCGTCCAGGTCGAGCTGGCCCTTGAAGAGTTCGGTGCGCGGGTCGTGGCCGATCGCGATGAACAGGCCGGTGACCGCCAGGTCGCTCAGCTCGCCGGTCTTGAGGTTGCGCAGCTTCAGCCCCGACAGCTTCTGCTCGCCCTGGATCTCGGCGACCTCGCTGTCCCACACGAACTTGATCTTCGGGTCGGCGAAGGCGCGCTCCTGCATCGCCTTGGAGGCACGCAGGGTGTCGCGGCGGTGGACGATCGTCACGGACTTGGCGAAGCGGGAGAGGAAGGTGGCCTCCTCCATCGCGGTGTCGCCGCCGCCGATCACGGCGATGTCCTGGTCCTTGAAGAAGAACCCGTCACAGGTGGCGCACCAGGAGACACCGCGGCCGGAGAGCGCGTCCTCGTTCGGCAGGCCCAGCTTGCGGTGCTGCGAGCCGGTGGTGACGATGACGGCCTTCGCCTTGTGCACGGTGCCGGCGGTGTCCGTGACGGTCTTGATGTCGCCGGTCAGGTCGACGGAGACGACGTCGTCGGGGACGAGCTCGGCGCCGAAACGCTCGGCCTGGGCGCGCATGTTGTCCATGAGCTCGGGGCCCATGATGCCGTCCTGGAAGCCGGGGAAGTTCTCCACCTCGGTGGTGTTCATGAGCGCACCGCCGGCGGTGACTGCGCCCTCGAAGACCAGCGGCTTCAGCGACGCGCGCGCGGTGTAGAGCGCCGCCGTGTAGCCGGCGGGCCCGGAGCCGATGATGATCACGTTACGGACGTCGCTCACGGCTTGTTTCCTCGTCTCTGGACTGCGTCGTCGGACCGGATGGAAGCCCCTCTCAGAGCTCTCACCCCACCCAACGGATCCTAAGGGGCGTGCATTCCCGCTGTGTCCGGGCACACGGAGCGGCGGACAGGGGCGTGCTCCGGAGATGCCTCCGTGCCGGCTGCCACGCGGGGCGGAGTCGAAGCGTCGGCCGCTACGGCTTGGCGTAGGAGTGCGTCAGGAGAACCTTGGCCTTGACCGACGACGGGTGGGCCACGCAGGACGTCTCCACCAGGTAGGCGTTCACCTTGTTGCTGTCGGACGGGTCGGAGAGCACCACCAGCAGGACGTCGGCACCCTTGTACACGCCCTTCTCGGTCGCCAGTGCCGCGTCGTTGCGTCCGATGCCCTTCAGGACGCACGGGGGAACCGCGAGGGACCGGTCCAGCTTCGGCGACATGATGCTGGGGCCGCCCTGGACGCCGACGCTGTGGTGCGGGGCGATGGAGCCCCGCCCGGAGTCGCTGCCCTTGGAGAGAAGGTCCGAGACCTGGCGGCCCAGCTTCTTGTCGGAGAAGGTGTCCGCCGCGGTGGTCTGCCGACCGGACTCCCCGCTCGGCTTGCCGTCGTCGAACGTGGCGACCAGAACCGAACCGAGCCCGAGAGCGGCGACACCGAAGACGCCGCCGAGGACGGCGATCCTGCGACGCCCGCCTCGCTTGCGGTCCTTGCGGCCCGGCCCCGTCGACGACGAGCGTGCGTGACCGGACGGGCGGTCGGCAGCCACCGATGTTTCACGTGAAACATGAGCGCTCTCGTCCACGCCGGTGATCGCGTGGGACGCGCCGACGGACGACGAGAAGTCCCGCGTTTCGGGCGACGTGGCGTTCAGCAGTGCCTCGGCGGCGAGTGCGGCGTCGATGCGCCCGGCGACATCGGCGGGCATGCGGGTGGGACCGGGCAGCGTGCCGAGCAGCCCCCGGATCTCCTCCAGCGAGACATACACGTCCGTACAGAGCTCGCACTCGTCCAGGTGCTGCCGGATGTCCGCGGTCCGGGACGGCGGGAGCAGACCCTCGGCGAGGTCGGAGATCTCGGCGACGTCCGGGTGCCCGGCCATGTCCGTCGTGGAAGTCACGCTCGCCCACCTCCGCCCTTCACAGCAGCTGGATCACTCGGTCCGGTGTCACGGGGACCGACAGTCGGTGGTCCCGCTGCCGGTGGGACGGATGTCCCCTGAGTCCGGTTCCGCTCCTCGCCCCGTTCCTTTCCGCCACCGGCGCTTTCCGGTCGCAGATGAGTGAGGAGCGGCAGGAGTCTGGCTCGGCCGCGGGCGCAGCGGCTCTTCACCGTGCCGGTGGGGACATCGAGGACACGGGCCGCCTCGGCGACCGGGTACCCCTGCATGTCCACGAGGACGAGGGCGGCACGCTGGTCGGGCGGCAGAGTGCCGAGGGCCTCCAGCAGCTGACGGTGCAGATCGTTGCGCTCGGCCGGCGCCGAGGCCTCCTCGTGCGGCTCCAGCAGCTGCTCCAGCCGCTCGGTGTCGTCGACCGGGGAGGTCTTGCGGGAGGCCACCTTCCGGGCGCGGTCGAGACAGGCGTTCACCGTGATCCGGTGCAGCCAGGTCGTGACGGCCGACTGGCCGCGGAAGGTGTGGGCGGCCCGGTAGGCGGATACGAGGGCGTCCTGGACGGCGTCAGCGGCCTCCTCGCGGTCGCCCAGCGTGCGCAGGGCGACCGCCCATAGACGGTCACGGTGCCGCCGTACGAGCTCACCGAAGGCGTCCGGGTCGCCTTTCACATGGCGGGCCAGGAGATCCTGATCGCTCGCGTCGCCGTATGCGGTGTCATCTGCCATCGGACCCCCTCCCCCTGACGTGCTCAGCCGGTGAACTTCAGGTCGGTGATGGCCTGCTTGTAACCGGCGTTGCTGTAGGTGTCGCCCTGCGCGTAGGGAAGGGCGGTGAACCACACCAGCACGTACCGGCTCTTCACCGGCTTGGCGACCGTCACCTTGGCCGAGGTGCTCGTGGTCTTCAACGACCCCAGTTTCGTCATCGACGTGATCGGAACCGACGAGCTCATGGAATCGGTGGCGTACAGCGTGACCGTCGTGTGGTTGCCGCCGAACAGAAGCCCTATCGACGCGCCGGAGACCTCCTGCTCGGAGCCGAGGTCGTAGACGATGCCGACGCCCGGCTTGAAGGCCGGGTTCATGTCCGGGCCGTCCTGGTAGCTGGCGGTGCGCCAGTACGTGGAGCTCTTGTCGTCGTACGTCTTCCCGACGTCGCCCGGGTGCTGGGCGTCGCCCTTGGCGACGTACTCCTGAGCGTTCTGGATCTTGAGGGTTCGGACCGGCTTGGCCTTGCCGCTGTTCTTGTCGTTGCCGTCGGTCGTCTGCGTCTTGTTGGTGTCGTCGTTCTTGCTGCCGTTGTCCATGAGGACCTCGGCGAGCTGCCAACTGCCAAGACCCAGCGCGGCGATGAGGAGCGCCGAGACGGCCCACTTCAGTGCCTTGCCGGTGCGGCTCTGCAGGGGCGCCGGAGGAGCCGGGACGGGCTGGGTGGCACCCGGGTGCGCCGCCGGCCGGCCGTACGTGCCCTGCTGGTACGTCGTGCGCTGGTACTCCGGCGGTGCGGTGAACGTCGGCTCCGGCGGACGGATGCGGGGCATCTCGCCGATCGCCTTCACCAGTTCCTCCGGCGTCGTGCACGCCGACTCGTGCCGGGAGGCGGTCGCCCCGTCGTTGGCGAGGGCCCGCATGGACAGCTCGGACAGGCCGCGGTGGACACCGGCCCGCACCTGGTCGGGCGCGATCAGGCCGACGTCCTTCGGTAGCCCCGACAGCCCGTAGGCGTCGCTCTCGTACGGCCAGCGCTGGGTGAGCGCCGCGTACAGCAGAGCGCCGACGGCCTCGGTGTCGGTGCGCTGCGGGGTCTCGGAACTGATGCCGCGCAGGGCGGCGTTGACGGCGAGTCCGCGGATGCGCCACTGGCCGCTCGACGTCCGCAGCACGGCGTTGGGATTCAGCCGCAGATGGGCCAGCCCCTCGCGGTGCGCCGCGGCCATGGCAGCGGCGATCTGGCTGACCATCTGGTACGCGTCGTACGGCTCCAGCGGCCCGGAGGCGAGGAGCGTGGTCATCTCGGTGGCGTCGGGCAGCCACTCGTGGACGACGTAGACGAGGTCGTTCTCCTCGACGGCGTCGAGGACCTGGACGAAGCGCGGGTCGCCGAGCAGCGCCGCGGACCGGGCGGCCGCGAGGACGGAACGTGCCCGCGCGTGGTCCGCGGGCAGGATGTGAACGCCGACGGCGCGACGCAGTTTCTCGTCGACGGCCCGCCAACTGCTGAATCCGTCCAGACGGGTGACGCACTCCTCGAGCCGGTACCGTCTGGCGAGCTTGTGCCCGCTGTGCAGCTCGGGCGTCGAGGCCTTCCCGGAACCCTCGGTCCCGCCACTCCCCTGTGCCTCGTCGATGTCCGTGTCCCGCTCCCGGTTCTGGGCCACCCCGTCGGCCGTGGACTGGTCCGCCTCCGCGGTCAGCGGCTTGTCGCCGCTGTTGTCTGCCACGTCGACGGCAGCCGTGCTCCGTTCCGCCACCGTCGTCCCTGCCTCCCCATCCATCGCGCGCCGACCGACTTCCGTGCGCGCCGTCCGACGCCGAAACCAATTGTGCCCACAGTCCGCCGCTATGCACGACACGCGGTGGCGGACGATGGTTGTGCGCGTACCCCCGCGTCAGCGCCCCAGACGCCCGCGGACCATGCCGACCAGTGAGTTCAGTTCCTCGATCCGCATCTTGCGGGCGGCGACGAAGAAGACTCCGAGGAGAACCGCCCCGCCGACCAGCATTGCCGCGAAGGATCCGACGACGCCCTGGCCGAGCGTGTGGCCGATCCCGTAGCAGACCGCGCCGCTGAGGGCGGCGGCCGGCACCGAGGCGATGCAGAGCCTGGCGTACGTCCGCAGCACGCGGGCGCCGTCCAGGTCGCCGCCCAGGCGCTTGCGCAGCCGGTTCCAGGCCACTCCCACGCCGATCGCGTAGGCCAAACCGTACGCGGCGGCCATGCCGGCCACGGCCCAGCGGGCCGGCAGCACGAAGTAACACAGCGCCGAGGCACCCGCGTTGACCGCGGCCACGATGACCGTGTTGTAGAAGGGCGTCCGGGTGTCCTCGTAGGCGTAGAAGGCGCGCAGGACGACGTACTGCACCGAGTACGGGATCAGGCCGAGGCCGAAGGCCATCAGCATGTAGCCCATGTTGGTGGCGGCGCCGGTGCCCGAGGTGCCGAAGATGAGCGTGCACATCGGGATGCCGAGAGCCAGGAAGCCGAAGGCGATCGGCACGATGGCCACGGCCGTGGTGCGCAGGCCCTGGGAGATGTCGTCGCGGACCGCGCCCCTGTCGCCCTCGGCCGCCGAACGCGAGATGCGCGGCAGCAGGGCCGCCATCAGGGACACGGTGATGATCGCCTGCGGAAGGCCCCAGATCAGCTGGGCGTTGGCGTAGGCGCTGAAGCCGGTGCCGGCGATGTTCGTGTCCTTCACGGCCGCCGTCGCCAGCTGCGTGACGACCAGGGCACCCGCCTGGTTGGCGAGGACGAACAGTACCGTCCACTTGGCGAGCATCGCGGCCTTGCCGAGGCCGTGGCCCTTCCAGTCGAAGCGCAGGCGCAGCCGGAACCCGGTCTCGCGCAGGTAGGGGATCATTGCCAGGGCCTGGACGACCAGTCCGAGGAGAACGCCGATCCCGAGGAGCCGCTGGCCCTCCGGCGGGATGCTCGTGACCGTGATGTTCGAGTGCGCGGACGTGCCGTACACCCAGAGGAACATGCCCAACGTCACGATGATGACGATGTTGTTGAGGACCGGCGTCCACATCATCGCGCCGAACTTGCCGCGGGCATTGAGGATCTGGCCCATCACCACATGAATGCCCATGAAGAAGATGGAGGGCAGGAAGTAGCGGGTGAAGGTGACGGCGACCTCGTTGGCCGCCGGATCGCCCGCGACCTTCACCGAGAGCACCCGCACCAGCACCGGCGCCGCGAGGACCGCGACCGCGGTGAGCGCCGCGAGAGCGACGATCACCAGCGTCAGCAGCCGGTTGGCGAAGGCCTCGCCACCGTCGTCGTCCTCCTTCATGGCCCGTACGAGCTGAGGCACGAAGACCGAGTTGAGACCGCCGCCGACGGTGAGGATGTAGATCATCGTCGGCAGCTGGTAGGCGACTTGGAAGGTGTCACCGAGAAGAGCCGTGCCCAGCGCGGAGACGATCAGCGCCGAGCGGACGAAGCCGGTGAGGCGGGAGACCATCGTGCCCGCCGCCATCACGGCGCTGGACTTGAGCAGACCGCCGGCCTTCCCGCCCTTCTTCGCGGCGGGGGCGGGCGCGGGGGCCTCGGGGGCCGCGACGGGCACGGCACCCAGGTTCAGCGTCTGGTCGGCCCCGGGGGTGGGGGCGAGGTTCATGGTCTGTTCGCCCGCGGGCGCCGGAGCCATCGGCTGCGCGTACTGCGCCGCCGGAGCCTGCCCACCGGGGGCGGCGGCAGGGCCAGGCACCGACGGAGGATCCGTCGGGCGCCCGCTGCCCTGCTGCTGGTCCCGGAAGAGGTGCGCGAACGCGTCCGGCTCGTGGCGCTCCTCGCCGGCCTCGGTCACCAGATCGTCGACGCCCACGTACTGGGCCGTGCGCCGGTTGTCGCCGTAGGGCAGGTACTGGGTCGCGCCGTCCGGCTCCGGAGCCGGGGTCTGAGCCCACACCTGCGGGTCCGGGGCGTACGCAGACTGGGGCGGGCGGCCGTACTGCGGCTGCTGCGGCTCGTACGTGCCGGGGGGCGGCGGGGGGTGCGCGGCGCGGTCGTAGAGGGCCTCGGCGACCGGGTCCTGGGCAGCGAGGTCCTGCGCCCGGTAGGGGTCCTGGTCGTAGGCGTCCTGCAGGTACGCGTCGGCGGGCGGCTGCGGCGGCACCTGGCCGGGCTCGGGCGGCGGGCCCTCGGGGTGCCCCGAGCTGCCCACGGCCTGGCCGCGGTCACCGTCGTACGGCGCGTTCATGGTTACCCCACCTCATCGTCCCGGGCCCACCGGCCACGACTTCGCTCAACGGTCCACTCTCTCACCCGTGGCGGAGGGGTCGGCGCTTTCCACTGCGGTGTCCGGTGTCGGGTCACTCGGCTGCTGCGGGTCGCCTGCCCGGGCATCGGTGCCGGACTCCTCCTGGAGACGAGCAGTGGGGGCCTCCGGGTTCTCCGGTTCCTCGTTCGCCTCGCCCGGCTCGTCGTCGGGCTCGTTCTCCCCGGCCTGGCGGGCGGCCCGCTTGCGCTGCGTGTACATACGGAAGCCGGCCAGGACCAGCAGGAGGAAGCCGCCGCCGATGACCAGCATGACGGTCGCCGTGAACTCGGTGACCTTGACGTCGAAGCTGACGGGGTCGCCGTACTTCTGACCGTCCTGCGTGTACAGCTGGGCGACCACGGTGGCCTGGCCGTTGGCCTTGGCCGTCGTGGTGAACTTCACCGTCTGGCTGTGTCCGCCGGAGACCGTGATCGGCTGCTCGTCGAAGGCGTAGTCGCCGATCTTGAGGCGGTTGGGGCTGGTCGAGGTGAGGCGCAGCACCAGGTGCTGGACGCCCTGCACCAGGTTGTTCCGGACGGTGACCGGGATCGTGGCGCTGCGTCCGGACAGCTTGGTGTCGGACTTGTCGATCAGTTCGACCTGACGGGTCAGCTCGCCGAGGTGGTTCTCCACACCGGTGCGGAAATCCTCCGCGGCATTCGCGCGACCTCGCCACGAGGTGGACATGTCGCGGTTCATGGCCCGCCCGAAGGGGGTCACCACGCGCGAGTCGTTGGTCAGGATCACCTTGAAGTTGTCGAGGGTCTCCTGCGTCCGCGCGATCTGCTCGAAGGCGGTGCGCGGCAGCTCCTGCCTGCGCAGCGAGGACGGATAGGCGGAGGTCGACGGCAGCCTGGTGGTGGCGCCCGGATCCGGCTTGGCCTTGGCGGCCGCGGAGAGCTCCTGGGTCCGCGACCAGTTCCCGCTCTGCAGGGCCGACAGCGCGTCCGCCATCGTCTGCGCCTGGGAAGTGGTGGGCATGCGCTGCGGTGCCACGACGATGCTGCGCTGCTTGTCCGACTGAGCGTTGAGCGCCAGGCTCTGGGCCAGGAACCGCTGCACGGCGAGCGTGGAGGAGGAAGCCGTCGTCAGATCGCCCTGGAAGGCCGTCGACAGCCGTGCGTCCGCGACGACCGCCGTGGTGCCGCCGCCGATCGGACGGGCCGCGGAGGGCGTGTAGGGCAGGCCGCCGGTCTCCTGGAGGCTGTCGCTGCGGACGATCACCTTGTCGGCGCCCGCCGAGGTGGCGACCTTGACGATCGACGGGTCGACGGCGCCGTCCACGGGCCAGGCGAAGTCCGTGGCGGGTGTCACGTGCAGCACGGTCCTGACCGTGGTGGCCGCCACGTCGGTGGCCTCGTTCAGGTGGTTCAGCGAGCCGGTGACACCGGTGCCGTTGTGCGCCAGGGACGCGAGGTCGGGGTCGGCGAAGGGCAGGGCGACGACCTCCTGGTCCGCCACCGCCTTCTGCAGCTCGTCGAGCCACCGTTTGGCGACCGCCTGGTGGGTCCCGACCGTGGTGGTCCCGTCCTCGTTCTTGATCTTGTAGCTGCGTGCCATCGCATCGACGGAGGCGATCAGGTCGGGGTCGAGCACCCAGGTGACGTCGAGCCCCTCGCCGATGGTCAGCATCTCGTCCAGGCGGCCGCCGGGGGAGATCTCCTTGGCGAGGTCGTCGTTGAGGAAGACCGGCGTCTGCTGGTCGTTCGGTCCTGTCTCGGCGGTCAGGTGGACGGTCGAGACGAGCGGCCACAGGAAGGTCGTCTTCGTCTTCGTGTCCGCCCCCTCGGCCTGCCAGGGGAGGAAGGTCCGCTGGACGCCGAGGGTCTGGACCCAGGGCTGGGCGGCGGTCTGCCCGGACAGCGCGACGGCGAACTGGTAGATCCCGTCACCACCGAGGTCGAGCTTGTCGACCGGCACCGAGATGCTGAAGTGCTCGGCGACTCCGGGTGTGAGCTTGGCGAACTTCTCGGCGTACTTGCCGCCGACCTCGGGGCCGCTCGCCCCCTGGACGCTGTCGCTGCTGCGGGCGATGTCGTCGATGCCCGAACGCGTGCTGACCTCGGGGCCCACCCGCAGCCCCACGTGGGCGCCGGTGACCGGCTGCTTGCCGTTGTTGGTCACCGTGCCGGAGACGGTGAGCGTGTCGCCGTCCGTGGGCGCGGAGGGACTGAGGGAGTCCAGGGCCACGGACACCGAGCCGGTGCCGGAGGCGTCCCGTGCAGAGGTCTGCGTGGCCGCCCCTGCGGGCAGCTGCAGCAGACCTGCCAGTAGGGGCGCTCCGGCGAGCAGTGCTCCGGAGCGCCGCAGCCACCGGCGGGCAGGTGAGGGAGTGGTCCCCTGGAAGTCTGCCGCTTCGGCCACGCGCTCGCCCGTCCCTCGTCGTCGTCAGTGGTCGTCGCAATGTGCGTCCACGCATGGTAACGATGCGCGCTGAGGGTAAGTGCCGCGGTCTGCTCCGCAAGATCGCCAGGGGGCGGCGGTACGTCCTATATGTTCCCGTATCAAGCAGCGCGGTGTCTTACCTCACGAGCACTGCTATTGAGCGGGTATGGCAGCAGACGCCCCGGCCGGCTTGTGCGCATTCAATGGAGGCGCCCCGGGCCCCCTTGGACACGTACTCTCTTCTGTTGTGCCGAACGCCAACGAAGACAACCCCCGTGCCCAGAGTGAGGTGCCGCCCCGCATGTCGAGTGAGCAGCTGTCGGTGGCCCCCGTCGCCGACGACCTCGCCCGTCGCTTCCAGGAGGCCGCGTTCTCGCTCGCCCTGGTCGGCGGCTCGGTCCGGGACGCGTTGCTCGGCCGGCTCGGCAACGACCTCGACTTCACGACCGACGCGCGGCCCGAGGACGTCCTGAAGATCGTCCGGCCCTGGGCGGATGCCGTCTGGGAGGTCGGCATCGCCTTCGGCACCGTCGGCGCGCAGAAGGACGGTTTCCAGATCGAGGTGACGACCTACCGGTCGGAGGCCTACGACCGGACGTCGCGCAAGCCCGAGGTGTCGTACGGCGACTCCATCGAGGAGGACCTCGTCCGGCGGGACTTCACGGTGAACGCGATGGCCCTCGCGCTCCCGGAGAAGACGTTCATCGACCCGCACGAGGGGCGCGCCGACCTGGCGAGGCGCCTGCTGCGCACGCCGGGCACCCCCGAGGCGTCGTTCTCCGACGACCCGCTGCGGATGATGCGGGCCGCACGGTTCGCCGCGCAGCTGGACTTCGAGGTGGCTCCCGAGGTCGTGACGGCCATGAAGGAGATGGCGGGACGCATCGAGATCGTCTCGGCCGAGCGGGTACGGGACGAGCTGAACAAGCTGATCCTCTCCGCGAACCCGCGCAAGGGCCTGACGCTGCTCGTCGACACCGGCCTCGCGGACCACGTGCTGCCCGAGCTCCCGGCCCTGCGGCTGGAGAGCGACGAGCACCACCGCCACAAGGACGTGTACGAGCACACGCTCATCGTCCTGGAACAGGCGATCGCCCTGGAGGAGGACGGACCCGACCTGACCCTGCGCCTGGCCGCGCTCCTGCACGACATCGGCAAGCCCCGCACGCGGCGGTTCGAGAAGGACGGACGGGTCTCGTTCCACCACCACGAGGTGGTCGGGGCGAAGATGACGAAGAAGCGGATGACCGCTCTCAAGTACTCCAACGAACTGGTGAAGGACGTCTCCCGTCTGGTCGAACTCCACCTCCGCTTCCACGGATACGGCACCGGCGAGTGGACGGACTCCGCCGTCCGGCGGTACGTCCGTGACGCCGGCCCGCTCCTCGGCCGCCTCCACAAGCTCACCCGCTCCGACTGCACGACCCGCAACAAGCGGAAGGCGACGGCGCTCTCCCGCGCCTACGACGGCTTGGAGGAGCGCATCGCCCAGCTCCAGGAGCAGGAGGAACTGGACGCGATCCGCCCGGACCTCGACGGCAACCAGATCATGCAGATCCTCGGAGTCGAACCCGGTCCCGTCATCGGCCAGGCGTACAAGCACATGCTGGAACTGCGCCTGGAAAACGGCCCCATGGACGAGGAGACCGCCACACGGGCGCTCAAGGAGTGGTGGGCCGAGCAGAGCTGAGGCCACGAAAACGGGGTCATGTTTCACGTGAAACATGACCCCGGGGATGTGCCGAGGGGCGGTGTTTCACGTGAAACACCGCCCCCGGTCTGTCCGGCCTACTTCTTGTAGTCCTTCAGGCAGAGCAGGAAGTCGCTGCCGTCACCGCTCTGGGTGTACGAGTACTGGAAGTCCTTCGCGGCGGCCGTGCACTTCGTCTCGGCCTCGACCGAGGAGTACTTGCCGCTGATCTTGGCCAGCACCACGAACTGGGCCTTGGAGTCGCTGCACTTCACGACCTCGAGGTCCGGGTTGCTGTCGTTGGTGCTGCCACGGTGCATGCAGTCGCCGACCTTGGCCGTGTCGGCGTCGTCCTGGCTAGATATGATCTTGTAGATGCCGAAGCCCAGGCCGACGACGATGACCAGGATGATCCGGATCGCCTTGAAGCTGAGCTTGCGGCTGCGCTGCGGGGGAACCGGCGCGTAGGGCGCGGTGGGGAACCCGGGCTGACCCGGCTGCTGCGGGTAGCCGCCCTGGGGCGGGTACGGAGCCTGGCCCTGCGGTGCGGCCTGCGGCTGCTGTCCCTGTGCGAACGGGTTCTGACCCTGGGGCGGAGTGGACACGGTGGGTTCCCCCTGGAGAGTTGGTGAACGCTCTGTATAAGAGCGGCGTAAGACGCAGGTAAGTTACCGGCCACCACTGACACTCCCGTCACCGGGAGGGGCTCTGTGGCCTTGATGTGACACTTACCGGACACCAAAGCGGGCCATAGCCACCGCAACCGCCCCGTAGATGGCGGCGACCGCGATGACCAGCGCCGTTGAACGACCGTCCGGCGGCAGCATCAGGGCGGCCACCGCGGCGGCACCCACGAAGGCGACGTTGAACAGGACGTCGTAGACGGAGAAGATCCGGCCACGGAAGCCGTCGTCGACCGAGGACTGCACCACGGTGTCGGTCGCGATCTTCGCTCCCTGCGTGGTCAGTCCGAGGACGAACGTCGCGACCAGCATCGGGCCGGTGGCGAACGGGAGGCCGAGAGCGGGCTCCAGGATCGCCGCCGCGCCGGCGCAGACGACGATCCAGCGCCCCGGGCCGAGCGACCCCGCCGCCCAGGGCGTCAGCACGGCCGCCGCGAAGAAGCCGGCGGCGGAGGTCCCCAACGCCAGCCCCAGCAGCCGCAGTCCCTCCTCGGCGGTCGAGGAGAAGGCGTACCGGCACAGCATCAGCAGTGTCACCAGCAGGGCCCCGTAGCAGAACCGCATCAAGGTCATCGCGACGAGCGCCCAGGCCGCCTCCCGGCGCGGTGGGGCGGCGAGATGGCGTACCGCTCCGGCCAGGTCGCGTGCGGTGCCCGTGACCGCCGCGGCCAGCCGGGGCTGCACCAACTCCGGATCGGGGCCCAGCTGTTCGCGCCCCAGGCGGAGGGCCGCCAGCGCCCCGCACAGATACAGCAGCGCGCCCAGCAGCACCACGGCGGCGTCGGAGTCGGCCACCACCAGGCGTACGACGAAGGCGAGTCCGCCACCGGCGGCCGCGGCGAGGGTGCCGGCGGTCGGGGAGAGGGAGTTCGCGAGCACGAGCCGTTCGGCGTCCACGACACGGGGGAGGGCGGCGGACAGGCCCGCCAGGACGAAGCGGTTGACGGCGGTGACCGACAGCGCGGAGGCGTAGAAGAGCCAGTCCGGGGCGTGACCGAGGATCAGCAGAGCCGTCGCGGAGGCCATCAGGGCCCGCAGCAGATTGCCGTAGAGGAAGACCTGGCGGCGGCGCCAGCGGTCCAGCAGGACGCCGGCGAAGGGGCCCACGACGGAGTACGGCAGGAGCAGGACCGCCATGGCGGAGGCGATGGCGGCGGCCGAGGTCTGTTTCTCCGGTGAGAAGACGACGTAGGCGGCGAGCGCGACCTGGTAGACGCCGTCCGCGCCCTGGGAGAGCAGCCGTACGGCGAGCAGGCGCCGGAAGTACCGGAGGCGGAGCAGGACGCGCAGGTCACGGACGACGGGCATGGGGCACAGCCTCACACAGGGAAGGGTCCCCGGGTGGAGTACCCGGGGACCCTTCAAGCCCTGGCAGGAGCGTTTTCAGTGCGGGGGCGCGTGGTTAGCGCTCGACCTCTCCCCTGATGAACTTCTCGACGTTCTCGCGGGCCTCGTCGTCGAAGTACTGCACCGGCGGGGACTTCATGAAGTACGAGGACGCCGACAGGATCGGGCCGCCGATGCCGCGGTCCTTGGCGATCTTCGCGGCGCGCAGCGCGTCGATGATGACGCCGGCCGAGTTCGGGGAGTCCCAGACCTCGAGCTTGTACTCCAGGTTCAGCGGGACGTCACCGAAGGCGCGGCCCTCGAGGCGGACGTAGGCCCACTTGCGGTCGTCCAGCCAGGCCACGTAGTCGGACGGGCCGATGTGGACGTTCTTCTCGCCGAGGTCCCGGTCGGGGATCTGGGAGGTGACGGCCTGCGTCTTGGAGATCTTCTTGGACTCCAGGCGCTCGCGCTCGAGCATGTTCTTGAAGTCCATGTTGCCGCCGACGTTCAGCTGCATGGTGCGGTCCAGGATGACACCGCGGTCCTCGAACAGCTTCGCCATGACGCGGTGCGTGATGGTGGCGCCGACCTGGGACTTGATGTCGTCACCGACGATCGGGACGCCCGCCTCGGTGAACTTGTCCGCCCACTCCTTGGTGCCGGCGATGAAGACCGGGAGGGCGTTGACGAAGGCGACCTTGGCGTCGATGGCGCACTGGGCGTAGAACTTCGCCGCGTCCTCGGAACCCACCGGCAGGTAGCAGACCAGGACGTCGACCTGCTTGTCCTTGAGGACCTGGACGACGTCGACCGGCTCGGCCTCGGACTCCTCGATGGTCTCGCGGTAGTACTTACCGAGACCGTCGAGGGTGTGGCCGCGCTGCACCGTGACGCCGGTGGAGGGCACGTCGCAGATCTTGATGGTGTTGTTCTCGGAGGCGCCGATCGCGTCCGCGAGGTCGAGGCCGACCTTCTTGGCGTCGACGTCGAACGCGGCGACGAACTCCACGTCGCGCACGTGGTACTCACCGAACTGCACGTGCATCAGGCCGGGGACCTTCGACGCCGGGTCGGCGTCCTTGTAGTACTCGACTCCCTGCACCAGCGACGCGGCGCAGTTGCCCACGCCGACGACGGCTACGCGAACCGAACCCATTCCGGCTGCTCCCTGTGTGTACGAGTGAGGCCCTGACTGGGCGCTCACGTGGCGGTGTCGCCGGGCGTATCCGCGCCGGGGGTGTCCCCGGAACGGGGCAGGCCGCCCGTCGATCCATGTGTGGTGTCCTGCTGAGCGGGCCCCCCGGAGCCGGAACCGCGGAGGTCCCGTCCGGCCCGCTCGCTCTCGATGAGCTCGTTCAGCCAGCGCACTTCGCGCTCCACGGACTCCATTCCGTGGCGCTGGAGCTCGAGCGTGTAGTCGTCGAGTCGTTCCCGGGTGCGGGCGAAGGAGGTGCGCATCTTCTCCAGACGCTCCTCCAGCCGGCTGCGCCGGCCTTCCAGCACCCGCACGCGTACGTCGCGCGACGTCTGTCCGAAGAAGGCGAACCGGGCGGCGAAGTGCTCGTCCTCGTACGCGTCCGGACCGGTCTGCGAGAGCAGCTCCTCGAAGTGCTCCTTACCTTCCGCCGTCAACCGATAGACGATCTTGGCGCGACGTCCTGTGAGTGATGCGGCGAGCGCGTCCTCCGAAGAGGTCCCCGGCTCCTCGATCAACCAGCCGTTGGCGACCAGCGTCTTGAGGCAGGGGTACAGCGTTCCGTAGCTGAACGCACGGAACACACCGAGTGAGGTGTTGAGCCGTTTGCGCAGCTCGTAGCCGTGCATCGGGGACTCGCGGAGCAGGCCGAGGACGGCGAACTCGAGAATCCCGGAACGCCGGCTCATCCGCTCGCCTCCTCGCTTTATCTCGCTCCGATGTATCGACTCGATACATCATGACGATAGAACGCCCCTCCGCATGCGACAAGTGGGGGGATGGTGAACGGGATCACATCACTTATTCATCCGAGGCAAGTTGCCTGATTTGGGATGAACTTGTGTGCTCGGCGGGTTTTGACGGTGCGTAGTCTGTGCGCCATGCACACCACCGGGAGCCAAGTGACGTCTGGGGGCGTCGGCCTCCCGGAGTCGGTACGGATGAATGCGGGACCGACCACATCCGTACTTCGGGGGGACCGGAAACCAGCCGCCGTTTCCAGGCGCGCACGGGTGCGCCTGCCCGAGGAGTAGTCGTTCGATGAGCGAGCACCGTCGCAAACCGCCGCAGCCGCAGGGAGGCGGACGTGCCGCGGCCCGACGCGGCCAGTCCGGCTCGTCCTCCGGCCGCCGCGCGGCACCGCGAGGCGCCACCGGGTCCCCGGCCGATTACGGGCTGGGACAGCAGCCGGCCGAGGAGGAACGGTCGTACAGCGGCCGTGCCGATGCCCGGCGTGCGGCACAGAGAAGTACGGGTAATCGCCGCAGGGCGCCCGAGCCCGCCCGCGGAGGTCGACGCGGTGCGCCGCCCGGCGGTCCGGGGGGCCCTGGCCGGGGCAGGGGCCGCGCGGCCCCTCCCGGCAAGAAGCGGATCATCGACTATCCGCGCGCGGGCAAGTACGGCGCGGCGCGCTGGATGCCGTCCTGGAAGCTGGTGGCCGGCCTGTTCATCGGCTTCATCGGCAGCATGGTCGCTGTCGCCGGCGTCGGCTACGCGCTCGTGAGCATTCCCGACCCGGCCAAGACCGCGACCGCGCAGAACAACGTCTTCTACTGGTCCGACAAGAGCGAGATGGTCGCCACCGGTGGTGAGACCAACCGGCAGATCGTCAACATCTCCCAGATCCCGAAGGCGATGCAGCACGCCGTCGTCTCCCAGGAGAACAAGACCTTCTACACCGACAGCGGCGTCGACCCCAAGGGCATCGCCCGCGCCGTGTTCAACATGGCCCGGGGCGGCAACACGCAGGGTGGCTCGACCATCACCCAGCAGTACGTGAAGAACGCCCGCCTGGACGACCAGTCGCAAACGCTCACGCGTAAGTTCAAGGAGATCTTCATCTCCATAAAGGTGGGTGCCACGGTCTCCAAGGAGGAGATCATGGCCGGCTACCTCAACTCCGCGTACTACGGGCGCAACGCCTATGGCATCCAGGCGGCCGCTCGCGCCTACTTCAACAAGGACTCCGTCGACCTGAACCCCGGCGAGTGCGCGTTCCTGGCGGCCATGCTCAAGGGCGCCACGTACTACGACCCGGCGGGCGCGACCTCCATCGACCCGACGGCCACGGCGGACGCCAACAGCAAGCGTGCGCTGGCGCAGATGCAGGACACCCTCGACAAGATGGTCGAGTACCACTACCTGTCCGCCACGGACCGGGCCAAGTACACCAGGCTCCCCGCGGTGAAGAACCCGCGGTCCAACACCCAGCTCAGCGGTCAGATCGGCTATCTCGTCGACCTCGCCAAGGCGTACCTGGTCAACAACAAGATCATCAGCGCCGACAAGCTGCAGCAGGGCGGCTACTCGATCTACACGACCTTCGACAAGAAGAAGATCAACCAGCTCAAGGCCGCGGTCCAGAACGTCCAGAAAACCAACATCAAGCCCAAGCAACGCCCGAAGACGGACACCCACGTCCAGTTCGGCGGTGCCTCGGTGGACCCGGCGACCGGCGCCATCCGGGCCATTTACGGCGGTGAGGACGCGACCAAGCACTTCACGGACAACGCCGACTCGACCGGTGCCCAGGTCGGTTCGACCTTCAAGCCGTTCGTGCTCGCCGCGGCCATGAAGTGGGGTGTGCGCAACCCCGACGGCCCCGCGGAGCAACCGCAGGACGAACGCACGCAGGTCTCGCCCAAGAGCCTCTACAGCGGCAAGAACAAGCTCAAGATCAAGGAGTACAACGGCGACTTCTGGAAGGACGACAAGGGCAAGGAGTGGCTCCAGACCAATGACGGCAACGAGTCGCTGGGCAACCCGCCGAACTACCAGATCGACCTCCGCCAGGCGATGCAGTTCTCCGTGAACTCCGCCTATGTCCAGCTGGGTATGGACGTGGGCCTGGACAAGGTCAAGGAGTCCGCGATGGACGCGGGCATCCTGAAGGGCAGCCTCGCCGGCACCAACTTCCCCTCGTTCTCCATCGGTATCTCCGACCCCAGCGCGATCCGCATGGCCGGCGCGTACGCCACCTTCGCGGCCAGCGGCGAGCAGCGCGACCCGTACTCGGTGCAGAAGGTCACGAGTAAGGACGGCGAGGTCTTCAACCACAAGGTCGTCACCGATCAGGCGTTCACGCCGCAGGTCGCCGACAACGTCACGGATGTCCTGAAGACCGTGGTCGACAAGGGAACGGGTACCAGCGCCCGGCTGACCGGCCGAGAGGTGGCCGGCAAGACCGGTACCACGGACGGCAACAAGTCCGCCTGGTTCGTGGGCTACACCCCGCAGCTGTCCACCGCGATCACCATGTTCCGGCTGGACGACAACGAGAAGAACAAGAAGCGCGAGTTCCTCGAGATGTACGGCACGGGTGGCCAGGAGAAGATCCACGGTGCCTCGTTCCCGGCCGAGATCTGGCACGACTACATGGAGCAGGCCCTGAAGGGCTCGCCGCCGAAGGACTTCCCCACGCCGGAGCCCATCGGTGAGATCGTCAACGACGTGCCCAGCCCGACGCCGAGCGTCACGCCGAGTCAGACCACGACGAGTCCGACGCCGAGTCCGACGCCCAGCGAGACGCTGACCAGCCCGTCGCCCTCGCCGACGGAGTCCTGCAAGTTCAGCTGGCAGTGCAGCACCAACGGCGGCACGGACACCGGCGGGACGGACGGAGGCGTGACCTCGTCGCCGACGGCGACCGACACGACCGGGACCGGGAGCACGAGAGGGAATGGCAACGGGGGCCTCTTCGGAGGCACCGGCGGGTAGCCGCCAAAACGCCCAGTACGGGTGTTTCACGTGAAACGCGCATATGCGTTTCACGTGAAACAAGGGCCGCCGCACCTGAGAGGGTGAGGCGGCCCTCGGCGTATTCCCAGACATGTACGGCAGGATGTGCGACATGCCCAGCGCAGAATCGACGCAAGCGAGCGTGCACGAGCAGGACACGGTGCGTCCGACGCGGGAGGACCCGATCGCCCGGTCCGGCAGTGAGCTGATCGGCGGCCCTCTCGGCCGGCGGGCCCTGCTCGGGATGTCCTGGTGGACCCCCGTCCGGGTCGTCGCGCTCGTCGCGATCGGCATGTTCGCCCTCGGAATGATCCAGAAGGCGCCCTGCTACAACAGCGCCTGGTTCTTCGGCGCCAGCTCGCAGTACACGAAGGCCTGCTACTCCGACATCCCGCACCTCTATCAGGGGCGCGGTTTCGCCGACGGGCTCGTGCCGTACTTCGACAAGCTCTCCGGCGACATGCCGTACCTCGAATACCCGGTGCTGACCGGTGTGTTCATGGAGGTCGCCGCATGGCTCACACCGGGCAGCGGCAGCATCCAGGACCAGGAGCAGTGGTACTGGATGGTCAACGCCGGGATGCTGATGGTCTGCGCGGCGATCATCGCGGTCTGCGTGGCCCGGACGCAGGCCCGCCGGCCCTGGGACGGTCTGCTGGTCGCCCTGGCGCCCGCCTTCGCGCTGACCGCCACCATCAACTGGGACCTGCTGGCGGTCGCTCTGACGGCCGCGGCGATGCTGATGTGGTCCCGGGGCCGCTCCCTCGCCTTCGGCGTCCTCCTGGGCCTTGCCACGGCCGCCAAGCTGTATCCCGTGTTCCTGCTGGGCCCGCTGTTCTTGCTGTGCTGGCGGGCGGGCAAGTGGCGGGACTTCGGCAAAGCACTGGGCGGCGCGGTCGTCTCCTGGCTCGTGGTGAACGGGCCGGTGATGTACTTCGCCTGGGACGGCTGGTGGCAGTTCTACAAGTTCAGCCACGACCGGGGCGTCGACTTCGGCTCCTTCTGGCTGATCCTGGCCCAGCACTCGACCGACCCGCTGTCCACCGACACGGTGAATCACCTCGCCGCGTCACTGGTGGTGCTCTGCTGCGTCGGCATCGCGGTGCTCACCATGACGGCTCCCCGCCGGCCGCGCTTCGCCCAGCTCGCGTTCCTGATCGTCGCGGTCTTCATCGTCACCAACAAGGTCTACTCGCCGCAGTACGTCCTGTGGCTCGTCCCGCTGGCCGTCCTGGCTCGCCCCAAGTGGCGGGACTTCCTGATCTGGCAGGCGTGCGAGGTCGTGTACTACCTCGGGATCTGGATGTACCTCGCGTACACGACCAGCGGGGACGCCCACAAGGGGCTGCCCGAGGTCGGCTACCAGTGGGCGATCGGCGTCCATCTGCTGGGGACGCTCTACCTGTGCGCCGTCGTCGTACGCGACATCCTCATGCCGGAGCGGGACGTCGTGCGCAGGGCGGGGGACGACGACCCCTCAGGGGGCGTGCTGGACGGCGCGGAGGACGTCTTCGTGGTCGGTGCCGCGGCCCATCCCCCGCGGCACGCGGCCCACTTCGAGGGGCCGCAGGTGGAGTGGGGCGGCCAGGG
Organism: Streptomyces sp. MAI_2237; assembly: GCF_054189285.1. Lineage (NCBI taxonomy): Bacteria > Bacillati > Actinomycetota > Actinomycetes > Kitasatosporales > Streptomycetaceae > Streptomyces > Streptomyces sp. MAI_2237. The sequence goes on along the minus strand of NZ_JAJPGQ010000003.1, from coordinate 819,845 downwards.
GACGGCGCCCCCGACGGACGGTTCGCTCTGAGCGAACAGCCTCGGAAGGCCCATGCGAAAGGCCGTGCACGAAGCGCTCGTGTACGGCCTTTCGGCTGCTCGGGGGCTCTTGCTCAGCGGTCGACGATCCGGTCGAACTGCGTGGTGGTGTGCCGCAGATGGGCCACCAGTTCCTCCCCGACCTTCGGCTCGGGCGCGTCCGACGGCACGAACAGGATGGAGACCTGCATGTGCGGCGGCTCGGCGAACCAGCGCTGCTTGCCCGCCCAGACGAACGGAGAAAGGTTCCGGTTCACCGTGGCCAGGCCGGCCCTCGCGACGCCCTTGGCGCGCGGCATGACGCCGTGCAGCGCCTTCGGGGCCTCCAGGCCCACCCCGTGCGACGTACCGCCCGCCACGACCACCAGGAAGCCGTCCGAGGCCGCCTTCTGCTGGCGGTAGCCGAACCGGTCACCCTTGGCGACACGCGTGACGTCCAGGACCGCACCTCGGTACTCGGTGGCCTCGTGGTCCCCCAGCCACAGCCGGGTGCCGATCCGCGCGCGGAAACGGGTCTGCGGGAACTGCTGCTGCAGCCGGTGCAGTTCGTCGGCCTTGAGGTGGCTGACGAACATGGTGTGCAACGGCAGCCGGGCCGCCCGCAGATGGTCCATCCAGCCGATGACCTCCTCGACGGCGTCCGAGCCGTCCGTGCGGTCCAGCGGCAGGTGGATGGCGAAGCCTTCGAGGCGCACGTTCTCTATGGCGGCGTGCAGCTGCGGGAGCTCCTGGGCGCTGATGCCGTGGCGCTTCATCGAGGACATCACCTCGATGACCACCCGGGCGCCCACGAGGCCGTACACGCCGTCGATGGACGACACCGAGCGGATGACCCGGTCCGGCAGCGGCACGGGCTCCTCGCCGCGCCGGTAGGGCGTCAGCACCAGCAGGTCCCCGCCGAAGAAGTCCTTGATGCGCGCGGCCTCGTACGTCGTGCCGACGGCGAGGACGTCCGACCCCAGACGCGTGGCCTCCTCCGCCAGCCGCTCGTGCCCGAAGCCGTAGCCGTTGCCCTTGCAGACCGGAACGAGACCCGGGAACTGCTCCTGCACCTGCTTGTGGTGCGCCCGCCAGCGCGCGGTGTCGACGTAGAGCGTGAGCGCCATGGCCGGACCTGGAACCTTTCTGGTGGCTGCGGTGTCGCAGAGGTATGGGAGCTATTGAAGCGAAGGACGCGGCCTCAGCGGCGCGACACGGGAATTCAGCGGCGTGACATGTAGATGTCGAGCGCCTTGTGGAGCAGCTTGTTGAGCGGGAAGTCCCACTCGCCGAGGTACTCGGCGGCCTGGCCGCCCGTGCCCACCTTGAACTGGATCAGGCCGAAGAGGTGGTCGGTCTCGTCCAGCGAGTCGGAGATGCCGCGCAGGTCGTACACCGTCGCGCCGAGCGCGTAGGCGTCGCGCAGCATCCGCCACTGCATGGCGTTGGAGGGGCGGACCTCGCGACCGATGTTGTCGGAGGCGCCGTAGGAGTACCAGACGTGCCCGCCGACGATCAGCATGGTGGCCGCCGAAAGGTTCACGCCGTTGTGCCGGGCGAAGTACAGCCGCATGCGGTTGGGGTCCTCGCTGTTGAGGGCAGTCCACATGCGCTGGAAGTACGACAGCGGGCGCGGCCGGAAGTGGTCGCGCACGGCCGTGATCTCGTACAGCCGCTGCCATTCCTCGAGGTCCTGGTAGCCGCCCTGGACGACCTCGACGCCGGCCTTCTCGGCCTTCTTGATGTTGCGGCGCCACAGCTGGTTGAAGTTCCTGTGGACCTCTTCCAGGGAGCGGTTCGCCAGCGGCACCTGGTAGACGTAGCGCGGCTGGACGTCACCGAAGCCAGCGCCGCCGTCCTCGCCCTGCTGCCAGCCCATGCGGCGCAGCTTGTCGGCCACCTCGAAGGCGCGCGGCTCGATGAAGTCGGCCTCGATGTCGCGCAGCCGCTTCACGTCGGGGTTCTGGATGCCGGCCTTGATGGACGTGGCCTCCCAGCGCCGGATGATCACCGGCGGGCCCATCTTCACCGAGAACGCGCCCTGGTGCTTGAGGTGGGCGAGCATCGGTTCCAGCCACTCGGTCAGGTTCGGCGCGAACCAGTTGATGACCGGGCCCTCGGGCAGGTAGGCGAGGTAGCGCTTGATCTTCGGCAGCTGGCGGTAGAGGACGAGACCCGCGCCGACCATCTCACCGGTCCGCTCGTCGAACCAGCCCAGGCTCTCGGACCGCCACTCGGCCTTGACGTCGGCCCAGGCCGGGACCTGCATGTGGCTCGCCGACGGCAGGCTCTGGATGTACGCCAGATGCTGCTCGCGGCTGATCGTCCTCAGGGTCAGGCTCATGTCGGGGCGCTCCTCGGGCTGGTGTGTCCCCATGGGTACAGGGGCTCCGGCTCTGGGGCCGAAGCCTACTGCGCCTTGCACGCGCCCCGGCTGGGCGTACGGAACCCACGCCCCGGCTCATGGGCCGCCGGGGCGTTCCATTGTGCTTTGTGTCGAGTTGAGGGGACGTTGTCCCAGGCGTCAGCCGCCGATGACCCCGCCGAAGAGGCCACCGTTCGCCATGCCGAGGAAGAAGCCGACCCCGGAGGCACCGAGACCCAGGATGAGTCCGAAGCGCTCGCGTGTCGTCTCCGAGATCCACTGGCCGTACGCCCCGGTGAGGATGCCCACCAGGCCGGCCCAGGAGCTCAGCAGGTGCAGATGGTCGAAGAAACCCGTCACGAACGCCGTCACACCGAGCACCAGGGTGACCGCCAGCAGCGCGTCCTGGATGGGGTGGGACTTTCCGTCCGTGGCGAAGAGGCCTCCGGCGGTGTTGGGTCGCAATGCCTGTGCCATGGGGCACCTCCTGCGAAAGGCGGCGCATCGTAGCGCCATACACACCCGATGTGTACAGACTGACGGTCCCCCGGGCCGGATTTCAACCGGAAGCCGGTGTACGGGTAGTCTGTACCGTCTGCATTGGTGTCTGCCCAGGCCCGATCGGGTAAACCGCGAGGTCACCCCCGATTGTCAGTGGCGGCCGATACCGTTGCGTACGCATCACGACCCTCCTGCCACGGAACGACCGTGGCCGCTGAGTCCAAAGGAGGTGGGTTCCACATGCGTCACTACGAGGTGATGGTCATCCTCGACCCCGATCTGGAGGAGCGCGCTGTCGCCCCCCTGATCGAGAACTTCCTCTCCGTCGTCCGTGAGGGCAACGGCAAGGTCGAGAAGGTCGACACCTGGGGCCGTCGTCGTCTCTCGTACGAGATCAAGAAGAAGCCCGAGGGCATCTACTCGGTCATCGACCTGCAGGCCGAGCCTGCGGTCGTCAAGGAGCTCGACCGCCAGATGAACCTGAACGAGTCGGTCCTCCGGACCAAGGTCCTCCGCCCCGAGACCCACTGAGCTTCCGCTCAGCCGATCTCGGGATTCGAGTAGCAGCACAAGCAGCCAGCAGCAAACCCGCCGAGAGGTTCCCCCATGGCAGGCGAGACCGTCATCACGGTCGTCGGCAATCTTGTCGATGACCCCGAGCTGCGCTTCACCCCTTCCGGTGCGGCGGTCGCGAAGTTCCGTGTCGCGTCCACCCCCCGCACCTTCGACCGTCAGACGAACGAGTGGAAGGACGGCGAGAGCCTCTTTCTGACCTGCTCGGTCTGGCGTCAGGCGGCGGAGAACGTCGCGGAATCGCTCCAGCGAGGCATGCGCGTCATCGTGCAGGGCCGGCTGAAGCAGCGGTCCTACGAGGACCGTGAGGGTGTCAAGCGCACGGTCTACGAACTGGACGTCGAGGAAGTCGGCGCCAGCCTGCGCAACGCCACGGCCAAGGTCACCAAGACCGCCGGCCGCGGTGGGCAGGGCCAGGGCGGTTACGGCGGCGGTGGCGGCCAGGGTGGCGGCAGCTGGGGCGGTGGCTCCGGTGGCGGCCAGCAGGGCGGCGGCGGTGCTCCCGCCGACGACCCGTGGGCGACCGGCGCTCCCGCCGGTGGCCAGCAGGGCGGCGGCGGTGGCTGGGGTGGAAACTCCGGCGGCGGTGGCGGCGGCTACTCGGACGAACCCCCCTTCTAGACCTTCGGGTCCGGATCTCCGGGCCTGGCGGGTCGAGGGCGGGTCGTTACCCAAACTTCTTGATCACACAGGAGATACACCATGGCGAAGCCGCCTGTGCGCAAGCCGAAGAAGAAGGTCTGCGCTTTCTGCAAGGACAAGGTCACGTACGTGGACTACAAGGACACGAACATGCTGCGGAAGTTCATTTCCGACCGCGGCAAGATCCGTGCCCGCCGCGTGACCGGCAACTGCACGCAGCACCAGCGTGACGTCGCCACGGCCGTCAAGAACAGCCGTGAGATGGCGCTGCTGCCCTACACGTCCACCGCGCGCTAAGGAAAGGGTGACCGACACATGAAGATCATCCTGACCCACGAGGTCTCCGGCCTCGGTGCCGCGGGCGACGTCGTCGACGTCAAGGACGGTTACGCTCGCAACTACCTGATCCCGCGGAAGTTCGCGATCCGCTGGACCAAGGGTGGCGAGAAGGACGTCGAGCAGATCCGTCGTGCTCGCAAGATCCACGAGATCCAGACCATCGAGCAGGCCAACCAGGTCAAGGGCCAGCTCGAGGCCGTCAAGGTCCGTCTGGCCGTCCGCTCCGGCGACGCCGGTCGTCTCTTCGGCTCCGTCACCCCGGCCGACATCGCTTCCGCGATCAAGGCTTCCGGTGGCCCCGAGGTCGACAAGCGCCGCATCGAGCTGACCTCTCCCATCAAGACCCTGGGCGCCCACGAGACGTCCGTGCGTCTGCACCCCGAGGTTGCCGCCAAGGTCAACATCGAGGTCGTCGCGGCCTGACGCCGCTTTCGGCTTGAGCAGCTTCGGCTGAAGAGCTGGGAAGGGGCCGTACCCGTGGGGTACGGCCCCTTCTGCATGGTCGTGATGTTTCACGTGAAACGGTCAGTCCGGCCGACCCCGCGATGTTTCACGTGAAACCGTCAGCGAGTCGCCCCAGTCACCAGCCAGCGTCCGGAGCGGGCTCGCAGCCACAAGGTCAGCATCCGCACCGTCATCATCAGCGTCATGGCGGCCCACAGAGCGGTCAGTCCACCGCCCAGCACGGGGACGAGCAGGGCGAACGGGGCGAAGACCGCCAACGTGACCAGCATGGCCTTTGCCAGGTACGGCCCGTCGCCCGCGCCCATCAGGACCCCGTCGAGAACGAAGACGACCCCGCAGATGGGCTGCGAGAGAGCCACGATCACCAGAGCGGGCAGAGCAACGTCCTTCACCGCGGAGTCACTGGTGAACAGGGGCAGGAAGACCGGCCTGGCCAGCACGACCACCAAACCGAGGACGACGCCGACCGCCACGCCCCACTCCACCATGCGACGGCACGCCTGACGGGCACCCTCGGCATCGTCCGCCCCGAGATAGCGTCCGATGATCGCCTGGCCGGCGATGGCGATGGCATCGAGGGCGAAGGCGAGCAGGCTCCACAGGGACAGGACGATCTGATGGGCCGCGATGTCGGCGTCCCCGAGACGGGCGGCGACGGCAGTGGCGATCATCAGGATTGCCCGCAGTGAGAGCGTGCGAACCAGCAGAGGCGCGCCGGCCTGGGCCGAGGCCCTGATGCCGGCAGAGTCGGGCCGTAGGGAGGCTCCGTGCTTGCGCGCTCCGCGGACGACCACCACCAGATAGACGGCGGCCATCCCGCACTGCGCGATCACCGTGCCCCAGGCGGAGCCGGCGATACCGAGTCCGGCGCCGTAGACGAGGCCCACGTTGAGGACAGCGTTGGCGACGAAGCCCGCGACGGCGACGTAGAGCGGGGTCTTCGTGTCCTGCAGCCCTCGCAGGACGCCGGTCGCGGCGAGAACGACGAGCATGGCCGGGATGCCGAGGGCCGAGATCCGCAGATAGGTGGTCGCGTAGGGAGCCGCCGTGTGGGAGGCACCGAAGAGGTCCACGAGGGCCGGTGCCGTGGGCAGGATGACGGCGATCACGAGGGCGCCGAGGAGGATCGCCAGCCAGATTCCGTCCATGCCCTGGCGGATGGCCGCCGGGAGATCGCCCGCGCCGACCCGTCGCGCGACCGCTGCCGTGGTGGCGTAGGCGAGGAAGACGAAGACGCTGACCGCTGTGGTGAGCAGGGCCGAGGCGACCCCTAGACCGGCGAGCTGAGCCGTGCCGAGATGGCCGACGATCGCACTGTCGGCCATGACGAAGAGAGGCTCCGCGACCAGGGCGCCGAAGGCAGGGACGGCCAAGGCGACGATCTCGCGGTCGTGCTGTCGTCGGGTGTCCCGGGGGGTCACGGGCGCCTGTGTCATGTGCACCAATGTAATCGTCCACAGGTAAGAGATGCAAAGCGGCAGTGGCCATTACCTTCCGTCTCTTCGCGCGCTCATTCGCGCGGCGTTCGACACGATCTTGGCTCGACCGGGAAAGTTTTTCTTCTGCACAGCCGGTGGACGGCAAAAGTGCAGGTCAAGAGGGTTGCTCAACCTGAGGCGCGAGCTTGTTCACAGGGCTGTCCACCGTGTCGTGCACAGGTTTCGCGGAGTTCTCCACAGCATCCGGGCGGTCGTCCACATGGCCTGTGGATAACCAGATTGGCTGACGGTGCCCGCGGGCCTACCGTGGTCCGGCGCCCACTCCGTGCGTCGGCCGGGAAAGCAGCACAAAACCGACGCGCCTCAACCGGAGTTGGGCCTCTCATTTGTCAGTGCCGTGCCGTAGAACTATGGGCACGGCTAGGTCCGCTCGGCGGACGGGAGGAGGTGGCTCGGTGAGTATTTCCGAGCCCTTGGACGACCCGTGGGCCGACAGCGGCCCCAGTGATCGTCTGCCCGCCTCCCGCCGACGTAGTGACGGCGGCCGGAGCCGCGGCGAACAGCATGACCACGGCCGGGACGAGAGCGGCTGGGACGGCGGCGGAGGCACGGCCTTCGAGCGGGTGCCGCCGCAGGACCTCGACGCCGAGCAGTCCGTGCTCGGCGGCATGCTCCTGTCCAAGGACGCCATCGCCGACGTCGTCGAGATCATCAAGGGCCACGACTTCTACAAGCCCGCCCACGAGACGATCTTCCAAGCGATCCTCGACGTCTACGCCAAGGGTGAGCCCGCCGACCCCATCACGATCGCCGCCGAGCTCACCAAGCGCGGTGAGATCAACAAGGTCGGCGGCGCGTCGTATCTGCACACCCTCGTCCAGACGGTGCCGACGGCGGCCAACGCCGAGTACTACGCGGAGATCGTGCACGAGCGCGCGGTCCTGCGCCGGCTGGTGGAGGCCGGCACGCGCATCACGCAGATGGGATACGCGGCCGACGACGACGTCGACGAGATCGTCAACCGCGCCCAGGCCGAGATCTACGCCGTCACCGAGCAGCGCACCAGCGAGGACTATCTGCCGCTCGGCGACATCATGGAGGGCGCACTCGACGAGATCGAGGCGATCGGTTCCCGCAGCGGCGAGATGACCGGCGTGCCCACGGGCTTCACGGACCTCGACTCGCTCACCAACGGTCTGCACCCGGGCCAGATGATTGTCATCGCGGCCCGTCCCGCGATGGGAAAGTCCACGCTCGCGCTGGACTTCGCGCGCGCGGCCTCGATCAAGCACAACCTGGCCAGCGTCATCTTCTCCCTCGAAATGGGGCGCAACGAGATCGCGATGCGCCTGCTGTCGGCCGAGGCGCGCGTGGCCCTGCACCACATGCGGTCCGGCACCATGACGGACGAGGACTGGACGCGCCTGGCCCGCCGGATGCCCGAGGTGTCCTCCGCCCCCCTCTACATCGACGACTCCCCTAACCTGTCGATGATGGAGATCCGCGCCAAGTGCCGCCGGCTGAAGCAGCGCAACGACATCAAGCTCGTGATCATCGACTATCTGCAGCTGATGCAGTCCGGTGGGTCCAAGCGGTCGGAGAGCCGTCAGCAGGAGGTCTCGGACATGTCCCGTAACCTCAAGCTCCTGGCCAAGGAGCTGGAGGTCCCGGTGATCGCGCTCTCGCAGCTCAACCGTGGTCCTGAGCAGCGCACCGACAAGAAGCCGATGGTCTCCGACCTGCGTGAGTCCGGGTCCATCGAGCAGGACGCCGACATGGTGATCCTGCTGCACCGCGAGGACGCGTACGAGAAGGAGTCGCCGCGCGCGGGCGAGGCCGACATCATCGTGGGCAAGCACCGTAACGGGCCTACGGCGACCATCACCGTCGCCTTCCAGGGTCACTACTCGCGGTTCGTGGACATGGCACAGACCTGACCGGCCCCGTCGGCCCGGCGCAAACCAACTCGACGACCAGGCGTCCCGCGGGATGGACTGGGGCCATGACGACACCCCAGGAAGTGCTGCTCCCCGGCACCCGCAGGGCGCTGCTGCACCGCATCGCCGTGGCCCAGGCCGAAGGACGCGCGCCGTCGCTCGTGGCGACGGTGGTGCGCGGTGGGCAGGCCGTGTGGCACGGTGCGCGGACGTCGGTGGACGGGCACGGGCCGGACGAGAACGTGCAGTACCGCATCGGCTCGATCACCAAGACCTTCACCGCCGTTCTGGTGCTGCGCCTGCGCGACGAGGGGCTTCTCGACCTCGGTGATCCGTTGGAGAAGCATCTGCCGGGTACCGGCGCGGGGGAGGCGACCATCGCCGATCTCCTGGCCCACACGGGCGGGCTGGCCGCCGAGTCGCCCGCGCCCTGGTGGGAGCGCACTCCGGGATCCCTGCGGCCGGAGCTCGCCGACGTCCTGGGCGAAAGTCCCCTGCCGCATCCGGTGGGCCGCCGCTTCCACTACTCCAACCCCGGCTACACCCTGCTGGGAGCGCTCGTCGAGAAGCTGCGCGGAGCATCGTGGGACGAGGTGCTCCGGCGTGAAGTGCTGGAACCTCTGGGCCTGGACCGCACGAGTTTCCATCCGCGGGCGCCCCACGCGGGCGGCTGGGCGGTGCACCCCTGGGCCGACGTCATGTTGCCCGAGCCCAGCGAGGACCTGGGACGCATGGCCGCGGCCGGTCAACTCTGGTCCACCACGGGTGACTTGGCGAAGTTCGCGGTCTTCCTGGCGGCGGGGGACGACCGGGTGCTGAGCGCCGAGAGCGTACGGGAGATGCGGACGCCCGCCGCTCCCGCGGAGGCCGCGGACGTGATGGACGGGACGTCGTACGGTCTGGGGATGCAGATCCTGCGGCGGCACGGCCGGCTGCTCGTGGGTCACTCCGGCTCGCTGCCGGGCTTCCTGGCGAACCTCAGCATCAGCGTCGAGGACGACGTCGCGGCCGTCGTGCTGGCCAACTGCACGTCCGGCCCGTTGCTGTCCACGGTGGGAGCCGATCTCGTGCGCATCGTCGCCGAGGCGGAACCGCGCATCCCCGAGCCATGGCGGCCGGCGCGCGAAGTCGACGCGGACGTACTGGAGTTGGCGGGCCATTGGTACTGGGGCACGTACGGCTTCGCCCTGCGGCTGACGGCCGACGGACTGGCTTCGCTGGAGCCGCTGTCCGGTGCGGGGCGCCGCTCACGCTTCCGGCCGAACGGCGACGGCACCTGGACCGGACTGGAGGGTTATTACGCCGGAGAGCTCCTGAAGGGCGTACGGCGGCCGGACGGGACCGTGAGCCATCTGGACCTCGGCTCCTTCGTGTTCACCCGTCAGCCGTACGACGAGGGGGCTTCCGTGCCGGGTGGAGTGGATCCGGACGGTTGGCGGGGGATCGGATAGCGCGTCGGCGCGGTGCGGGTGCCCTGTTTCACGTGAAACAGGGCCTTCGCCCAACGTGTTCCGACAGGCCTCACAGGGGGAGCTTGAAGCCCACGTGTGACCCGGTGAAGCCGAGCCGCTCGTAGAAGCGGTGGGCGTCCGCGCGGGTGTTGTCGGAGGTCAGTTGCATCAATTGGCAGCCTTCCCGACGGGACGCGTCGATCGCCCACTCGATGAGCCGCGTGCCCAGACCGCCGCCCCGTTCGTCCGCGTGGATGCGGACCGCTTCGATGATCGACCGGGTGGCGCCGCGCCGGGAGAGGCCGGGGACGATCGTGAGCTGAAGCGTGCCGACGACGCGGTCCTCCCGCACGGCGACGACCAGGTGCTGGTTGGGGTCGGCCGTCAGGCGTTCCAGCGCGGCGAGGTAGGGAGCCAGATCGTCCGGTGACTCCCGTTGGGCACCGAGGGGGTCGTCCGCGAGCATCGCGACGATCTCGGGGACGTCGTCGGCCGTGGCGGGCCGTATCTCAAGATCTCCCATGGCAGGCACCCTATGCCGACCGGCAGGAGGCCTCAGCCCGCCGCGACCGTCAAGGGTGCGAAGCGCCTGGTCCAGTCCCCGGGCAGCTCCGGGACCCGGTGGGTCATGACCGCGTTGAAGGCGATCGAGGCCAGCCCCCGTTCCTTCGCCCAGGCCAGCAGCTCCTCGTGCCGCACGTCGATGTCGGTCCGCAGCGGACGGTCGCTGAGCGCAGCGAGTGAGGTGATGAGGGCCTTCGCCGTCGCCGCGTCGCGCGCGACCAGCGGACCGACGACATGGGTATCCATGTTGGGCCAGGCGGCCGCGTATCCGATGAGCCGGCCGTTCTCCTCGGCGACCCTCAGATGGTCGGCGAAGGCGGGGAGCCGGGCGATGACGTGCGTGCGATCGGTGCCGAAGACCTCCCCGTCCAGCCTGAGGACGGCGGCGAGGTCTTCAGCGGTCGCCGCGCGGGTGACGGCATCGGGCTCGGTCCCGTCGGGAACGAACCGGCCGCGCAGCATCTCGGCCCGGCCGGTCACCTTGAAGCCGAGCTCCTCGTAGAGGGGCTGGCCGTTCGGCGTCGCGTGCAGGGTGAGCGGGGTGGTGCCGGTCGTCGCGAGGACGTGCCGCATCAGATGTCGTCCCACGCCCTTGCGGGCATGCCGCTCGGCGACCAGCACCATGCCGATGGCCGCGAGGTCGGGACGGTCGGGCTGTCCGTATTCGGTGACGACACAGGCACTGACGAGACCACCGTCGGGATCGTCGATGCCGTACCCCTTTCCGGCCGTGAGAAGGAGGCCCCACTTGTGCTCCTCGCGTGGCCACCCCCGGTCTTCGGACAGGTCGGCGCAGGCGGTGAGATCGCGGAACGTCAGACGGCGGACGGGCAGGGCGGTGAGGGAAGGCATCGGCACGCAGGTCAGGCTGTCTGACCGCTGCCCTCCCCGTCCACCTCTTTCCGGCAGGACGAGGGAGCTTTTGGCCATGTCGTGGCCAACCGCACAGGGTGCCGACAGCTGCTGTTCGTTTCACGTGAAACGGCCGGTCGGCGGATCGGGGGTTCGCCCGTCGGTGGTGCGTCATCCGGCGATTAGCCTCGTACCTCATGGCGAGACTTCATCTCTTCGATCTGGACGGCACGTTGCTGCGCGGCACGACGTCGCCCGTGGAGATCTCACGGCAGCTGGGACTGGAAGCCGAGGCCCTGGCGCTCGACGAGGCGATCTCGGCGGGGCTGATCGGCCCGCCGGAGTACGCACACCAGGTCCACGCTCTCTGGTCCGGGCTGACCGAGGCTCATGTGACGGCGGCTTTCGACGCGGCCCCGTGGCTGGAGCGGATCCGGGAGGTCTGGGCCGAGATCCGGCGGCACGGCGGGTACTGCGCCGTCGTGTCCCTCTCGCCGTCGTTCTTCGTGGAGAAGCTCCTCGGCTGGGGTGCCCATGCCGCGTACGGGTCCCGCTTTCCCGCTGTCCCGTTCACCGAGCCGGTGGACCCGACCGGGGTCCTCAGCGCGGGCCGCCAAGGTCGAGATCGCCGACCGGCTGTGTGCGGAGTTCGGAGTGACCAGGGCCGACTGCGTGGCCTATGGGGACTCCCTGTCCGACCGGGACCTGTTCGGCGCGGTGCCGGTCTCCGTTGCGGTCAACGCGGACAGCCATCTGTCGGGTCTCGCGACCCACTCCTACCTGGGCGGCGATCTGTGGGAGGCGTACGAACTGGTGCGGTGAACCGGCGTAGTGGATCAGTGCTTCATCAGCGGTAGCTGACCGGTTCGGCGTCGGCTCAGCCCAGGTCCGGGGCGTGCATGGCGCGTACGCCCTCGATGTTGCCGTCCAGATAGTGCCGCAGCGACAGCGGTACGAGATGGACGGAGGCGATCCCGACCCGGGTGAACGGCACGCGGACGATCTCGTACTCGCCGGCGGGTTCGTCGACCTCGGGGCCGTGCCGCAGGTTCGGGTCCATGGACTCCAGACGGCAGACGAAGAAGTGCTGCACCTTCACACCGGTGGCGCCGCCGTCCTCGCCGATGTGCTCGACGGTGTCGACGAAGCAGGGCACCACGTCGGTGATCTTCGCGCCGAGCTCCTCGTACACCTCGCGGTGCAGGGCGTCGACGACGGTCGTGTCTGCGGGCTCGACCCCGCCACCGGGAGTGACCCAGTAGGGATCGACGCCGGGTTTCGTGCGCTTGATGAGGATCAGGTCGTCACCGTCCAGCAGAACGGCACGGGCGGTGCGCTTGACCACGGGTCGGACGGTCATGGGGGGAATGTGGCCCGGATGGTTCCACGTGAAACATCGCATGTCGTCACGGGGCGAGCTCATTCCGTCACTACCGCACCGACCGGCGAAAACCGCAGCTCAGCACCAGTCGGTCGCCTCCCGCAGCAGCCATTCGTGAGCGCGTGCGATGTGTGGCATCGCGAGGGTGCCGGTACGGACCACGAGGAAGTACGTCCGCAGCGGTGGTACTGCGGGCTCGTGCAGGGCCACGACCTCTCCTCGCGCCAGGTCGTCCGCACACAGATAGCGCGGCAGCACCGCGAGACCGGCGCCCGCGACGGCGCACGCCAGGACCGCGCGCAGGTCGGGGACGATGACCGTCCCCGGAGCGGCCGGGCGGGAGTCGAAGACGGAGGCCCAGTAGCGCGAGACGAAGGGCAGCGACTCGTGCACTTCGATCACGGGGACGTCCTCAAGGGCGGGCGCGCCTTTGCGGCGGGGCTTCCAGCGGCCGATCTTCTCGGCCCGCCCCGGAGAGGCGACCAGGACGTGCTCCTCGTCGCAGAGCGGAGTCGCCGTGAGCAAACCGCCCCGCGGACGGGCCGTACTGATGGCCAGATCGTGATGCCCGGCGGCGAGCCCCTCCAGGGTCTCCTCGGCGTTCCCGAAGGAGGCGCGCAGCGCGAACCCCTGGCCGTCCTCGCCGGTCAGCTCGGTGAGGGAGGGCAGCGCGCGTTCCGCGGTGAACTCGGGGGGACCGGCGAGATGCAGGGTCCGCAACGAGGATTCGTCGTCGAGGCCGGTCTCCGCGATCTCCACCAGAGCGTCGAGATGCGGGGCGGCCTTGTGCGCGAGCTCGTCGCCGATGGTCGTCGGGGTCACTCCGCGGGCCTGCCGCAGGAACAGGGGGCGCCCCAGCTGCCGCTCCAGCGTGCGTATCTGGGAGGTCACGGCCGGCTGTGACAGGCCGAGCAGGGCGGCGGCGCGGGTGAAGGAACCGGCCCGGTGCACCGTGACGAACGTGCGCAACAAGGCCAGATCCATGGTCCGCCCTCCCCTTTTCCCTGCCCCCGGGCAGGGCCCAACTATAAATAAGTCGATAGGTCTCTGTCGCTACTGTGATTGGACACTGACAGAGAGTCAACTAGCCTTGCTTGCGCGGTTCTTCGCGTGGAACCGAGGGCGGTCCGAGCCACGAGGGGGGAGGCTCGGACCGCCCGACATGCAGGGCGGAACGCCCGCTCGACGCCCGTAAGGCGGTCACCCGGCCGATTCCTCCAGCGCCCGCAGCACGTCCGCCAGCAGGTCCTCGGGGTCCTCGGCGCCGACGGAGAAGCGGATGAAGCCCTCCGGCACCGGGTCCCCGCCCCAGCGGCGGCGCCGCTCGGCCGTCGACCGCACGCCGCCGAAGCTCGTCGCGTCGTCCACGAGCCGCAGTGCCTCCAGAAAACGCTCGGCACGCGCGCGCGTGGGCAGCGTGAAGGAGATGACGCAGCCGTAGCGGCGCATCTGCTGGGCGGCGACCTTGTGCGAGGGGTCGTCGGGCAGCCCCGGATAGCGCAGCCCGCTGATCTCGGGCCGCTCCCGCAGCACTTCGGCGAGTGTGAGGGCCGTCGCGCACTGCCGGTCGACCCGCAGCTGGAGCGTGGCGATCGAACGGTGCGCGAGCCAGGGCCTCCATGGGCCCCGGGATCGCTCCGACGATCTTGCGCCAGCGGCGTACGGCGGCCATGGCCTCGGCGTCGCGCCCGACGACGTACCCGAGCAGGACGTCCCCGTGCCCCGTGAGCTGCTTGGTGCCGCTGGCCACGGCGAAGTCGGCGCCCAGCTCCAGCGGACGCTGCCCCAGGGGCGTCGCGAGCGTGTTGTCGACGGCGACCAGCGCACCACGCGCGTGGGCGGCTTCGGTCAGGCGCCGGATGTCGCACACGTCCAGCCCGGGGTTGGACGGCGTCTCGATCCACAGCAGCTTCGCGCCGTCGAGGACGTCGAGCTGGGCGTCGTTAGCCGTCGGGGCGGTGCGCACCTCGACGCCGTACGCCTCCAGCTGGGCGCGGACCATGGGCAGCACCTGGTAGCCGTCGGTGGGCAGCACGACCACGTCACCGGCGCTCACATGGGAGAACAGCACGGCCGAGATGGCGGCCATGCCCGAGGCGAAGGTGAGCGTCTCCACGTCCTCGACGCCGGGTGCCTCCAGTTCGCCGATGGCGCGTTCCAGCAGCGTCCAGGTGGGGTTGTCGTCGCGGCCGTAGGTGTAGGGGCCGCTGACGTCGCCCGGCAGGTGGAAGTGGGCGGCGAACACGGGCCCGGGCAGGGTCGGCTCGTTCTTGACCGTCTCGGGCAGTCCCGCCCGCACCGCGCGCGTGCCGTCACCGTCGCCCGAAGGCCCGCCCGTTGCGGAACCACTCATGCCGCCCGTCCTTCCACCTGCTCGCGTACCGCGGCGAGGAGACCCTCGCTCGCCGCCTCCACCATCTCAAGGCACTCCTCGAAGCCGTCCATGCCCCCGTAGTACGGGTCGGGCACGTCCAGGTCGTCGCCCGCGGCGGGGTCGTACGAGCGCAGCAGACGCACCTTCGCCGCGTCGTCCGGAGTCGGCGCGAGACGGCGCAGTGCCTTGAGGTGGCCGGCGTCGAGGGCGATGACGAGGTCCAGGCGGGAGAACCACGAGGGCTGGAACCGGCGGGCGATGTGGGCGCCGTCGTAGCCGTTCTCGCGGAGGACGGAGACGGTGCGCGGGTCGGCGCCGTCGCCCTCGTGCCAGCCGCCGGTGCCCGCGCTGTCCGCCTCGACCAGGCCGTCGAGCCCGGCCTCCCGCAGGCGGGTGCGGAAGACGGACTCGGCCATCGGGGAGCGACAGATGTTGCCGGTGCAGACGAAGCAGACGCGGTAGGTCATCGTCCGCTCAGTCCTCGTCCGGCAGGACGACGTGCAGCGCCCAGGAGACGATCGAGATGATCAGGCCGCCGAGGACCGCGGTCCAGAAGCCGTCGACGTGGAAGCTCAGGTCGAGCTTGCCGGCCAGCCACGACGTCAGCAGCAGCATCAGGGCGTTGACGACGAGCGTGAACAGACCGAGCGTCAGGATGACGAACGGCAGGGACAGCAGCTTCACTATCGGCTTGACCAGCCAGTTCACCAGGCCGAAGAGCAGGGCGACGAGGACCAGTGTCCAGGCCTTCTTGGCGGTGCTGTCACCCGTCAGGGTGATCTTGTCCAGCAGCCATACCGCGACCGCCAGGGCGCCCGCGTTGGCGATCGTCTTGACTACGAAATTCTTCATGTGTCTGATCGTGGCAGACCAGATCGGCTACGAGTATCGGGACGAGGACGGCAACGGCGATGAAGGTATTCCGGCTGGACGAACTGGAGGCGGAACGCGCCGCCAACGACGGCGCCTACCTGCAGTTTCTGCGGGAACGGAACATGTCCGTCGGCCTGTACGCGCTCGACGCCGGCGAGCATGATCCACAGAAGCCGCACAACCAGGACGAGGTCTACTTCATCGTGAGCGGTCGCGCCGCCGTCACCGTCGGCCTGGAGACGACCCAGGTGGCACGCGGCAGCGTGATCTACGTGCCGGCCGGCGTCGCGCACAAGTTCCACCACATCAGCGAGGACCTGAGGGTCCTCGTGGTGTTCTCTCCGCCGGAAAGCTGAGCCGCGGCGTCGGGGTTCCCTAGGGGTTCGATCAGGGGAGGACAAGGGATGCGAGGCCCCCGCCGGCCCCCCTCACGGCCCTAGCATCGATGGCAGGACAGAAGAAGGATCCGGCACAGAGCCCCGGGTCATCGACGGACCCGGCATAAGCGACGGGCGGAGAGAGAAGGACGAGAGCAATGGGAGAGATCTTCTCGGGACTGCCCTGGTGGGTGAAGTGGATCGCGGTACCGGTCATCGCCCTGGTCGTGTTCGGGGGACTGATCGCCTCGGTCGTCGGCTTCGTCATCGGGCTGCTGTTCAAGGCGCTGGTGTTCGTGGCGCTCGTCGGTGGACTGATCTACGTCGTACGGAAGTTCACGTCGAGCTCCTCGTCGCGCAGCGACTGGTGAGGGCCGCGGGAGACCGGTGACCGGTAACGGGGATCACCGGTTCCCTCGGGGGAGGGAAGTTTCCCCGGCAGACCGTCCGCAAGCGGTGGCGGGCGATTAGAGTCCGGAACTCGTCGCGGGAACGACCCCCGTGAGCGGCGCAACCCTCCCCGTGTTCCCCCACAGCACGGGCCGCCCCCCTTGTGCTTCGGGAGTGACCCTTGGCCACCGTAGACACCGCACTCACCTCCCCCCACGCGCCACCGACCCCGGCGTCCCTCGCCACCCCGTGCCTCCGGCCCCCGGAACAGCCCGGCCCCGGAACGCAGGGGCGCGCGGCCGGGGCGCCGGCGCCCTCCCGCGCACCCACCGAGGCACCGCGGGCGTCGCACACCACGCCTCCTGCCGCACAGCCGCAGTCCGGGACCCTCATCGGTTCGGTCCAGCGGGCGATGAGGCTGCTGGAATGCGTCGCGGGACACGCGCACGGTGCCCCCGCCAAGCAGCTCGCCCGGGAGACGGGTCTGGCGCTGCCGACGGCGTACCACCTGCTGCGCACCCTCGTGCACGAGGGCTATCTGCGCAGGGAGAAGGGCCTGTTCTTCCTCGGGGAGGCGGCCGAGCGGCTCGGCAGCAGCGGAGCCCAGCAGAAACGTCGCAGCACGATCGTGGACGCACTCGCGGGTTTTCGCGACGCGATCGGCGTGCCCGTGTACTACGCCGTGTACCAGGACGGCGAGATCGCCATCAGGTGTGTCTCCGACACCCCGGGCAATCCGGCGGTCGAGGAATGGGCGGACTTCCGTGAGACCGGGCACGCGCACGCGATCGGGCAGTGTCTGCTGTCCCAGCTGGACGAACAAGGCCGCCGCGATCACCTTCAGCGCCATCCGGTTCAGCCCGTCACCCCGTACACGGTGCCCGACGGCCCCAGCCTGCTGCGGCGGCTGGAGCGGACCCCGCGGATGGAGACCGTGACGGAGCGGCAGGAGTACGCGCTCGGGACGGTCTGCGCGGCCATCCCCATCACCCTGGGGACGACGGCCGCCACGATGGCGATCTCCCTGCCGTGCCACCAGGCCGACCGTCTGCTGTCGGTGGCGCGGCAGTTGCAGAGCGAGATCGGGCGTCTGCTGGGGTCTCTCGCCCTCTCTATCACTATGTGAAAACTCACTCCTTGTGATCTGTTGTGTACGTTCAGCAATATTTCACCTGTATCAAGGGATGATTCCCAGCCAGACGGCTACAAATGACGAGGTAGGCGATGCGCGAGTCGGTGCAGGCAGAGGTCATGATGAGCTTCCTCGTCTCAGAGGAGCTCTCTTTCCGTATTCCGGTGGAGTTGCGTTACGAGTCCTGCGATCCCTATGCCGTGCGGCTGACGTTCCATCTCCCGGGCGACGAGCCCGTGACCTGGGCTTTCGGTCGGGAGCTGCTGATCGACGGGGTCGGCAGGGCCTCCGGGGACGGCGATGTGCGCGTCTCGCCCGTCGACCCCGATGCGCTGGGCGATGTCCTGATCCGGCTTCAGGTCGGCCGGGATCAGGCGCTGTTCCGTTCGTCCACCGCCCCGCTCATCGCCTTCCTCGACCGCACCGACAAGCTCGTGCCGCTCGGCCAGGAGGGTGCGCTCGCCGACTTCGACGCGCACCTCGACGAGGCGCTGGACCGGATCCTTGCGGAGGAACAGAGCGCGGGCTGAGGACGGTACGGCCGCGGAGACGGCGGAACCCTCGGCGCGGGGCCGAAGGGACGCAGGAACGCTTCTCTCGCGCAGGTGAGGTGCCCCCTCGCGTACGTGTGAGCTGCCTCGTGCTCAGCACTCAGTGCTTGCGGCGGCGCCCCTTCCCCGAGCGCGCCGGAGCCGAAGACGGCGGCCCCGCCACGGCTGTGGCGACCTCCGGCCGGTCCGCCGAGACCACGAGCGCCGCCAGCAGCGTGGTCACCGGCACCGAGGCGACCAGGCCGATGGAGCCCACCAGCGTGCGCACGATCTCCTCGGCCACCAGTTCGCTGTTGGCGACCGTTCCCACACTGCTCTGCGCGATGGAGAAGAGCAGCAGCAACGGCAGCGCGGCGCCCGCGTAGGCGAGGACGAGGGTGTTGACGACGGACGCGATGTGGTCGCGCCCGATGCGGATGCCTGCCCGGTACAGCCCGCGCCAGCCCATGGCCGGGTTGGCCTCGTGCAGCTCCCAGACGGCCGAGGTCTGGGTGACGGTGACGTCGTCGAGCACGCCGAGTGAGCCGATGATGACGCCGGCGAGCAGCAGACCGCTCATGTCGATCGACGGGTACAGGCCGTGGATCAGACCGGTGTTGTCGTCGGTGTTGCCGGTCAGCGCGGCCCAGCCGATGAACTGCGAGCCGAGGATGCCGATCAGCACCAGGGAGATCAGTGTGCCGAGCACGGCCACGGAGGTGCGGGCGGACAGGCCGTGGCACATGTAGAGCGCGATCAGCATGATGGCGCTCGCCCCGACGACCGCCACGACCAGCGGGTTGGAGCCCTGAAGGATCGCGGGGAGGATGAAGAAGTTGAGGATCAGGAAGCTGATGGCGAGCGCGACCAGCGCCATGACGCCCCGCATCCGTCCGACGATCACGACGGCGACGGCGAAGATGCCGGCCAGCAGAGCCATCGGGAAGCCCCGGTCGACGTCGGTCACCGAGTACTGCAGGTTCTTCGGCGCCGAGGGCTCGTAGGCGACCACGACCTTCTCGCCCTGGTGGAGTTGCCGGGACTGGTCCGGCTGCACGATCTCGACGAACGTACGGCCCTTGTCGTTGCCGGTGTCGACCCGGACGGTGGCCTTCTTGCAGGTGCCCTTCTCCTCCTGCTGGGCGGAGGAGCCGCCGGCGGTGGAGGCAGCGCCCACCGAGCCCCCGCCGGAGGCGTTGACCGACTTGCAGCTGACCTCGACGACCCGGGTAACCGTCGCCCGCTGGCTCTGCCGGTCGAAGCCCACCCCGGTCCGCTCGTGCGCCGGGGCGCCGCCGGGCCACAGCACCGCGAGACCGACCACCACGGCCGCGGCGAAGGGGATGAGGATCGCCCCGATGACCTTGCGCAGATGCCGGGAGACGGGGGCCGCCGGGCCATGGCTGTGACTGTGGCCGTGACCGCCGCCGGAGCCGTGCCCCTGGCCGTCGCGCTCGGGGCCGCGGGGCGAGTGCCCGTGCCCTCCACGTTCGTGGTCTTGTCCCTGCCCGTGGCCGCTGTACTCGTGCCCGTGCTCATGGACCCCATGGGGGCCGTGGCCGTCGCCGCTTGCGGAGCCGGACCGGCGGGGCTGCTCCGGCGGATACGAGGGCGGTTGCGTCGTGGTCACCGCCCGATCATCGCAAGAACGAAAGAGGCCCCCTGTTCACCGCGCCCGAAATGACGCTAGCGTGGAGCCACCTTTGCACACGCGGGAGCTCGGAGCACCGGGCTGAGAGGGCGCTGACCTCCGTCCCCACGATGTTTCACGTGGAACATCACCGAACACGAGTGATGTTCGCCACGAAACGTCGCCAGACGGAAATCGCTGCGTCGACCGCCGAACCTGTTACCGGGTAATGCCGGCGTAGGGAGTAGGTCTCATGACCAACAAGGACGTACGCACGCCTGCCTCCAGCACGGACGAGCCGTCCGTTCAGGGCGATCAGTCCCAGGAGGCCGGGAAGTCCATCGGCTGGCACAAGGCATACGTCGAGGGCTCGCGCCCCGATCTGCGCGTGCCGGTCCGTCAGGTGCACCTCACCAACGGGCGGTCGGTCACGCTGTACGACACATCCGGCCCGTACACCGATCCACTCGTCGACACCGATGTCCGCAGGGGCCTGCCGCCGCTTCGGGAGAACTGGATCATCTCCCGCGGCGACACCGAGGAGTACGCCGGCCGTCCCGTCCGTCCCGAGGACGACGGGGTCAAGCACACCTCGCCGCGGGGTGGTCTGCGCAACCTGGACGCGGTCTTCCCCGGTCGGCCCCGTCTGCCGCGCCGCGGTCGCGGCGGCGCGGCGGTGACCCAACTCGCCTATGCGCGCAGGGGCGAGATCACCCCGGAGATGGAGTACGTGGCCGTCCGGGAGAACGTCTCCCCGGAGGTCGTCCGCGAGGAGATCGCGGCGGGCAGGGCCGTACTGCCCGCCAACGTCAACCACCCGGAGATCGAGCCGATGATCATCGGCAAGCGGTTCCTGGTGAAGGTCAACGCCAACATCGGCAACTCGGCGGTGACGTCCTCCATCGAGGAGGAGGTCGAGAAGATGACGTGGGCGACCCGCTGGGGCGCCGACACGGTCATGGACCTCTCCACCGGCCGCAACATCCACACCACCCGCGAGTGGGTGCTGCGCAACTCCCCCGTCCCCATCGGCACGGTGCCGCTCTACCAGGCGCTGGAGAAGGTCGACGGCCGAGCCGAGGAGCTGACCTGGGAGATCTACAAGGACACGGTCATCGAACAGGCCGAGCAGGGCGTGGACTACATGACGGTCCACGCGGGTGTCCGCCTCCCGTACGTCCCGCTCACCGCCAACCGCAAGACCGGCATCGTCTCGCGCGGCGGCTCGATCATGGCCGCGTGGTGCCTCGCGCACCACAAGGAGTCCTTCCTCTACGAGAACTTCGAGGAACTCTGCGAGATCCTCGCCGCCTACGACGTGACGTACTCGCTCGGCGACGGCCTCAGGCCCGGCTCGATCGCGGACGCCAACGACGAGGCGCAGTTCGCGGAGTTGCGCACGCTCGGGGAACTCAACACGATCGCCAAGCGGTTCAACGTACAGACCATGATCGAGGGCCCGGGACACGTCCCGATGCACAAGATCAAGGAGAACATCGACCTTCAGCAGGAGATCTGCGAGGAGGCTCCGTTCTACACGCTCGGCCCGCTGACCACCGACATCGCCCCGGCGTACGACCACATCACCTCCGGCATCGGTGCCGCGATGATCGCCTGGTGGGGCACGGCGATGCTCTGCTACGTCACGCCCAAGGAGCACCTCGGCCTGCCCAACCGCGACGACGTCAAGACCGGCGTCATCACCTACAAGATCGCCGCCCACGCGGCCGACCTCGCCAAGGGCCACCCGGGCGCACAGGAGTGGGACGACGCCCTGTCCGACGCCCGCTTCGAGTTCCGGTGGGAGGACCAGTTCAACCTCGCCCTGGACCCGGACACGGCACGGGAGTTCCACGACGAGACCCTCCCGGCGGAACCGGCCAAGACCGCCCACTTCTGCTCGATGTGCGGGCCGAAGTTCTGCTCGATGAAGATCTCCCAGGACATCCGCCGCGAGCACGGCGGCAGCCGGGAGGAGGTCGAGGAGGGCATGGCCCAGAAGTCGAAGGAGTTCGCCGCGGCCGGCAACCGCGTATACCTCCCGATCACCGAACAGCCATAACACCCGGGGGCGGCCCGTGCCTCACGACCGGGGCGTGGGCCGCCCTACTCCGCAGCGAGGTAGAGCCTCGCCAGCCGGGGCAGCCGCCGACGCATCTCCGGGGCGTCGTCGAAGTCGAAGTCCTCGCCCATGTCCTGGTCTTGGCGGCTCTCGCCATCTGCCGGCCTGTACTCGGCCCAGGCCTCGTAGAAGGCTTCCCGGTCTCCGGTGAGGCGTGCGAAGGCGTCCACAGCGGCGTAGTTCACGTCTTCGTAGAACAGCGCCTCGTCGCGGTGCGCGGGTGCGGCTTCGAGCACCGAGGGGTGCCCGGCCAGGCTGTCCGGCGCCAGCGCCGTGCGTTCGTACCAGTCGCGCCCCGCCGCGATGATCCCCGCGCGGAAGTCCATGAAGCTGTCGTCGGAGCAGCCGCCACCGATCAGGTAGGCCGCGGCCCACACGTCCCAGCGGTACAGGGCGTCCTGTGCCTCGTCGAACCGTTCCGCGTATTCGAGGATCTCCTGTGCGGGGCGAGCGGCGAGGCTGTCCACCAGTGACGTGGCGAAGGGGACACCGCTGACAGCCGCCGACGATCGCGCGGATTCGATGAGGTCCCAGAAGCGGTCCATGTGCATAGGGCAGCACTGTGCCATGCACCGGTGACAACGCGGTGCCTCGGGCAGGACGACCCGTCTGAGCGGCTTTCGTCCGTGTGCCCTGGACCGGTCTCCGGTCCGGGGGTTCGGCTTGCGCTCCCCCGGAGGGGGTCTGGTGGAGGGCGCAAGCCGGGGGTTACTCCGGCTGGTGTTCCGGGCCTCCGAAGTCCGGGCTGGTGTAGTCCGGGCTCGTGAAGCTCGGCCGGTGGCCGCGGGCCGGGCCGTCGTCCGGGCTGCTGAAGCCCGGGCGGTCGTAGCCCAGTTGTGGGATGCGGCTCGGGGCCGAGGGTGCCGTGCTGTTCAGGGCCGCCGCCGCGCCGGGATCGGCGAGGGCTTCGCGCAGGAACGGCACGACGCCACGCTCCAGCAGCGCCTCGCGCCACGCGTCCCTGGCGCGGGCCACCTCTTCGCTCAGTTCGCCGTACGGTCCGGCTTCGAGTGCCGGGCGGTTGCGCAGGGCGGTCAGGAGCAGGCCCACCGCGGCCACGAGGATGGCGGCCGCGGTCATCGCGCCGAACACCCAGCCGGCGGTGATCATGGTCTTGCCGAACATCTGTTTGGGTGCGACCGACCTGATGACGTATCCGACGAGCAGGAATATCACCGCGGCCGTTCCGGCGAGGACGGGGGTGAGGACGGCGGCGACGGCGACGGCGCCCGCGCCGGCGGGTTCGGCGGCTTCGCCGAGGGTGGCAGCGAGCCCCATCGCGTCCGCACCCGGCTCCGTGGAGCCCGACGCGCGGGTGGACGACGGGGTGGACGACGCCGGCTGGCGCAGTTCCTCGCGAACCTTCACGTAGTGCTGGTACTCGGTCGCCGCGGCCACCGTGATGAGTGCGGTGGCGTTCAGCGCCATGGTGCGCAGCTGTTCGGTGTTCAGCCGCTGTCCCACAGCGGCAAGTTCCGGGCGGTGTGGGGCGGAGCGCAGCGCCTCATCGAGGACCCGCTCGTACTCCTGGCGGTCCTCGCTCAGCAGGTGCTGCGGAACGCTGTTCATGTGCATCCCCCGATGCTCCGTAGGGCTTGGGGCTCGCATGCCAACGAGCCGTCGGGCAGAAACGGAGGGGAGCCTGCTACGGATAAGCCGATGGTAGAGCCGGGACGGTACGCGTCGACAGGGGGTTTCCGGAAATTGGGCCCTGGCCTGCGCCGTTCATCGTGCCTCCACCGCGGGGGGCGCCGGCCCTGTGAACGCTCAGACGTCCAGCGGTAGTTGCCGGACCAGCAGCTTTCCGGCCATGGTCACCCCGCCGTCCATCGCGATGGCGAGGCCCTCCGCGTAGACGTGCGGCCCTTCGACCACGGGTCCCGTGTCGTCCTCGCCCTCCTCGGAGCCGACCTCACCCGTGAGATAGGGGATCGGGCTGTGACCGTGAACGACGCGGGTGCCGCCGTACGTATCCAGCAGGGAGCGCGCGGCGTCCGCACCGCCCTCGTCGCGGAAGGAGAAGCGCTTGGTGAACTTGCGGAACAGATCCCAGCATTCGTCGGCGTCGTTGCGGGTGAGGGTCTCGCGGATCGTGTCGTTGACCGCCTCGATCGAGTCGCCGTAGTCGAGGTAGGCGGTGGTGTCCGAGTGCAGCAGCAGATAGCCGTCGACCTCCTCGACGGCGTCGAGGCGGGCCATCCACTGCAGGTGGTGGTCCTGCAGGCGGTCCATGTCGGTCTTCTGGCCGCCGTTGAGCAGCCAGGCCGCCTGGAAGGTGGCGGTGCCCGCACCGGAGTTCACGGGGGTGTCGCCGAACCGCTTGGCGCCGAGCAGCAGCAGCTCGTGGTTGCCCATGAGCGCCTTGCAGTAGCCGCCGGCCGCCGCAGCCTCGGCGGACAGCCGCATCACCAGCTCGATGACGCCGATGCCGTCGGGGCCGCGGTCGGTGAAGTCGCCGAGGAACCACAGCCGGGCGGTGCCGGCGCACCAGTTCCCGCCCGCGTCGATCAGGCCCTGCTCCTGGAGCGCGGCCAGCAGTTCGTCCAGGTAGCCGTGGACGTCGCCGACGACGTAGAGCGGGCCGACGCCGTCGTTCGGCTGCGGCACGACATGGGACGCGGGGTCCACCGGCACCTGGAGGGTGTCACCCCGATTGATGACGGGAAGGTCGCGCTCGGTCGGCGTGTAGCCCTCGGGATACGTCTCCTCGTGGGGCGGTACGACATCCCCGGGGTGCGTGCTCTGGCCGTACGGACCGGTCTCGTGGACGTACGCAGGCACCCGGAAGTCGCGCAACGTCGCCGTCCGCTCCGTCTCGGGTCCCTGACCGGCCCCCTGAGTCATCAGACCCCTCCACCATCGCGCCGCATCTGCACCGCTTCGGACTGCCTGGTCGCAGCGGCCCGCGGTGTCGTGGGCCCATCATAGGAATGCGGATCGCGCCATGTGATGACCCAGGGGTGGTGAATCGGCGCAAGAGTCCAGTTCACCGCGGCTTTCGCCCCGATTGGGCAGGGCTTCGACCGCTGCTGACAGCGCTTGTTTCACTCCTCTTCGGGTGAACGCGGCGGGCTGATCGTCGTACGCGGGGCACGCCGCTGCGACGAGGTGCGCACGATCAGTTCCGTCGGTATCACCTGCTCGACCGGTTGGTCCGATTCGACCCCCTCGATCGCGTCGATGAGCAGCTGCACCACCGCCGTGCCGATCCGGCGCGGCTTGAGTGAGAGTGTGGTGATGGGCGGCTCGGTGGTGGCGTACACCCCGGATTCGCTGCAGCAGACCAGAAGCAGGTCGTCCGGTACGCGCAGGCCGTAACGACGGGCGGCGGCGAGCAGATCGGTGCCGTTGGGGTCGAACAGGCCGTAGACGGCGTCCGGGCGGTCCGGGCGGGCCAGCAGCCGGTCGGCGGCGACGGCTCCCGCGCACGGATCGTGCGCCGGGTAGGCCTCGTACACCGGGTCCTGGCCGACGCGCTCGCACCAGCGCAGGTACGCGGTGGTCGACAGGTGGGTGTACGTGTCCGTCGACGTCCCCGTCAGCAGGCCGATGCGGCGGGCGCCGGCGTCGGCCAGGTGGTCGAGGATGCCGAGGACGGCGGCCTCGTGGTCGTTGTCGACCCACGCGGTGACCGGCAGGGCGCCGGCCGGGCGGCCGTCGGAGACCACCGGTAAACCCTGCCGGACCAGTTCGCTGACCACCGGGTCCTGGTCGGAGGGGTCGATGACGACCGTGCCGTCCAGGGCGACGTTCGACCACACGTCGTGGCGCGAGGTCGCGGGGAGGATCACGAGCGCGTAGCCGCGGGCGAGCGCGGCGGAGGTGGCGGCCCGCGCCATCTCGGCGAAGTACGCGAACTCGGTGAAGGTGAAAGGTTCATCCCCGTACGTCGTCACGGTCAGGCCGATGAGACCCGACTTGCCGGTACGGAGGGTGCGGGCCGCGGCCGAGGGGCGGTACCCCAGCCGGTCGGCGACCTCGCGGACATGGCGTCGGGTGGCATCCGGGAGCCTGCCCTTGCCGTTCAGGGCATCGGAGACGGTCGTGATGGAGACTCCGGCGGCGGCGGCGACGTCTCTGATGCCCGCCCGGCCCGGCCGGCTGCCTCGACGTGAGGTTTCCGCGCGGCTCACCTGGTGCTTCCCTGCTGCTGTCATGGCGAGCCGATAGTAGGGCTCATGCGGTGGGGTAGGGCGGACGCATATGCACGCGTTGACAGGCACGTTTCTGCAAGGTCATTTAGCCCCAACTACCTTTGAATGCAAGTCAGTTGAACGATCCAATGGCATTACGTGACTTGTCGGCACGCATGAGCCTGCCAAGTTCCCGATGTTTCGAAGAGGTCTCAACTCACCTGCACGGGTGATGCGCGCCAGGGCGTGAGCCACCGGCGCATAGATATATGTGACCGCGCCCCCTGGATTCGTCTGCCTTCGTGCGATGTTGCCCGTGATGCGTGTGGGACGCAGGAGGTCGGCCCGCACCAGTACGCAGCGGCGGGGAATCCTCATAAGGTGTGGAGTATTGGAAGCCGGCGACGCGGACGGGCCGCCGGTGGTCGCGAGGAGGACTGCGGTGAGCGAGACGAGCCCCAAGCTGCGAGCCGAGCTGGCGGGGATCCCCACCTACAAGCCGGGCAAGCCCGCCGCGGCCGGTGGTCCGGTGGCCTACAAGCTGTCCTCCAACGAGAACCCCTACCCGCCGCTGCCCGGAGTGATGGAGACGGTCACGGCCGCCGTCTCGACGTTCAACCGCTACCCCGACATGGCCTGTACGGGCCTGATGAACGAGCTCTCCGACCGCTTCGGCGTCCCGCTCTCCCACCTGGCCACGGGCACCGGCTCCGTCGGCGTCGCCCAGCAGCTGATCCAGGCGACCTCGGGCCCGGGCGACGAGGTCATCTACGCCTGGCGGTCCTTCGAGGCGTACCCGATCATCACGCAGATCAGCGGCGCGGGGTCCGTGCAGGTGCCGCTGACGGCCGGTGACGTGCACGACCTGGACGCGATGGCGGACGCCATCACCGACCGCACCCGTCTCGTCTTCGTCTGCAACCCCAACAACCCGACCGGCACCGTCGTGCGCCGGGCCGAGCTGGAACGGTTCCTCGACCGGGTGCCGGGCGATGTGCTGGTGGTCCTGGACGAGGCCTACCGCGAGTTCATCCGTGACCCCGAGGTGCCGGACGGCGTGGAGCTGTACCGGAACCGGCCGAACGTCTGCGTGCTGCGCACCTTCTCCAAGGCGTACGGCCTCGCGGGGCTGCGCGTCGGCTTCGCGATCGCCCACGAGCCGGTGGCGGCGGCGCTGCGCAAGACCGCGGTGCCCTTCGGGGTGAGCCAGCTCGCGCAGGAGGCGGCGATCGCGTCGCTGCGTGCCGAGGACGAACTGCTGGGCCGCGTCGGCTCGCTGGTCTGCGAGCGCACGCGGGTGGTCGACGGGCTGCGGGCCCAGGGCTGGACGGTGCCCGAGACCCAGGCCAACTTCGTGTGGCTGCGGCTGGGGGAGCACACCGTCGCGTTCGCCCAGGCCTGTGAGCAGCACGGCGTGGTGGTCCGTCCGTTCCCCGGCGAGGGTGTGCGGGTGACGGTCGGGGAGACCGAGGCGAACGACATCTTCCTGAAGGTGGCGGAGAGCTTCCACAAGGAGCTTTGAGACCCGTCAAGAAGCTGTGGCACCGGTGGGTCGGGCCTCTGCCCGGCCCACCACTGTTTCCCGGCGTACGGAGCCGCCGTCCCGTACCGTTGTTGGCGTCAGGCGTCTCCGCCCCCTGATCCCAGACCGCCTCGGTCCCGGTTTCACGTGGAACCGGTCGCGGACAGCGTGCCGCATGGCCCTGACGCCGGCCCCCGATGGCCCCTTCGCGGGACCCTCATGGCCCAGGTCGCCCGCCCTCATGGCCCAAGCGGGACCCCCTTTCGAGCTTCGATACTCAGTGCGTCATAATCTTCTTGTGAATGTGAACGCGTTCACAAGCGTGTCCCGGTTGCTCCGCTGATGTGTGTGACATAAGGGGCAAACTGCCGCTACCACGGCGATGTAAGGAGACTGCGACGTGGATTTGGCTCTGGCGCCGGAGACACTGGCGCGATGGCAGTTCGGCATCACCACCGTCTACCACTTTCTGTTCGTCCCGCTGACGATCTCGCTGGCCGCCCTGACGGCCGGGCTGCAGACCGCGTGGGTGCGCACGGACAAGGAGAAGTACCTCAGGGCGACGAAGTTCTGGGGCAAGCTCTTCCTGATCAACATCGCGATGGGCGTGGTCACCGGCATCGTGCAGGAGTTCCAGTTCGGCATGAACTGGTCCGACTACTCGCGGTTCGTCGGTGACATCTTCGGTGCCCCGCTCGCCTTCGAGGCACTGATCGCCTTCTTCTTCGAGTCGACCTTCATCGGGCTGTGGATCTTCGGCTGGGACAAGCTGCCGAAGAAGATCCATCTGGCCTGCATCTGGATGGTCTCGATCGGCACGATCCTGTCGGCGTACTTCATCCTCGCGGCCAACTCGTGGATGCAGCACCCGGTCGGTTACAAGATCAACAAGGTCAAGGGCCGGGCGGAGCTCACGGACTTCTGGGCCGTGCTGACTCAGAACACCGCGCTCAGCCAGGTCTTCCACACGCTGTCCGCGGCGTTCCTGACCGGCGGCGCCTTCATGGTCGGCATCGCCGCCTGGCACCTGTTCCGCAAGAGGCACGTCTCCGTGATGAAGACCTCGCTGCGGCTGGGCCTGGTCACGGTGGTCATCGCGGGCCTGCTCACCGCGATCAGCGGCGACACCCTCGGCAAGGTCATGTTCAAGCAGCAGCCGATGAAGATGGCCGCGGCGGAGGCGCTGTGGAACGGCGAGGACTCGGCCCCGTTCTCGATCTTCGCGGTCGGTGACGTCGACAAGGGCCACAACAAGGTGGCCATAGAGATTCCGGGCCTGCTGTCCTACCTCGCCAACGGTGACTTCGGTTCCCACGTGCCCGGCATCAACGACGTCAACAAGGCCGAGCAGCAGAAGTACGGGCCGGGCGACTACCGCCCCGTCATCCCCGTCACCTACTGGGGCTTCCGCTGGATGATCGGCTTCGGCATGGCGTCCTTCGCCATCGGTGTGGCCGGACTGTGGCTGACGCGCAAGAAGTTCATGCTGCCGCAGCACCTGAGGGTCGGTGAGGACGAGGTCCCGCATCTGGTCCTGTTCAAGAACAAGGCGCTCAGCCCCAAGCTCGGCAAGCTGTACTGGATGCTGGCCATCTGGACGCTCGGCTTCCCGCTGATCGCCAACTCCTGGGGCTGGATCTTCACCGAGATGGGCCGGCAGCCCTGGGTCGTCTTCGGTGTCCTGCAGACCCGCAGCGCGGTCTCGCCCGGCGTCGGTCAGGGCGAGGTCCTCACCTCCATGATCGTTCTCACCCTCCTGTACGCCGCCCTCGCCGTCGTCGAGGTCAAGCTGCTCGCCAAGTACGTCAAGGCCGGGCCGCCCGAGCTCACCGAGGCCGACCTCAACCCGCCCACGAAGATCGGCGGCGACTCCCGTGACGCCGACAAGCCGATGGCCTTCTCGTACTAGGCCCAGGGAGATCGAGACATGCAACTTCATGACGTCTGGTTCGTCCTCATCGCCGTTCTGTGGACCGGCTACTTCTTCCTGGAAGGCTTCGACTTCGGAGTCGGCATCCTGACCAAGCTGCTCGCCCGTGACCGGGCGGAGAAGCGTGTGCTGATCAACACGATCGGCCCGGTCTGGGACGGCAACGAGGTGTGGCTGCTCACCGCGGGCGGCGCGACCTTCGCCGCGTTCCCCGAGTGGTACGCCACGCTGTTCTCGGGCTTCTACCTGCCGTTGCTGATCATCCTGGTCTGCCTGATCGTGCGGGGTGTGGCCTTCGAGTACCGCGCGAAGCGGCCCGAGGAGCACTGGCAGCGCAACTGGGAGACCGCGATCTTCTGGTCCTCGCTCATCCCCGCGTTCCTGTGGGGTGTGGCCTTCGGCAACATCGTGCGCGGCGTGAAGATCGACAAGAACTTCGAGTACGTCGGCACCTTCTGGGACCTGCTCAACCCGTACGCCCTGCTCGGCGGTGTCGTCACCCTGACGCTGTTCACCTTCCACGGGGCGGTGTTCACGGCGCTCAAGACGGTCGGTGACATCCGCGAGCGAGCGCGGAAGCTGGCCCTGCAGGTCGGTCTCGTCACCGCCGTGGCGGCGCTGGTCTTCCTGCTGTGGACCCAGGTCGACAGCGGTGACGGCAAGAGCCTGGTCGCGCTGATCGTAGCCGTGGCCGCCCTGGTCGGGGCGCTCGCGGCGAACCAGGCCGGGCGCGAGGGATGGTCGTTCGCCCTGTCCGGGCTCACGATCGTGGCCGCGGTGGCGATGCTCTTCCTGTCGCTCTTCCCGAACGTCATGCCGTCGTCGCTCAACAGCGACTGGAGCCTGACGGTCACCAACGCCTCTTCGAGCCCCTACACCCTGAAGATCATGACCTGGTGCGCGGCCGTCGCCACGCCGATCGTGCTGCTCTACCAGGGCTGGACCTACTGGGTGTTCCGCAAGCGGATCGGCACGCAGCACATCGCAGAGGCCGTGCACTGATTCCCGTTTGGGGCATGTTTCACGTGAAACATGCCCCATGAGAAGAGAGTGTGTTTCACGTGAAACCGATCGACCCGCGTCTACTCCGGTACGCACGCGCCACCCGGCTGTTCATGGTGGCGGTCGTCGGCCTGGGGGCCGTCGGAGCGGCGCTGGTCATCGCGCAGGCGATGCTCATCGCCGAGACGGTGGTCGGTGCCTTCCAGTACGGGCTGTCGGTCGGTGAAGTGCGCACTCCCCTGCTGTTGTTGGCGGCCGTGGCGGGCGGCCGCGCCCTGGTGTCCTGGCTCACCGAACTCGCCGCCCACCGGGCGAGCGCCGCCGTGAAGTCGGAACTGCGGGGGCGGTTGCTGGAGCGGGCCGTCACGCTGGGGCCCGGCTGGCTGAGCGGCCAGCGGACCGGATCGCTCGTCGCCCTGGCCACCCGCGGGGTCGACGCCCTCGACGACTACTTCTCCCGCTACCTGCCGCAGTTGGGCCTCGCGATCGTCGTGCCCGTGGCCGTGCTGGCCCGGATCGTCACCGAGGACTGGGTCTCGGCGGCGATCATCGTGGGCACCCTGCCCCTCATCCCGGTCTTCATGATCCTCATCGGCTGGGCCACCCAGTCCCGGATGGACCGCCAGTGGCGGCTGCTGTCCCGGCTGTCCGGACACTTCCTCGACGTGGTGGCCGGGCTGCCGACGCTGAAGGTGTTCGGGCGGGCCAAGGCGCAGGCCGAATCGATCAAGCGCATCACCGGCGAGTACCGGCAGGCGACCATGCGGACCCTGCGGATCGCCTTCATCTCGTCCTTCGCGCTGGAACTTCTCTCCACCCTGTCGGTGGCGCTGGTCGCCGTGACGATCGGTATGCGGCTGGTCCACGGCGACATGGACCTGTACATCGGGCTCGTCATCCTGGTGCTGGCGCCCGAGGCGTATCTGCCGTTGCGCCAGGTGGGCGCGCAGTACCACGCGGCGGCCGAAGGGCTGGCGGCGGCCGAGGAGATCTTCGCCGTCCTGGAGGCCCCCGTGCCGGCGTCCGGCACGGCGGCCGTGCCGGACGGACGCATCGCCTTCGAGGGACTGACGGTCCGGTACCCGGGCCGGGCCGAGGACGCCGTGTCGGAGGTGTCCTTCGCCGTCGAGCCCGGGGAGACGGTCGCGCTCGTCGGGCCGAGCGGCGCGGGCAAGTCGACGCTGCTGCACGTGCTACTGGGCTTTGTGCCGGTGACCGAGGGCCGGGTGCGGATCGGCGGTATGGATCTCGCGGACGCCGACCTCGGGCAGTGGCGGTCGCGGGTCGCGTGGGTGCCCCAGCGGCCGCACCTGTTCGCCGGAACGATCGCCGAGAACGTACGGCTGGCCCGTCCGGACGCCGATGACGCCGCCGTGCGGCGGGCGTTGGGGGACGCCGGAGCGCTGGAGTTCGTGGACGCGCTGCCCGACGGGACCGACACCCTGCTCGGTGAGGACGGCGCGGGTCTGTCCGCCGGTCAGCGCCAGCGGCTCGCGCTGGCCCGGGCGTTCCTGGCGGACCGGCCCGTGCTGCTTCTCGACGAACCGACGGCCGCGCTGGACGGCGCGACCGAGGCCGAGGTCGTGGAGGCGGTGCGCCGGCTGGCCGTGGGACGCACCGTGCTGCTGGTCGTGCATCGCCCGGCGCTGCTGGGAGTGGCGGACCGGGTGGTGCGGCTGGAGGAGCCCGCCGTGCCCGCCGTCGCCGTGCCCGCCGTCGTCGAGGGGCGGCCCTCCGCGGCTCCGCGGGCCGGGCAGCCCGCCGTGGTGTCCGACACCCAGGGTGAAGCCGCGGCAGGCGAGCCGGCTGCCCCTCCCGGCGGTGTCCTCGCCCGGGTCCGTGCCATGTCCGGCCCCCGCCGCAGCCGCCTCGCGCTCGCCCTGCTGCTCGGCGCTCTCGCCCTCGGCAGCGCCGTCGGTCTGATGGCGACCTCCGGATGGCTGATCTCGCGGGCCTCGCAGCAGCCGCCGGTGCTGTACCTGATGGTGGCCGTGACGGCGACGCGGGCCTTCGGCATCGGACGGGCCGTCTTCCGCTACGCCGAGCGGCTGGTGTCGCACGACGCGGTGCTGCGCATGCTGGCCGACACCCGCGTCGCCGTCTACCGGCGGCTGGAGCGACTGGCCCCCGCGGGGCTGCGCCGTACCCGCCGCGGCGACCTGCTCTCGCGGCTCGTCGCCGACGTGGACGCGCTGCAGGACTACTGGCTGCGCTGGCTGCTGCCCGCCGGTGCGGCCGCGATCGTGTCGGCGGGCGCGGTCGGCTTCACGGCGTGGCTGCTGCCCGAGGCCGGTGCGGTGCTCGCCGCGGGCCTGGTGGCGGCCGGTGTCGGCGTCCCGCTGGTCACCGGTGCCGTGGCCCGCCGGGCCGAGCGCAGGCTCGCCCCCGCCCGGGGGGAGCTGGCGACGCGCGTGACCGATCTGCTCACCGGCACCGCGGAGCTGACGGTCGCCGGTGCTCTGCCCGCCCGTACCGACGAGGCCCGACGGGCCGACGGTGTCCTCACCCGGATCGCCTCGCGGGCCGCCACCGCCACCGCGCTCGGCGACGGACTGACCGCGCTGATCTCGGGCCTGACGGTGGCAGCTGCCGCCCTCGCGGGCGCCCAGGGCGTCGCGGACGGCCGTCTGAACGGCGTGGCGATGGCGGTCGTCGTCCTCACCCCGCTGGCGGCCTTCGAGGCCGTGCTCGGGCTGCCGCTGGCCGTGCAGTACCGGCAGCGGGTGCGCCGCAGCGCGGAGCGCGTGTACGAGGTGCTGGACGCGCCGGAGCCGGTGCGGGAGCCGGAGGTACCCCGGCAGGCGCCCGCCACCCCCTTCCCCCTGACCGTCACCGGTCTGACGGCCCGGCATGCCGGGCAGGACCGGGACGCGCTCGCCGGCCTCGACCTCACCCTCGACCAGGGCCGCCGGATCGCGGTGGTCGGCCCGTCCGGCTCCGGAAAGACGACGCTGGCACAGGTGCTGCTGAGGTTCCTGGACGCGGACGCGGGCTCGTACACGCTGGCCGGCGTCGACGCGTACGCGCTCGACGGCGACGACGTACGACGGCTGGTCGGGCTGTGCGCCCAGGACGCGCACCTCTTCGACAGCTCGGTGCGCGAGAACCTGCTGCTGGCGAAGAAGGACGCCACCGACAGCGAGCTGCGCGACGCGCTGCGGCGGGCGCGGCTGCTCGAGTGGGCGGACAGTCTGCCCGACGGCCTCGACACGCTCGTGGGAGAGCACGGGGCGCGGCTGTCCGGTGGCCAGCGGCAGCGGCTGGCACTCGCGCGGGCGCTCCTCGCCGACTTCCCCGTGCTGGTGCTCGACGAGCCGGCCGAGCATCTCGACCTGGTGACCGCGGACGCGCTCACCGCCGATCTGCTGGCAGCCACCGAGGGCCGTACGACGCTGCTCATCACCCACCGGCTGGCCGGGCTGGAAGAGGTCGACGAGGTCGTCGTCCTGGACGCGGGCCGTGTGGTGCAGCGCGGGGCGTACGCGGAGCTGGCCGCCGTGCCGGGGCCGTTGCGGGACATGGTGCGCCGGGAGGCCGAGGCGGAGTCGCTGGTGGGCACGGCGTAGAACGGTCGCGGTCAGGGCCTCGACCAGTCGATCTCGCGTCGGCCGGGCGGTCGGCGAACTCGACGTCACGATCCAGGAGATCCGCACCGCGGTCGTCGCGCTGGAGCAGGGACGGCCGAGACGCCCGCGGGCCTGTACGCGCGGGTGCTGCGGGAGATCGACACCGCTGCGGTCCCGCTCGGCTTCATGCCCTCGCATCGCTTCGTCGGTGCGGTCGGCGCCCTCGTGGGCGACCTCACGGGCAAGAGCCTCGTCGCGGCCCTGCGCGAGGCCCTCTCCAACGCCTTCCGGCACGCGGGGCCGGTCGGATCGACGTGGAGGTCGACGCGACGGCGACGCTGCCGGACGGCCGCCCCGGCGTCCGGCCGACCGTCGCCGACGACGGCGTCGGCATTCCCCCGGGCGGCCGGCGCAGTGGCCTCGGCAACCTCGAACGACGCGTGCGATCCCTCGGCGGCGACAGCCGGCACGGTCCGGGCCTCAGCGCGGACGGTGGCGGTACGACGGTGGTGTGGGAGGCGCCGTACTGAGTCGTGCGGGCTCGCCCGAACCCCGTCCGCACGACGCCGGCCGGGGCCGGGGCTATGCGCGCTGCGCCAGCATCCGTTCGATCACGACCGCCACTCCGTCGTCGTTGTTGGCGACCGTGCGGCCCGAGGCGGCGGCGATGACGTCCGGGTGGGCGTTGCCCATGGCGTACGACCGGCCCGCCCAGGTCAGCATCTCGACGTCGTTCGGCATGTCGCCGAAGGCGACGACCTCCTCGTGGGAGATGCCGCGCTCGGCGCAGCACAGGGCGAGCGTGCTGGCCTTGGAGACGCCGGGGCCGCTGATCTCCAGCAGGGCGCTGGGGCTGGACCGGGTGACGTTGGCGCGGTCGCCGAGGGCGAGACGGGCGGTGGTGAGGAAACCGTCCGGGTCGAGCGTGGGGTGATAGGCGAGGATCTTCAGCACGGGCTCGGCGGCACCGGCGCCGTCCGGCGCGAGCAGGTCCTCGGCCGGCGCGAGCTCGTCCGGGATCTCCATGTGCAGCTTGGGGTAGTCCGGCTCCTGGTGGAAGCCGTAGGTCTGCTCGACCGCGTACACCGTGCCGGGCGCCGCCTCGCGCAGCAGCCGTACGGCGTCCAGCGCGTTCTCCCGCGCCAGTTCCCGCACCTTGACGAACCGGTGGGCGCCGGGGCCACCGTGCAGGTCGACCACGGCGGCGCCGTTGCCGCAGATCGCCAGGCCGTGGCCGTGGACGTGGTCGCTGACGACGTCCATCCAGCGGGCCGGACGGCCGGTGACGAAGAAGACCTCGACACCCGCCTCCTCGGCGGCGGCGAGGGCGGCGACCGTGCGGGGGGAGACCGACTTGTCGTCCCGCAGCAGGGTGCCGTCGAGATCGGTGGCTATGAGCCGGGGCGGGACGGCTGCGGCCGGGGTCTCGGGCTGTCGAGTCGCTGAGGTCACCCGCCCATTCTCCCGCATATGCCCGCACGGCCGTGCGGGAGTCCGCGCAGGTGAGTGGTTACCGTCCTCACCTGCACCGTCACACCCTGTCGGCTCAGCCGAGGCGGCCCGCGGCCTCCATGGCGATCTGCTCGAAGACCTTCTCGTCGGCGGCGAAGTCCGAGTCCGGGATGGGCCAGTGGATCACGATCTCCGTGAAGCCCAGGTCACGGTGGCGGCCGGCGAAGTCCACGAACGCTTCCAGGGACTGCAGCGGGCGGGCGCGGTCCGGGGTGAAGCCGGTGAGCAGGATGCGGTCCATTCCGGCCACGTCCCGGCCGATCTCGGCGCAGGCGTCGGCCAGCTTCTCGGACTGTTCGCGAAGGGCCCGCACCGACTGCTCGGGCGTGCCGTTCTCGTACAGCCGGGGGTCGCCGGTGGTCACCCACGCCTGTCCGTGGCGCGCCGCGAGCCTCAGTCCGCGCGGTCCGGTCGCGGCCACCGCGAAGGGCAGCCGGGGGCGCTGCACGCACCCGGGGATGTTGCGTGCCTCGTGCGCCGAGTAGTAGTCGCCCTCGTACGACACCGCGTCCTCGGTCAGCAGGCGGTCCAGCAGCGGCACGAACTCGGCGAGCCGGTCGGCCCGCTCGCGCGGGGTCCAGGGTTCCTGGCCGAGCGCGGTGGCGTCGAATCCGGTGCCGCCCGCGCCGATGCCGAGCGTGACGCGGCCGCCCGAAATGTCGTCGAGGGAGATCAGCTCCTTGGCGAGGGTCACCGGGTGCCGGAAGTTCGGCGAGGTCACCAGCGTGCCCAGGCGCATCCGGTCGGTCACACCGGCCGCCGCGGTGAGCGTCGGCAGGGCGCCGAACCACGGGCCGTCCCTGAAGCTCCGCCAGGACAGGTGGTCATAGGTGTAGGCGGTGTGGAAGCCGAGTTGCTCCGCCCGCTGCCATGCCGAACGGCCGCCCTCGTGCCAGCGGCGGTGGGGGAGGATCACGGTGCTCAGACGCAGACTCATGAACCGAGCGTATGCGGCGCAAGGGGTTTCACGTGAAACAGTCACCGTCTGTCATCGCACGCGGCCGCTGAGCCAGGGGGTGAGGGTGAGCATCGGCAGGTACTCGCGGTGGGTGCGGTCCCGCGGCAGCGGTACGACCAGGAAGTAGCCGGGCGGAAACCGGCGAGCCTTGACGAAGGCCCGGCCGTCGAAGAGGGAGCGCAGGAAGGCCGGCACGTCGTCGCGGGCGACGTCCGGGCACTCGACGCCCTCGACGGTGATCAGGGCGTCGTCGTCCGGGTAGAGCCGGACGCTGACCCGGGGCAGGCCGCCGAACTCGGCGTAGGCCTCGTGCGGCAGGGAGCCGTCCGGGTCGGTGGTGACGCCGACGCCCGCGGCGCTGCGGCGGGAGGTCTGGTCGGCGCCGATGTCGTGGGTGACCTCGATCTCGCGGCCGTACTCCGTGGCGAGGGCGCGCAGCGCGGTGACGGCGGTCTCGGTGGTCGGGAAGTGGTCCATACCTCTGATCATGCCGGGGTCAGTGCGGTTCGGGGAACCGCAGGTACCGCGGCGGGACGGCGCGCGTCAGCCATACTCCGTTCGCGCTCACGTGGAAGACATGGCCGTCGCGGTGCATGGCGCCCGCGTCGACACTGAGCACGACGGGCACGCCGCGCCGGGCGCCGACGCGGGTGGCCGTCTCGCGGTCGGGCGAGAGGTGGACGTCGTGCCGGTTCATCGGGCGCAGCCCTTCGGCGCGGATCGCGTCCAGGTTGCGGGCGACGGTGCCGTGGTAGAGGTACGGCGGCGGGGTCGCCGGGGCCAGTCCGAGGTCGACGTCGACGCTGTGTCCCTGGCTGGCGCGGATCCGGGTGCCTTCGACGGCGAAGCGCTTCTTGTCGTTGTGCGCGACGACGTGGTCCAGTTCCTCGCGGGTGAAGCGGAAGCCGTGGGCGGCGGCCGCGGCGATCAGTACGTCGATCTCGACCCAGCCCGCCTCGTCGAGGCTCAGCCCGATCCGCTCGGGCTGGTGGCGCAGGTGCTTCGAGAGGTACTTCGACACCTTCACGGTGCGTCTTTCGTCCATCCGCTCAGGATGGCGGGAGAGACGCGGATCACGCAGACAATTTTTCGCTCGCAGGTTTGATCCACAACCAACTGTAGTTATCCACAGGCTACTTGGCGATTCTGTGGACAACTCCCGTATATGTCAGCCCTGTTCGTCAAGATCAGCAGGGGGCCGTCCCCTTGACGTGAGCGCGTCCAACTCCCTTGCCCGCACCTCCCGTTCGGCCGCCAGTGCCACGAACTCCGCGACCCGGTCCGCTCCAACCAGCCCTTCCACGGCCCTGATCGTCTCCTCCGGCAAGGCCACGGAGCGTGACGCCGGACGGGTCTCCGGCGTCTCCCCCGCGCCCAGCTGCCGGCGCAGCTGCCGCACCGCCAACAACCGCATGGCCCGCGCGAGTTCGGCGTCGACCGTCTGCTGGGCCAGGGGGCGCAGTCGCCGTACGAGCGAGGCCGCCTCGGCCGCGTCCGCGTCGGTCGGGCGGTGCGGTCCCTGGAGGTAGCGCGCGAAGACGTGCTCGGTGGTGAACTCCAGGAAACGGGAAGCGATGTGCTCGACCTGACCCCTCAACTCCCGCAGGTGACCGGCGATCGCGGACAGCGGCACCCCGGCACCGTGCAACTCGACTGCCACAGCCAGCTCTTGGGGGCTCGGCACGACGAAGCAGTCGTCGTCGCCGGGCGCCGGCTCCAGCACGCCGAGTTCCACGGCGTCGGCGACGGCCTCGTCGTCGGGGGAGCCGCCGAACCGTTCGTCCAGCTCGGCGCGGGAGATCCGCACGGCCTCCTCGTCGGTCCACGGACCGCCCACCTCGGCGACCAGTCCGAGGACCCCACCCAGGCCCCGACCGGTGTCCCATGCCTCCAGAAGCTCCTTGATGGAGGCCAGGCCGTAGCCGCGGTCGAGGAGGTCGGCGATCTGGCGCAGGCGGGCCAGATGGGCGTCGGAGTAGAGGTTGGCGCGGCCGCGGCGCTCGGGGCGGGGCAGGAGGCCGCGGTCCTGGTAGGCGCGGATGGTGCGGACGCTGGCGCCGCTGGCGTGCGCCAGGTCCTCGATCCGGTAGACGGCCGCCTCATTCACGGTGCGGTCCGGGCAGGCCGCTCGCAGGAGACGCCGGCGCCGCTCACAGCGGGGGTTCCAGCCGTGCGATCGCCCGCAGCGCGCGCGGGGTGAACCGGGACATGAGGTGGGCGCCGCGGGCCTCGGGGGTGACCGGGACGACCGCCTGGTTGCGTACGACGGCGCGCAGGATCGCGTCGGCGACTTTCTCCGGCGGGTAGTTCCGCAGGCCGTACAGCCGCGCCGTGCGCTTCTGCCGCCGCTTCTCCTCCTCGGCGTCCACGCCCGCGAAGCGCGCGGTCGAGGTGATGTTGGTGTTGACGAAGCCGGGGCAGATCGCGCTCACGCCGATGCCCCGGCCGGCGAGTTCGGCGCGCAGGCACTCGCTGAGCATGAGCACGGCGGCCTTGGAGGTGCTGTAGGCGGGCAGCGCCTTGGAGGGCTGGTAGGCCGCCGCGGAGGCGGTGTTGACGATGTGGCCGCCCTGTCCGCGCTCGGCCATCTGCCTGCCGAAGAGCCGGCAGCCGTGGATGACACCCCACAGGTTGACGTCGAGGACCTTCTTCCAGTCCTCCGGGGTGGTGTCGAAGAAGGAACCGCCCAGGCCGATACCGGCGTTGTTCACCAGCACGTCGAGCACGCCGTACTGGGTGGCGACCTTGTCGGCGAGCTTCTCCATGGCCTGCTCGTCGGAGACGTCCACGGTCTCCGCCCAGGCCTCGGAGGCGCCGATCAGCCGGGAGAGCTCGGCGGTGCGGGCGGCGGACTCGGCGTCCCGGTCGACGGCGATGACGCGCGCGCCGGCCTCGGCGAAGGCGAACGCCGTGGCCCGTCCGATGCCGCTGCCCGCGCCGGTGACCAGGACGAGCTGCCCGCCGAAGCGGTCGGCGTACTTGCCGGTGGGTTTGACCGTCTCGGGTGTGCCGTCCTCGACCGACCGCACGAACTCGGTGATCCAGGCGCTCAGTTGGTCGGGCCGGGTGCGGGGTATCCAGTGCTTGGCCGGAAGGGTGCGGCGGGTCAGCCGAGGGACCCAGCGGTCCAGGTCGTCGTAGAGCCGCTCCGAGAGGAAGGCGTCGTCGAGGGGCGTGATGAGCTGCACGGGCGCGTGTGCGTGGGCGTCGGGGCGCGGCCGGCGCAGCCGGGCGCGGACGTTGTCGCGGTACAGCCAGGCGCCGTGTGCCGCGTCCTGAGGGAGCGAGGAGGTCGGGTAGTCGCCGCGGGGGACCTTCTCGACGCGTTCCAGGATGCGCGGCCAGCGCTTGCCGAGGGGGCCGCGCCAGGCCAGTTCGGGCAGCACGGGCGTGTGCAGGGCGTACACGTACCAGGACTTGGCGCCCTGGCCGAGGAGCTGGCCGACGTGGCGCGG
Source organism: Streptomyces sp. MAI_2237 (assembly GCF_054189285.1). NCBI lineage: Bacteria > Bacillati > Actinomycetota > Actinomycetes > Kitasatosporales > Streptomycetaceae > Streptomyces > Streptomyces sp. MAI_2237. The sequence continues at coordinate 779,812 of NZ_JAJPGQ010000003.1, read as the reverse complement.
GGTGGGCTTCCTCAGGCGCTGGTCGATCCAGTGGCCGAAGTGGTCCAGGCAGGGGCCGGACATGGAGGTGAAGGAGGCGATGCGGCCCTCGGTGCGGGCGACGGTGACGAACTCCCAGGACTGCACGGAACCCCAGTCGTGTCCGACCAGGTGCACGGGCCGGCCGGGGCTGACCGCGTCGATCACGGCCAGGAAGTCGTCCGTGAGCTTCTCCAGGGTGAAGCCGCCGCGCAGGGGCTTCGGGGCCGTCGACCGGCCGTGTCCCCGGACGTCGTACAGGACGACGTGGAAGTGTTCCGCGAGCCGGTCGGCGACCTCGGACCACACCTCCTTGCTGTCCGGGTAGCCGTGCACCAGCACCACCGTCGGCTGTCCGGAGTCACCCAGCTCGGCGACGCACAACTCGATCCCGCCGGTCCGCACCCGGCGCTCCCGCGCACCCTTGAGCACTGTCACTTCTCCTTCGCCCAGCGCCGCACGTGCGGCAGGTCGTCGTCCAGCCAGAAGGCGCTCTCCTCGGGGTCCCCGGAGTCGGTGACGACGAGGATCTCCTCGAACTTCGCGCCGGTGCCCCGGAATCCGAGATGGGGTTCGACCGCCCACAGGCCCGGCCGCGGCGGGTGGTCGGAGAAGCGGTAGGGCGACCACAGCGGGGACCAGCCCTCGCGGTGGCCGTGCAGCGCGTCGCTCGCGAGCCCCTTCAGGGACTGCGCGCCGAAGCCGAACAGATGGGGGGAGAACCGGCGCTGCTTCACCCGGTCCACCTTGTGGGCGATGACGCCGAAGGGGTAGGCGCGGTGCCGGTTGGCGTATCCCTGCCGGACCATGAGGCGGTCCACGTCCTCGTAGATCGTCCGCAGGGGGCGCCGCTCGCGCACCTCGCGCAGGATCAGGTCGCGGTGTGCCTCCAGGTCGGCCATGAGCCGCTCCTGCACCGGGTTGGCGCCGAGCGAGCCGGAGTAGCCGATGTCCGCTGTGCAGCCATCGAGGACCGGGGCCATGTCGAGGATGAACGGCATCCTCGGCTCCAGCCGGCGGTCGGTCGGGAAGAACTGGAGCGGGACGCGGAAGTTCACGAACGCGGTGCGGTCCCCGAACCAGGCGAAGGGGAGGTGGAACCAGTCCCGCACGCCCCGCTCGCGCAGCCATGCCCGCTGCATGCGGGCCGCCTCGCGCTCGGTCACGCCCGGCCGCAGCCGGGCGGCGACCGCCTCGGCGCACTCGTAGGCGAGGCGCTGCACCTCGCGGAACCCGCGCAGCCGTGCGGAGAGTTCACCTGACAATGCCGTCGTCATGCCACCGCCACTCCCGTCCGCCGACTGCGGTACGTGCTCGTAACTTGACACTGGCGAATGTGACAGTTGTTAGAGGCTGCGTCAATAGGCGGGCTTCGGCCTGTGGACGACTCTCCGTGCCGTGTCACTGTGCGTAGCTCTCAAGTAGGGGGTACCCCTACGGTCCCGTACGTCTGGAGGCTGAGGCGAAGACAGCTCTGCGGTCTGACGTGTGCCGTGGTCCACGTCACTATCGTCGAACCTGTGACTGTGATCGCGACCGAAAGCCTGAGCAAGCGGTTCCCCCGGGTGACCGCGCTTGACCGGCTCTCCGTCGACGTCGGACCCGGTGTGACCGGGCTCGTCGGAGCCAACGGAGCCGGCAAGTCGACCCTGATCAAGATCCTGCTGGGTCTGTCCCCCGCCTCGGAGGGCCGTGCCGAAGTGCTCGGGCTCGACGTCGCGACCAAGGGCGCGGCCATCCGTGAGCGGGTCGGCTACATGCCCGAGCACGACTGCCTGCCGCCGGACGTCTCGGCGACCGAGTTCGTCGTCCACATGGCCCGCATGTCCGGGCTGCCGCCGACGGCCGCCCGTGAGCGCACGGCGGACACGCTGCGCCACGTCGGTCTGTACGAGGAGCGCTACCGCCCCATCGGCGGCTACTCGACCGGCATGAAGCAGCGCGTGAAGCTCGCGCAGGCCCTCGTCCACGACCCGCAGCTGGTCTTCCTGGACGAGCCGACCAACGGCCTGGACCCGGTCGGCCGTGACGAGATGCTCGGGCTGATCCGCCGCATCCACACGGACTTCGGCATCTCGGTCCTGGTCACCTCCCACCTGCTGGGCGAGCTGGAGCGCACCTGCGACCACGTCGTGATCATCGACGGCGGCAAGCTCCTGCGCTCCAGCTCCACCACGGACTTCACCCAGACCACGACCACCATCGCCGTCGAGGTCACCGACACCGACGAGCATCCGGACGGCACGCGTGCGATGCGCGAGGCGCTCGACGCACGCGGGGTGAGCGTCGAGGCGGGCAGCGGCCTGCCGGGCGCCGGCCACATCCTGCTGCTGACCGCGCAGGGCGAGGAGACCTACGACCTCGTGCGGGACCTCGTCGCCGACCTCGGCCTCGGCCTGGTCCGCATGGAGCAGCGCCGGCACCACATCTCGGAGGTCTTCACCAGCGAGGACGAGCAGCAGAAGGAGGCGGCCGTCCATGGCGGTTGAGCAGCCCATGCCGACAGCGCCGGGTGACCAGACCCGCATCCACAACATTGGCTACCGCAACTACGACGGCCCCCGGCTGGGCCGCTCCTACGCGACCCGCTCCCTGTACTCGCAGTCCCTGCGCGGCGCCTACGGCCTCGGACGCTCCATCAAGTCCAAGGTCCTGCCGATGCTGCTGTTCGTGGTGATGTGCGTGCCCGCGGCCATCATGGTCGCCGTCGCGGTCGCCACCAAGGCCAAGGACCTGCCGGTCGACTACACGCGCTACGCGATCATCATGCAGGCCGTCATCAGCCTGTACGTCGCCTCCCAGGCGCCCCAGTCGGTCTCGCGGGACCTGCGCTTCAAGACCGTCCCGCTGTACTTCTCCCGGCCGATCGAGACCGCCGACTACGTCCGCGCCAAGTTCGCCGCGCTGGCCTCGGCGCTGTTCATCCTCACCGCGGCCCCGCTGATCGTGCTCTACGTGGGCGCCCTGCTCGCCAAGCTGGACTTCGCCGACCAGACCGAGGGATTCGGGCAGGGGCTGGTCTCCGTGGCGCTGCTCTCGCTGCTCTTCGCCGGCATCGGTCTGGTCATCGCCTCGGTCACGCCGCGCCGCGGCTTCGGCATCGCTGCCGTGATCGCCGTGCTGACCATCTCCTACGGCGCGGTCTCCACGCTGCAGGCGATCGCCGACGCCCAGGGCAGCTCGAGCGCCGTCCCCTGGATCGGCCTCTTCTCGCCCGTCACGCTGATCGACGGGGTCCAGTCGGCCTTCCTCGGCGCGAGCTCGGCGTTCCCGGGCGCGGTCGGTCCCACGCACGGCGAGGGCGTGGTGTACGTCCTGGTCGTCCTGGGCCTGATCGCCGCCGCCTACGGCCTCCTGCTGCGCCGCTACAAGAAGGTGGGACTGTGACCACGCTCAGCATCGACCACGTCTCCCGCTGGTTCGGCAACGTGGTCGCCGTCAACGACATCACCATGACCATCGGTCCCGGCGTCACCGGCCTGCTCGGCCCGAACGGCGCGGGCAAGTCGACCCTGATCAACATGATGGGTGGCTTCCTGGCACCCTCCACCGGCTCCGTCACCCTCGACGGACAGCAGGTGTGGCGCAACGAGGCGATCTACAAGCACATCGGCGTCGTCCCCGAGCGCGAGGCGATGTACGACTTCCTCACCGGCCGTGAATTCGTCGTCGCCAACGCCGAGTTGCACGGTCTGGGCGCCAAGGCGGCCCAGAAGGCGCTGGCCACGGTCGAGATGGAGTACGCGCAGGACCGCAAGATCTCCACCTACTCCAAGGGCATGCGCCAGCGTGTGAAGATGGCCTCCGCCCTGGTCCACGACCCCTCGCTGCTCCTGCTGGACGAGCCCTTCAACGGCATGGACCCGCGCCAGCGCATGCAGCTCATGGACCTGCTGCGCCGCATGGGCGACGAGGGCCGCACGGTGCTGTTCTCGTCCCACATCCTCGAAGAGGTCGAGCAGCTGGCCTGGCACATCGAGGTGGTCGTGGCCGGACGGCACGCGGCCAGCGGCGACTTCCGCAAGATCCGCCGTCTGATGACCGACCGCCCGCACCGCTACCTGGTGCGCTCCAGCGACGACCGCGCGCTCGCGGCGGCGCTGATCGCCGACCCGTCGACGTCCGGCATCGAAGTCGACCTCGCCGAGGGCGCGTTGCGCATCCAGGCCGTCGACTTCGGCCGTTTCACCGTGCTGTTGCCGCGGGTCGCCCGCGACCACGGCATCCGGCTGCTGACGGTCTCGCCGTCCGACGAGTCCCTCGAGTCCGTGTTCTCGTATCTGGTCGCGGCGTAGGAGGCCGAAGATGTACGACCCCACAGTCGCCCGACTCACCTACCGGGCCCTGCTCGGCCGCCGGCGGGCCCTCATCCTGGGCGCGTTGCCGCTGCTGCTGATCGTGATCTCCGTGATCGTGCGCGCTCTCGTCGGAGCCGACGACCAGACGGCGGCGGACCTGCTGGGCAGCCTCGCGCTCGCCACCATGGTGCCGATCATCGGCGTCATCGCCGGGACCGGCGCGATCGGCCCGGAGATCGACGACGGCTCGGTGGTGTACCTGCTGTCCAAACCGATCAAACGGCCGACGATCATCTTCACCAAGCTGATCGTGGCCATCGCCGTGACCATGGTCTTCTCGGCGCTGCCGACGCTGATCGCCGGCTTCGTCCTCAACGGCAACGGCCAGCAGATCGCCGTCGCCTACACGGTGGCCGCCCTGGTGTCGTCCATCGCGTACGCGGCGCTGTTCCTGCTGCTGGGCACGGTGTCCCGGCACGCGGTCGTCTTCGGTCTCGTCTACGCGCTGGTCTGGGAGGCCCTGTTCGGCTCCCTGGTGCCCGGCGCGCGCACCCTCAGCGTCCAGCAGTGGTCGCTGGCCGTCGCCCACAAGGTGGCCGGCGGTGACCTGGTGACCTCGGATGTCGGGCTGACCACGGCGACGGTGTTCCTGGTCGCGGTGACGGTCCTGGCCACCTGGTACGCGGGGCAGAAGCTGCGCTCGCTGACGCTGGCGGGCGAGGAGTAGACGCCCTCTTTACTGACGGGGGCCTCACCTCTGTCCGGGCACACTGGGCAGTAGGGAAGGCCGGGCTGAGAGGAAAGGCGATGGCAGACGACTGGGACGACCTGGTCCTGGACGAAGATTTCATCCGGTCCGCCGGGACCGCCGAGCCCTCAGCCCGCGCCCGTATGCTCGCCGCCCGCTGGCGCGCCGAGGAGCCGGAGCCGCAGCCGTGGCGCTCCGACGAGCCGCCGGCGGGCTGGTTCTTCAGCAAGGCCCGGCGCCGCAAGTGGCGGCGCCGGTAGCCCGATCCTCGGCCCCGTTTAATCAGTGGCGTCCAACTCGTCGTACCGGCACGATGGTTGTGTCCACACCGCCGGAAACCGTGCGCAGGCACGGCGACTTCGGCGCCACGTTCTGGGAGAGGAGCCGGGCGATGTCCATGCACGACAGTACGTCCAGCTCCCGTCAGGGCAGTCCGGTGAGGACTCCGGTGTAGTTACCCACCGTCGAGTCACCCCCAGGAACTGTCCGGGGCGGCCGCTTCGAGCACGCGATGTCGCTCTCGCGTGGGCCGCCCACCCGGAGGATTGGCCGAGTGGTAAGGCACTGGCTTGCTAAGCCAAGGTCGGGCCTGAAAAGCCCGCGCACGTTCGATTCGTGCATCCTCCGCAGAGATACCGTGCACTCCCCGCCGAGAGCCCCCGAGAGCCCCCGAGCGGTCGGCAGCTCAGCCCAGCAACCGCTCCAGCACCACCGCGATGCCGTCCTCCTCGTTGGAGGCCGTCACTTCGTCCGCGACCGCCTTCAGTTCCTGGTGCGCGTTGGCCATCGCCACGCCCCGGGCCGCCCACGCGAACATCGGGATGTCGTTCGGCATGTCGCCGAAGGCGATGGTCTGCGCCGCCTTCACACCGAGCCTGCGGGCCGCCAGCGACAGCCCGGTCGCCTTCGACAGGCCGAGCGGCAGCAGTTCCACGATGCCCGCGCCCGCCATGGCGACGCTGACGAAGCCGCCCGCGGCCCGGCGGGCCGCCTCGGCCAGCTCGTCGTCGGTGAGCGTCGGATGCTGTATGTAGATCTTGTTCAGCGGGGCGGCCCACAGATCCGCCGCGTCCGTGAAGGGGACCGCGGGCAGCGAGCCGGTGACCGCATAACCCGGTCCCACCAGCACGTCGCCGTCCAGACCGTCCCGGCTGGCCGCCAGGTGCAGGGGGCCGACCTCCGCCTCGATCTTGGCCAGGGCGACGCCCGCCAGCTGCCGGTCCAGCGTCACGGACGTCAGCAGCCGGTGTTCCTTGGCGTCGTAGACCTGTGCGCCCTGACCGCAGACGGCGAGGCCGTCGTAGCCGAGGTCGTCGAGGATGTGCCGGGTCCACGGCGCGCCGCGGCCGGTGACGACGATGTGCGCGGCGCCCGCCCCGGCGGCCGCGGCGAGGGCGTCACGGGTGCGGCGCGAGACCGACTCGTCGGAGCGCAGCAGCGTTCCGTCGAGGTCGGTCGCGACGAGCCGGTAGGGGAAGTCGGTCACTTGGCGACCGGCTCCAGGACCTCCCGGCCGCCCAGGTACGGGCGCAGCACCGGGGGCACGTACACGGAGCCGTCGGCCTGCTGGTGGTTCTCCAGGATCGCCACGATCGTGCGCGGTACGGCGCACAGCGTGCCGTTGAGCGTCGCCAGCGGCTTGACCTGCTTGCCGTCGCGGAAGCGGATCGACAGGCGGCGGGACTGGAACTCGGTGCAGTCCGAGGTCGACGTCAGCTCGCGGTACTTCCCCTGCGTCGGGATCCACGCCTCGCAGTCGAACTTGCGGGCGGCCGAGGAGCCGAGGTCGCCGGTGGCCACGTCGATGACGCGGAACGGCAGCTCCAGCGAGGTCAGCCACTCCTTCTCCCACTGCAGCAGGCGCTGGTGCTCGGCCTGCGAGTCCTCCGGAGCGACGTAGGAGAACATCTCCACCTTGTCGAACTGGTGGACGCGGAAGATGCCCCGGGTGTCCTTGCCGTGCGAGCCGGCCTCGCGGCGGAAGCACGGCGAGAAGCCGGCGTAGCGCAGCGGCAGGCGGTCGGCGTCGAGGATCTCGTCCATGTGGTACGCGGCGAGGGGGACCTCGGAGGTGCCGACGAGGTAGAGGTCGTCGGCGTCGAGGCGGTAGACGTCCTGGGCCGCCTGGCCGAGGAAGCCGGTGCCCGCCATCGACTGGGGGCGGACCAGGGCGGGCGTCAGCATCGGCGTGAAGCCGGCCGCGGTGGCCTGGGCGATCGCGGCGTTGACGAGCGCCAGCTCCAGCAGGGCGCCGATGCCGGTGAGGAAGTAGAAGCGGGAGCCGGAGACCTTGGCGCCGCGCTCGACGTCGATCGCGCCGAGGATCGTGCCGAGCTCCAGGTGGTCCTTGGGCTCGAAGCCCTCGGCGCCGAAGTCGCGGATCGTGCCGTGCGTCTCGAGGGTGACGAAGTCCTCCTCGCCGCCGACGGGCACGTCGGGGTGGACGAGGTTGCCGAGCCGGAGCAGCAGCTCCTGGGTCTCGGCGTCGGCCGCGGCGCGCTCGGCGTCGGCGGCCTTGACGTCGGCGGCGAGCTGGCTCGCCTTCTTCAGCAGCTCCGCCTTCTCGTCCCCGGAGGCCTTGGGAATCAGCTTGCCGAGCTGCCGCTGCTCGGCACGCAAGTCGTCGAAGCGGACGCCGGAGGACCTGCGCCGCTCGTCGGCAGACAGGAGGGAGTCGACGAGCGCGACGTCCTCTCCACGGGCGCGCTGGGACGCGCGCACACGGTCGGGGTCCTCACGAAGCAGGCGAAGGTCAATCACGCGGTCAAGGCTACCGGTGCGGGGATACGCCTCACGACTCCATTCCCCTCCGTTCCGAATCGCGTCCTACGTTCGGTTACGCGGCACATGCGAGGTGTGTCAATAAAAGGCGTCCCCCTCCCCGGGGCGGGTCAGGTGACAGGCGCGGGGTTGACCCGATTCCCTTGTGCGGTACGGGACTTGGGCTGTGGTTGTCCACAGCGGTCCACACCGTCCGGAAAGTTATCCACAGCCTGTGTGGATGATCTGTGGATTGCGGAATTGATCACTCCGAAACGTGGCCGTGAACCGGAGTATTCCCAGGACAAACCTCGCTCACCCGCACTTTCGAGTGGAAACCGGTCGTCCCAAAGGATTGCGCAAAGGAAAAGACTGGACGAAGGGTGATGTGCACGGCGGTGAACCCAGGAGCGGTCCAGAGGCCGATTTGTCGACCGACTGACACGTTCTTGTCGACTTGTCCCCAGGTCGAGAAGCCAACCTGTGGATAACTCCTGTGGATAACGAAAATCTGCAGGTAAGACCGCGGTCACGGCCGGGCAGAGCCGGGCAGGGCCGCTCAGAACCTGCCGTCCTGGCAGCGCGCCACCCAGTCCGACGCCGCCACGAACTCCTCGTCCGACGTCCCGAGCCGCGGTGCGCTCACGTTCTCGACGGCCGCATCGGCACGCGGGTAGGAGCCGAGGAACCGCACCTCGAGGCAGATCCGCTTGAGCCCCATGAGGGCCTCGGCCACCCGGCGGTCGGAGATATGGCCCTCGGCGTCGATGCAGAAGCAGTAGTTGCCGATGCCCGCGCCGGTCGGGCGGGACTGCAGCAGCATCAGGTTGATGCCGCGGGTGGCGAACTCGCCCAGCAGATCGCGCAGCCCACCGGGGTGGTCGTCGCGCTGCCACAGCACGACGGACGTCTTGTCCGCGCCGGTCGGCGCCGCGGGCCGGGCGGGCCGGCCGACGAGCACGAAACGGGTCTGCGCGTTCTCGGCGTCGTGGATGCCGGTCTCCAGGGCCTCGAGGCCGTAGCGGGCGGCGGCGAACTCGCCCGCGAAGGCGGCGTCGTACTGCCCCTCCTGGACCAGGCGGGCGGCGTCCGCGTTGGAGGCGGCCGACTCCCAGTGGACGTCCGGGAGGTTGTTCCTGAGCCAGTTGCGCACCTGCGGCTGGGCGGCCGGGTGCGCGGAGACCGTCTTGATGTCCGACAGCTCGGTGCCCGGCCTGACCAGCAGCGCGAAGGTGATCGACAGCAGCACCTCGCGGTAGATCATCAGCGGCGCGCCCGCGACCAGCTCGTCGAGGGTGGTGGTGATCCCGCCCTCGACGGAGTTCTCGATCGGCACGAACGCGGCCTCGGCCTCACCGACGCGGACCGCGTCGAGTGCGGACTGCACCGACACGTACGGGATCAGCTCCCGTGTGGCCGCCTCGGGAAGCGTGCGCAGGGCGACCTCGGTGAAGGTGCCCTGGGGGCCGAGATAGGCGTAGCTCGCTGGCATGCCTTCACCCTAATGGCCCCAAAGCGGCCCGGCTCACCCTTCCAGCAGCCGCTGTCCCACGTACTCGCCCTTCGCCGCCCCGCCCGGTACCGCGAACAGTCCGCTCGCCTCGTGCCGGATGTACTTCGACAGGGCGTCACCGCGGTCGAGCTTGCGCTGCAGGGGGACGAAGCCGCGCAGTGGGTCCGCCTGCCAGCACACGAACAGCAGACCCGCGTCCGGCGCCCCGTCGGCGTCGATGCCGTCGTGGTAGGAGAACGGGCGCCGCAGGATGGCCGCCCCGCCGTTCTGGTCGGGCCGGCTGATGCGGGCGTGCGCGTTGAGGGGGACGATGAGATCGCCCTTGGCGTCGGTCTTCTCCAGGTCCATCGCGGTCGTCTCGGAGCCGCCGGACAGCGGGGCACCGTTGGACTTCCGGCGCCCGATGACGTTCTCCTGGGCGGTGAGCGAGAGCTTCTCCCAGTCGTCGAGCAGCATGCGGATACGGCGTACGACGGCGTAGGAGCCGTTCGCCATCCAGGCCGGGTCGCCGGAGCCGGAGGCGGGCACGAAGATCCGCTTGTCGAAGTCGGCGTCCGCCGGCTTGGGATTGCGCGTGCCGTCGAGCTGGCCCATGAGGTTGCGTGCCGTCATGGGGTGGGCGGTGGCACCCGGCGTGCGGTTGAAGCCGTTCATCTGCCAGCGGACCTTCGCCGCGCTGCCCGCGTCCTTCTGGATCGCGCGCAGGGCGTGGAAGGCGACGAGGGCGTCGTCGGCACCGATCTGCACCCACAGGTCGCCGTCGCTGCGGGCCTTGTCGAGATGGTCGGAGGAGAAGTCGGGCAGCGGGTCGAGGGAGGCCGGGCGCTGCTTCTCCAGGCCGGTACGGGAGAAGAAGCTGTGCCCGAAGCCGAAGGTGACGGTCAGCGAGGACGGCCCGGCGTCCCGCGCCACGTACGTGTCGTCGCTCGACGCGGACTCACCGGCCATCAGCCGTTCGGCCGTCGCGGACCAGCGGCGCAGCAGCGCGGCGGCCTCCTTGCGCCCGGCGCCCGGCGCCAGGTCGAAGGCGACGAGGTGGCCCTTGGCCTGCAGGCCGTCGGTGATGCCCGGCTGATGTTTCCCGTGAAACATTGCCATGTCCGCGCCGAGGGAGCTCAGCGGAGCGGCCTGGGAGGGCGCGGCGGCGTATCCCACGGCGGCGCCCGCAGCGCCGAGCACGAGGCCGGTGGCGCCGGCGGTGCCGAGCAGGGCGCGGCGCGAGACGCCGGGCGAGGAGGAGGTCTCCGGTGCGGCACCCGCGGGGGCGGGGGCCTGCGGAAGGGACTGTTCGGGCATGGTGCGGTTCAGCCGATCTGCGCGTTCTTGGAGACGGTCACCTGGTCGATGTCGGAGGTGCGCACGGTCACGGCGACCTTCCAGTCGCCCGCCATGGGGATCTGCACGTCGCTCGCCGCCCAGTGGCCGGTGGCGACGCGGTCGGGGGTGACGGGCAGCGGCCCGATCTTCCTGGCCTCCAGGGTGAAGGCGACCTTCACCTCGGGGATGTCGAAGGCGCGGCCGTTGGTCCGGGTGACGTAGACGTGCATCTCGTTGCCGCCCACGCGCGCGGGGTCGAGATCGACCGACACGACGCCCTTGCCGTCGGTGCCGCCCGTGTCGAAGGGCATGGTCAGCGTCACCGCCCCGGACGAGGAGTCCGCCGGCGACGAGGAGGAGGAAGAGGAGGACGAGGTGGCCGCCTTGGCCTCCTGCTCGGTACGGCCGGGTTCGGTCTGCGTCAGCACGGTGGTGACGGCGAGCAGGACGACGGCCACACCCGCCTCCGCGAGCACGGAGCGCCGTAGCCCGAAGCGGTCGGGGTCGGCATCGCGCTCGCGCTTCTGCCGGGCGGTGGCCACGGCGGCCCGCTGCCGGGCGAGCTGGGCGGCCCGCCGGGAGTCGGCGGGGGACTCGTCAGAGCCGCCGGTGGCATCCGCCGCACCGCTGTCGGCGATCTCGCCCGAGTCGTCGGAGGCCGCGGAGCCGCGGTCACCCTCCACCGCGGACCCCGAGCCCGATGCCGTCTTCGCGGAGCCGCCCGCCGCGCGAGCGGCCGCCGGCTCCTTGCGCCGCGGCGCGTCCTCGGCCGCCTCCTCGCGCCCGGCGTCCTCCTGGTCCCCGGACGTCTCCTGCTGCCCGGAGGCCACCTCACGCCCGGCCGGTTCGTCGGCCGATTCCTCCGGCGCCTCGGTCTCCCCCGTCCGCACGTCACTCCCGTCCGCCAGCCGTCCCGTCCAGCGGTGCGAGACCGACGCGATGCCGACGAGCAGCGCCACCAGCCCGATCTTGACGAGGAGCAGCTGCCCGTACGCCGTGTCGGTGAAGGCCGACCAGGAGCCGAGCTGGCGCCAGGACTGGTAGACGCCGGTCGCGACGAGGGCGAGGACACTGCCGAAGGCGAGCGTCGAGAAGCGCCGTACCGCGGAGGCCTCGACCGGTGCCGGCGAGCGGTACAGCGCCACGAGCAGCGCGCTGAGCCCGCCCAGCCAGGCCGCGACCGCGAGCAGATGCACCACGTCGACCGGCATCGCGATGCCGGGCTGCAGGCCGGTCGAGGCGTGCTCGGCCATCGCCCAGCTGGCGGCGAGACCGGCCGACACCACGAACCCGCCGATCGCGAGCCCGAACGTCAGGTCCCGCTTCTCCTCCTCGTCGCGCTTGTCGTAGGCGCCGAACAGGACGGCGATGAACAGCGCGGCCGCGGCGAGCAGCAGCAGCCGGGAGACCAGCGCCGCGCCCGTCTTGGTCTGCAGCACCTGCCCGAGCAGGCTCAGGTCGAAGACGTCGCCGACCTTGCCGGAGCCGGTGTAGGAGCCGCGCAGGAGCAGCAGCAGAAGGGTGGCCGAGGTGAGCGCCAGCCACCCGGAGACCACCAGCCGCTGCACGGCCCGCACGCCCGAGCCGCGCCGCCAGCAGGCCAGCACGAAGGCGCCGCCGCCGACCATGACGATGAAACCGGCGTACGACATGTACCGCCCGAAGCCGTACAGCCAGCCCACGACCCCGCCGCCGGCCGTGTCGCCGGAGACCGAGACGGTGGTCCGGGAGGGGGCGCCGATGGAGAAGGTGAAGGCGCCGGCGACGGGATGGCTGTCCGCCGAGACGACCTGCCAGGAGACCGTGTAGGTGCCGTCGGGCAGGCCGCTCTTCAGCCGCACGGCGTACGAAGTGCCGCTGATGTTGGCCGGTTTGCCGGTGTCGACGCGCTTGCCCTTGGGGTCGAGCACACGCAGCGAGTCGTCGGAGGTGGCGACCTTCTCGGAGAAGTTGAGGGTGACCTGGGTCGGCGCCTTGTCGACCACCACCCCCTGCGCGGGGTCGCTGCCGGTGAGCGCGGCGTGCGCGGAGGCCGGGCCGGCACCGGCGAGAAGGACGCCGATCACGGCCAGGAACAGCAGCACCAGCGCCCGTGTGCGGCGGGGGGTGATGGTCGGTGTCACGGTGGTGCCTCTCCCTCAGTGGCCGGTCGCAGGGTTGTACGTGGCCGACTTCACCGGCATCTCGACGGTGACGGGGTCGGACTTGGCGAAGTGCAGTTCGACGGCGACCTTCTCGCCCTGCTTCGGCTTCCCCTTCAGCTTCTCGAACATCAGGTGGTTGCCGCCGCTCTTGAACACGAGTTGACCGTGCGCGGGCACATCCAGGGAGGTGACCTCCCGCATGGACTGCCCGACGGTCTCGTGCATGGTGACGCTGCCCGCCGCGTCACTGGTGACGGAGGTCAGCTCGTCCTTGACGTCGCCCTTGTTGGTGAGGGTGAAGAAGCCGGCGGCCATCTCGCCCGTGATGGGCTGGGGCATGTAGGAGGCGCTGACGGACAGTTCGGGCCGGTCGTCGCCGGACCCGCCCGAGCCGCCGCAGCCGGCGAGGGCGAGGGCGCCCGTTATCGCCAGCGTCGTGGGAAGGAGTCGCCTCACGGGTTCTGCCCCTTGACGATCTTGGGGAGGTCCTTGGTGTAGTCGTCGACCGAGGCGTCCTCGCCGTAGAGGACGTAACCGGCGTTCGTCTTCGGGGAGAAGGCGATGACCTGGGTGCCGTGCACCGAGACGGTCTTGCCGGTCTTCTTGTCCTTGTGGGTCGGCTCGATGGAGATGCCCAGGGTGCGGGCGCCCGCCTGGACGGTGGAGAAGTCACCGGTCAGGCCGACGAACGCGGGGTCGATGCCCTTGAGCCACTTGCCGAGTTCGGCCGGGGTGTCGCGGGCCGGGTCCGTGGTCACGAACACCACCCGCAGCTTGTCCTGTTCGGCCTTGGGCAACTGCTTCTTGGCGACGGCGAGGTTGCTCATCGTCGTCGGGCAGACGTCGGGGCAGTGGGTGTAGCCGAAGTAGATCAGCGTCGGCTTTCCGGCCGTCTCCTTGCGGAAGTCGTACTTCCGGCCGTGCGTGTCGGTGAGCACCAGGTCCGGCTTCTCGAACGGCTGGTCGAGGACGGTGGCGGCCTTCCGCGCGGTGTCCTCGGAGACCACGGCGACCGGTGAGTCACCGCTGTCACCGCTGCCGCAGGCGGTGAGGGTCAGGGAGGCGGCGGCGAGGAGCGCGGCCGCGGCGAACGTCTTCTTGCGCATAGAAAAATGTCCCAGATGTGAGAGCTCCGGTGTGCACCGGGGGCGGTACGCCCCCGGTGCACAGGGCGGGGGAGGAACCTCAGGCGTCGGAGCGCCGACGGCCGGCCAGCACGCCGTAGGCCACGCCGAGCGCGCCGACGGCGATGCCGACGACGGCGAGCACCCGCGCGGTGGTGTCACTGCTGTCGGAGGACGCGGCGGAGTCGGAGGAGGCGGCCGTGGTGGTCTTGTCGGAGGCGTCCTCCGCGGCCGTCGAGCCGTGGTGCCCGTCCTCGGCGGCCGCGGACAGGGTCAGCACGGGCGCCGGGTTCTCCGGCTCCTCCTGGCCGTCCTGCTGGACCTCGATCCAGCGCACGACCTCCTTGTTGTCGTACGTCTGGACCGCCTTGAAGACCAGTTCGTCGGCGTCCTCGGGCAGGGCGCCCACGGAGACCGGGAACTTCTCGAAGTAGCCGGGCTCGATGCCCTTGCCGTCCGCGGTCCAGGTGATCTTGGAGACGGCCTCGGTGATCTTCTTGCCGTGCACCTCGAGCGGCTTGGCCAGCTCGGTCTTGGTGACCTTGATCTTCCAGCCGTCCATCGGCTCCGGCATCGCGGAGGCCAGCGGGTGGTCGGCCGGGAAGGTGACCTCCAGCTTGGTGGTCGAGGCGTTGTCCCGCTCGTTGGGGACCTTGAAGTCGACGACCGCGTAACCGCCCTTGGCGGCCGCGCCCTCGGGCTGCACGCTGACGTGCGCGGACGCGGGGCCGGACAGGGCGAGCACGGCGGCGCCGGCCAGGGCGCCGGAGGCGGCGAGACGAGAGACCTTCATGGCAGAGAGCACTCCACTTCGAGTGTGGTCACGGTGATGGGGTGCGCGCGCACGCGCGCGTGCCGCACGACGGCGGCCCCCACCCCGAAGGAGTGCGGTGCTCGCGTCGCGTCAGGCGGCGAGGAGGAAGGGCGCGGCGGCGGGCGGGCCGCGCCTGATCACCGTGTGCTGGAGTGCGGCGGTACGGGGTCCGGGCGATGCGAGCGGCGTCGTCCGCGGCACGCGCGGACCCGCCTCGGGTGCGCCCGGGAGCCCGGCACGCAGGGCGCTCACCAGGGCGAACGCGGAGCGCAGGGCTCGTACGAGAGTCCCGTCGGCCAGGGAGTCCGCGGACAGTTCGACGAGCCTGAGCAGCGCCAGGTCCCCGCGGCGCAGCAGCCAGCCGGCGGCGACCGCCGCGAGGACGTGGCCGAGGAGCATCGGCAGGGACGGCAGCAGGGACACCAACGACGGGGAACCGGCCGGGCGCACGGAGCTCATGTCCATGGTGGGCGCCGGCGCGATCCGGGCGTCGGTGAGGATGCGTCGGGCCTGGGCGGGGCTGATGGCCGCCGCGGCCGCGCCGCAGGTGATGCGTGCCGCCTGCCGGACCAGCGAGGCGTCGGACGCCGACGTCATGGACGCCATCGACATGCCGCTCGTGGCCGTGTGCTGACCCAGCCCGAAGAGCGTGTGCAGCACGGCCTGTCCGGCCGCGAGCAGCGCGGCGATCCCGGGCAGCGAGCGCTCGCGTCCGGTGAGCGGCACCGTGACCAGCAGGACCCCGAGGAAACCGGCGCCCAGCGTCCACGGCGGGACGGGGGCGCAGGAGGCCAAGGTGTGTCCGCCCGCGGCCAGCACGACGCAGACCGCGGCGAACACCGCGGCCCGCAGAATCCGGACGTCTCGTCCGGAGCGCGCCCTGCGCTGGTGGGGGGCAGTCATGGCGGGCTCATCATCCCACTGGCCCCGCCCACGCCGTACGGCAGGTCCACAAGATGACCTACGGGCAGAAGATCACTCTCTGGCACAAGCTGATCGGACATACACCGATAACGGACCGGACGCACCGCCCATATGGGCGGCGTCACGTCAACTCCGTGCTTACACACGCCTACGCGCGGCAATAAGAAACGGTATGTCGAGCCGCGGCCGGGAGGCTGGAGCATGAGCATCTGGTGGTCACTCCACTTGCGGCGGGAAGCCGCGAGCGTGCCGCTCGCCCGGCGGCTGCTGCTCGGCGCGATGGAGACGGCGGGGGTCGACCCCGACATCTCCTACGACCTCTCCGTCGCCCTCAGCGAGGCCTGCGCGAACGCCGTCGAGCACGGCGGCGGCGCCGAACCCGGCGCGTCCTCGGAGGAGTACCGGGTCACCGCCTACCTGGACGGCGAGAAGTGCCGGATCGAGGTCACGGACTCGGGCCCCGGGCTCGCTGGGCCCCCGGCGGCTCGCCCCGCGCGCGCCGACGCCGAGCACGGCAGGGGCCTGTTTCTGATCCGGGAGCTCGCCGACCACGTCCACATCGGCGACAAGCCCGGCCGCGACGGCACGGTGGTGAGCTTCGACAAGATCCTCAAGTGGCGGGAGAACGCACCGCTGTTGGCGGTGTGAGCGGTCCGGCCGACGCCTCACCGTGCCGGATCGGCCGACTCCAGCACCTTCTCGAGCACCTCCAGCGCCTCCGGGTACAACCGTTCCCGGGGCGTCCCGTACCCCACGACCAGCCCTTGCGGGTGTGCCTCGTCCGGGGTGTGCCAGTGGTCGCCGAGCCGCCCCAGGGCCAGGCCCTCCGCCTCGGCGCGTTCCAGCACCTCCGTCTCGTCGGCGACCTCCACGAGCGCGTGCAGCCCGGCCGCGATGCCGCGCACGTTGCGGCGGCCGCCCAGCCGGTCGAGGAGCTGGTCCCGGCGCCTGCGGTACCTCAGCCGGCCCGCGCGCACGTGACGGTCGTAGGCGTGGCTCTCGATGAGTTCGGCGAGCGCCAGCTGGCCGATGGACTCCGTGTGGTGGTCGCTGTGCAGCTTGACGTCGGCGACCGCGTCGACGAGGTGCGGCGGCAGCACCATCCAGCCGAGCCGCAGCGCGGGCCCCAGCGTCTTGGAGGCCGTGCCGAGGTAGACGACCTGCCCGGGAGCCATGCCCTGGAGCGCGCCGACGGGCTGGCGGTCGTAGCGGAACTCCCCGTCGTAGTCGTCCTCGACGATCAGTCCGCCCCGCGCGCGTGCCCAGTCCGTCAGTGCCCGCCGCCGCTCGGGGTGCAGCGTCACACCGGTCGGGTACTGGTGGGCCGGGGTGACCACGGCGGCCCGGCAGTCCCCGAGTTCCTCCGCTCGCACCCCCCGCTCGTCGACCCGTGCCGGGACGACACTGCCGCCGTTGCGCCGCACGACCTCCCGGTGGAACGCCAGCCCGGGGTCCTCCATCGCGATCTCGCCGCCCTCCAGCACGCGGGTCAGCAGCGCGAGCCCCTGCACGTACCCGGAGGTGATCACGATCCGCTCGGGCGGCGCGATCACGCCTCGTGCGCGCCCCAGGTAACCCGAGAGCGCCGTACGCAGTTCGATGCGCCCGCGCGGATCGCCGTAGTCGTACGCCGGCAGCGGCGCCGTCGCGATCGCCCGCCGCAGCGACCTGAGCCAGGCCGCCGCCGGGAACGCTCCCACGTCCGGGCTGCCGGGCCGCAGGTCGAAACGTGGCGTCCGCGCGCGTGCGGCCGTGCTCGGCGTCTCCGTCTCGGCCGAGGGCAGCTCCGCGACCTGGGTGCCCGAGCCCTGCCGGGCCGTCAGATAGCCCTCGGCGACGAGCTGGTCGTAGGCGGCCTTGGCGGTCCCCCGCGAGACCCCCAGCTCGGTCGCGAGCCGGCGCGTGGCCGGAAGCCGGGTTCCGGGGGCCAGCCGCCCGTCGCGCACCGCGTCGCGCAGCGCCCGTTCCAGCCCGACCCGCCGTCCTTCGCCGTCGTCGGTCTCCAGATGCAGATCGACACCGACGCCGGACCAGAAGTCGTCCACGACGACCCTCCCCCCAGGTTCGTGAATGCGGGCACATCAATGGCCGGGCACCTCACCGGTACCCGGCCATCCGTGTCGTATCAGCCCTTGAGCGAGGCCATCCAGGCCTCGACCTCGTCGGAGCGGCGCGGCAGCCCGGCCGACAGGTTCCGGTTGCCGTGCTCGGTCACCAGGATGTCGTCCTCGATGCGCACGCCGATGCCGCGGTACTCCTCCGGCACCGTCAGGTCGTCGGCCTGGAAGTACAGGCCGGGCTCGACGGTGAGGCACATCCCGGGCTCCAGCGTCCCGTCGACGTAGGTCTCCTGGCGCGCGGCGGCGCAGTCGTGCACGTCCATGCCGAGCATGTGCCCGGTGCCGTGCAGCGTCCAGCGCCGCTGCAGCCCGAGCTCCAGCACCCGCTCCACGGGCCCCTCGACCAGTCCCCACGCGACGAGCTTCTCGGTGAGCACGTGCTGCGCGGCGTCGTGGAAGTCGCGGTACTTGGCGCCCGGCCGCACCGCCGCGATACCGGCCTCCTGGGCCTCGTACACGGCGTCGTAGATCTTCTTCTGGATCTCGGTGAACCGTCCGCTCACCGGGAGGGTGCGCGTCACGTCGGCGGTGTAGTACGTGTGCGTCTCGACGCCCGCGTCGAGCAGCAGCAGGTCGCCGGAGCGGACCGGGCCGTCGTTGCGCACCCAGTGCAGCGTGCACGCGTGCGGGCCGGCGGCGGCGATGGTGCCGTAGCCGACGTCGTTGCCCTCGACGCGCGCGCGGAGGAAGAAGGTGCCCTCGATGTAGCGCTCGGAGGTGGCCTCGGCCTTGTCGAGGACCTTCACGACGTCCTCGAAGCCGCGCACGGTCGAGTCGACGGCCTTCTGCAGCTCGCCGACCTCGAAGTCGTCCTTGACCAGGCGCGCCTCGGAGAGGAAGACCCGCAGCTCCTCGTCCCGCTCGGCGGTGACCTTGTCGGTCAGGGCCGCCTCGATCCCGGCGTCGTAGCCGCGCACGACCCGCACCGGGCCGGTCGTCTCGCGCAGCTTGCCGGCGAGCTCGCGCACGTCGGAGGCCGGGATGCCGTACAGCTTCGACGCCTCGGTGAGCGAGTGGCGCCGGCCCACCCACAGTTCGCCTTGCCCGGAGAGCCAGAACTCGCCGTTCTCCCGGTCCGAGCGCGGCAGGAGGTAGATCGTCTCCTTGTGGCCGTCGCCGGTGGGCTCCAGGACGAGCACGCCGTCCTCGGTCTGGTTGCCGGTGAGGTAGGCGTACTCGACGGAGGCCCGGAAGGGGTAGTCCGTGTCGTTCGAGCGGGTCTTGAGGTTGCCCGCGGGGATCACCAGGCGCTCACCGGGGAAGCGTGCCGACAGCGCGGCGCGCCGCGCGGCGGTCTCGGCGGCCTGGGCGATCGGCTCCAGGTCGCGCAGTTCCGTGTCGGCCCAGCCGGACTTCATGTTCTCGGCCAGCTCGTCGGACACGCCCGGGTACAGGCCGTTCTTGCGCTGCTTGATCGGCTCTTCTTCAGCGGTCTCCGGCCCCGCTGCGGCAGCAGCAGGTTCCATAGAGTCCGGGAGCTCC
This sequence comes from Streptomyces sp. MAI_2237, assembly GCF_054189285.1. NCBI lineage: Bacteria > Bacillati > Actinomycetota > Actinomycetes > Kitasatosporales > Streptomycetaceae > Streptomyces > Streptomyces sp. MAI_2237. Next base: position 760,550 of record NZ_JAJPGQ010000003.1, on the reverse strand, counting down.
TCCGCCACGGTCATCCTCCTTGTTACGGCACTGGACCCCCTCCATCGTACGGTCGTGCGGAAGGGGGCTCAGGGGCGAAGGACCTGTTACCGGGGGCAGCGGCGCGCGTGCGCGGGCACGCGCTCCCGGCTCACTCGAAGCGTGCCGCCAGCAGGACGACGTCCTCCTCGCTGTCGGCCGCGTCCATGCCGTCCGGCAGGACGGTGCGCAGCACGTGGTCGGCGATCGCGTCCGGGTCGTGCCGCAGCGCCCTGGGCACCCCGGCGGCCGCCGCGTGCAGACGCGCGAAGGCGCGGTCGGTGGGGTCGCCGGTGCGGTGCAGCAGGCCGTCGGTGTAGAGCAGCACCGTTTCGCCCGGCTCGGCCTGGAACTCCACGCTGGGCGCCTCCCAGCAGGCGAGCATGCCGAGCGGTGCGGACACCGACGTCTCGACGAACTCGGTGCGCCGCTCGCCGACCAGCAGCGGCGGGCAGTGCCCGGCACCGGCCAGCGTGATCTTGCGCAGGGCGGGCTCGCAGTAGGCGAACAGGGCGGTTGCGGAGCGGGCCGGTTCGGTCAGGCGCAGCAGCAGTTCCAGGTCGGACAGGACGGCGACGGGGTCCTCGCCCTCCATCACGGCGTACGCACGCAGGGAGGCGCGCAGCCGTCCCATCGCGGCGACCGCGCTCGGGCCGGAACCGGTGACCGAGCCGACCGCGAGGCCGAGGGCCGCGTCGGGCAGCGGCAGCGCGTCGTACCAGTCGCCGCCCCCGCGCGGGCCGGTGCGGTGCCGGGCGGCGAGCTGGACGCCGGCGACGCGGGGGAGCCGGGACGGCAGCAGCTCCTCGGCCATCGTCGCCATGCACGCGCGCGTGCGCTCCACCTCCACCAGCCGGGCCAGGTGCTCGCCGGCGTACTGGGTGTACAGCCCGACCAGGTGCCGCTGCCGCTCGCCCGGCTCCGCGGGCTCGTCGTACAGCCACACGGCGGCGCCGACGCGGCCCATGTGCTCGGCGGTCAGCGGGAGGGCGTAGCACGCGGCGTAGCCGAGGCGGGCGGCCACCTCGCGGTGGCGGGGGTCGAGACCGTCCTCGGCGAGCAGGTCGGGCTGGGCGATCTCGCCGTCGGCGCCCGGGAGTCCGTCGAGGATGCGGCCGTACGACATCGCGCTGCGCGGCACGGTCTCGATGTGCCCGAGGTCCGCGCGGGCCAGCCCCAGGCCGATCGTCGTGTCCGGCCCGAGCCCGTCGCCCGGTTCCAGTACGACGAGACCGCGCCGGGCGCCCACCAGGGCGGCTCCGGCGCGCAGCACTTCGGTCAGGGCCTCGGTCAGCACGTCCGTGCGGGCCAGGCGTTCGGTGAGTTCGTGCAGTGTCGTGAGGTCCGACACCCAACCCGCGAGACGGTCCTGGAGCAGTGCTCCGGGTGCGTTCGGCGGGGGGACCGGTGGGGTACCCGGGGTGGCCGGCGCGGGCGCGACAGTGTGTGCGGGCGACGGAACCGTTGAATCGATTCCAGCCACTTTCGAAGGGTGAGGGGCGTTCATGGCGTCCGGCTTTCCGACCGGTGCGTATTGCTCAAAAGCATCGCAAACCCCCATGTCATTCTGCGCCGCTAGCGGTGTCTCCACATGTACACGCACTCGTGAGGGGATGTCCAGCATTGTCCTGCGGGGATTCCTGGTGTCCGTGGGTAACTGGAGTAGGGTGTGCCGTTAAGCGAAGTTGGCCTAAAACAGCCTGGGGTAACGGGCTATTGCGGTCGACTGGGCTTGCTCCACAGAGCGTCACAGCGGTCGTGATGGGTACGTACTCGGAGAAGGCCAGGGGTGGTTGACAGCCACCCGGAACCTGGCGACCGAACCGGGCGTCCTATCCACCGACGACCGTGCCCCATCCTCCCGTGGTGGAGGCGAAGAGAAATACGCGGAACGCAAAACGCCAGACTTCGCCACCCCCCGCCAGGCCCATGCTTTTGATAGACGCTATGGGTGGCGAGGTTGCCGCGGAAGCAGCCAATGCTCGGCCCATAGGGGTTCCCCTTGCCTCCGGCAGGGGTGTGATGCGCCAACAGGTACGCACAGTGAAGTGATCGACACATGGTGTGATGTGGCCCCCACGGTGTTGCCAGCGGTGCAACGGAAAGGAACGAGCGCTCATGCGCGAGATCCTCGGAAGGCGACGCAGGCTCCTGTCCCAGCGCAGCGACGGAAGGCCTGAGTTGATCAGCGCGGCCCTGACCTGCGCGACGGAATGGCAGTGGCCCGTACTCCCGGGCGTGGCACCGGACCCGCAGGGGCGCTCCCGCTGCGCCTGCCCGGACCCGGAGTGCACGGTGCCCGGCGCGCACCCCTTCGACCCCGCCCTCCTCGCGGCCACCACCGACCCGCGCATGGTGCGCTGGTGGTGGACCAACCGGCCCGCCGCGCCGATCATCCTGGCCACCGGCGGCAAGGCGCCCTGCGCGGTCAGCCTGCCGGCCCTGGCCGCCGCGCAGACCCTGGCCGCCCTGGACCGCATGGGCATGCGCCTCGGCCCGGTCGTGGCCTCGCCCAGCCGCTGGGCGATCCTCGTGAAGCCGTACACCCTGGAGCAGTTGGGCGAACTGCTCTACGCCAAGGACTGCGTCCCCGGCTCGCTGCGGTTCCACGGCGAGGGCGGCTACCTCGCCCTGCCCCCGGCGGAGACCGGCGAGGGCGCCATCCGCTGGGAGCGCGCCCCGCTCCCCGGTTCCGCCTCCCCATGGGTCCCCGACGTCGAGCCCGTGGCCGACGCCGCGGTCGAGGTACTCACTCGTACGGGTGTGAGCGCCCCCGAGTTGTAGGGGTGTCCGGCGCGCGCGGGGCGGCACGCGCGTGCGTGGTCGTTATCTTCCGCCTTATGCCGCGTCATTCCCGGGGGCACAGCGCCCCCCAGCCGCTCCCCAGCGGGCGAGACCCCCGAAGGATCCGCCTGCTCGCCCTCACGGGCGTCGTGGTGGCGGCGGTCGTGCTGCCGCTGGCCGTGGCGTCGGCGGGGCCGGCGGGCGACAAGGGCAGTGCCGTCGTACGAGCCCCCGCGCGTCGGCCCGTCCAGTCCTCCCCGCCCCCCGGTGACGCCAAGGCGCCCTCCGCCGAACCCTCCGGCTCACCCCTGCTGCTCGGTCTGGGCCTGGCCACCGCCGCCCGCTGCGGCCCCTCCCTCACCTCACCGGACGGCATCGAGGCGCAGACGTGCGTGCTCACGCAGGGCGAGGACACCTGGGCGCGCACCTACTACCGCAACACCACCGGCGACGCCCTGGACGCCGTACTGAGTCTGATGGGGCCGGGCGGGCGCACGGTGCAGACGAATTGTGCTGTGGGCGCCGAGGACGAGCCGGGGATGTGCGAGACGCCCCGGGAACGGACCCGGGGGACGCCGGACGCCTACACGGCGGTGGCGGAGTTCGCGGCGAAGCGCGCCGACGGGCCGCTGCTGCTGCGCTCAGGGAGCAACTCCGAGCCCAGTCCGGGCAGTTGACGGACGAGGCCATTCCGTGTGGGAGCCGCGGGCATGAAAAGACCCGGTTGCTGGCGACGGGGGATGCACCAGCAACCGGGCTACTGGAACGGTAACAAGAGATCGGCGGTTCGCAAATTCGATCCGGGCTTTCCGGTCACGTATTTCCGTGTTCCTGACGGGACTTGTGAGCGGAGCCACCGCCTGCGGACGAGCCGGCTCGGCTGACCGGTCGGTCAGCCGGGGCCGATCCCGTCACGGCTCGTCAACTGAGCGTGACCTGCCGGTTGGTGAGACCGCCGCGCGCGCGACGCTCGTCGGCGGTCAGCGGCGCGTCCGAGGCGAGGGCACCGGCGAGCCGCTCGGCGAACTCGGCGGCCGGCTTCTCGATGTCCTCCGCCGTGACCTCGCCCGGCAGGTCCCAGACCGGCACGATGAGCCCGTGAGCCCGGAAGGACCCCACGAGGCGGGTGCCCTCACCGAGGGACGAGCGGCCCGCGGCGTGCAGGCGCGCGAGGGCGTCCAGAAGCCGCTCCTCCGGATGCGGCATGACCCAGCGCAGGTGGTTCTTGTCCGGCGTGCGGCACCAGTACGCCGCGTCCACGCCGGTCAGCTTCACCGTCGGGATCGCCGCGGCGTTGGCCCGCTCCAGGGAGGCGGCCACCTCCGGCGTCGCGTTCTCCGCGTCCGGCACCCAGAACTCGAAGCCCTCGTGCACAACTGGCTCGAACGCGCCTTCGGGGTCCAGCAGGTCCTGCAGCCGCGGGCCCTCGGCGGGGGCGCGCCGGCCCTCGACCGGCGTGCCCGGCTCCGCGGTCAGCGCGCGCCGGAGGGTGTCGGCGAGGTCGCGGCTGATGTCGCCCGACGCCGTGTCGTTCTGCAGTCCGAGCAGCACCGAGCCGTCGTCGCGGCGCAGCGCCGGCCAGGCCATCGGCAGCACGGTGGCGAGCGTGACCGACGGGACGCCCTCGGGCAGGCCGTCCTTCAGGGGCAGCTCGACCGTGGCCGCGGGCACCAGCTCGCGCAGCGCCACCCAGTCGCACTCCCCGGGCAGGCCCTCGAAGGGGCGCCGCACCAGCTCGGTCACCGCCTGCGCGGCGGCCCGTCCGTGGCAGGCCTTGTAACGGCGGCCGCTGCCGCAGGGGCAGGGTTCGCGGGCGCCGACGACCGGAACGTCCCCGTCAGCGACACCGGCGCGGGCTGTGCCGGTGTTCTGGGGCTGCTTGGCCTTCGTTGGGGGTCGCTTCTTGGCCATCGTGGGTGTCTCCCGGTTACGGCTCGTCTCGTACGGCGGGAGCCTAGCCGTTCACGCCATGCGTGACGGGATCCTGTGGACGAGCACGCCGGGCCCGGGCGGCGCTGCCCGGTGCCGGCGCGCTAGTCCAGCTCGTCGAACGCGTCCGCGAAGCCCAGGCTCGGCATCGCCGGGATCCGGGACACCGTCGGCGCGGTGACGCGCGTAGCGAAGTCGTCGCGGCGGTGCCCGGCATCGGGATCATGGACGTCCTCGTGGACCACGACCCAGACGGTGACCTCGCCGCGGGCGTCGTCGCGGACGCCCCAATCGTCGGCCAGCGCGGTGATGATGTTCAGGCCGCGGCCGCCGTGCGCGGTGACCGAGGGCGTGGCCGGAGCCGGGCGGGTCGGTCCGCCACCGTCCGTGACCTCCACCGTGAGCCGGCCGCCGCGGTCGATGCGCCAGGCCGCGCGGACGTCACCGTCCCCGGCCAGGGCGTCGCCCAGGGGCCGACCGTGTTTGCACGCATTGCTCAAGAGTTCGGAAAGAATCAGAACGGCATCGTCGATGACCGCTTCCGAGACGCCGCCCCTGCGCAGTTGCTCGCGCATACGGTGTCTCGCCTCCCCCACGCCCGCAGGGCCATGGGGTACGGCCATGCTCGACGACGTGGGCACCTCCTGTGCCACCACCAACGCCACCCCCGAGACCTCCTTTGCCCCACGCCACGGTGTGGATGCCCCATTGGCCTGTACCGGAAACCGGCCAATGCACGCGCGGTGACGCATTCGAAACGATCGAATACGGAACGAACGCGCCGGAGCACTCCCTGTAGTCGTGTGGCTGGTTTTCGACGGTGTCCGGAAACGGAGGATGGTGCCAAAGGGGTGGAAGGGTCAAGAGTTCTTCACAGGTCTTTACCAGTGACACACCGTCAACGGTCGAGTCGGCGCAGCACCGCGCGCGGCCGGTTGGTGATGATGGCGTCGACGCCCAGCTCCACGCAGAGGTCGACGTCCTCCGGCTCGTTCACCGTCCAGACGTGCACCTGGTGACCGTTCCGCTTGAGCCGCTCGACGTACGACGGCTGGTTGCGCAGGATGCGGATGGAGGGGCCCGCGATCCGGACACCCGCCGGAAGCCGTCCGTCGCGCAAGCGCGGCGAGACGAACTGCAGCAGATAGACCGTCGGCAGGGTCGGCGACGCGGCACGCACGCGATGCAGCGAGCGCGCCGAGAAGCTCATCACGCGCACCGGGGAGTCGGCGGCGGACGCGGGGGCGTCCAGGCCGAACCGCTTCAGGAGCACCAGCAGGCGCTCCTCCACCTGTCCGGCCCAGCGCGTCGGATGCTTCGTCTCGATGGCCAGTTCCACGCGCCGCCCCGCGTCCGCGACCAGCTCCAGCAGCCGCTCCAGGGTGAGCACGGAGGTGTGCTCGGGGCCCTCGGGGAGGTACTCCCAGTCGGGTTCCTCGTCGCGCGTGCGGAAGAACTCGCGCGTCCTGCGGGAGCCGAAGTCCAGGGTGGCGAGGTCGGCGAGCTCCAGCGCCGAGACCGCGCCGCGGCCGTTGGAGGTGCGGTTGACGCGGCGGTCGTGGACACAGACCAGGTGTCCGTCGGCCGTCAGGCGCACATCGCATTCGAGGGCGTCCGCACCGTCCTCGATCGCCTTCTTGTACGCGGCCAGGGTGTGTTCCGGGGCCTCCTCGGAGGCTCCGCGGTGGGCGACGACCTTGATCGTGTGCTGCCGTGCGTGGGTCACCGCGTCATGGTGCCACCGCACGGGGGTAGTCGTGCGATCGGAGGAGCAGAGATTGCATCCCTTTTGAGTGTCATGACCTATATAAAGAATGGCCGCGGACCCACAGGCACCGCTTATGGTGCCCTGACAGCTCATGGGAAAAGCTGACGGCATACAAAATGACATGCACAGCTGCAGCGCGCCGGACCGTCGACAACGAGAACGGGCGTGACCGAGTGCGACCGAGAAGAACAGCCGTGGATCGAGGAGAGAAGCTGTGAGCACCGAGAACGAGGGCACCGCGGTACCCCCGGCCCCGTCTGCACCCCCTGTGCCGGTGGACGCTCCCGCTCCCTCGGCACCTGCCACCCCCGAGGGGAGCGACCACCGTACGGCCCCGCTCCCGCCGGTGCCCCCGAGCGCCCCCGGCGCCCCGGAACAGCACCCGGTGCACGCGGGCCACGCTCCCGTGTACGCCTCGGCGGGTTCCGGCGGTGCCCAGCAGGGCTCCGGGGGATCGGCGCCGGACAGCTCCTGGCCGCCCCCGCCGCCCGCGACCCCCTCGTACTCGGACGGCGGCAGCGGCTCCGACTCCGGCTGGGGCTCCTCGTACCAGCAGCAGCCCTCGCCGAAGCCCAAGTCCGGCCGCGGCGGACTCGTCGCCGCGATCCTGGTGGCCGCGCTGGTCGCCGGCGGCCTGGGCGGCGGCCTCGGTTACACGCTGGCCAAGAACAACGACGACAACACCGGCTCCACCACCGTCTCCGCCTCCACCAGCGGCGGCGCGGTGAAGCGGGACGCCGGCACGGTCGCGGGCGTGGCCGCCCGGGCGCTGCCCAGCACGGTCACCATCGAGGCCGAGTCCAACAGCGGCGAGGGCGGCACCGGAACGGGCTTCGTCTTCGACACGCAGGGCCACATCGTCACCAACAACCACGTCGTCGCGGACGCCCTCGACGGCGGCAAGCTGACGGCGACCTTCCCGAACGGCAAGAAGTACAACGCCGAGGTCGTCGGCCACGCGCAGGGCTACGACGTCGCGGTCATCAAGCTCAAGAACCCGCCGTCGGACCTCAAGCCCCTGACGCTGGGCGACTCCGACCGGGTGGCCGTCGGCGACTCCACGATCGCCATCGGCGCGCCCTTCGGCCTGTCCAACACGGTGACGACCGGCATCATCAGCGCCAAGAACCGCCCCGTCGCCTCCAGCGACGGCACCGGCTCCAACGCCTCCTACATGAGCGCCCTGCAGACGGACGCCTCGATCAACCCGGGCAACTCCGGTGGCCCGCTGCTGGACGCCCAGGGCAACGTCATCGGCATCAACTCGGCCATCCAGTCCACCGGCAGCGGGGGCCTCGGCGGCTCCAGCCAGTCCGGCTCGATCGGCCTCGGCTTCGCCATCCCGATCAACCAGGCCAAGTACGTCGCCCAGCAGCTGATCAAGACCGGCAAGCCGGTGTACGCCAAGATCGGCGCCTCCGTCTCCCTGGAGGACTCCACCAACGGCGCGAAGATCACCGAGTCGGGCACCGGCGGCTCCTCCTCGGTGGAGTCCGGCGGCCCCGCCGCCAAGGCCGGCCTCAAGCCGGGCGACGTCATCATCAAGCTGGACGACAGGGTGATCGACTCCGGCCCCACCCTGATCGGCGAGATCTGGACCCACAAGCCCGGCGACACGGTCACCATCACCTACGAGCGGGGCGGCAAGTCCCACACGGTCCAGCTCACCCTGGGCTCCCGCACGGGCGACAGCTGACCCACCGATCCACGCGCGCGTACCTCCCCGGGTTCGCGACATCTGCTCCCCGCGCGCGCGTGCCAACCCGTTACTCTTGTCCCCGCGCCGCCGATCACCGGCGACGCGGGGAGGCGTGCCCGAGCGGCCGAAGGGAACGGTCTTGAAAACCGTCGTGGCAGCGATGTCACCGTGGGTTCAAATCCCACCGCCTCCGCGCTGAGAGCAATGAGAACGGCCCCCGACCTGGTGAGCAGGTCGGGGGCCGTCGTCGCGTGCCGCTCGGGTGCCCGGGCGATCAGTTGTTGTTCTTCATGGTGGAGCCGGTTCCTCCCGGCTCCTTCGGTGCCCAGCTCGGAGCCTGGGTGGCGTCCTTGAAATCGGTCGACTTCATCAGGACCCGCCAGTCCTCCTTGCCCGCAGCGCCGTCCAGCCGAACGGTGAACTCTTTGACCTGGTGCGTGTCCTGGAAGTACAGGACCACGACTTGGCGTGCTGAACCTCCGTCGTAGAAATCGCCCGTCACTTTGCCCCGGGCGCCCGCTCCGAAGCCCTTGATCCAGTTCTCGGCTGTCTTCTGGGCCACCGCATCGCTGCTGTCGTTGGTCGCCAGCTTCCGGAGCTCAGCCGCCTTGCCGTCGGCGATGTGCCACACGAGCTCTTGCATCACCAGCAAGGAGCCGGTGGAGGGGTAGCCGACCACGTGCAACGGCTCGTGGTCGGCGTACATCTGCTCGTACGACGCGCCCGGTCCGCTGGCATCAGCAGAGTTGTTGTCGAGAACAGCACATCCGGCCGTCAGCAACGCCGCTGCTGCCATCCAGCCGGCCGCTGCATGGCCCCGGTCCAACCTACGCATCTCTTGGTCCTCGTAATCAGCCGGTCGATCGGTGCGCTTTCGGGACTTGTTGACCATGAGGAGGGAGGGGCGGCTGCGCGGGTTCCCGGTTGATCGGTTTCGAGTGACCGCCAGGGGTCAGCTCTCGGGGTCGTACATGATCTCTCGGACCTCCTGTGCGCAGCGGCAGGCCTCGGCGATTTTCGCGGCCCATCGCAGCGCTTCCTCGCGGGACGGGACCTCGATGATCGAGAAGCCGCCGATGACCGCCTTGGTCTCGGGGGACGGTCCGTCCGTGACCGTGCCGTCGGTGGCCACGATGCTCGCCCGTTGACGCTGCAGGCCGGCGCCGAAGATCCAGACTCCTGCCTCCTTGGCCTCGCGGAGTACCCGGTGGGCCGCCTCGCCTACCTCCGGCAAGTCCTCCTCGGGGAAGTCCATCGATCCGTCGTCGAACGAGATCAGGTACCGCGCCATCGTGTTCGTCTCCTTCTTCGGTGACCCCTTGGTCTCGGTAAGACGGATACCGCGTCGCCTTCTCATCGGTGGGGCGCGAGCAGGCATGCGGGGTGGTGATATTGATTTGGGCATGACGGGTGAACAGCCGCAGCCGGTGGCCGGGCGGGTGCGATCGCCGTGGGCGCGCCGCGGGATGCAGTTCGGGTTGGGGTTGATACCGCTGAGCGCGGCCGCCTGGGGAGCCCACCGCTGGCTGGCGGAGTCATGGACCAAGGCCGCCGTGCTGGCCGTGTCACTGGCCTGCCTGGGAGTGGTCGCGCAGGAGGTCGCCGAGCGTCGGCGGGCGGGGCGTCGGCCGGCGCCGTGAGCGGTCGGCGGGAACGGTTCCGGCGCGTCCGCTGTCTTTGAGGTCATGACCACGGAGCATCGCCACCTCGCCCTCCTGACCTGCGCCCTCACGCTCGTACCGGCTCTGCTCCTCACCGCGTGCAGTGCGGGTGGTGGGGCAGGTGCCGCTCCTGCGGCTTCCAAGTCCCCGGCCGCGCAGCGGGAGAAGCAGCTCGCGGCGACGGCCCAGCGGGTCCTCGACACCACCTCGGCTGACGCCCCGCTGGTCTCCGGCCTGGACCGCGTGTCGGACAGCGTCCAGAACGAGCTCGGTCTGCCCCGCGGCGGCGGCTACCGCGTCACCGTGGTCTGCGCGGGCCGGGGGTCCGTCGAGGTCGGCTTCGTGCCGGCGCGCACGGCCCCCGCCGAGCGGGTGTCCTGCGACGGCGTCCCCGTCTCCGCGCGCTTCGCGGTGAAGGCGGCTGGGACCAGGATCGACGTGCGAAACGGCGGAGGGGCCTCCGGGATGTTCGCCTGGCGCGTCGACAAGGTGCGTCAGAGTTCGTAGTCGCGGGCCAGTTCCGCCCAGTCCAGCTCCCGGAGGTCCGCTTCCGCCTCGCACTCGTCCGGGACCTGGGTCGTCGGCTGGAACCAGACGACCGTGAGGCCCGAGCGGAAGAGGACCGGGTCGTGCGTGGGGTCGAGGGGGCCGGAGCGGAAGGAGCCGATGCAGGCCACCGGGGGCAGGATCTCCACCGGGCCGAAGGCGCCCGCGTACTGGTCGGGATATTCGCGCGAAGGCGCGACGAAGTGGATCGGGCCGCTGGGGAAGGCCAGTTCGGCGGCGCGCAGCAAACCCTTGATGCGCATGTCGTTGACCAGCTTGCAGGGGTAGCCCTCGAGCATGCCGCCGTACGTAGATGACAGCCGCACTTCGGTGAGGTCGACGGAGCGGCCGGAAGTGAGGATCACGCGGGTCAGCGACATGATCCGCACTCTAGGGCGGTGGTGCATCGAGGTCCTTGTGTTTTTTCCGTGCCGTCCGGAGGCCCGGACGGGCCGTCCTGTCAGGCCCGGTGACCCGTCATCCGGGCGGCCGACGCGATCGTCGCGCGGGCCTCGCGTTCGGACAGGCCGGTGTCGAGCGCCGCGTCGACCAGGGGGGCGACGAGGGCGGGGCCGATGCCGTTCTCGTAGGCGCGGCAGGCGGCCCAGAACAGGCGGGTGTTGCGCTGGCCCTCGTGCGCGGCGAGGACGAACTGGACCAGGCCCTGCCCGTGGTCGCCGGCCGAGGGGTGGGTCGAGGGATGGGTGGGCCGCGGAGGCGGCAGGAGCAGCCGCAGCAGCGCGGGCGGGCAGGCGGCCGGGGCGAGGTGGGCGGTGCCGGGAGCGGCCGTGTAGACGCCGTGGTCGGTGCGGGAGCCGGGCCCGACGAGGTAGCCGCCGGCGCCGCGGATGTCGATGCCGGGGGCCAGGCGGCCGGCGGAGTTGGGGACGGCGGTGCCGGGCGGTCCCGTAAGCCAGAGGTGGCGGCCGCCGCTGGGGGTGAGCACGACGACGGTGTCGGGGATCGTGAAGAGGTGGCGCAGGGCCAGTTCGCGCAGGGCCGCCGAGGAGTCGGTGCCGGACTTGGTGTCGAGGTCGATGCCGATCAGGTGGTGCGGCGGCAGGCCGCAGGCGATGCCGTAGCCCGTCGCCCAGGGGGCCGCGGCGAACAGTTCGCGGATGCGCGCGGGGTCGGCCGAGGCGTCGTACACCCCGTGGCCGAGGCGGCCGCACTCGCCGTGGCAGGGCTGGGGGTCGGGGTCGTCGCGGTGGGGGGAACGCAGGGCCGGAAGCTTCGTGCGGGACAGGGGGATGACGGCCAGTCCGCGTTCGGCGGCTGACAGGGCGTGTGCGAGGGCCAGCGTCGTGGCCTGCCGGTCGGTGGTGGCCATGCCTCTATGTTCGTACGTACGTTCGAAAAAGGGAAGGGGAGTCGGCCTCGACGCGCCGACGGTGAGGAGATTGGCCGGAAATCTGCCGGAACGGTTCGCCCCTTGTGCGCCATGAGTTCTGGTCATCATGTGATGCCCTGCTCTGAGACGGTAAGTGGCGAAAGGGGTTTATCGACTTGTCGTAGCACTTGAGTGGGAATCATGGCTTTCGGGGTGGTTCGCCGGGGATTCGGTGGGCAACTCTGGTCTCGCGACGTCGTGCACAACCGCCGGGGCGGTCGGCCAACTCCCCTGGCAGCAGCCGTACTTGATGTACCTGACGTACCTGACGTACCTGACGTACCTGACGTACCTGACGTACCTGACGTACTTCCGGCTAGGAAGCCGGGTTCTGGAGGAAGAACATGGCAAGCATCCGTACCGCCCGCGTCATCGCCGCCGTCTCCGCCCTTCCACTGGCGGCCGCCCTGTTCGCGGGCGTCGCGGCGGCGGACAACGGCGCCTTCGCAGGCGACGGATCGAACGCGGGCGTGGCGAGTGTCGTAGGCAGCGGTGTCGGCCACGACAACAACGGCAACTCGTCCACCACGCAGCAGAACGCGGTGGGCTCGGGCGCCTCGAACCAGAGCAACACCGCGCAGGTCAACGGCTCCGCGTTCACGGCCATCCAGCAGGGGAACGAGAACGTCGCCATCCGCTTCCGCCATCTGTGGTGAGCCGTCGGCTCTGACCCGGAGGGGGGTTCGGGGCGGGGGGCCCGGGGAGGGCCCGGGGAGGGTCAGGGGGCAGGGGAGGCTCAGGGGGATTCCGGGGGTGTGCTCCAAGGGTCGTGACACGTCTGCGCGGCGGTGCTTCGGTGCCGCCGCACAGGCGTGCCCACATATGGAAAAGCAACCTTGACACCGCATCAGATCTGACGGACAGTCAGAAACCTCTCAAGCGGCGAGGGGGGCGACGGTGGGCGAGGACGAGCTGAGCGCACGGCTGAAGGCCTACGAGGGACGGGCCGCCACCGTCGCGGGCGTGGGCAAGGACCCCGTCAACCTGCCCATGATCCGGCACTGGTGCGAGGCGATGGGCGACACGAACCCCGCGTACACGGGCCCGGACGCGGTGGCGCCGCCCACCATGCTCCAGGCCTGGATCATGGGCGGCCTCTCCGGCCACGGCGGGCACTCCCAGGCGTACGACGAGCTCAGCGCCCTGCTCGACGAGGCCGGCTGCACCTCGATCGTCGCCACCGACTGCGAGCAGGAGTACCTCCGGCTGCTGCGCCCCAGCGACGAGATCACCTTCGACTCGGTGATCGAGTCGGTGTCGGACCGGAAGACGACCAAGCTCGGCACGGGGTACTTCGTCACGACGCGCACGAACGTCCGCGTGGGTCCCGACCTCGTCGGCACCCACCGCTTCCGCGTCCTCAAGTACGCCCCCGCGCCGCGCCCCCGCAAGCCGCCTCCCCGTCCCCGCCCGGTGATCAACCGCGACAACGCCGGCTTCTGGGCGGGCGTCGCCGAACACCGGCTGCTCATCCAGCGCTGCACCGGCTGCGGCACGCTCCGCTTCCCCTGGCTGCCCGGCTGCAACCACTGCGGCTGCCCGGACTGGGACACGGTCGAGGCGAGCGGCGAGGGGACGGTGTTCTCCTACGTCGTCATGCACCACCCGCCCTTCCCGGCCTTCGATCCCCCGTACGCCGTCGCCCTCGTCGAACTCGCCGAAGGCGTCCGCATGATCAGCAACGTCGTCGGACTGCCCTGCGACAAGGTGCGCACGGGCCTGCCGGTCCGGCTGGAGTTCCACTCCTACGACGACGAGCTGACACTGCCCGTCTTCCGCGCCCTGGAGGAGGCCGTATGAGGCAGGAGGCCCCCTTGCGGGCCGGTGAGGAGCTCCCGCCGCTGGAGATCCCCGTGACCCGCACCCTGATCGTGGCCGGCGCCATAGCCTCCCGCGACTACCAGGACGTGCACCACGATCCCGAACTGGCCCGGCAGAAGGGCTCCCCGGACATCTTCATGAACATCCTGACCACCAACGGCCTGGTCGGCCGCTACGTCACCGACCACTTCGGCCCGACGGCCGTGCTCCGCCGGGTCGCCATCCGGCTCGGCGCACCCAACCACCCCGGCGACACCATGGTGCTGACGGGAACGGTCGAACAGGTCGACGGGGACACGGCGACGGTCCGGGTGGCCGGGGCGAACACGCTCGGCCACCACGTCACCGGCACGGTGACGGTGACCGTGCCGCCCGCGGCGCCGTCGGGGGGTGCCGGATGAGCGTGCGGGCCCGCGACACCCTCGGCGGTCGCGCGGCGATCGTCGGCATCGGGGCGACGGAGTTCTCCAAGGACTCGGGCCGCAGTGAGCTGCGGCTGGCCGTGGAGGCGGTACGGGCCGCGCTGGACGACGCCGGGCTGAGCCCCGCCGACGTGGACGGCATGGTCACGTTCACGATGGACACCAGCCCGGAGATCACCGTCGCCCAGGCGGCCGGGATCGGGGAGCTGTCCTTCTTCTCCCGCGTCCACTACGGCGGCGGGGCGGCCTGCGCGACGGTCCAGCAGGCGGCGCTCGCCGTCGCCGCGGGCGTGGCCGAGGTGGTCGTCTGCTACCGGGCCTTCAACGAGCGCTCGGGCCGCAGGTTCGGCTCCGGGGTCCAGCACCGCGAACCGTCGGCGGAGGGCGCGGCGCTCGGCTGGGCGCTGCCGTTCGGGCTGCTCACCCCGGCGTCCTGGGTGGCGATGGCGGCCCAGCGCTACCTGCACGTGCACGGGCTGACGCCGGAGGCGTTCGGGCAGGTGGCCGTCGTCGACCGCAAGTACGCGGCGACGAATCCGGCGGCCTACTTCCACGGCCGCCCGATCACCCTCGCCGACCACGCCGCCTCGCGCTGGATCGTCGAGCCGCTCCGCCTCCTGGACTGCTGTCAGGAGACCGACGGCGGCCAGGCGGTCGTCGTCACGTCCGTGGAGCGCGCCCGCGACCTGCCGAACCGGCCCGCCGTGATCGCGGCGGCCGCCCAGGGCGCGGGGCGCGGCCAGGAGCAGATGACCAGCTTCTACCGCGACGACCTGACCGGCCTGCCGGAGATGGGCGTGGTGGCCCGGCAGCTGTGGCGCACCTCCGAACTGACACCGGCCGACGTGGACGTGGCGATCCTGTACGACCACTTCACGCCGTTCGTCCTGATGCAGCTGGAGGAGTTCGGGTTCTGCGGGAGGGGTGAGGCGGCCGATTTCGTCGCCCGGGAGACGCTGCCGATCAACACTCACGGAGGACAGCTCGGGGAGGCGTACCTCCACGGGATGAACGGGATAGCGGAGGGCGTACGGCAGCTGCGCGGGACGGCC
The DNA here is from genome assembly GCF_054189285.1 of Streptomyces sp. MAI_2237. Taxonomy (NCBI): domain Bacteria; kingdom Bacillati; phylum Actinomycetota; class Actinomycetes; order Kitasatosporales; family Streptomycetaceae; genus Streptomyces; species Streptomyces sp. MAI_2237. Next base: position 745,460 of record NZ_JAJPGQ010000003.1, on the reverse strand, counting down.
GTGAACCGGGTGCCGGACGCGGAAAGGGTCCTGGTCACCGCGGGTACCGGCGTTCCGACGTCCGGCCTGGTCCTGGCCGCGGACGGCTGAGTTCGACGCCGTCCGCGGGGCCGACCCGCAGGGGTCTTCCCGCAGTAGTCCCCACCCGCTCGTCCACCTTCAGGAGGTGGAGCCGGCCCCACCCCTACAACCTGAGGCGGACCCGGCTTCGGGACCTGCGGCCGATGAGCGGGAGGTGCACCCGCTCATAGCGTGGAGCCATGACCACACCCGTCTGCACCAGCGCCTCGACCGCCGCCGCCCCGGCGACGCAGACTCTGCCGTACCCGTCGTTCTCTTCGTACGTCAGGGCCCGGCAGCCGGTGCTGCTGCGCACCGCCCGGTCGCTCACCGCGAACCCGAGCGACGCGGAGGACCTGCTGCAGACCGCGCTCACCAAGACGTACGTCGCCTGGGAGCGGATCGAGGACCACCGGGCGCTGGACGGCTATGTGCGCCGGGCCCTGGTGAACACGCGCACCTCGCAGTGGCGCAAGCGCAAGGTCGACGAGTTCGTGTGCGAGGAGCTGCCCGAGCCGGAGCCGGTGCCCGCCGGGGACGACCCGGCCGAGCAGCAGGCGCTGCACGACGCGATGTGGCGGGCGATCATGAAGCTCCCCGACCGGCAGCGGGCCATGGTCGTCCTCAGGTACTACGAGGATCTGAGCGAGGTCCAGACGGCCGAGGTGCTCGGCGTGTCCGTGGGCACGGTGAAGTCGGCGGTCTCGCGTGCGCTCGGCAAGCTCCGCGAGGACCCTGAGCTGGGCCTGGTCCGCTAGGGCGGACACCGTCTGTCCGGTCGGTTTTCGCCACCGTGACCTGATCGATCACCGGCAGCTAGTGACATACCGCTCGGTATGTGCGCAGAATCAGCGCGAGCCCCCTACTACCGCGTTGGCAATGTCGCCCCGGGAGGACGCCGTGCTGAGCACCATGCAGGACGTACCGCTGCTGATCTCGAGGATTCTGACCCACGGGTCACGGGTCCACGGCACCTCACAGGTGACCACCTGGACCGGGGAGGGCGACCCGCACCGCCGCTCCTTCGCCGAGATCGGGGAGCGCGCGGCGCAGCTGGCGCACGCCCTGCGCGACGAGCTCGGGGTGGCGGGCGACGACCGTGTGGCGACCCTCATGTGGAACAACGCCGAGCACGTCGAGGCGTACTTCGCGATCCCCTCCATGGGTGCGGTCCTGCACACCCTGAACCTGCGGCTGCCGCCCGAGCAGCTGGTCTGGATCGTCAACCACGCGGCCGACAAGGTCGTGATCGTCAACGGTTCGCTGCTGCCGCTGCTCGCGCCGCTGCTGGACAAGCTGCCGACGCTCGAGCACATCGTGGTCTCCGGACCCGGTGACCGGTCCGTGCTCGCCGGCGCCCACGCCCGGGTCCACGAGTACGAGGAGCTGATCGCCGACCGGCCGCGCAGCTTCGACTGGCCGGAGCTCGACGAACGCACGGCCGCCTCCATGTGCTACACCTCCGGCACCACGGGCGACCCCAAGGGCGTGGTCTACAGCCACCGCTCCATCTACCTGCACTCGATGCAGGTCAACATGACCCAGTCGATGGGGCTGACCGACCAGGACACCTCCCTGGTCGTGGTCCCGCAGTTCCACGTCAACGCCTGGGGCCTGCCGCACGCGACCTTCATGACCGGCGTCAACCTGCTGATGCCGGACCGCTTCCTGCAGCCCGCGCCCCTCGCCGAGATGATCGAGAGCGAGAAGCCGACCCACGCGGCCGCCGTTCCCACCATCTGGCAGGGACTGCTCGCCGAGCTGACCGCCAAGCCCCGTGACGTCTCCTCCCTCGTCCAGGTCACCATCGGCGGCTCGGCCTGCCCGCCCTCCCTCATGAAGGCCTTCGACGAGCTGGGCATGCGGGTCTGCCACGCCTGGGGCATGACGGAGACCTCCCCGCTGGGCACGGTCGCCCGCCCGCCGGCCCACGCGGTCGGCACCGACGAGGAGTTCGCCTACCGCCTCACCCAGGGCCGCTTCCCCGCCTCCGTCGAGGCCCGCCTCACCGGCCCCGGCGGCGAGCGCCTCCCCTGGGACGGCGAGTCGGCCGGCGAGCTGGAGGTCCGCGGCCCGTGGATCGCCGGCGCCTACTACAACGGCCCCGACGCCGAACCCCTGCGCCCCGCCGACAAGTTCAGCGAGGACGGCTGGCTGAAGACCGGCGACGTCGGCACCATCTCCGCCGACGGCTTCCTGACCCTCACCGACCGCGCCAAGGACGTCATCAAGTCCGGCGGCGAGTGGATCTCCTCGGTCGAGCTGGAGAACGCGCTGATGTCCCACCCGGACGTCGCCGAGGCCGCCGTGGTCGCCGTACCGGACGACAAGTGGGGCGAACGCCCGCTCGCCACGGTCGTGCTGAAGGAGGGCTCCACCGCCGACTTCGAGACCCTGCGCGCCTTCCTCGCCTCCGACGCCTGCAAGATCGCCAAGTGGCAGCTGCCGGAGCGCTGGTCGATCGTCGAGGCGGTGCCGAAGACGAGCGTGGGCAAGTTCGACAAGAAGGTGCTGCGCAGGCGGTACGCCGAGGGAGACCTGGACGTCACACAGCTCTGACGCACGGACGCGCCGGGCGGGACTCCCGAGGAGTCCCGCCCGGCCCGTATCCGTGCGGCTGCGGAAGCCGCGGCGGTCACCGTTGCATGGCCGTGACGGTCACCGTCGCATGGCCGTGACGGTCACCGGCGTACGGCCGCGGTGATCACCGTCGTACAGCCGTGGCGCTCAGCGCCGTACGGCCGTCGTGGTCCAGCCCAGCAGGAGCCACACGCCCGCCACCGCGCACACTCCGCCCCAGCCCCAGTGGCTGAAGGCGAGGCCCGCGAGGGCCGAGGCGGTGGCGCCGCCCGCGAAGCCCGCGACCACATAGGCGCTGTTGGCGGTGGCCGGGGTGGAGGTCGTCGTCAGGGCCAGGGTCTGGTTGGCGACGTGGGAGGCGACCAGGGCCGCGTGGATGGCGACCGCCGCCGCGAACAGGGCCACGAGCATGTGCCCGCCCAGCCAGAACAGGGGGACGGAGACGGCCGCGAGGACATAGGCGGACCGTACGACCTTGGCGGCGCCGAAGCGGTCCACCAGTCCGCCCGCCAGGGGCGCCACCACGCTGGCCGCGAGCCCGAAGAGGCCGAAGAGGCCGGCGGTGGCGGTGGAGTAGCCGTAGGAACCGCCCGTCAGCAGCAGGGCGAGCGAGGTCCACAGGGCGCTCCAGGCGCCGTACATCCCCGCCTGCCGGAAGCACGCGCGCCACAGGTCGGGCGAGCGGCGGACCACCGAGGGCATGGCGAGCAGCCCGGCGAACAGCGACCCCTGGCGGTTGCGGGTCTCCGTGGGCAGGACGGCGGCGGTGGCCAGGCCGAGCGCGGCCGTCAGCACCGCCGCGCCGACGAACACCGTCCGCCAGCCGAAGGTCTGCCCGACCAGCCCGCCGAGCACGCGGGCCGCGACGATGCCGGTGAACAGGCCCGCGATGACGGCCGCGACATGGCGGGCGCGCCGGTCGGCGGGAGCGCGCTGGGCGACCAGCGGGACCAGGAGCTGCGGGACCACGGTGGCCGCCGAGGCGATCAGGACGGCCGCGGCGAGCGCGGTGGTCCCGGCGGCGGTGGCGCCGGCGATCAGGGCCGCCGTGGTGACCACCGACAGGACGGCCACCAGGCGGCGCCGGCTGACGCTGTCGCCGAGCGGGGCGAAGAAGAGCAGGCCGGCCGCGTAGCCGAACTGGGCGACCGAGGCGATCCAGGCCACCGCCGACGGGGTGGAGCCGAAGTCGCGGGCGATGAGGGGGAGCAGGGGGGCCGCGAGGTAGATGTTGGCGGCCGTGACGGCGGTGCACAGGGCGATGAGGGGTAGCAGCAGGCGACCGGCCAGGCCGTCGGCGGGGCGCCGGGGGTCGGTGGTGCGGGCTCGGGTGAGGGTGGTGGTGGTGGACATGGCGGGCGTGCTCCTTCGAGCCAGCTCTAGCAACTAACTGGTTGGTTGGAATGGTGAACAGTCTGGAGCGCGGTCCGATTCCCTGTCAACCAAACGGTTGGTTACTTGTCCCGCTACCCTGTCCTCATGGCAGCAGTGAGGGACCCCGAGGCCACCAGGGCCCGGATCTTCGAGGCGGCGGTCGCCGAGTTCGCCCGGCACGGCATCGCGGGCGCCCGCATCGACCGCATCGCGGCCGAGGCCAAGGCCAACAAGCAGTTGATCTACGCCTACTTCGGCAATAAGGCCGAGCTGTTCACCCAGGTCCTGGGAAAGGTCATGCTCGACCTGGCCGTCGCCGTCCCCGTCGACCCCGACGACGTCGAGGGCTGGATCGACCGCCTCATGAACTACCACGAGCAGCACCCCGAGGTGCTGCGCCTGCTCTTCTGGGAGGGCCTGGAGTACGGCGCCACCGCCGAACTCCCCGACGAGGCCGAACGCCAGGAGCACTACCGCCGCAAGGTCGCCGCCCTGGAGGACGGCCAGGCGCGCGGTGTCGTCACCGACGCCATCCCGCCCCGCGACCTGCTGTTCCTGCTGATCGCCGTGGCCAACTGGACCGCCGTCGTCCCGCAGATGAGGCGCATCCTGGTCGGTGCCGAGGCGACCGACCGCGACCGCCTGCGCGCCTCGGTGAAGGAGGCGGCGCGGCGGCTGGTGGCGAAGTGACCGCCGTCAGGCGCTAGTTGGTGCCGATCCGGGCCAGCAGGTCCACGATCCGGGCCTGCACCTCGTCACTGGTCGACCTTTCCGCGAGGAAGAGGACGGTCTCCCCCGACGCCAGCCTGGGCAGGTCGGCCTGGTCGACGGCGGCGGTGTAGACGACGAGCGGAGTACGGTTGAGCTGGCCGTTCGCGCGCAGCCAGTCGATGATCCCGGCCTGCCGGCGATGCACCTGCATCAGGTCCATCACGACGAGGTTGGGCCTGAGCTGCCCGGCCAGCGTCACGGCGTCCGCGTCGCTCGCGGCCCGCGCCACCTGCATCCCCCGGCGCTCCAGCGTCGCGGTCAGGGCGAGCGCGATCTCGGCGTGCTCCTCGATGAGCAGCACCCGCGGCGGATGCTGCTCGCTGTCCCGGGGTGCGAGCGCCTTCAGCAGGACGGCGGGGTCGGCGCCGTAGGCCGCCTCGCGCGTCGCCTGCCCGAGCCCCGCGGTCACCATCACCGGCACCTCGGCGGCGACGGCCGCCTGCCGCAGCGACTGCAGTGCGGTCCGCGTGATCGGGCCGGTCAGCGGGTCCACGAACAGCGCGGCCGGGAAGGCGGCGATCTGTGCGTCGACCTCCTCGCGCGAGTGCACGATCACCGGCCGGTACCCGCGCTCGCTGAGCGCCTGCTGAGTCGTCACGTCCGGCGCGGGCCACACCAGCAGCCGGCGCGGATTGTCCAGCGGCTCCGGCGGCAGCTCGTCGTCCAACGGCTGTGGCCGCGGCGGGTCGGCGACCTCGACGGCGCCACCCGGTCCGTCCAGCGGCTCGGGCCCCTCGGCGGCGTTCTCGTCCGGCGCCCCTATGGCGTACGACCGTCCAGTGCCCTCGGTCGCCTGCGCGAGCCGGGCCTGACCGGCGAGGGAGGGTTGTGCCTGCGGCTGCGGCTGCGCGGGAGTCTGGTCGGCCGTCGGGTGCGGGCGGGCTGCCTGCTCCGGCGCGCCCGCCGCGGCGGGGTCGGGCCGCGTCCCCAGCTTGCGGCGCCGTCCGGAACCGCCGGGGTTGTGCGGCGCGGGGGTCGCCGTCGGCTGCTGGACCTGCGCCGCCTGCCGGGTGAAGGGCACCCCCTGCCCCAGCGTCCGCACGCTGATCGCGCGCCCCTGCGTCGAGTTGGGGTCGACGGGAGCGGCCGCGTCGGCGGGAAGCGGCTGGGCGACGACGCGTGCGTCCGGAGCCATCCGCCCCGCACCGGCCGTCGCTTCGGTGGGCGGCTGGACACCGGGGTGCGGAGGGGGCGTGGGCTGGGAGGACTGCACGGGCTGCACCGGCTGCACGGGCTGCGGCGGCTGTGGCGGTACCGGGGTGGCGGCACCGTCGGCCGGGACGGGCACGCCGACGCCGGGAACCGCCGCCTGTGCCGGCAGGGGCTGGGCGGGGGCAGGGGTGCCGGGGGGCACAGGGGGAGGTGCCGGCGTGGTCTGTGTGCCCGGTGCCGGCGCCGGAGCGGCCTGGGCGGGCAGGGGCTGGCCGGGGGCGAGCGGGACGGCCGCGTTCATCACGTTCGCCGCGTCCGGGGCTGGAGCGCCCGGCATCTGAGCGGCGGGCGCCGGTGGCACAGGGGCAGGCTGGCCCGGCAGTACCTGGGCGGGTCGGCCGGGAAGTGCCTGAGCGGGCCCCGGCTGTACGGGAGCGACCGGCACTCCCTGTGCCGGGACAGGCTGGCCGGGGGCACCCGGGACCCCGACGGGCCGGCCGGGGGCGCCCTGGACCGGGATCGGCTGCCCCGGCGCCATCTGCACGCCCCCCGGCAGCGCGCCCTGCGCGGGAACGGCCACCGACTGCTGGGCCACGGCCTGCTGGACCTGCGGCTGCTGCCCGGGCGGCACCGCCTGCACCGGCTGGCCCGGCGGAATCGGCTGACCGGGCATCGACTGCCCCGGCACGGTCTGCCCGGCGGGCGCCATGCCGCTCTGCTCGCCGACGCCCTCCTGCGCCGGTACGCCTGCGCCCTGCGCGGGCGTTCCGGCCGCGGGCGTCCCCTGCGCGGGCGCCGGCTGTGCCACGGCACGGCGACGGCGGCCCGTCGGAGCGGTCGTGGGATGAGGCTGCGGCGGGGTGTGGTCCCCGGACTGGTCGTGGGGCACGGCGTCGTGCCGGCCGTCGTCGACCAGGGCGTCACCGGCCGCGTCCTGACCGCTCTGACCGGGAAGCTGCGTCTGCGGGCCGGGAACCTGGCCCTGGGCCTGGACCTGTACCTGCCCGGGAATCTGGGGCTGCGCCGGGGCCGGCGGGGGAGCCACCGCGCTGTCGGGCGTCCGGTCCGCCTCCGCCGGGGGCAGCGCGAACACCGCGCGGGGGCCGGCCTCCTGTGCGGCGGCGCGCTCGTTCGCGGCGGCCAGGGCACGCCGACGGCGCCCGGTCGGCTGGCCGTCCTCGGTGGCAACGGGCTCTCCGGACTGGTCTCCCGGAGCCGGTTCCCCGGTCGGCGTGGGCGCCGCGGGCAGTGCCGCCGGCAACGCCTGCTGGGCCCCGCCGCCGTGCCGGGCGCGGCGCCCGCCGGACGCGGGCACGCCCTGCGGCGGAACGGTGCCGCCCAGTCCCGTACCCACGGCGGCGGTTCCCGCGGCATGCTCGGCGGCCATGACGACGGCACCCTCGCTGACCCCGTCACCGGAGCTCTCCGCCGGCCGTCCACGCCGCCGCCCGGTGCCACCGGACACCTCCAGGGCGGCCGAGGCCGCGGCGGCGGCCGACTCCTCCACGGCCCGCCGCCTGCGCCGCCCGGTGGGCACACCGGCCTCCGCGTCGGCGGCGGCCGGCTCCCCGCTCTCCCCCGCGACCTCGCTGTCCAGGAAGGCGTCCACGGAGGACCGCCGGGCCCGCCGCCGCCCCCCGCCGGAGGTGTCATCCCCTGCCGGCGTCTCCACGGGGACCTCGGCCGCGACGGCCCCGGCCCCGCCCCCGATGGGCACCTCCAGCACGAAGGCGCTGCCGCTCATGCCGGGCACCTCGTGGGTCTGCAGCACACCGCCGTGGGCGCGCACGACCCCGCGGACGATCGGCTCGTGCACCGGGTCTCCCCCGGCGTACGGCCCGCGCACCTCGATCCGTACGACCTCGCCGCGCTGAGCGGCGGCGACGACGACGGTGTTGTCCATGTAACCGCCCGCGGAGACGGGCGCGTTGCCGGTGGCGTCCACTCCGGCGACATCGGCGATGAGGTGCGCGAGCGCGCCCGCGAGTCGCTGCGGGTCGACCTCGGCCTCGATCGGCGGGGCGTGGACGGCGAACTGCACGCGCCCGGGCCCGATCAGCTCGACGGCGCCGTCGACACCGGCCGCGACGACGGCGTCCAGCATGACCTTCGTACGGGTGATCTGCTCGCTGCCGGCGTCGAGGCGCTGGTATCCGAGGACGCTGTCGATGAGCGTCGTGATCCGGGAGTAGCCGGCGGACAGGTGGTGCAGCACCTGGTTGGCCTCGGGCCACAGCTGCCCGGCGTCGTCGGCGGCGAGCGCGGCCAGTTCGCGCCGCAGCTCGTCCAGCGGCCCCCGCAGCGAGCGGCCCAGCAGGGTCAGCAGCTGCTCGTGGCGTCCGGCGAGAGCCTCGTACCGGTCCTTCTCCCGCTCGCCGAGCGCGGCGTACCGCTCCTCGCCGGCGGCGAGCTCCTCCTCGTGCTGCGCCTGGAGGTCCTCGAGTTCGTTGAGGTGCTTCTGCCGCAGGGCGGTCAGCTCCGAGGCGTGCTCCTCGTCGATCCGCTCCAGTTCCTCGGCGTGCCGCTTCTCCTCAGCGGCCTTCTCCTCGGCGAGGGCGTCGTAGGGCCGCCGGTCGGTGAAGGTCATCACGGCGCCGACGAGCTGGTCGCCGTCGCGCACGGGCGCGGTGGTGAGGTCGACGGAGACGGGGTTCCCGTTCTTGGCGTAGAGCACCTGCCCGCGCACCCGGTGCTTGCGCCCGGAGCGCAGGGTGTCGGCGAGGGGGGACTCGTCGTACGGGAAGGGGGAGCCGTCGGCCCGCGAGTGCAGGACGAGGGTGTGCAGCTCCTTGCCGCCGAGATCGCTGGCCCGGTAGCCCAGTATCTGGGCGGCGGCCGGGTTGACGAGCACGATCCGCCCGTCGGTGTCCGTCCCCACGACGCCCTCGGCCGCGGCGCGCAGGATCATCTCGGTCTGCCGCTGCGACCGGGCCAGCTCGGCCTCGGTGTCCACGGTGCCGGTCAGGTCGCGCACGACGAGCATGAGCAGCTCGTCGCCGCTGTAGCCGTAGCCGTCGTACGCCTGCTGCCCGTTCTCCAGGTTGGCGCTGGTCACCTCGACGGGGAACTCGCTCCCGTCGGTCCGCCGGGCGATCATCCGGGTCGGCTTGGTCCGCCCGTGCGGGTCCATGTGATCGGGCCGCCGCATGGACCCGGGGATGAGCTTGGAGTCGAACTGCGGCAGCAGGTCCAGCAGCCCCCGGCCCACCAGAGCCGTCCCCGGTGCCTCGAAGGCCTCCAGGGCGATGGTGTTGGCGTTGACGACGGTCCCGTTGGCGTTGACCAGCACCAACGCGTCGGGAAGCGCGTCGAGTATGGCTGCGAGGCGAGCAGCGCCTCGGGATGGCCTGCTGCTCACGAGACGCTTCCTCCCTGTTACCGCACCTTGCCGACCGCTCGGGCCATCTTGCCAACCGGCCCGCGGCGTGTCACGCGGGGGAGTCTACGGGCACCGGTTGCGCCCGCGGCCCCGGATGAGAGGGAGGTCGCACGAGGAAGTGAAGTAGAACGTGTGATCGCATCTTCCGGGCCCTCGGCCTGGCCTGGGCGACTTTACGAAGCCGTGGTTTCCGCCAGGTGATGCCCGCGGGCATCGGGGATTCGGGGCGAACGCCCGGCTACGGACCCCGCACGCCCGGCCGCCCCGAACGCCCATGCCCGGCCGCTACGGACGGCCCTGGGGTCGTAGATCCGGCAGCAGCGGCGCCATCCGGTCCCAGCGGGCGATCTCGCACCCGTTGTCGCGGCTGTACGTCGCGTCCACGGGGCGGCCCGCCCAGACGCCGGTGACGTGCGCGGTCGCGGGGCCGCCGTACTGCATGGTGCAGATGCTGCCCTCGGGCACGGGGGCGAAGGTCTCCCGTCCCCATCGGCTGCCCCGATCGAGGGCCGCGCAGGCGCCGGCCACGTCCGGGTGGTCCCCGGCACCGGGGTGGCAGTACAGCCGGAAGGTCCCGTCCCTGCCGTCGCCCGCGTGCCGCACGGTGACGGTGAGGTGGTCGGCGGGGAGGTCCCCGTCGCGGGCGGGAGGGGGAGCGAGGGCGGCGGCGGGGGTGAGGGGGGAGACGGCGCCGAGTGCGCCGAGGGTGAGCAGGAGCCGGGCGAGGGGCCGGCGGCGGGTACGGACGATGACCTGGGACATGACCTGACTAACGCGGAGCGCGGCACGACGTTGCGCACCCCGTCGCACGCGCCGCCGCGCGCGGGGCAACCCCTTTGCTCTGCGGCCCGAGTGCCTAGTACCGTGGAGGCCGATTGGTGACAGCACGCTCGACTGTGTCATCATCTGCACGCACCACTCGCGCTCGCGCGAGCGGCTGTGCTGGAGGCGTCGCCTAGTCCGGTCTATGGCGCCGCACTGCTAATGCGGTTTGGGCCTTAAAGCCCATCGAGGGTTCAAATCCCTCCGCCTCCGCCCCTGATCACCAGTGATCACCGAAGCCCCGGTCCCACGGACCGGGGCTTCGTCGTTCCCCACCTCGTCCCACACCCCCACTCGAGCGCGTTTTCGCAGCTCACAAGGGGTAGGCCAAACGGATTTCACATGGCGGCGGCAGTCATGTAATGTTCTTCCTGTCGCCGCGAGCGGGCCGAAAGGACCGGGAGCGGCGGAAAAACAAAACAAGCACTCGTAGCTTAACGGATAGAGCATCTGACTACGGATCAGAAGGTTGCAGGTTCGAATCCTGCCGAGTGCACACAGGTCGAAGCCCCCTCGGAATCATCCCGCAGGGGGCTTTGTCGTGCCGTGGTGAAGATCAGGTCCCGGTCGGGGTGGCGGGGTGAGGCTGATTAACCGTTGGCCGGTCGGCCGGTGGGTTCTGTACTTTGCCGCTATGACCGACAACCGAAGGGGCGATGCCGCGTAGGCGCCCGTCAGTTCTGCGGGGTGAGCTGCCCGTCCGTGGTGTGCGGCGGCGCCGGTATCCGCCGATCGACCGTCTTTCCGGGTCCTGTGCCGCCGCTCTGCGCCGGCTGGAGCGGACCCGTTTCTGGCCCGAGGCCACGGAAGAGGCCTTCTGGCACTGGCGTGCTCTCGCCCATGGTCCGCTGAGGCGCCTCGTCGACCCCCTCGCGGGTCCCGGCTGCGGGATTCTCGAGTGCGGGTGCTACGACGCCGGTTTTCGCGGGCACCTCGAAACCGTGCTGCACGCTCTGCCCAAGAAGAGCGCGCGTGAGTTGCGCGCGCTCGTGCGCGCCCTCGACGAGAAGATCCTGACGAGGGCCGCGGTCATCCCGGCCGACAGCCTGGACGTGCCCTGGTGGCGCGAACTCTGAGACGCCGCAAGGCGGTTGCGGGGACGGCGGGCAGCGGCAGGCTGTCGGCGGGCTTCTGGCTCCGGGGAGGGGGCGGTGGCCCCTCGTGCGTCCTGCCTGCGCTACGGTGGCTCGCTTTTGTCGTGTACACCTATGGGGGGTTTGATGCGGCGAACCGCAGCGGCCGCGAGCGTCGTCACCGTGCTCGTGCCGCTTCTCCTGGCCGGCGCCTCGGATGCGTCGGCCGTGACCAAGGGGTCTCTCACCGTCAGGACGCTGGACCGCGGCGGCAAGGCCGTCTACGCGCAGGTGGCGGTCTACAACACGAAGACGTACGACTTCCGCTACATCGACGGCAACAAGAAGATCTCGCTGCCCAACGGCACGTACGAGCTGGTCACGTCCTTCACCGGGGGCAACGGTGAGGACGGCGTCGTGGGCGGCCGCACCGTGAAGGTGTCCGGGGCCACGACGACCACGTTCGACGCCCGCAAGGGCCGCGCGGTCAAGGTCTCGCTCAGTCCCGGCCCGGGCGGCGGGTACGACCACGGCGTCACCGCGGCCGTCTGCGCCACCGACAACAGCCCCGCCACCATGAGCATTTCGGCACCGTCGGGCGAGGTGTACGCCATCCCGAACAGCAGCAGGGCGTACGAGCTGGCCTACGGCACCCTCTACGAGCCGCGGTCGGCGACCGGCGGGGACGTCTGGCTGGCGTCCGCCACGCACGGCCACGGTGTGCCCGCCGGTGTCTCCGCGACGCTCAGGACATCGGGGCTGACCACCCTCAAGGTGTCCGCCCGTTCCGGCCCCGACAGCGGACAGGCGCGGTTCTCGTTCAACGGCGAGCGGAAGGACAGCGGCGTCGACTGCGAGTCCGGGATCGACATCGTCGACGTCGAGCGGGACCTGCCGGCCTCCTTCGCCGTCCATGTCCCGGCCGGCCAATGGGAAGTGGGCCAGGAGGGCCACGACCTCATCGACGGCGGATTCCGCAAGTACGCGGCCGGCAGGACGACTTCGCTGTCCCTCGGGCACGCGGTCTGGGGACCCGGCGGGCATCTGCCGTACACCTGGTACCACCAGCTGTACTTCGGGAACGACAATCCGTTCGCCGACCCGAAGTTCACCGCCGGCGGGATCCTCGCCTCGGGAACCCTGAAACTGACCCACGCCGGCAAGAAGCTCTTCAAGCGCAGCTACGGCCCGTCCCAGGACCTCGACGCGACCCCGCGGATCCCGGGCTCGGGCTGGTACACGGTCACCGAGACCGCCCGCCGCGGCGGGCTGCCGGCCGGATCGCTGTCGACGTCCTCCAGTCTCTCCCTGCACTTCTACGCCGACGCCGGCAAGAACCAGCAGATCCGGGACTACATCACCCGCTTCTGGCCGGAAGGGCTCGACTCCCGCAACAGCGCGGCGGCCGGGTCGACCACCACCGTCGACCTGGGCATGCAGCGCCTGGGCACGGACGACGGCACGATCGGCCGGCTGTCGGACGGCGTGAAGTCCGTACGGGCCTGGTACACCACCGACAACGGCACCACCTGGCACGCCTGCACGGCGAAGCTGTCCGGCGGCAAGTGGACGACCGCCGTCCACAACCCCGCCTCCGGGCGCGTCGGCCTGCGCTCGACGGTCACCGACACCCACGGCGACAGCTCCACGACCACGGTGTACAACGCGTACGCCGTGCGCTGAGGACCTCCTCGGCCACGACGATCGGAAGGCCCCGGCGAGCGCCGGGGCCTTCCGTGCGCGCGGTCGGCACCGATCCGGACGGTGATACTCGGGGGATGGCTGCCGTGTCACCCGTCTCCGAGCCGTGCCGCCGGCTGCTCGCCGACGTACTCGCCGCAGGCGCTCCGTACCGTCTCGCGCTCGCGGGCGATCACGCACTCCACGCGCACGGCCTGACCGGCCACCCCGGCCGGGAACGGAACCTGGAGTTCGCCACGGAGCATGCCGAGGACATGGGGCGGATCGTGGCCGTGCTGCGGGCCGGGCTGTGGGGCCGGGGCCGGCAGGCGGGGGCGTGGGAGACGGGCGCCCTGTCCGCGCGGCTGATCGTCACCGAACCGGACGGCGGCGAGGAGTACGAAGTGGGGGTGGCGAAGGAAGTCCTGTGGCGTCCGCCGGTGCCCACCGGGCACGGACTCGCCCTGTCCCTGGAGGACGCGGTCGGCATCAAGGTCCGGTCGCTGGCCGGGCGAGGACTGGTCGGGGACCTGATCGGCGTCCGGGCCGCCGCGGACCGATGGAGCCTTCCCGAACTCGAGGAGCTCGGCCGCCGTCACGCCCCCGACGGGTTCGACCTCGGCGACCTGCGTATGCGCCTCACCGGCACGGACTGGATCGACGACACCGACTTCGCCGTCCACGGCCTCGACGCGCCCGCGATCGACGAGCTGCGCCGGTGGGCTCAGCGGTGGGCCGACGAGATCGGGGAGCAGTTGTGTGAGGCGGGAGCGCCGGAAGAGGACTGACGCCCTTGAGGGGGCAGGCGGGGCCGCTCAGGCCGACGTGTCCGCCAGGCGGTGGAAGGCACGTGTGGTGCGCGGGTGGGCGAGTTCGTCCAGAACGTGGCGCCACTCCGGGTCCGAGGTGTCCGGGTGGGCCTGGTCCCAGGCGAGGAGAAGGGGAGCGAGCTCGCTCTCGGGGACCTCCTGGGCCGCCTGGACCTCGTGCGGAATCGATTCGCCGTGCTGCTGCGGCTGCATGAAAGGTCTCCGTCCTCGAAGGTTTCCGTCCTCGTCCTACGATGCCGCCCACTGCCGGACCTCACTATGAGGTGCGCCACCGCACCGAGGGTGCGGGTGGCCGTACCTCCGTGAGGGCCGTTCCCCCACCATGGTGCCTCAGGACAAGAAGGAGGAAGCCGGTGAGTCGGAGGCGTTACGTCGCCAGAGGGGTTCCCGGTGGCTACCGGATCTGGGACAACCACGGCCGCCGCTGGTGGGGCGACCTCTACGAGCTGTGCCCCGACGATCTGCTCACCGAGCTCAACGGTGAGGCGAACAGCGAGCGCATCACGGCACTGCTGAAGCGGTACCGGGCCCTGAAGCGGTGAGCACGGCGGTCCTCGTCGTGCTCGGACCCCGTTGTCAGTGGGGTCTTCTACTCTCGTGAGCGATGGCACAGGCGTGGAAGTGCACGGGGCTGCGGTGGTCGGCGGATGGTCCCGTGCTGGTGTGGGACGGCGGGCGGCGCAGCGTGCTGACCCGGGGGAAACGGGTGGCCTTCGGCGTCGCGGACGGGGGTGTGCGGACGTGTGTGGGAGCGCGGGGGAACGCGTGTCCGGTGCGGGCGGCCGTGCCGGCGCGGAGTACGGGGGCGCGGTGCGAGGAGTGCGCGCGGCTGGACCGGGCGCACTCCGTGGCCGCCGACACGATCGCGGACGACCCGCGGCCGTACCGCGTATATCTGGCCTGGTTCGGTCCCGGCCTGGTCAAGGTCGGGATCACCGCCGAGGAGCGGGGCAGCGCGCGGCTGCTGGAGCAGGGGGCCGTCTGCTTCAGCTGGCTCGGGCTCGGTCCGCTCATGGCCGCGCGGCGCACTGAGGAGCTGCTGCGGGCCGCCCTGCGGGTGCCGGACCGGATTCCGTACGCCGAGAAGCGTGCCGTGCGGTCCCGGCTGCCGGCGTCGGCGGCCGAGCGGGCGGCCGAGGTGGAGGCGCTGCACGGGCGGGCCGTGGCGCTGGGCGGCTGGCCCGAGTCGCTGGAGCGGCAGCCGTGCCGGGTCGTCGACCACGTCGGGGTGTTCGGGCTGGAGGGGGTGCCGGGCGCCGTCGCGGAGGTCGGCGAGCTGGCCGGCGGCGGGTGGGTGAGCGGGGAGCTGGTCGCTGCCGCGGGGCCGGATCTGCACCTCGGCACCGCGCGGGGCGTGGTGGTGCTGGACACCCGGCTGATGACGGGGTGGGAGATCGTGCCGGCCGGGGAGGAGCACGGGCTGACCGTTCCGGTGAGGGAGTTCAAGGAGGCCGCAGGGGTGCAGGACGGGCTGTTCTGAGGGGGTCCAGGAGCCCTTTCCGCCCTTTTCGTCCTTTCTGTCCTTCCCGCAGGGAGGTGGACGCGGCCGTGGTGCGAGGGTGATCGTTGGGGGGCTCGCCACGCGGGGCCGCGGCGGGCGCGGTCACGGTCACGGTTTCGAGAGGGCGCATGACAGGGACACCGACGCAGACGGAAACAGAGCCCGAGCAGGTCCGGCGGTTCTGGCGGCGGCTCGGGCTGCCGGGGATCGTCGACGTCCACACGCACTTCATGCCGGAGCAGGTGCTGCGGAAGGTCTGGGGCTACTTCGACTCGCTCGGGCCGTTGACCGGCGGGCTGGAGTGGCCGATCACGTACCGGAAGGAGGAAGAGGAACGGGTCGCGCTCATCAGGGAGTTCGGGGCGCGCGCCTTCACGGCCATGCTCTACCCGCACAAGCCGGGCATGGCGCGGTGGCTCAACGGCTGGGCCGTCGACTTCGCCCGGCGCACGCCTGACTGTCTGCACACCTCGACTCTCTTTCCGGAGGCGGGCGTCGAGGACTACGTCCGGGAGGCACTCGACGCGGGAGCACGGGTGTTCAAGGCGCACGTGCAGGTGGGGGCGTACGACCCGGCGAGTGAACTCCTCGACGGCGCCTGGGGGTTGCTCGCGGAGGCGGGGACGCCGGTGGTGATCCACTGCGGGTCCGGTCCGGCACCCGGCAAGCACACCGGGCCCGAGCCGATCGCGCGCGTGCTGGCCAGGCACCCCCGACTACGGCTGGTGATCGCGCACATGGGCATGCCCGAGTACGAGGACTTCCTCGGCCTGGCCGAGCGGTACGGGGAGGTGCGGCTGGACACGACGATGGCGTTCACGGACTTCGCCGAGCAGCTGGCGCCCTTCCCCCGGCGGGCGTTGCCCCGGCTGGCGGACCTCGGCGACCGCATCCTGCTCGGCACCGACTTCCCGAACATCCCCTATCCGTACGTCGAGCAGCTGCACGCCCTGGAGCGGCTGGGGCTCGGTGCGGAGTGGCTGAGAGCCGTGTGCCATGACAACGGGGCGCGGCTGTTCGGGCTGTGACCGCGCCGCCGAGCCGCGCCTCAGGCCGCGCACAGCAAGCCTTTACGCGCTGATGACCTGGGTCTGGCCGATGATGGGGCGGCTGCCCCTGGCCCCGCGGGGAAAGAGCTTCCCAGGGGTTCCCTGAGAGGTGCCTGTGCGTTTCTTAGGGAAATCACAGGTTGTCGAAAGGGCTCTCTCAGAGCGTCCCGACAGTGTGTCCACCATGACCACGACCTCGCCCCAGGGGCGCACCGAACTGCTGAGGCCGGACGGGAGCCCCGTCCGAGTGCTTGTGGTGGACGACGAGATGTCGATCACCGAGCTGCTGTCCATGGCCCTTCGCTACGAGGGATGGCAGATCCGGAGTGCGGGGGATGGCACGGGTGCCATCCAGACCGCGCGGGAGTTCCGGCCCGACGCCGTCGTTCTCGACATGATGCTTCCGGACATGGACGGGCTGACCGTTCTCGGCCGGCTGCGGCGCGAGCTGCCGGACGTGCCGGTGCTGTTCCTGACGGCGAAGGACGCCGTCGAGGACCGTATCGCCGGGCTGACCGCCGGGGGCGACGACTACGTCACCAAGCCGTTCAGCCTGGAGGAGGTCGTGGCCCGGCTGCGGGGCCTCATCCGCCGCTCGGGCGCCGCCGACCGCCGCTCGGACTCCGTGCTGGTCGTCGGTGACCTGACGCTGGACGAGGACAGCCACGAGGTGTCGCGGGCCGGGGATTCCATCCACCTCACCGCCACCGAGTTCGAGCTGCTGCGGTTCCTGATGCGCAACCCCCGGCGGGTGCTCAGCAAGGCGCAGATCCTCGACCGGGTCTGGTCCTACGACTTCGGCGGACAGGCCAACGTGGTCGAGCTGTACATCTCGTATCTGCGGCGGAAGATCGACGCGGGGCGGGAACCGATGATCCACACCCGGCGCGGTGCCGGTTACCTGATCAAGCCCGCCGCGTCATGAGCGGGCGACGACGACCGCGTGCGCAGAAGCGACGTGCCGGCAAGCCGCGCACCCTGCGGGCGCGGCTCGTCGTCGCGTCCGTGGTGCTGATCGCGGTGGTCTGCGCGGTGATCGGCACGGTGACGACGGTCGCGCTGCGGTCCCACCTGTACGACCAGCTCGGTGACAAGGTGAAGGAGTCCGTCGGCCGTGTCGCGGGCCATGTTCCGGGCGGCGGCGCCGGAGCCCCGGGCGGTCTTCCCGGCAAACCGAACAACGTGCCCTCGGACTCGACCTCCTCTTCCTCGACGCAGCGCTCCCCGGACCAGGACACGGACACGCCGTCCGCCAAGGTCAACAGGTTCCTCCGCAACGGACCGCCAGCGGAGAAGACCGTTGCCGCCTACGTGAAGAAGGGCAAGATCGCCCAAGCCGGCTACAGCCAGCAGCAGAAGTACAGCAACGGCGCGTTCAAGGAGATGAACGCGGTCAGTCTGACCTCTGCCCAGAAGCAGGCCCTGGCGTCCGTGCCGAAGGACGGCAAGAAGCACACCGTCTCCCTGCCGGGGCTCGGGGACTATCTCGCGCAGTACGTCCCGACCGACAACCGCAGTGACGCGTACTACGTTGCTCTGCCGACCAAGGACGTCGACAGCACCGTCAACACCCTCATCGTCGTGGAAGTCAGCGTCACCGCCGCCGGGCTCGGCGCTGCCGTCATCGCCGGTTACGTCCTCGTCGGCTTGGCCACCCGCCCCCTCCGTCGCGTCGCCACCACGGCGACCCGGGTGTCCGAACTCCCCCTGCACACCGGCGAGGTGAACCTCAGTGAGCGGGTGCCGGAGTCGGAGACCGATCCGCACACCGAGGTCGGTCAGGTGGGCGCGGCCCTCAACCGAATGCTGGACCACGTCCACGGCGCCCTGCACGCACGCCAGCAGAGCGAGATGCGGGTACGGCAGTTCGTCGCCGACGCCAGCCACGAGCTCAGGACGCCGCTCGCCTCCATCCGGGGGTACGCGGAGCTGACCCGGCGCGGCAGGGAGCAGATCGGGCCCGACACCCGGCACGCCCTCGGCCGTATCGAGTCCGAGGCGGGCCGGATGACGCTGCTCGTCGAGGACCTGCTGCTGCTCGCCCGGCTGGACGCGGGCAGACCGCTCCAGTTCGAGCACACCGACCTCATCCCCCTCGTCGTCGACACCGTCAGCGACTCCCGCGCGGCCGGCATGGACCACAACTGGCGCCTCGACCTGCCCGACGAGCCGGCCCTGGTGTCGGCGGACGCCGCCCGCATCCAGCAGGTGCTGGTCAACCTCCTCGGCAACGCCCGTAAGCACACCCCCGCGGGGACGACCATCACCGCGCGCGTGCAGCGGCGCGGGCCGTGGATGTGCGTGGACGTCGAGGACAACGGGCAGGGAATCTCCCCCGAGTTGCTGCCGCACGTCTTCGAGAGGTTCGCGCGAGGCGACTCGGCGCGCTCCCGCGCCACGGGCTCCACCGGGCTCGGGCTCGCCATCGTCCAGGCCGTCGCGACCGCGCACGGCGGTGCCGTGACCGTGGACAGCGTCCCCGGGCGGACCGTGTTCACCGTGCATCTGCCGGCGCTCGCCCCGGCGGCCCCCCACCCGGCCCCCGAAACGAACTGGCAATCGCACTCACAGGCACAGCACAGTGCCGGCACATGGGTGCAACAGGGCACTTGACCACAGTCGTTTCCATGCGAAGCGACTCTTCTCCCGGCACCCTGCCGGCGCGGGAGCACCTCCCGGCCGGCGACGCCGGTACGCCTGTCCTGGACGTAGTGATCCCCGTCTACAACGAGGAGAAGGACCTCCAGCCGTGCGTGCTCAGACTGCACGAGCACCTCAAGCGCACCTTCCCGTACGCCTTCCGCATCACGATCGCGGACAACGCGTCCACGGACACCACCCCGCTGGTGGCGGCGCGGCTGGAGGCGGAGATCCCCGAGGTCCTCAACTTCCGCCTGGAGCAGAAGGGACGGGGCCGGGCCCTGCGGACCGTGTGGTCCGCCTCCGACGCGCCGATCCTCGCCTACATGGACGTGGACCTGTCCACCGACCTCAACGCCCTGCTCCCGCTGGTGGCCCCGCTGATCTCGGGCCACTCCGACCTGGCGATCGGATCGCGGCTCGCCCGCTCCTCCAGGGTGGTGCGCGGCCCCAAGCGGGAGTTCATCAGCCGCACGTACAACCTCATCCTGCGCGGCTCGCTGCAGGCCCGCTTCTCGGACGCGCAGTGCGGGTTCAAGGCGATCCGGCGTGATGTCGCCCAGGCGCTGCTGCCGCTGGTGGAGGACACCGGCTGGTTCTTCGACACCGAGATGCTGGTGCTCGCCGAGCGCGCGGGCCTGCGCATCCACGAGGTACCCGTCGACTGGGTCGACGACCCCGACTCCACCGTGCACATAGTCAAGACGGCGACCGACGACCTCAAGGGCGTGTGGCGGGTGGGCAAGGCCCTGGCCACGGGCGCCCTGCCGCTGGACCGGCTCGCCCGGCCCTTCGGCGACGACCCGCGCGACCGTGACGTCCAGGACGTGCCGAAGGGGCTGGCCCGCCAGCTCGTCGGGTTCTGCGTCATCGGCGGCCTGTCGACCCTCTTCTACCTGCTGCTCTACAGCGGCTTCCGGACCTTCTGCGGCGCGCAGGTCGCCAACGCGCTCGCGCTGCTGGTCTCCGCGGTCGCCAACACGGCGGCCAACCGGCGCCTGACCTTCGGGGTGCGCGGCCGGGGCGGCGCCGTCCGCCACCAGGCGCAGGGGCTCGTCGTCTTCGGCATCGGCCTGGCTCTGACCAGCGGTTCGCTCGCCGCCCTGAACGCGGCGAGCAGTGACCCGGCGCACTCCACCGAGCTGGCGGTGCTGATCGCCGCCAACCTCGCCGCGACCGTGCTGCGCTTCCTGCTCTTCCGCGCCTGGGTGTTCTCCGACCGGCGCGACGACCTGGCGTCCACCGTGGTGGCCTCGCACAGCCCGGAGCAGGTGCCCTCCTCGCCGACGTACGTGACGGCCCCGAACCCGCAGTACCGGCAGCAGCCGTACCAGCCGCTGCCGCAGCGTCCGGTGGCGCCGCCGGACTCGTACCGGACCACCCGTTTCCGCGCCGGTGAAGTCGCGGACCGCAGCTGGGAGGACGCCACCCTGCATCTGCAGCCGGTGCGTCAGACCGACACCGATCCGAGGGACCGACGATGACGATCCACGACCACCGGCCGACCCACCGGGAGGGCGACCCCGGTCCCTCCTCCTGGGGGCCGGAACCGACGACGGCCGTACAGGAGACACCGTCGGCCGCAAGGGAGCCCGTTGCTCCGCCGGCCGTCCCGGCCCCCGGGGCCGGCGAGCCGAAGCAGCCCTTCGTCCGCCGACTGTGGCGGGGCCGCCCCGAGGACCCCCGCTGGGCCCGTCCGGCCCTCTGGGGCCTGCTCCTGGCCACCGGCCTGCTCTACCTCTACAACCTCAGCGCCTCCGGCTGGGCCAACTCCTTCTACTCGGCGGCCGTCCAGGCCGGCAGCAGGTCCTGGAAGGCATTCTTCTTCGGGTCGCTGGACGCGAGCAACGCCATCACCGTCGACAAGCCCCCGGCCTCCCTGTGGCCGATGGAACTGTCGGTGCGGATCTTCGGTCTGAACTCCTGGGCGATCCTGGTCCCCGAGATCCTGATGGGCGTCGGCGCGGTCGCCGTCGTGTACGCGGCCGTACGCCGCCGGTTCAGCCCCGGGGCCGGTCTGGTCGCGGGCGCGGTCCTCGCGCTCACTCCCGTCGCGGCGCTGATGTTCCGCTTCAACAACCCCGACGCCATGCTGGCCTTGCTGATGGCGCTCGCCTGCTACTTCGTGGTCCGCGGCGTCGAGGACGGCCGGACCAAGTGGCTGCTGTGGGCGGGTGTGGCGATCGGCTTCGCGTTCCTCGCCAAGACGCTGCAGGCCTTCCTGATCCTGCCGCCGCTGGCGATCGTGTACGCGGTCTGCGCGCCGGTGTCGCTGAAGAAGCGCCTCGGTCAACTGGCCTCCGCCACGGCCGCATTGGTGGTCTCCGGTGGCTGGTGGGTGGCGATCGTCGAGCTGTGGCCGGCGTCCTCCCGCCCGTACATCGGCGGCTCGCAGAACAACAGCTTCCTGGAGCTGACCTTCGGCTACAACGGCCTCGGCCGCCTCAGCGGCGACGAGACCGGCAGCGTCGGCGGTGGCGGAGGCGGCGGCACCGGCATGTGGGGCGCCACCGGCTGGAACCGCATGTTCAGCTCCGAGGTCGGCGGCCAGATCTCCTGGCTGCTCCCGGCCGCGCTGATCCTGCTGGCCGGCGGCCTGGTGGCGACCCGGAGGCTGAGCCGGACGTCGGTGACCCGTGCCTCGTTCCTGGTCTGGGGCGGTTCGCTGCTGATGACCGCGATCGTCTTCAGCTACATGGCGGGCATCTTCCACCAGTACTACACCGTGGCTCTCGCCCCCTACATGGCAGCCGTGATCGGTATGGGCGCCGGGATCCTGTGGGAGAAGCGGACCGAGATGTGGGCCTCGCTCACCCTCGCCGGCGCGGTCGTGGCGAGCGCGGTCTGGTCCTACGTCCTGCTCGACCGCACCTCCACCTATCTCCCCTGGCTGAAGTACCTGATCCTCGTCGGCGGTCTGACCGCCGCGCTCGGCCTGATCTTCGCGGGTCGTGTGAGCCGCCGACTCGCCCTCGGGGCGGCGGCGGTGGGCCTGCTGGCCTCGCTGGCCGGCCCGACGGCGTACACCCTGAGCACCCTGCAGAGCGGCCACACCGGTTCCATCGTGACGGCCGGCCCGGCCGGCGCGAGCATGATGGGCGGCGGCCCCGGCGGCCCCGGCGGCGGTGGCGGCATGCGCGGCGGCTTCGGGGGCGGCGGCATGCCGGGCCGGCAAGGTCAGCAGGGCCAGCAAGGTCAGCAAGGTCAGCAGGGCCAGCAAGGTCAGCAAGGTCAGCAGAACGGGAACGGTTTCCCCGGTGGTGGAATGCCGGGCCAGAACCAGCAGAACGGCAACGGCGGCACCCAGAACCAGCAGAACGGGAACGGCTTCCCCGGTGTCGGCCGGACGGGCGACGGCGGCGGCATGGGCGCCGGTGGCGTCGGCGGCCTGCTGAACGGCGCGAGCGTCTCCTCGCAGGCCAAGAAGCTGCTGGAGACGGACTCGTCCCAGTACACCTGGGTCGCGGCGGCCATCGGAGCCCAGAACGCGGCGAGCTACCAGCTCTCCACCGGCGAGCCGGTGATGGCGATCGGCGGCTTCAACGGCACCGACCCGTCCCCGACGCTGGCCCAGTTCAAGAAGTACGTGGAGGAAGGGAAGATCCACTACTTCATCTCGTCCGGAACCGGCGGCGGCATGGGCGGCAGCAGCAGCGGCACTTCGTCGCAGATCACCTCCTGGGTCGAGAAGACCTTCACGAAGGTGACGGCGGGTTCGGCCACGTTCTACGACCTGACGCAGAAGGCGAGTGACTGACCCGGGCGCCTGACCACAACACTGCTGTACACCGTATAGTGACCGCTATACGGTGTACAGCATGTCCGTTTCCCAGGGTGCCCAGGGCCACCCCCAGCGCTGGCTGATCCTCGGCGTCGTCTGTCTCGCGCAGCTGACCGTGCTGCTCGACAACACCGTCCTGAACGTCGCCATCCCCTCCCTCACCCGGGAACTGGGCGCCGAGACCTCCGACATCCAGTGGATGATCAACGCGTACTCGCTGGTCCAGTCGGGCCTGCTGCTCACGGCCGGCAGCGCGGCCGACCGCTACGGCCGTAAGAAGATGCTGATCACCGGCCTGGTCCTGTTCGGCATCGGTTCGCTGGCCGCCGGCCTCGCGGACGGCACCGGGCAGCTGATCGCGGCGCGGGCGGGCATGGGTGTGGGCGGCGCGCTGCTGCTGACCACGACCCTCGCCGTCGCCATGCAGATCTTCACGTCAGAGGAGCAGCCCCGGGCGATCGGCATCTGGGCGGCGGTCAACGCGCTGGGCTTCGCGGCGGGACCGCTGCTCGGCGGGTTCATGCTCGACCACTTCTGGTGGGGAGCGATCTTCCTGGTCAACCTGCCGGTGGTGGCGCTGGGCCTGGTGGCCGTCGTGGTCCTGGTACCGGAGTCCAGGAACCCGCGCGGCGACCGCCCCGACCTGCTCGGCGCGGTGCTCTCCACGATCGGCATGGCCTCCCTCGTCTTCGCGATCATCTCCGGTCCCGAGCACGGGTGGACGTCCGTCCGGGTGCTGTCGTCGGCGGCCGTCGCGGTTCTGGCCCTGGGCGCCTTCGCGTACGGGGAGAGCCGGATCCCGTACCCGATGCTCGACCCGCACTTCTTCCGCGACCGCCGGTTCACCGGGGCGGTCACCGGTGCCGTGCTGATCACCTTCGGCATGGGCGGGGCGCTGTTCCTGCTCACCCAGCACCTGCAACTCGTCCTCGGATACGGCCCTCTCGAAGCGGGACTGCGTACGGCGCCGCTCGCGCTCACCGTCGTCGCGCTCAACTTCTCGGGGCTGTCGGCGAAGTGGTCGGCCAGGCTCGGTACGCCGGTGTCCATCGCGGCGGGGATGGTGCTCATGGCGGGCGGCCTGGTCGCCATCGCCGTGCTGGACGCCGGGGGTTACGCCGGGACGCTGGTGGGGCTGCTGCTGATCGGCGCGGGCTGCGCGATCGCCAACCCGGCGATGGCACACGCGATCATGAGCTCCATTCCGCCGGAGAAGGCGGGGGTGGGGGCCGGGATCAACGGAACGCTGGCGGAGTTCGGCAACGGGCTGGGGGTGGCGGTGCTCGGGGCCGTGCTCAGTTCCTCCGGAGGGCTGGTGGAAGGGCTGCGGGCCGGGCAGTTGGTGGGGGCCGTGGCCGTGCTGCTCGGCGGGTTCGTGGCGGCGGCGTTGCTGCGGCGGGCTCAGCGGGCAGACTCGGAGATGGTTGTCGCCCACTAGCTCGGATGGAGAGGCCGCAGGGCGGACGCGGGTGGTCTGTGGTGGAACGCGCCCACGCGGCGGAGCCGCACATCGACGCGGTCCCGCGCCCCTTGAGGTCGGCGGCCGCCTGGCATCCTGATCACTGAATGGACGATCTAGGAAGGTGCGCCATGGTGAAGGCGGCTGAGCGTGCGGCGCGGACCAGCGTCTGGCTGGAGGGCAAGGTGCGCCGGGGCGGTCGCGGCGGTCAGCCGTCCGGCCTCGACCGCGACCGGATCACCGAGGTCACCGTCCGTCTCCTGGACGCCGAGGGGCTGGCGAAGTTCTCGATGCGCCGGCTGGCCGGGGAGCTGAACGTCACCGCGATGTCCGTCTACTGGTACGTGGACACCAAGGACGACCTCCTCGAACTCGCTCTCGACGCGGCCTTCGGCGAGCTGATCCTGCCCGACCCGGAGGCCGAGGAGGACTGGCGGGACCAACTGCGCACGCTGGCACGGGAGTACCGCGCCCTCCTGGTCCGCCACCCCTGGCTCTCCCCGCTGGCCGGAACGTTCCTCAACATCGGCCCGAACTCCCTCGCGTTCTCCCGGGTCGTCCAGCAGGTGATCCGCAAGACGGGCCTGCCCGTGCCCGGCCTGACGGGCGCCATCTCCGCCGTCTTCCAGTTCGTGTACGGCTTCGGCACCATCGAGGGCCACTTCATCGCCCGCTGCGCCACCGCCGGCATGACCCAGGACGAGTACTTCCGGCACGCGATGAGCGCGGTGACGCGGTCCCCGGAGGCCGCCGAGATCGTCAAGGAGAACGAGGAGATCATGGCGGCCCGCGGCGGTGACACGGTGGAGGAGATGAGGGACCGCGACTTCACCTTCGCCCTGGACCTGCTGGTGGCGGGAATCGAGGCGATGGTGGAACGCGCCGGTTCCTAGAGGGATATGCCGCCCTAGGCGTCCGGCGAGGCCAGGCGGGCCGGGAAGCCGCCGGTCGCGACCGGGCCCCACCGCTCCGGCGTGACCCGGATGATCGACTTGCCCTGCTTGACCATCGCCCGCCGGTACTCGTCCCAGTCCGGGTGCTCACCGGCGATGTTGCGGTAGTACTCCACCAGGGGCTCCACGGACTCCGGGGTGTCGATGACCTCGGCCGTGCCGTCGACCTGGACCCACGGCCCGTCCCAGTCGTCGCTCAGGACGACGAGGCTGACCCGCTCGTCCCGCTTGGCGTTGCGGGTCTTGGCCCGCTCGGGGTACGTCGAGACGACGATCCGCCCCGAGTCGTCCACACCGCAGGTCAGCGGCGAGGCCTGGGGGCTGCCGTCGGCCCGCCGCGTCAGCAGGATCGCCCGATGGCGGGGCCGTACGAAGTCCAGCAACTCGTCGAGGGAGACGGACGTGTTCGTAGCGATGTTCGGTGCCATGGCCTCAGCCTAGGCGTCCGGCCCCCGCTCAGCCTGTCCCCGCCGGGCCTACCCTTGCGGCAAGGACTCCCCCTGCACCGCCTGGACGTCCAGTTCCACCTTCAGCGTCGTGCCGATCGCCGCGATGCCCGCCTGCACCACCTGGTTGTAGTTCATGGCGAAGTCCTCGCGCCGCAGCTCGGTCGTGGCGCGGAAGGCGGCCCGCGTGCCGCCCCACGGGTCGGCGCCCGTGCCCAGGTAGGCCAGATCCAGGTCGACCGGCCGGACGACGCCGTGCAGCGTCAGCTCCCCGTGCACCGTCCAGCGGTCCGAACCGGCGGCCGTCAGACCCGTCGACCGGTAGGTGATCTCCGGGAACCGTTCCACGTCCAGGAAGTCCGGCGAGCGCAGGTGGTCGTCGCGCATGCCGTTGCCGGTGTCGATGGACGCGGCCCGGATCACCGCCTCCACGCTCGACTTCTCCACCTCGTCCGGCGCGATCTCGATGCGCGCCGAGAAGTCGGTGAAGCGTCCGCGCACGCTGGAGATGCCCAGGTGCTGGGCCACGGCGGCCACGGACGAGTGCGCCGGGTCGACGGTCCACGGTCCGGGCGGCGGCAGCTCGGTGCCGCCCTGCCGTGCCAGCGTCACCGAGCCCAGCTCGGCCCGGCCGCTCGCGGTGACGATCGCCGTGGAGGCCGTGGGCGCGTACCCGACGGCGGTGACGATCACGACGTACGGCCCGGGCGTCAGCGCCGTCGTGTCCCGCACGGCCCCTTCGGCGTCCGCCTCGGCGCGCAGCACCTGCGTGCCGGTCATGTCGGTCACCGTGACGACCGCGTGCGACACGGCCCATCCGTCCCGCGTCCGGATCCTCGCGCTCAGTCCCATCCCGTTTTCTCCCTGCGGTGCAAAGTGGTCTCAAAGAAACCGGCCCGCGGCTTCCGGCCGCGCGGCTCCCACAGGAGCACGCGCACCGTCCGCCACGGGCCGGAGTGATACCGAACTACTCGGCCGGGTGGGCCAGTTCGATGTCGTGGTCGTCGACGCCGCGGCCGTTCACGGTGAGCGCGGTGGCGACCGGCGGGTAGCCCGTCGCGATGACCGTGTACTCGCCGCTGTTCAGGTCGGTGAAGGCGTACGCCCCGTCCGGCCCGGTGGTGGCGGTGCCGACCACGTTGCCGGCCGCGTCCACGAGGGTGACCCGTGCGTCGGCCAGCGGTCCGTGCGGCGCCCGGACGACGCCCTGGAGCTGGGCCCCGGAGTCCAGGTCGATCTCGATCCGGGTGACCCCGGTGCCGCCGACCTCGACGGGCAGGGCGCGCGGCCGGAACCCGGCGGCGTTCACCGCGACGGTCGCGGCACCCGGCACCAGCTCCGCGAAGGAGAACTCGCCCTGCTCACCGGTGTTGCCGGTGGCCAGCAGTTCCCCGCGCACGTCGGTCACGATGACCATGGCGTCCTTGACGGGCAGCGCGTTCTCGGCGGCCCGCACCACACCGCTCAGCCCGCTGGTGCCGCTGAGCAGGACGTCGTACGCGACCGGCTCGCCGTTCACCACGACGGTGGACGCCTGCGGCTGGAAACCGTCGGCGGCGGCGATCAGCACGTAGGAGCCGACGCTCGGCGCGTCCACGGCGTAGGAGCCGTCGGCCTGCGTCACCGACCGGCCCAGCTGGCGTCCGGCCAGCGAGATCAGGGTGACGGCGGCCTGCGGGACGGGAGCGCTCTCGTTGCCGCGGACGAAGCCGCGCACCGGGATGCCGCCGGAGCCGGCCGCCTCCTCGGGGCGGGCGATGGTCGCCACGGCGGCCAGCCGCTGCGTGCCGTCACCGGCGGTCTCCGGCTCGGAGGCCACGGCCCAGCTCGGGACGTGCTCGGCGGCCGGAGCCTCGGCGGCGGGGGCTTCGGCGGCGACGGCCTCCGCGTCGGCCGGGGCGTCCGCCCCGCTCGCGGCCTGGGCCAGGGCGCCCTTGGTCCGCAGCGGGACCTCCTTGATGAACAGGGTGATGAAGAACGCGACGGCCGCGAGGGCGCCGGCGATCATGAAGACATCGGCGATGCCGTGGCCGTAGGCGCTCTCCATGAGCGTGCGGATCGGCACCGGCAGCTTGTTCATGTCCGGGATGGTGTCCGTGGACGAGCTGGAACCGGCCAGCGCGGCCCGGTACTGCGGGTCGAGGGCGGCGATGCCGTCCTTGACGTAGTGCGTGATCCGGTGGGCCATCACCGCACCGAGCGCGGAGACGCCGACCGCACCGCCGAGGGACCGGAAGAAGGTGACCGTGGAGCTCGCCGAGCCGAGGTCGCTCGGGTCGACCTGGTTCTGCGTGCACAGCACCAGGTTCTGCATCATCATGCCGATGCCGAGACCCAGCAGGGCCATGAAGATCGACATCTTCCAGTAGGCCGTGTCGTACCGGATGGTGCCGAGCAGGCCCAGTCCGGCCGTCACCAGGACGCCACCGCTGACCAGCCAGGCCTTCCAGCGGCCGGTGCGGGTGATGAACTGCCCGGAGACGGTCGAGGAGACGAACAGACCGCCGATCATCGGGATGGTCAGCACGCCGGACATCGTCGGGGACTTGTCGCGGGCCAGCTGGAAGTACTGGCTGAAGAACACCGTGCCCGCGAACATCGCGATGCCGACGAACATCGACGCCAGCGACGCCAGGGTGATGGTGCGGTTGCGGAACAGGCGCAGCGGGATGATCGGCTCGCTCGCCCTGGACTCGATCAGCACGAAGAGCGCGCCGAGCAGGATCGAACCGCCGACCATGCTGTACGTCTGCCACGACAGCCAGTCGTACTTGTCACCGGCGAAGGTGACCCAGACCAGCAGCAGCGAGACGGCGGCGGCGATGGCGGTGGCGCCGCCCCAGTCGACCTTGACCTCCCGCTTGACCACGGGCAGGTGCAGGGTCTTCTGCAGGACGATCAACGCGATGACGGCGAAGGGGACGCCGACGTAGAAGCACCAGCGCCAGCCCAGCCAGGAGGTGTCGGTGATGACGCCGCCGAGCAGCGGGCCGCCGACGGTGGCGACCGCGAAGGTGGCACCGAGGTAGCCGGAGTAACGGCCGCGCTCACGCGGCGAGATCATCGCGGCCATGACGATCTGGGCGAGGGCCGACAGACCGCCGACACCGACACCCTGGACGACACGGCAGGCGATCAGCATGCCGGAGTTCTGCGACAGGCCGGCCGCCATGGAGCCCAGGACGTAGATGACCAGGGCTATCTGGACGAGGGCCTTCTTGCTGTAGAGGTCGGCGAGCTTGCCCCACAGGGGAGTGGCCGCGGTCATCGACAGCAGGGCGGCGGTGACGACCCAGGTGTAGGCGGACTGGCCGCCGCCGAGGTCGCTGATGATGTGCGGCAGGGCGTTGGAGACGATCGTCGACGACAGGATCGCCACGAACATGCCGAGCAGCAGACCGGAGAGCGCCTCCATGATCTGCCGATGCGTCATCGGGCCGTGCTCGGCGGAGCCTCCCCCGTGCTTGGCATGAGCCCGCACACCGGCTGGTGTGGTCGTTGCCATGGGCTTCCTTTTCTTACGTGTTCGCGGGTGTACGGGTGGTCGCTTCGAGTTCGGTCGCGGGGGGCGGCAGCCGGGGCGGTACGCCGACGCGGCTGCCGTCGAAGCTGGCGCGCAGCCGGGCCATGAGCCGCGTGAGCTGGGCGACCTCCTCGTCGCTCCAGTCGCTCAGGCAGTCGGCCAGCAGCTGCGTGGTCCGCTCGGAGAGCAGCTCCAGCTGGGCCAGGCCCTTGGGCGTCAGGTGCACGATCCGGGACCGTTTGTCCGTCGGGTCGGGGGAGCGGTCGATCCAGCCGCGCTCGGCGAGGTGGGCGACATGGCGGCTGGTGACCGACATGTCCACGGCGAGCAGCTCGGCGAGCCTGCTCATGCGCATGTCGCCGAAGCGGCCCAGCAGGGTCAGCACGCCGGCGCTGCCGCTCGGGCAGTCGGACGGCATGATCCGCCCGAGCTCCCGCTTCACGGCGCCGAAGGCACTGAACTGACGCATCAGTTCCTCGTACTGCGCCCTCTCGGCCATGGCACCTCCCGCATTCGTTGCTTAGGGCAACCATAAGAGTTGTTGGTTGCTGCAGGCAAACATATCGGGGGTGGGCGGCATAAAAACTTGGCAAAGGCAAGTATTGTGAACGTAAATGCGCAGGTGGAGGCCGCCCTTCCGGGGCCCGGCCCCCCACTTGGGCCACAACCGCGGATTCGCTAGGGTCTCGGGCTATGGCAAACCCCCAGAACCCCCAGGGCAACTACGACCCCGCCGGCAGCACCCAGATGTTCCGCGCGTTCGTGGACGAGGGGCCGCAGGGCCGACAGCAGCAGGCCGCCGCCCCGGCGGGCCCCCGCATCGGCCTCATCGTCGGCATCGTCGTCGCCGTGGCGGTCGTGGCCGCCGTGGCCTGGCTCGCCCTGATGTAAGCGGTACGACAGCTCACTTCCACCGGACGGTGACGTCCCGCGTCTCGATGTGCATGCCCAGCGGCACGCGCCAGGCGTCGACGCACACCGTCCAGGTCTTCGCCTCGCGCACCCCGGCTCCGATCGGCGCCGGGAGCGCCGCGTCCGACGTGACGGTGCCCCAGTCGACGCCGAGCGCGCCGATGACGTGCGTCCCGAAGGTCACCGTGCCCGAACGCACCGCGGTGCCGCCGGAGTTGGTGAAGGTCAGGGTCACGTCCTCGCACCGGCGCTCACCGGTGGCCTCGCGGACCGGGTCCGACCAGGTCAGCGCGGCGGGGCGGGCCGGGCCGGAAGGGCTGGCGTGGTTGGAAGGCGCCGCGGGAGAGGACGGAGCGGCCGTCGTCGGGTCCGACCCGGGTTGGTCGCGCGCCGGACCTCCGCTCGCGCCGGGCGCCGGGGCCGTGTCGCTGGGCGAAGTCACGTGCGCGGCAGGGGCGTTGTGGCCGGCGCCCGACGGTGACCCGCTCGCCTCGCGCGGACCGTCCAGCGGCACCAGCGTCACACTGCCCGTCGGCGTCATCGCCGTAGCGGAGGACGCGCCGCCCACCGCTCCGGTCGCGACGTAACCGCCGCCTTTGCCGCCGCCCCCGCACGCGGCCAGCACCGCGCCGAGACAGACGGCGGCCGCCGACGCGCCGATCAGGGCGCCTCGACGGCCGGGTGTCCACGTCGGCCCAGGAGTCCCACGAAGCATCGCGCCATGGTGGCTGACACTCCGTCAAAGAGGAACCCCCGCGAAGGGATCAGTCCGAGATGAGGCCCTCGCGCAGCTGGGCCAGCGTCCGGGTCAGCAGCCGGGAGACGTGCATCTGGGAGATGCCGACCTCCTCGCCGATCTGCGACTGCGTCATGTTCGCGAAGAAGCGGAGCATGATGATCTGCCGCTCACGGGGCGGGAGTTTGGCCAGCAGCGGCTTGAGGGACTCGCGGTACTCGACGCCCTCCAGGGCGCTGTCCTCGTAACCGAGCCGGTCGGCCAGCGAACCCTCGCCGCCGTCGTCCTCCGGCGCCGGCGAGTCCAGCGACGACGCGGTGTAGGCGTTGCCCACCGCCAGGCCGTCGACCACGTCCTCCTCGGACACGCCCAGCACGGCGGCGAGTTCGGGCACGGTCGGGGAGCGGTCCAGCTTCTGCGACAGCTCGTCGCTGGCCTTGGTGAGGGCCAGCCGCAGCTCCTGCAGGCGGCGCGGGACGCGCACCGACCACGAGGTGTCGCGGAAGAACCGCTTGATCTCGCCGACCACCGTCGGCATCGCGAACGTCGGGAACTCCACGCCCCGTTCGCAGTCGAAGCGGTCGATCGCCTTGATCAGGCCGATGGTGCCGACCTGGACGATGTCCTCCATCGGCTCGTTGCGGGAGCGGAAGCGGGCCGCCGCGTACCGCACGAGCGGAAGGTTGAGCTCGATGAGTGTGTCCCGGACGTAGGCGCGCTCGGGGCTGTTCTCGTCCAGGGCGGCGAGCCGCAGGAACAGGGAGCGGGACAGGGTGCGGGTGTCGATGGACTCGGACGAGGCCGGGAGAGCCGGAGCCGGCAGGGCCTCCAGAACCGGGACGTCGTCGAGCACGGCGTCGGGCGCGGACTCGCTCTTCGTGAGCGTGAGCACCTTCGAGCTGCCCTGTTCTGCGGACATGCCACCCCCTCTGGGTCGCGGGACGGTCGCGGCCGACCCCCGCCTCGTGGCGAGGAGTTCAGCCTTCACCTGAATACCGGAGCCGAAGCCACGGCAAACGCTCTGCCGGAAGAATGTCACATGTCGGCAACACGCTGTAGTGACATGTCGACACCGCAGAGGCGAATCGGCCCTGGAAAGAGGCGGTCTGAGCGTTTTTCTGCGCAGAACTGTCGGGAAGGGCGCCGATGAGCAATTCGCTCGTGCCGGTTACCGCTCGATCCTGCTTGCGAACTGCGATGATCCGCTGTGTTCTCGGGTGTGCTCCCGTGCGCCTCTTATGCCTCGATCCGATTCGCGGAACGCAGCCGCTGGAAACTACGCGCGAGTAGCCGCGAGACGTGCATCTGAGAGACGCCGAGTTCCGCGCTGATCTGCGACTGGGTGAGATTGCTGTAGTAGCGCAGCAGAAGGATGCGCTGTTCGCGTTCCGGGAGCTGGACGAGGAGATGGCGGACCAGATCGCGGTGCTCCACGCCGTCCAGCGCCGGGTCCTCGTAGCCGAGACGGTCCAGCAGTCCGGGCAGCCCGTCGCCCTCCTGGGCGGCCTCCAGCGAGGTCGCGTGGTACGAGCGGCCGGCCTCGATGCAGGACAGCACCTCGTCCTCGGAGATCCGCAGCCGCTCGGCGATCTCCGAGGTGGTCGGGGTGCGCCCGAAGGAGGTCGTCAGGTCCTCGGTGGCGCTGTTGACCTGCACCCACAGCTCGTGCAGCCGGCGCGGTACGTGGACGGTCCGTACGTTGTCCCGGAAGTACCGCTTGATCTCGCCGATGACCGTCGGCATCGCGAAGGTCGGGAACTGCACGCCGCGGTCCGGGTCGAAGCGGTCGATGGCGTTGATGAGCCCGATGGTGCCGACCTGGACCACGTCCTCCATCGGCTCGTTGCGGGAGCGGAAGCGGGCGGCCGCGTAGCGCACCAGCGGGAGGTTGGCCTCGATCAGGGCCCCGCGCACCCGGTTGTGCTCGGGCGTGCCCGGCCTGAGCTCCTTGAGCTGGGCGAAGAGCACCTGGGTGAGGGCCCGGGTGTCGGCTCCGCGGCTGCGCTGCGGAGCGGCCGGCGCTGCTTCCGTGACTTCCGTGACCTCCTGGGGAGGCGCAGTACTGGCCGACACGGTCAACGCCACCTCTTCAAACGGTCTTCATCGGTCAACTCATCCGTCAAAAGCGGTCATAGCATCACAAGACATGTGCACTGTGTGCAAGCACCGCATAACCCCGTGTTGACGCGCGAAAGCCCTCCGCCGTTGAGGCGGAGGGCTCCGAAGGGGTGGCAGGTGACGTGGACCGGCTCGGTCGGCCTATCGGCTCAGTACGCGTAGTCGGCGATCACCCAGGTGGCGAACTCTTTCCACAGGGCCACGCCGGCCTGGTGCTCGGGATGCTCGAGGTAGCGGCGCAGTGCCTCCGGGTCGTCGAATCCGGAGTTGATGGCGAAGTCGTAGGCGATGGGCCGGTCGCTGAAGTTCCAGCCCAGCTCCCAGAAGCGGATCTCGGGGATCTTCCCCTCCAGCGCGCGGAAGGCCTCGACGCCCGCCACGACGCGCGGGTCGTCGCGCTCGACGCCCTCGTCGAGCTTGAAGAGGACGAGGTGGCGGATCATGTGCGCTCCTGAGGGGTGACGGTCGGTCACTTGGCTCCGTCGGCGAGCCAGGTGAAGAAGTCGCCGATGGCCTTGGCGGCGTCCGAGATGCCCTCGAACGCTATCTGCACGTAGTCGGCGGCCTTGGCCGGGTCCGTGATGATCACGTAGAGCGCGAAGACCACGAGTGCATAGACGGCGATCTTCTTCGCGTTCACCGCCATCGCGGCCTCCCCTGTGACTGATGTGCTGCTAGGGACCCCTGTTGCCGCCGGTGAGTGTAACTTCACACGGACTTTAAGGACCAACGGCCCGCCTGCCCGGGGCCTTTGCCGGGTCCGCGCGGCCGCGTCGAGGAGCAGGATGGAATCGAGCCCGCAGGATCTGGCAGGAATCCCGGGCTCGGGACCGAACCCCACTGCGGGGTGCGCACCGCTGTTCTCCCCCGTCGGCGACGCGCACTTGAGGGTCCGGTCCCCGCCGGGGGAGGCGGCTCATCCCTCGAAGCCGTCTCCCTCGTCCTGCATTTCGCTTGCCGACGCACAAAGGGCCCCGTCTTTCGACGGGACCCTTCTCAAGCGGTAGCGGAGGGATTTGAACCCTCGGTGACTTGCGCCACACTCGCTTTCGAGGCGAGCTCCTTCGGCCGCTCGGACACGCTACCGAGGGAGACCTTACAGCACAGTGGCCCATGCCCTGAAATCGGTATTCGGGTGCCTCTCAGCGGGCCCGGAAGAAGTCGGTGAGCAGCCGGGCGCACTCCTCGGCGAGCACGCCCTCGACGACCTCGGGACGGTGGTTGAGCCGGCGGTCGCGGACCACGTCCCAGACGGAGCCGGCCGCGCCGGCCTTCTCGTCGCGGGCGCCGTAGACGACCCGGTCCACCCGGGACTGCACGATCGCGCCCGCGCACATCGTGCACGGCTCCAGCGTGACGACGAGCGTGCAGCCGGACAGCCGCCACTCGCCGAGGCCGGCCGCGGCCCGCCGGATCGCCAGGATCTCGGCGTGCGCGGTCGGGTCACCGGTGGCCTCGCGTTCGTTGTGCCCGGCGCCGATCACCGTCGTGCCGTCCGGGGCCAGCACGACGGCGCCGACGGGGACGTCCGCGCCGGCCCGCCCGGCCTCGGCCAGGGCGAGCCGCATCGCGGCCCGCCAGCGGTCACGTACGGGGTCGGCCGCCGTCAGCGGACGGTCTCCAGGACCTCCGAGGCGCCCAGGG
Organism: Streptomyces sp. MAI_2237; assembly: GCF_054189285.1. Taxonomy (NCBI): domain Bacteria; kingdom Bacillati; phylum Actinomycetota; class Actinomycetes; order Kitasatosporales; family Streptomycetaceae; genus Streptomyces; species Streptomyces sp. MAI_2237. The sequence continues at coordinate 710,977 of NZ_JAJPGQ010000003.1, read as the reverse complement.
CCTCGGCGATCGCGGTCAGCGCGTCCTCGTCCAGGGAGCGCAGCTCCTTGGCTCCGACGCCGAGGTCGTCGAGGATCTCGGCGTCGCCGACGGGGCTGTGCGGCACCGCCTCGGCGGAGCCGCTCACCTCGTCTCCGTCGTCGTCCTCGTCCTCGCCGTCCTCGGTCCCGTCGAGGTCGAGGGCGTCGAGGTCGGGGCCGTCGTCGCCGGGCTCCCTTCCGAGCAGTTCGTCGGTGAGGAGGATCTCGCCGTAACTGCTGCGAGCGGCGGCGGCGGCGTCCGAGACGTAGATACGAGGGTCGTCCTCGCCGTCCACGCGGACGACGCCGAACCACGCGTCCTCCTGCTCGATGAGCACCAGCACCGTGTCGTCGTCGGGCGAGGCTTCACGGGCCAGGTCGGCCAGATCCGACAGCGTCTCCACATTGTCGAGGAGCTCTGTGTCGCTCGCTTCCCACCCGTCTTCGGTGCGCGCGAGCAGTGCGGCGAAGTACACCGTGACTCTCCCACTGGTCATAGGTGTGCCGGTTGGGGGTCCCCCCGGCGGAGGTTTCGGGCGGAGAGAGCTTGGCTCCGAGCCCCACCCACTCGGAATCGTGGCAGAAACAAGGCGTTCAGGGGACGTCTTCGGCTCCCTGTGTCCGCTCGTTTTGATCGACCACCAGCGGGATCGTACGCGGCAAACGTGAGGCGCATGCACCCGGTTGCCCTACTCGGCTCCCGCGACGGACCCCGGCTACCAGCGGAACGTCCGCATGCGCATGGCGTGACGAAGGCGGGCGACCTTGGCGCGGCGGGGCTGCACCCGGTCCCGCAGTTCGCGGGCCTCCGCGAGCTCGCGCAGGAACCGGGCGCGGCGCCGCCGGCGCTCGGCGTCGGTCTCCTGCTGTGACGTGTCCGCTCGGGACTCAGGTTCAGGCATTGGTTCACCACCCCGTTTGCGTCCCTCCCACTTTCCCTCCGATGGCCGGTTTGATGCCAGAGCGAGCGTTCCCCGGCCGCGGTTACTGTTAGGCCATGCGTCTCCACGTCGTCGACCACCCCTTGGTCGCCCACAAGCTCACCACCCTGCGCGACCAGCGCACCGACTCCGCGACCTTCCGCCGTCTCGCCGACGAGCTGGTCACCCTGCTCGCCTACGAGGCCACGCGCGACGTGCGCACCGAGGCGATCGACATCCAGACGCCGGTCGCCCGGACCACCGGTGTGAAGCTCTCCCGGCCGCGCCCGCTGGTCGTCCCGATCCTGCGGGCGGGCCTCGGCATGCTGGACGGCATGGTCCGGCTGCTGCCGACCGCCGAGGTGGGCTTCCTGGGGATGATCCGCAACGAGGAGACCCTGCAGGCCTCGACGTACGCCTCGCGGATGCCCGAGGACCTCTCCGGGCGCCAGGTCTACGTCCTGGACCCGATGCTGGCGACCGGCGGGACGCTGGTCGCGGCCATCCAGGAGCTGATCAAGCGCGGTGCGGACGACGTGACCGCGGTCGTGCTGCTGGCGGCCCCCGAGGGCGTGGAGCTCATGGAGCGCGAGCTGGCGGGCACGCCGGTGACGGTCGTGACGGCGGCGGTCGACGACCACCTCAACGAGCACGGCTACATCGTCCCGGGCCTGGGCGACGCGGGAGATCGCCTCTACGGCGCGGCCGAGTAACACCCCCCAGGGGCGCGGGGAACCGCGCGACCGGCCGCGTCGGACCTGCGGCCGCCGTGCGACCGCGCCCCCTACGGCGGGCAAGCGCCTCTCAGCAGGTCTTCTTCGAAGAGGTGGGCGCCGGCACCGGCTTGCCCAGCGCGGCCATCGCCTTGTCCGCGTCCGCCTGCTTCATGAGCGACGTGAAACCCGTGCCGATGATCAGATCGACGTCGGCTCCCTTACGGGAAGCCTCCGTGCGGCGCTCGGCGCCGGAAAGCTGGGTACCCAGCACGGGCAGCGAGGTGTTCAGGGACGACGCCGGGCCCAGCAGTATCCCGGTGCCCTTGACCTTCTTGTCGAACTCCTTGGCCGCGTTGCCCACGTCACCGATCTTGAAGCCGCGCTTCTTGAGCTCGTCCGCGGTGTCCTTGGCCAGCCCGCTGCGCGGGGTGGCGTTGTAGACGTTCACGGTGATCTGCGCGGGCTTGGGCACCTTCGTGGCGGCCGCGGCGGACGCGCTCGCGCTGACCCGCGTGGAGCAGTCCGCTTTGGGGCCGGCGGCCGAGGCCTGTTTGCCGCCGCCGGTGAAGACGTCGACGAGCTGCAGCGTGCCCCAGCCGAGCACGCCGAGCACGACGACGGAGGCCGTGGCGGCGAGGGTGAGCCTGCCGCGCCTCCGGCGGGGGCGCATCCGGGGGTACTTGTCTCCCTTGATCCGGTATTTGCCACCCATGCCGGGGGGAGTCAGCATGCTCATGAGCGCAGCGTAGTGCGCCTGAGCGGCGATGCCTACTAGATGATCATTCGACGCCGCGCAGGTGAACCCGAAAGGGCCAAGCCTTTACCGACCGTCCTCGATCCCGGGCGTGTCAGTCCAGTTCCAGCACGCGCGCGTGGAGCACCTGGCGCTGCTGCAGCGCCGCCCGCACCGCGCGGTGCAGGCCGTCCTCCAGGTAGAGGTCGCCCTGCCACTTGACGACGTGGGCGAACAGGTCGCCGTAGAAGGTCGAGTCCTCGGCCAGGAGTGTTTCCAGGTCGAGCTGTCCCTTGGTCGTCACGAGCTGATCGAGGCGGACCGGGCGCGGCGCGACGTCCGCCCACTGCCGGGTGCTTTCCCGGCCGTGGTCGGGGTACGGCCGGCCGTTTCCGATGCGCTTGAAGATCACACGGAAAGCCTACCGGTCAAGACCTTCCGGGCGCAGCCATGGAGACGGAGTGCGACGCTGGAAAAGATGCCGCAAAGCGGGCCGAACCGGGAACAGAGGGTCTGACATGAGCGAGCGCGAGACCATGCCACCGGCAACCACGTCCGAAGCCCCGGGAAGCGCCCGCGCTCTCCCCCGGGAGGCCCTGGAGATCGCCTCCGGGTACGCCTTCACCGGCCCGGCGCTGGACCTCGGCGCCCTGATGTGGGGCGGGGAGTGCCTGCCGGACGCGCAGATCCGCATCCCGCTGACCATGCTCAACCGGCACGGTCTGGTCGCGGGCGCCACCGGCACCGGCAAGACCAAGACGCTCCAACTGGTCGCCGAGCAGCTCTCGGCGCAGGGCGTGCCGGTCTTCCTCGCCGACATCAAGGGCGACCTGTCCGGCGTTTCGGCGGCCGGAGAGCCGAACGACAAGGTGCGGGCACGGGCAGCGGAGGTCCACCAGGAGTGGACGCCGACCGGCTTTCCCGCCGAGTTCTACGCCCTCGGCGGGCTCGGGCACGGCATCCCCGTGCGCGCCACGGTCACCAGCTTCGGGCCGGTGCTGCTGGCCAAGGTGCTCCGGCTCAACCAGACCCAGGAGCAGTCCCTCGGCCTGATCTTCCACTACGCCGACACCAAGGGCCTTGAGCTGGTCGACCTCAAGGACCTGCGCGCGGTCGTCGCCTTCCTCACCTCCGACGAGGGCAGGGCGGAGCTGAAGGGCATCGGCGGGCTGTCGGCCGCCACGGCCGGCGTCATCCTGCGCTCGCTGACCGCGTTCGAGGCCCAGGGGATGGCCGACTTCTTCGGGGAGCCGGAGTTCGACACCGCCGAGTTCCTGCGCACGGCGCCCGACGGGCGGGGCGTCGTCTCCGTCCTCGAACTCGCCGCCGTACAGGACCGGCCGCAGCTGTTCTCGACGTTCCTGATGTGGCTGCTCGCCGACCTCTTCCACGACCTGCCGGAGGTCGGGGACGCCGAGAAGCCGGGGCTGGTGTTCTTCTTCGACGAGGCCCACCTGCTCTTCGACGACGCCTCCGAGGCGTTCCTCGACGCGATCACGCAGACCGTCCGGCTGATTCGCTCGAAAGGAGTCGGCGTCTTCTTCGTCACCCAGACCCCGAAAGACGTACCCTCCGACGTCCTCGCCCAGCTCGGCAACCGTGTCCAGCACGCTCTGCGGGCGTTCACACCGGACGACCAGAAGGCCCTCAAGGCGACGGTGAAGACCTTCCCGAACAGCGCCTACGACCTGGAGGAGCTGCTCACGGGCCTGGGGACCGGCGAGGCCGTCGTCACCGTGCTCAGCGAGAAGGGCGCCCCGACGCCGGTCGCCGCCACCCGGCTGCGCGCACCCGAGTCCCTGATGGGACCGCTCGACGGCCCCGCCCTGGACGAGGCGGTGCGCTCCTCGGCGCTGTACGGGCGTTACGCACAGGCTGTGGACAGGGAATCGGCGTACGAGAAGCTGACGTCGGACCAGCCCGCCGGGGCCAAGGGGCCGGAGGAGATGAAGGAAGCCGCCAGGGCGCCGAAGGCGAAGCCGCAGCCGAGCGTGGTCGAACAGGTCGTCGGCAGCGGCATGTTCAAGTCCCTCGCCCGCTCGGTCGGCACGCAGATCGGTCGCGAGATCACCCGCTCCCTCTTCGGCACGGCACGGCGGAGGCGGTAGGCCCGCCTCCGCCGCTCGGTCAGCGGCCCCGTTCCTCCGGGGGCCGCTGCTGCTGCGGTTTCCTCGCGTCCGGCTTGGGCGCGCTGCGGGCGGCCTCCGCGCGCAGCAGGGCGCGCAGGATCGCGTACGGGTCTGTGGGCATGAGTGTGTTCCTCGCGTCGTGACGGACCGTGCCTGGGGGCGGGGTCCGTCAGCAGCGCAGGACCACGGTGCGCAGGAGACGCGGGAGGCGCGCCGGGAGGCTCCGGGAGGGCGCCGCGGGCCCGGCGGGTGCCGGGGGCGGCAGTGGCGCCGGCCGCGGGGGCACGGCCGGGCGTTGCAGGGAGCGGAGGAGGGGTGGCAGCGCCGCCGTCTCCGAGACGTCGTACTCGGCGCTCATGGCCTGTGGCGGCGCGGACGCCACCGTCCAGGCCTCCCGGGGGACCAGCAGCGCGAGCAGCAGCACGAGCGCCCGCAGCCAGGAGCGGCGGTGCGGGCGGCGTCGTGCGGAGGTCACGGAGGTCCTCTCCCCCGACACGCCCGCCGTTCGGCACGCCGGGCGCGGGATACGCCCGTTCGGAGCACACGACGCCGCTAGAGCGCTTGCGGCACCTGGCGGGCCCGGCTCCGGATGCGGATCGCCGTGATGATCTCCACGATTCCGACGGCGACCAGCCAGATGCCGCCGACCAGGGTCAGCACGGCGACCGACTCGAAGGGCGAGTCGATCAGCACGATCCCGGCGACGAAGGTCAGGACGCCGAGGAAGATCTGCCAGCCGCGGGCCGGCATCTCCTTGTCGTGCGCCGCGGCCAGGGTCTGGGTGATCCCGCGGATCAGCCAGCCGATGCCGATCCACAGGGCGAGCAGCAGGATCGACCGCATCGGGCCGCGCAGACAGAACAGGCCCAGCAGGATGGAGAGGGCACCGCTGATGAAGGCCAGGACGCGCAGGGACGTCGACCGGTGCGTGCCGAAGGCGGCGATCAGCTGGAAGACGCCGCTGACGAGGAGATAGACGCCGAACAGGACTCCGGCCGCGAGCAGTGAGGCGCCCGGCCAGACGAGCACCAGGACGCCGAGGATCAGCGAGGCGACGCCGGTGAGCAGGACGATTTGCCAGGCGGCGCGGGACAGGGCGTGCAGGGGGCCTTCGAGGGGCGGCTCGGACGCGGTGGCGTACGCCTTGCGGTCGTCGTACCCGGCGCCCCGGTCAGCGGTGTTGGGCAGGTCGGTCATGATCCATGCTGGGCCCGGCGCCGGACACTCCGCCACCGCAGGACCCCACTTGGCCCACGCCTACCCCTGACTCTTGGCGGCCTTGGCCGCCGCCTTCATCTCCTGCTTGTGCGCGCGCACCCTGGCCAGGGACTCCGGCCCGGTGATGTCGGCGACGGACCGGAAGGACTCCGTTTCGCCGTAGGCGCCGGCGGCCTCCTGCCACCCCTCGGGCCGCACGCCCAGCTGCTTGCCGAGCAGCGCCAGGAAGATCTGCGCCTTCTGCTTGCCGAAGCCGGGCAGGTCCTGCAGGCGGCGCAGCAGCTCACGGCCGTCGGCGACGCCCTTCCAGACGAGCTCGGCGTTGCCGTCGTAGTGCTCGACGAGGTACTGGCACAGCTGCTGGATCCGCTTGGCCATGGAACCGGGGTAGCGGTGCACGGCCGGCTTCTCGGAGAGCAGCGCGACGAACGCCTCCGGGTCCTGCGCGGCGATCTCATGCGCGTCCAGGTCGTCGGCGCCGAGCCGGTCGGCGATGGTGCGGGGTCCCTTGAACGCCCACTCCATCGGGACCTGCTGGTCCAGCAGCATCCCGACCAGCGCGGCGAGCGGGGAGCGCCCGAGGAGCTCGTCGGCCTCGGGGTCCTGGGCGAGGTGAAGGGTGACGTCCATGACCCCGATCATGCCTCCGCGGCGGTCAGAGCTCCACGTGAGCACTCGCGAGCGCCGCGCCGAAGTAGCCCTTGACGCCGTGGACGGTGATGCCCGCGCTCTTGCCGCAGACGTCGACCGAACCGCTCAGGACGGGGCCGGCGGAGGAACCGCGGGCGATCCACACGCAGCCGTCGCTGTTCTCGGTGGGCGCCCCCACGACGGTCTCCAGCTTGCCGTCCTTGTTGAGGTCCGTGAGGTGGACGGCCGTGCCGAACCAGTCGCCGGTCTCGGCGGTCCCGGGCACCCCGGCCGTGTTCTGGGTGTAGCCGGCCGCCTTGGCGGTGGTCAGGCCGGAGGCCGAGCCGCGCAGCAGGACCGCGGTCCCGGCCGCCGCGTGGGTGCCGACGCCCTCGCCGGGGGAGCCGACCAGGACGTCGGCGTACTTGTCGCCGTCGACGTCCCCGACGCTGATCGACTGGCCGAACATGTCGCCGTTCTCGGCGGTGCCGGGCACGCCCGCGGTGTCCTGGTGGTAGACCGTCGGCTTCTGGTCCGCGGTGATGCCCTGCGCGCTGCCGTACAGGACCTGGATCTCGCCGCCGCGATGCGCCCAGCCGGCCGGGCCGCCGGACATGGAGTCGTCGGTGGAGACGCCGGTGACGAGGTCGCCGTAGCCGTCGCCGTTGATGTCGCCGACCACGCCCGCGTGGCCGTCGGCGTTGGGGAGTTCGGTGCGGCCGGAGGACGGCATGGACTCGCCGTCGCTGACGCCGGGCTGGACGTACACCGGTCCGCGCAGGTCGCCGTCGGTGGGGCCCGGGAGCCAGAACTGCTCCGCGTTCCCGTCGCCGTCGACGTCTCCCATCACGACGCCGCGGGTCTCGCCGTAGAAGGGCTCCCGGACGGTGGCGGCGGCCTTCCCGGTGCGCGTGAAGGGGCCGGTGTAGGTGGCGGCCTCGCAGCCCGAGCCGACGCTCAGCTCAGGGGCCCCGTCGCCGTTCATGTCGCCGGTGGCCAGGGACAGTCCGAAGCGGCAGTACGTCCTGCCCTCGCCGTAGCCCGTCGGCACCGAGATGTTCGCCCCGCCCCGGAGGCCGTTCGGGCCGCCCCACACGACCGTCACCGAGCCGCGCGAGTAGGCGTCGCCGACGGCCTCGTGGGGCCCCGACGATCAGGTCCGCGTATCCGTCGCGGTCCAGGTCGGCGCTGGCCACGGTGCCGCCGAACTGGTCGTCGTCCTCCGGCGAGCCGGGGATCCCGGTGGTCGCCTGGGTGATGACCGTGCGCCGGGTCGCGCTCAACGACGACGCCGAGCCGTACAGCACGACGACCGAACCGGCCTCCTCCACACCGCCGTTGGAGGCGTGGGGCGCGCCCACGGCCAGGTCCCGGTACCCGTCCCCGTTGAAGTCGTCCTGCACGGCCGCCGTGTTGGCGCCCTTGTAGGGGGCCGCGGCGGACGCCGTGACGGGCGTGAGCGTGACGGCGGCGGACGCGGTGATCATGGTCGCCACCAGGGCTGCTCTGCGCAACGGGACTCCTCGACTGAGTCTGGCCAGGGCTGTGCCCGGCAACGGACGTCCCACTGGACACACGAGACACACGAATGGTTGTACGGCCGACGGCGCCCCAACTGGCGCTTCCTGTAGGGGGAGTAGCGTGCGGCAGGTGAGCCAGCCGACCCCGGCGAAGCCGGTGACCCCACAAGACCTGATCGCGCACTACGCGCTGGAACCCATCCCCCACGAGGGCGGCCTGTTCCACACCACCTGGGCGGGACCCGAACGGGCCGACGGCCGCCCGGAGGGCACCGCGATCGTCGCCCTGCTGCGGGCCGGCGACCACTCCGCCCTGCACCGTCTGCCGACCGACGAGATCTGGCACTTCTACCTCGGCGGCCCGCTCGAACTGCTGCTCCTCGCCCCCGACGGCACCTCGTCCACGGCCGTCCTCGGCCCAGACGTCCTGGGCGGCCAGCATCCCCAGCTGACCGTGCCCGCCGGCACCTGGATGGGCGGCCGGACGCTGGGCGCGTGGACGTTCTTCGGCTGCACGATGGCCCCCGGGTTCACCTACGAGGGGTACGAGCACGGCGACGCGGACCGACTGACGGCGCGGTATCCCGACCGTGCGGCCCAGATCCTGGAACTGTCCCGCCCATGAGACTCCTCGAAGGACAGGTCGCCCTGGTCACCGGCGCGGGCGGCGGCATCGGCCGGGGCATCGCGCTGAGGTTCGCCGAGGAAGGAGCCGCGGTCGCGGTCCACTGCCATACGGCCGTGGAGCCGGCGCGTGAGGTGGCCGGGCGGATCGGGCGGTCGGGCGGGCGGGCCGTCGTGGTGCGGGGCGACCTCACGGATGAGGGCGTGTGCCGGCAGGTGGTGGGGGAGGCGGCCGCGTGGGGCGGCCGGCTGGACGCCCTGGTCAACAACGCGGGGGTGCAGCCCGTCCAGGAGCTGCCCGGGATGACGGCGGGCGAGTGGCGCGCGGTGGTGGACGCCAACCTGTCGAGCGTCTTCGCGTGCACGCAGGCCGCGGCGGAGTTCATGCGCGAGGGCGGCGGCGGTTCGGTCACCCACATCGCGTCCGTCGAGGGTCGGCAGCCGGCCGCCGCGCACGCCCACTACAGCGCCTCCAAGGCGGCCGTCGTCATGCACGCCCGGTCGGCGGCCCTGGAGTACGGGCGGTACGGCATCCGCGTCAACACCGTCTCGCCCGGGCTCATCGACCGGGAGGGGCTGGCCGAGGCCTGGCCCGAAGGGGTGGCACGCTGGCGGGCGGCGGTACCGCTCGGGCGGCTGGGGCGGCCGGAGGACGTCGGGGACGCCTGCGTGTTCCTGGCCTCCCGGCTCGCGTCCTGGGTCACGGGCCACGACCTGGTGACGGACGGCGGGGTCTCGGCGCGGCCGACGTGGTGAGCGGCGCTGAGCACACGGCGGCTTCCGTCCGTACCTAGGGCGTGTGTCGAAAGTCCCGCCTGCCCCGCGGGGCCCCGCCCTTCGGGCGGACGACGGGACTTTCGACACACGCCCTGACCGGAAGGCGGCGAGTCCGACGACGGAGAGACGACGTGAGGTGTGAGGGTGCGCGCGGCGGACGGCGGCCGCGGGAAACCGGTGTGCGCGCGGGAGTCCGGGGACCACTGCTGCTGGGCGCCCTGCTGGTGCTGCTCGTCCTCGGCGGTGCCGGACCGGCGTCGGCGCACGCGGCCCTGAAGTCCACCGACCCGAAGGACGGAAGCGTCCTGAAGTCGGCGCCCCGTTCGATCACGCTGACCTTCACCGAGTCCGTCGGCCTGCTCGACGACTCCTTCCGCGTCCTGGACCCCGACAACAAGCGGGTCCGCACGGGGCCGGCCGAGCACGGGCCGGGCGGCTCGGACACCGCGCGCGTGACGCTCCCCGCCGAACTCGCCCGGGGCACGTACGTGGTGGCCTGGCGGGCCGTGTCCGCCGACAGCCACCCGGTGTCGGGCGCGTTCACCTTCTCGGTCGGCAAACCCTCACCGACGGTCGCCGCGGTGAACACCGGCCCGGTCGAGAACCCGGCCACCGCCGGCCTGTACAACATCGCCCGCTATCTGGCCTACCTCGCCGCCGCCCTGCTCATCGGCACGTCGGCCTTCGTCGTCCTGTGCCGCCCGGCGGACCCCGCCCCCTGCGCAAACCCCTGCTGACAGGCTGGTGGACCCTCCTGGGCACCAGCCTGTTCCTGCTGGCCCTGCGCGCCCCGTACGAGACCGGGGCGGGCCCGACCGCGGCCTTCGACGCCGGGGCCCTCACCCGGACCCTGACGGGCCGCCCCGGGCTGGCCCTGCTGGTCCGGCTGGCGCTGCTGCTGATCGTCGCCGCCGCGGTCGTGTCACTCCGCAAACGACCGGGCTGGTCCTGGCTGTCGGCCGCGGGGAGCAATCGGTCGGCGCGGTCGGTCGCGGGGAGCCGTGGGAGCGGGCCGGTCGGCGCGGGCCCCGAGGAGGCCGTCCCGGATGCGTCGCGGGGGACGGCCGCCGACGCCGGCCCGGACCGGCCCGAAGCCCCGGAAGAACCGCGCGAGGACGCACACGAGGCCGACGCGCCTCCTCCGGTGGCCGAAGCCCAGAACGGGCCCCACGGGGCCGGGCGGCGGCCCCCGGCCGTGGTGGACGCCGGACGGGCGGACGCGGGGTCTGAGGGCGCCCGCCGGGCCGCCTCGCGGCCGATCCCGGCCGCCTCCGTCCTGCCCCTGACCGCCCTCACCGCCCTGGCCGTCGCGCTCGCGCTGACCTGGGCCGCCGCCGAGCACGCCTCGGCCGGCATCCAGGTGCCCCTGGCCATGACCTCCTCGGTGCTGCATCTGCTGGCCATGGCCGTCTGGCTGGGCGGACTCACGGCCCTGCTGGTCCTGCTGCACCGCACCGAGCTGGCCCCGGCCGCCGTGGCTCGCTTCTCCCGCCTCGCCCCGGCCTGCGTGACCGTCCTCGTCGTCACCGGCGTCTACCAGTCCTGGCGCGGCCTGGGCTCCCTGAACGCGCTCACGGGGACGACGTACGGCCGTCTGCTGCTCGCCAAGCTGGCCGTGGTCGTGCTGCTGCTGGCCCTGGCGTGGCTCTCCCGGCAGTGGACGGCACGGCTCGTCGAGGCGCCGGCCGAGGCGGTCGTACGGGAACGGGTGCCCGAGCCGGTCGGCGGCCGGCCGTCGCTGCCCGCGCCGGACGACCCCGCCGGCCCGTCCGCGGCGCCCGCGTCCGCCGACCCGGCGGAGTCCGCCGCCTCCCGCCGCGGGCTGCGCCGCTCCGTTCTCGCCGAGGTGACCGTGGGCGTGGTCGTCCTGGTGGTCACCACGGTTCTCACCGGCACCCTGCCGGGCCGCGCCGCCGCCGAGGCGGAGCAGGCGCCGACGACGGCCGGCGGGCTGCCGGCCACGTCCGTGACCATGATCCCGTTCGACGTCGGCACCCCCGGCGGGCACGGCAAGGTGCAGATCACCCTCGACCCCGGACGGGTCGGCGACAACTCCGTGCAGGCGGTCGTCTTCGGCCCCGACGGCGGCATCTCCACCGTCCCCGAGCTGCGGCTCTCCCTCATGCTCCCCGCCCGCGGGATCGGCCCGATCGACGCGCGGCTGACGAACCTCGGCGGCTACTGGGGGACCAGCTCCCTGACCCTCCCCATCGCCGGGACCTGGACGTTGAAGGCGACGGTCAGGACCTCCGACATCGACCAGGTCACCGTCTCCAGGACCGTGCGGATCACCGGCTGACCTCGGTCGGCGCCCGGTGCGAAACCGGCATGTCCTCTTATCTCACGGCACCTCTGTCCGAGCGCTCGGACGAGATCGATCTAAAACATGTCGGTCACGTTTCCACAAAGCTCTTGGGCAGCTATTGACCCATGAGCGGACATGACGCTGTTATTACCGCCACGATGTTCGGTCGAGTTGATTTCTGGTCGGTTTCGACTTGTTTCGACATGGCGCAGTTGTGGCCGAACCCTGCCTTCAGGAGCCGTACATGGACCTCTCCCCCTCGGGTCTCTCCCTTCCCTCCCCGAGCCGCCGCAGTCTGCTGCGCGGCGCGGGCGGTGCCGCGCTGCTCGCCGGAGCGGGCATACCCCTGCTGAGCGCCTGCGGAAGCAGCAGCAGCGGGTCGGATTCCAAGACCGTCAGCGTCGGTTCCAACGACTCGGATGCGGTGCCGAAGAAGGCGTACGCCGCCGTCTACGACACGTTCAAGAAGCAGTCCGGCATCACGGTCGACGTCAACACGAAGGACCACAACACCTTCCAGGAGCAGATCAACTCCTACCTGCAGGGCACGCCGGACGACGTGTTCAAGTGGTTCGCGGGCTACCGCATGCAGTTCTTCGCCAAGAAGGGCCTCGCTTCCCCGATCGACGACGTGTGGGACAAGATCGGGGGCAACTTCCCCGACGCGATGAAGAAGCTCAGCAAGGGCGAGGACGGCAAGTACTACTTCGTGCCGATGACCACGTACCCGTGGGCGGTCTTCTACCGCAAGAGCGTCTTCCAGGCGAAGGGCTACCAGGTCCCCACCACGTGGGACGAGTTGGTCGCCCTGTGCAAGAAGATGAAGAAGGACGGCCTGGTCCCGATCGCGTTCGGCGACAAGGACGCCTGGCCGGCCATGGGCACCTTCGACCAGATCAACTTCCGCCTGAACGGCTACGACTTCCACGTCGAGCTGATGGCGGGCAAGGCCGCGTGGACCGACGCCAAGGTCAAGGCCGTCTTCGACCACTGGGCCGAGCTGCTGCCCTACCACCAGGACGGCTTCATGGGCCGCACCTGGCAGGACGCCGCGCAGACCCTGGTGTCGAAGAAGGCCGGCATGTACCTCCTGGGCACCTTCGTGGCCCAGCAGTTCACCAACAAGGCCGACCTCGACGACCTCGACTTCTTCGCCTTCCCGGAGATCAACTCCGCGTACGGGCAGGACACCGTGGAGGCGCCCACCGACGGCTTCATGGTCTCCAAGGCGCCGAAGAACAAGGCCGGCATGCTCAAGCTGATGGAGTACCTGGGCACCCCGGGTGCCGAGGAGCTCTACCTCAAGGGCGACCCGAGCGTGGTCGCGGCCTCCAACAAGGCCTCCACCGCCTCCTACTCGCCGCTGCAGAAGAAGGCGTTCGAGATGATCTCCAACGCCAAGAGCCTGACGCAGTTCATGGACCGCGACTCCCGGCCGGACTTCACCTCGACGGTGATGCAGCCCTCGCTGCAGAAGTTCCTGCAGAACCCCAAGGGCGTCGACAGCCTGCTGGCCTCGATCGAACGCCAGAAGAAGACGATCTTCGCGTCCTGATGAGCGCCGACACCACCACCACGAGCCCGGAGACGGCCCCCCAGCCGTCTTCGGGCCCCGCGCCTGTCAAGGAGCGGGTCCCGCGGGGCCACAAGCGCCTGCTGACCCGCCGCGACCGCGTCACGCTCGCCTTCATGGCCGGCGTGCCGACGGTCCTTCATGTGGCCCTCGTCTGGGTCACCGCCATCGCGTCGATCTTCCTGGCCTTCACCAGCTGGGACGGCATCGGCTTCGACTCCATCAAGTGGGTGGGGCTGGACAACTTCAAACAGCTGTTCAGCGACAACCCGCAGTTCTGGCCCGCGGTCGAGCACAACATCATCTGGTTCGTCGTGCTCATCCTGATCCCCACGCCGATGGGCCTGTTCCTGGCCGTCCAGCTGGACAAGAAGATCCGTTTCTCCCGGGTCTACCAGACCGCCTACTTCCTGCCGGTCGTGGTCTCGCTCGCGGTCACCGGCTTCGTCTGGCAGCTCGTCTACAACCCCGACACCGGCCTGATCAACAGCCTCATCGGGGCCAACAAGCCCGGCCACTACATCGACTGGATCGGCGACCCGCACCTGAACCTGTGGGCCGTGCTGGTCGCCGCATCCTGGCGGCACACCGGTTACATGATGATCCTCTACCTGGCCGGCCTGAAGGGCGTGGACCCCTCCCTGCGCGAGGCCTCCGCCCTGGACGGCGCGAACGAGTGGCAGACGTTCAAGAACGTCATCTTCCCCACCCTGCGCCCCACCAACACCGTCGTCCTGGTGGTCACGATCATCGAGGCGCTGCGCGCCTTCGACCTGGTCTTCGTCTTCAATAAGGGCGCCCAGGGCACCGAGTTGCTGTCGATCCTGATCACCAACAACATCATCGGCGAGTCCAGCCGGATCGGTTACGGCTCCGCGATCGCCGTCGTCCTGCTGGTGATCTCCCTCGCGGTCATCATCCCGTACCTGATCGCGACCTTCCGGAAGGAGCGGCGCGCATGAGCACGGCTGTCGTCACCAAGCAGCGCACTCCCGTCCGCCCGGCCCGGATCCTGCTGCACGTCTTCCTCGTCACCACCTCGCTGGCCTGGCTCGCCCCGCTGGTGTGGGCGGTCTTCGCCGCGCTGCGGCCGTACTCGGAGACCAGCAACAAGGGCTATGTGTCCTGGCCGGACAAGCTGACGTTCGACAACTTCAAGAACGCCTTCGTGCAGTCCGACATGCTGCACTACTTCGGCAACACGCTGATCATCGCGGTGCCGGCCGTGCTGCTGACGCTGCTGCTGTCGTCGATGGTGGCGTTCTACGTCAGCCGGTTCGACTTCCGCCTCAACATCGCCCTGCTGCTGGTGTTCACCGCGGGCAACCTGCTGCCCCAGCAGGTCATCATCACCCCGCTGTACCGGATGTACCTGCTGATCGACCTGCCGGGGGTCACCGCCAGCGGCAAGCTGTACGACTCCGCGCTCGGCCTGGTGCTGATCCACGTCGCGTTCCAGTCCGGGTTCTGCGCGTTCGTGCTGTCCAACTACATGCGGATGCTGCCGCACGAACTCACCGAGGCCGCCCTGGTGGACGGCGCGTCGGTGTGGCGCCAGTACTGGCAGATCGTGCTGCCCCTGTGCAAGCCCGCCATGGCCGCCCTGGCGACGTTGCTGTCCATCTGGATCTACAACGACTTCTTCTGGGCCATCGTGCTGATCTCCACCGGGGAGAACATGCCGATCACCAGCGCGTTGAACAACCTCTCCGGGCAGTACTTCACCGACCCCAACCTCGTCGCCGCCGGCGCCCTGCTCACCGCGATCCCCACCCTGATCGTGTACTTCGTGCTGCAACGGCAGTTCGTCAGCGGCCTCACCCTCGGCGCCAACAAGGGCTGACGCCCCCCTTTGTGAAAGAGACCCCCGTGCACCACCCCTTCACCCCCGTCGCCTCCCTCCCCGTGGACCCGCTCAACGCCCGGGTCCACGAGGAGGGCTGGCAGTCCTGGAGCCCCAGCGGGGCCTACGCCCCGGGTGAGCGGCCGTACCGCCCGACCAACGACAACTGGGCGACGGTCTGTTACCGCCCCGGCGTCACCGTCCCCGAGGGCACCTTCCAGGGCGAGGGCCTGCTGGCGCTCGACCCCGGCGACGGCTCACCGGCCCGGCTGTGGGCGGCCGTCGACCCCACCGGCGAGGTCCCCTCCATCCGGCTGACGGTGACGGACGGCCTCGCGGAGGTCACCGCGGACGGTCCGGTGAAGGAGTGGACGGGCACCGACATCCAGGAAGCACTGGGCGGCTGGGCCGACAGCCTCGGCGTCGCACCGCCGCGGCCGGCCCCCACCGTCTGGTGCTCCTGGTACGAGTACTTCACGCACGTCACCGAGGACGACATCCACGAGAACCTCCGTGCGATGGACACCCTCGACCTGCCCATCGACGTCGTCCAGATCGACGACGGCTACCAGAAGGCCCTCGGCGACTGGCTCACCCTCTCCGGCCGCTTCCGCTCCCGCGCGGGCATCGCGGACGCCATCCGGGCGCGCGGCCGCCGGGCCGGCATCTGGACGGCCCCCTTCCTGGTGGACCCGGCGAGCGACCTGGCCGGCGAGCACCCCGACTGGCTGGTCCGCTCCGCCGACGGCGGCTTCGCGCACGCCGGCCGCAACTGGGGCCACGACCTGCGGGTGCTGGACACCACCCACCCCGAGGCGGCGGCGTACCTGACGGACGTCTTCCGCACGCTGCGCTCCGAGGGCTACGACTACTTCAAGGTCGACTTCCTGTACGCCGGCGCGCTGGACGGCGTACGGCACGAGGACGTCGACGCGCTGACCGCGTACCGCGACGGCATCCGGCTGATCCGCGAGGCCATCGGCGCCGACGCCTACCTGCTGGGCTGCGGGGCGCCGATCCTGCCCTCCATCGGCCTGTTCGACGCGATGCGGGTCAGCCCCGACACGGCCCCGCACCGCCGCCCCGAGGCCGACGACTACAGCCAGCCCGGCCAGGACCCGGCCGAGTTCACCGGCGTGGGCCGCCAGTGGCAGCACGGCCGGCTCTGGACCAACGACCCCGACTGCCTGATGGCCCGCCCCGCCGTGGAGACCCGCGAGCGCTGGGCGGCCCACGTGGAGGCCACCGGCGGCCTGATGGCCTCCAGCGACCGGCTGCTGTCCCTGGACGAGTGGGGCGTCGCCACCACGCGCCGGCTGCTCTCCGGAGGTGCCCGATGACACGCGCCCTGAACGTCCCGGGCATCGCCTACGGCGGCGACTACAACCCCGAGCAGTGGCCCGAGGAGGTGTGGGCCGAGGACATGCGGCTGATGGCCGAGGCCGGGGTCACCATGGTCAGCGTCAACATCTTCTCCTGGGCGCTGCTGGAACCCTCCGAGGGCACCTACGACTTCTCGCGCCTGGACCGCATCCTCGGCCTGCTGCACGAGCACGGCATCGCCGCCGACCTCGCGACCCCGACCGCGGCCCCGCCCGCCTGGTTCTTCGTCGCCCACCCGGACGCCCTGCCGGTGGACGCGGACGGCCGCAGGCTGTCGTACGGCAGCCGCCAGACGTTCTGCCCGTCCAGCCCGGCCTACCGGGAGGCCGCCCTGCGGATCGTCGGGGAGCTGGCGCGCCGGTACGCCGATCACCCGGCCGTGGCGATGTGGCACGTCCACAACGAGTACGGCTGCCACAACGCCGAGTGCTTCTGCGACACCAGCGCGGAGGCGTTCCGCGCCTGGCTGCAGGACCGGTACGCGAGCCTGGACGCCCTCAACCACGCCTGGGGCACCACCTTCTGGAGCCAGTGGTACTACGACTGGGACCAGATCCTGCCCCCGCGCGCGACCGGCGCGGTCCCCAACCCCACGCACCGGCTGGACTGGCGCCGCTTCTGCAGCGACGCCCTGCTGTCGCTGTACGAGGCCGAGCGGGACGTCCTGGCCGAGGCCGCGCCGACGACCCCGGCGACCACCAACTTCATGGTGATGTACAACTTCGACGCCCTCGACTACTGGCGCTGGGCCCCGAAGCTGGACATCGTCTCCAACGACCACTACCTGCGGTCCTCCGACCCCGAGTCCGAGATCGACATCGCGCTCAGCGGCGACCTGGTCCGCTCCCTGGCCGGCGGCCCGTGGCTGCTGATGGAGCACTCCACGGGCGCCGTCAACTGGCAGCCGGTCAACCGGGCCAAAACGGCAGGGGAGTTGCGCCGCAACGCCCTCGCACACGTCGCCCGGGGCGCCGACGGCATCGCCTACTTCCAGTGGCGGGCCGCCAAGGCGGGCGCCGAGCAGTGGCACTCGGCGATGCTGCCGCACGCCGGGACCGACAGCCAGATCTGGCGCGACGTCGTGCGACTGGGCGCGGACCTGCGGGCGCTCGCGGAGGTGCGCGGCAGTACGACGCCGGCCGAGGTGGCCGTGGCCTGGGACTGGGACGCCCGTTGGGCCCTGGAACTGCCCTCGCAGCCGAGCGGCGCACTGCGCTTCCTGGACCTGGTGCGGGACTGGTACGAGCCCTTGTGGCGCGCGGGCGTGGCGGTGGACTTCGTCCGCCCGGACGCCGACCTGTCGGCGTACCGGCTTGTCCTGGCGCCCAGCCTCTACCTGGTGGACGACGAGGGCGCGGCGAACCTCAGTGCGTTCGCCGAGCGCGGCGGCACGCTCGCCGTCGGCTTCCACAGCGGCATGGTCGACGCCAACTGCCATGTCCGGCTGGGCGGTTACCCGGGCGCGTTCCGTACGGCCCTGGGCATCCGGACGGACGAGCTGTTCCCGCTGCTGCCCGGGGAGACGGTGGCCCTGAGCGGCGGCGGCACGGGCACGCTGTGGTCGGAGCGGGTACGGTTGGAGGGCGCGGAGGCGGTGTCGTCGTACACGACGGGCCCGCTGGCCGGGACCCCGGCGGTGACCCGCCACGCGCACGGCTCGGGCGCCGCCTGGTACCTGTCCACGCGGCCCGACCCGGCGACCCTGGCCGGCCTGCTGGAGCGGGTCCGCGCGGAGGCCGGTGTGACGGCCGTCCGCACGGCGCCCGCCGGGGTGGAGGCGGCGCTGCGGCGCGGCCCCGACGCCGACTACCTGTTTCTGATCAACCACGGCGACGAGGACGCGACGGTCCCGGTCGCGCCGGGAGCGGTCGAACTGCTCACCGGGAAACCGGCGGGCGACGCGGTCGCCGTGCCGGCCGGCGAGGTCGCCGTGGTGCGGGAGCCGCACCACCGCTGACGGCCCCGCGCCCCCGCACCGCCCTTCGCGCCCTGTTCAACCGCTGCCCGGCAGCGGTTGAACAGGGCGCTTCGCGTTCAATTTCCCGCCTCTTTTGATCGGTTGACGGAAATCCGTGTTCCCGGCGAAGATTTCATCAGTCGCCGGGAACAACCCGGCGAAGACAAAGAGGGGAAGTGAATCGCGATGGAGAACGTCGAGTTCGACGACATCGAGTTCATCGAGACGGCCGAGGAGCTGCTCGCCACCTCCTACTACAAGAACATCCAGTAATTGTTCTTGAAGTAGCACAGTGGTGAAGGGCGGCGTCTGCGGACGCCGCCCCTCGCCGCATGACCGGCCCAACAGAGTTCAACAGCGGGAAGGCTGTCGCAGTGGCAACAGAAGACACGGCCTGGGAAGAGCGGATCGCCGCCCTGTGGTCCGCCCTCGATGATCACGACGAGGAGGAATTCGTCAGAAGAGTCCGGGAACTCACCTCGGAACTTCCGTCGGACGACGCGAGGATTCCCTTCGAACTCGCCTGCGCCTTCGACTCCACCGGCCACTCCGACCAGGCCGTCCCGCTCTACCGGCAGGCGCTCGACGAGGGTCTCACCGGTGTGCGCCGCCGCCGCGCCGTCATCCAGCTGGCCAGCTCCCTGCGCAACGTCGGCCAGGTCAAGGAGAGCGTCGCCCTGCTGGAGGCCGAGCGCGAGGCCGGCTCGGACCTGCTGGACGACGCCGTCGTCGGGTTCCTCGCCCTCGCCTACGCGGACGTCGGCCGGGAGCGCGAGGCGCTCTCGTACGCCCTCGTCGCGCTGGCCCGGCACCTGCCGCGCTACAACCGCTCCCTCGCGGACTACGCCAGGGACCTGACCGGAGAGCCGGCATAGGACCGCCGTCCCTTTCGCCGCGCGCCCGGGTGTCGTCACGACGACACCCGGGCGTTTTTCTGTGCGCTTTCTTTTCCCGGCGCATTTCCGTGTGCGCGCCGGCCGTAGTTGAACTCGTTGACCCAACTCCCCTCCCCGGGCGAAGATTTCATCAGTCGCCGGGAACAACCCGGGGAAAAAGAAGAAGGGAAGTGAGTCACGATGGAGAACGTCGAGTTCGACGACATCGAGTTCATCGAGACGGCCGAGGAGCTGCTCGCCACCTCCTACTACAAGAACATCCAGTAATTGTTCTTGACGTAGGCAGTGACGAAGGGCGGCGTCCCCGGACGCCGCCCCTCGCCCGGCCCGCAGCCGCACGACCCTCACGGCTTCCCCGTCCCATAAGCAATCGAATTCATTGAGAGGCAGGCATGGCGGACTACGCATTCGCGGACCTGGTGGGAGACGAGCAGGTCTTCTTCGCCGAGTACTTCAACAAGAAGCCCATGCTGCGGAAGAACGCCGTGCCGGGGGACCCGCGCGACATACTCTCGCTCCGCAAGCTGGACCAGCTGGTGAACCTCGAGGTGATCCGGCCGCCCTACATCAAGGTCAACCTCAAGGGCAACGGCGTGCCCGAGCAGGGCTACAGCCGCAACGTCGTCGTCCAGGGGCAGACCATCACCGACGTGGTGGACCCCGAGAAGATCTACGAGCTCTTCCGGGCCGGCGCCACCGTCACCTGGTGCTCGCTCAACCAGATCGACCCGGGCATGCGGGACTTCACCCGTCTCATCACCGAGAAGATGGCCGTCCGCACCGACACGGTCGCCTTCCTGACGCCCGCCGGCAAGAAGGGCTACCCGCCGCACCACGACCCGGTGGACCTGTTCATCGTCCAGCTCGAGGGCACCAAGCACTGGAAGCTGTGGAACCCGCCGACCCCGCGCCTGGGCGACAACGCCCAGTACACGCTGGAGGGCCTCGGCGAGCCGGAGATCGAGGTCACCCTCCAGCCCGGTGACGTGCTCTACCTGCCCTACGGCACCCCGCACGCGGCGACCGCCGAGGGCAAGGCCTCGCTGCACCTGTCGATCATGATGCGTCCGCGCATGTGGCGGGACCTGCTGCGCGAGACCTTCGAACAGCTGCTGACGGACGAGGTGTTCACCGCGTACCCGCACATCGGCGAGCTGCGCGAGCCGGACGTCGAGGCCGTCTTCAAGGACAAGATCCAGGAGCTGGTGGCGCGTCTGGAGTCCGTCGACACCTCGGCCGAGCTGGACCGGCTCGCCGAGACCGGCCGCCACATGGACGGCAGCTCCAAGGGCACCACCTTCCAGAACATCGCCGACACCGACGACATCGGCCCGGACACGCGGTTGCGCCGCGGCGGCGTGGCCCTGACGTTCGGTGACGACGAGGGCGGCCGCACCCAGCTGGTCGTCAAGGGCCACAAGATCGCGGTACCCACTCCGATCGCCGAAACCCTGGCCGCGCTCGGCCCGGACGCGGAGATCGAGGCGTCCCACGTGTTCCCCGGTGTGGACGCGCTCCGCTCTGCCAAAGCCGCTCAAGGGCTCACCCGGCTGGGTGTGTTCGAGCTGGCCCAGGCCGGGTGACGAGCCGCTGGTACCCCTCGTGAACCGTCGCGGGTCCCTCGTCCGGGGGGCCCGCGACGGGGCCGCGGGGGGCCGGCGGCGTCAGCCCGGTCCCACCGGCGACGGGCCGGGACCCGACCACCAGGAGGAGGCAGGAGAAACGGTGGACACCTATTCCTTCGAGGACTTCGTCGGCGACACGGACGTCTTCTTCACCCAGTACTTCGACCGCGGGCCGCTGCTGCGCAGGGGCGCGCTGGCGGGCCGGCTGGCCGGTCTGCCCTCGGTCCGGCAACTCGACGACGTCCTCGCCCTGGAGACGGTCCCGCCGTCCTACCTGCGGGTGACGAAGGGCGGCAAGGGCGTGCCGTCCGGCGCCTACACGCGCACGGTGGCGCGCGGTGCCGCGCTCGCCGAGGCCCTCAACCCGGAGAAGGTGTACGAGCTGTTCCGCTCCGGCGGCACCGTCACCTGGAACTCCCTCCACCACGTCCTGCCCTCCGCCCGCCGTCTCCGGGAGCCGTTCGCCGACGCGTTCGCCAGCGAGGCCGAGGTCGTCGTGTTCGTCACGCCGGCCCGCACGGACGGCTTCTCCCCGCACCACGACTCCATCGACGTGTTCGTCGTCCAGGTCGACGGCACCAAGACCTGGCGGGTGTGGGACACCCCGGAGCACCGTCGCGGCGACGAGGGCTCCTACACGCCGGAGGAGCTCGGCGAACCAGCCCTCGAGGTGACGCTGGAGCCCGGCGACGTCCTGTACGTGCCGCACGGCACTCCGCACGCGGCGGCCGCCAAGAGCGAGCTGTCGCTGCACCTCTCGGTGGGCGTCGAACCGCGCCGCTGGCGCCATCTGCTCCAGGACACCGTCGCCGCGCTGGTCGAGGACGACGACTTCCACGCCTTCCCGCACCTGGCCGACGGGGCGGAGGCCGCCGTCGCCGCGCTCACCGCGAAGGTGGAGCTGCTGCGTGACCGGCTCGCCCGGCTGGACGCCGCCGACGAGGTCAAGCGGCTGCTCGACACCGGCCGCAGCCGGCACGGAGCCGGCCGCACCCGCGAGTTCGCGCGGCTCGCCGCGATCGACACGCTGGGCCCCGGCACCGTGATCCGCCGCACCGCCACCCCCGTCGAGATCGGCTCCACCGCCGACGGCAAGACCGGCCTGCAGGTGGCGGGCCACCGGCTGAACGTGCCGGATGCCGTCGCGGACGCGCTGCGCGGCCTCGACGGCGAACGCACCGTCACCGCGGCCGAGTTCTTCCCCGGTGTCCCCGAGGCCCGGTCCGTCGGCGTCGCTCGCGGGCTCGCCCGCCTGGGCGTCCTCGAAGCGGTCGGCGCCGCGCGGGGTGCCGGGACGGCCGACGGCGGCCGCTGAGCGGTCCACCGCGGCCGAGTGCCGATCGAGCTCCCGCGGCCGGCTCCCGGCCGGCCGCGCCCGCGCCGCTCCCGGCTCCGCGTCCCGTCGGGCGCTGTCCGCACCGGTGCGACCCCGACGCCGTACCCGTCCCCACGTCGAGAGGAAGTGAGCCACGAGATGGCCACCGACACCACGTCACCCACCACAGAGGCCGGGTCACCGCCGGTCTCCCGCACCGCCTGGCGCGAGGTCTACATCCTGGCCGGCATGCGCGGTCTGTCCTTCGCCGGCGACATCGCCGCCGAGACGGCCATCGCCCTGCAGCTGCAGGCCCAGGGCGCCGGCTCCTACGCCGTCATGGCGCTGCTGCTGGCCGCGACCGTGCCGCCGGTGCTGCTGTCGCCGCTGACCGGCAGGGTCGCCGACCGCTTCGACAGCCGCACCCTGATCGTCGGGGTCGGCACGCTGCAGGCCCTGGTCTGCGTGGCGATGACCCTGTGGACCTCGCCGGCCGTGCTGATCGCCCTGTCGGTCCTGCTGTCCGCCGGACTCGCCTTCACCCACCCGGTGTTCGGCGCGCTGCCCAGCGCCATCGTCGGCAAGGACAACGTCCCGCGAGCCTCCTCCATCTCCCAGACCTGGGCGATGGCCGGCATGGTGGCCGCCCCCGGCATCGCCGGCTTCCTCATCGGCCGCTTCGGCGTGACCGTGCCGTTGCTCATCGACGCGCTCAGCTTCGCCGCGGTCGTGGCGGGCGGCCTGCTCATCCGCACCCGCCTGCACAAGGGCCGCGACGCCGCGGCGGCCAAGGGCGGCGCGGACGCCGACAAGCCCGTCACCCCCTACAAGGTCACCTCCGACCGCTTCCTGACCGCCGTGCTCATCCTGAGCGGCGCGGTCATGGCGGCCGCGAGCATCATCAACGTCCTCATCGTCTTCTACGTCCGGGAGACCTTCGGCGCCTCCGAGGAGACCTTCGGCCTCATCATGTCCGCCTGGATGCTGGGCCTGATCCCCGGCGGGATGCTGGTGCGCCGGCTCAAGCGGCTCAGCCACGAGGCCATCCTGATCGGCACGTTCCTCTGCATCGCCGTGGCCATCCTGGGCACCGGGCTGGCCCCGGGCGTGTGGTGGATCCTGCCGTTCTACGTCCTCGGCGGCATCGGCAACGGCGCCCAGGCGACGGTCACCCACATCCTGCTCAACGTCCGCGTGCCCGACACCCACCGCGGCCGTGCCTTCGCCGCGCTCGGCGCCGTCTCCAACACCGGCCCGGCGCTCGGCTACCTGATCGGCGGCGCGATCCTCAGCTTCACCACCCCGCGCTACGGCTTCCTCGCCGCGGGCGTGTTCGCCCTGGCCGCCCTGGCCGTCTTCGCCAACGGCGTGCTGAAGAACTCCGACGCCGAGGTGCCCGCCCCGCTGCTGAACGAGGCCGCGCGATGACGGTGGCCTCGGACCCGGCCCAAGCGCCGGCGTATCTGCCCCGCGGCACGGAACCCGACCTCTCCGCCAGGCCGCAGGACGACTTCTACCGCTTCGTCAACGGACCCTGGACGGACGGGTACGCGCTGCCGGCCCACCGGGCCGAGGCCACCACCCTGACCCTGCTGGCGGACAAGGTGCAGGACGACGTCGAGCGCGTCATCCACCGCGCCGTCGCCCACCCCGGACGCGGCGGCGCCGAGCGCCGCATCGCCGACCTGCACGCCAGCTTCATGGACGAGGAGCGCATCGAGGAACTGGGCGCCACCCGCGGCTTCGAGGCCGACCTGGCCGGCATCCGGGCCGCGGCCGACCGGGAGGCCCTGGCCGAGGTCATGGGCCGCCTCCAGGCCCAAGGGGTGGGCGGCGCCTTCGACTTCTCGGTCGCCGTCGACACCGCGGACGCCGACCAGTACGTCCTCACCCTCTCCCAGGCTGGTCTCGGGCTTCCCTCGGCCGGCCACTACGGACGCGCCGAGCTGCTCGCGCAGTACACCGCGCACATCGACGTGATGCTCGCCCACGCCGGGCAGACCGACACCGCCCGGGCCGCCGAGGACGTCGTACGACTGGAGCGGGAACTGGCCGGCCGGCACACCGTGCCGCAGCCGGGCACCCGCGCCGCGGTCCGCCCGTGGACCGGCACGGTCGCCGAACTCGCCGCGCGCGAGGGCGGGTTCGCGTGGGCGGCCTGGCTTCGGGGCCTCGGAGAGGTGCCCGCCGACGCCACCGTCCGGCTGCGCCAGCCGGACTTCGCCGCCGGCCTGGACGACTGGTGGCGGCAGACCGGCCTGGACGAACTGCGGCTGTGGCTGTCCTGGCGGTACGTGCACGAGATGGTGCCGTTCGGGCCGCGGCAGGTCTTCGCCGACAACTTCGCCTTCTACGGCCGCACCCTCAACGGCTTCACCGAGCCGCGCCCGCGCCGCCTGCGGGTGATCTCCTTCGTCGAGACCTTCCTCGGGGACGCCGTCGCCGAGCGCTACCTCGCCGAGCACCTCGCCCCGGGCACCGTCGAGGCCGCCCGCGACCTGGTCGGCGCCCTGGTGGACGCCTACCGGGCCCGGCTGGAGCAGGCGGACTGGATGACGGCCGGCACCCGGGACGCCGCCCTGCGCAAGCTCGGCGACATGGTCTTCGAGATCGGCGCCCCCGAGACCGCCCGCGCCGACGGCGGCGACGCCCTCGACGTGGACCCGCGCGACCTGCTCGGCAACGTCAAGCGCGGCCGGCACCGGCACATCGCCCGGGAGCTCGCCCGCCTCGGCACCCCGGTCGACCGCACCGAGTGGAAGATCCATCCGCACCAGGTCACCGCGTACTACCGGCACGGACTCAACCAGGTGGTCATCCCCGCCGCGCTGCTCCAGCCCCCCGTCTTCGACCCCGCGGGCGACCCCGCGCGGAACTTCGCGCTGCTGGGCGCGATCGTCGGCCACGAGATGGCGCACGCCTTCGACAGCCGCGGCTCGCGCTACGACGGACGCGGCAGGCTGCGGGACTGGTGGGCGCCCGAGGACCGGGCCGAGTTCACCCGCCGCGCCCGGCTGCTGGTCGCGCAGTACGACGCCTACGAGCCCGAGGGCTTCGCCGGGACGCGGGTGAGCGGGGCCCGCACGGTCGGCGAGAACATGGCCGACATCGCCGGCGTCACCGTCGCGCACACCGCGTTCACCGCCCGTACCGGCGCGGCCGGACCCGAGGAGACGCGCCGCTTCTTCGCGCACTGGGCCACGATGTGGCGCGCCCGCACCACCGCGACCCGCATGGCCGAGCGGCTGGCGTCGGACCGGCATCCGCCCGCCGAGTTCCGCTGCAACGGCGTGCTCGGCCACGTCGGGGCCTTCTACGACGCCTTCGACGTGCGTCCCTCGGACGGCCTGTTCATCGACCCGGCACAGCGTTTCTCCCTTCTGTGAGTCTGTGAGGACCCGACATGCTGCCCACCGACATCGAATTGCTGCCCGTGCTCGGGCGCCCCACGCTCTCACCGGACGGCGCCCACGCCGTGGTGGAGGTCACCCGCGCCGACGTGGCGGGCGACGACTACACCACCGAGATGCTGATCTTCGACACCACCGGCGCGACCCCGCCGCGCCGTGTCACCCAGGGCCCCTACGACGGCGCGCCCGTCTTTTCGCCCGACGGCCGGTTCCTGGCCTTCCTGCGCCCCGGCGCCCACGGCCGCGCGCAGATCCATCTGCTGCCGATGCAGGGCGGCGGCGAGGCCTACCCGGTCACCGACCACCCGATGGGCGCGGGGCAGCCGGTGTGGAGCCCGGACTCGACCCGGATCGCCTACACCAGCCGGGTGCCCGCGCCGGGCCGCTACCAGGGCCCGGCCGAGCAGGAGCGGCCGCGCCGCGTCACCACGCTCGTGTACCAGCTCGACGGCTTCGGCTACACCTACGACCGCCCCCGGCAGGTCTTCGTCACCGACCCCTTCGCCGCCGAGGCCGCGCCGCTGCAGCTCACCGAAGGCGACTACGACCACGGCGACCTGGCCTGGAGCCCCGACGGCCGCCTGCTGGCCTTCGTGACGGCCCGGCACGAGGAGCGCGGCGACGACTCCCGCAACGACGTGTGGGCCGTCGGCGCCGACGGCACCGGCCTGAGGCCGCTGACCCACGGCGGGATGTACCTGTTCACGCCCCGCTTCGCCGCGGACGGCGGCTCGGTCGTCTTCTGCGGCGCGGAGCTGGACAAGAACAACAACTCGTGCGCCACGGCCAGTTACGGCCTGTGGTCGGTGCCGGTCCGGTCCGCCGACACCGAGCCGGCCGGCAGCCCGGTCGTACCGCGCCGCCTCACCGGCGACGCCCACCACCTCAGCTTCGCCAGCCAGATGATCTGGCCCGCCGCCGACGGCGTGTACTTCGCGAGCGACCACCGCGGCGAGGTCCACCTCGTCCTGGTCCCCTACGACGGCGGCGAGCCCACCCCCGTCATCACCGGGCGGCGCCAGGTCAACGGCTACGCGGTCGCCGAGACGCCCGACGGGTCGGTCACCGTCGCCGCCGTCGTCGCCGGCGACCGCAGCGCCGGCGACCTGATGGTCTGGCGCGACGGCACCGAGCGCGTCCTGACGCCCTACGGCGCCGAACTCGCCGAGCGCGCCGGGCTGCTGCCGATGGAGGAGTTCACCGCCTACGCCCCCGACGGCTACCCGCTGCACGCATGGGTGGTGCGCCCCGAGGGCCCCGGCCCGCACCCCGTGATCTTCCAGGTCAAGGGCGGCCCTTACACGCAGTGGGGCTACACCCTGAACGGGCCGGCCGCCTTCGACGAGGCGCAGGTGTACGCGAGCGCCGGATACGCGGTGGTGCTGGGCAACCCGCGCGGCTGCTCCGGCTACGGCCAGGCGCACGGCGCCCACGTCCGCGACGACCTGCCGCGCAGGTCCGCCACCGACCTCCTCGCCATCCTCGACACGGCGCTCGAGTCCCCCGACCTGGACGCCGGCCGGGTCGGCGTGATGGGCGGCTCGTTCGGCGGCTACATGGCGGCGTGGTTCAACGCCCATCACGGCGAGCGGTTCCGCGCCATGATCGGCGAGCGCGGGCTGTACGCCATCGACAGCTACGCCGCCACCAGCGACGACGGGGCGGACCTCGCCGTCTCCCTGTACGGCGCCGACCGCGGCCGCTGGGCCGAGCAGAGCCCGCTGACGTACGTGGACCGGATGTCCACGCCGATGCTGGTCATCCAGTCCGAGGAGGACAAGCACTGCCCGCCGGAGCAGGCGCAGCGCCTGTTCACGGAGCTGAAGGTGCGCAAGGTCCCCGTGGAGATGCTGCTGTTCCCGGGCGAGGGACACGACATGTCCCGCAGCGGCCTGCCCAGCCACCGGCTGGCGCGTTTCGAGGCCGTCCTGGAGTGGTGGGAGCGGCACCTGTGAGCGGCCTCGCCGATGTGGCGGGCCTCGCGGACCTACGACCCGAGCGGGAGGACGTACGGATGGGCGACACCCTGGTACAGGGGGCGGACGGACTGCTGTCCCTGGACATCGACGCGGACCGGCTGCTCGGGCGGATCGAGGCCCTGGGCCGGATCGGGCTGGACGAGCGGACGGGCGGCATCACCCGGGAGGGCTTCAGCGCGGCCGACCGGGAGGCGCGCGGCTACCTGATGGACGAAGCACGCGGCGCGGGCCTGGTCCCCGCCGTCGACGCGGCCGGCAACCTCATCGTCCGGCTCCGGCCGCGGCCCGGCGAGCACCCCGGGGACCGGCAGGTGCTGATGATGGGCTCGCACCTGGACACCGTCGTCAACGGCGGCCGCCTGGACGGCGCGTACGGGGTGCTGGCCGCCCTGGAGGTGCTCCAGACCGTCGCTGACAGCGGCGCCCGGCTGCCGTACGACCCGGTGGCGGTGGCCTTCGCCAACGAGGAGGGGGCGCTGTTCCCGCAGCCGTTCTGGGGCTCCATGGCGATCGCCGGGAGGCTGGCCGAGCTGCCCCGGGAGCCGCGCGACCACGAGGGACGGCCGCTGCGCGAGGCGCTGCGGCTCGCCGGCGGCGACCTGGACGCGCTCGGCAGCGCGGGCTGGCCGCACGGTTCGGTGGCCGCCTACCTCGAACTCCACGTGGAGCAGGGGCCGGTGCTGGAGCGCAGCGGCAGCCGGATCGGGGTGGTCGACGCCATCACGGGCCGCACCGTGCTGACGGTGGAGGTGCGGGGCGCCGCCGGGCACTCGGGCACCAGCCCGATGGAGGGGCGCCGGGACGCGCTCACGGCGGCCGGCCGGGTGGTGCTGGCCGTGGAGCACATCGCGCGGGACAAGAAGATGTGCCGCGTGGGCACCGTGGGCCGCCTGGACCTGCACCCCAACACGCCGAACACCATCCCGGGCACGGTGCGGCTGACCGTGGACCTGCGGGACACCGACGTGTGGCGGGCCGCGAAGGCCGAGGAGACCCTGCGCCGGGCCCTGCGGAGCATCGCCGCGGACACCGGCACCGAGATCGAGGTGGTGGCCGAGACCCGCTCCGACCCGGTGTCCACCGACCCGGTGCTGCGCGCGGCCATCGAGTGCAGCGCCGACGAACTGGGGCTGCCGTACGAGTTCCTGCCCAGCGGCGCGGGGCACGACGCGCAGATGATCGCCGACATCGCGCCCATCGGAATGATCTTCGTCCCGAGTATCGGCGGCATCAGCCACGTCCCGGAGGAGGACACCGCACCGCGCGACCTGGTCGCCGGCGCGCGCGTGCTGCTGCGCACCGCGATGCGTGTCACCGCGCTCAGCGAGCGCTCCGTGTCCGGGCGGCCGGCGCGCCGCGTACGGGCCGGCGCGCAGGACCGCTAGCGGTCCCACGAACAGGTCGGCATCAGTCCTCAGAGGAAGAAGAAGCCATGCAACTCAGGCTCAGCAAGACCGAACGCGTCGCGGTGTTCTGCGGCGCCCGGCCGGGTGTGCAGTCCCTGTACACCGACTTCGCCCGGGAGTTCGGCCGGATGATCGCCCGGCGCGGGCTCGACCTGGTCTACGGCGCCGGCGGCGTCGGGGTCATGGGCGCGGTGGCCTCCGGGGTGCTGGACGGCGGCGGCAGCGTCACGGGCGTGATCCCGCGCACGCTGCACGAGCGGGAGCGGGCCGACAAGGCGCCCGGAGAGGTCTTCGTGGTCCGCTCCATGCACGAGCGCAAGGCCCTCATGTACCGGCTCTCGTCGGCCTTCGCGGTGCTGCCCGGCGGTATCGGCACCCTGGACGAGCTCATGGAGGTGATGACCTGGAACCAGCTGTCGCTGATGGAGAAGCCCATCGTCGTGGTCAACCACAACGGCTTCTTCACCCCGATGCTGGCCATGCTCGACCACCTGGTCGGGGAGGGCTTCCTGCACGACCACGAGCGGCGGCTGGTCCAGGTCGCCGGCACCCCCGAGGAGGCCCTGTGCCGGCTCGGCTTCCCCGAGCCGGCGGTCGCGACGCCGGCGCTGGTGCCGGCCTGACCGCCGCCGGCTCGTGCGGAGGAACGGCCCGGCCGCGCGGAACGGGTCGCCCGAGCGGAACGGGTCGCCCGAGCGAAGGGCGAATCGTATCTGCGGGGCTATTCCGGGAGCGCCGGCAGATAGCCCTTCTGGACCGCGTACACGCCGGCCTGGAACCGGCTGCGGGCGTCCAGATGGGTCATCAGACCGTGCGCGATACGGCGTGCGGTGCGGGCGGACACCCCGAGGCGTTTGGCGATCGCCTCGTCTGTGGAGCCCTGAGCCAGTAGTCTCAGGGCCTCGGACTGCTGACGCGTGAGACCGCCGGGATCCGGCTGCCTCATCGCGTCCAACGGATCGGCGGACTGCCAGACGCTCTCGAACAGGGCGTGCAGCGAGGCGATCATCCCCTGCGACGACACCTGTACGGCACCGGCTGCGGTGTTGTCGGTGTCGGTGGCCAGGATCGCGGCTTCCCGGTCGTAAATGATCATCCGATTGGGGAGCGTGGGCGCCGTGCGGACCTGGCAGCCCTGCTCCACGAGCCAGTGCGCGTATTCCATGGTGTCCGGGGAGGAACGGATGGACTCCAGGTAGATCGTGCGCATGCGGACGCCGCGTTCCAGCAATTGCTGGTTGAGGGGGCGGGACGCCTGCATGTTCGCCGGCGTCTGGGGGCCGCCCGGTGCGAACGTCAGGAGTTCCTGGGTCACTTTGTCGTGCAGCGCGGTGAGGTGATCGCGTATGGCGTCGAGACCCTGCAGATGCTCGATACCGGTGGCGGACGGACCGGTCTGGCGCTGACCGTCGAATTCCAGGATCAGTTTCGCCGCGGCCGCCCGACTGGCGTCGAACCGCTGCTGCTGGGCGGCGAGCTGGGCCTGCTGCTGGGCCAGTAGCAGTTCCATGCCGACGTGCGGACTGACCGCGTACAACTGGTCCGGGTCCTCCGTCGAGGCGCGCACCAGCGCCATCTCGCTGAGCCGGTCGAGCGCCCCCCGCACCTCCTGCTCGGAAAGGGACAGAAGCGAACACACGTCGGCGACACCCTTGCGGGGATTCGCGAGCATCGCTTTGTAGACGGATTCCGTAACGGCGTCAAGACCCAGAACGTGAAGCATCTATTTCGGCAGCCCCAAGTCGAAATTCAGCGTCGGACGACAACCGGCGGCGCTCAGCGGTCAAGGGTCAGATGACAGTACGTGACCTGGTTGTTACAGGCAAGCGGGTGTCCTTAATCGGACGTTTTGCCGCCCGGGTCAATGAATCGGTAAGGCGCATTCCCCGGGGGTGTTCCTGACTTTCCTGAGGTGGCACATGTATCTCGTCCATGTATATCTGCGGTCGCATCCGCGCGGTGGTGTCCTGCCCGACTGGACCGCCGCGGCCGTCGCCCGCTGCGGTGCGGAGGTCGACGGATTCGAGCATGTCAGCGTACATCGGGACCCGGCGTCGGCCCCGACCGTGGGCATCTTCCTGCGGGCGTCCTCCCTGGAGGAGGCCGAGACGGCCGCCGAGTTGCTGTGGCGGCGGACCTGTGCCGCCCAACCCCTGCTTCGGGGCTGGGAGTTGCGAAGTGCCGAAGTACCGCTGATTGCGCCCGAATACCTGTCGTGGCATGCGGAATAATCTCGTCCACGCTTTGCGGTCCCTTGGCATTGTGCGGAGTTAAGCGTGGGACCTTTTGTTCGCCTCTGTGAACCGGGGTGGACACAGTAGGCCAGGGCCGGTTTGCCCCGCACGGAACCACTGTTCCCGCCGTCATGGCTGCGACAAGACTTCTTCCTGCCAGCACAGGCCAGCAGAAAGGCAGAAGCCATGTCGCGCAAGCTCTCCGCAACCGCTTCCAGTCGGCTCATGCGCAGTGTCCTCGTGGCCGGAGCGGTCATCATGACCGCCGGCGCCGGTGCGGTCACCGCCGAGGCCCTGACTCCCGCCGCCGGCACGGCGGTCCACGCCTCGTCCGCCGGTTCCGCGCTGCCCCTGACCGGAGAGGACGACCTCGGCTGGCAGTGAGCCGTTCCGCATCGCCGTGCGCACGTGGGACGACTTCCAAGGGGGACTGCTGTGGAACGAGACACTCGCGACGACCCGGACGGCCGGGGCACCCGGGATCTGCCGGACGCCGAAGCGGCACCGGACGGCGCGGACCATCTGATCAGACTGCGCGACCGCGGATTCGAGGACCGGCCCGTCGAGCTCGTGCCGATCGAACGACTCGTCGTCGACTTCGACGACTTCTCGCCCCGCAGTGACGGCGAGGACGAGGACTACGTACGGACGCTGGCCGAGACGGAGGCGGAGTTCCCGCCCATCCTCGTGCACCGCGCCACCCTGACCGTCGTCGACGGCGCCCACCGTCTGAGGGCCGCCTGCCTGCGGGGTGCCGACCACATCACCGCACGCTTCTTCGAAGGCGACCTCGCCACCGCCCGGCTGCTCGCCGTGGCCACCAACGTCACCCACGGACGGCCGCTGTCCACCGACGACCGCATCGCCGCCGCACGGCGCATCCTCGCCGCCCACCCCAGCTGGGCGGACCGGGCCGTGGCGGCACTCGCCGGGCTCTCCGCGAAGGCCGTCGCCCGACTGCGCGACGGAACCGGCCTGGAGGCCGGGGCGTTCAGGATCGGCCGGGACGGCCGCTCCCGCCCCGTCGACGCCTCGCAGCGCCGTGAACTGGCGGGCGAGCTCATCAGGAGCGACCCGGGTGCCTCCCTGCGCCAGATCGCCGCGCGGGCCGGCCTGGCCCCGGCGACCGTCGCCGACGTGCGGGCCCGCATCCGGCGCGGCGAGAGCCCCGTACCCGACCGCGGCCGCGACCGTACGGCCGCTCGGGCCCGTGAGCCGGTTCCGCCGGGACAGCGCCGCGTGCCGCCGGCGAGCACCGGGCAGCCCCTCGCGGACGACGAGGTCCTGCGCCTCTTCGACGCGCTGCGACGCGACCCCTCCCTGCGGTTCAGCGACGCCGGCCGCAGCGTCCTGAGGATCCTCGACGCCTGCGCCGTGATCGCCCGCGACGGCGGCCGCATCGCCGCCACGGTCCCGCCCCACTGCCGCGAGTCCCTGGCCCAACTCGCCCACGGCTATGCCGGGATCTGGAACCGGCTCGCCCACGACCTGACCGGCGAGGGCGAACGGATCGCCTCACTGGGGGCCTGAGCACATCGACAGGGGGATGGCCATGGACAGGGTGCGTCGCACGGACGTCCCCGCGCTGGGACCGCTGCTCGGGGACTGGCGCGGCGACGGCGACGGCAGCGCGTACCGGCGCCTGGCGGTGGCCCTGCGCGGCCTCGTCCGCGACGGCCGCATCCCGCCCGGCACCCGCCTGCCGGCCGAACGCCGGCTGGCCGCCACCCTCGCCGTCAGCCGCACCACGGTCACGGCCGCCTACGGCCTCCTCCGCGCCACAGGCCACGTCGAAAGCCACCACGGCTCGGGCACGTACGCGGTCCTCCCGCCTCCGGCCCGTCCGCTCCCGGCCCAGCGGATACCAGGAGCGGGGGAGGCGGGACGGAAGAGGGACGACCTCATGCTTCGGGCGTCGGCGGGGGCCGGGCTGACGGAGGGCGTGGGCGCGGTGGCGGGACCGGGGAGGGGACTGCCCGCGTCTCAGATGTCTCCGGGTGCGGGGTGGGCGGCTTCGGGGGCCGGGCTGACGGAGGCCGTGGACTCGGTGACGGGACCGGGGAGGGGACTGCCCGCTTCCCAGGCGTCTCCGGGGGCCGGGCCGGTGGTGGGCACGGACCCGGTGGCGAGACTGGGAAGGGGACTGCCCGCGTCGCAGGTGTCCTCGGGGGCCGGGCCGGTGGAGGGCGCGGACTCGGTGGCCCTACCAGGGACGGGACTGCCCGTATCCCAGGCCGCCTTGGGCGCCGGATCGGCGGAGTGGGCGTCCAGGGGCGCCGAACCGGGGGCAGGGCGGCTCGCGGTCCCCGCGGGCACGGCGGCCGGGCCGATGGAGCGTGCCGGCTCCGCTGCCGGACCGGGGGCAAGCCGGCCCTCGTCCCCGGCACCGGCCTCGCGCCGAACCGGCTCGCACGGCGTGGGCGCGTCGGACATGCGGGTCATCGACCTGGTCACCGCCTCGCTGCCCGCGCCCGAGCCATGGTTGTCCGGGGCGGTGGACGCGGCTGGGCGGGAGCTCGCGCGGTACGCGCACGGCCACGGCTGTTTCCCCGCGGGACTGCGGGAGTTGAGGGCGGCCGTGGCCGAGCGGTACACGCGGCGCGGGGTGCTCACGGACCCCGAGCAGATCCTCGTCACGAGCGGAGCGACCGGCGCCTTCGCCCTGCTGCTGCGGGAGTTGACCGAACCGCACGACCGGGTGGCCGTGGAGTCGCCCGGCCACCCCAACCTGGTGCGGGCCGTGGAGGCGGCCGGCGCCCGCCCCCTCCCGGTGGCCATGCGGGACGACGCATGGGACCTGCCGGCCTGGACCCGGGCGCTGCGCTCCGCCGCTCCCCGCCTGGCCTGTCTGACCCCCGACCACCAGCAGCCGACCGGCCTGCTGATGTCCGAGGACCAACGCCGTGCCCTGGTCGACCTGGCCGCCTCCACCGGCGTGACGCTCCTCGTCGACGAGACCCTGGCCGAGCTGTCCCTCACCCCAGGCGCCCCGGCACCGACCCCGCCGGCCGCCCTGGACCCGGGAGGCACGGTGGTCAGCGTCGGTTCCATGGCCAAGACCCTGTGGTCCGGGCTGCGGGTCGGCTGGATCCGCGCCACGCCCCAGCTCGTGCGCACGCTCGCCGCCCGACGGACGGGCGTGGACCTCGCACCCCCGGTCCTCGAACAACTGGTGGTCCTTCAACTCCTCGCCCGCCCGCAGGCGTTCGCGGACGTCGTCGACACCCAGCGCGAACGCGCCCGCACCCGGCGCGACGCACTCGTCACCGCCCTGCGCGACGAACTCCCCGGCTGGAGCTTCCGCGTGCCGGACGGCGGCCTCGCCCTGTGGGCCCGCACCGGAGACCGGCCGGCCCGCGAGATCACCGCCCTCGCGGAAAGAGCCGGTGTGCGCCTGGCGGCCCGCCCCGACTCCGGCACGGACCGCCCGCGCCTCGAGCACTTCCTCCGCCTCCCCTTCGCCCAGCCTCCCGAGGTCCTGGCGGAGGCGGTACGCCGTATCGCACGACACCCGAAAGGCCCGGCATGACGGACAGCGCCCTCATCAGACTCACGGCGGCACAGGTCGCCGAGCGGATCGCCACGGGGGAGGTCACGGCCGTCGAGGTCACCGAGGCCCACCTGGCCCGCATCGACGCCGTCGACGAGAAGGTGCACGCCTTCCTCCACGTCGACCGCGAAGGCGCCCTCGCCCAGGCCCGCTCGGTGGACGCCCGGCTGGCGCGGGGCGAGAGCCTCGGTCCGCTGGCGGGTGTCCCGCTCGCCCTGAAGGACGCCTTCACCACCCGCGGCGTGCCCACCACCTGCGGCTCCCGCATGCTGGAGGGCTGGCTCCCGCCGTACGACGCGACACTGACCCGGCGGCTCAAGGCCGCCGGGGTCGTCATCCTCGGCAAGACCAACATGGACGAGTTCGCCATGGGCTCCTCCACCGAGAACAGCGCCTTCGGGCCGACCCGCAACCCGTGGGACATGACGCGCGTCCCCGGCGGCTCCGGCGGCGGATCGGCCGCGGCCCTGGCCGCGTACGAGGCCCCGCTGGCCATCGGCACCGACACCGGCGGCTCGATCCGCCAGCCCGCCGCCCTGACCGGGACCGTCGGCGTCAAACCCACCTACGGATCGGTGTCCCGCTACGGCCTCGTCTCCTACTCCTCCTCCCTGGACCAGGGCGGCCCCTGCGGACGGACGGTGCTGGACACGGCCCTGCTGCACGAGGCCGTCGCCGGACACGACCCGATGGACTCCACGTCCGTCGACGCGCCCGTCCCGCCCGTCGTGGCGGCCGCCCGCCACGGCGACGTACGGGGGATGCGCGTCGGCGTGGTGCGCGAGTTCGGCGGCGAGGGCTACCAGGACGGGGTGATGCGGCGCTTCACGGAGGCCGTGGAGCTGCTGCGGCACCTCGGCGCCGAGGTCGTGGAGGTGTCCTGCCCGTCCTTCACGTACGCCCTGGCCGCCTACTACCTGATCGCGCCCTCCGAGTGCTCCAGCAACCTCGCGCGCTTCGACGCCCTGCGGTACGGGAGGCGGGTCGGCGACGACGGCACGCGCTCCGCCGAGGAGGTCACCGCGCTCACCCGCGCCGCCGGATTCGGTCCCGAGGTCAAGCGCCGCATCATCCTCGGCACCTACGCGCTCAGCTCCGGCTACTACGACGCCTACTACCGCAGCGCCCAGCGCACCCGCACGCTGATCATCCGCGACTTCACCCGCGCCTTCGCGGACGTCGACGTCCTGGTCTCGCCGACCATGCCGACCACGGCCTTCCCGCTCGGGGAGCGCGTCGACGACCCGATGGCGATGTACCTCGCCGACCTGTGCACCATCCCGACCAACCTCGCGGGCAACGCCGCCATGTCACTGCCCTGCGGCCTGGCGCCGGAGGACGGGCTCCCCGTCGGACTCCAGATCATCGCTCCGGCCATGGCCGACGACCTCCTGTACCGGGTCGGCGCCGCCCTGGAGACGGCGTTCGCCGAGCAGTGGGGTCACCTCCTGCTGGAGGAAGCCCCCGCGCTGTAGGCACGGCCCCGCACGAACCCACTTCACCGACAGCACCAGGAGGAACGTCATGAAGACACAGTCCGAGACCATCGCCCGGCAGGA
Source organism: Streptomyces sp. MAI_2237 (assembly GCF_054189285.1). NCBI lineage: Bacteria > Bacillati > Actinomycetota > Actinomycetes > Kitasatosporales > Streptomycetaceae > Streptomyces > Streptomyces sp. MAI_2237. The sequence goes on along the minus strand of NZ_JAJPGQ010000003.1, from coordinate 674,655 downwards.
GATCTCCGGTGTCGTCGACGCGCTGGTCACCGCCAACCAGGATGCCGACGGCGCGCTGGCCTTTCACCTGGTCGTCGGCCCCGCCGACCGCCCCGGGGAGTGCGACCGCATCGAGTTCTCCCTCGACGCCGAACACGCGGCGGCCCTCTTCGGCACCCCCACGACCCGCCCGACCCCGTTCACCGTCCCCTGCCGAGTAGGAGTGGAACTCCACTCCGTCCCGTACCTCCACCACTGACCACCCCACACCACGGCCGCAACGCCCGAGGGCACGCTCGCCGCCAAGCCGACCGGCCGAGACACCGCCGTAGGCTCCGGACTCCAGGCCGGCCGACGCCACCAGGGAGTGACCACGCAGAGTGCCCCGGATCTGCGGCCGGGGGACACCGTCCTGGTGATCGACGGTCCCTTCGCCCGGTCGACGGGTCCGGTCCGCGCCATTGATCAGGAGCGGCATCGGGTGCGACTGATCGTGCAGATCTTCGGAGACGACACCCTCATCGACGTCCCCCTCGACGCGGTCGAGAAGCTGTCCGGAACCTGAGCACGCCGAAGGGCCCCACCGCGAACGGTGGGGCCCTTCGACATCGTGCCCGGTGAGGCACTGGCGGAGGATACGAGATTCGAACTCGTGAGGGGTTGCCCCCAACACGCTTTCCAAGCGTGCGCCCTAGGCCTCTAGGCGAATCCTCCGCCGGAAACATTACATGACCGAGAGGAGTGCTCGCGAACTCGTTCCCACCCCCTCGGATCAGGTAGCCTGTGCGCAGCCCCTCACGCGGCGCTATCTGACTGAACTCCCCCAGGGCCGGAAGGCAGCAAGGGTAGGTCGGCTCTGGCGGGTGCGTGGGGGGCGCTTGCGTTCCCGAGCGGGTCGGCTTGTCAGTGGGCGCCTATAACCTCGTAGGCGTGTCGTCTCTCGCGCTGTACCGCCGCTATCGCCCGGAGTCGTTCGCCGAGGTCATCGGGCAGGAGCATGTCACCGACCCGTTGCAGCAGGCGCTGCGGAACAACCGGGTCAATCACGCGTACCTGTTCAGTGGTCCGCGCGGCTGCGGCAAGACGACGAGCGCGCGCATCCTGGCGCGCTGCCTGAACTGCGAGCAGGGCCCCACGCCCACCCCGTGCGGCGAGTGCCAGTCCTGCCGCGACCTGGCGCGCAACGGCCCCGGCTCCATCGACGTCATCGAGATCGACGCGGCCTCCCACGGTGGTGTGGACGACGCCCGTGAGCTGCGAGAGAAGGCGTTCTTCGGCCCCGCCGCCAGCCGTTACAAGATCTACATCATCGACGAGGCCCACATGGTCACGTCGGCCGGTTTCAACGCGCTGCTGAAGGTCGTCGAGGAGCCCCCGGAGCACCTCAAGTTCATCTTCGCCACGACCGAGCCCGAGAAGGTCATCGGGACCATCCGGTCGCGCACCCATCACTACCCGTTCCGGCTCGTGCCGCCGGGCACCCTCAGGGAGTACCTGGGCGAGGTCTGCCAGAAGGAGGACATCCCGGTCGAGGACGGCGTGCTGCCGCTCGTCGTGCGCGCGGGGCAGGGCTCGGTGCGTGACTCCATGTCGGTCATGGACCAGCTCCTCGCCGGAGCACGGGAGGAGGGTGTGACATACGCCATGGCCACCTCCCTCCTCGGCTACACGGACGGCTCACTCCTCGACTCCGTCGTCGAGGCCTTCGCCACCGGCGACGGCGCCGCCGCCTTCGAGGTCGTGGACCGGGTCATCGAGGGCGGCAACGACCCGCGCCGCTTCGTCGCCGACCTGCTGGAGCGGCTGCGCGACCTCGTCATCCTCGCCGCCGTACCGGACGCCGCCGAGAAGGGCCTCATCGACGCCCCGGCCGACGTCATCGAGCGGATGCAGGCCCAGGCGAGCACGTTCGGCGCCGCCGAGCTCAGCCGCGCCGCCGACCTGGTCAACGAGGGCCTGACCGAGATGCGCGGCGCCAACTCGCCCCGCCTCCAACTGGAGCTGATCTGCGCGCGCGTGCTGCTGCCGGCCGCGTACGGGGACGAGCGGGCGGTGATGGCCCGCCTCGACCGCCTGGAGCGGGGCGTGAACTTCTCGGCCGGCGGCGCGATGCCCACGGCGGGATACGTGCCGGGTCCCGAGGCGCACGGCGGAGTGGCCCCCAGCGGCCCGGCAGGCCCCGGTGGCCCGGGAGGCCCTGCAAGTCCTGCAATGCCCGCAGGCGCCCCCGTGGCGCCCGGTGGTGGCCCGGCCGCGGCCCGTGCGGCGGTACGGGGTTCGGGCGCACCCGCCGCAACCGGAACCCCCGGCGCTCCCGCGCAGGCGGTCCCCGGCGTGCCGTCCCCCACGGCGCCCCCGGCCCCGCCCCAGCCGACACCGCAGACGGCTCCCCAGTCTCAGCCCCAGTCCTCGCCGCCGCCCACTCCGGCTCCGGCTGCCCCGGCCCCCGCCGCCGCGACGGCCTCGGCCCCCGGCGCCTGGCCCACCGCTGCCCCCGCCGGCGGCGGCCGCCGTCCCGGCGGCTGGCCCACGGCGGCTCCGGCGGGCGGTGGGGGACAGCCCCCGGCCGCCGCGCCCAGCGCTCCGGCTCCCGCTCCGGCCGCGGCTCACACCCCCGACCCGGCGGCAGGGGCACCGGCCTACGCCCCGCCCAGCGGTGGACTCGACCCCCGCATGCTCTGGCCGAACATCCTCGAAGCGGTCAAGAACCGCCGCCGCTTCACCTGGATCCTGCTCAGCCAGAACGCCCACGTGGCCGGCTTCGACGGCACCACTCTGCAACTGGGCTTCGTCAACGCCGGAGCCCGCGACAACTTCGTCAGCAGCGGCAGCGAGGACGTCCTCAAGGCCGCGCTGGGCGAGCAGTTCAGCGTCCAGTGGAAGATCGAGGCGGTCGTCGACCCGAGCGGCGGCTCCGGCCCGCCCCCCTCGGGCGGCCCCTCGGCGCCCTCCGGCTTCACCGGCGGAGGCGGCGGTGGCGGCTTCGCGGGCGGAGGCGGCTACGGCGGCGGTGGCACGGGCGGCTACGGCGGTACCGCCACCGCCCAGCGCCCGGCTCCCGCCCAGTCGGCGCACGCCGCCCCTTCGTCCGCCGGCGCGTCCTTCTCACCGAGCCCGAGCCTCGGCTCGAACGCGGGCTCGGCCCCGTCCCCGGCGGCCCGGCCCTCCGCCCCGGAACCGCCGCCGGTCTCCATCGAGGACGACATCCCCGAGGACGACGACCCCGACCTCAACGAGTCGGCCCTGTCCGGCCGCGAGCTGATCGTGCGCGAGCTGGGGGCGACGGTGGTCGAGGAGTTCACGAACGAGTAGCCGCGGCAGCGGGCGCGACAGGCCAGTCCGGGCCCCGGCGTCGGTGTGCCGACCGTCCGCACCGGGCTACCCGGACCACAGCCCCCGGTGGACCTCTCCACCCGTCCACCGGACCCGGGCTGTCCGAGGCGCGGCCCTGCGGGACTCATCCGACCCGTCCCGTAACCCGGGCTGTCCGAAGCGCGACTCCGGGGGACGGATCCGATCCGTCCCGCACGCCGGACTGTCCGGAGTTCGGCCCCGGCGGACCGATCCACCCCGTCGGAACCAGCCCGCGCGGATCTCGGCGCCGGCCCACCAATCCAGCCCGTCCGGCGTTTGAGGACGAGGCCCGTCCAGGGCCGAAGGTTCAGGGGGGCCGGCCCCGGGGCAGCGGCACGGCACCACCACGCCGCCACCGCCCCCGCGACGGAACCCGCGACGCCACGCCCACCCCCGCCCCACCAGCCCCGACTTGGAGGAACCCACAACTCCCCAACCCCCCACCCCTCGGAACCCCGCACAAAAACCCCGTTAGGCTGACCCCCGTGAAGGTCCTCGTCATCGGTAGCGGCGCCCGCGAACACGCCCTGTGCCACGCCCTCTCCCACGACCCCGGCGTCACCGCCCTGCACTGCGCCCCCGGCAACGCCGGTATCGCCGGGGTGGCCGAGTTGCACGAGGTCGACGCCCTCGACGGCGAAGCGGTGTCCGCGCTGGCCGAACGGCTCGGCGCCGACCTCGTCGTCGTGGGCCCGGAGGCCCCGCTCGTCGCCGGGGTCGCCGACGCCGTGCGCGAGGCGGGCATCCCGGTCTTCGGCCCCTCCCGGGAGGCCGCGCAGATCGAGGGTTCCAAGGCCTTCGCGAAGGACGTGATGGCGGGGGCCGGCGTCCCCACGGCCCGCTCCTACGTCTGCACCACCCCGGACGAGGTCGACGCCGCCCTCGACGCCTTCGGCGCCCCTTACGTCGTCAAGGACGACGGCCTCGCCGCCGGAAAGGGCGTCGTCGTCACCTCCGACCTCGACACCGCCCGCGCCCACGCCAACTCCTGCGAGCGCGTCGTCATCGAGGAGTACCTGGACGGCCCCGAGGTCTCCCTCTTCGCCATCACCGACGGCCAGACGGTCGTCCCGCTCCAGCCCGCCCAGGACTTCAAGCGCGCCCTCGACGGCGACGAGGGCCCGAACACCGGCGGCATGGGCGCGTACTCCCCGCTCCCGTGGGCCGACCCGAAGCTGGTCGACGAGGTGCTGCAGACGGTCCTGCAGCCGACCGTCGACGAGATGCGCCGCCGCGGCACCCCCTTCTCCGGCCTTCTCTACGCGGGCCTCGCGATCACCTCCCGCGGTGTCCGGGTCATCGAGTTCAACGCCCGCTTCGGCGACCCGGAGACCCAGGTGGTCCTGGCCCGCCTGAAGACCCCGCTGGCCGGCGTCCTGCTGGCCGCGGCGAACGGCACCCTCGCCGACCTGGAGCCGCTGCGCTGGAGCGACGACGCCGCGGTCACCGTGGTCGTCGCCTCGCACAACTACCCCGGCACCCCGCGCACCGGCGACCCGATCACGGGTCTCGACGAGGTGGCGGCCGAGGACGCCCCGCACGCCTACGTCCTGCACGCCGGTACTCGGCGCGACGGCGACGCGGTCGTCAGCGCCGGCGGCCGCGTGCTGTCCGTCACGGCGACCGGCAAGGACCTCGCCGAGGCCCGCGAGCGCGCCTACGGGGCCGTCGCCCGCATCCACCTGGACGGCTCCCAGCACCGCACCGACATCGCGGCCAAGGCGGCGGGCGCCTGACGGCCGCAGCGCCCGGATGAACCCCGCAGGCCCCGCGTCCGTCTTCGGATGCGGGGCCTGTGTCATACCCCCCCGCCGCCGTTCTTGGAATCTGAGTCAAGAACAGGGGCCTGATCGTCGCTTTCCGTCATCCACCTCTGACCAAAGCCATTCCATCGAGTGACCGCTCCCCCATCCGGCTGACGGGGGCCGAGGGCCCAACTAGGGTGCGGCGCAAGCGTTCCGGCACTTGGCCCACCGGCATTGCGATGTCAGTGGCGGGTGCCACAGTGGGGGAGTGACCAAAGCCAGGACAGCTGGACATTCAGGACAGCAGGGGAGGGGGTGAGATACCGGTGGTGACCGGTACCGGCATGGGTGCGGAAATGGGCGCGCAGGCCGCGCGCTCGAGGGCTCTCGCCGTGCTGCGCATCCGCGGCCGCGCGCTGGCCGTGGCGCTGCTGCCCGCGGCGGTCGCCGTGATCCTGCTCGTCGGCGACTCCACGGGCCATCTCGTGGGCCCGTTCTGGCACGCCGCCCGCTGGGCGGTGACCCCTGTCGCCGTCCTCGTGCTGCTCGCCGCCGGAGTCATCGCCCTGGTCGTCGCCCGGGCCCGCCCGGCCGTCACCCCGACCGTCCCCGTCCCGGAGGGCTCGGCGCCGGATCTGTACCGGATGGTGCGCGATCTCGCCGACCGCCTGGACGTCCCGGCTCCGTCCGCGATAGCGCTCACCCCGGACTGCGACAGCTGGCTGGAGGACCGCACCCACCCTTCGCACGGCCCGCCCGCGCGGGAGGACGGCGACGAGATAGCCGGCGCCCGTTCCGCCCACCGCCGGGCGGCCGCGGCCCCGGTCCTGGTCATCGGCTCGCCGTTCCTGTGGTGGATGCGCGTCGGTGAACTGCGCGCGGTCCTCGCGCCGGTCGTCGCGGGTACGGGCCCCTCGGCCCACCCGGACATAGCCGCCGCCCGGCGCTTCGTGCGCGGGCTGGACGCCGCGGTGGCCGTCGCCTCCACCCCCGCCCGCTGCCCGCTGACCCGAGGCGTCTGCGCCGGACTGGGTGCCGTGGCGCGCCTGCTGCTGCGCAGCTGCCGGGAGCACGCGGCGCTGATGGAGCGCGGTGTCGCGGCAGCGGCGGCGGAGCGTGCACAGGCTGTGGACTACGGCCTGCGCATCGTCGCCCAGGAACAGGTGGGCCTGGCCTACGCGGGCTGGGACCGCCTCCTGACCCGGGTGGCGCTGCCCGCCTGGCGGATGGGCCGCTGGCCGTCCCGGCTCGACGCGGGCGTGGTGGCGGCCCTGACGGAGCTGTCCCGCCGTGACCGCCTCGCCGAGGGCTTCGCCTCCCGCCTGGGCGAGCGTCCGGCCTGCGACCTGCTGGAGGAGCCCGGCGCGGTCGACGAGGCCGTCTCCCTCCTCGCCGCCCGGCTCTTCCACGGCGGCCCCGCCGAGACCGGTCCCGACTGGGCCCCGGTGGACTGGCAGGAGTACCCGGAGGAGGTCGTCGACCGTAAATGGCGCACGGACGCGGCCCGCCTCCACCACGTCCTGGACACGCTGGGTGTCACCCGCTCCACGGACCCCGCGGCCCCGGCCCCGGACGGCCCCACCCTGACCCGGATCCTGGCCCACCTCTCGGCGCCCCCGAGTCCGGTCGCCATCGCTGCTGAGGCCGGGCGGACCGCGCCCGAGCGCCCGGCGCCCGCCGACCACGAGGCCGAGGCCGAGGCAGAGGTCGAGAACGAACGCGCGGCCGCCCTCGCCGCGGCGCTGACCGCACAGCTCGCCCGGGAAGAGGCCGCCCCCGCTCCCCGGCCCACCGCCGCCGACCCCGCTCCCTGGGACGACACGGCACTGCCGCTCTTCCCGCTCCAGCCGCCCCGCACGGCCCGCGAGCTGCTCACCGACCATGTCACCGCGATGGTGTGCTGCGCCGCCATGGACACCGCCGGCGCGGCCCCGGGCCTGGACTGGCTGGACGGCCCCACGCTCCTGATCGCCGGCGAACGGGCCGCCGACCTGACCCCCCGGGTCCTGAGCCTCGTGGAGGACGGCGACCCCGCCCCGCTGCGGGCCTGGCTGCGGGAGTCCGGCATACGCCCGGAGAAACCCGTACGGCTCGTCTGACCCCGCCCACCCAGCCGTACCGGAACGAGCTGTTCCACTTTCGGCCAATTCGCAACGAACTGTGACCACCTGCGTGCGTAATGTGATGTGCTGGGACCGATCGGGCACATGGCAAGGGCTTGCGGCACAGGACACGCGACCACGGGGGCACGAGGGAGGGGAGCGATCATGGAATCGGAGCGATCGGAGCACATCCGCCGCTGGGAGTCCGGAGCGCTGGCACACGCCGTCACCGATCCCTTCGGCCAGGGCCCCGTCCCCTGGCTGCGCGGCAACGTCACCTACTTCGACGACACCGGCCAGGTCGTCCCCTGGTACCTGGACGGCCAGGCCCATCCCCCGACGCCCGGCACCCACCGGGTCCCGGGCCCCCGGAGCGCAGGCGGCCCACGCTCCGCCGACGACGTCCACCGCCAGATCAAGGGCTTCATCTCCACCGGCGCGGTCGCCCCGGGCCAGGCCGTCGACTTCCACATCACGGTCGACCCGCCCCAGGAGTTCGCCGTGGACATCTACCGCATCGGACACTACGGCGGCGACGGCGCGGCCAAGATCACCACCAGCCCCCGCCTCTCCGGCATCGTTCAGCCCCCGCCGCTCACCGCCGACCGCACGGTCTCCTGTCACCACTGGTGGCTGTCGTGGCGGCTGCAGATCCCGAGCCACTGGAGCATCGGGGCGTACGTGGCCGTCCTGACCACCGTCGACGGCTACCGCTCCCACATCCCGTTCACGATCCGCGACAACCACCCCGCCGACCTGCTGCTGCTCCTGCCCGACGTGACCTGGCAGGCGTACAACCTCTACCCGGAGGACGGCCGCACCGGCGCCAGCCTGTACCACGCCTGGGACGAGCAGGGCCGGCTCCTCGGCGAGTCCGACGCGGCGACGACCGTCTCCTTCGACCGCCCGTACGCCGGCGCCGGCCTCCCGCTCCACGTGGGCCACGCCTACGACTTCATCCGCTTCGCCGAGCGCTACGGCTATGACCTCGCCTACGCCGACGCCCGCGACCTGCACGCGGGGCACGTCGATCCCACCCGCTACCGGGGCCTGGTCTTCCCCGGGCACGACGAGTACTGGTCGGCGAACATGCGCCGCACGGTCGAGATCGCCCGCGAGAACGGCACCTCCCTGGTGTTCCTCTCCGCGAACTCCATGTACTGGCAGGTCGAGTTGGGCCCGTCTCCCTCCGGGGTGCCCGACCGCCTGCTGACCTGCCGAAAACGCAAGGGCCCCGGCAAACCCGTCCTGTGGCGGGAGATCGACCGCCCCGAGCAGCAGGTGGTCGGCATCCAGTACGCGGGCCGGGTCCCCGAGCCCCATCCCCTGATCGTCCGCAACGCCGACCACTGGCTGTGGGAGGCGACCGGCGCGCACGAGGGCGACCCGATCGAGGGGATGGTCGCGGGCGAGGCTGACCGCTACTTCCCGCGCACCCCCCTGCCCGACCACGAGGACCGCATCCTGCTGGCGCACTCCCCGTACACCGACTCCGAGGGCGTCCAGCGTCACCAGGAGACCTCGCTCTACCGCGCCCCCTCCGGGGCCCTGGTGTTCGCGTCCGGGACCTTCGCCTGGTCGCCCGCCCTGGACCGTCCGGGCCACGTCGACGCCCGGGTCCAGCGCGCCACCGCCAACCTCCTGGACCGCATCTGCAAACGTGACTGAGCTCACGTACGCCCACGTCACCGCCCCTTCCGAGCCGACCCCACCCCCTGGGCGATCCCCGGCATACGGGAGAATCGAGCCATAGGACAGAACTACAGGGAGGAACCGTGTCCGGATTCGTAGAAAAGCCCGAGCCGCTCCAGGTTCCGGGCCTGGTTCACCTCCACACCGGCAAGGTGCGCGAGCTCTACCAGAACGAGGCGGGCGACCTCGTGATGGTCGCCAGTGACCGCATTTCGGCCTTCGACTGGGTGCTGCCGACGGAAATCACCGACAAGGGCCGGGTGCTGACCCAGTTGTCCCTGTGGTGGTTCGACCAGATCGCCGATCTGATCCCCAACCATGTGCTGAGCACCGAACTGCCGGCCGGCGCCCCCGCCGACTGGGCCGGCCGGACGCTCGTCTGCAAATCGCTGCGGATGGTCCCGGTGGAGGCCGTCGCCCGCGGCTACCTGACCGGCTCGGGCCTGCTGGAGTACAACGACTCCCGCACGGTCTGCGGGCTGGCCCTGCCCGAGGGCCTGGTCGACGGCAGCGAACTGCCCGCCCCGATCTTCACCCCGGCCACCAAGGCCGAGGTCGGCGAGCACGACGAGAACGTCTCGTACGAGGAGGTCGCGCGCCGCGTCGGCGCCGACACCGCGGCCGAGCTGCGCCAGGCCACCCTCGCCGTCTACGGGCGTGGCCGGGACATCGCCCGGGACCGCGGCATCATCCTCGCCGACACCAAGTTCGAGTTCGGCTTCGACGGCGACACCCTGGTCCTCGCGGACGAGATCCTCACCCCGGACTCCTCCCGGTTCTGGCCGGCCGACCAGTGGCAGCCGGGCCGCGCGCAGCCGTCGTACGACAAGCAGTTCGTGCGCGACTGGCTGACCTCGCCGGAGTCCGGCTGGGACCGAAAGAGCGAGCAGCCTCCGCCCCCGCTGCCGCAGCAGGTCGTGGACGCGACGCGGGCGAAGTACATCGAGGCGTACGAGCGTCTGACGGGCACCGGCTGGAGCTGACCCATGACGAAGGCCCCGGTCGGTGACCGGGGCCTTCGCTGTGGAGCGGACGACGAGGCTCGAACTCGCGACCTCAACCTTGGCAAGGTTGCGCTCTACCAACTGAGCTACGTCCGCAGTGCGCCGTGGCGCGACGCCAACTATACCCAACCTCGCTCCCGTGCGAGTCGCACGGCCGCGTGCCGGTTCTCCGCACCGAGCTTCGAGACGGCCGACGAGAGATAGTTCCGCACGGTCCCCTGCGACAGCGCGGCCCGCTCGGCGATCTCCGCGACGGGCGCCCCGTCGGCGGCCAGTTCCAGCACCTCGGCCTCCCGCGCGGTCAGCGGGGAGTCCCCGGAGGCGATGGCGTCGGCGGCCAACTCGGGGTCGACGTAGCGCTGTCCGGAGTGCACGGTCCGGATGATCTCGGCCAGGCGCTGGGCGCTCACCGTCTTGGGGACGAACCCGCGCACCCCCGCCGCGAGGGCCCGCTTGAGATGCCCGGCCCGCCCGTGACCGGTCACGATCAGCACCCGGCAGCCGGGCAGTTCGGCCCGCAGGGATGTGGCGACCTTCACACCGTCGGCGCCCGGCATCTGCAGGTCCAGCACGGCCACGTCCGGTTCGTGCGCCCTCGCCATCGCCAGCGCCTCCGGCCCGCTCGCCGCCTCGGCGACGACCAGGAGGTCGTCCTCCAGTCCGAGCAGCGCGGCCAGCGCACCCCGGATCAGATGCTCGTCGTCGGCGAGCAGCAGCCGCACGGGGCCGGTCATGCCGTGACCTCGCGCACCTGCACGGGCACCTCGGCCACCACTCGGAACAGGTCTCCTCCGACCCGGCCGGCCTCCAGGGTCCCGCCCACCGCCGACAGCCGCTCGCGCAGCCCCGCCAGCCCCGAGCCGCCCGCGCCCGCGGGGGCCGAGGCCCCGTCGTTCTCCACGGTCAGCACCACACGTCCTTCCTCCACCGTCAGGACGACCGCGCACCGTCGGGTGTCGCCGTGCCGCAGCACGTTCGTCGTCGCCTCGCGCACGACCCAGCCGAGCGCCGACTGCACCTCGGGAGCCAGCCCGGTGGCCGCTCCGCGCACCTCGCACTCGATCCCGGCCGCACTCAACACCCCTTGCGCACCCGCGAGTTCGATCCCCAGGTCGGCCTTCCGGTATCCCCGTACGACCTCCCGCACCTCCCGCTGCGACTCCTGGGCGATCCGCTGCACCTCGATCATCTGCTCCACCGCCTCCGGCCGTCCGCGCCGCGCCAGTTGCACGGCCAGCTCGCTCTTGAGCGCGATGACGGCCAGGTTCCGCCCCACCACGTCGTGCAGGTCGCGCCCGAACCGCAGCCGCTCCTCGGCGACGGCGAGCCGGGCCTCGACCTCGCGGGCCCGCTCCGCCTCCCACAGCACGGACAGGGTCCAGGCGCCGCAGCGGCAGGCGAGCAGCGAGAAGAGCGCCCCGAAGACGGTCAGCACTCCGATCATGAGAATCCCGGCGGGCTCGGGGGCGACCCAGCCGAAGACGGCCATCAGCACCACGGCGAGCGCGGCGGACCGGCGCAGGAAGACCCCGATGGGCGCCACCAGCCCGTACAGCAGCCCGAAGGGCAGCAGCGAGGCGCCGGCGAAGAGCCGGACGCCCATCGGGTCGGCGCCGTCCAGCGAGGCCAGCACCAGGGTCAGGGCCAGCGCGAGGGCGAGCAGCCCGGCGCCGGGGCGCAGTGCGCCGGGCGGGAGGGGAGCGCGGCCCAGGTAGTGGTCGAGCACCGGCCGGGTGCGCCGGTTGGCCTCGACGCACTGCAGGGCGCCGACGAGGAGCAGCAGCCCGCCGACGGCCAGCGGCGCCGGCCGCCGGGCCAGCGCGCCCACCAGGGGCAGCCCGAGCCAGGAGACGGAGAAGATCCAGGTTGTGACGTACCAGGTGATCACGGTCTGCAGCTCGACCCGCTCGGCCTTGCTGCGCTCCCGCCAGTGGCGCCGCTGCCATCCCCGTATGCGCCCGAGCACCGCTCCCCCGTCCGTCAACGCCGGGGTTCCCACCGGAACCACCGCCGTACAGCAAACACCGCGGCCGCGAGCCAGGCCAGTGCGACCGCCGCGGACGCCAGCGCCTCGGCGGCGCTCAGCCGGCCGGTGAACCCGCCGCTCACCAGCCGGATCGCGGGGGACAGCGGCAGCAGCGCGCACACGGAGGCGAACCGGTCGGGCAGGGTGCCGGCCGGGATCGCGATGCCCGAGCCCAGCATCGACACGAACACCAGCGGCAGCGCCGTGACCTGGGCGCTCTCGGCGGTCCGGGTGAAGGAGGCGGTGAGCGCGGCGAGCGCGGCGCACAGCACCAGACCCATGAGGACGCCGAGCGCGACCAGGTAGGGCGCCCGTGGTGCCCCCGCGTCGAGGAAGAGCACGCAGCCAAGCGTCAGCACCAGTGACTGGGCGAGGCCGAGGCACGCGGCGGGCAGGGCGGTGCCGAGGAGGATCTCGGCGTCGCCGAGTTCCCCGGTCCGCAGGCGTTTGAGGACGAGTTCCTCGCGGCGGGCGACGAAGGCACTCACCAGGCCGGTGTAGACCGAGAACAGGAAGGAGAAGCCGATGGCCGCGGTCAGCGTCACCGTGCCGGTGTTCAGCCCCGACCGCTGGAGATCCATCCCGTCGAGCGCGGGCCTGACGGTGAACGGCAGCGCCAGCGGCACCAGCAGTGCTGTGGTCACCGCGCTCCGGTTGCGTCCCAGCAGCGTCAGCTCCGCCCGGGCAAGGGCCCGCAGCCGCCGCCCGGCAGGGGCGAGGACGAGCGCGCTCACGCCGCCACCCCCTGCTCCCGGGCGATCCCGAGGAACGCCTCCTCCAGCGAGGCCGACCGGACGTCTAGCCCCGGCAGCTCCACCCGCTCGCCCTGCGCCCACACCAGCAGTGCGGTGGCCGTCCGCTGCAGCTCCCGGGTCCGCAGCCGTACGACCCTGCCGTCCAGCTCGTGCCCGCACACCCCCAGCTCGCCGAGGGGTGGCAGGTCGCCCAGGAAGTAGCCGTCGGGCAGCCGGAAGGAGATGCGGGCGGGCTGGGCGGCCGTCACCTCGGCGGGCGTGCCGGTCGTCGCGATGCGTCCCTCGTGCAGGATCGCCAGCCGGTCGGCGAGGCCCTCGGCCTCCTCCAGGTAGTGCGTGGTCAGCAGCACCGTCGTGCCCGTCTCGCGCAGTGCCCGCACCAACTCCCAGGTGTCCCGGCGTCCTTCGGCGTCGAGGCCGGTGGTCGGCTCGTCCAGGAACAGCACCTCGGGCTCGCCGAGCAGTGCGAGCGCCAGGTCGAGGCGGCGCCGTTCACCCCCGGACAGCTGCTTCACGCGTACGCCGGTGCGGCCCGCGAGCCCGACCAGCTCCAGCGCCTCGGTCTCAGGGCGTGCCCCGCTCACGCAGCCCGCCCACATCCGCGCGGTCTCGGCGACGGTCAGCTCGGACGGGAAGCCGCCCTCCTGGAGCATCACGCCGGTGCGGGGCCGTACGGCGGCCCGCTCCTCGTACGGGTCGTGCCCGAGCACCCGCACCCGGCCCCCGGCCGGCCGCGCGAGCCCCTCCAGCAGTTCCACCGTCGACGTCTTGCCCGCGCCGTTGGTGCCGAGCAGAGCGAAGATCTCGCCGCGGTTCACGGAGAAGGTGATCCCGCGCACCGCCTCGAACCCGCCCCCGTACACACGCCGCAGGTCAGTGACCTCAATCACGTGTTCGTTCGTGTCCATGTCCTCAGCGTCCCGGCGCAGGGGAGCGGTCAGCAGTGCGCGCTGTCATCGCTCGGCATGACAAATGTCAGACAGGGAGGGCAGGGACGGGAGGGACGGCCTTGGGGGAGGCGAACATGAAAAAGCCCCTCGGCCGAAGCCGGGGGGCTTGATTCCAGAGCGGACGACGAGGCTCGAACTCGCGACCTCAACCTTGGCAAGGTTGCGCTCTACCAACTGAGCTACGTCCGCATTGCCTCCGACCGGCTCCCACCGATCGGCGCGAGCACCAGCCTACCTGATCCACAACAGTGGTCCGGACCGGTGGTGCAGAGCGGGTGACAGGAATTGCACACTGCGCCTTCCCCCTGGAAGGGGGATGTTCTGCTACTGAACTACACCCGCATGTACTCCGTGAGGTTCGGCCTTTCGGCCTTGCCCCTCGGCGTGCTCCAGACTCTAGCCGACCAGGAGGGGTGCAGCGCAAGTCGGTTCTCCCGAGGGGCGGCTGACCGGCCGTCGGTCAGAGGGCCGGTCACTCCTCTACTGGGCCTCGCCGAACGCCTCGTAGACCTTCTTGGGGATGCGCCCGCGGGCGGGGACGTCCATCTTGTTGGCCTGCGCCCAGGCCCGGACGGCGGCGGGGTCGGGGGCGACCTCGGTCTGCCGGTAGGCCTTGCCCGACTTCGACCGCTTGCGGCCGGCCTCCACGTAGGGCTCGAGCGCCTTACGCAGTTTCTCTGCATTGGCTTGATTCAGGTCGATCTCGTACGACTTGCCGTCGAGTCCGAAGGCGATCGTTTCCGCCGCTTCCGAGCCGTCGATGTCGTCAAAGAGAGTGACCACGACCTTCTGCGCCACGAATATCGGTCCCTTCATTCGGCACGTGCCAAATTATTTGTACAGTGCCCGGCAAAGCATTGTGAAGCCCGACTAAATCCTTTGGCGTGTCCGAGCGCAATAGGTACCGGGTGCCGATCCCGGAAATTTTGGTGAACAAGACGCCGCCCGGTCGATCGTGACCGCGATCACGTAGATTCCTACAAGTCGACGCGCGTAGAAATTTCGTGCGGGTAGTCTGAAGACGCCTGTCGGAGACACCTTCAGGAACCTGCTCAGCACCACACCATCGGGAGTGCCAGTGGCACGCGTCGTAGTCGACGTCATGCTCAAGCCGGAGATCCTCGACCCCCAGGGCCAGGCGGTCCAGCGCGCACTGCCGCGACTGGGTTTCGAAGGCATCTCCGATGTACGTCAGGGAAAGCGATTCGAACTGGAAGTTGACGGACCGGTCGACGAGGCCGCGCTCGCCCGCATCCATGATCTCGCCGAATCCTTCCTGGCCAACACCGTGATCGAGAACTTCACCGTGCGGATCGAGGAAGTCGCGGAGGCCGCGAAGTGACCGCTCGTATTGGCGTCGTCACTTTCCCGGGCAGCCTCGACGACCGGGACACCCAGCGCGCGATCCGCCTCGCGGGCGCCGAACCCGTCGCCCTCTGGCACAAGGACAAGGACCTGCACCAGGTGGACGCGGTCGTCCTCCCCGGTGGTTTCTCCTACGGCGACTATCTGCGGGCCGGCGCCATCTCCCGCTTCTCGCCCGTGATGGAGACGGTCATCGAGCAGGCGAAGGCCGGACTGCCGGTCCTCGGCATCTGCAACGGCTTCCAGATCCTCACCGAGGCCCACCTCCTGCCGGGCGGCATGCTCGGCAACGACCACCTGCACTTCATCTGCCGCGATCAGAAGCTGCGGGTGGAGAACGCGGAGACGGCCTGGACCGTGGACTACGAGGCGGGCCAGGAGATCCACATCCCGCTGAAGAACATGGACGGCCGCTACGTGGCCGACGAGTACACCCTCGACAAGCTCGAGGCCGAGGGCCGTGTCGCCTTCCGGTACATGGACTTCAACCCCAACGGCTCGCTCCGCGACATCGCGGGCATCACCAACGAGGCCGGCAACGTCGTGGGCCTGATGCCGCACCCCGAGCACGCCACCGAGCCGCTGATCGGCACGGGCCGTACCGACGGCCTCCCCTTCTTCACCTCGATCCTCAAGAAGCTGGTCACCGCATGAGCAGGACGCCTCTGGACACGGTCGAGAACGCGGCCGCGACCCCCGACGTCGAGCTGCCCTGGGCCGAACTCGGCCTGAAGAAGGACGAGTACGAGCGGGTGGTGGAGATCCTCGGCCGCCGCCCGACCGGCGCCGAGCTCGCCATGTACTCCGTCATGTGGTCCGAGCACTGCTCGTACAAGTCCTCCAAGGTCCACCTGCGCCAGTTCGGCGAGAAGGCCCCGCAGTCCGACGCCCTCCTCGTCGGCATCGGCGAGAACGCCGGCGTGGTCGACGTCGGCCAGGGCTACGCGGTCACCTTCAAGGTCGAGTCGCACAACCACCCGTCGTACGTCGAGCCCTACCAGGGCGCGGCCACCGGCGTCGGCGGCATCGTCCGCGACATCATCGCGATGGGCGCCCGCCCGGTCGCGGTCGTGGACCCGCTGCGCTTCGGCGCGGCCGACCACCCCGACACCAAGCGCGTGCTGCCCGGCGTCGTCGCCGGCATCGGCGGCTACGGCAACTGCCTGGGCCTGCCCAACATCGGCGGCGAGGTCGTCTTCGACGCCTGCTACCAGGGCAACCCGCTGGTCAACGCCGGTGCCATCGGCGTCATGCGGCACGAGGACATCCACCTCGCCAAGGCGTCCGGCGCCGGCAACAAGGTCATCCTCTACGGCGCCCGGACCGGCGGCGACGGCATCGGCGGCGCCTCGATCCTGGCCTCCGAGACCTTCGACGACGCCAAGCCGTCGAAGCGCCCGGCCGTCCAGGTCGGCGACCCCTTCCAGGAGAAGCTCCTCATCGAGTGCACCCTGGAGGCGTTCAAGGAGAAGCTGGTCGTCGGCATCCAGGACCTCGGCGCGGCCGGTCTGTCCTGCGCCACCTCCGAGCTGGCCTCCAACGGCTCCGGCGGCATGCGCGTGACCCTGGACGACGTACCGCTGCGCGACTCCACGCTCTCGCCCGAGGAGATCCTCATGAGCGAGTCGCAGGAACGCATGTGCGCGGTCGTGGAGCCGGCGAAGGTCGAGCGCTTCCTGGAGATCTGCGAGAAGTGGGACGTCATCGCCACCGTCATCGGTGAGGTGACCGACGGCGACCGCCTGGAGATCTACTGGCACGGCGGCAAGATCGTCGACGTCGACCCGCGCACCGTCGCCCACGACGGCCCGGTCTACGAGCGCCCGTACGCCCGTCCGGACTGGCAGGACGCCCTCCAGGCCGACGACGCGAACAAGCTGCCCCGCCCGGCCACGGGCGAGGAGCTGAAGGACCAGGTCCTGAAGCTGGTGGCCTCCCCCAACCAGGCCTCCAAGAAGTGGATCACCTCGCAGTACGACCACTTCGTGCAGGGCAACACCGTCCTCGCGCAGCCGGAGGACTCCGGCATGATCCGCATCGACGAGGAGACCGGCCTCGGCGTCGCCATCGCGACCGACGGCAACGGCCGGTACGCCAAGCTCGACCCGTACACCGGCGCCCAGCTGGCACTGGCGGAGGCGTACCGCAACGTCGCCACCACCGGCGCAAAGCCGCTCGCCGTCTCCGACTGCCTGAACTTCGGCTCGCCCGAGGACCCGGCCGTCATGTGGCAGTTCGCCGAGGCCATTCGTGGTCTCGCCGACGGCTGCCAGCAGCTCGGCACCCCGGTGACCGGCGGCAACGTCTCGCTCTACAACCAGACGGGCGAGGCCGCCATCCACCCGACCCCCGTGGTCGCGGTCCTCGGCGTGATCGACGACGTCGCCCGCCGTACGCCGGTCGCCTTCCAGGAGGAGGGCCACCTGCTCTACCTCCTCGGCGACACGCGTGAGGAGTTCGGCGGCTCGGCCTGGTCGCAGGTCGTCCACGACCACCTCGGCGGCCTGCCGCCCAAGGTCGACCTGGAGCGGGAGCGGCTGCTCGGCGAGATCCTGATCTCCGCCAGCCGCGACGGCATGATCGACTCGGCGCACGACCTGTCCGACGGCGGTCTGATCCAGGCGGTCGTGGAGTCGGCACTGCTCGGCGGCAAGGGCGCGCGTCTGGTCGTCCCGGACGGGCTGGACGCCTTCACGTTCTGCTTCTCCGAGTCGGCGGGCCGCGCGGTCGTCGCCGTGCCGCGCTCCGAGGAGGTCCGCTTCAACGACATGTGCGGCGCCCGGGGCCTGCCCGTGACCCGCATCGGTGTCGTCGACGGCGAGTCGGTGGAGGTGCAGGGCGAGTTCGAGCTCTCCCTGGACGAGCTGCGCCGGGCGCACGAGGAGACCATCCCCGCGCTGCTGAAGTAGGCGCCCGTACGACGCCGAAGGCCCCGCCCGTGCCGAACGGGCGGGGCCTTCGGCCATGTCCGGCCCACGCGCCGGCCGCTCTAGGCTGAGCCCATGTCACCGGCCGGGAAACGCGCGCGCACGTACGACTCCGCCAAGATCCGCAAGGCCGTGGCGGCGCAGTTCGACCACGTCCGCGAGGCCGTCGGCACGCTCGGCCCCGAGCAGCTCGCGCTGCCGACCCGGCTCGGTGACTGGTCGGTGCGGGAGCTGGTCGCGCACATCGGCAGGTGCATCGACGTCGTCGCCCGTCTCGCCGAGCTGCCCGAGCCGCCCCGGGCGGAGATCACGCTGCTGGAGTGGGCGTTCGGCACCGCCGCCGACGCCGAGCTGCTGTCCGAGGCCCCCCACGAGCTCGCCCGGCGCGACGCCGACGCGAACGCCGCCCTGACCGTCGTCGCCGAGCGGCTGTCCGGCACGCTCGCCGGTACGCCCGACGGCCGGGTCCTCGCCTTCCGCACCGGCGCCCTCACCCTCGCCGACCTGCTGGTCACCCGTACCGTCGAACTCGTCGTCCACACGGACGACCTGAACGCCGCGGTGCCGGGGCTTCAGGTGCCGTTCGACCGGCAGGCCCTCGCGGCCTGCACCCGGCTGCTCGCGGACGCCCTCGCCGCGAAGGCGCCCGGCGGCTCCACCGAGGTGCGGGTGCCGCCGTACGCCGTGGTGCAGTGCGTCGAGGGGCCGCGGCACACCCGCGGCACCCCGCCCAACGTCGTCGAGACCGACCCGCTGACCTGGATCCGGCTGGCGACCGGTCGGCTGACCTGGAAGGACGCGCTCGCGGACGCCAAAGTCAGCGCGAGCGGGGAGCGGGCGGACCTCGGCGGGCTGCTGCCCGTGATGAGCTGAGCCGGAACCGGGCGCGGGTCCCTCCCGTCCCATCCCCATGGACACACAGCGACTCACCCTCGCCGTCCTGACACTGGTGCCGCTCGCGGTGGCGTGCGGCAGCGAGAAGGCGGACGGCGGCAGCGGCTCGGTGGCCGTCGAGCGGCCCGTCACGGGCGTCGACTGGAGCGTCAGGGACATCACGGTGAACGGCACGACCGGCGTCGCGCACGGCAGTCCGTACCTCTCCTTCGACGCCAAGACCCACAAGGCGGCCGGCCGGCTCGGCTGCAATCACGTCGACGCCACGGCGACCGTACGCGCCGGGCACATCGCGCTCGGCCGACCGATGACCACCCGAATGATGTGCGACGCCTCACTCATGCAGACCGAACGAGCCCTGCTGGGGCTGTTCCACCACACGGTCGGCTACCGAGTCGATCACGACACCCTCACGCTGACCAGCACAAACGGCCTGAAGGTCCGAGCCGTCGTCCGAAAGTGATCCACTACTGACCAGTAACCCCAATTCGGACCAGTGGTCGATCTCGCCTACACTCGGAGCCGTGCCACGTGGTGACGGTCGACTCAATCATGATCTGCTCCCCGGTGAGAAAGGCCCCCAGGACGCCTGCGGCGTCTTCGGAGTCTGGGCTCCGGGCGAAGAGGTCGCCAAGCTCACTTACTTCGGGCTCTACGCCCTCCAGCATCGGGGCCAGGAATCCGCGGGAATCGCGGTCAGCAACGGCTCCCAGATCCTCGTCTTCAAGGACATGGGCCTCGTCTCCCAGGTCTTCGACGAGACCTCTCTCGGTTCGCTCCAGGGTCACATCGCGGTCGGACACGCCCGCTACTCGACCACCGGCGCCTCCGTGTGGGAGAACGCCCAGCCGACGTTCCGCGCCACCGCGCAGGGCTCCATCGCGCTCGGCCACAACGGCAACCTGGTCAACACGGCGCAGCTCGCCGAGATGGTCGCCGACCTGCCGAAGAAGGAGGGCGGCCGCGCCCCGCGCGTGGCGGCCACCAACGACACCGACCTCCTGACGGCGCTGCTCGCCGCCCAGGAGGACGCGGACGGCAAGCCCCTGACCATCGAGGAGGCGGCCCACACGGTGCTGCCGAAGGTGCGCGGCGCCTTCTCCCTGGTCTTCATGGACGAACACACCCTCTACGCCGCCCGCGACCCGCAGGGCATCCGCCCGCTGGTCCTCGGGCGTCTGGAGCGCGGCTGGGTGGTCGCCTCCGAGTCCGCCGCCCTCGACATCTGCGGCGCCAGCTACGTCCGCGAGATCGAGCCGGGCGAGTTCGTCGCCATCGACGAGAACGGCCTGCGCACCTCCCGATTCGCGGACGCGAAGCCCAAGGGCTGTGTCTTCGAGTACGTGTACCTGGCCCGCCCGGACACCGACATCGCCGGCCGGAACGTCTACCTCTCCCGTGTGGAGATGGGCCGCAAGCTGGCGAAGGAGGCTCCGGTCGAGGCCGATCTGGTCATAGCGACCCCGGAGTCCGGAACGCCCGCGGCCATCGGCTACGCGGAAGCCTCCGGCATCCCCTTCGGCGCCGGACTGGTCAAGAACGCCTATGTCGGCCGGACCTTCATCCAGCCCTCGCAGACCATCCGGCAGCTCGGCATCCGCCTGAAGCTGAACCCGCTGAAGGAAGTCATCAAGGGCAAGCGCCTGGTCGTCGTCGACGACTCGATCGTGCGCGGCAACACCCAGCGGGCGCTGGTGCGGATGCTGCGCGAGGCGGGCGCGGCCGAGGTCCACATCCGGATCTCCTCGCCGCCCGTGAAGTGGCCCTGCTTCTTCGGCATCGACTTCGCCACCCGCGCCGAGCTCATCGCCAACGGCATGACGATCGAAGAGATCGGCACCTCGCTGGGCGCCGACTCCCTGGCCTACATCTCCATCGACGGCATGATCGAGGCGACCACCATCGCCAAGCCGAACCTCTGCCGCGCCTGCTTCGACGGCGAGTACCCGATGGAGCTCCCCGACCCCGAGCTGCTCGGCAAGCAGCTCCTGGAGACCGAGCTGGCCGCGGGGCCGGCCGCCACGGCCGCGGCCGACGCGATCCGTCGCCCGTAGACCGCCCGTAAAACCTGCCGTACGACACGAAAGTTCTCACTAGCCATGTCTGAGACAACTGGTGCCAGCTACGCAGCCGCGGGCGTCGACATCGAAGCGGGCGACCGCGCCGTGGAACTCATGAAGGAGTGGGTGAAGAAGACGCAGCGCCCCGAGGTCCTCGGCGGCCTCGGCGGCTTCGCCGGCCTCTTCGACGCCTCCGCCCTGAAGAACTACGAGCGGCCCCTGCTCGCCTCGGCCACCGACGGCGTGGGCACGAAGGTGGACGTCGCCCGTCAGCTGGGCGTGTACGACACCATCGGCCACGACCTGGTCGCGATGGTCATGGACGACATCGTGGTGTGCGGCGCCGAGCCGCTGTTCATGACCGACTACATCTGCGTCGGCAAGGTCCACCCCGAGCGGGTCGCCGCGATCGTCAAGGGCATCGCGGAAGGCTGTGTGCTGGCCGGGTGCGCCCTGGTGGGCGGCGAGACGGCCGAACACCCGGGTCTGCTGGGCGAGGACGACTTCGACGTCGCCGGCGCCGGTACGGGCGTCGTGGAGGCCGACCGGCTGCTGGGCGCCGATCGCATCCGTACGGGTGACACCGTCATCGCCATGGCGGCCTCCGGGCTTCACTCGAACGGGTACTCGCTCGTCCGGCATGTCCTGCTGAACCGGGCGGGTCTGTCCCTGGAGGCGCGGATCGAGGACCTGGGCCGCACCCTCGGCGAGGAACTGCTGGAGCCGACCAAGATCTACTCGCTGGACTGCCTGGCCCTGACGCGCACCACGGACGTGCACGCCTTCAGCCACGTCACCGGCGGCGGCCTCGCGGCCAACCTGGCCCGGGTGATCCCGGACGGCCTGCACGCGATCGTCGACCGTTCCACCTGGACCCCGGCCCCGATCTTCGACCTCGTCGGAAAGACGGGTCAGGTCGAGCGCCTGGAGTTGGAGAAGACGCTGAACATGGGTGTCGGCATGATCGCGATCGTGCCCGAGGAGTCCACGGACGTGGCGCTCGCCACACTGGCGGACCGGGGCGTCGAGGCGTGGGTGGCCGGCGAGATCACCGAGCGGGGCGAGCACACCACCGGTGCCGCCCTGGTCGGGGACTACGCGAGCTGATCCGAGGCAGGCAGCACAGAACCCGGTCGGTGACCGAGGTCACCGACCGGGTAGGTGCTCACTATGCGACGTCAAGCGCCGCGACGCTGCTGTGAAGGGTTGCCGCCCTCTTCCTCGTCGTCGTCGTCCTCATAGAGGTCGGCGTAACGGGAGTACAGGTCGTCGTCGTCCTGCCCATCGTCCTCGAAATGGTCACCGTTCGGTGACTGATTCGATGTCGACGATGCGCCCAGCTCCTCGGCCAGGCGTGAGAGGTCCGTCCCGCCGCTGTTGTACTTCAGCTGGCGGGCGACCTTCGTCTGCTTGGCCTTGGCCCGGCCGCGCCCCATGGCTCGACCCCCTCAACGACGGGGCTCGACGGCCCCAGAGTCTGACACGCGTTCATGATCTGGAACGGACTCTCCGTGGAGAGGCCGGTCCGTAGGGCTTCCACGGTACCTGAGCCCACGCCCATACGGTACGTCGCCCGCAGGGGCAGCGTGTGCCCAGGACCTTCGAGGCGCCCTGTCCTCGCTGGTCAATCGCGATTTTAACCACTTATCGGCGGCCGACCCGCCGACGAACGTGAGAGTTCTCTCTAAGTGCCCGCCGGCGGGTACCGGTCAAACGTTCACAGCGCGCGTTCCCCGGCGGCCTCGTGCATCCGCTGCTCGGCGATCCGGTCGGCCGCGGCGGCCGGCGGAATCCCGTCCGTCTTCGCACGTGCGAAGATCGCGAGCGTGGTGTCGAAGATCTTCGCCGCCTTCGCCCTGCACCGCTCGAAGTCGAAGCCGTGCAGCTCGTCGGCGACCTGGATGACACCGCCGGCGTTGACCACGTAGTCCGGCGCGTAGAGGATCCCGCGGTCGGCGAGGTCCTTCTCCACGCCCGGGTGGGCGAGCTGGTTGTTGGCCGCCCCGCAGACGATCCTCGCGGTCAGCACGGGCACGGTGTCGTCGTTCAGGGCGCCGCCCAGCGCGCAGGGGGCGTAGATGTCCAGGCCCTCCACGCGGATCAGGGCCTCCGTGTCGGCGACGGCCGTCACGCCCTCGGGATGGGCCGCCAGGATCCGCCCGACGGCCTCCTCGCGGACGTCCGTGATGACGACCTCGGCGCCCTCGTCGCGCAGATGCCGCACCAGGTGGTGGCCGACCTTGCCGACGCCCGCGATGCCGACCTTGCGGCCGCGCAGCGACGGGTCGCCCCACAGGTGCTGGGCACTGGCCCGCATGCCCTGGTAGACGCCGTAGGCGGTCAGCACGGAGGAGTCGCCGGCGCCGCCGTTCTCGGGCGAGCGGCCGGTGGTCCAGCGGCACTCGCGGGCGACGACGTCCATGTCGGCGACGTAGGTGCCGACGTCGCACGCGGTGACGTACCTGCCGCCGAGGGAGGCGACCATCCGCCCGTAGGCGAGCAGCAGCTCCTCGGTCTTGTCGCGCTCCGGGTCGCCGATGATCACGGCCTTGCCGCCGCCGTGGTCGAGACCGGCCATGGCGTTCTTGTACGACATCCCGCGCGCGAGGTTGAGCGCGTCGGCGACGGCCTCCGCCTCGGTCGCGTACGGGTAGAAGCGCGTGCCGCCGAGGGCCGGGCCCAGGGCGGTGGAGTGGATGGCGATGACGGCCTTCAGCCCGCTGGCGCGGTCCTGGCAGAGCACGACTTGCTCATGTCCGCCCTGGTCCGAGTGGAACAGGGTGTGCAGTACATCAGCAGGTGCGCCGGTCACGTCGGTCACTGTGGTGACTCCTGAAGTAAAGAGCGGCGGGTGGACTGGGCTCCCGTACGGGTGGCGGGGGCCCGTGAGGACGAGAGTAGAGCCTGTGGGGCCCGCCATCCGGGCAGTGTTGAGGATCACTCGTTCCCCAGGAGCGCCCGTGCGACGATTTGCATGGATTTCCCGCAGGTTCGTGGCGGGTTCCGCAGGTTTTCCCGGTGGCGGGCGGGGGAGGGAGCAGGCGTGCCCAAGGTGTCCTCGGTGATCGTTCCGTACGCGACGTATCTGCGCGTCTACGAACCGCTGGCCGCCTTCCCCGAGCCCGAGCGCGGCCACTGGGCCCGCTACGCGGACCGCTCCGACCGGCCCTCGTACCAGGACGAACTGCGTCGCTCCCTCGCCGACCTGCTGCCCACTCCGCCCGTCCCGGTGCCGGTGCACGAGAGCAGCGAGGCGTTCGTCCTGGACGTGGACGGCGTGGTGTGCGTGTGCCCGTGGCGCACCCGGCTGCGCGGCTGGCAGGCCCTGCAGGAGCTGGGCGACGAGCTGCCCCCACCGGTCCTCGACGCGGTGCTGCCGGAGGTCGTACGACGGCAGGCGACCCAGGACTACGAGCGCTGGCTGGTGCGCAACCCGGACGCGCGGCCCTGGATCCGCACGGGGACCTGGCAGGTGCCGCTGCACTGGTTCGTGCTGGTCGCCGACGAGGAGCGGCGCTTCGACAAGGGCTCCGGGGACATTCCGCCGATGCTGCGCTACCGGACGCCGATGGTGCAGGCCCGGCGGCGCGTGGCGCGCGCCCTGCGGGCGCTGAAGGACGCCATCGACGAGGGGCCGCTCATCGACGGTCTGCTGGACGTGGGGCGCTGGCTGGAGGAGTTCCACCCCCGCTCCCTGGTCGAGCTGGACTACGGCGGCCTGGTGCACACCCTGCCGGCCGGTGAGCTGGAGGACGACCACTCGGCGGCCGACGTGGCCGAGGGCATCGAGGCGCTGCGCCGCGGCGACGGCGCGGCCGCCGGGGAGGCGTACGGGCGGCTCGTGGAGCGCTGGCGGTCCGTCAGGGACCGGCGGTCGGCCAACTAGCGCCCTGGCCTGCTTCGGGGAGCCGCGCCGTGCCTTAGATAACGAACTGGCGTTTGACGAATCGCCCGTTTTGGGGTTTCGTCCTCGCACCGAGGTTACTGAGGTGTCGTCAACATCGGACGTACGGCCCGATCCGGGCTTATGTGTCGAGGGTGACGGACCGCACGTTCCCGGCTCTTGCGTCGCTTGCCCCTCCTCATGCCAAAATAGGACAAGGAGTCCGGGGAGGACTCCGTCCGCATTGCACGCTTTGGGGGGTCTGGTGACTCCTGATCGTCCTGTGACTGATCGTCACAGTGGCGTGACTGTCCGCTATGGCATGGTCCATCGGCTTCCGTCGCTGATGAACACCTGGAGGGCAATTCCATCGGTTTGGCCGACGCGGCTGGACAGATGGTGTAGTTGTAGTGCCGAGGACAAGCCGTTCGTCCTATAACCGACTCGACCCGCGTCCACCATTTCGGGCAACGCGGGTCAAGGTGCAGAATTTAGAGGAAAGAACCGAGAAGGTTCGGTTCTCCCGAGGAGGCCGCTCATGACCGCTCGCACCCCTGATGCCGAGCCGCTGCTGACCCCGGCTGAGGTCGCCACCATGTTCCGCGTCGACCCCAAGACGGTCACGCGGTGGGCGAAGGCCGGAAAGCTCACTTCGATCCGTACGCTCGGCGGGCACCGCCGCTACCGCGAGGCGGAGGTCCGTGCTCTGCTTGCGGGCATCCCCCAGCAGCGCAGCGAGGCCTGACAACTTCATAACAGGGCAAACCGGCAGGTCCCCCAACTGCGTCGAGTTGCCCGAACCCTAGCTCCAAGCGACGCGGGTTCTGCCCCAACAGGACCCACGCCCAAGCCCATCGGGACTTTTCGAGCAAGCGACAGGGTGCGTCGTCGATCGCGCTGGACTCCGCCGAGTCCGGCGCGATCTTTTTTGTGCGCGCGGCCCGCCCGCCCGGCCGGCCCTGTGGGCGGGCTTGTCGGAGTCTGGGGAGGGCTGTCGGATCTCCTGTGAGCGCCCCTGGGGCGACCCGCCCAGGGTGGTGCAATTGCACATATTAAATTGACCTGTTGTAGGCGGGGTGTAAGTACCGCGATCTCAGAAACTCATGCGGTGACACCCGTCACACGGCCCACAGCTTGTTGGCGCCGCCGCGCGTGCGCTAAAGGGGGTCGGCGCTCCAGCTTCCCCCGGGCGTACGGGTGTTGGGCGGTCCGGGCGCTCACGCACCGGCTGGACTCTCTTCCTCGACCACCTCGTCCGGCGCCTCGGCGGCCGGCGGCACGGAGTCCATCGCCAGCCGCAGGAGGTGGTGGCAGATCGGGCAGTGGCGGGTCAGATGGCGGTACGACGAGGCGGCCGACAGATGTGCACGGAGCAGAGCTCGCGTCTCGTGCCTCACCGAAGCCGTCATGCGCCACCTCCAGGGCCCACGGGGAAAGGGCCCTGGTCTCTGGGTACCGACGGATGAAGACGCCGTCAAGACGGCGTGGGACGCAGGGGGGTCTGTGGGAACACTTCGAGGCCTCGGTGCGCAACGGGCCGTTGAGGCATGAAGAAGGGCCCGCAACCCCCGTAGGGTGCGGGCCCTTCTTTCTTCACTGCGGTCCTGACGGGATTTGAACCCGCGGCCTCCACCTTGACAGGGTGGCGAGCACTCCAAACTGCTCCACAGGACCAGGTTTCGCGGCGCTATTCGTGCGTTGCGCTGCGAGAAGAGACTGTACAGGAGGGTGAGCCCCCTGGTCGAACTCACCCTCTGTGAGGGGCTGGTCACGGTGCGGCCGCGTCGATCGCCTTCACGATCCGCTTGTCCGAGACCGGGTACGCCGTGCCCAGCGCGTGCGCGAAGTAGCTGACCCGGAGCTCCTCCAGCATCCAGCGGATGTCCTTGACCGAGGACGGCACCGGGCGGCCCTGGGGGAGCTGTTCCAGGAGCCAGGCGTACTCGTCCCGCATTTCGTGGACCTTCTCCATGCGCGTGGTGTCGCGCTGGACGTTGGTCGGCATCTGCTGGAGGCGGCGGTCCGCGGCGACCAGGTACCGCATCAGGTCGGGAAGGCGGCGCAGACCGGCCTCGGTGACGAAGCCCGGCTTCACGAGGGCGTCCAGCTGGGCCCGGACGTCCTGGAGGTTGGGCAGCAGGACGGGACTGCGGACGCCCTTCAGACGGCGCTCACAGGCCTGCCAGGCGGCCAGCACCTGCTGCACCTGACCCACCGTGCGGACGGTGGTGTCCACGATCTCCGCGCGCACCCTCTCGTACAGCTTGCGGTACGACTCCTCGTCCCACGCCGGCCCCCCGAAGTCCCCGATCAGCTTGTCGGCCGCGGCCATCGCGCAGTCGTCGAAGAGCGCCTGGATCGAGCCGTGCGGATTGGCGGAGAGGGCGAGCTTCTGGGCGTTCGTCAGCTTCTCGGACGCGAACTTCGCCGGGTTGACCGGGATGTTGCGCAGGATGAGCCGGCGGGTGCCCTTCCACATCGCCTCCGCCTGCTCCGCCTCCGTGTCGAAGAGGCGTACGGAGACCGTGTCGCCGTCGTCCACGAGCGCCGGGTACGCCTTCACCGGCTGGCCGGCGCGGCGGGTCTCGAAGACGCGGCTGAGGGATCCGATCGTCCAGTCGGTCAGGCCGGAGCGTTCCAGGGATTCCCCGCCGGAGCGCTCCGCCGTCGCCGCGGCCGCCTGGGACAGGGCCTGGCGGGCCTTGGGCCGCAACCGCAGCCGCAGTGTCTCCAGGTCCTTCTCCTCGGCCAGCTTCCGCCGCCGTTCGTCCACGATCCGGAAGGTGACGCGCAGATGCTCCGGGACCTTCGACCAGTCGAAGTCCTCGGCGGTGAAGGGCACTCCGACCATGCGCTTCAGCTCGCGCGCCATGGTCGTCGTCAGCGGCTCCTGCAGGGGTACGGCCGTGTCCAGGAACCGCTTCGCGAAGTTCGGGGCCGGAACGTAGTGGCGGCGGATCGGCTTGGGCAGGGAGCGGATCAGCTCCGTCACCAACTCCTCCCGCAGACCCGGGATCTGCCAGTCGAAGCCCTCGTCCTTGACCTGGTTGAGGACCTGCAGCGGGATGTGGACCGTCACACCGTCGGCGTCCGCACCCGGCTCGAACTGGTACGTCACCCGGAACTTCAGGCCGCCCTGCCGCCAGGAGTCCGGATAGTCGGCCTTGGTGACCGCCTCCGCCGACTCCCTGATGAGCATCTCGCGCTCGAAGTCCAGGTACTCCGGCTGCTCGTGCCGCTTGCGCTTCCACCAGGAGTCGAAGTGGGCTCCGGAGACCACGTGCTCGGGCACCCGGGCGTCGTAGAAGTCGAAGAGCGTCTCGTCGTCGACGACGATGTCCCGGCGCCGGGCGCGGTGTTCGAGCTCCTCGACCTCGCTCAGCAGCTTGCGGTTGTCGGCGAAGAACTTGTGGTGGGTGCGCCAGTCGCCCTCGACGAGGGCGTTGCGGATGAACAGTTCGCGGGAGGCCTCGGGGTCGATCCGGCCGTAGTTCACCTTGCGCTGGGCGATGATCGGGACGCCGTAGAGCGTGACTTTCTCGTACGCCATCACCGCCGCCTGGTCCTTCTCCCAGTGCGGCTCGCTGTAGGTGCGCTTGAGGAGGTGGCCGGCGAGGGGTTCGACCCACTCCGGCTCGATCCTGGCGTTGACGCGGGCCCACAGGCGCGAGGTCTCCACCAGCTCCGCCGACATCACGAACCGCGGCGGCTTCTTGAACAGCGCCGAGCCGGGGAAGATCGCGAACTTGGCGCTGCGGGCGCCCAGATACTCGTTCTTGGCGCCGTCCTTGACGTCCTTCATGCCGATGTGCGACAGCAGACCCGCGAGGAGGGAGACGTGGATACGGTCGCCCGGTGCGTCGTCCTCGTTGAGGTGGATGCCCATCTGCTTGGCGACCGTGCGCAGTTGGGAGTAGATGTCCTGCCACTCGCGGATGCGCAGGAAGTTGAGGTACTCCTGCTTGCACATCCGGCGGAAGGAGCTGGAGCCCCGCTCCTTCTGCTGTTCCCGGACGTACCGCCAGAGGTTCAGGTAGGCCAGGAAGTCGCTGGTCTCGTCCTTGAAGCGGGCGTGCTGCTGGTCGGCCTGCGCCTGCTTGTCCGCGGGCCGCTCGCGCGGGTCCTGGATGGACAGCGCCGCGGCTATGACCATGACCTCGCGGACGCAGCCGTTCTTGTCGGCCTCCAGGACCATCCGGGCCAGCCGGGGGTCGACCGGTAGCTGGGCGAGCTTGCGGCCGGTCTGCGTGAGCCGCTTGCGCGGGTCCTTCTCGGCCGCGTCGAGCGCGCCCAGTTCCTGCAGCAGCTGCACGCCGTCACGGATGTTGCGGTGGTCCGGAGGATCGATGAAGGGGAACTTCTCGATGTCGCCGAGGCCGGCCGCGGTCATCTGCAGGATGACGGAGGCCAGGTTCGTGCGGAGGATCTCGGCGTCCGTGAACTCCGGGCGGGCGAGGAAGTCGTCCTCGGAGTAGAGCCGAATGCAGATGCCGTCGCTGGTACGGCCGCAGCGGCCCTTGCGCTGGTTGGCGCTGGCCTGGCTGATCGGCTCGATGGGCAGCCGCTGCACCTTGGTGCGGTGGCTGTAGCGGCTGATCCTCGCGAAGCCCGGGTCGATGACGTACTTGATGCCGGGGACCGTCAGGGACGTCTCGGCGACGTTCGTCGCCAGAACGATCCTGCGCCCGGTGTGCTGCTGGAACACGCGGTGCTGCTCGGCGTGCGAGAGGCGGGCGTAGAGCGGCAGGATCTCCGTGCCCTGCCAATCAGCGCCTCCGGCGCGGGGGTACTGCTTCTTCATGAGCGCGTCCGCGGTGTCCCGGATCTCCCGCTCTCCGGAGAGGAAGACCAGGATGTCGCCCTTCCCCTCGCCCATCAGCTCCTCGACGGCGTCCGTGATCGCCGTGATCTGGTCCCGGTCGGCGTCGTCGGAGTCCTCCTCCAGGAGGGGGCGGTAGCGCACCTCCACCGGATACGTCCGCCCGCTGACCTCGACGATCGGGGCGTCGCCGAAATGCCGGGAGAAACGCTCGGGATCGATGGTCGCCGAGGTGATGACGACCTTCAGATCCGGTCGCTTGGGCAGCAACTGGGCGAGATACCCGAGCAGGAAGTCGATGTTGAGGGACCGCTCGTGGGCCTCGTCGATGATGATCGTGTCGTAGGCGCGCAGCTCGCGGTCGGTCTGGATCTCGGCGAGCAGGATGCCGTCCGTCATCAGCTTGATGAACGTCGCGTCCGGGTTCACCTGGTCGGTGAACCTGACCTTCCAGCCGACGGCCTCGCCGAGGGGGGTGTCCATCTCCTCCGCCACGCGCTCCGCGACCGTGCGCGCGGCGATCCGGCGGGGCTGCGTGTGGCCGATCATGCCGCGTACGCCGCGCCCCAGTTCGAGGCAGATCTTCGGGATCTGGGTGGTCTTGCCGGACCCGGTCTCACCGGCCACGATGACGACCTGGTGGTCGCGGATGGCCGCGGCGATCTCGTCCTTCTTCTGGCTGACCGGCAGCTGCTCGGGGTAGCTGACCGCGGGGACGCGGACGCGCCGTTCGCCCATGCGCTCCTCGGCGCGGGCGACCTCCGCCTCGATCTCGGCGAGCACGGCGGCACGGGCCTCCGCCTTGCGGATCTTGCGCGCGCCTTCGAGCCTGCGCCCGAGCCGGTGCGCGTCGCGCAGGGACAGCTCGGTCAGGCGGGGGGCGAGGGTGCCGAGGGCCGGGGCATCGGGGGCAGGGTGCGTAGACATACGCGATCCAGGATCTCATCCCCGGGAAATCCGTGGCGAACGATTTGTACCGGGGCGGGTGGCCGGGCATACAACGAGGCCCCGATCCGGGGATCGGGGCCTTGGCTGTGGCTGGGGCCGGGGTCGAACCGGCGACCTATCGCTTTTCAGGCGATCGCTCGTACCAACTGAGCTACCCAGCCACGAGACCGGTGAGGGTCTCGGCGGTCCTGACGGGATTTGAACCCGCGGCCTCCACCTTGACAGGGTGGCGAGCACTCCAAACTGCTCCACAGGACCTTGCTGTTGTGCGAACCAGTGAACCTAGTGTCGCACACCGTTTTGCGTGTCCCCAGCGAGTTTCCGCCGCTGCCACTCGGTGACTGCGGGGGCCCTCGTCAGCTGGGGTGACGTCGCTGGAGCAGCGTATCAGAGGATGAGCGGTGCTCTGAAAACGATCAGAAGCGCAGGCCGGACGGAGGGGTGCCGCGCACCACGCCGGCCCGCGCCGGCGTGGCGGCGGTCAGTACCGGGTGACCGGGCCGCAGACGGAGGTGGTGAACACGGTCTTGCCGTCCTGGCTGCCGGTCACCCGGAAGCCGGCCCATCCGTCCCGCTGCTCGGGCAGGGGGGTCGCCTCGATCCAGCAGGGGGACGCGAACTCGACGTAGCGGTGGAACTCCGTGGACATCTCCACCGGTGTCAGGGTGGCGGCCGGGCCGAGCAGGGCGCAGGAGGCCTGGCGTGCCGCCTCCAGCAGGACCATGCCGGGGATGTGGTCGCCGGCGTGGTCGAACATGACCGGGTGCCGGGTGTCGGGGGCGAGCAACCAGCGCTGGGGCCGGTCGGTGGGGGCGAGCACCACTTCGCCGGGGCGGATGCGGCCGACCTCGGCCGGGTCCATCCGGACCGGGTGCTCCTCGGGTTCCGTTCGCGGCGGTACGGACAGCGCGTCGCCGCGCAGCCGGCGGTAGGTCTCCGGCGAGAGACAGGTGAAGCTGGCGTTGCCGGTCCCCGCGGTACGCCCTTCGCGCCGGATCGTCACCTCCACACGCCTCCTGACCGTCACGGCGTTCCTGCGCCCTTCGGCGGCGATCGCGATCTCCACGGTGAAGTCGCTGGGCGTGGCCCCGATGAGGAGTTGCTCCGGCATGACCGTCCAGTTGAGGTCCCACATCACGAAGTGCTGGCCGACGAGGACTCCGAGCTCGGCGTGGGCCAGGCACAGCCCCGCCTGACGAATCGTCTCGGCCACCTGAAGAGGGTCGTGCCGCAGACCGTTCGGGCTGTTGAAGTACATGTGCGCCCGGGGCCACTGCCCGGTGAGCGCGAAGTGTGTCTCGTCGATCCGGGTGCAGCCGGTGAGAAAGACCTCGGCCACGGAGGCCCGGTGGACGTACTCGCGGGGCACCGTCGTCGTCAGTCGCGGAAGGACGTCGAGGCGCGGTGCGGAAAGGGTTCCCTCCGGTCGGTCGGTGTGGCGCTCTGGCTCGTGGACCGTCAGCACGCTCATGAACCTCTCCCCCAAGGAGGCGAATGGATGTGCCAAAGATACGTACTCACCGGTTTTATTTTCAAGGCCGAAGCAGCTTCAATTGCCTTGAATGTTGAGCTAGTTGGGCGCGAAGCGCCTCCATGGGCGAAATGATCCGCTCAAGAAACCGCCTGCCTGGTTTATGTCTGACCTTTGACGCCCCTCGATGGCGGCGACGACCGGCCGCCTCGGCCGGGGGCCGGCTGCGGCCACCGCCGAGCCCCGCCGGATGATGGAACCGGGGGGTCCGCATTCGTCGGTGCCGCGGTGACACGTGCGCGACCTGTGAGGATTCGGTGCGC
Organism: Streptomyces sp. MAI_2237; assembly: GCF_054189285.1. NCBI lineage: Bacteria > Bacillati > Actinomycetota > Actinomycetes > Kitasatosporales > Streptomycetaceae > Streptomyces > Streptomyces sp. MAI_2237. The sequence goes on along the minus strand of NZ_JAJPGQ010000003.1, from coordinate 642,358 downwards.
GGCCCTCGTAGGGGGCCGTTCGGTCCCTTACGGCTTCTTCTGGGCCCGTATAAGGTACGTGCTGGATGGTTTTTTTGTGGGCCGTCTCAGGCAGGTCCTCGATCTGAGGGGAGGTCCCGTGGCACAGCAGGAGCGAGCGATCCGAACCCGCGCTGCGATTCTGCAGGCGGCGGCGGAGGTGTTCGCCGAGCGGGGGTACGCGGCCACGACGGTCGCCGACATCCTCAAGGTCGCCGGGGTCACCAAGGGCGCCTTGTACTTCCACTTCGACTCGAAGAAGGCCCTGGCCAAGGGAGTTCTGGGGGTGCAGACGTCGCTGGACGTGCCCGCCCAGAACTTCAAGCTCCAGGAGATGGTGGACACCGCCATGGTGGTGGCCCACCGGCTGACGCGCGACCCCGTGCTGCGCGCCGGGGCCAAGCTCTCGGAGGACCGGGAGGGACGCGCCCAGTACGGCAGCGCCTGGCCGGCCTGGATCGAGCTGCTGACGCGCTACCTGGTCGAGGCGCAGCAGCGCAACGAGGTCCTCGCGCACGTGGTGCCGCGGGAGACGGCGGAGTTCGTGCTGACGGCGTTCCACGGTGCCCAGACCTACTCCCACCTGGAGAAGAACCTGACGGACATCGAGTACCGGGTCTCCGTGCTCTTCCGGCACATGCTCCCCTCGATCGCGGCGCCGGCGGTCCTGGCGAACCTGGACACGGCTCCCGACCGGGGGGCCCGCGTGTACGCGCAGATGCAGGGCGAGAGCGAGGATCTCCCCGCGCTGCGGGCCGGCTGACCCGGCCGCTTCACCAGGCGGTGGCCCCGCCGTCCACGGGCAGGGTCGCGCCGGTGACGAACGACGCGGCGTCGCTGCACAGCCAGGCGGCCGCCTCGGCCACCTCCTCGGGGTCGGCGGCGCGGCCCTGGGGTGCCGAGGTGAGGCTGCGTTCCCTGGCACCGGGATAACGGGCGAACCAGCCGTCGGTCATCTCCGACCGTGTCAGGCCGGGGGCGATGACGTTGACCCGGATGCCGTCCTTGACGTACTCGACCGCCGCCGCCTTCGTCAGGCCGATGACGGCGTGCTTGGAGGCGATGTAGGCGGCTCCGGCCGATGTGGCGACCAAGCCGGCCGTACTGCTGGTGTTGACGATGGAGCCGCCGCCGCAGGAGATCAACGCGCCGATCTCGTGCCGCATGCAGTTCCACACGCCGCGCACATTGGTGTTCATGACCTCGTCGTACGCCTCGTCCTCCACCAGGTGCAGGGGGCGCGGCGCCACCACCGTGCCGGCGTTGTTGAAGGCGGCGTCCAGGCGGCCGTACGTGGTCGTCGCGTGCGCGACGGCGTCGGCGATCTCCGCCGAATTCTGCACGTCCCCCACCGCGTAGGAGACCTCTCCGCCGGTGGCGCGGATCTCGTCCGCGAGGTCCGCGAGCTTGTTCTTCCTGCGGGCGACCAGCACCACGCGGGCTCCCCGCCGGGCGAACAGGCGGGCCGCCGCCTGGCCGATCCCGCTGCTGGCGCCCGTGATGAGGACGACTTTTCCCTCGAGCGAGGTCGCCCGTCCGGATGCGTTCACAGCAGGTCTCACCGAAGCCTGCGCAGGCGTCATCAACGATCCCCCGTCTTCATGCCCTGGCTGACCCGGGCAAGGTAACCAGGCTCACGGGTGAAGAAGACAGGCTGGTCAGTTTTTTTGTTACAAAAAATCCACACCTCGCGGTGCTCGAACGCGTCGACCGCCGCCCGGAGGGGTGGCCGACGGTGCGCGCGGCGCGGGTCCGCCACTGAGCGTCATGAAAAAACCTGGTCACTGGTATGTTTGTGTGGCTGCGCTCCATACTCGGACGAGGGCATCGTCATGCAGGTCTTCCCCACTCCCGCACCGATCCGCGCCGTCGTCGAACTCGGCGTCGGTGACGTGCGGATCGCCGCGGGCGACCGCGCCGACACCACCGTCGACGTCCTTCCCGGCGACCGTGCCGACTTCCGTGACCTGGTGACCGCGGCCGAGGCCGTCGTCACCTGCGACGGCGAGGAGCTGCTGGTGTCGGTCCCGCGGGCGGCCGACCTGCCTCGCGGCGGCGGCTCCGTGTCCGTCGCCATCGAGGTTCCGGCGGGTTCCGCCGTGCACGGCACCGCGCTCGCCGGGGACTTCCACGGCACCGGCCGGCTGGGGGAGTGCCGGATCGTCGTCGACTGCGGCCACGTCCGGCTCGACCGGACGGGGCCGCTGCATCTCGGCTCCCTGCTCGGCAATGTCACCGTGGGGCGGGTGGCCGGCGACGTCGAGGCCGTCGTCGAGAGCGGCGCCGTGCGCATCGACTACGTCGAGGGCCGGACGCGGCTGACGCGGACTCAGGGAGCCACGCACCTCGGTGAGGTCGCCGGTGACGTGCACGTGTCGGTGGGCAGCGGGGACGTGCGCATCGGACGGGCGCACGCCGCGGTCGAGGTCCGGGTCGGACAGGGTGACATCGGTGTCGGCGAGGCCGTGCGGGGGCCGCTGGCGCTGCACGCCGAGCACGGGACGATGGAGATCGGCATCGTCGGCGGAGTGGCCGCCCGCCTCGACCTCATCTCCCGGCTCGGGACGGTCCACCGGCCCCCCGACCTGTGCGACGGCGGCGGGCCGGCCGCCCGCGCCGGCAAGGCGGTCGAGGTGTGCGCGCGTACCGGCGCCGGCGACATCGTGGTCCGCCGGGCGGAGTTCCGTACCGACGAGGAACCGTCTTGCTGAGACTCCGCGGCACCTGCGGCAGAAGAGCAGGCGGGCAAAAGGAAAAGGGCGGATGGTATCCGCCCTGACCTGCTGCGACGCAGTGCTGCTGGTGCCCCCAACGGGATTCGAACCCGTGCTACCGCCTTGAAAGGGCGGCGTCCTAGGCCGCTAGACGATGAGGGCTATCGGCCCGCCTGGGCGCCTTACGGCGCGTCGGGGACGTGAGAAGCATATGGGATGCGGAGAGCTATCGCCAAAACGGTTTACGAGCCCGAGGGGGAGGGCGTGGGGGTGCCGGGCGTGGCGGAGCCGGACGGGGAGGGGGTCGCTCCGGGGCGGTTCTCCTTGGGCAGGTGCCGGGTGACCTCGGCCGTCGTCTCGCCCAGACCGCCCAGTTTGATGGAGTCCCAGGCCTGGAGGCGGCGGGTGTCGCGGTCGAAGTAGAGGATCGAGGCCTCGACGGGCGCGGGGTACTTGTGCTCGAGGGCGCGCAGGCCGCTGCCGCCCGTGGAGCCCTCCATGCGCAGCCGGGTGCCGTACTTCAGGATCTCGTCGCCCTCGTGGTGCAGGTGGCCGCAGAGGACGAGCGGCACCGTGCCGTCGACCCCACGGGCCGCGGAGGGCTCGTGGATCATGGCGACGTCGACCGGGGTGCCGGCCGCCTTCTGGTCGTTCAGGGCCGCGGCCAGCTGCGCCCCCGCCAGCTCCTCGGACTGGTCGGCACCCGTCACCGTGGAGCGGTCGGGAGTGAACTGCGGGTCGCCGAGGCCCGCGAAACGCAGGCCGGCGACCGTCTCGGCGCGGCCCTCGTCGAGGACGTGGACGTTCTTCATGCGTTCCAGGTAGCGCTGGGTGACGTGGGAGTCGTGGTTGCCGCGGACCCAGACGTACGGCGCTCCCAGGTTCGCGATCGGGTCCAGGAAGCCGTTCTCGGCCGCCGTTCCGTGGTCCATGGTGTCGCCGGTGTCGACGATGACGTTCACCTTGTACTGCGCCACCAGCGACGCGATGATCTTCCAGCTCGCCGGGTTGAGGTGGATGTCGGAGACGTGCAGGACCCGGATGGTGGTCGGGTCCGGCTGGTAGGCGGGGAGGGTGGAGGTGACGTCGTACAGCTTGGTCACGTTCGTGACCAGGCGGGCCAGTTCCTTCTGGTAGACGTCGAACTCGGTGACGATGCTGCGGGCGTTGCCGACGAGCGAGGGGGCCGAGGAGAGCAGGCCCGAGTACTTCGGTTCGAGGACGGCGTCCTTGTTCCAGGTCGCGTACGCGGACGCGCCGGAGGCCATCAGCAGGGCGAGGGCGGTGCCGCCGGCGGCGAGGGCCCGCCCGGGGCGGCGGTAGACGGCGAGGCCAAGGGCGGTGGCGCCGGCGACCACCGCGACGCAGGAGCGCAGGGCCAGGTCGAGGGTGCCGTGCTCGACGTCGTGCACGACCTCGTCCTGCAGCCCGGAGAGCCGCTCGGGGTGGTCGACCAGGGCCTGGGAGCGGGTCGGGTCGAGCTGGTCGACGTTGACGTCCAGACGGACGGGCGCGTGATGGGTGTTCAGTTCCAGGGCGCCGAGCGGCGAGACGTTGATCTTCGTGCCGCCGGACAGGGACGGCCGCAGGGTCATCGTCGTGTTCATCGGCCCGACCGGCACCCGCACGTTGCCGACGATCAGCAGTCCCAGCCAGGCGCCGAGCAGCACGACGGCGACGAGTCCGAGGGCGCGGACCCAGGGACGCGGCTGGTGGGCCAGTTCGAGGGAGGGGGCGGGGCGGCGGGTGCGGCGGTGGCGGCGGTTCAGGATGTGCGGGGACTTTCGTACGCGGTTCAGGACGGTCACGGCTATGGCGGGGACGCGGGCCATTGGTCCCGTATGCCCAAGTCCGGACGTGGATATGCGGGGCCGCGTGCGGAGTTCGCGGGGGTGCGGCTCGGAGTTCGCGGAGTCGCGGCTCAGCCCCAGCCCAGTTCGTGAAGGCGCGCGTCGTCGATCCCGAAGTGGTGCGCGATCTCGTGGATCACGGTCACGGCGACCTCGTGGACCACGTCCTCCCGTGTCGCGCAGTGGCGCAGGGTCGGGCCCATGTAGATCGAGATGCGGTCGGGCAGGACCCCCGCGTACCACTCGCCGCGGTCGGTGAGCGGGGTTCCCTCGTACAGGCCCAGGAGGTCGGGGTCGTCGGCTGGAGGTTCGTCCTCGACGAACACGGCGACGTTGTCCATGACCCGGGTCAGTTCGGGCGGGATCCGGTCCAGGGCCTGGCTGACGAGTTCCTCGAACGATTCGCGTGTCATCTCCAGCACACGGCCATTGTCAGGGACGGGGCGCCCGTGGTGGAGCAGGGCGGCTCACGCGGGCAGGTTCAGTTGCCAGGAGACGCCGAAGCGGTCGTTGACCCAGGTGAACTTCCGGCTGAAGCCGTAGTCGCCCGGCGGCATGAGTTCGCCGCCGCCCGCGGAGAGCGCCGCGTGCAGGCGGTCGAGTTCGGCCTCGTCGTCGCACTGCACGAACAGGGAGGTCGCGGGCGTGAAGGTGAACTCGTGGTGGGCGGGGCTGTCGATGCACATGAACTGCGTGCCCGCGAGGGAGAAGGTGGCGTGCTGGACGCTTCCCTCCTTGCCGGGGCCGTCGGCGCCGTGCCGGGTGAGGCCGACGATCTCGGCGTCGTCGAAGAGCGAGACGTAGAAGTTCATCGCGTCCTCCGCGTCGCCCTCGAACATCAGGAACGTGGTGATCTTCTGTGCGGCCGCGATCTGCATGTGACGTGCTCCTTGGGCGCCGTTTCGGACGGTCGGTGCGCGGCCACGGTAGCGCCGCGCCGTGCGGGGCGCGTGTCCTGACGCGTACGGCGGGAGTTGGGCACGGCGACGTCTTTCCCGCCTGAGAGGTGGCTTCCCGTGCGCCCCATGTACGTACCCGTCCGTCTGGCCGCCACCGTCATGGCCGTCGCCGCCGCCGCCGGCTGCATGAGCGTGGGTGAGGACGCGGGGGGCGACGGCGCGCGGCCCTCGCACTCGGCGGGACGCCACGGCGGCGAGGCGCCCGACGGGGGCACGGCGCACTCCGGCGGCGGATGGGGGCTGGGAGCGGCGGCCGACGGCAAGCACCCGGGCAGGAAGGGCAAGGGCAAGGACGGCGGGGAGTCCGCCTCGCCTTCGGCCTCGCCGTCGGCCGGTGCGTCCGCCTCCGCGCACGCGCGGGGCGGGGCGGGGAAGACGGACCAGCCCGGCGCTCCGACGCCGACGCGGGCGACGCCCACCCCCACGCACACCGATCCGCAGCCGCCCACGCCGACCGAGCAGCCCACGTCCTCCGCCCCGGAACCGCCGCCGTCGGCCGAGCCGTCCTCGTCGGCGCACCCGGACGCCGGGCCGCAGCTGGTGCAGCGGGAGCCGGCGCCGACGGCCGGGTCACCGGTGCGGGAGCGCCGCAACGGGGCGGCCCGCGGGGCGGGAGTGTGATCTCGCCTACGTCCGTGGGGTTCGGTTTGCCCCGAGGGTGGATGGGTGCGTATGGTGGTAGATCGTTTGATCCCATTGCCCGGCGCCATTGCAGAGAGCGCCGTGTGGCGCGTTCTCTCCCTTGCCGTGGCTGACCGCATAGAGGCGGTCGTATTGCGAATCACGGAGTTGACGGGCGCGTGCCGACGAGACTCCGGAAGGTTTCGCATACGCATGTCCATTTCCAGTACTGATCACGTCGTCGTGCCCGAGAACGAGGGCACCGAGGACGCCGTCGAGGTCACCTTCGCGGACCTCGGCCTCCCCGAGGGCGTCGTGCGCAAGCTCGCCCAGAACGGCGTGACCACCCCCTTCCCGATCCAGGCCGCGACCATCCCGGACGCCCTGGCCGGCAAGGACATCCTCGGCCGTGGCCGCACCGGCTCCGGCAAGACCCTCTCCTTCGGTCTGCCGACCATGACGCGCCTCGCCGGCGGCCGCACCGAGAAGCACAAGCCGCGCGCCGTCATCCTCACCCCGACCCGTGAGCTCGCGATGCAGGTCGCGGACGCCCTCCAGCCCTACGGCGACGTCCTCGGCCTCAAGATGAAGGTCGTCTGCGGCGGTACGTCGATGGGCAACCAGATCTACGCCCTGGAGCGCGGCGTCGACATCCTCGTCGCCACCCCGGGCCGCCTGCGCGACATCATCAACCGGGGCGCCTGCTCCCTGGAGAACGTCGAGGTCGCCGTCCTCGACGAGGCCGACCAGATGTCCGACCTGGGCTTCCTGCCCGAGGTCACCGAGCTCCTCGACCAGATCCCGGCCGGCGGCCAGCGGATGCTGTTCTCGGCCACGATGGAGAACGAGATCTCCACCCTGGTCAAGCGTTACCTGAGCAACCCGGTCACGCACGAGGTCGACAGCGCCCAGGGCAACGTCACGACCATGTCGCACCACATCCTGATCGTGAAGCCCAAGGACAAGGCGCCGGTCACCGCGGCCATCGCCTCCCGCAAGGGCCGCACCATCATCTTCGTCCGCACCCAGCTGGGCGCGGACCGCATCGCCGAGCAGCTGCGCGACGCCGGTGTGAAGGCCGACGCGCTGCACGGCGGCATGACGCAGGGCGCGCGCACCCGCACGCTGGCCGACTTCAAGGACGGTTACGTCAACGCGCTCGTCGCGACCGACGTCGCCGCCCGCGGCATCCACGTCGACGGCATCGACCTCGTCCTGAACGTCGACCCCGCCGGTGACCACAAGGACTACCTGCACCGCGCCGGCCGTACCGCTCGCGCGGGCCGCACCGGCACGGTCGTGTCCCTCTCCCTGCCGCACCAGCGCCGCCAGATCTTCCGGCTGATGGAGGACGCGGGCGTCGACGCCGGGCGTCACATCATCAACTCCGGTACGGCCTTCGAGCCCGAGGTCGCAGAGATCACCGGCGCCCGTTCGATGACCGAGGTCCAGTCCGAGTCCGCGGCCAACGCGGCGCAGCTGGCCGAGCGCGAGGTCGCCCAGCTCACCAAGGAGCTGGAGCGGGCGCAGCGCCGCGCGACCGAGCTGCGCGAGGAGGCCGACCGGCTCGTCGCCCGGGTCGCCCGCGAGCGCGGCGAGGACCCCGAGGTCGCGGTGGCCGAGGCGCAGGCGGCGGTCACGGAGGCCGCCGAGACCGTGGCCCAGGCGTCCGTGCCGGAGCAGCCGGCCGCGCAGGACGTCGAGCGCACGGAGTCGGCGCCGTCGTACGAGCGTCGCGAGCGCCGGGACAACGACCGCGGCGACCGTGGCGGGTTCCGCCGTGACGACCGTCGGGACGACCGTGGTGGCCGTTCCTTCGAGCGCCGTGACGACCGTGGTGGCCGTGGGTTCGAGCGTCGGGACAACGACCGCGGCGGTTTCCGCCGTGACGATCGTTCGGCGGGCCGTTCCTTCGAGCGCCGTGACGACCGTGGTGGCCGCGGCTTCGAGCGCCGGGACAACGACCGTGGGTTCGAGCGTCGTGACAACGACCGTGGCGACCGTGGCGGTTTCCGCCGTGACGATCGTCCGGCGGGCCGTTCCTTCGAGCGCCGTGACGACCGTGGTGGCCGTGGCTTCGAGCGTCGTGACAACGACCGTGGCGACCGTGGCGGGTTCCGCCGTGACGACCGTCCGGCCGCCGGCCGTTCCTTCGAGCGCCGGGACGACCGCGGCGGTCACCGCGGCAGCGACCGTCCGTTCAACCGCGACCGCCGTGACGACCGTCCGGGCTTCCGCTCCGGCGGCCACGACCGCCCCAACGGCCGTCGTGACGACCACCGCGGCACCGGCACCGGTTCCTTCGGCCGCCGCGACGACAAGCCGCGCTGGAAGCGCAACGGCTGACACCGAGTGAGCTGAACGAGGGCCCGTACGACTTCGGTCGTACGGGCCCTTTCGCGTTCACACGGCGGTTACCGGCCACGAGAAACTTTTGGCCAAAGCACCTTTCTTGTGACGCATGTCACGGGTCCTGCGAGGGAATCGCTGGGGGCATGACAGATGACGCCATAGCGAGCGGGCAGTCGGGACTCTCCGACGAAGAGCGGCTTGCCCAGCTCGGCTACACGCAGGTCCTTGCCCGCCGCATGTCGGCGTTCAGCAACTACGCGGTCTCCTTCACGATCATCTCGGTCCTCTCGGGCTGCCTGACCCTCTACGCCTTCGGTATGAACACCGGCGGTCCGGCGGTGATCACCTGGGGCTGGGTGGCCGTGGGCCTGATGACGCTGTTCGTAGGGCTGTCCATGGCCGAGATCTGCTCGGCCTACCCGACGTCGGCCGGCCTGTACTTCTGGGCGCACCGGCTCGCCCCGCCCCGCACGGCGGCCGCCTGGGCGTGGTTCACGGGCTGGTTCAACGTGCTGGGCCAGGTGGCGGTGACCGCCGGCATCGACTTCGGTGCGGCCTCCTTCCTCGGCGCGTACCTGAACCTGCAGTTCGGCTTCGAGGTGACCAAGGGGCGGACGGTCCTGCTGTTCGCCGCGATCCTGCTGCTGCACGGCCTGCTGAACACCTTCGGCGTGAAGATCGTCGCCCTGCTGAACGACATCAGCGTCTGGTGGCACGTGCTGGGCGTCGGGGTGATCGTCGGCGCGCTGGCCTTCGTACCCGACCACCACCAGTCGGCGTCCTTCGTGTTCGGGAAGTTCGTGAACAACACGGGCTGGGGCAGCGGGGTGTACGTCGTCCTGCTGGGCCTGCTGATGGCGCAGTACACCTTCACCGGCTACGACGCCTCCGCCCACATGACGGAGGAGACGCACGACGCGTCGACCGCGGGCCCGAAGGGCATCGTGCGGTCGATCTGGACGTCGTGGATCGCGGGCTTCGTCCTCCTCCTCGGCTTCACCTTCGCCATCCAGTCCTACGACAAGGAACTCGGGTCCGCCACGGGCGCGCCGCCGGCCCAGATCCTGCTGGACGCGCTGGGGGCGACGGCCGGGAAGCTGCTGCTCCTGGTCGTGATCGGCGCGCAGCTGTTCTGCGGGATGGCGTCCGTGACCGCCAACAGCCGCATGATCTACGCCTTTTCCCGCGACGGCGCGCTGCCCTTCTCCCGCGTCTGGCACACTGTCAGCCCGCGCACCCGGACGCCCGTCGCGGCCGTGTGGCTGGCGGCAGCCGGGGCGCTGGTGCTGGGCCTGCCGTACCTGATCAATGTGACGGCGTACGCGGCGGTGACGTCGATCGCGGTCATCGGCCTCTACATCGCCTACGTCATCCCCACGCTGCTGCGGGTGCGCAAGGGCGACGCCTTCGAGCGCGGGCCGTGGCACCTGGGCCGCTGGTCGACGCTGATCGGCTGGGTGTCGGTGGTGTGGGTCGGCGTCATCACGGTCCTGTTCATGCTGCCCCAGGTCTCCCCGGTCACCTCGGAGACCTTCAACTACGCCCCCGTCGCCGTCCTCGTCGTCCTCGGCTTCGCCGCCGCGTGGTGGGGCGCGTCGGCCCGACACTGGTTCCTCAACCCGTCCCACACCCGCACCCGGGCCCGCGAGGCGGCGCGCGCGGGCAGCGCGGGCGGTGCGAGCGGTGCGCAAAAGGTCGATCCGTAACACTCCCGGCGTCCCCGCGCGGCACGGCACGGCCGTGTCCCCGATACCCGATCGGAGACACGGCCGTGTCCGGCTATGCTCGGGGAGGCAACATCGCCAGGGGCCCTTAGCTCAATTGGCAGAGCAGTGGACTTTTAATCCATTGGTTGTGGGTTCGAGTCCCACAGGGCCTACACAGAAGCCCCAGGTCGGGAAGTTCGCGACCTGGGGCTTTCGTGTGTTCGGCGGGTCAGGCGGGGGTCACTCCGCGGCGGCCGTGACGTCGCCGGCGTAGACCAGGGCGACCCGGTGGTTGTACTGGATGGTGTACATCGACTTGGCGCCGGTGACGACCGTGCCGCCGGACGGGAAGAAGTCCTGGGTGGGGGCCGGCGGCTCGGTCGCCACGTAGGCCTGGCCGGCCGGGACGGAGTACATGCTCAGCGGGGCCTGGGTCGAGGGGGACAGGCCCGAGGGGTACTCGGCGGCGTCCGGGTAGGCGGAGCCGTACACCGCCACCGGGGACGTGCCGGCCGCGCTGATCACCTGAACGCCGTACGCCGGCGCGGTGTTGCAGCCGTGCGGGTTGTAGAACCACACCTTGGCGCCGCTGTACCAGATCGCGGTCCAGTCGCCGTCGCGGTCGGCGACCACGAACTGCTGGCCGGCCACCGCCGTGCCGCCCCAGTCGTTGATCCGGTCGGTGCCGGCCGCGCCCGGGTGGACGGCCTGGTCGCCGAAGAGCGGGGCGGTGTCGTTCGGCTCGGTGCGCAGGTAGACGAAGTTCGACGGCTGCTGCGTCTCGGTGCAGGCGGTGGTGGCGCCGGTCGGGTCGTCGGCGGGGCAGATCTGGACGGTCTGCAGGTTGTCCTCGAACCGGGGCGCGATGGTGACCACCGAGCCGACCGGGCCGACGCCGTGCGGGCCGGTGCGGACGCCGAGCAGGTGCATGAAGTGGTTCCAGTCCCAGGACGGGCCCGGGTCCCAGTGCATGCTGGAGACGAGGGACGACTTCGGCCCGGCGACGTTGTCGTGGCCGATGATGTGCTCGCGGTCCAGCGGGATGTCGTACCGGGCCGCGAGGTAGGCGACCAGTTCGGCCGTGGCCTCGTACTGGGCCTCGGTGTACCAGGTCGCGCCGTGCGCGGCGTAGCCCTCGTGCTCGATGCCGATGGAGTGCATGTTGGTGGTGTAGTTGCCCGCGTGGAAGGCGAGGTCCTTCGTGGGCACCATCTGCGTCACCGCGCCGTCGGCGGAGCGCATCACGTAGTGCGCGGCGGCGCCGCCTGCCGCCTGGGCGGTCTTGATGGCGGCGTCGTAGGAGCTCTCGGTGTCGTGGATGACGATGGTGTCGATCTTGATGCCGTTCGCGGGGCGGTTCGAGACCTGGCCGTTGGACGCCGCTGCCGGGACGAAGGTGCAGTCCAGGGTGGGCGGGCACTCGACGGCCGTGGCCGCCGCGGACTTCAGGTGCAGGTCGGCCAGCTGGCCGGTGGCGGGGCGGATGCCGCTGTCGCCCGCCAGGCTCATGCGCCGGCCGTCGGAGGTGGTGCGGGCGGCGCCCTTGCGCAGGGAGGCGAAGACGCGGTCGGCGAAGGCCGCGGCGCCCTGGCGCTGGGTGGACTGGCTGTAACGGGCCACCGCGCCGTACCAGTTGCCGGGGTCCGCGGACGTGCCGCCGGTCACCTTCTTCTGGTACGAGGCGAGCAGCGCCGCGCCGCCGCGGATGTTGGCGGCCGGGTCGGTGCGCAGCTTCCCGGCGGACAGGCCGGTCAGCTTCGCGGCGGCCTGCAGGGTGTGCAGGGCGGGGTCGGCGGCCAGCAGGGCCAGATCGCCGCGCCCGGCGGCTCCCGCGGGGCCCGCGGCGAGCATGGCGGGCGTCACGTCCGTCAGGTGCATCGGGCCGTAGCCGCCGTCGGTGCTGTGCTGCCCGGGGTGGGTGTCCCAGGCGGACTCCTGGTACGACACGGCCAGCAGCACCTGGCGCGGCACGTGGTACGCGTCGGCGGCTGCGGTGAAGGCCCGCTCCAGCGAGGAGGCCGGGCGACCGGAGGCGTCGGCGGCCGCGGCCGTCACCGGGACGGTCGTCGCGCCCGCGGCGGCCAGTGCGGCGACCGCGGCCAGGAGGGCCGTACGGCGGAGGGGAGACGCGTGCCCGCGTCTGTCACTGTGTGTGGTCATCAAGGGATCCCGGACCTGAGTCGAGTCGGTTGGCTGCGGAGAACGCGCGCGTGACGGGGCGTCATACGCCGGCCGGACCGGCCGGTGAGCCCACGGGCCGGCGGCGGACGGCCCTTCTCCGGAGGAGAGTATGTCAACTCAGTTACGGGCAAGGAGATTTGGGCGCGGAAGATCGATGAACGGCGCCTTCGGGGAGATGACCGGAAGCGGTGCGGCAGGCGGCCCGCGCGGTGACGCACTCGGCACGCTCGCCCGGCCCGCTGGACCGGGCGGAGGATTCGGAGGGCCTGCCTGCCGGCCGTTCACCGGGACACTGCGCGAGCGCGTCCGTACGGGCCGTCCGCGAAGCGCCGCGGCCCGCCCCGGACCCCGGTCCGGCTCCTCCGGCTGAAGCGCGGGCTGCGGATGAGGGGGGTCGACCAGAGACGCGGCGGCGCCGACGAGACCGGCGAACTCGGGCCTGCCACCATGCGGCGCCCGGTCGCCGTGCCCGACGGAAGCGTGGACATCTCCGGCCCGCCAAGCGGTCGGCGACGAGCCGGCTTTCGCCGGGGTCGGTGGTGCGTGGGGGGCTGGTCCTTCGCGGTCCCTGTCGGTGGGCGCCTCGCCCCTGCGTCAGCGGCGCCCGCTGCCCATCTCTCCGCCCCGGCCCGCCGGCCCCTCAGCCCGCGCTGAGTTCCGTCAGTTCGGCCAGCGGGAGGGTGTGCTGGGTCTGGAGGACCTTGGCGCGCAGGTAGCGGACGTTGTGGGCGGTGGTGAAGACGCCGGTCGGGACCCGGTCGTGGACCGTGATGCCGAGGTCGCGCAACTGGCCCGCCTTGTCGGGGTTGTTGGACAGCAGATCCAGCTCCGTGATGCCGAGCGAGCGCAGCATCTGGGCGGCGGCCGTGTAGTCGCGGGCGTCTTCGGGCAGGCCCAGGGCGGCGTTCGCCTCGTAGGTGTCGAGGCCCTGGTCCTGCAGGGCGTACGCGTCGAGCTTGTTGTAGAGGCCGATGCCGCGGCCCTCCTGACGGAGGTAGAGCAGCACGCCGCCGCGGGCCGCGATGCGCTCGACCGCCTCCCGCAACTGCGGGCCGCAGTCGCAGCGGGCGGAACCGAAGACGTCGCCCGTCAGGCACTCGGAGTGCAGACGGACCAGCGGGACGGTGCCGGGGGCCGGGTCGCCGAGGACGACGGCGAGGTGTTCCCGGCCGTCGGTCAGACCGTGGAAGGTGACGAGCTCGGCGTCGACGCTGTAGCCGTCGTCGAAGCGCAGCGGTACCCGGACGCGGGAGCGCGGCGTGGCGGCGGGGAAGTCGGGCATGGGGGTTCTCCTGTGTCCGGGTGCAGGACCGTGTGGATTGCTGCTTCAGATTTGAAGCAGATCCACGGCTGGAACCCTACCCGTGCTTTAAATTTGAAGCAACAGATTTACGGCCCGGCTCACGCGGGGAAGCTCATGAGCGTGTCGTCACGACGAGCCCGAGCACGGCGACGAACGCCGCCGCCACGGCACCTCGTCGGAGGTCGGCCGCGGCGTCTCCTCGCCCTCCAGCGCCCGTACGATCGCGGAGCTGATCTCCTCCAGCCGCTCCACCTGCTCCTCGGAGAGGTGGTCGAAGACGGCCGCCCGCACGGTCTCCACATGCCCGGGCGCCGTGCGCTCCAGCACCGCCATCCCCTCGTCGGTGAGGGCCGCGAAGCTGCTCCGCTTGTCCCACTGGCAGTCCTCGCGCCGGATCAGCCCGTCCTTCTCCAGCCGGGTCACGGCATAGGTCAGCCTGCTGCGCGTGATCTTCGACTTCTCCGCGAGGTCGGTCATCCGGAGCCTGCGCTCGGGCGCCTCGGAGAGGTTGGCCAGGATGGAGTAGTAGAGATGGGGCATGCCGGCGTCCTGCTGGAGCTGGCGGTCGATCGCGTCCTCCAGGAGGTGCGTCGCCGCGATGTACGCGCGCCAGGCGCGCTGCTCCTTGCCGGTGAGCCAGCGAGTCGTCATACGGCCAGTGTAGGTTTGTTTCAAACTTTAACCAAGCGTCCCCGGCCTCCGAGAGCGAGCGCGCCCGATGCCGTACCCTCACGTCCTGCTGTCCGCCGCCGTCTCCCTCGACGGCTACCTCGACGACACCGGCCCCGAGCGGCTGCTGCTCTCGTCCCCGGCCGACTTCGACCGTGTGGACGAGGTACGGGCGTCCGTGGACGCGATCCTTGTCGGCGCCGGCACGATCCGCGCCGACAACCCGCGCCTGCTGGTCAACTCGCCCGAGCGGCGCGCCGCCCGCACGGCCGCGGGGAAGCCCGAGTACCCCCTCAAGGTCACCGTCAGCGGAAGCGGCGACCTCGACCCGACGGCGCAGTTCTGGCACACCGGCGGCGAGAAGGTGCTCTACACGACGGACGAGGGCGCCCGGCGGGCCGGCGCCGCCGGTCTCGCCGCCGACGTCGTCCCCCTGGGCCCCGGCCTCGACTGGCGCCGCCTCCTGGAGCACCTGCACGACGTACGCGGCGTCGAGCGCCTGATGGTCGAGGGCGGCGGCACGGTCCACACGCAGCTGCTGCTCCAGGGACTGGCGGACGAGCTGCAGCTGGTGCTCGCCCCGGTGTTCGTCGGCGATACGAAGGCGCCCCGGCTGTTCGGGCCCGGCGGCTACCAGGGCGGCCGGCTCAGGCTGGTGGACAGCCGGCGCATCGAGGACGTGGTGCTGATGCGCTACGAGCCCACCGCACCCGGCACGGGACCGGTCCCCGCCGCCGCCGACCACCACTGGCTGCGGCTCGCCTGCGCCCTGGCGGCCCAGTGCCCGCCCTCGCGGACGGCCTTCAGCGTCGGCGCGGTCGTCGTCGCCGCCGACGGCACGGAACTCGGCCGCGGCCACTCGCGGGAGGCCGGCGATCCCACCGTGCACGCCGAGGAGGCGGCGCTCGCGAAGATCGATCCGGCCGATCCGCGGCTCGCGGGCGCGACCGTCTACAGCAGCCTGGAGCCCTGCGCCCGGCGCGCGTCCCGCCCGAAGCCGTGTGCCCGGCTGATCCTGGAGGCCGGGGTGCGGCGGGTGGTCACGGCCTGGCGGGAGCCGGACACCTTCGTCGAGGAGGCCGACGGCAGCGGACTGCTGGCGGCGGCCGGGGTGGACGTGGTCCTGCTGGAGGAGCACGAGGCAGCGGCCAAGGCGCCGAACGGCCACCTGCTGGGCGGCTGAAACCGCAGGTCGAGGGGGCCGGAGCGAAACCCTGGTGCTGGGCGTCCCGCGGATGGCGTACACTGGAGTCACAACGACGCGGGGTGGAGCAGCTCGGTAGCTCGCTGGGCTCATAACCCAGAGGTCGCAGGTTCAAATCCTGTCCCCGCTACTGAAGGCCGAGGGCCGGAATCCGGAAACGGGTTCCGGCCCTCGGTTTTTCCTCCCCCGTGCTCCTCGACGCCCTCGTGCGCCGCGGCGACGAACAGCTCGCCTCGCAGCGCGCGATCGCCGAGACCGCCCAGCGCGCCGTCCTGCCCGACCCGGCCGATCGGATCGGCACCTTCGCCATCGCGGCGCGCTACGAGGCGGCGCAGCGGGACGCGGCCATCGGCGGCGACCTGTATGCCGTGCAGGACAGCCCGTACGGCGTGCGGCTGGTGGTGGGCGACGTGCGCGGGAAGGGGATGGGCGCGGTGGTGGCCGTCGCCGTCGTGATCGGGGCGTTCCGGGAGGCCGCCGAGCAGGAGGCGACGCTGGAGGCGGTCGCCGGGCGGCTGGACCCGGCGCCGGCCCGCGAGGGGAGCCGGCGCGAGGGCCTCGACCCCTTCGAGGGCTTCACCACCGCCGTACTGGCCGAACTCCCGCACGGTGATGGCGTGGTCAGGATCGTCGACCGGGGCCATCCGCCTCCGCTGCTGCTGTGCCCCGACGGCACGGTACGTCCGCTGCCCGCCCGTGAGCCCGCCCTGCCGCTCGGCATGGGGGAGTCGGGGGCCTGGCCGGACGGGCGGAGGAGACCCGCTTCCCGGGCGGGGCCACCCTGGTGCTCCACACCGACGGGCTGTGCGAGGCACGGGACCGGCGCGGGGAGTTCTACGATCCCGCGGCGAGCCTGGCGGGCCGGGCCTTCCCCGACCCCGCCGGGCTGATCGCCGTCCTCGCCCAGGAGGTGCACCGGCACACCGGGGACGGCACGACGGACGACATGGCGATGCTCGCCGTACGACGTCACGCCCGGTGATCGGACAGCCGCCCTCCGCATAACAACTGACAGACCGTCAGGCAGCGTGAAGATCCTGGGAAGAGGTCAACTCGCCCGTTTTCAGCCGGTCATGGCCTGTACGTCCACCCCGGAATCGTTAATGATCAAGCCGAACTGCTTGGAATCCACACCCCGGGTCTATTAACGTTCGATAACGCAGCGCGGTCGTCCCAGCCGTCACAAGAGACGGCTCCGTGCGCACGCGCCGAATCCCGCAAGGGAACCGGGGAACCACCACCCTGGGGTGAATCGCGCGGATGCCACCGTGGACCCACGGCCGGTATACGCGCGTAGGAGACCTTCCTGCTCCGAACCCGTCAGCTAACCCGGTAGGCGAGAAGGAAGGAAAGGAGCACGCCCACGTGGCGTCCAACCCGCCTGCCCCGGCAGCACCCTTCGTGCCGAGCACCGAGCCCTTCGGCTTCGCCCCCCGCACCGATGAGGGCCAGTGGGAGGAGTGGAATCCCACCGCGGAGTCCGTACGCCCGGTTCGGGGCAAGCACCGCGTCTCCAAGCAGCGCGGCGGCGGGCTGGCCCGCAGCTCCACGGTCCTCGGCGTCGGCGTCATCGCCGCCGTCGGCGCGGGCGGCATGGCCAGCGCCAACACCGGCAAGCCCCCGGTCTCCATCTCCATGCCCGACCTGGCCTCCGTGAGCCACGTCTTCGGCGACGACGAGGCCCCCCAGGGTTCCGCCACGGCCCTCAGCAGCGTCGGCGTCACCACCGAGGACACCGCGCAGGGCGCCAAGGACGCGGGCGAGGCGCTGCGCGACCGGATCATGGCGCAGGCCGAGGCGCAGCAGGTCCAGGTCGACAGCAAGGCCCAGGCGGTCACCGAGGCGACCTTCTCCCAGCAGGTCGACGCCGCTGCCGCCAAGGCCGAGCAGGAGGCCGCCGCCAAGGCCGCCGACGCCAAGCAGAAGGCGGAGGCCGAGGCCAAGAAGAAGGAAGAGCAGGCGCGGCTGGCCGAGCTGGCCAAGCAGTTCAAGCTGCCGGTCGTGTCGTACACGATCACCGGCACCTTCGGTCAGGCCGGTTCCATGTGGTCCTCCGGCTACCACACGGGTCTGGACTTCGCCGCCCCCACGGGCACGCTCATCAAGGCCATCCACAGCGGCACCATCACGGAGGCCGGCTGGGCGGGCTCGTACGGCTACCGCACGATCCTCACCCTCGACGACGGCACCGAGCTGTGGTTCTGCCACCAGTCGTCGATCAGCGTCTCGGTCGGCCAGAAGGTCGCCACGGGCGATGTCATCGGCCGCGTCGGCGCCACCGGCAACGTCACCGGCCCGCACCTGCACCTCGAGGTCCACCCGGACGGCCAGGCCACCGGCATCGACCCGATGACGTGGCTGCGCGGCAAGGGCCTGAACCCCTGACGGTCCGTACGTCCCTGGAACGGCCGCCTCCGATTGTTTACGGGAAGTTTGCGGCCGTTCCGGAAGACCGCTCTGCGGAGTGCTTGTTGTCGTAGGACATGACTTCTCTTCGCAAGCTCGGCAACTCCGACCTCGAGGTCTTCCCGCTCTCCCTGGGCGGCAACGTCTTCGGCTGGACGGCCGACGAGGCCACCTCCTTCGCCGTCCTGGACGCCTACACGGCGGCGGGCGGCAACTTCGTGGACACCGCCGACTCCTACTCCGCCTGGGTCGAGGGCAACAGCGGAGGCGAGTCCGAGACGATCATCGGCCGGTGGCTGGCGGCACGAGGCAACCGCGACGACGTCGTGATCGCCACGAAGGTCAGCCAGCACCCGGAGTTCCCCGGCCTGTCGGCCGTCAACATCAAGGCCGCCGCGGAGGCCTCGCTGCGCCGCCTCGGCACCGACCGCATCGACCTGTACTACACCCACTTCGACAAGCCCGAGACGCCCGTCGAGGAGATCGTCGGCGCGCTGGACGAGCTGGTGCGGGAGGGCAAGGTGCGGGCGATCGCCGCGTCCAACATCTCCGCCGAGCGCCTCGCCGAGTCCCTGGAGTTCTCCGACCGCGAGGGCCTGGCCAAGTACGTCGCCCTCCAGCCGCACTACAACCTGGTCTCCCGCGACACCTACGAGGGCCCCCTGCAGGACCTCGCCTCCCGCCAGGGCCTCGCCACGGTGCCGTACTACGCGCTCGCCTCCGGCTTTCTCACCGGCAAGTACCGGCCCGGCGCCACGGTCGACGGCGCGCGGGCCGCGGGCGCGGGCAAGCACCTGCAGACCGAGCGCGGCCGGAAGGTGCTGGCTGCCCTGGACGAGGTCGCCGAGGCCCACGGCGCACCGGTCGCCACGGTCGCCCTGGCCTGGCTCGCGGCCCAGCCGACGGTGGCAGCCCCCATCGCCTCGGCCCGCACCCCGGAGCAGCTCCCGGCCCTGCTGGGCGTGGCGGACCTGACCCTGACGGACGCGGAACTGACCCGTCTGACGGAAGCCTCGGCCTGACGGGGCCGACGGGTCTCGTGGCGTGGCGTCCGTAGGCCCGTGGGTCCTATGACTGGTACGGGTTGTACGCGGGGTACGGCGTCGTCGGATACGTGGGGTACGTCTGCTGCCCGTGCGTCCCGTACGCCCCGTAGCCGCCGTGGCCCGGCCACGGCGGTGCCATCACCGGTACCGGCGGGGCCGTCGCGCGTGCCGCGTAGTTCAGGGCCGGTCCCGCGATCTCCCGCCGGTTCCACAGCTCCGCCAGCAGCTCGCGCTCCCGTACGGCGAAGTCGGCGCCGGCCCGCCCACGGCGCCCCCGGTGCCGCAGGAACGCCAGCGACGTGGCGTACGCCTCGTACTGCAGGACCGCCTGCGCGGCCGGCTTGCCGAAGTGGTGGGCGGCGTGGTCGCGGGCCAGTCGCCGCGCCCGCATCGAGCCCAGCGCGAACGGCTCGGCCGGCGTCAGCCAGCCCGCGGCGGCGTAGGCGGGCAGCTCCTCGCGCACGGTGCGCAGCTCGCGCTGCCGCGTCCAGATGACCAGCCAGGTCAGCAGCCCGAACGTGGGCACCATGAAGACGGCGTACACGGCGAAGAATCCGAATTCCCCGAACGTCGAGGAGCCGTTCCACATGGCGTGCATGCCCATCGCGAGCAGCAGGCCGCACAGCGGGATCAGCAGGCGCCGGACGTGCTGCCGCTCGGCCGCCGTCGCGGCGAGACCGAAGCCGATGCCGGTCAGCACGGTGAAGAGGGGGTGCGCGAACGGCGACATGATGACGCGCACGAAGAAGGTCGCCGCCGTCACGGAGGCGATGCCGCGGTCACCGGTGAGCTGGTCGGTGCCGAAGGCGGTGCCCAGGTAGAGGATGTTCTCGGTGAACGCGAAGCCGGTCGCGGTGATGCCGGCTATCACCACCCCGTCGACGATGCCCGTGAAGTCCCGTCTGCGGAAGAGGAAGACGAGCAGGACGGCGGCGGCCTTGGCGGACTCCTCGACGACCGGCGCTATCACGGTCGCGCCGAGGGTGTCCGCGCTCGACGGGTCCGCGGTCGCCGTCGCTATCCATCTGGTCGCGAAACTGTTGGCGACGATCGCTATGAGCGCCGCCGCGCAGGCGCCCCAGGCGAAGGCGAACAGCAGGTTCCGCCAGGGGCCGGGGGCGACCCGGTCGAGCCAGCGGAAGGCGGCTATGAGCAGCGGTACGGGCAGTACCGCGAGCCCGAGCCCGACCAGGAATCCCTCGGTGCCGGTCTGTTGGCGCACCAGGGCCAGGATGACGAGCCCGGACAGGGCGAGCAGCGTGCTGAGCGCTCCGTAGCGCACCCACCTGCGCTGCCACCAGTGCGCGTGCCCGAGCGCCCCGCTCGCCGGACCACCGGGGTGCGGCGAGTGCGGCGGGTGTGTCGGGTACGGGGGAAAGGTGGCCACGGCATTGACCCTAACGAGCGAAGGCGCCGCCCGCGATGGCGTATCGCGTTGACCGCGGGGGCCTCAGGCGCCGGTGGGGGGCTGGTTGTGGTGCTGTACGCGCCGGAAGAGCAGGTCGTTCACGACATGTCCCTTGTCCAGTCCCTGGCCCTCGAAACGGGTGAGCGGCCGGAAGTCCGGACGGGGCGAGAAACCGCCGTCGGGCCGCGTGTTCTCGAATTCCGGATGCGCCGTGAGGACTTCGAGCATCTGTTCGGCATACGGCTCCCAGTCCGTCGCGCAGTGCACGATCCCGCCCGGTCTGATTCGGGTGGCGGCGAGGTCGAGGAACTCCGGCTGGATCAGCCGCCGCTTGTGGTGGCGCTTCTTCGGCCAGGGGTCGGGGAAGTACACGCGCAGCCCGTCCAGCGCGTCGGGCGTGAGCATCTCGCGCAGCAGGATGATGGCGTCGCCGTTGCCGACCCGGACGTTGGACAGTCCGTTCTGGTCGGCGAGGTTGAGCAGGTTGCCCTGGCCGGGGGTGTGCACGTCGACGGCGAGGATGTTGGTGCCGGGGTCGGCGGCGGCCATCTGCGCGGTGGCCTCGCCCATCCCGAAGCCGATCTCCAGGACGACGGGGTTGTCGTTGCCGAAGAGCTCCGCGAGGTCGATGACGCGCTGTCCGTCGATGTCCAGCCCCCACTTGGGCCACAGCCGCTGGAGCGCGTCCGCCTGTCCCGCGGTCACCCGGCTGCGCCGCGGCTGGAAGCTCCGGATCCGCCGCTCGAAGTGCGAACCGGCCGGGTCGGCCCTCGGGCCGTCCGGGAAGCGGGGCTCCCCCTTGGCCCTGGTGTGCCGGACGGAGACACCGGGGGCGTGCGCGGACCGCCCGGCGGGCTCCGCTGAGGCGGGAGCGGCGGGCCGGGGGGCTTCGGGGGCGTTGGGCAAGTCAGACACAGTGGAGTCGATTTTACGGGGACGGCGGCTCGCCCGGACCGCCCCTCCTCTTCCGGGTTCCGGCGGCCTCACACCGATCCGAGCATCGTCAGCGCCCTCCTGGCCACCTCCCGCCCGATGGGCAGCGAGGCGGTGGCGGCCGGTGAGGGTGCGTTCAGCACGTGCACCGCCCGCGGCCCCTCCTTGATCATGAAGTCGTCCACGAGTGCCCCGTCCCGCAGCACCGCCTGCGCCCGCACACCGGCGGCTGTCGGCACGAGGTCGTCCGCCGTCACCGCCGGCAGCAGCCTGCGCACCGCCGTCGTGAACGCCGCCCTGGACACCGACCGGCGCAGCTCTCCCGCCCCGTACCGCCAGTGCCGCCGGGCCAGCTGCCAGGAGCCGGGCCACGCGAGCGTGCCCGCGAGTTCCCGAGGTCGTACGACGCCCCAGCCGTACCCCTCCCGGGCCAGCGCCGGCACCGCGTTGGGCCCGATGTGCACGCCCCCGTCGATGCCGCGCGTGAGGTGCACCCCGAGGAAGGGGAACGCCGGGTCCGGCACCGGATACACCAGTCCCCGCACCAGCTCGGGCCGCGCCAGCTCGTAGTACTCGCCCCGGAACGGCACGATCCGCATCTCCGGGTCGTCCCCGGTCATCCGGGCGACCTCGTCGCAGTACAGCCCGGCGCAGTTCACCAGCACCCGCGCGCGTACGACGTCGCCGGTCCGGGTGCGCACGGCGACCCCCAGCCCGGGCCGCCGGTCGATGTGCTCGACCCGGGCGCCGTAGCGGATCTCCGCTCCCGAGCCGTGGGCGAGCTGCCGGGCGACGCCGACGAAGTCGCACACGCTCGTCGTCCCGACGTGTATGGCGGCGAGCCCGCGCACCTCCGGTTCGTACTCGGCGATCTGCGGGGCGCCCAGCTCCCGTACCGGAATGCCGTTCTCCCGGCCGCGCTGCACCAGCGCGTGCAGGCGCGGCAGCTCGGCCTTGTCGGTGGCGACGATCAGCTTTCCGGTGACGGCGTGCGCGATGCCGTACTCCGCGCAGAACTTCACCATCTCCGCGGCACCACGCACCGCGTAGCGGGCCTTCAGCGACCCGGGGCGGTAGTAGATCCCGCTGTGGATGACCCCGCTGTTGCGGCCCGTCTGGTGGCGGGCCGGGCCGCCCTCCTTCTCCAGCACCGTGACCCGGGTGCCGGGCGCGGCCCGCGTGATCGCATACGCCGTGGACAGCCCGACGATGCCCCCACCGATCACGAGCACGTCACAGTCGTACGCGACCTCGGCACGCACCTGCACCACCTCCCACCACCGATAGTGCACTGCGCCACTGACAGTCACTTCAAACGCGCGGAAGCGCACCGGCGGAAAGGGGCGTCCCTCACGCCGGAGCCATCAGCAGCGGGCGGGCCCGCTCCCGCAGCTCCACCACCCGCGGCTCGTCGCCGTACGGCTCGAGCCGGTGCAGCAGGTCCTTCACGTACTCGGTGGTGCGCGCCGACGAGATGCGCCCGGCGACCTCCACCGCCCGCACGCCCTGCTCGCACGCCGCGTCGAGATTGCCCGACTCCAGCTCGGC
Organism: Streptomyces sp. MAI_2237; assembly: GCF_054189285.1. Classification (NCBI taxonomy): domain Bacteria; kingdom Bacillati; phylum Actinomycetota; class Actinomycetes; order Kitasatosporales; family Streptomycetaceae; genus Streptomyces; species Streptomyces sp. MAI_2237. The sequence goes on along the minus strand of NZ_JAJPGQ010000003.1, from coordinate 619,440 downwards.
CACCGCCGAGACGACGAGCCGCAGTCCGTGCGAGCGCACGAACTCCTCCGTCGGCTTCGACAGCGCCTGCTCGGTGAAGCGCCGTACCTGACGTGGCGCCTTCAGGTCGCGGTAGCACTCGGCGGCGTCCGCGGCGAACCGGTCGTAGGAGTAGAAGCCCAGCCAGGAGGGGTCGTTGTCGCCCTCCCGGGACCGCTCGAGCCAGCCCTCCGCGGCCTTCAGCGCCGCACCCGCCGCCTGCGCGTCTCCGGCACGCGCGTGTGCCCGCGCCTCGACGAGCCGGAAGAAGCTCATGGTGCGGGCCGTGGCCAGCCCGCGGTTGCGCTCCAGCGCGGCCTGCGCGAGGTCGACGCCCTCGTCGCCGAAGCCCCGGTAGGTCGCCTGCAGCGACATCGACGCCAGCACATAGCCGCCGAGGGGCACGTCGGCGGCGGCGCGGGCGAGCCGCAGTGCCTGGATGTAGTACCGCTGCGCGGCCTCCTGCTGCCCGGTGTCGAACGCCATCCACCCGGCGAGCCGCGTCAGCTCCGCCGAGGCGCCGAACAGCGCCCTGCCCACCTCGTCCGAGTACGAGCCGAGCAGCAGCGGCGCCGCCTCCACCCGTAAACACTCGGGCACCATGGACGAACGCCAGTCGCCGCCTCCGTACTTGGAGTCCCAGCGCCTGGCGTCCTCGGCGGCCTCCCGCAACTTCTGCACGTCGCTGTGGCCGACTTTGAGCGGTGCGCCCGAGCCCTCCGCGGAGTTCGCCTCGCGCGCCACCGAACTGTCGGCCGGGGTTATCAGCCATCGTGAGGCGGGCGTCGCGTACGCGCTTACCGCGAACGATCCGGCCAACGACTGCCAGATGCCACCGGAGCCGGCCCGGCGCCCGGCCAGGTCGAGGCGGTAGAGCTCCGTCGCCGACCTCACCGCCTGTCCGACGTCCCTGGGGAAGGCGAGGCCCACTTCGGGTGCGGGATCCGCGTCCGCCAGGCCGATCTCGTGGAGCGGCACCGGACGGCCGAGCTTCTGGCCGATCGCGGCGGCGATCAGGTGCGGGGCGGCACCCTGCGGCACCATGCCCTTCGACACCCAGCGCGCCACCGACGTCTTGTCGTAGCGAAGTGTCAGACCACGCTGTGCGCCAAGGTCGTTGACGCGACGCGCGAGGCCTGCGTTGCTGATTCCCGCGAGGGCGAGAACGGCGCCGAGTTTTTCGTTCGGCCCGCGTTGCTCCCTGGACATGCGCCACCCCTCGACACAGACGGCTGCCGCGCTGGCATAACCACGCGGCATTCGTAAACCCAGCGTAGTTCGCCGCATCCCAAGCGTTAAGGGGCATTGTTCCGGATGGCGAGATTGTGGTCCGTACTGAAGTACGGGTCCGATACGCGCAGTTGCGCCGTGCTCCTGTTGTGTGGCCGTGCGCCCGCCCGTGCGCTCTTCTCCGGCCACCGGGGGAGCGGTTCCATGGGTCGTGCGTGGGTCGGCCCGCTGTACTGGATCCAGTGGGCTGGGGGACACCGCCACCTCCATCCCCGCGGGTGGCGGAACGGTCCGGGAGGCGGACTCCGTCTCCCGGGCTGCGCGCAGGAGTTGACGGTGTGCGAAGCGTGTACAGAGCGTGTCCACACCTGTCCCCGCGTCACCAATTTGGCTGAAAATCGACCCCGCATGCACGCGGCGATTACCGCTCCTACCACGGCAGTTGAGGGCGCGAACGGCGTTTTCGGGGCGCACGGCGGGGGCGCATTCACGTCGCAGTCCCCCTGGTCGGCAGGGGTGTCCGGGCCACCGGATCACCCTCGTCAGGGGGAGCGCCCCGGCGCGTTCTGGGGATCACAAGCCGCTCCACGGCCCTTCCACCGCGCCTTCTTCATGGCAGCATGGGGAACCGGTTCGTACGGTGCACTGGTTGTCCCCAGTCCGTGGAGGCGTCGATGCGGTGGTTGGTGGGATGGAGCAGCACCGCCCCGGCGACCGCCGGCATCGGTACCGCGGGGGCCACCGGAAGCGACGGAGAGACCGTGCACCCGGTCGGCTCCCAGCTCCTGTGGGGCGATCCCGACCCGCTGTGGGCGGTCGGCGACTGGCGCCCCGACGAGGTGCGGGTGGTCCGCGCCGACCCCCAGACCCGTATCGCGGTCCTGGGCACCTGTGCCGCCTCCGACGAGCAGCTGCGGGTCGCGCTGTTCGCCGCGCGCGGGGGCGCACTGCGTCATCTCACGGCCTGGCCCGGCAGCTACACGGCCATTGTCCAGGTGGGCCGCCGCATCACCGTCTGCGGCGATCTGGCAGGTGCCCGCCCGGTCTTCTACACGCCGTGGGCGGGCGGCACGGCCTATGCGACCGCCGCGCTCCCTCTCGCCGACCTCATCGAGGCCAACCTCGACTTCGGCCATCTGGCGGCCCTCCTCGCCGCCCCGGACGTCCCGGCCGCGCTGCACGACTCCACCCCGTACGACGGAGTTCGGCGCATTCCACCGGGGCACGCGCTGATCCTGCGCACCGGCGCGCGCGAGATCGCCGGCTACGAGCCGGTCGCCTCCCTCGCCGTGGCGGCGCCCTCGGCCGACCCCGACAGCGCGGTGGACGCGGTGCGCGACGCGCTGGTGGAGGCGGTACGCGCGCGTCTGTCGGCGCCGCGGCACGTCCCGGGCGCCGACATAGACCCCGGCCCCGTCCCCGGGATGGGTCCGGCCGAACGCCGCGCCGCGCGCGGGATGCCGGTCGCCGGGATCGGTGCCGACCTCTCCGGCGGCCCCGCGTCGGGGACGCTCGCCCTGCTCGCCGCGGGCCTGCCGGGCATGCCGGGCACCGTCCTCGGACACGGCACCGGCGCCGGGGAACGCCTCCTGGCGGTCACTTTCAACGACCTGGCCGTCGGCGGCCGCGAGGCGGAACTGGAGCGCGCGGGCACCCTCGCGGCCAACCCCCGTCTGCACCACGTGGTCGTGACCGGCGGCGAGGAGACCCTGCCGTACGCCGACCTGGACGGCCCCCTGACCGATGAGCCCGGCCAGTCCCTGGTGACGGCCGCCCGGCACCGGGCCCGCCTGGCGTCGGGCAGCGCCGACCACCTCACCGGCTACGGCGCCCGCCAGGTCCTGGACGCCCACCCGGCCCGCCTGGCCGACCTGCTGATGGACCGCAAGCGCCGGCATCTCGTGCGCCCCGTCGCCGCGCTCGCCAAGGCGGACGGCTCGGTGTTCGTCCCCGCGCGCGTGTACGGCGCGGCCCGCCGGCTGGCCCGCACCCCGTACCGGGCGGGCCTGGAACTGCTCGCCGAACGCCTTCTGCAGCGCCGCTTCGACGAGCCCGGAGGGGCCGTCGGAGCGTCCCTCGCCGCCCTCGCCTGGGCCAGGCCCGGTCCCGCCGCACGCTGGCTGACCGGCGAGGCCCTGGCTGAAGTATCGGTTCGCCTCCAGGCGTCGACGAGCCGTTCGGGCACCGGGCCCGGGCAGCGTCCCGGCGACCACCGCGCGCGGGCCGCGCTGGCCCGCCAGGCCGCCGACATCCGCGTGCTGGAACAGGCGGCGGAGATCCGCTCGCAGCGCCTGCACGCGCCCTTCCTCGACAACCAGGTCGTCCGCGCCTGCCGCGCCCTGCCCGAGGCCCTGCGCGTCCAGCCGGGCGCCCGCGCCGCCATCCTCCGTACGGTCCTGGAGGGCGCCGGTGTGCGCGACCTCCCGCCCGGCTGGGGCGCTCCCTCCCACGCCCCGACGGCGGTCGCGGCCCGCACCGGCCTGCGGGTCTCCGCGGACTCCCTGATGGCCCTGTTCGGCACCCCGCTCCTCGCGGAGGCCGGCCTGGTGGAGGCCCGCGTCGTCCGCAAGGCCCTGCGCGCCGCGGCGGAGGGCGAGCCACTGCCCCTGGACGGCCTGGCCGACCTGGTCTCCCTCGAACTGTGGCTGCGCCGCCTCCTGGCCCGCCGAGGCACCTGCTGGACAGGGACCCCGGCCCGCCAGCGGGCGGTCCCCGGAGGCATCGCCCCGAAGAGAGGCGCCCTGGCCTCGGGAGGCGGGGCGGGGGTCGCGTGAGGGCATGACCCGCACGAGCCGCCTCCCCGGCCCCGGTGCCCCCCACACCCCGCCCGCCGAACGCCGTGCCCCCTCCCGTGCGTGACGGCCACAATGATCCGGTGCGGTACAGGATTCTGGGCGTCACCCAAGTCGAGGGCGAGAACGGCACCGTCGTGCCCGTCCCCGGCCCCCGTCTGCGCGCCCTGCTGACCGCGCTGGCCCTGCGCCCCGGCCGGGTCACCACCCCCGGCACCCTGATCGCCGAGGTGTGGACGGACGACCCGCCGGACGACGCCCCCGCCGCCCTCCAGGCCCTCGTCGGCCGCCTGCGCCGCGCCCTCGGCAAGGACGCCGTCGCCTCAGCCCCCGGCGGCTACCGGCTCACGGCCACCGAGCACGACGTCGACCTCCACGTCTTCGAGCACCTGGTCCACCGGGGCACCGCCGCCCTGGCCCGGGGCGACGCCGCCACCGCGGCCCACGTCCTCGACGAGGCCCTCGCCCTGTGGCGCGGCCCCGCCCTCGCCGACCTCCCCGACCGCACCGCCGCCGCCCGCCCCGACGCCCTCCACCTGGACGCGACCCGGGCCCGCGTCGACGCCGACCTGCGGCTGGGCCGCGCCCACACCGCCGTACCGCGCCTGAGGGAACTCACCGCCGCCCACCCTTACGACGAGCCGCTGCACGCCCTCCTCATCCGCGCCCTGCGCGACACGGGCCGCACCGCCGACGCCCTCGCCGTGTACGAGTCCACCCGCCGGGCCCTGGCCGACGGCCTCGGCACCGACCCGGGACCGGAGCTGCGGGCCCTGCACGCCGAACTCCTCGCGGCACCGGAGACCCAGGCCCGTCCCGAACCGCCCGGTCGCCCCCGGCCCCCCGCCCGCAGCGGCAACCTGCGTCCGCGACTCACCTCTTTCGTGGGCCGGGAACCGGAGCTCGACGCCATCCGTTCCGAAGTGCACAGGGCACGGCTGGTCACCCTCACCGGACCGGGCGGCTCCGGAAAGACCCGCCTCGCCGAGGAGGCGGCCGCCGGGCTCCCGCAGGCGTGGCTGGTCGAACTGGCGCCGCTGGACCGGCCCGAGGCGGTGCCGGGAGCGGTGGTCAGCGCGCTCGGCCTGCGCGAGACCGTGCTGCTGAGCACCGAGCTGACGGCCCCGCAGGACGACCCGCTCGCCCTGCTCGTCGAGTACTGCGCCCCGCGCAGCGAACTGCTGATCCTCGACAACTGCGAACACGTCATCGAGGCGGCCGCCGCCCTCGCCGAGACACTGCTCACCCACTGCCCCGGGCTCACGATCCTCGCCACCAGCCGCGAACCCCTGGGCGTCCCCGGCGAGTCGGTGCGCCCGGTCGAACCCCTCGTCCCCGACCAGGCGCGGCGCCTGTTCGAGGAGCGCGCGTCCACCGTCCGCCCCGACGCGGACACCGTGCTCCGCGACCGGGCCGCCGTCGAGGAGATCTGCCGCCGCCTGGACGGCCTGCCGCTCGCCATCGAACTGGCCGCGGCCCGGCTGCGGCTGCTCACCCCGCGGCAGATCGCCGACCGCCTCGACGACCGCTTCCGCCTCCTCACCTCCGGCAGCCGCACCGTGCTGCCCCGCCAGCAGACCCTGCGCGCCGTCGTCGACTGGTCCTGGGACCTGCTCGACGAGCGGGAGCGGACCGTCCTGCGCGAGGTCTCCGTGTTCGCCGGCGGCTGGGACCTGGAGGCGGCCGAGGCCGTGTGCACCGGCCCCGCCGCCGACCTGGTCGGCGCGCTCGTCGACAAGTCCCTGATCGTGGCCGCCCCGTACACCGACCCGTACGAGGAGAGCGGCTCCGGCACCATGCGGTACCGCCTGCTGGAGACCATCCACGAGTACGCCGCCGAGCGCGCCGCCGAGGTCCCCGTGCTGCGCGCCGAGGCCGAGCGCCGGCACCGCGCGTGGGTGCGCGCCCTCGTCACACAGGCCGAGCCACGGCTGCGCTCGGCCGGCCAGCTCCCGTGGATCTCCCGCCTGGAGACCGAGCTGGACAACATCCGCGCCGCCCTCGACCGCGCCCTCGCCCGCGGCGACGAGGAGGAGGCGGGCGCCCTCACGCTGGCCATGGGCTGGTTCTGGTGGCTGCGCAACTACCGCCACGAGGCGACGAGTTGGGTCGACCGGGCCGTCCGCCTGGGCGCGGGCGTGGACCCGTACGACACCTCGGTCGACCCCGTGGACGCCTGCCTGACCGCCGCGGACGGCGAGGAGCCCGGCCCCCTGCGCACCCTCCGGATGAACCTCCGGATGCTCCACCTCTTCCTCAAGTCGGACGCCGAGCCGATGGACGCCGACCCGGACGAGCCACTGCGCGCGTACGTCACCCGGGTGCGGGCGTTCTTCGAGCCGGGCGGCCCCGAGGCGGCCCGCTTCCCCGGGCTCGTCTGGCCGATGACCGCCTTCGTCCTGAGCAGCTGGCAGGAGGTGCTGGCCGCCATGAACGTCACCGTGGCCAACTGCCGCGCCCACGGCGACGACTGGGCGGTCGGCGTCGCCCTGATGATCCGCACCCACATGGCCGTCGACTCGCCGGGCGGGATGAAGGGCGTCGACGAGGACCTCGCCGAGCTGCGGGCGATCAGCCGGCGCGTCGGCGACCGCTGGATGCGGGCCCAGGTGTGCAGCGCGGCCGGCGAGGCGGCCATGGCACGGGCCCGGTACGCGGAGGCCAAGGGCGAGTACGAGGAGGCGCTGCGGCTGGCCTACGAGGTGGGCGCGTACGCGGAGACGCCGTTCCTGATGGCCCGGCTCGCGGAGTTCGCCTACCGCGCGGGCGACCGGCCCGGCGCGTTGCGGGCGCTGGACGAGGCGTCGGACGCAGCCGACCGTTACGGCGTCGCCGACTCCCGGGCGTTCGTCCTGCTCATGCGGGCCCATCTGGCCCTCGACGACAAGGACACCGTCCGGGCGCGCGAACTGTGCGAGGCGGCCCGGGCGGAGACCCAACGGGGTTCACCGCCACCGCAGTTCACGGTGATGCTGGACGCGATCGACGCGAGGGTGACGGTCGTCGAGTCCGGTCCGCGGCCCGGACTGGCCAAACTCGTCGACACCGTACGGGAGTCGGTGGAACGGCGCTGTGCCGACGCGATCACGGCGACCCTCCTGGACGGCACGGCGGTCGTGCTGTGCGACCTCGGCGACCACGCGCGCGTGGCCCGCCTGCTGGCGGCCGCCGACCGGCTGCGGGACGGTCATCCGCGCCTGGCCCCGGAGCGCGCCGAGGCCGAGCGCGCGGAGGCGGCCACCCGCGCCGCGCTGGGCGACCGGCGGTGGGAGGCGGAGTACGCCGCGGGCGCGGCCCTCGGCCCCGACGCCTGGTTGGCCGACCTCGACGAGGCGTTGCGCGGCGGTGCGGCCGACGGGGAGCAGGGGACGCCCGTCGGGCCCGATGCGCGCTAGGCGCAGGTGAACCTCGACTCGGCCCAGTCCGCGAGCGTGAGCGCGTCGAAGCCGTTGCGCGGCTCGACGACCAGCCGTACGGTCCGGCGCCCGGCGAGGTTCACCTGCACGGGGACCGCCGGTTCACCGGCCTCCACCAGACCCGACCGCCACAGCCGGGTGCCGTCGGCGTAGACGGAGAAGTGGACCTTGCCCAGCCCGAGGGTCATGTCGTCGATGCCGACCAGGGCGTCGTAGGCGGTGCAGCTGCGGTTGAGGTCGATCGTGACGGAGGACCGGCCGTGCACGGTCACCCCGTGGGCGTACCGCTTGTCGTCGACGGACAGGCCGTGGCGCTGCCACACCCAGCTGCTGCCGCCGATCCGCATCTCGGGTCCGGTGCCGTCGCCGCTGACGTCGTAGGCGAGCTCGCTCCACTCGAAGACGGCCGGAGCGGGCGGCGGGGGCGGCGGGGGCGGCGGGGGCGGCACCGGGGTCGGTGTGGGGGTGGGTGAGGGCTTCGGCCCGGACGTCGGCGTCGGCCTGGGCTTCGGTGCCGGTGGGGGAGCGGCCTTCGGCGTCGGCGAGGGTGTCGGCCGGTGCGCCGGGGTCGGCGCGGTGGTGGGGGCGGCCGCGGGCACGATCGCCGGGGGCTCCGGCTCGGGCCGCTTCGTCGAGGGCTTCGGCGACTCGGGCCGCACGACCGGCGAGGAGACGGGCGGCTTGGCGTCGGGCTTTCTGGCGGGACTGTCGTGGCCGGCGAGGGCGAGGGCCACCGCGGCGGCGGCCACCGCGACGACGCCGGCCGCGATACCGGCCTTCACCGGCGCTCCCAGCCCCTCGGAGGCCGCCGCACCGCCGGCCGTGCCCGCCCCGCCGGACGAGCCGCCGGCCGCCGCGGCCGCACCCGCGCCCGCCGCACCCGCTCCGGCCGCTCCACCGGCGACGAGGCCGACCGCCTTGGCGTACCCGGCGGCCCCGAACCAGCCGATGACGGCGACCGGGACGACCGCCGGGATGCCGCCGGCGACCTCCTTGATCTGACCGGCGGCCAGCCGGCACTTGGCGCACTCCTCCAGGTGCTTGCGCAGTCCGCGCTCCGCACGGGTGCGCAGGCCGCCGCGCGCGTAGGCGCCGAGCCGGTCGGCGTAGCGGGCGCACTCCTCGTCGGCCACGAGGGCGGCGCTGACGTGCGCCTGGAGATACGCCTGCTTCAGGCCCTCGCGGGCACGGGAGGCGAGCACGCGCGTGCCGTTGGCGTCCAGCCCGAAGAGCGTGGCGACCTCGCTGGGCGACTCGTCCTCGACCTCGGTGTGCCACAGCACCGCCTGCCAGCGCTCGGGCAGCGACCGGAACGCCCGCATCGCCATGGACTGCTCGGCCTCGTGCAGGGCGCGCACGTCGGCACCGAGGTCCAGGGTGTCGTGGTCGGCGACCTCGGACGAGTGCGCCGCCTGCGCGGCGAACACCGCGAAGTCGTCGACGAGTTGCTCACGCTTGGCGGACTTGGTCCAGCCGGCTGCCACCCGCCGCACGGAGGTGAGCAGGTACGCGCGTACGGCGTGCTTGGGGCCGTGCCCCCTGCGGACCGCCTGCAGCATGCCGGCGAAGACCTCGGCGGTGAGGTCGTCGGCGGTGTGGCCGTCGCGGCAGCAGGTGCGGGCGTAGCGGCGCACGGCGTCGGCGTGGCGCCGGTACAGCGCCTCGTACGCGCTGTCGTCGCCCGAGCGCATCCGCTCGATCAGATCGGCGTCGGAAGCGGGCAGCTCCCTCGGGGGCGGCAGGGCGCCACTGTCCTCCCGCCGGTCGCGCTGGGCCGGGACGCTGCCCTCGACGGGTTCCCCGGCCTGGGCCGGAATGGAGGGGCGTCCCCCCTGGAGCGGCACCTGCGGCGAGGCGCCGTCCTCCGGGTCACCGTCGCCGAGTGACTCGTCCCGCCCGTCAACGCTCATCGCGGAAAGCCCCCGCCGCCTGCCCTACCGGTCCCGAACACCGGGTCAGAGTGCCATATTGGCTTTTGGTCAGGGCCCCTGCCGGGTGATCCTTCCACTCGTCCGTGGGGACTTGCCGTGCATCAGTACTAGCCGTCACTCGTTCGGGGAAGCCTCAATTGATCTCCGCGCGGCGGCAGTTGGTCAAGATGCCCGAAACGTCGGAGATGTCCTGTGTGGAGTGGCGGCGTACGCGGGAGGCGCGGGGCCTGCGGCGCCCGCGCCTTGTAGTCACGCGTTCGAGTGAGTCGTACGGACCACCGGATTGACCCACCACCCACGCCGGCCGATGGACGCGCTCACTGACCGACCGGATGCGTCGGCCGATGGACGCACCGCCGTCGGGCGGGGCGGGTGGGAGCCCGGGCCCGGCCGGGAGCCGGGCGGCCCCCCACCCGCGACCGTCAGATGGGCCGGGACCGCAGCCCCTCCAGCAGGATGTCCAGCAGCCGCGCGGACGCCGCGGCCTGCTGGGCCGCGTCCGGCAGCGAGGGCGCGGCGGTGGCGATCACCAGCAGCACGTCGGACACCGACACGTCGGCCCGCAGTTCACCCGCGGCCCGGGCCCGCTCCACCAGCTGCCCGACGACCTCCAGCAGCGCCGAGGCGCCCGCGTCGTCGTCCGCGGCCATCCCCGCCGAACCGCCCTCGGGGACCAGCCGCAACTCGCCGGCGCCGGGCTGGGTCCGCTGCAGCGGCACCCGCGCCTCGTCGAACACGCTCCTGCCGTCCCGCTCCTCGGCGACGCCGACCCGCAGCACATGGGGCGGCAGCAGCCGGCCGGCACCCGACGCCACGGAGGTCCGCAGGAAGCGCGACAGCGCCGACCACGGCTCGTCCTCCTGCCCGAGCGCCGCCCGGGCCTGGTCGGTCAGCCGGGAGGTCTCCTCCTCGGCTATCCGGCGCACCAGGACGTCCTTGCTCGGGAACCGCCGGTACACGGTCCCCACACCCACCCGCGCGCGCCGCGCCACGTCCTCCATCGGCGCGCCGTACCCGAGCTCGCCGAAGACCTCGCGCGCCGCGCGCAGCACGTGCTCCAGATTGCGCTGTGCGTCCACGCGCAGCGGCGTCGTACGCGTCTGGTCCCCGCGTCCGTTGCCCGCCGCCGCGCTCATCATGCCGCCGGCCGCGAGTGCGGACGCGGACGACCAATGAGAGTCCTGAACATGCATAAGCGTTCCCCCGGTAATGACGTCTCCCCCCGGAGACTCTCCCCGCCACTGAAAGCCGGAGCGTGCGAAGGAGCAGGACCGTCGGGCCGCCCGTCGCGGACTTCCGATCCGATGAAGCGCATCCCCCTACACCCCGTCGACTCACGAACATAGTTGAGAGGGGGTCAATTCAGAAGGGGCAGGTTCCGCACGGAGCGCCCCCCGATCGGAGCACGAGTCGTATACGTCCCGATTGCACCCCTCCGCGCCCCCCGGCGCACGCCCACTGACCTGCGCTCCTTGTGGGCACTCCGGCAATTCGGCCAACTCCGGAGATCCCCGGCCCGCGGTCACACAAATTGTCGAGGCTGTGGACAAACTCAAGAGCTGGGTGCGTCATGGGATGGTGAAGGAACGTGCGCGCATTCTCGTTGTCGGCGGCGGCTACGTCGGGATGTACACGGCCCTGCGTCTGCAGCGGAGACTGAAACGGGAACTCGCGCGGGGCGAGGCCGAGATCACGGTCGTCACTCCCGACCCGTACATGACCTACCAGCCCTTCCTCCCTGAGGCGGCGGCCGGCGCGATCTCCCCGCGGCACGTCGTCGTTCCGCTGCGCCGCGTCCTGGACCACTGTCACGTCGTCGTCGGCGAGGTCCGCTCCATCGACCACGCCAAGCGCACCGCCACCCTCACCACCCTGGCCACCGAGGAGGAGGGCACGGGCGCCGAGCAACTGCCGTACGACGAACTCGTCCTCGCGCCCGGCTCGATCTCCCGCACGCTGCCCATCCCCGGCCTCGCCGAGCACGCCGTCGGTTTCAAGTCGGTCGAGGAGGCCATCGGCCTGCGCAACCACGTCATCGAGCAGATGGACATCGCCTCCTCCACCCGCGACCCGGAGATCCGCGACGCGGCCCTCACCTTCGTCTTCGTCGGCGGCGGCTTCGCCGGCGTCGAGGCGCTCGCCGAGCTGGAGGACATGGCCCGCTACACCACGCGCTACTACCACAACGTCCAGGCCGAGGACATGAAGTGGATCCTGGTCGAGGCCTCGGACCGCATCCTGCCCGAGGTCGGCGAGGAGATGGGCCGCTACACGGTCACCGAGCTGCGCCGCCGCAACATCGACATACGGCTGAACACCCGCCTGGAGTCCTGCGCCGACCGCATCGCCGTCCTCAGCGACGGAGCCCGCTTCCCGACCCGCACGATCGTCTGGACGGCCGGCGTCAAACCCAGCCCGCTGCTCGCCGCCACCGACCTTCCGCTCACCGCGCGAGGACGGCTGAAATGCACCCCCCAGCTGACGATCGACGGCACCCCGCACGCGTGGGCGGCGGGCGACGCGGCCGCCGTCCCCGACGTCACCGCCGAAGAACCGGGCAGGGAGACCGCCCCCAACGCCCAGCACGCCGTCCGCCAGGCCAGGGTCCTCGGCGACAACATCGCCCACGCGCTGCGCGGCGAGGAGCTTCAGACGTACTCCCACCAGTACGTCGGCTCGGTGGCCTCACTCGGTCTGCACAAGGGCGTGGCACACGTCTACGGGCGCAAGCTGAAGGGCTACCCTGCCTGGTTCATGCACCGCGTCTACCACCTCAGCAGGGTGCCCACCTTCAACCGCAAGGCCCGTGTCCTGGCGGAATGGACCCTCTCGGGCCTCTTCAAACGGGAGATCGTCTCGCTCGGCTCGCTCGAACATCCCCGAGCGGAGTTCGAACTCGCTGCCGGTGGAAAGCCTCCTGTCGATCCCGCGGACGACCCGAAGGGGTCGTCCTGACCGGACCCAGGAACTCCACCGACCGGGTGGGCGTCTGACGGATGTCGCTCCGGTAGGCCACACTGCCAGACTGATCCCCGCCCCAGGGCGAGCGCCCGCTCACCCTTCGAACCCAAGAGGCTCTTCCCACCGTGCTGCACCCAGGGGGCGTCACGCCCCACTTCTCCGGCAGGGACCGGAGCCGCGCCAGGACTCCGAAGACGCCGGAGACGACGACACGAGGCAAGGATTCGTGAACTTCACGCGCTGGAACGCCCGGCTCCCCGGAACGCAGCGCCGCGCGGCAGCGCGGACCGACCACACGGTCGCCCCGGACCGCCCGGCCGACGGCGCGGGCTCCGTCCCCTCGGCCCGCGCCGAACAACTCACCCAAGAGGCTCCCCACCTGCCCGCCGTGGACGAACTCCCCGTCCGTGAGGTCCTCGACCGCGTCCCCGCCCTGGTCGCCCTCCTGCACGGCCCCGACCACCGCGTGGCCTACGTCAACGACGCCTACGTGACCGCCTTCGGCCTGCGCCCCCTCGGCGAGCCCACCCGCGAGTCCCTCCCCGAACTCGCCGAACTGGGCCTGCTCCCGCTCCTCGACCAGGTGCTGCGCAGCGGCAGGCCCCGCACCCTGAAGAGCCGCAAGGCCCCCGACGGCCGCTCCTACACCTTCACCTGCACCCCGGTCACGGATGCCGACCACGCGGGCGTGCTCGTCTTCGCCACCGACGTCACCGACCACGCCGAGGCCGCCGAACGCCTCCGCGCCAGCGAACGCAGCCAGCGCGAGACCGCGGTCACCCTCCAGCGCTCCCTCCTGCCCCAGGAGCTCGAACAGCCCGACGACCTGCGCATCGCCGCCACCTACCAGCCCGGCGGCACCGAGGCCGCGGTCGGCGGCGACTGGTACGACGTCATCACCCTCGGCGGCGGCCGCACGGCCCTGGTCATCGGCGACGTCATGGGCCGGGGCGTGCGCGCCGCGGCCGTCATGGGCCAGCTCCGCACGGCGGTCCGCGCCTACGCCCGTCTCGACCTGCCCCCGCACGAGGTCCTGCAGCTCCTCGACGGCCTCGCGGCGGAGATCGACGCCAACCAGATCGCCACCTGCGTCTACGCCATCCACGACCCGAACGAGGGCCGGCTGGTGTACGCCTCCGCCGGCCACCTCCCCATCCTGGTCCGCGACGAGACCGGCGCCGTCCAGCGCGCCGACGAGCCGACCGGCCCGCCCCTCGGTACCGGCGGCTGGATGCACGCCTCCGGCTCCGTACCGCTCGGCCCCGGCTCCACGGCCGTGCTCTACACGGACGGCCTGGTGGAGCGCCGCGACGCGGACCTGGACGAGGGCATCGCGGCCCTGGAGGCCGCCCTGTCCGGTGCGACCGGCACCCCTCAGGTGGTCTGCGACCGTCTGGTCCGCTCGGCCGGGGTCACCGCCGACCACGACGACGACGTGGCGGTCCTGGTCCTGCAGCACCCCGCCCGCACCGGCACCGACAGCGAGCTGTTCCGCAACGCCGCCCTGGAACTCCTCGGCGGCGTCGAAGCGGCCCCACGCGCGCGTGCCTTCGCCTCTGGTGTCCTGACCAGTTGGCGCTTCCCCGCCGAGCTGCACGACCTCGGCGTCCTCGCGGCGAGCGAGCTGGTCGCCAACTCCCTGCAGCACGGCATCCCGCCCATGCGCCTGAGGCTGCGCCGCACGGACCGCCGCCTGATCATCGAGGTGACGGACGGCGACGACCACCTGCCGCGCCGCCGCCGCGCCGAACCGGGCGACGAGTCCGGGCGGGGCATCGCGATCGTCGCGACGATCGCCTCGAACTGGGGCTCGCGCCGGACCCCGGGTGGCGGCAAGGCCGTATGGTGCGAATTCGTCCTGCCGAAGGGCTCGCCCTGACGGCACCCGCCGCCGGTGACCGCCCACGACGGCCGCCGGCTCACGCCTCCGCGGCAACAGCCCCCGTGGACGTCCCGCCCCGTGCGACGACCCTGCTCCGGCTCCGCGCCAGCCACGGCTGGTCCTGTACGGCGGTCAGCCGCCGCCCCAGCCGCAGCGCGAGGACGGTGATGCCCAGCGAGAACAGCAGGAACGTCACCACGTACGGCGCGTGCAGCGAGGCCCCCATCGGGCCGCCCACCGCCGGCCCCACGGCCAGCGCGAGCTGCTTGACCAGGGCGAACGCCGAGTTGTACTGCCCCGCCATGCCCGTCGGCGCCAGATCGGCGACCAGCGGCGCGACCGTCGGCGACAACATCGCCTCCCCGAGCCCGAACAGCGCGTACGTCGACACGAACGCGGCCGTGGCCATCTCCCGGCTGCCGTGCCCGAGCCCGGCGTACCCCGCCACGACCCACGCCACGGCCCAGATCAGCCCGACCCCCGCGATCACCCGGGACCGGCGCCGGCGCTCGACGAACTTCAGCACGGCGAACTGCGCGACGACGATCATCAGGGTGTTGGCGGCCAACGCGGTCCCGAGCGCGGACGTGGAGATCCCGGCCGCCTCGACGCCGTACGCGCTCAGCCCCGACTCGAACTGGCCGTAGCAGGCGAAGAACAGCACGAAGCCCAGCACGGACAGCTGCACCATGGCCCGGTTGCCGAGCAGCTGCTTCCAGCTGCCCCGGCCCGCCGACGCGGGGGCACCCTCGATGCGCGGCGCACGCGGCATCCGAACCGTCGCCATCACCCCCGCCAGCACCAGGAACATCGCCGCCTCGATGGAGAACAGCAGGGTGAAGGAGTCGACGCGCGTAGCGTCCACAAGATGACCGCCGATGAGCCCGCCGACGCCGAGCCCGAGGTTCTGCAGGAAGAACTGCGTGGCGAAGGCGCGCGAGCGGGTGTCCGCGGTGGAGACGTCCACGATCATCGTCGCCAGCGCCGGCTGCATCACGGCCTGCCCGGCCCCGAGCGCGGCGGCCGCGAGCAGCACGGTCGTCGACGTGGCCGCCAACCCCAGGCCCAGCGCACCGACGGCGGCGGTGACCAGGGCGGCGATCAGGACCGGCAGCGGACCGCGCCGGACGATGGCCCGCCCGGCGAACGGCAGCACGATCAACGCGGCCACGGCGAAGACGGCGAGGACCAGCCCCGCCGTCATGGCACCCAGCCCCCGCACCTGCGCCACATAGACGTACAGGTAGGGGACGGTGAAACCGAGCCCGAACGCGCTGAGTGCGTTGCCCACGTGGATCCGGCGCATCGCT
Organism: Streptomyces sp. MAI_2237; assembly: GCF_054189285.1. Classification (NCBI taxonomy): domain Bacteria; kingdom Bacillati; phylum Actinomycetota; class Actinomycetes; order Kitasatosporales; family Streptomycetaceae; genus Streptomyces; species Streptomyces sp. MAI_2237. The sequence continues at coordinate 603,900 of NZ_JAJPGQ010000003.1, read as the reverse complement.
GCGCCCATCGCCCTGGTCACGTTCACCTCTCTCATCTGATGGAAGCCTCGCTCCGAAGAGCTTAGGAGTGAAGACTTCAAAGCTAAAGTTCGATATCGAAGAGTACATATTCAAGGACTTCGAGGCAAAGCAGGGGCGTGGGATACTGCTCACATGGCCGAGCCCCCCGGCGCCACGGAGCCGACACTCGAAGAGCAGATCGCCGCGTACCAGCGAGAGTTCCGGGACCTCGACCCCCAGGTCGAGAAGATCGTCTCGGCGCTGTCCCGGCTGAACCGCCGTATGAACGTCGCGTACGGCCGGCAGACCGCCGCCCTCGGCATCAGCAACGCCGAGTGGGAGGTCCTCAAGGCCCTCGTCCTCTCCGGCGCCCCCTACCGCCTGGGCCCCAGCGACCTCGCCAAGCGCCTCGGCCTGACGCCGGCCGCGATGACCCACCGGATCGACCGCATGGTCGCCGAGGGACTGGTGACCCGGGAACGGGACGAGTCCAACCGGGTCCGCGTCATCGTCGAGCTGACGGTGGAGGGCCGCGAGAAGTGGCTGGAGGCGATGCGACTTGCGACGGTCTTCGAGGAGGATCTCCTCCAGGACCTCTCGGCCGAGGACCGCACGGCCCTGGGTGAGGTCCTCATCCGCCTGCTCCGCAGGGTGGAGCACGCCCAGCCGGACGCGGGCGGACGCCTCACCGACCTGGACTAAAAGATGTTGACAGCGGGCGCTTGACAGGCCATCGCCGGATCCGTAAAGTTCTTCGGGTTGCCACGGGGCCGTAACGGTTCTTCGGCAACACCTCCGCCGCAGCAGCGGCAAACCAAACCATCAGCACGATCTCCCAGCCGGGTTGATTTCGGCGTGCCCGAATTCAATTCGACTTGGATCTCAGCGGCCCGATTGGGAATCGCCGAGAGGATCCGCTAAGGTTTGAGACGTCGGAACGGCCCAACAGCCGGGAAGACAACCCGCTCTGACGGGGAATCAGACGCCGAAAGGATCTGATAGAGTCGGAAACGCCGGAAAGGAAACCGCGAAACAAAAGCGGGAACCTGGAAAGCGCCGAGGAAATCGGATCGGGAAACGGTCTGATAGAGTCGGAAACGCAAGACCGAAGGGAAGCCCGGAGGAAAGCCCGAGAGGGTGAGTACAAAGGAAGCGACCGTTCCTTGAGAACTCAACAGCGTGCCAAAAGTCAACGCCAGATATGTTGATACCCCGACACCGGGATTTCCTGGTGGCGAGGTTCCTTTGAAGAAAACACAGCGAGGACGCTGTGAACGGTCGGGCCTATTCCGCCTGACTGTTCCGCTCTCGTGGTGTTCATCCCGATTACGGGAAAACATTCACGGAGAGTTTGATCCTGGCTCAGGACGAACGCTGGCGGCGTGCTTAACACATGCAAGTCGAACGATGAACCACTTCGGTGGGGATTAGTGGCGAACGGGTGAGTAACACGTGGGCAATCTGCCCTTCACTCTGGGACAAGCCCTGGAAACGGGGTCTAATACCGGATAACACTCTCGCAGGCATCTGTGAGGGTTAAAAGCTCCGGCGGTGAAGGATGAGCCCGCGGCCTATCAGCTTGTTGGTGAGGTAATGGCTCACCAAGGCGACGACGGGTAGCCGGCCTGAGAGGGCGACCGGCCACACTGGGACTGAGACACGGCCCAGACTCCTACGGGAGGCAGCAGTGGGGAATATTGCACAATGGGCGAAAGCCTGATGCAGCGACGCCGCGTGAGGGATGACGGCCTTCGGGTTGTAAACCTCTTTCAGCAGGGAAGAAGCGAAAGTGACGGTACCTGCAGAAGAAGCGCCGGCTAACTACGTGCCAGCAGCCGCGGTAATACGTAGGGCGCAAGCGTTGTCCGGAATTATTGGGCGTAAAGAGCTCGTAGGCGGCTTGTCACGTCGATTGTGAAAGCCCGAGGCTTAACCTCGGGTCTGCAGTCGATACGGGCTAGCTAGAGTGTGGTAGGGGAGATCGGAATTCCTGGTGTAGCGGTGAAATGCGCAGATATCAGGAGGAACACCGGTGGCGAAGGCGGATCTCTGGGCCATTACTGACGCTGAGGAGCGAAAGCGTGGGGAGCGAACAGGATTAGATACCCTGGTAGTCCACGCCGTAAACGGTGGGAACTAGGTGTTGGCGACATTCCACGTCGTCGGTGCCGCAGCTAACGCATTAAGTTCCCCGCCTGGGGAGTACGGCCGCAAGGCTAAAACTCAAAGGAATTGACGGGGGCCCGCACAAGCGGCGGAGCATGTGGCTTAATTCGACGCAACGCGAAGAACCTTACCAAGGCTTGACATACACCGGAAACGTCTGGAGACAGGCGCCCCCTTGTGGTCGGTGTACAGGTGGTGCATGGCTGTCGTCAGCTCGTGTCGTGAGATGTTGGGTTAAGTCCCGCAACGAGCGCAACCCTTGTTCTGTGTTGCCAGCATGCCCTTCGGGGTGATGGGGACTCACAGGAGACCGCCGGGGTCAACTCGGAGGAAGGTGGGGACGACGTCAAGTCATCATGCCCCTTATGTCTTGGGCTGCACACGTGCTACAATGGCCGGTACAATGAGCTGCGATACCGTGAGGTGGAGCGAATCTCAAAAAGCCGGTCTCAGTTCGGATTGGGGTCTGCAACTCGACCCCATGAAGTCGGAGTCGCTAGTAATCGCAGATCAGCATTGCTGCGGTGAATACGTTCCCGGGCCTTGTACACACCGCCCGTCACGTCACGAAAGTCGGTAACACCCGAAGCCGGTGGCCCAACCCCTTGTGGGAGGGAGCTGTCGAAGGTGGGACTGGCGATTGGGACGAAGTCGTAACAAGGTAGCCGTACCGGAAGGTGCGGCTGGATCACCTCCTTTCTAAGGAGCACTTCTTACCGAGTTCGCTCGGTCAGAGGCCAGAACATCAGCGAATGTCTGATGCTGGTTGCTCATGGGTGGAACGTTGACTATTCGGCCGGGTTCTGGGTCGGAGGCTGCTAGTACTGCTCGTAAGAGCGTGGAACGCATGATCTCCGGGCGGGAGCTGGCCGGGCACGCTGTTGGGTGTCTGAGGGAATGGTTTTCCTCAGTCGCCGGCCCCAGTGAACTCACCGCTTGTCGGTGGGGTGATGGGTGGCTGGTCGTTGTTTGAGAACTGCACAGTGGACGCGAGCATCTGTGGCCAAGTTTTTAAGGGCGCACGGTGGATGCCTTGGCACCAGGAACCGATGAAGGACGTGGGAGGCCACGATAGGCCCCGGGGAGTCGTCAACCAGGCTTTGATCCGGGGGTGTCCGAATGGGGAAACCCGGCAGTCGTCATGGGCTGTCACCCTTGCCTGAACACATAGGGCAAGTGGAGGGAACGCGGGGAAGTGAAACATCTCAGTACCCGCAGGAAGAGAAAACAACCGTGATTCCGGGAGTAGTGGCGAGCGAAACCGGATGAGGCCAAACCGTATGCGTGTGAGACCCGGCAGGGGTTGCGCATGCGGGGTTGTGGGATCTCTCTTCTGTCGTCTGCCGGCGACAGGACGAGTCAGAAACCGTTGATGTAGGCGAAGGACATGCGAAAGGTCCGGCGTAGAGGGTAAGACCCCCGTAGTCGAAACGTCAGCGGCTCGTTTGAGAGACACCCAAGTAGCACGGGGCCCGAGAAATCCCGTGTGAATCTGGCGGGACCACCCGCTAAGCCTAAATATTCCCTGGTGACCGATAGCGGATAGTACCGTGAGGGAATGGTGAAAAGTACCGCGGGAGCGGAGTGAAATAGTACCTGAAACCGTGTGCCTACAAGCCGTGGGAGCGTCGGACATCAGCTTGCTGGTGTCTCGTGACTGCGTGCCTTTTGAAGAATGAGCCTGCGAGTTTGCGGTGTGTTGCGAGGTTAACCCGGGTGGGGAAGCCGTAGCGAAAGCGAGTCCGAATAGGGCGATTCAGTAGCACGCTCAAGACCCGAAGCGGAGTGATCTAGCCATGGGCAGGTTGAAGCGGAGGTAAGACTTCGTGGAGGACCGAACCCACCAGGGTTGAAAACCTGGGGGATGACCTGTGGTTAGGGGTGAAAGGCCAATCAAACTCCGTGATAGCTGGTTCTCCCCGAAATGCATTTAGGTGCAGCGTCGTGTGTTTCTTGCCGGAGGTAGAGCACTGGATAGGCGATGGGCCCTACCGGGTTACTGACCTTAGCCAAACTCCGAATGCCGGTAAGTGAGAGCGCGGCAGTGAGACTGTGGGGGATAAGCTCCATGGTCGAGAGGGAAACAGCCCAGAGCATCGACTAAGGCCCCTAAGCGTACGCTAAGTGGGAAAGGATGTGGAGTCGCACAGACAACCAGGAGGTTGGCTTAGAAGCAGCCACCCTTGAAAGAGTGCGTAATAGCTCACTGGTCTAGTGATTCCGCGCCGACAATGTAGCGGGGCTCAAGCGTACCGCCGAAGTCGTGTCATTGCAGCATGAGGGCCAACGCCCGCTGTGATGGGTAGGGGAGCGTCGTCTGCCGGGTGAAGCAGCACCGGAAGGTAGTTGTGGACGGTTGACGAGTGAGAATGCAGGCATGAGTAGCGATTCACACGTGGGAAACGTGTGCGCCGATTGACTAAGGGTTCCTGGGTCAAGCTGATCTGCCCAGGGTAAGTCGGGACCTAAGGCGAGGCCGACAGGCGTAGTCGATGGATAACCGGTTGATATTCCGGTACCCGCTGTGAAGCGTCAAACATCGAGCATCGTGATGCTAAGGCCGTGAAGCCGCCCCGGAGCCTTCGGGCAAAGGGGAGTGGTGGAGCCGCCGAACCAAGCGGTTAGTAGGTGAGTGATGGGGTGACGCAGGAAGGTAGTCCATCCCGGGCGGTGGTTGTCCCGGGGTAAGGGTGTAGGACGAGTGGTAGGCAAATCCGCCGCTCATGTGTCTGAGACCTGATGCCGAGCCGATTGTGGTGAAGTGGATGATCCTATGCTGTCGAGAAAAGCCTCTAGCGAGTTTCATGGCGGCCCGTACCCTAAACCGACTCAGGTGGTCAGGTAGAGAATACCGAGGCGTTCGGGTGAACTATGGTTAAGGAACTCGGCAAAATGCCCCCGTAACTTCGGGAGAAGGGGGGCCACACTCGGTGATCCGTTTTACACGGTGAGCTGGGGGTGGCCGCAGAGACCAGCGAGAAGCGACTGTTTACTAAAAACACAGGTCCGTGCGAAGCCGTAAGGCGATGTATACGGACTGACGCCTGCCCGGTGCTGGAACGTTAAGGGGACCGGTTAGTCACATTTCGGTGTGGCGAAGCTGAGAACTTAAGCGCCAGTAAACGGCGGTGGTAACTATAACCATCCTAAGGTAGCGAAATTCCTTGTCGGGTAAGTTCCGACCTGCACGAATGGCGTAACGACTTCTCGACTGTCTCAACCATAGGCCCCGGTGAAATTGCACTACGAGTAAAGATGCTCGTTTCGCGCAGCAGGACGGAAAGACCCCGGGACCTTTACTACAGTTTGATATTGGTGTTCGGTTCGGCTTGTGTAGGATAGCTGGGAGACTTTGAAGTCCATACGCCAGTATGGGTGGAGTCGTCGTTGAAATACCAGTCTGGTCGTGCTGGATGTCTAACCTGGGTCCGTGATCCGGATCAGGGACAGTGTCTGATGGGTAGTTTAACTGGGGCGGTTGCCTCCTAAAGAGTAACGGAGGCGCCCAAAGGTTCCCTCAGCCTGGTTGGCAATCAGGTGTTGAGTGTAAGTGCACAAGGGAGCTTGACTGTGAGACCGACGGGTCGAGCAGGGACGAAAGTCGGGACTAGTGATCCGGCGGTGGCTTGTGGAAGCGCCGTCGCTCAACGGATAAAAGGTACCCCGGGGATAACAGGCTGATCTTCCCCAAGAGTCCATATCGACGGGATGGTTTGGCACCTCGATGTCGGCTCGTCGCATCCTGGGGCTGGAGTCGGTCCCAAGGGTTGGGCTGTTCGCCCATTAAAGCGGTACGCGAGCTGGGTTTAGAACGTCGTGAGACAGTTCGGTCCCTATCCGCTGCGCGCGCAGGAATATTGAGAAGGGCTGTCCCTAGTACGAGAGGACCGGGACGGACGAACCTCTGGTGTGCCAGTTGTTCTGCCAAGGGCATGGCTGGTTGGCTACGTTCGGGAGGGATAACCGCTGAAAGCATCTAAGCGGGAAGCCTGCTTCGAGATGAGTATTCCCACCCACTTGATGGGGTAAGGCTCCCAGTAGACGACTGGGTTGATAGGCCGGATCTGGAAGCACGGTAACGTGTGGAGGTGACCGGTACTAATAGGCCGAGGGCTTGTCCTCAGTTGCTCGCGTCCACTGTGTTAGTTCTGAGGCAACGACCGTGTTTTTTTCCGGTCTAACTTCATAGTGTTTCGGTGGTTATAGCGTGAGGGAAACGCCCGGTTACATTCCGAACCCGGAAGCTAAGCCTTATAGCGCCGATGGTACTGCAGGGGGGACCCTGTGGGAGAGTAGGACGCCGCCGAACAATTTTTGAGAAAACCCCCGGCCGGGGATACCGGTCCGGGGGTTTTCTGCGTTCGGCTACCGTTACTGGCATGACCTACAAAGTCCGTTCCATACACGCCGACGAGTGGCGTGAGGTGAAGGCTCTGCGGCTCGCCGCACTGCAGGACCCCGTCGCCCACCTCGCCTTCCTGGAGACCTACGAACAGGCCGCGGCCCGGTCGGACGCGTTCTGGCAGGAGCGGGCGGCCGGCGGGGCCGAGGGGGCGTCCGGAGCGCAGCAGATCGTTGCCGAGGGACCGGACGGCGAGTGGGTCGGAACGCTCACCGTGCTGATGGAGGAGGCCGGCACCACCGACTGGGCCGGCTTTCCGATCGAGCGGCGGCAGGGACATGTCGTCGGCGTGTTCGTGCGGCCCGAGCACCGTGGCATCGGGCTGACCGAGGTGCTGTTCGAGGCCGGTCTGGACTGGGCCTGGGCGCAGGGCGCCGAGCAGGTGCGGCTCATCGTGCACGAGGACAACGGGCGGGCCCAGCGGCTGTACCGGAAGGTCGGCTTCGCGCCCACCGGTGTGACCGTGCCGTTGTCGGCGGCCCCTGGGCAGCTGGAGCTGGAGTTCGCCCTGGAACGCGAGGAGCGTGAGGGGGTCTGACGGGCCGCTAGACCGGCAGTTCGTCGTGCGGCCAGCGGGCGCGGCCCTGCTCCCGGGAGCGGAGGAGGGCCAGCGTCGGCAGACCCCGGTCCGCACCCGCGGCCAGCAGCTCCGGCAGTTGGGGCAGCGGCGCCACGGCGGCCACGTCGTCGAGGACGAGCGTGAGTGGTGGGTCGAGGCGACCGGAGGATGACCGTTCGGCCATGCGCCGGCCACGCTCGACCACGCTGGAGACGAGGGCCGTCAGGAGAGGCATCGCCCCTGGATGGGTCCTGGGGTCCTCGATGGATTCCCCCACTACATAAAGCGTGCCCCCTTCGTGGACGAAGGAATCCAAGGCGAGGGCGTCGGTTCGGTTGGGGGTGCAGGCCTCGCGGATGTTGACGGTGAACAGGGCCGAGAGGGCTCGGCCCGTCAGTTCCTGGGCCATGTCACGGCGTTCGGGGTGGGCGGTGAGCGCTGCCTCGAGCTCGCCGGCGGAGCCGGGGGACGCCTTGGGGTTCGTACGGAGAATGCGGACCGCGTCCTGGACCTGGGTGCCCTGGGCCCAGCGGTGGACGTGGCGGATGGTGCGGCCGTCCACCGCGGCGGCGTGCAGATAGGTCCGCAGGAGCGTTTCCGCGGTGGCCGACAGGGCTTCGTCCAGTTTGGCGGTGGGGCGGATCGGGGCGAGTATCGCGGCCGCCCTCTCCGTCGCCGTCTGCTTGTCCTCGCAGCCCGCCGTGGGGGACCAGTGGAGGCGGGCCGGGGTGTCGCAGAGGTGCGTGGGGTCGTAGAGGTGGACGGGGCCCAGCTTGGCCCGGGCGTCCTTGGTGTCCTGCCACAGGGTCGGGTTGGACGTGACGACCAGGGCGGGGCCCTCGGCGTCCCGTACGGCCTGCGTGGCCGTCGCCTGGCGGCTCGCGGGTGGGCCGTAGTGCACGATGGGCACCCTCGGGTGCTGCAGCACTTCGGTCGGCTGGGGCAGGACGGGCTCGGCCCGGGGGAGCGGCACCTCGTGGATCTCCGCCGCAGGAGGCAGCGGCCGGGCCTCCGGCTCGGGCTCCGGTACGATCACCGCCGCCGTGGCCCGCTCGAGCGCCGCCGACCGTTGCAGGCGCCGCCGGGTCCGCCCGGCCCGCCACCTGGCCACCGTCCCCATGAGGAACACCGTCAGCACGAACAGCACCATCAGCTGACCGATGAACAGGCCCCAGAACAGCCCGTACCCGGAGAGCTGCGTCGGGGGCGTGTCCGGCCAGGCGCCGGTGATGTCGTGCGGGTGGCCGATGAGATGGCGCATGGCGAGGGGCGTGCGGGTGAAGGTCACGCCGTCCGGCCAGGAGCCCTGGGCGAACAGCCCCGCCAGTCCCGTCGCCGACCACACCAGCAGGGTCATGCCGAGGAGGAAGGCGAGCAGGCCGACCAACAGGCCGTCCGGGATGCCGCCCTGGCTCTCCCGGTCGTCCCGCCGTCGCCGCTCGTCCGGTCTGACCACGTCCGCCTCCCGCTACGCCACCGTCGATTCGGACGTGCCGTCGTAGTCGCTCAGATGCTGTTCCACGAAGGCCGCGGCCCGCTCCTCCGCCTCCATTTCGGCGGCGCGCAGGGCGTCGTCGGCCAGGTCGCTGGAGGACTCCGTCATCGCGCGGTCGGTGAAGACCAGAGGGCGTTCCGTCTCCGTGACCAGGTGTTTGACCACCTGGACATTGCCGTTGACATCCCAGACCGCGATACCGGGCGTGAGGGTGGGGATGATCTCCACCGCCCACCTGGGCAGGCCGAGGACCCGTCCTGTCGCCCGGGCCCTCGTCGGCCTTCTGGGCGTAGATCGTCCGGGTCGACGCCATCTTCAGGATCGCCGCCGCCTCCTTGGCGGCCGCGCCGTCGACGACGTCGGACAGGTGGTGGACGACCGCCACGAACGACAGGCCGAGCCGGCGCCCGAACTTCAGCAGCCGCTGGAACAGCTGCGCCACGAACGGGCTGCTGATGATGTGCCAGGCCTCCTCGACCAGGAAGACGCGCTTCTTGCGGTCGGGGCGGATCCAGGTGTGCTCCAGCCACACGCCGACGATCGCCATCAGGATGGGCATGGCGATGGAGTTGCGGTCGATGTGGGACAGGTCGAAGACGATCAGCGGCGCGTCCAGGTCGATGCCGACCGTCGTCGGGCCGTCGAACATGCCGCGCAGGTCACCGTCGACGAGCCGGTCCAGCACCAGCGCCACGTCCAGGCCCCACGCCCGTACGTCCTCTATGTCGACGTTCATCGCCTCGGCGGACTCCGGCTCCGGGTGCCGTAGCTGCTCGACGATGTCCGTGAGGATCGGCTGGCGTTCGACGATCGTCTCGTTGACGTAGGCGTGCGCGACCTTGAGGGCGAAGCCGGAGCGTTCGTCCAGGCCGTGGCCCATCGCGACCTCGATGATCGTCCGGAGCAGCGCGAGCTGGCCGGTCGTCGTGATCGAGGGGTCGAGGGGGTTGAGCCGGATGCCGTGGTCCAGGGCCGCCATCGGGTCCAGCCGGATGGGAGTTATCCCCAGCTCCTCCGCGATGAGGTTCCATTCGCCGACGCCGTCCTCGCCCTGTGCGTCGAGGACGACGACCTGGCGGTCGCGGAAGCGCAGCTGACGCAGGACGTAGGTCTTCTCCAGGGCCGACTTGCCGTTGCCGGACTCGCCGAGGACGAGCCAGTGCGGGGCGGGGAGCTGCTGGCCGTAGAGCTGGAAGGGGTCGTAGATGTAGCCCTTGCCCGAGTAGACCTCGCGGCCGATGATCACGCCCGAGTCGCCGAGGCCGGGGGCGGCCGTCGGCAGGTAGACGGCCTGGGCCTGTCCGGTGGACGTGCGCACGGGCAGGCGGGTCGTCTCGACCTTCCCGAAGAGGAAGGACGTGAAGGCGTCGGTGAGGACGGACAGCGGATCCCGCATCGGCGAATCAGCCCCTACCTTCGAATGCCGGTGGCGAACGGAAGCGTGTTCACGAAGGCACGGTGGTGCTCGCGATCGCACCACTCCAGCTTCAGGTACGACTTTCCGGCCGAGGCGCGGATGGTCCGCTTGTCGCGGGCCAGCGCCTCGGGAGAGCGGGAGGAGACGGTGATGTAGCCGACCAGGTTGACGCCAGCGGCGCCGCTGGCGAGGTCCTCGCCGCGCTGGTCGAGGCGGGTGTGGGCGGCCACGTCACGGGGGTCGACGGTGCGGTTCATCTTGGCGGCGCGGCTCGCCTCCGCCTCGTCGTTGGTCTTCTCGGTCAGCATGCGCTCGATGGCGACCTCGGTGGGTTCGAGGTCCATCGTGACGGCGACCGTACGGATCACGTCCGGGGTGTGGACCAGCAGCGGGGCCAGGAAGTTGACGCCCACCGGGGTCATCGGCCACTCCTTCACCCAGGCGGTGGCGTGGCACCAGGGGGCGCGGGTGGAGGACTCCCGAGTCTTCGCCTGGAGGTACGTCGGCTCCATGGCGTCGAGCTCGGCCGGCCAGGCGTTGCGCTTGGTCATCGCCTGGATGTGGTCGATGGGGTGGTCGGGGTCGTACATGGAGTGGATGAGGGAGGCGAGGCGGCCCTGGCCGAGAGGCTGGCGGACACGGATGTCGGCCTCCTGCAGGCGTGAGCAGATGTCGGTCAGCTCGCGGGCCATGACGACCGCCAGACCCGCGTCGCGGTCGACCTTGCGGCCGTTGTGCGGGCGGGCCGCCCGGGCCATCGCCTGGGCCTCGGCGGCCAGTTCGCGGGTGTAGTGCATGCAGGCGACCAGGTAGGCGCGGTGCTGCTCGCTGCTGGTCGACACCATCGACTGGAGTTGGTCGTACGACTGCTGCAGCCAGCCGGGGGCCTTCTCGTCGCCACGGACGGCGACGTCCTTGGCGTGGGCGTCGGGGTCGGCCGGGAGGGTGCGGGCGAGCATCTGCAGGCGGGTGACGAAGCCGTCGCCGTTGGCGACGTGCTTGAGCAGGGTGCCGAAGCGGTCGACAAGGGCTTCCTGGTCCTCGGAGTCGCGCAGGCCGACGCCTGGGCCCTCGATCTCGATGGCGGCGGTGACGGTCCTGCGGTCGGCGTGCAGCAGGACGGCGATCTCGTCGGGCCCGAAGGGGGCGGCGAGCCAGTTGATGCGGCCGATGCCGGGCGGCGGGCCGATCTCGATCTCGCGGCCGTCCAGGCGCGTGCCGGCCTCCATGACGCCGGAGCGGTAGACCGTGCCCTGCTTCAGGGTGCGCTTGTAACTGCGGTTGATCTCGAACCACTTGTAGAACGTGCGGTGCTTGTACGGCACGTAGACCGCCGCCAGCGCGAGCAGCGGGAAGCCCATCAGCAGCACGATGCGCAGGGAGAGGACCGGGACGAGGAGCCCGCACATCATGCCGAGGAACGCGCCGATGATGATCAGCGCGATCTCGCCGGACTCGCGGTTCCGGCCGACGATCGCGTTCGGCCGGGCGCGGCCGATGAGATACGTCCGGCGGGGCGTGACCTGATGGGACAGGTGGGACTCGGTCGTCAACGCCCTTCACCTCCCGTGCGGTTGGTACTGCTGTTGCGGGTGTTGCTGGCATGCGGGGTGTTCACCGGGCTCGCCGAACGGGGTGCGGGTGCGGCGGAGGGGACAGTTCCGCCGCCACCACCGGTCGGGGTGCGGGTGCTGTGGGCCGCTACGCCGCCGCTGACCGGGTTGGCCGGACGGGAGCCGCCGCCGGAGGACGACTGGCCGCCGCCTCCGCTGTCGTTCGCGCGGGTGCTGTGGGTCTTGATGCCCTGCGCGACCATGTTCGCCGGGGAGCTGATGACGGCCGCCGCCTTGCCTTCGGCGCCCTGCATGATGCGGTTGTTGCGGCCGCCGGCGATCTCGTCGCCGAAGCCGGGGACGAAGCGGTAGATCATCGCGCTGGCGAAGATGGCCAGCAGGATGATGGCGAGGCCGGAGACGACGGCGGAGAAGGAGTCGGGGCCGTTGGCGGAGGACAGCGCGCCGGCGAGGCCCAGCACGATCACGATGATCGGCTTGACCAGGATGACGGCGATCATGATGCCCGCCCAGCGGCGGACGTGGCCCCAGAGGTTCTTGTCGACCAGGCCGGCGTAGACGACGGTGCCGAGGAGGGCGCCGACGTAGAGGAGCGCCGCTCTGATGACCAGCTCCAGCCACAGGACGCCGGCGGCGAGGATGCTGACCAGCGACACGACGATCAGCATGATGGGGCCGCCGCCGATGTCGGTGCCCTTGTTCAGGGCGCCGGAGAAGGTGCCGAAGAAGACGTCGGTCTGGTCGCCGGTGGCCTTCGCGAGCACGTCGGTGACGCCGTCCGCGGCCGATACGACGGTGTACAGGATCAGGGGCGTGAACGCCGACGCCAGGACCGTCAGCCAGAGGAAGCCGACGGCCTCCGAGATGGCGGTGGTGAGCGGCACGCCGCGGACGGCCCGCTTGGCCACGGCGAGCAGCCAGAGCACGAGGGTCAGGATCGTCGACGCCGCGAAGACGACCGCGTACTGCTGGAGGAACTTCTGGTTCGTGAAGTCGACGTTCGCGGTCTCCTTCACGGCCCCACTGAGCTTGTCGATGGTCCAGGAGGCGGCTTTGGCGCAGCCCTTGGCGAGGGAGGAGAGAGGGTCCAGCGTGGAGGTCGGGTCGAGGGAGGTGGACCCACTGGGGCCTTTGTCGCTGTTGCCGCGTTCGCAGTACTTCTTGGCCTCGCCGACGATGAGGTCGCAGGGGTCGTTGCTCTTGGTCGGCGACGGGGAGGGGCTCGGGGCGGCTGCGGCATGGGTGGCGAGCAGCACTGCGCTGGTCTGTACGGCGGTCACGACTCCGGCGAGCCTGAGCACGCGGTGCGGGTTACCGGGCATACGTGAACCCTCCGTACTCCTGGATGGCCTTGCTGATTGCGTCGGAGGTGGCGGCCTTGTCGTCGCCGGGTACCGGGGCGGGACCGTCCTTCTGGGAATCCGTGACGATCTTCCAGTCGCCGGCCGACCACTGCATGTCGAAGGTCCACGTCTTCCACGTCGAGGTGACGGGGTCGGTGGAGTTCGTTCCGGACATGCCGATGAGTCCCAGGTACCAGACGGCGACCTTGGCGGTGCTGTCGCTGTACTTCTGGGCGGTCGTGCCCACCGGCACGACGCGCGAGACGAACGTGCTGCCTTGCGGGGCATTGCCGTTGGCGTCAAGTCCCAGCTTGCCGAGGAAGTCCGACGAGTAGGCACCGTCCATGGCGCTCTGCAGCTTCGAGGCCGCGGCCGGCGTGTAGAGGGAGTCCACGATTCGGTGCCGGGTGTCCTTGGTGAACATGCCGGTCGACCCGAGCGTCACCGCGTAGTTCGCTGCCGCGCTCTGTGCGCCCTGTTGGTCGTGGGCGAAGCCGCTGGGGATTCCGTTCGTTCTGCCCTGCACCGGCTTGGTGTTGCTCGCCGCCGTCGACGCGCTGTCCGGCTTGTCCCCTGCGCTGGTCGACGAAGAGGAATCGTCTCCTCCGCGGTTCGCGAAGGCGATCGCGGCGATGAGGAGGACCACCACGCCGACCACCGTGACCAGGCTCCGGGACGACGTGCGGCCACCTCGCCGCGCGCCCCCGTACACGTCGCCGCCGCTGTCGGGCAGACGGGTCCGGGTCTGCCCCTCGTCTCCGAGACTCATGCCGCGTACGCCCTCTCCACCTCGTAGACATACGACGGTAGCCGTGCTGGATGCCGCGCGGGCGCGGTGTGGTGACTCGACATCAGGGAAACGCAACCTCGGCCGGGGAGCACGACGGGCGGGTGGGGGAGAAGGGAACGCCTGCTAGACGGCCATGCCGTACACGATGGTGAAGAGCGTGCCCAGGGAGCCGATGATGAATACGCCGGTGAGGCCGGCGATGATGAGGCCCTTGCCCTGCTCCGCGCTGAAGGTGTCCCGCAGGGCGGTCGCGCCGATGCGCTGCTTGGCCGCGCCCCAGACCGCGATGCCCAGGCAGAGCAGGATGGCCACCGCCATCACGACCTCGATCATGACCTTGGCCTCGTTGCCCAGGCTGCCGAAGGGGCCCCAGTCCGGAGCGATCCCGCCGATGATGGTGTTGATGTCTCCCTTGTCGGCCGCAAAGAGCATGTAAGTCACCGCCCCTGGTGGGTAGTTCCGCAGTTCCCTCTGCCGGGTGTGCAGAGGTCTGGCTCATTCTCGCCGACAATGCCGCGGTCGTATGTCGACTTGGCGTCATTGCTTGGCGGGTTTCGTACGAAAAGCACGCTCGGTCACTCTGTGTATCACGGCAGGTCACCCCGGGCAATGAGGCCTGAGCGGAACCTGTGTGTGGTTCAGTCGTTGACCCCTTCTGTGACCTGGGCCGGTTCTGACGGCTGGTCGGGTGAGTGGTCGCGCCGGTGTTCTCCGGGTGAAGGGTAACCCGCGCGCGCGGACGAGCCGCGACCCATACCGGCCGCGGCTCGCTCGCTGGTGACGGAGAGTCAGCCCGTGAAGGCCGCTACTCCCTCCGGGGTGCCCCAGCCCGTCGGGCCGTCGTAGCCCGACTGGGCGGTGCACAGGTAGGCGGTGGTGCAGCTGCCGTTGCTGCCGCTGGTCACGTCGTTCAGAGCGGAGGTGCCGGCCTTCGTGTAGGGGAAGGAGGCCGGGTAGGACGAGGACGACGGGGTGCCGGCGAGGGCGTAGACGGCGGCGATGATGGGCGCGGAGGCGCTCGTACCGCCGAAGGTGTACCAGCCGGCGGTGACGCCGTAGGAGTCGTACACCGAGACGCCGGTGGCGGGGTCGGCGACGGCCGAGACGTCGGCGACGGTGCGCTTGGCGCAGCCGGTGTCGGTCTGCCAGGACGGTTTGGTGTCGTAGGAGGAGCAGCCGGAGCCGGTGCCCTCGGTGCTGGAGGTGTTCCAGACGGTCTCGGTCCAGCCGCGGGTGGTGGAGGAGGTCTTCAGGGCCGTGCCGCCGACCGAGGTGACGTAGCGGGAGGCGGCCGGGTACTCGGCGCCGTAACCGCCGTCGCCGGCGGAGACGGTGATGGCGACGCCCGGGTGGTTGAAGTACGAGGAGTCGTAGGAGGTGTCGGAGGAGGACTCCGAGCCGCCGTAGCTGTTGGAGACGTACTTCGCGCCGAGGGAGACGGCCTCGTTCACGGCCTTGCCGAGGTTGGCCATGGTGGCGCTGGTGGCCTCGACGAGGAGGATGTTGCACTTCGGGCAGACGGCGGAGGCCATGTCGAGATCGAGGGAGATCTCCTCGGACCAGCCGGCGTCGCTGGAGGGCAGCGATGTCGTGGAGCCGGTCTGGCCGACCTTCTTGAAGCAGCCGTTGGCGGTGGTGCAGGCCGACAGGCCGTAGTACGAGCGGTAGGTGGCGAGGTCGGACTCGGCGTTCGGGTCGTTGTACGCGTCGACGATGGCGATGGTCTCGCCGGAGCCGTTGGAGGCGGCGGCGGAGGTCAGGCCGTAGGCCGACTGGAGGTTCGTGGGGCCGTAGCCGGAGGGTGTGGCGGCGTCGGCGGCCTTGGGGATGACGCCGGTCCTCGCCGCCTGCTGCTTCTGGAAGGCGGTGAGGCCGCCGGTCACGCGGTAGGAGTCGCAGGCCAGTTCGCCCTTGTGCTTCGGGGTGGCGCAGGGGGTGGCCGTCCAGGTCGCCTTCGACGTGACGGTGGCCGCGTCGGCCTGGGCGGCGGTACCGAAGCCCGCGAACACGAGTGCCGCCGCGGCGGCCGCGGCGGCCACCGTGCGGCGCAGGGCTCTGTGGGCGGGTCTGTGGGGGAGAGGGGAACGCATCGTGCAGCCTCCTGATGTTCCTGGGTGGGGTGGAACAGGGGCGGTGCGGGTGCGCTCCGCCGGTACGGATTCCCCGGCGGAGGGCGGCGGCCCGCCACGACTGTCGCTTGTTGAGTACGCGACAACAAGAGGCTTATGGAATTCTGACGTCCGGATTACTGAACCTGTTTCGGCCCTTTACTCAACTCACAGTCGGCTCAGGGGAGTTGCATGGAAAGGACGCTGGGCGGCCGTCAGTTCTTGGTGCACTTCGGGTAGTTCAGGCCCTCGGCGCAGAGTCCGTACGCGCTGCTGCTGACGTCCACCTCTTCCTCCTTGCCGGCCTTCGTGCGGACCGTCAGTTCGTACTCGGTGTGGCAGCTGCGGGTCCTCTTCTTGCCCTTCTTCTTCGTCTTGCACTCGTGGTCGGTGTCCTTGCTGACGACCGTGCCGGTGACGGGCTTCGACTTGCTGCAGCCGGCCAGCGGTGCGGTGAGTGCGGCGACGGTGAGCAGGGCCGCGAGCGTGCGCCTCATGTGGTTCCCCCGTGTGTGTCCTCGAGTGGGTGTGCTGCCGGGGCATGCTACTGAGGGCGCGGGAACGGGTCACGGCCGGCTGTCGTGACCCGTTCCCTGTGCGCCGCCGAGGAGACCCCACGTACTCCTCACCCGGGCGGCTCCCCGGTGACCCGTCGGGGAGTCCTGCTCCGCTCGGCCCGCGAAGGCGTCCGAGCCTGCGAGACCTTCGCTTGTCGAGCGCGCGACGAACAAGAGGGTTTCGGAATCCTGACTGGTGCATGACCGAACAGGTTTGCGGGATTGCCGCCCGATGGCGGCACGATGGCCGAAGGATGGGGGCCGTTTGACCCGGAGCACAGAAACCCGCAGCTTGACGCGCGTCGACCGGGCCGGTGAGCGCGGGGCCGGGCGGGCCGGGAGGCGGGGGCGGTGGCGCCGCCGTACCGTGGATGTCATGGCCGTGTCGTCGAGCGTCCCGCCCCGGAAGCCGCCGTTCACGGAGATATCTCAGTGAACGGCAGACTCTTTTCTCACCTTCGTCGGTCACAGTGGTTGCCGATGAAGCGCACCCCACGCATTGGCAGGCGGGTCTCCAGCCCCGTGTTCGCAGCCGTCGTGCTGCTCGTGCCGGCCGTCACCTCGGCCTCCCTCGCGGACGCCGACGACGGACCCGGGCCGTTCGCCGTCACCGCCGTCGCGGTGGCCGGCGGGCCCACCGAGAGAGTCGGGGCCCTCTTCGGGGCCGACCGCGCGGGCAAGCTCGCCGGCGGGCACTTCTGCACCGCGTCCGTCGTCCACAGTCCGGGCCGCGATCTCGTCGTCACCGCCGCGCACTGCCTGGACGGGGACGGCGGCCTGATGTTCGTGCCCGGGTACCGGGACGGGAAGGCCCCGTACGGGGTGTGGAGCGTGCGCCAGCGGTTCCTGCCCGACGGGTGGGCCAAGGGGCAGGACGAGGACAGCGACGTCGCCTTCGCCGCGGTGGCGGCGAAGGACGGCAAGGACGTCGAGGACGTCGTCGGCGGCAACCGCTTCGTCACCGGTACGGCCACCGGGGCCACCGCCGTCACCGTCACCGGGTATCCCAACGCCCATGAGGTGCCGGTCAGCTGCACCAACAAGCCGACCCCGCACAGCTCCACGCAGCAGCGCATCGAGTGCCCCGCCCTCAGCGGCGGCACCAGCGGCAGTCCCTGGGTGAACGGGGACGGGCAGGTCGTCGGAGTGCTGGGCGGCCACGAGGAGGGCGGCTCCACCGACGACATCTCCTACAGCGTGGTGCTGGGGACCGAGGCCGCGGAGCTCTACCGGGACGCGACAGCCCGTCCGTGAGACCAATGGGGTCGAAGACGGCCGAAGACCCCGCGTGATCATTCCCGAACGCAGCGCACGCCCCTACACTGACCTGGGCTACGACTCCCGGGCGGCGAGGGGCGGTTGACGGTGCGTAAGGCTTGGATCATCGCGTCCGCCGCTGTCGGCTCCGCCCTGGCCTTCGTGATGCTGCTCGTCGTGGGCGTCTACCTGGTCGCCGGGAACATCCTCAACGGCGTCGGCGGCGCCACCAAGGCGCTCGCCAAGGGCTCCGTGCCCGCGGCCTACGCGACCATCGTGCAGAAGTGGGGCAACCTGTGCCCCGCCATCAACCCGGCGCTGCTCGCCGCCCAGCTGTACCAGGAGAGCGGGTTCAACCCGAACGCCAGGAGCGGGGCCGCAGCCGAGGGAATAGCGCAGTTCATCCCCGGGACCTGGGCCACGCACGGCATCGACGGCAACGGCGACGGCAGGAAGGACGTGTGGGATCCGCAGGACGCCATTCCGTCCGCCGCGTCGTACGACTGCAAGCTCGCCTCGTACGTGAAGGACGTACCCGGGAACCTGACCGAAAACATGCTCGCGTCGTACAACGCCGGCGCCTATGCGGTGATCAAGTACGGGGGCGTGCCGCCGTACCGGGAGACGCAGAACTACGTCAAGACGATCACCACGCTGGAGGAGAGCTTCGCCGCGCCCGTGTCCCGGGTCGACCCCAGCGAGCAGGCGGCCGGCGCCATCTACTACGCGCAGAAGAAGCTGGGCACGCCCTACCTGTGGGGCGGCAACGGCACCGCCGCGGACGGCGGGCGTTTCGACTGCTCGGGGCTGACGAAGGCGGCGTACGAGAGTGTCGGCGTCACCCTCCCGCGGGTGGCCAACGACCAGTACAACGCCGGGCCGCACCCCAAGCGTGACGAACTGCTGCCCGGAGACCTCGTGTTCTTCTCGAAGGATCCGACCGACTCCCGGGCCATCCACCATGTCGGCATTTATGTCGGCGGTGGGTACATGATCGACGCGCCGCGAACGGGCGCCGTCATCCGGTTCGACCCGATCGACACTTCCGAGTACTTCGGGGCAACCCGGGTCACCGAAGATGGCGCGAAAGCGTTGCCCACGAACGTGTGAACCGAGCGTGAAACCACCCCCTGAGCTGCGGCAACGGGTCTCTCTTCGATAACGTCTGCGTGATCATTCGGTGGAGTGTGGAACGTAGTAAGCGGGACCGTGCGTTCCTGTTGACGTAGTGGCGCACGCGAGTGCCCGAAGCAACGACGAAGGGGCCGCGGCACGATGGCTGGACTCGCTGAATCCGGGTCGAACCCCGACGTCGACCTGCTCTACGACATCAACGGACTGGCCAAGGACGCCCCGCACTGGTTCGACCGCGGCATGGAGTTCGTCGGCGAGTACGGGCTGTTGCTGGCCATGGTGCTGCTCGTGCTGGGGTGCTGGTGGTCGGTGCGGCGGCGGGGTGCCGAGGACGCCGCCTCCTCCGTGGCCGCGCTGGTGTGGACGCCGATCGCCGCCGGGATCGCGGTGCTGGTGAACGTGCCGATAAGGGGCTTCGTCGAGCGGCCCCGGCCGTTCCTGGAACACCAGGGGCTCGATGTCCTGGTGTCCGGCAAGACCGACTACTCGTTCGTGAGCGACCACGCGACGATCACCATGGCCATCGGCGTCGGGCTGTTCGTCGCCAACCGGAAGTTCGGCATCGCCGGGATCGCCCTCGCGCTGCTCGAAGGGTTCTGCCGCGTCTACATGGGCGTGCACTACCCGACGGACGTCGTCGGCGGCTTCGCGCTCGGGACGGCCGTGGCCCTGCTGCTGTCGCCGCCGGCCATGGCCCTGCTCACGCCGCTGATGAAGGCCGTCGAGGGATCCTCCTGGGGCGGCTGGGTCGTCCGCAGCCGGCGCCGGCCCGGTACGGGCCGGGACACCGTGCTCCCCGGCGCCCGCAAGGACGTCGAGGCCGAGGAACGCGACCTGGCGGCGTAGGGCCGCGGGGCTCCTACAGCGCCTGCGGGCAGGTGAAGAAGCGGTTCGGGTCGTACTGCTTCTTCAGGGTCGCCAGCTTGGCCGCCGCGTCGCCGTAGTAGGCCGTGCGCCAGTCCTTCAGGGTCGGGTCCGTGTAGTTCTGGTAGGCCGCGCCGGAGGCGTAGGGCTTCATCGCGTCGTGGGCGTGGGTGAGCCAGGACTGGGCTGCGGTCCCCGTCGTGCCGGGGCGCCAGGACGCTATGTACTGGGCCAGCATGCGGCTGCGGCGGTGCACGAAGGCGGTGGCCGTGGGGGAGACGCGGTTGATCGCGCCGCCGAGGGCGGTCAGCGCGATGCTGCCCGCGCCGCCCTGGACCGAGGAGATCTGCCGCAGCAGGGTCTGGATGCCCGCCGCGGAGATCGAGCGGTCGAAGAAGTCCGAGCGGGCCGCATAGGTCTCGCGGCCCAGCGCGCCCTGGGGGTTGCGGCCCGGCGTGGAGCCGGGCAGGTGGCACTGGGCTTCGGTGGGGAAGGACGAGCAGCCGGCGTAGGCCTCCATCGCGCCCTCGTAGGAGTGCCGCCGGAGCGTGACGCCGCGGGCCGCGGACCCCACCTTCGAGGCCAGGCGGTCCAGGGCGTTCTGGAGTTCGCCGTAGGTGCCGAGGGAGAAGGCGGCGACGGAGACGCTGGGCGAGCCGCCGTTCTCCAGGTGGCAGGAGGACCAGATCTCGTCCGGCTGGCCGGGGCCCCACTCCTGCCAGGCCCGCAGCACGGCGGCCGCCTTCGAGAAGGGCCAGGTGACGTACGCCGACACCGCCTGCGGGGCCGGGTGGGTCTTGAAGTGCAGTTCCGTCACGACGCCGAAGTTGCCGTTGCCCGCGCCGCGCAGGGCCCAGAACAGGTCCTTGTTCTCGGTCGCGTTCGCGGTCAGCTGCTTGCCCTCGGCGGTGATCAGCGTGGCCTGCGTGAGGCTGTCGCAGGTCAGACCGTAGGCCCGGGAGACCACGCCGTGGCCGCCGCCCAGCACCAGGCCCGAGACGCCGACCGAGGGGCAGGAGCCCGCCGGGATCGTCACGCCCTTGGCCGCGAGGCCGCGGTAGACGTCGATCAGCTTGGAGCCGGCGCCCACGACGGCCTCGCCGCCGCCGACGCGGATGCCGTTCAGCCGGGAGACGTCGAGGATCAGTTTGCCGTTGCCCGAGGACCAACCCGCGTAGGAATGGCCGCCGTTGCGGATGGCGACCCGGACGCCGTGGGCGCGGGCGTAGGCGAGGGTTGTCCGGATGTCGTCCGTGTGTGCGACATAGGCGACCGCCGCGGGCTTCAGGCCGTCGAAGCGGGTGTTGTAGAGCTGGTGGGCGGTGGACCACTTGGTGTCGCCCGGGCGGACCAGGGTGCCGTCGAGGTCATGGGCGAGGGCGCTCCAGTTGGCGGCGGAGGCCGACATCACGGTCGTACCGGAGGAGCCGGTGGCAGTGGCGGGCGTGGCGTTCGACGACGTGGCGCCGGCCGTTGCGGTGCCCTTGCACGCCGCCAGGGCCACGCCGGATATCGCGGCCGCGCCGCCGCCGATGAATGCACGCCGTTCCATGTTCTGCCTCCCGTTGGCTCTCGGGGAACGAGACGGCTCGCCGGACCCGAACGTTCCACCGGGAGTGTCACCGCTGTGTCACCGTAGGGCCGGAACCTCCACGTGCCCTCCCCGTGAGCATTCCGTGACCTAACCACAACGTCTGCAGGGGTTCACCTCGCGTTCATTTGTGGCCATCGGCGGCTTCACCTGATCTGCCTAATTTCGGCCCTACGAGATGCGGTCATGCCTCGCAGAGGCGGTCCGTGTCACCGAGACTTCGCAACCCTCGCACGCCGCCGGATTCAGGACGGCGGCTCCTGGAAGGAACTCTTTCACAGTGAAGCTTCAGCGCATGAACCGGCGGGCCCTCGCCCTCGGTGCCCTCGCCGCTTCCGGCGCCCTGGTCCTCACGGCGTGCGGCTCGGACGACACCAGCTCGGGCAGCGGTGGCAGCAGCGCTTCGGCGACGGCGGGCGCCAGCTCCATCAAGTGCGACAACGCCAAGGGCCAGCTGCTGTCCGACGGCTCGTCCGCGCAGAAGAACGCGATCGACGCCTGGGTCGCCCAGTTCAACAAGTCCTGCGGCGTGCAGATCAACTACAAGGCGGGCGGCTCCGGCGCCGGTGTCACCTCCTTCACCCAGGGCCAGCTGGCGTTCGCCGGCTCGGACTCGGCGCTGAAGCCCGAAGAGGTCACCGCCTCCAAGAAGGTCTGCTCCGGCGGCCAGGGCATCGACCTGCCGATGGTCGGCGGCCCGATCGCGGTCGGCTACAACCTGTCCGGCGTGAGCAACCTGGTCCTCGACGCCCCGACCCTGGCGAAGATCTTCAACAGCAAGATCCAGTACTGGGACGACGCGGCCATCAAGAAGCTGAACCCCTCCGCGAAGCTTCCGCACCTGAAGATCCAGGCCTTCCACCGCTCGGACGAGTCCGGCACCACGGACAACTTCACCAAGTACCTGATCGCCACCGCCAAGAGCGACTGGCCCTACTCCGGTGGCAAGGGCCTGGCAGGCCAAGGGCGGCCAGGCCGCCGCCCAGTCCTCCGGCGTGGCCGCCCAGGTCAAGCAGACCAACGGCTCCATCGGCTACTTCGAGCTGTCCTACGTCGCCGACGGCGTCAACCCGGTCAGCATCGACACCGGTGCCAGCGCGCCGGTCGCCCCGAGCAGCGACTCCGCCTCCAAGGCGATCGCCGACGCCAAGGTCGTGGGCACGGGCAAGGACCTGTCGCTCCAGCTCAACTACAACACCAAGGCCGACGGCGCCTACCCGATCACCCTGGTGACGTACGAGATCGTCTGCGACAAGGGCAACAAGTCCGACACCCTTCCGGCGACCAAGGCGTTCCTGCGCTACATCGCCTCCGAGGACGGCCAGAACGTTCTGTCCGGCCTGAAGTACGCCCCCATCCCCGCCGACATCATCGCCAAGGTCCGCACCACCATCGAGGGCCTGAGCTGATCTGAGTGTGCGGTCCGGTCCCGGACCTGATCCGGGACCGGACCGCACCGTCCGGTGCACCGCCGCCACGAGCCGTACCAGCGGTACGGCTTCGCAGAACCGCACAGGGTGCGGTTCCGCAGACCGGAGAACCCGATGGACACATCAACGCAGATAACCGACGCCCCACCCCCCGTCCCGCAGTCGACCGTGGCCGAGCACAAGCGCAACGCCCGCGGCGCGACCCGACCCGGAGACCGGATCTTCCTCGGTCTGTCCCGTGGGTCGGGCATCTTCCTGTTGGTGATCATGGCCGCGATCGCGGTCTTCCTCACCTACCGTGCGTCCCTCGCGCTCAGCAAGAACCACGGCAACTTCCTCACCACCTTCGAGTGGAACACCAACGTCACGCCGCCCAGCTTCGGCATCGCGGTGCTGGCCTTCGGCACGGTGGTCTCCTCGATCATCGCCATGGTCCTCGCGGTCCCGGTCGCGGTGGCCATCGCCCTGTTCCTCACCCACTACGCCCCGCGCCGGCTCGCCGGTCCCATCGCGTACGTGGTCGACCTGCTCGCCGCCGTGCCGTCCATCGTCTACGGCCTGTGGGGCGCGCTGATCCTCGTACCGCACATGACCGGCCTCTTCGGCTGGCTCAACGACTTCTTCGGCTGGACCGGGATCTTCTCCTGGGACCAGGGCGCCCCGCGCTCGCTGCTCACCGTGGGCATCCTGCTCGCGATCATGATCCTGCCGATCATCACCAACGTCAGCCGCGAGGTCTTCCGCCAGGTCCCGCAGATGCACGAGGAGGCGGCCCTGGCCCTCGGCGCCACGCGCTGGGAGGTCATCCGCATGTCGGTGCTGCCCTTCGGCCGCTCCGGCGTGATCTCCGCCTCGATGCTAGGCCTCGGCCGCGCGCTCGGCGAGACGATGGCCGTGGCCACCGTCCTGTCCCCGGACTTCCTGATCCACGGCAGCCTGCTCAACCCGGGCGGCGGCACCTTCGCGCAGAACATCGCCAGCAAGTTCAGCGAGGCCACCGAGTTCGGCCGGGACGCCCTGATCGCCTCGGGTCTGGTCCTGTTCGTCATCACCCTGGTGGTCAACGGCGCGGCCCGCATGATCATCGCCCGCCGCAAGGAGTACTCGGGGGCCAACGCATGAGCAACGCCGTCATCGCCGACAAGCGCCCCAGCACCCTGCGCGGCGCCAGTCTGCCGAAGTGGTCGCCGTGGGCGATCGCCGCCGGCTCCGTGGCCGTGGCCGTCGCCGTCGGAGCGGGCACCGGGCTCACCAAGGTCCAGTGGGGCCTGATCTCCGGTCTGCTCTTCCTCGTGGCCACCTACGGCATCGCCGCCAAGGTCGAGGGCCGCCGGCAGGCCAAGGACCGCATCGCGACCGCCCTGGTCTGGGTGGCCTTCCTGGTCGCCCTCGTGCCGCTGATCTCCCTGGTCTGGACGACCGTCGTCCGCGGTGTGAAGGTCCTCGACGTCTACTTCCTGAGCCACTCGATGGGTCTCGTCGCCGACTCCCAGCCGGGCGGCGGCATCTACCACGCCATCATCGGCAGCCTGGAGCAGGTCGGCCTCGCCACCCTGATCGCGGCGCCGATCGGCGTGCTGACCGCCATCTACCTGGTGGAGTACGGCCGCGGCCGGCTCGCCCAGGCGGTCACCTTCTTCGTCGACGTCATGACGGGTGTCCCGTCGATCGTCGCGGGTCTGTTCATCCTGTCGCTGATGCTGATCTTCGACATGCAGCCGTTCGGCTTCGCCGGTTCGCTGGCCCTGGCCATCCTGATGATGCCGGTGGTCGTGCGCTCCACGGAGGAGATGCTCAAGCTCGTCCCGAACGAGCTGCGCGAGGCGTCGCTGGCCCTGGGCGTGCCGAAGTGGCGCACCATCCTGAAGGTGGTCCTGCCGACCTCCATCGGCGGCATCACGACCGGCATCATGCTGGCCATCGCGCGTATCGCGGGCGAGACGGCGCCCGTGCTGCTGTTGGTGTTCGGAAACCGGTTCATCAACAACAACCCCTTCGAAGGGCCCCAGCAGTCGCTGCCGCTGTACGTCTACCAGCAGTACGCCGCCGGCAACGAATACGCGTACGACCGGGCGTGGGCGGCCTCGCTCGCCCTGATCGCCTTCGTGATGATCCTCAACCTGGTGGCCCGCGCGATCGCGCGCTGGAAGGCCCCGAAGACCGGTCGCTGACCGCGGCCCCCTCAGCGACTGACTGGAAGTGACGTAACAATGGCCAAGCGAATCGACGTAAGCGGGCTCACCGCCTTCTACGGCTCCCACAAGGCGATCGAAGACATCTCGATGACGGTCGAGCCGCGCTCGGTGACGGCCTTCATCGGCCCCTCCGGCTGCGGCAAGTCGACGTTCCTGCGCACCCTGAACCGCATGCACGAGGTCACCTCGGGCGGCCGGGTCGAGGGCAAGGTCCTGCTGGACGACGAGGACCTGTACGGCCCGGGCATCGACCCGGTGGCCGTGCGCCGCGAGGTGGGCATGGTCTTCCAGCGGCCCAACCCCTTCCCCACCATGTCGATCTTCGACAACGTGGCGGCGGGGCTGCGGCTGAACGGCGGCTACAAGAAGAGCGAGCTCGGCGACATCGTGGAGAAGTCGCTGAAGGGCGCGAACCTCTGGAACGAGGTCAAGGACCGGCTGAACAAGCCCGGTTCGGGCCTGTCCGGCGGTCAGCAGCAGCGTCTGTGCATCGCCCGCGCCATCGCGGTCGAGCCGAAGGTGCTGCTGATGGACGAGCCCTGCTCCGCCCTCGACCCGATCTCCACCCTCGCCATCGAGGACCTGATCGGTGAGCTCAAGGAGCGCTTCACGATCGTCATCGTGACGCACAACATGCAGCAGGCGGCGCGTGTCTCGGACCGTACGGCGTTCTTCAACCTCGCCGCGGTCGGGCAGCCCGGCAAGCTGATCGAGATCGACGACACGGAGCGGATCTTCTCCAACCCGTCGGTCCAGGCGACGGAGGACTACATCTCCGGCCGCTTCGGCTGATCCCCCGGACCCCTCGCGGTGCTGCATGGCGGTGCCACCGCGAGGACGATGAAGGGCCCGCCCCCGGCTCCCGGGGGCGGGCCCGTCGTCGTGCGGGAGGCGTTGTCTACAGGAACGCCAGGTCCACCAGCTCGAAGGCGCCCGCGGCCACCAGGGCCGCCGCCGGCATGGTGATGAACCAGCCCAGGACGATGTTCTTGGCGACGCCCCAGCGGACGGCCTTCACGCGCTTGGTCGCGCCCACGCCCATGATCGCGGAGGTGATCACGTGGGTGGTGGAGATGGGGGCCTTGAAGAGGTAGGCCGTGGTGAACATGATCGAGGCGCCCGTGGTCTCCGCGGCGAAACCCTGCGGGGGGTCCAGCTCGATGATCTTGCGGCCGAGGGTGCGCATGATGCGCCAGCCGCCGGCGTAGGTGCCCAGCGACAGCATCAGCGCGCAGACGATCTTCACCCAGACCGGAATCGGGTCGCTGAAGGTCATGTGGCCGGAAATCACCAGTGCCATCACGACCACGCCCATCGTCTTCTGGGCGTCCTGCAGGCCGTGACCGAGGGCCATGCCGGCCGCGGAGACGGTCTGCGCGATGCGGAAGTGACGCTTCGTCTTGTGCGGGTTGGCCCGGCGGAAGATCCACAGGATGGCCAGCATCACCAGGTAGCCGACGATCAGGCCGACGATCGGCGACAGGAACATCGGGATGACGACCTTGTCGAGGACGCCGTTCCAGTGCACGGTCGTGCTGCCGGCCAGCGCGGCGCCCACCAGGCCGCCGAACAGGGCGTGGGAGGAGGAGGACGGCAGGCCGTAGTACCAGGTGATCAGGTTCCAGACGATCGCGCCCACCAGGCCCGAGAAGAGGATGGCCATCCCCGTCGAGCCCTCCGGCGTGGCGATCAGGCCCTCGCTGACGGTCTTGGCCACGCCGGAGCCCAGGAAGGCGCCCGCCATGTTCATCACCGCGGCCATGGCCAGTGCCGCCCGCGGGGTCAGCGCCCGGGTCGAGACCGACGTCGCGATCGCGTTCGCGGAGTCGTGGAAGCCGTTGGTGTACGTGAAGAAGAGCGCGACCGCGATGGTCACGACCAGAGCGACGGTGTCCATGAAGGGCTCAGGACTCCTTGACGGCGATGGTCTCCACCGTGTTCGCCACGTGCTCGAACGCGTCCGCCGCCTCCTCCAGCACGTCCACGATCTGCTTGAGCTTCAGCACCTCGATCGCGTCGTACTTGCCGTTGAAGAGGTGCGCGAGCAGCTTGCGGTGGATCTGGTCCGCCTGGTTCTCGAGACGGTTGACCTCGATCCAGTACTCGGTGAGGTTGTCCATCGTGCGCAGGTTGGGCATGGCCTCGGCGGTGAGCTCCGCCGCCCGCGCCAGCACCTCGATCTGCTGCTCGACGCCCTTGGGCAGCTCCTCCACGTTGTAGAGGACGACCAGGTCGACGGCCTCCTCCATGAAGTCCATGATGTCGTCCAGGGACCCGGCGAGGGAGTAGATGTCCTCGCGGTCGAACGGCGTGATGAAGGAGGAGTTCAGCTGGTGGAAGATCGCGTGCGTGGCGTCGTCACCTGCGTGTTCCGCGGCCCGCATACGCTCTGCGATCTCGGCCCGGGCGGAGGTGTCCGCCCCGAGCAGTTCCATCAGGAGCTTCGAGCCCGTGACGATGTTGTCCGCGGAGGCGGCGAACATGTCGTAGAAGCTCGTCTCCCTGGGGGTCAGACGAAAGCGCACAAGGGGTCCTCGGGGTGCATCGGTTTCGGTCAGGCTGATGCTAAGTGCATCATCCGGCCACGGCTAATGGGCCGTCCCCCAGTGTCGCCCATCGGGCAGAGTGGTCGGCACGGGGGCCAGGGACGGCCCGTTCCACGGCATTGGCCAAGGGCCGTATACCCAGCAAAGTTCGGTACCATATACCCACCAGGGGTATCTGTCCGCATGTCTTGCAGGAGGACGCGATGACGACCACCGAGTCCGGCGCGACGGCGCCCTCCGGGAACGGCACGCAGAGCACGCAGCACGCCACGCACGGCTATCACAAGCAGAAGGACGAGCACCTCAAGCGCCTGCGCCGGATCGAGGGCCAGATCCGCGGCCTGCAGCGCATGGTCGACGAGGACGTCTACTGCATCGACATACTCACGCAGGTGTCCGCCTCCACCAAGGCGCTGCAGTCCTTCGCCCTGCAGCTGCTGGAGGAGCACCTGCGGCACTGCGTCGCCGACGCGGCCCTCCGGGGCGGCGACGAGATCGACGCGAAGGTCGACGAGGCGACCAAGGCCATCGCCCGGATGCTGCGCACGTGACGCAACCCACGTGGGAGCCCCGGCTCAGCCGCCGGAGGCGTCCCGCTCCTCGGCGACTTTCAGCACCTCGTCGATGCTCTCCAGGCTGAGCCGCTCCTCCGCGGCCGAGGCCGCGATGATCAGCTCTCCGCACAGCTCGATCTCGGCGAGGGCCACGTGGTCCTGAACTGCCGTACCGCCGACCGGAGCCACGTGCATCACCTCATCTCTGCCGTTACCGACTTCCTAGAGTAGGGAGCGGCCTACACACCGCGCATGGCACGGACGGGCTAGTTCTTGACGCCCGTCACTCATCCTCAGGGCGGGTGCCGGACACCGGGTCTAGTGCTCGGCGATCCGCCCCGCGTAGATGTCCTTCGACGCCGGCAGGCGTACGCCGGCGGGGGCCCCGAAATCGTAGAGCAGCGTCGTCGAGGCGACCGCGACGGTACCTCTGTCCCCGCCGCCCACGAAGCCGAACCGGTGCC
This sequence comes from Streptomyces sp. MAI_2237, assembly GCF_054189285.1. Lineage (NCBI taxonomy): Bacteria > Bacillati > Actinomycetota > Actinomycetes > Kitasatosporales > Streptomycetaceae > Streptomyces > Streptomyces sp. MAI_2237. Next base: position 575,454 of record NZ_JAJPGQ010000003.1, on the reverse strand, counting down.
GGATCTTGCGGATGCGGCCCTGGTCGTCGAGGTAGACGTCGAACGGCACCTCGGCGCTGGCGAACCCTTTCGCCGCCGCTGCCAGGGATTCCCGTACGCCCGGCGGCGCGCCCTTCGCGGCAAGCGTGAGGTCGGCCGTGCCGCGGTAGTGGCGCACCTCGGTGCCCGCCAGCTCGGTGCGGCCCAGGTAGGCCGCCGTGCGCGTGCCGCGCAGCACCGCGGCCGCGGTGAACGGGTCGGTGGCGCCGCCGGTGACCAGATTGCCGTCGGACAGGCCGGCCGTGTCGACCCGCACCCACTTGTCGGCGGGGACACCGGCACCGCGGTTCTTCATGAACAGGGCGCCGGGAGCGAGGAGTTCGATGATGGGGCGGTGCTCGTTGGTGCCGGCCGGGTCCTGCGGCAGGGTCACCTTCAGGCGGCCCAGCCGCCTGCCGTAGTCGTACACGCCCTGGCCGCGGATGGTGACGCGGGTGCCGCCGGTGGCCATCTCCATCGACGTCGTGGCCTTGGAGGTGCCCGCCTCCTCGAGGGTCTCGCCGGCCTGCCGCAGCAGGGGGACCGGGTCAAAGGAGCGGGCGTCGTCGGCGGCCGCCCCGCCGGAGCAGCCGGAGGCGCAGAGACAGCCGAGGCAGACCGCGACCCCCGCGGCAACTGCCCCGCGCCATCCGCGTTGTTGCTGGCTCATCCGCTGCCTGCCCCCCAAGCGGGTACGTCCCTCACGCCTGTCCTGTCGCTGCGTTCAACGACGGGTGGGGACGAGCCGTCACGCTCGTACGAACCCTTTACCGGGCGCGAGTAACGTTGTCGGCGTGGCGCAGGAGGAACACCGGACGACGACCGTCGAGCAGGGCCGATTCTGTTTCGCCCGGTGCGTGTGCGGATGGCGCGGGCCCGCCCGCAGAGCACGCAGCCAGGCCCGCACGGATGCCGAGGGGCACCTGAGTCCTCAGGCGTGACGCAGGGTCGTCAGCAGTTCGTCGACGAGGCCGCGGTCGCGGTGCTGGGTCAGCCGGCTGCGGGCGGCCGCGGGGGAGAGCCACAGGATGCGGTCGACCTCGTCGGTGGGCGTGAAACCGCCCGATGCCGCCTCGGCCGCCCAGTACCGCACCTGCTTGGGCCGGTTCTGGGCGAAGTAGCGGACGGTCGACAGCTCGGCGCCCGGCTGCGCCGTGTAGCCCGTCTCCTCGGCCACCTCGCGCAGGGCGCCCGCGAGATGGTCCTCGCCTCGCTTGAGCTTGCCCTTGGGGTGGGACCAGTCGTCGTACTTCGGCCGGTGCACCAGGCACACCTCGAGGTCGCCGTCGACCGGGGAGCGGCGCCACAGGACGCAGCCGGCCGCATGGACCAGGGAGCCGTCGTTCTCGGGGGCAGCCGTCACGTGCTCACCACCTGTTTCTGCCAGCACTGCTGGAAGGCGAACCGGGCCGCCTCGACCTCGTGGCGCTGGTCGGCGTGGAGCACGCCGAGGGCGTACGCGGTGGCCGGGGCGATCCGGGGGGTACGGGCCGCCGACGCCGCCGCTGCCGCCGCCTCGGAGGCGTCGCGGTGGCGGTGCAGGGCCTGGCCGGCGGTGAGGAGGCGGACGTCGAGGGAGGCCTTGTCGCCGTAGAGGGCCTCGCGGGCGTAGCGGTGCAGGCGCAGCAGGAGGCGGACCTGGTGCCAGGGGGCGTCCTGGGGGTGGGGCGAGGGGTCGGGGGACAGGCCGTGGATGAGGGCCGCCGCGTTGTAGGGGTGGCCCGCGGTGACGAGCGGGAGGGCGGCGACGGCGTCGGTGAGGCGTTCCTCGGCGGCGATCGCCAGGGGACGCAGGTCCGTGGCGGAGGCGGTGGCGGTGAGGGGGACCTCGCTGGCCAGGACGGCGATCGTGTCCGCGACGGCGTGGAAGCGGGAGGAGCCCAGCGCCTGCAGGGCGGTGCTGTGGGCGCGGGTCCTGGCGAGGGTGAGCTGGCGTTCGAGCAGGGCGCCCGCCTTGGCCGCGCCGACCGTCAGGTTGCCGCGGTCCGGCGTGGGGGAAGGAGGGCCCGCGGCCGCGTGCGCCGCCTGCAAGTGGACGGTGTCGGGGGCCCGGCCGACCGTCGCCACACCGGTCTGGGCGGGGAAGACGGCCGCCCCCGACAGCCGCTGCAGGGCCAGCAACAGCCGTTCCAGACGGGCCGCGTAGGCGTGCTCCATCGACAACGTGCCCGACAACCAGGCCAGTTCGGGCCGCAGCCCCTCCGCCCAGTCGGCGTCCAGCAGCGGCCGGTAGGTGTGCAGGCTGGCGCTGATGCGGCGCACCGAGCGGCGCAGTGCGCGCGTCGCCTCGACGGACCCCTCCGCGGTGCCCGGCGCCGTCCCGGTCTCCCGGTGCTGGCGCAACGCGCGGAGGAACTCCGTGGCCTGGGACCGCAGGTAGCCCGCGAGGGCGTCACCTGTGGGGGCGGGCCCGGCCGTGGGGTCCGTCGGGTCAAGGTGTTGCTGTGCCACGCCGGCGCCTCCGGGCGTCTATGAGCATCTCCTGAACGTTGCGCAGGGGTTGGCCGTCCGCGTCGGTGGCGTGCCGGATCCACTCGCCGTCCGGGCCGAGGTGCCAGGACGCCGTGTTGTCGGACATGCCGGTCTCCAACAGCCGGTTCAGGGCTGCGCGGTGGGCCGGGTCGGTGACCCTGACCAGGGCCTCGATACGGCGGTCGAGGTTGCGGTGCATCATGTCGGCGCTGCCGATCCACACCTCCGGTTCGCCGCCGTTGCCGAAGGCGAAGACACGGGAGTGCTCGAGGAAACGGCCGAGGATCGAGCGGACCCGGACGTTGTCCGAAAGGCCCGTGACACCGGGGCGGATCGCGCAGATGCCGCGGACCCAGACGTCGACCGGGACACCTGCCTGCGACGCCCGGTACAGCGCGTCGATGAGGGCCTCGTCGACCATCGAGTTGACCTTGATGCGGATGAACGCGGGGCGTCCGGCACGGTGGTGCTGGACCTCCTTGTTGATCCGGGCGATCAGGCCGTCGCGCAGGGACTTGGGGGCCACCAGCAGGCGGCGGTAGGTCTCCCGGCGCGAGTAGCCGGAGAGGCGGTTGAACAGGTCGGACAGGTCGGCGCCCACCTGGGGGTCGGCGGTGAGCAGGCCGAGGTCCTCGTACAGCCGGGCCGTCTTGGGGTGGTAGTTGCCCGTGCCGACGTGGCTGTAGCGGCGCAGGGTGTCGCCCTCCTGGCGGACCACGAGGGACAGCTTGCAGTGGGTCTTGAGCCCCACCAGGCCGTACACCACGTGGCAGCCGGCCTCCTCCAGCTTGCGCGCCCACTTGATGTTGGCGTGCTCGTCGAAGCGGGCCTTGATCTCGACCAGGACGAGGACCTGCTTGCCGGACTCGGCGGCGTCGATGAGCGCGTCGACTATGGGGGAGTCGCCGGAGGTGCGGTACAGGGTCTGCTTGATGGCGAGGACGTCCGGGTCGTTGGCCGCCTGCTCCAGGAACGCCTGCACCGAGGTGGAGAAGGAGTCGTACGGGTGGTGCAGCAGGACGTCACGGCTGCGCAGGGCGGCGAAGATGTCGGGCGCGGAGGCCGACTCGACCTCGGCGAGATCGCGGTGGACGCCGGCGATGAACTTCTTGTACTTGAGCTCGGGCCGGTCCAGGGAGGCGATGCGGAAGAGGCCGGTGAGGTCCAGGGGGCCCGGCAGCGGGTACACCTCGGCCTCGGAGATCTTCAGCTCGCGCACCAGCAGGTCAAGGACCTCACGGTCGATGGACTCCTCGACCTCCAGGCGCACCGGCGGCCCGAAGCGGCGCCGCATGAGCTCCTTCTCCAGGGCCTGGAGCAGGTTCTCGGCGTCGTCCTCCTCGACCTCCAGGTCCTCGTTCCTGGTCAGCCGGAAGGCGTGGTGCTCCAGGACCTCCATGCCCGGGAACAGCTCCTCCAGATGGGCGGCGATGACGTCCTCGATGGGGACGTAGCGGCCGGGGGAGCTCTCCAGGAAGCGGGACAGCAGCGGCGGCACCTTGACCCGGGCGAAGTGGCGGTGGCCGGTGACCGGGTTGCGGACGACCACGGCCAGGTTCAGGGAGAGGCCCGAGATGTAGGGGAAGGGGTGCGCGGGGTCGACCGCCAGCGGGGTCAGGACCGGGAAGATCTGGTGCCGGAACAGCGTGAACAGGCGGGCCTGCTCCTTCTCCGTCAGCTCGCTCCACCGGACCAGGTGGATGCCCTCCTCGGCGAGCGCCGGGGCGACGTCCTCGTGGTAGCAGGCGGCGTGCCGGGCCATCAGCTCGCGGGAGCGGGCCCAGATCATCTCCAGGACCTCGCGCGGCTGCAGGCCGGAGGCCGAACGGGTGGCGACGCCGGTCGCGATACGGCGCTTCAGACCGGCCACCCGGACCATGAAGAACTCGTCCAGGTTGCTGGCGAAGATCGCGAGGAAGTTGGCACGCTCGAGGAGCGGGGTGTTGGGGTCCTCGGCGAGTTCGAGGACCCGCTCGTTGAAGGCGAGCCAGCTGCGTTCCCGGTCAAGGAAACGTCCCTGCGGCAGCTGCGGCCCGTCGAACGGCGATTCCTCGTACCCGTCGAGGTCCGCGTCGATGTCGGGTTCCAGGTCGGAGACCACGGCCGCCACGGTGTGCGGGCGGTGCGCGGCTATGGAGCCCACGGAGGGCTGCGCGTGCTGGACCTGTGCCTGGGCGGTTTCTGGCTGGCTCATGAACCCATTGTTCCGCGCCCCGAGCGATACAGGCGCGTCGGAAGCAGCGGGCGGGAGCGCGGGCACGGAACGGAAGGCGTCCCCGATCCCCGCGCGACCCTCGGGGGGCGGCGAAGGTGTGGGTACGGAGGGCGTCATTGGCCGAGCGTCGCAAGTCAGTCTGAACCGTTGGTTACGGCGACATGGCGTGCGGGATATACGGGGGCGGCTCCCGTGCGTCGCACCCCGACCGGGCCGGCGCTGAGCCGCGGCGGGAGCCGCCCCGAGGATACGTACGTCCACTCTCCCGTGGAAGGACGTGGGCGGTCGGATGCCGCCACCAGGTCCGGCGGCGCGGCACCAGGCCGGCGAGGACGCTGAGGGCGAGCGCGAGGAGGGGGCCGGTCATGGTGAGGACTGCGCCGCCCGGCAGGTTCCGGCTGCTCCGGGTCCAGCCGAGCGGGAACGGCGGCCACGCGGCTACCAGCCCAGCCGGTGCAGGCCGGCGAGGAGCGTGCTGCCGGTCGTGAGCAGCGGTTCGAGGCGCTGGCCGGGGCCGGGGCCGCGCCGGTGCGCCGGCCTCCGGAGGGGGTCCTCGTCTGCGGGGAGAGGCCGCCGGCGGTCGGCGCGTCCCGGTGCCCGGGGCCGAGGTCGGCGCCGGCGGGCCCCGGCGGAGGGCCTGCTGGATCTGCTGGACGACCGGGTGGTGCGAGGGGGTCGTGGAAGTCGAGGGTGATCGCCGTGAACCGATCCGAGGGGCCGGTGCGATGAGGGGACGTGAGTGAGACGAGAAGCGACGGGGAGCTGCTGCGGGCCGCCGCGGACGGCGACCGGCGTGCCTTCGAGGAGCTGTACCGGCGGTACGCGCCGTGGCTGACCGCCCGGCTGCGCGGCCGGTGCGCCGACGGGGGCGTGGTCGACGACGTCGTCCAGGAGACGTTCCTCGCGATCTGGCGCGGCCGGGCCCGCTACCACGAGGACGGCGATGTCGCCGGGTGGCTGTGGCGCATCGGGTCCCGGCGGCTGATCGACGCCCTGCGCGGGGACGGGGCACGGGGGCGGCTGCGGCAGGCGCTGGCGCGGCTGCGGCACCGGGACGAGGCGTCCGCCGAGGAACGCGTGCTCGCGGGGGTCGAGCACGGGGACCTCGCGGGCGCCCTCGTCCGGCTCTCCCCGGAACTGCGCGCGGTGCTGCAGGCGACGGTCATCGACGGGCTGACCACCCGCGAGGCGGCCGTCCTGCTCGGCATCCCGCCGGGCACGGTCAAGACACGGGCGATGCGCGCCCGGAAGCAACTGCGGGAGGCGCTGACATGAGCGGCCGGACGGACGAACGGGATTTGCGGCGCCGGCGCGCCCGGCGAAGTTCCTTCGGCGGCACGTGTGCGCGTGCCTCGTGGGCGTGGGAGGTGGCGGCGTGACGTGGCATGTGGAGGACGACGATCTGCGGGCCTACGCGCTCGGTGAGCTGGCGGCGCCGATGCTGTGGTCCGCCGACGCGCACCTGATGGCGTGCGGCCGGTGCCGTGAGGTGCTCGCCCGCGTGGGGCAGCCCGTCGACGCCGGCTGGGAGCGGCTGGACGCCGAACTCGACGCGCCCCGGCCTGGCCTCGTCGAGCGGCTGCTGCTGCGGGCCGGCGTCGCCGACCACGTCGCCCGGCTGCTCGCGGCCACCCCTGTGCTGCGCCGCTCCTGGCTGGGGGCCGTCGTCGCGGTGCTGGCCACGTCCGTCGCGGCCGCGCAGACCGCCGGCTCGCTCACGCTCTTCCTGGCGCTCGCGCCGCTGCTGCCGCTGGCCGGGGTGGCGCTGGCGTACGGGCCCGCACTGGACCCGACGTACGAGATGGCGGTGGTCTCCCCGATGCACGGGTTCCGGCTGCTGATGATCCGCACGATCGCCGCCCTCACCGCGGGCCTCGGCCTCGACGGCCTGGCGACCCTCGCCCTGCCCGGCTACGGCCTGCGCGTCCTGACCTGGCTGCTGCCCGCGCTCGCCCTGACCTCGACCGGCCTGGCGCTGTCCGCCCGGCTCGGTCCGGTGCTCGCGCCGTCGCTGGTCGGCGGCGTCTGGGTGGCGCTGCTGCTCGCGGCGCACGCCCACGACACCACGGCGACGCTCGCGCCGTTCACCGCGCTCGGCCAGGGGGTGGCGGCGGCCGTCGCCGCGCTCGCCGGCGGGCTGCTGTTCCTCTCACGTGACCGTTTCGACCGCCTCCAGGGGAGTGCCGTATGACACCCACCGTTTCCGCCTCCGGGCTCTGCCTCCGTTACGGCGGCACCCGGGCCCTCGACGACGTGTCACTGCGGCTGACACCGGGCGTCACCGGCCTCATCGGCCCCAACGGCGCCGGGAAGACGACCCTGTTGCGGGTCCTGGCCACCGCCGTGCCCGCCGACACCGGCGCCTTCACCGTCCTCGGACACGACCCCGCCACCCCGTCCGGCCGCCAGGACGTGCGCCGCAGCCTCGGCTATCTGCCCCAGACCCCCGGCTTCCACCCGGACTTCACGCCCTTCGAGTTCGTCGACTACGTGGCCATCCTCAAGGAGCTCACCGACCGCGGCGCCCGCCATCGCGAGGTGCGGCGCGTGCTGGAGCGGGTCGACCTCGGTGACGTGCGCGGCAGGCGCATCAAGAAGCTGTCCGGCGGCATGCGCCAGCGGGTCGCCCTCGCGGCGGCCCTGGTCGGCGACCCCGGCTTCCTCGTCCTCGACGAGCCGACGGTCGGTCTGGACCCCGAACAGCGCATGCGGTTCCGGGAGTTGATCGCCCAGGCCGGCGAGGGCCGGACGGTGCTGCTGTCCACGCACCAGACCGAGGACGTGGCGATGCTCTGCCACCGCGTGCTGGTGATGGCCGGCGGCACCATCCGTTTCGACGGCACCCCCGCCGAACTGGCCGAACGCGCGGCCGGCCGGGTGTGGAGCAGCGCGGAACGCGACCCCGGCGCGAAAGCGGGCTGGCGCACCGGCACCGGCTCCTTCCGCAACGTCGGCACCCCGCCGTCCGGCGCCGACCTCCTCGAACCCACCCTGGAGGACGGCTACCTGCTCACCCTCGACGACGCGGGCGCGGAGGTGGCGGCATGAGCGCGGTGCTGGAGACGACGGTGCCGCCCGTCGCCGTGCCGGAGCGGCGCCCGAAGTGGGCGGACGTGATCGAGCTGGCCCGCTTCGAGGCACGCCAACAGCTGTGGTTCCTGCCGGTGTTCGCCACGCTGCTGCTGTACGTCGGCTACACCGTCTGGCGGTTGCTGGTTCCCCCCAACGGCATGGCCGCCTACCCGGCCCTGCAGGACGTCGACAGGGCCACCCAGAGCGGGCCGCTGCTGGTGGGCATCGCGCTGTTCGTCTGCGTCAACCGCGCCGCCCTGCGCGACCGGCGGCGGGGCACCGACCGGCAGGTCGACGCGGCGCCCATGGAGCCGTGGCGGCGCACCCTCGCCCACGTACTGTCCGTCGTCCCGTACGCGGTGCTCACCGCGCTGGTCGTCATGGGCTCGTTCACCTGGCAGGCGCTCAAGCCCGGCGCCGTGGGCCACGGCTCACCCGCGGAGCTGGCCGTCGGCCCCCTCTGCGTCCTGCTGTTCGGCGCCCTCGGGGTCCTGGCCGCCCGCCTGATCCCGTCCTCCTTCGCCGCCCCGCTCCTAGTCGTCGGCCTGTTCGCCGGCGCGATGTTCCTCTCGGCCGGCACGGGCGACGCACCGTGGTCCCGCTGGCTGTCGCCCGTCGTCAGCGAGAACAGCGGGGACACCCTGCCCTCGGACCTGATCGGACGCCCCGCCGCCTGGCACGCCCTCTACCTCACCGGCCTCGTGCTCCTCGTGGCCCTCGGCGCCCTACTGGCGGGCGGCGGCCGGACCCGCGTCCTCAAGGCGGGCCTCGCGGGCGCGCTGGCGCTCACGCTGGCCGGCGCGGTCGCCCAGTCGGGCGGTGATACACCGCAGTTGCGGGCCGCCCGGGAGCGGGCCTCGGTCAGCCCCGAGAAGGAGCAGACCTGCGTGCGGCGCGAGGGCTCCACGTACTGCGCGTTCCCGGAGTGGACGGCCCGCACGGCCACCTGGGCGAAGGTCGTCGACGAGGTGCGGTCGCTGGCCGGCGGCGCCGCCCACACCCAGCCCCTGCTCGTACGGCAGCGCGTCGAGGCCCGCTACGGCCTGGACAGCTCCTCCGCGTTCGAGCCCTTCGCCGACCCCCACCGGGTGACCGTCGGCACGGCCTGGGGCGGCAACCGTGTCCCCGAGTTCTCGGCCGCGGTCGCCTCCGTGCTGGTCGCGGGCGACGAGAAGACGGCGGGTGACATGTGCGACGGCCGCATGGTCACGGTGATGTGGCTCGCCCTCGCCTGGCAGGACGACCCGATGCAGTCCCTGCGCAACGTGCGCCTCGACGACAGTGTGAGCGGCTCGGCGATCGTCCTGTCCCCGACGAACCCGCTGCGCATGACGGGGGCCCAGACGGACGTCGTCCGTGAACTGCTGGGCAAGCGGAAGGGCGACGTCGAGGCCGCGGTGAAGGCGCACTGGACCGAACTGACGGCCCCGAAGCTGACGACGGCCGACGCGGCCCGCGTGCTGGGGACCGCGGTGCCCAAGGGGGGCGAGGAGAAGTGCGAGAGCTGACACGGGCCGAGGCGGGGCGGGGTGACGTGTGGTGTCTGGTACGGGAGTTGGCGGTGCCGATGGGCACGACGGCCGACGCGGCGCGGCTGCTGCGGGCCACGGTGCCCAAGGGGGGGGCGAGGAGAAGTGCGAGAGCTGACGAGGGCCGAGGCGGGGCCGGGTGACGTGTGGTGACTGGCAAGGGAGTTGATGGTGCCGATGGGCACGACGGCCGACGCGGCGCGGCTGCTGCGGGCCACGGTGCCCAAGGGGGGGCGAGGAGAAGTGCGAGAGCTGACGAGGGCCGAGGCGGGGCGGGGTGAAGTGCGGCGGCTGGTACGGGAGTTGGCGGGGCCCGTGTTTCGGACGCTGCCGTGGCGGGCGGTGGCCGCCGGCAGCCTGCTGGGGCTGGTGGCGGCGGCGGTTCCCCGTCTGTCGGACGGGGCGGGCGGGCCCTGGGTGGCCCTCAACCTCCTGCGGGCCGCCGTGCTGGCCCACGCCCTCGCCCTGGCCTTCCTCCTGGACGACCGGGCCCGCCACACCACGGCGGCGGTGCCGACCCGGCGCCCGCTGCGCTCCGCCCTCCGCCTCGCGCCGGTCGTACCGGTCACCGCGCTGTGGTGGACGGCCGCACTCCTGCTCGTCCCGTCCTCGGTGCGCCCTCCGACGGGCGCCGTCACCCTCGAAGCGGCGGCGGCCTGCGCGTTGGCGCTGGCCGGGGCCGCCCTCGCCGTCCGCCTGTCGGACGAGCCGCGGCCGGGGCAGTCGGTGGCGGGGGCGCTGCTGGTGACGGCCGTCCTGGCGGTGCTGCTGTGGCCGCACCGGTGGCCGCTGTTCGTCGCGCAGGGCGACGCCAAGTGGGCCGGCGCGCACGAACGGTGGGCATGGCTGCTGGCCGCGGCGCTGCTGGTGCTGGGAGCGTGCCTGCCGGAGCCGACGCGCGGACGGCTGCGGCGCCGGCAAACCCGACGGCCCCTCAGCCCGTCCGGCGCCTGAAGGCACCTTGAGGCCGCCGGCCTCCGAGGGTCCCTTGAGGCGTCCGGCGCCTCGGGGCGCCTCGGGCGTCCGGTGCTTCTGAGCAACTCGGGCGTCCGGTGCTTCTGAGCACCTCGGGCGTCCGGCGCCTCGGGGCACCTCGGGCGTCCGGCGCCTCCGGGCAACTCGGGCGCCCGGTGCTTCTGAGCACCTCGGGCGTCCGGTGCTTCGGGGCACCTCTCGCGCGTCCGGCGTCTGAGGACACCTCGCGTCGCCGGCCGCCTCAAGGCCCTGCAAGCGGCCGACCGCCTCAAGGCCCTGCAAACCGGCCGCCCGCCTCAGGGCACTGCAAGCGTCTGGCCGCTTCAAGGCCCTGCAAGCGGCCTGCCGCCCAGGACTCCTCGGCCTGCCGCCTCGGGGCTCCCCGGCCGGCCGCCCCAGAACTCCTCGGGCCACCGGCCCTGGGATGCCCGGGCGTCCCAGGGCCACTGACCCCTGGGACGCCCGGGCGTCGGCCCGCCGTCGCTCAGGTCTCCGTGCGGTACATCAGGTCCGTCTCGTACGTGACGAATCCCAGGCGCTCGTAGACGGAGACGGCCGTCTTGTTGTCGGCGTCGACGTACAGCATCGCGTTCGGCAGGCCCTGCCCCGCCAGATGCCGCAGTCCGATCGTGGTGAGCGCCTTGCCCAGGCCCCCGCCCTGCTCGCCGGGCCGCACGCCCAGTACGTACACCTCGCCCAGCCCCTCCTCGGCGTGGACCTTCGTCCAGTGGAACCCGATGAGGTCGTCGCCGCGGAAGGCGAGGAAGAAGCCGGCCGGGTCGAACCACGGCTCGGCCATGCGGTCGTCGAGGTCGCGCTGGGTGAGGGAGCCCTGCTCGGGGTGGTGGGCGAAGGCGGCGGCGTTCACCGCGAGCCACGCGGCGTCGTCCCGGCCGGGGACGAAGGCGCGGACCGTCACCTCCGGCGGCAGGACCGGGTCGGGCAGGTTCAGGCCGGTCAACGGCCGCCGCATCTGGCGCAGTTCACGGAACAGCGTCAGGCCGAGGACCTGCGCGAGGTGCCGTGCCGCCGAGTGCCCGCCGTGGGCCCACACCCGCAGCCGCTTGCCGGACGCGGCGAGCAGCGCCGTGCCCAGCGCCCGCCCGTGGCCGTGCCCGCGGTGGGCGGGGTGGACGACCAGCTCGGCGGCGGGCGCCTCGACCGGGTCGGTGTCCTCCAGCTGGGCGTAGCCCACGAGTTCGCCGTCGACCGTGAGCAGCAGATGCGAGACGCCCTCGCGCGCTCCGCCGCGCAGCTGCAGGCGCCCCTGTTCCGACACCGCCTGCCGGCCGTCGGTCAGGGCGGCCTCGGCCAGGAGCGCGAGCACGGCCTCGGTCTGCTCGCCGGTCAGCGCGGAGTGGGTCTCGATGGAGCGGGGGCGGCCCGTGCGTGCGATGTCGTCGCTGGTCATGCGTACGAGGGTAAGGGGCGGCCGCGGCAAAGTGGCGGCATGGGACGAAGGGAACACAAAGGCAAAGCGGAGGACAAAGGGAAACCAGGATGTAACCAAGAACCCCCTGTTGTGCTACGCGCGTTGACTCTAGGCTGCGCCGGACGGAGCCGTGCCGTTCGGCGACATCCAGCAGACCCACAGGGGGGCGCATGCCAGCCACTTCCCAGCCGTATCCGCAGCGCAGACGCGCGTACCGGCTGTTCGCCGCAGCCGCCGGTCTCGCCACCGTCGGCGCCCTCGCCGCCGCGCTTCCCGCGGACGCGCACGAGAACAGGGGCGGCCACCACCCGAGCCGCTACCAGGACGTGCAACTGCTGTCCTTCAACGACCTGCACGGCAACCTGGAGCCGCCGTCGGGCTCCTCGGGCCGGGTCACCGAACTGCAGCCGGACGGCACCACGAAGACGATCGACGCGGGCGGCGTCGAGTACCTCGCGACCCACCTGCGCGAGGCCCGCCAGGGCAAGGCGTACTCCATCACGGCGGCCGGCGGCGACATGGTCGGCGCCTCCCCGCTGGTCTCGGGCCTCTTCCACGACGAGCCCACCATCGAGGCGCTCAACAAGCTCGACCTGGACGTCACCTCGGTCGGCAACCACGAGTTCGACGAGGGCTCCAAGGAACTGAAGCGCCTGCAGTACGGCGGCTGCCACCCGACCGACGGCTGCTACACCGACGAGGGCTTCGAGGGCGCCGACTTCCCCTACCTCGCCGCGAACGTCCTCGACGAGAAGACGAACAGGCCCATCCTCAAGCCGTACTGGGTCTGGAAGAAGAAGGACGTCCGGATCGGCTTCATCGGCGTGACCCTGGAGGACACCCCCGGTGTCGTCTCCGCGGACGGGGTCAAGGGCCTGAAGTTCAAGGACGAGGTCGAGACCATCAACAAGTACGCCAAGGTGCTGCGGGCCCAGGGCGTGAACTCCATCGTCGCCCTGATCCACGAGGGCGGCCTTCCGGCCTCCGGCGCGTACAACTACGACTGCGACTCCTCGGGCGCCGGCGCCGGCATCTCCGGCCCGATCGTGGACATCGCGAAGAACATCACCCCGTCCGTGGACGCCCTCGTCACCGGTCACACGCACGCGGCCTACGTCTGCACGATCCCCGACCCCTCGGGCAGGCCGCGCATGGTCACCTCGGCCGCGTCCTTCGGCCGCCTCTACACCGAGACCACGCTGACCTACGACCGCCTCACCGGCGACATCGTGCGGACGGCGGTGAAGTCGGCGAACCACGTGGTGACCCGGACCGTCGCCAAGGCCCCGGACATGACGGACCTGATCAGCCGCTGGAACACCCTCGCCGCCCCGATCGGCAACCGTCCCATCGGCTACATCTCCGCCGACGTCCCCAACACCGGCACCGAGTCCCCGATGGGCGACCTGATCGCCGACGCGCAGCTCGCGTACGGCAGGAAGCTGGACCCGGAGACCGACCTGGCGCTGATGAACCCGGGCGGCGTGCGGGCCGGGCTGACCTACGCCGCCAAGGGCGGTGAGGGCGACGGAGTCGTCACCTACGCCGAGGGCTTCACCGTGCAGCCGTTCTCCAACACGGTGAACCTGCAGGACTTCACGGGCGCCCAGCTGATCCAGGTGCTCAAGGAGCAGGTCAGCGGCACGAACACGGCGGCGCCGAAGATCCTGCAGCCGTCGGCGAACCTGTCGTACACCCTCGACCTGACGAAGACGGGCGCGGACCGCGTGGTCACCGACTCCATCCGGCTCAACGGCGCCGCGATCGACCCGGCCGCCACCTACCGTGTCGCCACCAACAGCTTCCTCGCGGGCGGCGGCGACGGCTTCACCACGCTGGGCCAGGGCACGAACGACCTCGTCGGCACCGACGACCTGGCGGCGCTGGCGGAGTACCTGACGGCCAACTCCTCCGCGAGCGGCCCGCTCGCGCCCCCGGCCGCCAACCGGATCGCGATCGTGCAGTAGCCACCACCGCCCACCAGGGGCCCGGCGCCGACAGGCGCCGGGCCCTTTCGCTTTTAAATTCTGTGTAAGTACCGGTTCGGTTCCTGAATTGACATAAGAATCTCTCACAGCATCAACTCAGGAACCTCACAGTGGAATTGGCCTTTTCTGCGTCCGGGAATGCCGTAGTGTTTTCCATGTCGAAAGCGAACAGCGCCCGACGGAGCGCCGACCGGTAGGCCACCAGCGCTGACGGAATTCTTTCGACAATTCACGCACGTAAATCGAGAAAGGCACGGACATGAGCTTCAAGAAGATCGCCCCGGTGAAGAAGAACGACTGCAAGAAGGCCGCCCCGGCCGCCGCCAGGAAGCCGGCCCCCAAGAAGCCCGCCCCGAAGCGCCGTCCCGTCGGCCACCAGGGCTGAGACACACCGCGCGGCGGGGTCACCGGTGGGCGAACGAGCCCGCCCGGTGGCCCCGCCCGGCCATGTCCGCACCGCATGAAGGGAGTTGTCGACGATGACCGAGGTCCGCGCGGCCTTCGGCCGGTTCTGGCCGCTGACCCGCGGCGACCGCAGATGGCTGGTGACGATCGTCGCCTGCGTGATCGTGTCCGCGCTCGCCGAGACCGCCTCGATCCTGCTGTTCGCCGAACTCACCGACAACGCCCTGAAGGCCGGCTCGCTCTCCGCCTTCTGGGGCCCGGCCGGCGCCTGGCTCGGCGTGGCCGCGCTCGGCGCCCTCGTCGGCTACCTCGGCAACTCGCTCGCCACCTGGACCGCGGAGAGATTCGTCCTGCGCCTGCGCGCAGGGGTCTTCCGGCACGTCCAGGACCTGCCGCCGCACTTCTTCCAGCAGCACCGCCAGGGCGACCTCGTCGAACGCCTCACCGGCGACGTCGAGGCCATCGAGCAGCTCGTCGTCTCCGGAGTCGTCGGCACGGTCTCCGCCGCCTTCTCCGCCGTCTTCTACGCCTGCGCCGCCCTCTACCTGCGCTGGGACCTGGCCCTGGCCACCTTCGTCCTCGCGCCCCTCTTCCTCCTCGCCGCCCGCCGCTTCTCCGGCCGCATCAGAACCGCCTCCCAGGACGAGCGGGTCGCCGACGGCGCGATCACCTCCGTGGTCGAGGAGTCGCTGGGCAACATCGTCCTCACCCAGGCCTACAACCGCCGCGCGGACGAGGAACGGCGGCTCGACCGTGAGGCCCGCGCCTGGATGCGGGCGAGCGTGCGCGGAGCCCGGCTCAGCGAGATGTACGAGCAGTTCGTCGAGGTCGTCGAGACCCTGTGCGTGCTCGCCGTGATCGGCCTGGGCGTCTGGGAGATCTCCGCCGGGCGCATGACGCTCGGCCAGCTCCTGGCGTTCGCCGCCTTCATCGGCTACCTCTACCCGCCGGTCCGCAGCCTCGGCCAGCTCGGGCTCACCCTGACCGCGGCCACCGCGGGCGCCGAGCGGCTGAACGACATCCTGGACGCGCGCCCGGCCGTCACGGACCCCGCCCGGCCGGCCGCCGAGTGGCCCGTGCGCGGCTGGATCGGCTTCCACCACGTCTCCTTCCGCTACCCCGAGTCCCGCCGCGCCTCCCTGCGCGACGTGACCTTCTCGGCGGGGCCCGGTGAACTGGTGATCGTCACCGGGGCGAGCGGCGCCGGGAAGTCGACCCTCTCCAAGCTCCTGACCCGCTTCTACGACCCCGCCCAGGGCGTGATCACCCTCGACGGCGTCCCGCTGACCGACCTCTCCCTGCGCTTCCTGCGCGAGAACGTCGCGCTGCTGCCCCAGGAGACGCTGATCCTCAACGGCACGATCCGCGAGAACATCGCCTGCGGCCGCCCCGGCGCGAGCGACGAGGAGATCCGGCGGGCGGCGCGGGAGGCGGCGGCGGACAACTTCATCACCGCACTGCCCGAGGGCTACGACACCCCCATCGCCCCCGGCACGGCCGCCCTCTCCGGCGGGCAGCTCCAGCGCATCGCCATCGCCCGCGCCATGCTCCGCGCCGCACCGGTCCTGGTGCTGGACGAACCGACCGCGGGCCTCGACGCGGTGGCCGCCCGCCAGGTGGTGACCCCGCTGCGCAAGCTGATGGCGGGCCGCACCACCATCATGATCACGCACGATCTGAGCCTGGCGCCGGACGCGGACCGCATCCTGGTCGTCGACCGCGGCCGGCTGGTGGAGACCGGCACCCACCCCGAACTCCTCGCGCGGGGCGGCGCCTACGCGGCCCTCGCCCAGCCGCTGCCGGACGCCGTGGCCGACCGGCCGCAGGCGACGGACGAGACGATGATCCTCAGGTGGTAGGCCGCAGGGCCGACCACCGCTGCAGGACGGCGCCGAGGAGCCCGAAGGTGACCAACGGTACGACCACCAGCAGCAGGAACAGGTGCTCGGGACGGCCGGTCACGATCTCCCAGAAGTCGACCGCGAACATGGCGAAGAACACCGCGAGCGCGCTGTAGCCGGCCCGGATCCACGCCTTGCGCCGGGCCGCTCCCCGCCGGATGAGCTCCTCGACCCGCGGCTGCGGCTCCCAGGCCAGGCTGCGGTACGGGGCGGCGGCCAGGCACAGCTCCGAGACCTCGGCGTACGGGTCGCCCACCTGCCAGTCGTCGAGGTGCCAGAGCAGGTGCCGGCGGCCCTCGACGTCGTACAGGTAGGTCAGCCACCTCGGCCCCTGCGAGCCCGAACCGCGCAGGGCGGGCTCGACCCGGATGTCGTACACGTCGGCCCAGTACCAGGATCGCGAGCGCAGGCGGCCCTGGACGGTGATGCCGGAGGCCGTGACACGGGTGTGCGCCCGCAGCTGCTCCAGGGCGACCCGGACGAGGGTCGCCGTGAACAGCAGGCCCACCGACAGGGGCATCCAGAGTGGTGAGCCGTGACGATCGCTGGACGGATCGTCGAAGCGGCCCGCGTGGAAGAACGCGTTCCCGCCGATCAGCACCGCGACGCCGAGCTGCAGCAACGGCGGCCTGCGCCGTCGTCGGTACACCCGCTCGATAGCGCCCGTGTCCCCGCCCATACGCCCACCCCATTCTGTTCGAGGTGATCGTAAGGCGGGGACCTTCGGGCGTCAGGAGGCGGTCGGCGTCCAGTCGCCCAGCCAGTCCGCGATCTCCTGCTGGGCGGCCTGGGCGTCGGTCAGCTGGGGCCGGTCGCCGCTCGCCGCACCCGAGCCCGCGCCGGTGTTCCGGTACTCGGCGAACCGGTCGTCCTTCCAGGAGAAGCCGCTCATGTCGGTCCACGGGGCGGTCCGGATCGCGGCACTGAGGCTGGTGTTGCGGACGGTGGTCTGCGGGTCGAGGCTCGCGTCGCCGCCCGCGTGCCAGGGCCGCCCGAGGTAGAAGGAGCGGTCGGAGACGTCTCCGCCGATCGTGGAGTTGGCGATCAGGATGCCGTGGCGGCCCGCGGCGGTCGACGGGGCGGTGACATATCCGGCCGAGGTGCCGTTGTAGCGCTTCTTCAGGGTGATCACCGACCTGTCGATCACCGCGGTCGCCCGGCCGAAGACGAAGTCGACGTTGCCGATGACGTAGGAGTCGGCCATGTAGACCCGGCCCAGCCGGTCCTTGGACGCGGTGTCGAGGAGCAGGGTGTCCTGGTCCCCGCTGACGATGACGCCGTCCAGGAACACCTTGTCGGCGCCGGTGCGCAGGGCCACCGCCTGCTGGGCGATGTCGGTGTGCGCGGCCTCGTCGAAGTCGTTGGAGATGGTCAGGTTGCGGGCCTGGAAGTCGTCGGCGTCCACCGCGACGGTCGCGCTGCCGCCGGTGCCGTACGTCCCCGAGCCGTCGGGCTTCCGCGTGCCGGACGCGTTGTTGTAGACGATCACCGTGTCCTTGCGGCTGCCGCCGGTGCCCTGGAGGGTGACGTGCGGTTTGTTCGCCGGGACCTTCACCAGCTCGCGGTACGTGCCCGGCTTGACGGAGATGACGACCCGAGAGGTGTTGTTCGCCGGTACGGCGTTCACCGCGGCCTGCACGGTCCGGTACTGCCCGCTGCCGTCCTGGGCGACGGTGAGGGTCGTGGCGGCCGCCGCCGCCCTGGCCTCGGCGCCGGGGAGCAGACCGTACGCGACGGCCGAGCCGGCCGCCAGGACGAGCGGGACGGCCACGGCGAGCGCGGCCCTGGACCGGGGGTGCTGGGACATGGGGGGCTTCCAATCCGTGCGGGGACGGGGGACCGCTGATGGGTCGTCACCCCACGGGGAAAGGTTGCCGGGTCGCCGTCCTACCGCGCCGCGTCCGGTGGGGGCGTCGGCGCGCCCGGCAGCCGTACGGTCACGACGGTCCCGCCGCCCTGCGCACGCTCCAGCGTCACCTCGCCGCCGGCCTGCTGGACCGTGCGGGCCACGATGGACAGCCCCAGCCCGGAACCGGGCAGCGCGCGGGCGCTCGGGGAACGCCAGAAGCGGTCGAAGACGTGCGGGAGTTCGTCCTCGGGGATGCCGGGGCCGTGGTCGCGCACGGTCAGGACGCCCTCGCCCAGCCGGACCTCGACGGTGCCGCCGTCCGGGCTGAACTTCACCGCGTTGTCGAGGATGTTGACGAGCGCCCGCTCCAGGGCGGAGGGCTCCGCGCGGACGTACCACGGCTCCAGGTCGGCGGTGATCGTCAGCTCGGGGCCGCGCAGCCGGGCCCGGCGCAGGGCCGCCTCCGCGGTGTCCCGCAGCGAGACGACCTGCACGCGCTCACCCCGCTGCCCCTCCGACCGCGACAGCTCCTGCAGGTCCCCGATCAGCGAGGCCAGCTCGGTCATCTGCGCCTTCACCGAGGCCAGCAGCGCCTTGCGGTCGGCCTCGGGGAGGGGCCGGCCGGTCTCCTCGCTGCGGGTGAGGAGCTCGACGTTGGTGCGCAGGGAGGTGAGGGGCGTACGCAGCTCGTGACCGGCGTCCGCGATGAGCTGCCGCTGCAGCTCGCGGGAGCTGGCCAGCGAGGAGGTCATCGAGTTGAAGGAACGGGACAGCCGGGCCACCTCGTCCTCGGCGTCGTCCTCCACGGGGATGCGGATGCCGAGGTCCTCGGTCCGCGCCACGTGCTCGACGGCCTCGGTCAGCTTGTCCACGGGCCGCAGCCCGGCCCGGGCGACGGCGAGGCCCGCCGCGCCCGCACCGAGCACACCGATGCCCGAGACGAGGAGGAGGATGAGGGCGAGGTCGTTGAGGGTCTTCTCCGTGTTCTTCAGCGGCAGGGCGACCAGAAGAGCCGCCTTGGAGCTGACGCCCGTGTCCCGGTCGGTGATCGCGAAGCCCGGCAGGGCCAGCACGCGGACGGCGTTGCCGTTGGAGTCGACGCTGTTGTGGAAGACGCCGTCGCCGTCGTTCCCTTCCTTGATCAGGCGCTTGTCGGTCTGGGTGACCTTGACCGTCCCTGCCGAGAAGGGCAGGACGCAGGTCCGCCCCGTCTCCGAGACGACCTGGAAGTAGGTGGTCGGCGGCGGCTTGCCGGAGTCCTGGGTGACCTTCGTGGTGCAGTGGTTGACCGCCTGATCGGCCTGGTCCCTCAGCGGGAACTGCCGGTTGCCCAACTGCTTCTGCAGATCGGCGTTGAGCTGCTCGTACAGCTTCCCCTGCACGATGAACCAGCACGTCACCGACACCGCCGCCACCGCGAACGCGACCGCCGCGGCGACCAGCATCGCCAGCCGGGAGCGGATCGGCAGCGTCTGGAAGCGCCGTAGGACCTTCTTCACTCCGCCCCGCCCTGCCGCAGCACATACCCCACGCCCCGCACGGTGTGCACGAGCCGCGGCTCGCCGCCCGCCTCCGTCTTGCGGCGCAGGTACATCACGTACACGTCCAGCGAGTTGGACGACGGCTCGAAGTCGAAGCCCCACACCGCCTTGAGGATCTGCTCCCGGGTCAGCACCTGCCTCGGGTGCGCCATGAACATCTCCAGCAGGGTGAACTCCGTGCGCGTCAGCTCCACCTGCCGTCCGCCCCGCGTCACCTCCCGCGTCGCCAGGTCCATCCGCAGGTCGGCGAAGGTGAGCGCCTCGTCCTCGTCGGCCGTCGCGGCGCCGGCCGCGGCGGCGTAGGAGCTGCGCCGCAGCAGCGCGCGGACGCGGGCGAAGAGCTCGTCCAGCTCGAACGGCTTGACCAGGTAGTCGTCGGCGCCCGCGTCCAGCCCGGTGACCCGGTCGCCGACCGTGTCGCGGGCCGTCAGCATCAGGATCGGCGTGGTGTCGCCCGCGCCGCGGATGCGGCGGGCCGCGGTCAGGCCGTCCATGCGGGGCATCTGGATGTCGAGGACCACGAGGTCGGGGCGGTAGGCGGTGGCCTTGTCCAGCGCGTCGGCGCCGTCGACCGCGACCTCGGTGTCGTACCCCTCGAAGGCGAGGCTGCGCTGGAGTGCTTCGCGCACGGCCGGCTCGTCGTCGACGATCAGGATGCGCTGCGGTTCACGGTCGCCGTCGGCGGGGCTCATGGGATCCGGTTCCTCGGGTGCGGTGGGGTGCGGGGAGCTGACGATCTCAGCGTCGCACGGTTTCAGGCCCGTACGGTACGGCGGCGGGTGCGGGCGGCCGTCGCCCTGCGCCCGGCGACGCGGGCGGGGGCCACCTCGGTGGCGCGGCCCGCCGGGGCGTGCAGTTCGTACGCCACCTCGAGGGCCAGGGTGAAGGCGGCCGGGCCGGTGCCGGCGCCCGGGTGGGAGACCTGATGGACCATGACGTACTCCTTGCTGTGGCGGTGGTGCGTGGGTCAGCTGGTGGAGCCCGACCGGAGCGTGGCCAGGTCGGCCTTGACGGTGTTGATCGGGATGGCGAAGCCGAGGCCGATGCTGCCGGCGTCCGAGGAGGACGAGCCCGAGGAGGAACTGGCGGAGTACATCGCGGAGTTGATGCCGATGATGTTGCCGCCGGCGTCGATCAGCGCGCCGCCGGAGTTGCCGGGGTTGAGGGAGGCGTCCGTCTGGATCGCCTTGTAGGTCGTGGTGGAGGAGCCGGTGTCGCCGTTGAACTGGCGGCCGCCGAACTGGAACGGCCAGTTGCCGCCGCCCTGCTGCTGGCCCTGGCTCTCGTCGGTGGAGACGGTCACGTCGCGGTCGAGCGCGGAGACGATGCCGCTGGTGACCGTGCCGGACAGGCCCTCGGGGGAGCCGATCGCCACCACCGTGTCGCCGACCTTGACGCCGCTGGAGTTGCCGAGGGTGGCCGGCTTGAGGCCGGAGGCGCCCGACAGCTTGATCAGGGCGAGGTCCTTCTTGCTGTCGGTGCCGACGACCTTCGCGGTGTACGACTTGCCGTCGCTGGTCGTCACCTTGATCGACTGGGCGCCGGAGACGACGTGGTTGTTGGTGACGATCTCGCCGCCGCTGGTGATGATCACGCCGGAGCCGGTGGAGGTGCCGTTGCTCAGCGTGGCGCTGACCTCGACCACGCTCGGGCTGACGGCGGCGGCGATGGAGGCGACGTCGCCCTTCTTGCTGGACGGCACCACGCTGGCGGTCGTGGAGCTGCTCGCGGCGGTGTCGGTGCCGGTGAGCTCCTGGAAGGCGTACGCGGTGCCACCGCCTATCGCCGCGGCCACGATCGCCACGGCGGCCAGCAGGGCGAAGGGACCCCTGGCGCGCTTCCGGGCGGCCGGGGCGGCTCCGGGCGCGGGCTCGGCGGGGACGGTGGGGAGCACCGCCGTACCCCCGCCGTCGCCGCCGCCCTCTGCGCCGGCCATGGCCTGGGGGCCGCCCGGCCACGCGGGGGTGCCCGGCGCGGCGCTGACCGGCTCCGCCTGCGCGGGACGGTACGCCGGCGGGGGCGGCCACTCCGGGTTCACGGGGGAGGAGGAGTGCTGCCGGGCGCCCTGGTAAGGGTTCTCGTACTGCTCGTACTCGCCGTCGCGGCGGAAGCTCTCGGTCATGCCATCGAGCTTGTCGCGCGACCATGAGAGCTTCCTGAGTGCCCGCTGAGAACGCCGCCAGAACTCCGTATGCCCGATATAAAGGCGGTTCCGGCGGTCGGCGGGGGTCTCTCAGAAACCCTTCAGAAAACTCAGTCGCAGCCGCAGGACCGGCGGACGACCAGCCGGGACGGGAAGGTCTTCAGCCGCTCCCGTCGGGCGCCGGCCACCCGCAGGCCGTCGTCCAGGACGAGGTCCACGGCGGAGCGGGCCATCGCGCTGCGGTCGGAGGCGATCGTCGTCAGCGGCGGGTCCGTGAGCGCCGCCTCCTTGATGTCGTCGAAACCGGCCACCGCCAGCTCGCCGGGCACGTCGATGCGCAGCTCCCGCGCGGCCCGCAGCACACCGATCGCCTGGTCGTCGGTGGAGCAGAAGACGGCGGGCGGCCGCCGCGGCCCGGCAAGGATCTCCAGCGCTATGCGGTACGCGTCGTAGCGGTTGTACGGCGCCTCGAACAGCCGCCCCTCGGTCGGCTTGCCGGCCTCCTCCATCGCGCGCCGCCAGCCCTCGACGTGGTCGGAGACCGGGTCGCCGACGGCGGGTGTCTCGGCGGTGCCGCCCATACAGGCGACGTAGTCGTACCCGTGCTCCAGCAGATGCTGCACGGCGAGATGGGCGCCGCCGAGGTCGTCGGTGACGACGGCGACGTCGTCGATGGCCTCCGGCCGCTCGTGCAGCAGGACGACCCGGGCGTCCCAGGCGTCGATCTCGGCGGCGGCGAGGTCGTTCAGGGCGTGCGAGACGAGGATGAGGCCCGAGACCCGCATGCCGAGGAAGGCACGCAGGTAGTGGACCTCGCGCTCGGCGACATAGTCGGTGTTGCCGACGAGGACCATCTTCCCGCGCTCGGAGGCGGCCTGTTCGACCGCGTGGGCCATCTCGCCGAAGAAGGGCTGGCGCGCGTCCGGGATGATCAGGCCTATGAGGTCCGTCCGGCGGGACGCCATGGCCTGGGCGACCCGGTCGGGCCGGTACCCCAGCTCCTTGATGGCGGCGAGGACACGCTCGCGCGTGGCCGGGGCGACCGGCCGGGGTCCGTTGTTGATGACGTAGCTGACCACGGCGGTGGAAGTCCCCGCCAGCCGCGCCACATCGTCCCGAGTCACCTTGGCCACGCGCGGAGTCTACGCGGATATACCCGGTCCGGGCAGGGCGAGCGGAACCTTCCCGCGGTACCTCCCGTGCGGAGGCAATGCCCTGCCCAGGGGCGGGTCATGCGTCGGCCGGCACCTCGGCGTCGTCCCGTGCGGACGCGGTGTCCGCATCCTCCGCCTTCGCCCGGTCTGCCGCGGCCTTGGCCTCGTCGGCGACGCGGTCGGCCTTCTCGGGGGTAACGAATCGATAACCGACGTTCCGGACGGTGCCGATCAGCGACTCGTGCTCGGGGCCGAGCTTGGCCCGCAGCCGCCGTACGTGCACGTCGACCGTGCGGGTGCCGCCGAAGTAGTCGTAGCCCCAGACCTCCTGCAGCAGCTGCGCGCGCGTGAAGACGCGGCCCGGGTGCTGGGCGAGGTACTTCAGGAGCTCGAACTCCTTGAAGGTGAGGTCGAGGACCCGGCCCTTGAGTTTCGCGCTGTAGGTGGCTTCGTCGACGGACAGGTCGCCGTTGCGGATCTCCATGGGGGAGTCGTCGTTGACGATCTGCTGCCGGCCCATGGCCAGGCGGAGCCGGGCCTCGACCTCCGCCGGGCCGGCGGTGTCGAGCAGGACGTCGTCGATGCCCCAGTCGGCGGTGACGGCGGCGAGGCCGCCCTCGGTGACGACGAGGATGAGCGGACAGCCGGGTCCGGTGGAGCGCAGCAGCTGGCACAGGCTGCGGACCTGCGGGAGGTCGCGTCGGCCGTCGATGAGGATGACGTCGGCGCCGGGGGTGTCGACGAGTGCGGGGCCTTCCGCCGGCGCCACGCGAACGTTGTGCAGCAACAGGCCGAGTGCCGGGAGCACCTCCGTCGACGGCTGGAGGGCATTGGTCAGGAGCAGCAGAGAACTCATACGTCTGGTTCCTCCTCGGTCCCTGCGAGGACGTGTGCGGTGCGTCACCTGCTCTGCGATCCCGAAGGCCCCGTACACCAGCGGTCACCTGGAGTTTCCCGCTTCGTATACAACGCTTCCGAAAGCACAAAAGGACCCGGGGGCTACGCTGCCCGAGTCCTCTGCCCAGCAGAATAGCCCACATGAGCTCTCCGTCGGCAGGTCATGTGGGCCGTTCCACCGTCCGTCCGAATCCCGAGACGATCAGACGTGCACCTTTGCGGACGATTCTCCACACGGACGACGGAGTGGCGATCGATTCCGTATACGATCCGCCGGCCGCCGTATACGACACCTCCGCGCTACCTCGCGTCGACCTCGTGTTCGTCGTCGCCCACGGCTTCACCGGCGATGTGGACAAGCCGCACGTACGGCGGGTGGTGGAGGCGTTCACGCAGTTCGGGGCCGTGGTCTCGTTCTCGTTCCGCGGCCACGGCGCCTCCGGCGGGCGCTCGACGGTGGGCGACAAGGAGGTGCTCGACCTGGCGGCCGCGGTGCGGTGGGCGCGGGGGCTCGGGCACGCGCGCGTGGCGACCGTCGGGTTCTCCATGGGCGGCTCGGTGGTGCTGAGGCACGCGGCGCTGTACGGACCGGAGCGCGGGGGGCGCACCGAGGCGGGCACGGACGCGGTGGTCTCGGTGAGCGCGCCGGCCCGCTGGTACTACCGGGGCACGGCTCCCATGCGGAAGCTGCACTGGCTGGTGACGCGCCCGGAGGGCCGCCTGGTCGGCCGCTACGGCTTCGGTACGCGTATCCACCACCGGGAGTGGAACCCGGTACCGCTCTCCCCGGTGGAGGCCGTCCCGAGGATCGCTCCGACCCCGCTGCTGATCGTGCACGGCGACCGGGACGGCTACTTCCCCCTCGACCACCCCCGCATGCTGGCCGCGGCCGCCGGTGAGCACGGCGAGCTCTGGGTGGAGAGCGGCATGGGCCATGCCGAGCACGCGGTGACCGACGAGCTCCTGGCCCGCATCGGGGGCTGGGCCGCCGGTGCGGCGGGCTAGCCTGACGTCGTACACAGCCGACTGATTGAGGAACGGATGCCAAAGGTCACGGTGCGCTACTGGGCCGCCGCGAAGGCCGCGGCCGGGGTCGCCGAGGAGCCGTACGACGCGGCCACCCTCGCCGAGGCGCTCGACGCCGTGCGCGAGCGACACCCCGGCGAACTCGCGCGCGTGCTGCAGCGATGCTCGTTCCTGATCGACGGTGACCCCGTGGGGACCCGCGGGCATGAGACGGTACGGCTGGCCGACGGCGGCACGGTCGAGGTGCTCCCGCCGTTCGCAGGAGGGTGAGGATGACCGAGCAGCCGTACCAGAACCAGGATCAGAACCCGTACCAGCAGGGGTACGACCCCCAGTGGCAGCAGGCTTACGACGACCAGTACGCCCAGCAGTACACGCAGCAGTGGCAGGGGCAGACCTGGGAGACGCAGGTGCAGCCACCGGTGTCGTACCAGGAGCCGCAGCCGCAGGCTCAGCCGTATGACTATCCGCCGCAGCAGCAGGCGCAGCCTCAGTCGCAGTCGTATGTCCCGGCTCCCGAGGAGGCCCGGCCCGCCGGTGCCTCCGAGGCCGCTCCCGCGTACGGTCCCGCGACCATCGGCGGGAACACCCGGGTGACGGACGCCCAGCGGGCGCGCATGGAAGGCCGTTCCCCGATCATCGAACCGGGGATGCAGCCGGCCGCGCTCACGGCGCTGCTGGGCCTGCTGCTGTCCGGTGCGGCGGCGGTCGGCTCGTACGCCCTCCTCGTCCCGCTCGTCGCCCTCCAGGCCGTCACCGCGGCGGGCTGGTTCCGGCTGAACGGCATGTGGCCGGCGCGGCAGGGCATCGCCCTCGCCTTCCTCGGCGCGCTGGCCGCGGACGCCGCGCTGCTCGCCGCGGGCCGCAGCCACGGGCCGGCGGCCATCCTCGGCACCCTCGGCGTCTGGGTCCTGCTCTCCCTGGTCCTGCAACTGCGCTCGCACGCCGACCCGGACGAGCGGATGTACGGCCTGATGGCCACGGTCGCCTCGGCGGCGCTGGCGATCGTGGCGGCCGGCTACCTCGCCGCCGCCACGGACGCGGTGACCGTCGGCGCCGCCTCGGTCGCGGTGGCCGTCCTGGCCCGCGCCCTGCCGCTGCCGACCCCGGCGTCGGTCGTCGTCGCCCTGCTCGCCGCCGCCGGCGCGGGCATCGCGGTCGGCGGCATGACGGACTTGGGCACCAAGGGCGCGGTCCTCGGCGCGGCCGCGGCGGTGTGTGCCCTGATCGGCCACCGGGTGGCGAGCTACGACTACCCGTCGAGGTTCGTCCACTTCACGGCAGGCGTCGCCCTCCCGCTGAGCGCGGCGGCCCCGCTGGTGTGGGTACTGGGCCGGTGATTCCCAGCCCGTCCGGCGTTTGAGGACGAGGCCCGCAGGGCCGAAGCGGGGGTCTGGGGGCTGCAAGCCCCCAGGAGCGCCCCCGACGACCCGCGAGCCTCGTCACAGCTGATCGACAATGTGCCGGCCGAGCCCCCGGCCAGGGTTACGCTCGCGAACGGCGGCCACTCGAACCCCGAGACCGTCAGACCTTCGCCGTTGTCGGCCAGTTGGGGGAACACCGGATGCGCGCCCTGCGAATACTCCTGATCGTCGTCGTGATCCTCGGCGGTCTCTTCGTGATCGCCGACCGCGTCGCCGTCCACTTCGCCGAGAACGAGGCCGCGGACAAGGTCAGAACCACCGAGAACCTGGCCTCCACCCCGGACGTGTCCATCAAGGGCTTCCCGTTCCTCACCCAGGTCGCCTCCGGCGAGCTGGACGACGTGCAGATCGGCATCAAGGACTACGAGGCCGACACGGGCGCCGGCACCGCCGGGAACAGCGCCGGTGTGCCGAAGACGATCCGGATCGACGACCTGAAGGCCGACATGAAGGGCGTCTCCTTCTCCGGCGACTACAGCTCCGCCACAGCGACGAGCGCGACCGGCACCGCCACCGTCGCCTACGACGAGCTCCTCAAGGCGGCCAAGTCCCAGCCGACGCAGATCTTCCCCGGCATCAAGGCCCAGGTCGTCGACCTGTCCGACGGCGGCAACGGCAAGATCAAGGTCAACATCAAGATCTCGACCCCGGCCGGCGCCCGGACGTACCCGGTACTCAGCTCGGTCACCGTCCGCGGCGACTCGGTGCAGGTCCACGCCGACGATCTGCCCAAGCTGGTCGTCGACCTCGCCGACGCCCGTATCCGCTCGATCACCGACTTCCGGCAGACCATCGACCGGCTGCCCGGTGGCGTGAAGCTGGAGAGTGTGCAGGCCGCACAGAACGGTGTGGAGATCACGGTGAAGGGTTCGAACGTCAGGCTCGCGGGGTAGGACGAGCCCGGCGGACGGCGGGATCGTCCACAAGGTGAGACGCCGTAGTCCGAACCGCAGATGTGAGGGGCGGTACGTCCGTCCCCGCGCCGTCCCGGCCTGCCCTGGACCCGATGCTCATCCCACATCCCGGACGATCCCGTCTCACCATACGACACGCCGGTGACACGCCCGCCTGTCCGTCCCTACGATCGACCACTATGAAGCGACAGGCGGATCTCACGAAGCGGCGGGCAGTAGACCTGTGCCGCGTCGCCGCCATGCTCTGTCGCCCCTTCTGAGCGGACGGCGCAGGCCTCCGCATCCCCCCGCCCTGTTCAGGGCACCGGTGCGCCGCCCCCGTACGAGCGCGCGTACCCCTCACACTCGTATGCCCCGCCGCAACTGCCCCGGAGGAGAAAGAGCATGAGCCGCAGCGACGTCCTCGTCGATGCCGACTGGGTCGAGGCCAACCTCGACGACCCGAACATCGCGATCGTGGAGGTGGACGAGGACACGTCCGCCTACGAGAAGAACCACATCAGGAACGCGATCCGCATCGACTGGACCAAGGACCTGCAGGACCCGGTCCGCCGGGACTTCATCGACCAGGAGGGCTTCGAGAAGCTCCTGTCGGCGAAGGGCATCGCCAACGACACCCTGGTGATCCTCTACGGCGGCAACAACAACTGGTTCGCGTCCTACGCCTACTGGTACTTCAAGCTCTACGGCCACGAGAACGTCAAGCTCCTCGACGGCGGCCGCAAGAAGTGGGAGCTGGACGCCCGCGAGCTGGTCGAGGAGGTCCCGGAGCGCCCGGCGACCGACTACCGGGCCAAGCCGCAGGACACCTCCATCCGCGCCTTCCGCGACGACGTCGTGGCGGCGATCGGCTCGCAGAACCTGGTCGACGTCCGGTCGCCCGACGAGTTCTCCGGCAAGCTGCTCGCCCCGGCCCACCTGCCGCAGGAGCAGTCGCAGCGCCCGGGCCACGTCCCCAGCGCCCGCAACATCCCGTGGTCGAAGAACGCCAACGACGACGGCACCTTCAAGTCGGACGAGGAGCTCAAGGCGCTCTACGCCGACGAGCAGGTGGACCTGGCCAAGGACACCATCGCCTACTGCCGTATCGGCGAGCGCTCCGCGCTGACCTGGTTCGTCCTGCACGAGCTGCTCGGCGTGGAGAACGTCAAGAACTACGACGGCTCCTGGACCGAGTACGGCTCCCTCGTCGGCGTGCCGATCGAGCTCGGCGCCAACAAGTAACCACCCCCCCCGCAGAAAACCCGGAAACCCGACCGGCCTTCCTCCGGTCAGACCCCTCTTGGAGAAAGACATGTGTGGAGCGAAGGCCGGCGGCCCCGACGCCTCGACGATCAAGCCCGGTGAGACCACCATCCAGGGTCAGGTGACCCGCGACGGCGAGCCGGTGACGGGCTACGTCCGTCTGCTGGACTCGACCGGCGAGTTCACCGCCGAGGTCCCCACCTCCGCGACGGGCCAGTTCCGCTTCTACGCGGCCGAGGGCACCTGGACCCTTCGCGCGCTGGTCCCCGGCGGCACCGCCGACCGCACGGTCGTCGTCGCCGAGAAGGGCGCGCTCGCCGAGGTCGCGATCGCCGTCTGAGACACCGGTCACGGCGAAGGGCCGCACCACGGGTGGACACCCGCGGCGCGGCCCTTCGTGTTGCCCGGGCCTACCCTGGAAGCATGCTGGCCCGTCGCCGTCGTACGTATTTCGCCATGATGGGCACCTGCGTGGCGCTGTTCGTCCTGGCCTGGGGAGTCGTCCGCATCTGGTCGGTCCCGGCGGCCGTCGCCATGTGCGTGGTGGCGATGGTGATCCCGCCGGTCGCCGCGATGGTCGCCAACCGGCGCGGTCCCGACGACCGCTGGTGGGACGACCCGTCCGGCGACCCGCAGTCGGACGAGTGGTGGGACGAGCTGGACGGCAAGAAGCGCCGTCAGTAGACGAGCGCCTGCGTGTCCTCGCCGAGCGCCTCCTGGACGAACACCTGGGCCCCGGCGATCCGTACGCCCTCGATGACGTCCTTCTCGGTGATCTCCCGCCGGGCCGCGCACTGCGTGCACAGTGTCACGCGGCCGCCCGCGAGCAGGGAGTCGAGCAGATCCGGCAGCGGGGCGGCGTGCGGAAGCTCGAACCCGGCCGCCCGGCCCGGCAGCGCGAACCACGCGGACTCGCCGGTCAGCCACAGGGAGACGTCGACCCCACTGGCCACGGCCACCGCCGCCACCGTGAACGCCTGCGAGCACCGCTCGGGGGCGTCCGCCCCGGCCGTCACCTTGATCACGAGCTTCTTCGCCATGGCCGAATCGTAATCAACGTCCCTACAACTCCGGCCCCGGGCCGTGAGTCTCCTGTGAGCGCGCATACGGAATGCGTGCTTCACGTTTTGTGGGGGGACGTCTTGGAAGTACCCGAAGTGCCCGGCCGGCCGAGAGAGCCGGAAGGACCGGAAGAGGCGACGGCGGAGGCGCCCGTGGCGCCCGAGTCGCCCGTGACGCCGGTCGCGCTGCCCGCGGAGCCCGCC
This sequence comes from Streptomyces sp. MAI_2237, assembly GCF_054189285.1. Classification (NCBI taxonomy): domain Bacteria; kingdom Bacillati; phylum Actinomycetota; class Actinomycetes; order Kitasatosporales; family Streptomycetaceae; genus Streptomyces; species Streptomyces sp. MAI_2237. Next base: position 545,989 of record NZ_JAJPGQ010000003.1, on the reverse strand, counting down.
GGGGTCACCGTGCCCGCGGAGCCCGCCGTGCCGCGGCGGCGGCGTCGTGGCCGTACCGCCCTGCTGATCGCCTGTGCGGCGGCCCTGGGCGTCGTCGCCGGCACCTGCACCGGCTACCTGATCCAGGCCGACCGCAAGCCGACGACGCTGCCCTCGCTGTCCCAGCCGACGCTCGGCCGGGCCAAGGGCGACGCTCCCGAGCCGCTGTCGGCCGCGCAGGACCGCCAGGTGAAGGTCGAGGGTGACCTGCGCAAGCTGCTGGTGAAGAAGCCCGCCGGTGCGAAGAACTCCTCGTGGCTCACCAGTGACGGCTGGATGGACCTGGCCGAGTACGCCGACAGCTACGAGAAGCCGGGCACGATGTTCGGCAACCTCGTCCGCGACGAGTTCCGCCGCGCCGCCGTCACCGGCTGGACGGTCGGCAACCACCAGACGACCGAGATCCACCTCGTCCAGTACCGCCAGCAGCAGTCCCTGGAGGCCGCCGACGCCAGCGACAACGGCCAGTACTGGGCCGCGAAGAAGGCCGGCACCGACAGCTGGCCCATCCCCGGCACCGGCAGCGGCATGGTCTACGTCCACACCAGGCCGGAGACGAAGGCCGGCTACGTGCCCGTGTACGGCGCGGAGGCGTACGCCTACCGCGGGGACGTCGTCCTGGAGATCTGGATGTTCGACACCAGTCCGATCCCGAAGGCGAAGATCATGGACCTGGCGAAGCGGCAGATGGAGCGGCTGTGAGCGAGAACCCCAACGAGCCGGCCGTCCAGCCGGCGGACCAGCACGTCGACCAGCGGGTCGAGCCGCCCGTCGTGCCCTCGCCCGAGCCGCTGGCCGCACCCTCGGTCGAGCCGCTGGCCGCACCCTCGGTCGAGTCGCCCGAGTCGGTCGCGCCGCCCGCGCCGCCCGCCCGTAAGCCCCGCAATCGCGGCCGTATCGCCGCCGTGGCGGCCTGCGCGCTGCTCGCCGTGGCCGTCGTGGCGGGCGTCGGCTACACCGTCGTCACCGTCGACGGCGCCGACCGCGACGCCGGTGCGGCCGTCTGGAAGTTCCCGAAGCCGAAGGCCCCCGAGAGGAAGGAGGCCCCCGCGAAGGGGCTCTCCGGGCTGCTCGTGGCGTACGGCGACGGCTGGAAGCGCGGTCCGGACTTCGGTCAGTTCGCCGCCGACTCCGAGCTCGGCGCCGCCCAGGCCACCGCGCTGCGCAAGCAGTCCGTGCGGGACCTGCCGCGCACCGAGCGCAAGCAGCTCGAGAAGCTGATCGACAAGGAGCACGTCAAGGGCATGGCGATGCGCAGCTACGCCAAGGAGGCGGGCAGCGCGTTCTTCACGGACACCGCCGTCACCGTGAACATCACGCTGTCGCGGATGGAGAGCCCCTCCGTGGTCCGCAGGCTCTCGAACTCGCAGAACGCGTTCTTCGGCTCAGTCGACATCTTCCGCAAGGGCCCGAAGATCAAGGGCCACACCAACGCCCAGTGCTTCCTGCCGCCCAAAGGCCTCGACAAGCACCTGGACGCGATGTACTGCTCCGCCTTCCAGGGCAACATCCTGGTCCACGTCACGGCCAGCGGCGTGAAGCCGTTCGACTCCCAGGGCGTTGCGGATCTCCTGGCGGACCAGCTCAAGCGCATCGGCGACCCCGGGGAGGCGGTATGACCGAGCAGACGGAACAGCAGCCCATGACGACGCCGCCCATGACGACGCCGCCCATGCCGGAGGCGCCCATGCCGGAGGCGCCGCCGGTCCAGCCGCAGTCACTGCCGCAGGACGAGCTGCAGCCCCCGGTCAAGAAGGACCGCCGCGTGCTGCGCGCGGTCCTGCGCTGGACCGCCGCCGTCACCGCGTTCGCCGCGGTCGGGGCGGGGACGGCGTACGGGATCACCGGGATGCAGCGGACCGACCTGCCGGGCCTCGCCACGCAGTCGGACGGGCGCTGGGACTACCCGACGCTCACCAGGCCGCCGCTGCCGTCCGGCAGCCCGGAGCCCTTCGACGTGCGCAACACGGCCGGCACGCACTACGCCGATCTGCGCGCTCTCCTCCTGCCCGCGCCCAAGGGCGCGGTGGCGGACGGGAAGCTGCGCGGCACGGACGGCTGGCTGGCGACGAAGGACTTCCTGGCCGAGTACGCGCAGAAGGAGACCCGGAGCGACCTGAAGCAGTCGTTCACCGACGACGGCCTGCGGCACATCGCGGCCCGCGGCTGGACGACCCCGGACGGCACGCACACCCGCGTCTACCTGCTGCAGTTCGGCACGGGCGCGGTCGTCGACGACCTGTTCTCCAGCGAGGCCCCGGCCGACGGCCCCACCGACCAGCTGCGCGGCACCATCACCTCCGTCTTCGACGACGACTTCCCGAGCGAGGCCCATGACTTCAACGTCGACTACTCGGCCTACGTCGAGACGACGCCGTACGGCGCCGAGCAGACCCGGCAGGCGTACCTGTCCGCCGGTGACGTCCTCGCGGTGATCGTGCAGTCCAGGAAGGGCAAGGCCAAGGCCGTGCCGTTCCGGCAGACCGTGGCCCTGCAGAGCCAGCTTCTCGGCTGACCGCGTCACGGGCGTACCTCACACGGAGCACCGGGCCCCGGCCGCGTAAGCTGGGGCCCGGCCCTGTGTACGTACAGCACACTCCGCTCAACAAGGAGCACGTCGTGGAGATCTTCTTCGAAACCCTGCTGGTCCTGGTCTGCGTCGGCGTCCTCGCCTTCGCCTACCTGACCGTGAAGAAGCTGTACCAGGGCCAGCGCTGAAGCCTCTCCAGCAACTCCTCCAGGAATAGCCACTCATGATCGAGATCCCGTCCGACCTCCACAAGGACCTCGTGCCCCTCGCCTTCCTGCTCGGCAGCTGGGCCGGCGCGGGCGTGCACGACTTCCCCGGCGCCGAGAAGTGCAACTTCGGACAGGAAGTGGCCTTCTCGCACGACGGCCGTGACTTCCTGGAGTACCAGTCCCACACCTGGGTCCTCGACAACGACGGCAACAAGGTCCGCCCGCTGGAGTCCGAACACGGCTTCTGGCGGATCGACGCCGACCGCAAGGTCGAGGTCACCATGGTCCGCAACGACGGTGTCGTCGAGGTCTGGTACGGCGAGCTGGCCGACAAGAAGCCGCAGATCGACCTGGTCACGGACGCGGTGGCGCGGACGGCGGCCTCCGGCCCCTACACGGGCGGCAAGCGGCTGTACGGCTACGTCAACAGCGACCTGATGTGGGTCGGCGAGAAGCAGACCCCGGACGTCGAGCTGCGCCCCTACATGTCGGCGCACCTGAAGAAGGTCGTCACCCCCGAGGACGTCGAGCGCTGGGCCAAGGCCCTGCCCGACGACATGCCGGACGACGGAATCGCCTTCTTCAAGTAGTCCTAGACTCTCCGGTGTGGTGAGCACCGACTGGAAGAGCGATCTGCGGCAGCGCGGTTACCGGCTGACCCCGCAGCGGCAACTTGTGCTCGAAGCCGTGGACAACCTTGAGCACGCGACCCCCGACGCCATCCTCACGGAAGTGAAGAAGACGGCGTCGGGGGTCAACATTTCCACGGTCTACCGGACCTTGGAGCTTCTGGAGGAGCTGGGCCTGGTCAGCCACGCCCATCTCGGCCACGGCGCCCCCACGTACCATCTCGCCGACCGCCACCATCACATCCACCTGGTCTGCCGGGACTGCGAGAACGTGATCGAGGCCGATGTCTCGGTGGCCGCCGAGTTCACCGCGAAGCTGCGCCAGGAGTTCGGCTTCGAGACCGACATGAAGCACTTCGCGATCTTCGGCCGCTGCCGGGACTGTTCGCTGAAGAGTTCAACTACCGAGTCGTAGGCTTGTGCCCATGAAGAGCCCCCTGCTGTCCCTGCCCGGCGCCGTCCCCGCCGAGGGTGCGGACGAAGGCGTAGCCGCCCACTACGGTGACCTGTTCCGTGAGCAGCGCGCCCTCGCCGACGGCACCGGTTTCGTCGACCTCTCGCACCGCGGTGTCATCACCGTCTCCGGCGAGGACCGGCTGAGCTGGCTGCACCTGCTGCTCACCCAGCACGTCAGCGAGCTGCCCACCGGCCAGGCCACCGAGGCGCTGATCCTCTCCGCCCACGGCCACATCGAGCACGCGCTGTACCTGGTGGACGACGGCGAGACCGTCTGGGCGCACGTCGAGCCGGGGACCCAGGAGTCGCTGATCGCGTACCTGGAGTCGATGAAGTTCTTCTACAAGGTCGACGTCGCCGACCGGACGGCCGAGTTCGCGGTCGTGTACCTGCCGGCCGGTTCGATCGCGGAGGTCCCGGAGGGCGTCGTCGTACGCGAGACGCCGTACGGCCGCGATCTGTTCCTGCCCCGCGCGGACCTGGAGTCGTTCGCGCAGAAGGCGGGCCCCGCCGTCGGCATCCTGGCCTACGAGGCCCTCCGCGTCGAACAGCACCGGCCCCGCCTCGGCTTCGAGACCGACCACCGCACCATCCCGCACGAGCTGGGCTGGATCGACACGGCGGTGCACCTGCAGAAGGGCTGCTACCGCGGCCAGGAGACGGTCGCCCGGGTGCAGAACCTGGGCAAGCCGCCCCGCCGTCTGGTCTTCCTGCACCTGGACGGCAGCGAGGTCCACCTGCCCCCCGCCGGTACCGAGATCCGCCTCGCCGACGAGGACCCTGACGGCCGCAAGATCGGCTTCATCACGACGTCCGTACGCCACCACGAGCTCGGCCCGGTGGCCCTCGCCCTGGTCAAGCGGAACGTGCCGGTGGACGCTCCGCTGATGGCGGGGGAGACGGCGGCGGCCCAGGAGGTCGTCGTCGAGCCCTGACGTCCATGGATGTCCGGAGGACAGACGTCCTCCGAGGTCCGGACGGCCCTCAGATCTCCAGCAGGACGGTGAACGGGCCGTCGTTCGTCAGCGACACCCGCATCTGCGCGCCGAACCGGCCCGTCGCCACCGTCGCTCCGAGCGCCCGCAGCCGGGCGACGACCTCGTCGACGAGGGGTTCGGCGACATCGCCGGGGGCGGCGGCGTTCCAGGTGGGGCGGCGCCCCTTGCGGGCGTCGCCGTAGAGCGTGAACTGGCTGATCACGAGCAGCGGGGCGTCGAGGTCGCTGCACGACTTCTCGTCCTGCAGCATCCGGATCGACCACAGTTTGCGGGCGAGCTGGGCGGCCTTCTCCTTGGTGTCCTCGTGCGTGACCCCGACCAGGACGCACAGCCCCTCGCCGATGATCTCCCCGACCGTCTCCCCGTCGACGACGACGCTCGCGCCGTCCACCCTCTGCACCACTGCACGCATGCGACCATCATGCCGGGCCGGCCGCGATCCCCCGTGCGCGGGTTGATTATTGATCCTTAACCCCCCATCTGGGGCCGATCGGGGGCACTCGGTCACATAGCGGCCACTTGGGGTGGCACGATGCTGTCCACACGCCGGTCGAGGGGACGGTAGAGGCACATGAGCACACCGAGTACCGGGCAGCCCCAAGGGGCTGTCTCGTTGGTTCGAACGGGAGAGCGGATGGTCCTGCGGCCGCCCGTGCAGCGCACCGACAGCCCGGGGCCGCGGCTGCCCGCCGGTCCGCCCGAGCACGACCTGACCTTGCTCAGCCTGCCCGAGCTGCGCACCCTGCGTTGGGACGCCCAGCGCGACGAGGCCGACCTCAGCTATGTCCGCCGGCTGCTACAGGGCCGTATCGACATCCTGCGCGCGGAACTGGCACGGAGGTCTCCGGCCGGGGCGGCGTCCGTGGTCGAACGGCTCTCGGAGATCCTCACGGACGCCCCGGCCCGCCACCGCTCCTCGGCCCGCCACGTCACGCTGGGCACCCCGTACAGCGAGGAGTACCGACGACTGGCCTCCGACATGCTGGCCGAGGTCGAACTCTCCGACCTGGCCGCCCGCACGGACCTGGAACTGAACACCGCGATGGGCCGCCTCGTGCGCTACGAGCAGCAGGTCTCCCGGCGCCGGCAGCGGCTCCAGCGGACGACGGACGACTGCAGCGCCGAGATCACGCGGCGGTACCGGGAGGGGGAGGCCCAGGTGGACGACCTGCTGGTGTGAGGCGGGGGAGCGGGCACGGGGAGCGGGGAGCGGGCGCCGCGAGGACGGGAGAAAACCCCGCGACACCTCGACGGCGTACACCTACCGTGAGCCCATGAGCCTCTCCGCCGACATCGACGTCCGCCCGATCACCGAGGCCGAGTTCCCCGACTGGCTGCGCGCAGTGAACACCGGCTTCCTGCGCGAACCGACCCCCACGGAAGCCGAACTGGAGGCGCGCCGCATCCAGTTCGAGCCCGGCCGCTATCTGGGCGCCTTCGACGGGAGCAGATGCGTCGCGACGTACCTCTCCTTCGCGCAGGAGGTCACCGCGGTCGGCGGCTCACCGGTCCGGGCCGACGCGGTGTCCGGCGTCACCGTCACCGCCACCCACCGCCGACGCGGCCTGCTCACCCGCATGATGAGCAGGGACCTCGCCGAGGCGAAGGAGCGCGGCGACGTCGTGGCCACGCTGATCGCCGCCGAGTACCCGATCTACGGCCGCTACGGCTTCGGCGCGGCGACCAGCGCCGCCGAATGGACCGTCGAGACCCTGCGCACCGGCCTCGACCCGCGCTGGTCCGGCCCCACCGACGGCGCCCGGGTCGACATCGTGGACGCCGAGGAGGTCCGCAAGTTCGGCCCCGAACTCCACGACCGCTTCCGCCGGGCCACTCCGGGCGCCGTCAGCCGCAGGGACTGGTGGTGGCAGGTCAACACCGGCGCCCTGCGCTTCCACCCGAAGTGGACCGAGCCGTTCTTCGCCACGTACCGGGCGGCCGACGGCACGCTCGAGGGCCTGGTCGCCTACGAGGTGGAGGACTGCTGGGGAGAGGGCAAGCAGCAGCCGCAGGACACGGCGTCCGTGCGGGGCCTGATCGCGACGACCCCGGCCGCCGAGCGGGCCCTGTGGCTCCACCTCGCCTCGATCGACTGGGTCACGCGCGTCAAGACCGGCCCCCGCGCCCCCGACGACCTGCTCCCCCATCTCCTGCCGGACCCGAGGGCGGCCCGGATCACCTCGCACGCGGACTGGCTGTGGGTGCGGATCCTCGATGTCGTACGGGCCCTGGAGGCGCGCACGTACGAGGGTTCGGGCTCGCTGGTGCTGGAGGTGAGCGACCCGGCCGGCTACACGGGCGGCCGCTTCCGCCTGGAGGCGTCACCGCAGGGCGCGACGTGCGCACCGACGCGGGACGCCGCGGAACTGTCCTTGGACGTCGCCGACTTGGCGCGAATGTGGCTCGGTGACGAGTCGGCGGTGCGGCTGGCGGCACTGGGCGTGGTGCGGGAAGAACGAGCGGGCGCCGCCCTGGTGGCCGACGCCCTGCTGCGTACGTCCAGGCGGCCTTGGTGCCCGGACATGTTCTGACGCCCCTTCCGCTCGACGGCGGTTGCCTGTTCATCCGTAGCTGTGCTCTTCAGTGGTTGTGCTCTTCAGTTGTGACGGTGCGGGTGGAGCTGTTCGGTTGTGGCTGTGCCTGAGGCTGTTGAGTTGTGGCTGTGCGGGTGAGGCTCTTCGGTTGTCGGTGTTCAGTTGTGGCTGTGCGTCGGACTGACCGGGCTCCCGGCTCCCCTCCGGAAGGGAGCCCGGCCAGTCGAACCGGTATCAGGCCTCGAGTCCGGTGGACTGTGCAGCCAACCCTTCGAAAGCTTGACCATGTCGTCGAAGTTGGCGACCAACTTCACTTCACTTATCTCCGCTTGGAAGCGTCTCATAACCACCTTCCCCGGAACTGCCGGAAGATGGCGGGAAGTTGTAGTGTTTGGTTGTGGACCCGAAACACGCCTCCGCCAATGGAGGGACGCGGTCACAGCAGTCACAGCGGTCACAGGCGTCACACCAAGAGGTGGCCGACGAGCTGCGCGCCCGGATCAGGTCGGGCCGGCTCGGCGCGGGTCAACGCATGCCCACCCAGGCGAAACTGGCCGACGAGTTCGGCGTCGAGCGCGGCGTCGTACGCCAGGCGCTGCGAATCCTGCAGTCCGAGCACCTGCTGACCAACGTATCGAAGGGCGCTCCCGCGACGGTGGCTCCCGATCCAGGGCTGGTCAGCGCCCTGACCGGCCCCGGAGCGCCACCGTTGCCCACGATGGTGGCCCTGGCTCCCCGGATGGCGAACGCCTTCGCGGCCCCGCACGTCGAGATCGACGCCCTCTGTCTGACCTCGGTCTCCCTCACCCTCGCCATCGGCGAACCGCTGCGCCAGATCCACGCGGGGCGATGGAAACCGGCCAAGTTGGACGTCCGTGTGCTGCTGCCCAGCCGCGACATCGAACTGGCCTTCCCGACGCCGGTCGACCCCGCCGTCGACGGCCGCCTGCAGCGCCGCTGGCTGGCCCAGCGCAACGCCCAGGGCCAGGTCCTCAAGCACAACCTGCTGGCCCTGCGGTCCACGCACGGCATCGACGTCCGCGTCACCTTCCGGGCCCTGCCCTTCACCCCGCCGGTGAAGCTGTACCTGCTGAACGGCGAGGAGGCCCTCTTCGCGTACTACACGCTGACGCGGCGCGAGGAGGAGATCGACCACGAGCAGTTGGAGATGTACGACGCCGAGGGGACCCAGTCGATGCTGTTCGCCTTCAAGCAGGGCGCCGGCTTACGCGACACCACGTTCGTCGAGCAGTCGCACCTGTGGTTCAACGCACTGTGGGAGACGATCAGTTCGGAGCTCGTGCTCACGAGCTGAGGTCTCCCACAGCGTCCGAACGGGCGGTTCCTCGGTTCATAGTGCGGGCCCCGTGACCAGCAGGGCGAGCACGACGGCCCCCATCGAGCTGACGGCCGGGTTCTTGGCCTTGAGGCCCACGGTGAGCAGGAGCAGGCCGATGATTCCGGAGACGCCGTACTTCGACTGGATGGTCTGCTCGATGCCGACGACGAAGATGGCGGAGAGGAGGGCGAGGGCAGGCACGGTGTTCCTCCTTCAGGTGGCGGAGTCGGCGGGATCGAGAAGTCGAGGAAGCAAAACTTCCGCCAACTAGACCAAGTTGGCAACCAACTCCAACTAGGTTGTCCCCACTTGGCACCTACTCATAAACAAGTCGCGGACAACTCCCGATAGATGGATGTGAGTTGTACCGTTTGGTCGTGACCCAGGAGAACGTGGCAGTGAACGGCAGCAGAAGGCTCTCCCCCCAGGAGATCGCCGACGTCCTGCGGGAGCGGATCAACGACGGCGACCTCAAGGCGGGCGACCGCCTGCCCACCCAGGCCGAACTGGCCGAGGAGTTCGGGGTGGAACGCGGCGCCGTCCGCCAGGCCCTGCGCGCACTCCAGGAGGACGGCCTCCTGACCAACGTCAGCAAGGGCAGCCCGCCCCGCATCGCCACGCCGACCCCGGCCGTCGGCGAACCACAGCCGACGATGGTGGGGTTGGCGCCGCGGCTGACGGAGGCGTTCTCGGCACGGCACGTGCGCGTGGACGTCGTCTGCCACACCTCCGAGACCCTGATGCTGGCCCTCGGCGAACCGCTGCGCCGCATCCACGCGGGCGAGCTCTGCCCGGCCTCGATCGCGTTCCGCGTCCTGATGCCGAGCCGCGAGATCAACCTCGCCTTCCCGGTGCCGGTCGAGCGGGACTCCGACGTCGACACGGTCCACCACCGATGGCTGACGATGCGCAACGCCCAGGCCCAGGTGCTGCGGCACAACCTGTCCGCCATACGCTCCACGCACGGCATCGACGTACAGATATCCTTCCGCGCCCTGACCTTCACCCCGCCCGTGAAGCTGTACCTGCTCAACGGCGAGGAAGCGCTGATCGGGTACTACATCCCCACCAAGCGCGAGGAGGAGTACCAGAGCCAGACCCTGGAGATGTACGACGCCCTCGGCTCGGCGTCCGTCCTCTTCTCCTTCGTCAAGCGAGCAGGCCAGCGCGATGCCGCGTTCGTCGAGGAATCCCAGAACTGGTTCGACGCCCTCTGGGAAACCATCACGACGGACCTGACACTCTCCTAGTGACTTCTGATACGACGCAGACTGAAGCGGTGGCAGCAGAGACCGAGAACGACACGGAGAAGATTCGAGACCTGATCGCACGCACACGCGTCGTGCTGTGGGACTTCGACGGCCCGATCTGCCGGCTGTTCGCCGGCCATTCGGCGGAACGGGTGGCGAACGAACTCGCCGGATGGCTGGAGAGCCGAGGCCTGAACGGCCTGCTGACCGAGTCCGAACGGGAGTCCCTGGACCCGCACGTGGTCCTGCGCGCGGTGGACCGCAGGCATCCGCGCAGCGACCTGGTGGTGGAACTGGAGGAACGCCTCACCCAGGAGGAACTGAGGGCGACGGCCACCGCATGGCCCACGGCCTACGCGGACGCCCTGATACGCACCTGGTCAGCCGTCGGCTCACGCTTGGCGATCACTACCAACAACTCGCCCCGGGCCGTGCGCAGTTACCTGGCAAGCCGCGACCTGACCTCCTGCTTCGCCCCGCACATCTACGGCCGTACGCAGAACCTCCACCACCTCAAGCCCGACCCGCACTGCCTCAACCGTGCCCTCAGCGCCACCGGCGCCTCGCCGTCGGCCGCGCTGATGATCGGCGATACCCCTTCGGACTTCGAAGCCGCGGAGAGGGCCCGTGTTCCGTTCCTCGGCTACGCGCGTAACGAACAGAAGGCCAAGCTCTTGAGGCAAGCCGGAGCCGAGGTTGTCGTCGCTTCTCTGAAGCCGCTGCTCGGCGCGTTGGGTTGGCGAGGTTAGCCGCGCCGACCGCACGGCTCTGCGCTCCCGGCCGGACTGACCGCCGGCGCCGCCGAGCCGTCAGGTATCCGGCAAGTCCGACGGCCCATCCGGCTACTTGGAACAGTACGTCGAGGTCCAAAGTGGTGCCTGGAACATCGAGACCCACGGCTTCCACCTCTCCTGCCACATGTGGCGGATCCGACAACTTGTCGGTGACCTTGCCTGGTTGTCGGTTCTAGTCGGGCATGCCCTGTCAACTAGATCCAGAAACAGGCAGGTTGAGGTGATTGTCGGTCCACTTGTCTTCCGTGAGGTGGTTTGCTTGTCGGCCGGAAGCGGAACGAAGGGAATGTGACTGCCAAACGGAGCGGAGACGGACAGGCCTTCCAACGGGTGTCCGACCGGCTGCGGGAGAGGATCGCCGACGGCACCTATCCACTGGGCGCCCAGCTCCCCTCCCAGGTGCAGCTCGCACGTGAGTTCCATGTCTCCCGCGACACCATCCATCGCGTGGTGCAGGAGCTGGGCAACGAAGGGCTGATCGACAACCGCCAGGGAACGCGGGCCCGCGTCAAGAAGAACCAGCGCATCCACTCTCCGGCGCCCCGCGCCACCCGATCGCGCCAGCAGATGACGCTGGGTCCCTTCATCAGTGAGGCCTTCGAGCGGCCCGAAGTCACCCTCGACGTCTACACGCTCACCTCCGAGTCACTTGAGACGCACATCAAGATGCAGGCGGAGCGGATCGTGGCGGGCGCCATCGCGCCCAAGCGGATCGCGCTGCGCATGCTCCTTCCCGCCGACTACCTGAAACTGCCCTACCCTCAGGTCAAGGGCGACCCGGACGACCCCCTGCTGCGGGAACGGCTGAAGCGCATAGCCGCCCAGCACGAGGCCTCGCTGCGCCGGGTGCTGGGGAGTCTGAAGGCGGAGAAGCGGGTGTCGTCGGTGGAGTTGGAGATCCGTCGCACGCCGCTGACGCCGATGTTCAAGTTCTACCTGATCAACGGAACCGAAGTGCTGCACGGCCTGTACGACTTCATCGAGCGCCCCATCGTCATGGAGAACGGTGACGTGATCGAGGCACTGGACGTCCTGGGCTACGGCGCTGCACTCACGCACCATCTGAGGGACTCCGATCCCACTTCACCGGGCTCGATCTTCGTGCACGACATGCAGAAGTGGTTCGACTCGGTGTGGGGTCTCCTTGCCGCACAGGGGTAGTCGTCACGCGGAGCGAGGTGCGGACCGCCGACGGCAGACACACCTCTGACACGTTTCTGCGCTAGCATGCGCGCCATCTCCGGTGAACGACATCTCCGGTTCATGCGTACGGGATGGCAAAAACTACGCCAATCTCTGACGACCAGATGCAGATTTGTGGCAAATCACCCATGTGGCCATTCAGGTGTGTCGCTGGTCGTCTCCTGTAAGACGCTGCGGTCAGCGCTCTTGCCTTTTTGCTGTCTGTCGAACCGGTACCCGGAGGATCAGTGGATAAGGTGCCTGTCCCTCCCGGTGTGGCGGGGGTCTACCGGGCTTTTCTGGCGCGCGCCGGGGAAATGGGGCAGGCGAGCAATGGCTTTCACAATCAGAACTACGTTCTACCGCTCACTCCACCCATGGCACGGTTGCTGAATCGTGATCCCGGCGCTTCTGTCACTGTCCGTATTCGGCGAGCCTCGGCGCTTCCCGTGGTGATCAGGAGTTGGGAGGATGAAGCGGAGATTCTTCGGGCCGTCAGAGCAGTCCTGCCCGAGGGACCGCAATGTCTGTTTAAAGGAGAAGGTTTCGCAATCCACAGTTATGTGGAAGGCGTACCCCTTTCGAGTGTCTGCGGGAACGGTAAACCCGTCGACACCCTGCTCATGAAGGCGCTGGCGGACCTCCTTGCGAAGATGACGCAGGTGCGGCATGACACCCTGCCGAGCCTCCCGTCGTTCTGGCCCAGCGATCACACCGACAGCCAGGGGTTCCTGCGAACCCTGGCAAGCATGGCCGACCGGCAGATCAGGGAACCCAATTGGCCGCAGTTCGGTGACCTGTTCGCCGCCCTCGGCATTCCCGAGGACGCTCTGCTCCGGTTCGCCGACCGGGTCCCGGTCATGGCAGCGCGTCCCTACAGCCTGCTCCACGCGGATCTGCACCGCGACAACCTGATCATGTCGTACGACGGTGCTTCACCCCTCATCTGCGTGGACTGGGAGTTGGCCACCTACGGGGACCCCCTGCACGACCTTGCGACCCACCTGATCCGCATGCGGTACCCGGATCATCAGGCGGACGAGGTGGTGGATGCTTGGGTGTGTGCCATGGAGGAGGCCCGTCCTGCGGCCGCCACCGGGGTGGTCAAGGACCTGCGCCACTACATCGCCTTCGAACGGGCGCAGTCCGTCTACGCCGACGTGATGCGGGCGGCGCAGACCCTGAAGGGGCCGATCGACCAGAAGGGTCTGGATGCGGCCACCCAAGCGGTGCGGCGCGCTCTGGAGGCGGCGGCGAAACCGCTCTGGCTGGCGAAGGTGCCGGACGAGCATCGGATCGAGCAGATTCTGTTCCGTTGGCGGGCACGCGCGGGTGGTGGGTTGAGCCTGTACACCACGGGCTCCGACTGGCACCGAGACGAGCGGGTGCTTGAGCGGGACGACTTTCCTGAGCGGGCGGTGAACGACGCGCTGCGGGCCGAGGGCGAGGCGCCGGCCAGCAGGGTGTTCAAGGGGACGGCGCACATCAACACAGTGGTGAGAGTGCCGAAAGTGGACTCCTGTGTGGTCGTGAGGCGTGTGGTGCCTGGTGTGCGCAGGCGGGAGCGGGGCTTTCTCAGCGAGCACGCGGTTCTGGGCGCGATCGAGAAGTCCGGCGTCGAGGTGGCGGCTCCGAGGATCCTCGCTCTGGGCTGGAGTCATGACGGGGCTCGCTTCGCCATCCACACCTATGTCGGTCCGCAGGAGATCCACCGCTCGCCCAACCACCCGGTCAACGGCCTGCTTCCGCGTGAGGCCGACAAACTCGTGGACCAGCTCTGCGCTCTGACGAAGGTCGACTACTTGCAGGTCGACCCGCTTGCGGGCCAGGGGCACTTCTACCGCTGGCTGAGCGACAACCTGGTCGAACTTGTGCGGGGGCTGCCCAAGGAGTCCCAGCAACTGGCCCGTGTGCTCGGGTTGCCGGACGCCGACCTGTTGGCGCAGATCCTCGGCCGGCACATGGTCAGCCACAGGGCGCCGGCTCTGCTGCATGGCGACCTGAACCCCTGGAACCTCGTCCGGCGCGACGACGCTCTCGCGCTGACCATCATCGACTGGGAGATGGCGCTGGTCGGCGACCCGCTCTACGACCTGGTCCGGCACATGCATCTGACCCCTACCCGGCCGGAGATCCGCGATCGCATGTTCCGCCGCTGGGAGCGGCTGCTGCCGGTCCAGTACACGACCAATTGGCGGCAGGACTGGCGTGTCTACCGTTGGATCGAGAACGTGCGATCGGCGTACGTCGACCTGGACCGACTGGTGACGGGCGCGAGCCTGGACGCCCCCAACGTGCAGCGAGCCCTGAAGTCGTACGCCATGACCCTGGCCGCCGCCACCGCTTCACTCGGCCTGCGTGTCCGCCCGTCCGCGAACCCCTATCTTGCCCGCGCTCTGGCGTAGGGAGACCATGACACCACCACAGGTGGGCCTGTCCACGGGATGTCGTGCCCGCTGGACGGCCAAGGGGTGGAGGGGCGGGGCATGGCCGAGCGGGGGAACGGGCAGGCCGAAGCCGGCGTGGGCCGACAGCTGAGGCGCTATCAGGAACGCCTTGAACCAGTGGTGACGCGTGTCCTGCTGCTCGGGATCTTCACCACAGGGCTGACGGCGCAATTCGTGAAACCGGTCGGTGACGCCTTGGAGGGCAAGGCGTATCTCGGCGGAGCACTGCTCAGCCTCGTCGGCTATGTGCTGTACGACCAGATGAAGGAGCTGACCGCGTCGGTCAAGGTGCCGACGCGCAATCTCGTGGCCTCGAGCGAGTTAGGCAGTTTCGTGAGCGACGCCTTCGAAGCCCGGAAGGTGGACATCAGCTTCCTCGGCTATACGGGGGAGACGCTCTACCACACGCTGTACCACCGCTTGGAGGGCCTGTTCGACAATCCGGGGTCGACTCGGAGGGTCACCATCCGCATGTTGGTACCCGACTTCGGGCAGCCGATGATCGTGCCCGCCAGAGTCGGTGAGGGCACCGGCACCGTGGACGATCCCGACTTCCGCAAGCGGTATGGAGCGGCGCTGCCGCGAGTACGACGGGATCCTGTCGGAGCTGGCAGACCGGCTCACCGCCACCACTCGGGTCTCGGTTCACTGCGAATACCGCCTCTACCCCGGCATCCCCCGGGACAAGATCTGCATCTTCAATCGGGAACAGGTTCTGCACGGCCTGTACGACCTTTCGGCGCGGACGCGCCTCTTCCACACCGGCCCCGAGTACATCGATCCCAAGGGCTACCGCACGGACCTCAACGTATGGTCCCGCGAGGGCACCGCCGCCGCCGGGGAAGCCGTGGCCCAGTGGAACAAGCACTTCGACGACCTCTGGGCGCTCGCCACCGTGCCGCAATGGCGGCAGCGATCGACCGTCTGACGGAGCCGTAGGCTCACCACCATGACCGACATGGGCCTGCGGGAGCGCAAGAAGCAGCGGATGTACGAGGTCGTCTCCGAGACCGCCATCCGCCTCTTCCTCGAGAAGGGCTTCGATGCCGTCTCCGTGGCCGAGGTCGCCGCTGCCGCCGGGATCTCCAAGCCGACGCTCTTCCGGTACTTCCCGGCCAAGGAAGACCTCGTCCTGCATCGCATCGCCGATCACGAGCAGGAGGCCGCCCGCATCGCCCTCCAAGGCCCCACGCCGATCGCCGCCCTGCGCCGGCACTTCCTCGACGGGCTGGAGCGGTACGACCCCGTCACCGGGCTCAACGATCACCCCGCCGTCCTCGCCTTTCACTCCCTCCTCTACGGCACCCCCTCCCTCGTCGCCCGCGTCCACGCCTACCAGCAGCGTTCCGAGGACGCGCTCGCGCAGGCGCTCGGCGGTGGGCTGGAGGCGCGGCTGGCCGCGGGGCAGATCATCGCCGTGCAGCGGATCCTCGCGCTGGACAACTGGCGGCGCATCGCCGCGGGCGAGCCGGTCGGCGCGGTGCGGCCGGACGCCGTCGCCGCCGCCGAGCGCGCGTTCGGGACGCTCGCCGCCGGGTTGCCGCAGTTCGCCTAGCAGCAGCATCACAGGTGAGACTCAGTAAGGAATTTAACTCGGTTACATTTTTTCGGTACCCTCGTCCTCATGACGTCAGCCGACCCCGCCGCCCTGACCGACTCCCTGCACCACGAACGCACCCACCACGACCGCTGTCGCGCCGCCCTCGCCGCCATGGTCGACGGCGCCCAGGAACAGGTCGTCGTCGGTGAGGACGTCTCCGCCTCCGGCGCGGACGCCGAAGTCCTGGGCTACCGGTTGCGCAGCCAGGCGAAGCACATGCGCGAGCTGCCCGAAGGCCCCCTGTTCTTCGGGCGGCTGGACCACGCCGAGGACGCGGGCGAGCACGCCGGGCAGAGCTACCACATCGGGCGGCTGCGGATCAGCGAGCAGCCGACCCTCCCGCCCCTCGTCGTCGACTGGCGCGCCCCCGTCTCCCGCGCCTTCTACCAGGCGAGCGCCCGCGACCCGCAGGGCGTGGCGAACCGGCGCCGGTTCGGCTGGGCACCCGGCGGCAAGGGTGACTCGGCGGACCTGACCGGGTTCGAGGACGAGCACCTCGCACGGGGCGAGTCACGCGTCAGCGACATCGTCGCCCGCGAGATCGAGCGCCCCCGCGTCGGACCGATGCGGGACATCGCGGCGACCATCCAGCCCGAGCAGGACGATCTCGTACGAGGGGATCTGGGGCTGTCGGTGTGCGTGCAGGGCGCCCCGGGGACGGGGAAGACCGCCGTCGGACTGCACCGGGCCGCCTATCTCCTCTACACCCATCCGCAGCGCATCCGGCGCGGCGGACTCCTCATCCTCGGCCCCAACCGCACCTTCCTGTCGTACGTCTCCGAGGTGCTTCCCGCCCTCGGCGAGACCGGTGTGCGGCAGTCGACCCTCCAGGAGGAGATCGCCCGGCATCCCGTGAAGGGGTACGACAGCCGCGCGGTGGCCGCGCTCAAGCACGACGCGCGCATGGCGGAGGTGCTGCGCCGGGCGCTGTACGCGCGCGTGTCGGCCGAGGGTGTCGACGCCGTCGAGATCCCGGACGGGTCGTACCGCTGGCGGGTGCCGGCCGGCGAACTCGTGCGGCTCGTGGCGGACGTGCGGGCCGAGGAGCCGCCGTACGCCACCGGGCGCGAGCGGGTGCGCTCGCGGGTGGTGCGGGCCGTGCAGCTGCGGGCCGAGCGGCGGGCGGGACCGCAGAGCGGGGCGTGGGTGCAGAGGATCTCCCGGGCGCGGGCCATCACCGCCTACCTGGACACGGTGTGGCCGCGGGTGCGGCCCGAGGAGGTCGTCGCCCAACTGCTGGCGGACGAAGATGACTTGAGTGCCGCCGCCGACGGACTCCTCGACTCCGCCGAGCAGCGGGTCCTGCTGTGGGACAAGCCGCCGCGGTCCTGGAAGTCGGCCCGCTGGTCGTCGGCCGATCTCGTTCTGCTGGACGAGGTCGCCGGGCTGGTCGAGCACCCCGAGGGCTATGGGCACGTGGTCGTCGACGAGGCCCAGGACCTGTCCCCGATGGAGTGCCGGGCGATCGCGCGGCGCGTTCCCTTCGGGTCGCTCACCGTCCTCGGCGACCTCGCGCAGGGCACCACGCCCTGGGCCGCGCGGTCATGGGAGACGAGCCTGCGCCACCTGGGCAAGCCCGAAGCGGCCGTGGTGCCGCTGACCACCGGATTCCGTGTGCCGGCGGCCGTCGTCACGCTCGCCAACCGGCTCCTGGAGCGGCTGGACGTCGACGTACCGAAGGGCCGATCCCTGCGCGAGGACGGAGAGTTGAGGGTGCGGGCGGTCGCAGGGGAGGTGACGGCCGAGGTTGTGGACGCCGTACGGGACGCGCTGCGCGATGAGGGGTCCGTCGGCGTCGTCGCCGCCGACGCGGACGTCGAGCTGGTGCGGGCCGCGTTGGAAACGGCCGGCATCCCGGCCGCCGGACCGCAGGAACTGGGCGCCCGGGTGGCCGTCGTACCGGCGAGTGTGGTCAAGGGACTCGAGTACGACCATGTCGTCGCCGTCGAGCCGGCCGCGATCGCGGAGGCCGAGCCGCGCGGACTGCACCGGCTGTACGTCGTCCTGACCCGCGCGGTGTCACGACTGGACGTGGTGCACGGGCGGCCGCTGCCCTTCTAGCCCCGGCCGCCCGTGCGCCCAGGTCAGTTCCCCGCATCGAGGAGCGGAATCAACTCCTGCTCCTCGTACGTCAGATGGGCCTCCAGCTCCAGGGACAGGCGCTCGACCTCCACGCGGGCTGCCGCCGGGTCCCCGGTGTCGCCGGTCACGGCGCGGCGCAGGTTCGCCACGAGGACGGCGATGCGTTCGTGCTCCTCCCGCAGCCGCCGCAAGGCCGGGGCGGCCCCGGGACGGCGGTCGGCGAGCAGCGGGAACATGACCGTGTCCTCCCCGGCGTGGTGGGTGTGCAGGCCCTGGCAGAAGGTCAGGCAGTTGACGCGGAGCTGGGCGCCGAGGGTGCTGCCGCCCGCACCGTTCGCCATCTCCTCGCGGATCAGGGCGAGTTCGCGGCGGAAGACGTCGTGGACGAGCCTGATCGCTTCGCCGGGGGAGGAGGCGTTGATGTCCGGGGGACCGGGGCGGGCGATCTCGTGGAGGGCGACCACGGGGATGAGCCGTTCGGTCTTCCTCTGGTACGCCGCCCAGCCCGCGTCGGCCTCCACCGCCCGCGCCCAGGCACGCTCCCGCTCCTCGCCGTCCAGGACGACGGCCCGGGCCTCGTACCGGAACACGCCGCTGTCGACGCTCACTTGGGGGTGTGTGAGGAGATTGCGGTACCAGTCCGGGTGCCGGTCCGCGCCGCCGGCCGAGGCGATGACGAGGACCCGGCCGTCGCCGTCGGGGAGATAGCCGACGGGGGTGGTGTGCGGAGCGCCGGTGCGGGCGCCGGTGGTGGTGAGCAGAAGGAGCCGGGCTTTCGCGAAGTACCCGGTCAGGCGGCCTTTGTTGGCGCGGAACTCGTCGATGACCTGTTGGTTGAAGTCGTTGGCCATGGGGTGGGTGCTGCTTTCTCTGCGGCTGCGGCGGGAATCTCGGGAGGTTCCGAAGACGGTGCAGAGAAGACGGCGGGCTCCTGGCCCGCCGCGGCCTCACTCAGAGGCCGGGCACCCAACTCGCTCACGGCACAAGGCCGACCCGGCAGTCATGGGAAGGGACGGTAGCGTCGCGTTCATGACTGACGCCAGCGATTTCCCGTTCCGGTCCGTCCCCACCACCACCCTCGCCGACCTGCTCGGCCGGCCGCAGGTCATGGACATCGGGATCCGCCCGCTGTGGGGGCCCGTCGGGCGGGTGGCCGGTCCGGCGTTCACCGTGCGCTGCCCTCCGGGCGACAACCTCATGCTCCACGCGGCCATCCACCGGGCGCCCGCCGGGTCGGTCGTCGTCGTGGAGTCGGGGGAAACCGACTGGGCGCTGGCGGGCGGCAACGTGTGCGCCGTCGCCCAGCGGCGCGGCATCGCCGGCTTCGTCCTGGACGGACTGATCCGCGACCTCGGCGAGGTACGGGAGGCGCGGTTCCCGGTCTTCGCTCGCGGCGTCATCCCGATCCCGGGCGCCAAGGGCGCCGCGACGCCGCTGAACGAGCCCGTGACCTGCGGGGGCGTACGTGTCGCGGCCGGTGACATCGTGGTCGCCGACGAGGAGGGCGTGGTCGTCGTCCCCGCCGCGCGAGCCGGCGAGGTCCTGGCGGCCGCCCGAGCCAAGCTCGCCAAGGAGGCCGCCGAGCCGCTGGAGGCGTGGGAGCAGGCGCACCGGGCGCGGATCGACAAGATCCTCGCGGAGCAGGGGTTCGAGGGCTGACGCCCGTTCCCTTCCCTGCCCTCCGTCGCCGATGCTGTCCCTGATGCTGCTCTTCCTCGACATCGACGGAACGCTGCTGCCCTTCGGAGCGGCGACGCCGTACCCGTCGTACACCTCGCGCTCCGCTCCGCCCGGCGCCGCGGCCGCGCATCCGCTGCTGGACCGCATCGACCCGGGGCTCGGCGTCCGGCTGGCGGCGTTGGGGTGCGAGCTGGTGTGGGCCACGACGTGGCGGGACGACGCGAACACCTGCGTCGCCCCCTGGCTCGGACTGCCACCGCTGCCCGTCGTCGACTGGCCGGACGCCGAGGACGAACCGTCCCGGCTGCACTGGAAGACCCGTCCGCTGGTGTCCTGGGCGGCCGGCCGCCCCTTCGTCTGGCTCGACGACGAACTCACCGCGACCGACCGCACCTGGGTGGCCGCCCATCACCCGGCGCCGGCGCTGCTGCACCGGGTCGACCACCGGCACGGGGTGACCTACGGGGACCTCGCCGCGGTGGGGGAGTGGCTGCAGAGTCCGGCCGAACTCGCGTGACCGATGGCTTCGGGGTGCTGGGACAACTCCGACGCCGGGCGCGGGTCACCTCCCGACGGCCCTCGCGATCCGTGCGGCCGCCTCCTCCGGCGTCAGACGCGTCGTGTCGACGACCTCGGCCTCGGCGTGCAGCCAGGTGCGGGCGGCCTCGGCGTAGGGCTCCGGGTAGCGGAGGCGGAACCGGGAGGGGCCCATCACCGTGTCGCCCTCGATGCGCCGGCGGAGCGTCTCCTGGTCGGCATGAAGGACGAAGTGCCGTACGGGGACGGCGTGTGCGGCGAGTCCGGCGCTGATCTCGCGCCAGTACTCCTCGACCAGGACGGTCATGGGCACCACCAGGGTGCCGCCGGTGTAGTCGAGCACCCGGCGGGCGGTCTCGACCACGAGCGGCCGCCACGGCGGCCAGTGCTGGAGGTTGTCCGTCTCGGGCAG
The DNA here is from genome assembly GCF_054189285.1 of Streptomyces sp. MAI_2237. Classification (NCBI taxonomy): domain Bacteria; kingdom Bacillati; phylum Actinomycetota; class Actinomycetes; order Kitasatosporales; family Streptomycetaceae; genus Streptomyces; species Streptomyces sp. MAI_2237. The sequence continues at coordinate 525,271 of NZ_JAJPGQ010000003.1, read as the reverse complement.
CCGGGGCCGGATGTCCATGAGCGTCTCGCCGACCTTCTCGGCGTCGAACACCCGAGACCCCGGTAGGAGCCGCTGTACGAGGGCACTCGTCCTCGTCTTGCCCACGCCGTGGGTGCCGTTGATCCACACGATCACGGCGTCACGCTAGCCCGACCGAGTGGTGTAGCGCACTATTGCAAGCAGCTGCTTGCAATAGTTAGCGCAAGGGTGCACAGTGGAGTCATGGCATCGCTCAACGTCGGCAATCTCGGTGAGTACCTGCGCGAGCAGCGGCGCAACGCGCAGCTGTCGCTCAGGCAGCTCGCCGATGCCGCCGGGGTGTCCAATCCGTACCTGAGCCAGATCGAGCGCGGGCTGCGCAAGCCGAGCGCGGAGGTGCTGCAGCAGGTCGCCAAGGCGCTGCGGATCTCCGCCGAGACGCTGTACGTCCGCGCAGGCATCCTCGACGCCGAGCGGGACCGTGACGAGGTGGAGACACGCGCCGTCATCCTCGCCGATCCCACGCTCAACGAGCGGCAGAAGCAGGTGCTGCTGCAGATCTACGAGTCGTTCCGCAAGGAGAACGGCTTCGGGACCGAAGCGGACGGCGAGGACGACGCGGCCCGGACCAACGCCGCGGTCGTCGAGGCCGTCCGGTCCGGTGACGGCACGGTGGACACCGAGGGCGACGACACAGTCGTACGCCGCGGCTGGAAGGCACCCGAGACCCGCGCGGCCGGCGGACGCAAGGACGCCGCGCGCCGCACCCGCACGTCCGACGGCAGCGACGCCGAACCGCACGACCCGCAGCAGCCTGCCGGCTGAGCAGAACTGCCCGGGACCCAAAACCCTCAGCTGAAAGCGACCGGGAAGGACCATCGTCATGGCCATCACCGACGACCTCAAGAAGACCCTCAGCGACCCGACGCCGCTCTACTTCGCCGCCGGCACCGCGGACCTCGCCCTCCAGCAGGCCAAGAAGGTGCCCGGGCTCGTCGAGCAGCTGCGTGCCGAGGCCCCGGCCCGCATCGAGGCCGTGCGCAACACCGACACCAAGGCCGTGCAGGAGAAGGCGCAGGCCAGGGCCAAGGAGGCGCAGGCCCGCGTCAAGGAGACGCAGGAGTCCCTCCAGGCCAAGGTCAACGAGTTCATCAGCACCCTCGACGGTGACTTCAAGAAGATCGGCGCCACCCTCGACGCCGACCTGAAGAAGTTCGGCGAGACCGCCCAGGACATCGCCCTGCGCGGTGTCGGCGTCGCCGCCGAGTACGCCGTCAAGGCCCGCGAGACCTACGAGAAGGTCGCCGAGCACGGCGAGCAGGCCGTGCGGACCTGGCGCGGCGAGGCCGCCGAGGGCATCGAGTCCGTTGCGGAGAACGTCGAGGAGCTCGCCGTCGCCGTCGAGCCCAACGCCGAGCCGGTCGAGGTCAAGGTCGCCGAGCCGGTCACGCCGGCCACGGCCACCGCGGTCTCCACCCCCAAGAAGCCCGTCGCCAAGAAGGCGCCGGCGCCCCGCAAGACCACCGCGAAGAAGACCACGCCGCCCGCCAAGTGACACGGACGGGTGAACCAGAACGGGCCGGGCACTCCAGAGGTGCTCGGCCCGTTGTTCGGGTAGCGGGAGTACGGCACCGGGTACGGTGACGGCGTAAGGACGAGCCGAGTCGGGTGGTGGACGTTGTGCTGATGCAGGGCTTCGCAGGGTTCCTGGGGCTGCTCTATCTGGCCATGGTGATCCTCGCCGTGGTGGCGCTGGTGATGGCCGCGCTCTTCCGCGACGACGCCTACCGGGCGGCCGACAAGCAGAACAAGGGCTTCTGGCTGATCATCCTCGGCATCGCGGTGGCGGTGAACCTCCTGGTGCCGATGCTCTTCCTGCAGCTCGCGGGCCTGGTGGCCTCGATCGTCTTCTTCGTGGACGTCCGCCCCGCCCTCAAGCAGGTCTCGGGCGGCGGATTCGGCCGCCGCCGCGGTGGCGGCAGCAGCAGCGACGGCCCCTACGGCCCGTACAACGGCGGCCGCTGACCCGGACGCTCCCGCACGAGGGCCGAGGCTCCCCGGCCGAGGCCCTCTGCCAAGGCCCCGGCCCCAGAACCTCGGCCCACCCAGAACCTCGGCCCACTCGGCTCCTCGGCCCACCGGGACCTCGGCCGACCCGAGGCCGATCTCAGACCAACCGGTCCCGGTCCCGGTCCAGCAACAGCACCGCGACGTCGTCCGTCAGCTCGCCGCCGTTGAGGTCGCGCACCTCGTTCACCGCGGCCCGCAGCAGTTCCTCCCCGCCGAGCCCCTCGCTCAGCAACCGCCGGACCATCTCCACCATGCCGTCCTGCCCGAGCCGCTCCAGCCCCTCCCCGACCCGGCCCTCGATCAGCCCGTCGGTGTAGAGCATCAGACTCCACTGCGGACCCAGCTCGACCTGCGTCCGCGGCCAGCGCGCCCCGGGCAGCAGCCCCAGGGCGGGTCCGTTGTTGTCGTACGGCAGCAGCTTCGCGGGCCGGCCGGGCCGCGCGATCAGCGGCGAGGGATGGCCCGCCAGGCAGAGCCCGGCCCGCCGTCCGTCCGGCGCGATGTCGACCGTGCACAGGGTCGCGAAGATCTCGTCGTCGGCCCGCTCGTGCTCCAGCACCTGCTGCAGGGTCCCCAGCAGCTCGTCCCCGCACAGACCCGCGAGAGTCAGCGTGCGCCAGGCGATCCGCAGCTCCACGCCGAGCGCGGCCTCGTCCGGGCCGTGCCCGCACACGTCGCCGATCATGGCGTGCACGGTGCCGTCCGGCGTCCGTACGACGTCGTAGAAGTCCCCGCCGAGCAGTGCGCGCGACCGTCCGGGCCGGTACCGCGCGGCGAAGCGCAGCTGGGAGCCCTCCAGCAGCGGAGTGGGCAGCAGGCCCCGCTCCAGACGCCGGTTCTCCTGCGCCCGCAGCCGTCCCTCGGCGAGCCTCCGCTCAGCCGTGTCGGAACGTTTCCTCTCCACGGCGTACCGGATCGCCCGGCTCAGCAGCCGTGCGTCCAGCTCGTCGCGGAAGAGGTAGTCCTGGGCGCCCACCCGCACGGCCTCGGCGCCGCGCTCGGCGTCGCCGGACGCGGTGAGCGCGAGAACGGCGTGCCGGGGGGCGAGCCGCAGCACGTGCTTGAGCACGCCGAGCTCGTCCTCCTCGGCACCCCGCCCGGGGGCGGGCAGGGCGAGGTCGAGCAGGATGCAGTGCACGTCGTCGGTGAGCAGCCGCTCGGCCTCGGTGAGGTTGCGGGCGGTGCGGACCCGGACGGGCGTGCCCGCCGAGTCCCGCAGTTCAGGCACGACGGTGGAGCCGCCCGGATCGTCCTCGATCAGCAGCAGCGTCAGAGGTGTGGTGGCGGCGTGGCTGTCGACCTTGGCTTCCTTGCTCGGGGACGGGTCCATGGAGGTGCCGCCTCGATGTGCGGCCGGCGCCTGACCACTCTCCGCGGCCGAGAACGCTCGCTGCCGCGGTATGGGTACGGGCATCGTCTTGAGTTCCTTCCCTCCCCCCGAGGGCGCGGTGGACCGAGGGCCTCGAACCACCGACGGGGACCATAGCGGTAGTCGGCGGGCGAGCGGAATGGTGTGGGCCACGTCGCCGGCACACCGGCCACTGTCATATGCCGCGATCCGTACCGCAGTTGGACAGGTCGGCCCACCAGCGGGAATGACGAAGGTCACGTCCGCACGGCGTTTGGATCCGTCCCCGGGTGCCGTGCGTCACGTGGCGCCGGTCTCACGCGTCCGGCCGCACCACTCCGAGGATCGGCATGGACCCGGCCCCCGCGATCGTCACGGTCCGCCCGGGCCGCGGGGCGTGCACGATCGCGCCGTCACCGATGTACAGGGCGACATGGCTGGCGTCGTCGAAGTAGATGATCAGGTCCCCGGGCCGCATGTCCTTGATGTCGACGTGCCGGAGCTGCTTCCACTGCTCCTGCGACGTACGGGGAATGGGGCGGCCGGCGTTCAGCCACGCCTGCGAGGTCAGCCCCGAGCAGTCGTAGGACTTCGGCCCCGCGGCGCCCCACACGTACGGCTTGCCGATCTGGTCGGTGGCGAACTTCACGGCCTTCCTGCCCTCTTCGGACGCCTTGCCGTCGATGTCCTTGAGGATGCCGGAGTCGAGCCAGGCGGTCTGCGCCTTGTAGGCGGCCTCCTGCTCCAGCTTGGCGAGCCGCTCCTTCTCCTCTTTCTGCAACCGCCCTTGAAGCTTCTCGGCCTCCGAGATCTGCTTCTCGATCTTCTTCCGGGCCGTGTCCTTCGCCTTGCGGTTGGCCTCCAGCTTCTTCCACTGCGCGGAGGCGTCCGCCGCGTACTGCTGCAAGTCCTGCTGAGTACGGGTCATGTCGGCGATGAGCCCCTTGGTGGCCCGCTGACCCTCCAGCACCCTGCCCGCACCGTCGAGGAATTCCTGCGGATCGTCGCTGAGCAGCAACTGCGCCTCGTCGGGCAGCCCGCCCCCGCGGTACTGCGCGGCGGCCGCGGCCCCCGCCCGCTTCTTCAACTCGTCCAGCCGCTGCTGGCTCTTGACGATTTTCTTCGCCAGATCGACGATCGCGGCGGACTGCGTCCGCGCCCGTTCCTCGGCCGCGTTGTAGGAGTCCGTGGCCACGGCGGCAGCATGGTAGAGCCGGTCGAGCTCGGTCTGAACGGCCTCAAGCTGCTTGTTGGAGACACGAGTCGCCGAAGCGCTCGGCGTGGGCGTAGGGCTCGCGAACGCCGTTCCCGGCGCCGCCAGTACGGTGACCGCGCAGACCACGGCCACGGCGGTCGCGATCAGACCGCGCTTGCCCGCACCCATACCGCTCCCCCAACCTGATTTACCGTCAGTAACTTACGGTCGCTCGGGGGATCGTGCCACGGTCGGGCGCAAAACGACAGAGTCCGTCGCAGCGGAAACTTCCCCCCTCGGCGTCCCCTCATGACGATCTCCCCGCCTTTGTGACGAACGCCGCACCGCAACCGTTCCCCCCAGGTCACAGCCCCGAAAGCCGTCACCCCCGAGGTTTCAACGCCTCCCACGCCACCGTCACTTCGCCCTGCCGCCACCGCCGGGGCCCGTCCACCACGGGCCAGTCGCCCGCCAGATCCCGCACGGCCCGCACCCAGCGCTGCCGCGCACCATAGGAGGCATAGGGCGCCGCGGCGGCCCAGACCCGATCGAAGTCACGCAGAAAGCGATAAACAGCCTCCCCCGGAACATTCCGATGGATCAGAGCCTTGGGGAGCCGTTCCGCGAGATCCGACGGCCGCTCCAACGACCCCAGCCGCGTGGCGAAGGTGACCGTGCGGGGCCCCTCCGGCCCGAGCGCGACCCACACATGCCGGCGCCCGATCTCGTCGCAGGTCCCCTCCACGAGCAGCCCGCCCGGCGCCAGCCGCCCGCACAACCGCTCCCAGACCCCGGGAACCTCCCCCTCGTCGTACTGCCGCAGCACGTTCGCGGCGCGGATCAGCACCGGTCGCCCCACGGAAGGAATCTCGAACCCGCCGTGCAGGAAGACGAGCCCCTCCCGCTCGTACGCCTTCGCCGCGGCGACCCTGGCGGGCTCGATCTCGACACCCACGACCCGCGTCCGCGGAGCCGCGCCACGCAAACGCTCCAGCAACTCCACGGCGGTCCAAGGGGCAGCCCCGTACCCCAGATCCACCGCGACGGGATCGACGGCACACCGCAGGGCCCGCCCCTGCACCGCCGCGATCCACCGATCCATCCGTCGCAGCCGATTGGGATGGGTGGTCCCGCGCGTCACGTTCCCCACGGGGCGATGGATGGCACGGGCGGTCATGCCTACGAGGGTAGGCGCCCGCCACGAGCGCAACGGCGAGAAGGGGCCGTGCCGGGGGGTGCCCGCCCGCAGTGTCGGGCGTCCAACACCGTCCACATCCCACCCGACGGCACCGCCCGACCGAGGACGGACACCCCCCGGCACGGCCCCGACCCCCAACGCTCCCGCAGCCACCACCCGCCCCCCCTGTCACCCACCACCCGCCCCCCGTCACCCACCACCCGTCCCCTGTCACCCACCACCCGCCCCCCTGTCACCCACCACCCGCCCCATCCCGCATCGCCACGCACCGCACCCCCGAACAGTTGAGCGACACCCGGTAATGCTTCAGCAAAAACGTCACCCCCCGGAATGGGAACGCCTCCCTCCGCTGTTCACCCAGGTTGAAGGCCCCCGCCCGGCATGCCCGCAGCAAGGAGGAACGCCCAGTGAGCCGACTGAGGCTCCACCGCCGCCCACGCCGCGTAGCGATGCTCTCCGTGCACACCTCCCCGCTCCACCAGCCCGGCACCGGCGACGCGGGCGGCATGAACGTCTACATCGTCGAGCTGGCTCAACGCCTGGCCGCGATCAACATCGAGGTAGAGGTCTTCACGCGCGCCACCACGGCGACCCTGCCCCCCACGGTCGAGCTGTCCCCCGGCGTCCTGGTCCGCCACGTCGACGCCGGCCCCTACGAGGGCCTGGCCAAGGAGGACCTCCCCGCCCAGCTGTGCGCCTTCACGCACGGCGTCATGCAGGCATGGGCCGGCCACCGCCCCGGCTACTACGACCTCGTGCACTCCCACTACTGGCTCTCCGGCCACGTCGGCTGGCTCGCGGCCCAGCGCTGGGGCGTCCCCCTGGTCCACGCCATGCACACCATGGCCAAGGTCAAGAACGCCAACCTCGCCGACGGCGACACCCCCGAGCCCGCCGCCCGCGTGATCGGCGAGACCCAGATCGTCCACGCGGCGGACCGCCTGATCGCCAACACCTCCGAGGAGGCGGACGAACTCGTACGCCACTACGACGCCGCGCCCGCCAAGGTCGCGGTGGTCCACCCCGGCGTCAACCTCGACCGCTTCCGCCCCGCGGACGGCCGGGCGGCGGCCCGCGCCCGCCTGGACCTCCCGCAGGACGCCCTGATCCCCGTGTTCGCCGGCCGCATCCAGCCCCTCAAGGCGCCGGACATCCTCCTGCGCGCGGTGGCGGCGCTCCTCGACGACCGCCCCGACCTGCGCTCCCGCATCGTCGTCCCCATCGTCGGCGGCCCCAGCGGCAGCGGCCTCGCCAAGCCCGAGGGCCTGCAGAAACTCGCCGCCCGCCTCGGCATCGCGGACGTGGTCCGCTTCCGGCCGCCGGTGGACCAGGACCAGCTGGCCGACTGGTTCAGGGCGGCGTCCGTCCTCGTCATGCCGTCGTACAGCGAGTCCTTCGGCCTGGTGGCGATAGAGGCACAGGCGGCCGGCACACCCGTACTGGCCGCCGCGGTCGGCGGACTCCCGGTGGCCGTGCGCGACACGGAGACCGGCTTCCTCGTACGGGGTCACAACCCCGCCGACTACGCGCGCGTGCTCCGCGCCTTCGCCGACGACCCCGCGCTCACGCCCCGCATGGGCGCCGCGGCGGCCCGCCACGCCCAGTGCTTCGGCTGGGACACCGCGGCCGCCGCCACCGCGGACGTCTACACGGCCGCCATGCAGGCGCACCGCCGTCGCGTACGCTCCCACCATGGCTGACGGAGAGCAGGCGACACAGGCGGCCCAGATCGTCGAGACGGTCCTGAAGGACGCGGAACTGGAGTGGGAGAGCCCGGCCCCCGGCAACTACGTCGTCCAACTCCCGGGCACCCGCAAGCTCAAGACGACGGTGTCCCTCCTGGTCGGCCGCCACTCCCTCTCGCTGAACGCGTTCGTCATCCGCCACCCCGACGAGAACGAAGGCGCGTTCCACCGCTGGCTCCTGGAGCGCAACCTCAAGCTCTACGGCATCAGTTACGCCGTGGACCACCTCGGCGACGTCTACGTCACCGCCAAGCTCCCCCTGCCCTGCGTCACCCCCGACGAGATCGACCGCCTCCTCGGCCAGGTCCTGGAGGCGGCGGACGGCAGCTTCAACACCCTCCTGGAACTGGGCTTCGCGTCGGCCATCCGCAGGGAGTACGAGTGGCGCGTCTCCCGCGGCGAGTCGACCCGCAACCTGGACGCCTTCACCCACCTGACCGAACGCCCCACGGACTGACTCACCCCCTCGACACGCGCCGCAGCACGTCGTACCCCACGAAGCTGAACATGCGCTGCCCGCCGACCAGTTCGCCGGGCGCCCCGCCGTACCGATGTGCCCCGACGGCCTGCACGCGGTCCGGTTCCGACACCCACAGCCGCTCGAAGCCGCGCTGCTCGAGCCAGGCGCACACCTGCGGGACGAGGTCGGGGGCCTTGCGGTTGCGGGTCCACACCACCGTGCCGCCGGTCCGGCACAGCCGGGTGCAGTGGTCGAGGACCCGCTCGACGTCGGCGTCCGTCAGGTTGCCGAGGACCCCGCACAGCAGCACCAGGTCGGCGGGCGCCAGATCCAGGTAGTGGTCGGTGGAGGAGGCGTCCCCGGCGACGACCTCGATCCCGTGGAGCCCGGCGGCGGCCGCCGCACCCCGGGCCGCCTCGACGTTCCGCTCGTCCAGTTCGACCAGCCGTGCCCGTACGTCGCCCCGGCGCGGGTGTCCGGTGAGCCCGCCGATCAGATCGTGTCCCTGGCCGGCGCAGACACTGAGCACGGTGACCGGTCCTCGCGGCGCGCGGTCGAGGGCCTCACGGATACGGTCCTGCACCGTCGCCAGCCGCTGGACGAGCGGGGAGTCCGCCCGGTCGTACGTCTCGTGCCACGTGTGCCAGTCCATGCCGGGACCCTATGACCCGGAGCGATCCGCTCGCCGTCCCTTTTTCGCCGCGTACCGCCCCGGCGTCACCCCCACCAGTTTCCGGAAGTGGCGGGTGAGGTGGGACTGGTCGAAGAAGCCGGTCGCCGAGGCCACCTCGCCCGGGGGGCGGCCGTCGAGGAGGAGGCGGCGGGCGCGGTCGACGCGGCGGGAGTTGAGGTACTGGTGCGGGGCGATGCCGTAGGCGGTGGAGAAGGCCCGTACGAGGTGGGCGGGGTGGGCGTGGAGCAGGGCGGCGGCGTCGTCCAGGGTGAGCCCGGCGACGACGTGTTCGTCGAGGAGTTCGCGCAGTCGGCGGGCGAGGGCGGGGTCGGGGCGCGGGCCGTCCGGGAGCAGGCGGGGCCGCAGGTGGGCGCACAGCCGCTCGCCGATGAAGGTGAGCCGGCTCTCCGCCTCCAGTTCGTCGCCGGGGTGCGTCAGGGCGCCGTGGAGTTGGCCGACGCGGTGGCGCAGCTCCGGGTCGCGCAGGTCCGGCCGGTCGACGGCGGGGCCGATCAGGCCGTCGGGCAGGTGGGTGGCGTCGAGGTACAGGACGCGTTTGCGGAAGCCGTGCGGGGTGGCGGGGGAGCCGTTGTGCGGGACGTGCGGCGGGAGCAGGGTGACCGTGTCGTGCGGGGTGCCGTGCTCGTGCCGGTCGAGGTCGTACCGTACGGCCCCGTCGTCCACGATGAGCAGCGTCCACGCGTCGTGGACGTGCATCGGGTAGGCGTACTCGGTGAAGTGCGCGTGGAAGACCTCCACGACGCCCGGCACGGTCGGGCGCCACGCGGAGACTTCCTGCGCGGTGGCCATGCAAAGAACGTACAAGACGAGGTCGCGGGGCGGTCGGCAGTCTCGTTCCATGAGCAGCGAACCCATCCGTTTCGACACCAAGATCGCCGTCCTGCTGCGGGAGGACCTGGAGCCCTGGCAGCGTCTGAACGTCACCGCCTTCCTGGTCAGCGGCCTGGGCACCCAGGTCCCGGAAGTGGTCGGCGAGCCCTACGAGGACGCGGACGGCGTCCCGTACCTGCCGATGTTCCGCCAGCCCGTGATGATCTTCGAGGGCGCGAAGGAGACGCTGACCGCGGCGCACGCGCGCGTGCTGTCCCGGGCGCTCCCGCGCGCGCTCTTCACCTCCGACCTGTTCGCCACGGGCAACGACCGCGACAACCGGGCGGCGGTACGGGCCGTGGGGACCGGGGAGCTGGACCTGGTGGGGCTGGCGGTGTACGGGCCGAGGAACGCGGTGGACAAGGTGGTGAAGGGCGCACGGATGCACCCGTGACGGCGCCCGAACCACCGGCCCGAACTCGCGCCCGAACCACCGGCCCGAACTCGCGCCCGAACCACCGGCCCGAATCCGCGCCCGAACCACCGGCCCGAACCCGCGCCGAACCGGCGCTCGAACCCGCGCCGAACCGGATCCCGAACCCGCGCCGAACCGGATCCCGAATCCGCGCCCGAACGCCCGCCCGAACCCTCCGCCCCGAACCCGCGACCGAATCTGCACAGCGAACACGCAACCGCGCACCGGGCGGCTCCGATTGGGGCGGAGTTGTCCGGTTCGGCGCGACAGCCGCAACGCCTGTCGGCCCTCTGAGCGGGCGCGCCTGTAGAGAACCCGGCACCAAGTCGTGTGCAGACCCACACGGTTCGGTCGCCCGCACCCCCAACTGCCCTTCCTGCAGCGGGTACGGACTGGATGCCCGGCACCCGGCGTGGTTTGATCCTGCGCACCGCGGCATGCCCGTCTGTACCCCCAGCGGGGCCGCCTCCCCCATGTGGACCATCCATGCGAAGGGCAGTTTCCCCATGAACTCCGCTCCCCAGGTGCAGACCGCCGAGATCTCCGACGCCGACCTCGACAACGTCTCCGGTGGCCTGAGCCCCCAGGGCCGCCGTCACCGCCGGCTCCACGACGCTCGGCACCGCGGCCGTGCTGTCCGAGGTCGACTCGGTCAAGGCGACCGCCCTCGGTGTCGCCGGCGGCGCCCTCGGCGCGCTGCCGCAGCACGTCGGCGTGGACGTCTGCCTCTGACGAACGCGCGCGTCGCGATCCGCGAACGCCCACAGCACCGAGCCCCCTACCGGCGGAGAAGGCGGTAGGGGGCTCGTCGCGTGCGTCCGCGTCCGCGTGTGTCCGCGTGCGTCCGTGTCGGTCAGCCGGCGGCGACCTCGGCGGTGCCGGTCACGGCCCGCTCCGCCGCCAGCACTGTCTCCGCTCCCTCTTCCGGCATACGGCGCATCAGCACGCCGTACCCCACGGCGGCCAGCGTGCCGACGACGGCGCACAGCCCCCACAGCCATCCGGCGCCGAAGTGGTCGATGACCACGCCGGACATCAGGGGCGCGATGAGCGCGGCGAGTGACCAGGACAGGGTGTAGACGCCCTGGTAGCGGCCGCGGCCGTGGACGGGGGAGAGGCGGACGACGAGGCCCGTCTGGGTCGGCGCGTTGATCATCTCGCCGAGCGTCCACACGCACACGGTCAGGGCGAAGAGCCCGACCGACCCGGCGAATGCGGTGAGTCCGAAGCCGTAGCCGGCGAGGACGGAGGAGACGACGAGCAGCCGCCGGGGGTCCCGGTCGGCGATGAACCGCGTCAGGGGGATCTGCAGGGCGACGATCAGGATGCCGTTGACGGCGATGGCGAATCCGTAGTCGGCGGGCGTGAACCCGGCCGCGCCCATCGCGACGGGCAAGCCGACCGAGCCCTGCTGGAAGACGAGGGCGACGAGGAAGGACAGGCCGACGACGCCCATGTACCGCCCGTCGCGCAGGACGGTCCCGAGGCCGATCCCCGCCTCCGCCTCTCGCTGCTTCGCCGTCCGCTCGGGCCGCGACTCGGGCAGCTTCAGGAACACGACGACCGCGCAGACGGCGGTCATGCCCGCCTCGATCAGGAAACCGGCGACGTAGCTGAACTCGGCGATGAACCCGGCGGCCATGGAGGAGACGGCGAAGCCGAGGTTGATGGCCCAGTAGTTGAGCGAGAAGGCCCGTACGCGGTCCTCGGGGCGGACGATGTCGGCCATCATCGCCTGCACGGCCGGCCGGGAGGCGTTGGAGGCCATGCCGACGAGGAAGGCGACCGCGGCGATCGCGACGGGGTCGTGCACGAAGCCGAGCAGGGCCACGCACGCCGCGGTGGAGGACTGCGCGATCAGCAGCGTGGGCCGCCTGCCCAGCCGGTCGGCCATCACCCCGCCGCCCAGCGAGGAGACGACCCCGCCGAGCCCGTGCAGCGACGCGACGAGACCGGCGTAGGAGGCGGAGTAGCCGCGGTCCAGGGTGAGGTAGAGCGCCATGAAGGTCGCGACGAAGGCGCCGAGCCGGTTGACGAGGGTGCTCGTCCACAGCCACCAGAACTCGCGGGGGAGTCCGGAGACGGTCTCCCGGGCAGCACGTCTCAGACTGGCGACGGACATGACGGATCCCCCACAGATGTAAGCGGCTCAGGCGGCAGGCACAACTTACGGACAGGGGGTCGCCGCGGGCCACTCAATTAACAGATGCCGTCAACTGTCCGGCCTTCGGGCAGCCACGCGGCGGGACGAACCCGTGGATTACGCTCTGACCCATGGCCGACGCACCGTACAAGCTGATCCTCCTCCGCCACGGCGAGAGCGAGTGGAACGCGAAGAACCTGTTCACCGGCTGGGTGGACGTCAATCTGAACGAGAAGGGCGAGAAGGAGGCAGTCCGCGGTGGCGAGCTTCTGAAGGACGCCGATCTTCTCCCCGACGTGGTCCACACGTCCCTCCAGAAGCGCGCGATCCGCACGGCGCAGCTCGCCCTCGAGGCCGCCGACCGCCACTGGATCCCGGTCCAGCGCAGCTGGCGCCTGAACGAGCGCCACTACGGCGCCCTCCAGGGCAAGGACAAGGCGCAGACCCTCGCGGAGTTCGGCGAGGAGCAGTTCATGCTGTGGCGCCGTTCCTACGACACCCCGCCGCCGCCGCTCGAGGACGGCGCGGAGTGGTCCCAGTCCGACGACGCGCGCTACGCGACGATCCCGCCGGAGCTGCGCCCCCGCACGGAGTGCCTGAAGGACGTCGTCATCCGCATGCTGCCGTACTGGTACGACGGCATCGTCCCCGACCTCCTGGCCGGCCGCACGGTCCTGGTCGCCGCCCACGGCAACAGCCTGCGCGCCCTGGTCAAGCACCTGGACGGCATCTCGGACGCCGACATCGCGGGCCTGAACATCCCGACGGGCATCCCCCTGTACTACGAACTCGACGCCGACTTCAAGCCGCTCACCAAGGGCGGCAAGTACCTCGACCCGGAGGCGGCCGCGGCAGCGATCGAGGCGGTCAAGAACCAGGGCAAGAAGAAGTAACCCGTACCGATCAAGCCCCCTGTCCGCGGTTCCCCCGCCGGACGGGGGGCTTGTCGCTGCCCGAGGTTCGTGACCGGACGGTCCTCAGGACTTCAGGAGGTCCGGCTTCGGCTGTTCCCTCGGGCGCCGGCATCGAGGAGGGCGACGGCTGCCGCGGTGTCCTCCTGTGACATCCCGTCGAGAATCACGATGGGCACCTGCGCCGCCAGAACTCGGGCGCGCTCGGCAGCGCTCTTCCTTCGTGGAAAACCTTGGTGCCGAATCACTCGGCACCGTTATCGTCAGCCTCTTTGCACTCGCCGTCCTTGGGGGGACATCCATGCACGTCGGCAAGCTGTGGCCGATATCGGCAGTCGGTCCTGTGGTGGCCGTGGTCCTGATGGCTTCCGGATGTTCCGCAGGGGGAGGTGCGACACCGGACTCGGCGGGACAGCGGGCGACCGCATCGGGCAAGGCCGCCGCGGCACCCATGACGCGGGCACAGTTGCGGGCGCTCACTTTCAAGGACGGCGAGGTCCCGGGGGTCGATAAGGGCGGCCTTTCCGTGCAGGACCCTCAGTCGAAGCAGGAGCGGCCTTCCTTCCCGCCTGTGTCCGATCCCCACTGCCAGACCATGCTCGACATCCGCGACGGGGAGCGTGCGTCCGCCGTCGTCTATCAGGTCTTCAACTGGAAAGGTGACATCTGGGGCGGCGACTCGACGCTTGCCGCCTACGGCGACGGGAAGGCCGCGCAAGCCTTCCGTCAGCTCAAGCAGGCGCTTGACGACTGCCGCTCGTACGAGGGCACAGGCTGGGTGGGCAAGTTCAAGGCCACGCTGACGATGGAGCAGGCACCGGACGTCGGGGACGAAGCCGTGCGGTTCCGGGAGACCGTCCCCATGCACATGAAGCAGCCGGGGATCCGCAACGAGCAATTCACCGTGGTGCGGGTGGGCAACACCATCGTGACGTTCCAGAAGCTGAACGTCGGCGGCAAGGCGTCCTTTCCCGCCGATCTGGTGACCCGACAGGTAGCACGCTTGCAGAAGGCGCAACGCCTCTGAGAACAGCTCAAGGCGCAGCTCGGTTTCTTGAACCCGTCTGCGCGAATCGGCGGCCTTCGCTACCGTCCTGAGTCATGGCGGAACGCGGCCGTGTGCCCGAGAAGGTGGCGTGGGTTCTCGTCCGGGACGGGCGGGTGTTGGTGACGCGTAGTCGCGGCAGGGATCTCTTCTACTTCCCCGGTGGTCACCGTGAGCCGGGTGAGTCCGACGCCGAGACGCTGGTGCGGGAGATCGACGAGGAACTGCGGGCGGCGATCGATCCCGGCTCCATGGTGCACTTCGGCACCTTCGAGATCGGCGAGGGCCATCCTGAGCACGGTCCCTTCCGGATGATCTGCTACGCCGCCGATCACCGCGGTGAGCTCACTCCGTCGCGGGAGATCGCCGAGAAGGCGTGGTTCGCCTACGCCGACAGGAGCCGGGTCTCGGCCGTCGACATGATGGTCTTCGACGCGCTGCACGAGGCCGGCCGGCTTCCCTGAACCGGCCGACGAAGGAGGAGGACGTAGACGAAGGATGAGGACCCCGGCCCACGCCAGGTGTGTCGTTTCCTCAGGTGCCGCTCTCCGGCCCCCACCGCTCCGGACCCACCCCCCGCCAGTCGATCCACGGTGAGTCCGCGACCTCCGAGGGGTCGATCTCCAGGCCGGCGCGGCGGAGGAACTCGGCGACGTCGACGACGTTGTGGGCCAGGCCGAGGATCTCGCCGTCCACGCGTACGCGCCGGCCGCCCGTGGGCGAGGGCGGGTGCACGATCACGCGTATGGGTCCGGTCATGCCCTCAGGATCGTCCGGGACATACGGTCCCGCATTCCGGTACGTCATTCGACGACTCCCAGCTCGGTGTCCGGACGGCAGAAGGCGCACGCCGCGATGTCGGGCTCGGCGAGGGCGGCGCGGGCCTCTCGGCCCCGTATCGGGTTGGCCAGGAGCGCCCGCAGCCGTGGCGCATCAGGAGGCGGCACGGACACAGCCCGCACCTTCAGCGACCGCACCTTCAGCGACCGCACTCTCAGCGACCGCACTCTCAGCGACCACGCCGAGCGCGCCGACCACGACGGAGCCGCTCACCTCACGTCCCGTCCGTCCGGCCCGGGCCGATGGTGGGCGGTGTTCCAATCCTGCTGTGCCTCGGCGGCCGGGTCGGCGGGAAACGATCGCATGCCTGAATTCAAGCACGTGTTCGATTTACGCGTCCATCGACGGCCGTCCGGTGCCCGCCCAGTCCCGCAGCGCGCGGGCGTGTTCGCGGATCAGCGACATGCGGGCCTGCCATTCCGGGCCGGCGATGTGGTGCGGGTGCGCGGTGATCTGGGCGCCGTGCTTGCGGTAGAGCAGGCCCGTCTCGTCGTGGAACCACCCGTCCGCCAGGGCGTCGAGTCCTAGAAGGAGACCGGTGTCGCCGGACGCCGGCAGGGCCATCCATCCGCCCAGGAGCGCGAGCAGCGCACGCCGGACACAGAGCGTGGCGGGGTGGACGCGCGGCCGGTGGTGCTCGTCCCAGAAGGGGAAGGCGCTGCCCCGGGGGAGCAGGCCGGGCGGCGGGTCGCTGAGTTCGAAGGAGACGGTGCTGCCGTCCTCGAGGAGGTCGCTGACGCGCGAGGTGGTCCAGCCGATCTCCGGCCGCTCCTCCAGTACGGCGATGTCGCGGGCGAGGACTCCCTCGGTCAGCTCGTCGTCGGCGTCGAGGTTCTTGACGTACCGGCCGGTTGACCGTGCGAAGGCCAGGGTGCGCGCCACATGCGGGCCGCCGTGGCGGGCCGTGGAGATCCGCACGCGCGGGTCGTCGTCGGGGAGGTGGGCGGCGGCGTCCACGCCGGGCCCGTCCTCCTGCACGCACCACTCCCACGACCAGCCGTCGGGCAACCGCTGGGTGCGCAAGGAGGCGTACGCGGCCGGGAGGAACCGTACGGCCTCGCCGTGCACCGGCGTGACGACCGAGACGACCTCATGGTGGACGGGGGTGTGGGTGACGGTCATCCGCTCCGGCGCTCCCGAGACGTGTCGTGGATCAACTCGCCGCCGAGCCTATTACCGCCCTGCGCACCGCCACGGACGAAGGGCCCCGGTGCGCTCACCGGGGCCCTTCGCTCACATGGGACTCAACCGCACTGACAGGGATTGCCGGACTGGCACCCGCAGCCGCAGCCCGAGCCGCAACCGCACGCGCCGAAGAGCGGGAGGCTCTTGGTCTCGGCGGGCCGGTCCGTCTCGCGCTCCTGCGTCGGGTCGGGCGTGGTGGGGGCTTCGGCCATGGGTCCTCCTGGAGGCCTAGAGGCTGGTGCCTGTGCCCATTGCATGCCCGCTGTGCTGGGCGCATCAACGGCGCACGGTGGCGTCCGCACGCCCTGGCGTCACCCGGTCACGCCCCTCGGCCGTGCCGTCCGCACGCCCTGGCGGGTGCGGTCACGCCCCCTCGGCGCCCGCCACCTGCTGGATCTCCGGCTGGATGTCGGTCTGCAGCACGTCCGCGTGCTCACCGGTCACCAGGAACACCACGCGCTTGGCGACGGCCACCGCGTGGTCGGCGAACCGCTCGTAGTAGCGGCCGAGGAGGGTGACGTCCACCGCGGTCTCGATGCCGTGCCTCCAGCGGTCGTCCAGCAGGTGCTGGAAGAGCGTGCGGTGCAGCAGGTCCATCTCGTCGTCGTCCTGCTCCAGCTGCATCGCCAGATCGACGTCCTTGGTGATGATGACCTCGGCCGCCTTCGCCATGAGGCGCTGGGCGAGCTGGCCCATCTCCAGGATGGTCGCGTGCAGGTCGTGCGGGATCGCCCGCTCCGGGAAGCGCAGCCGCGCGAGCTTCGCGACGTGCTGGGCGAGGTCGCCCGAGCGCTCCAGGTCGGCCGACATGCGCAGCGACGTGACGACGATCCGCAGGTCGGTGGCGACCGGCTGCTGGCGGGCGAGCAGGGCTATGGCCCTGGCCTCCAGGTCGTGCTGGAGCTCGTCGACCTTCTGGTCGCCTTCGATGACGGCCTCGGCGAGCTTCAGGTCGGAGTCGAGGATCGCGGTCGTGGCGCGCCCGATCGCCGACCCGACCAGTCGGGCCATCTCCACCAGACCGTCGCCGATCGAATCAAGTTCCTCGTGGTACGCGTCCCGCATCAGGGGTCCCTCTCTTACGTACGTGTGCCTCGGGGCTTCGGGGATCAGAAACCAGCCGCCGAACCGCTGCTGTGAACCCCACGCTCCCACGATCCGGCCGGAACGCGTCGGATTCCGTCATCCCAAATGAACCATCCCTGGCTCCAAGGTGAACTCTGGGCGACGAGTGTCCGAGCTCGCACGTCGACGGCTGTGGCGATGTCGTACCGCCTGCTTAACCTGTTTGCATGGACGTGAACGCGGCGGTCGCCGCAGCGGCAGCGATCGCCGGGGTGCTCACCGGTGTCATCGCCATGCTGGCGTTCCGCTGGAGCGAGCGGGAGCAGAAGCGCCCCACGCGCACCTCCTTGCACACCGACCCGGTGCTTCCCCCGGGGGTGGACACCGTTCTGTCCGTGCTCCGGTCGTCGGCCGTCGTCCTGGACGAGGCCGACGCCGTCGTCAAGGCCAGCTCCGCGGCGTACGCCCTGGGACTGGTCCGCGGTGGCCGGCTCTCGGTCGAGCCGATGCTGCAGATGGCGCGGGACACCCGGCGGGACGGGGAGATACGCCAGGTCGAGCTCGACCTGCCGCGCCGCGGGACCGGTCGGGGCGAGGCCCTCGCCGTCTCCGCCCGCGTGGCGCCGCTGGGCTCCCGGCTGGTGCTGCTGCTGGTGGAGGACCTCACCGAGGCCCGCAGGATCGAGGCGGTACGGCGCGACTTCGTCGCCAACGTCAGCCATGAGCTCAAGACCCCCGTCGGCGCGCTCTCCCTGCTGTCCGAAGCCGTCATGGACGCCTCCGACGACCCGGAGGCCGTCGAGCGTTTCGCCGGACGCATGCAGATAGAGGCGACGCGACTGACCAACCTGGTGCAGGAGCTCATCGACCTCTCCCGGGTGCAGAACGACGACCCGCTGGAGGACGCCGAGCCCGTCCGGGTCGACGAACTGGTCGCCGAGGCCATCGACCGCTGCCGCCACCAGGCCGGCGCCAAGCAGATCACCATGGCCGCCGGCGGCACCGCCGACCTGCATGTCTGGGGCAACCGCGGCCAGCTCGCCGCGGCCCTCGGCAACCTCGTCGAGAACGCCGTGAACTACTCCCCGGCCCGGACCCGGGTGGGCATAGCCGCCCGCAGGGTGACCGCGCCCGGCGGAGACCTGATCGAGGTCGCCGTGACCGACCAGGGCATCGGGATATCCGACAAGGACAAGGAGCGCATCTTCGAGCGCTTCTACCGCGTCGACCCGGCCCGCTCCCGTGCCACCGGTGGTACGGGCCTCGGTCTGGCGATCGTCAAGCACGTGGCCGCCTCGCACGGCGGGGAGGTCACGGTGTGGAGCGCCGAGAACCAGGGCTCCACGTTCACCCTCAGGCTGCCGGAGGCGGGTGCGGCCCGTGACCGCGCCCAGCAGCATCCCTACCTCGACGGTCTCGACGAAGAGACCGGCGAACCCACCGAGTCATCCCCGTACGAACCGCTTCCCGCCCCGGAGGTCCTTCCGTGACCCGAGTGCTCGTCGTCGAGGACGAGGAGTCCTTCTCCGACGCCCTGTCCTACATGCTCCGCAAGGAGGGCTTCGAGGTCGCCGTCGCGACCACCGGGCCCGACGGACTCGACGAGTTCGAGCGCAACGGCGCCGACCTCGTCCTCCTCGACCTGATGCTGCCCGGGCTGCCGGGTACCGAGGTGTGCCGCCAGCTGCGCGGCCGCTCGAACGTCCCGGTGATCATGGTGACCGCCAAGGACAGCGAGATCGACAAGGTCGTCGGCCTGGAGATAGGGGCCGACGACTACGTCACCAAGCCGTTCTCCTCGCGCGAGCTGGTGGCCCGCATCCGTGCCGTCCTGCGCCGCCGCGGCGAGCCGGAGGAGGTCACCCCGGCCGCCCTGGAGGCCGGCCCGGTCCGCATGGACGTCGACCGCCACGTGGTGACGGTCTCCGGCTCCAAGGTCGACCTTCCCCTGAAGGAGTTCGACCTGCTGGAGATGCTCCTGCGCAACGCCGGCCGCGTGCTGACCCGCATGCAGCTCATCGACCGCGTCTGGGGCGCCGACTACGTGGGCGACACCAAGACCCTCGACGTCCACGTCAAGCGGCTGCGCGCCAAGATCGAGCCGGACCCGGGCGCGCCCAGATACCTGGTGACGGTGCGCGGGCTGGGCTACAAGTTCGAGCCGTAGGCGGACCGCGGCCCGGCCGACGGGCCCCTGGACGACGGACAAGGGCGGGACCTCATGACGAGGTCCCGCCCTTGTGTGCGTTCGGGACCGCTCAGCCGGCCGACGCGCTCGCGGACGCCGAGCCGGTCGGGGTGGCCGAGGCAGGAGCCGAGGCCGGGGCCGAGTTGGACGGGCTCGGGGAGCCCGACGCGCCCTTCGTCGGCGTGGCGCTGGTGCTCGGGGCGGTCGTGGGGACGGTGCTCGGGCCCCACTTGGTGAAGTAGCTCTCGGCCGGGACGACGAAGCCGCGCAGGCTCACGTCACCGGTGGTGCTGAAGGTGAAGGTGATCTTCTGCGCGTTGCCGTCCTTGACGGCCTCGCGGCTGCTCGGCAGGGAGGCGGACGCGTTGCCCTGGCCACCGATCACGAGCGAGCCGTGCGCGGGGACGGTCAGCGGGCCGCTGCCCTTGGCCGGCTTGAGTTCGGCGGTCTTGCCGGTGCCGGGCAGGGTGATGGAGTCGAGGGTCTGGGCGGTCTTGCCGTTGTTGAAGACGGTCGCCGAGATCACGGCGGGACCCGTCGACTGGAGGTCGGGCTGGGTGATGATCAATGCGTTCTGGACCTGGATGTCGCCGACCTTGACGGCCGCGTTGTCCGGCTTGACCTGCAGGGTCTGGGCATCGGATCCGGCGCCGCACGCGGCGAGCGAGGCGATCGAGAACGCGATGGCGGCGGCGGCGAGTGCGCCGCGTCGAAGGCTGCTGCTCACGGCGGCGGCAACTCCTTGACTCGAACGTGGCGGCCGATAAAGCCGCCCTAAGTATCTGTCAGCGGCCATAGGTTACCGAGCCGTTCCCGAGCCGCCGCACCCGACCCTCCCTCAACGTGCGGGCTTCCCCCGGCAGGCGGGTGGCGCGGGGCCCGTCCACCATTCACATAAGCGCCCCAGTCATAGCCCGAGTCATAGTCCGAGCCGGGGCACGCAAATCTTCGGTGAAGGAATGCGGGGTCCTTCCCGAAATTGATCACGCGGGCCACAACCGGTCCCGTGGCCACCCCCGGTGATCAATTCCGGAATCGACGCGGAAGTGACACCCGGCACCGAACGGAGTAGCGAAAGTCGCACATCTGGAACCGGACATTTGAGGATGTTCAGGCACTCGTGAGGGCCTCCAGATGCGTGTAACGTACGGGTTTCACCTCCCCCGCAGAGCCCCTCCGACCTGCGAATACCTCCTTCCGCTCGGCCCGCGCAGCACGTTCCTGTTGCTGTTGTCAAGCCCCGAGATATGCCCTGACCTGCGAAAACGCCATTCAGAACCCGCCGTTTCCGTGTTACCCTGGATAGCCACGGAAGGGGTACCTGTCACATGACGTTCAAGGTTGGCGACACCGTGGTCTATCCCCATCACGGGGCCGCGCTGATCGAGGCCATCGAAACTCGCCAGATCAAAGGCGTGGACAAGACCTACTTGGTGCTGAAGGTCGCCCAGGGTGACCTGACGGTACGTGTGCCAGCGGACAATGCGGAGTTCGTCGGCGTACGTGATGTGGTCGGTCAGGACGGGCTGGACCGGGTCTTCGAGGTGCTGCGCGCGCCGTACGCCGAGGAGCCCACGAACTGGTCGCGTCGTTACAAGGCAAACCTGGAGAAGCTTGCCTCGGGTGATGTCATCAAGGTCGCGGAAGTCGTGCGTGACCTGTGGCGTCGCGAGCGTGAGCGCGGACTGTCCGCCGGTGAGAAGCGGATGCTCGCCAAGGCCCGCCAGATCCTGGTGAGCGAGCTCGCCCTCGCGGAGAACACCAACGAGGACAAGGCCGAGGCTCTGCTCGACGAGGTCCTCGCGTCCTGAACCACTGACGCAGGCGCAAGCCCGCTTCAGCACTCAGTACATCGAAATGCCGCGGTGCCCGATGACGTATTTCCGTCGCCGGGCGCTGCGGCATGTTCGTACCCAGGCGCGCCGTGCCGGTACGTCCTCTCGGGGTGTGCCCCCGATACTTGGTGTGCCGGGCCCGGGCAGCTGGCTCGACCAGGGTCACGGAAGGGTCTGGTCAAGGCGTCGCGCCCGGCACTTCCCAGGCCATACCCAACCAGGCCGAGCACACAAACCTGACAGGAACCGATGTCTGACGATTCGCGCCCTTCGCCCACGGAACCGCGTACCGCGGCCGTGATCCCGGCCGCCGGCCGAGGTGTACGCCTCGGCCCGGGCGCCCCCAAGGCGCTCCGCACGCTGGGCGGAACCCCCATGCTCGTCCACGCGGTGCGCGCGATGGCCGCCTCCCGCGCGGTGTCCCTGGTCGTCGTCGTGGCCCCGCCCGACGGCGCCCCCGAGGTCAAGTCGCTCCTCGACGCCCACGCCCTGCCGGAGCGGACGGACTTCCTGGTGGTCCCCGGCGGCGACTCCCGCCAGGAGTCGGTGCGGCTCGGCCTCGACGCCCTGCCCCCGGACTACGACATCGTCCTGGTCCACGACGCCGCGCGGCCCCTGGTTCCGGTCGACACGGTGGACGCGGTGATCGAGGCGGTACGGGCGGGAGCGCCGGCCGTCGTCCCCGCGCTGGCCCTCGCCGACACGGTCAAGGAGGTCGGGCCGGCCGAGCCGGGCGAGCCCGAGCCGGTGGTGGCCACCCCGTCGCGGGCCCGCCTGCGTGCCGTGCAGACGCCACAGGGCTTCGACCGGGCCACGCTGGTCCGGGCCCACGAGGAGGTCACCGAGGACGTCACCGACGACGCGAGCATGGTCGAACGGCTCGGCCTGGGTGTCGTGGTCGTCCCGGGCCATGAGGAGGCATTCAAGGTCACCCGCCCCCTCGACCTGGTCCTCGCCGAGGCGGTCCTGGCCCGCAGGAGGCTCAACGATGGCTTCTGAGCCGTACCCGCTGCCCCAGGTCGGCATCGGCACCGACATCCACGCCTTCGAGGAGGGCCGCGAGCTGTGGTGCGCCGGCCTGAAGTGGGAGGGCGAGGGGCCGGGGCTGGCCGGGCACTCCGACGCGGACGTCGTCGCGCACGCCGCCTGCAACGCGCTGTTCTCCGCCGCCGGACTCGGTGACCTGGGGCAGCACTTCGGCACCGGGCGCCCCGAGTGGTCCGGCGCGTCCGGCGTCACCCTGCTGACGGAGGCCGCCCGGATCGTGCGTGAGACCGGCTTCCGGATCGGGAACGTCGCCGTGCAGGTCGTCGGACCGCGGCCGAAGATCGGCAAGCGGCGCGACGAGGCGCAGAAGCTGCTGTCCGAGGCGGTCGGGGCGCCGGTGTCCGTCTCGGGCGCCACGACCGACGGCCTCGGATTCCCGGGACGCGACGAGGGCCTGATGGCCGTCGCCACGGCCCTCGTGGTGCGCGCGGGCTGACGGGAGGGCGGGGGCACCGGGACCGAGGCCGAGAAGGTGCCCCCTGCCGGCCGTGCCGGCCCGAAGCGACCCCCTGTGTCACGAATGCGGGCGGCCTGCACGGAAGGTCGCGAGGCACTGCCCGGCGCCCACTACCCTGGAGGCGTGACTATTCGCCTGTACGACACCAGCGCCCGGCAGATCCGTGACTTCACCCCGCTCACGCCGGGCTGCGTCTCGATCTACCTGTGTGGCGCCACCGTGCAGGCGGCTCCCCACATCGGGCACATCCGGTCGGGGCTCAACTTCGACATCATGCGCCGCTGGTTCGAGTACCGCGGCTACGACGTGACGTTCGTCAGGAACGTCACCGACATCGACGACAAGATCATCTCCAAGGCGGAGCAGCAGAACCGCCCCTGGTGGTCCATCGGTTACGAGAACGAGCGCGCCTTCACCGACGGCTACACCGTGCTCGGCTGCCTGCCGCCCACCTACGAGCCGCGGGCGACCGGCCACGTCACCGAGATGGTCGAGATGATGCGCGGGCTGATCGAGCGCGGCCACGCCTACGAGGCGGACGGCAGCGTCTACTTCGACGTGCGCTCCTGGCCCTCCTACCTGGAGCTGTCCCGGCAGGACCTGGACGAGATGCGCCAGCCCGCCGAGGAGGGCATCACCGGCAAGCGGGACCCGCGGGACTTCGCGATGTGGAAGGCGGCCAAGCCGGGCGAGCCCGACTGGGAGACGCCGTGGGGCCGCGGGCGTCCGGGCTGGCACCTGGAGTGCTCCGCCATGGCGCACAAGTACCTCGGCACCGCCTTCGACATCCACGGCGGCGGCCTGGACCTGATCTTCCCGCACCACGAGAACGAGATCGCCCAGGCCAAGGCGTTCGGCGACGACTTCGCGCAGTACTGGGTGCACAACGCCTGGGTGACCATGAGCGGCGAGAAGATGTCGAAGTCGCTCGGCAACTCGGTCCTCGTGAGCGAGATGGTCAAGCACTGGCGGCCGATCGTGCTGCGCTACTACCTCGGCACTCCGCACTACCGCTCCACCATCGAGTACAGCGAGGAGGCCCTGCGCGAGGCCGAGTCGGCGTTCGCGCGGATCGAGGGCTTCATCCAGCGGGTCGCGGAGAAGGCCGGGGGAGTCGTCGAGCCGTCGGCCGACGTCCCGCCCGCGTTCGCCGAGGCCATGGACGACGACCTGGGCGTGCCGCAGGCGCTCGCGGTGGTGCACACCACGGTCCGGCAGGGCAACTCCGCGCTGGCGGCCGACGACAAGGAGGCGGCCGTCGCCCGGCTCGCCGAGGTGCGCGCCATGCTCGGCGTCCTCGGCCTGGACCCGCTCGACCCGCACTGGGCGGGCGAGACCGACCGCGGCGAGGACCTGCACGGCGTCGTCGACAGCCTGGTCCGGATGGTCCTCGACCAGCGCGAGGCGGCCCGGGCCCGCAAGGACTGGGCCACCGCGGACGCGATTCGCGACCAGCTCAACCAGTCCGGGCTCGTCATCGAGGACGGCCCGCAGGGCCCCCGTTGGAACCTCGGGCCCCGCTGACACCGCCCCCGATCCGAAGATCGATTGTGCCGCCCGGCCCTCCGGGCGGCACACTGCATAGACGTACGTACACACTTCCGTAGAGAACAGGTAGGTCATGGCCACCAACAACCGCCGCATGTCCGGCAAGAAGGGCGCGCAGGTCGGCAGCGGCGGCCAGCGGCGCAAGGGCCTGGAGGGCAAGGGCCCGACCCCGCCCGCCGAGATGCGCAAGGGTCACAAGAAGAACCGCGTCGCCAACGCCAAGGCCAAGCAGTCGGTACGGCGTCCCGCACCCCGCGGGCGCGGCGGCAAGTCCGCCTCCGAGCTGGTCGTCGGCCGCAACCCGGTGGTCGAGGCGCTGCGCGAGGGCGTGCCGGCCTCCACCCTCTACGTCCAGCAGTTCATCGACAACGACGAGCGGGTGCGCGAGGCCCTCCAGCTCGCCGCCGAGCGCGGTGGCATCAACCTCATGGAGGCCCCCCGCCCCGAGCTCGACCGGATGACCAACGGCCTCAACCACCAGGGCCTGGTCCTGCAGGTCCCGCCGTACGAGTACGCCCACCCCGAGGACCTGGCCAACGCCGCGTACGACGAGGGGGAGGACCCCCTGATCGTCGCGCTCGACGGCGTGACCGACCCGCGCAACCTCGGCGCGGTCGTCCGCTCCGTCTCCGCCTTCGGCGGCCACGGCGTCGTCGTACCGGAGCGGCGTGCGGCCGGTATGACCGCCGGTGCCTGGAAGACGTCCGCCGGTACCGCGGCCCGGACGCCCGTCGCCCGTGCCACGAACCTCACCCGCGCCCTGGAGTCGTACAAGAAGGCGGGCATCGTGGTCGTCGGCCTCGCCGCCGACGGCGAGCACGAGATCGGCGCGCTGGAGGCTCTGCACGGGCCGGTCGTGATCGTGGTCGGCAGCGAGGGCAAGGGACTGTCCCGGCTGGTCGGCGAGACCTGCGACTACCGGGTGCGGATCCCGATGCCCGGTGGCGCCGAGTCGCTCAACGCCGGTGTGGCAGCGGGGATCGTGCTGTACGAGGCGGCGCGCCGACGCGGCTGAACACCCGTGCTCTTCCTCACCCGTGCGGGTCAATCTGGGCGTTCGGGACAAGCTTGACGGGGTCCGGACACATCCGGCGGGTCAAGGCAGTGTCCTAAACACACGTCACTCGGTTAGATGAGTGTGGACACCAGAACACCCCGCACACCCACGGGGGACCGCTCGTCGGGACTCGATTCCGGGTTCGACGACGCTCCCGCGCTGAGCATGGTGAAGGTGCCGAGCGATCCGGCGCAGGTCATCGTCAATCACGCCAGCTTCCGCGTGCAGCTCGGCGCGTCGACGCGCGCCCAAAACCCGCGGATCGCACGGCACTTGACCACCACCGACGAAACCGCCCGGGTCGCCGCCGTGGGCGTCGCGGCCGGGGCGGGGGCGAGTGCCGGCGGCCGCCGGCGGCCCGTCGTCTGGAGCGGCCGCTCCGCCCCCGACGACACCGGGGCCCACCGCCTGCTCCAGGCCGTGCGCAGCGGCAGCGTCCGGCACGGCGAGGACCCGTCCGCCGACGCCGGAGCCACCCAGGTCATCCCGCGCGTCCAGGTCGGCGGCGGCACCTACGGCGAGATCTACGACGGGCTGGACCAGACCGTCGAGACCCCCGTCGTCGGCCCCCAGCGCACCCACCACGACACCGGCGGCACCCGCCTGCTGCCCGACATGCGCCCCGTCGGCAGCGCCTACGACGAGGAACACGCCTACGGCGAGCGAGAGTTCGAGGACTTCGACGAGGCGGACGGACAGGACGGCGAGGACCGCCACGGCAGGCGCCACGGCGACGACCCGGCGCGGCACGCGTACTACCCCGGCCGCCGTATGAACCTCGGCGTCGTCCTGCTGCCCCTGCGGATCTTCCTCGGCTTCATCTCCATCTACGCCGGCATGGGCAAGCTCTGCGACCCCGTCTACTTCGACGGCGGCAAGCGCGGCTCCATGGTCAAGTGGCTCAACACCCTGCATCCCTGGGACGTCGCCGAGCCGCTGCGCCAGTTCGCGCTGCACCACCCCGTCGGCTCGGGCCTCGTGATCGCCTTCGCGCAGGTCCTCGTCGGCGTCCTCACGGTCCTGGGCTGCTGGCAACGGGTGGCCGCCGTCTTCGGCGCGCTGCTCTCCGCCGCGCTCATCGTCACCGTCAGCTGGAAGACCGTCCCCGCCTACGACGCCCCCGACATCATCTACCTCGCCGCCTGGTCCCCGCTGATCATCGCCGGCGCGCCCGTCTACTCCGTGGACGGCCGTCTCGCGGGCGGTGCCTGGCGGCGTCTCGGCCCCCGCTCCGACATCTGGGAGCTGCGCCTCTACGTGCTGCGCCGGGGCGCCCTGATCACGGCCGTCGTCACCGGCCTCACCCTGCTCACCGGGTCCCTGCTCGGTGGCGCGGTCCGCGACTCCGACCGCGTGGTCGTCCCCGGGCCCGGCGAGGCCCCGCGCAACGAACTGCCGGGCTCCCCGCTGCCGCAGGAGCCCGGTCGCCGGCACTCGCAGTCCCCGTCGGCGTCCCACGCGCCCACCCGGGGCGCCACCGCCGGTTCGACGCCCTCCTCGGGCGCGGCGACCACCCCGGGCGCGACCCGCGGCGCCACCACCGGCGCCCCGAGCCAGACCCAGGGCACCGCGGGCCAGGCCCCGCCGCAGCAGTCCTCCCCGGCCGGGGGCGCTCCCAGCACCACCTCCGGTCCCACCTCGGGCGGCTCCGGCTCGACGGGCGGCTCCGGCTCCGGAGGCACCTCCTCCGGCAAGCCGGGCCTGGTGGGCGGTCTGTTGGGGTAACCGAGCCGGTGGGCGGCATTCTGGGCGAGCCCACCGGCTGAGACGAGCGGCCCGAGCGACGAGAAGGGCCCCGCACGTGTGCGGGGCCCTTCTCGTCGGGTCGGTGACCCGGCTCGGCGTGGTGAGGCAGGGACGGGCGGCGAAGGGCGCTCAGCGTCCCAGGGCCGCCAGTTCCTTCGCGGCCTCGGTCAGGTCCTTCGCCGTGTCGATGGCGCGCCAGTAAGCGCCCTGGGGGATCGTGAAGCCGGCCAGCCGGCGCTCCCGGGCCAGCCGGGGGAAGGTCGTCCGCTCGTGGTCCCCGCGTTCGGGGAGCAGCCCGGCGAACTCCGAGGAGAACACGTACACACCCGCGTTGATCTCGAAGGTGGACGGCGGCGCCTCGATGAAGTCGGTGATGTGACCGAACCCGTCGGTCTTCACGGCGCCCCACGGAAGCCGCGGCCGGGCCAGCGCCAGCGTCGCGACGGCGTCCCGCTCGGTGTGGAAGTCGGCCATGTCCCGCAGGGAGAAGCGGGTCCAGATGTCGCCGTTGGTGGCGTACCAGGGCCGGTCGGGGTGGGGCAGATGGGCGGCCGCGTACTTCAGGCCGCCGCCGCGCCCGAGCGGCTCCGTCTCCACGACCGTCGTGACGCGCACGGGCAGGTCGGCGGACTTCAGCCAGTCCTGCAGGACCTCGGCGAGATGACCACAGCTGACGACGACGTCCGTCACACCTTCCTCGGCCAGCCAGACGAGCTGGTGGCCGATGATCGGCGTCCCCGTACCGGGGATCTCGACCATCGGCTTGGGCCGGTCGTCGGTGTAGGGGCGCAGCCGGGAACCCTGGCCTCCGGCCAGGATGACGGCTTGTGCGGGGCGGGAGGCGGCGGTCGGATGGGTCATGGACGGAACTGTACGACGCGTCCCGCGCGCCGCCGGACCCGGCGGCCCGTCCTTAATCAGCCGTTACCCTCCTCCGAACCGAACCGAAGGAGGGCCGGCCGCGTCAGCCCTGGGCGGCGACGACGCCCGAGGCGAAGGACGTGTCGCAGACCGGGCGGGCGTACGCCTGCGCCCGGGTGGGCCCGTAGACGCGCGCCGCGGCACGGCCCAGGGCGTGGGCGATGGAGACGCAGTGCTCGGCGAGCGAGGGGCGCTCGGCCACGGCCTGCTGGAGGTGGGTGAGGACCACGCCGGGGTTCTTGTCCTGCAGTTCGGTCAGGAGCCGGTCGCGCAGCACGTCCTGCGGGGCACGGTGGACCGCCGCGGCGCCGCTCTTGGCGTCGTCGATCGCGTCGGACGCGGTCAGCACCGAGTTGGATGGACTCCCCGTCCAGTTGACCCGGGTGACCGCGAGGGTCCCGGACAGCACCAGAAGGACGGGCAGGACGAGGGCGAGCGTGCGGCCGACCCGGCGGGCGGGGCCCTGACCGCGTCGCGTCTGTTGGTTAGTGGAGTGCTTCACGCGAGTGAGGGTAGCGCCCGGTAATGATTTGGCGACATTTAGTCACCGATTCGGGGGATGAAGTGGTGCCTCTTTTTGGGTACGGCGTTGACGTACACCACTCGAAATGACCGGTCTGCCGGGGTATTTGTCGACAACGGAAAGGGCCCCGCAGCAGGTCGCGGGGCCCTCTTCGTCAACCCGGGGGATTTCACCCCGGCCGGTGGTTTCGTACCGGCGTCTGCTGACGTCAGTCGGTCAGGCGCTCACCGGTGGAGGTCGAGAACACGTGGGTCTCACCCGGACGCGGGACCACGTGCAGCGTGGAGCCCTTCTCCGGAACCCGGCGGCCCTCGACACGGACGACCAGGTCCTTGGTCTGGCCGCCGACCTCGGCGGTGCCGTAGACGTAACCGTCGGCGCCGAGTTCCTCGACGACGTTCACGGAGACCGCGAGACCGGCGGGGGCGTCGGCGGTGTCCTTCGTGAGGGTCGCGGCGGCGCCGCCGCCCTCCTCGACGATGTCGAAGTGCTCGGGACGGACACCCACGGTGACGGTCTTGTCGCCCTTGTCGGAGGCGGCCTTCAGGGCGTCACGGTTGACCGGGACGACGCTGTTGCCGAACTTCACACCGCCGTCGGTGATCGGGACCTCGACCAGGTTCATGGCGGGGGAGCCGATGAAGCCGGCGACGAAGAGGTTGGCCGGGCGGTCGTACATGTTGCGCGGGGAGTCGACCTGCTGGAGCAGACCGTCCTTGAGCACGGCGACCCGGTCGCCCATCGTCATGGCCTCGACCTGGTCGTGGGTGACGTAGACGGTGGTGATGCCCAGGCGGCGCTGCAGCGAGGCGATCTGCGTACGGGTGGACACGCGGAGCTTGGCGTCGAGGTTCGACAGCGGCTCGTCCATGAGGAAGACCTGCGGCTCACGCACGATGGCGCGGCCCATGGCGACACGCTGGCGCTGACCGCCGGACAGGGCCTTCGGCTTGCGGTCCAGGTACTCGGTCAGGTCGAGGATCTTCGCGGCCTCTTCGACCTTCTTGCGGATCTCCGCCTTGTTCACGCCGGCGATCTTCAGGGCGAAGCCCATGTTGTCGGCGACGGTCATGTGCGGGTACAGCGCGTAGTTCTGGAACACCATGGCGATGTCCCGGTCCTTCGGCGGCAGGTGGGTGACGTCGCGCTCACCGATGCGGATGGCGCCGGCGTTGACGTCCTCGAGCCCCGCGAGCATCCGGAGCGAGGTGGACTTGCCGCAGCCGGACGGGCCGACGAGGACGAGGAACTCGCCGTCACCGACCTCGATCTCCAGACCGTCGACGGCGGGCTTCTCGGTGCCCGGGTAGATCCGGGTCGCCTTGTCGAACGTAACAGTGGCCATGGTGAATGGGCCCCCTTCTACCGGCAGGAACGTGCCGGACGATCCGTTGTAGGAAGGTGGTGGTGTAGTCCACGAGGGTGAACTGGCACAGGACGGTACCTGGCGTTCAGCCGGATGTCAGTACCCGGCGGCATGTGAACTTCGCGGAAATTTTCGACAGGGGCCGGCTGGGACCTGGGTACACTGCCACGGGCGCGTACGGGACGTACGCCCCAGGCCTCCTTAGCTCAGCTGGCCAGAGCAACGCACTTGTAATGCGTAGGTCGTCGGTTCGAATCCGACAGGGGGCTCCGAGAAGCCCAGGCCGGGCCTACTCCGGCCTGGGCTTTCGTGTTCCCCGGCCCAGGGTCGCCAGCTTCTCGCCCGTCAGGCGGTACATCGTCCACTCGTCCTGGGGGCGGGCGCCGAGGGAGTCGTAGAAGGCGATGGTGGGGGCGTTCCAGTTCAGGACGGACCACTCCAGGCGCTCGTAGCCGCGCTCGACGCAGATGCGGGCCAGCTCGGTGAGGAGGGCCTTGCCGTGGCCGGCGCCGCGGGCGGTGGGGCGGACGTAGAGGTCTTCCAGGTGGATGCCGTGCACGCCGCGCCAGGTGGAGAAGGTCAGGAACCACAGGGCGAAGCCGACGGGCTCGCCCGTGGCGTCGTCGACGGCGATGTGGGCGTGGACGGCGGGGCGGTCGCCGAAGAGGGCCTCACGCAGCTGCTCCTCGGTGGCCCTGACCTCGTGGAGCGCCTTCTCGTAGTCGGCCAGCTCCCGGACGAGGGTATGGATGACGGGGACGTCGGCAACGGCAGCGGTTCGGATCATGCAGGTCAGGCTAGCCGTGGTGGTCCCGCAGGCGGCGTACCGTCTCCAGGTGGGCGGGGTCGAGGGGGCGGTCGTCGTCGAGGTCCCAGAGGGCGTTCTGCAGGACGCGGCCCAGGGTCCAGGCGCGGGCGCGGGCGCGGTCCAGGGCGAGTACGTCGGTCATCGCGTCGAAGCGCCAGCGGACCTCGTCGGCCTCGAAGCGGTTGTGCAGGGCGGGCCAGAGCTCGAAGCCGGGGTCGCCGGCCAGCGGCTTGGGGTCGATGGCCAGCCAGGGGGCGCGGCCGGAGGCGAGGACGTTCTCGTCGTGCAGGTCCCAGTGCAGGAGGCGGTCGCCGGGTTCGGCGGCGGCTTCCCGCACGGCGGCGGCGCAGTCGGCGATCAGGCGGCGGGTCTCGGCGTCCGGGACGCGCCGCAGGGCGCGGGGCGTCCTCTCCAGCATGGCCCGCGTGATGTCGCCGAGGCGGCGCAGGCCGGGCAGCGCGGTCAGGTGGGCGAGCAGCCGGGCGATGACGAGGACGGCCTGCCGGGTGCCGGGGAGGGTGGAGAGCATGCAGCCCGCGTCGAGGCGTTCCAGGAGCAACGTGCCGGTGGCCGGGTCGTGGTCGAGGAGGCGTACGGCCCCGTCGCCGTCCCAGGCGCGCAGCGCGACCGGCTCGCCCTCGCTCTCCTCGTCGAGCAGCTGGAGCTTGAGCACGGCGGGCGTGCCGTCGGCCCGCAGGACCGGCAGCACCAGGGCGCTGACGCCGTGCATGGGGTCCCCGTCCGGGCGCAGGGCCCAGCGTCCGAGGAAGTCCTCCGCCAGTCCCGGCAGGCCCGCCACGAAGGCCCGTCCCGCCTCGCCGTTGAACCTCTCCTGAGCCGCCGCCAGTCCGTCCGGAATGTCGATCACCTCCGCGACGATACTTGCGTGGGTGAATCGCCCCATGCGAATTTTCCGGGGCCTCGGCGATCGTGTATGGGCCTACGTCCTCAGTGCCCCCGGCACGTACGTGTGGCTGGCCGTCCTGTTCGTCACCACGGTCGCGCTGCACCACATGTCCCCGGAGTTCGAGGAGCAGTTCCTGCGGCAGCGGTCCACGAACATCCACGAGCTGTCGAACGACCCGGTGCGGGTGCTGGTGCAGAGCGCGATGTGGATCGACAGCGGCCACTGGCTGCCGTACGCCGTCCTCTACACCGTCTTCCACGCGCAGGCCGAGCGCTGGCTGGGCACGCTGCGCTGGCTGATCGTGTGCGTGGCCGCGCATGTGCTGGCGACGCTGATCAGCGAGCTGGCGCTGCTGAAGGCGATCCGGGACGGGATGGCGCCGCACTCCGCGGTCGACACCCTCGACATCGGGGTGAGCTACGCCCTGGCGGGGGTCGTCGCCGTGCTCGTCTACCGGATCGCGCCGCCGTGGCGGTACCTGTACCTGGCGGTCGTGCTCGTGGTCTACGGGGTGCCCCTGCTGTCGACGCCCACCTTCACCGACCTGGGGCACTTCGTGTCCGTGGTGATCGGGCTCGGCTGTTATCCGCTGGTCAGAGGGCGTGGAAAAGCATGGAATCCGAAGGAGACAGTGGCGGCTCGGAGGGGTTAGCGTCCCGCCCATGAGCAGCTTGGCGAGCAGTGGCGTCGTGAACGGTGGCATCTCCTTCTGGTACGCCGACGACGGCTTCCCCGTGGTGCGGGAGCCGCTCGTCGGGGACGCGACCGCGGATGTGGTGATCGTCGGGGGCGGGTTCACGGGACTGTGGACCGCCTACTACCTGAAGAAGGCGGTGCCCTTCCTGCGGATCACCGTGCTGGAGCAGAAGTTCTGCGGGTACGGCGCCTCGGGGCGCAACGGCGGCTGGCTCTACAACGGGATCGCCGGGCGGGACCGGTACGCGAAGCTGCACGGCCACGAGGCCGCCGTACGGCTGCAGAAGGCCATGAACGACACCGTGGACGAGGTCGTCCGGGTGGCCGCCGAGGAGGGGATCGAGGCCGGCGTCCACAAGGGCGGGGTGCTCGAAGTGGCCACCACGGCGGCGCAGTTGGCCCGACTGAGGGCGTTCCACGAGCACGAGGCGTCGTACGGGGAGAAGGACCGTGAGCTGTACGGCGCCCGGGAGACGGCCGAGCGCATCCGGGTCGCCGGCGCCGTCGGCTCCAGCTGGACCCCGCACGGCGCGCGGCTGCACCCGGTGAAGCTGGTCAAGGGGCTCGCGGCGGTCGTCGAGTCCCTCGGGGTGAGCATCCACGAGTCGACGCCGGTCACGGAGATCCGGCCCAAGCACGCGGTCACCCCGTACGCCACGGTCCGCGCGCCGTACGTGCTGCGCTGCACGGAGGGGTTCACCGCCGGTCTGAAGGGACAGCGGCGCACCTGGCTGCCCATGAACTCCTCGATGATCGCCACCGAGCCGCTCACGGACGAGCAGTGGGCGTCGGTGGGGTGGGCGGGCCGCGAGGCGCTGGGGGACATGGCGCACGCGTACATGTACGCGCAGCGCACCGCCGACGGCCGGATCGCGCTCGGCGGGCGCGGGGTGCCCTACCGGTTCGGGTCGCGCACCGACAACGACGGGCGGACGCAGCAGGCGACCGTCGAGGCGCTGCGCGACATCCTCGTCCGGTTCTTCCCGTCGCTGGCCGGGGTGCGGATCGAGCACGCCTGGTCGGGGGTGCTCGGGGTGCCGCGTGACTGGTGCGCGACGGTGACGCTGGATCGCTCCACGGGCCTGGGCTGGGCGGGGGGTTACGTCGGTTCGGGTGTGGCCACCACCAACCTGGCCGCCCGCACCCTGCGCGACCTGGTGCAGCTCGACTCCGGGCAGGGGCAGAGGACGGAGCTGACCGAACTGCCGTGGGTCGGGCACAAGGTGCGCAAGTGGGAGCCGGAGCCGCTGCGTTGGCTGGGTGTGCAGGGCATGTACGCCACCTACCGGGCGGCGGACGAGCGGGAACGGACCGGCCACAGTGTCCAGTCGTCGCGGCTGGCGCGGTTCGCGGACCGGGTGGCGGGCCGACACTGACGATCTTGGCCGAAATTCTTTACCGGCAGATTGCGTTCACAGGAAGCTCTCAGAACTCTCTTCGCGTCGAAGCTGTTGGCCAGCTCATGTCATCGCTCCCAGGGGAGGGCACTTCATGACAGCCATCGGCCGGCGAAGAAGACGCGTATGGGTGGTGCTCGCCACCTCGGCGGCACTGGGACTGACGATCACTCAGGCCCAGGCGTCGTCAGGTCGCATCAGCCCGTTCGGCGTACGGGAACTCCATCAACAGGCCCTTCTGCACCAGCAGAAGGGCCTGTCCGCTGCCGCCGACACGGGGGAGGACGAAGGCGGCGACGAGGCGATGGAGGAGGCCGAGCAGGCCGACCAGTACGCGGAGGCGCGCACCTCGCCGGGCATCGTGGCGCCCGGCGCGTACGGGGCGGCGTACGACGCGCTCAAGAACCTGCCGCACACGCACGGCGGCTGGGACGACGTCACGCGGCTGCCGTACGACGCCGACGACCCGCGCTACCGCGACATCAACTCCAACTCCAGCGGCGGCGCGGGCCGGGTGACCGGCCGGGTCACCGGACTTGCGGCAGACAACCACGGCTATGTGTACGCCGGTTCGGCCAACGGCGGGGTGTTCCGCTCCCACACCGGCGGCGGCCGCTGGACGAACATCTCCGACCGGCTGCCCGCCCTGTCCACCGGCGACCTGCAACTCGACGGCCACGGCCGCCTCTGGTACGCCACCGGCGAGGCCAACACCAGCGCGACCTCCTTCCTCGGCACCGGCGTGTACGTCCTCGACGACCCCCGGCACGACCGCTTCGGCAAGCGCGACCGGGTCGGCGGTGACGAGCTGGAGTCCACCTCCATCAACGCCCTGCGGTTCGCGGGGGACAAGGTGTGGGCGGCCACCACCGCGGGCGTCTGGAGCCACTCCGCCAAGACCCTCAAGGGTCACTGGAAGCTGGAGTTCGCGCCCAACCCGGACTATCTGCCGGGCGGTTCGAAGGCGAGCGACCCGAGCGCCCCGTACAAGAACATCACCAGCGACATTGCGGTCGACCCGAAGGACCCGGGCAAGGTCGTGCTGGCCGTCGGCTGGCGCGGCGGCGACACCTACAACGGCTTCTACGCCAAGTCCGGCGGGAGCTGGCAGCGGCTCACCGGCCTCGGCGACCTGCCGAGCAACGCCGAGGACGTCGGCAACGTCACCTTCGCGCGCAGCGCGGACGGCTCGCGGTACTACGCCATCGACCAGTCGCCGGAGCAGACCGCGGAGAACCCGGACAGCGGCCTGGAGGGCATCTTCGTCTCCAAGTCCGGCTCCCCGACCGGCCCGTGGACCCGCATCGCCACCTATCAGCAGCTGCGCGACTCCGGTTCGGCGCTCACCGGCGCCGGATACCAGCCCGGCATCCAGGCCTGGTACAACCAGTTCCTCACCGTCGACCCGAAGAACCCCGACCATGTGTACGCCGGTCTGGAGGAGGTCTTCGAGACCAAGGACGGCGGCAAGAACTGGAGCGTCCCCGGCCCCTACTGGAACTTCGGGTTCCCCTGCTGGTCCATCGACCCGAGCAAGCAGACCGGTGACTGCCACCAGACCGTCCACGCCGACCAGCACTCGGTCGCGATCGGCAGCGACGGCGGCGCACCCTACGTCGTCGTCGGCGACGACGGCGGCGCCTTCCGCCGGCCGCTGTACGGCAGTGCCGACGCCTCCGGCCACGCCACCGACTGGAAGCCCCTGAACGACGGCACGATGGACGCCCTGCAGTACTACTCGGTCGGCGTCGGCGTCGACCCCTCCCGCAAGGGCCTCGCCGTCACCGGCGGCCTGCAGGACAACGGCCAGTCCCAGCTGCGGCCCGGCGACCGGGTGATGGGCTCCAACTTCGGCGGCGACGGCGGCGACACGATCACCGATCCGGCCAACGGCTGCAACATCGCCCAGGAGTACGTCTACCTGGCGGTGTCCGTCACCAACAACTGCGCCGTGAACGACGGAAGCTGGGTCACCGACCCGTCGAAGGCGACCACGTACTCCGTCGCCCCGCCCGACAACGCCACGAGCGAGGCACGCTTCATCGCCCCGCTGAACGCCGACATCAAGGACGCGAAGACCTGGGTGGCGGGCGGCCGGCACGTGTGGATCAACACCAAGGGCTACGCGATCCGCAGCGGCACCGAGTGGCTGAACGCCTACGACCTCGGCGCGGGCCACACGGCCACCGCCGTCGCCTCCTCCGGCGGCCGGGTGTACGCCGCCTGGTGCGGCCCCTGCAACAACCAGGGCTTCACCCGAGGCATCGCGGTGGGCAACGCCGACGGCACCGGCTGGCACCAGCTGAACCTGCCGGCCGACGGCACGGTCCCCAACCGCTACCTCTCCGGCCTGGCGATCGACCCGAAGAACGCCGACCACGTCCTGCTCGCCGTCAACGGCTTCTCCCGCAAGTGGACCGAGGGCCCGGGCGCGGGCGTCGGCCACCTCTTCGAGACCCGGGACGGCGGCCTCACCTGGAAGGACGTCTCCGGGAACCTGCCGGACGTGCCCGCCAACTCGGTGGCCCTGCTCAGGGGCGGCACGATCGCGCTGGGCACCGACCTCGGGGTGCTGGTGCGCACGCCGGGCTCGAAGACCTGGCGGGTGGCCGGCGACAACCTGCCGACCACCGCGGTCATGCAGCTGCGCACCGGCCCGGACGGGCGGCTGTACGCGGCCACGCACGGAAGGGGCATCTGGGCGATCGACACCCGCAAGCTGCGGTGAGCCGCTGAGGCGGTGAACGGGAAGGGGAGGGGCCCGCGGTCCGTGCGGCCCCTCCCCGTCTCTGTGCCCCCGCTCGGGACGGACGTCTACGCGGCCGGCTCCGGCACCGGAGCCTCGGCCGGTACCCCGTGCCGGGGCGCCCGCGCCGTCACCATCAGGCCCGCGACCAGCCCCGCCAGCAGCATGATCCCCGCCGCGCACCAGATGGCGACCGTGTAGCCGTGCACCACGCCCTCCTTGGCGACCAGGGCCCGCTGGGCCGGGTTGTGCAGATGGGCGGCGATGTAGGTCGCGCTGCTGCTGGTGGCGATCGTGTTCAGCAGGGCCGTGCCGATGGAACCGCCCACCTGCTGCGAGGTGTTGACGGTCGCCGAGGTCACGCCGGAGTCCTGCGGGGCGACGCCCGCGGTGGCGGTGGCGAAGACCGGCATGAAGGTCAGGCCCATGCCGAGACCCATCAGCAGCAGGGCGGGCAGGATCTCCGTGGTGTACGAGGAGTCGACCGTCATCCGCGTCAGCAGCAGCATGCCGCCCGACGCGAGGACCATGCCGGGCACCATCAGCAGCCGCGGCGGCACGCGGTTCATCAGGCGGGCGGAGATCTGCGTGGAGCCGATGATGATGGCGGCGGTCAGCGGCAGGAAGCCCAGGCCCGTCTTCACGGGCGAGTAGCCGAGGACGACCTGCAGGTAGTACGTCATGAACAGGAACAGGCCGAACATGCCGATGGTGGCGAGCCCCATGGTCAGGAAGCAGCCGGCCCGGTCGCGGTCCTTGACGATGTGCAGCGGCAGCAGCGGCATGGGCGCCCGGGACTGCCACCACACGAAGGCCGCCAGGAGGACGACGCCCACCGCGAACAGCGTCAGCACCAGCGGGTCGCCCCAGCCGCGCGGCTGGGCCTCGGAGAAGCCGTAGACGATCGCGACCAGTCCGCCGCAGCCCAGCAGGACGCCGGGCACGTCGAGGCGGGCCCCTGCCTGGCGGGGCCGGTCGTGCAGCAGGATAAAGGCGCCGACGACGGCGACGACCGCGATGGGGATGTTGACGTACAGGCACCAGCGCCAGTTCAGGTACTCGGTCAGCAGGCCGCCGACGATGAAGCCGATCGCCGAACCGCTGCCGGCCAGGGCGCCGTAGATGCCGAAGGCCTTGCCGCGCTCCTTCGGATCGGTGAAGGTCGTGGTCAGCAGCGACAGCGCCGAGGGCGCCAGGACCGCGGCGAAGGCGCCCTGGAGCGCGCGGGCGCCGAAGAGCATGCCCGAGCCGGTGGCGGCGCCGCCGAGCGCGGAGGCGGCGGCGAAGCCGATGAGCCCGATGATGAAGGTCCGTTTGCGTCCGACGAGGTCGGCGATCCGGCCGCCGAGCAGCAGCAGTCCGCCGAAGGCCAGGGTGTAGGCGGTGATCACCCACTGCCGGTTGGCGTCGGACATGCCCAGGTCGCGCTGTGCGGAGGGCAGCGCGATGTTCACGATGGTGGCGTCCAGGACCACCATGAGCTGGGCGAGCGCGATGACGACCAGGCCCCACCAGCGGCGGGGATCGACGTCCGCGGCAGCACCGGGTTGGTCTGTTCGGGTGACGCTCATCCGGTCAGAAGACCACGTATCGGGACGTAGCGCATCTGGGGGCGGCTTGTGGCTGGTCATGGCTCCAGTACCACCTTTCCGATCGTCCGGCGTGTGTGCAGTGCGTGGTGCGCGGCGGCCGCCCCGGCGAGCGGGAAGCGCGTCACGGCCGGGGTGAGCCGGCCCGCGGCGGCCTCGGCGAGGGCGCGGAGTTCGAGGGTCTGCAGGGAGGCGTTCCGGAACATCGCCGGGCCCAGGACCTGCTCGGAGACGCCGTCGACCAGATAGGGCGAGCCGTCGCGGACGCCCTCGGCGGACCAGCCGAAGACGAGATGTCTGCCGCCGGGACCGAGCAGGCCGACGGCCTGCCGGGCGACCTCGCCGCCGACCCCGTCGAACACGACGGTGGCGGGCCGGCCGCCGAGATGGGCGCGGACCTTGTCCGGCCACTGCGGGTCCCGGTAGTCGACGGCGAGATCGGCGCCCTCGGCCAGGACGCGGGCGGTCTTCTCCGGCCCGCCCGCGAGGCCCACGACGTGGGCACCGGCGTGCTTGGCGTACTGCACGAGCAGCGTGCCGATGCCGCCGGCCGCCGCCGGGATCACGGCGACCGCGTCCGGGCCGAGCTCGGCGAACTGCACGATGCCCATCGCCGTACGGCCTGTCCCGATCATGGCGACGGCCTCGGCGAAGTCCAGGTTCCGCGGTATCTCGTGCACCCGGTCGACGTCGACGACGGCCAGTTCCGCGTAGCCCCCGGGCGCGAGACCGAGGTGGGCGACCACCCGCCTGCCCAGCCACAGCCCGGCGACGCCCTCCCCGAGTGACTCCACGACACCGGCGACCTCGCGTCCGGGGACGGTGGGAAGGGCGGGCAGCTCGGGCAGGGGGCCCCGGAAGCCCTCGCGCAGGGCGGTGTCGAGCAGGTGGACGCCCGCGGCCGCCACGGCGATCCGGACCTGGCCGGGGCCGGGCACCGGGTCGTCGGTCTCCTCGTAGGTCAGGTTCTCGGGCGGGCCGAAGGCGTGCAGGCGGACGGCGTGCATGACGGACTCCCTGGGTGCTTGTGCGTAGGCATCCGACTCTCCGACCTCGAGCTTGGTCGAGGTCAAGGGGCGAGCGCGCCGGCGGCGTTCTCGTCGCATAGGACGCCCCCCGCGGCCGGAATGTGACATGCGGGTCGTCGTCGCAGGTCAGGGCGGCCGGAAGGGTGATTGTCAGTGGCGGGGTGCAGCATGGGGGGCATGGTGAGGCGGGCGACGGTCAGGACGGGCGGGGAAAGCGGCACCAGAGGTGGCTCCGGGGGCGGCTCCGGGGGGTCGCGGCGTGCGGCGGTGAAGGCGGCGCGGCGGCCCGAGCTGCGGCTGTACGACCTCCAGCCCTTCGACGGCGGGGAGTTGGAGCCGGACGGGGACTACGATGGTCTGGAGTTCCGGGAGGCGGACCTCGCCGGTCAGGACGGCGGAGGCGCGCGGTTCCTGGACTGCGCGCTGACCGGGTGCGTGGTGGACGAGACGCGGCTGCACCATGCGCGCGTGCTCGACTCGGTCCTGACGGGGCTGCGGGGTGTGGGCACGGACCTCGCGGAGTCGACGCTGCGGGATGTCGAGCTCGTCGACGCCCGGCTGGGCGGGGTGCAACTGCACGGCGCGGCGCTGGAGCGGGTGCTGGTCCGCGGCGGCAAGATCGACTATCTGAACCTGCGCGCGGCCCGGCTCAAGGACGTCGTCTTCGAGAGCTGCGTCCTGGTCGAGCCGGACTTCGGGGGCGCCCGGCTGGAGCGGGTGGAGTTCGTCGACTGCGTGCTCAAGGGAGCCGACCTGACCGGGGTGGAGCTGAAGGACGTCGACCTGAGGGCGGCGGCCGAGCTGGACATCTCGGCCGGGGTGGAGAGATTGGCCGGGGCGGTGATCAGTCCGTCCCAACTGATGGATCTGGCGCCGGTGCTGGCGGCCCAGATGGGGATCCGGGTGGAGGGCTGACGCAGTGGGGAGCTTCTACGGGAACGTGCTCGTGGCGCGGGCGTGCGACGAGGTGGTGCCGCTGCTCGACGGGCCGGACGGAACCGGGATACGGGGGTTCGCGCTGCCGGTCGGCCCCGGCCACACCGCCGTCTACCCCGACCCGGAGACCGACGCGCCGGACCTCGCCGGGCCGTTGAGCCGGCTCCTGGGGGCGCCGGCGCTCGGGTCGTACGTCTTCGACTCGGACGTCGTGATCATGCGGGTGTACGCGGACGGGGAGCTGCGGCACGCCTACGACTCGTGGCCCGGGTACTTCGACGAGCCGGCCACCGACGAGGACGGGAACCCCGTACTGGGGGGATCGGTGTTCCCCGAGCCGGCCGGCGCCGACCCCGAGGCCTTCGTCCCGCTGGCCTTCGGCCCCGTGGACCGGGAGGCACTCAGGTCCGTGCTGCGGGGCACGCCGCTGGACCCGGACGACGGCCAGGACGGACGGTACGTGTTCGCCAACACCCAGCACTACGACGCGATGCTCTGCCTCGGCCTGAACGCCTGCCGGCTGAGCACGGGCTACCACTACCTCTCCCTGGGCGGCCTGCCGCACGAGACGAAGGCGGAGGAAGTGCTGGCGATCGGCTAGGAGCCCCGGGCGGGTCCCGCCGTCAGGAGACCCTGGGGAAGCGGGCCTGGAGGGTCCAGATCGCCGGGTTGTCGCCGAGATCCTCGTGCAGGTCCACCAGATCGGCGAGCAGGTCGTGCAGGAAGTCCCGGGCCTCGCGGCGCAGTTCGGAGTGGGAGAAGGTCAGCGGGGGTTCCTCGGCCGGCATCCAGTCGGCCTCGATGTCCACCCAGCCGAAGCGGCGCTCGAAGAGCATGCGGTCGGTGGACTCGGTGAAGTCCAGCTCCGCGTGCTGCGGCCGGGAGGCGCGCGAGCCCGCCGGATCCCGGTCCAGCCGTTCCACGATGTCGCACAGGGCCCACGCGAAGTCGAGCACCGGCACCCATCCCCAGGCTGTGGACAGTTCCCGGTCCTGCTTGGTGTCGGCGAGATAGACGTCGCCGCAGAACAGGTCGTGCCGCAGGGCGTGGACGTCCACGCGCCGGTAGTCCGTCTGAGGCGGATCCGGGAAGCGGTTGGAGAGGGCGTAACCGATGTCGAGCACGTACGAGATGGTGTCACGCCCCGCATAGGATCTCTGACGTGTCCCGTTTCGCCCCCGTTGCCCCGGCCGCCGTCACCCTCCTCCTCGCCCTCACCGCCTGCTCGGGAGGCGTCCACGGCACCCCCGGCGGCTCCGGCGTGCACGACCCGTACTTCCCGAAGGCGGGCAACGGCGGCTACGACGTCGACCACTACGACCTGAGACTCGCCTACACCCCCGGCACGGGCAGCCGAGGCGACCACCTCGCCAGCACCGCGACCCTCACCGCCCGCGCCACCGAGGACCTCTCCGCCTTCGACCTCGACCTCAAGGGCCTGGACGTCGAGGACGTCACGGTGGAGGGCAGACACGCCCGCTTCCAACGCGCCGGCCAGGAACTCACCGTCCGCCCCCACGACGACATCGACGCCGCCGAGACCTTCCGCGTCACCGTCCGCTACTCCGGCACGCCCGAGACCATCACCGACCCCGACGGCTCCCAGGAGGGCTGGCTGCCCACGGCCGACGGCGCCCTGGCCCTCGGCGAGCCGACGGGCTCCATGGCGTGGTTCCCCGGCAACAACCACCCCTCGGACAAGGCGACGTACGACCTCGCGATCACCGTGCCGAAGGGATTGCAGGCCGTCTCCAACGGCGAGCCGACCGGCGAGCGGACCAGCGGGAACCGCACGACCTACACCTGGCACACCGCCGAGCCGATGGCGAGCTACCTCGCCACGGTCGCCGTCGGCCACTACGACATCACCCGCTCCACCATCGGCAAGGACCGTCTGCCGTCGTACGTCGCCGTCGACCCGACCGAAGCGAAATCGGCCCGCAAGGTGCTGGCGAAACTCCCCGAGATCATGGAGTGGGAGGAGTACAACTTCGGCCCGTACCCCTTCTCCTCCACCGGCGCGATCGTGGACCGCCCGCAGGACGCCGGCTACGCCCTGGAGACCCAGAACCGTCCCGTCTTCAACGGCGCCCCCGACACCGGCACCCTCGTCCACGAACTCGCCCACCAGTGGTACGGCGACTCCGTCACGCCGAAGACCTGGCGGGACATGTGGCTCAACGAGGGCTTCGCGACGTACGCGGAGTGGCTGTGGGACGAGGACCACGGCGGCGACAGCGTGCAGCACACCTTCGAGCACCTCTACGCGCACGGCGAGGACGAGTACCCCGACCTGTGGTCCTTCCCGCCGGGCAGGCCCAGCGGCGCCGCGCACATCTCCGACTCGCCGGTCTACGTGCGGGGCGCGATGGTCCTCCAGCAGATCCGCCGGACCGTCGGCGACGACACCTTCTACGACATCATCCAGGGCTGGGCCGCCGCCCACCGCCACGGCAACGCGGACACCGCCGAGTTCACGGCGTACGTCGAGAAGAAGGCCCCGGGCAAGGATTTCGACGCGATCTGGCGGGACTGGCTGTACGGAAAGGGCAGGCCGGACCACCTGTGACGGCGACCCGGCCTACCCAACGCCCTACTTCGCGGCGCTAGTTGACGTTGACGGCCTTCCAGGCGGCCGCCACCGCGTTGTACTCGGCGCTGCCCGCGCCGTACAGGTCGCTCGCCGCCTTCAGGGTGCCGGTGCGGGCGCCCGCGTAGTCGGTCGAGGACGTGAAGTACGTGCTCAGGGCCCGGTACCAGATCTGGTCGGCCTTGGCGCGGCCGATGCCGGTGACCGTCGAGCCGTCGTAGGTCGGGGAGTTGTAGGAGACCCCGTTGACCGTCTTCGCGCCGCTGCCCTCGCTCAGCAGGTAGAAGAAGTGGTTCGCGACGCCGGAGGAGTAGTGCACGTCGAGGCGGCCGACGGTGCGCGACCAGTAGTCGGCGGACTTGCCGTCCTTGCTGGGCTTGTCCATGTAGCGCAGCGGGGTGCCGTTGCCGTTGATGTCGATCTTCTCGCCGATGAGGTAGTCGCCGACGTCGGAGGAGTTGTTGGCGAAGAACTCCACCGAGGTGCCGAAGATGTCGGAGGTGGCCTCGTTCAGGCCGCCCGACTCGCGGCTGTACTTCAGCCCCGCCGTGGCCGCGGTCAGCCCGTGGCTCATCTCGTGCCCGGCCACGTCGAGCGAGGTCAGCGGCTTGACGTTGCCCTGGCCGTCGCCGTACGTCATGCAGAAGCAGGTGTCGTCCCAGAAGGCGTTGACGTACGCGTTGCCGTAGTGGACGCGCGAGTACGCGGCGCGGCCGTCGCCCGCGATGCCGTTGCGGTTGAAGGCGGACTTGTAGAAGTCCCAGGTGACGGCGGCGCCGTAGGGCCGCGTCGACGGCGGCGGTCTGGCGGTTGGCCGCGGTGCCGTCGCCCCAGGTGTCGTCGGCGTCGTGGAAGAGGGTGCCGGTGCCGGATGTGCCGCCGTTGAGGTCGTACGTCTTGTGCCCGCCGCGTCCGCCGTCGACGAGGTCGAAGCCGCCGGAGGAGGAGGCGGTGGTGCCCAGGGTCACCGTGCCGCTGTACATGGCGGTGCCCGTGCCGGTGTCGACGGCCTGGTAGTCGAAGATCTTCTTGCCGGTGGCGGCGTCGGTGATCACGTGCAGCTCGCTCGGGGTGCCGTCGTCCTGGAGGCCCTTGACGACCGACTCGTACGCGAGGACGGGCTTGGCGCCGGCCGCCCAGACCACCTTGCGGGTGGTGGCGCGCGAGGAGCCGGTGCCGGCGAGCGCGGTCTTCCTCGCGGAGGCGGCGGAGACGGAGGCGTCGGTCGACGCCACGGATATCCGGGCCTTGGTCGCCTTCGTGACGCCCTTGAGGGTGCCGTTCTTCGCCACGTGCGTGACCAGGTCGCCGCCGAGGACGGGCAGGCCGGCGTAGGTGCGCTGGTAGCGGGTGTGGACGGTGCCGTTCGCGTCCTTCACCACGTCCTGGACGACGAGCTTCTCCTGCGCGCCGAGCCCGAGTTCACGGGCGGTGGAACCGGCGGCCTCCTGTGCCGACCTGAGCGCGGCGGCGCGGGCCGACGCGGTGAGGGGGAGGGCGGTGGCGCCGCTGGTGTGCGCGGGGGCGGCGGTGGCGGCGCCGTTCTGCAGGGC
The DNA here is from genome assembly GCF_054189285.1 of Streptomyces sp. MAI_2237. NCBI lineage: Bacteria > Bacillati > Actinomycetota > Actinomycetes > Kitasatosporales > Streptomycetaceae > Streptomyces > Streptomyces sp. MAI_2237. Next base: position 481,170 of record NZ_JAJPGQ010000003.1, on the reverse strand, counting down.
GAGCACGACCATCGCGGCGGAGCCGATCAGGGCGGCGGTGCGGAGCGTACGGGAACGCTGTCTCACTCGGTCTCCTTCGAGCCGGCCTCACAGGGGAGGCACAGGTGGGGCACAGAGTTGCGGCGAGCGAGGAGAGGTTGCCATCTGAACGATCTTTTTGACAGACCGCCGTCAAGAATTTACGTGTTCGTATCCGAATGGCGAGGCGCGGGGTTCGCTATGCGGACGGGTTGTCGAGGGTCAACCTCCACTGGACAAAGCGCAGTTGGCGGTCGGAACGTCACACCCGGGGGCCGGCCCGCTCACGCGGGCCGGATGGTCCCCAGTTCCTTGCGCAGCACCGCGCACGGGCGGCCCAGGTCGCGGTCCGGGCGGTGGTCGATGACCTCGTAGCCGAGACCGGTCCAGAAGGCGAGGGCCTTGGGGTTGTTCTCCAGGACGGCGAGGCGGACCGCGGTGCGGCCGGCCTCGCGGAAGCCGTCCTCGACGAGCGTGGCGAACCGCCGCCCGAGGCCCCTGCCGTGCAGGGTCGCGTCCACCATCAGCAGGCCGATCCACGGGTCCGGGTCCGCCGGGTCGGGGTGGTGGGCGAGGGTGATGGCGATGCCGGCCAGCCGGCCCTCGCTGCGGGCGAGCAGGACCTCGGCGTCCGGGTGCGCCAGGTCGTCGGCGAGTGCGGTCGCCACCTGCTCGGGGCGGATGTCGTCCGGGTCGGGGAACTCGCCGCTGAGCGCGTGGAACTCGTGGTTGGAGGCGTACAGGGCCGTCAGCTCGGTGAGGAGCGGGCCCGGGATGTCGTGGTCGGGGGCGAGGCGGAGCGGTTCGAGGATCATGCCGCGGACGCTACCCGGACGGGCGGCGGCGGAGCGTCCGTTTTCGCTGCCGTCAGACGCCCGCCTTGTCCAGTGCGCTCTGCAGGGACTGCTTGTAGCCCGCGCTGGTGTACGTCGCCCCCGACACCGTGTCGATACGAGCGCACTGCGCCTGCAATGTCTCCTGGTTGAGCTGGGGGACGGCCGTCGCGTTGATGTCCTTGCTGCGGGCCGTCTCGTCCGGGTACTGGACGGCGCTCGCCGCCGTGATCCTGCCGCCGGTCAGAGTGATGCGCACCTGGACGGGCCCGTACTTGGTCTGGGCCGTGGTCCCGGTGACGGTACGGGTGGTGGGCGCGGCCGAAGTGGTCTTCGGGGCGGAGGGAGCGCTGCTGGTTCTCGTCGGGGCGGCCGACGCGGTGTGCGACGGCCGCGCGGAGGACGAGGGCGTGCGCTTCTTGCCGGGCGTCTTCGACGGCGAGGCGGAAGCGGGCGCGGAGTGCGCGGACGCGGACGGGGACGCGGACGCCCGCGCCGTGAGCGTGGGCGCGGGGGCGGCGGCCCGCGCGAGTGCCGGGTCGGTGGTCGGCTTCAGTGCGAGCAGCAGCACGATGCCGGAGACGGCACCGGCGGTGGCCAGCAGGGCGTGGCGGAACGGATGTTTCTTCCTCACGGCAGCTCCAGCGCGTCAGAGGTACGACGTGTCACAGATCCCGCCTCAGAACTCGAACGACTCGTGGTGGATACGGCGGTGCGGCACACCTGCCTCGCGCAGTGCCGCGTACGACTCCTCGGCCAGCCCCGGCGGCCCGCACAGGTACACGTCGTGGCGGGCGATGTCCGGCAGGATCCGGCGCAGCATCTTCGCGGTGATCGCCGGCCGCCGCCCGTCCGGGCTGTTGACCGCGTAGAGCAGCTGGGCGCCGCGTTCGTCGGCGATGGCCTCCAGTTCGTCGCGCAGCGCCAGTTCCTCGGCCGTGCGGGCCCGGTAGAGCAGCGTCAGGTCCCCGGCCGCGCCGGGCAGCGTCTCGAACAGGGCGCGCAGCGGGGTGATGCCCGCGCCGCCCGCGAGCAGCAGCACCTTCCCGCGGCTGCGGCGGGCCGCCGTCATCGCCCCGTACGGACCCTCGGCCCACACCCGGGTGCCGGGCCTGAGCCGGGCCAGCGCCGCGCTGTGCCCGCCGACGGCCTTGACGGTGATCCGCAGCAGGTCGGGCCGGGGCGGCGCGGAGAGGGAGTAGGGGCTGGCGGTCCAGCGCAGGCCCTTGGTGAGGAACCGCCAGCGGAAGAACTGCCCCGCCTCGGCGCCCAGCCGGTGCAGCCGCCGGCCGCGGATCAGCACCGAGACGATCTCCGGCGCCTCCCGCACCACCGCCTCGACCCGCATCCGGTGCCGGAGGTTGAGCCGCACCGGGGTGAGCACGCGGTACCACAGCAGCAGGACGCCGACCACGGCGTACAGGGCGTACCAGGCGGTGCGGGCGGCCGCGTCGCCGACGAACTGGTCCCCCGTCGACAGCTGGTGCCAGAAGGCGAGGTAGACCGCGGCGTAGGTGAGCAGGTGCAGGTAGTACCAGGTCTCGTAGCGCATACGACGCCGTACGGCGCCGGCGGAGACGAAGCCGACGAGGAGCAGCAGCACGGTGCCCACCGTCGCCTCGACCATGTCCGGGTAGCCGGTGACGACGGAGACCGTCTGCGCCACGATGCCGGTGTGCGCCTGCAGGGCGTACCCGTACAGGATCAGCACGACATGGGCGAGGGTCAGCGACAGCGCGTAGCGGCCGGTGCGGGCGTGCCAGCGCACCACGCGGTCGGAGCCGACGCGGCGTTCCAGCGCGGGGACACGTGCCATCTGGGCGATCACGAGCGCGATCGCGTATCCGGCGAGCAGTCCGGTGATGCGGCCCGCGTTGACCAGCCGGTCCGCCGTCGTCGCGGCGACGGCCGGGGTGCCGCGCCACCACAGCCACACCACGGCGGCGGCGCCCGCCCAGGAGAGCAGGAGCAGGGGTGCGGCGGGGGACCGCCGGGGGCGGATACGGCGCATGGTCTGCCGTCGTCCCGCCCGGCTGTGCTGGATGGTCGTCAAGGCCGTCTTTCCTTCGCTCGCCTTGGCTTCCCCCGCATCCACCTCCAGCGCACCGGAGGGAGCAGACGTCACAGTCCCGCCCGCACGGGGACGCGCCCTAGGAGCGCCGACCCGACCTGAGCGAGGATGTCCCCAGGAGCCACGCCGCATTCGGGGACGGAAGCAGATGACCACCCAGCCACCGCCGTACGGGAACCAGCCTCCGCAGGGCTTCGGCCCGCCGCCCCCGCAGTACGCCCCCACCCCTGCCCAGCCCCCCGCCGAGGGGCCGGAGTTCATGGCGGTGGACGTCCACAACTCGATCGTCGTCGATGCCTCGGGCGTCGCCTTCGAGGACCACGGCGCGGCCGTGGAGTTCTCCTGGCCGGAGATCCAGAGCGTCCACTACAAGGCCAGCCCGAACGGCAGGGCCCTGATGATGGCGGTGGTCCTGCCGAACGGGCAGTTCTACGAGTGCGTCGTCCAGGCCAAGCCCAAGGCACAGCTCGGTCAGTGGTTCGCGCAGCTGGCGGCGGTGCTCGGGTACTACCGGCCGATGGGCTGGTAGCGCGGCAGCCCGTCGGTCGAGATCGTCCAGTCGCCGATGGTGACGTCCTCGCCGTAGACGAAATCCTTGCGGGTCGCGTAGCGGGGGCCGTCGGGGGTGGGGTGGATGTCGCCGAGCACGGCTCCGGTGCCGGTGCGGGGGTCGAAGATCGCGTAGACGGGGACGCCGATGAGGGGGTAGTCGCGCAGCTTCGTCACCCAGTCGTTGTCGGGGTTGGAGCGGGAGACGATCTCGATGGCGGCGATGAGCGTGCGGGGATCGAACGAACCGGGGACGTCCATGTCCGCCATGGCGATCACCATCACATCGGGGCGCCGCATGATCCCTTGGGCCTCGTCCTCGACGTCGGGCTCGCCCGTGTGGGCCACGATCTCTTCCGGCATCACTCTTTCAAGGCGCCTTCGGAGATGCACGGTGGTCAGCTCGTGCGGGCCGACGGGCGCCATCATGTCGTGAACGATCCCTTCCATGGTGACCTCGAACTTGCCGGGCACGTTGTCGTCCGTCGACTGAACGAAGTCGCGCATGGCCCTGTAGCGGTGGGAGGCGCCCTGCCGCGCGCTGTCGGGGGCGATGGTCATGGCGCTCGCTCCTCGTCTGTGCTTGGGGGCCAGGATCGTCACGTCCATGCTAGGCGGCCTCCGGGAAATCGGATCGGCAGTCACCACAGCGTCCAGGGGCGGGCGAGCGGAAGGCGCGGTCGCAGCCGTCGCAGTTCTGGAGGGGGTGGCGAACGGCCGGCGGTGGAGCGGGGGGCCGTACGGGCGGCGGGGGCGGGAGCTGGGCTGTCAACCGGTGGGCCAGGAGGGCGGCCGGACGGCACAGGGGCTCCGTGGGGAGGGCCGTGGTGAGTGCTTCTCGTACGGTCGTGGGGGTCACCTCCCGTTCCAGCCAGGCGGCCACGCCCGGGGCCAGGTGGGCCGTGTCCCGTTCGCTCAGCAGCAGACGTCTGTCGTGGGTGCGGAGGGTCGCGAGGACCTGCGTCGCCTGCTCGATGAGGGCCGGGGCCGGGTAGGCGGGGCGTGGCACCGGGGGGAGTGGCTTGGGCGCGGTCTCCCTCTTCGGGCGGGTGCGCTGGGGACGGGGGGCGTGGTCGTCGGCGCGGTGGCCCGGCTGGTTGCAGGAGACCGTGCGCGTGACGATACGGCCGCCGGAGACGCGTCGGCGTTCCCGGCGCAGGTAGCCGTGGGCTTCCAGTTCGCGCAGGGCCGCCGCGATACGGGTCGCCCCTTCGGGAAAGCGGGCGGCCAGGGTCTTGATGTCGACGTGGGCGCGCTGGGGCAGCGACTGGATGTGCGTGGCCAGTCCGATGGCCAGCAGCGACAGCTCCGGATGCTGCGCCAGGTGGTTGCCGATCACCGTGAAGCGCGTGGTGTGGCGGGTGTGGTCGTGGACCAGGCCACCGGTTTCGGAATACCGCCGGATCGGGTGCTTGTTGGCCGCAACGCGGGACTGGGCGTGCGGGGGCGCGCTAGGGTTTTTCGTGTCCATCAGGAAGATACGCCTTCCTCGGTGGTCAGGCCCTCGCATCGGGATGCCAGTCCCTGCGAGGGCCGTTGCATGTGTGCGGTTGTGTTGCGCCGAGAGTAGGGCAGGCAACCAGGGCGAAAGCCAGCCGAGTTGGCGATGTTCACCCGGGCGGGTGAGGGGCTGGGGTTCGGTTTGGCGGGGGTTCTTTCACCGGGTTCTTTGTTGGGAAAAGAGACGTCCGGTGCCGCCGGAACACGGGTCCACCGGAACCCGGCCCGGCGTGCTTCGGGTGAGGCGGATCTCGGCCCACACCGTCTTGCGCGGCGACAACCCCGGTGCGACTCCCCACTTGTCCGCGAGGGCCTCGACCAGTACGAGACCGCGACCCGACTCGGCGTCGCGGCCGGGGAGTTCGGCACACGGCATACGGTCACCGCACGTGTCCGTGACCTCGATGCGCAGGGTGTCGGCGACCACGTAGAGCGTCAGCCGGAAGTCGCGGCCCGGCACGCGGCCGTGCGTCACCGCGTTCGCCGCCAGCTCCGCCACGATGTGCTCCGCCGGGTGCGACGGCAGTTCCCAGGCGCGCAGTTGCTCCGTGGCCAGCAGCCTCGCCAGGCGCGCGCCGCGCGGGGTGGGGGAGAGCTGCACGCTGAAGTTGCGGATGGGGGTGGGGGATTCCTCGTTCACGTCACTCAGCGTGGCCGTCTCTGACTACCGTGAGGAGTGACTGCGCCGTTGCGTACGGTCACTGTCCGGAGCTTGTCCGGTGCTGTCCGGACTGTCGGGACGGGCCGTACGGGCAGGGGCGCGGGAGGGCCAGTACGACGGAGGGGCACGCGGGATGTCGGTGGACGCGGAGGCGGGACGGCTCAGGACCGAGGCGGACGAGCCGGGGTGGGAGGTCGATCCGGACGACGAGTGGGGCGTTGCGGTCATCGCCACGGTCGGGCGGCAGCTCAAGCTGCGGCGAGAGGCGGTGGGGATGCGTGCCGCGGACTTCGGCAGGGCCGTCGGGTACGGCGAGGACCTCGTCTACAAGATCGAGGGCGGGAAGAGGATTCCCCGGCAGGAGTATCTGGACAGGGCGGACGAGGTGTTGGGGGCGGGTGGCCTCATCTCGGCGATGAAGGAGGACGTCAGCAAGGTCCGGTACCCCAAGAAGGTCCGGGAGCTGGCGCAGTTGGAGGCGCAGGCGGTCGAACTCGGGGTCTACGTCGGGCTCAGTCTGCACGGCCTCCTGCAGACACCGGAACACGCACGGGCCCTGTTCGAGGCGTGGCAGCCGACCTATTCGGCCGAGGACGTGGAGTTGTCGGTGGCCGCACGCATGGCGCGTAAGTCAATCTTCGAGCGCTCGCCCGCGCCTGCGCTGAGCTTTGTGCAGGAGGAGGCGACGCTGCGCCGTCCCGTCGGAGGCACAATGGTGTGGCGTCGGCAGCTCGAACATCTGCTGGAGGTGGGTCGGTTGCGTAACGTCGCGCTCCAGGTGATGCCGACGAACTCCGACGCTCACCCCGGGATGGACGGAAGGATCGAGGTCCTAAAGTTCCCGGACGGCACAGGGGTGGGCCGTTCCGACGGCGCGTACAGCGGTCGGCCGACCACGGACCCCAAACACCTGCGGATCCTTGAGCTGCGCTATGGCACCATCCGGGCCCAGGCTCTCACTCCGCGGGAGTCGCTGGCCTTCATCGAGCAACTGCTGGGAGAAACATGACCCGCAAGTCCTCCGCCGGAGACGCCTCCACGCTGGCTTGGTTCAAGAGCAGCTACAGCGACGGCCCTGACGGCAATTCCTGTGTCGAGGTCGCGATAGCCCCCCGCACAATCCACGTCCGCGACTCCAAGCAAGACACCCTCGGCCCCCGCCTGGCCTTCGCCCCGGCCGCCTGGGCGGTGTTCGTCTCACAGACGTGAGCCCCCGGCTGCGGCGTACCGCACCCAGGGGCCCCGCTCAGCGCAGCGTCACTCAGACGTTGACGCCGAAGTCCTGCGCGATGCCGACCAGGCCGGACGCGTAGCCCTGGCCCACGGCGCGGAACTTCCACTCCGCGCCGTTGCGGTACAGCTCGCCGAAGACCATCGCCGTCTCCGTGGCCGCGTCCTCGGAGAGGTCGTAGCGGGCGATCTCGGCGCCGCCGGCCTGGTTGATGATGCGGATGTAGGCGTTGCGGACCTGGCCGAAGTTCTGCGAGCGGTTCTCCGCGTCGTAGATCGAGACCGGGAAGACGATCTTGTCGATGTCGGCCGGAAGGGCCGCCAGGTTGACGTTGATCGCCTCGTCGTCGCCCTCGCCCTCGCCCGTGCGGTTGTCGCCGGTGTGGACGATGGTGTTGTCCGGGGTCTGCTTGTTGTTGAAGAACACGAAGTGGGCGTCCGAGTAGACCTTGCCCTGCGTGTTGACCGCGATGGCCGAGGCGTCGAGGTCGAAGTCCGTGCCGGTGGTGGTGCGGACGTCCCAGCCGAGGCCCACGGTGACGGCGGTCAGGCCCGGAGCCTCCTTGGTGAGCGAGACGTTGCCACCCTTGGACAGGCTTACAGCCATGGTTGGGAGTCCTTTCCCTCGTTTATGTACGGCAGTGAACCTACAGCTACCGGTATGAACGCCAAGAGGGGTACCGAAGGTTCCAGGTGTCTTTACTTTCTTTACCGAAGTTCGGGTGAACGACCGCCGACGTTAATCGCGTGACGTGTGCGGGTCAGGCGCGCGACGATGGGGGACATGTCCGGTCCCTATGTCATCCGCGGCTCCGTCTCGCTCCCCGAGGCCGAGCTCATGTGGCGTTTCTCGCGCTCCTCGGGGCCCGGCGGGCAGCACGTCAACACCAGTGACTCCCAGGTGGAGCTGCGCTTCGACCTGGCCCGGACCGAGGCGCTGCCGGAGGTGTGGAAGGCGCGGGCGCTGGAGCGGCTGGCCGGGCGGCTCGTCGACGGCGTGATCGCCGTCCGCGCCTCCGAGCACCGCTCGCAGTGGCGCAACCGCGAGGCGGCGGCCGTACGCCTGGCCGCGCTGCTCGCCGAGGCGACCGCGCCGCCGCCCAAGCCCCGCCGCGCGACCCGTATCCCGCGGGGGATCAACGAGCGCCGGCTGCGGGAGAAGAAGCAGCGCTCCGACACGAAGCGGGGGCGTTCGGGCCGCGACTGGTCGTGAGGCGACCGGGACCGTCTCTGTCACATCGCCGCCGTCCCGTTCGTCATAGGACCATGAGCGAGTACCGGATTCCCTCGGACAGCGAAGTCCTCGCCCGGCGGTTCGAGGCGCACCGCCCGCATCTGCGTGCCGTCGCCTACCGCATGCTCGGCTCCGCCGCCGAGGCGGACGACGCGGTGCAGGAGGCGTGGTTCCGGCTGAGCCGTTCCGACACGGACGACGTGGAGAACCTCGGGGGATGGCTGACGACCGTCGTCGGACGGGTGTGCCTCGACATGCTGCGCTCGCGCAGGTCGCGCGCGGAGGAGCCGCTGGAGCCGCCCGCGGGGCACCCGCCCGTGGTGGACGTCTCCGGTGGGGCCGATCCCGAGCAGCACGCCGTGCTCGCCGACTCGGTGGGCGTGGCGCTGCTCGTCGTCCTGGAGACGCTGACGCCCGCCGAGCGGCTGGTGTTCGTGCTGCACGACCTGTTCGCGGTGCCGTACGAGGAGGTCGGGGAGATCGTGGGGCGCAGCCCGGTGGCGGCCAGGCAGCTGGCGAGCCGGGCACGGCGGCGGGTGCGGGGGGCCGACCGGGTGCCGGGTGGTGATCCGGGGCGGCGGCGGGCCGTCGTGGACGCCTTCCTCGCCGCCGCGCGCGAGGGCGACTTCGAGGCCCTGGTCGCGCTGCTGGACCCGGACGTCGTCGCCCACAGCGACGCCGGCGTGAACACGGGAGCGGCGGCCGTGGCCAGGGGCGCGTCCGCCTTCCGGCACCTGACGGCCGTGGCGCGGCCCGCGCTGGTCGACGGTGCCACGGGGCTGGCCGTGTACGTCGACGGCCGCCTGGACCGGACGCTGGCCTTCACGTTCGTCGGGGACAAGATCGCCGCCATCGACATCGCGACCGCCCCGGAGCGCGTCGCCGAGCGCGAGGTGATCCTCGTCCAGAGGTCCTAGAGGTCCTGGAGGTCCAGGACGCCGACCGTCTGGTCGCCGCTCTTCTCTCCCGTCGTACGGAAGCCGAGGCCGAGGTAGAAGCCGTCGGGGCCGTCGGGGCCGGGATGCCAGGTGACGTAGCACTGCTCGCCGCCGCGGCGGCGGATCTCCGCGGCCACGGACTCGACGGCGAAACGGCCGTAGCCGCGGCCCTGCTCCCCGGCGGCGATGTTCAGCCGCCACAGCCCGGAGCGGAACAGGGTGCCGTCCTCCTTCCAATCGATGTCGAGGAAGGCCATCAGGAAGCCGACCGGGCGGTCGCCGTCGACGATCAGGCGGGGCCAGGCGACACCCGGAGGATGCACGTACGCCTCCGCCAGCGATTCCGCGACCGGCTCGACCGCGTGCTCCTGGTCCGGGCGGATGCGGAGGGCGAGGGCGGCCGCGAGATTGCCGGGGGTGATCTCCACCAGACGGGGGCCGGGCGGTTCGGGTGGCGTCATGCGCCGACCATAGGAAGCGCCCACGCGCGCGTGCCACGCAATTACGGGCCGCCCCGCCGGGTGCGGGTCCTCACCCCAACTGCCGGTACCGCCCCCGGAAGTACGCCAGCGGGCCGCCGGTCGCGCTCGGTACGTCCGCCGTCAGGACGCGGCCGATCACCAGGGTGTGGTCGCCGGCGATCACCCGCTGTTCGGTGCGGCACTCCAGGGTGGCCAGCGCGCCGCCCACCAGAGGCGCGTTCGTGGCCTTCCCCCGGATGTACGGGATGTCCTCGAAGAGGAGGCGGTCGCTGATGCGGCCCTTCATCGCGAAGCGGCCGGCGATGTGGCGCTGGCTCTCGGAGAGCACCGAGACCGCCCACAGGGGCTGCTCGTCCAGAAGGTCGTCCATGCGGGCGCCGGTGCGCAGGCTGACCAGGACCAGGGGCGGATCGAGGGAGACCGACAGGAACGCCGTGGCCGTCATGCCGACGTCCTCGCCGGCCGGCGCCGACGGGTCGTCGGGGTCCAGGGGCGGCTCCTGCGCGGTCACCAGGACCACACCGGCGGCCAGCCGGGACATGGCGGCACGGAACGCGTCGTTGCTCACCCCCTCAGCATGCCCGGAGGTGGGCCCGGCAGTGATCGGGGATGCGGCGGGGGGAGTCTTCAGCACACCGGGAACGCTAATCTCCGGCCCTCGCGGGCCGCATCGGGCCCGGGGCCGAGAACGGACCTAGGTCCTTCGGCGGACGGCGGGCACGTCCATCACGTACGCTTCTGCGTCATCTCCACATCCGCACAAAGATTGCGTTCAGTAAACGCACAGGTAAAACGCAGAAACACCACTCAATTGTTCATCTTTCGCTGTGACTTGAGTCACAAGGGCCATGAATTGTTGACCCTGTGTACCGAGTGGGCAGCGCGCTGTGATTCAGTGGCTGAGAAGCTGCCAGAACGATACGCCGATGAGAACCCTTGATTCGCTGCGAGGTCTCGGGGGAGGGCGAGCAATGGAGACCGAGTCGGAGCCCTACGTCCGCCTTGCGACCCTGCGGCAACTGCACCAGGTCATGGCCGACATGAACACCGCACGCAGTCTTGCGGACACGCTGCAGACCGTCGCCGACGGCGTCGTCACCGGCCTCGGCTACGAACTGGCGTGCGTCAACCTCGTCCGCCCCGACGGTGACCTCGTCGTCGCCGCCTTCGCCGGCAATCCCGCCGCCGAGGCGCTGATCACCGGCCGGGTCGGCTCCCGCGAGTCCTGGGAGCGCCGGCTGAGCATGGGCGAGCACTGGGGCGACCTGGTCTTCATCTCGCACACCGAGGGCTGGGTCCTCGACGACGACGACGTGCCGCAGTGGTACACCGACGGGCCCGCGCCCCGCTTCGAGGACGAGTGGCACCCCTCCGACCGGCTCTTCGCCCCGATGTACACGCCCGCGGCGCCCGGGGGCTCGTGCGGTGAACTGATCGGCGTGCTGTCCGTGGACCGCCCCCGCAACGGCCGCCGGCCGGGCGCGTGGGGACGCGAAGCGCTCCAGATGTACGCGTTCCAGGCCGCCATCGCGATCAGCAACGCACGTCTTCGCTCCAACATGCAGCGGGCACTCGTCAGGCTCGAAAGGGAGCAGCAGGCGCTCAGGGCCAGCGAGGAGAGCTTCCGGCAGGCCTTCGAGTACGCCCCCTCCGGCATGGCCATCGCCGAGATGGGCGGCGACCAGCACGGCCGAATACTGCGGACCAACGACGCCCTGTGCCGGCTGCTCGGCCGGCCCGCCTCCGCGATGCGGCGCTACTCCTTCTCCGACCTCGTCCACCCCGAGGACATCGGCACGCTGCTGCGGACCTCCGCCGAGGGCGGACGCGCGGAGCTGCGCCTCGGGCGCCGGGACGGCACGTACGTATGGGTCTCGCTGCGCAACAGCGTCGTCGCGGACGCCGCCGACGGGCCGCGCTTCCTGCTCACCCACGTCGAGGACATAGAGGAGCGCAAGCGCCGCGAGCTGCAGCTCGCCCACCGCGCCTCCCACGACTCCCTCACCGGCCTGCCGAACTCCGCCGAGCTGCGCTCGCGCCTGTCCTCGCGGCTGTGCCGACGCGCCACCCACCCGGGCGCCCTGGAGTCCCTGGACGCGGCCTTCGGACACCCCGCCTACGACGTCAACGGCCACGGCTTCGACCTCCGGCCGGGTGGCACCGAGGCCTTCGACGCCTTCGACCACCACGTGCACACCGTCGCCCCCGAGGGCGAGCGCGACGACGGCACCAAGGGGCTCGCGGTCCTCTTCTGCGACCTCGACGGCTTCAAGTCGATCAACGACCGGTTCGGGCACAACGCCGGTGACGCGGTGCTCATCGAGGTCGCCCGGCGGCTGACCCGGGGCGTGCGCGACGGCGACACGGTGGCCCGGCTCGGCGGTGACGAGTTCGTCGTCCTCGCCGACGGCCTCGGCCGCGCCGACGCCCAGGACCTGGCCGTACGCCTGCGCAACGAGATCATCCAGCCCATCCGTGTGGACGGGCGGGCCATGCGGGTCGGCGCCAGCTTCGGCATCGGGTGGGCGCACTGTGGAATGACTGCGGACGAAGTGTTGAAGTCTGCCGACGAGCGGATGTACGTAGAGAAACGATCTCGTCCCAAACAGCACCGACGGGCCGGGTGAACCGCAGGTCAGGGCTGGGGTGGCGGAACGGTGCGATCCGAGTCACCCGTTTGGGGCACGGGGAGCGGGTAGGCTCGCAAGCTGACCCCCGAATCTCGCTCGACCCGCACCGCTGAGGAGTACCCAGGGATGACGTCCGGCAACAACGGCGCCAGTACGCCCGAGGACGACGACCCGTTCGGCTACCTCTACGCCGATGGGCAGGCCAACGGCGCCCAGCCGCCCTCCGGTGGCGGGTACGGCTACCCGAACTCCGTCAACCGGGTGCGCGCGGTCGGCCAGCGGCAGTACGGCCAGCCGGCCCAGGGGCAGCAGCAGACGGCTCCCTACGGGCAGGTGCCGCAGCAGCAGGGCACGTACGGTCAGCCGAACGCCCACTACGCGGCGCCGGAGACCTTCCCCGGCGGCGGTGCCCCCACGGCGCCGCAGCAGCCGGCGCACGGCGGCGGGGGCGGCCGTCGCGGCCCCAACACCAAGGGGCTGCTGATCGGCGCGATCGCCGTGGTCGCCGCGGTCGTCATCGGCATCGGCGTGGCGATGATGAACGGCAACTCGGACAACAAGGCGGGCGGCGACGCCTCCCCGACCCCGACGGCGTCCCAGAACACCAAGCCCAGCCAGTCCCCGACGGACGCGACGTCGACGGACCTCCCGAAGACCGACGCGAAGGACGCCCAGCTGGGCGGCGGCGCGACCACGGCCTCGGACGTCAAGGGCGCCAAGTCGGCCGGCGGCACCTATGTGACGGGGTTCAACAACGTCGGCGCCTCGATCACCTGGACCGTCGACCTCCCGAAGGCCGGCCCCTACCGCCTCTACGTGCACTACAGCATTCCCGCGGCGGACGCCAACGCGACGCTGACGGTCAACGGCAAGTCCAACCAGCAGCCGCTGGGCATGAAGAACTTCATCAAGTCCTCGGACACCGACTTCGCGAAGAACTGGCAGTCCACCTGGGCCCCGGTGACCCTGACCAAGGGCACCAACACCCTGACCCTCTCCTGCGGCCAGGGCAACCAGTGCAACGCCCTCATCGACCAGCTGTGGGTGCAGCTGCCGCAGTAGCGCACCGCGTTCAAGCCGCCGTCACCGAGTCGGACACCGGTATCAGGAGCTTCTCGTAGACCTCGTGGTCGAATTCTCCCGCTGTGTGGGCGTGGACCGTTGCCGCCGACAGGGCTACCGCTCGGGACAGGCGGTCCGGCCAGGGGAGGTGTTCCACCAGGCCCGACAGGAGGCCGGCCACCGCTGAGTCGCCGGCGCCTGTGGGGTTGCCGTGGATGTGGGTGGGTGGGGTGGCGCGCCAGCGGCCCTCCGGGGTGACGGCGAGGAGGCCGTCGCGGCCGAGGGACGTGACGACCGCCCTGGCGCCGCGCCTGCGGGCGTCCTGCGTGGCGCGCAAGGGTTCGTGGGAGCCGGTCAGTTCGGCCAGTTCGTCGGCGTTGGGCTTGATCAGGTCGGGGCGCGCGGCCACCCCGCGGCGCAGCGGCTCCCCGCTGGTGTCGAGCAGGACGGGGACGCCGGCCGCCTTCGCCGTGCGGACCAGGCCCGCGTACGCGCCCACCGGCACCCCCGGCGGCAGGCTGCCGCACAGGGCCACCGCCGACATCGACGGCAGCAGGTCCTCGTAGACCTCCTGGAAGGCCGCCCATTCGGCGGGTGCGATCGTGGGGCCGGGTTCGTTCAGCTGCGTCGTGTCGCCGGTGCGCTCGTCGACGACGGCGATCGTGCGCCGGGTCGGGCCGCCGACCGGGACGAGCGCGTCCACCACGCCGTGCGTGCGGGTGAGTTGCTCCTGGACGCTGCGGCCGGTCGAGCCGCCCGTGAACCCGGTGACGGTCACCTCGTGGCCGAGGGCCGCCAGCACGCGGGCCACGTTCAGGCCCTTGCCGCCCGGACGTTCCGTGACCTCGGAGACCCGGTGGGAGGCGTGCGGGCGCAGGCCCCGTACCCGATAGGTGATGTCGAGAGCGGTGTTCAGCGTGACCGTCAGGATCACCTGGGCCGACCTCCCCCGAAGACAGTTGCCGATGCGCGGGCCGACCGGACGGACGGCGGCCGTCATATTTTCGCAGGACGACCGCCGCGCTCAACACCCCGGACACATCACCCCAGTTGTGGATCGACCACCCATTCACCCCGGCGCATCACGCCCTTGAGGTCGAACTGCCGGTCCAGCAGCACCAGGTCGGCGTCCTTGCCGGGCTCCAGTGAGCCGATCCGGTCGTCCATGCCGAGCAGCCGGGCCGGGTTGGCGGAGATCGCGGCGACGACGTCCTCGACGGGAAGCCCGTCGAGGGTCACGGCCCGCTTGAACGCCCGGTCCAGGGTCAGGGTGGAGCCGGCGATGGAACCGCCCTCCACCAGGCGGGCGACGCCCTCGCTGACCTCCACCTCCAGCGGGCCGAGCATGTACCGGCCGTCGCCGAAGCCGGCCGCGTCCATGGCGTCCGTGATGAAGGTCACCCGGCCCGCGCCCGCGCGGTGGAACGCCAACTGCAGGGCCGCGGGGTGCAGATGCGTGCCGTCGTCGATCAGCTCGACCGTGATCCGCTCGTCCTCCAGGAGGGCGGCGATCGGGCCGGGGGCCCGGTGGCCGAGGGGCGGCATGGCGTTGAAGAGGTGGGTGGCGACCGTGGCACCGGCGTCGATGGCCTGCACCGTCTGCTCGTACGTCGCGTCCGTGTGCCCGATCGCCGCGATCACGCCGTGCTCGGCGAGGAGGCGTACGGAGTCGATGCCGCCCGGCAGTTCGGTGGCGAGGGTGACCATCCGGGCCCGCCCGCGCGCCGCGTCGATCAGCTTGCGGACCTCTGCGGGGTCGGGGTCGCGCAGAAGCTCCTCGGAGTGCGCGCCCTTGCGGCAGGGCGAGATGAAGGGCCCCTCGAAGTGGATGCCGGCGATGTCGCCCTGCTCGGCCAGTTCGCTGAGCAGCCCGGCGCGCTGGACGAGGAAGTCCATGTCGCCGGTGACGGTAGAGGCGACGAGCGTGGTGGTGCCGTGGAGACGGTGGGTGTGGATGCCGTGGAGGACGTCCTCGACCGTGCCGGAGGTGAAGGAGGCCCCGCCGCCCCCGTGGTTGTGGATGTCGACGAAGCCGGGCACCAGCCAGTGGCCGCTCACGTCGACGACCTCGGCGTCTTCGGGGGCCGCGCCGGCGATCCGCGTGCCGGCGACGACGACGCGACCGTCGTGCACGATCCCGGTGGGGAGCACCACCCGGGCACCGGCGAGAACCTTGCGAGAACCCATCAGGTGGTTACCTCCGTACGGTCGGTTGTGGTCAGCAGGTCCCAGGCCAGCAGCCCGGCACCGAGACAGCCCGCCGTGTCCCCCAGTGCCGCGGGGACGATCGACGGGAGTTTCTGGAAGGTCACCCGGCGTTCGACGGCCTCCCGCAGCGGTGTGAACAAGGTTTCCCCCGCCTCGGCCAGGCCGCCACCGACGATCAGGGTGCGCGGGTCCAGCAGGGTGAGGGCGGTCAGCAGGCCGTCGGCCAGGGCGTCGATCGCGCCCTGCCAGATCCGGACGGCGTTCGGGTCGCCGGACGCGACGGCCCGCGCGCAGTCGGCGGCGTCCGCGTCCGGGTCGCCGCACGCCTTCGCCCACGCCTCGCCGACGGCGGCCGCGGAGGCGTACCGCTCCAGGCAGCCGGACTGCCCGCACGGACAGGGGGTCCCCCCGGGCCGTACGACGATGTGGCCGATCTCTCCCGCGAAGCCGTGCGCGCCCGACTCCACCCGGCCCGCCATGCCGATGGCGCCCGCGATGCCGGTGCCCAGGGCGACGAACAGGAACCGGTCGGCGCCCCGGCCCGCGCCGATCCGGCCCTCGGCGAGTCCGCCGGTGCGCACGTCGTGGCCGAGACGGACGGGGGCGCCGAGCCGCCGGGACAGCAGGTCGCGCAGGGGGACGTCGCGCCAGCCGAGGTTGGCGGCGTAGGCGGCCACGCCCCGCTGCTCGTCGACGATGCCGGGGACGGCGACACCGGCGGCCGAGGCGGGCTCGCCGAGACGCTCGACGCCGTACGCGCGCAGCTCGGCGGCGAAGTCGAGGATGCCCTCGACGACCGCGTCCGGCCCGCGCTCGCGTCCGGTCGCACGGCGGGCCCGGTGCAGCAGCTCGCCGCCCGCGCCGACGAGCGCGGCCTTCATCCCGGTGCCGCCCACATCGAGGGCGATGACGTGTCTCACGGAGGACAGTGTGGCCCCACTACCCTTGAGAGGTCTAGTCCACTTGCGTGGTGTAGACCTTGGAGAGTCCACATATTGAACGGCGAGACAGTTGGAGCGTGGCGTAGCAGTGCAGCGGCGCAAGGCGGGAACGGTCGCGGCGATCGCCGCGCTGGGGATGACGGCGACCCTCGGGGGCTGCGGTGTCACCGGCGGTTCGGGAGACGTCACCCTGAGACTGGTCGCGGCGGACTACGGCGACTCCGCCGCCAACAGCTCCCAGAAGTACTGGGACGGGCTGGTGAAGGAGTACGAGAGCAAGCACTCCGGCGTGAAGGTCGACGTCACCGTCTACTCCTGGAACGACGTCGACCGCAAGGTCAAGGAGATGGTGGACGCCGGGAAGGCCCCCGACATGGCGCAGATCGGCGCGTACGCCGACTACGCCGCCAAGGACGAGCTCTACACGGCCGACGACCTGCTCTCCATCAGCACCCAGGCCGACTTCGCCTCCCAGCTGGCCACGGCGGGGCAGCTCAAGGGCGTGCAGTACGGGATGCCGTTCGCGGCCTCCACGCGGCTGCTCTTCTACAACAAGACCCTCTTCCAGGCCGCCGGCCTCACCCCGCCGAAGACGTGGAAGCAGCTCGCCGCCGACGCCGCGGCCCTCAAGGCGCGCGGCGTGACGTACCCGTACGCGCTGCCGCTCGGCCCGGAGGAGGCGCAGGCCGAGACGATGCAGTGGATGCTCAGCGGGGGCGGCGGCTACACCGACACCGTCGGGTCCTACGGAATCGATTCGGCACAGAACGTCGCCACCTTCGACTGGCTCAAGGACGACCTGGTCGGCAAGGGCCTGACCGGGCCGGTCGCGCCGGGCCGGCTCAACCGCGCCACCGCGTTCTCCGCCTTCGCCAAGGGCGAGGTGGGCATGCTCAACGGCCACCCGTCGCTGATGAAGATCGCCGCGAAGAAGGGCGTGAAGTTCGGCATGGTGCCGATGCCCGGAGCGCACGGTCAGAGCAGCACCTCGATGGGTGTGGCCGACTGGATGATGGCCTTCAAGAAGAACGGCCACGCGCAGCAGGTCGGCGACTTCCTCGACTTCGTCTACGACGAGAAGAACGTCCTCTCCTTCTCGCGCGAGTACGACCTGCTGCCGGTCACCAACTCGGCGTCCGAGGTGATGAGTTCGGACAAGCGGGACGCCGACCTCAAGCCGTTCCTGGACGAGCTTCCGCAGTCCGAGCTGTACCCGGTCGGCAAGACGTCGTGGGCGGCGGTCAGCGCGGCGGTGAAGAAGCGCATAGGTCAGGCGGTCGGGGCGAACGCCAGCCCCGCCGCCACCCTCTCCCAGCTGCAGGCGACGGCGTCGACGGCGGAGAGCGCGGACTGACTGTCAGTGGCGGGGGCTACCGTTCGCGGTATGGAACCGGAGCAGCTGGGGGAGCGTGAGCGGGCCGTCCTCGCCCTGGAGCGCCGGGGCTTTCCCGGCCCCGGCGCCAAGGAGCGCGCCATACGCGAGGAGCTGGGCCTGGCCCCCGTCCGCTACTACCAGCTCCTGAACGCCCTCCTGGACGACGAGCGGGCCCTCGCCCACGACCCGGTGACGGTGAACAGGCTCAGACGGGTGCGGGAGCGGCGCCGGTCGGAACGCTGACGGTTCCGGCGCATTGCGCGAGCCGCGCATGCCTGGTCCCATCCCGGTTAGGGTCCCCGTATGGGCACCCACACGGACACGGACCCCCTGCCTACGCCCGCCACGCGGGCCGGTCGCGAGGGGCTCGCCGCGATTCTCGCCGATCCCGGGAAGGCGGTGCTGGCCTTCGACTTCGACGGCACCCTCGCGCCGATCGTCCCCGACCCCGAACAGGCCCGCGCCCACCCGGACGCCGTTCCCGCGCTGGCCGCGCTCGCCCCGAAGGTCGCCTCCGTCGCCGTGGTCACCGGCCGGCCGGCCGAGGTCGCCGTCCGCCACGGCGGCTTCGCGGGCGTCCCGGGCCTGGAGCACCTGGTCGTCCTCGGCCACTACGGCGCCGAGCGCTGGGACGCCGTCAGCGGCGAGGTCGGCGGGCCCGCCCCGCACCCCGGTGTCGCCGCCGTCCGCGCCGAACTGCCGGGCCTGCTGGAGCGCTCCGGCGCCGCCGGACAGGGCGCGTGGGTCGAGGAGAAGGGCGGATTCGCGGTCGCCGTGCACACCCGCCGCGCCGCGGACCCGCAAGCCGCCTTCGAGGCCCTGCGCGAGCCGCTGACCGCCCTCGCCGCCCGGCACGGCCTGATCGTCGAGCCCGGCCGCCTCGTCCTGGAACTGCGCCCACCGGGCATGGACAAGGGCGTCGCGCTCACCCGGTACGTCCGCGAGACCGGCGCCTCGGCGGTCCTGTACGCGGGCGACGACCTGGGCGACCTGCCTGCCTACGCGGCGGTGGACCGCCTCCGCGCCGACGGCACACCGGGCCTGCTGGTGTGCAGCGGCAGCGACGAGGTGACGGAACTCAGTCGACAGGCGGACCTGGTGGTCCCCGGCCCCACCGGCGTGGTCGCCCTTCTCTCAACCCTGACCTCCCACCTCAGCTGAAACCCGCCCGTGCGGTCGGTTCGGCTGACGCCCGCCCGCGTGGTTCGGTTCGGCTGACGTCCGCCCGCGTGGTTCGGCTCGGCCGGTGTTCGTCCGTGCGGTTCGGCTCGGTCGGTGTTCGTTCGTGTGGGTCGGTTCGGGCGGAGGCCGGGATCTTCGCTAGCTCGGCTGGTCCCGTAGCGCGTTGAGCTGGTCGAGGAACCACTGGGCCGGGGGGAGCGCGGTCGCCGACGCGGCGAGGCGCTTGGCGCGCTCTGCGCGTTCCCCCGGCGGCATGGTCAGCGCGGTGTGCAGGGCGCGCGCCGTGCCGATCACGTCGTAGGGGTTCACCGTCACCGCGTCCTCGGCCAGCTCCTCGTACGCCCCCGCCTCCCGGGACAGCACCAGCGCGCACCCCTCGTCGGAGACGACCGGGACCTCCTTGGCGACCAGGTTCATGCCGTCCCGGATGGGGTTGACGAGAGCCACGTCGGCCAGCCGGTAGGCGGCCAGGGACCGCGCGAAGTCGTCCTCCACATGGAGCACGACCGGGGTCCAGCCGGGCGTGCCGTAAACGGAGTTGATCTCCTCCGCCACGCGCTGCACCTCGGCGGTGTAGTCCCGGTAGACCGCCAGGTCCTGCCGGGAGGGGTAGGCGAAGGCCACGTGCACGACCCGTTCGCGCCACTCCGGGTGGTCGTCGAGGAGCTGCCGGTAGGCCAGCAGCCCGCGCACGATGTTCTTCGACAGCTCGGTCCGGTCGACCCGCACGATCGCCTTGCGGCCCGCGCCGATCTGCTCGCGCAGCGCGGCCATCCGCTCGTCGACGTCCGCCTCGTGCGAGCGTCGCCGCAGGAAGTCGGCGTCCGCGCCGAGGCCGTGCACCCCGACCCGGGTGTCCCCGAGGCCGCCCACGAGCGCCGCGCAGGCCGTGAACGCCTCCGCCCAGCGGCGGGTGAGGAAGCCCAGCCGGTCGGCGCCGAGCATGCCGCGCAGCAGCTGCTCGGCGATGTCGTCGGGCAGCATCCGGAAGTACTCCACCGGCGCCCACGGCGTGTGCGAGAAGTGCGCGATCCTGAGGTCCGGCCGCAGCTCCCGCAGCATGCCCGGCACCAGGCACAGGTGGTAGTCCTGCACCAGCACCGCCGCGCCCTCGGCGGCCTCCTGGGCCAGGGCCTCGGCGAAGGCGCGGTTGTACGTCTCGTACGACGCCCACTGCCGCCGGAACTCCGCGTCGAAGGCCGGCTCCAGGGGCGTCTGGTACAGCATGTGGTGGACGAACCAGAGCACGGAGTTGGCGATGCCGTTGTACGCGTCGGCGTGCACGTCCGCCGGGACGTCGAGCATCCGCACGCCGGGCTCGCCCTCCCCGCGCCGCACGGCCTCCCGGTCGCCGTCGGAGAGCGCGGAGCACACCCACAGGGCGCCCGCGTCGGGACCGATCGCCGACAGGCCGGAGACCAGCCCGCCGCCGCCCCGTTTGGCGGCGAGCGAGCCGTCCTGCTGGAGTGCGTACGAGACCGGGCCGCGGTTGGACGCGACCAGCACCTGGTGGGCAGCGCCGTGCGAGGAAGCCATACGCCTCAACGTAGCCCGGTCCGCAAACGCATAAACGTGACGACCGCCCGGTCCGGGTATGCCCTACGCCACCTTGCGGCTCGCGTACTCCGCGATCTCCGCCATCGGCGGCCGCTCCTCCGTGTCCACGGAGTAGGTGCGCGGCTCGAAGCCGTCCGCGCCCCGTTCGAACTGGGTGAGGGAGGGGCGGACGAGGTGACCGCGGGCCAGCCGGAGCTGGGCCGTGCGGTAGATCGCCGCCGCCATCCGGCCGAGGGCCTGGCCGTCCTGGTGGCGGTGTTTGCGGACGCCGACGTCGACCTGGGCGAGCGCGTCGAGGCCCACCAGATGCAGGGCGTCGACCAGCATGCCCAGCTCGACTCCGTACCCGACGGGGAACGGCAGCTGCTCCAGCAGTCCGCGCCGGGCCGCGTACTCGCCACCGAGCGGCTGCACGAAGCCGGCCAGCTGCGGCCAGTGCATGTTGAGCAGCGGGCGGGCCATCAGCTCGGTGACCCGGCCGCCCTGTCCCTGCCCTCCGGCGAGGGGGCGGTCGTACATGCCCTTGACCAGGTCGATCCCGGGGTCGGTGAGCAGCGGGCCGACGATCCCGGAGACGAAGTCGGAGGAGAACTCCTTCAGGTCGGCGTCGATGAAGCAGACGATGTCCCCGGAGGTGACCAGCAGCGAGCGCCACAGGACCTCGCCCTTGCCGGGGACCGTCGGGATGCGGGGCAGGATGTCGTCGCGGTGCACGACCCGCGCGCCGGCCGCCGCGGCGACCTCGGACGTGCGGTCGGTGGACCGGAGTCGACGACCACGATCTCGTCGACGAGCGGGACCTGCTGCATCAGGTCGTGGCGGATGATCGCGACGATGTCGCCGACCGTCTCCTCCTCGTTGAGCGCGGGCAGCACGACACTGACCGACTGGCCCGTGCGCTGTTTCGCGGCGAGGATCTGGTGCAGCGGGCGGTCGGTGACGGACCAGGAGTGGGTGCTCAGCCAGCGCTCGACTTCTTCCAGCACGTAGGCGGCTCCTCTGCGCTCTCTGGGCGAAAGGACCAAGATGTGATCCATCTCGCGGTTCGGACGGCTATCTCAACTGTCCTGGCCTTCGGTTACAGTCTTGAACAACGCTGATGACCATCGCATGTCGGGGGTCGTCTCGTGTTCAACGAGTTCAACAACCACATACCGCTCATCCAGAGGGGCAGAGGGATACGGCCCGATGAAGCCCCGGCAACCCTCCAGCCGGTCTCGTAGATCACTGTTGATCATTCCGCGAGGCTCCCGGCTAGGGAAGGTGCCAAATCCGTCTCACGGCGAGATGCGTCGTGAGGAAGATGAGGAGAAAGGGCCTCGCCTCACATGGCTGCGCAGACTGTTGCAAGCACCACCGACTCCACGACCGTAGACCTGGGCCCCGCCTCGGCGCTTTCCTGCCGCGAGTGCGGTCACCGGGTGCCGCTCGGTCCGGTCTTCGCCTGCGAGGAGTGTTTCGGCCCGCTCGAGATCGCCTACGACTTCTCGGCCTACGACACCGAGGAACTCCGCAAGCGCATCGAGGCGGGACCCGCGAACATCTGGCGCTACGCGCCGCTGCTGCCCGTCCCGGCGGACGTGGCGGACAAGCCGAACATCAACCCCGGCTGGACCAAGCTCGTCAAGGCCGACAACCTGGCGCGCGAGCTGGGGGTCACCGGCGGACTGTACGTGAAGGACGACTCCGGCAACCCGACGCACTCCTTCAAGGACCGCGTCGTCGCCCAGGCCCTGGAGGCCGCGCGCGCCTTCGGCTTCACCACGCTCTCCTGCTCCTCCACCGGCAACCTCGCGGGCGCCGTCGGCGCCGCCGCGGCCCGCGCCGGCTTCCGTTCCTGCGTGTTCATCCCGCACGACCTGGAGCAGGGCAAGGTCGTCATGGCCGCGGTCTACGGCGGCGAGCTCGTCGGCATCGAGGGCAACTACGACGACGTGAACCGCTTCTGCTCCGAGCTGATCGGCGACCCGGCGGGCGAGGGCTGGGGGTTCGTCAACGTCAACCTGCGGCCGTACTACGCGGAAGGGTCCAAGACCCTGGCGTACGAGATCTGCGAGCAGCTCGGCTGGCGGCTCCCCGACCAGCTCGTGGTCCCCATCGCCTCCGGCTCCCAGCTCACGAAGATCGACAAGGGGCTGCAGGAGCTGATCAAGCTCGGGCTCGTCGAGGACAAGCCGTACAAGATCTTCGGCGCGCAGGCCGAGGGGTGCTCGCCGGTCTCGGTCGCCTACAAGGCGGGCCACGACGTGGTCCGGCCGCAGAAGCCGAACACCATCGCCAAGTCGCTGGCCATCGGCAACCCGGCCGACGGGCCCTACGTCCTGGACATCGCGCGCCGCACGGGCGGTGCCGTGGAGGACGTGAACGACGAGCAGGTCGTCGACGCGATCAAGCTGCTGGCCCGCACCGAGGGCATCTTCGCCGAGACCGCCGGCGGCGTGACGGTGGGCGTGACGAAGAAGCTCATCGAGAACGGCGTGCTGGACCCGGCTCTGACCACCGTCGTGCTGAACACCGGCGACGGCCTCAAGACCCTCGACGCGGTGGCCGGCACCGGTCTCACCGCCACCATCCGTCCGAACCTCGACTCCTTCCGAGAGGCTGGCCTCGCATCATGAGCGTCAACGTCCGCATCCCCACCATCCTGCGCACCTACACCGGCGGCCAGGCCGAGGTGAGCGCCGAGGGGGCCACCCTCGCCGAGGTCATCGCCGACCTGGAGAAGAACCACACCGGCATCGCCGCCCGTGTGCTGGACGACCAGGGCAAGCTGCGCCGCTTCGTCAACGTGTACGTCAACGACGACGACGTGCGGTTCGAGCAGGGGCTGGAGACGGCGACCCCGGACGGGGCGGGCGTGTCGATCATCCCGGCCGTCGCCGGCGGCTGACCGAATGACCGATCATTACCTTCGGTAATGTCGGTTACGAAGAGTTCATCGAATTGCCCCCTCCGTGAGAGAAGCGGAGGGGGCAATTCAGTGTGGTTGAGCGCGGTACAGTTGGGGAACGCGCTGCTGATCTCCGGATCGGGAGCCCGGAATTCCTGCCGCAGGCCCGTCGAGATGCAGCCAAAGTGCGCATGTCTTTCGCGGCTTTTGTTCCCTTTATGGGGCCCGACTTGCCCTGAATTCGGCCGAATTCTCACTACATTCCGGACCCCTTCCGTCCAGAATTCTCGTCCGATTGACCTGTTGCAGACGGCAGTTGGGCAGATACATTCAGCCGCGGTCGACGCGTTCCGGCGCACGCCCCCAAACCGTGGGGGGTGAGGTCTGACCCGGATCCGCGAAGTGCGGGTCCGTGCAAGGGCCAGTAATAGGGGAGTTAGGCATGGCTCAGGGCACCGTCAAGTGGTTCAACGCGGAGAAGGGGTACGGCTTCATCGCGGTCGACGGTGGTGCGGATGTTTTCGTCCACTACAGCGCCATCCAGATGGACGGGTACCGCACCCTGGAAGAGGGCCAGCGGGTCGATTTCGAGATCTCGCAGGGCCAGAAGGGGCCGCAGGCGGACATGGTCCGACTGGCGACCAGCTGAAGCACGCGCCGGGCAGATAGCAGCGTCGTTCTTCTTTTCTTCGGAGGGCTCGTACCCCATGGGGAGTCATGGGTGCGGGCCCTCCGGCATGTCCGCACTCCGGCGCGGCCCGGCGCGCTCCGCCGGCGTCCCTCCACCTGGCGTCCGCCGGGACCGGTCCGCGGGAGGCGCTTGCACTCGGCAGGGGCGAGTGCTAATCATTGGCGTTAGCACTCTGAAGGTGAGAGTGACAAAGAAGGACCGGGTCGGTGAGGCCCGCAGGCCGGGTGGGGCAAGGAACCCACGGGTCGGCGAGCCGTCCGTCGCGGGCGCGGGCGCGGTCCGAAGGAATCACCCCCAGTCCTGGAGGGACCACTTCACATGGCCAAGATCATCGCGTTCGACGAGGAGGCGCGGCGCGGCCTCGAGCGCGGCATGAACCAGCTCGCGGACGCCGTGAAGGTGACGCTCGGCCCCAAGGGCCGCAACGTCGTCCTCGAGAAGAAGTGGGGCGCCCCCACGATCACCAACGATGGTGTCTCCATCGCCAAGGAGATCGAGCTCGAGGACCCGTACGAGAAGATCGGCGCCGAGCTGGTCAAGGAAGTCGCCAAGAAGACGGACGACGTCGCCGGTGACGGTACGACCACCGCGACCGTTCTCGCCCAGGCCCTGGTCAAGGAGGGCCTGCGCAACGTAGCCGCCGGCGCCAACCCGATGGCCCTCAAGCGCGGTATCGAGAAGGCCGTCGAGGCCGTCTCCGGTGCCCTGCTCGAGCAGGCGAAGGATGTCGAGACCAAGGAGCAGATCGCTTCGACGGCCTCCATCTCCGCCGCCGACACCCAGATCGGCGAGCTCATCGCCGAGGCCATGGACAAGGTCGGCAAGGAAGGCGTCATCACCGTCGAGGAGTCCCAGACCTTCGGTCTGGAGCTGGAGCTCACCGAGGGTATGCGCTTCGACAAGGGCTACATCTCGGCGTACTTCGCCACCGACATGGAGCGTATGGAGGCCGTCCTCGACGACCCGTACATCCTGATCGCCAACTCCAAGATCTCCTCGGTCAAGGACCTGCTCCCGCTGCTGGAGAAGGTCATGCAGTCGGGCAAGCCGCTGCTGATCATCGCCGAGGACGTCGAGGGCGAGGCCCTGTCGACCCTGGTCGTCAACAAGATCCGCGGCACCTTCAAGTCCGTCGCCGTCAAGGCCCCGGGCTTCGGTGACCGCCGCAAGGCCATGCTCGGCGACATCGCCATCCTCACGGGTGGCGAGGTCATCTCCGAGGAGGTCGGCCTCAAGCTGGAGAACGCCACCCTCGACCTGCTGGGCAAGGCCCGCAAGGTGGTCATCACCAAGGACGAGACCACCATCGTCGACGGTGCCGGCGACAGCGACCAGGTCGCGGGCCGCGTGAACCAGATCCGCGCCGAGATCGAGAACAGCGACTCGGACTACGACCGCGAGAAGCTGCAGGAGCGCCTGGCGAAGCTCGCCGGCGGTGTCGCGGTCATCAAGGCCGGTGCCGCCACCGAGGTGGAGCTCAAGGAGCGCAAGCACCGCATCGAGGACGCCGTCCGCAACGCGAAGGCCGCCGTCGAGGAGGGCATCGTCGCCGGTGGTGGCGTGGCCCTGCTGCAGGCCTCCCAGGTCTTCGAGAAGCTGGAGCTCGAGGGTGACGAGGCGACCGGCGCCAACGCCGTGCGCATCGCGCTCGAGGCCCCGCTGAAGCAGATCGCCGTCAACGCCGGCCTCGAGGGCGGCGTCGTGGTGGAGAAGGTCCGCAACCTCACCCCGGGTCACGGCCTCAACGCCGCGACCGGCGAGTACGTCGACCTGGTCAAGGAAGGCATCATCGACCCGGCGAAGGTCACGCGCTCTGCCCTGCAGAACGCCGCCTCCATCGCCGCGCTCTTCCTCACCACCGAGGCCGTCATCGCCGACAAGCCGGAGAAGGCCGCCGCGCCCGCCGGTGGCGGCATGCCGGGCGGTGACATGGACTTCTGATCGACCTGCGGTTGATCGACGTCCTTACGGAGGGCGGCACTTCCTGCTCCGGCAGGGGGTGCCGCCCTTCGGCGTGTCCGGGGTCACAGGCCGGCGGGAAATGCGCTGACGCGTGCGGCGGTTGACGTGGGAGCAGTGTCTATGCGTATGCACATACCGAGGAGTTTCCCCGCGTGACCGCCACCACCTCCCGCGCCGCCGAGATCCTGTCCCGGCCCACCGCGATCAACGGCCTGACCGTCCCCAACCGCATCGTGATGGCGCCGATGACCCGCCAGTTCTCCCCGGGCGGCATCCCCGGCGAGGACGTCGTCTCGTACTACTCCCGCCGCGCCGCCGCCGGGGTCGGTCTGATCGTCACCGAGGGCACCTACGTCGGCCACGAGTCGGCCGGGCAGAGCGACCGCGTCCCGCGCTTCCACGGCGAGGAGCAGCTCGCGGGCTGGCGGAAGGTCGCCGAGGCGGTGCACGCGGCGGGCGGCACGATCGTGCCGCAGCTGTGGCACATCGGGATGGTGCGCGAGCAGGGCGACCCGCCCTTCCCCGAGGCTCCCGCCGTCGGGCCCTCCGGCCTGGTCACCGCCGGTGCCGAGCCGACCGGCCGGGCGATGACCCAGCGGGACGTGGACGACGTCATCGGCGCGTTCGCCGAGGCCGCCGCGGCCGCCGAGCGCATCGGCTTCGACGGCGTGGAGATCCACGGCGCCCACGGCTACCTGGTCGACCAGTTCCTGTGGGCCGGCACGAACCGCCGCACGGACGCCTACGGCGGTGACCCCGTCGCCCGGACGAAGTTCGCGGCGGAGATCGTCGCGGCCGTACGGGAGACCGTGTCGCCCGAGTTCCCGATCATCTTCCGCTACTCGCAGTGGAAGCAGCAGGACTACACCGGGCGGCTGGCCGAGACCCCCGAGGAGCTGGAGGCGATCCTCACCCCGCTGGCGGCGGCCGGCGTCGACGCCTTCCACGCCTCCACCCGGCGGTACTGGCTGCCCGAGTTCGACGGCGCGGACCTGAACCTGGCCGGCTGGACGAAGAAGCTGACCGGCAAGCAGGTGATCACGGTCGGTTCCGTCGGGCTCGACGGCGACTTCCTCCGCGGGTTCGCGGGCGAGGGGTCGCCGGTGCGGGGCATCGACGACCTGCTGGACCGGCTGGAGAGCGAGGAGTACGACCTCGTGGCCGTGGGGCGGGCCCTGCTGCAGGACCCGCAGTGGGCGGCGAAGGTGCTGTCCGGCCGCTTCGAGGAGCTGCTGCCCTACGACGCGGCGGCGCTGAAGTCCCTGAGCTGAACGGCGCGTTCGCGCCGTCCGCCGACCGCGGGCGGCGCTCGGCCCGCAGGCCTGCTTGATTTCGGCAAGCCTGTTCGTTTGAGTGGACCGGCAGCCTTGCATCCGCCACCCGTGAGGAGCCCACGATGACGACAGCGGACGGTCCGGTCGTACGCACCGCAGCCGGTGCGGTGCGCGGACGGCAGGAGGACGGGCTGGCCGTTTTCCGGGGCGTCCCGTTCGCCGAACCGCCGGTGGGCAAGCTCCGGTTCCAGGCACCCCGGCCCGTGCGGGCCTGGGACGGGGTGCGGGAGGCGTACGCGTTCGGGCCGCCGCCCCCGCAGGACCTCGGCATCCAGGGCCGCAAGGGCGAGCTGGACGTGCCCGACGGCGACGACTGGCTCACCGTCAACGTCTGGACCCCGCGAGCCGATCCGGCCGAGCCGCGCCCGGTGATGGTGTGGATCTACGGCGGCGCCTACAAACTGGGCCACTCCGGCAGCCCCGGCTACGACGCCCGGCGCATCGCGCGCGACGGCGACCTGGTCGTCGTCACCCTCAACTACCGCGTCGGCATCGAGGGGTTCGCGAGCCTGGAGGGGGCGCCCGCCAACCGGGGCCTGCTCGACCAGGTCGCCGCCCTGGAGTGGGTACGGGACAACATCACGGCGTTCGGCGGCGACCCCGGCCGGGTGACCGTGTTCGGCGAGTCGGCGGGCGCGGGATCGGTGGCGTCACTGCTCGCGATGCCGGCCGCACGCGGGCTGTTCGGGCGGGCGATCGCGCAGAGCGTGCCCGGCACGTACTTCTCCGGCGAACTCGCCCGGGACATCGCCGCCGAGATCGCCAAGGAGGCCGGTCTGCCGCCGACGGCGGCCGCGCTGTCCGCCGTGGACCCGCGTCTGCTGACCTCGGCCGGCGAGGCGTTGAGCGCGAAGATGCGGCAGTACCAGGACCGTTGGGGACAGGCGGCCCCCACCGTCACGCCCTTCTCGCCGGTCGTCGACGGCGAGGTGCTGCCCACCACGCCCTGGCAGGCGCTGGCCGCGGGCGCGGCCCGGGACGTGGACCTGCTCGTCGGGCACAACCGCGACGAGTGGCGGCTGTTCCTCGTCATGGGCGAACAGCTCGGCAAGGTCACCGAGGAGCAGGCGGCGTGGGCCCTGCGGACGTTCGGGCCCGGCCCCGACGCGGAGTCGGCCTATCGCACCGCCCACCCCGACGCCACCCCGAGCGATCTGTACGAACGCGTCCAGACGGACTGGCTGTTCAGCATGCCGAGCCTGCGGCTGGCACAGGCGCAGGTGGCGGGCGGCGGCCGCGCCCACTTCTACGAACTGACCTGGCCGGCGCCCGGCGCGGGGGGCGTTCTCGGCGCCTGCCACGGCCTCGACATCCCTCTGCTGTTCGGCACCTTCGACGCGGACCTCGGCAGCCTGCTCTTCGCCGGGAGCGGTGTGCCGGCGGAGGCGGAGGAGCTGTCGGCGCGCTTCCGGGCGTCGTGGACGGCGTTCGCACGAACCGGCGACCCGGGCTGGCCGGCGTACGGGGAGGCCGACCGCTTGGTCCAGGTACTGGACGCGCGGCCCGAGGTGCGGCCCTACCCCGAGGAGGCCACACGGCGGCTGTGGGAGGGCCACGAGTTCACCGCGCTGCCGCTGCTTCCCTGAAGCCGGGGCGGCTCAGAGGTTGCCCAGCGGTTCGATGTCGACCTTCACCGGGGTGCCCCACACGCGCAGCACCTCGTAGTCGGTGAACTCGTGCACCAGGCGGTAGGCCATGGCGGCGCGCGGGCCGCGGCGCTGGGCGGCGATGTACAGCTCCGCCTCGCGCCGGTCCCGCCTCGGCGTACCGCACAGCTGCCACTCCTGCCCCGTCCACAGCTCCGGCAGCCAGCGCTGCTGGGGCTGGGGGCGGTCGCCGCGGACGCCGTAGCGGGAGGGCGCGGACTCGGTGGGGTGCGCGGGCAGGGGGCCGCCGTTGAACTCGGCGCGGCGGGCCGCCCGGCGCCGCGTCTCGCAGAGCAGGCACAGGTCGGGGGCGCTCTTGTCGACCGGGCCGTTCGGGTGCTCGGCGCAGCGGGTGGCGGGTGCGGCCGTGGCGACGCTGTCCTCCAGGAGGTCCAGGGCGCGCCGCAGGTCGGCCCTGACCTCGTGCAGCCTGGCGTCCGGGGTGTCGGCGGTGAGGGCCTCGCCGTGCTCGCCGAGAAGGCGGAGGGCTCGGCCCAGAGCGGTGAGCTGGGCGTGGTTCATGGGTATCAGTCTGCGTCGTTCTCGCGTCCGGGGGCGTCGGTGTCCGTCACCGACACCTTGGCAGACGGCACTGACAACGGCCGAGGCCCCTCGGCACGCCCTAGTGGGCCGCCGCCAGGGCCGCTCGCAGGTGTCCGCCGGACTCCGCCAGCAGGCGGGCCGCCGTGGGGCCGTCGACGTCCGCGAGGAGGGCGAGGATGGCGTTCTTCACCTCGCCGTCCGTGGCCGCCAGTGCCCGCTCGATCTCCTCGTCCGGCGCGCCGGTGGCGAGGGCGACGATACGGCGGGAACGGGCCCGCAGCTTCTCGTTCGAGGCGCGTACGTCGACCATCAGGTTCCCGTACGTCTTGCCCAGCCGGATCATCGTGATCGTCGAGAGCATGTTGAGGACCAGCTTCTGCGCGGTGCCCGCCTTCAGCCGGGTGGAGCCGGTGAGCAGCTCGGGCCCGACGACGATCTCGATGCCGTGCTCGGCGGCCGCGGCGAGCGCGCTGTCGGCGTTGCAGGCCAGCCCGATCGTCAACGCGCCCTGCCGGCGGGCGTGTTCGACGGCCGCGATGGCGTACGGGGTGCGGCCGGAGGCGGAGACGCCGACCACCGTGTCGGCGGAGGTGAGGGCGAGGCCGTCCAGGTCGGCGCGGGCGAGGTCGGCGGAGTCCTCGGCGCCCTCGACGGAGGTGACCATGGCGTCGGGACCGCCCGCGATGAGCCCCACCACCTGCTGCGGATCGGTGTTGAAGGTCGGCGGGCACTCGGAGGCGTCCAGCACGCCGAGCCGGCCCGCGGTGCCGGCGCCGGCGTAGATCAGCCGGCCGCCGCCCGCCATGCGGTCGGCGACGGCGTCGATGGCGGCGGCGATCTCCGGCAGCCGCGCGGCGACGGCCGCCGGGACGGTGGAGTCCTCGCCGTTCATGAGCCGGGCGATCTCGAGGGTGGGCAGCCGGTCGATGTCGGCGAGGTCGGGACGGAAGGCCTCGGTGGTGAGCGATTCCAACTCGGCGCGCAGATCACGGGGGTTGGAGGTGGAGGTCATGGTGGAGCGGCTCTTTCGTGAAGTGCTGCCGGAGAACGTGAGAGGAAGAGGGGAACAGGGGCTAGCGCCGGTGCCGGTGGGCGAGTGCCTCGTACGAGGCGGCCAGGGAGGGCGCCGCGGTCTCGTAGGTCTTCTGCGCCACTCCCACGAACAGGCAGTCCACGACCAGCAGTTGACTGGTCCGGGACGACATCGCGGCCGGCCGCAGCTCGCTCTCCCGGGCGATGGACGTGGTCAGCACATGGTCGGCGTACTGCGCGACCGCCCCGTCCGGCCGCCCCGTGATCGCCACGGTCGTCGCCCCGCGTTCGAAGGCCACCCGCAGCGGCTCCACGACGTCCCCCGTCGACCCGGAGTGCGTGATGGCGATGGCGACGTCACCCGCCCGCAGCTGCACCGCGTTCGTCACGGCCAGGTGCGGGTCGCTGTGCGCGTGGGCTATCAGCCCTATCCGCAGCAGCTTCTGCGTGAGGTCCTGGGCGACCAGCCCCGACGCGCCCACCCCGTACACGTCGATGCGCCGCGCGACGGCGGCCGCGGCGACCGCCGCCCCCAGCTGCACGGTGTCGAGTCCCGCCGCCGTGTCGGCGAGCGTCTGCTGCTCGTCGTAGGCCAGTTTGGCCACGACGTCGGCGATGGGGTCGTCGACGGCGATGTCGGTGGTGATGGCGGGGGCGCGGCCCGACTGCTGCTGCGCCGCGAGCCCGGCGAGGGCGAGCCGCAGATCCCGGTACCCCGGGTACCCGAGCAGCCGGGCGGTGCGCACCACCGTCGCCTCGCTGGTACCGGTGAGCTCGGCGAGGCCGGTGACCGTGAGGGCCGCGCAGCCGGCCGGGTCGCCCGCGACGGCCTCGGCGACGCGCTGCATGGAACGTGTCATGGAGGGGGCGAGGGTGCGCACCTTGGCGGCGAGGGCGGCGGGGGCGGGAGGCGCGGTGGGCGCGGTGCCCGGCGTGCCCGCGGCGTGGCCGGCGAAAATTTCCTTCACGTTCTGGGTCACATATGAAAGATATTTTCGGGCGGGGCGCCGGTCAAGAGTGCGCACAATGGGTGCATGGATCCCTCCGACGCCCCTGAGACCCCCGACGTCCCGGTCACCCCTCTGGAACGGGCGCTGCACGTGGCGCGCGCCCTCGTGCTCGCCGACCTGGCCGCGGGGCGGGTCGCCGCGGCGGACGTGGTGTCCATGGTCGAGGACTCCGTCGCACAGCGGCGCTGGTGGGTCGAGCAGTGGCCCGAGGGCGCGGACTTCGTGACGGGGCTGGTCGCCCAGGACGTCCAGGACGCCCTGCTGGAGACGTACGGCCGCTGGCCGCTGTGCCCGGTGTGCGGCTCCGGTGACCCGCACGCGCTGGAGGTCGAGCCCGAACTGGGCGCCGACCCGCACTGGGTCTGCCACAAGGCGGGCGTGCGGGTGGCGGCGGTCGGGGCGCTGGGGCCGGCCATGGGCGGGACGCCCGCGTGACCGTCTACATCGACCCGCCGGACTGGCCCGGCCACGGCCGCCTGTGGTCCCACCTCATCAGCGACGTCTCCTTCGACGAACTGCGGCTGTTCGCCGACGGGCTGGGCGTGCCGCGGCGCGCCTTCGAACGCGACCACTACGACATCCCCTCGCACCGCTACGCGGACGCGGTGGCCGCCGGGGCGGTGCAGGTCAGCAGCCGCGAGGTGGTGCGGCTGCTCACGGAGGCGGGGCTGCGGCGGCCCAAGGGGCGTGTTCAGCGCCCGAGTTCGTAGGCGAACCCCTCCTCTTCCTCGCTCACCTTCCGGAACCCGGCGCGGGTGACGACGGCCTGGGAGGGCAGGTTGTCACGGTCGATCGTCGCGAAGAGCGCCTGGACGTCGTCCCGGGCGAACGCCCAGTCGGCGAGGGCGCGCAGCGCCTCGGTCGCGTAGCCGTGGCCGCGGGCGGCCTCGACCAGGTCGTAACCGACCTCCGCCCGCCCCTCCTCGTCCGGGACGCCGTGGAAGCCCATGCCGCCGATCGCCCGGCCGTCCTCGCGGCGGACGAGGACGAAGACGCCGAACTCCGGCCGGTGCACGCCCTCTTCATAGGCCTTGAGCAGGAAGCCGGCGGCCTCCCGCGTGCCCGTGAACGGGCCGCCGGCGATCCAGTCGAAGCCGCCGTCGCCGCCGAGCGTCAGGTCGCGCGCGGACGCCGGCGTGACGCCCTCCA
The DNA here is from genome assembly GCF_054189285.1 of Streptomyces sp. MAI_2237. Classification (NCBI taxonomy): domain Bacteria; kingdom Bacillati; phylum Actinomycetota; class Actinomycetes; order Kitasatosporales; family Streptomycetaceae; genus Streptomyces; species Streptomyces sp. MAI_2237. The sequence continues at coordinate 448,442 of NZ_JAJPGQ010000003.1, read as the reverse complement.
GCGTGAGGCGGTCGGTGGTGTGGACGAGGTTGTTGTGCCAGCGCCACTCGGTGACCGGGGGCCGGCCGGGCAGCTCGCCGCGCCCGGTGGCCCACAGCAGGGTGCGCCAGGCGTCGGCGCCGGGCCGGACGTGCGGGAAGATCGTGGTGAGGACGAAGTCCGCGAGGGCGGACGGCGGTTCATAGGCCGTCCGCAGGGCGGCCGTCATGTCGTACGTGTGCAGCAGCACCTCGGCGACGCCCATCGCGGCGAAGCCCTCGCGGTTCGCGCTGCGGAAGGGGTACGGGTGGAAGGCGCGGGCCTCGCGCGGGGCGGTGCGGACCGCCGCGGCGAGCAGGGCGCCCATCGACTCCACGAGGTGCAGCAGGCCGGTGTTGTCGGTGCCCTCGTCGAGCGTGATCTCGAAGGGGACGTAGCCGTCGCGGGCGCGTCCGGCGAGGTTCGCCGCGTACCCGACGAGACACTCCGCGACGTGGAACGCCGTCTCGTGGACGGTCCAGTCCATCCCGGCCGCCCGCACCGCCGTCCAGTCCCGGTCCACCGCGGGCCGCAGTGCCGCGAGACAGCCCGCGACGGCCTCTTCCACCTGATCCCCGCCCATTGCACGCATGGGCCGAAGGCTATTCGGCCCCCTCCACGGCGGTCGACAGGATTTCCAGCTCGGCGGAGAGGTTGTAACGAGCCGTCGCCTCCCACTTCTCCTGCCCGTAGGGGGTCCTGAACAGCCTTGGCAGCGCGAGGAGTCGGCGCAGGACGTCGGCCCGTCCCGCGCGGAAGGCGTCGCTCGGCACGAAGTGGTACTCCTCGCGGACGGCCGCGGTGTAGGCGGCGTACGCGGTGGGCGGTGAGGCGAGGATCGCGAGGTCGGCGTCGCACAGCACCTGGCCGTCGCGGTCGTCGTCGGCGGGGTCGTGGGTGACGGTGAGCCGGACGAGCCGGGCCACCTCGGCGGCGGTGTCCGCGGGGACGCCGGCCTCGGGCAGGGCGCGTTCGGCCAGACGGGCGGAGCGCTCCTCGTTCTCGGACCGGTCCGGGAGGTAGACGGAGTCGTGGAACCAGGCCGCCAGCCGCACCGCGTCCGGATCGTCGGCGTACTCCTGGAGCGTGTCGACGTGGTCGAGGACGGCGACGAGGTGCGCGAGCGTGTGGTAGCGCCGCTGCGGCTCCTGCCAGCGGGACAGCAGGTTGTCGGCGTACGGCACCGGGTCGGGCCCGGCGGCGGAGCCCCGGGCTCCGTCCAGCGCGCGGGTCCAGCGGGAACGCAGGGCGTCGAGATCGGCCATGCCCCCATTCTCCCGCCGATCACTCCCGGCCCCTAGGCCCTGTCGTCACCTTCCCGCCTGCCCGGAGGCGTCTGGCACGCACGCTCGCGGCGTTGCCGAACCGCCCACGTGGCTCCTCCCCCACGCTCGAATGAACTCGCGCGGGGGGACCCCCATCGAGGGCGCTCCGGCGCCTTGCGATCGCACGCACCAGACGCCTCCGGGGCCGCCCTCCGGGCGGACGACGGGAAGGTGACGACAGGGCCTAGCGTGACCCCATGACTACTACGACGCCCGAAGCGCGCGACCCCGAACTTCCCGGACGGCTTCTGGCCGCCGAGCGCGACGCCCTCGTACCCCTGCTGCGGGCCCGGCCGGACGCGGACTTCGCGCTGCCGACCGCCGGGTGCCCGGGATGGACCGTGCGGGACGTGCTCGCGCACTGTTCCTCCGCGCTGATGCGGGTGGTGGAGAGCCGGTTCGAGAAGGGCGTCTTCTCGCCCGAGGCCAACGACCGGGACATCGCCGAACGGGCCGCGTGGACGAACCAGCAGGTGGTCGACGAGCTGGAGCGCGGGATGACCGAGGCCGGACCGGCGATCGCCGAGGCGGGCGGGATCCTCGACATGGTCGCGCTGGGCGAGTGGGTGCACGCCGGCGACGTGCGCGAGGTGTGGGGCGAGCCGGGCGCCTACGCCGGCGCCGGGCTCCCGGACGCGCTCACCCTGCTCGCCCGGATCACCCGGGAGAAGGGCCGGGTGCCGCTCCACGCCGACCTGGAGGACGTGGACGAGCCGCTGCTGCTGGGCGAGGTGAGCGGGGAGCGGACACCGGCCCGTTTCATCGGCGGGGCCGCCACCCTCGTACGGCTGTACGCGGGGCGTCAGGTGCCCGAGGAGGCGTCGTACGAACTGGTGGGCGCGGAGGCGGGGGACCTCAACATCTTTGGCTGAGGGGCGTCGTCGTGCGGGCGGTGGCAGGGGCGTAGTCTTTGAATTGGACTAGACCTGTCTGCCGAAGTCGTACCGTCCGCCCGATCGACGAATGGGGTCCCATGAGCAAGCGTGCAGTCCTGGAGGTGATCGCCCTCGACGCCGAGGACGCGGTCGCCGCCCAGGCCGGAGGCGCGGACCGCCTCGAACTGGTCACCGACATGGCGGCCGACGGCCTGACCCCCGAGGCCGCCACGTTCACCGCGATCCGCGCCGCCGTCGACATCTCGCTGCGCGTGATGCTGCGGCTGGCGGACGGGTTCGCGGCGGGTGACGTGGGGCGCGTGGTCCGGGCGGCACGCCGGATGCGGGAGGCGGGCGCCGAGGAGTTCGTGCTCGGGTTCCTCGACGACGAGGGCTGCGTCGACTTCGCCACGGTGGAGCGGGTCGTGGCCGAGCTGGACGGCTGCCGCTGGACCTTCCACCGGGCGATCGACCACACCGCCGACCGGGACGGGCTGCGCAAGCGGCTGGACGGGCTGCCGGGCCTGGACACCATCCTCACCGCGGGCTCGGCCGCGGGCGTCGACGACGGGCTCCCCACCCTGCTCACCGAGGCGGCCAGGGGCGGGGAACCCGGCTACGAGCAGCAACTGCTGGTGGGCGGCGGCCTCCGGCTGGACCACGTGCCCCGCCTGCGCACCGCCGGCATCGACGCCTTCCACATCGGCGGCGCGGCCAGACCCGGCGGCTGGAACACACCGGTGTCCGCCGAGGCCGTCGGCCAATGGCGCCGAGCCCTGGACGGCACGGCGCCGCGCTAGCGGCTCACCCGCTCCAGCTGGGGTGGCAGTGGTGCCGTGTGGGTGACGATCAAGCCCGAGACGGCTCGGGTCAGGGCCACGTACAGGCGCCGCAGCCCCGTCCGCTCGTCCGGCTCACCGTCCACGACGGCCTGCGGCTCGTCCAGGACGACGTAGTCGTACTCCAGGCCCTTGGCGAGCGAGGCCGGGACCAGAGTGAGGCGGGTCTCGGCCGTCGTCTCCTCGCCCGGGGCCAGGTGGCCGATCCCGGCCGCCGACAGCGCCTCGGCCAGCGCCGGGACGCGGGCGTCCGCGGCGATCAGGCCCGTCGAACCCTCGTTGCGCAGCAACTCCTCGCACGCGGCGACCACGTCGGCCGTCTCGGAGGCCGTCCGCACCGAGAAGAAGCCGGGGTTCTCCCGCACCGACGCGACCGGCGTGAGACCGGGGGCGATGTGCGGCAGCAGACGGGAGGCGTAGGTGATGACGTCCGTCGGGACGCGGAAACCGGCCGTCAGCTCCTCGATCACGCCGTCCCCCTTGCCCAGGTGCGCGAGGGCCTCGTCCCAACTCCGGGTCGCCCAGGGCGTGGTGCCCTGCGCCAGGTCGCCGAGGACCGTCGCCGATCCCGTGGTGCAGCGCCGGCCGACGGCGCGGTACTGCATGGGGGACAAATCCTGCGCCTCGTCCAGGACCACATGGCCGAGGGAGTGGGTGCGCTGCACGATGTCCGTCGTCTCGTCGATCAGCACGGCGTCCGCGGGCGACCACCTGGCCGCCTTCACGCTCCTGACCGGCTTCGCCCACAGGATCGTCTTGCGCTCCTCCTCGGTGAGGACGCCCTCCGCGTGCTCGGCCAGGAACTCCGCGTCCGACAGCAGCCGCAGCACCAGCTTCGCCGGGTCGACCGGCGGCCAGATCTGCTTCACCGCCGCCTTCACCGCCGGGTTACGGGCCACCGCGTCCTGCACCCGGTCGTCCGGCGCCTCGCCGGAGCGCTCCATCTGCACCAGCACCGCGTGCGCGATGCGCTGCGGAAGGGCCTCGCGGGCGGCGCCGTAGCGGATGTCCCGGTCCAGCAACTCGCGGACGATGTCGTGCAGTTCGTACGCAGGGACCCGCCAGCGGCGCGAGCCGCGCACCACGACGACCGGCTCGGTGGGCATCGTCACGTGCGCGTAGACGGCTCGCCGCAGCACCTGGGCCATCCGCGCGTCGCCCTTGACGACCGCGGCCGCCGCGTCGTCCGTGCCGCGCACCTCCACCTGCGCCACCAGGTCGTCCACCGTCGCCTGCTGCACGGTCAACTCGCCCAGCGCGGGCAGCACCTGCTCGATGTAGTGCAGGAAGGACCGGTTCGGCCCGATGACGAGCGTGCCGGTGCGGGCGAGGCGCTCGCGGTGGGCGTACAGCAGGTAGGCGACCCGGTGCAGGCCGACGGCCGTCTTCCCGGTGCCCGGGCCTCCCTGCACGCACACCGTGCCGCCCAGCCCGGACCGCACGATCTCGTCCTGCTCCGGCTGGATGGTGGCGACGATGTCGCGCATCGGACCGACACGCGGGCGCTCGATCTCCTGCTGGAGCAGCTTGCTGGTGCGCGCCGCCTCCGCCGGGTCGGAGAGGTGCTCGTCCTCGTACGCGGTGATCTCGCCGCGTGTGTAGCCGAAGCGGCGGCGCAGCGCGACGTCCATGGGGTCCTTCTTGGACGCCCGGTAGAACGGCTGCGAGACCGGCGCACGCCAGTCGATGACCATGGGGTCGCCGTCGTGGTCGTGCACGTGCCGGCGCCCGATGTAGAAGCGTTCGCCGTACGCCCCCTCGGCCTGCTCCGCGCCGGGGGCGTGCAGGTAGTCGAGGCGGCCGAAGAACAGCGGGGTGTCGCTGAGGTCGGCCAGCGCCTTGATCCGCTCGTCGATCTGGCGGGCCAGGACCTCGGCGTTGACCCAGTTCGCGGTGACGTCCTTGATGTCGAGCGACTCGACGTCCTCGCGCATGGCACGCAGCGCGGCTCGCGATGCGGCGAGGTGGGAGCGCTCGCGGGAGAGGGGGTCGTCGAGGGGTGCGGGGTCGTCGACGGACGTGGACAAGGGGGTGCCTCCGGAGGTGCCGCGGGGTGGGTGGCTGCTGCTGCGAGGTGCCGGCCGGTTTCCGTCCGGTCGGCGGCGCTCCGTCGAGGAGGCGGGCAAGAGCGGAGATTTTAGGCGAGGGGACCGTGCGGCGGCCAACCGGTTTTTCCGGCCCGCCCGGCCCGTCCGGCTCGCATCCCGGCTCCCCCTAGGGGTTCACCCTTCCCTCCCCGGGTGGAGGCGCTCGCCCACAGGGGGTACCCAGGTATCACAGCAAGTGGGGACCTTGGGCCGATGCTCTCCTTATGTCCGGGACGCCACCATGGATACATGAGTGCAGCGACCATCACCCCAGCCCCCGGTCGCCCGTCCGGTGCGACCCCCGTCTCCGACCTCCACGGCACCCACCGCCTCGGCAACGCCCTCCGCGCGATCCGGGTCTTCGCCGGCGCCGCCTTCGACGTCGTCATACTCGGCGAGTACGGCGAGGAAGCGGGCGTCCGCCGCAAGTGAGCCGCGGGACCCGAGGCCACCCGGCCACGTGGCCACCTGAGTAGGTGACCACCGCGGGATGAGTATCCGCACCGGTGCTCCGCCCCCCGGTGCCCCGGTTCACTGCTCGTATGACCACACAGCACTTCGCGGCACAGCCCCCGGCCTCCACGGACCCGGCCGGGCGGGACCCCAGGGCCTGGATCGCGCCGCTGGTCGCGACGGTTCTCCTGGTGTTCCTGGGACCCGCGGCGGTGTTCCTCGGCGGCCTGTCCGCCATGGCGACGGACGCCTGCGGCCCCGACGACTGCTCGCCGGCACTCACCACGCACCTGAACCTGATCTACGGCACCCTCGAGTACGGCACCCTGCCCACCGTCGCCGCGCTCCTGGCGGCCTGGGTCCTGCCCTGGCAGCCGCGCTGGCTGCCCGTCCGCGTCCTCGCCGCCGTCGCCGCCCTGCTCCCGGCGCTGTTCGTCCTGCTGATGGTGTTCACCCTGCCCGCGCCCTGACGGCGAGGCCTCAGCCCTCCGCCAGGATCTCGTCGGCGTCCATGATCCGGTAGGCGTACCCCTGCTCCGCGAGGAACCGCTGCCGGTGCGCGGCGAAGTCCTGGTCGATGGTGTCCCGGGCGACCACCGAGTAGAAGTGCGCCTGGTGGCCGTCGGCCTTCGGCCGCAGCACCCGACCCAGCCGCTGGGCCTCCTCCTGGCGCGAACCGAAGGTGCCGGACACCTGGATCGCGACCGTCGCCTCCGGCAGGTCGATGGAGAAGTTCGCGACCTTCGACACCACGAGCACGCTGATCTCGCCCTCGCGGAAGGCGTCGAAGAGCTTCTCGCGCTGGGCGTTGGAGGTCTCGCCCTTGATGACGGGCGCGTTCAGGTGCTCGCCCAGCTCGTCGAGCTGGTCGATGTACTGACCGATGACGAGGATCTGCTGCCCGGCGAAGCGGCGTACCAGCGCCTCGGTGACCTTCCGCTTGGTCGCGGTCGTCGCGCAGAAGCGGTACTTCTCCTCCTGCTCGGCAGTGGCGTACGCGAGCCGCTCGGAGTCGGTGAGGTTGACCCGGACCTCCACGCAGTCGGCCGGGGCGATGTAACCCTGCGCCTCGATCTCCTTCCACGGAGCGTCGAACCGCTTGGGTCCGATCAGCGAGAACACGTCCGACTCACGGCCGTCCTCGCGCACCAGGGTCGCCGTCAGCCCGAGCCGGCGCCGTGCCTGGAGATCGGCGGTGAACTTGAACACCGGAGCCGGCAGCAGGTGCACCTCGTCGTAGACGATCAGCCCCCAGTCCCGGGAGTCGAACAGTTCCAGGTGCGGATAGACGCCCTTCCGCTTCGTCGTCAGCACCTGGTACGTGGCGATGGTGACGGGCCGGATCTCCTTGCGGGTCCCGCTGTACTCGCCGATCTCTTCCTCGGTCAGCGAGGTCCGCTTCACCAGCTCGTGCTTCCACTGCCGGGCGGAGACGGTGTTGGTGACGAGGATCAGCGTCGTGGACTTGGCCTGCGCCATCGACCCGGCGCCCACCAGCGTCTTGCCGGCCCCGCAGGGCAGCACGACGACCCCGCTCCCGCCGTGCCAGAAGTTCTCCACCGCCTGCTTCTGGTAGGGCCGGAGCGCCCAGCCGTCCTCGGCGAGCTCGATCGGGTGCGCCTCGCCGTCGACGTACCCGGCGAGGTCCTCGGCCGGCCAGCCCAGCTTCAGCAGGGTCTGCTTGATCTGCCCGCGCTCGGAGGGGTGCACGGCGACGGTGTCGGGGTCGATGCGGGCGCCGACCAGCGGCGCGACGCGCCTGGAGCGCAGCACCTCCTCCAGCACCGGCCGGTCGGTGGTGGTCAGCACCAGGCCGTGCGCGGGGTGCTTGCTCAGCGTCAGCCGGCCGTAGCGGTCCATCGTCTCGGCGACGTCCACGAGCAGCGCATGCGGCACCGGGTAGCGGCTGAACTGCACCAGCGCGTCGACGACCTGCTCGGCGTCGTGCCCGGCGGCACGCGCGTTCCACAGCCCCAGCGGGGTCATCCGGTAGGTGTGGATGTGCTCGGGCGCCCGCTCCAGCTCCGCGAAGACCGCGATGGCACGACGGCACTCGTCGGCCTGCTCGTGGTCGACCTCCAGGAGCAGGGTCTTGTCCGACTGGACGATGAGAGGACCGTTCACCTACGCACTTCCCTTCCGCACGGCCAAACGTCCAGTGTGCCTCAATCGCGGGCGATCAGGGCCGGTCGGCCGGGGGCTCCGCCAGCCGGCGCAGGTGCGGGCCGTACTCGGGGTCGGCGAGGGCGTGGGCGAACTGGGCTGTCAGATAGGCCAGCGGGTTGCCGGTGTCGTACCAGCGGCCCTGGATGACCTGGCCGTAGGCGGCCTTGGTGGCGGCGTAGGCGTTGATGGCGTCGGTGAGGTAGATCTCGCCGGTGCGGTGCTTGTACCAGGCGCTGGTCTGCTTGCGCAGTTCCTCGACGATCCCCGGGGTGATCACGTAGCCGCCGATGGCCGCGTAGGCGGAGGGCGCGTCCTGCGGTTCGGGTTTCTCCACCAGGCCGGTGATGCGCAGCAGCCCGTCGCCGAGGTCCTCCTTGACGCGGGGGACGCCGTAGCGCTGGGAGTCGGCCGGGTCCATGGGGAGCAGGGCGAGGACGGGGCAGCTGGTGGCCTCGTAGGCGCGGATGAGCTGCTGGGCGCGCGGGACCTCGGCGACGAAGACGTCGTCCGGCCACAGGACGAGGATCGGTTCGTCGCCGACGTTGCGGGCGGCGTTGAGCACGGGGGTGCCGTTGCCGTACGGGCCGTGCTGGTCGAGGTAGGTGATGTGGCCGCGCCGGGACAGTTCGGCGACCTCCTCCACGGCGTCGGCGTAGGCCGTCTTGCCGTCCGCCCGCAGCTGGGCGACGAGCGCGGGATTCGGCCGGAAATGGTCCTGGATCAGGCCCTTGCCGCCGGAGACGACGATCGTGATGTCGGTGATCCCGGACGCGACCAGCTCGCGCACGGTGTGCTCGATGACCGGCTTGTCGCCGACCGGCAGCATCTCCTTCGGGATCGCCTTGGTGAGGGGGAGCAGGCGGGAGCCCAGCCCGGCGGCGGGGATGACTGCGCGGCGGATCGTCGTGGCCATGGGGTCCGTCCCTTTCGTCGGTCGTGCTCCGTCAGGACACTGCGTCTGCCGGGCCGCGCGGAGGCATGCGGAGGTCGGGTTCACGCCTCGTCGGCGAGTTCGGCCACCCCCGTCACCCGGTGCAGCGGGTACGTGCGCACCTCGTCCGCGGTGTGGTCGTACGCCGTCACGAAGCCGCCTTCGACGCGGATGGGGGCGATGACGCGTTGGCTGGCGGCGCCCTCGGCGTTGACGTAGCCGATCCACAGCGCCTCGCCGGTCAGTACGGCGGCCTGCATGGTGGCGAGGGTCTCGGCGGAGCCGGTGCGGGGCAGGTCGCCGCCGGCGAGCGGGGCGGCCGTGGGCTTGCGCGGGGCGGTGGCGGCCAGGTCACCGGCTCGGATGGCGCGGATCGCGGCCGCGAGCAGGGTGGCGTCCGGGGTGGGCGGCCCGTCGGGGACCGGCTCGGGGGGTGTGCGCGGCGGGGTGCGGTGGGCGTCGGCGCGGGTGATCAGGACGTCGCCCTCGGCGGACTCGGCGGCCGGCGCGAAGCCCATCGCGCGCAGGCCCTCCAGCAGGGCGGCCGGATCGGACTGGGTGGCGAGCACGGTGGGGGCGAGGCGGCGCAGGCGCAGGGCGGCGGCCCGCTTGTCGGCCATGATCTCGTTGAGCAGGGCGTCGTCGTCGCAGCGCACGTACGCCGAGGCCGCGCCGACCCTGAGGTGCCCGTGACGGCGGGCCACGTCGTCGATGAGGTAGGTCAGCGGCTGGGGGACCGGCGTGCGGGAGTGCGCGGCGAGGAAGGCGTGCAGGTCGGCGGCGGTCTGCCCGGCGTCCAGGGCGCGGCGCACGGAGCCGGGCGTGAACCGGTAGACGGTCGCCCCGCCCTTGGACTCGACGTCCGCGAGCACCCCGAGCATGGCGGCGAGCGGCCGCTGCAGCGGGCCGGGCGCCACGGCCGTGAGGTCGGCCTGGAGCAGCACGTGGTCGAGGGGCTCGGGCAGCAGCGGGGCGAGCAGCCGGGCGGCGGCCGCGGAGGCGACGGCCTGTTCGGCGGGGGAGAGGGGCTCCACGACGACCGGCGTGTGGTGCACGGGGAGCTTGTCGCCGGGGCCGGAGGGCTCCGCCGCCTTGTCGGCGGCGGGTGCCGGGGCCCCCAGCAGGGCCCGGCCGTGGGCGGAGAGCGCTCCGCGCCCGGTCACCCCCAGCAGCTCCGCCTCCGACAGCGTCCAGCGGGCGAGCCGGGCCCGCAGGTCGTCCTCGCGGCGCTGCGGGCGCTCCCAGGCCAGGCGGGCCAGCACCGACTCCGCCGACGGCACCGCGCCCTGGGGCAGTCCGGCCAGCAGGGTCAGCACCCGGTGGCGCACCTCCGGCGCGGCGGACCGGTCGAGGCCGGGGCCCAGCGCCGACAGCGTGCGGTCCTTCGCGTCCCGCCCGCCCACCAGCCCCGCCGTCCGCGTCGCCGTCAGCCACGCCTCCGCGAGCCGGGTCCAGCGCAGGTCGGCGGGCTGCTGAAGCCACTCGTCGTGCGCCGGGGTCGCCGCGAACCGCTCGTCGGCCTCCCCGTCGGACGCCAACAGCCCGGCGGCGTAAGCGAGTTCGACCCAGAAGGCGGCGACGGGCTCGGCGACGTCGAGGGCGACGGCGGTCCGCTTGAGGTCCCGCACGCTCAGGCCGCCCGCGCGCAGCACGGCGGGGCCGCCCTCGTCCCAGTCCTTGAGCAGCTCCTCGACGGTGGCCAGCGCGGTGTACGCCTGACCGGCCGCCGTCGTGTCCACAACCTGTGGACGGTGCACGGCCGTCGCCTCCAGGGCGGGCGGCATCGGTTCGGTCGTGCGGTGCGCGCGGCCCGAGCGCAGATGCAGGGCCACCTCACGGGGCAGCACGACCGTGCCGGGCGCGGTGGGCAGCAGCAGCCCGCGGTCCAGCAGCCAGCGCAGCCGGGGCGCCGGGTCGGCGGTGACCTGGCCGTACGGCGGCCCCCACACCAGCCGGTCCAGCACCTCGCGGGACTCCGCGGGCGCCTCGGCGAGCAGGGCGGCCATGCGCGCGCGGTCGCTGAACAGGCCGGCCAGCGCGGCGACGGCGGAGACCGAGTCGTGCGTCGTGGCCAGGCCCGCCTTCGTCACGATCTCCTGGACACGGCCCGGCGACATGCCCGCCGTGGCCTCCTGCACCGTGGGCCCGAGCCCCGTCGGGGACGGGTGCTGCGGAGAGGGCGCGAGCAGCTCGCGGGCCGTCCGCACCAGCCGCAGCCGCTCGTCGTCGCCCCACACCAGCGCCTGCGCGCGCAGGGTGCCCAGGGCCCGGGGGAGCGCGGCGGCGACGGCCGGCTCGCCCCGGTCGCCGGTCATCAGGCCGAGCAGTTCCCCGTACGACGCCGGGTCCCCGGCGACCGCCAGCGCCTGCGCCGTCTGCAGCGCGAACCGGTCCAGCCGTTCCAGGGCGCGCACGACCGAGGCCCGGGTGCCAGCCCGGGTGGCCAGCTGCGTGAGATCGGTGGGCACGGGGGTGATGAGATCGGGGCGGGCACGCAGCAGCTCCGACAGGGAGGCGTCGTCCCTGAGCCGGAGCGCCTCTGCGAGGGAACGTGGGCCGGGGGTGCTCATCTGACCCACGTTAGCGGGTACGAGATGGGGGCGTTCCGCTACGAAAGGGGCGGACAGGCGGAGAACGGGGTGTTCACCTGCGCTACCGTCGTCGCGACGGGGTATCCAACGCACCCGCCCCGGAGGGGACTTCGTGGGTATCGAGAGCGACAAGGTCGTCTACGAGTATCTGAGCCGTGTCGGCGACGTGGCGCAGCAGCGGCAGTTGCCCTCGGCCGCCCGGATGCGGCTGGTCTCGGAGCTGCGCAACGAGATCGACCGGCGGCGGGCCAGGGCCACCGTCGACAGCCCGGCCGCGGTCCGCCGGATCATCAACCGGCTCGGCAGCCCCGACGAGGTCGTCACGGCGGCCGGTGCCACGCCCTCCGCGGGAGCCGACGCCACCCCGACGCACGTGCCGGTGCAGCGGGAGGACGAACCGGCGGCGGAGGAACCCCGCAAGGGTCTGCGCCGGGTCGTGCCCCGCCCGCGCCCGAGCGGACCGGTGCCCCTGGACAAGCCGTCCGCCCCCTCCGACGCACCCACCCCGCCGCACCTCGCCGGCGCGCACGAACTCGGCGGCAGCGCGACCCGGCCCGACTGGTGGCGGGTGGACAGCGCCCGCTTCGGCGACAGCCTGCCTCCGGGGTTCACCGGCGGTGTGGAGATCCCCGATCTGCTCAGGGCCCCGCGCCCGCAGGAGGAGCGGGAGCCGGAGCCCGCGGCCGAGAAGACCGTGGAGCCCGTGCCGGAGGCCGTGCCCGAGGCCGTGGCGCCCGTCGCCGCCCGCCGCCGGTTCCATCCGCTCCCCTCCGGCCGCTGGAGCAACCCGCTCCTGCTGATCGCCGCCGGACTGCTCGTCGCCGGCGCGATCCTCGGGAACTGGTTCGCCCTGCTGCTCGGCTGGCTCATCGCCTACGCCTCCCGCCGCCTGACGCAGAACGAGTCCAAGTGGGCGGTCGTCGGCATGCCGGGCCTCGCGGTGACGGCGGGAGTGGTGTGGCTGTGGGGCCGCAACGACGGCCGCTGGGGCGACCCCGTCGCGCAGGGCCACATGAACGACGCGATCTCCCAGACCTGGCCGTGGGTGGTGCGGGGCGCGGCGGTGCTGTCGGCGCTGTACGTCGTCTGGCGCTCGCAGCGCAAGGCGTAGGCGTGCGGACGATGTACGTGTAGGTCACACCGGGCGGACGCCCGGCCGTCGTACGGGCCCGGCACAATGGCCCATATGGCCACCACGACCCAGCCCGCCCTCACCGTCGGCTTCGACCTCGACATGACCCTCATCGACTCCCGGCCCGGCATCCACGCCTGCTACCGGGCGCTGTCCGAGCGGACGGGGACGTACATCGACGCCGACCTCGCGGTCACCCGGCTCGGGCCGCCGCTGGCCGAGGAACTGGTCAACTGGTTCCCGGCGGAGCGCATCGCGGAGATGGCCGATCTGTACCGGTCGATGTACCCGGCGATCGCGATCGCCGCGACGCCCGCGATGACCGGCGCGCGCGAGGCCGTCGACGCGGTGCGGGCGGCCGGCGGACGGGCGATCGTCGTGACCGCCAAGTACGAGCCGAACGCCCGGCTGCACCTGGAGCACCTCGGCATCCGGCCCGACGAACTGGTCGGTGACCTGTGGGCCGAGGGGAAGGCCCTGGCGCTGCGCGAGCACGCCGCCGGGGTCTACGTCGGCGACCACACCGGCGATGTGCGCGGTGCGCGCACGGCCGAGGCCCTGTCGGTGGCCGTGGCGACCGGGCCGTGCAGCGCGGAGGAACTGACGGCGGCGGGGGCCGACGTCGTCCTCGGGGATCTCACGGAATTCCCGGCCTGGCTGGCCGAATACGACCGGTCCGGCTCCTATCGGCCCGCCCGCGCCTGACGCCGCCCGGCGGCGATCGAACGCAGCACTCCGGCGGCGGCGATCAGGAAGCCGACACCCATGAGCATGCTCAGTCCGAACATGAACGTGGGAAATGGTTTCGCGTGCAGAAGCAGTGGAGCCACCGTGACCAGAGTGGCCACGGCGCCGATGAAGAACACGATGGCTCCGGCACGGATCAGTCGGTCACCGGGCGCGGCGGAATTCGTTTGGGTTTTGTCACGCACCGGACCAGGGTAGTTCCCAGCGCGAAGGAACAACCCGGCGACGTCTTGTCACCCGCCTGAAGACCATTAGCCTTGGTACCGGCGGGTCCGTGACGACCCGCCCGAGTGCTATCAAGAGCCGTTTCCGAAGCAGTTTTCCGACGAGTACGAGGACGAGGACAGACGTGCCTACCGGCAAGGTCAAGTGGTTCAACAGCGAGAAGGGCTTCGGCTTTCTCTCCCGTGACGACGGCGGTGACGTCTTCGTCCATTCCTCGGTCCTTCCCGCCGGAGTGGAGACGCTCAAGCCCGGTCAGCGAGTCGAGTTCGGCGTGGTCGCCGGACAGCGCGGTGACCAGGCCCTTTCGGTGACGGTTCTGGACCCGACCCCGTCGGTCGCGGCGGCCACCCGCAAGAAGCCGGACGAACTGGCCTCGATCGTCCAGGATTTGACGACTCTTCTCGAGAACATCACGCCGATGCTCGAGCGGGGCCGCTACCCGGAGAAGACCGCCGGAAAGAAGATCGCCGGTCTGTTGCGCGCGGTCGCCGACCAACTCGACGTGTAACACCACGGACCGGCCGGCATGGGCGAGATACGGACCGACTCCGGCGCCGGGGCCACCACCGGGGCCCCGTCCGCCGAGCTGCTCGAACGCATCCGGCGGCAGCGCCGCCAGACCCTGGAGCTGGTCACGGTGTCCGCCCTCGGCCTGGTCCCGTGGACGATCCTGCTGTGGTTCACGCTGCCCAGCGGCTACACGGTCCGCCAGTGGCGCACGGCCTGGGTCGGCTTCGACGCCCTGCTGGTGCTCTCGATGGCGAGCACCGCCGTCCTGGGCTGGCGCCGCCACCGCGCGGTCGCCGTGGCGGCCACCGCGACCGCGGCCCTGCTGCTGTGCGACGCCTGGTTCGACGTGTCCTTCGCGCTGGGCACGCCGGACGTGTGGCTCTCGGCGGCCCTCGCGGTGGTCGTGGAGGTCCCTCTGGCCGTCTTCCTCCTGCGCAAGGTCCTCTCCATGCTCTCCCTGGCCCACTGGCCACCCCGCACTCCGTTGGGAGACGGTGACCAGGAGGCCCTCAAGGGGCGCGGGGAACGGCGCGACTAGCCCCGGCGAACCCGCGGCCGCCGGACGGCCCGCCGCGGCACCCCGGTGGGCGCCGTCAGGGAAACTCCAGCGCCTCCGGTCCCAGCGCCGGTACCAACCCCTCGGCCGCCGCCCGCGTGAGCAACCCCCGTACCGCCGCGTACCCGTCGTCGCCCAGGTCCGCCGTGAACTCGTTGACGTACAGCCCGATGTGCTGGTCGGCGACGGCCGGGTCCATCTCCTGCGCGTGCTCCATGACGTACGGCCGCGACACCTCGGGCGCGTCCCACGCGGCCCGCACGGACGTGCGAATGGACTCGGCCAGCGACTGAAGCGTCCGCGCGCCCAGCGACCGCTTCGCGATGATCGCGCCCAGCGGGATGGGCAGCCCGGTGGTGTCCTCCCAGTGCTCGCCCATGTCCGCGAGCTTGTGCAGCCCGTAGTTCTGGTACGTGAAACGCGCCTCGTGGATGACGAGCCCGGCGTCGACCTTCCCGTCCCGCACGGCGGGCATGATCTCGTGGAAGGGCAGGACGACGATCTCGCCCACCCCGTCCGGCAGGGTGTCCGCCGCCCACAGCCGGAACAGCAGGTACGCCGTCGACCGCTCGCTCGGCACCGCCACCGTGCCGCCGCTCAGGTCGGCCCCCGGCTCCCGCGTGAGCACCAGCGGCCCGCAGCCCCGCCCCAGCGCGCCGCCGCACGGCAGCAGGGCGTACTCGTCGAGGACGTACGGCAGCACCGCGTACGACACCTTCAGCACGTCGAACTCGCCGCGCTCGGCCATGCCGTTGGTGACGTCGATGTCGGCGAAGGTCACGTCGAGGGCGGGCGCGCCGGGCACCCGGCCGTGGGCGAGGGCGTCGAAGACGAAGGTGTCGTTCGGGCAGGGCGAGTACGCGATCCGCAGGGGCTGCTCACTGGTCATACGGGTTCCAACTCTCCAGGACGGGCCCGAGCTTCCCGAAGGCCGCCGTCAGGGCGGCGAGGGCGTCGCCGATGCGCCAGGCGGCGCGGTCGCGCGGGCCGACGGGGTTGGAGACCGCCCGGATCTCCAGCACGGGCACATGGTGGGCGGCCGCCGCCTCGGCCACCCCGAAGCCCTCCATCGCCTCGGCGAGCGCACGAGGGTGGCGGGCGCGGAGCTCGGCGGCCCGCTCGGCGGTGCCGGTGACCGTGGAGACGGTGAGGACGGCGCCGGGGCGTGCGCCGGTCGCGCTCACGATGTCTCGTACGAGTGCTTTCGGCGGACGGTGGGTGACGGTCCCGAAACCGAGCTCCGTCACCGGCACGAACCCGTCGGCCGTCTCGGCCCCGAGGTCGGCCGCGGTGATCTCGTCGGCGACGACCAGCGAGCCCACGGGCCCCTCGGGCGGGAAGCCGCCGGCGATGCCGGCCGAGACGACCAGGCCGTAGGGGGCGCCTTCCAGGGCTGCGGTGGTCAGCGCGGTCGCGGTGGAGGCGGCCGCGAGGGCGGGCCCCACCCCGGCGGCGATCACCGTCACCGCGTCACCGGCGAACGCCCCGGCCACCGCGTCCCGTTCGACCGGGACGGCGGTGGCCACCAGAACACGTACGGCAGACGTGATCAGTCGTCCTTCTTCAGCTTGAACGACCACAGGCCCGTCACGCCCGTGCCGCTCTTCTTGCCGTCGCCGGCCTTGATGGACACGAGCGTGGAGTTGCCCGTGGCGCCGTACTGCTGGTTGAAGAAGACGCTGCCGGGGATGGTGCGGTAGGTCTTGTCGCTGTCCTCCGTGAGCGGCTGACCGTTCATCAGGATCGTCCACCGCTTGTCGGCGATCTTCGGGTCGACGCCGAAGCGGACCGTCTCGTCGGGGTCGACCTTGATGGACTTGATGTCGGAGTCCTTCAGGCACTTCGCCAGGTCCATGGCGTTCAGGTTCTTGCTCTCACCACCGCACGTGGCCTCCGAGCTGACCGAGGAACGGCCGACCGTGACCGTCGACAGCGGGGTCGGCTTGTCGCAGGCCGACAGGACGAGCAGTCCGGCGGAAACGGCGCCGGCGGCGGCGACGGCACGGCGGCGTCGCACAACGGCGCGGACATGTGCGGCTCCGCCGCGTGGCATGGAGGTCATGGCGGAAGGCTATAGGGAGCGCCTGACGCTCTCCTTACCTGGGGTGCGACGTGCCTGTGTGTTACGCCACGCGGGGCTTCGTCCCGCCCCCGTGCCGGGCCGAGCTCAGCAGCCCCCGCACCGTCGTCAGCCACCCCGCGGCGAGGACCGCGGCGGCCAGGCACAGCCCCGCCGTGCCGTTGAGCGGCATCACGATGCCGATCGCGCCGCCCAGCACCCAGGCCATCTGCAGCATGGTCTCCGAGCGCGCGAACGCCGAGGTGCGCACCAGCTCCGGCACGTCCCGCTGGATCAGCGCGTCCAGGGACAGCTTGGCCAGCGCCAGGCAGAAGCCGGTCGTCGCTGTGAGACACGCCACGAGGAACGCGCCGAAGAAGATCGCCGCGACGATCGCCGCGCCCAGCACCACGGCCAGCACGGTGACGATGATGATCTCCGGGGCCCGCTGCCGCAGCCACGCCCCGACGGCCGTGCCGAGCGCGTTGCCGGCTCCGGCCGCGACCGCCACCATGCCCAGCGACACGGCCGCGCTGGAGCCGGTCAGCGGGTGCTCGCGCAGCAGGAAGGCGAGGAAGAAGGTCAGGAAGCCGGACAGCCAGCGCAGGGCGGCGTTGGCGCCGAGCGCGTGAGTGACCGCCATGCCGACGGTCCGCAGGCCGGGCCGCTTGACGGGCTGCCGGTGCGGGCCGTGCAGGTGCGCCTCGTCCGCGGCGAGCAGCGCGATGTCCTCTCCCTTGGCCGAGTCGACCTTGGGGGCCAGCGTGAAGGACAGGAACATGCCCCAGATGTAGATCACGAAGGCGCCGTAGAGCGGCCAGCGCGGTCCGATGGCGTGCAGCCCGGCGCCGATGGGGGCGGCCACGCCGGTGGCGAGGAGACCGCCGAGGGTGACCCGGGAGTTGGCCTTCACCAGCGAGAAGCGGGGCGGAAGCAGCCGGGGCACCACGGCACTTCTGACCACGCCGTACGCCTTCGACGCGACCAGCACGCCGAGCGCCGCCGGATACAGCTGCAGGCTGCCCGTGGAGACGGCACTGGCGATGATCAGCGCGAGCAGGGCACGGGCCAGCATGGAGGCCGCCATCGCGGCGCGGCGGCCGTGCGGGAGCCGGTCCAGGAGCGGTCCGATGACAGGGGCGAGCACGGTGAACGGCGCCATCGTGATCGCGAGGTAGAGCGCGACGCGCCCGCGGGCCTCGTCCGTCGGCACCGAGAAGAAGACGGTGGAGGCCAGCGCGATGGTGATCATCAGATCGCCGGCGCCGTTCACGGCGTGCAGTTCGATCAGCTTGCCGAGACCCGACTCGCCCGCGCCGTGCGCGTGCGTGGCCCGTCTGATGCCCCGGGCGGTCCCGGTCACCGGAAAGTGCAGGGCACGTCCGACGGCGCGGACGGACCCGCCGAACCGGCCCGAACCGCCACCACGACTGCTGCCCTTGATCCCACCGGCCCTGGTGGCTCCTTGGGGCGTCCTTGCGGCTGCCACTCCGTCATAGTGCCCCGAGAAAGCCGTGTGTAGTGCGGTTACCGCGCGTATGGCCGCGTACTTCGCGCGTCGCGGGACCATCGCGGGACGAGTGGACGGGGCCAAACGTCCCGTCGGTGTAGGCCAGGAGGTCGCGAGAAGGTAGCGTGCGTAGCGCGTCGTGGCGAACGTTCTCGGCCGCGCGCCTCAACGACATCCCGCAGAATGGATGCATGAGGTGCGCCCGAGCGCGATCGGGCGTGGACGTCGACGCGGTCCTTCGGTCCGCTCCGTCCGCTCCCGCCGCCTTCAGGCCGGCGCACCCGAGTGACGGCGTAGGAGAGAAGCGATACCTGTGAGCGCAGCGACAACGCGAAGCCGCACCCCCGACCGCCTGTGTGCCGAGGCCGTCGACCTCGCCCGCGCCGCCGCCGAGGAGGCCGCCGCGCCCGGTGTGGTGGGGGAGCACTCCGGACTGGTCTCCGAGGGAGACCGGGTCGTCACGCACTTCTTCGAGTGCAAGGAGCTCGGGTACCGCGGCTGGCGTTGGGCGGTCACGGTGGCGCGCGCGTCCCGCGCGAAGATCGTGACCCTGGACGAGGTCGTGCTGCTGCCCGGTCCCGACGCGCTGCTCGCCCCGGAGTGGGTGCCGTGGAGCGAGCGGCTGCGCCCCGGCGACATGGGGCCCGGCGATCTGCTGCCCACCGACGCCGAGGACCTGCGCCTGGAGCCCGGCTACTCCGGCGAGGACGAGCCGCCGCCGCCCTCCCCGGTCTCCGAGGAGATGGCGGAGCTGGTCGAGGCCGAGGACGCGGAGGTCACCGGGGGCACCCCGGCGAACCTTCCGGTCGTCCCGACCCGCGGCACGATCGCGTCGGTGGCCGAGGAACTCGGCATGCGCCGGGCGCGGGTCCTGTCGCGCTACGGCCTGCACATCGCCGCGGACCGCTGGGAGGAGGCGTACGGCGCGAAGACGCCGATGGCCCAGGCGGCCCCCGCGGCCTGCGTCAGCTGCGGCTTCCTGCAGCCGATCGGCGGCTCGCTCGGCCAGGCCTTCGGCGTCTGCGCGAACGAGTTCTCCCCGGCCGACGGCCGCGTGGTCTCCCTCGCCTACGGCTGCGGCGGCCACTCGGAGGCGGCGGTCATGCCCAAGCCGCCGGTCCCGCCCCCGCCGGTGATCGACGAGACCAGGGTCGACCCCTTCCCCCTCCGCCCCTCGGCCGACTCCGGCTCGGTCTCCCTCCTCCCGGACGAGGACACGGCAGAACTGGGCCACTCCTGACCGACCGGCCCCGCCCCACTGCGCTCCAGCCCGGAGGAGGCCCTCGGCGGTCGGCCGGTGGAGTCGGCGCAATGCGGGCCGGGCAGATCACTCGGCGACCGGTCGAGTCGGCGCTGTGCGGGCCGGGGCGGTCAGACCGCACGGCGGTCGGTGGAGTCGGCGCCGCGGAAGCTGGGCCGGGCCTTCGGGGGCAGGTCGGTCGGGCTGGTGCCGAGTAGGCCGGGGCAGGCTCTCGGTGGTCGGCCGGTGGGGTCGGCGTCGTGCGGGCCGGGCAGATCACTCGGTGACCGGTCGAGTCGGCGCTGTGCGGGCCGGGGCGGTCAGACCGCACGGCGGTCGGCCGAGTCGGCGCCGTGGAGGCTGGGGCGGGCCTTCGGGGGCGGGTCGGTCGAGCTGGTGCCGTGCGGGTCGGTGCGGGCCTTCGGTGGTCGGCCGGTGGGGTCGGCGTCGTGTGGGCCGGGGCGGGCCTTCGGCGGCCGGTCGGTCGGGCTGGTGCCGAGTAGGCCGGGGCAGGCCCTCGGTGGTCGGGCTGTGGAGTCGGTGCTGTGCAGGGCCTCGGGGGGTGGTCTGTTGCTTCGGTGGAGGTTGCGGTCGGTGGAGGTCGGTTCGGCGGCCTGACCGGCCCCTGGCCGTGTCCCGTGCCTCACGGCGGTACCTTCGTGCTCACGTCGACGAGGAGAGTGAACGTGAGCAAGTTCGTGCGGCCCGCCGCCGAGGGCGCGGACCCCTTCGGGACCGCCCGTCTCAGGCGAGGCGTCCTCGATGCCTGGGCCACCAGCCCCGCCCGCTTCCGTGAGGACGCCAACGCCGAGGAGGACCTGGTCCTCGGCGGGTACCGGGACCGGCTCGTCGTCGAGCTCGCCCAGAACGCCGCCGACGCCGCGGCCCGGGCGGGAGTGCCCGGCCGGCTCCGTCTCACCCTCCGCGAGGGCGTCCTCGTCGCCGCCAACACCGGCGCCCCGCTGGACGCGGTCGGCGTCGAGTCGCTGGCCACCTTGCGCGCCTCCGCCAAGCGGGACACCGGCGAGGGCGCCGTAGGACGGTTCGGCGTCGGCTTCGCCGCCGTCCTCGCCGTCACCGACGAGCCCGCCGTGGTCGGCCGGCACGGCGGCGTGCGCTGGTCCCTCGCCGAGGCCCGTGAGCTGGCCGCCGACACCGCCCGGCACAGCCCCGGCCTCGGCGACGAGATCCGCCGCCGGGACGGGCACGTGCCGCTGCTGCGGCTGCCGTTCGCCGCCGAGGGCACCGCCCCGGACCCGTACGACACGGCCGTGATCCTCCCGCTGCGCGACGCCGCCGCCACCGACCTCGCCGAGCGGCTGCTGAACGCCGTCGACGACGCCCTCCTGCTCGCCCTGCCCGGCCTGGCGGAGGTGGTGGTGGAGACGGACACCGTCCGTACCCTCACCCGAACCGCCGACGGCCCCTTCACGGTCGTGGAGGACTCCGCCGGCGGCGCCACCCGCTGGCGCACCTCCGTCGCGCACGGCCCCCTCACCCCCGACCTCCTCGCCGACCGCCCGGTGGAGGAGCGCCTGCGCCCCCACTGGTCGGTGACCTGGGCCGTGCCCGTCGAACCCGACGGCGCTCCCGCCCGCCCGCGCACCAGCGCCGTCCTGCACGCCCCGACGCCGAGCGACGAGCCGCTGGGCGTGCCCGCGCTGCTCATCGCGTCCTTCCCGCTGGACACCACCCGCCGTCACGCCGCGCCCGGCCCGCTCACCGACTTCCTCGTGCAGCGCGCGGCCGACGCCTACACCGAACTCCTCGCCGACTGGCGGCCCGTGGGCGAGGGCATCATCGCTCTCGTCCCCGGCCCGTTGGGCAAGGGGGAGCTGGACGGCGCCCTGCGCGCGGCGATCCTGGAGCGGCTGCCGCGCACCTCCTTCCTCCCGCCGGCCCTCGAACCCGCCGGCGACGACCCTGACCTGCCCGAGTCCCTGCGCCCGCGCGACGCCGAGGTCGTCGAGGGCGCCGGCGCCGACACGGTCCGGGTGCTCGCCGAGGTGCTGCCGACCCTGCTGCCCGCCGGGCTCGAACGGCGTGTGGAGCTGCGGACGCTGGGCGTGGCCCGGGTGCCGCTGACGGACGCCGTGGACCGGCTGGCCGGGCTGGAGAAGGAGCCGGGCTGGTGGCGGCGGCTCTACGACAGCCTCGCCGGCGTCGACCCCGACCGGCTGTCCGGACTGCCCGTGCCGCTGGCCGACGGCCGCACCACCATCGGCCCCCGGCAGGTCCTGCTGCCCACCCCGGACGCGGCCCGCATCGACCCGGAGGTCCTCGCCCGCCTCGGCCTGAAGGTCGCCCACCCGGACGCCGCCCACCCCCTCCTGGAGAAGCTCGGCGCGCTCCCCGCGACCGCGCGCGCCGTCCTGACCACGCCGCAGGTCCGTGCCGCGGTCGCCGCCTCCCTCGACGACGAGGGCGGCATCGACTGGGAGCAGGACGCGCCGGACGCCGAGGAGCTGGCCGACACCGTCCTCGCCCTCGTGCGGGACGCCGGGCTGGAGCCGGGCGACGAGCCGTGGCTGGGCGCGCTGGCCCTGCACGACGAGGACGGGGAACTTGCGCCCGCGGGCGAGCTCGTCCTGCCGGGCAGCCCCTTCCACCAGGTCATGCGCGAAGGCGAACTCGCCTGCGTGGATGCCGGGTTGGCGGAGCGGTGGGGCGAACAGCCGCTGGCCGCCTGCGGTGTGCTCGCGAACTTCGCCCTGGTGCGGGCCACGGACGTCGTCCTCGACCCGGACGAACTGGAGCCGCGCGACGGAGACTTCGCCGAACCCGACGACGCGGGTCTCCTCGACGCCGTGGACGTGTGGAGCGAGGACGTCCTCGACCGTTTCCCCGACGCGCCGGTGCCGCCGGTCGCCACCGAGCTGGTCGCCGTGCGCGACCTGGACCTGGTGGACGACGACAAGTGGCCGCAGGCGCTGTCCCTGCTGGCCCGGCCGCCGCTGCGGGACGCGCTCACGCAGCCCGTGCGGATCCTGCTGCACGACGGCACGCACGAGGTCGTCCGGCCGTACACGGCCTGGTGGTTGCGTGGGCACCCGGTCCTCGACGGCCGCCGCCCCGCCGGCCTGCTGGCCTCCGGCGGCGACCCGCTGCTGCGCGGCCTGTACGACGAGGCCGACGCGACCGGCTTCGACGACGAGCAGGTGCTGCGGGCGCTGGGCGTACGGACGTCGGTCGCCGCGCTGCTCGACGAGCCGGGCGGCGCCGCCGAGCTGCTCGACCGCCTCGCCGACCCCGACCGGTGGATCACCGGCGCCCAACTGCACGCCCTCTACGGCGCGTTGGCCGAGCTGGACCCGGAGCAGGTGACCCTGCCCGACGAGC
The DNA here is from genome assembly GCF_054189285.1 of Streptomyces sp. MAI_2237. NCBI lineage: Bacteria > Bacillati > Actinomycetota > Actinomycetes > Kitasatosporales > Streptomycetaceae > Streptomyces > Streptomyces sp. MAI_2237. The sequence goes on along the minus strand of NZ_JAJPGQ010000003.1, from coordinate 425,839 downwards.
TGCGGGCCGTCGTCGACGGCCGGGTCGAGGTCGTGGACGCGGCCGACGCGGTGGTCTGCGACTCGCCCGACCTGCTGCCCTTCACCGAGGGTGTGCCGCTGCTGCCGGTGCGGCCCGCGCGGGCGGCCGAACTGGCGGAGCTGTTCCAGGTGCGGCGGCTGAGCGAGTCGGTGACGGGAGTGGTGGACTCCGAGGGCGCCGAGCACGACGTGGCGGAGTCGGTGCGGGTGCTGCTGGGCCCCCGTACCCCGTCGACGTACGTCGAACACGACGAACTCGTCGTGGACGGGGTGGCGTTGGACTGGCGGCTGACCGGCGACGGCGTCCTGCACGCGGCCACCCTGGAGGGTGTCGCCGCGGGCCTGGCCTGGGCGGCCGGCCAGTGGCCGCGCCGCTTCGAGGTGGCGGCCCTGCTGGAGGACCCGTCGCGCACGGAGGAACTGGCCCGGGACCGGTGGTTCGACTGACGCATCCCGTCGCCGCGACCGGACGTCCATGATCTCAAAAATTCCCGCACACATTCTTTACTCCCGTACAACCATTCCCTTCTCTCGTGGATCTGATCACGCGAGTCAACAGACTCTCTGATCACTTGGGCCCCGGCCGGTCGGGGGACGACCACCGTCCGGGGTCCCACTCCACGTGGGGAACACATGCGTATTCGTGCCACCGTGGCCGCCCTCTCGGGCGCCCTGGCCCTCTCCGCCCTCGCCGTGCCCGCGGCGCACGCCGACGAGGTGGAGGGCGACACCGCCATCTCGAACGTCGTCGTGAACGGCGGCAAGGCGGTCGTCGTCGGACCGACCGCGACGAAGACGATCACCGTCAGCTTCACGGTCAAGGACGCCTCCGGCGTCGACTGGGCCCAGGCCATCCTGTACCACGGGGCGAACATCGACTCGTCCGACAGCGGCGCCGTCGCCAACAGCAGCGACCACCGCGCCAGCTGCACCGCCGTCAACTCCACCACCTCGACGTGCAAGTCGACCTTCGACATGGAGCCCGGCTACAACCTGATCAACAAGGTGGCCGGCGGCTGGAAGGTCTGGGCGATCGCCACGGGCAAGGACGCGGACTACGTCCAGAAGGACAACGCCAAGTCCTTCTCGGTCCAGCGCGCCTCGAAGCTGACGGCCAACGCCTCCCCGGAGCCCGTGACCAAGGGCAAGACCATCACGGTCACCGGCAAGCTGTCCCGCGCCAACTGGGAGAGCGGCGCCTACGCCGGCTACTCCGGCCAGCCGGTGAAGCTGCAGTTCCGCAAGAAGGGCTCCAGCACCTACACGACGCTGAAGACCATCACGTCGAACTCGACGGGCAACCTGAAGACCACGACGAAGGCCACGGCCGACGGCTACTTCCGGTACTCCTTCGCGGGCACCTCGACCACCCCGGCGGTCAGCGCCGCCGGTGACTACGTCGACGTGAGGTGAACGGCGTCAACCGCCCGCACCACACCTCCTTTCATCCGAGGACACATATGCGCACTCGCACCACCGTGGCCGCCGTCTCCGGCGCCCTGGCCCTGGCCGCTCTCGTCGTGCCCGCCGCGCAGGCCGCCGACGGACCCTCGCTCGGCAAGGACGACATCGCGCGGGCCACGCAGGCCGTCAAGCAGGCCGCGCACACCAAGTCCGCCTTCACCTCGGCCACCGCCGACACCGGCACCCCGTACGCGATCAACCTCACGTTCTCCAACGTGAAGATCAACGGCGGCAAGCCGATCGTCGCGGGCGTCGCCAACAAGGTCTCCGTCCCGGTGACGTACACCGTCACCCACGACGCGGGCTTCGACGTCAACGACCCCGCCGTCTGGCTGGACGTGGAGATCTACCGAGGCTCCTTCGACGAGCCGGACAACCTGCTCTTCGGCGACGACTGGCCGACCTGCACCGACACCTCGTCGACCACGGCCGGCTGCAAGGGCACCATCGACGTCTACCCGGACGTCGACCTGGTGGGCAACGCGGACGCCACCACCTGGAAGGCCGACGGCTACGCCATCGACTGGAACGACCAGGACCCGACGTCCGACGACATCGACTACAGCAAGGTCGGCTTCGCCTCCCAGGACAACCTCGGCACGACCAAGCTGCAGCGCTACTCGAAGCTGACGGTCAACGCCTCGCCGGAGCCGGTCTACAAGGGCAAGACCGTCACGGTCACCGGCAAGCTGTCCCGCGCCAACTGGGACGACCTGAAGTACCACGGCTACACCAACCAGTCGGTGAAGCTGCAGTTCCGCAAGAAGGGCTCCAGCACCTACACGACGCTGAAGACCATCACCTCGGACTCGACCGGCAACCTCAAGACGACGACGAAGGCCACGGTCGACGGCTACTTCCGGTACTCCTTCGCGGGCACCTCGACCACCCCGGCGGTCAACGCCGCCGGTGACTACGTCGACGTGAAGTAGGCACAAAGCAGACGTGTTGGGGCGGACTTCGTCCAGGGTTCGCAACGAATTCGCAATCCCCGGACAAAGATCCGCCCCACTCGTACAACCCCCCACATCCGTAACGGATCTGATCCCGTGAGCCAACAGGCTCCACGATCACTTTCTCCAACTGGGGAACACATGCGTATACGTGCCACTGTGGCCGCCGTCTCCGGCGCCCTGGCCCTCACCGCCTTCGCCGCGCCGGCCTCGCAGGCCGCCGGCTCCGCCACCTCGTACCAGGCGGAGGCCGCGAAGGTCCTCGCCGCGCACGGCAGGACGACGTTCGGCGCCACCACCGCCACCACGGCGGCCGACCTCGGCGTCACCTTCTCCAACCTCAAGGTCGCCTCCGCGGTCAAGGTCGGCACCACGAACCACGTCAGCACCACGATCACCTACACGCTGACCCACGGCGCGAACTACGACCTCGCGTCGGACGACTTCGCCAACGGCCCGTTCCTCTACAAGGGGACGCTCGACACCCCGTCCAACGTGCTCTTCGGCGACGCCCCGGCGACCTGCACCCCGGTCACCGACACCACCGCCAACTGCTCGGGCAAGATCGACATCTACCCGGCCGACGGCGCCCTGATGAACGCCGACGCGGGCAAGTGGTCGGCCGGCGGGCTCGCCGTGCAGTACAGCACCGACGACTCCACCGTGCAGGGCGGCCTCGGCTCCACGCTGGTCCAGCGCTACTCCAAGCTGACGGTGAACGCCGGTCCCGAGCCGGTCTACAAGGGCAAGACGATCACCTCGACCGGCAAGCTCTCCCGGGCCAACTGGGAGGACAACGCCTACCACGGCTACACCAACCAGCCGGTGAAGCTGCAGTTCCGCAAGGCCGGTACGAGCACCTACACCACGGTCAAGACGGTGTACTCGGACACGTACGGCAATGTGAAGGCCACCGCCACCGCGGCGTCCGACGGCTACTGGCGCTTCCGTTTCGAGGGCACCTCGACCACCCCGGCCGTCTCGGCCACCGGTGACTACGTCGACGTGAAGTAACCCCGGCACGCGCCCGCTAGGCGGGAAAGCGGCGGTCGACCCACTTCCACAGGAACTCCAGGACGACCGCCGCCACCGCCGCGATGCCGACCGCGATCCACGGCATCGTCATGCCGACCAGCTTCAGCGCGAAGAAGTGCTGCAGCGAGGGCACGACGAGCACGAGCAGGAACGCCGCGCCCATCGCGGCGACCAGCGCGATCCGCCACCACGTGTAGGGCCGGGCGATGATCGCCAGCACCCACATGGAGATCAGGAAGAGCGTGAGCGTCGCCGCGCTGGTCTCCGCGTCCAACTGGCCCGCGCCGGTGTAGTGGTGACGGGCGATCAGATAGGTGACGAAGGTCGCGATCGCGGCCACCACCCCGCCCGGCACCGAGTACCGCATCACCCGCCGCACGAAGTGCGGTTTCGCCCGCTCCTTGTTGGGCGCGAGGGCGAGGAAGAAGGCCGGGACGCCGATGGTCAGGGTGGACAGCAGCGTGAGGTGCCGGGGCAGGAACGGGTACTCGACCTGCCAGCAGACCACCAGGATCGCCAGCAGCACCGAGTAGACCGTCTTCACCAGGAACAGGGTCGCCACCCGCGTGATGTTGCCGATGACCCGCCGGCCCTCCGCCACCACCGAGGGCAGCGTCGCGAAGCTGTTGTCGAGCAGCACGATCTGCGCCACGGCCCGCGTCGCCTCCGAGCCGGACCCCATCGACACCCCGATGTCGGCGTCCTTCAGCGCCAGGACGTCGTTCACGCCGTCGCCGGTCATGGCGACGGCGTGCCCGCGTGACTGCAGCGCGCCCACCATGTCCCGCTTCTGCTGCGGGGTGACCCGCCCGAAGACGGTGCCCTCGTCGAGGCGGGGCCGCCATCTCCTCGCGGTCGGCGGGGAGCCGGCGGGCGTCGACCGTGGTGCCGTCGAGCCCGAGCTTCGCCGCCACCGCGCCCACGGAGACGGCGTTGTCACCGGAGATGACCTTGGCCCGCACGTCCTGCTCGGCGAAGTAGCGCAGGGTGTCGGCCGCGTCGGGCCGCAGCCGCTGCTCCAGCACGACGAGGGCCGTGGGACGCGCGCCCCGCGCCGGCTCGGGGTCGCCCAGCTCGCGCCGGGTGCGGGCCAGCAGCAGCACGCGCAGACCCTGTTCGTTGAGCCGCTCGGTCTCCGCGAGGGCCGGGTCGTCGTCGGCGAGCAGGACGTCCGGCGCGCCCAGCAGCCAGGTGCTGGACTCGCCGTTGCCCTCGCTGAAGGCGGCCCCGCTGTACTTGCGGGCCGAGGAGAAGGGCAGGGCCTCGGTGCAGCGCCAGTCGTCGACGTCCGGGTAGGCGTCGATCACGGCCTGGAGGGAGGCGTTGGGGCGCGGGTCGGCCTCGCCGAGCGCGCCGAGCACCTTGCGGACGTAGGACTCGTCGGCGCCCTGCAACGGCCTGAGCTCGGTGACGTCCATGCCGCCCTCGGTGAGGGTGCCGGTCTTGTCGAGGCAGACGGTGTCGATGCGCGCCAGGCCCTCGATGGCCGGGAGTTCCTGGACGAGGCACTGTTTTCGGCCAAGTCGGATGACGCCGATCGCGAAGGCGACGGAGGTGAGGAGCACCAGCCCCTCCGGGACCATGGGCACGATCCCGCCGACCGTGCGGGCGATCGAGTCCTTGAACCCGTGCTGCTTGACGAAGAGCTGGCTGACGACGAGGCCGATCGCGGTCGGGATCATCATCCAGGTGACGTACTTGAGGATCGTGGAGATGCCGGTGCGCAGTTCGGAGTGGACGAGGGTGAAGCGGGAGGCCTCCTCGGCCAGTTGCGCGGCGTAGGCCTCGCGGCCCACCTTGGTGGCCCGGAACGCGCCACCGCCGGCGACCACGAAACTGCCCGACATCACCTGGTCCCCGGGCCCTTTGACCACCGGGTCGGCCTCGCCGGTCAGCAGCGACTCGTCGATCTCCAGCCCGTCGGCCTCGACGCACACGCCGTCGACGACGGCCTTGTCCCCGGGCCCGATCTCCAGGACGTCGTCCAGCACGATCTCCGAGGTGCCGACCCGGGCGGCGACCCCGTCGCGCCGCACCGTGGGCCGGGCCTCCCCGATCACGGCGAGCGAGTCGAGGGTCCGTTTCGCCCGCCACTCCTGGATGATCCCGATGCCGGTGTTGGCGAGGATCACGTACCCGAACAGGCTGTCCTGGAACGGCGCGACGAACAGCATGATCAGCCAGAGCACGCCGATGATCGCGTTGAACCGGGTGAACACGTTCGCCCGGACGATCTCGCCGATCGACCGGCTGCTGCGCACCGGTACGTCGTTGACCTGCCCCCGGGACACCCGCTCCGCGACCTCGGCCGCGCTCAGGCCGCGTGCCGCCGCCGGCGTGCCGGGCGGATGCACCGGGTCGAGCTCGGCGCCCGCGTCGATGTGGGTCATGCATTCGACGGTACGTGCGGATCTACGGCTTCACCCGCCGAGTGGGCGGAAGATCCGACCTGGGGAGGAGCGAAGTCGTGCGGTGGGTGTACGGCCTACTCGGCCGCCTCCGGCCCCGCGGCGGCCGACCGCTTGATCGCCGCGTCCCGCTTCCTGACGAAGTAGACGCCGTACAGGCCGAGCACGCCACCGGCCAGACACGTCCACAGCCACCACGTGTGCCCGTGGTCGTCGAACCAGCCGTAGAAGGGGAGCTGGACGAGGAAGAGGACGAACCAGAGGATCGTGCCGCCGGTGATGACCGGGACGACGGGCCCCTCCAGGGGCTCCGGCGCCTCGTGCTTGGGGGTCCACTTCGCCATGGGCACAGCTTACGAGGCCGCGGGGCGCGGCAGGAGTCGGGCGGGGTGAACGGCGGTCTACGCGCGGAGATAGCGTTTACGGGATTCATATGTTCATACTGAAACGGTTTCCGTCTGTCCACTTCTGCTCGTAGGAACATCCAATGCCCACCTCGGCTCCCGCCAAGGCCAGCGCCCCGCAGCAGCCGGGGGACACCCCCGCGTCGGGTGCGATCGACCGCTACTTCAAGATCTCCGAGCGGGGCAGCACTCTCGCCCGTGAGGTCCGCGGCGGCTTCGCCACCTTCTTCGCGATGGCCTACATCATCGTGCTGAACCCGATCATCCTCGGCAGCGCGAAGGACATGTACGGGCACCACCTGGACAACGGCCAGCTGGTCACCGCCACCGCCGTGACCGCGGCCTTCACCACCCTGCTGATGGGCGTCATCGGCAACGTGCCCATCGCGCTGGCGGCCGGCCTCGGCGTGAACTCGGTCGTCGCGCTCCAGCTGGCGCCCCGGATGTCGTGGCCGGACGCCATGGGCATGGTCGTCCTGGCGGGCCTCGTGGTGATGCTGCTGGTCGCCACCGGTCTGCGCGAGCGCGTGATGAACGCCGTCCCCTACAGCCTGCGCAAGGCGATCTCCATCGGTATCGGCCTGTTCATCATGCTGATCGGGCTGGTCGACTCCGGCTTCGTCTCCCGCATCCCGGACGCCGCCCAGACCACCGTCCCGCTCCAGCTCGGCGCCGACGGTCACCTCAACGGCTGGCCGGTGCTGGTCTTCATCCTCGGCGCGCTGCTCACCCTGGCGCTCATCGTGCGCAAGGTCCCCGGCGCGATCCTGATCTCGATCGTGGCCATGACGGTCCTGGCCATGATCATCGAAGCGGTCGCGAAGGTGCCGTCCTGGGGTCTGACGACGCCCACGTGGCCCGGCAACCCGGTGGCCACCCCCGACTTCGGCCTGATCGGCAAGGTCAGCCTGTTCGGCGGCTTCTCCAAGGTCGGCGTGCTGACCGGTGTCCTCTTCGTCTTCACGGTCCTGCTGTCGTGCTTTTTCGACGCCATGGGCACGATCATGGGCGTCAGCGACGAGGCGAAGCTGACCAACGCCAACGGCGAGATGCCGGGCATCAACAAGGTCCTGTTCGTCGACGGCATCGCCGTCGCCGCGGGCGGCGCCAGCTCCTCCTCCGCCACCACCTGCTTCGTGGAGTCCACGGCCGGCGTCGGCGAGGGTGCCCGCACCGGTTTCGCGAACGTCGTCACCGGCGCGCTGTTCGGCGTCGCGCTGTTCCTGACCCCCGTGGCCACCATGGTCCCGTCCCAGGCGGCCACCCCGGCCCTGCTCGCGGTCGGCTTCCTGATCCTGGCCGGCTCGGTCAAGGAGATCGACTGGGCGGACTACACGCTCGCCATCCCGGCCTTCGTGACGATGGTGATGATGCCCTTCACCTACTCGATCACCAACGGCATCGGCATGGGCTTCCTCACCTTCGCCCTGCTCCGCCTGGCCGCGGGCCGCGGCCGCGAGGTCCCGGTGGCGATGTACGTCGTCGCCGCGGTGTTCGGCTTCTACTACCTGATGCCGGCCCTGGGCCTGACGTGAGCAGCGCTCACGTGACCCCGTAGAACTTCTCCGTCTCCTCGACGGCGGTCTGGAACCGCTCGTCGAAGTCGTCCCGAATGAGCGTCCGGACCACGTAGTCCTGGACGCTCATTCCCCTTTTGGCCGCACGGTCCCGGAGCCGTTCGAGCAGCTCTCCGTCGATCCGCAGGCTGAGCACGCTGGTCCCCATGAGGACGAGGGTCGCTGGCGGGTGCGGCGCGGCGTTCACTTTCCGCACCCCCGTCACTCGTAAGGGTGATGGTTCGGTTGAGTGGCCGGATTCACGGCACTCCTCCGGTACGCCAGCTTGTTTAGCGAGAGTAATGAGTTACGCTAAGGACATGCCGGACCTCACCCATGGCGACGACGTAGCCGCCGTGAACTCGCTTCGCTCAGGCGTCATGCGACTGTCCCGTCGACTCAAGCACCAGCGGGTCGACGAGTCGCTCAGCCCCACCGAGATGTCGGTGCTGGGCACCCTCTCCCTCTGCGGACAGGCCACCCCGGGCGAACTCGCCCGCAAGGAGCACGTCCAGCCGCCGTCGATGACCCGCATCGTCGCGCTGCTGGAGGCCAAGGGACTGGTGCGGCTGGAGCCGCATCCCGAGGACCGGCGCCAGAAGGTCGTCACCAAGACCGAGCAGGCCGAGACCATGCTCGCGGAGAGCCGCGCCAAGCGGAACGCTTTCCTGGCCGATCTGGTCGCGGGCCTGGACGAGGACGAGTGGGCCGCACTCCGCGCCGCCGCCCCCGTGCTGGAGAAGCTCGCACACCTGTAAGCAGTCCTACGCAAGGAGGCGACCCTTTTGAGTTCGGGATCCGGAGCAGCTTCCGCCCCCGCACCGACCGCCACTACCCCCTCCCGCACGTCCTCGATGTTCAGCTCCCTGAAGGTCAGGAACTACCGCCTGTTCTTCCTGGGCCAGGTCGTCTCCAACATCGGCACCTGGATGCAGCGCATCGCCCAGGACTGGCTGGTGCTCAGCCTCACCGGCTCCGCCACCGCCGTCGGCGTCACGACGGCCCTGCAGTTCCTGCCGATGCTGCTCTTCGGGCTCTACGGCGGCGTCCTCGTCGACCGGCTGCCCAAGCGCCGCACCCTGCTGTTCACGCAGTCCGCCATGGGCCTCAGCGGCATCGCGCTCGCCGTGCTCACCCTCTCCGGACACGTCCAGGTCTGGCACGTCTACCTGGCCGCCTTCTTCGTCGGCCTCGCCACGGTCGTCGACAACCCGGCGCGCCAGTCCTTCGTCACCGAGATGGTCGGCCGGGACCAGCTGCAGAACGCGGTCAGCCTGAACTCCGCGAACTTCCAGTCCGCACGCCTGATCGGCCCCGCCGTCGCCGGTGTGATGATCACCGGCGTGGGCACCGGCTGGGCGTTCCTCTTCAACGGCCTGTCGTTCATCGCCACCCTCACCGGCCTGGTGATGATGAGGTCGCGCGAGCTGCACGCCGTCGAGCGCGCCCCGCGCGGCAAGGGCCAGCTGCGCGAGGGCCTGCACTACGTCGCCGGGCGCCCGGAGCTGATCTGGACGATCGTCCTGATCGGGTTCGTCAGCACCTTCGGCTTCAACTTCCCCGTCTACCTCTCGGCCTTCGCCGACGACGTCTTCCACGCGGGCGCGGGCTCCTACAGCCTCTTCAACACCCTCATGGCCGTCGGCTCGCTGGCCGGCGCCCTGCTCGCGGCCCGCCGCGGCACGGCCCGGATGCGGGTGCTCGTCGTGGCCGCGGCCGCCTTCGGCACGCTGGAGATCGTGGCCGCGGTGGCGCCCTCGCTGTGGCTGTTCGCCCTGTTCATGGTCCCGATCGGCATGTTCGGCATGACGGTCAACGTCACCGCCAACACCAGCGTCCAGATGAGCACCGACCCGGCCATGCGCGGCCGGGTGATGTCCCTCTACATGATGGTGTTCATGGGCGGCTCCCCGGTGGGCGCGCCGATCGCCGGCTGGGTCACCGACACCTACGGCGTCCGCGCGGGCCTCGCGGCGGGCGGCGCGATCGCCGCGGGCGCGGCGGTCGTCATCGGCCTCGTCCTGGCCAGGGTCGGCAACCTGCGCCTGTCGGTCGGCTGGAACCGCGGCCACCCGCACGTCCGCTTCGTGCCGCGGGAGGCACAGGAGCAGCTGGCGCCCGCCGCCTGACGGGCGCCCCCGCCGGGACTACACGCGCCGCTCCAGCACCTGCCCCGGCCAGTCGCCCGCACCGAGATAGGTCTCGGTGCGGGCGAAGCCGTTGTCCTCGTAATAGCGGACGAGCCTGCCGTCGCCGCCCGCGTAGCAGTCGACCCGCAGCAGGCCGACGCCCGCGCCCCGGGTCACCTCGGCGGCGTGCGCGAGCAGCGCGCTGCCCACGCCGTGGCCCTTGAAGCGGCGGTCCGAGGCCAGCCAGTGGATGTACCGCTCGGGCTCGCCGACCGGCGGCAGGTGGGACAGGTAGGCGCCGGGCGCGTCGGTGAGGGTGAGCGTGGCGGCCGGCTCGCCGTCGGCCTCGGCGATGTAGGCGGCGCCCTCCTCCATGTACCGGACGACCGACTCCACCGTCCTCGGGCTCTGCGACAGCGGCTTCGTCCCCCACTGGCCGGTCCGCCCCTGCCCGGCCAGCCACTCCACGCAGCTGTCGAGCATGCCGAGTATCACGGGGACGTCGTCGGCCCCGGCGTCTCTGATGGTGATCTCCATGCCCCCATGGTGGCAGGCTGGTGCCCATGAGACTCTTCGCCGCGGTGCTGCCTCCGGAGGAAGTGGCGGAGGAACTCGCCGCCGAAATAGCCGAGTTGAGGAGACTCCCCGGCGCGGACGGCCTGCGCTGGACCGGCCGCCCCGGCTGGCACTTCACCCTCGCCTTCTACGGTGAGGTCGACGACGACCTCGTCCCCGAGTTGTCGGAACGCCTGGAGCGGGCGGCGCGGCGGTCCGGGCCGTTCCCGCTCGCCCTGCGCGGCGGCGGGCAGTTCGGGCACGGGCGGGCGCTGTGGGTGGGCGCCGAGGGGGAGACGGCCGCGCTGCGGCTGCTGGCCGACCGGGCCGAGGCGGCGGGCCGCAAGGCCGGCGTCGACATGGGGGAGCATCGGCGCTACAAGGCGCACCTGACGGTCGCGCGCAGCCGCGATGCCCTGGACGTACGGCCGTACCTGACGGCCCTGGAGGAGTTCCGCGGCCGCACCTGGACGGTGGCGGAGCTGGTGCTCGTGCGCAGCAATCTGCCGAGGTCCGGGGTGCCGGGCGAGCAGCCCCGCTACGAGGCGGTCGCCCGCCGGCCGCTCGGCGGGGCCGGTTAGGCTCGGGGCGTGGACCCGAAGACCCGGAACCGGATCATGGCCGTCGTGCTCGTGCTGTTGTTCGTCGTGGTGGTGCTGGCGGCGGCGCTCGGCAAGTGACCCCGACCGCCGCCGCGCACCGGTGACGCCTACCAGGCGAAGGCCTCCGGAGAGGGGCCGGGGCCCGGGAAGACCTCGTCGAGGCCGGCCAGCAGTTCCTCGCTCAGCTCCAGCTCGGTCGCGCGGACCGCGGACCGAAGCTGCTCGGCCGTGCGCGGGCCGACGATCGGGCCGGTGACACCCGGGCGGGTGAGCAGCCACGCGAGCGCCGTCTCGCCCGGCTCGGCGCCGTGCTTCTCGAGCAGGTCCTCGTAGGCCTGGATCTGCGCGCGGATGGTGGTGTTGGCGAGGGAGTCGGCGGCCCGGCCGCTCGCCCGGCGACCGCCCTCGACCTCCTTCTTGATCACGCCGCCGAGCAGCCCGCCGTGCAGCGGCGACCAGGGGATGACCCCCAGGCCGTACTCCTGCGCGGCCGGGATGACCTCCATCTCGGCGCGGCGCTCGGCGAGGTTGTAGAGGCACTGCTCGCTGACGAGGCCGATGGTGCCGCCGCGGCGGGCGGCGATCTCGTTGGCCTGGGCGATCTTGTAGCCGGGGAAGTTGGACGACCCGACGTAGAGGATCTTGCCCTGCGTGATCAGGGTGTCGATCGCCTGCCAGATCTCCTCGAAGGGGGTGGCGCGGTCGACGTGGTGGAACTGGTAGACGTCGATGTGGTCGGTCTGGAGCCGCTTGAGGCTGGCGTCCACGGCCCGCCGGATGTTCACGGCGGACAGCTTGTCGTGGTTGGGCCAGGCGTCGCCGTCGGCGGCCATGTTGCCGTACACCTTGGTGGCGAGGACGACCTTGTCGCGCCGGTCCCCGCCCTGGGCGAACCAGTTGCCGATGATCTCCTCGGTACGACCCTTGTTCTCGCCCCAGCCGTACACGTTCGCGGTGTCGAAGAAGTTGATGCCGGCGTCCAGCGCCGCGTCCATGATCGCGTGGCTGTCGGCCTCGTTCGTCTGCGGTCCGAAGTTCATGGTGCCGAGGACGAGTCGGCTTACCTTGAGTCCCGTGCGTCCGAGCTGCGTGTACTTCATGACCACCTAGCCAACGGCGTGGAGTGCACTCTAGGCAAGGAGGTTCCGGTTCGCCATGAGGGGGTGTCGTGAGAGCTGCTGTCCACGGTGCCGGGTTCCTGCTGCCACTGGGGGCCGGGGGAGTCGCGGCCGGGGTGACGCTGTGGGCCGTCGGCGCCACCTGGCGTGCCTGCGACGTCGGCAACGACTCCGCGAACGGGATGATCCTGCTCCTCTGCTTCCCCGTGCTGTGGGGCGTCTTCGCCGCGCTCTGGAGCGCCGTCCTGCGCCTCTTCGGCACGGACCGCCGCGCGGGCGCCTGTGCCCTCGCCGGCTGCGTGAGCGTGGCGCTGGTCTGGGGGCTGATCGCGTGGATCGGCGTCCTCGACTCCTATCCGGCGCCGGTCTGCCCGGGGAACGTGCCTCCGTGGTGGCCGTCGATCATCCCCGTGTAGCGGACGCCAGCGAGCCGAGGAACCGCGTCCAGGCGAGCGGGGCGACCTGGAGGGGGCGGGCTTCGGGGGACTTGGAGTCGCGGATGTGGAGGGTGGTGGGGGTGCGGGCTATTTCCAGGCATTCGCCCTGGTCACCGCTGTAACTGCTCTTGAACCAGTGGAGGTCCGCGCTCATAGTCCCTGTGCCACCTCATCGATCAGCTTCGCGGACTCGTCCGGGTTGAGAGCCTGCGCTCGCAGAATGCCATATCGCGCGAACAGTCCCCCCAGGTCGGGCTGTTCGCTGACGAAGTAGCCGCCGCTCGGGCCTTCTACATAAGCGAGTTGGCGATGTTCCGCCGTCTCCAGCAGGATCATCGGCCCGTTGAGGCCGGCATGAGCCTGGCGGTCGTGCGGCATGATCTGGATCTCGACATTGCGCAGGCCCGCCGATGTCGAGGATGTGCTGCAGCTGTTCCCGGAGCGCGGCCGCGCCGCCCAACGGACGGGTCAAGGTGCTCTCTTCGAGTACGTAGCTGACGATCGGCATCGGCTTGCGCTGGAACAGTCGCTGCCGCTCCATTCGCTTCGCCACCCGCTTGTCGATCTCGTCGTCGTCCAGAGCCGGACAGTGGCAGCTGTAGATCGCTCTTGCGTAGGCCTGCGTCTGGAGGGAGCCGGGGATCACGTGCGTCTGATAGACGTGCAGCGCCGCCGCCCTCTTCTCCTCCGCCAAGTAGTCCTCGGTCCAGGGCGGAAGGCTGCCGCGGGCGAACTCCTTCTCCGCCAGAAGCGCCAGTGCACCTTGTGCACCGAGCACCTCGTCCGCGATCTCGACCAGCCGCCCCTTCGGTGACCGCTCGCCCCGCTCGACCATCGCCACCTGTGACTTGGAGTAGCCGACGTGTCTGCCCAGGCCATCCTGTGTCAGGTCGGCCCGTTCCCGGAAGAAGCGGAGCAGCGCACCGAAGGACTCCGACCCACGATCACCGAAGTGCACAACTGCCTCCCCAAGTGCACAGCGCTGCACGGACGTTCCGCAGCTCTGGTCACAGTATGTGAGCGGGCGGAATCATTTGCGTCATGAACGAGAGAATCTCCGCCCCCTGGATCCCGCTCTGGATCCCCGCCTCCGGCCACGCCCTCCGTCACGCGGGCATTCACTTCGACGCCGTGCGCGTCGAGGGAGCTGCGGGGGAACGCGTCGCGTCGGAGCTGATGGCGGCCACCGACTTCGACGCGGGGCCGGTCGTGCAGGAGTTCGCGGGCGACCGCAACATGTACTTCCTGTTGCCCCCGCAAACCGCGTCGGCGCACCCCTGGCCGCCCGGCGCGCGGGCGTTGACGCGCGGTCACGGCTGCCTCGCCTATGTGGGCGTCCCGGCGCTGACCGGCGTCACCTGGCCGCTCGGCTGGCGGTCGGTGCCGACGAGGGCGAAGCCCTTCGTCGACGGGGAGCTGCTGTCACGGATCGTGTCGGCCCACCCGATCGTCAGCCGCCGTTGAAGAAGATCAGCAGGCCCCCAGGGCCCCGGCGAGCAGGGCGAGCAGGCGTCCGTGGGCGGGAACGGGCACGGCGGCTGGACTGGACAAGGAGTTCCCCGGGTTCGTACGGCTGCCGATCACCCTGCAACACGCGGGTCCGCCCGGGCACTGGGGAAGGCCACCGGCCCGGGCGGGGGTTCGCCCTACCCGGCGCTCGGGCCGTACAGCGCGGCGAACAGCGCGCGTGCGCGGGTGCCTTCGGGGGTGTCGGGGGACTGCCAGGCGCCGGTGACATGGCCGATGGCGTCCGCCGGGCGGGTGTCCGGGGCGGTCGGGTCCAGGACGCGGTGGACGCGCAGGGTCGTGCCGCCCGGCGCGGGGAGCACGGTGCCGTGCTCGTCGTCGGTGATCTCGACCGGCCATGACGGGGCGCCCAGGCCGGTGCCCGCGTAGGAGTGGGCCACCTCGTGGTCGGCGGTGTCCGTGATGCTCTGGGCCATGGCCGGGGCGCGGCCCTCGATCAGGGCGAGGAGTTCGGTGTACAGCACCGGGTCGTGGCAGCCGTCGTAGGCCCAGCGCGGGCCGAGGACACCGTGCTCCATGGTGCCGATCAGGGCATGTTCCGCGCCGGGGAGCGGGGCGCCGCGGTAGGTGAGGGGCACGTGGTAGGCGACCGGTCGGGGGCCGGAGGTGTCGACGGCCACCATGAACTCGATCCCGACCTCGCCTTCCGGGTCGTCCAGCCGGAACCCGCCGGCTCTGACCAACTCCGGTGTGCCGGAACCGGCGTACCACGGCCTCGTGGGCAGCCAGGGGGCGAGCAGTTCCAACTTCGTGGGCTTGACGGTGGTTTTGTGGATGATCGCCATGCGCCGGATTCTGTCAGCCGGTGGCGCGGAAGTCCGCCCCGTACGGCTCCCCGACCCCCCACGCCTGGTGCATGGCGTCCGCGAACGCCGCCGCGATCTTGTGCTCGCCGCTCGCGTTCGGGTGGGTGCCGTCGTAGGTGTCGAGGTGGATGTCGTACGAGGGCGGGGGTGAGGCCAGCAGGAGGGGGGAGCGGGGTTCGTCCAGGTCGGCGGCCGCCTTGGCGAGGAGTTCGTTGAAGAGGGCCACCTGGGCGGCGAAGGGCGCGTCCTCGGCGGCGCGGACGTTCGGGATCACCGGCAGTACGGCCATGCGGACGCGCGGGTTCGCCGTGCGGGCCTCGGCCACGAAGCGGCGCACGTTCTCCGCCGTCTGCTCGGCGTTGGTGTAGAAGCCCAGGTCGATCAGGCCAAGCGAGACCAGGAGCACGTCCGCGCGCTGGGCGCGCACCGCCTCGGCGATGAGCGGCGCCATGTGCAGCCAGCCCTCGCCCCAGCCGGCCAGGTGGGCGCGCGGGAAGTCGGGGTCGGCGTACGCGTGCGACGTCGGGGCGTCGGTCGCCTTGTCGTACAGCGTCTCGCGGGGGCCGACGAGGGCGAAGGGGCCGCCGTAGGTGTCGCGCAGGTGCTGCCACATGCGGTAACGCCAGGTGTGCTCCCCCGCGCTCCCGATCGTCATGGAGTCACCGACCGGCATGAACCTAAGCATCCGCTCATGATGGACGATACGGGTGGGATCAATGGGACGGCCGGGGTGTGAGGCCCGCCACCTGCCGCCGCGGTGGCCGGCCCGTCCCGTGAACCCCGGACGGGGATGGCAGGCTTGGCCCATGCGCCGACCGTTCGCTCTCCTCGCCGGGGTCCTGCTCGTGGGTGCCTTCGCCGTGCCCGCCTCCGCCGCCGACGGCAAGGGGGACAAGGGGTTCACGATCTCCGACCCCCGGATCACCGAGTCCAGCGGACTCGCCGCCTCCCACCGGCACCCCGGTGTCTACTGGACCCACAACGACAGCAGCGACGGGCCGTACATCTACGCGGTCGACAGCGCGACCGGCAGGACGGTCGCCCGCGTCGCCCTCAGCGGCATCGGCTCGCCCCGCGACGTCGAGGCCATCTCCATCGGTCCGGACGACCAGATCTACGTCGGCGACATCGGCGACAACCTCGGCGGCAAGTGGCCCTACGTGTGGATCTACCGGCTGCCCGAGCCGAAGAAGCTGGTCGACCAGACGGTGCGGGCCACGCAGTACATCGTGAAGTACACCGACGGCGCCCGCGACGCCGAGTCCCTGGTCGTCGATCCGAAGACCGGGCGCGTGTTCATCATCGACAAGAACGAGAACGGCGGGCACCTCTTCGAGGGCCCGGCCCGGCTCTCCGCCTCCGGCACCAACTACTTCCGTCCCGTCGCCACCGTCGACCTCTGGGCCACGGACGCCGCCCTCTCGCCGAACGGCGAACAGCTCGCCGTGCGCGGCTACTTCGGCGGCATCTACTACGACTGGAACGGCGGCAAGATCAAGCGCAAGGGCCGGCTGGACGTGCCGTTGCAGCGGCAGGGGGAGTCCGTCAGCTACTCGGCCGACGGCACCCGGCTGATGTACGGCAGCGAGGGCGCCGACAGTCCCGTGCAGGCGCAGGACGCCCCCGGCGGCGCCACCAAGGCCCCCTCCGGCGGCGGCAGTTCGAGCGCCTCCGGCAGCGACGGCGGCAGCTCGGGCGGCAACCTCAAGATCGGCGCCCTCGCCGTGGTCGTCGCGGCGGCGCTGCTGTTCGGGGCGCGCCGGCTGTTCCGGCGCGGCTGATCCGCGACGGCGCGGTTGATCCACACGGCGCCGCGGACCTCCGGCGGCGCATCGCGGTGCGCTTCCCGCAGGGCTTCAGGCTCCGGTCCGCCGGACCGGCCGATCTCCCCGCGGAGCGTTCAGCGCTCCGGTCCGCCGGACGGGTCGATCTCGCCGGCGAAGACGATGACCTGGTCGATGAGGTTGCGCCGCAGATGCACGACGTCCGTCCCCGCCAGGCGGGGGCCCCCGTCGGGCGTGGTGAACACCCATTGGTACCGGGCCCATTCGCCGGGCATGTCCACCGCCGAGCACCGCACCATCGTGCCGGTGCCCGCCGGGTGGCGCCGCAGGTCCGTCACGAACCGCTCGACCGACTCGATGCCCTCGCTGCGGCCCAGCGGCCCCCAGAACACCACGTCCGAGGTCAGGGCCTGGGCGAGCAGCCCGGTCACATAGGCGTCGCTGGAGGCGTTGAACGCCGAGATGAACGTGTCGATGGCGGACCGCGCGATCTCTTCCTGCATACACCAGTAGTACCAGCCGCCCCTGACCCGCGGCGCAGGGGCGGCCGGCGGTCTCCGCTCGTCTTCTCCGGTCGTCCGCGTCCGAACTATTGACGCGGTCATGACCCGTCGGTTTCCTGGGAGGCGTATGGGTGGTGGGAGCGCTCCCATCGGTTCCGGGCCCGGCACTTCCGAGACTGACGAGACCCCGAGAGGAACCAGGCACATGTTCCGCAGCTTGCGAAGAGCGCTGTGCGCCGCCGCGGCGGCACTGCTGTTGCCGCTCGCCGCCGCGCACACGGCCGACGCGGCCGACAGCGCCGCCGGCGCCGGGTACTGGCACACCAGCGGTCGTCAGATCCTCGACGCCGCCGGGCAGCCGGTCCGGATCGCCGGGATCAACTGGTTCGGCTTCGAGACCGCCAACTACGTCCCGCACGGCCTGTGGTCCCGCGACTACAAGTCCATGATCGACCAGATGAAATCGCTCGGGTACAACACCATCCGGCTGCCCTACAGCGACGACATCTTCAAGTCCTCCACCGTCCCCAACAGCATCGACTTCAGCAGCGGCAAGAACGCCGACCTGCAGGGCCTCAACTCCCTCCAGGTGATGGACAAACTCGTCGCCTACGCCGGCCAGGACGGGCTGAAGGTCATCCTCGACCGGCACCGCCCGGACTCCGGCGGCCAGTCGGCGCTCTGGTACACCGCGGCGGTCCCCGAGTCGACGTGGATCGCCAACCTGAAGGCGCTGGCGGCCCGTTACAAGGGTCAGGACACCGTGGTGGGCATCGACCTGCACAACGAGCCGCACGATCCGGCCTGCTGGGGCTGCGGGGACACGGCGACCGACTGGCGGCTGGCCGCCCAGCGCGCCGGGAACGCGGTGCTCTCCGCCAACCCCGACCTGCTGATCTTCGTCGAGGGCGTGCAGACGTTCAACGGTGTGTCGGGGTGGTGGGGCGGCAACCTCATGGGGGTCGGCCAGTACCCGGTGCAGCTGAACGTGGCGAACCGGGTGGTGTACTCCGCCCACGACTACGCCACCAGCGTCGCCCAGCAGCCCTGGTTCACCGACCCGTCCTTCCCCGCCAACATGCCGGGCGTCTGGGACAAGTACTGGGGCTACATCTTCAAGCAGAACATCGCCCCGGTGTGGGTGGGCGAGTTCGGCACCACGTTGGCCTCCACGACCGACCAGAAGTGGCTGTCCGCGCTGGTGAGCTACCTGCGCCCGACGTCGACGTACGGTGCCGACTCCTTCCACTGGACCTTCTGGTCCTGGAACCCCAACTCCGGTGACACCGGGGGCATCCTCAAGGACGACTGGCAGACCGTGGACACCGTGAAGGACGGGTACCTGGCGAGCGTCAAAGCGCCGCTGTTCCCGGGCACCGGCACGGGCGGTGGCGGTGGCGGCGGTGGTGGAGGCGGCGGTGGCGGCGGGAGCACGGCCGCGTGCAGCGCCACCTACACCGTCAGCAGCGACTGGGGGGGCGGGTTCAACGCCGAGGTGAAGGTGACCAACACCGGGTCCACGGCGCTCGGTTCGTGGAAGGTGACCTGGACCTGGAGCGGGTCGCAGCAGGTCACGAACATGTGGAACGCCTCCTACACGCAGACCGGTTCGACGGTCACCGCCGTGAACGCCGCGCACAACGGCAGCGTCGCGGCGGGGAGTTCGGTGACCTTCGGGTTCGGTGGGGCGCCCGGGGGTGGGAGCGTGCCGACGGTGAGCTGTACGGCGTCGTAGGGGCCGTGTGTGACGGAGGCGCCCACGGTGGAACGGGCGCCTCCAGATCACAGGAGATTCAAATCTTTACCCAAGTTGTTCCTTGTGTTGGTGCTTCTTCGAAAGTATCCGGACAGGACCGTGAACTTTCCGGTCTTTCCAACCCCCCATGTCGTGAGGGAACTTGATGAGAAGAAGCGCAGCCGTGCTGTGCGGTACGGCCGTCGTCCTCGCCGGATCGGTCACGGCCGTCCCCGCCGAGGCCAGCACCTCGTCCTCCGCCCCCTCCTTCCAGCCGGCCAAGGTCACCTGGAAGAAGTGCGGCACGGACGACTCCCCGACCCTGCAGTGCGGTTCGGTGAAGGTGCCCCTCGACTACGCCAAGCCGCAGGGCCGGAAGATAACCCTGGCCCTGACCCGGGTTCCGCACACCGCCACCAAGTTCCAGGGCCCGCTGCTGGTCAACCCCGGCGGCCCCGGCGGCAGCGGCCTGAGCCTCGCTCCCTTCGTCGCCTCCTCGCTGCCCAAGGCGGTCGCGGCCCAGTACGACGTCATCGGCTTCGACCCGCGCGGCGTCGGCGAGAGCAAGCCCGCCCTCGACTGCAAGCCGGGCTACTTCAACCCCGTCCGCCCGGCCAGCGTTCCCACCAGCCCGGCCCTCGAGAAGGCCAACCTGGAGCGCGCCAAGTCCTTCGCCGCCGCCTGCGGCCGCAAGTACGCGGACGTGCTGCCGTACATCAACACCATCAGCGCCGTGAAGGACATGGACTCGATCCGCAAGTCCGTCCGCGCCAAGAAGATCAACTACTTCGGCTACTCCTACGGCACCTACCTGGGCCAGGTCTACGCCAAGCTCTTCCCGCACCAGGTGCGCCGCCTGGTCCTGGACTCGATCGTCGACCCCGACGGGGTCTGGTACGACGACAACATCGGCCAGGACTACGCCTTCGACGCCCGCCACAAGGCGCTCATGGCGTGGATCGCCAAGTACGACTCGACGTACAAGCTCGGCACCGACCCGGCCAAGATCGAGGCCAAGTGGTACGCGATGCAGGCCGCACTCGCCAAGACGCCCGCGGGCGGCAAGGTGGGCGCCGCGGAGCTGGAGGACACCTTCCTGCCCGGCGGCTACTACAACGGCTACTGGCCCTACCTGGCACAGGCGTTCGCCGCGTACGTCAACGACCACAACTCCGCACCGCTGGTGACGGCGTACCAGAACTTCGCCGCGATCGACGCCTCCGGTGACAACGGCTACAGCGTCTACGCGGCCGTGCAGTGCCGTGACGTGTCCTGGCCGCGGGACTGGAAGCAGTGGGAGAAGGACAACTGGGCGGTGTACGCCAAGGCGCCCTTCAACGCCTGGAACAACGCCTGGTACAACGCGCCGTGCGCGTTCTGGCCCACCAAGTCGCTGAAGCCGGTGAACGTCGCCAACTCCAAGCTGCCGCCGGTGCTGCTGTTCCAGGCGACGAACGACGCGGCCACCCCGTACCAGGGCGGTGTCACCGTCCACCGTCTGCTCAAGCACTCCAGCCTGGTCGTCGAGCAGGGCGGCGGCAACCACGGCATCACGCTGAGCGGCAACGCCTGCCTGGACAAGTACCTGGCGAAGTACCTGACCGACGGCACCGTCCCGCGCGGGCACGGCACGGCCGACGCGGTCTGCCAGAAGACGGCCGACCCGAAGCCGTCGGCCTCGGCGAAGTCCGCGCTGACGGCCCAGCAGCCGGCCGCCGGGGCGCGCGGTGAGGCCCTGCACGGCCTGCTCGGCTTCCGCGGCTGAGCAGCACGCCAGTGAGGTAGAGCTACGCGAGAAGGGGCGCCCGGTGTTCGCCGGGCGCCCCTTCGTCGTCGTACGGAAGCGGTGGTTACAGCTTCTCGATGACGTAGTCGATGCACTTCGTCAGCGCCTCGACGTCCGCCGGGTCGATCGCCGGGAACATCGCCACGCGCAGCTGGTTGCGGCCGAGCTTGCGGTAGGGCTCGGTGTCGACGATGCCGTTGGCGCGCAGCACCTTGGCGACGGCGGCCGCGTCGACCTCGTCGGAGAAGTCGATGGTGCCGATGACCTGCGAGCGCTTGGCCGGGTCGGTGACGAACGGCGTCGCGAACTTCACGTCCTCCGCCCAGCCGTACAGCGTGCGCGCGGAGGTGGCCGTGCGGCGCACCGCGAAGTCCAGACCGCCCTGGCCGTTGAGCCACTCCAGCTGCTGGTTCAGCAGGAACAGGGTGGCCAGCGCCGGGGTGTTGTACGTCTGGTTCTTGCGGGAGTTGTCGATCGCCGTCGGCAGCGAGAAGAACTCCGGGACGTGCCGGCCGGAGGCGTGGATGCGCTCGGCGCGCTCGATCGCGGCGGGCGAGAAGACGCCGATCCACAGGCCGCCGTCGGAGGCGAAGGACTTCTGCGGGGCGAAGTAGTAGACGTCCGTCTCGGAGACGTCCACCGGCAGGCCGCCGGCGCCGGAGGTGGCGTCGACCAGGACCAGCGAGCCCTCGTCGGCACCGGCCACGCGCTTGATCGGCATGGCGACACCGGTGGAGGTCTCGTTGTGCGTGAAGGCGTAGACGTCGACGCCCGCCTCGGCCTGCGGCTCCGGGTGGGTGCCCGGGTCGGAGGCGATCACGGTCGGCTCGGCCAGCCACGGGGCCAGCTTGGCGGCCTTGGCGAACTTCGAGCTGAACTCGCCGAAGTTGAGGTGCTGGGACTTGTTCTCGATCAGCCCGTGCGTCGCGACGTCCCAGAAGGCCGTCGAGCCGCCGTTGCCGAGGATCACCTCGTAGCCCCCGGGCAGGGAGAACAGCTCGGAGATGCCCTCACGGACCTTGCCGACCAGGTTCTTCACCGGAGCCTGGCGGTGGGAGGTCCCCATGAGGGACGTACCGGTGGCGGCCAGCGCGTCCAGCGCTTCCGTCCGCACCTTGGAGGGGCCCGCGCCGAATCGACCGTCGGCGGGCTTGATGTCAGCGGGAATCTGGATCTCAGCCACGAGCCGGAGCGTATCCCCTCGGCGAAACGGCACGGAAACGTGTCCGTTCGATGAGACGAGTCCTCCGGCCCGTGGACTTGTCGTGATCTACGAGGCCGTGAGGCGGACCGGCAGCTCGAACAGGTCGTTCTGGGTCACCACCGGCTTGTTGCGCAGGTCGGTGGCCGGTACCGCCAGGTCGAGGTCCGGGAAGCGGGCGTACAGCGCGGGCAGCGCGACCGCCGCCTCCAGACGGGACAGGGCGGCGCCGGGGCAGACGTGCGGGCCGTGACCGAAGCTGATGTGCCGGTTCGGCGAGGTCCGCGTGATGTCGAAGTCCCCGGCGGTCGGGCCGTGCGCCTCCTCGTCGCGGCCGATGGCGGCGTACGACACGATCAGCGCGTCGCCCGCCGGGAGGACCCTGTCGCCGACCGGGACGTCCTCGGTCGCGAAGCGGATCAGCACGTGGGAGGTGGGAGTGGAGTGGCGCAGGGTCTCCTCGGTCACCTGGGACCAGTCGGCCGCGCCGGACAGCACCAGCGATCGCTGATCCGGGTGGAGTGACAGCTGGACCACCGCGTTGACGATGAGCGAGATCGTCGTCTCGTGGCCGGCCGCGACCATCAGCTGGAGCGTGGAGACGATCTCCTCGTCGCTGAGGTGGTCGCCGTTCTCCGAGGCCAGGATCAGCGCCGAGGTCAGGTCGTCGCCCGGCTCGGCACGCTTGGTGGCGACCGTGCCGGCCATGACCCTCGCGAGTTCGGTGAGGGTCGCGACGACCTCGGCGGGCGGGGTCTGGGTGGAGAAGAACTTCTCGAAGAGCTCCTTCAGGCGGGGCAGGCGCGCCGGGGCGATGCCCATGAGATCGGCGACGACGTACATGGGCAGCGGGTGGGCGAAGGCCGCCTTCAGGTCGACGACACCGCCGGTGGCCGCCGCGGCGAGGTCGTCGAGGAGCCGCTCGGTGAGCTCGGTGATCCGGCCCCGCATCTCCTCCACCCGGCGCGGGGTGAGCGCCTGGGCCACCAGCGCCCGCATCCGCCGGTGGTCGGCGCCGTCCACCGTGAGCATCGAGCGGCCGGGGTTGGCGAGGCCGATGAGCGGCCAGTCCGGCGGGATCTCCCCGCGCCGCCAGGCGCCCCAGACGCCGATGTCCTTCACCAGCCGCGGATCGGTGAGCAGCCGCTTGGCCTCGGCGTGCCGGGTGACCGCCCAGACGGGCACGCCACCGGGCAGCTCCACGGCGGCCAGCGGCCCCGCCGCACGCAGCCGCGCGCTCTCACCGTCCAGATCCCGCACAAAGGGATCAAGCGCGATACGCGTCTCCTCCACACGGCTCTGTTCAACACCGGTCGTGGTCATACGGGCCTCCTGGGCAGGCAGCAGGGCGGTCGGGAATGGCGCACGGGGCTTTCGACTGCGGGGTGGGACGGAGCGGGGTGGGTCGGGTCACGGTCGGCGCTGGGGGCGTAGGGGGGCGAGGGCATGCGGTACGGGATCGGCGGGCCGGTCGGTGGCGGGGCTTCGGTGGTGGGCGAGGCGGGCGGGGTCTGTGCCGCCGGGTGGCGGAGGTGGTCGAGGGCTTGCGGTGCGGGATGGGCGGGCCGGGCCGCTTGCGGTGCGGGATGGGTGGGCCGGGTCGCGTGGGCCGGTCGGTGGCGGGGCTTCGGTGGTGGGCGAGGCGGGCGGGGTCTGTGCCGCCGGGTGGCGGTCGGGGCGGGTCAGAGGGTGGGGACCGGGGTGAAGTGGACCGGGAGGTGGGAGAGGCCTCTGAGCCAGGGGGAGGGGCGGCGGGTGAGGGACCCGGCGGGGACGGCCAGGTCGATGTCGGGCAGCCGGTCCAGCACCACCTCGATGCCGGTGCGCGCGATGACCTCGGCGATCTCCTGCGCCGGGAACGGGCAGCGGTGCTCGCCGTGCCCGAAGGAGAAGTGCGCGCTGTTGCCGCCGGTGAGCGCCGAGCCGTCGGTGCGCACCTGCGGGTCGGAGTTGGCGCCCTGCAGCCCGAGCAGAAGCAGATCGCCGGCACGGATGCGGCGCCCGCCGAGCTGGGTGTCGCGGGCGGCCCAGCGGCCGGCCACGTTCTGCGTGGGCGTGTCCTCCCACAGGACCTCGTTCATGGCGTCGGCGACGCTGTTGCGCCCGCCGAAGAGGGAGGCCGCGAACCGCTCGTCGGTCAGCATCAGCCGCAGCGAGTTGCCGATCCAGTCGGCAGTCGGCTGATGACCCGCCGCCATCATCACCATCAGGTCCTGGACGATCTCCTCGTCACCGAAGCCCGAACGGTCGGCGAGCATCCGCGAGACGACGTCGTCGGCCGGACGGGCCTTCCGCTCGGCCACCAGCCGGGCCATCGAGCCGGCCAGGTGGGTCTGCCCGGCGAGCGCCCGCTCCCGGCCGTCGATCATGTCGTTCAGCGCGGTCACCAGGCCCGGCCCCTGCTCGTCGGGAAAGCCGAAGAGCCGGGCGAGGACGCGCACGGGCAGCAGCATGGCGTACTCGGCGACGAGGTCCGCCTGGCCGCGCCCGCACACCGCGTCGATGAGTTCGTCGGCGAACTTCTCCGCGTGGCCGCGTAGTTCGGAAGGGGCGACGGCCTCCAGCGCGCCGCTGATCATCGCGGCGCGCTCGCGGTGACGTTCACCGACGGTGTAGAGGATCGAGGGCTGCCCGCGGCCGATCATCGGCAGCAGCGGCCAGTCGGCGGGGATACGGTCCCACTGGTTCCACAGTCCGGAGTCCCGGCTGAACAGCACCGGATCGCCGGTGACCTGCTGCAGCTCGCGATAGCCCAGCACCAGCCAGGCCGGTACGCCCCCGTCGAGCACGACCGGGGTGACGGCACCGTGCTCGCGCCGCATCTCGCGGTACAGCCGGGCCGGTTCGGTCTGGAACCTGGGTCCACCGAGCGGTACGGGGACGGTCGCACCCGAGGGGGTGCGGGCGTCAGAGGTTGCGGAGTCCAACGAGCACCTGTTCCAGGACGTCGGGGTCGATGACGGCGGCCTTCCTCGGATGGCGGGCGCTGACGCGGCCCGCCGCGAGGAGGTCGGAGAGGAGGATCTTGGTGATGCCGACGGGGAGCCGCAGCTCGGCCGCCAGCTCCACCACGGCGACGGGGCGCTGGGCCGCGCGCAGGATCGTCACGTGCTCCGACTGCATGCCGGGCGCCGGATCGCACTCGGCGACCACGAGGGTCACCAGGTCGAAGGGGCTGTCCGGCGCGGAGCGGGCGCGGCCCTGGGTGAGGGTGTAGAGGCGGTCCGGTGAGTCGTCCCTGCCGGGGCGGCTCATGACGTCCGGGGCTGTGCGCTCAGGTGCGGGCCGAGCTGTTCCACGAGTTCGCTCATCCGGTGCCCGACGAGTCCCGCGTCGGTGTCCTCCTCCGTGAGGACGGCCAGATGCGCGCCGTCGCCCGCCTCCACGATGTACAGCACCCCGCCGTGGAACTCGGTCATCGCCGACCGTATGCCGCCGCTGCCGTCCCCGAACTCACTGGACGCGCCGTGCGCCAGCGACTGGATGCCGGCGGCGATCGCGGCGAGCTGGTCGGCCCGGTCGACGGTGAGTTCCGGTGTCCGGCACAGCCTCAGCCCGTCCCGCGACAGCACCAGCGCGTGCCGCGCCCCCGGGGTGCGCTCCAGCAGTCCCTCGATGAGCCAGGTGAGCTTGTCGTCCACGGTGTTGGGGCCGGTGCCGATACCGGTCATGAGGTGGCGTTGCCTTCCGGGTGGGGGCGGGAGGTACGGGTCGGGTCGGGGGTGGGCTCCGGGGCCGTGGGGGTGGTGGTGTCCTCCGCCGGCGCGGACCCCAGGTCGGAGAGCGAGCCGCGTACGGCCCGCTGGAAGCTGCTGAACCGGGCGGCGCGGGCCAGGGGGTCGTCCAGGGAGACGACGGCGGGGCGCGGCGGTTCCTCGTCGGCACGCGCGCGTGCCCGCTCCTGCTCGGCCTCCGCGAGCGCGCGGCCACGGCGGCGCTGGGGCAGGCCGTCGGGGAGGGGATCCGTGTCCCGGCCGGAGGAGTCGTGGCGGGGAAGGGGGCCGTGGTCCGGGGTGGCCGGGGCGTGGTGCGTCTCCGCGGGGACGAGCGACGAGGAGCCGTAGGACACCGGCCACTCCTCCCCGTACGGCACCAGCGCCGTCCCGCTCCCGGCGTCGTCGGGCCACGGCTCGTCGTCGTGGGCGGTGTCGTGCGAGGTGCCCTCGAACCAGGGCCAGTGGGGAGCCCCCTGCGGCCGGGAGGCCGGCTGCTCGCCGGTGCTCCACTCCGCCCCCTCGACCGGGCGGCCCGTGGGTGGCTCCGGGAGCGCCGGTGCGGAGGCGGCCGGCGCGGGCTCGGCGGGCTGCTCCGGTACGAGGATGTCCTGCGGTACCAGCATCAGCACACCGGTGCCGCCGCGGGCGGACGGGCGGTAGGAGACCTTCAGGCCGTACTTGCGGGCGAGGCGGCCGACGACCGCGAGCCCGAGGCGGGTGCCGGTGAGGCCGCCCAGGCCGCCGAGGTCACCGGAGACGGCGCGCTCGGCGCGGCGCATCTGCACGTCGCCCATGACCAGCCCGCTGTCCTCGACGGACACGATGACCCCGGCCGGCACCTCCTCGACGTACACATGCACCTCGGCGGTCGGCGGCGAGAAGTTGGCCGCGTTGTCGAGGAGTTCGGCGAGCGCGTGCATGACGCCCTCGGCGGCGTGCCCGGCGACCGCGGCCTCGCACGCGGAGTGCACACGCACCCGCCGGTAGCCGCTGATCCGCCCCATGGCGCCCCGCAGGATCGACTCCATGCCGATCGGCCGGGCCCACCGGCGCCCGGAGCGGGCCCCGGCGAGGACGGCGACGGAGTCGGCGATCCGGCCCGCCTGCGCGGTGCGGTGGTCGAGGTGGAGCAGGTCGGCGAGGACGTCCTCGTCCTCGTGCCGTTCCTCCATGGCGCGCAGGTCGGCGAGCATCCCGGTGGCCAGGGCCTGCATCCGGCCGGCCGCGTTGGCGGTCGCGGCGATCGCGGCGGCCCGCTCCTGCTCGGCCTGCCGGGCCCGCTCGGCGAGAGCGGCGTGCCCGGCGGCCTGGCGCGCCCGCTCCTCACCGATCGCGGCGGCCGACCGGGCACGCTCCTGGGCCAGTTCGGCGGCGTAGCGGGCCCGCTCCCGGGTCAGCTCCTCCGTCAGCCGCACCCGTTCCTGGTCGAACTCCGCGCTCTGTCGAATCCGGTCCTGCAGCAGCCGCCCGGTGTCGGCGGTGACGGCCTCCAGCCGGCGGCGGGTGATCCGGGCCGTGAGGACGGAGCGGGTGGCCACGGCGACGGCCGCGCACAGCAGCAGGGCCCCGGCGCCCGCGCCGAGGGCGAGCGGCAGGCGCTGCGCCTGGGGGGTCCGGGCGACCGCGCCGGCCACCGCGAGGGCGGCCAGCACGGCGGTGAGCAGGGGGACGGGCGCGAGGGAGCGCAGGGAGGGACGTTCGCCGGGCTGGAGGGGGGCGGTCATGAGTCGGGTCCTCGGTCGGGGGTCCTCGGTGGGGGTCCTCGGTCGTCCTTGTCCGTGTCCGTGTCCGTGCCGTGCCGTGAGCCTGTCCATCTCCTGAGCGAGTAGATACACCTGGTGCTCAACTGGCGGTCACTATATGGGAGTTCGTGATCGAATTGGGAAGGTTCGGAATCCGTTCACAGTTTCTGTCCCCTCATCGGTGAGAGTCCGGTGGACGGAGCGGTCGTCACTGTCAGTGGCGGGATGCATGCTGGGGGCATGACGGATCTCGAGGCGGAGCTGCGGGGGGCCGTCCGGGGCGAGGTCGGCTTCGACGCCATGTCCCGGGCGCTGACGACGATGGACGCGTCGAACTACCGGCGCGTCCCGCTGGGGGTGGTCGCGCCCCGGGACGCGGACGACGTGACGGCCGTGCTGGCGGTGTGCCGGGAGCGCGGGGTGCCGGTCGTGCCGCGCGGCGGGGGCACGTCGATCGCGGGACAGGCGACCGGCACCGGCGTCGTACTGGACTTCACCCGTCATATGAACCGCCTGCTGGCCGTCGACCCCGAAGCGCGTACGGCCGTGGTCCAGCCCGGTCTCGTCCTGGACCGCCTCCAGGAGGCCGCCGCCCCGCACGGCCTGCGCTTCGGCCCCGACCCCTCCACGCACAGCCGCTGCACCCTCGGCGGAATGATCGGCAACAACGCGTGCGGCTCCCACTCGGTGGCCTGGGGCACGACGGCGGACAGCGTGCGGGAGCTGGACGTGGTCACCGCGCGCGGCGAGCGGCTGCGGCTCGGGCGGGAGTGGGCCGGCGCGCCGGAGGGCCTGCGGGCACTGGTGGAGGGCGAGTTGGCGCGGCTGCGGACCGGCTACCCGGAGCTGCCCCGCCGCATCTCCGGCTACGCGCTGGACGCGCTGCTCCCCGAGAAGGGCGCGGACGTCGCCCGTTCCTTCTGCGGCAGCGAGGGCACCCTCGGGGTGCTCACCGAGGCGGTCGTACGACTCGTGGAGGCACCCCCCGCGCGGGCGCTGGCCGTCCTGGGCTACGCGGACGAGAGCGCGGCCGCCGAGGCCGCGGCGGGACTGCTGCCCCACCGGCCGCTCACGGTCGAGGGGATGGCGGCGGACCTGGTCCCCGCGGCGTCGTCGGCCGGACTGCCGAGGGGCGGCGCATGGCTGTTCGTCGAGGCGGGAGGGGAGTCCGCGGACGAGGCACGCGCGCGTGCGGAGGCGATCGTGCGGGCGGCCGACGTCCTGGACGCTCTGGTCGTCACCGACCCGGCCGGGCAGCGGGCCCTGTGGCGGATCCGCGAGGACGCGAGCGGTACGGCGACGCGGATGCCTGGGGGCACCTCCCGGACGAAGTCTGGGGGAGGCACCGAGGCATGGCCCGGCTGGGAGGACTGCGCGGTGCCGCCCGCGCGGCTCGGCGCGTATCTGCGGGACTTCCGGGGGCTGTTGACGGACCACGGCCTGCGCGGGACGCCCTACGGCCACTTCGGCGACGGCTGCATCCACGTCCGCATCGACTTCGACCTGCTGACCGCGGCGGGCGTCGCCCGCTTCCGCCGCTTCTCGGAGGAGCTGGCCGAACTCGTCGTGGCCCACGGCGGATCGCTGTCCGGCG
Organism: Streptomyces sp. MAI_2237; assembly: GCF_054189285.1. Classification (NCBI taxonomy): domain Bacteria; kingdom Bacillati; phylum Actinomycetota; class Actinomycetes; order Kitasatosporales; family Streptomycetaceae; genus Streptomyces; species Streptomyces sp. MAI_2237. Next base: position 396,764 of record NZ_JAJPGQ010000003.1, on the reverse strand, counting down.
AGCACGGCGACGGACAGGCACGGGCGGAGCTGCTGCCGAGGATGTACGGCCCCGACCTGATCGCCCTCTTCGAGCGGGCGAAGGCCCTCTGGGACCCCGACGACCTCCTCAACCCCGGCATGCTGGTCCGCCCCGCGCCCCTCGACGCCAACCTCCGCTTCTCCGTCCTGCCGCGCGAGCCGGTCGACGTGGCCTTCGGCTACCCGGCGGACGGCGGCGACTTCGCGGCCGCGGTACGCCGCTGCGTGGGCGTCGCCAAGTGCCGTACGACATCCGCCGCCGGCACCTCCGTGATGTGCCCGTCCTTCCGCGCGACCGGCGAGGAGGAGCACTCCACGCGCGGGCGTGCCCGGCTGCTGCACGAGATGCTGGCCGGTGAGGTGATCACCGACGGCTGGCGGTCGACGGAGGTACGGGACGCGCTGGATCTGTGCCTGTCCTGCAAGGGATGCCGGTCCGACTGCCCGGTCGAGGTCGACATGGCCACGTACAAGGCGGAGTTCCTGCACCACCACTACGCGCGACGGCGCCGCCCGGCCGCGCACTACAGCATGGGGTGGCTGCCGCGGTGGCTGCACTGGGTGACGCGGACCCGGAGCGCGGGCCTGGTCAACGCGCTCGCCTCGGTGGGGCCGTTGGCGGCGCTCGCCAAGCGGCTGGGCGGGATCGCGCCCGAGCGGGAGCTGCCGCGGATCGCGCCCGAGACGTTCAGCCGGTGGTGGACGCGCAGGACCGTGGAACAGCTGCGGCGGATGATGGCCGAGTGGAAGCTGCGGGGCGGCCCGGCCGACGCACGGCACCCGCACGACACCGACGGCCCCGAGGCCGCCGGCGGGGTCACGGACGACGTCGATGACATGGATGACATGGATGACATGGATGACGCGGATGACACCGAGGACGACTTCCCGCCCGCCGTCGCCCTGTGGCCCGACACCTTCACCGAGCACTTCGCGCCCGAGGTGGGGAAGGCGGCCCTGAAGGTGCTGGAGGCGGCCGGGCTGATGGTGATGCAGCCGCCGCGATTCAAGTGGAAGGCGCGGGTGGAGCAGATGCCCGAAGGTGAGGCGTGGGGGTACGGCGCGAACCCGCTGACCGCCCGCCGCTCGCGCGTCTGCTGCGGGCTGACGTACCTCTCGACGGGCCAACTCGACCGCGCACGAACGGTGTTGCGTCGCACCCTGGACCTGCTGGCCCCCTTCCTCGACCCGCGGCTGGAGACAGTCCCGGCGTTCGTCGTCCTGGAGCCGAGCTGCGCCGCCGCCCTGCGCACGGATCTTCCCGAGCTGCTGCACGACGACCCGCGCGCGGCCCGCCTCGCCGCCTCGGTCGTCACGTTCGCCGAGGCGATGGAGCGGTACGCCCCCGACTGGACCCCGCCCGCCCTCGACCGCCCGGTCACCGGGCAGACCCACTGCCACCAGCACGCGGTCCTCGGCGACGCCCCCGACCGCCGCCTGCGCGAGGCCGCCGGCCTCACCGGCGAACTGACCGGCGGCTGCTGCGGGCTGGCGGGCAACTTCGGCTTCGAGAAAGGCCACTTCGAGGTGTCGGCGGCCTGCGCGGAGGAGCGGCTGCTGCCTGCCGTCCGCGTGGCGGCGGAGGGGACCGAGGTGCTCGCCGACGGCTTCTCGTGCCGGACCCAGCTGGAGCAGCTGGCGGGAGTACGGGCCCGGCATCTCGCGCAGGTGCTCGCCGAGGGCCTCGACTGAGGGGGTCTCGACTGGGAGGTCTCGACTGGGGTTCTCCAAAAGGTCTCTCTCAGGTTCATAAGAGGACTCTCAGGTTCGGCGGGCGCTCCAAGGATTCTCCAAGGTATTCACAGTGCCTGCTTGCCATTTCCGCGCCGACTTTGCCGTCGCTTGAGTTGCGGGGCATGTAAGTTCATCGGTGTCGGGGAGCCGGACGCGGAATTCCCGAACCATTGAACTGCGAAACACTAGGAGTCGGAATGAGCCTCAAGAAGCTCGCCCCGCTGTCCCCGAAGCCCAAGAAGCAGCTCCCCCCGCCGCCGCCGAAGCCCAAGAAGAAGCACCCCAAGCCCCCGGTGCCGAAGCCGATCCCCGGCGGCCACGACAACTGAGTGAGTTCTGAGAGGACCGGCGGTAATTTTCGCCGGTCCTCTCCGCTTGCGAATTCGTCGACTTTCGCAGCCGATTCCAGCGACCGAAAGCGGAGGGAATACGCCATGGATAGGGACGAGGACGACGAGGAGTGCGGGTACGGCACTCCCACGATTCCGGCCCGTGCCGCTTTCCGCCGTTTCTGGCCGTTGACCGGAGGGCTGCGCCGCTGGCTGCTGCTGGTCTGGGCGTGCACCGTGCTCGCCGCGCTCGCCGAGACCGAGGCGATCCTGGTCTTCAGCGACCTGACCGACAACGCCCTGCAGAAGGGATCACTGGCCGCCTTCTGGGGCCCGGCCGCGAAGTGGCTCGCGGTCGCGGTCGTCGGCGCGGTCGTCGCCTACGCCGGCAACTCCCTCGCCGCCTGGGTCACCGAACGCTTCGTGATGAGACTGCGCGAGCACGTCTTCGACCACGTACAGCGGTTGCCCCCGCACTTCTTCCAACGCCACCGCCAGGGCGACCTGTTGTCCCGGCTGACCGGTGACGTCGAGGCGATCGAGACGATGGTCGTCTCCGGGCTGGTCGGCGCCGCGTCCGCCGCCTTCTCCGCCCTCTTCTACGCGGCCGCCGCCTTCTGGCTGCGCTGGGACCTGGCCGCCGCCACCTTCGTCCTGGCCCCACTGTTCTGGCTGGCCGCCCGCCGGTTCTCCGGCTCCATCAAGGACGTCTCGCGCGACGGCCGGGTCGCCGACGGCGCGATCACCTCCGTCGTCGAGGAGTCCCTGTCCAACATCGTGCTGACCCAGGCCTACGACCGCCGGGATGCCGAACGCCGCCGGCTGGGCGAGGAGGCGAACGCCTGGTTCCGCGCCTCGGTGCGCTCCACCCGCCTCAACGAGGCCTACCAGCAGCTCGTCGCCGTCATCGAGACCGTCTGCGTGCTCGCGGTGATCGGCATCGGCGCCTGGGAGATCTCCACCGGCCGCATGACCCTGGGCCAGCTGCTCGCCTTCTCCGCCTTCCTCGGCTACCTCTACCCCCCGGTCCGCGGGCTGGCCCAGCTCGGTCTGACGGTCACCGCCGCGACCGCCGGCGCCGAGCGGCTGATCGAGATCCTCGACGTCCGCCCCGCCGTCGCCGACCCCCGCCACGCCGCGGTGACCGGCCGCCCCGACGGCGCCGTCGAGGTCCGCGACGTCTCCTTCACCTACCCGGGCGCCGACACCGTCGCCCTGCGGGACCTGTCCTTCACGGTCGCCCCCGGCGAGCTGGTGATCGTCACCGGCCCGAGCGGTGCCGGCAAGTCCACGGTCTCCAAACTGCTGCTGCGCTTCTACGACCCGGACGCCGGCGACGTACTCCTGGACGGCACACCGGTCCGGGACCTGCCGCTGGCCCGGCTGCGCGAGTACGTCACGCTCCTGCCGCAGGAGACCCTCGTCCTGCACGACACCGTCCGCGCCAACATCGCCTGCGGCCGCCCCGGCGCCAGCGACCACGCCATCGAGGAGGCCGCGCGGGCGGCGGACGCGCACGACTTCGTCGTCCGGCTCCCCGACGGCTACGACACCCGGGTCGACCCCCACTCGGCCCGGCTGTCCGGCGGCCAGCTCCAGCGCCTCGCCATCGCCCGTGCGATCCTGCGCGACTCCCCGGTCCTGGTCCTGGACGAACCCACGACCGGCCTCGACGCCATGGCGGCCCGCCGGGTCGTCAAGCCGCTGCGCCGCCTGATGGCGGGCCGCACGACCATCATGATCACGCACGACCTCAACCTCGCCCCCGATGCCGACCGCATCCTGGTCGTCGACCGGGGCCGGATCGTCGAGACCGGCCGGCACGAGGACCTGCTCGCGCGGGGCGGCGCGTACGCCCGGCTGCACCGCTCCCAGAACAATGCGGTCATGGACACCGGCGAGCTGCGCATGCCCCTGTTCGTGGAACAGCAGCCGGTCGCGGAGCAGGTGCAGACGGTCTACCTGTACGAGCCGTACGGCGCCTGGCAGGAGCCGGCGTACCCCTACGCGCAGGCCGCCCACGACCCCCACGCCCCCGGCGCGGTCCCCCTGACCCTCGACGACGGGCGCCCCCTCTTCCGTGAGGAGGAACCCTGGCCCGGCATCTGAGGCACCTGACATCCACGAGGTCCACCATGCGGGACAGCCCCATACCGGGTTTACGGGCCTGACAAAGGCTATTAGCCTGGACTCGGCAGTACATCACGCTGAACGAAACCCGAGCCGAGCACCCCTGGACAGCCCGTGACCAGCTCCAGCACGACCACTCCCGCCGCGTCGCAGGCCGTCGGCGGTCCGCAGCGCCCCGGCGGCTCCCTCGGCCCGGTCGGCCTGGTGCTCGCGGGCGGCGTCTCCGTGCAGTTCGGTGCCGCGGTCGCGGTGAACCTGATGCCGCGGGCCGGCGCGCTGGGCGTCGTCACGCTGCGGCTGCTCGCGGCGGCCGTCGTGCTGCTGGTGTTCTGCCGCCCCCGGCTGCGCGGCCACTCCCGCGCCGACTGGAGCACGGTGATCGTCTTCGGCGTCACCCTCGGCGCGATGAACGGCCTGTTCTACCAGGCCCTCGTCCGCATCCCGCTGGGCGCCGCGGTCACCCTGGAGGTCCTCGGCCCGCTGGCCCTGTCGGTGCTGGCCTCGCGCCGGGCGCTCAACGCCGTGTGGGCCGCCCTCGCCCTGGCCGGTGTCTTCCTCCTCGGCGGCGGGGGCTTCGGCGACCTCGACCTCGTCGGCGTGGCCTTCGCGCTCGGCGCGGGCGCCATGTGGGCGACGTACATCGTCTTCAGCGCTCGCACCGGGCAGCGGTTCCCGCAGGCCGACGGGTTGGCGCTGGCCATGGCGGTGGGCGCGCTGCTCGTCCTCCCGCTGGGCATCGCCGAGTCCGGGTCCAAGCTGTCCGACCCGGTGACCATCGGGCTCGGCGCGGCCGTCGCCCTGATGTCGTCGGTGCTGCCCTACACCCTGGAACTGCTCGCCCTGCGCCGGCTGCCCGCCTCCACCTTCGCCATCCTGATGAGCCTGGAACCGGCCCTCGCGGCCTCGGCGGGCTTCCTCGTCCTCGGCCAGACCCTGTCCGCCGTACAGGTCGCGGCGATCGCCCTGGTCATCGCGGCGAGCATGGGCGCGGTCAGAACCCAGGTAGGCCGAGGCAAAGCAAAGCTCCCGCCAACGGCCCCCGAAGCCTGACGCCCTGACGGTGGCCTTCTGGGCCCAATGCCCGGCGCCGGCCCCCGGGGCCTAATGCCCCAGCGGTGTCCCCCGGGGCGTGAAGCCCCGGCGGTGACCATCGAGGCCTGACGCCGCGGGTGGCCCCGCAAGGTCCGGCGCCCCGGCGTCGGCCCGGGGCCTGACGCCCCGGCGCTGGCTCCCACGGCCTGGCGCCCCGACGCCGGTCCCGGGCCGTCGCCGTCCTGGGGGTGGTCTTCTATGCCCGGTGCCCGGTGCCCGGTGCCCGGTGCCCGGTGCCCGGTGCCCGGTCTCCGGGGCGTGACGTCCTGGCGGTGGCCTTCGGGGCCTGATGCCCCCGCGGTGACCGCCGAGGCTTGACGCCGCCGGCGCTGGCTCCCACGGCCTGGCGCCCCGACGCCGGTCCCGGGCCGTCGCCGTCCTGGCGGTGGTCTTCTAGGCCTGATGCCCGGTGCCCGGTCTCCGGGGCGTGACGTCCTGGCGGTGGCCTTCGGGGCCTGATGCCCCCGCGGTGACCGCCGAGGCTTGACGCCGCCGGGGTGGCTCCCAAGGCCTGGCGCCCCGGCGGTGACCGTCGAGGCTTGACGCCGCGGCGGTGGCCTCAAAGGTCTGGAGCCCCAGCGCTGGCTCCCGAGGCTTGATGCCCCGCCCGCCCCCGAAGCCTGACGCTCACCCGCAGGGTGCCGGGTGTGCCCGGCGTGCAAATTAATGCAAGCATGCTTGCTTGTTTCTTTGGGTGCTGCCATGCTCGCCGCATGGCTGACCCGACGCCCGTCATCGACGACCTGCGTGCGGAGAGCGAGGAACTCGACCTGCTCGTGGCCGAGTTGAGCCCCGAGCAGTGGGCCCTCGCAACCCCCGCCCCCGGCTGGACCGTCGCTCATCAGATCGCGCACCTCGCCTGGACCGACCACTCCTCCGTGCTGGCCGTGACCGACCACGACGCCTTCTCCCGCGAGGTCGAGAAGGCCCTGGCCGCACCCGGGGACTTCGTGGACGAGGGCGCGGAGGACGGCGCGCGCAAGCCGCCCGAGAGGCTGCTCGCCAACTGGCGGGCCGGACGCGAGGCGCTGGAGGAGGCTCTGCGCGCCGCGCCCGAGGGAGCCCGCTTCCCCTGGTACGGGCCGCCGATGTCCACCGCGTCCATGGCCACCGCCCGCCTCATGGAGACCTGGGCCCACGGCATGGACGTCGCCGACGCCCTCGGCGTCGAGCGCACCCCCACCGACCGGCTCCGCCACATCGCCCGCCTCGGCGTCCGCACCCGCGACTTCGCCTTCGGCGTGCACGGCCTGCCCGTGCCGTTCGAGGAGTTCCGCGTCGAACTGACCGCCCCCTCCGGCGAGCTGTGGACCTACGGCCCCGAGGACGCCGCCGACCGCGTCACCGGCCCCGCCCTCGACTTCTGCCTCCTGGTCACCCAGCGGGCCCACCGCTCCGACCTCGCCCTGCGCGCCGCCGGCCCCGACGCCGACCGCTGGCTGGACATCGCCCAGGCCTTCGCGGGCCCGCCCGGCAAGGGCCGCCAGGCGAAGGGGGACACCCCGTGACGGTGCTGCGCGTCGGCAACGCGTCCGGCTTCTACGGCGACCGCTTCGACGCCGTGCGGGAGATGCTCACCGGCGGCGAGCTGGACGTCCTGACCGGCGACTACCTCGCCGAGCTGACCATGCTGATCCTGGCGCGGGACCGCCTCAAGGACCCCACCGCCGGATACGCCCGCACCTTCCTGCGCCAGCTGGAGGAGTGCCTCGGCCTCGCCCACGAGCGCGGCGTCCGCATCGTCGCCAACGCCGGCGGCCTCAACCCGGCCGGGCTCGCCGACGCCGTACGGGAACTGGCCGACCGGCTCGGCATCCCCGTGCGCGTCGCCCATGTCGAGGGCGACGACCTCACGGCCCTGCACCCGGACAGCCTCGCCGCCCACGCCTACCTCGGCGGGTTCGGCATCGCCGAGTGCCTGCGGGCCGGCGCGGACGTCGTCGTCACCGGGCGGGTGACGGACGCGGCGCTGGTCACCGGGCCCGCGGCCGCCCACTTCGGCTGGGGGCCCGGCGACCACGACCGGCTCGCGGGCGCCGTCGTCGCCGGGCACGTACTGGAGTGCGGCACCCAGGCCACCGGCGGCAACTACGCCTTCTTCCAGGAGGGCGACGTCCGCCGGCCCGGCTTCCCGCTCGCCGAGCTGCACGAGGACGGCAGCTGCGTCATCACCAAGCACCCCGGCACCGGCGGCCTCGTCGACGTCGGCACGGTGACCGCGCAACTGCTGTACGAGACGGCGGGCGCCCGCTACGCCGGACCCGACGTCACCGCCCGCCTCGACACCGTCCGCCTCACCCAGGACGGCCCCGACCGCGTCCGGATCGAGGGCGTGCGCGGCGAGGCCCCGCCCCCCGACCTCAAGGTCGGCCTCAACCGCCTCGGCGGCTTTCGCAACGAGGTCGCCTTCGTCCTCACCGGCCTCGACATCGAGGCGAAGGCCGCCCTGGTGCGCGAACAGATGGCACCCGCGCTCGGCAAGGTCGCCGACGTCCGCTGGGAGCTGGCCCGCACCGACCGGCCCGACGCGCCCACCGAGGAGACGGCGAGCGCCCTGCTGCGGCTCGTCGTGCGCGACCCGGACGAACGGCAGGTCGGACGGGCGCTGACCGCCGCGGCCATCGAGCTGGCGCTCGCCAGCTATCCCGGCTTCCACGTCCTCGCCCCGCCCGGGAAGGGCACCCCCTTCGGGGTCTTCGAGGACGCCTACGTCCCCCACGACACCGTCGCCCATGCGGCCGTCCTGCACGACGGGCGCCGGGTGCCCGTGCCGCCGGCCCACGACACCCTCGTACTCGACGACGTGCCCGAGCCCGCGCCGCCCGAGCCGCTTCCCGCAGGGCCCGTGCGCCGCGCTCCCCTGGGGCTCGTCGCGGGCGCCCGCAGCGGGGACAAGGGCGGCAACGCCAACGTGGGGGTGTGGGCGCGCTCGGAGGCCGCCTGGCGCTGGCTCGCCCACGAGCTGACGGCGGATCGCTTCCGCGAGCTGCTCCCCGAGAGCCGGGGCCTGCCCGTCACCCGGCACGTCCTGCCGAACCTGCGCGCCCTGAACTTCGTCGTCGAGGGCATCCTCGGCGCCGGCGTCGCCTCCCAGCACCGCTTCGACCCGCAGGCCAAGGCCCTCGGTGAATGGCTGCGCTCCCGCCACCTGGACATTCCGGAGGACCTGCTGTGACGGTGATCAACTCCGGCCTGGACACCGCCGGTCCCGACTACCGGGCGAACCGCGAGGCCATGCTCGCCAAGCTCGCCGACCTAGACGCCGAGCACGCCAAGGCGCTCGCGGGCGGCGGCGAGAAGTACGTCGCCCGGCACCGCGGACGCGGCAAGCTGCTCGCCCGCGAACGCATCGAACTGCTCCTCGACCCCGACACCCCGTTCCTGGAGCTCTCCCCGCTCGCCGCCTGGGGCAGCGAGTACACGGTGGGCGCCTCGCTCGTCACCGGCATCGGCGTCGTCGAGGGCGTCGAGTGCCTGATCACCGCCAACGACCCGACCGTGCGCGGCGGCGCCAGCAACCCCTGGTCGCTGAAGAAGGCCCTGCGGGCCAACGACATCGCGCTCGCCAACCGGCTGCCCTGCATCAGCCTGGTGGAGTCCGGCGGCGCCGACCTGCCCTCCCAGAAGGAGATCTTCATCCCGGGCGGCGCGATCTTCCGCGACCTGACCCGGCTGTCGGCCGCCGGCATCCCCACCGTCGCCGTCGTCTTCGGCAACTCCACCGCGGGCGGCGCGTACATCCCCGGCATGTCCGACCACGTGATCATGGTCAAGGAGCGCGCCAAGGTCTTCCTCGGCGGACCGCCGCTGGTGAAGATGGCGACCGGCGAGGAGAGCGACGACGAGTCGCTGGGCGGCGCCGAGATGCACGCGCGCGTGTCCGGGCTCGCGGACTACTTCGCCGTCGACGAGCAGGACGCCCTGCGCCAGGCCCGGCGCGTGGTGGCCCGCCTCGACCACCGCAAGGCGTACGGCGATCCGGGCCCGGCCGAGCCCCCGAAGTACGCCGCCGACGAACTGCTCGGCATCGTCCCCGGCGACCTCAAGGTCCCCTTCGACCCGCGCGAGGTGATCGCCCGGATCGTCGACGCCTCCGACTTCGACGAGTTCAAGCCGCTGTACGGCACCAGCCTGGCCACCGGCTGGGCCACCCTGCACGGCTATCCCGTCGGCATCCTCGCCAACGCCCAGGGGGTGCTGTTCAGCGAGGAGTCGCAGAAGGCCGCCCAGTTCATCCAGCTCGCCAACCAGCGCGACATCCCGCTGCTGTTCCTGCACAACACCACCGGCTACATGGTGGGCAAGGAGTACGAGCAGGGCGGCATCATCAAGCACGGCGCCATGATGATCAACGCGGTCTCCAACTCGAGGGTGCCGCACCTGTCGGTCCTCATGGGCGCCTCCTACGGCGCCGGGCACTACGGCATGTGCGGGCGCGCCTACGACCCCCGCTTCCTGTTCGCCTGGCCCAGCGCCAAGTCCGCCGTGATGGGCCCGCAGCAGCTCGCCGGCGTCCTGTCCATCGTCGCCCGCCAGTCGGCCGCCGCGAAGGGACAGCCCTACGACGACGACGCGGACGCCGCCCTGCGCGCCATGGTCGAGCAGCAGATCGAGTCCGAGTCGCTGCCCATGTTCCTGTCCGGGCGGCTGTACGACGACGGCGTCATCGACCCGCGCGACACCCGCACCGTCCTCGGCCTGTGCCTGTCGGCCGTCCACACGGCACCGTACGAGGGCGCCCGCGGCGGCTTCGGCGTCTTCCGGATGTGAGGGATCACGTGATTTCGACACTGCTCGTCGCCAACCGGGGCGAGATCGCCTGCCGCGTCTTCCGCACCTGCCATGAGCTGGGCATCCGCACGGTCGCCGTGCACTCGGACGCCGACGAAGGCGCCCTGCACACACGCGTGGCCGACACGGCGGTACGGCTGCCGGGCGCGGCGCCCGCGGACACCTACCTGCGCGGCGACCTCATCGTGAAGGCCGCCGTGGCCGCCGGCGCGGACGCCGTGCACCCCGGCTACGGCTTCCTCTCCGAGAACGCCGACTTCGCCCGCGCCGTCCTCGACGCGGGGCTCGTCTGGATCGGCCCGCCGCCGGAGGCCATCGAGGCGATGGCGTCCAAGACCCGCGCCAAGGACCTCATGGGCATCGCCCCGCTGGCCACCGAGGACGTCACCGAGGCCGACCTGCCGGTGCTGGTGAAGGCGGCCGCGGGCGGCGGGGGGCGCGGCATGCGGATCGTGCGCCGCCTGGCGGAGCTGGACGCCGCACTGCAGGCCGCGCGCGCCGAGGCCGCGAGCGCCTTCGGCGACGGAGAGGTGTTCGTCGAGCCGTACCTGGAGGGCGGGCGCCACGTCGAGGTCCAGGTCCTCGCCGACACCCACGGCACCGTGTGGACACTGGGCACCCGCGACTGCTCCCTGCAGCGCCGCCACCAGAAGGTGATCGAGGAGGCGCCCGCGCCGGGCCTCTCCGAGAAGCTCACGGAGGAACTGGGCGCGCTGGCGGTACGCGCCGCCCGCGCCGTGGACTACGTCGGTGCCGGCACGGTCGAGTTCCTGGTCGCCGGCGACCGGGCGCACTTCCTGGAGATGAACACCCGCCTCCAGGTCGAACACCCCGTGACCGAGGCCGTGTTCGGCATCGACCTGGTGGCCGAGCAGATCCGCGTCGCCGAGGGCCACGCCCTCGCGAGCGAGCCGCCCCCCGCGCGAGGCCACGCCGTCGAGGCCCGCCTCTACGCCGAGGACCCGGCGACCGACTGGACCCCCCAGACCGGCACCCTGCACCGCCTCGCCTTCCCGGACGGCATCCGCCTGGACACCGGCTACGCGGACGGCGACACCATCGGCGTCCACTACGACCCCATGCTCGCCAAGGCGATCGCGCACGCCCCCACCCGCACGGAGGCCCTGCGCGCGCTGGCGGGCGCCCTGGAACGCGCCGCCGTCCACGGCCCCGTCACCAACCGCGACCTCCTCGTCCGCTCCCTGCGCCACGAGGAGTTCACACAGGGCCGCATGAACACGGCCTTCTACGACCGGCACCTGCCCGAGCTGACGACCCCCGCCCCCGCCCCCCACGCCCCGCTGGCCGCCGCCCTCGCCGAGGCCCACGGCGCCTCCCGCTTCGGCGGCTGGCGCAACGTCCCCTCCCAGCCGCAGGTGAAGCGGTACGCGATGGGCGGGGAGGAGCACGAGGTCCGCTACCGGCACACCCGCGACGGCCTGGAAGCCGACGGGGTCCGGGTCGTGCACGCCGCCCCCGGCCTCGTCGTCCTCGAAGTGGACGGCGTACGGCGGAAGTTCGAGGTGGCGCGGTACGGCGACGAGGTGTACGTGGGCGCGTCCGCCCTGCGCGCCCTGCCCCGCTTCCCCGACCCCACCGCCCAGCACGCCCCCGGCTCCCTCCTCGCCCCCATGCCGGGCACGGTCGTCAGGGTGGCGGACGGGCTGGCCGTGGGAGCCGTGGTGCAGGCCGGAGAGCCCCTGCTGTGGCTGGAGGCCATGAAGATGCAGCACAAGATCACCGCCCCGGCCACGGGCACGCTGAGCGCCCTCCAGGTCGTACCCGGTCAGCAGGTCACGGTCGGTTCACTGCTGGCGGTGGTGCAGGAGACCTAGGGGCGCGGGGCTGTATCGATTTGCGGCTACCGCCGCGCGAGCGCGACCAGCCATGACGAAGGAGTCACATGTCCACGATCGAAACCGCGGAGCACAAAGCCCTCCGCTCCGCCGTCGCCGCCCTCGGCAAACGCCACGGCCGCGACTACGACCGCGAAGCCCTCTGGGCCGAAGCGGCCAAGCTCGGCTACCTCGGCGTCAACCTCCCGGAGGAGTACGGCGGCGGAGGCGGCGGCATCTCCGAACTCTCCATCGTCCTGGAGGAGTTGGGCGCCGCCGGCTGCCCCCTGCTCATGATGGTCGTCTCCCCGGCCATCTGCGGCACGGTGATCTCCCGCTTCGGCACGGACGCCCAGAAACGGGAGTGGCTCCCCGGCCTCGCCGACGGCACCCGCACCATGGCCTTCGGCATCACCGAACCGGACGCCGGCTCCAACAGCCACCGCATCACCACCACCGCCCGCCGTGACGGCACCGACTGGCTCCTCACCGGCCGCAAGGTCTTCATCTCCGGCGTCGACATCGCCGACGCCACCCTCATCGTGGGCCGCACCGAGGACGCCCGCACCGGCACCCTCAAGCCCTGCCTGTTCATCGTGCCGCGCGACACCGAGGGCTTCCAGCGCCGCCGCATCGACATGGAACTGAACGCCGCGGAATGGCAGTTCGAGCTCACCCTCGACGACGTACGCCTCCCCGCGGACGCGCTCGTCGGCGACGAGGACGCCGGACTCCTCCAGCTCTTCGCCGGCCTCAACCCCGAACGCATCATGACGGCCGCCTTCGCCGTCGGCATGGGTCGCTACGCACTCGCCCAAGCCGTCACCTACGCCCGTGAACGCACCGTGTGGAAGACCCCGATCGGCGCCCACCAGGCCATCGCCCACCCCCTCGCCCAGGCCCACATCGAACTCGAACTCGTCCGCCTGATGATGCAGAAGGCCGCCGCCCTCTACGACGCCGGCGACGACGTCGGCGCGGGCGAAGCGGCGAACATGGCCAAGTACGCGGCCGGCGAGGCGTGCGTGAAGGCCGTCGACCAGGCCGTGCACACCCTCGGCGGCAACGGCCTCACCCGCGAGTTCGGGCTCGCCCGGTTGATAACGGCGGCACGCGTGGCTCGTATTGCTCCGGTGAGCAGGGAGATGATTCTCAACTACGTCTCCCACCAGACCCTGGGCCTGCCCAAGTCGTACTAGGAGGAACCGTGTTCCGGAGCGAGTACGCAGATGTAGCCGCAGTCGACCTCCCCATCCACGACGCGGTCCTGGGCCGGGCCGCCGAGTACGGCGACGCCCCCGCCCTCATCGACGGCACCGACGGCACCACCCTCAGCTACGACCAGCTCGACCGCTTCCACCGGCGCATCGCGGCCGCGCTCAGCGAGATCGGCGTGCGCAAGGGCGACGTACTGGCCCTGCACAGCCCCAACACCATCGCCTTCCCCACCGCCTTCTACGCCGCCACCCGCGCGGGCGCCGCCGTCACCACCGTGCACCCCCTCGCCACCGCGGAGGAGTTCGCCAAGCAGCTCAAGGACTCCGCCGCCCGCTGGATCGTCACCGTCTCCCCGCTGCTGGACACCGCCCGACGGGCCGCCGAACTCGCCGGCGGCGTCGAGGAGATCCTCGTCTGCGACAGCGCCCCCGGACACCGCTCCCTCATCGACATGCTGGGCTCCACCGCCCCCGAACCGGTCGTCGACATCGACCCCGCCGAGGACATCGCCGCCCTGCCGTACTCCTCGGGCACCACCGGCATCCCCAAAGGGGTGATGCTCACCCACCGGCAGATCGCCACCAACCTCGCCCAGCTGGAATCCGCCATGCCGGCCGGCCCCGGCGACCGCATCCTCGCCGTCCTGCCCTTCTTCCACATCTACGGCCTCACCGCCCTGATGAACGCCCCCCTCCGGCTCGGCGCCACCATCGTCGTGCTGGCCCGCTTCGAACTCGACACCTTCCTCGCGGCCATCCAGAACCACCGCATCACCGGCCTGTACGTCGCCCCGCCCATCGTCCTGGCCCTCGCCAAGCACCCCCTGGTCGAGCAGTACGACCTGTCGTCCCTCACCCACATCACCAGCGCGGCGGCCCCCCTCGACGCGAGTCTCGCCGAGGCCTGCTCCCGGCGCCTGGGCCTGCCGCCCGTCGGCCAGGCCTACGGCATGACGGAACTCTCGCCCGGCACCCACGTGGTCCCGCTCGACGCCATGCGCGACGCCCCGCCCGGCACCGTCGGCAAGCTCATCGCCGGCACCGAGATGCGCATCGTCTCCCTCGACGACCCCGACAAGGACCTCGGCGTCGGCGAGCCCGGCGAGATCCTCATCCGCGGCCCCCAGGTCATGAAGGGCTACCTCGGCCGGCCCGACGCCACCGCCGCCATGATCGACCCCGACGGCTGGCTGCACACCGGCGACGTCGGCCACGTCGACGCCGACGGCTGGCTGTTCGTCGTCGACCGCGTCAAGGAACTCATCAAGTACAAGGGCTTCCAGGTCGCCCCCGCCGAACTCGAGGCGCTCCTGCTGACCCACCCGGGCATCGCGGACGCGGCCATCATCGGCGCCTACAACGACGAGCACAACGAGGTCCCGCACGCCTACGTCGTCCGCCAGCCCACCGCACCCGACCTCAGCGAAGGCGAGGTCATGATGTACGTCGCCGAACGCGTCGCCCCCTACAAACGCGTCCGCCAGGTCACCTTCATCGACGCCGTCCCCCGGGCCGCCTCCGGCAAGATCCTCCGCCGCGAACTGCGGGCACCGAAGGAGCACACATGACCTTGATCGGACGCACCCGCGCACGCGGAGTGGAGACCCTCAGCCTCGACTCCCCGGCCAACCGCAACGCCCTGTCCGCCGCCCTGGTCGGCGAACTCGCCGACGCGCTCACCGACTGCGCCAAGGACACCGACGTCCGCGCGATCGTCCTCACCCACACCGGCAACACCTTCTGCGCCGGCGCCGACCTGCGCGACCCGCCGCACCCCGACGCGCTCGTCGGACTGCTCCGGCAGATCGTCGAACTGCCCCGACCGGTCGTGGCCCGGGTCACCGGGCACGTCCGCGCCGGCGGCCTGGGCCTGCTCGCGGCATGCGACATCGCGCTCGCCTCCGCCGAGGCCACCTTCGCCTTCACCGAAGTACGCATCGGCGTGGCCCCCGCCGTCATCTCGCTGCCCCTGCTGCCCCGCACCGACCCCCGCGCCCTCGCCCGCTACTACCTCACCGGAGAACGCCTCGACGCCGCCGAGGCCGCCCGCATCGGCCTCCTCACCGCGGCCGGCGACGACGTCGACGCCGTACTCGCGCCCGTCCTCGACGGCCTGCGCCGAGCCGCACCCCAGGGCCTGGCCGAGACGAAGGCACTGCTCACGGCTAAGGTGCTGGAAGCCTTCGACCGGGACGCGGACCACCTCACCTCGCTCTCGGCCCGGCTGTTCGCCTCCCCGCAGGCCCGCGAGGGAATGACGGCCTTCCTGGAACGACGGGATCCCACATGGGTGCTGTGACCACAGCCGACCGCGGCGAGCGCGCCCCCAAGCAGGACCGCAGCCGGGCCACCCGGCAGCGGCTGCTGGAGGCCGCCGTCGCCTGCCTCGCCGAACACGGCTGGGCCGGCTCCACGGTCTCCGTCGTCGCCGAACGCGCCGGCGTCTCCCGCGGCGCCGCCCAGCACCACTTCCCGACCCGGGAGGACCTGTTCACCGCGGCCGTCGAATACGTCGCCGAGGAACGCTCCACGGCCATTCGCGCCCTCTTCCCCGACGGAGCGGGCGACGACCGGCGGGCCGTCGTCGCCGCCCTCGTCGACCTCTACACCGGCCCGCTCTTCCGCGCCGCCCTGCACCTGTGGGTGGCCGCCTCCAACGAGGAACCGCTGCGCCCCCGCGTCACCGAACTGGAGGCGCGGGTCGGCCGCGAGACCCACCGCATCGCGGTGGAACTGCTGGGCGCCGACGAGTCCCGCCCCGGCGTGCGCGAGACCGTGCAGGGCCTGCTCGACATGGCCCGCGGCCTCGGCCTGGCCAACCTGCTCACCGACGACACCGGCCGGCGCGACCGGGTGATCGCCCAGTGGTCGAGCATCCTCGACCACGTCCTCACGGACTGAGCCGCTCCACCCGCCAGCTGCCGTCCGCCTGCGCCACGTACCGCAGCCGGTCGTGCAGCCGGTTCTCCCGGCCCTGCCAGAACTCCACCGTCTGCGGCGCCACCCGGAAGCCGCCCCAGTGCGGCGGCACCGGCACCTGCTCGCCCTCCGGGTAGCGGGCCTGAAGCTCCGCGTACGAGGCGTCCAGCTCCGTCCGTGAGGCGACGACGCTGGACTGGGCGCTGGCCCAGGCACCGAGCTGCGAGCCGTGCGGGCGGGTGCGGAAGTACGCCGCCGTCTCGTCGCGGCCCGTACGGCGGGCGATGCCGCCGACGATCACCTGGCGGGCCATCGGATGCCAGGGGAACAGCAGCGAGACGTACGGGTTCTCCGCGAGATCCCGGGCCTTGCGGGAGCCGTAGTTGGTGTAGAAGACGAAACCCTGCTCGTCGAAGCCCTTCAGCAGCACCGTGCGGGAACTCGGCCGGCCCTGCGCGTCGGCCGTGGAGACCACCATGGCGTTCGGCTCGAACAGATGGGCCTCGGTCGCGGCCTGCGCGAACCAGTGCGCGAACTGTGCCACCGGGGTCGCGGCCAGATCGGACTCGGCGAGCCCTTCGGCCCGGTACTGCTTGCGCATGGCGGCGGGATCGAGAGGGACGGCGTGTCGATCGGTCACGCGGTCATCTTGCCGTACGCACGTGTGCCGTCCGGCACGGCGTCCGGCATCCCGGAGAGCCGGTACATGGCACTGAGTGCCACGAAGACTCCCCAAATATGGCACTGGGGGATATCGTGCTGGTGTCGTTCCGGTTGAGCGACCCGCCGCACGGGGCATCACCAGGGTGGCCACCAGGACCACGAGTCGCACGACCGACCGGGGATCCAGTGGCCGAGCCGCCCGTACCACTGCCCGTACCCACCACGAGGAGCCGCCTGATGTCCGACTTCGTACCCGGACTCGAGGGAGTCGTCGCGTTCGAGACGGAGATCGCCGAACCGGACAAGGAGGGCGGCGCCCTCCGCTACCGGGGCGTCGACATCGAGGACCTGGTCGGTCACGTCTCCTTCGGCAACGTCTGGGGGCTGCTCGTCGACGGCGCCTTCAACCCCGGCCTGCCGCCCGCCGAGCCCTTCCCCATCCCCGTGCACTCCGGCGACATCCGGGTGGACGTCCAGTCGGCCCTCGCCATGCTCGCGCCGGTGTGGGGCCTGAAACCGCTGCTCGACATCGACGCCGAACAGGCCCGCGAGGACCTCGCCCGGGCGGCCGTCATGGCCCTGTCCTACGTCGCCCAGTCCGCCCGCGGCCAGGGCCGCCCCATGGTCCCGCAGAGCGAGATCGACAAGGCCCACTCCATCACCGAGCGCTTCATGATCCGCTGGCGCGGCGAGCCCGACCCCAAGCACGTCGCCGCCGTCGACGCCTACTGGACCTCCGCGGCCGAGCACGGCATGAACGCCTCCACCTTCACCGCCCGGGTCATCGCCTCCACGGGCGCCGACGTGGCCGCCGCCCTCTCGGGCGCCGTGGGAGCCATGTCCGGCCCGCTGCACGGCGGCGCCCCCTCCCGCGTCCTCGGCATGATCGAGGAGATCGAGCGCACCGGGGACGCCGAGGCGTACGTCAAGCAGGCCCTCGACAAGGGCGAGCGCCTGATGGGCTTCGGCCACCGCGTCTACCGCGCCGAGGACCCCCGCGCCCGCGTCCTGCGCCGTACGGCCCGCGAACTGGGCGCCCCGCGCTTCGAGGTGGCCGAGGCGCTGGAGAAGGCCGCCCTGGCCGAGCTGCACGCGCGCCGCCCCGACCGGGTGCTGGCGACGAACGTCGAGTTCTGGGCGGCGATCGTGCTGGACTTCGCCGAGGTGCCGGCGCACATGTTCACGTCGATGTTCACCTGCGCCCGTACGGCGGGCTGGTCGGCGCACATCCTGGAGCAGAAGCGCACCGGACGCCTGGTCCGACCCTCCGCCCGCTACGTCGGTCCGGGCGCCCGCTCGCCGCGCGAGGTCCAGGGCTACGACGGCATCGCCGCCGGCTGACCCCCACATCACGCAGACGACCCGCGAGCTCTGGTCCCTCCGCCTCGGCGGAGGAGCCGGCCGGACGTACCGGCGAGCTCGCGGGTCGGGTGACTGCTTGGGATTGGGCCGGCTGCACGCTTCTCTCACGCGCTGGTCCGGCACCGCACTAGATGTGGTGCAGGGCCACTAGCCCGCAGCCACCTCACGCGTCCGGTATTCACACATTCGCCGAACCACCTCCCTTCTCGTGTGCCCACACATTAAGAACCGCCCGGCCCGGGGATCAACCTCTTTTTCCGAGAGCTCAATTTTCGACAGCCCTCGACGGATGCGGCTCGGTAGCGTTCCGCCCATGACGAACCGACGTGCGATTCTCAGTGGCTCCTCCTTCGAGGAGCGGATCGGGTATGCCCGGGCCGTGGTCGACGGGGAGTGGGTGCATGTGTCGGGGACCACGGGGTTCGACTACGCGGCCATGACGATCTCCGAGGACGTCGTCGAGCAGGCCGAGCAGTGTCTGCGGAACATCCAGGACGCGCTCGCGCGGGCCGGGTGCGGGTTCGAGGACGTCGTGCGGGTGCGGTACCTGCTGCCCGAGCGGGAGGACTTCGAGCCCTGCTGGCCGGTGCTGCGGCGGGCGTTCGGCCAGGTGCGGCCGGCGGCGACGATGATGGTGTGTGGGCTGGCCGACCCCCGGATGCGGATCGAGATCGAGGTGTACGCGCGGCGGCCGCGGCTGCGGATCGAGGCCGTGCACGGGGTGGACATGCTGGAGGAGTGGCGGCACGTGCACAACGTGATCGTGCCGCCCGCCGCGATGTCGCTGGACGACGCGCGGGAGCGGCTGGGGCGGTACCGGATGGAGAACGCGTACCTGGGGGACGTGCTCGTCGGGTGTTCCACCGTGCGGCCGCCGGAGGGCGAGGACGCGGCGGCGACGGTGATCGCCCGTGTGCTGCCCGGGTACCGGGGGCGGGGGTTCGGTACGGCCCTGTACGAGCGGGGGCTCGCCCACGCGCGCGTGCTGGGCGCGCGGGCCGTGGAGACGTGTGTCCTGGCGGCGAACGAGGACGGGCTGCGGTTCGCCGGCGAGCGCGGTTTCGCGGAGACCGAGCGGTACGTGCTCGACGGCGGGAGCGACCTGTGGATCGATCTGCGGCTCGCAATGGATTGATCTTCGGCCGTCGGTGGGCGGATGCTGGAGACAGAGGCGGCTTGCAACGATTCCCTCAATCTTGTGGGAACTCGGTGTGTGCTGTGTCACGTTCCAGTTAGATGATTGCGAGTGAGCGAACCGGCGTTCCGTACGTGCGGACGCGGCTTGGCAGGGGGTCCAGGTGAGTGCTTCCCGGCATAGTGGGACCACCGACGAGCTGGGGCCCGATGAGCCCGAGCGGGACGGTCCCGTGGGTCCCGACGGCTCGGACCTGCTGGCGGCGCTGCTCGACGGGATGGACGCGGCCCTGTGCGCCTTCGACGCGGGTGGTGTCGTCACGCACTGGAACCGCGAGGCGGAGCGGATCCTCGGCTGGACCGCCGCGGAGGCGGTGGGGCGGCACGGATTCGCCGGATGGGCCGTGCGGGAGGCCGACGCCGAGGAGGTCGAGGGGCGGCTGATGTCCGCCATGGAGGCCCCGGGACGGCAGGTGCACGAGTTCGCGCTGCTGACCAAGGACGGCGGACGGGTGCTCGTACGGACGCAGTCGGCCGCCGTGCGCGGCCCGGACGGCAAGCCCGCGGGGGTGTACTGCGCCTTCAGCGAGGTGCACACCCAGATCGACCTGGAGCGGTCGATCGCGCTGAGCGAGGCGCTGTTCGAGGACGCGAGCTGGGGTGTCGTGCTGGTGGACGCCGATCTGCGGCCCGCGGTGGTGAACGCGCACGCCGCGCGGTCGCTGGGCATCGGCCGTACGTCCGCGCTGGGGCGGCCGCTGGGCGAGTTGCTGGCGCAGGGTGTGGAGGAGCTGGAGAGCGCGCTCACCCATGTACTGGCGGAGGGCGCGCCGCCCGCTCCGGCCGAGATCTGGGTGAGCGTGCGCACACCGGAGGGTGAGCAGCGGCGGTGCTGGCGGTGCGGGTTCGTGCGCCTCGCCTCGCCGCTGGCCGAGGAGCCGGTGCCGCTCGGCGTCGGCTGGCTGTTCGTGGACGTCACCGAGGGCAAGCAGGGGGAGCAGGAGGCGTCGCTGCTGCGGTTCCGGGCGAACCAACTGCACCGCGCGGCCCGGGCGGCGGCGGAGTGCGAGGACCCGCGGGAGGCGGCGACGATCCATCTGGACTTCGCGCTGGCGGGGTTCGCCGATCACGCGCTGATCGACCGGGTGGCGGGCGGCCCGGTGGCCGACGCGGAGGCGGAGGGGCCGGTGCGGCTGGTGCGGGTCGCCGCGACGCCCTCCGGCGCTCCGGGGCCGAGTCTGCTGACGGGCGCGGCGGGGCTGCCGGTGCGCTACGGGCAGGGGCATCCGGCGTTGCAGTGCGTGGAGCGGGTCGGGTCGGTGCGGGCCACTGCGGGGTCGGTGCCGGCGGAGAAGGCGCGGGAGTGGGCCGTGGGGCGGCAGTGGCCGGCGGACGCGGTGCACGCGCTGTGCGCGGTGTTGCGCAGCCGGGGGCGGACGCTGGGGGTCGTGACGTTTCTGCGCGGGGCCGGCCGGAGTTCGTTCGAGCGGAGCGACGCCGTAAACGCGGAGGACGTCGCGGTGCGGATCGCGACCGCGCTGGATCTGGCGGGGGTCGTGGGCCGGGAGTAGCCGGGGGACTCTCCGCCCCCGGCCGACCGAGCGCCCTACTGCCGGTAGAAGATCCGGTCCCCGTACTCCTTCATGACCCGTCCGTTCCACTCGTGGCCGCCGTCCACGTTCCCCGACCTGAGCAGCGGCGGCTCGATGCCGCGGTCCGCCAGGGAGCCGGCCGCCGTGGCCATCACCGCCTGCATGATCGCGCTGGTGACGACGGTCGAGGCGGGGGCGAAGGGGGCGGGGACGGTGTCCAGGGCGAGGGTCGCGTCGCCGATGGCGATCTTGGAGTCGAGGACGATGTCGCAGTGGTCCTTCAGACAGGTGCCGGAGGAGTGCCGGGAGCGGGTCTCCGTCGCGTAGGCCACCGAGGTGACGCCGATGACCTTCACGCCCAGGGCGCGGGCGTTCATGGCCATCTCGACGGGCAGGGCGTTGCGGCCGGAGAGGGAGATGATCACCAGGGCGTCGCCCGCGCGCAGCGGGGAGGTGTCCAGGACCGCGCTCGCGAGGCCGTCGACGCGCTCCAGGGCGGAGCCGAGCGTGGCCGGCATGACGTCGACGCCCACGACGCCGGGGACGACGAGGAGGTTCATCAGGGCGAGGCCGCCGGCGCGGTAGACGACGTCCTGGGCGGGCAGGGAGGAGTGGCCCGCGCCGAAGGCGAAGAGGCGGCCGCCGGCGGCGACGGTGTCGGCGAGCAGGGTGCCGGCCGCCGTGATGGACTCCGTCTCCTCGTCGCGTACGCGCCGGAGGAGGTCGATCGCGGCGTCGAGGAACTGGTCGGCCAGGCTGCCGTCGCTCATGCGGGTCCTTTCGGGGCGCACCGTGCGGAGTCCGTGTCGCGGATCACGGTGCGGTCTGGACCAGTGCCGTGTCAATACGGCCGTACGACCTCGCGGGGGGAGGATGCGGTGGGACCGGCCGTCGTCCCGTACCCGCCCGTAACCCGGTGGTTTCCACGGTGCGGCACGGTTGTCGGTGCCATGCGTCAGAATTGAGTCCAGGGCCAGCGCACGCGCCGGGATGCCGCTCGTGCTTCCGGCAGATCTCATCGAGGGGCACGTATGTCCGGACTGATCGACACCACGGAGATGTATCTCCGCACCATCCTCGAGCTGGAGGAGGAAGGTGTGGTCCCCATGCGTGCCCGGATCGCCGAGCGGCTGGACCAGAGCGGTCCGACCGTGAGCCAGACGGTGGCGCGGATGGAGCGGGACGGACTGGTCGCCGTAGCCGCCGACCGGCATCTGGAGCTGACGGACGAGGGCCGGCGGCTCGCCACGCGCGTGATGCGCAAGCACCGGCTCGCCGAGTGTCTGCTCGTCGACGTGATCGGCCTGGAGTGGGAGCAGGTGCACGCAGAGGCGTGCCGCTGGGAGCACGTCATGAGCGAGGCCGTGGAGCGGCGCGTGCTGGAGCTGCTGCGGCACCCGACCGAGTCGCCGTACGGCAACCCGATCCCGGGTCTGGAGGAGCTGGGCGAGAGGGACGGCGCGGACCCGTTCCTGGACGAGGGCATGGTGTCGCTGGCGGACCTGGACCCGGGTGCCGACGGCAAGACGGTGGTGGTGCGCCGTATCGGCGAGCCCATCCAGACGGACGCGCAGCTGATGTACACGCTGCGGCGGGCGGGGGTGCAGCCCGGTTCGGTGGTGAGCGTGACGGAGTCGGCGGGCGGGGTGCTGGTCGGCAGCGGGGGAGAGGCGGCCGAGCTGGAGGCGGACGTGGCGTCCCACGTCTTCGTCGCCAAGCGCTGAGGAGCGGGACGGCCGGCCACGGGGGCGGGAAGGCGGCGGGGGCGTCTTGACGGTCCGTGGAATCCGAGATTCAGTGCGTCGCATCGCAGCGCTTCGACGGGTCGCGTGCGAGGCTTGCCCGTGAGGCATATGACCGGAGGGGGCGGAGGATGTGCCGCGAACGTGTGGAGGGCCCCGGCGCCTCGCGGCGCCGGGGCCTGTCCTCCCCTGTGCTGACCCGGAGCCCCGAGCTCTCAGGGTCATTCCCCTCGGACCGGTTTCCCCGAGCGGTCCGCCTCCCGCTGAAGATCTCCCCTCGGCAGCGGCGATCATTCCCTGAGTGTGGTCACTCGAACGAGGGGTGTTGTCGGCAGACGCGGCATTTTCGAATACCCATTCGATAGTCTGCGGGTGACAGGGCGGGCGGAATCCGCGCTTCAGCAGTGAGTGCACCGCGCGGGAAGCAGCACCGGCACACGCACCGGACAAGCACGAGTACAGCTGCACGGCACGGCAGGACACGGTTCACAGGACCGGCCGGCTCATCGAGCGGGAGCGAGCGGTCCGAGCGGAGCTAGGGGGGTGCCAGGACCATGGCGCGACGCATCGACGTGACGGGGGCGGGTGGCGTACGCCTCGCGGCGTGGGAGTTCGGGGACCCTCCCAAGGCGGACCCCGCGCCCCTCGTACCGGAACAACCCGGCCCGCCGGACCGGGCCGCCCCACAGGTCCAGCAGGAGCACGGGCCCGGGGTCCTGTTACTGCACGGCCTGATGGGCCGCGCCTCACACTGGGCCTCCACCGCCCGCTGGCTCTCCGAGCGGCACCGCGCCGTCGCACTCGACCAGCGCGGTCACGGCCAGAGCGACAAGCCCCCACGGGCCGCCTTCACCCGGGAGGCGTACGTCGAGGACGCGGAGGCCGCACTCGAACAGCTCGGCCTCGCCCCCGCCGTCCTCATCGGCCACGCCATGGGCGCGCTGACCGCCTGGCAGCTCGCCGCCAAGCGCCCCGACCTGGTGCGGGGCGTGATCATCTGCGACATGCGGGCCTCCGCCCTCGGCGCCACCTCCCAGCGCGAGTGGGCCGACTGGTTCCGGGCCTGGCCCGTCCCCTTCGCCACCCTGGCCGACGTGCGCAAGTGGTTCGGCGAGGACGATCCGTGGGTCGAGCGGCCCAACCCCGCGCGCGGGGAGTTCTACGCCGAGGTGATGCACGAGGGCCCGGACGGCTGGAAGCCCGTCTTCGACCCCGACCAGATGCTCAAGTCCCGGGAGACCTGGGTCTACGACGCGCACTGGGAGGAGCTGGCGCAGGTGCGGTGCCCGGCGCTGGTGGTGCGGGGGCTCGACGGCGAGCTGGGCCGGGCCGAGGCCCAGGAGATGGTCCGGGTGCTGCCCGCCGGGGAGTACGCGGAGGTCGCCGACGCCGGCCACCTCGTGCACTACGACCAGCCGGAGGGCTGGCGGGCGGCGATCGAGCCGTTCCTGGACGCCGTGCTCACCAGCCCCTAGACCTGGCCAGGGCCTGTCGTTTGGATCAGCTCGGCGTCGCGGGGTCTGGCACGCACTCCCCCAGAGGGGGCACCCCCAGCCGCGTTGTCGTCACTCGCCGACTCCCCCACTCTCGGCTTCGCTCGAGCGGAGGGACCCCCATCGCGTCGACTCCCTCCTCCGCCTTGCAGCCGCACGCACCAGACCCCGCTCGGGTCGGTCCTGAGGCGCCCTCTGCTGCAGCCGAGCTGATCCACACGACAGGCCCTCTAGCCCTTGCTCACCGCGGCCAGGATCTCCGGGAGACGGGCCGCCGTGCGCGGGGCCGCCAGACGCAGGCCCGCCCAGGTGATCGCCGCGCCGTACGCGGTCCCGAACGGCAGCAGCAGCCAGCCCCAGGAGTCGCCGCCCTGCGCCACGTTCGCCCAGATCGCGGCGGCGATGACCGGCGCGGACAGCAGGGCCGCCGAGACCATGCCGCCGAAGATCGAGATCCAGGCGAGGCCGGTCTGGCCGGGGGCCACGTTCTTGTAGCCCTCCTGCGGGATGGAGTACGGGAACCGGGCGGACGTCCAGGCGCCGGTGGCCAGCATCGCGCCGAGCAGCGCGAAGGACAGGCCGAGGACCTCGGGCAGCCGGGGCCAGTCGCCGAGCATCGCGGTCGTCAGGACGGTGACGAGGGTGGCGTACGGCAGCGTGATCACGAGCAGGGCGAGCGCCCGCCCGCGCAGCTCGACATAGGCGTCCCGGCCGGAGGAAATGGTCAGCGCGACCATCCAGAACGCGGAGGTGTCCTGCCCGAACTGGTTGTACATCTGGATGCCGAGCATCCCGGCGGCGAAGCACGCGAAGTAGACGGAGCCGGTGCCCTGCAGGGCGTTGAAGACGGGCACGATCAGCCCGATGGCCAGCGACGTCACCCAGGCCGCCTTGGTCTTGGGATCGCGCCACACATACCGCAGGCTGCGTTCCATGACCGTCCCGGTGCGGCCGGCCGGCAGCAGCCGCGACAGGCCGGAGCCGGCCCGGCCACGCGCGGCGGGCTCGGCGGACACCTGCAGGGTCGAGCCGTCGGGCGAGGTCATCAGCCGGGTCAGGTGCCGCGCCCACACGGCGATGAGCGCGGCCAACGCTCCCGCGCTGAGCGCCAGTTGCAGAGCCGCGGCCCCGTAGGACCCGGAGCTGACCGAGTCCACCGCGCCGATCGCCGAGGCGGGCGGCACCCACTTCACCACGTCGCCCGCCGGCGCGAGCTGCTTGAGTCCGCTCGAACCCAGCCGCTGCGCACCGAAGTTGACCAGCTGCGCTCCGATCGCGATGACGAGCCCGCTGAGCACCGCCAGATCGCGGCCCTTGCGGCTGGTCAGCAGCCGGATGTTGGCGGCGGCGACGGCCCGCGCGAGGGCCACGCACACCAGCAGCGCGAGCACGACGGCGACGACGCCGACGGCGTACGCCGCCGCGCCGCGCGCGACGGTGATCACCGAGCCGGTCAGCAGGAGCAGGGTGAACAGCGGGCCGATGCCGACGAGGGAGGCCGCCAGCAGGGCCCGTACCAGAGGGCGCGGGCGCAGCGGCAGCATCACCAGGCGGGTCGGGTCCAGGGTCTCGTCCCCGCCGGGGAAGAACAGCGGCATGACCGCCCAGCCCAGCGCCAGGACGGCCGTCAGCAGGACGACCACCGCCTCGGCGTGCGCATGCCCGCGCAGCGCGACCAGGCCCAGCAGCTGCAGCGCCCCGAAGAGGAGGACGAAGACCGCGGAGACGACATAGGCGGCCCGCCTGCCGCCCGACTGCCGCAGTCCGTTGCGCAGCAGCGACAGCTTCAGCCGTACGACGACGGCGGTGACGTCGGCGGCCGTCATCGCGCGCCGCCGCCCAGCCAGTCGAGATCGGAACCGGTGTCGCGGCCGCCCGCGCCGACGAGTTCCAGGAACGCCTTCTGCAGCGAGGGGGCGTCGCCGCGGACCTCGGCGAGGGTGCCCTGGGCGCGGATGCGGCCGGCGGCCATCACGGCGACCCAGTCGCACAGGGACTCGACGAGCTCCATGACATGGGAGGAGAAGACGACGGTGGCGCCGGAGGCGGTGTAGCGCTCCAGGACGCCCCGGATGGTCTGCGCGGACACCGGGTCCACGCCCTCGAACGGCTCGTCCAGGAAGAGCACTTCGGGGTTGTGCAGCAGGGCGGCCGCGAGCCCGATCTTCTTGCGCATACCGGTCGAGTAGTCGACGACGAGCTTGTGCTGGGCGCCGGTCAGATCCAGGACGTCGAGCAGTTGCGTGGCCCGCTTGTCGACCTCGGCGCCGGGCAGTCCCCGCAGCCGGCCGCTGTAGACGAGCAGTTCGCGGCCCGACAGCCGCTCGAACAGCCGCAGTCCCTCCGGCAGCACCCCGATCCGCGCCTTCACCGCCACCGGATCGCGCCACACGTCGTGTCCCACGACCTCGACGGTGCCCTGATCGGGCCGCAGCAGCCCGGTCACCATGGAGAGGGTGGTGGTCTTCCCGGCCCCGTTGGGCCCGACGAGGCCGATGAACTTGCCGGCGGGCAGTTCGAGATCGATCCCGGCGACCGCGATCTGCTGTCCGAACCGTTTCCAGAGGCCTTGAACGCGTACGGCGGCTGAGGTCATGAAGGAACCCTACGGGCAGGTGGCGTCGCTCAGGGGAGCGGGCCGCACCCGAGGTCCGGCTTCGCCGCGCGGGCGCACGTCACCTGTCCCGCCCGCACGCGTAGGCCAGCGGCGACGTCAGCTCCTCCGCGTCCGGCAGCCAGCGGTTGGCGGGCGTGGGGCGGCAGGCCCACTGGACGGCGCCGCGCGAGCCGAACCGGGTGGGCGGCGCGGCCACGTAGGCGCCCTCCCCGAGCACCGCCAGATCGAGGGACGAGGGAGTCCAGCCGAGCTTGCGCAGCGACTCCGGCACCTTCACCGAGGCGCCCGGCAGCACGAAGAAGTGCATCCGCCGGTCCGGCGTCAGCGTGACCGGTCCCAGCGTCAGCTCCATGCGCTCCATGCGGGCCAGCGCCAGGAACCCGGCCGTCTCCGGCACGGAGATCGCGTCGAACGTATGCCCCGTCGGCAGCAGGATCGACGCCGTCGGCTGCTTCTGCCACATCCGGCGCGCGACGGTCGCACTGCCCGTGGCCTGCGTCGCCCAGTCGTCACGCGCGGGATGCGCGCCCGGGGCGGCGCACGCCGCGTCACCGCAGGAACAGCGCTGCACCCCGTCGACGGCTTCCAGCCAGGTGCCGGGGACGACGTCCCAGTGGCGCTCCTCGGCGTAGCGTAGGGCGGCCTCCAGCAGCGATTCGCCGCGCTGCTGCGGGATCTGAGCGGCTTGGGTGCCCGCGATCGTCTCTTCCACGATGAACACAACTCCCGCACCCACCTGGAGTTACGGGCGTAACGCGCGCGGGGGAGGGGCATCGATCCCCCGTCCGGGGCGCATGGATGCACGTGTGGGGGCGCGCGGGAGGAACCACGGCGTGAGCTGGGTAGCCACGAACGGGGACGGCCTCCCTTCAAGAGGCCCTTACCCCGGCAATCCTCGGAATTCCTCGCATGGCGCGCATTGTGCGCATGTCGGCGGGGCATCGATCTTCAGGGCCGGATCTTCTCGCCTCCCACGGCGAGGGTTCCGGCCGTGGAAGACACGCCAACTCGGTGCGTGGGCAGGCACCGCAGCCACAGGGGGTAGTGCCAATGGCCGCAAGGCCTCTCGTCGCGCGGCAGCCGAACGAACGGCTGCAGGCGCTCATCCAGGAAGCGGGGTGCTCGAACGCCGGGCTCGCCCGCCGGGTCAACATGTGCGGCGCCGAGCACGGCCTCGACCTGCGCTATGACAAGACGTCCGTGGCCCGCTGGCTGCGCGGACAGCAGCCGCGGGGCCGGGCGCCCGCGATCATCGCCGAGGCGCTGGGCCGCAAGCTGGGCCGCACGGTCACGATCGACGAGATCGGCATGGCCAACGGCAAGAACCTCGCCTCGGGCGTCGGCCTGCAGTTCTCGCCGACGGTGCTGGGGGCCATCGAGCAGGTCTGCGAGCTGTGGCGCAGCGACGTGGGCCGGCGGGACTTCCTGTCCGGCTCGTCCGTCGCCGCCTCCGCGCTGGTCGAGCCCAGCCGTGACTGGCTGATCTCCTCGCCCGACTCGCAGGTGGCGCGCTCGGCGGGGCCGCGGGTCGGCCAGTCCGACGTGGCCGCCGTGCAGGCGATGACGCAGGCCCTCGTGGACCTCGACCACCAGTACGGCAGCGGGCATGTGCGCCCGGTCGTCGTGCACTACCTCAACAGCGTCGTCTCCGGGCTGCTGGCGGGCTCCTACCGGGAGGCGGTGGGGCGCGACCTGTTCGCCGCGGTCGCCCGACTCACCGAACTCGCCGGGTACATGGCCGTCGACACCGGCCAACCCGGCCTGGCCCAGCGGTACTACATCCAGGCGCTGCGGCTCGCCCAGGCGGCCGGCGACCGCGGCTACGGCGGCTATGTGCTGGCCGCCTCCATGAGCCACCTCGCCGCGCAGCTCGGAAACCCGCGCGAGATCGCCCAGTTGGCGCGGGCGGCGCAGGAGGGGGCGCGCGGGCGCGTCACCCCGCGCGCGGAGGCCATGTTCCACGCGGCGGAGGCGCGCGGGCACGCCCTGATGGGCGATGTGCGGGCGGCCCAGCTGGCGTCCGGGCGGGCGGTGAGCGCGCTGGAGTCGGCCGACTCCGCCTCCGGGGACGACCCGGTGTGGATCGCGCACTTCGACGAAGCCTATCTCGCCGACGAGTTGGCGCACTGCCACCGCGACCTCGGCCAGGCCGAGGCGGCGGCGCGGCGCGCGGAGGAGTCGCTGGCCGGACTGCCGGAGACGAAGGCACGCAGGCGGGCCATCGGATACGTGCTGCTGGCCACCGCGCAGGTGCAGCAGCGCGAGATCGAGCAGGCCTGCAACACCGGCCTGAAAGCGGTGGAGTTGCTGGAGAGCGTGCGCTCCAACCGGGGTGCCGAGTACCTGGAGGACTTCCAGCAGCGCCTGGAGCCGTACCGGGAGGAGCCGGTGGTAAGGGAGTTCGGGGCCCGGATGGACCTCCAGGCGGCGGCGTGAACGGGCGGGAAACGGTTGGTTGACGATCGGATTCGATCGGAGGTGGACATATACGGCGACCTGCGAAGCTCCCCTGTTACCGGCGTCACAGGGGAGGAGGTTGCGCCCTGAGCTGTGTCGCACCCGGCTCCGGGGACCCGGTAGCGTGAGCCGACGGTTTCACAAGGTCCCCCATTAGTAGGAGTCCCGGTGACGCAGAGTGGACAGAGCGAGGAGCCCTCGCAGCGCCAGGCGCGCGAAGGCATCGTGCTGCCCTCCGACGGCGGCGAACCGTTGCTGCCGGGCATGCTGGGCAACCAGACCGGCCCGCGGCACGGCTCGCCGCAGGCCCCTCAGGGCGGATCGCACACCGCGCAGTACGGCGACCCCTACGCCGGACAGCAGCCCGGGCAGCCGCCGGCCTCGGCCCCGCCCGGCGGCCAGTCCTGGGGCACGCCCTGGGGCCCCGACCGGCAGGAGTCCGCGCCCCCGGCGGCGGGCCAGGGCTGGGACACCCCGCCGGCCCAGTCCTGGGGCACGCCGGGCCCGTACCAGCCGCCGGCCACGGACCAGTGGAACGCCGGTTCCCAGCCGCTCCCGCAGGAGGGCGCGCCGTCCCCGTCCTACGGCGGCGCGGCGCAGCCCCTGCCGGGCGCCTCGGCGCACGACGGCTACGCGCCCGCCGCCCACCAGCCGACGTCCGGCTCCCCGCTGCCGCCGGCGAACCCCTACCCGAGCGCCCCCGGCTACGACGCTCCCGCCGCCTTCGGTGCCCCGCTGCCCCCCGCCGACGAGGGCGCCACCCAGCTCATACCCCCGGTCACCGGCGGTGCGCCCGGCAATGAGGGGGCGACGCAGTATCTGCCGCCCGTGCCCGCGGCACCCGCCGACGAGGGGGCGACGCAGTTCCTGCCGCCCGTGGGGCCCGGCGCGCTGCCGCCGCAGGCCGGTGGTCACCCCTCCGGCGAGGCGACCCAGTTCCTCGGCCGCCCGGCCCAGGCCGGTGCCGGGCCGCTGCCGCCCGCCGCCGACCCGGACGCGCAGGCCACCCAGTTCATCCCGCCGGTGGGCGACCATCGTCAGCCGCCCGCCGAGTTCGACAACCTGTTCCGCGGCGCACCGGGCGGCGAGGCCCCGGCGGGCTCCACGCAGCAACTGCCGCGCATCGAGCAGCCGCAGCAGCAGCCCGCCTACGGCGGCCCCCAGTCCTCGTACTTCCCGCCCGGACGCGACCACGACGACGACGGCGGTGGCGGTGGCGGTGGCCGGGGCGGACGCGGCGGCCGTACCAAGTCGCGCGTGCCGCTGATCGCGGCCGTCGGCATCGGCATCGTCGTGCTCGGCGTCGGCGCGGGTGCGCTGATGGGCGGTGGCGGCGACGACGGCAAGGACAAGAACCAGCCGGTCTCCGCCACGGCCCCGGCCGGCGACGGCTCCGCCTCGCCGTCCGCCGACCCCGCCAAGCAGCAGGCCGCCGCCCTGGACAAGCTCCTGGCCGACAGCGGCAACAGCCGGGCCTCGGTGATCAACGCGGTGGCCGACGTCAAGGCGTGCCGGAACCTGGGCGGCGCGGCCTCGGACCTGCGGGCCGCCGCCAGGCAGCGTGGCGAGCTGGTCACCCGGCTGTCGGGACTGTCCGTCGACAGGCTTCCGAACCACGCCGACCTGACCGCCGCCCTCACCAAGGCCTGGCAGGCCTCCGCGTCCGCCGACAACCACTACGCGGCCTGGGCCGACCAGGTCGGTGGACGGAAGGGCTGCCACAAGGGCCAGGCCCGCGGCACCGGACAGACCGCGGCCGGCAACGCCGCGAGCGGCATCGCCAGCCAGCAGAAGCTCAAAGCCTCGCGGCTGTGGAACGCGATCGCGAAGTCCTACGGCCTGACCCAGCGCGGACCGACCCAGCTCTGAGCCGGTCCCGGCTCGGCGCGGACGGTCAGTCGACCTCCGCGCCCTGAAGGGTCCGCGCCACGTCGAGGAAGCCCTGCTTCGCCGCCACCAGCTGCCCCTGCCGCACGACCTGCAGCGTCACGTCCGTGTTGACGATCCGGGAGAAGCCGATGGTGGCCACCGGACCCTGGTCGCTCCACTTCAGGGGCGGCGTCAGTCCGCCGGTGGTGACCTTCAGGCCGTCGTCGAGGGCGCGGCGCACGGAGTCGGCCGTGACGTTGCCGCCGCCCAGCGAGTCGACGACCTTCTTGAACACCGTGTAGGCGATCCAGGTCGTCTGCACGCCGACGTCGCCGGCGTCGATCCGGTTGTCGCCGAAGGCCTGCTCGCTGATCACCTTCTTCATCGGGGCCCAGCGCGGGTCGCTCGACACCGGGTACCAGCCGGTGACGTAGGAGCCCTCGTACGGTCCCGACGGGCCGCCGGACTCGTTGATCACCGTCTGGTCGACGCTGTCGAGCGTGGCGGCGGTCCGTACCGCCGGATACTCGTCGCGCTCGCGCCGGAAGGAGTCCATGAAGGTGCTGGTGCGGTCCCCGAGCGCGGGGATCGCGCACCCCTTCTTCGCCGCGCCGCCGGTGGTGGCGGTCAGCGCCTTCCCGGCCGGCCCCGCGTACTCGGTGGTGTCGTCCGCGGCCCGCTGGTCGATCGAGGGCCGATGCCCGCCGGCCTTCAGACCGGAGTCGAGCATGGGGGGAAGCTCGTCGCCCGCGATGGTGTCGGGCCGGATCAGCGCGACGGGCCCGCAGCTCGCGGCGAGTTCCTTGCCGAGGCCCGCGAGCAGCGTCGGCTGGCCGCCGTTGACCGGGTAGGACAGCGGGCTGGTGAACTCGGAGGTGGTGGCGCCGTAGCCGCCTATGAAGGGGATGCCGGCGCCTTCCAGGTCGGGAAGGTAGGACTCGCCGTACTGGCTGTAGGAGCCGACGACCGCGACGACGTTCTGCTTGACGGCCGTGCGGGCGCACTTGGCGGCGGCCACGCTGTCGTTGTGGTCGTTGCAGGTCAGGACCTTGAGCTTGCGGCCGCCCAGGCCGCCGTGCGCGTTGACGTACCGGGCGTAGGCCTGCGCGAAGGCCGGCATCCCGGGCTTGTTGGTGGCGCTGGTGCCCTGCGGCGCCCAGGTCATCACGGTGATCGGGTCGTCCCCTGCGGCCCCCGCGGTACCGGGGATGACCCCGCAACCGGTGGCCAGGGACGCACACACCGCCAGGGCTCCCGCCGCGAGGGCGGTAGCTCTGCCGGGCCGGGTGCGGGTGGGGAGGAAGGTGCTGCGGAAGCGTCGCCTGCCGGTCATGGACGCACACGCTTCCGTCACATCGCCAACCCTGTGGTGACCTAGGGTTATTGATCGGTGACGTGCAGGTGAATTACGGGGGCAGGTGAGGCGCGAGTGCGAAAGAACGTACGATCGGTGACCGTGCAAGGTTCGGACAACTCTTCCCGTCGCGGTCGTCGCTCCTCCACCATGGGCGGTATGCCACTGAACGACATGCCGTGGTGGCGCTGGCGCAGCAATGTGCGCTCCGCGCTGCACATGCTCTCCGACCCGGGGTTCCAGCAGAACGTCTGGCTGGCCGGCGTCGACGGGTACGGGGACGTCACCGACGCCGTGTACCGCCTGGTCGAGGACACCTGGCTGGACAACTGGTCCGCCGAGAAATACGTCGGCACGATCTTCAGGGACTCCCAGGAGGCGGCCCTCGTCGACACCGCCGTGCTGCGGGTGCTGCGCATCATGCACCAGGTCGGGCCGGACGCGCCCGTCTCCGCCTACCTGGAGCACCAGGGCTGGCCGGAGGCGGTACGGGCGGCGCGGGACGCCCACGTGCGCATGGCCGTGTCCGACGGCGAGGACCCGGACGCGCCGCCGCGCACCCTCGAGGTGCTGCGGATCATGACGCGTTCCGCTTAGCGGACGCCGGTTCGGACCCGAGTTCACTTATGGGACCCTGTCCTGCATGAGCGAGCAGTCCACCCGAGCCGCGGCGAACCCCGCCGACCAGTACGTCCTCACTCTCTCCTGCCCGGACAAGAAGGGCATCGTGCACGCCGTGTCGAGCTACCTGTTCATGACCGGCTGCAACATCGAGGACAGTCAGCAGTTCGGCGACCACGACACGGGTCTGTTCTTCATGCGCGTCCACTTCTCGGCGGACGAGCCGGTGACGGTGGACAAGCTGCGCGCCAGTTTCGCCGCGATCGGTGACGCCTTCCACATGGACTGGCAGATCAACCGGGCCGACGAGAAGATGCGGATCGTCCTGATGGTCAGCAGGTTCGGGCACTGCCTGAACGACCTGCTCTTCCGGGCCCGTATCGGCGCGCTGCCCGTGGAGATCGCGGCCGTGGTGTCCAACCACACGGACTTCGCCGAGCTGGTGGCCTCGTACAACGTTCCCTTCCACCACATTCCGGTGACGAAGGACACCAAGGCGGAGGCCGAGGCGCGGCTGCTCGAGGTCGTCCGGGAGAACGACGTCGAACTGGTCGTGCTGGCGCGGTACATGCAGGTGCTCTCCGACGAACTGTGCAAGCAGCTGAGCGGGCGGATCATCAACATCCACCACTCGTTCCTGCCGAGCTTCAAGGGTGCGAAGCCGTATCACCAGGCGCACACCCGGGGGGTCAAGCTCATCGGGGCGACCGCGCACTACGTGACCGCGGATCTCGACGAGGGGCCGATCATCGAGCAGGAGGTCGAGCGGGTCGGGCACGACGTCACGCCGGACCAGCTGGTGGCGATCGGGCGGGACGTGGAGTGCCAGGCGCTGGCGCGGGCGGTGAAGTGGCATGCCGAGCGGAGGATTCTGCTGAACGGGCGCCGGACGGTGGTATTCGCCTAGCGGCGGGCTCGGGGGGCTCGGTTTCGGGGTGGGCGCGGGTGAGTGGGGGCTGGGCGCGCAGTTCCCCGCGCCCCTGAGAGCTCGGGTGGTTCGGTGCGGGGGCGGCTGCGGGTGATTCGTGGCTGGGCGCGCAGTTCCCCGCGCCCCTAGGTAGGCCCACTGCAGGCCTTCTCGCCAGTGCCCGCAATACCGAAGCCCGCCCACCGCAAGGCTTTCAGGGGCGCGGGGAACTGCGCCAACGGCCCCCACTCGGACGCACTCGACGACGGACCCGAACCCGCCCCTACATCCTGCTCAGGGACGCCGCCGCGAAGAGGACGTCTCTGATCGCCTCGCGGTCGCCCACCTGCCCCGCGGCCGCCTCCTCCGGCGGTACATGGCCCGCGGCCAGCCTGCAGAACTCCACGCCGTCCAGGGCGACGTGGGCGATCTCGTGCTCGGGCGACGCCTCCGCCGCCGGTGAGTCCAGCGGGATCAGCCACTCGCCCCCGCCGAGGCCCTCGATCTCCAGCCGCAGGCTCCGGCCGGGCCCGCCCGCCACACCGAGGTGCCGCCCGGCGGCAGGGGAGGCGAGCCCCACCTGGCGCCGCCCCGCCAGCACGAGGGGAAGCATGCGCGCCGCCAGGTCGATCATGCGGTGCAGATGCCGGGGAGCGGGCGGCTCGTACGGGTAGTCGACCGCGTCGGCGATGTCCTCCGCGTGCACCCAGCACTCGAACGCCCGGTCCAGCATCGCGTCGTGCAGGGGCAGGTCGAAGTCGCCGTAGGAGACCGCCAGTCGCCCCGAGCCGGAGCCGCCCGTGAAGGAGACCGTGCGGACCAGGTCGTGGCTCTGCTCCCGCCAGGGGCGCCGGACCGCGCGCGTGGGCGGTGAGGGGGCGCTGCGCCAGAGCGCCTCGGTGCGGAACGCCGGGCCGGGGCCGTCCGCGGGGCTGCCGCCCAGCGGGTCGTCGAGGCCGAGCGCGACCGCCACCAGGCCGTCCACGCACAGCAGATGGGCGATGACCCCGGCGACCGTCGTTCGGCGGCTGGTCGGGCCGTCGCCGTCGAACCAGCGCAGCCGTACAGGCGCGTGCCACTCGGCGTCGCCGATGTCCTGCAGCAGGGCGTCGAGCCGGGCCGTCTCCGCGTCGTACGGGGTCGCCCAGTCCGGGACCGGGATCCGAGGCGGGCGCCGGTCGAGGCAGCCCTGCAGCACGCGGGTGCGCAGGGCCGGGTCCAGGTCGAGGCTCTCCGGCGGGTGCAGCAGCCCCACCGCGTCGCGCAGCCGCAGCGCCTCCTCCGCGCAGGGGCCGCAGCCGCCCAGGTGGTCCTCGACGGCGGCCGTCTCCTCCGCCGAGCAGGCGGCCAGGGCCCACGCCCCGAGCAGGGACTTCAGCACGTGGTGCTCCAGGACCAGCGGGGCGGACGCGGGCTCCTGCGGAGCGGGCAGCGGCCGGCCGCCGTCCTCGACGGAGGACCGGGGCAGGGGTATGCGCGGCGGCCGGCCGGGCTCGCGCGGGGCGTCGAACGCCTCGAAGCCGCTCACGCCGCACCCCCGTACCCGGGGGGTGAGCCGGGGGCGCCGGCGTCGTGGGCGGTGGACAGCAGCTGCAGGCCGAGGCGGAGGCGACGGCGGGCCTCGTCCTCGGTGACGCCGAGGTCGGCGGCGGTCTGGCGGTAGTCGCGGCGCTGGAAGTAGGCCAGCTCCAGGGCGGCGCGCAGCGGGGAGGGCATGGAGGTGACGATGTAGTCGGCGCGGGCGGCGACCGAGGCGCGGCGGACCTTGCGCTCCAGTTCCTCGGTGGAGCCGCCGCCGCGGGCCAGCGCGGCGGTCTCGGTGGCGCGCAGCCGCTGCACGGCGAGGCGGTGGGTCAGCGTGGCCACCCAGGAGCGCAGCGGGCCCTGTTTGGGGTCGTAGGTCTCGGGGTGCTCCCAGACGTGGGCGAAGACGTCCCGGGTGATGTGGTCCGCGGCCCGCTCGTCACCGAGGACGCGGTGGGCCAGGCCGTGCACGAGCGAGGCGAAGCGGTCGTAGAGCTCGCCGAGGGCGGCCGCCTCACCGCGTGCCAGCCGCTGCTGCATCTTGCGGTCCCAGCGCGGCGGTGCGTCCTTCTTCGCCATGCGGTCCCCCCACCCTGTTCGTCGGCCTGCCCGCGCTCTCGTCCAGCCTGCGCCCACCGTCTCCTCGAATGTAGTCGGCACCTGTGACAGCGCACGCCCCTTTATGGCAATGCGCGCCCCCATGGAACCGCCAGGTGGTAGTGGACCTTCATCCACCCCCAGTCTCCGACCAGATCTGTTCTGATCCGATCGAACAGGATCGAAGTAGACAAAAACAAGCCTCTTTCGATCGGTTTCCGTTTCCCCTGAAGAGTTTCAGGGCAAGGCCGCTGGGCAGCCACGCTGCGAGGAAGCGTAAGGATGGCTTCCGTTTCGCGGGGGACCGGCGAACGAAGGGCATGGTGGTGGCGTTCTATGTGAACGGCGGCGAGCAGGGCGAATGGACCGTGCTCAGTGTGTCGGGCGAGCTGGACCTGGTGACATCTCCGGCACTGCGTCAGCGGGTGCACGACGCGGTGGCCGACGGCCGCCACAGTCTCGTCCTCGACCTCTCGGAGGTCTTCTTCTGCGACTCCAGCGGTGTCGGCGTGCTCATAGCCGCCCGCCGGCTGATCCGCTCCTGTCAGGGCAGCCTGCGGCTGATCCTCCCCGCGCGGGGCGCGGTCGAAGGCTCCCACGTCAACCGGGTGCTCGGCGCGCTCGGCGTGCGCCGGCTGTTCGACGTGTACGCCGACCTGGACGAGGCCGTCGCCGAGGAGGCCGGACCGCTGTCGGCGTAGCGGCGCCCGCAGAGGTCGCCCATAGAGGATGCCCGTTCCCTCTGCCACACGGTTGTCCCAGAATTCCCCCGGTCTTGGCACAAGCGTCGCTTTCGCGCGCCCCGGGGCGCCGACGCGTCGTACGCTCCCGTCCAGGAACACCCCGACGTGACGTGAGGCGGCTCGAGAGACATGGTCAGCAGCGAGTACGAGCGCAGGATCGCCGCCCGGTTCGCCACCTTCGACCAGGACGGCAACGGCTACATCGACCGCGAGGACTTCAGCGCGGCGGCCAAGGCGCTGCTCACCGAGTTCGGTGTCGCGGCGCGCTCCGACAAGGGGCAGGCGCTGTACGCGGGCGCCGAGGCGTTCTGGCAGGGCATGGCCGGGATCGCGGACCGGGACGGCGACCAGCGCATCACGCGCGAGGAGTTCGTCACGGGCGCGGTCAAGCGCCTGCGGGACAACCCCGACCGGTTCGCCGAGATCGCCCGCCCCTTCCTGCACGCGGCCCTCGACCTCGCCGACTCCGACGGCGACCGGGCGGCCACCGTCGCGGACACCGTGCGCGTGCTGCGCGCCCTGGGGGCGGACGAGGAGATCGCCGGGGCGGCCGCCGCAACGCTCGACACCGACGGCGACGGCAAGGTCGGGGAGGCGGAGATCGTGGCCGCGTTCGCCCGCTACTTCACCGTCCCCGAGTAGCGCCGTCCGCATAGCGCTCGCGCAGCTTGTACTTGAGCACCTTGCGCAGAGTGTCGTTGCGGGGAAGGGCGTCCACCAGCTCCAGCTGCTCCGGCAGCTTGTGCACCGACAGCCCTTCC
Source organism: Streptomyces sp. MAI_2237 (assembly GCF_054189285.1). Taxonomy (NCBI): domain Bacteria; kingdom Bacillati; phylum Actinomycetota; class Actinomycetes; order Kitasatosporales; family Streptomycetaceae; genus Streptomyces; species Streptomyces sp. MAI_2237. Next base: position 359,261 of record NZ_JAJPGQ010000003.1, on the reverse strand, counting down.
GCGCGCAGGTACGCCGTCACCCTGTCCAGGGTCAACTCCGGTGCACCGGGCGCCCGTTCGACGACCGCGCAGACCCGCTCCCCGCGCTCGGCGTCCGGCAGGCCGATCACCGCGGCGTCCCCGACGGCCGGGTGGGCGGCCAGCAGGTCCTCGATCTCCTTGGCCGAGATGTTCTCGCCCTTGCGGATGATGACGTCCTTGAGCCGGCCGGTGAGCACCAGGTGGCCGCTGTCCGTCACGAACCCCAGGTCGCCGGTGCGCAGGAACCCCTCGTCGTCGAAGGACTCGGCGGTCTGCGCCGGATCCAGGTAGCCCTGGCAGACGGCCTCGCCGCGCAGCCGCACCTCGCCGTCGACGATCCGTATCTCCATACCCTGAGGCGGCCGTCCCTCGGTGGTCGCCAGGTTCTCCACGCTGTCCTCCGGGTCGCCCATGGTGATCATCGGCACCTCGGTCATGCCGTACCCGTGGGTGAGCTGCACGCCCATCTCCCGTACGACCGCGTGGTACACCTCCGGCGGCTTCGGGGCGCCGCCGCCCGCGAGCAGCCGGAGCGAGGGGATGACCCTGGTGCCCGGCTGCTTGCGCTGCTCGGCGAGGAACATCGAGTAGAAGGCCGTGGACCCGCCGGCCACCGTCACCCGGTGCCGGCGGTAGCCCTCCAGCGCGTCGGGCAGCGCGAACTGCTCGAACATCACCGCGGGGAAGCCGTACAGCAGCAGCATCACCGTGTAGTCGGGCCCGGCTATGTGGGCGTACGGGAAGGCCATCGAGCCGACGTCGTCGGCCGAAAGGCGCAGCGCGTGGGCGAGGCAGGAGCCGCCGGCGATCAGTGAACGGTCCGTGTGCAGCACGCCCTTGGGGTCCGACGTCGTCCCCGAGGTCCAGTAGATCCAGCGGACCGAGGTGCCCTCGGCGGGCGGCGGGGGCAGGACGGCCGGGTCGCCGTCGGGGAGGGTGTCGTACGCCTCGAAGACGCCCTTCGCGCCCAGCCGCCGGGCCATCTCGGTGTGGTCGAAGCCCCGCCAGGTCCCCGGCACCGCGAAGTACTCCGCCTTCGACTCCCGCAGCGCGAAGCCGACCTCGCGGTCCCGGTAGAAGGGGATCACCGGCGTCTGCACGGCGCCCAGGCGGGCCAGCGCGAAGGACAGCAGGGCCGTCTCGATGCGGGTGGGCAGTTGCCAGGCGACCACCGTGCCGGGGCTCACGCCCATGTCGTACAGGCCGGCCGCCACCCGCTCGGCGCGGGCGCGCAGTTCCCCGAAGGTCAGGCGGCGGTCGTCCTGGAGGAGGACCGGGCGGTCGGGGGTGAGGCCGGCGCGGCGGACGACCAGGTCCCACAGGGTCCGGGCGGAGCTCAGGGAGTGCGGGGTCTCGTTCACGGGTGCCCCCTGCTTGGCTGACGACTCGTCAGGTGACATGCTATCTGACGACCCATCAGATAGCGCCTGTCAGGGAAACACCGTCCGGCGGAGGGGACCATGGACACCGAACTGCCCCGCATCATCAGCGTCGACGACCACGTGATCGAACCCGCGCACCTCTTCGACACCTGGCTGCCGGAGAAGTACCGCGACCGCGGCCCCCAGGCCCTGACCGCAGGCATCGGCGAACTCGCCTACGTCGGCGGCAAGTACCAGATCACGATGGACCCGGACGGCCCGCCGACCGACTGGTGGATCTACGAGGACCTGAAGTTCCCGTACAAACGCAACATCGCCGCCGTCGGCTTCGACCGCGACGAGATGACCCTGGAGGGCATCACCCGGGAGGAAATGCGGCGCGGCTGCTGGGACCCCAAGGCGCGCCTGGAGGACATGGACCTCAACCACGTCGAGGCCTCCCTGTGCTTCCCCTCCTTCCCGCGCTTCTGCGGGCAGACCTTCGCCGAGGCGCACGACAAGGAGGTCGCGCTGGCCTGCGTGCGCGCCTACAACGACTGGATGGTCGAGGAGTGGTGCGGGGACAGCGGCGGCCGGCTCATCCCGCTGTGCCTGATCCCGCTGTGGGACGTGCGGCTCGCCGTCGCGGAGATCCGGCGCAACGCCGCGCGCGGGGTGCGGGCGGTGACGTTCTCCGAGATCCCCACCTACCTCGGCCTGCCGTCCATCCACTCCGGCTACTGGGACCCGTTCTTCGCGGTGTGCCAGGAGACCGGCACGGTCGTCAACATGCACATCGGGTCCTCGTCCCAGATGCCGGCCGCCTCCCCGGACGCCCCGCCGGCCGTCCAGGCCTCCCTCAGCTTCAACAACGCCATGGCCTCGATGATGGACTTCCTCTTCAGCGGCGTGCTGGTGCGCTTCCCGGCCCTCAAACTCGCGTACTCCGAAGGGCAGATGGGCTGGATCCCGTACGCCCTGGAACGCGCCGACGACGTCTGGGAGGAGCACCGCGCCTGGGGCGGCGTGCGCGACCTGGTCCCCGAGCCGCCGTCCACGTACTACTACCGGCAGATGTTCTGCTGCTTCTTCCGCGACAAGCACGGGGTGGCGTCCCTGGACGCGGTCGGCCGGGACAACGCCACCTTCGAGACCGACTACCCGCACGTCGACTCGACCTTCCCGCACACCAAGGAGATCGCCCTCGACCATGTGAAGGGCCTCGACGACGAGACGGTCTACAAGCTGATGCGGGGCAACGCGATCCGCATGCTCGACCTCGACCTGGACCGCTAGTGGACCTGTCGTACACCCCGGAGGAGGAGGAGTTCCGGGCGCGGCTGCGCGAATGGCTCGGCAAGGTGCTGCCGACCCTGCCGCCGAAACCGTCCCCGGACGACTGGCCCGGGCGCCGTGCCTACGACCTCGGCTGGCAGCGGATGCTGTACGACGCCGGGTACGCCGACGTCCACTGGGAGGGCACCCCGAGCGTCCGGCTGATCTTCCTGGAGGAGACCGAGAGGGCGGGCGCGCCCTATGTCGGCGCGAACTTCGTGGGGCTGCTGCACGCCGGACCCACCGTCGCGGCCGAGGGCACGCCCGAGCAGCGCGCCCGCTGGCTGCCGCCCATCCTGCGCGGCGAGGAGGTCTGGTGCCAGGGCTTCAGCGAACCCGACGCCGGCTCCGACCTGGCGGCGCTGCGCACCCGCGCACGCCGGGACGGCGACGACTACGTGGTCAGCGGGTCCAAGATCTGGACCTCCCACGCCGAGGTGGCCGACTGGTGCGAACTGCTGGTGCGGACCGACCCGGACGCCCCCAGACACCGGGGCATCAGCTGGCTGGCCCTGCCCATGGACGCCCCCGGCATCACCGTACGGCCGCTGCGCACCCTCGCCGGGTCGGCGGAGTTCGCCGAGGTGTTCCTCGACGACGTCCGGGTGCCCGTCGCCAACCGGGTCGGGGACGAGAACGACGGCTGGCGCGTGACGATGGTGACGCTCTCCTTCGAGCGCGGCACGGCGTTCGTCGGAGAGGTGGTCGCCTGCCGGCGCGTGCTGGGCGAACTGGCGGTCGTCGCGCGGCGGAACGGGCGCTGGGACGATGCCGCGCTCCGGCGGCGGCTCGGCCGGCTGAACGCCGAGTTCCGGGCGCTGTGGCGGCTGACGCAGTGGAACGTCAGCGAGGCGGAGGCCTCCGGCGGTGTACCGGGAGTGGGGGGCTCGGTCTTCAAACTGCGGTACTCGCACGCGCGGCAGGAGCTGTACGACGCGGCGGCCGAGGTGCTGGGGGCGGACTCGCTGGATCTGGAGCGGCCCTGGGTGCTCGACCGGCTGTCGTCGCTGTCGTACACCATCGCGGCCGGGACCTCGCAGATCCAGCGGAACATCGTGGGTGAGCGGATTCTCGGGCTGCCGAAGGGGAGGTGAGCGGTGCGGTTTCAACTGACGTCGGAGCAGGGGGCGTTGCGTGCGGCTGTGCGGGGGGTGGTGCGGCGTGGGGCAGGTGCGGGCTCGTCGTGGCTTGTCGCGCCCCGCGGCGGAGCCGCAGATGGACACAGCCCCGCACCCCTTTCCGGCGACGCCCGGCCCGGCGATGAGCGGCCACGTCTCGACCGGGTGCTGTGGCGGGCCTTGGGAGACCTTGGGGTCTTTTCCCTGCGGTTGCCCGAAGCCGAGGGGGGAGCCGGACTGGGGTTGCCGGAGGCCGTGTTGGTGTTCGAGGAGGTCGGGCGGGCGCTCGTGCCCGGGCCGCTCGTCGCCACGCATCTCGCCGCCGGGGAGGTGCCGGGGGCGGCCGAGGGGGAGGTCGTCGTCGCCGCAGCCGACGGCAGGCTCGTGGAGTGGCTGGAGGAGGCGGACGTGGTGCGGCCGGGTGCCGAGGGGGCCGTACCGCTGCGGTCGGTGGACCCGCTCACGCCCCTGCACCGGGTGCCCGCGCCGGCCCGTACCGATCCCGTCGCCGTGCTGCTGACGGCCGCCGAGCAGCTCGGGACCGCCGCGCGCGCGGGCGAACTGGCGGTGCAACACGCCCGGGCGCGCGAGCAGTTCGGGCAGCCGATCGGGGCCTTCCAGGCGGTCAAGCACCTGTGCGCGCAGATGCTCGTGCGCGCCGAGGTGGCCCGTGCCGCGGTCTACGCGGCCGCCGTCACCGCCGACCGGGCCGACATCGCCGCGGCCCGGCTGCTGGCCGACGAGGCCGCCGTGCGCGGCGCCCGCGACTGCCTCCAGGTGCACGGCGGCATGGGCTTCACCTGGGAGAGCGAGGTGCATCTGCTGCTGAAGCGGGCGTGGGTGCGGTCGGAACGTGGCGGTGGCGGTACGGAGAGTGAGGAGCTGCTCGCGGCCGACCTCGTGGCATGAACAGGGCGGGCCTGCGGCTTTCCGTCGGGCGGCCGTCCGGATGTCGCGGATCGTGGCACGGCGACATCACGGAGCGTTGATACCGGGTTGTGTCCTCCGTGTGACCCGTCACGGCCCGGAGTCGGCGACCGGCTCCGGTACCTTCTGTGGGATGCGAGTGGTTCCGGGCGAGGTCGGTACCGGTGTCGCCCCCGGGGCGGCCCTTCAAACGGCCTGTTCGACTCCTCGTAGGGAGCGTCGCACAGTATGCCGCACGGGTACTCCTTCGCGCTGGAATATGCCCGAAGCGCTTGTTGAGGTGACTGTACGTCAACCATGCTGTCGTGCAAGGGATTCACGTTCCGTGACCCCTGCCCTGGGCTCTGCGTCGGCTGTTGTTCTGGCCATGCAGAAAATGGCTACGATCGTGGCCCTCGCCGCGGTGCCTCTGGCACGCCTCACGCGGCATGAGGTCATGTGTCCGCCGGTTCGGATGGTGTGAGCGGTGCAGGTGCTTCAAGTGCAGCTGGAGATCCGGCCCGACCCCACTGAGGTGGGGCGAGCCCGGAGGTGGACCCGTTCACGCCTCGCCGTGTCCGGAATAGCGGCCGACGAGCCGCTCGCCGAGACGCTGATCCTGCTCGTCTCCGAACTGGTCACCAACGCCGTGGTGCACACCGGCTGTCCGGCCGTGCTGCGGCTGAGCCTGCCCGAGGGGGCGGCCGAGCCGTCCACCGTCCGCCTCGAGGTCGCCGACGCCAGCGACCGGGCCCCGGTACCCCGGTGTGTGGACGGCGACGCGACCGGCGGGCGCGGACTCGCCCTCGTCGACGGTCTCGCCGACCGCTGGGGCTGGAGCCCCGAGGGGGCCGGCAAGAGCATCTGGTGCGAACTCGACCGCTGCGACCGGCCGCGCGGGGACGCGGCGAGCTGTCTGGGCGGTGTCCCGGCCTGCGAGGGGCTGGCGTTCGAGACGGTGTGACCGTCCGGGGCGCCGCCACCGTTCAAGACGGTCTGGCCGATTGACGTCATGTCCGATGCACGGGTGCAGAAATCCCCGTCGCCCCCGTCCCGCGCGGTGCGGTGCGCCGGGCCCGTGCATCCGTGCGCGGTCACTGCAAAAGGGACTTAAGTCATAAATCCCCGTTAGGGTGTTGACGCGTCGTGACCGGGTGAACACGCTGGTGGTCAGCGATTCGCCGCGAGGGGACGACGGGGGTTTCGGTGACGGAGGTCCTCGTCGAGTGCGGATCGTGAGTCGGCGTCAGCTCTTTCGGATTCAGGGCCAGAGGGCTGGGGCGGGTACGCCGGGGTCGGATGGCGGCGCGTATGCCGTGCTCGGGGCGGTGGGGGAGGCCGCGCCGCCAGACGACGCCTCCCGCCGTGCGGGGCTCGGCTACAGAACGGCGACGGGGGCCACCGGAGTCCCCGTCGCGCCGACGAAGGGCTCGGGCATCGCCGACAGCAGAAACGCGTACCGGCCGGTTTCTCCACAGGCTGTGGACAACTCTTCCAGATTCCAGTTCTGGCCTTGCAGCATCCCCATCTCCACCAAATCGAGCGCGTGCACAGCCAGCCACAGGTCCTCGATCTCGGGCGGGAAGATCTCGAAGGTCAGCGTGTCGTCGGCGACGGCGGCCACGTCGCGGGCGTGGAACCACTCCGGAGTGCGGACGGACAGCCCGGGCGACGGATAGCCGTACCCCTCCCGGTCCCCGGCGAGATACACCTGGATCTGCCCGGTCCGTACGAGCACCACGTCGCCGGCGCGCACGCGGGTGCCGGCGAGGTCCTCGGCGGCCTCCAGGTCCTCCGGCGTGACCGCGTGCCCGCCGTCGAGCCGGTCCCTGCCGAGCGCCCGGGCCACATCCAGCAGCACCCCGCGCGAGACCACGTGCCGAACCTTGTCGATGCCCCCGAACTCCGCGCCGCCGTGCGGGGTGACGGTGCCGGCCGGGCGGCCGTTGTAGATCCTGCCCGAGTGCGAGACATGGGTCAGCGCGTCCCAGTGGGTGGCCGCCTGCAGGCCCATGGTCACGATGTCGTCGCTGCAGGCCACCGTCCCCGGGCCGAAGAGCTCCTGGTTGATCTGCACCATGGCGTGCAGCGGGTTGACCCGGCCCGGGATCATCCCGCTCTGCACGCCGTCCTGCTTCAGGGGCAGGGCGAGCGGGACGCGGCGGCCGCTGTGCACGGTCGCCGCCGCCTCGCGGACGACCTCGTCGGTGATCAGGTTGAGGGTGCCGATCTCGTCGTCGGCTCCCCAACGCCCCCAGTTGTTCACGCGCTTGGCGATCTCGTGGAACTCGGCCGGCAACGACATCGGCTCTCCCCGGGGCTTGTCTCCAGGTATCTGACGGGACATAAAATCTAACGGTCCGTCAGAAACCGCGGGAAGGGGCCGGGCGTGGGGAACTTCTTGGCAGGCAAGGTGATCGCCGTGACCGGGGCCGGGCGGGGTATCGGGCGGGCCGTCGCACTGGCCGCCGCCGCCGAGGGAGCGCGGGTCGTCGTCAACGACTACGGCGTCTCGGTGGCGGGGGAGTCCCCCACGAGCGAGGTCGCCGAGAGCGTGGTCAAGGAGATCGAGGCCGCGGGCGGGGAAGCGGTCGCGGTCGCCGACGACGTGTCCACGATGGCCGGCGGCCAGCGGATCGTCGACCTCGCGCTGTCCTCGTACGGGCGGCTCGACGGCGTCGTGTGCGTCGCCGGGATCCTGCGCGAGCGGATGCTGTTCAACATGTCCGAGGACGAGTGGGACCCGGTCCTCGCCACGCATCTCAAAGGCACGTTCACCGTGTTCCGGGCGGCGTCCGCGGTCATGCGCAAGCAGCGGGCGGGGACGCTGATCGGGTTCACCAGCGGCAACCACCAGGGGTCGGTGTCGCAGGCCAACTACAGCGCCGCCAAGGGCGGGATCATCTCGCTGGTCCGCAGCGCGGCGCTGGGCCTGCACAAGTACGGGGTGACCGCCAACGCGGTCGCGCCGGTCGCCCGGACCCGGATGTCGGCCAACGTGCCCACGGAACTCGCCGAGATCGGGGAGCCGGAGGACGTGGCCGCCCTGGTCGTCTACCTGCTGTCCGACCGCGCGAAGGAGATCACCGGGCAGGTGTACACGATCGCCGGGGCGAAGCTGGCGGTGTGGGCGCAGCCGCGGGAGTTGCGGGCGGCGTACGCCTCCGGTGGGTGGACGCCGGAGACGATCGCGGCGTTTCTGCCGGGGTCGGTGGGGGTGGACCCGATGCCGATGCTTGTGCAGGTGGAGGCGATGGAGAGGGCGGCGGCGCGGGGGGACAGGCCGAACGCCCAATAGCTCGGGGGGTGCGGTCGTACGGCGGGTGCGGGTCGGTTGTGGCTTGTCGTGCAGTTCCCCGCGCCCCTGGGTGGGGCGAGTCGCCCGGCATCAGGAGCAACCCCCACTTCCTGTGAGGAGACGTCCGTGGACTTTGGGTTCAGTGTCGAGGACGAGGTGTTCCGGGGCGAGGCCCGGGGCTGGCTGCGTGAGCACGTCGGGCCTGATCCGGACCGTCGGGTCTGGGAGCGCACGCTCGGGAAGGCCGGGTGGATCGGGCTCGGGTGGGGGGAGGGCGGGTACGGCAACCGGATCGCCACCCTCACCCAGCAGGTCGCCTGGGCCGAGGAGTACGCGCGGTCCGGGGCGCCGCCCCGTTCCGGGCACATCGGGGAGAACCTGCTCGCCCCCACCCTCGTCGCCCACGGCACCGACGAGCAGAAGGCGCGTTTCCTGCCACCGATCGCCGCCGGGGACGAGCTGTGGTGCCAGGGCTACAGCGAGCCGGACGCCGGGTCCGACCTGGCCGGGGTGCGCACCGCCGCGGTACGGGAGGGGGAGGGCTACCGGATCTCCGGGCAGAAGATCTGGACATCGCTGGCGCACGAGGCCGACTGGTGCTTCGTCCTGGCGCGCACGGAGGCCGGGTCGCGCCGGCACCACGGGCTGACCTTCCTGCTCGTGCCGATGGACCAGCCGGGGCGGATCGAGGTGCGGCCCATCCGGCAGATGACCGGCACGAGCGAGTTCAACGAGGTCTTCTTCGACGGGGCACGCGCGCGTGCGGAGCACGTCGTCGGCGCGCAGGGGCAGGGCTGGCGGGTCGCGATGAGCCTGCTCGGGTTCGAGCGGGGGGTGTCCACCCTGGCCCAGCAGATCGGTTTCGCCCAGGAGTTGACGCGGGTGGTGCGGACCGCCGTACGCACCGGTGCGGCCGACGACCCCGTCGTACGCGCCGCGCTCGTGCGGCAGTGGGCCGAGTTGCGCGCCATGCGCTGGAACGCCCTGCGCACCGTGGGCGGCTCCGGTGACGCCGGTGCGCCGAGCGTGTCCAAGCTGCTGTGGGCGAACTGGCACCAGCGGCTGGGCGAGTTGGCGGTGCTGGTGCGCGGGGCGGAGGCGTCCGCCGGGCCGCGGGACTGGGCGCCCGAGGCGCCGTACGAGATCGACCGCGACCAGCAGCTGTTCCTGTTCTCCCGGGCCGACACCATCTACGGCGGCTCCGACCAGATCCAGCGCACGATCATCGCCGAGCGCGTGCTCGGCCTGCCGAGGGAGCCCAAGGGGGTCGTCTGATGCGTGGTGTGGTGTTCGACGGGAAGCGGGTGGAGGTCGTGGACGACCTGGAGGTACGGGACCCGGGGCCGGGCGAGGTGCGGGTCGCGCTGTCGGCGGCCGGGCTGTGCCACAGCGACCTGTCGGTGGTGGACGGCACCATCCCCTTCCCCCTCCCGGTGGTGCTGGGACATGAGGGGGCGGGGGTGGTGGAGGCCGTCGGCGCCGGGGTCACCCATGTCGCGCCCGGCGACCATGTGGCGCTGTCCACGCTCGCCAACTGCGGGACGTGCGCGGACTGCGACCGGGGGCGGCCGACGATGTGCCGGCAGGCGATCGGGCGGCCGGGCAAGCCCTTCGCGCGGCGCGGGAAGGCGGTGTACCAGTTCGCGTCCAACTCCGCCTTCGCGGAGTCCACGGTGGTCAGGGCCGTGCAGGCGGTGCGCATCCCGAAGGACGTCCCGATGCCGTCCGCCGCGCTCATCGGGTGTGCGGTGCTGACCGGGGTCGGGGCCGTCCTCAACCGCGCCCGGGTGGACCGCGGGGAGTCCGTCCTGGTCATCGGTACCGGCGGGATCGGGCTGAACGTCCTGCAGGGCGCGCGGATCGCGGGGGCGTCGCGGATCGTGGCGGTCGACGCCAACCCGGCGAAGGAGGCCGTGGCCCGGCAGTTCGGCGCCACCGACTTCCTGACCTCCACGGACGCGGTGCGCGACCTGCTGCCCCACGGGGTCGACCACGCCTTCGAGTGCGTCGGACGCGTCGAGCTGGTCCGGCAGGCCGTCGACCTCCTCGACCGCCACGGCCAGGCCGTGCTGCTCGGCACGGCGCCCGCGAAGGCGGAGGCGTCCTTCCTCGTCTCCTCGATGTTCCTGGACAAGTCGATCCTCGGCTGCCGGTACGGCTCCTCCCGGCCGCAGCGCGACATCCCGCTGTACGCCGAGCTCTACCGGCAGGGCCGCCTGCTCCTCGACGAGCTGGTGACCGCCACCTACCCCGTGGAGGACTTCGAGAAGGCGGCGGCCGACGCCGAGGCCGGCCGGGTGGCGAGGGCGGTACTGACCTTCTGACCCCGTCAGGCCGATTCCAGCGCCCCGACGGGCTCGGCGGCGGAACCCGCGTTCGTGGCGCGGAAGGTGCGGCGGTAGGCGGTCGGGGTCACCCCGAGCGCCGTCTGCAGGTGCTGGCGCATCGACTGGGCCGTGCCGAAGCCGGCGTCGTGGGCGATGCGGTCCATGGACAGGCCGGTGGTCTCCAGCAGTTGGCGGGCTCGTTCGACGCGCTGCTGGGTCAGCCACTGGCCGGGGCTGACGCCGACCTCCTCACGGAAGCGGCGCGTGAACGTCCGTACCGACATGGACTCCTGCGCGGCCATGTCGCGCAGCTGGATCGGCTCGTGCAGGCGGCCCAGCGCCCAGGCGCGGGCCCCGCGCGTGGTCGCAAGCCGGGGCTCGGGGACGGGCCGCTGGATGTACTGCGCCTGGCCGCCGTCGCGGTGCGGCGGTACGACGGTGCGGCGGGCGACGTCGTTGGCGACGGCCGTGCCGTGGTCGCGGCGCACCATGTGCAGGCACAGGTCGATGCCGGCCGCGACGCCGGCCGAGGTCAGGACGTCGCCGTCGTCGATGAACAGGACGTTCGGGTCGACCTCGACCTGCGGGAAGAGGCGCTGCAGCTGGTCGGTCTCCGCCCAGTGCGTGGTCGCCGGCCGGCCGTCGAGATAGCCGGCGGCGGCGAGGACGAAGACGCCGGTGCAGATGGAGGCGAGCCGGGTGCCGGGGCGGATGTGGGCGAGGGCGGCGGCCAGCTCGGCGGTGAGGACGCCCTCCTCGAAGACCGGGCCCAGTTCGTACGACGCCGGGACGATCACCGTGTCGGCGGTGGCCAGCAGCTCCGGGCCGTGCTCGACCGCGATGGCGAAGTCGGCGTCGGTGCGCACCGGGCCGGGCGGCCGGACCGAGCAGGTCAGGACCTCGTACAGGCGGCGCCCCAGGGTGTCCTTGGGGCGCCCGAAGATGCGGTGCGGGATGCCCAGCTCGAAGGGGAGCAGCCCGTCCATGGCGAGGACCACCACGCGGTGCGGGCGGAACTCCGGCTCGGCGGGCTCGCTGCTCGGGCTGCTCATGGCCGTGTCCATGGCTCGATCCTAACGAATGCTGTCCTTCGGGCCAGTGGTTGCGCGGTGCCGCGGACCGGATGCTCTATGGCGTGACCCAGACAACCGAACCCGCAGTCGTCGAGGCGGCTGACGCGCCCCGCCGATCCCGTCGCGTCCACCGCGCCTGGTTCGTCGCCGCCGTCACCTTCGTGACGATCATCGGCGCCGCCGCCTTCCGCTCGCTCCCCGGACTGCTCATCGACCCGCTGCACCAGGACTTCGGCTGGTCGCGCGGCACGATCGGCGCCGCGGTCTCCGTCAACCTCGCGCTGTACGGTCTGACCGCGCCGTTCGCGGCGGCGCTGATGGACCGCTTCGGCATCCGCAAGGTCGTCGCCGTGGCCCTGACCGTGATCGCGCTCGGCTCCGGCCTGACGGTGTGGATGACGGCGGCCTGGCAGCTGATGCTCTGCTGGGGCCTGCTGGTCGGTCTCGGCTCCGGCTCGATGGCCCTCGCCTTCGCGGCGACGGTCACCAACCGCTGGTTCACCGAACGCCGGGGCCTGGTCACGGGCATCCTGACCGCCGCCTCCGCCTCCGGCCAGCTGATCTTCCTCCCCCTGCTGTCCTGGATCGTGGAGAAGCACGACTGGCGTCCGGCCGCCGTCACCGTGGCCCTGGCCGCGCTCGCGGTCGTCCCCTTCGTCTGGCTGCTGCTGCGCGACCACCCGGCGGACGTGGGCCTGAAGCCGTACGGCGCCGTGGAGTTCGTACCGAAGCCCGAGCCCGCGGTGGGGGCCGCCCGCCGCGCGGTCACCGTGCTGCTGAAGGCCTCCCGCACCGGCACCTTCTGGCTGCTGGCCGGCACCTTCGCGATCTGTGGCGCCTCCACCAACGGCCTGGTCCAGACCCACTTCGTGCCCGCCGCGCACGACCACGGCATGCCCGTGCAGGCGGCGGCCTCGCTGCTCGCGGTGATCGGCGTCTTCGACGTGGTCGGCACGATCGCCTCCGGCTGGTTCACCGACCGCTTCGAACCACGCCGGCTGCTCGCCGTCTACTACGCCCTGCGCGGCATCTCCCTGCTGTTCCTGCCGATGCTGCTGGCACCGAGCGTCCATCCGCCGATGCTGTTCTTCATCGTCTTCTACGGCCTGGACTGGGTCGCCACCGTCCCGCCGACCGTCGCCCTGTGCCGGGAGCAGTACGGCGAGGACAGCGCGATCGTCTTCGGCTGGGTGCTGGCCTCCCACCAGGTCGGCGCGGCGCTGGTCGCCTTCCTCGGCGGCGTGGCGCGGGACGTCTTCGGCTCCTACGACATGGTCTGGTACGCGTCGGGCGCCCTGTGCGCGGCGGCGGCCCTGATGGCCCTGGTGATCCGCCGCAGGCCGACCCCGGTCAGCGCGCTGGCGGGAGCGGCGGCGTAGGGCCCGCCGTTCGGGCCGGCTCGGTGTCGCGGGCCCCGCTTTCGGCTTCGCCGGAGAGGCTCGCTTTCCTGCACCAGTTCACGCCCGCCGTGGAGCGTCTGGGCATCGCCGCCTGGCGCATCGGCCAGGAGGCCCTGCACGGCGTGGCGCGGATGGGCCCGGCGACGGTCTTCCCGCAGGCGGTCGGCCTCGGCGCCACCTGGAACACCGATCTGGTGCGCCGGGTCGGCGAGAGCGGGCGGGGGGCGGCGCGTTCGCTCCCTGTGCCGCCTTGCGGTCGCGGGCTCCTCCATGACCCGTTCGGCTCGGCCGCAGGGCGGCGTCTCTTTGCAGCCGGCCCGGGCCGAGCGACAGACCTAGCGGAAGTGGCCCCGGTGGAAGAGCAGGGGTTCGCTCTCCTCGTCGCCGGTGCCCAGTGCCTCCACCCGGCCCACCACGATCAGATGGTCGCCGCCGGTGTGCACCGCGTGGACCGTGCAGTCGATCCAGGCCAGCGCACCGGCCAGGCGCGGGGAGCCGGAGACCGGAGCCGGATCGTGGGCGACGCCCGCGAACTTGTCCGCCCCGCTCACCGCGAAGGACCGGCACAGCTCGCCCTGCCCGGCGCTCAGGACGTTGACGCAGAAGACGCCCGCACGGGCGATACGCGGCCAGGTCGTCGACGTACGGCCGACCATGAACGCGACCAGGGGCGGGTCGAGGGAGAGGGAGGAGAAGGACTGGCAGGCGAAGCCAGCGGGGGTGTCCTCGCCGGGCCCGGCGGGCGCGGTGATGACGGTGACGCCGGTCGCGAAGTTCCCGAGCACGCGCCGGAACCCGGCCGGGTCGACCGGGGCCCGCTCGTCCTCGCGGACGCAGCGCAGCTCCGGGCGCGGCAGCGCCTCCACGGGGGCCGGGGGCCCCGACCTCAGGTACCGGACGGCGGCCGCGGCCGCTCCTGCGTGTCCCATCACCCCTCCATTGAAGCTGACGGTTCGTCAGATGGGAAGGTCAGCGACCCCGGTACTCCGGGCTTCTGCGCTCCACGAAGCTGCGTACGCCCTCCTGGGCGTCCGCCGTCGTCATGTTGATCTCCTGCGCGGCGGCCTCGGCGGCGAAGGCGGCCGCCCGGTCGCCGTCGAGGGAGGCGTTGACGAGCTGCTTGGTGAGGGCGAGGGCCCGAGTGGGGCCGGCGGCCAGGCGGGCCGCCCACTCCCGGGCCGTCTTGTCCAACTCGGCGTCCGGGACGACCCGGTTGACCAGGCCGAGGCGCTCTGCGTCGGCCGTGGAGAGCGCGTCGCCGAAGAACATCAGCTCCTTCGCGCGCTGCGGGCCGACCAGACGGGGCAGGAGATAGGCGCCCCCGCCGTCCGGCACGAGCCCGCGGCGCACGAACACCTCGATGAACTTCGCCGACTCCGCGGCCAGGACGAGATCGCAGGCGAGGGCGAGATGCGCGCCGAGGCCCGCCGCCGTGCCGTTCACCGCCGCGATCACCGGCTTCTCACAGTCGAGGACGGCGGCGATCAGGCGCTGCGCGCCCGTGCGGATCATGCGCGCCACGTCGCCGGCGACCCGCTCGCCGGCCGCCGCCCTGCCCCGCAGGTCGGCTCCCGCGCAGAAGCCGCGCCCGGTCCCGGTGAGGACGACGGCCCGCACGCCCGGGTCGGCCGAGGCGTCCGCCAACAGTTCGACGAGCAGGTCGCGTTGGCCGGGGGTGAGCGCGTTGAGGGCCTCGGGCCGGTTCAGGGTGAGATGGGCGACCCCGGCGTCGACGGTGTGCAGCACCCCGGTCACCTGCACACCGCCAGCGCGTCCAGCGCCACCGCGCCCTGCCCCCTGGGCAGCACCATCAGGGGGTTGATGTCGAGCTCCGCGAGGACGTCCCCGAGCTCCAGCGCCATGCGCTCCACCCGCAGCACGACCTCCACGAGAGCGTCCAGGTCGGCCGGCGGACGCCCCCGCACCCCGTCCAGCAGGGCCCGCCCGCGCAGGTCGCCGAGCATGTCCCGGGCCTGCTCCTCCCCGAAGGGCGGCACGCGGACGGCCACGTCGTGCAGCACCTCGACCAGCACCCCGCCGAGACCCACGGTCACCGTCGGCCCGAAGAGCTCGTCGTGGGTGACGCCGACGACCATCTCCACGCCCCTCTCCACCATCTGGCAGACCAGCACGCCGTCGAGCGCGACGCCCTCGTGGCGGGCGATGTCGGTCAGCTCCCGGTAGGCGTCCCGGACCTGGCTGGCGGAGGTGAGCCCGACCTTCACCAGGCCCAGCTCGGTCTTGTGGGCGATCTGCGCCCCGGACGCCTTCATCACCACGGGGTAGCCGACCAGGCCCGCGGCGCGTACGGCGGCCGCCGCGCTGGTCACCAGCTGCTCGCGCGGCACCCGGATGCCGTACGCCCGCAGCAGTTGCTTGGCGGCGTGCTCGCTCAGCTGCTGGCCGGGACGCATGAGGGCCTGCGCCTTGCGGAAGGACGGCGAGGGGGTGCGCGGCGCCTCGTCGAAGGGGGAGCGGTAGCGGGCGGTGAAGCGGTGGTGGTCGAGGTGGGCGCGGACGGCGGTGACGCAGTTCGCGGCGGTGCGGAAGGTGGCCACCCGGGAGGAGCCGAGCAGCACCTCCCGGTAGGCGGGCTCGGTGCCCACCGGGGAGCCCCAGACCACGCAGACCAGTTTGTCGGTGCGCTCGGCCGCGTCCACCAGGTCCTGCACCAGCCGGTCGCTCAGCGGCGGGAAGGGGCCGGTGATCGGGCAGATGAGCACGCCCACCGCGGGGTCGTCGAGGATCGCGTCGATGATCTTCCGGCCGCGCTCGTCGCCGACCGGGTGGCCGCCGTTGTCCACGGGGTTGGCGACGCTCAGGTACTCGGGTATCCACTGGTGCAGCTCGGCCTGCTTCGCCCGGGACAGCACCGGCAGCCGCAGCCCCGCCTCGGTCGCGAGGTCGGCGAAGTGGGCGCCGGTGCCGCCCGAGATGGAGTAGACGACGACGCCGTCGGCCACCGGCGGCCTGGCCCGGGCCAGCAGGGCGGCGGTGTCCTGGAGTTCGTCGAGGCCGTCCACCCGGATCACGCCGAACTGCCGCAGCGCCGCGTCCACCACGGTGTCGGCGCCGGTCAGCTTCCCGGTGTGGGAGGCGGCGGTGCGGGCGCCGGTCTCGGTGCGCCCGACCTTGACGGCGACGACCGGCACCTTGCGGCGGGCGGCCCGGTCGGCGGCGAGCAGGAAGGACCGGCCGTCCTTGAGGCCCTCGATGTAGCAGGCGATGGCGCCGACCTCGGGCCGCTCGGCGAACCAGGAGAGGAAGTCGGCCGTCTCCAGGTCCGCCTCGTTGCCGGTGGGCGCCCAGTGGGACAGCCGGATGCCGAGCTCCTGGAGGGCGAAGACCGGACGGCCCTGGTGGCCGGACTGGGTGATCAGGGCGATGGCCGGACCGTCGAGGTCGTCGCGGAACCGCTCGAAGGCGTTGAGATTGGTGTTGGGACCCAGCAGTCGCATGCCGGAGCGGGCCACGGCGGCGGCCAGCCGCTCCTGCGCTGCCGCGCCCGCCGCACCCGTCTCGGCGAACCCGGAGGCGAAGACGACCGCGAACCTCGCCTTCGCCTCGGCCAGTTGGTCGATCACCGGAAGCGGGTCGGCGACCAGCAGCACGGCGAGATCGACCTGTTCGGGCAGGTCGGCGACGGAGGGGGAGCAGGGGATGCCGAAGACGGACGGCCTGCTGGGATGGACGGGGTGCAGGCGCGCCCCGACGCGCTCGGCCCAGGCGACCAGTTGCCGGGTGATACCGGTGTTGGGCCGCCCCTCGGTGTCCGAGGCGCCGACCACGGCCACGGACTCGGGCCGGAAGAACCGGTCCAGATCGGGGACGGCGGCATAGAGGGGACGGCCGCTGACGTCGAGGTCGTCGACGTCGGCGGGCCGGCCGTGGACGGCGGGGCCGGGTTGCTCGCCGCAGGCGATGACCCGGGCCCGGCGGGAGTCGGTGGTGAGGGTGCCGTGGGTTGATCCAAGCATCGGTCCGCCCGCTCCTGTGTGACAGCCAATAACTGACGTAGTGTCAGATTAGGGGAACTGACGCTGTGTCAGGAACTGCTGTGCACGCAAAGTTGGTGAACCCGAAACCGGATCAACCCCCGGCCCGGCGGATCACAGGGCGGCGAGGACCTCCTTGGCCACCCGCTCGCCCGAGCGCACCGCGCCGTCCATGAACCCGGTCCAGTACGTGGAGGTCTCCGTGCCCGCCCAGTGGATGCCACCGAACGGCTTGCGCAGGGCCGCGCCGTACTCGGTGAGGACGCCGGGAGGGGCGTAGGCCACCGGGCCGCCGCGCGAGAAGCCCTCGTTGTCCCAGCGCTGCAGGACGAAGGAGGCCGGTGACTTGGCCTTGTCGCCGAAGTAGGTGACGTAGTCCTTGAGGACGGCCGCCTTCACCTCGTCGACGGAGGAGGCGTCGTAGGCACGCATCTCGTCGGCCTCGATGAAGCCCATCAGGGCGCCGTAGGAGGCGTCGGGCGGGGAGTTGTCGAAGGTGGAGCGGACCACGCCGGAGTCGCTGACGACCTGGCCGTTGAGGCCGTCGGCCCGCCAGAACGGGGTGTCGTAGACCGCGATCGCCTTGCCGATCGAGCCCATCGGCATGCGCTGGCTCAGCTGGTCGCGGGCGGCCGGCAGCAGCGGGTCGAAGGCGATCCGGCCGGTCAGCGGCAGCGGTACGGCGACCACGACCTTCCTCGCGGTCACGGTGATGCCGTCCGCGCTCACCAGGTACTTCCCGCCGGACTGTGTCACCGACCGCACGGGCGCGCTCAACACCACCCGGTCGCCGAGCGTGGCGGCCAGCTTGATCGGCACCTGCTGGGAGCCGCCCACGAAGCGGGACTCCTGGGCGCCGTTCGCGGTGTCGGTGAGGCGTTCCAGGGTGCCGGCGGTGGACTCGTTGCCGGCGGCCGCTATGTAGAACAGGACGTAGAGCAGGGAGAGTTCACGCGGCTGAGCCGAGAAGATCGAGGTGCAGGCCACGTCGAGGAGGAACTTCGCCGACGGCACGATCGCGTTGGCGTTCAGCCAGCTCTCGAAGGTCTGCTTGTCCCACTCGGCGGCCTTGGGCGCCGTCCACGGCGCGTCGACCGGCACCGTCTTGGCCATGTCGTCCAGCTTGGCCTGCACGATGGCGGCGTTGGCGAGGCCGGCCGCGTCGACCGGCGGGACCGAGCCGAGGAGGCCGTCGGTGGCGTACGGGGTGCGGGTGCCGTCCTTGTAGAGCAGGTTCTTGCCGGTGTTGTACGTGGTGAAGGTGGCCACGCCCAGCGAGTCGGCGAGCGCCCTGATGCGGTCCTGGGTGGGGCCGATGAACTCGCCGCCGCCCTCGGTGACTCCGCCGTTGGCGAGGGAGAGGTTGACGACCCGGCCGCCGACGCGGTCCCGGGCCTCCAGGACGGCCACCGTCTTTCCGCCGGCCACCAGATCGCGGGCCGCGGTCAGGCCGGCGATACCGCCGCCGATGACGACGACGTCCACGTCCCGGGTGGTTGCCGCCGCGGCGGTTCCGGCGCCGGTGCCGGCGAGGGTCACGGCGCCCGCCGCCGCGGCGGCGCCGCCGAGCAGGGAGCGCCGGGAGAACTGTCTTTCGCGTGCCACGTGCATCCTCCGAGGGGAGAGGGTGTGGAGCCAGAAAGTGAGCAGTGTTCACATTCTGGCCCGGCAGGGCGGCACACCACAACGCTCCCGTCACATCTGGCACGTGAGCAACGGGAGCGTGGAGAAAGGGAGTTGAGTGGTTCCTGCGTCAGCCGGGCAGCCGGGACAGGGTGTCCCCGCCGTTCCGGACGACCGACTTCGCGATCTTCTCGGCGTCCCTCGCCACCTCGCGGAGCGTGCCGCTGAGGGGGGTGGTGAAGCCGGTGAAGTGCAGGCCGGGCGCGTTCTGCGGGGCGCGGGCGCCGTGCGCGAGGGGTCTGCCGCGGTCGTCCAGCACGTCGAGGTGGCCGACGAGGTCCTCCAGCGCGCGGACGTATCCGGTGGCGGCGACGACCGCCTCGGGGGAGATGCGGGTGCCGTCGGCGAGGACGACCTTGCCGGAGTCGAAGCCGTCGACGGCGGCCACCACCTCGACGCGGCCCTTGCGTACGGCGTCGATGAGGCCGACGTCCTGGACGGGGATGGCGCCGTCCCTGGCACGGCTGTAGAGGCCGGTGTCCGGGCGGGGCAGCCCCTGCGCGGACAGGTCCGGCACGCTGAGCTTCGCCAGCGGCCGCGCCAGCCGGTCCACCAGCCCGACCGGCAGCCGCCGTACGAGCACGCCCGTGTACTGCGCGGCCCAGCCGGCCGTGGAGCGCCGGACGATGTGCGGGGCCGTGCGCACCGACAGCCGTACCCGCGCCGCGCCGCCCTCCACCAGGTCCACGGCGATCTCCGCGCCGGTGTTGCCGACGCCGACGACGAGGACGTCACGGCCGGCGTAGGGCTCGGGGTTGCGGTAGGCGCAGGCGTGCGCGAAGTCGCCGGTGTAGTCGTCGAGACCGGCCCAGCCGGGGACGTACGGCGTGTGGTTGTAGCCGGTGGCGACGACGACGGCCGCGCCGGTCAGCTCACGTCCGCCGGTGGCGCGCAGCAGCCAGCCGGTGCCGTCGGGCAGGCGCTCGATCCGCGAGACCTCGACGCCGGTGACGATCTCCAGCTCGTGTACCTCGGCGTACTTCTCCAGGTAGCGCACCACGTCGTCCCGGGCCGGCCAGCGCCCGAACCGGCGCGGTATCGGCAGCCCCGGCAGGGCCGACAGCCGCCGGGTGGTGTGCAGGCGCAGCCGGTGGTAGTGCCGCCGCCAGGAGTCGCCCACGCTGTCGGACTTCTCCAGCACGACGGCGCGTATGCCCCGGGCCCGCAGCGCGTACGCGACGGAGAGCCCCGCCGGACCGCCGCCGACGATGTAGACGGGGCGGTCCGAGGGGGTCGGGGACGGTGTGGAGTCGGCCATGAGCGCGAGCGTAATCTCGCACCAGCTTGATGGGTCTCGGTCAAGACCACAATTGGTTGCGGATTGATCACGCCTGTAGGAGAAGTGGGTGGGGCTTGTGACGTAGGCCACCTGGTTGTGGTCGTACGGGGAAGCCGGGCCCGGTGACCTCGGGCGCCTGCTAGTTCTTGGCGCGCTTGAACCCCGTCACCTCGGCGATCCAGGCGATGAAGTCACCCGGGTCGGTGTTCGCGCCGTGACCCTGGTCCCAGTAGTAGAGGTGGTTCACCTCGTCGCCCAGGCCGGCCGCGGCGGCGGCGAGGTTGCCGGATATGACGTGCGAGGTGTCGGTGTCGTTGGTGCCGAGGCGGATCCACCAGTGCTTGGAGCGGCGGCCGTTGACCCTGTCCACCAGGTGGTACATCGGGTTCATCAGGCGCAGCTTCTCGGGGATGTCGGCGGCGACCCGCTTCGTGCCGAGCCCGGTGGTGTCGTTCTTCGCGCCGTAGGCGGTGAAGTGGCGGTTCGCGGTGGTGCCCGCGCCGAACTCGTTGTTCTCGCCGGCCGACAGGTCGAAGGCGTCGAAGGCGGGCGCGGTCTTCTTCCGGGCGCCGACGTGGGTGAGGTAGTCGTCCCAGCCGAAGGTGGCCTTGCCGCCCGACCAGGTGATGAAGGTGTTCTTCGCCAGGTACGTCTCGCGCTCGGAGGCCGACAGGGCGGCGAGGTACCGGGTCGCCGACGGCCGCAGGTACTGCTCCAGCAGGTAGTCGTCGTAGTTGCGGGCGGTCAGCGCGCCGAAGCGGTTCAGGCCGCGCAGCCGCAGCGACGCCTGGTACTCCGCGAACCGCGCGGCGAGGTCCTTCGACACGCTCTGGTCGACGACCTTGCCGGTGGACTGGGTGGCGTTGGCGCCCCAGTTCCACTCGTAGGCGCCGTCGGCGTGCTCCAGGTCGGTGATCGGGCACCAGGCGCCCGTCGCGAAGATCGCGTCGGAGGCGTCGGCCGCGCCGAGCTCCTTCAGGTACGGGTCGTAGATCGGGCTGTCGCCGGAGGCGCCGAGCAGCGCCGACAGCGCGCCGCCCGCGCTCGTGCCGGCCGACACGATCCGGTCCACGTCGCCGGGGATGCGCCCCTTGTTGGACCTGACGTACCGCACGGCCGCCTTCAGGTCGACGATCGCGGCCGGGGCGGTGCCGTAGTACTCGCCCGCGGAGTTCTTCAGGGTGCGGCCGCGCGCGCCGGGCTCGACGACGACGTAGCCGGCGGCCAGCGCCAGGAGCTGGTTGGAGGCGGTGGCGCCGCCGGTGGCGTTGGTGTCGCCGTTCGCGCCCGGGGCCGAGGCGCCGGGCGAGGCGCTGCCGCTCGGGGCACCGCCGCCGGGTGCGCCGCCGCCCATGCCGCCGGCGCCGACACCCGTCGCGTCCGCGACGGAGGACGGCATGTAGCCGCCGACGGAGTTCGCGAACAGGATCGGCGCGTCGGACGCGTCGACCGCCTTGCCGTCGATCTCGACCGGCGCGCTGACGACGAGCGACTGGTAGGTGGCGTCCACCGGCTTGGCGACGTAGGTGATCGCCTTCCAGAAGTGGTAGGTCACCGAGTGCTCGGCGCCGTCGGTGCCGGTGACCGTCGTCGTCAGCTTCTCGTAGTCGTCCGGGTCGAAGACCAGCGAGCCGGAGGAGGACGCGGACGACGAGGAGCCGGTGGACGCCTGGGCGCCGAGGGCGATGCCGCCGGCCGCGGCGACGCCCGCCGTGGCGCCGATACCCATCACGACGGTCCTGCGCTTGACTGCCCTGTGCTTCACGGTTTCGTCTCCCTCGGTATGCGGGTTGCGTCTGTGAAGCTAGCGAGAGTGCAGACAAAATTGCCAACAATCCGTGGGTATTCATGGCGACCCCACAGCTTCACGGGCGACGCACAGGCAGGCTTCCGGGATCGCGGTATCTGACGTACCGTCAGATGCCATGGACTCGATCTGGCTCACGGGCGCGCAGTGGCTGGCCGTGCTGCGCATAGGACTCGGGCTGTGGTGGCTGGAGAGCTGGCGGCACAAGGACCGCAAGGCCTGGTTCGAGCGCGGGACCGGAATCCAGTGGGCGGCCGGCATCGCGGCGAAGCACCGCTGGAACGCCGTACGGTCCGGCTTCGAGGTCATGGTCGCGCCCCGGCCGCGCACGATGGCGTACGTCGTCGTCTACGCGGAACTGGCCATCGGCCTCGGCCTGGTGGCCGGGTTCCTGACCCCGGTCGCCCTGGTCGGGGGCCTGCTGCTGAACGTCCTCTACTTCACCCTCATGATCCACGAGGTCGCCGAGCAGGGGCAGAACTCGATGATGGCGCTGATGTCGCTGGTCGGCCTGTTCGGCATGTCGTGGCAGACCTGGTCGCTCGACAGCGCGCTGGGACTGTTCCGATGACCGCCGCCCGCCACGACGTCCCCGAGGCCGACGCCTTCACCCGTACGTACTGGGACGCGGCCGCCGAGGGCCGGCTGCTGATCCGCCGCTGCGGGGCCTGCGGGCGGGCGCACCACTACCCGCGGGAGTTCTGCCCGCACTGCTGGAGCGAGGACGTGACCTGGGAGCGGGCCGGCGGCCGGGCCGCGCTCTACACCTGGTCCGTCGTCCACCGCAACGACCTGCCGCCCTTCGGGGAGCGGACGCCGTACGTCGCCGCCGTGGTCGACCTCGAGGAGGGGCCGCGGATGATGACCGAGGTCGTGGGGTGCGCGGAGCCGGCCGCCGGTCTGGAGCTGGAGGTGACGTTCCGGGAGGGAGTGCCGGTGTTCCGACCGCGCACGGGCGGCACAGCGGCTTGAATGGGGCGATGCCCCCCGTCGACGAACAGCACGCCCTCTCGCCCTTCCCCGTCCTGCACGGGTACGGCCTGCGCCTGCGCCTGTGGGACGCCGGCAGCGAGACCGACGTCGCGCACTGGCTGCGCGGCCTGACCGACCCCGACTTCCGGCGCTGGAACACCCCGCTCAGGCCGGTCACCGACCTGGAGTCGGCCCATGAGTCACTGAGCGCGAAGACGCTGAGCGCGGCGGAGGGCACCGGGGCCTCCTACTGCGTCACCGACGCCGGCAGCGGCACGATCCTCGGCCACGTCGGCCTCAACCTCATCAACCACGCGCTGAGCAACGCCCGCGTCGGCTACTGGGTACTGCCCGAGGCGCGCGGCCGCGGGGTCGCCACCCGCGCCCTGGCCGTCGCCTCCCGCTGGGCGCTCATCGACCTGGGCCTGCACCGCCTCGAACTCGACCACGCCCTCGGGCACGAGGCCTCCTGCCGGATAGCGGAACGATGCGGCTTCCGGTACGAGGGGACGCTGCGCGGAGCGATGTTCGAAGCGGGCCGGCACGACGCGTTCCGAGACATGCACCTGCACGGCCGCCTGGCGACGGACGGGGAGCCGGAGGGGCTGTGACGGGAGGCGGGGTGGGGTCGGCGGTGCTGTGACGCGGGGTCGGGGTGGCTGTTGACGCGGGGTGGCTGGGCTGTGACGCGGGACGGGTCGGTGCGTACGCGGGGCCGGTTGGGCTGTGACGCGGGGTGGCTCGGCTGTGACGCGGGCGGGTTGGTGCGTGACGCGGGTTCGGAAGGGCTGTGACGCGGGGGCGGGGTGGGCTGTGGCGCGGGCGGGTCGGTGCGTGACGCGGGTTCGGAAGGGCTGTGACGCGGGGTCCGGAAGGGCTGCGACGGGGAGCTGGAAGGGCTGTGGCGCGGGGGCGGGGTGGGCTGTGACGCCGAGCCGGTTGGGCTGTGACGCGGGCGGGTTGGTGCGTGACGCGGGTTCGGAAGGGCTGTGACGCGGGGTCCGGAAGGGCTGCGACGGGGAGCTGGAAGGGCTGTGGCGCGGGGGCGGGGTGGGCTGTGACGCCGAGCCGGTTGGGCTGTGACGCGGGGTGGGTCGGTGCGTGACGATGCGGGGTCGGGTTGGGCTGTGACGCGGGGTGGGTCGGTGCGTGGCGCGGGGTCGGGATGGGCTGTGACGCGGGGTGGCTTGGCGCGTGACGTGGGGCCGAGGCGCTCGGACGCGGGGCGGGTCGTGCGTGACGCGGCGTGGGATCGTCGTGGCGCGGAGCCGGGCGGGCTGTGCTGCCGGGGCCCGGGCGGGCCGTAATTCGGAGGCGTTCGGTATCGGGTGCGGGTGACCATGGGGTATGCGGCCCGATGACTGGTACTTCCTCGACGACCTGGACGCCTTCCTCGCGCGCGCCGGGGCCTTCCTCCGCTCCCGTCCCGCCCTGCACACCGTCCCGCTGACGGTGACCGAGGGCCTGCGCACCCGCGGCTCCGGCCACTACGGCGGCGAGGCCCCGTACTTCGGCGTCCTGGAGAGGGACGGCGCCGTCCGCGCCGCCTGCTTCTGCACCCCTCCCTACGAGCTGTACGTCACCGCCCTCGCCCCCGAGGACGTGGACGCCCTCGCGGTCCATCTGGCCGGTCTCGGGCGGGCGTTGACCGGCGTCAACGGTGAGGCGGCCACCGCCGCCGCACTCGCCGAGGCCTGGCGGCGGCACACGGGCGGGACCGCGGTGGAGCGCGAACGCCACCGGCTGTACCGGCTGGGCACCATGACGGAACCGGGGCCCGTGCCGAAGGGCCGGCCGCGGGTGGCGCAGGAGGCCGACCGGCGGCAACTGGAGCGCTGGTACGAGGAGTTCACGCAGGCCGTCGGCGCCCATGCGGCGGTGCCCGCGGACCGGTGGGCCGACGCCCGCCTCTCCTACGGCGGGGTCACCCTCTGGGAGGACACCGACGGCACCCCCCTGTCCATGGCCGGGGTGACGCCGATGGTCGCCGGGCAGATCCGCGTGGCACCCGTCTACACCCCGGCCCCCCTGCGCGGCCGCGGCTACGCGGGGGCGGTCACGGCCGAGGTCAGCCGGGCCGCGCTGGCGGCGGGCGCGCAGGAGGTGCTGCTGTTCACCGATCTCGCGAACCCGACCAGCAACGCCCTCTACCAGCGCATCGGCTACCGCCCGGTGGCCGACTTCAGGCTGTACGGATTCACCGGGGCCTGAGCGGTCACGGCCACAGCAGCTCCTTGGCCCAACCACCGTCCTGCCGACGGTAGGTGAGCCGCACGTGCCGGCGCCGTTCGTCGCCCTGGAAGAACTCCGCCTCCTCGGGCCGCAGCCGGTACAGGGTCCAGGTGGGCACGGGCGCGCCGGGCTCCCGCCGGGCCCGCTCCCAGGCCGCCTCGGAGGCCCGCGCCAGCTCCTCGACCGACCCCAGGACCTCGCTCTGCCGGCCGGTGAGGGCGGCGGCCAGGGCTCCGGTGGAGCGGGCGTGCAGATCGCCCTGGGACTCCGCCGAGGGCGCGGCGGTGACCGGGCCGCGCAGCCGGACCTGGCGGCCCAGGCGCGGCCAGTAGAAGCCGAGGGCGGCGTACGGCCGTGCCTGGAGCTGCCTGCCCTTGCGGCTGCTCGCATGCGTGGCGAACGTCCAGCCGTCCGCGCCCGCGCCGTGCAGCATCACGATCCGTACGTCCGCCGCGCCGTCCTCGCCGGAGGTGGCCAGGGACATCGTGTGCGGCTCCGGCTGACCGGCCGCCACCGCCTCGGCGAACCACGCGGTGAACAGGGGCAGGGGCTCGGCGGGCGTACCGGCCGGGTCGAACGGGCGAAGGTCGGTGACCTCCGGGTCCCACACCCGGAGCGACCGCAGCAGTTCGTGGAGATCCTCGCTCATGCGCCGAGTATCGCCTCGCCGGACCCCGCCGAACGATTCGCGGGCAGACCAGCTCGGTGCCGGGCGACGAGGTCGCCCGCCGTCAGTCCCGCCCCAGCACCACCGTCCCCGACGAGCAGAACCAGCCGCCCGTCCCCGACGCCACCCCCAGCCGCGGCAACTGCCCGTCCCGTCCGCGCACTTGACGGGCTCCGGCCTCCCCGCGCAGCTGCCGTACCGCCTCCACGAGCAGGAACAGCCCCCGCATCCCCGGATGCTGCGCCGACAGCCCGCCCCCGTCGGTGTTCACCGGCAGCTCCCCGCCCTCCACCCTCAGCCGGCCCTTCTCCACGAACGCCCCGCCCTCCCCCTTCCCGCAGAACCCCAGGTCCTCCAGGGTCACCAGGGTCATGTAGGTGAAGGCGTCGTAGATCTGCGCGAAGTCCATCTCCTCGGGCCGCACCCCCGCCCGCCCGAACGCCAGCTTCCCGCTCACCGCCGCCGGGGAGACGGTGAAGTCCGCCCACTCCGACATCGCCGCGTGGCTGACGTGCTCCCCGGTGCCGAGCACCCGGACCGGGGCGGTACGGCAGTCCCGTACGTACTCCTCGGCCGCCAGCAGCACCGCCGCCCCGCCGTCGGAGCGGATGCAGCAGTGCAGCTTGGTGAACGGGTCGGCGATCATCGGGCCGGACAGCACGTCGTCCACCGTGACCGGGTCGCGGAACATCGCCTCGGGATTCAGGGCCGCGTTCGCCCTCGCCTGCACGGCCACCTCCGCCAACTGCTCGATCGTCGTGCCGTGTTCGATCATGTGGCGGCGGGCGGCCATGGCGTACTTGGCGATGAGCGTGTGGCCGTAGGGGACCTCGAACTGCAGCGGGCCGCGCGCGCCGAAGGAGAGGTTCCCGGTGCGCCGGCCCGCCCTGATGTCCGCGCGCGCCGTGGAGCCGTACACGAGCAGCACGGCGTTCGCGTGCCCGGCCGCGATCACGTCCGCCGCGTGCGCCGCCATCACCTCCCACGTCGAGCCGCCGACCGCCGTGGAGTCGACCCAGGTGGGGCGCAGGCCCAGGTACTCGGCCACCTCGACCGGCGGCAGCGTGCCGAGGCCGGCCGACGCGAGGCCGTCGACGTGCCGCCGGTCCAGTCCCGCGTCCGCGAGGGCGCGGCGGGCCGCCTGGGCGTGCAGGGCGTACGGCGTCGCGTCGTCGACGCGCCCACAGTCGGACAGGGCGACGCCGACCACGGCCACCCCGCGGCTCCCGCGTGTCATGAGAGGTCTCCTCCCCCTGGGCATCTCGGTCCCGCCCCCCTAATATGACGGACCGTCAGATCCGGAGGGAAGAGCCATGGACGCGAGCTTCACCGCCGAACAGGACGAGATCCGCCGCACCCTGCGCGAACTGCTCCGCAAACGCTGCGGCCCCGAGGCGCTGCGCGCCGCCCTGGACACCCCGGACGGCCACGACCCGGCCCTGTGGAGCCTGCTCGGCGAGCGGCTCGACCTGCCCGGCCTCGCCCTCCCGGAGGCGTACGACGGAGTCGGCTGCTCCACGGCCGAGCTCGCCCTGGCCGCCGAGGAGACCGGCCGGGTCCTCGCGCCCACCCCGCTCCTGGCGACCTGCGCCCTGGCCGCGCCCCTGGTCCTCGCCCTCGGCACCGAGGCCCAGCGCGCCGCCGTGCTGCCCCGTCTCGCCTCCGGCGCCCTGACCGCCGCCCTCGCCGTGCCCGGCACCGCCCTCGCCACCGCCCTCGCCCTGACCGGCGACAACGGCGGCGCGTGGGCCGGCGGCGGACGGGCCGGGGGTGTGCAGGCCAGACGGGCGGGGGAGCGGTGGCTGCTGTACGGGCAGGTCGAGCAGGTGCTGGACGGGCACGGCGCGGGGCTGCTGCTGGTCGCCGCCCACACCGGCGGCTTCGCCCGCTCGCGGACCCTCCTCTTCCTCGTACGGGGGAACGCCGACGGGCTGGTGCGCGTACGGCGGACCGCCCTCGACGCCACCCGTCCGCAGGCCCGGCTGCAGCTGCGTGACGTGGAGGGCGAGCTGCTCGGCGAGGACGGCGCGGACGTCCTGGGCGCCCTCGCGGCCGTGGGCGACGCGGCCGCCGCCGTCCTGGCCTGCGAGGCCGTCGGGGCCGCCGACCGGGCGCTGGAGCGGACCGTCGAGTACGTCGGGCAGCGGGAGCAGTTCGGGAGGGCGATCGGCTCCTTCCAGGCGGTCAAGCACCGGCTCGCCGACGTCTACGTGGGCGTGCAGGCGGCGAGGTCGGCGGCCTACTACGCGGCCTGGGCCACCGCCGGACCCGAGCCCGTGGGCGGGCTGGCCCTCGCGCAGGCGCTGGAGGCCCTGCGCCGGGCCGCCGCGGAAGGCATCCAGTTGCACGGCGGCATCGGTTTCACCTGGGAGCACGACGCGCATCTCTACTTCAAGCGAGCCGCCGGTGACGAACTGCTGTTCGGGCCGGTACACCGGCTGCGGGCACACGCGGCCGACACGGCGCGGCTCTTCGGCGACCGGGAGGTGGCGGTGTGATCGGCGAACGCGTGGTGCAGAGGATCTCGTCGACGAAGGGCTTCGCGAAAGTGGCCCCGCACGTCGTCCCCGTGCTGGACCGTGCCGTGCACCGCCTGACCCGCGGGAAAGTGCTGCTCAGCGCCCAGATGCTGCCCGGCGTCATCCTGACCTCGACCGGCGCGAAGAGCGGCCTGCCCCGCCGTACGCCGCTCGCGTGCATGCCGGAGGAGGACGGCCGCAGCTGGCTTCTCGTCGGCTCGAACTTCGGCCGTACGGACCACCCCGCCTGGACCCGCAACCTCCTCGCCCATCCGGACGCGGAGATCAGCTTCAGGGGCGCGGACATTCCCGTTCACGCCCGATTGCTCGGGGGTGAGGAGCGGACGGCGGTCTGGAAGGAGCTGCTGGTCTTCTGGCCGCCGTACGCCACCTATCAGGAGCGGGTGGACAGGGAGATCCGGATCTTCCGGATCACCCGTCGCGGTCAGTGAGTCGAGACCTGGGTGCAGGCCACGTCGTACTGGGACACCGCGTTGCCGCTGCCCGCGTTCTGGACGGAATGAGGGCCGGAACCGGCGTAGTTGGCGCCGGCGACACCGCCCGGGTCCTCGTTGAACGCGGAACCGGGGGCGCTCGATGCGTGGCCGGGGCTCGCGGGCTCGGCCTGGCAGGACTGATCGGGCTGGCCCGTCGCGAGGGCGGGCCCCGCGGCGATCCCCGCGGCGCCGGTGATCAGGGCGGCCGAGGCCATGGCGACGGCCGCTCGCTTGAGGACGTTCATGAGTACGTCTCCCTTCGCGGAGTAGCTCCCCATAGATACGCAAACCGGATGGAAAGCACTCACCGCGATCAGAGCGCCGCCGGATCCTCCGCTCAGCACAGCAGGCGGTGGTCCCGGGCTCGATCACCCGGGGCCACCGCCTGCGAGACAGGACTGGGGGTCTGGAAAGGAGGGGCGGGCTACTTCGTGGGCTTCTTGCCCGTCACGCCCAGGTACACCAACAGCGCCAGGTTCGGCTTCAGTTCGGCCTGCTTCACACCCCAGGTCTGGAAGCCCTTCTGGTGCGAGGCGACGGCCGCGAGCATCGCGACCAGTGAACCGGCGACCGCGGCCGGGTTCACGTCCTTGTCGACCTTGCCCTTGGACTGCAGCTCGGCGACCGAGTCCGCGAGGGAGTTGTTCACCGAGTTCAGGATCTTCATGCGGATCTTGTAGAACCGCTTGTCGCCCTCGGCCGCGCCGAGGTCGACGACGCGCAGGATCGCGTCGTTCTTGCGCCAGAACTCCAGGAATCCGTCCACGAGTTCCTGCGCGGTCTGCCAGCCGGCCTTGCCGACCCAGGAACGGCCCTCGAGCAGTGCCGTCAACTGGCCGCCCTCGGTGGCCATTTGCTCGGCGATCTCCAGGACGGCGCCTTCGACGTCCGGGAAGTACTGGTAGAAGGTCGCGGGCGAAGTCCCCGCCTTCCGGGCGACATCGATGACTTTGACGTCCCGGTAGGGGGAGGAGCTGAGCATCTCGCTGAGGCAGTCGAGCAGCTTCTGCCGGGTCGCCTGCCCACGCCGACCCGCCACACGGCCGTCGACGGTACGCACTTGTCCTGTCATGCCGTCAGCTTACCGAGGGGTGATCGGAGCGCGATTCGGCCGACTGCAAATGGGGTGCACGAGGGTGTGGAGACAGGTGTGGCTGGTCCTGCGCGGTGTGCAAGGCGCCGCTAGGTTGGCGGTATGGCCGAAAACAGGGCATCCGCGTACGGAGAGGGCGTCCCCTGCTGGGTGGACGCGCAGCTTCCCGACGTCGAGGCGGGCAAGCGGTTCTACGGTGAGCTCTTCGGGTGGACCTTCGAGGAGCAGCGCTACGGCGGCTCCGTGTGGGCGCACCAGGGGGGCGAGCCGGTGGCCGCGCTGGCCCGCAAGGCGGACGGGCGGCTGCCCACCGTCTGGACGGTGTACTTCTGCACGCCGGACGTGGAGGCGCTGGCCGACCGGGTCTGGGCGGCCGGCGGCCAGGTCGTCACCGCGCCCGTGCCGGTGGGCGACCTGGGCACGACCGCGCTGGTCACCGACCCCGAGGGTGCGGTCTTCGGCCTCTGGGAGCCGGGTGGCCACCCCGGCTTCGGCCGGCGGCACGAGCCGGGCACCTTCGCCTGGGCCGAGCTGTACGCCCGCGACACCGAGGCCGCCAACACCTTCTACGGCGAGCTGTTCCACGACGCCCTGTTCGGTCCGGACGCCGCGCCCGACTTCGGCCGTGCGGCGGTCGCCGAGGTCTTCCCGGCCGAGATGCCGCCGCACTTCCTCGTCCACTTCGCGGTCGAGGACTGCGAGGAGGTTCTCGTGACGGTCGGCCGGCTCGGCGGCCGCGTCCAGGCACCACCATTCGAGACGTCGTACGGAAGGGTGGCGGTCGTCACCGACAATCAAGGGGCCTCGTTCGCCGTCCTGGAGCGGCCCGAGCGCTGAGCCGAACCGGGAATCGTTCCGTTTTGGGGTGAGACACCCCGATTCGTGTCCGGGTTCGCCACAGGTGCCCGGGCCAGGAAGAATCGGGGTGCGTGCCGCCAGGGCGGTGCGGTGGTGAGACGCTGCACTTCGGTCGCGTAATCATGTGACTGGCGCGGCTCGTACGGGGAGGTGGCAGGCAGAGTGGTGGATCAGCTGACGCAGCACGATCCGCGGCGGATCGGGCCGTTCGAGGTGCTGGGACGGCTGGGAGCCGGCGGCATGGGGCTGGTCTATCTCGCGCGCTCGGCGTCGGGCCGGCGCGTGGCGATCAAGACGGTCCGGACCGAGCTCGCCGAGGACCAGCTCTTCCGCGTGCGCTTCACGCGCGAGGTGGAGGCGGCCCGGGCGGTCTCCGGCTTCTACACGGCCGCGGTCGTCGACGCCGACCCGCGTGCTGCCGTGCCCTGGCTGGCCACCGCCTACGTCCCCGCGCCCTCGCTCGAGGAGATAGTGAACGAGTGCGGGCCGCTTCCTGCCCAGGCCGTGCGCTGGCTCGCGGCCGGCGTGGCGGAGGCGCTGCAGTCCATCCACGGCGCCGGGCTGGTCCACCGTGACCTCAAGCCCTCGAACGTCCTGGTGGTCGAGGACGGCCCCCGGGTGATCGACTTCGGTATCGCCTCCGGCGTCTCGAACACCCGGCTGACCATGACGAACGTCGCCGTCGGCACCCCCGCCTACATGTCCCCGGAGCAGGCCAAGGACTCCCGGAGCGTGACCGGCGCGAGCGACGTCTTCTCGCTCGGCTCGATGCTGGTCTTCGCCGCCACCGGTCACCCGCCCTTCCACGGCGCCAACCCGGTCGAGACGGTCTTCATGCTGCTGCGCGAGGGCCCGGACCTGGAGGGCCTGCCGGACGAGCTGCGCCCGCTGATCGAGTCCTGCATGCAGATGGAGGCCACGGGCCGCCCCAACCCGGCCGACCTCCAGGCCCAGCTCGCCCCGCACCTGTTCGGCTCCGGCTCCGACGACAGCGGCACGGCCTCGGCCTGGCTGCCCGACAAGGCCGTCGCCCTCATCGAGGCGCGGGGCCGCGGCGGCCGCCCGGTGCCGCAGGGTCCCGGCCGCGGCGCGGGCGGCCGTCAGGTCCCCGCCCCCATCCCGCCGCCGCCCGCGCACGACCCGGCACCCGTCCCCGTCGGCGCTCCCGACACGGGCCCCGTCCGGCTGGCCGGCGGCCAGGTGCCCATCGGCCCCGGCCCGCGCGTCGCCGACGTCCGCGCCGCCGCCGTCAAGGCGCCCCCGCCGGAGGCCGCCCTGGCCGCCTCCTGGTCCAAGGCCCGCCCCGGCGTCAACGGCGCCGACCCCGCCGTGGGCCCCGCCGTGCCGGCACCCGCGCCCCCGGAGACGGCGGCCGGCTGGCGGCCCTGGCGGTTCCGCATGTCCAACGACGTCTGGGGCACTCCGTCGGTCTCCGGCGACCTCGTGTACGTCACCTCCTTCGAGGTGCACGCCCTGGACGTGGCCACCGGCCGGCGCCGCTTCAAGACCCGGGACGTCGCCTGGTCGATGGCGGTCGCGGACGGCCGTATCCACGCCTCCGACGGACCCACGCTGTTCGCCCTGGACTGCCGGGAGGGCGCGGACCTGTGGCGGCTGTCCACCGACGCCTGGGTGTACTCCCTGCACGCCGACCGCGGCACGGTCGTCACCGGCACGCGCGGCGGCGGCGTCCAGGCATGGGAGGCCGCCAACGGGCAGAAGCTGTGGGAGCTCACCGGCGCGCAGACCGACTTCGAGCAGCCCGAGGCCGGGCCCGCCGTCCACGAGGGCACGGTCTACGTCTGGCAGGACGCCCGGCTGCGCGCCCTGGACGCCCGCACGGGCGACGAGCGCTGGTCCTACCCGATCGGCGACGCGGCCTCCTGCGGCGGCGTCCCGGTCCGGGTGACGCCCGCGCCCGACGGCTACGTGTACGTCTCCGCCGGCACCCGCGTGCTGGCCCTCGACATCGCGGGCGGCCACGTCAAATGGCACTTCGAGGCCCCCGCGGTCTTCCTGTCCCCGCCCACCTTCGCGCCCGGCCCGGCGGTCACCGGCGGCGGCATCTACCTCGCCGACTACCTGGGTACGGTCTACGCCCTCGACGCCGCCGACGGCCGCGACCGCTGGCGCATCGCCACCGAGTCCCGCTCCTCGATCGACCCGGTCCTGGTGGCGGCGGGCCACGTCCACGTCGGCAGCGGCAAGGGTCTCTACACCCTGGACGCGGTCACGGGCACGCCCAAGTGGCGCTTCCAGGCGGGCGGCGACATCGTCGGCGCCCCGGCCGTCGCGGAGGGCCGTATCCACTTCGGCTCCACCGACCACCTGCTGTACACGCTGAAGGCCGACGACGGCCGGCTGCGCTGGAAGCTGGCGACCGGCGGCGAGATCACCGGCTCGCCGGTGGTCCGGGACGGCGTCGTGTACGCGTGCAGCAAGGACCGGTGCGTGTACGCGCTGGACGCGGAGAAGGGCACCGGCACCGCGCGCACCGCGTGAGGTGCCGGTGACGGCCGTCGTACCTGCTGACGGAAGGGTGTCGGACGGCGGCCGTCACCGATGACGCTACGCCCGGTGCGCGACGGCCGCCACGCGGTGACACGCTCGTGACGGACCGTCGCGAGGGCCTGTCGTTCGGATCAGTTCGGCGTCGCGGGGCCTGGCACGCACTCCCCCAGAGGGGACACCCCCAGCCGCGTTGTCGTCACTCGCCGACTCCCCCACTCTCGGCATCGCTCGAGCGGAGGGACCCCCATCGCGTCGACTCCCTCCTCCGCCTTGCAGCCGCAACGCACCAGCCCCCGCTCGGCTCGGCCATGACGACCCGTCCCCTCCAGCCGACCTGATCCAAACGGCAGGCCCTAGGCTGGCGGTATGAACATACGGGGGCGTGGTCTCAGGTTCGTGGCTGTCAGCGGGTTCGTGGTCCTGTCGCTGACGGGCTTCTCGACCGGACGGCATCATGGCATCGGCAAGCACCACAGCAGCGGTGGCGGGTGCAGCAGTTCCTCGCAGGACCACGACACCTCGCGGCACACGACCACCACGACCGGCGGCAGCGGCTCGTACCCGTCGTCCGCGGCGGCCTCGGCGTCGCCCGCGATGGCGGTCCTGATGAGCTGCGCGAGCGTGAAGCAGCCGTACGCGACGGTCCGGGTCAGCAACCCGAACACCACCGCGGGAACCTTCGACGTCACCGTCACCTTCCTCGACGCCAAGGGCGGCGTCGTCACCACCCAGGTCGACCGGGCACGGGTGCCGGCGAGCGGGACGGTCACGCTGCGCGAGTACGTCGGCGGCGGCGACGCCCAGGTCTCCCGCGTCGACCACTGCGAGGTACGCGACCTGGCGCCGGCGTCGAGCTGAGCCCCTACCGCGTCCTGAACCCCTTGCCCCGCCCGGCGAACAGCTCCGCCTGCCGTTCGCCCGGCAGGTTGCCGAGCGCGATCAGAGGGGGCGCCTGCGCGAACCCCGCGGCGACGGCGCCCTCCCTGGCCGCCCACAGGGCCCGCACGGTTCCCTGGACGCCCTCGGCCGGATACCCGGCGAGCACGGTGGCGCACTCCGTCGCCGCCGCCAACGCCTCGCCCGGAGCGGTGAGTTCGGAGACCAGCCCGATGGCGTGGGCGCGCTCGGCGGAGAGCCGTTCCGCCGTGCCCATGAGCATCATCCGGGCGACCTCCCCGTACGGCATCCGCTGGGCGAGGAGCACCGACTCGTAGGCGCTGACCATGCCGTACGTGGTGTGCGGGTCGAAGAATGCGGCGGTGGGGTCGGCGACGAGGAAGTCCGCCTCCCCGAGGAGGTAGAAGGCGCCCCCGCAGGCCATGCCGGTCACCGCGGCGATCACCGGTTTCCACAGGTCGTTGGACTTGGGCCCGACGCGCAGCAGCGGATCGTCGGCCATGTAGGGGGAGGAGGGCTGGGGGACCACGGCGTCCCGGTCGAGTCCGGTGCAGAAGGCCCGTTCCCCGGCGCCGGTCAGGACGACGGCCCGTACGGAGTCGTCGAACCGCAACTCCCGCCACACCTGAAGAAGTTCGTCGCGCATGGCGAGGTCGATGGCGTTGAGGCGCTCGGGCCGGTCGAGGGTGACGACGGCGACCCCGGTGTCCTTGTCGGCGGCCAGCCGCACGGTCCTCGTCATGGGCGCTCCAGGACCCACTGGGGCAGTCCGCCGTCGGTGAAGACGACCTGTACCCGCGCGCCGATCCGGATGCGCTCGGGCGGCACCGAGTCCAGCCGTGCCCCGGCCTCGGCGACGAGGTTGCCGACGAGCCGGACGCGCGGGGCGTCGGCGAGTTCGACGACGATCACGTTGTACGGGGCCTGCTCGGCGTAGGCGGGCAGCAGTGGCGGGTGGGGGCGGACGTAGGACCAGATGCGTCCGTGGCCCTCGGTGCGGCGCCACTCGGCGGCGAAGGACTGGCAGTGCGGGCAGCAGGGGCGCGGCGGGAAGCGCGGCTCGCCGCAGTCGGCGCACGCCTGCACGCGCAGTTCGCCCTGGCGGGCGTAGCCCCAGAAGGGGGCGCCGTCGGCGTCGGTGACGGGGCTCAGCATCGCGGGCTCGGAGGGCATGTGTGCCTCAACTCCTCAGCAGCAGGGCGGAGGTGGGGACCCCCTCGCCGGCGGTGACGAGGCAGGTGGCGGCGTCCGGGACCTGGGCGGTGCCGGTGCCGCGCAGCTGCCGTACGCCTTCGTTGATCAGGTTGAAGCCGTGCACGTAGGCCTCGCTCAGTCCGCCGCCGCCGGTGTTCAGGGGCAGCCGTCCGCCGATCTCCAGAGCGCCCTGCTCGGTGAAGGCCCCGCCCTCGCCGCGCCCGCAGAAGCCGTAGCCCTCCAGGGACAGCGGGATCAGCGCGGTGAACGCGTCGTAGATCTGGGCGACGTCGACGTCCTGGGGGGTGAAGTCGGCGTGCTTCCACAGGTGCCGGGCGGCGGTCCAGGCGGGGCCGGTGAGCGGGTCGTCGTTCCAGTAGTTGACCATGCCGTGGTGCTGGGCGGGCAGGCCCTGGGCGGCGGAGTGGACGTACACGGGGGTTTGCCGGCAGTCCCGGGCGCGCTCGGCGCTGACCACCACGCAGGCCAGCGCGCCGTCCGTCTCCAGGCAGTTGTCGAAGAGGCACAGGGGCTCGCTGATCCAGCGGGAGGTCATGTACATCTCGCGGGTCAGCGGGCGGTCGTACATGACGGCGGCCGGGTTCTGGTTCGCGCGGTTGCGGCAGGCGAGGGCGACGTTGAAGAGGTGGTCGCGGGTCGCGCCGTACTCGTGCATGTAGCGGCGCGTGAGCATGGCGATCTCGTCCGCGGGACGGAGCAGGCCGAACGGGCGGGTCCACTGGGCGGGGGTGGGGAGCTGGACGGTGGTGTTGGTCCAGGGGCGCGGTCCCGAGCCCCGCTTGCGCGAGCGCCAGGCGACGCCGACGCTCGCCTGTCCGGTGGCGATGGCGGCGGCGAGGTGGGCGACGGTGGCGCACGAACCGCCGCCGCCGTAGCCGACCTTGCTGAAGAAGGTCAGGTCGCCGAAGCCGACGGCCTTGGCCAGCTCCACCTCGTCCGTCTCCTCCATCGTGTAGGAGGCGAGGGCGTCCACCTCGCCGGGCGCGATGCCGGCGTCGTCGAGGGCGGCGAGCACGGCACGGCAGGCCAGCGTGCGCTCGTCCTCGGGGAGCCGCTTGCCGAAGGCGGTCTGCCCTATGCCGACGATCGCGGTGGCGTCCTTGAGTCCGGGCATGTCGGGGCACCTCCGCGTGGGGACAGGGCGGCTGACAGTGCGTCAGGTTACAGCTAATCTGACGGGTAGTCAGCTACGAGGTTGGGGGCTGTTGTGCGCGGTGACGTGGAGTGGGGCAGCATTCCGGGGCTCGTCCGGTCGGCGGCCGAGCGGTACGCCGACGTCGAGGCGGTGGTGGAGGGCCGCACCCGGATCTCGTACGCCGAACTGGGCGCCCGCGTCGAACGCTCGGCGGCGGCCTGCCTCGCCGCGGGCGTCGAGCCCGGCGACCGGGTCGGGATCTGGGCCCCGAACTCGCTGGACTGGATCGTCGCGGCACTCGGCGCGGTGTCGACCGGGGCGGTGCTCGTGCCGGTCAACACGCGCTTCAAGGGCACGGAGGCCGTCGAGGTGCTGCGCGGCAGCGGGGCCCGGCTGCTGTTCGTGACCGGCACGTTCCTCGGGACGTCGTACGTGGCCTCGCTGCGGCGGGCGATCGCCGAGGGGCCGGGACTGCCCGGCCTGGAGCAGGTGGTGGTGCTCTCCGACGACGCGCCCGCCGACTTCCGGACCTGGAAGGACTTCCTGGCGGGCGGTGACGGGGTCCCGGCAGGCCGGGTGCGGGCGCGCGCGGTGGCGGTCGAGGGCTCCTGGCCGTCGGACATCGTCTTCACGTCCGGCACGACGGGCCGCCCCAAGGGCGCGGTGATCACCCACGCGCAGTCGCTGCGGGCGTACGAGATCTGGTGCGACCTCGCCGGACTGCGCCGGGGCGACCGCTACCTCGTCGTCAACCCCTTCTTCCACACCTTCGGTTACAAGGCCGGCGTCCTGGCCTGTCTGATGCGGGGCGCGACGATGATCCCCCAGCCGGTGTTCGACGTGGACACGGTCCTGGCCAACATCGCGGCCGAACGCGTCTCGGTGCTGCCCGGACCGCCCACCCTGCACCAGTCGCTGCTCGACCACCCCGCCCGGGGCGCGCACGACCTGTCCGCGCTGCGGCTGGTGGTGACGGGCGCCGCGGTGGTGCCGCTGCGGCTGGTGGAGCGGCTGCGCGGGGAACTGGGCGTGGAGACGGTCCTGACGGCGTACGGCCTGTCGGAGGCGAGCGGCATCGTCACGATGTGCCGCCGCGGCGACGACCCCACGGTGATCGCCTCGACGTCGGGCCGGGCGATCCCCGGCACCGAGGTCCGCGTCGAGGCACCGCCCGGCGACCCCGGAGAGGTCCTGGTCCGCGGCTTCAACGTCATGCGCGGCTACTACGAGGACGTGTTCATCGTCGGCGGCTTCAACGCCTACCCGGCCGAGATAGAGCAACTCCTCGGCCTGCACCCGGACGTGGCGGACGTCGCCGTCGTCGGCGTCCCCGACCCGCGCCTGGGCGAGGTCGGCAAGGCCTACGTGGTGCGCCGGCCGGGGGCCGTGCTGACGGCGGACGACCTGATGGCCTGGTCCCGGCGCGAGATGGCGAACTACAAGGTGCCCAGGGCGGTGGAGTTCGTCCCCCAATTGCCCCGGAACGCCAGCGGGAAGGTGGTCAAGGGCGAGCTGCGCGGGCGGCGGCCCTGAACCCGCCGGCCGCGCACGCACGCCGAGCGCGACGGCTCCCCTCCGGGCCGTCGCGCTCGATCCCCCCGTGTGTGCGGTCCTACTTCGTCGGCCTGAACGGCTCCGACGTGGCGTGCATGTCCTTGGTCTCCAGCGGCTCGTCGGTGGCGTGCATGTCGTCCGTCGTCACCGGCTCGTCGGTGGCGTGCATGTCCTGGACGGTCGCCTTGGCGTCCGTGGCGTGCATGTCGGCCGGCTTGAGCTCGTCGCTCATCTTCGTCAACTCCCCTTGGGTCTGTTCGGCTGCGTGGATCGCGAGGCCCGCCCGGTCACTCCCCCGAGGATGACCGGGCGGGCCTGTCCGGGCCGTTCACCCTAATCAGTGGGTGCGGGACCCTCCGCAGTGACCCGTCTGCCCCCCGACGCGACGGATCGACTGAGTCGAGGATGGCGCACGGCGATAAACGAATGATGAACGGCCCGACGAGGCCGTTCAGGCCGCCCGTACGGGAGTCAGCAGCGCCCGTACCTCCGCTGCCTCGGGCGAGCCGAGCTCCTCGTAGATGCCGACCGCCTCCTGCCAGCAGACGTGCGCCCGGCCGAGCTGCCCGATGCCGCCGAGAGCGCGGCCGAGGACGGTCAGGACGTTGCCCCGCCGCCACTCGCCGCCGATGCCGCGCAGTACGGTCAGCGCCATCTCGGCGTTGGCGGCGGCCTGCGCGGGCCGCCGGGCGGCGAGGTCGACCTCGGCCAGCCGGAACAGGCTCATGCCCTCCCACAGGCGCTGGCGGCTCTCCCGGAACACCTCCAGGGCCTCGTGCAGGCGATGGCCCGCGGCGTCCAGCTCGCCGCTCTGGGTGAGCGCCAGACCCAGCGCGTACCGGGCGTTCGCACCCCGCATGGAGTTGCCCATGGCGTCGTAGAGCTCGAGGCCCTGCTGCGCCAGCTCGACCGCGCTCGCCGTCCGGCCGGTGGCGAGGTGGATGCGGGACAGGTTGCACAGGGCGCTGGCCTCGCCGGCGCGGTCGCTCAGGGTGCGGAAGTGCTCGATGGCCTGCGAAAGGTGCTCCTCGCCGTCCTCATGGCGGTTCTGGTAGAGCGCCATGATGCCGCGGGCGTTGCGGGCCCAGCACACGGGCAGCAGGTCGTCCGCCCGCTGCGCGAGGAGTGTGACGCGCTCCGCCTCCTGGTCCGCCAGCTCGAAACGGCCGCTGACGTGGTGGACGTTCACCTGCGTCATCAGGGCGCGCGCCTCGGCCCGGTCGGCGCCGTACCGCCGGGCCGCCTCCAGCAGGGCCTCCGCGGTCGCCTCGTACTCCCTGGAGTTGGCCCCCGACTCGGACAGGTCGTGCGCGACCCAGAGCAGGTCGACGGCGCGGCTGAGCGTCTCGGGCCGTCCCGCGGCCTGCCGCACGCACGCGAGCAGGCAGATGGCCTCCGCGTAGAGCCAGTCCTGCGCCGCGCGCAGGTCGGTGAACGGCACCCCGGGATACGCCGTCCCCTCCAGGTGGTCCACCAGCCGGTCCCCGGGCCGTTCCAGGGCGTACACGCCCGCCGCCGTCGCCAGGTAGAAGTCCAGCAGGCGGGACAGGGCGGCCTCCCGCTCACTCGGCGGCCACTCGTCGCGTTCCGCGCACGCACGCGCGTAGAGCCGTACGAGGTCGTGGTAGCGGTAGCGGCCGGGCGCCGCCGACTCCAGCAGCGAGGTGTCCACGAGGGACTCCAGCAGGTCCTCCGTCTCCTCCGCCGGGAGGCCGAGGACGGCCGCGGCGGCGGACAGGGAGATGTCCGGGCCGTCCGCGAGCCCGAGCAGCCGGAAGGCGCGGGCCTGGGCCGGCTCCAGCTGGCCGTAGCCGAGTTCGAAGGTGGCCTTGACCGCCAGGTCACCGGCCTGGAGCTCGTCCAGGCGGCGCCGCTCGTCCGCCAGTTTCGCCGCGAGGACGGAGACCGTCCACGTCCTGCGCGCGGCCAGCCGGGACGCGGCGATCCGGATGGCGAGGGGCAGGAAGCCGCAGGCCGCGACCACGTCCAGGGCGGCCTTCCGCTCCGACGCGACCCGCTCCTCGCCGACGATCTTCGTGAACAGTTGCAGCGCCTCGTCGGGGGACATCACGTCGAGGTCCACCAGGTGGGCGCCCGCGAGGTCCACCATCCGCACCCGCGAGGTCACCAGGGCCGCGCAGCCCTCCGTCCCGGGCAGCAGCGGACGCACCTGGGCCGCGTCCCGGGCGTTGTCCAGCAGGACCAGGACCCGGCGGCCGTCGAGGACCGAGCGGTACAGGGCGGCCCGTTCCTCCAGGGAGTCCGGGATCGCCGTGTCGGGGGTGCCCAGGGCCCGCAGGAAGGAGCCCAGCACGGTCTCCGGTTCGGCGGCCCGCGCCCCGGCGCCCATCAGGTCGACGTAGAGCTGGCCGTCGGGGAAGGCCGACCGGGCCTGGTGGGCGACGTGCACCGCGAGCGTCGTCTTGCCGACGCCGCCGATCCCGGCCAGCGCCGACACGGCCATCACCCGGCCCTCGGCCAAGGACAGGACCTCGCCGAGCTCGCGCACGAAGGCCGCCCGGCCCGTGAAGTCCGGGACGGTGGCGGGGAGCTGGGCCGGACGCACGGGTGCGGCGGCGGGCTCGGCCGGCGGGGCGGAGGGCTCCGCCAGGCCCGGGTCGGCCTCCAGGATGCGCTGCTGCAGCTCCCGCAGGGCCGGGCGGGGGTCGACGCCCAGTTCGTCGGCCAGCAGCCGGCGGGTGTCCGCGTACACCGCGAGGGCCTCCGCCTGCCGGCCGCTGCGGTAGAGCGCCAGCATCAGCAGCTCGCGCAGGCGCTCGCGCAGCGGGTGGGCCGCGGTGAGGGCGGTGAGCTCGGAGACGGCCTCCGCGTGGCAGCCCTGCTCCAGGTCCATGTCCAGGCGGGATTCGAGGAGTTGCAGACGCCACTCCTCCAGGCGGACGCGCTGGGCCTCCGCGTAGGGGCCGGGCACGCCCGCGAGTGTCTCCCCGTCCCACAGGGCCAGCGCGCGGCCCAGCACCTCGCGGGCGTGGCTCAGGTCCCCGGCGCTCTTGGCCTTCTCCGCCTCGGTCGCCAGGTCCTGGGCGACCGCCAGGTCGAGGGCGCCCTCGGCCAGGCCGCGGATCGCGTAGCCGCCCGACTCGCTCACCAGCACCCCGGCGTCCAGCACCTTGCGCAGTCGCGACGCGTACGTGCGCACCGCCGCCAGCGCCTGCGACGGCGGTTCCTCGCCCCACAGGGCGTCGATCAGCTCGGCGGCGGTCGCCGTACGGCCCTCGCGCAGCAGCAGGGCGGCCAGCAGGGCGCGTTGCTGCGGGGAGCCCGTGTTCAACGACTCGTCCCCGCGCCGGGCGCGCACGGGTCCGAGCACGCCGAAGCACAGGGCCGCAGGCTCCGCAGAGGGGCTCGAACGCCTCTGCTCGGGCACCCGCGGTACACGGTCGACCATCGCCGTCCCCCTAGACACAGTGAGCAACCCCGTCAGTCTGCCTTGTCCAGGGCGGATGCGTCAGCTGTGGAGGGGGCGGTCACGGCCGGACGGGCGGTATGTCACAAGGCCCTCACGCGGCCTTCGCACACTTCCGCACAGACCCGCACCGGAAACAGCCCGCCGACTCGTAGCTGACGGTTCGTCAGATCGGCGCTACCGTGAGCGCCATGGACACCGACCTGACGTTCCCTCAGATCATCTCCGTCGACGACCACACCGTGGAGCCCGCGGACGTCTGGCAGAGCCGTCTGCCGAAGAAGTACCTGGACGTCGGCCCCCGCATCGTCCGCGCCCCGCTGAAGGAGATCTCCTTCCTCGGCGGCCGCTTCCGCCCCGTCATGGGCGCCCCCGGAGACGACGGCCCGCTGGGCGACTGGTGGCTCTACGAGGAGCTCCAGCGCCCCCTGACCCGCCTCGACACGGCCGTGGGCTACTCCCGGGACGAGATCAAACTCGAGGTCATCACCTACGAGCAGATGCGCCCGGGGTCCTACGACGTCCCACGGCGGCTGGCCGACATGGACGTCAACCACGTCCAGTCCGCCGTCTGCTTCCCGACCTTCCCGCGTTTTTGCGGGCAGACCTTCACCGAGGCCAAGGACCACGAGCTGGCCCTGCTGTGCGTGCGGGCCTACAACGACTGGATGGTGGAGGAGTGGTGCGGCCCTGACGCGCGGGGCCGGCTCGTCCCCCTCACGCTCATCCCGCTCTGGGACGCCGAGCTTGCCGCCGCCGAGGTCCGCCGCAACGCCGCCCGCGGGGTCCGCGCGGTCGCCTTCTCCGAGATACCCCCGCACCTGGGCCTGCCCTCCGTGCACTCCGACGACTGGGACCCCTTCCTCGCCGCCTGCGACGAGACCGGCACGGTCGTCGCCATGCACATCGGCTCCAGCAGCCGGATGCCGTCCACCTCCAAGGACGCCCCGCCCGCCGTCGGTTCGACGATCACGTTCGCCAACTGCTGCTTCTCCATGGTCGACTGGCTGATGAGCGGCAAGTTCGAGCGCTTCCCGAACCTGAAGGTGATGTACGCCGAGGGCCAGATCGGCTGGATCCCCTACATCCTGGAACGCGCGGACGTCGTCTGGGAGGAGAACCGCGGCTGGGGCGGCGTCGCCGACAAGGTGCACCGGCCGCCGTCGGAGCTGTTCGCCGAGCACGTCTACGGCTGCTTCTTCGACGATGCCTTCGGACTGCGCAACCTGGACGCCATCGGCGTCGGCAACGTCCTGTACGAGACCGACTACCCGCACTCCGACTCCACCTGGCCCAAGTCCCGCGAGGTCGGCGAGGCGCAAATGGGCCACCTCGACCCGGCGACCGTGGAGCGGATCGTGCGCGGCAACGCCATCGACCTGCTGGGACTGACCCCCGAGGGGCTCTGGCGACCGTGACCGCGCTGTCGTACGGCATCCAACTGCCCGTCCAGTCGCAGAGCACGATGTACGCCGAGCCCTGGGAGGCCGCGGCCGGCCCCGAGGACCTGCTCGCCGTCGCCCGGACCGCGGACCGCGCGGGCTTCGACTACATCGCCTCCTGCGACCACGTGGCCATCCCGCGCCGGCTCGCCCCCGCGATGAGCACGGTCTGGTACGACCCCGTCGCCACCCTCGCCTTCCTGGCGGCGGCGACCGAACGCGTCCGGCTGCTGAGCCATGTGGCGATCGTGGGGCTGCGCCACCCCCTGCTCACGGCCAAGCAGTACGCCACCCTCGACCACCTCAGCGCGGGCCGTCTGATCCTCGGGGTCGGGGCCGGGCATGTGCGCGAGGAGTTCGAGGTGCTGGGCGTGGACTTCGAGCGGCGCGGGGCGGTCCTGGACGAGACGATCGACGCCCTGCGCGCGGCCCTAGGCGCCGAGGAGTTCCCCGAACACCACGGCAAGCGCCACGACTTCGAGGGCCTGGGCCAGCGGCCCCGCCCGGCCCAGGACCGCGTTCCGCTCTGGGTCGGCGGTTCCTCGCCCGCCGCCGTGCGCCGGGCCGCGCTCAGGGGGGACGGCTGGCTGCCGCAGGGCGACCCGCGCGAGCGCCTGCCCGAGCAGATCGCCCGCCTGGGGCGGCTGCGCGCCGAGGCCGGCGTCGAGGAACCGCTGACCGTCGGCGCCATCACCGAGCCCCTGTACGTCGGCACACCCGCCTGGGACGTCGGCCGCCGTACTCTGACCGGCCCCCCGGACCGGCTCGCCGAGTCCCTGCGCGCCTACGGCGCGATGGGCGTGCACCAGATCCAGGTGCGGTTCCGCTGCCGCAGCCGCGGCGAACTCACCGACCAGATGGCGGCCTTCGGCGCCGACGTCGCACCCGACCTGTAGAGGAGTTGTGGCATGGGCAAGCTGGACGGACGCGTCGTGCTCGTCACCGGCGCGGCGCGCGGACAGGGCGAGCAGGAGGCCCGCCTGTTCCGGGCGGAGGGGGCCGAGGTCGTCGTCGCCGACGTCCTCGA
This sequence comes from Streptomyces sp. MAI_2237, assembly GCF_054189285.1. Classification (NCBI taxonomy): domain Bacteria; kingdom Bacillati; phylum Actinomycetota; class Actinomycetes; order Kitasatosporales; family Streptomycetaceae; genus Streptomyces; species Streptomyces sp. MAI_2237. The sequence continues at coordinate 315,612 of NZ_JAJPGQ010000003.1, read as the reverse complement.
CGACCAGGGCGAGGCGCTCGCGCGGGAGATCGGCGGCCGGTACGTCCACCTCGACGTCGGCGAGGAGGAGCAGTGGCGGGCGGCCGTCAGCACGGTCAAGGACGCCCACGGCCGGATCGACGGCCTGGTCAACAACGCCGGCATCCTGCGCTTCAACTCCCTGGTCGACACGCCCCTCGACGAGTTCATGCAGGTCGTGCGGGTCAACCAGGTCGGCTGCTTCCTCGGTATCAGGACGGTGGCACCGGTGATGGAGGACGGCGGCACGATCGTCAACACCGCCTCCTACACGGCGGTGACCGGCATGGCGGCGGTCGGCACCTACGCCGCCACCAAGCACGCCATCCTCGGCCTCACCCGGGTGGCGGCGCTGGAGCTCGCCCACCGCGGCATCCGCGTCAACGCCATGTGTCCCGGCGCCATCGACACCGCGATGTCCAACCCGGCCCAACTGGACCCGACGGCCGACGCGGAGGAGACCGGCCGGGCGCTGGACGAGCTGTACCGCAAGCTCGTGCCGCTCGGGCGGATCGGCAAGCCGTCCGAGGTGGCGCGGCTGGCGCTGTTCCTGACGTGCGAGGACTCCTCGTACATCACCGGCCAGCCCTTCGTGATCGACGGCGGGTGGCTGGCGGGCGTCAACCTCATCTGACGGGCCATCAGCTCTTGACCCTCCTGGTCGGTGGTGCAACAGTCATCCAAAACTGACGGAGCGTCAGAAAACTCCAGAACCGGGGACGGTGAACCTCCGTGGAATTCGGGCTCTTTGTACAGGGGTATGTGGGCAAGCGCGCCGAGACCGATCCGCTCGCTGAGCACAAGGCGCTGATGGAGGAGACCGAGTACGTCATCCAGGCGGACAAGTCGGGCTTCAAGTACGCGTGGGCGTCCGAGCACCACTTCCTGGAGGAGTACTCCCACCTCTCCGCCAACGACGTGTTCCTCGGCTACCTGGCGCACGCGACCGACCGCATCCACCTCGGATCCGGCATCTTCAACCCGCTCGCGCAGGTCAACCACCCGGTGAAGGTCGCCGAGAAGGTCGCGATGCTCGACCACCTCACCGAGAACCGCTTCGAGTTCGGCAGCGGGCGGGGTGCCGGCTCGCACGAGATCCTCGGATTCATCCCCGGCGTGACCGACATGAACTACACCAAGGAGATCTGGGAAGAGACCATCGCCGAGTTCCCCAAGATGTGGCTCCAGGACGAGTACGCAGGCTTCCAGGGCAAGTTCTGGCAGCTGCCGCCGCGCAAGGTCCTGCCCAAGCCGTACGGCAAGTCGCACCCGGCCATGTGGTACGCCGCCGGGTCGCCGCCGTCGTACGCGATGGCCGCGAAGAAGGGGCTCGGCGTACTGGGCTTCAGCATCCAGAAGGTCTCCGACATGGAATGGGTGCTGGAGCAGTACAAGACGGCGATCGTGAACGCCGAGCCGATCGGCGACTTCGTCAACGACAACGTGATGGTGACGACCACGGCCATCTGCGCGCCGACGCACGACGAGGCGATCGACATCGCCGTGCACGGCGGACTGCACTACCTGCCCTCGCTGGTGTTCCGGTACCACGACACCTTCCCCCGCCCCGAGGGGTTCCCGGAGTGGCCGGAGACGCTGCCCGAGTACACGCCGGAGTTCGTGGAGGTGCTGATCGAGGAGGAGCTGCTGATCTGCGGCGACCCCGACGAGGTGCTCACGCAGTGCAAGCGGTGGGAGCAGGCCGGGGCGGACCAGCTGAGCTTCGGGCTGCCGGTGGGGGTGCCGAAGGAGGAGACGCTGCAGACGATCCGGCTGATCGGGGAGCACGTGATTCCGAAGATCGACACGGACCCTGTGCATCGGACCTCGCGGTTCCGGGGGGCTGTCTGAGGTCGTACGGCGGCTGCGGGTGTGCGGGGGCTGGTCGCGCAGTTCCTCGCGCCCCTTTAGGTGGGACATGTGCCCGCACGTGAGAAGGGAGCCTCCATGCTTGATCACCTCATCAAGGGCGCGACCCTCGTCGACGGGACCGGTGCGCCCGGCCGTGTCGCCGACGTCGGCATACGCGACGGGCGTATCGCCGTCATCGGCAGAGTCGGCGAGGAATCCCGTACCACCGAGGACGCCTCCGGGCTCGTCCTCGCGCCCGGGTTCGTCGATCCGCACACGCACTACGACGCCCAGCTGTTCTGGGACCCGTACGCGACGCCGTCCCTGAACCACGGGGTGACGACCGTCGCGGCCGGGAACTGCGGGTTCACGCTCGCGCCGCTCAACCCCGCCCGTCCCGAGGACGCCGACTACACGCGCCGGATGATGTCCAAGGTCGAGGGCATGTCGCTGACCGCGCTGGAGGAGGGGGCGCCCTGGAGCTGGAACTCGTTCGGGGAGTATCTGGACGCGCTCGAAGGGCGGATCGCCGTCAACGCCGGGTTCATGGTCGGGCACTGCGCGCTGCGCCGGTACGTCATGGGGCCGGACGCCATCGGCGGACAGCCCGACGAGGAGCAACTGAACGCGATCGTCCAGCTGTTGCACGAGGCCATGGACGCCGGCGCCTGGGGCTTCTCCACCACCCAGTCCCGCACGCACTCCGACGGCGACGGACAGCCGGTCGCCTCCCGGCACGCGCTGCCCGCCGAGCTGCTGGCCCTGTCCCGGGCCGTCGGCGAGCACGAGGGCACCCAGATCGAGGCGATCGTCGCCGGCTGTCTCGACCAGTTCAGCGACGCCGAGATCGAGCTGTTCGCGGAGATGAGCGCCGCGGCCGGACGGCCCCTGAACTGGAACGTGCTCACCATCGACGCGGCCGTCCCCGAACGGGTGCCACGGCAGCTGCAGGCCAGTGAGCAGGCGCGCAAGGCGGGCGGCCGGGTCGTCGCCCTCACCATGCCGATCCTCACCCCGATGAACATGTCCCTGGGCACCTTCTGCGCCCTCAACCTCATCCCCGGCTGGGGCCCCGTCCTCGCCCTGCCCGTCCCCGAGCGCATCGCCCGGCTGCGGGATCCGGAGGTACGGGCCGAGATGCTCCGCAGCGCCGTTTCCAAGGAGGCCGGCGTCCTGCGGCGGCTGACGAACTTCGGCCGGTACGTCATCGGGGACACCTACAGCGAGGCGAACCGGGGACTGAGCGGGCGGGTGGTCGGCGACATCGCCCGGGAGCGCGGCCTGGAGCCCTTCCACTGCATGGTGGAGATCTGCGCCGCCGACGAACTGCGCACCGTCCTGTGGCCGATGCCCACCGACAACGACCCCGCCTCCTGGGCGTTGCGCGCGGAGACCTGGCAGCACGAGGACGTGCTGCTGGGCGGGTCCGACGCGGGCGCGCACCTGGACCGGATGTGCGGGGCGCCGTACACCACCCGCTTCCTCGGCGACTGCCTGCGCCGGCGCAAGCTGGTCGGCCTGGAGCAGGCGGTGAAGATGCTGACCGACGATCCGGCGCGGCTGTTCGGCCTGCGCGAGCGGGGCCGGGTCCAGGAGGGTTTCCATGCCGACCTGGTGCTCTTCGACCCGGAGCGGATCGACGCGGGCCAGGCCACCTTGGTGCACGACCTGCCGGGCGACAGCCCGCGGCTGGACGCCAAGGCGATCGGCGTGCGGGCCGTCTGGGTCAACGGGGTCGAGGTGATCCGGGACGACGCGGTCAGCGGCGCCGTACCGGGCACGGTCCTGCGCTCCGGCCGGGACACACGGACGGTGAGCACCCGGTGAGCGAGGCGGGCGACGGGCAGCGGCTGTTCGTCGGGGGCGAGTGGACCGAGCCGGACGGCGGACACTACGCCGTCGTCGACCCGGCGAGCGAGGAGACCGTCGGGTGGGCCCCGGAGGCCTCGCGGGATCAGGTGCGCGCGGCCTGTGCCACGGCCCGCGAGGCCCTCGGGCCGTGGTCGAGGACGGCGCCGGAGGAGCGGGCGGCGGTGCTGGGCCGGGCGGCCGGCGTCATCGCGGCCCACTTCGCGCCGTACGCCGAACTCGCCCGGGCCGAGACGGGCGCGACCACGGCGACGGCCCGGGCGATGCAGGTCGGGGTGGGCATGGCCCGCTTCCGGCGGTACGCGCGCGTGGAACCCGCCGAGTGGGCGGTCCCGCCGCAGATCAACGACGCCGGACCGATGGGGCGGGCCGGAGTGATGGGGGCGCTGGCGGTGCGGCAGCCGGTGGGTGTCGTGGCGTGCATCACCTCGTACAACAACCCGTGGGCGAACCCCGCGGGCAAGATCGCTCCCGCTCTCGCCATGGGCAACACCGTGGTCGTCAAGCCCGCCCCGCAGGACCCGCTGTCGGTCTACCGGATGGCGGAGGCGCTTCAGGAGGCCGGAGTTCCGCGGGGGGTCGTCAACGTGGTCTCAGGCCGGTCGGTGGAGGTCGGCGAGGCGGCGGTGGAGTCGGCCGACGTCGACATGGTCAGCTTCACCGGGTCGACGGCGGTGGGACGGCGGATCGGCGAGGTGTGCGGCCGCTCCATGAAACGGCAGCTCATGGAGCTGGGCGGCAAGGGCGCGGCGCTCGTCTTCGACGACGCCGACGTGGGCTCGGCGGTGGCCGGGATCGGGACCACCTTCTCCTTCTACAGCGGCCAGATCTGCACGGCACCCACGCGGGTGCTGGCGCAGCGAGGGATCTACGACCGTCTCGTGGAGCAACTGGGCGTTTACGCGAACCGGTTGAAGGTGGGCGACCCGAGGGAGCCGGACACGGTGGTCGGTCCGGTGATCTCCGCCGCCCACCGGGAGCGCGTGGAGTCGTACGTCGAACTGGGCCGCAAGGAAGGTGCGGTGGTGGTGGCCGGCGGTGAACGGCCACCGTACGACCGGGGGTTCTACGTCGCCCCGACCCTCCTCGCCGACTGCACCAACGACATGCGCGTGGCCCGGGAGGAGATCTTCGGGCCGGTGGTCGTGGTGATCCCGTTCGACGACGAGGACGAAGGCGTCGCCCTCGCCGACGACAGCGACTACGGCCTCATCGACTACGTGTGGTCGGGCGACGTCGCCCGCGCCTTCCGGGTGGCCCGGCGGCTGCGGGCCGGCGGGGTCGGCGTCAACACCGTCGGCCGCAACATGGAGGCCCCCTTCGGCGGCTTCCGGTACAGCGGGGTCGGACGCGACTGCGGCTCCTACGCGCTGCACGCCTACAGCGAGGTGCAGTCGATCGTGTGGCCCGGCTGACCTCAGTCGTCCAGGTCCACCCGCACCGTCAGCAGCCCGGACCCCACCGCCCGCACCGCGGCACTGTTCATCCGGGGCAGGCCGCGCAGCCGGGCGACGGGATCGTCGTCGGGCAGGAGGTGGGCCGTGCCGGTGTGCCAGCGGCCGCGCAGCCGGACCCGCACCCGGGGATCGGCCTTGATGTTGCGCACGTACTGCGACCGCTCCCCGAACTCCGACACCAGCCAGAAGGAGCCCCCGGTCCTCCGCCCGCCGACCGGCGTACGGCGGGGGAGGCCGGAGGTGCGGCCGGTCGTCTCCAGGAGGGTGTGGGTGGGCAGACGGCGTGTCACGCGGTTCAGGACCCGCTGGAAGGCCGTGACGACGCGGTACTTGGTCTCACTGTCCATGGGTCGACTCCACCACGAAAACCGATGGAACGGCGCTGTGATGCGCCGCTATCGTGCTGCCGGACCGAGTCGTCTGCCGAAGGGCGTGCCGTTGTACACCGTGTGAGACCTCCCGAGCGCTGATTCGTCGCGCGTCGCGCCTGTGCGCCGCGCCCCTTTCTGCTGCGGACATCTCACTGGAACCGGTGTACTTCTGTGCTCACCAACTGGGTGGTCGCACCCACCCGCCTGCCCCTTGTCCTGCGCCGTTGCCACACGTGCCCGTCCGGGACCTTCCGGCCGAACGGCAAGTTCCGTGTCAACGCCCACCACAAACTCATCGACGCCTGGCTCCTCGCGCTCTGCACCACCTGCGGGGACACCGCGAAGTTCACGGTCCTGGAGCGTGCGCAGGTGCGCTCCGTACGGCCCGAACTACTGGACCGCATGCACGACAACGACTCCGCTCTGGCGGCCGAGGTGCTCTCGGACCCGCTCGTGCTGCGCCGCAACCGCGTCGCGCTCGACTGGGCCGGCGCCTGGCGTCTCGACACGAGCGGACCTGACCACGACCCGGACGGCGAGGCGGTCGACGTCTCGGTCCGCTTCGCGGCGCCGATCCCCGTCCGGCCGGTGCGGCTGATCGCCGAGGGCTGCGGTCTGTCACGGGCCGAGGTCGAGCGGTTGATCGACGTGGGGAAGGTCGTCTCGGCGGCCCGCCTGCACGGCAGGCTCTCCACCGACTTCGCCTTCCTGCTCAAACGCTGAACCGGCCCCGCGTCACCTGCTCAGGAAGACGGGGTTGGTGAACGCGGCCATCGCTCCCGGAAGCGGTCCGGCCGCGGTCTCGTGGCGCAGTTCCGCGCGGACGTACGCCGCGTGTGCCGCGGTCGTCCGCCATTCCACGAAGCCGGAGCCCGTCACCGGCAGCGGGTCACCGACGAGGACCAGGCCCTCGTCGGTGACCAGGCGGATCGTGCAGCGAGGGGCGCCCACGGCCGCGGCGCGGACCGTGACGGGAGCGTCGGCGTCGACCGCCAACCGGGCCCCGATCCCCGCGTGTTCACCGCTCGCGGCCGTCGCCGTCAACGACAGGGACACGTCCTTCGACTCGGCCACGTACGCGCGCCCCGCCCGGATGCCCTCCAGGATCGCCTCCCGCGTCAAGGCGCCGGCGAGAACGACCGTCTGTGGCAGCCCCACCGCATCCGGATCCCGGTGCGCGTCGCTGCTGCCCATCGCCGGGAGCAGGCCGCGCCCCTCCCTCGCCGACGCCACCAGCCCCCCGTCCCACTCCGCCAGCGTCACCTCGTCGTCCGGCGTCCACGGGCCGTTCCACACCTCCACCGCGTCCGCCTCCCCGTACCCGAACTTCCAGGCGCACCCGAGGCAGGGGGCGTGCGGATGCGCCGGGACGACCAGCCCGCCGGCCCGGCGGACCAGACCGGCGACGTGCCCGAACCGGCCGTCCCGGGCCCGGTGGCGCCAGTCCACGAACGTGCCCGGATCGGTGCCGAGCGCCACCACGTGACCGTTCCGCGTCGTCACCTCCTCGCCGAGCAGGACCAGCAGGTCCTCACCCGCCTCCGCGGCCCAATGGGCGTGCGCGGCATGGGTGTTGTGGTCGGAGGAGTTGACGAAGTCCAGGCCCGCGGCCCGCGCGAGCGCCGCGATCTCCGCCGGGGTGCGGCAGCCGTCGGAGTACCAGGAGTGCAGGTGGCAGTCGCCGCGGTACCAGGACCGCCCCCGGCCCGCGGCCCGCTCCGGCGGATACACCGGCCGGACGGCGGGGCCGGGGGCGCCGTACTCGAACGCCACCGTGATCTCGTACGACAGCCCCTGCGGCGCCACCGTGTACGGGCCGAGCGCCACATGCCAGGTGCCCTCGCGCACCGGTCCCGGCACATATCCCGGTGTCGCGTCGTCCGCGCGGACGAAGAACTCCGTGCGGGCCCCGCCCGACCAGCCCCGGAACCCCTCCCCGCCCAGCCCCGTGCCGCGCTCGTCGAAGAGGCCGATGTCGAGGGCGTTGCCGGGAGTGCCGGGCGGCACGGCGGGTCTGTCGTAGGAGTAGGAGACCCGCAGCTCGCGGACACCGGGCGGGACGCCGAAGGGCACGTACACGTAGTCCGGTGCCCCCGGGGCCAGGGTGCCGCGCAACGTCGTCACCCCGTCAACGTAGACCCGCCCCGCGGCGCGGGGAACCCGACGCCGAATGCCGACCGGTCGGTGTGTACATCGCATGCCGTACCCGGTATGGATGACCCATGCGCATCGCCGTCACGATCTTCCTCACCGACGAGACCATCACCCCCGTCCGGCTCGCGCGTGAGCTGGAGCGGCGCGGGTTCGCGGGCCTGTACCTGCCCGAGCACACCCACATCCCCGTCGAGCGGGCGACCCCGTACCCGGCGGGCGGCGAGCTGCCGCCCGAGTACGGCCGCACCCTCGACCCCTTCGTCGCCCTCGGCCAGGCCGCCGCCGTGACCGAGCGGCTCGGCCTCGGCACCGGCATCACCCTGGTCGCCCAGCACGACCCGATCGCCCTCGCCAAGCAGATCGCCACCCTCGACCACCTCTCCGGCGGCCGCTTCACCCTCGGCCTCGGCTTCGGCTGGAACGTCGAGGAGGCCGCCGACCACGGGGTGGAGTGGCGGACCCGGCGCGAGCTGGTGCGCGACCGGATGGCGCTGATGCGGGCCCTGTGGACGGACGAACCGACTGCCCACGAGGGGGAGTTCGGGAGCGTACGGGTCTCCTCCGCGTACCCCAAGCCGGCCCAGAAATCGCGCGGTCCGGTCGTCGGCCCGCGCACCCTCGTCGGCGGCGCCGCGGGCCCCAAGCTCTTCTCCCACATCGTGGAGTACGCCGACGGCTGGATGCCCATCGGCGGAGGCGGCCTGACCGAGTCGCTGCCGGTGCTGCGCGCCGCCTGGGCCGACGCGGGCCGCGACCCCAAGACCCTGCAGATCGTCCCGTACGCCGTCTTCCCCAGCCCCGGCAAGCTCGCCCACTACGCCGACCTGGGCATCGAGGAGGTCGTGGTCCAACTGCCGCCGGCGGGCGAGGCCGAGGTCTTCCGGGTCCTGGACGGGTACGCCGAGCACCTGTGAGCGGGGAGCGGCGCGGCCGGCCCCGTTGCGGGAGCGCCGGGAACCGCGCGACCAGCCACGACGCACCCGCAGCCGACAACGGAGACCTCGAACGTATGCTCAAGAAATGACGACTTCCGCGACCGGAACCGGACCCACCGAGAACTCCCTGCGTCGCGCCCTCAAACGTGCCCGGGACGGCGTCAGCCTGGACGTCACGGAGGCGGCCGTCCTCCTCCAGGCCCGCGGCGAGGCCCTCACCGACCTCGCCGCCTCCGCCGCCCGGGTCCGGGACGCCGGACTCGAACAGGCCGGGCGCCCCGGCGTCATCACGTACTCGAAGAGCGTCTTCATCCCGCTGACCCGGCTGTGCCGGGACAAGTGCCACTACTGCACCTTCGTCACCGTCCCCGGCAAGCTGCGCCGCGCCGGGCACGGGATGTTCATGTCGCCGGACGAGGTCCTCGACATCGCCCGCAAGGGCGCCGCCCTCGGCTGCAAGGAAGCCCTCATCACCCTCGGCGACAAGCCCGAGGAGCGCTGGCCGGAGGCGCGCGAGTGGCTGGACGCGCACGGCTACGACGACACCATCGCCTACGTCCGCGCCATCTCCGTGCGCATCCTGGAGGAGACGGGGCTGCTGCCCCACCTCAACCCGGGCGTCATGTCCTGGACCGACTTCCAGCGGCTCAAGCCCGTCGCCCCGTCCATGGGGATGATGCTGGAGACCACCGCCACCCGCCTGTGGTCCGAGCCCGGCGGCCCCCACCACGGCTCCCCGGACAAGGAACCCGCCGTACGCCTGCGCGTCCTGGAGGACGCCGGGCGGTCCTCCGTCCCCTTCACCTCCGGGCTGCTGATCGGCATCGGCGAGACGTACGAGGAGCGGGCCGAGTCCCTGTTCGCGCTCCGCAAGGTCTCCCGCGCCTACCACGGCATCCAGGAACTGATCATCCAGAACTTCCGCGCCAAGCCGGACACCGCGATGCGCGGTATGCCGGACGCCGAGCTGGACGAACTGGTCGCGACCGTCGCCGTCGCCCGGCACATCATGGGGCCCGGCGCCTGCCTGCAGGCCCCACCCAACCTCGTCGAGGGCGAGTACGAGCGGCTCATCGGGGCGGGCATCGACGACTGGGGCGGGGTGTCCCCGCTGACCATCGACCACGTCAACCCCGAGCGCCCCTGGCCGCAGATCGAGGAACTCACCGAGCGCTCCCGAGCCGCCGGCTTCGAGCTGCGCGAACGGCTGTGCGTGTACCCGGAGTTCGTCACCCGCGGCGAGCCCTGGCTGGACCCGCGGCTGCGCCCGCACGTGCGCGCTCTGGCCGACCCGGAGACCGGGCTGGCGCTCCCGGACGCGGTGGTCGAGGGCCGCCCCTGGCAGGAGCCCGAGGAGGCCTTCACCGCCTCCGGCCGCACCGACCTGCACACCTCCATCGACACCGAGGGCCGTACCGGCGACCGGCGCGAGGACTTCGACGAGGTCTACGGCGACTGGGCGGAGCTGCGCGAGGCGGCCGCGCCCGGCATGGCACCCGAGCGCATCGACACCGACGTGCGCTCCGCGCTCGCGACCGCCGCCGACGACCCGACGAAGCTCACCGACGACGAGGCCCTCGCCCTGCTGCACGCGGACGGCCCCGCGCTGGACGCCCTGACCCGGATCGCCGACGACGTGCGCAGGGCGGCGGTCGGCGACGAGGTGACGTACGTCGTCACCCGCAACATCAACTTCACCAACGTCTGCTACACCGGCTGCCGGTTCTGCGCCTTCGCGCAGCGCCGCACGGACGCCGACGCCTACACCCTCTCCCTGGAGCAGGTCGCCGACCGCGCCCAGCAGGCGTGGGACGTGGGCGCGGTCGAGGTGTGCATGCAGGGCGGCATCCACCCCGACCTGCCGGGGACGGCGTACTTCGACATCGCGCGCGCGGTGAAGGAGCGGGTGCCGGGCATGCACGTGCACGCCTTCTCTCCCATGGAGGTCGTCAACGGCGCCACCCGCACCGGCCTGTCGATCCGGGAGTGGCTGACCGCGGCGAAGGAGGCCGGCCTGGACACCATTCCCGGCACGGCGGCCGAGATCCTCGACGACGAGGTCCGCTGGATCCTCACCAAGGGCAAGCTGCCCGCCGCGACCTGGATCGAGGTGATCGAGACCGCCCACGAACTGGGCATCCGGTCGTCGTCGACCATGATGTACGGGCACGTCGACCAGCCCCGGCACTGGCTCGGCCATCTGCGCACGCTCGCCGGCATCCAGCAACGCACCGGCGGCTTCACGGAGTTCGTGACGCTCCCCTTCATCCACACCAACGCCCCGGTCTACCTGGCGGGGATCGCCCGGCCCGGCCCGTCGGTCCGCGACAACCGGGCGGTGACCGCGATGGCCCGGCTGCTGCTGCACCCGTACATCCCGAACATCCAGACCAGCTGGGTCAAGCTCGGCACGGAGGGCGCGGCGGAGATGCTGCGCTCGGGCGCCAATGACCTGGGCGGCACGCTGATGGAGGAGACGATCTCCCGGATGGCCGGGTCCTCCTACGGCTCGTACAAGTCGGTCAAGGACCTGATCGCGGTGGCCCGGGCGGCCGGGCGGCCGGCGAGGCCCCGCACGACGCTGTACGGCGAGGTGCCCGCGGAGCGGCAGCGGGCGGCGGCGGCCTCGGACGGGCACCTGCCGGAGCTGCTGCCGGTGCTGGACTGACCCGGGGGAGCACCACAGTACGATGATCGGACCCCTGTTCCGACGGGTGTCAGGGGTCCTGTAACCGAGGAGTTGCGTGCCGTGCCAGCCCCCAAGGTCTGGGTGACCGGTCTGACGGTAGGAGCCATCGCCGCCGTCGCCGTCCTGGCCGTGCAGGCCGACAAGGGACCGAGGCCCCCTGCGGTCGCCTCCAAGCCGCACGCCTCGGCGTCGGCGGGCGCGCATCCCCACGCCGCGCGGACGAAGTCGCCGGCCGCGGTGCCGGGCGGCTCCGGCACCGGCCGCCGGGTCGTCTACTCCGTCGGCCGTAAAACGGTATGGCTGGTGGACGCGAGCGACGCGGCCCGCCGCACCTTCGCGGTGTGGCCGGGGACGGTCGCACCCGCCCCCGGCGCCTACACGGTCGGCACCCGTACCGAGGGCCCGATCACCGGCTCGGACGGCGTGAAGATCGAGCACATCGTGTACTTCTCGGTCAGCTCCGGCGTCAACATCGCCTTCTCCAACGCGGTCGACGGGACGTCCCCGCCGCCCGCGTCCGGCACCCGCACCGGCGGTATCCGGATGAAGGCGGCGGACGGGACGGCGCTGTGGACCTTCGCCACGGCCGGCACGAAGGTCGCGGTCGTCAAGTAGTGGCGTCGTCACGCCGGTTGTCGCTGAACAGCACGACGAGCAGCGTGAACCCGGCGAAGACGAACACCCGCAGGGCGGCGTCCAGGCCGTTCCAGGTCTTCGACTGCCACATGGAGAACCACTCGCCGCCGACGGCGATGAACCCGGCGCCGAACAGCAGGAGCAGCATCAGCAGGCCGTAGGTGGAGACGCTGCGGGCGCGGGCGTGGTCCCGGCGGGCCCACAGCCAGGTCGCGTAGATCAGGACGAGCGCGGCGACCGTCTCCCAGACGATGATCGCGACGTAGGCGGCGTTCTGCAGGCCCTTGCTCGTGATCGCCCGCCACATCAGGTCGTCGTCCTTGAACGTGGTGTCCATGGCCAGGACGTGCTGCACGAAGGCCTGGTTGGTCCCGAAGTCGGTGATGTTGCCGAAGGCGACGAGCGCGATGTAGAGGGCGACGCTCGCCGTGAGGAGTGCGGCCGTCAGGGTGCGGGCGCGGGCGTGGGGGGTGGTGACCGTGGTCGAGGCGGTCGTTGTGTTGGTGGACATGACAGCCATCTTTCCCCGGCGTGATCGGTCCGTGCACCGGATTGCCCCCTGAACCGACCGTCCCCGTTCGATTACAGTGCTGAACTGTCGTATGTCGGGCGGGGCCCTCGGGGAGGTTCTGGTGGGTGGGACAGCCGGGGCCGTCTGGGGCCGCGCGGAACAGCAGGACTTCCGAAGCCGGGTGCGGGGCACGCTGCTCGGATCCGCCGTCGGGGACGCGCTGGGAGCGCCGGTCGACGGGCTGGACCTGGAGGGCATACACGAGGAGTACGGGCCCGAGGGGCTCGGCGATCTCGGCGTCGCCTACGGCAGGCGCGGAGCCGTCACCCACCTCACCCAGCTCACCCTGTTCAGCGTGGACGGGCTGATACGCGCCCAGGTCCGGCGGGACACCGGCGCCTGGCATCCGCCGACCGACCTGCACCGCGCCTATCTGCGGTGGGCCGCCACCCAGCGCGACTGGGGGCCCGACGAACGGCGCAAGGACGACGGCTGGCTGGCCCGCGAGGAGTGGCTGTACGCCCGGCGGGACCCGGCCCGCTCGCTGCTGATCGGCTTCGGCGACGAGAACATGGGCACCCTCGACGCCCCCAAGAACCCGGGCGAGGTCGGACCGGAGGCGGTGGCCCGCTCCGCGCCCTTCGGCCTCCTCGTGGGCTGGGAGCCGCAGCTCGTCGCCCAGCTCGCGGTGGAGTGCGCGGCGCAGACCCACGGCCACCCGATGGCCTACCTGTCGGCGGGGGCGTACGCCGTCGTGGTGCACGGGCTGGCCCGCGGCGAGACCCTCGACGCGGCCGTCCAGCAGGCCCTCGCCCTGCTCGCCGCCCGCCCCGGCCACGAGTCGGTGTCCGCCGCGCTGCAGCACGCCCTGGGCGCCGTACGCCAGGGCATGCCGACGCCCGCCCGCGTCGCCGAGCTCGCCGGGGACCGTACGGCGGAGGGGACGCTGGCCGCCGCCGTGTACTGCGCGCTGGTCGGCGAGGACGTCCGGCACGGCCTGTGCCTCGCCGTGAACCAGGACGGCCCGTCGGGCGCGACGGCCTCGCTGACCGGCGGCCTGCTGGGCGCCCTGCACGGCGAGACGGCCCTGCCGCCCGCCTGGCTGGCCGAGCTGGAGGGCCGCCCCACTCTCCTGGAACTGGCCGACGACTTCGCCATGGAGATGACCCAGGGCCCCGCCCTGCACGGCCCGGCAGGCGCCTCCCCGGGCTGGCTGGCCCGCTACCCGCGGGCCTGAGCCCGCCGAGGGCCACCGGGCGGTCACTCCGGGCTGGCCGGCGCGCTGCCCGTGGGCCTGAGCCCGCTGAGACCGTCGGCCGACCACGCCCGGCCTGCCCGGCGAGTGCGCCGGTGTTTCACCGGTCGGCCGGCCCGCTGCCCGCGAGCCTGAGCCCGCCGAGGACCACCGGGCGGTCACTCCGGGCTGGCCGGCGCGCTGCTCGCGGGCCTGAGCCCGCTGAGACCGTCGGCCGACCACGCCCGGCCTGCCCGGCGAGTGCGCCGGTGCTTCACCGGTCGGCCGGCCCGCTGCTCGCGGGCCTGAGCCCGCCGAGGGCCACCGGGCGGTCACTCCGGGCTGGCCGGCGCGCTGCCCGTGGGCCTGAGCCCGCTGAGACCGTCGGCCGACCACGCCCGGCCTGCCCGGCGAGTGCGCCGGTGCTTCACCGGTCGGCCGGCCCGCTGCCCGCGGGCCTGAGCCCGCCGAGGGCCACCGGCCGGTCACCCCGGGCTGGCCGGCCCGCTGCTCGCGGCTCTGAGCCCCGGGGTCCGTCGGCGGCTTGATCCCGCCCCGTCCGGCGAGCGCCGGGCGTCCGTGCCGGTCGGGTCGCCCCGGCACCGGCATCTGCTGCGCGCCGGGTGTTCCCGGGCATCGGGCGTCCGCCCGTGATCCCGGCGGCCGGCCCCGCTAGGCCCTGTCGGCCGCCTCGCGGGCCGTCCGCTCCAGGCGGTCCCGGTAGTCCTGCCACCATGCCGGGTCGTCCGACGGCAGGTTGGTGCTGCCCTGGAGCCAGCCCGCGGAGCCGTCGAGCTGTTCGCGGAGGATGTCGGCCTGGCCCGCGTGCCGCTGGGTGTCGGCGAGGACCCGGGCCAACGCGTGGTGCAGGGTGATCTCCGCCGTGTCCTGCGGCCACCACGGCACCGTGCCGACCGTGTCCGGGGGCAGCGCCGCGACGGTGGCGTCGGCGTGCCGCCACGCCTGCCGGTAGCGGTCGACGATGTCGGCCCGGGACTCGTCGGCGGACGCCCACATGTCGCTGTTGTCGTCGGCGACGGGCCCGTACCAGGGGCTGGTGGGGCCGGCAGGCCGCCCGAACGTGTCGCCCAGGTAGCCGAGTTCGACGTACGTCACGTGTTTGACCAGGCCCAGCAGATTGGTGCCGGTCGGGGTCAGGGGGCGCCGGACGTCATACTCGGACAGGCCCTCCAGCTTCCACAGCAGGGCGTCACGCGCGTCCTGGAGGTAGCGGAGCAGGTCGGCCTGCGGGCCCGGGGGGAGTGGGGTGGTCATGCCGGTCAGTCTGCCGGTCGTGGAGTACGCCGGCACCGGCTTTTCCCCTCCCCCCGGGCCCGGGGCTCAGTCCTTCACCGGCGTGCGGCCCAGCGCGTCCTCCACGCCCTCCGCCGGGGCCGGTACCGCGACCGCCGTGCTGTCGTCGTCCGTGTTGATCCGCTCGATGACCGCCAGGCGCTCTGGGGTGTCCTCCGGCTTCAGGTAGCCGATGAGGATGTAGAGGACCAGGGAGACGGCCAGCGGGATGGAGACCTGGTACTGCAGCGGCACGCCACCGTCGATGCTCCAGTTGATGGGGTAGTTGACCAGCCAGAAGGCCAGCAGGCCCAGGCCCCAGCTGGTCAGTGCCGCCGTCGGGCCGGAGCGGCGGAAGGGCCGCAGCAGACCCAGCATCATCGGGATGGCGATCGGGCCCATCAGACCGGCGACCCACTTGATGACGACCGTGATGATGTCCTTGAACGTGGGCGAGTTGACCTGGGTCGCCACCGCCATCGACAGGGCGAGGAAGACCACCGTGGTCACCCGGGCCGCGATCAGCCCGGAGCGCTGCCCCCACTCACGGGCCCGCCGGGACAGCACGGGCGCCGCGTCCCGGGTGAAGACGGCCGCGATCGCGTTGGCGTCGGAGGAGCACATGGCCATCGTGTGGGAGAAGAACCCGACGATCACCAGGCCCAACAGGCCGTGCGGCAGCAGCTGTTCGGTCATCAGGCCGTAGGAGTCGGAGCCGTCCGGCTTCTGTGCGTGGACCAGCAGCGGGGACATCCACATGGGGAAGAACAGCACGACCGGCCAGACCAGCCACAGCGCCGCGGACAGCCGGGCCGAGCGCGTGGCCTCGTGCGGGGAGCCCGTCGCCATGTAGCGCTGGGCCTGGTTGAGCATGCCGCCGTTGTACTCGAAGAGCTTGATGAAGAGGAACGCCAGCAGGAAGACGGTGCCGTAGGGGCCGACGAGGGGCTTGCCGTGCCCGTGCAGGGCCGGCTGGTCCCAGGCCTCGAAGAAGCCGATGCCCTTGTCGTTCAGCTTCAGCACGACCGCCACGAACATCGAGACGCCGGCCAGCAACTGGATCACGAACTGGCCCAGTTCGGTCAGCGCGTCCGCCCACAGACCGCCGATCGTGCAGTAGACCGCGGTGATCGCGCCGGTGATGAGGATGCCCTGGTTCAGGGAGATGCCGGTGAAGACGGACAGCAGGGTGGCGATCGCCGCCCACTTCGCGCCCACGTCGACGATCTTCAGCAGCATGCCGGACCAGGCCAGGGCCTGCTGGGTCTTCAGGTCGTAGCGGTTCTTCAGGTACTCCAGCGGCGAGGCCACCTGCAGCCGGGAGCGCAGGCGGTTGATCCGCGGCGCGAACAGCCTGGAGCCGATGGCGATGCCCAGCGCGATCGGGAAGGACCAGGTCACGAAGGACGTCACGCCGTAGGTGTAGGCGATGCCCGCGTACCCCGTGAACAGGACCGCGCTGTAGCCCGACATGTGGTGCGAGATGCCGGACAGCCACCAGGGCATCTTGCCGCCGGCGGTGAAGAAGTCGCTGACGTTGCCCACTTGCTTGTGCGACCAGACGCCGATCGCCACCATCACGCCGAAGTAGCCGATGAGCACGGCCCAGTCGAGACTGTTCATGAGCCCCCTTCCAGGGTCCGCTGCCGGGGACGGGCATGACGAACTCTGAGTGGGGTGGCATGATCACAGCAAGCAAGCGGCGGTTCAAGAGCAGGTAAAATCGTTCCGCTTGATGGTCACTGTTTATGTACATGAACAGCCGGTGTGGCTGGATCTCGATGGTCAGCGCATCAGTTCCCCCGCGTTGACCAGCAGCGACTGCCCGGTGATGGCCCGTGCCCGGTCCGAGGCGAGGAAGACCGCCGCATCGGCCACGTCCGCGTCCGTGGCGAGGTCGGGCAGCGCCATCCGGTCGGTCAGCCGCTTGAGCACCTCGGCCTCCGGCACCCCCTCCGTCTGCGCCGTGAACTGCACGTACGCCTGCACCGGCGGCCCCCACATCCAGCCCGGCAGCACGGTGTTGACCCGTATGCGGTGCGGGCCGAGTTCGCGCGCCAGCGAGTACATCGCGCTCGTCAGCGCCCCCTTCGAGGCCGCGTACGCCGCCTGCCGGACCTGCGTGGGCGCGGCGACGGAGGACTGCGTGCCGATGAACACCACCGAACCGCCCGCCGCTTTCAGCCCCGGCAGACACGCGCGCGTCATCCGCAGCGACCCCAGCAGGTTCACGTCGATCACCGACTGCCAGGTCGCGAAGTCCGCGTCCTCCAGGCCGCCGAAGTAGCCGTCCCACGCCGCCACATGGACCACCGCGTCGATCCGGCCGAAGCGCTCGTGCGCGAGGGCGGCCAGCGCCGCGCACTGCGTCTCGTCGGTGATGTCCGCCGGCCGGTACGCCGTGTGCGCCCCGTCGGGATCGATCTCGGCCGCGCTCTTGGCGAGGTTCGCCTCCGTGCGAGCCCCGAGCACCGCGTTGCCGCCGTCGCGCACCACCGCCGCCGCGACCTGGTGACCGAGCCCGGCGCCGACTCCCGAGACGACGACGGTCTTGCCCGTGAGCAGTGACATCCGAGCCTCCGCGGGTCTGGCCAATTATCTGACGGAGCGTCAGAGTATGGGCGACCGGCGGAGGACGGAAGGGGAGCGACGTGAGCGAGGAAACCAGGAGCGACGTGTACGCCGAGCTGGCCGCCGTAGGGCCCTACGGAGTCCGTCCCGGCCATGCCCTCATCACCATGGTGGAACCGCACCCCGGCCATGAGTACGCGTACAACCGCTGGTACGAGGACGACCACTACTACGCCGGCGCGATGGCCATGCCCTGGATGTTCGCCGGGCGCCGCTGGGTGGCCACCCGCGACCTCCAACTGCTGCGCTATCCGGAGAAGTCGGCGGTGGCCCAGCCGGTCACCGCCGGCTGCTACCTCTCGACGTACTGGGTCACGGACGGCCGCTACGACGACCACATGCGGTGGACCGTGACGATCAACAAGCGGCTCAACCGGGACGCCCGCGTGTACCAGGACCGCACCCACGTCTTCACGGCGTTCCAGGACCACGAGGTCACCGTCTACCGCGACGGGGCCGCCGGACCCCGCGACTTCCACGCCCTCGACCACCCCTACGCCGGCCTGTTGGTGGAGGTGATCGACGCCGAATCGGCCGCGCAGCGGGACGAGTTGCTCGAATGGCTGCGGGCGCGGCACCTGCCCGGGCGGCTCGCCGGGTCGCCGGCGGCCATGGTGACCGTGTTCCGGCCGACTCCGCTGCCGGGCGACCGGATGACGTACGTGAAGCAGGTGGAGGGCGTGGACACCCGGCTGACGCTGCTGTGGTTCCTGGAGGCCGATCCACGCGAGTGCTGGGAGGCGTACTTCACGGGGCTGGACGGGCCGGTGGCCGAGACGGGGCTGGGGAGGGTGGAACTGGTGGCGCCCTTCGTCCCGACGGTCCCCGGGACGGACAAGTACGTCGACCGACTGCGCTAGGTGTAGCCAGGCCCGTCGTCGCTACGGGCGGGGACACAGGCCGAGCCCCCTCGGCAAGGACGGCGAAGCTGGTCGAGAGGGCTCTTGCTGTGCTGCTTGTGAAGTTGTACTCGGGGGAAGGACGGTCCGAAGATCGTGAGTCCCTTCCGCTACGCCTTGATCGACGCGACGAACGTGTTCCACGCCTCGGCCGGGAAGGCCAGCACCGGGCCCTCGGTGACCTTGGAGTCCCGGACGGCCATCGCCGCGACAACCGGTGACTTGATCTCGACGCACGCGCCGTTGCCCGTGGAGTACGAGGACTTGGTCCACGTGTCCGTGGCGCCCTGACGAATTGCCATTTTTGCTCCGGAATGCCAGTCGTTGAGTTGCTGTCACCGCACGACGAGTCCGACTCCGAACCCACAGCGCGGTTTGCGCCAACCTGTGATGCGTGGTGGCGTGATCGACGCTACTCGCCCACCTCGGTGTACGAAGCGACTATTCACTCGACTGGATGGCATATTCCAGGTGGGTCTTCCACTGGAGACCCAAGAAGGTGTACGGTGCGGCGCTTCAGCGGGCGTACTCCTTCGCGATGTCCGCGATGAACTGCCGTGACTGGTCCGGATTGAGGGCCTGCGCCCGCAGATGCTCGTACATCACGCTGTACTTCTGCACGTCGTTCGCCTTCTCCAGGTACAGGTCGCTGGTCACGCCCTCGATGTAGACCACGCTGGAGTCGGCCGCGTCCGGGAACTCGAGGATCGCGTACTGGCCGTTGAGGCCGGGATGCGCCCCCATGTCGAAGGGGATCACCTGCACCGTGACGTGCGGCAGCTGCGACTGCTCGACGAGGTGCTCCAACTGGTCGCGCATCAGCGAGCGGTTGCCCACCACCCGGCGCAGGGCCGCCTCGTCCATCACGGTCCACAGCCGCAGCGGGTTCTCCGGGGCGGTGATTCGTTCCTGCCGCCGCAACCGCACCTGGACGCGCTTGTCGATGTCGGCGGCCGCGGTCTCCGGCAGGGCGCCCGCGATCAGCGTCTCGGCGTACTGCCGGGTCTGCAGCAGCCCCGGCACGACCTGCGGGTCGTAGACGCGCAGGCTCGCCGCGTCCGTCTCCAGCCCGATGTACACGCTGTAGGGGATGTCGCCGAAGGAGTGCCACCAGCCCTGCTGGCGGCTGTCCTTGGCCATCTGCATCAGCGAGTCGACGATCCGGTGGTCCTCGACCTCGTACACCCCGCACAGGTCGCGGACGTCGCGCTGGCTGATGCTGCGCCGGCCGTTCTCCAGCCGGCTGATCTTCGACTGCGACACCAGCAGCCGCTCCGCCACTTCCTCGGCCGTCATGCCCTTGAGCTCACGGAGCCGGCGCAGCTCCTGGCCCAGCCGGCGTCGCCTGACGGTGGGATTGACACTTGACGCCACGGGACGTGCACCTCCGGCTGCGGACCTCTGCTTGCCACTTTGCGTATCTGCTGTTGAGCAGATTGCCACCAAGGTGCTTTCTACCGCTGGGAAACGACGGATATGCGCTGCATACACGCCAGTTCGCGCGGCCCGCACACAAAGCGGCCGCGCGGGACGGCGGAACCGTCGCGCCTTCCGTATCCGAGGACACGGACGACGTACGGTCCCGCCGCCCCGCGCGGGCCTGCGGCTCCCGAACCGGGTCTGGGGACTCTGGTGCGGCGTGTGGTGCTGTGCGGTGCGGGTGGTGCCGGTGTGCGTCGTGGGACCGCGGCTCAGTGGGCCACGACACGCGCCATGGGTCCGCGGCGCGGCTGCATCGGAACGCCGCGAGCGGGTTCCGGTGCGGGCCCGGAGGGTCCGGCGGCCGGGCGGCCGGCCGGGGCCGGGCTGCGGCGGGGCTGGGCGCCCACGCCGTTCTGGACGTCCATCACGGCGTGCGCGACGAGACCGCCCATGGGGTCGTGCCTGATCAGGTCCCGCAGCCGGGACCGGGACGACCGTCCCTCGTTCCCCGGATACAGGTGCTTGCCGAGGCCGACCGCGTGCGCCAGTGCGGCGAGCGCCGCGGTCCGTGGGTCCGGCGGTACGCCGGTACGGATCGCGGAATCCAGCCGGGCCCTGATCTCCCGGCTGATGGCGTTGTCCGTCGCCTGGTAGCGAGTCGTCGGCAGCACTCCGCACATCTGGCCCGCCACGGCATGCACCATGCCGCACCGCTCCAGATGCGAGAGGTAGGTCTGGCGCAGCCCAAGGCGCGGCCCGCCGATCCAGTTCACTGCCCGCACGGGAGCGCCACGCCTTCGCAGCAACTCCAACGCGCAGTCCAACGTTGGATCTCCAGTCGGCCGTGGTGCTACCACGGCGATACGATCCCCGTCTGGGGCTATCCGTCCGGCCAGCGCCAGCTCCACTAGCTGTGCTCCGGCCAGACCGAGGTCGAGCGACTGCGGCTGCGCAGTGGTACCCGTGGCCGGGTCCAACGCCAGCAGCAGAAGCTCCTCCGGAAGTGTTCTGCGGCTCCTGCCCATCCATGCCTCCCCGCGTGGATGAAAGACAGGGTGACCCCTCTCACATTGGTCTGTCGAGAGTGCGTGACCTCTTTGTGAGGGAACCGGTAGGTATGTCGTTCTCGTCTACCGCAGGGGTCAAGCCCGCACACAGGACACTGGTACATGCTTCGGACAGCGCCACAAGCGGTGTCCCGGGCGGCGATTCACGTTCGGTTGACGGTTCGGCAGCCGCGTGCGGGGCATGCGGCGGCACATGGAGGAGGCATCGGTGGCGGGCGAGTCCCCCGACAGGTCGAAGCAGCGCGAGTCGTCGGCAGAACCGACGTCGGGGAGCGCGGGTCCGGTTCCCGAGGCCAGGACGGCCGCCGATGAGGAGCCGGGGACGCGCGGAGGCGTGGACACGGCCACGCGGGTGCTTTCGGTACGTGATCTCCTGACGGAAGCCGAGAAGACGGCGGAGACGGCGGACGAGGAGGCCGAGGCCGCCGAGACGGCCCGGCAGGCGTCCGAGACCGACTCGGAGGTCTCCGAGACCGAGGCCGAGGACTCGGGGGACGAGGCCGAGGAGGCCGTTGAGGGCCCCGGCACGGCCGGAACCGGTGCCGGGCCCTCCGGCACCGCCCGGACCGCCGAGAAGGCCCCGGAGAGCGCCGAGAGCGCCCCCGAGAGCGCGTCCGGGGACGCCGGCGCGGATTCCGTCGCGGAGGCGGCTCCGGGGCGCCAGGGAGGCGAGGACGGCGCGGACGCCGACGACTCCGGCGATCCTGAGGCGTCCGACGGCGGGGCGGGCGGCACCGTCGGCGACGAGCGGCTGCGCGCCGCCGTGGCCGCGTGGGTCCGGTCCGGTGACTCCGACGGCGACGAGAAGGCGGCCGCGAAGGCCGAGGACGGCGGCGACGAGGCCGGGTCGACCGAGGCCGAGACCGAGACGGAGGCGGAGCCCGAGGACGCGGTGGCGGACGCCGAGCCGGAGGACGCGGACGCCGAGCCCGCCGACGCCGAGCCGGAGGACGCCGAGCCCGCCGACGCGGATGTCGAGCCCGAGGACGCCGTCGCCGACAAGAGCGACACCAAGAGCGACGCCAAGGCCGAGGCCAAGGCCGATGCCAAGACCGATGCCAAGACCGACGCCAAGACCCCCGGTGATGACGACGAGGGCTCCGCCCCCGTCGATCAGCCCACCGCGATCTTCAAGCGGCCCAGCCCCCGGGTCGACCAGCCGACCACCATGCTCAAGCTCACCGGCCCGAAGTCGGACCCCAAGTCCGAGCCCAAGTCGGACCCGAAGCCGGACCCGAAGTCGGACCCGAAGCCGGACGCGAAGTCGGGCCCCAAGGCCGAGCCCAAGCCGGACCCCGAGCGCACCAGCAAGTTCGTCGCGCTCAAGCCCCTGGACGACCCGGCGGCGAAGAAGCCGAAGCCCGCGCCCGCGGACGCCACGGCGTCCGTCCCGCAGGTCGGTCCCGAGCGCACCACCCAGCAGCCGCTCCCGCCCAAGCCCCCGCTGGACCTGCTGGCGGAGCTGACCAACACCCCGCCGCCGCCGGAGACCCCGGTCCGCACGCTCGTCCGCCGGGTCAAGATCTGGACGCCCCTGGTCCTGCTGCTGGCCGTCGTCTTCGCGGTCGTGCAGGCGGTCCGCCCGCTGCCGGCCCCCACCCTCGACCTCACCGCCGATGAGAGCTACACCTTCGGCGGCGGCAAGGCCGACATCCCGTGGCCGGCGGACGGCGAAGGCGCCCTCGACGTCCAGGGCATCGGTTCCTTCGGCTCCTCCGGCGCGCAGAAGCCCGTACCGATCGCCAGTGTCGCCAAGGTCATGACCACGTACCTGATCCTGCGCGACCACCCGCTCAAGGGCGACGGCGCGAAGATCAAGGTCGACCAGACGGCGGAGGAGCAGGCGACCGCGGACGGCGAGTCGACGGTTCAGGTGAAGGCCGGTGACACGATCACCCAGCGGGAGGCCCTGGAGGGCGTCCTGATCGCGTCCGCGAACAACGTGGCCCGTCTCCTGGCCCGCTGGGACGCCGGTTCCGAGAAGGCGTTCGCGAGCAAGATGAACGCCGCCGCCAAGGACCTCGGGATGACGAACACGACGTACACCGACCCCTCGGGCCTGCAGAAGACCACCGTCTCCACGGCCGCGGACCAGGTGAAGCTCGCGAAGGCCGCGATGAAGAACCCGAGCTTCCGCGAGATCGCCCGGATGATGGAGTACACCGACTACAAGGGCAGCAAGCACAGCAACTGGAACCGCCTGGTCGGCTACAACGGCGTCATCGGCATCAAGACCGGCACCACCACCGCGGCCGGCGGCAACCTGGTCTTCGCGGCCGTCAAGCAGGTCGGCGGCGAGACCCGCACCATCGTGGGTGCCGTCCTCGGCCAGGGCCCCGGCGGCAGCGACAACACCATCCTCTCCGGCGCCCTCGACGCCGGCGACAAGCTGATCCGGGCCGCGCAGGGCTCCCTGAAGTCGGCGACGATCCTGAAGAAGGGCGACGTCGTCGGCTACGTCGACGACGGCCTCGGCGGCCGTACCCCCGTCGTGATCACCAAGGACGTCTCGGCCGTCGGCTGGGCCGGGCTGAAGGTGAAGCTGTCCTTCGTCACGGACGACCTGCCCCACTCGGCGAAGGCCGGCACGAAGGTCGGCACCCTCACCGTCGGCGACGGCGGCACCAGCGGTGCGGTGCAGGTCCCCGTCCAGCTGCGGAAGGACCTCGCCGAACCCGGCTTCACCGACAAGCTCACCCGCATCGGCTGACCCGGCGGGTGACCCGTGGCGCACCGGCCGCCGTCCCCCCGGGGACGGCGGCCGGCGTGTGCGCGGGGCGGGCCGCGGGGTGGCGGTGCCGGCGCTGCGTGCTAGCGTCACGAAACGGGGCAGGCCGTCGCGCAGGGGACGCGGCCGGGAAAGCCCCGGGGACGTGGCCGCGAACGCGCGGGCAACGGGACGCGTCCTGTGGACAGAGGACCAGAACAGAAGACGGGACACCACGGGGAGTGCCTTCAGGTGGCCACTGCGGAGCCGACACGCGCCGACGACGCCGATCCGGGACGGGGAACCGGCCCGCGAATACGCGTGCCCGTGCCACGTGTCGACGCCCCTGACGGCGACGACCGTACGGACGACACCCGTACGCAGGACGCTCCGTCCCGTGCGACGACCCTCCTGCTCGCCCTGCGCGAGCGGCTGCTGCGGCACCCGGTGCTCTCGATCACCGCGCTCGCCGGCGCCCTCCACATCGCCTGGTTCTTCACGTTCGCGAACAGTGGTGGCGACCTGGCGGCGCAGGACGCGTGGGCCGAGTTCGTCGGCCGGCACCCGGACTCGGCGTACAACCTCGCCTGGTACGGCGGCATGCACCCGGTGTCCTACAGCGTGGTGTCGCCGTACCTGATGTCCGTGCTCGGCGTGCGGACGACGATGATGATCGCGGGGACGGTCTCGGCCGGTCTGCTCACGATGATCCTCATCCGCAGCCGGTCGGTGAAGAACCCCCTGTGGGCCTCGCTGGCGGGTGTCTTCGCGTTCCTGTGCAACGCGGCCTCCGGGCGGGTGACGTTCGGGCTGGGCACGGTGTTCGCGCTGGGCGCGGTCGCCGTCGTGTTCTGCTGGCCGCACAAGTGGCGCTACCGCAGAGGCGCGAAGGCCGCCTGCGCGGCGCCGCTGGCCGCGCTCGCCACGCTGGCCTCGCCGGTGGCCGGGCTGTTCGTGGGGCTGGTGGCCGTCGCCCTGTTCCTGCAGAAGCGCCGGCCCGGCGCCTGGGCGCTGGGTCTCGCGCCGGCCGCCGTGGTGGCCCTGTCGGCGTGGCTGTTCCCGTTCTCCGGCACCCAGCCGATGACGATCGGCTCCGCCAGCCTGCCGTTCGTCTACGCGGTCCTGGTCTTCGTGCTCGTCCCCAGGAAGTGGACGACGGTCCGGCTCACCTCCGCAGTGTACGGCCTGTCCGTGCTCGGCGTGTGGGTCGTCAGCTCCCAGATCGGCTCCAACATCACCCGGCTGGCGATGCTGTTCGCCGGCGTCGCGCTGGTCGCCGCGCTGCCGTTCAAGACCCCTCGCACCCGCGAGTGGTACCTGACGGTGCTGGTCATCGCCGGGTTCACCTTCTGGATCGGGTTCAAGGCGGTCGACGACGTCGTGCGCACCACCCCGACCGCCTCCTGGGCCCGTGAGCTGGCCCCGCTCGTCAACGAGCTCCAGGGGGTCGGCGCCGAGAAGGGCCGCGTCGAGGTGGTCCCCGCCCGCTCCCACCGCGAGGCCTCCGCCCTCGCCCCGTACGTGAACCTGGCCCGCGGCTGGAACCGCCAGGCCGACATGGAGCGCAACCCCCTCTTCTACGACGACACCCTCAACTCGGCGAACTACCACGAATGGCTGCGCCGCTGGGCCGTCCACTTCGTCGTGCTGCCCAAGGGCGAGCCGGACGGCGACGGCGGCGAGCGCGAGCGGGAACTCGTCCAGCGGGGCATGCCGTATCTGCGGCAGATCTGGGGCGACGCCAACTGGCAGCTGTTCCGGGTCACCGACCCCACCCCGCTCGCCGACCCGCCCGCCATCGTGGACCGCGCCGACCAGGGCGAGCTGACCATCGAGGTGAAGAAGCCCGGCCGGGTGCTGATCCGGGTCCCCTACTCCCCGTGGCTCGGCCTGGTCGACGCCAAGGGCAAGGGCGTGAAGCCCCCGCAGGAGACGGACGCCTCCAAGCACCGCGCCGACGGCCTTCCGAAGTCGTACGACAACGTCAACGGCTGTCTGATGCAGACGGAGGAGGACGCCAAGGGCGACAAGTGGACGCTCCTGCTGGCGCCCAAGGCGGGCACCTACCGGCTGGGGGCGCCGTATCAGCTGCCGCGCGGGACTCCGTGCCCCGACGAGCTGAAGTAGCGCCCCGGCGCCGTCACCTCACCGGGAACGCGATGTCGCACACCTCGTCCTCGGGCCCCGCCGCGTCCCAGTCCGCGAAGTAGACCTCCCGGCAGGGCCCCGCCTGCTCCAGCCCTTCCGCGGCGATCCACTGCTCCACCGCCTCGAAGGCCGCCAGGATCTGCGGGTGGGCCACCTGGGCCTTGGTGATGCGCGTGTACGCCAGCCGCTGGGCCGGCTCCACCCGCACCGCGGTCTCCCAGGACCGGCCGTGCTCGCGCGCCCACGCCCGCGCCGCCGTCTCGTCGGCGACCGGCACGCACGCCTCCGCCGGTCCGTCGCTCTCCATCGACACCTCCGCGTGGTAGACGACGTACGGCGCCGCCGTCACACCCCCGCACTCCCGGGCCGCCGTCTCCAGCCGGCCCAGCGACGCGCCGATCCACGCCGGCAACTCGTCGGCCAGCGTGTGCCGGGACTGGGTGATCACCACCCGCGCCGGTACGTCCACCGTCTCGACCACGAACTTCCCGTACATCTCGGAACTCCTCCCGGACAGCCGTCCACGGAGGTACTCGGCGAGCGTCCGCTGCCCGGCCAGCCGGGACTCCACGTCCGCCCAGTACGCGGCCAGCAGTGCGGCGCCCTCGGCGCCGTCCGCCTCGACCACCTCGGCGATCCGGGCCAGCGGCATGTCGAGCTGCCGCAGCAGCGCCACCAGCCGGGCCCGTTCCACCTGGCCCGCCCGGTAGTAGCGGTAGCCGCTGCCCTCGTCCACCTGGGCCGGGGCCAGCAGCCCGAGGCGGTCGTAGAGCCGCAGCGCCTTGGCCGACAGCCGCGCCCGGGCCGCGAACGCGCCGATGGTGAGCAGTTCGTCGTCCACCCGAGCATCCTCCGTCATCGCGCGGAACCGTTCCGCCCGACGACGAGGGATGCTCGTCCTTGCCCCAGGGACAAGGTCAACGGGTCCCTCTAGGCCAGGGTGTTCTCGATCGCCGCGACGACCTCCGCCGCCTCCGGCTCGGTCTGCGGGGAGAAGCGGGCCACGACCTTGCCGTCGCGGCCGATCAGGAACTTCTCGAAGTTCCAGCGGATGTCGCCGTCGTGGCCCTCGGCGTCGGAGAAGGAGACGAGACGGTCGTACAGGGGGTGCCGTCCGTCCCCGTTGACCTCGATCTTCTCCGTCATCGGGAAGGTCACGCCGTACGTCGCCGAGCAGAACTCGGCGATCTCCTCGGAGCTGCCGGGCTCCTGGCCCAGGAACTGGTTGCAGGGCACGCCGAGCACGGTGAAGCCCTGGTCGGCGAAGCGCTCCTGGAGCCGCTCCAGACCGGCGTACTGCGGGGTCAGCCCGCACTTGGAGGCCACGTTCACGATGAGTACGGCCCGCCCCGCGTACTGGGAGAGGCCGGCCGATCCACCTTGGAGGGCGCCGATCTCCACGTCGAGGGGGCCGGCGCCGTTGTTGTCTGCGGTCGTCATGAGCGGATGCTAACTCCGCTGCGTGCCGGACCGGTCCTGCGCCTCCACCAGGACGTCACCGGCGGACGTGCGGGAGTAGAGCACCGAACGGCCCGCCCGGCGCCGCTCCACCAGGCCCGCGTCCAGCAGCACCTTCAGATGCCGGCCGACCGAACCGAGCCCCTGACCCGTCACGGCGGTCAGCTGGCTGGTGCTCATCGGGGCGCCGAGCAGCACGAGGGCCGCGGCACGGGCGGGGCCGAGGAGGGCGGCCAGGCTCGCGGGCGCGGGCCGCGCGGCGGGGTCGGCGAGGGCGCCGGCGCAGGTGTAGACGAGGGCGTACCGCTCGGGCTCCTCCCAGGACACCCAGCCCGCCTTCGGTGTGACCGGCACGAAGACCAGCTCGGCGCCGGAGATGTCGCGCGGCGGATACTCGTGCAGGTTCACCTGGAGCCGGTTCTCGCCGAGCCACCTGCTGCGCCCCGGCCGCAGCGAGTCCAGGACGCTCGCCCACCCGCCCCGGCTGACCTGCGCGGTGCGGGCGACCACATCGGCCTGCAGGATGTGCCGGCGGCGGCTCCAGTACGGCCGTACCGCCTCGGTCCACACATGGGCGAGGAGGTCGGCCGCGCGCTCGGGAAGGTCGTCGCGGCGGAGCTCGTCGGGCAGCGGCCTGCCCTGCAGGGCGACGACGACATCGGCCCGGGCCCGCGCGGGATCGGTCGCCCGGACCCGGGCCACGCCCTCCTCGAGGGACTCCCCGTCCCTCGGGGTGGGCGCCAGGAAGTCGGCGATCCAGCCCCGGCCGAGGCCGGCCCGCACCAGCCGCGCGGTCACCGGGTCGGCCGCCAGCAGCGCCCGGTAGGCCGGGAGATGGGTCCGCAACCAGAGCTGTTCACCCGGGTGCGCGGGTCCGCCCCAGTGCATCAGCTGCAGACAGGCGAAGGTCTCGGCCAGTGGGGAGAGCACGAACCGGCTGCGGGCCAGGGTGTCGGCGTCGATCTGCCACCAGCCCATGCCCACCCGCCCCTCGTCCCTGACGTTTCGCGCCCACGCGAAACAATAACCAGCGCTCCCGGGCTCTTCGCAGACTCCGGGCATGCGCAGTTACCGAGACCTCTTCCGCACCCCGGAGTTCACCCCGTTCTTCCTCTCCTCGGCGGCCCTCACCGTGGCCCAGACGATCGGCGGCCTGGCGCTCGGCACGCTGGTCTACCGGGCCACCGATTCGCCGCTGCTGTCGGCGGTGAGTATGTTCGGGCCGCAGCTGGCGCAGGTCCTGGGCGCGACCTTCCTGCTCTCGGGGGCCGACCGGCTGCCGCCGAGGTCGACCCTGACCGGCATCGGCCTGTCCTTCGCGGCCGGTTCGGCACTGCTGGCGCTGCCCGGACTGCCGGTGTGGGGCGTCTTCGCCGTCGTCCTGCTCCAGGGGCTCGTCGCCTCGCTGGGCGGGGGAGTCCGCTGGGGGCTGCTGAACGAGATCCTCTCCAAGGACGGCTATCTGCTGGGGCGTTCGGTGTTCAACATGCTCTCCGGGCTCATGCAGATCACCGGATACGCGACCGGCGGCGCCCTGCTGGCGGTCCTGTCCCCGCGCGCCTGCCTGCTGCTGGCGGCGGCGCTCTACGCCGGCTCCGCCCTCGCCGTCCGCCTGGGCCTGACCGCCCGGCCGCCGCGCGCTTCGGGCCGCCCGTCCGTGGCGGCGACCTGGCGCACGAACCGCCTGCTGTGGTCGTCCCCGCCCCGCCGCCTCACCTACCTGGGCCTGTGGCTGCCCAACGGCCTGGTCGTCGGCTGCGAATCCCTCTACGTCTCCTACGATCCCCGGGCCGCCGGCGCCCTGTTCGCGGCCGCAGCGCTGGGCATGTTCGCGGGCGACGTGACCGTCGGCCGTCTCGTCCCGGCCGCCCTGCGTCCCCGCCTCGCCACCCCGCTGCTCCTCCTGCTGGCCGCGCCCTACCTGCTGTTCGCGCTGCACCCCGCCCTGCCGTGGTCAGCCCTGCTCGCCGCCCTCGCCTCCGTCGGGTTCGGCGCGAGCCTCGTCCAGCAGGAGCGCCTGATGTCCCTCACCCCGGACGAACTCTCCGGCCACGCGCTGGGGTTGCACTCCTCGGGCATGCTGACCATGCAGGGCGTGGCCGCCGCGCTGGCGGGGTCGGTGGCCCAACTCACCTCCCCCGCCACGGCGATGACGGTCATGGCGGCCGCCTCGGCCGCCGTGACGCTGGTGCTCGCTACTGCTCGGGGGTCGCGGTCCGCGGGTCGGGCAGCGGAGCGGGAGCCGGAGCCGGTGCCGCGGAAGCGGTCGGAACCGGAGCCGTCGTAGCAACCGGAGCCGTCGTGGCAACCGGGGCGGTCGCCGCCACCGGGGCCGTCGCCGCCGCAGGCTCGCCCGTCATCGTCTTCGCGGCCTTGTCGAAGTACCGCAGCAGCTCCACCGGGAACGGCATCACGAGCGTCGAGTTCTTCTCGGCCGCCACCTCCACGACCGTCTGGAGAAGGCGCAGCTGCATGGCCTCGGGGGTGTCGGACATGATGCGGGAGGCGTTGGCGAGCTGCTGGGCGGCCTGGAACTCGCCGTCCGCGGTGATGACCCGGGCCCGGCGCTCCCGCTCCGCCTCGGCCTGCCGGGACATCGACCGCTTGAGGGACTCCGGCAACTGCACGTCCTTGATCTCCACACGGTCGATGTGGACGCCCCAGCCGGCGGCCGGGCTGTCGATCATCAGGGCGAGCCCCTCGTGCAGCCGCTCACGGTCGGACAGCAGGTCGTCGAGGTCGCTCTTGCCGATGATGGAACGCAGCGAGGACTGGGCGACCTGGCCGACGGCGAAGACGTAGTCCTGGACCTCGATCGCGGCCCGCAGCGGATCGGTCACCCGGAAGTAGACGACCGCGTCGACCTTCACCGAGACGTTGTCCTTGGTGATGCCCTCCTGGGTGGGCACCGGCATGGTGACCACCTGCGTGTTCACCTTCCGCATCCGGTCGACGAACGGGATCAGGAACGTCACGCCCGGCTGCCGGTACGACGGCAGGGCCTTCCCCATCCGGAACACGACCCCGCGCTCGATCTGGTTGACCACCCGCATCCCGCTGCGCAGCACGATCAGGGCGGCCAGGGCGACCAGCACGAGCGCGACCACAGTGCCTTCCATGGCACTCCATTCCTCGAAAAGATTCCCCGTAAGGATGGCGACAAGGAAGTAGACACCGGACGGAGTTGGCCGGATGCGCCCGCACGCGTCAGGAGATCGTCAAGAAAACCGCCCCGAGGGGAGCCGCCGCCCGCCGAGGGTCGTCGTCGTGGGCGCCGGCTTCGGCGGCATCGCCGTCGCCGCCGAACTCCTGCGGCACGGACTCGACGACGTGACCCTGCTGGAGGCCGCCGCGGAACCGGGCGGCACCTGGTTCCACAACCGCTACCCGGGCGCCCCGCCTGCGACGTGCCGAGCCACCTGTACTCGTACTCCTTCGCCCAATGCGCCTCCTGGCACCACCTGTTCTCCCGCCGGGACGAGATCCTGCGGTACGTGCGGGAGACCGCGGACGCGCTCGGCATCACCCCGCGGATCGTGACTGGTCCGCCGCCAGGGGGCCGTGGCCCTGGACGTGCGGCCCGAGGTGGAGGAGGCCGGGCTCGCCGCCCTGCGGGCGCGGTTCGAGGGCACGGCATGGCAGTCCTGCTCCTCCTGGTACCGCACGCCCGACGGCCGCAACGTCGCCAACTGGCCCGGCTACATGCGGGAGTACGCCGAGAGCACCCGCCGCCTGAGGCCCGCCGAGTTCCGGTTCGTCCCGCCGCCGGGCCGTTGAGCCGGCTGGGGTGCCTACAGCGGCGGTTCGTCCGCCAGCCGCAGCAGCCACGGGGCCGCCGCGGCCCCGCCGGCCAGCTCCGTGCCGTCCGCCGCGCCCGGGAAGAGCCGGCCCCAGGAGCAGGCCCGCCCGATCGCGCCCAGCCGCCAGGCCGGGCCCAGGGCGCGGCGGAGATCCGCCGGGCGGTGGCCGTCGGCCGTCCAGGGTTCGAGGTAGGCGTCCCGCAGGCGGGGCAGTACGCCGGGGCCGTGGCGGTCCACCGCACAGCGGGCGGGGACCAGGAAGCTGCAGAAGGGGTGCGTCACCAGGCCGTCGCCCCAGTCGAAGAAGGTGAAACGGCCCCGCTCCGGCGCGTGGAACACCTGCCCCTCGTGCAGGTCCGAGTGGTCGACACAGTCCCCCACACCGGCCTCCGCCAGCTCGGCGCACCACCGTTCCACCCGCGGCCGCAGCCCGCCCAGCACCGCCCGCTCCTGACCGGTCAGCGCCGCGTTGTCCTCGACGAGCCGGTCGAACAGAGTGGTCAGCTCGGCGGTAGGGGCCCGGGGCACGCCGAGTGCCTCGATCGCTCCCGCGCGCGGGACCAGGGCCCGCTGCAGCTCCGCGTACTGGCCCAGCATCTCCTCCCACGCCCGCGGGCCGGCCTCCCCGGCGTCCAGGGTGTCGGCGAACCGCCGCCCCCCGTCGGGCAGCAGCGACCAGCCGCGCGCCGCGTCCACCGCGACCGGCGTCAGCACCCGCCGCGGCACCCATCCCGCCAGGGCCTCGCCCAGTGCCGCCTCGAAGCGGCTGCCGGGCGGATTGGCCTTGAACCACACCGCCCCGCCGGTACCGTCACCGGCGACGGCCAGCCGCACCAGCACCGACCAGGGCCGGATCCGGACCTGCCGAGGTCCGGTCTCCCGCAGCCCCCGCGCGCCGAGCACCTCGCTCACCCACCCCAGGGCGGCCCCGCGCCACACCTCGTCGTCCCAGGGCGTCACCGTCGTCGCGAAACGCCCCCGGTCCACGACGGGCGAGCCCTCCACCGTCACGTCGTCGCTCATCACGCCATCCCACCACCGCGACGGCGGACACCTCACCTGGATTTACGGCGTCGCGATGTCCGGCACCGGACCGTCCGGGGTGTCGTCCGCGCACCACGGCCAGTCGGCCGCCCGGCCCGCCTCCACGAGCGGGATCAGCCGGAACGCGGCGTCGCTCAGGCCGCCGAAGGTGTGCCGGTGCGGGCCGGACGCGGCATGGGCCATCGCATAGCCGGCCAGGTTCCAGGTGTAGACGGGCACACCCACCGGGACCGCGCGGAACGGGTCGGCCCAGGGCGTCCGTTCCGTCTGCTCGTCGGTCACCACGACCACCCGGTCGTGCCGGTCGTAGTGCCGGGTGACGGCCGCCGCCGTGTTGGTGCCGCCGAGGTCGTGGAAGCGGTCCAGGACACGCAGCACCTTCTCGCCCGGCGCCACCTCGACACGACGGCTGTCGGTGCCGAACTCGACCAGCTCGGCCCGCTCCGCCCGCATCGCCAGCGCCGTACCGAAGACGGCCGCGGAGTCGGCACGGTTGAGCTGCGTCCGCTCGCTGGGCCGATCGAACATCGACCCCGAGCGGTCCACCAGCACCAGCGTGCGGCCGGGCAGCGCGGGGACGTTGGCGAGGGAGTGCCCGAGGGCCGCCTCCAGGGCGTCCTCCCAGCGCCGCGAGGGCGCGGCACGGTGGGCGGCCAGATAGCGGAACGGGAACTGGCGGGAGCGCCGCACCTCGGCCGGGTCGGCGATCCGCCGGGCCACCTCGGCGGCCACCCGGTCGCTCACGCCCGCGAGGTCGAAGTTGCGCAGGTTGCGGACGAGCGCCATCGGTCCCATCGAGGGGATCACGGCCTCCCACACCGCCGCGTCCAACGGCCCCTGCAACCAGCCCGCCACCGACTCCCAGGTCATCCCCGCCGCCGCCAGCCGCTCGGCCCCGCCCTCCCCGGTGACCAGCGCATACCGCTCCTCGGCCGGTACGGCGAGCAGCGCCCGGTGCGCGGCGAGCAGCTCCTCGCCGGGCGGCGGCACGGCATGGTCGCCCCGGTGCCGCCGGTCGATGGCGTACCGGAACAGCCCGCCCTGCCAAGGGCGTTCGGGATGCGGCGCGGGGTGGGTCAGCTCGACGACGTCACCGAAGCGGTAACCCCGCGACCCGGTGTCGTACTTGAGCAGCGACCGCCCCGTGTAGAGGCGCCGCACGGCGTCGGCGACACCCCGCTTCACGGGCTGCGGCAGCCTCCGCCCGTACCGGCCGGTCCAGTAGGCGAGCAACTCGCCCGGCTCGTCCGCCCGTTGGAGTACGGCGTCCACGGCCTGCCGGGAGAAGCCGCTCATCCCCGCCTCCCGCCTGGCCCGCACGAACTCGGCAGCGCCCACCAGGGAAGCGGTCCGCATGTGCGCCTCGGTGCGCAGCCAGCGCAGCAGGCCGAGGGTCCACTCGGGGTCGCTGACCGCGAGCGTGCGCACCAGCTGTTCATAGCGCTCGTCACGCGCGCCGGCGTCCTCGTAGAAGGTGCGGTGGCCGACCATGTCGGCGACGGCCAGCAGGAAGAGCTCGGCCTTCGGCGTACGGGCGTATCCCGCGCCGCCCTGGTGGGTGCGGCCGTACGACGGAGAAACACTCAGGGGGCGTGCGGCCCCCAACGGGCCGGACGCCGGCAGCAGCCACCGTCCGTGGGTGGAGAGCGACGACGTCGCTCCGCCTGCGGTCAAACCCGGTATCTCCGCCTGGATCTCGTTCCTGGCCTCGGACTTGGCACGCTGACGGTTGAAATGGGTCATGCAGAAGGTCCCCCTGGACGCACCTTGGAAAAAGGTGGCGCCTTCCGAGATCGGAACGGGCACCGGTGTGGTCTTTGACAGGAAGTAACCGGGGCACAGCGCATCGGAAGGCGTCGGAACGGGACGCTACCGGGCGTGCTGCGAGAACGCATTCGAATTATTCGGCGGGTTCTTCGGCGGGTTCTTCGGAGGGGCGGAGGCTTCCGCCAGGAACGGGGTTACCGCGGCCGGCTTCGGCCCCCGTGCCGGTCAGCGGGCCCGCACCGCCCGCTGCAGCGACTCCGCCGCGAGCCGCGTGGCCGCATGACGGGTCGCCGAGCCGAGCAGCTCCGTACGGATGGGGCCGCCGGCCGCGAGATGCCGGTCGTAGGGCAGGTGCACGACGCTGACGCCGGTCTCCCGCAGATGCGCCGTGGCCGTCTTCAGATCGAGGTTCGGGTCGGGGGTGGCCGAGATGAGCGCGACGACCGTGGACGCCAGCGCGGAGTGCGGCAGACGGGCCAGCCAGTCCAGCACCACCCGGGTGCCGCCGACGCCCTCGGCGGTCAGCGGCGCGACGACCACCCGGGCGTGCGCGGTGTCCATGGCCGTACGGGCCACCTCGCCCGGCAGCGTCTCGCAGTCCACGACCGTCACGCCGAAGTACCGGCGCAGCGCGAGGGTCGCCTTGCGGTACGTCCGGATGTCCAGCGGCGCACCGACCCGCCCCTGACTCGCGGGCAGCAGCCAGCCCCCGCCGGAGACGGGCACCAAGTAGCCGATCACATCGGTCAGTTGCATGGACGGCTTGAGGATCTGGGCCAGATCGCCCACGGACCAGCGCACCGACTCCGCCCCCAGCCGCACGGGCAGCGTCCCGAGCGCGGCGTCCGCCTCCAGCGCGAGCACCGGGTCGTGCCGGTAGTGGTTGAAGGCACGGGCGAGCAGCGCGGCGGTCGTCGTCTTGCCCACGCCACCCCGGATCGACGTCACGGCGATGACCCGCCCGGTGGCGACGGGCTGCTGCAACTCCCGCCCCACACGCGTCTCTTCGACGACGTCCTGCGCGGCGGAGGAGGTCAGCCGACGAAGGGACTGCGCGGTACGCCGGGTCACGGAGTCCCCGTGCGCGGGCTTGCCGAGGGCGAGCGCGAGCCGCGGGTCGAGGGTGGGAACGGACTCGGGAGTGGGCCGGGCGAGCGCGGGAGCGGAGGCGCGGGGGCGGGGCGCCGGAGCCGGCGGGGCCGACGCGGGGGGTGGGGGCTGGACCACGAGGGGCGGGGCCGGGGGTATGGGCGGCGCGGCCTGGGCCACTGCGGGGGCAGGCGTTGGTGCGGGCGCGGGAGCAGGCGGGACCTGCGACGCCTGTACGCCGTGCCCCGGTACGGGATGCGGATCGAAGTCGGTGAGACGCCCGGGAACCGCCACCCGGGACTGCTGCTGCCCCTGCCCCTGCCCCTGCCCCTGCCCTTGCCCGTGTTCCTCTCCCTGCGGCTCCGCCTGCTGGGGCTGCTCTCGCCGCTCCGGCGGTACGTCGTCGGAGGCGGCCGCGGCGGCGATGCGCGCGGAGAGGGACCAGCCCGGGTTGGGCCGCTGCTCGTCGGGGTGCCGTACCGGAAGGGGAGCCTTGTCGCCGGGGGCGTCGCTGTCCACGGCCGCGCGAGAGTCGACCGAGGCCTCCGGCACGGTGGCCGGCGCCACCGTGTCACCGTCCTGCATGTCCCGCAGCACCTCGTCGTTCTCGCCGTCACCGCTGCCCTGAGCCCGGTTCATCCCCGCCGCCTCATGCTTGCCCACGTTCACGTTCACGCTGACGCTCACGCGAAGGTTCCGAGCAGTCGCCCGTACACCCCGAAGACGCCGATCAGCAGCGGCAGCAGCGCGATGACCCCGACCGACTCGAGCACATCCGCGCACCGCCGCATCCGCGTCCGCATCCGCTCGGCCGGCCGCACCACGAGCACGCCCAGGCTGCCGACGGCCGCGGCGACCAACGCGGCGACCGCTCCGACCGCACCACCCCGGTCCGCCCACACCCAGGCGAGCCGGACGGCGACGACACCGCCCGCCGCGAACACAGCCACGACGGCCGGCACCAGGGGACAGGCCCGTGCTCGCATGCCGAGGACCAGAGCGACGGCCAGGGCGAGCGTCACCGTCCACCCGTTCACCGTACGCAGCACGAGCACCCCGCCCACGGCGGCGGACCCGGCCGTCACGTACGTGGCGAGGGCGAGGTCCCGGTGGGTGGCGGCAAGCGCGGTGGACACCTGGTACCGGCTCACCGACGACTCACCGGACCGCCGGTCGTCGAGCCCGGAGAGCCCGGAAGCCGTCAGAGCGAACCGGGACAACAGGCCGAGAGCGACCACGGACAGCACGCCGAGCAGAGCACCGGCCCGCTCCACCGGAGCGACCGCGACCGCGGCCTCCCAGCACACCACCCCACCCACGAGGGCAACGGCCCCGACAAATCCGCTCCGTCCGAGCGGGGAACACCACCCGAGGAGCGCCAAGACGATGGCCACGACCCCGGCGACCCCCGCGAACCGCACGGCATCGGACCACCCTTGGGCATCCGCGAGACTCCACACCCCGAACACCGCCAGGGCGCCGCCGGCGACGGCGAGGACCGCGCTCACCCCGCGCCCGTCGCCGACCCGCGCGAACAGCGCCCCGGCAAGGGCGGCAAGCAGGGCGACCACCAGGAGCACCGCGCCGACCTCGGCCGCGTCGAACTCCCGCAGAGCGAGCAGTGCGGCGCCGGACGCCCACGCCACCACCGCGCAACCGGCGACGGCACGCCCCGCCGTCGGGCCCCAGCGCCGGCCCGGCAGGTCCAGATCCGCGGCGGCCCCGTCGGCCACGCCGCGCACGAGCCGCAGCACGGCCCCGTCGACCACACCGGCGGACTCCAAGGTGGCGTCGGGACCGAGCACACTGCCGTCCGCGGCCACCAGATACCGCGTTTGCGGTCGCGCACTCGCCGGGGGATCGAGCAGCCGCAGCACCTCGGGAAGCAGCCGCGCGACCGGCTCCTGCGAGGGCAACACAAGCTCGACGCGCCGCCGTTCACCGACCAGGGTGACCCGACTCAAGGCGAGCCCCGTACGGCTCGAAGCCCCCGTAGATATCACGCGCTCGAACTTATCACCGGCAGGAAGAGGGCCTGCCGCTCCGCACACCGACCGTCCCCACATCCCGCACACAACACGGCGACGATCCCCACACCCGCAAACGCGGGTGTTTCTCCGAAAGGCTCACCCGCATACACATGGCCCCGGACCATCCCGGTCCGGGGCCATGTGCCGTGCTGTTCCGGCGAGTTCGCGCCGAGTGGCAACGCGCCCGCCACTCACCTCAGATCCGGCCACCGGTCAGACGGGTGATCGGACCGTGCGTGCGACGCCCCGAGCGCCGGCCCACGAGATACGACGTGGCACTCAACGCGGAGAGGCCCGCACCCACACCGGCGGCGAGGACCTTCCGATGGGCGATCACCGTCCACGCCGTCTTGGCGAAGGCCGCGGCCTGCCCCGAAGCGGCGACGACGGCCTGACGGCCGGCCTGGACCCGCTCGGCCGCGCTCTGCACGACCGCAGAGCCTGCCCCGGCCGTACGCTCGGCCGCGTCCACCGCCTTTGACTGCACGTCACCCGACTTCTCGGCCGCCTTGTCCGCAGCCTGCGACGCGGGAGCAGTCGCCTTCGCCGTGGCCCGCCGGGCCTTGGTCGCAGCGCTGCGTTTGGATGCTGAATCTTGACTCGTGCCGCTGTTCGATTGACTCATGAACTCCGCGTTGCCGCTCGAGCCGACGCCAAACACCCTCCACCCGAAGACCACCCTCCCGCCCGCCTCTCCCGCAGCCCAACGCCCCTTCGAGGGCGGCCCCTTCCTATGTCATGGTGTTCGACGCCCAACTCCTCCTCTTGGACGGGAGCCTCGCTGTAGGCGACGTCGAAGGGAATGCCGACTCCCCGTGAAGCCCGAGCGTTGACCGGTTCACCTTACGGAGAGGCGACTACTGGGACGGGGCGTCGACGAAACCTCTGAGCATGTCCAGGGCCAGCCGATCCGTCGTGGCGCTCTGGCCGGACAGGCGATGGACGACGATCCAGCCCTGTGGCACGGCGCCGGCGAAGACCGAGGCGCTGCCCGTTGCGCCGTTGTGCCACACCAGGGGCCCCGCTTGCTGCCAGGCCGGGGCCGGCTCGCCGAGCCTGCGCTCGACGAGCAGGTCGGTGACCAGGCGGGCGGTGGCTTCGGGGGTGGCCCACAGGCCGCCGGCGGGCAGGATCGCGCCGGACATGGTCCAGGGACGCTCCGGTCGCCCGAAGAGCCCCCGGCGGCACAGCCGTCTGCCGGGCGGTGGATCAGCGGCGACGTCGGTTACTCCGAGCGGGTCGAGGACATGCTGGTGCAAAAGTTCCTCGTACGGGGTGCGGGCGGCCGCGACCAGGGCAGCGCCCAGCAGGGCGTATCCGAGGTTGGAGTACTCCTCGTTGGTGCCCGCGGGAGCCGTGACCAGGCTGTCCAGGTGCCGTACGACCGTGTCCAGGGCCTGGGCGTCGAAGGTCGCGTAGGGGTCGCGACCGCTGATTCCGGGGGGCAGCCGTGGCAGGCCCGATGTGTGCTCGGCGAGGTGGCGCAGAGTGATGCCGGTGCCCTCGGGCGCGGGCAGGAACGACTCCAAAGGGTCGTCGAGGCCAAGATCACCGCGGCCGGCCAAAGCGGTCAGGACGGTCGCGGTGAGTGTTTTGGTCAGGGACCCGATCTGCACGAACAGGTCCAGGCTGTGGCCGTTGCGTACCTGGGGCGGTTCGAAGCTGCTGAGTACGCAGGTGGGAACTCGGATCATGCCGTTCTTCCGTCGTGCGTCAACGTGGCCCGCATCCGTGGCCTGGCATGGCGTTGCGGACCGGCGATGGTCGTGGGTGCGTCAGGGCTGACGGCTGCCGAGAGATCGATGCGCCGTGGCTTGTCCTTCCGTGGTGGGCCCCGATGGAACGGTCAGGCGCGTGCGAGCCAGAGTTCGAGCACGGCTTCCCGCTCACGTGATCGGAGGATCTTGGCCGGCCGGGTCCGTTCCCACCACTCGGCCATGACGGCCGGCGTGGCGGTGCCCCGGGTGAAGTGACTGATCAACCGGCAGGAGAGAGCGGCTTCGCGCGGGGAGTAGGCGACGGCGGCGCTGGAGTAGACCGGCGTCCGGTAGGTGCCGTCGGAGGCGACGACGGAGACGGTCATCTCGGTGGGGCTGCTCGGCACCCAGGCGTCCAGAGCCGCTGCGACGAAGCTCGCGGCGTGGGTCGCCCACTGTTGTGGAGCGGAGCGGACCGGGACGTCGGTGATCTCCAGCCCCACGAGGTCGGCCCAAGCCCACTGCCGCTGGTGCGGACCGGTGACTTGAGGCCCCTCCGCCGTCAACACCACGTTGGGGGCCGGTGCCGCCGCCGGGGCTCCCACGTAGACGCCGTCAGCCGAGACCCAGAACAGCCCCACGGTGGCACCGTCCTCGGCGGGGTGGAGGGGCGGTATCTCGTCCATGTCCTGTCGGTCTCCTTGGTCGACCCATTGCACCTGGGAGCCTGCCCGACGCCGGACGCCGATGCGCCGTTTCCAGCCAAAGGCGCAGGTAAGGCGCTGAGGGTCCAACGGCCCTGTTGATGCCAGAGTTGGATGTCAGCGAAACGGCTCCGATGCCGGGCAGACCTCCAACGGATCGCCTGTCAGCCCGCTTACTGCACCTCCATGTTCACCGCCACGAAGTCCGGCAGCTTCGTCGGCCGTCGTCGTCCTGCCCGGCGAGCACCAGGCCGCGCGACAACAGGGCTGGTGCACTCGGGACAGGGCGGAGCATCGTCGGGCCAGGGAGATCTATGCCGGGCGCGCCTGGATGGCTTGTGCCTGGACCGGCGCGATCGTCAGCGCGAGGCCCTGGCCCCGTCGGCTCTCGGCCGCTCCGGTCCGCAAGTGTTGCGGCCCGTGGGCGAGCAGCTCTGCCGAAGCCCGGGCCCTGGTTTGCGTACGACGATCACGGCGCCGTTCACCGTCCGTGAGACCGGTGCCGGCTCGTGCCGGTGGGCGTTGCCGGATCAGCCTGTTCCGCGCCCGCGTTCGGCCTCGACACCTCCAACAGCTTCTCGACCAGCCTGCGCGCCCCCGGACCGGGGCCCGCATCAGATCGGGCGCGCCTTGCTTTCGGCCCTCGCAGCCTGAGCGGTGCGCGGGTGAGCGGCTGCCATGTCCACCGAGTCCTCGTGCGGTCACCGCCCCGGTGACCTGTACGACGGCTGTGACGTGTCTCACCGGAACTCGCCCGCGCCGTACGTCAGTTCAAGACGTGACCACAGATATGCGAACGCGGGTACGGAACGGAGATCCGGATGCCTTCGCGGAACTCTTCGACGCGTGCGCCCGCACGGTGTACAACCACGCCTTCCGCCTGACCGCCGACTGGTCCGCGGCCGAGGACGTGATGTCGACGACCTTCATGGAGGCGTGGCGGCGCCGGGACTCGGTCGAGGCCGAAGGCGGTTCGCTGCGGCCGTGGCTGCTGGGCATCGCCACCAACGTCGCCCGCTCCCACCACCGCAGCAACCGCCGCTACCGCAACGCGGCGAGCGCCGCGGCCGCCGCGAACGCCGCCGAGGAACGGGTCGAGGACCACGCCGAGGAGACCGCCGGACGCCTGGACGACCGGCGCCGTATCAACGCCACGCTCGCCGTCCTCAGCCTGCTCAAGCGCCCCGAGCGCGAGGTCCTGACGCTGTGCCTGTGGGAGGGGATGGAGTACGCCGAGGCGGCCCGCGCCCTCGGTATCCCGGTCGGCACCGTCCGCTCCCGCCTCTCCCGCGCCCGCGCCCGGCTGCGCAAGCTCGCCGACGCGCAACTGCTCGGAGAAAAACGGGAACCCACCCGCACGAACCGGCAGATAACAGGTGATCGCGGATACGCGGTCCGGTCCGCACAGGAAGGAAACCGATGAACGCCAGCCCCTCCCACCGGCCCCACCCGGCCGAGTGGACGGAGACGCAGATTCTGCTGCCCTCCGCCGAGCGGGATCTGCCGGCGGGCCGCCACCAGTTCCACAAGGAGCAGATGATGGCCCGGATCCACGAAGACCTCCGCACCTCCTCCCGTACGTCCGCCACCTCCTCCCGGACGTCCGCCACCTCCTCCCGTACGTCCGCCACCTCTCCGGTCGCGCCCGTGAAGCACTCCAACCCGTTCCTGCGCCGTACGGTCCTCCTGCCCGCCGCGGCCTTCGCCCTGGCCGGCGCGGTCGCGGGCGGCCTCGCCCTCACCGGCGGCGGAACCGACGGCGGCAGGACCGCCCTGGCCACCGGCCCCGCACTGACCACCAGGATCGGCGTCGCCGACGCCAAGGGCGCCCCCCAGCTCCTCGAACGCATCTCCTTGGCCGCCGCCGACACCTCCGCGCCCGCCCCGCGCAAGGGCCAGTACATCTACATCGCCTCGAAGGTGGCCGACAGCTACATCAAGACCGACGGTGACAAGCGCGAGGCGGTCAGCAACGAGCTGCACTCCCGCCAGGTCTGGAACTCCCTCGACGGCAGGGACGGCTGGCTGATCGAGGCCGGCGAGACGAGCGACAAGGGCATCACCCTGAAGAGCGACACCCCGTTCAGCGGCGCCTACGACGCCCTGGCCGAGCTGCCCACCGACCCCGACACGCTTCTGCAGCGGATCTACCGTGCGTCGGACGCCGTCCGGGACCCCGAAGTCCCGCGCGACCAGGCCGCCTTCGTCGCGATCGGTGATCTGCTGACCGAGAGCTACCCGCCCGCCGATGTCGGCGCCGCCCTCTACAAGGCCGCGGCCAAGATCCCCGGCGTCATCGCGGTGGATGACGCGGTCGACGCCACGGGCCGGCACGGGGTCGCGATCGCGCGGCAGAACGACGGCGAGCGCACCGAGTGGATCTTCGACAAGAAGACCCTGCAGTTCCTCGGCGAGCGCACCGTGGTGGTCAGGGCCACGGCGGGCAATCCCCTCAAGGCCGGTACCGTCACGCACACCAGCGCGATCACCGAGCGCGCGGTCGTCGACGCCGCCAAGCAGGTCCCCGGGCAGGTGAGCTGAATGCGCGACAGAACCACGAGCGCCTCGCTGGCCGCCCTGCTGGTGGCGGGGCTGATGACGGGCGTCTCGATGGCGGCCACGGGCTCCGGCCTCGGCGTACGGACGCAGGACACCGCCACCGTCGCGGCGCCCGGCGGCTCCGCCCTCGGCGCACGGACCGCCGGCTCCGCCTTCGCGGCCGGCCGGTACGTCACCCTCCTCACCGGCGACCGGGTCCTGCTGGACGCCCGGGGCCGGGTGACGGGCGTACGGCGGGCACCGGGCCGTGAGCACGTCCCGGTGTCCGTGCGCGGCGTCGGGGGCGATCAGTACGTCGTTCCCGCCGACGCCGCCGCCCTGATCGGCCAAGGCGTCCTGGACATGCGGCTGTTCGACGTCAGCGGCCTGATACGCGCCGGCTACGACGACACCCGGCGCGGCACGCTCCCGCTGATCGTGTCGTACGAGGGCCCGTCCGCCCAGCGCAGGAGCACCCAGAAGTCACTGGTCGCGGACGCGGACGCCACCGTGCGCCGGGAGTTGCCCAGCGTGGCGGGCGCCGCGATCACCGTGCCCAAGGCCGGGACCGACGACATGTGGCAGGCCCTCACCGAGGAGCAGGGAGTCGCGCGGGTCTGGCTGGACGGCCGCTTCAAGGCGCCGGCGGACGAAGACGGCGCGAAGTCCGGGGAGGCGGCCGGGGAGGCGGGCGGCGGCGTCGCGCAGATCGGCGCCCCGGCCGCCTGGGCGGCCGGATACGACGGCAAGGGAGTCAAGGTCGCCGTCGTGGATACCGGCGTCGACACCACACACCCGGACCTCGCCTCGGCGGTGAAGGCCTCGAAGGACTTCACCGGCACCGGCAGCACCGACGACATGGCCGGCCACGGCACCCATGTGGCCGCGACGCTGGCGGGCTCGGGCGCACGGTCCGGCGGCCGGTACAAGGGCGTCGCGCCCGGTGCCGAGATCCTCAACGCCAAGGTGCTGGACGACAGCGGCGAGGGCAGTGACTCCAGCGTCATCGCCGGCCTGGAGTGGGCCGCCGGGCAGGGCGCCAAGGTGGCCAACCTCAGCCTGGGCCAGGCCGACACCCCGGGGCAGGACCCGGTCGAGGCGGCGGTGAACGCCCTCTCGAAGAGCACCGGCATGCTCACCGTCGCCGCGGCCGGCAACGAGGGCCCCGACGCGGGAACCGTCGACTCCCCGGGGGCCGCGGAGTCGGCGCTCACCGTGGGCGCCGTCGACGGCGAGGACCGGCTCGCCGACTTCTCCAGCACCGGCCCGACCGCCGACAGCGCGCTGAAACCGGACCTCACGGCGCCGGGCGTGGACATCGTCTCGGCGAGGGCGGCGCACGGCCACATGGGAGACCCGGCCGCCGACGGCTATGTCTCCATGTCCGGTACGTCGATGGCGACGCCGCATGCCGCGGGGGCGGCCGCGATCCTCGCCCAGCGGCACCCCGACTGGACCGGCGCACGGATCAAGCAGGCGCTCACCGCGTCCACCACCCCGACCACCGGCGCGACCGGCTACCAGCAGGGGACGGGCCGGGTCGACTTGTCCCGGGCACTGGAGGGGGCGGTGGCGAGCGAACAGACCTCCGTGTCCTTCGGCAAGCAGTTGTGGCCCCACACCGACGACCGGCCGGTCACCCAGCACATCACCTACCGCAACGACGGCGACCACCCCGTCACCCTGGACCTGACGGCCACCGCGACCGGCCCCGGAGGCAGCACGGCCCCCGAAGGCATGTTCACGCTGAGTACCACACAGCTCACCGTCCCGGCGGGCGGCACAGCCGACGTCGA
The DNA here is from genome assembly GCF_054189285.1 of Streptomyces sp. MAI_2237. NCBI lineage: Bacteria > Bacillati > Actinomycetota > Actinomycetes > Kitasatosporales > Streptomycetaceae > Streptomyces > Streptomyces sp. MAI_2237. The sequence continues at coordinate 271,797 of NZ_JAJPGQ010000003.1, read as the reverse complement.
CCTCACCGCGGACACCCGCGTCGAGGCGGCGGACGGCGCCTACTCGGGCACGCTGGTCGCCACCGCGCGGAACGGCGCCGAACCCGCTGCCGTACGGACCGCCTTCGGCGTCGTACGCGAGGCCGAGGCATACGACCTCACCCTGAAGTTCCTCGACCGCGGCGGCAAGCCCGTGAGCGCTCCGCTGACCGAGATCCTCGGGTACTCGGGCACGTACTGGACCACGAACCTCGCGGACTCCGAGCAGATCTCCAAGGGCGTGTACCGGGTGCGGGTCCCGCGCGGCGACTACGTCGTCGACACCGTGATGGACGACGCCGGGGGCACCTCCGCGCTGGTCCGGCCGCGGCTCTCGCTGACCGGGGACACCACGGTCGTCTTCGACGCGCGCAAGGCGAAGCCGGTCCGGATCACCGCGCCGCAGGGCGCGAAGATGTCCGACGGCCAGCTCAACCTCGCCGTGGGCACCGGAGACACCGGGAGCGGACCGCACAACAGCACCCTGTTCTGGGGAACGTTCAAGAACCTGCGCACCGCGACCCTGGGACCGACCGCCCCGGCCGGGAGGCTCAGCACGCAGCTCGGCGGCCTGTGGCAGAAGGGCAGCACCACCTACCACCTGCTCCACAACCTGCCCGACCGCTTCCCCACCGGCTATCGGCACACCACGCGCATGAACGAACTGGCGCTGCTGAAGCGGAACTTCGGCTCGTCCGTCGCGCACCGCAAGGGCATCGTCAACGTCCTGTGGAGCAGCCCCACCCTGTCACTGGGCACGGTGAGCGACCCCTTCCCGCTGCCGACGACCGCGAAGATCTACGTCACCACGCCCAAGGGCTTCAAGTGGACGGCCAACCTGGGCCAGCGAAACGCCTCCGGAGACGACGACGTCTTCTACGGCACGGAGAGCGCGAGGCCGTACCAGGCGGGCCGGACCTACGCGGCCACGTACAACGTCGGTGTCTTCAGCCCGATCACCGGCGGCCCGTACGGCGCACGGCGCGACGGCGACACCCTGGACCTGTGCGTTCCCGACCTCGCCGACGGGAGCGGACACCCCGCCTTCTCCACAGCGAAACGCCACACCACGGTCACCGCGGACGGCAGCACCCTGCTCGACAACGACGGCGACCTCTGCCAGACCGTGGAGAAGCTCCCGTCCGTCCCGGCCCGCTACACGGTCCGAACGACCCTGACCCGCCCGCCGGGCGTGGCCACGACCACGAGCCGCCTGACAGCGGCCTGGACCTTCACGTCCAGCCCGTCCGACTCCGGCTCGCTGCCCCTCTCCACGGTCCGCTTCCACCCGAAGCTGACCCCGACCGGGACGGCCCCCGCAGGCCGCCGCACCACGATCCCCCTCTCCCTCCAGGGCCCGGCGGCCACCCACCTGAAATCCCTGACGGTGAAGGTCTCCTACGACGCTGGCAAGACCTGGTCCCCCGCCCCGGTGACCACCACCGACGGCAAAAAAACCCTCACCCTGACCCACCCGAAGAACGCCCGCTCGGTCTCCCTCAAATCCACCCTGACCGACACCACCGGCAACATCTACGCGGTGACGATCCTGAAGGCATACCTCCTGACCTGACGCGGTCCGGACACCCTCGACGCGGTCACGCCGCTGCCGACCGAGACACACGTCTTCGTCGATCCGCAGAGGCGTGCAACCGCGGCGGAGGGACGACTGGGGGAAGTCTCGGAGGCTGCGGCCACCCCCGAGCCCTCTGAAAAGGATCGGGCGGGCTCGTGGCGGCATGGATGTGGCACGGTGCCTGAAACGGCCAAGGGCCAGCCTTGGAGGAAACCCCTCCTGAGCTGGCCCTTCTGTCGGTGCCCCCGGCAGGATTCGAACCTGCGACACCCGCTTTAGGAGAGCGGTGCTCTATCCCCTGAGCTACGAAGGCGGGGCTTGTTCGAAACCTTGCACGGAACTCGATGGACGAGTCATGGCCAGGTCTCTTGATCAAGCCCTGAGCGACCTGGGCAGGTTGCCGTGGTGAAGAGGTGGGCTGAGCCCACCACGCACGCCACAGCGCCCGCCAGGGCGCTCGATCCACAGGGTACCGGATCAGGGCTCGGGCGGGCGCTGGTGTTGGGGGAGCTGGGCGGAGAGGTGGTCAGGCGGTGCGGCTCAGCAGGGCTGCTCCTGCCTGGTGGAGGGCACGGCTGGTCGCGTTCTGTGCGAGGACGAAGCCAAGGGTCAGGAGCTGCTGGGCCTCGACTCCGTAGGAGATGAGCCGCCCGTTCCACAAGGAGGCGTCGAGCTGTGCGTGGCCGGACTCCGCGTCGCTTCTGTAGGGGTAAACGAGCTGATGGGTGCGGGTGAACTCCGGGATCTGTTGCAGATGCTCGGCGCGGTGAAAGCCGCGTTCCTCGTCGCTCGCGCCGGGTGGGCGCTCGCCCTTTCGGCTTGTCGTTCCGATGGCGACTCTGTGCTCGTGGACGCCGCGACGACAGGGAATGGTCAGGACGTGGTACCAGCGGAAGGTTCGGAGTCCGCGTCGCTCCAGCCGCTTGATCGGCACCGGAACGAGTTCCGCGGTTCCGTCCGCGTAGTGAACCTTTTCCACGATGCGTCCGCCGGCCGCCCACAATTCGTGGATGCAGCGACCAGGGCGCAGTGATTCATAAAATTGCGGTTCGTTCCCTTTGTGTTGTTTGTTGATAATGAGGCCGCCGAACCGGGCTATCGCGTCCCGATGTACTCCGCGGATGGCGCCGTCGTAGAGGACACCCATACAGCCGGGGGCTGCGGACATGATGTCTATGACGCCCTTGACCGCTACGGCTGCCTCTCCGCCGGGGTGAAGGTGGGGCACGTAGCGCGAGTCCAGGAAGACCCGAGATAGGTAGTTCTCGTCTTTTCTAGCGGAGAAGAACACGTATTTCGGCCCGTACACCTCCGTGCCGCCGCCTTCGGTCTGCGCGACGGAGGCGGGGTCTACGCGGTGGTAACGGATTTCTCCGGTGGTCATATCCACGCTCTGGCTGGCCCGGGCCAGAGTCGGGGATTTCAGGACCGTGCCGTCGGCGGCTATCAGCTGGTGCCGCTGAGGGCTGCTCCACGACCGGGTCTCGTCCTCGGGGAAGATCCCCTGTTCAAGCGCCTGTTCGAGAGTCAGGCTTCGATACATGTCCCACAGGTCGTGCGAGTGCTCGCGTAGCCGTTGCTGGGCATGTAGCCACTGGGACCGAGTCGGCCCCGTCTCCGGAAGGAGGGCAGCCGCAGTGCGACCCAGTTCTGCGCGCACCCCGGCCCTGAGAATCGTCCACACCTCTGGGTCTTCGAGATGCGCGGCGGTGCGGCGAGCGGAGGCCAGCACACTGCGGGCCGCGAGGAAGAACAGGAAGGCGACATCGGGATAGCGGCGGGGCCTACCGACCCTCCCGGGCGGCGGGAGCGCCTCGGCCAACTCGTAGAGGTCTGGGTTGTGCGCACAGTCGACGAGACGCTCGTGAAGAGTACGGCGGTCTTTGTCGCTGAAGGCCCGCTTGCGTGGTTCGCGCTGGGCTGGCGGGAGGGCGTCACCGAAGATGTCCTCAGGCACTGGCGGCCCGTCCTTCAGCCGCGCGGTGCGCCCAGTCGTAGCCGACCAAATCGGCGGCTCGGTCCAGGGACCGTAGCCCGAGTCCGCGAGCGACGCTCTCGATCTTTCCGGTCTCGTCGAAGATCCGCACTGCGGCGTACGCGGTCAGAGAGGCCGGCTTCACCCTTGAATCAGCACCCAGGCCGATGCGGCGGATGAGGTCGGACAGCGCGACACAGGCCCGGGCCTGCAGCTGTTCGTCTGGTGCGGGGGCCGAGGAGACCGCGAGACGGGCGTTGGGCGCTGCGTCGGGGGTGCGCTGCTGCCGGGTGACGAAGGCGGCCCTGGCCTGGAGCACGCGCAGTGCCCATGGGTCGAGGGGGCACCAGCGTGGGTCAGTGCGGGTTGAACCGTGCATCCAGACGGCCACAGCGTCCTGGTCGAGGTCACGGACGCGGGCGTGGCCGATCTCGCCGGTATGGCCGCCCGAGAGGGCCAATGCTGCTGCTGCGGCATGCCGGCTGGGCCTGCTGACGTACTCAGCGGCGTGACGCAGGGCGATGGCCTCATCCTCGTCCAAGGGGCGGATCACGGTCTTGGTGCGTTCGGGCAGGCGGATATCCCGGGTAGGGTCAGCGTCGCTGAGGCCCAGTTCGCGAAGGGTCCGGTAGAAGGAGCGCAGGACGGCGCGGCGCTGGTGCAGCGTCGCGGTGGCCGATTCGCCGATCCGTCCGTGCCTGGTGCGCCCCTGGGCGAAGACGAAGTCTTCGGCGAAGTCGGGGGTAACGTCATCGACGAGGACGATTCCGCGGGCACGTGCGTAGTGTTCGTAGCGTTTCAATAGTTGCGCGAAGGAACGGCTGGTCTGGGGAGACATCTGTCCCTGAGCGGTCATGGCGGTCCAAAGGCTGACGGTCTGCTCGACGGCGTGCGCCAGCGTCACGTCCGCGGAGACGGTTGCGGGCATGCTGGGGCCGTCGGGCAGCGTTCGGTGGTGTCTGGGCGTACGCGAAAGCGGCATGGCGGCAACCTCCCAAGCTGGTGCAAGTTCACACCAGCCTCGGGAAGGTGGTCCGGAATGCGCAAACGCTCGCGCGCAAAAAGGTGACGACGGTGGACGCAGGTGCCGGGCTCGGCAGTGGGATGTCAGGCCCGTTGGCGGGAGAGTACGTCGTAGATCGTCGCTAGGGACCTCATGACCGCGCCGTAGTCCTCGGCGCTCAGGTGCAGAAGCTGATCCATGCTCAACGGGAGCACTAGTCCGAGCTGCGCGGAGGACGTATCGGGGGCAGGAGTCTGCGGTTCGTCGTCTTCCTCCCCGTGAGTCGCCTTTTCGGCGTCGGCGCTGGCCGCCTGGGACAGGCGCAGGTGTCCGTCGTCGTCACGCTCGACGTATCGCGCCAGCTCAAGCCAGTCGACCAGGTGCACCCATGGCGTCAGCTGGGAAGTCCGGTAGGGCCTCATGGCCTTGGCGATCTCGTCGGCGCTGAGCGCGACGCCCGGGTGAATGGAGTTGATCAGTAGCTGGTACACCCAGGAGTCGCGCCAGACCTCACCGAAGACGGTTCTGGCTGCCTCGCGGTTGGCGGTCCACAGCTGCCCGATGCGTACCCCGGAGACTGTGGGCGTCCAGCCGGCGGGGCCCGATGTCAGCAGGCCGGTATCGGTCAGGAAGCGCAAAGCGGGGGTGACGTCGCGTCGGTCCAAGCCGGTCTCCCGGACGAAGTCACGGATCTTGACTGCCGAGCGGCCGTTCGCGCATGTGGTGACCGCAGCGGCCAGGAGGTCCATCTGCCGGTCGGCCTGGATGTCGACGGGCGGCATGCGGTAGGAAACGGGTCTTGCACCACGGTCGCGTGGCGCGCTCCGGCTAGAGGAGCGTCCGGACGGTCCGGACGAGGAAGCGCTCATTCTGTGGGTCCTTGTTCCGTTGGTCGCCGTGAAGATCGGCGATTGTTTCGGAAAGGGCTCACGTCCGTCCGACCGAATGGCCTAGGCTGGCCGTCGGTGTGTGAACCCTTGTCTGGAGGCATACGCCAACGGCCGCCGTGGGCTCGCAACTTGCGGCGGCCGATCTGTGTTCTGTGCACCTTTACGGGTTCTGGGTGGCCTCCGTTCCCGCCACGGCGAGTGAGTATCTGGATTTGCCGTCACGCCGGAGCGTCCGGCTCTTGACGAGTTTGCTGAGGCGGGCCCGAACGCTGGAGGCGGAACTCTTCACGCCCAGCGCATCGACCCTCTGTGCGATCTCCAAAGGGGTCAAGCCACTGTTTGCCCGCAGCACGCGGAGGATGGCTTCCTCGATCGACAGCGCGTGGGTGCCGTTCGGCCCGTTGGAGGTATCGGCTTCTCTGTCGCCGGCGGTCGCACCCGGCGTCTCCCCGGTGTAGACCTGCAGGGCGCGCAGCGCTGCCATGCTGTCCGCGAGTCGCTTCTCAAGGTCCGCGAGTCGAGCTGCCGCTTCGTCACGCTCACGTCGAGCCGTTTCGACGCCCTTCCTCAACTCGACAGCTTGAGAACTGAGTTGGGTGAGGAAGTGATGCGTGGAGGCATCGATGTCGGTCACTGCCACCTCGCCCTTCCTTTCGCGCCAGCCATGGTGTCCATGATCTGCGGCGACAGCATAGACAACAACAACTCACCGTGTCTGCAAGTCTGTTGGATGCGCTCTCACTCACAGATGCGCTGCGGGTCGCCTGCTTCGGGTGCACCCGCGCTGACCAGCGGAGATGGACGCAAGCGCACCTGAAGTGCGCGTTGTGCTGCGGAGGGGACGCGCTCGGGGTGCGTCAGAGGAGCGCTCTCGGCGATGCGGCCATGGAGTATTCGGTGTGGGTCGCGAGCGTGCGGAGTGAGGCGAGGTGGGTTGGCCGAAGGCAGGACGGTCCTTGGTGGGCCGACGCTATTCGCCACCTCAACGTACGAGGATCTGGCGCATTTGGACTTGGGCAGAGGTGTCGGTGCACGAGACTAGTCTGGCTGGGCTGTAGACCGTCCTGGGGGGATCCTGAGCATGGCGTATGTGCAGCATCTGTCGGTACGGGTGCCCTGGCACGACAGCGGGTGGGGTGGCACGGTGTGCGAGGACCCGCTGGGCAACAGCTCCTGCATCCTGCTCAAGAAGGTCGGCGAGGACCGGGACGACATACTCGAAGCAGCGCATGCCGGCGAGCGGTTCGAGGCACTGGGTGCGGAGCCAGCCTGCCTTGCCGAGCGTGGCGGTTTCCTCAGCCCACGTGGGCACGTCTTGACGCGGAGGCATCCATACGGCCATACGGACGCCCTCAGAGCTGTGTCGGACACGCTGGTGGACGTCCCTCCGTTCTCCGCGCACGGCATTCCGTTCTACTGGCTCAATCGGGAGAATGCGGTCGAGGTAGCGGAGGAACAGTGCATCCTCGGCTTCTCCGAGGGAGCGGAGGACTTCGCCGTTGGCAAGCTCGGATTCCGGCCGAACTGGCTGCTACACGGGGACAACCAGCGAGCGGTCATCGAGGCCTTCTTCGAAAATGTGCGTTCCGAGCAGTCCTTGGTGTTCTTCTATCTGAAGCACTCACCCTTCGAGGCCCAGCCGCGGCGGATGCTGGTGGGTGCTGCATGTGTCGACTCACTGACGCTGCCAGGGCAGTGGAACGGGTCGGACAGAACCGCCTTTCCCAACCACATGTGGGAGACGATCATCCGGCACACTCTCAGACCTGACGGTGCCGGGGGGATCCTGCTGCCAGTCCAGGAGCTCGAGAGGCTCGCCGCACAAGGTCGGGATGTGAGCGTCGCGCTAGCCGTGGCTCCCGAGAGAAACAGGGAGTTCTCGTACGCCACCGAGCATGTGTCGCCCGATGTGGCGGTAGCCGCCCTACTGGAGCTGAAACGTGCTGCCCAGGCCGCCAGTGAGCTCGGCTGCTCCGTGGCGGAGCGGTCACGGCAGTGGCTGGACCGGCAGTTGGGCATGGCATGGCGGCGTCGTGGACCAGCACCCGGGCTGCCGGCGGTGCTCGGACGCCTCGGCTTCGAACATCCCGTCTTCACCGCCCGTGTCCTCGCATCCGTGGTGTCAGAAGGAGAAGACCCCTGGCCAGTGCTGCAACAGGCGCTCGAAGGCGCAGGCGGGCCAGAGGAGTTCCGTCGACTGGTGTCAGGCACCAGCCGAGGCATCTGGCAGCACGTGGACGAGGAGCGCCGACAGGCCCTGCGGCTGCTGAGCCGGTTCGACCTGACCAGGGACCAGCTCGATCGGGTGCTGGACCGGAAGACCGGCATCGAGCTCACCGACGATGAGTTGCTGGACAACCCCTATGACTTGGTGAACTGCACGGTGGACGACGGTGAGCCCATCCTCTTCGAAACCGTCGACCGGGGCTGCTTTCCCGACCAGGGGCTCGCCGAACGCTATCCGCTGCCGGTGACCGTGCCCCTGGACGGCCCCTTGGACCGGAGACGGGTCGAGGCCGCCCTCGTCACTGTGCTGCGGCACGCCGAGGATGAGGGCCATACGCTGCTTACCGTCGACGACGCCCTCTCCAGGATCGCCGAGCTCAACGTCGTACGGCCGCTGGATGTCACCGTGTCGGTGATGCAGGGGACCGAACTGGACCCCGGCTCGCTGGACGACGACCACGAGGTGAACTGGCCTCAACTGACCAGGACCGAACTCGCCGGCGGAGCCTTCGGATACAAGCTGCGGTCGGCGGTTCGACGCCGGGAATGGATCCGTGCTGTCGTACGCAGACTGCGCGGTGCCCCACGGCACACGGTGCCGGACGATCTGAACGCCACGCTCGACGCTGTGCTCGGGTCACCCCAGGGAACGGCCGAGGACCTGCAGGTCGAGCAGCGGGCACGCTTGGAGAAGGCCGCTGCGCTGCACGAGCTGTATCAGTCGCGGCTCACTGTCCTCAACGGCCCTGCGGGCACCGGTAAGACCACTCTGGTTAGGGCGCTGGCCCGGCGACCCGAGATTACAGCGGACGGCTTGCTGCTGCTCGCGCCGACCGGCAAGGCGCGGGTCCAGCTGGAGCAGAAGGCCGAGCACGAGGCGTATACGCTCGCCCAGTTCCTGAGCCGATCGCAGCGTTACGACGGACAGAACGCGCGCTATCTGCTCACCGGCGACCCCGGGACCAGGCAGCGGTACGGGACGGTCGTCGTCGACGAGGCCTCCATGCTCACCGAGGACATGTTCGCGGCGCTGCTGGACGCGCTGATTCTGCCTCAGCGACTCATCCTGGTCGGAGACCCACGCCAGTTGCCGCCCATCGGTTCGGGCCGCCCCTTCGTCGATTTGGAGCGCAGGGCGAGAGGGGAGCACGATCCGGCGCAATGGCCACGTGTCGCGCCCGGCTGGGCCGAGCTCACGATCCTGCGTCGGCAGCGCGGGAAGGAGGGTACCCGGGAGGACCTGCTGCTCGCCCGGTGGTTCAGCGGTGACGAGCTTATGGAAGGGGCCGACGAGGTCTGGGCACAGCTTCGGCGGGGGGACGCCCTACAGCATCTGCGGGCCGTCGCCTGGAACGGCCGGTCAGCGGCGCAAGTGCTCGACGACGTGTTGGAGGAGGAATTCAAGGTCAGCGGAGACGACAACGGACTGAGCTTCGCGAAGTCGTACGGGGCGATGGAGAAACCCGTCGGACCCCGGGTCTACCCGGACTTCCGCTCCGCCCCGGGGGAATGCGAGAAGTGGCAGGTGCTCTCCCCGGTTCGGGGCCGTGCGCACGGCACTGTCGAGCTCAACCGGCACCTCAAGCGTCGCCACCGCGGTCAGGCCCTCCAGCAGGCCCTGCACTACCGTGCGAAAGTGCCCAAGCCGCTCGGCGCGGAGCAGATCATTCTGGGGGACAAGGTCGTCAACACCCGCAACAAGCGGGCCAGGGGCGAGGTACCCGGAGTCTGGAAGCCGGAGCCGGGGTATGTGGCGAACGGCGAGATCGGCGTCGTCACCGGGAAGACGAAGTCGGGCGGGATGAAGTTCAGGCCCGCGGCTCATGTCGAGTTCTCCTCCCAGCTCGGCAGGTGGTTTCCGTACCGGGACGGCCGTGGCGACGAGGACCCGCCGTTGGAGCTGGCCTGGGCGCTCACCGTGCACAAGAGCCAGGGCAGTGAGTTCGGCACTGTGATCCTGATGCTGCCGGCGGCGGTGCAGGGCCTGTCCCGCGAACTGCTCTACACCGCCCTCACCCGGCAGACCGAGCGGGTGATTCTCTGCCACGAGGGCCCACTGGAGGATCTGCTGCTTCTGACTCGGGCGACTGGTTCCGACACCGCTCGCCGACTCACCGACCTGATGGTGCCCCCGTCTCCGCGGCAGATCGCCGGTCACGCAGGGGCCCCGTCGGTCCGGGTGGACTCCCGGCTGCTGCACATCAGCGCCAGCGGCGTACCGGTCCGCAGCAAGAACGAGGTCACCATCGCGGACATCCTCGACGACATCGCCCCCGGCGCATGGGTCTACGAGCAACCCCTGTACAACAGGGACGGCAGCGACCCCATGCCCCGCCGTCCCGACTTCACCATCAGCACCTACAGCGGTCGTACGGTCTACTGGGAACACCTCGGCATGCTCCATGACCCGAGCTACGCCTCTTCCTGGCAGAAAAAGCAGAAGTGGTACGCGGAGCAGGGCATCCTCCCCGCTGACGAGGGCGGCGGGCCGAACGGCACGCTGATGTGGACGAGCGACGAGAACGGCGTGGACGTGCCGGCATGGCGAGACAAGGCGCTGCGCGTCATCGGCCGCGACGAGATCTACCAGCCACCGCGCACGGCGAAGAAGAAGGCAACGGCACGTCGGTCTCCGAGGCGAGCGGTGGAGTAGGACGGATTCTGGCTGACGTCTCTGGGTCGCAGGTTCGAGGCTTGAGCAGGGGCCGAGGTCAACGCCTGGTCGTAGGACAGCCGCGCCCTCAGCAGGACGGACTCAGGCCTGATCGTCTTTGTCCGGCCGAATACCCCTGCGGGCGATGCAATCCCGGATGCCGCGCTCGCGCCGTCATCGCTGGACGGGATCGGCGCGCAGTTCCTCGACAAGCTCGCCGACCTCTGCCCGCCAGGTGCGCACCTGGTCGCGAGAGGGCCCGATCTCGTACTGGTGGTAGTGACACCCCAGGCACAGGTGCGACCAGACGGCCTTCGTACGGCGGGCGGTCTCCGCACCGGTGCAGCAGCGGAGGCAGAGCAGCTTGGCCCGCCCGGAGAGGCGGCCGAGTCCGGGCAGGGCCGCGTTCAGCCGACGGTCAACGGCGATCTCCAGGGCAGTGCGCAGCGCCAAGGAGGCGCCGCGGTGGCGGCTGGCGGACGTGGTGCGGATGTGCTGTTCGGTGAGCAGCCGGTCGGTGGTCAGCAGCAGTGCGTCGATCGAGGTGGCATGGGCGCGCATCAGACGGTCTCCTCGGGCTTGCGTACCTTCTCGGCGATGGACTTGATCTCGTTCACGAAGCGGTGCGGGTCGGTGATCTGCGCTCCGGCGGGGTGGGCACCGTCCTGGCACTGCCTGACGAGGTCCGTGGCGTGCCGCCCGTGCCGGGCGCGCAGTTCCGGGTATACGTCGGCGGCCCGTGCGGCATCGCCGAACAGGGCCAGGGCCGCCAACTTCGCGAACCGGTCGGCGTCGGTCACGATGGCCTGCAGAAGTTCCCCCTGCCCTCCGCCGCGGTGGTGCCGGACCCAGGCGGCTTCCAGGAAGGCGTTCTCCAGAGCGATGCGGCACAGGCTGGGCAGGACGTGCGTCCGCGCCGCTGCGGGAAGGTCGGGGGTGCTTGCGAGAGCCCGCGCATCGTCGAGTGCCTGACGTACCGGGTCCGTCACCGGCCGGACCCGCACCCGGGATGCCTCGCCCCGCTCGACCTCGAACACCGTCACCGGAAGCTCCTGGCTGGTGAACGCCCGCTGGAGCCGCGTGTCGTGGGTGAACACGACGACCTGACGGTGTTGCCCGAGTTCGTGCAGGACCTGAGCCAGGCCGTTCACCTTGGCGGGGTCCATGGACTGCACCGGGTCGTCGATGACGACGAAACCGAAGGGGCTGTCGGCGGTGGTGGCCCGGGGCAGGAACAGGGACAGCGCGAGGGCCTGCTGCTCGCCCTGGCTCATGACGCTGAGCGCCGACGCCTCCTTGCCGTCAATGGAGACGTCCATGATGAGCTTGCGGACGTTGGCCCTCTCACTGCCCTTCAGGGTTACGGCCTTGAGGTCGACGTTGCTTTCCTGACGAAGCCGCTCCCAGACGCGCTGGGACTGGTCGGCGAAGTCCTCCATGCGCTGTTCGCGCAGTTCCCCGGCCAGCGTCTTGACCCAATTCTGAGCCTTTGTGAGGTCGCGGCGCCGCTGCCGGTTCGCGTCCACTCCGCGAGCCTTCTCCGCCCAGCCCGCCAGGCGGATGACCAGCGCACGCCAGCGTTCGTCTCGCTTCTCCAGCTCCCTGAAGGCCCTCGTACGCACCGCGTCGCAGGCGTCGGCCAGTACCGTCGCGGCCTGCGCGGCACGCTGGGCGAGGTCGGTCGGATCGCTGATGGCCCGGCAGGCCGTCCAGGCCTTCCACGGGTCCCTCAACGGCTCAGGGATCCGCGAGGGCGTGTGGACGAGGTCCTGAACGGCGAACACCGCGGACCGCAGTGCGTCGCGCGCGGTTCGGGCGGCTGCGGCCTCCTCCCGCAGAGCGGCGATCTGGACGGTAGCGTCGGCGGCCCAGGCGGCGTCCAGCACCTCGCCGGTGCCGCACACGGGGCAGGAGCCCGTGTCCGGGTGCCGGTCGTGGTGGACCAGCGCGCGCTCCAGAAGGTCCGCGCGCCGCAGGGCGTCATCGGCGCCCGTGCCGCGCAGGTCCTCCACATCGGCAAGGGCCGTACGCAGCCGGTCCACGGCCGCACCGACCTGCGCCGTGTCGGGACCCTGTACGGCGGCCTCCGCACGCAGTCCGGCGAGCAGCCCCTCGTCACTCTCGGCGGGCAGCCCAGTGATCAGGGAGTCGAGGGCCTCGAAGTCCGGGGCTCCCGCAGTGTCCACGGCGAGCAGTGCCTGGACCGCGCGGTCGTCGTCCTCCAGCTGGTACAGCGCCTCTTTGAGACCCGGCAGCGCGTCCTCGACCGCCTTCTTCGCGTCGCTCAGCACCTTGGCCTCCCGGCCGATGGAGAGGTAGGCGTCGCTCAGCTGCTCCAGGCCGAGGATCGTGGCGATCGCGTCGTACATCTCGGAGGGCTTGCCGCTGATCATGCGGTCGAGGTCGACGTACGACAGGAAGGGCCGGTAGTCCGTCAGCGCCTGCTTCCAGCCGACGTCGTCAAGGGGAGTACGGCTGTGTCCGGGCCGCCTCAACTCGGCCTGCGAGACGGTGAATTCGTCGTTCGTCCAGGTCCGGGTCAGGGTGCTGCGGCCGCCGTCACCGCCGATGGCAACCTTCACCTCGATCTCGGGTCTGCCCTCGCTGTCGTGGAGGTTGCGCCAGTTGCTGCCGCGCACCGCGTTCCTGCCCTCCCAGCGCGGGTTCGTCCCGGTGAAGGCGGTCTCGATCGCCTCGGCGATGCTGGACTTGCCGGAGCCGTTGCGGCCGACGACGAGATTCACGCCCGGCCGGGGGCTGAGCTTGAGCCAGGCGCGCGGGCCGATGCCGCGGAACCGGGTGACGGCGACCGATTCGAGATAGATACGGCTGACGGAGGACGTCTCCCGTGTGGGTCCGTCGCCCAGGGCCTCCTTGAGGAGCACCTTCACGGGCTCGGGGAGCGGCGCGTCCGCGAGGCGCGTCTGCACGAGTTCGGCGACGGTCGCGGGGCGGTCCGTCGGATGCGGCTGTTCCGTGTGGGACATGGCGTGGCTCCTGTGGTCTGTCGCGGAATGCGGGGCGATGGGGGACTGGGGGCTGTGTCGGTGCGAGAAGAGGGCCCCGGCCTGCGTGTGTTGCCAGGCGGCCGGGTCAGGCCCGGCTGCTGCGGGAGTCGCCGAGGGCGCCGGTGGCCCACAGAGGGAGGAGGCGCGGGATCTCATCGACGGGGACCTTGCCGCCCACGGCGCGCAGGCCGAGCTTGGCCAGGGAGTCGGCGGCTTCGTTCAGCGGGTTTCCGACGTGGGCCTTCTCGTGGACGAACGTCAGGCTCGGGGTGTACTCGACGAGCATCTGGAGACGCGTGAGCGTGGGCGTACGGCCCTGGGACCGCAGGTGGGTGTCGTAGCCCTTCGGCATGCGGGTGCCGCCTTCCCGCCAGGCCCGCAGGTGACCGAGGGCGTCGAGGCTGTCGACGCGGACCTCGACCGGGCGGCCGGGGTGGGCGGCGAGCACGGGCTGCAAGCCCCAGTACACGGCCCGGAGTTCAGTCACCACGACGCGGGTGTGGGGGCGGGCGAGGTGCACCGGGTAGAGGTGGGCTCGAAGTCCCGCGTGACCAGTGGTGGAGAGGAAACCGATGCCGACGTGATCCTTGCCCACGGACGCGTCGGTCGCGAGGACGATCGGCCCGGGCACGGCCTTCACCGTGTCGCTGAACTGCACCCCGCGTCGCACGCGGGTGTCGGGGCGGGGTGCGCGGGCGAGCGGGGAACGGCGGCTCACGGGATCCTCCTGGACTGGCGCCGGACGGCGAGCGCCGGACGGGGGTGGTGGCAGCGGATGACGGGCGGGTGCGCCGGCAGACGGTCGAGAGCGTCGTGGGAGCGGAAGGGGGGACGGCCCGCGTCGGCCTGTCAGCCGACCTTCTTCCAGGTCTCGCAGCCGGACGTCTGGAAGTACTCGCCCTTGCGTACGGTCACGCGCGCCTGGCCCTGTGCGTTGCCGTTGGCGATGATCGCGTCGAACTCGCCGGACGCGTCCTTGAGGCGGGCCCAGTAGCAGTTGGGAATGGCGCTATCCGCCGGGCCTGCCGTCTTGTACGTGCCAGCTTTCATGTCCTCGCCGACGAGGTACGTGCCGTTTCCCGCCACGGAGGCCGCCGGGCCGGGCTCCTTGGCCGGCTTCGGTGTCACCGTGACCTTTTCGGTGACCGTCGCCGCCGGTTCCGGCGCCGGCGCGTCGGCGGTCTTGGTGACGGTGACGGCCGGAGCGGGGTGCGCGGAATCCGTGGTGGACCCGGGCCCGCCTCCGCCGCCCATCGCGGCGCCGATGACCAGGGCGACGAACGCCGTCGCACCGTGCGTCAGCCATGCTCTGCGGCGCGACGGCTTGCCGGTCGGGGGCAGCGGGGGCAGGGGCGGTATGGCGCCCCGGCCAGCCGCCTGAACAGGGCCGTTGGAGCCGTAGGACTGGGCGGTGGGGGGCGTCGAGGGTGCGTCGGACATGGCGGGACCTCCGGGGCGTCGTGTCTGGTCCAGTGAGTGAGCGGCCGTCCGCTCCTGAGCGGCGTGGCCGACAGGGATCAAGGTGCCGCAATCCGTCGTGTTTATATTTGGAGATCCTGATAACCCCGGTTATCAGTGGCGTGGGCCGCTAGAAACCCGCAGAGGGGTAGGGTGCTGCTACTTGCCCAGGCGCTGACGCGTTCCGCCCAGAGTCACAGGGGCCACTGAACACCGGTACACAAGAGACGGGGGGTGACGACCGGTGAGTACCGCGCTCGATGCGGTGTCCCACATCCTGCCCGACCTGCCGGCCTGGCGTATCACTTATGCGGAGATCGCCGCCCTCGCCCGCGTCCAACGGCCCGTACCCACCACCTGGAGCCGACGGCACCCCGACTTCCCTGCACCCGTCGCCCACGAGGACGGACGCCCCTTGTTCGATGCGCGGGAGGTCGTTGACTGGTTGGCTGACACGGGGCGCGGCAACGCCGACCGCCGACGGCTGCGTGCGGAACTGGCGTTGTACACGCTTGCCGCCTGGCGCACCCCCGCGTTGCCCGCTCCCGTACTCGTTGGGGCGCTGACAGCCCTGATCTGCCTGCGCCAGCAGCTGGACACCGCCGTCTCCGGTCGCCGCTGGGACAACATCCTGGACCGTGCCGCTGCGCTCGACACGGAGGACGCCTTCCTGCTGGCTGAGCTGCGGGCCGTACCCGACCCCGACCGCACCGGCGCCGCGCTGGCCGTCCTCGCCGACGAGCTGGCCGAGGCCGCCTACACCCCCGCCGAGGCCTTCGACTGGGTCTTGGAGGCCCGGCGCCGCCTCGGCTCCACCGAACTAGCCGCCGACGTACCCGCCCCACCGCTGGTCCGCGCTCTCGCGGCCCTCACCGGAGTGGCGGCCTTGGAGGAGGACGCGGTACTCGCCACGCCGTACGCCGGCGCGGGCGACCTGCTCGCCGCCCTTCACGCCGCCGCCCCCGAGGGCTCCGGACACACCTACCTCGCCGCCGACCCGGACCCGGCCCGGGTCCGCCTGGTGCGACGCCGGATGCTCGTACGGGAGGTGTACGAGTTCCACCTCGACGTCACCGAGGGTGAGGACCTGTCCGCGGAGTCCGTCGAGGACTGGGGGTACCCGGACCTGCTGGCCTGCGTCCTGCCTTACCAGGCGGGCGAGGTTCGGAACGCGCGGGCCGTGCTGGAGCGGGTACAGACCCTCACCGACTACCTGGCCACTGGTTCCACGGCCGTCGTCCTCGGCCCGGCCGACGTCCTCGTACGGTCACTTCCCCAGCACGGGGATGCCGACCGCCTGCGCCGGTCCTTCCTCCATGACGGCCTGCTCAAGGCCGCGATCAGCTTGCCCGACGGGGCGCTCCCGTACCGCCCGGGCTACCGCACGGCCGTGTGGCTGCTCTCCCGTACGTCGGACTCGGAGCGCACGGGTCTTGTCTTCCTCGCCGACTACTCGGCGAAGCCCCTGACAGAACCCGTGCTGGACACGCTCACCGAGGACATCGCCATCTGGCGTGCCGCCGGCTGGCGCGGGGACCGCCGACACGAGCCGCGCAACGCGGTGATCATCCCGGTCAAGGTGCTCGACGACCGGCCCGGTATCGCGTTCACGCCGCAGCATCGGACAACCGAGGCCCGCTACACCCGTGACGTCATGGAACGCCCGGCTCTGATCGGCGACCTGGAGCAGCGCCTGGCGGACCTCGACGAGCGGGCCCGAGCGCAGGCCGACCTGCGCGCGGCGTTGCGGGTCCAGGCCGTACTGCGGCCCGAGGACAAGCCCGTCCGGCGTACGACGGTCCGCAGGCTCCTCAAGGAACGCCGACTGCGCCGACGCCCCGGCCACCGCATCGCCGTGGAGCACCTCACGCCCGAGGGCCACTACCGCGTGATCACGCCGGAGGAAATCCTCGGCGATGTACGGTCGGGCAGCCGTCGTATCGACCGTGGCGTTCTTCTCACGGCTTACGGGCACGCCCAGTTCACCGAGCCGGGAGATGTGGTCGTCACGGCCAACCCACGGTTCGGCGTGTACGTCGATGAGGAGGGGCTGTCCGTCGTCGCGGCGCCGGCTCGTGTACTGCGCGTACACCCCGATGCCGATCCGCCGGTACGGCCGCGAGCGCTGGCCGCGCTGTTGCGGGCGGCGGCCTCCGAGCACGAGCGCACCAGCGGCGCGGTGCGGGCTTCCCGGGCTGTCGAGGACCTGCTGATCCCCGACCTGGCGCGGGAGGAGGCGGAGCGCTTCGACGCCGTGCTCGCCGAGGTCGCCCGGCGGGCGGCGCTGCTGCGGGAGCAATGCGACGCGCTCGACGACCTCGCCCGCGTCGCCGCCGACGGATTCGCCGACGGCACGTTGACGATGCAGACGCTTCCTGAACTTCCTGATCTTTCTGACCTGACTGACTCATCCGGCACCGACGACTGAAGGAGACGATCCACTCCATGCCTCCGCGCACGAAAAAGCCCACGGATCAGGCGGAGTTGTTCACCGCTTCCACGCCCAAGGAGATCCAGGCGATCCTGTGGAAGGCCGCGGACAAGCTGCGCGGCTCGATCGACGCTGCGCAGTACAAGGAGTTTGTTCTCGGTCTGATCTTCCTGAAGTACGTCTCCGACGCGTTCGAGGAGCGCAGGTCTGAGCTGGCCAAGGAGCTCGCCGAGGACGGCATCGCCGAGGACCGCCTCGACGAGTTCCTCGAGGACCGCGACGAGTACACCGGCGCGCACGTCTTCTGGGTTCCGGAGACCGCCCGCTGGTCGTGGATCGCCGCGAACGCCAAGAGCCAGGGCGTGGGCAAGCTGCTCGACGAGGCGATGGACGCGGTCATGAGGGAGAACGCCTCGCTGACCGGCGTCCTCCCGAAGATCTTCAACCGCGACAACGTCGACCAGAAGCGCCTGGCCGAACTCGTCGACCTCATCAGCGACGCCCGCTTCGGAGGCAACGAAGACAAGCCGGCGCAGGATGTGCTGGGCGAGGTGTACGAGTATTTCCTCGGCAACTTCGCGCGGGCGGAGGGCAAGCGAGGCGGCGAGTTCTACACGCCGCAGTCGGTGGTCCGGCTCATCGTGGAGATCCTTGAGCCGTATGAGGGACGGGTGTACGACCCGGCGTGCGGCTCGGGCGGCATGTTCGTCCAGGCCAGCAAGTTCATCGAGGCGCATCGGGGCCGGGGCCACAAGGCAGACATCGCGGTCTACGGCCAGGAGCTGAACGAGCGCACCTGGCGGCTGGGCAAGATGAACCTGGCCATCCATGGCATCGACGGCAATCTCGCTCCCCGGTGGGGCGACACGTTCGCCGACGATAAGCACCCTGACCTCAAGGCCGACTTCGTGATGGCCAA
This sequence comes from Streptomyces sp. MAI_2237, assembly GCF_054189285.1. Lineage (NCBI taxonomy): Bacteria > Bacillati > Actinomycetota > Actinomycetes > Kitasatosporales > Streptomycetaceae > Streptomyces > Streptomyces sp. MAI_2237. The sequence continues at coordinate 253,640 of NZ_JAJPGQ010000003.1, read as the reverse complement.
CCCGCCGTTCAACATCAAGGACTGGGCGCGGGACGATGGTGACGCTCGGTGGAAGTACGGGGTTCCGCCGCGGAACAACGCCAACTACGCGTGGCTCCAGCACATGATTTCCAAGTTGGGGGAGAAGGGGACGGCGGGTGTCGTCCTGGCCAACGGCTCCATGAACTCGCAGTCGAGTGGCGAGGGTGAGATCCGCCAAGCGTTGGTGGAGGCGGACCTGGTGGCGTGTATGGTCGCGTTGCCGTCCCAACTGTTCCGTACCGTGCAGATTCCCGCCTGTCTGTGGTTCCTGGCCAAAGACAAGACCCCCCAAGGTGCGACCCGCCTTGAGGACCGCAGGGGCGAGATCCTTTTCATCGATGCTCGCGGTATGGGGGAGATGGCTGACCGGACCGAGCGCGTGCTGACTGATACCGACATCGCGAAGATCGCCGGTATCTATCACGCGTGGCGAGGGACGGCGTCGGCCCGTGCGGAAGGGCTGACATACGCGGATGAGCCCGGGTTCTGCTTCTCAGCGGATCTGGAGACGGTGCGTCAGCACGGGTACGTACTGACGCCGGGGCGGTATGTCGGCACTGTCGAGGCAGAGGAAGAGGACACGGAGGCGGTGGCGCAGAGGATCGCCACGCTGACCGAGGAACTGCGCGGACTGTTCGACCGATCCGCTGAGTTGGAGAAGACCGTGCGGCACTACTTGGGGAGGGTCGGTGCCTGAAACTAACTTTGTGCTGTTCCGGGACCTTTTGGCGGAGACAAAGGACGGCGACTGGGGGAAGGGCGAGCCGCAGGATGGGCATGCTCCGGCGCACGTAGTCCGAGGAACAGACTTTTCGGAAGTGAGCCTCGGGCGCGTCTCCACGGTTCCACTCAGATATCTTCCGGAGAAGACGATGAGCCGCCGTCTGCTGCGGACGGACGACATTCTTATCGAGACCGCCGGCGGATCGCGCGACCGGCCTACGGGGAGAACGGTTCTCATCACCAGGGAAGTTCTCGATGCCTTTCCTGGCGATGTTACGTGTGCGAGTTTCGCGCGTTTCCTGCGAGTTGATGCTGCAGCGGCCGATCCGCGCTACGTGTATTGGTATCTACAGTATTTGTATGCTCGTGGAGACATGTGGACTCATCAGGTTCAGCACACAGGTGTAGCCCGATTTCAGTTCACGCGATTCGCTGCTACGGAGATGGTCCCACTGCCGTCCCGCAATACGCAGCAGGCTATTGCCGCCACGCTCGGAGTGCTGGATAGCAAGATCGCTATCAACGAGCGCATTGCGGCCACCTACGAGCAACTGCTTCAATGCAGGTTCACGGAATTGGGTTTCTCTGAAGAGCCTGGAGAAGGCAAGGCCGTGGCCATCACGGACCTCGTCGAGTTCAACCCGAAATTGTCCAAGCCCTCGGCTGAGGAACCGGTGTACGTGGACATGGCCGCGTTGCAGATCAGCCGGGCCAGCATTCCAGTCTGGACCCGGCGCGCACCCAAGTCCGGTCCGCGGTTCATGAACGGTGACACGCTCCTGGCGCGCATCACTCCGTGTCTTGAGAACGGCAAGACCGGATATGTCGACTTCATGCAGGACGGTGAAGTGGGGCTCGGATCGACCGAGTTTATCGTGCTGCGCTCACGCTCCGGAGTTCCTGCTGAACTCAGCTATTTTTTGGCACGTGACGGCAGGTTCCGGGAGCACGCGATTCGCAACATGGTCGGCACGTCCGGGCGTCAGCGGGTCAGCGCGGCAGACGCGGCGAACTACTTTGTGAACCGTCCGCAGACAGATGCGTTGGCTGCTTTCGGCCGCGAGGCCGAGGCGGTGTTCGCCCACATGAAATCGCTTCAGGCTGAGAACCGAAACCTTGTGGCCCTCCGCGAAACCCTCCTCCCTCAGCTCATGACCGGCCGCCTCCGCATCAAGGACGCCGAGAAGATTGTCGAGGACCACGTATGACGCATCCCGGATACGGCGGCAGAGACGAGCGGCACCGCCCCTATGAGGCAGACTGGGAGCTTCTCGCCCTCGACGAGCTCGCGGAGCTCGCCTGGCAGCCGTCCCCCGGCAATGAATTCGCCCCCGGCTCCGAGCACCGCAAGTCCTGGGACGACCTGATCCTCTACCCGGACCTCCGCGAGGCGATCGAGCGGCTCAACCCGGAGTTGCCGCCGGACGCCGTCCGGGACGCTGTCGCCGCCGCTGCGACCCCGTCCTCCCAGGACACGTACGAGGAGAACCGCAACGCCCACGCCTACCTGACCGCCGGCATCCGCTCCGTCACCTACACTGACGCCTTCGGTGCCGAGCACAACCCCACAATCCGTCTCGTCGACCTGGATAACCCCGACGCGAACGTCTACCGCGTCCTCAACCAGGTCACAGTTATTGACGGCGAGAAGAACCGTCGCTTCGACCTCGTCCTGTACGTCAACGGCCTGCCCCTCGCTGTCCTGGAGCTGAAGCGGGCCGGTGACGAGGACGCCACGCTCCAGGACGCGCACTCGCAGGTGACCCGGTACGTCGAGGAGTTCCCGACCGCGTTCCGGTACAACGCCGTGGTTCTGCTCTCCGACGGGATCACCGCCAAGTACGGCACCCCCTTCACCCCGTACGAGCACTTCGCGCCCTGGAACACGGACGAGTTCGGCGCCCGTGTCGACCTGCTCGACGCCGAGGGCATATGGGACTCGGGCCAGAACCTGGCCCTGCACGGCCTGTTCACCCAGCCGAGGTTCCTGTCCCTCATCCGGTCGTTCATCAATTTCGTCCCGGCCAAGAGGATGAAGCGGATCGCGAAGCCGCACCAGTACCACGCGGTGACCCGCGCCGCCGAGGCCGTACGCGAGGCTGCCGCGACCGACGGGCGGGCCGGTGTCGTATGGCACACGCAAGGGTCCGGCAAGTCCGAAGAGATGGTCCTCACCACGACCCTGGTGATGCGGGACCCGGCTCTCCTCAACCCCACCGTCGTCGTCATCACCGACCGCACCGACCTCGACGACCAGCTCTATTCCACCTTCCTGGAGAGCGAGATCCTCCCGGAGGCTCCCAAGCAGGTCCTCACCCGCGCCGAACTCCGTGAGGAACTGGCCGCCAAGCGCGTCGGCGGCATCCTCTTCACCACGCTGCAGAAGTTCGGCCGTACCAAGGAGGAGAAGGAGGCCGGCGCTGACCACCCCCTCCTCTCCGACCGCCGCAACATCGTGGTCGTCGTCGACGAGGCGCACCGCAGCCACTACGACTCCCTTGACGGCTACGCCCGCCACCTGCGCGACGCCCTCCCGCACGCCACGCTGCTAGCCTTCACCGGAACCCCGATCTCCGAGGCCGAGCGCAATACCCGTGAGGTCTTCGGCGACTACATCGACGTCTACGACCTCAAGCGCGCTGCCGACGACGGCGCGACTGTCAAGGTTTTCCACGAGGGCCGCGTCATCCAGCTCGTCCTGGACAAGGACGTAGACCCGACGAAGATCGACGAAGAGGCCGACCTCATCACGGACGGGCTCGACGAGACCGAGCGGCAGCGTGTCGAGCAGGCTGTCGCCACGATGAACGCGATGTACGGTGCGCCAGCTCGCATAAGGGATCTCGTCCAGGATCTCGTCGCGCACTGGGAGGCCCGGCGTACGGCGATGCAGCCGTTCGTCGGCGTCTCAGAGAAGGGCGGAGCCACCGGCAAAGCGATGATCGTGTGCGCGACCCGCGAGATCTGTGTCCGCGTGTACAACGCCCTGCGTGAGCTGCGCGAGGAGTGGCACAGCGACGAGATCGACAAGGGCGCCATGAAGATCGTCTTCTCGTCGAACTCACGCAAGGACAAGGAACACCTCCTCGCGCACGCCCTGAGCGACAGCCGCCGCAAGGCGGTCATCAACCGCGCCAAGGACCCCGACGATGAGCTCCAGCTCCTCATCGTCAACAACATGCTGCTGACGGGCTTCGACGCCCCGCCGATCCACACGATGTACCTGGACCGGCCGCTCAAGGGTGCCAACCTCATGCAGGCCCTGGCCCGCGTCAACCGCCGCTTTCGCGGCAAGGAGGACGGCCTCCTCGTCGGGTACGCCCCGCTCACCGAGAATCTCCAGCGCGCGATCGCCGAGTACACCGACGCCGACCAGGACGACCGGACGCTCGGCGACGACCTGGACCGGGCGCTGGACGAGCTGCGCAACGAGTACGTCATCCTCAACGACATGCTGCGCGGCCTCGACTGGCGGGCGCGGCTGGCCCAGCCGACGAAGACGGCCTTCATTGACGCGGCGCGCAAGGCCACCGCGTACCTGAGGGATCCGCGTACGCCGGGCAACGACCCGGAAAAGCTCGACGACCCTCGCCAGACGCTCGGCCGCCGCTACCGCGAGCATGCCCACCGCCTGGAGCGCTTCTACGCGCTGTCCGCCAGCGCCAAGAACATCGGCGAGCGCTTCCCCGACACCCCGACCTGGCGCCGGGACATCCAGTTCTTCGTCGAGGTCCGTGCCTACATGGCGAAGTACGACGCGATGGAGCGGGAGGCCCGCGGTCTGCCCATCGCCCGCGATGTCGAGCTGTACCTCGCTCAGCTGACGTCCTCGGTCGTCGAGACGAGCGGAGTCACGGATCTGTTCGCCGAGGCCGGCCTGGAGACCGCCGACCTAACCCATCTCAACGACGCGCTCGTCGCGCAGCTCCAGAACAGTGAGACCCCGCACCTGGCGGCAGAGGCACTGAGACGGCTCATCGAGCGGAAGATGCGCGAGGTGACGCGTCACAACGTCGTCCGCCGCACCACGTTCTCCGAACGGCTTCAGGACCTCATGGTGCGGTACATGCGACAGCAGTACACCAGCGCCGAACTCATCGCCAAGCTGGTCGAGATGGCGAAGGAGGTCATGGAGGACGCCCGGCGCGGCGAGAAGTTCAACCCGCCGCTGGACTGGCGCGAGCTCGCCTTCTACGACGCCGTCGCCGACCACGGCACCGCACGGGAGCTGATGGGCGACGAGGTACTGGCCGGCATCGCCCGTGAGCTGGTCGCGGAGGTCCGCAGCAAGCTGAAGCCGGACTGGATCGCCCGCGAACCGGTCCGCGCCCGTCTCCGTAGCGCCATCAAGCGCCTCCTGGTCCGCAACAACTACCCGCCGGACCGGGAGAAGGCAGCCATCGACCTGGTTATTAAGCAGATGGAGTACTTCGCCAACGAGTGGTCCGCAAAAGGATCTTCGGGTGCCTGATTGGGTTTGGCTGTCAGGGTGTCCGATTGCTTTGACGGGAAGGTTCGCCGGGCCGAAGAGGCCAAGGGTTCGAACCCCTGGCAGGTCTTCGGTTTCAACGGCTCTTCGCAGTTGAGGGTGTAGCCGCAGGACGTGCGGTGCGCGCGTCGGTGGCCGGGTCGAGGGCGATGCCTTCCGATGATGGAAGCCCTTGCATCGCTCACCCCACCTACCTTCAACTGCGAGGAGTCACTACAGGAGCGAGCGATGGATAACGAGATTCAGCTGATCAGTGACGGCGATGGACTTGCGGTCATCGGGGACCCGACGGATGTCGAGCGCTTCCTCGCATCAGAGGGACTGTTGTCGTTGTCGAAGGACCTCGCATTGCGACGGCTCGGTGCTCTCCTCCGTGCCGCGGCTGGAGTCGCACAGGCGGGTTCTGACGTTGCCGCCAACTCAGGTCGCTGGCTGAAGCTGACCGAGGAGTCCGCGCGTCTTTACAAGAAGCACGGACTGATGGAAACCAAGACGCCTGGCATCAGCTACGCGATGGTGGGGAAACGAGGCTCAATCGAGTCATGGCTCCAGGTGGTGGAGCGGTCAGGCTCACTCCTGACCAACCCGGCGATTCTTGCTGGTGCCGCAGGGATCATGGCGCAGCTCGCGAGGCAGCATGAGATGAACGAGATCAAGAGCTATCTCGCGACGATCGACAAGAAGGTCGACGACGTGATCCGCGCCCAGAAGAACGTCGAGCTGGGGAAAGTGTTCGGAGCGGGCCTCGACATTGAGTCTGCCATGACCGTTCTGGACCGGGAGGGCCAGGTCGACGACGATACGTGGTCGACCGTTCAGGCCAGGACCCATACGGTCACGGACGCCTTGGGGTGGGCGCTGGGTCGACTCGACGCACTCGCGGAGAGGGTGGAGAGCACGACCAAGATCGGTGATCTCGCCAAGATGGCCAAGGAAGCAGAGTCCGAGGTTCAGGAATTGCTCGCCGTTGTGGCTCGTTGCTTCGAACTGCAAGACGCGCTCGACGTGCTGCGATTGCAGCGGGTACTGGACGAGTCTCCGGACAAGCTGGACGGGCGTCGGCTAGCGCTGAAGGATGACCGGCAGAAGCGGCGGGAACTCATCTCGCAGAAGATTGAGCACCTGATGGCACGCGTGGATGCGGCTGCCGGCACGGCCAATTCCAATGTGCTGTTGCACTTGCCCGCGCACCGGACTGTGGTGGGCTCGATCAACCATGTCGGCAGCGCGGTCGATGAATTCCAGAGGCCGCTCGGAATCGAGTCTGCCCGACGTTCATTGGAGGCGACACGATGGTGGGACGCGGCCCGGGACCCGGTGCAATTGAAGAACGCGGCCGCAGAGGCGGGGCGCAAAGCGGCCGTAGCGGGTGTGGCGGTCGCGGGGGTTGCGGTCTTGGCGAGCCGCGTTGCGCTTGCCCGCGAAGAACATGGCGAAGAGGAGTGAGCGAGCGCCGGCAGTCAGTCGTGTGGGCTCTCGGGTTGGATGGAAGGACAGCCGAGTCGCCGCGTGGTGACGTGACATCAGCCAGCAAGATCTTTCACGGAGGTGACCGGACTTTCCCGCCGAACAACGCCCTGCTGTGCCACGTCGGGAATGCGGCCTGTTGCTTGCACATCTGATTCGCCATCTCAACCGTCGCCACCGTGCGTTGCTGGCTACTGTGTTGCCCTACTGCTCAAGGCAGGGCACGGTGGGGGTGGGGCGTGAATGGACCTGCGGAATTCGGCGGCCAGGGCTCGGGGGCGTCGGATGGGGTGCCGGTCGACGACGACATGGCGCGGCTTCGGTACAGCCCTTGGGGGGAGGCGGGCGCTGGGCGCGAGCTGCTGGTGCGCGCGACAGAGGCCTTCTACGACACGCCGGAGGCCGCTGAGCGGCTCGGTCTGCCGCACATGCGTCGGATCCCGTCGGGTACGTACTCGCCGGGCCACGGCCTGCCCTCGGGGCTGTACATCTTCGAGTCGCGCCGGTCGAGCGGCTGTGTCGCCGCGCTTTCCCTCTGTGACGGCACCGCTCCGGTCCCGGCCCAGCATAAACGTCTGCGGGATGTCGAGGACGGACATCCGCTACATCGTGCCCTCCTGCTGTACCGGCAATGGCGGGAGTGGCCGGAGAGCGAGGCCGCGTCGGCCGTGCCCCGCTACGCCGTCGGCGATCTCGTCCGGATCGTGGACCAGAGCAGCACCCGTACCGTCACGCGCGTACGTGCCGTCGGCGACGACGGGTTCCAGTACACGCTGCGAGGCGCCGACGGGCGGACGTCCAGGGTCTTCGAAGACAATCTGGAACCCGTCACCGTCGCGTCCGACGACCCCGAGCAGTGGGTACTCGGCGCTCCCGCCCCGGCTGCCGACATCGCGTTGACGCTGACCCTGGCCAAACTCAGCACGCCGCTCACGGACACGGTGTACTCCTTCCAGTCGAGCCGGACGGTGTTCAGGCCGTACCAGTTCCGCCCGGTGCTCAAGCTCATGAACTCCGACCGTCAGAGGCTGCTGATCGCGGACGAGGTCGGCCTGGGAAAGACCATCGAGGCGGGGCTCATCTGGAACGAGCTCGAGCAGCGTACGCACCTGCGGAGGGCCGCGGCGCGGCTCGGCGGGACGCATTTCCGAGGGCTGGTCGTCTGCCCGGCCGCGCTGGTGCACAAGTGGCAGGCCGAGATGGACCAGCGCTTCGACCGCCGACTGCGTGTCCTCGACAACGACGGCATGGAGGAGCTCCTCAGGCTGCTGCGTCGGGGAGACAACGAGCAGCCTTTCGCGGGGGTGATCTCCCTAGAGCGCCTGCGACGAGCCGGACAGCTGACCGAACTCGCCGAACTGCGGCCCTCGTTCGATCTCGTGATCGTCGACGAGGCCCACTATGTGAGGAACGCCGCCACCCGCAGCCACGCGGCGGTCAGCCAGCTGGCCGACTGGGCCGACGCCCTCGTCCTTCTGTCGGCGACGCCCCTCAACCTCGGCAACCAGGACCTCTACAACCTGGTCCACCTGCTCGACCCCAGCGCGTTTCCCGACCCCCACGTCTTCGAGAGGCAACTGGAACCCAATCGGCATCTCAACGCCGTAGCCGCTCGGCTGGCCGATGGTGCAGGACGTACGCCCGGAGGCGCCAACAGCCTGCTGCCGACGCTGGACCGGGTGCGGGGCTCTCGGTTCGGACAACTGGTAGCACAGCGGCCGGAGTTCAATAGGCTGCGCCAGGTCCTGGCGACGCCGCACGCCCTGACGGCACACCAACTTTCCGAAGCAAGACGATGCATCGCCGATCTCAACACCCTGGCCGGCATCGTCAACCGCACCCGCAAGGCCGACACCCCCGACGCCAAGGCCGTGCGCGTGCCCGAGGACGTGCGGGTCACGTGGACCGGGGCCGAGCGCGAGTTTTACGACGAGTTGCACGCCTGGTGCCTGCGGCGTGCCGCCCGCAGCGGCACCGCAGCCGGGTTCGCCGCGCAGATGTGGCTCCGGCAGGCCGCGAGCTGCATCCCCGCCATGCAGCAGCGGCTGCGTGAGCGTTTCTCCGGGAGGGTCACGACGTCTGCGCGCGATGTCTGGACGGACACGGCGGGCGGAACAGGACTCGTCAACGAAGAGGAGGTGGTGCTGGCCGACGACGCCGAGGCTGAGTTCACACCGGAGGAACTCGCGCAGGCGTCACACCATGATGTCGATGAGCTGGTACGGCTGCCCGGACTCCTGAGGCCGCTGTCCCGGGACACCAAGTTCGAGGCGTTCGTTGGCATGCTGCGCGACGCCAGAGCCAAGGGGCTCCGACAGGCCATGGTGTTCTCCTTCTTCAAACGCACCCTGGAGTATTTGGAGAGCAGGCTCACTGACGAGTTCCGGGTACGGGTCATGCACGGCGGCGTGCCCCAGCAGGAACGCCCCGGCATCATGGCGGACTTCCGTGCGGGAGAGTTCGACCTGCTCCTGGTGAGCGAGGTCGGAAGCGAGGGCCTGGACTTCGAGTTCTGCAACGTCCTGGTCAATTACGACCTGCCCTGGAACCCCATGCGCGTCGAGCAGCGCATCGGCCGACTCGACCGGTTCGGCCAGAAGCACGAGAAGATCTTCATCTTCAACATGCAGGTGCCGGGCACCATCGAAACCGACATCTTCCAGCGCCTCTACCAGCGCATCGGTGTCTTCCAGGACGCGATTGGAGAGCTCGAACCGATTTTGCGTGGCCGCCTGCGCGAACTCCATCGTGTGGTGCTGGACCCCAGCCTGAGCGAAGAGGAGCGCCGACGCCAGATCGACCGCATCGGCGTCGCCCGAGTGGACCGGGACAAGGACATCGCGACGCTCGAAAAGGCCCGGGAGATCCTCACGGGTCTGGATGACCTGCTTGTCGAGGGCTTCGACCAGCACAGTCCCGGCCGGGGCCGCTACCTGGGGCCACGGGAGATCCGCGGACTCGTGGAGGCCTTTCTCCAGCAGACAGGGCACGGAAGCATGGAACAGGTTCCCGGCGCCGACGACCTGGTGGACATCACCGGCAGTGGCCGACTGCGCCGGACCATGTACGAGGCCATGAACGCCGGGGCCTTCACCGTTCCCAGTGGCAGTGATCTGCTGGCCAGACTTGGAGGCCCGTACCAGTCACTGCGTGCTTGTTTCACGGCCCGTACCTCCACGGAGACCGGCGCACCACTGCTGAGCGTGCGGCATCCACTCGTCCGCGCTGCCCACTGGTGGTTCACCAAGCGAGCCGAGACGCTCGGCCGCTACGGCCGGGTACGGATACCCGGTCTGCCGCCAGGGTCCCGCTACCTGGTCGAGGCCAGGCTCGCCCGGGTGGACGGTGCTCGGCCACGCCGCGAGCTGTGGACCACGGCTGTGGACACCGCGACCCTCAAGGAGGTGCCGGAGGTGGGCACCGCGCTGCTGACCTGTCTTGCCGGCGGCGACCTAGCTGAGCCGTCGAAGCCCCTACCGGCGGGTGTCTCGGCCTCCCTCCCCGAGATCCTGGAGACCGTGCACGACCTGGCGGCCGAGAGGGAATTCACGGCAAAACGCACCTATGAGGCGGAGAACTCAACTCTCGCGGCTGGTCGGCGTGCGACCGTGGAGGACACCTTCCGCCACAAGATCGAGCAGGCACGCCGACTCGCCCAGGAGGTGGACAGCACATCCATTAGACGCCTCCACGCTGCTCGTGTCGGACACCTGGAGACTCAGCGCGACGCCCGCCTCGCGCAGATGGACCGCGACTCCCGCTTCAGCCTCTCCACCGAGACGGTGGCCCTGGTCCTGGTCGAGGGCTGAGCTTGCCGCTCGACACGCGGCCGGGGACGGACGCCACCCCATGGTCACTGATGCGGATGCGAGTAGAAGTCGGTGAAGGTGTGCTTTCGTTGTTCCGGGAATCCGTTGCCGACGGTGCTCAGGCTCACGGAGGCGCGCTCTCCCCCTCGGAGAATCGGCCATCGCTCCACTCGGAACCGCGACTCCTGGTAGGCGCAGTCCCGTACATAGATCTCTCCAGAGACCTTCAGTGCGAACGTGAAGTCCGTGAACCGCCGCAGCATGACCGGCAGATGAGGCATCGAGCGCCCATCCACAACGAAGTCAAGCGGCTTGCCGTCGACCGAGACGGCGCGCAGTGCGGCGTTCGTATCCCCGGTGAGCCCCGGCACCTGACCGTCGTACCGGTGGGCAAGGCCGCCTTCCCGCCGGAAGATCCGGTCCGGGGTATAGAGCGGTTGGAAGGCCGGATAGAGCAGCTCACGGCTGATACGGCCGTCCCGGTCCCGCCATTCCAGTACCAGGTCGAAACCCGGCCGTGGGAGGTTAAGCCGGTGGTATCGGTCGGAGCGCACCACGAGGCCCGTCGCCACGGACTCCTCTGGAGTTTCGAGTGACTGGTCGTACTCCACCCGAGCGTGCGGAAAGTAGCGCAGAAATTCCTCACGCACCAGAGGGATCTGTGACATCCCGCCTGCCAGGAGCACGTAGTCGACGTCCCCGGCCAGCTCCTGGATTGACATGCGGGCCAGGGACTTTAGATCCGGTGTCATCCGACGCCGCAGCCGCGCCTCACACAGTGCGGCTCTCACGAACTCCAGGGCCCGGTCCAGCTGGGGACGGAAGGCGGCCTCCAATCGCTCTCGCGTGTACTCCAACATGGGAAGGGCGGTATAGCCGCCTCCAAGCGGCACACTCTGTGCGTCGAAACGCGTGTCGGACAGCAGCACTTTGAGACGACGGGCGGCCAACAGCAACAGCGACCGTACGGTTCGCGGGTCGGCAAGGCGATCGACACGAATGCCGGCGGCTTCCAGATCCCGTTCCAGGTGCTTGGCGATGCGCTGGTCCAAGGCGTCGCCTGCCTCTGGCACGCCCCGGGCCGACAGGACCGTCAGCTCCGGCTCCAGATCGTCCAGATCCTCACCCACCGACATCACCGCGATGTCCAACGTGCCCCCGCCGTAGTCGAAGACCAGGACTGTGCCCTCGGGCGGTTGGCCGTCGCGGTCGTGGCAGCCTTCGGACCACGCCAGCCCGGCTGCGATCGGTTCGTCGATGATGTCGGCGACCGTCACCGGGATTCCGGCTTCTACGGCCAGCTGGGCCAGTCGCTTCCGGCGGGGTCCGTCCCAGATCGCAGGGCAGGCCAGGCGGAAGTCTGCGTCCTCGGTCTCGGCCTCGTTGGCCTTCGCCAGCAGCAGCACATGCCGGAGCAGGGCCACAATCAGCCGGTCTGGAGTGAACATCTGCGCGCCCCGCGCATGCGTCCCCAGGGAGAGCGGGCCGTATCTGTCGTCGGTGATGCACTGCTTGACGGAGCGCACGGCGCCGGGGCCCCCGATCGCCTCGGCGGCCTCTCCGAACATCAGCTCGCCATCGGGCGAGGCGGCGACAGTGCTGGGGAGCCATGCAGTGCTGCTGCCGATCGGCACGGTCTCGGCGTAGCTGTAAGGAAGCCGCTGGGTCACCAGCGTCGTCGCCGTACCGAAATCGATGCCCACCAGGGGTCTTTCGTCACCCACTCATGTCCTCCTCCGAGGGAGGGGCGCCCGAGGACGGCGAGCCCCTTTTCCGCCGCGATGAGTTTCCTTGACTACTGCTCCACCGGCCGAACCAGCGCCGGCACCAGTACGACTTCCTGTGGGGTTCCGGCCTGCCACGCGAAGCCGGGCCGCTCCACGATGACCCGTGCGGACGGGCCGGTCCGTGACTGGTGATGCACGGGGTCGAAGTCCACCTCCTCACCGGCGGGGCCAATGTCCGTGAGCCCCGCCGCTGAGGCTTGCGCCAGGACCCTTCGGTACAGGGCATGGGCGGAAGCGGAATCGTCCGTCGTCGTGTGAATCGCCTGGTCCGCGACCTCGGCCAGCACGGTCGCGAGCACCCTGAGACCGTCGATCCGTGCCTGCCGAAGTTGGGACTGCGAAGCAGCACGTCCCGCCTGACGGCCCTGCCGCAGCTCCTCCTCCTGCCGCTGCACCTTCTTGGTCAGGGCATCGGCGCGCCGGGTGACGTCTTCAAGCTCTGCGGAGGCAATGCCAAGCTGCCCGCGCAATGTGCTGATCTTCTCGTCGGCTCGGTCGCACTGGCTCCGCAGGGTGGCCAGCTCCTGCCTCAGATCATCCCGTTCGCTTCGCAGCGCCCATGCCACGGCACGTTCCTGGTCCAGAGCAGCCTCGTATCGGGCGCGCTCCTCCAGGCGGGACGACTGCCCGATCTCGGATGATTCAGGGGTGTCCGCAGCGCCGTCGCTCGCATAGGTTTCCTGAACCGAACTTGCAGCCGGAGCCGGAGCAGGTGATGGCTGGTCTTCTGGCTCAATGGCTTGCCCCGGCTCTTGGCCGGGTGTAGGGCCGCCGCAGGCACCGGCTTCAGGTGTTTGCGCTGAATCCCCCAGAGACTGGACGGCTGGGTCGGCCTCATCCGGCCGGGCCGAGAGAGAGGTCATGAGACGTGTGGCTCGCTCTCGGCCACCGTTCGGACGGGCGGGCAGCGTCTCCAGCGCCGCCTTCAGGTCGTCGCTCATGGTTGTGGCGATGACGTGCTGGAGTACGTGATCGGGTACCGCAGCGAGTACCAGATCGACCCACTCGTAAAGAGGGCCCTGATGCTGTTCTAGCTCTGCCGACAGCAGCAGGAGACGCAGAGCCCGTGAGCAGAGCTCCTCCCCGAACGCTTCACGCTGCTCGGCAGTTACCAGGGAGGTCTCGGCCACTGCCCACTGCAGAAGCGCGGCGCCACGACGCAGAAGGTGCTTACGGTCAGCAGGTTGCTCTGTCTCGTCGAACCCGGCCATGACTGCCATGACGCATTCCTGCGCGGCTAGACCGCGTGGCAACTTTGCTGCCTGATCCGCCGCGGCGCTTTCTACCGGGATCGTCACCAGACCCACCAGGAGGGGCGTGACGGCATGGGGTGATGGAGCACCCGGTTTGCTCAGCTTTGATGACGGGTCGGCCACCGGGTTCTTGGCACGGCGCTGGCCTGTCGTCACCTCGGCAAGGAACTCCACAACTGCTGCTAGCACTTTCTCGGAAACGCCCTGCGCTGTGTACGCCGTCTCGTCGAACGGCCATGACCGTAGAGCCACCCCGAGCGCGTGGGCGGCGACATGCTCGTACGCGCTCAGCTCCGATGCTCCCGATGCGACCGCTTTGCGCAGAGCCTGCTGGCGTCCCTGCGCCCGCTTGGTGGTCGGCGTCGCCAGAGCCTCCAATGCCTCCTGCGCCGACAGCGCTCGTTCTTCGACGAACGGATCAGCCGACTCATCGAGAAGCTTGAGGGGCGCTCCCGGCTTGGCTTCAGCGACCCGCGGATGCGAGAGTAGCCGCTTTCGCATATGGCTCCACCAAGTGCTGTTGTGCTCGCCCGCCAGCCCCAGGGTGCGTGCCTGGCTGCGCAGCTCCTTGACGGATGCTTCCCCACCCATCTCATCCAGAAGCCTAATCAGGACGGGAACGGGCGACTTCGCGAACTCTTCTCGCAGAGCTGAGGCATCGCGTAGTGAGCGATACCGCAGTGAGTCGACCGACACCACCGTGATGTCGGAAGGCACGGGCAACGGAATCCGGGTTCGCAGGCCTTCTGGCCACTGGACGACCGCATTGTCGTCTTCAACCTGACAGACCGTCCCGATGCAGTCATCGCCCTTGCTGTTGCCTTGGCGGCGTATGACCAGGTATCCGCTCTCCACGGCGGCACACTACCGGTCTGGCGCCGCACTGGGCAGTCCGATCCGGTGCCAGCCGTTCGGCTGCCTGGCGCTGGGAGGGAGTCCCAAGGTCTTGGCGTGGGCGGCCACGTGGGCGATGGATCCGCTGGGTGCCGGCACGGGCCTCCTGTCAGCTCTTTTTTCGACGCTGCGACCGGGCCGCTCGGGGACGCGACCGGTGCCCGTGCCGCGGACAGCGCACGGTTGCTGGTTTGCTGGGTCGGTGTGAGCTCGCGGCCCGGTGGGCGTCTGACACATGTCGTCACCCACGAGCCGGCTCCATGTAAGCCCGGTCGACGGGGACCGGGACGCCCTGGCGTTCGCAGATCCGGATGATCTGGTGTGTCGGGCCGCCGTCAGGTCGTGGGCGCGGTCGGGCAGAGCGGGTGAGATCCACAGCAACCGCCCGGCCGGGTCGGTCACCACCTGCTCATTCACCCCGTGTCGGCGATGCTTGTGGGAGTAGTCGGCCCGGCTGCCGCCGACCCGGTCGCACTCGGCAAGGGTGCTGCCCAGCAGGACGTAGTCGGGGTCGGCTTCGCGCAGCGCGCGCAGGAGGCGGGGCGCGCGATCGGCGAGCAGAGCGATCACCGCGGCCGTGTAGGCATGGGTGGTGCCGACGGAGATACCGAAGCCGACTGCGAGCTGCGCGAGAGTGTCGTGCCGACGCAGGTACACCAGACCGACCAGAGCACGCTGGTGCGGCGCGAGCTTGCAGCGGCGGACACCCTCGCGGGCGACGATGAGCATGGTGACCCACTCGACCAGGGCATGGGGCAGGTCGAGTACGGCAGGATAAGCAACCAACAAGGCGTCTGCGCAGGCGAATTGAGGCGTCGAACACCGCCTCAACAGCACGGGAGCTTGTCCGTTGCGGACGACTACCTCATCACCCGATCTGTGGCCACACTGAAAGACCTCACTGGTGTTCGCCCGTCCGGCCTTCCCCTCGCCTGTCACCCCCGGGTGGAACGGAAGTCCTTGGGCTTCTTACTGGAGCTTCGCACCCCACCGTTGCCAGCGACACATGTCCAGGTGGGGACGGGGCATCGGACCCGAACCCGGGACTACCCTGTCATCGGCGACACCGCCGACCCCCTCTCCAACAGCATCCACTCAATACCCGCGACCTCGTGTCGCACCCTCACCTAAGACCGTGTCCTACGTGGTGAGGCGGACGAGTCGCTTGTAGCAGCACATGGCTGCCGCCAGTCCGAGAAAGCCCAGATAGTTGCGGCAGTTGCGTTCGTAGCGGGGGCTCAGTCTGCGGTAGCCGGACAGCCACGACATCGTGCGCTCGATCACCCACCTCCGACGCCCTAATCGTTCACTGGACTCGATGCCCTTGCGAGCGATCCGCTTGCCGCGCAGCCATTTCCGCAGATCGGCCCGACCGTAGGCTTTGGCCGCGTGGAGGCGCTGGGGCTTGAAGTACCGGCCGCGGTGGGGGTCGTGTCTCGTTTGGTGACCCTCAATCATGGGCTTCAGCCCTTCAACGAGTGGCACCGGGAACTGTCTGAGCGGTGATGAGGGCAGCCTCTCCGCGTGATCGACGACCTTGCCGACGCGACCTGGGAGCGTGAACTCAACGACCTCTTTCTGCGCATCGGCCACCGTTTCGGGCGCGCCGACCTGCGACGCCGCATGCGTGACTATGTCCGCGCGCTGCTCGGCCCGGTCGGTCGCAAAAATGGCTGGCGACTGGCCGAACACGCAGGCCACCGCACCCCCGACGGCCTGCAACGGCTACTCAGCCGGGCCACCTGGAACGCCGACGACGTCCGCGACGACCTGCAGACATACATCGCCGACGAACTCGGCGAAGACGACGGGGGTGCTCATCCTCGACGAGACTGGCTTCGTCAAGAAAGGCACCACCTCTGCGGGCGTCCAGCGCCAGTACTCCGGCACCGCCGGCCGCACCGAGAACTGGCAGATCGGCGTCTTCGCCGCCTACGCCTCCTCCAAAGGCCCGCATTGGTCGACCGAGAGCTGTATCTGCCCAAGTCCTGGACGGATGACCGCGAACTCTGCCGCGCCGCCAAGATCCCAGATGAACGGGTCTTTGCCACCAAGCCAGAGCTGGCCAGAGCCATCGTGCTGCGCGCACTCGCCTCCTCGCTGCCGATTGCCTGGGTGACCGCGGATGCCGCCTACGGCCAGGAGTGGCGCTTTCGCCGGATGCTCGAAGAAGCCGCCGTCGGCTACGTGCTCGCCGTCCCCAAGTCCCAGCCGGTGCCGCGCTTCGGGCGCATTGACCACCTCTTCACCCAAGCACCGAGTGAGGCATGGGAGCACCGCTCGTGCGGCGACGGCGCCAAGGGTCCCCGCGTCTATCACTGGGCGGCGGTCCAACTCCCGGTGATCGAGGACTTCGACGATGAGCGGCCCACCCATCGCCGCTGGGCGCTGGCCCGGCGCAGCATCAGCAGACCCGATCAGATCGCCTACTACCTCGCATACGCGCCGGTGGGCACCGGCGTCGACAGGCTCGTGCGCGTCGCCGGGCGCCGGTGGGCGATCGAGGAATGCTTCCAGGCCGCGAAGAACGAGTGCGGCCTGGATGAGTACGAGGTCCGCCGATACGTCGGCTGGATGAGGCACGTCACCCTGGCCATGCTCGCGCACGCCTTTCTCGCGGTCACGGCAGCACAGGCGGCGGCAAAGGGGGATGCAGAAACGGTTCCACCATGGTCCCGCTCACCGTGGCAGAAGCCCGCCAGCTCCTGGCAACTGACCCCGGACACTGGCCCCGGCCGCCTCTCCGCATCCATGCGCTGAGCTGGTCGCGATGGCGGCGAAGGCGTCAGGCCGTCGCCCGGCACTGTCACTATCGGCGTCGGTGCCACTCGTTGGAGGGGCGGTCCGCCAAGACCGCCCCGGACATGCCATCAGCCAACTACACTCTCGACGATGCCTCTGACCAGGTCAGATAGCGAAACGCTGCTGGAGTACTAAGAAGTGCCTCTTTACACGGCAAGATCTGGACCCTCGACAAGTCCTATCGTTCCAGGTCAGGAGCACTTCTCGCGTTTGTGATCAAGCCTCGGACAGGCCACTCTATGAAAGCCTGAGGCTAGGGACGGTGGCGCGTTTCCTTCCATCCGTGAAGGCGCGAAACCGCTAGAACAGTAGTGCGCGAGCGCGCGCTTCCGAGCATCGGCGCCTCACCGTACGCCTCCGAACACCGTCCCGAGAATCTCAATCTTCGATAACCGATGCAGTCGGACGTCGTGACCGGTCTTTACTCCACCGGCTATCCTGGTACATCAGGACCGGCGCCTCTCAGAAATGGCCTGCCATTGAGATCATCATCTCTGGAATCAGTGCTGGAGATCATTTATGCGCATTTCGCTGAGCGCGGCAACGGACAACAATCCGGGCGCCTACGAAAGCTGGACGAAACCATCCGGGAGCTTCTGTCACAGAACCGCAAACAGTGGCAGCTCGAAGACATTTCGCACTCGGAGCACGTTACGCCCGAGGAGTTAGCGCTAACGAAACGACTGATCGACATATCGAACGCGACTCGCACGCAGTTGATCGACGGGATAGATACTCTCGCCCATCTACTCTACCCTGATCAACAAAAGAAACCAACCGTCCACCTTTCTGAGACGCTGGGTGAGCTAATTGACCGAATCACCATCCTGATCCTCAAGGAATACCACTCGGCCGATCCCGCCCTGCGACAGTTCGCCGAAAATAAACGGCGCCATTTGCAGCAGTCTCTGGAGCTTACCCTCCGTGCCCTGGCTGAAGGCAGAGCCTCATTACCCCCCTCTGGCACCCTTAAAATATATCGACCTTCATCGAAATACATGGATAGATGAAGCCGAAATCGAAAGTGCTTGTTCACCAGGATGCGCAGGCAGGTTTCCTAGAGTCCGAGTTGCATTCCACGACCAGGACGACTGCCTGCAGTCATTAGGCCCCGAATGGGCTTGGACATCCCCTCTGGAGCGCCAACCGATCGGGACGGTGACAGTCGTAGCGCCCGGCAAGCGGTGCCTCGCGTTCCGGTCCCCGGGTTCGAGGCGACGGCGGCGCGGGCCGGCATCGCCTGCAGTGGTCAGGATGACGGCGGTAGCAGCAGGCAACGCCATGCCCTCGACGGCGGAACACGGCCAGGCTCGGACTCGTAGGACTGGGAAGGCCCCGGCCTCACAGCAGCAGTAAACACGTCGAGGCACCATGGGCAAGGGCCGGGCTACATGGCAAAATGCTCACTCACCAGAGCCCGCCTGACGGCGATCAGGGATGGGGATTCCAACCATGACGGCACGCGAGCGACTCCTCGCCGAAGCAGCCGAAGTTCTCGTCAGGCAACGGGAACGGGAGTGCGCCCTGGCACAACGTTCCGCTGCGCTGCTGACAGCAACGGCTATCGTCATTACTGTCGCGGTGGGATTAGCGTCGGATGATCGAAAAGGAAATCTCCCGATCTGGCTCGTTATTATTTACGCATTGACTCTCGCTCTAGCTGCACTGGCCATAGGCGGCCGAGAGCTTCTGGACGCAAGTGGGAATGTTCAGTGGACCGTGGCATGGTCCGGAATGGGAGACGACGCAGCGGCTCAAGAGTTGATGCTGCGTCGAGCCATTGCCATCCGCGTCAATGAAGATCGGTTACGCCTTCTCCAGCTGATTTACTGGCTGCACGGTATAGTTAACGCAGCCGCCGTGACCGCATCCCTCACATATCTTACGACCAGTATTTGACAAAATCCCGCTCAAGATTCCTGTTCCAGATATTTCCCGATTCGGTATGAAGTGAGGCCAGATTTGAGCGAAGAAGAGAATGAAAGGGATCTCAGAGCTGCCCTCCTTCGATCACTGAAGGCAGCCAGGAACAACCTGAAGCCGAATTCTAGGACCAGGATTCTCGGAGTGACAAAAAAGATGCTGGATCGCGCCTATGGCGAGGAATTGCGCCGCTTGGAAGCGGCCTCCGCTGCCCGCCTCATGGAACACGAAGAGCGGACCCAGAAAAACGCTCGGCCCGATGGATCGAGTGGTATCCAGGGGCGTTCATCGCGCTCGGAGGGTGACAGGAAATCATTATTGAGTCCCGAGCAGGCAGGCCAAATGGCGGCCGAATATCGTGCCGCTGGAAAGCGAATCGTTTTTACGAATGGTTGCTTTGACTTGGTCCACCGAGGCCATGTGACGTATCTACGTGAAGCATCCCAACTAGGGGACGTCCTCTTCCTTGGCCTGAATAGCGATTCCAGCGTTCGCAGACTCAAAGGGGAGGGCCGCCCACTGCTTTCACTTGAGGACCGGGTGGAAGTGTTGACCGAGCTCAGGAGCGTCGATCACGTCATCGTATTCGACGAGGACACAGCGGAGAACCTTGTCCAACTCATTCGTCCTGAGATGTATGTGAAGGGTGGAGACTATCGACCCGAGTTCGCCCCTCCAGAAGCCCGGCTCGTAATGATGCAGGGTGGCGAATATCGCGCCTTGTCGTATGTTGAAGGGATTTCTACGACAGGGCTGATCACCCGTATTAGGCAACTCTGAGGTATTTTACCTTAAAGGATGGCGGTTACGTGAAGAGAAAGCCTTCGATTGTAGCCCACAAGGGTGCCAGCGCCTATCGCCCAGGGAACACGCAGGCTGCCTTCGAGTTAGCCGTGGAACAAGGAGCTGACTGTATTGAGCTGGATGTCCAGCTCACCGCAGATGGTCATATTTTGGTGTATGACCGATGGTGCCTGGACGACGGCATGAACCGACTATCCGTCGCGAAATCCACGATTGAGCAAATCCGCGGGTTTTGCACCGCACAGCAGATGACGAGTGCTGGAGAAGCCGCGCCTGGCATCCTGACTCTACCTCAGGCTTTGGCGCTTCTGGAATCAAAAAGCGTCGAAGTGATGGTGGAACTGAAAAATAGCTACCTGCTTCAGCCTCCAGAGCTGGGCCAGCGAGTAGCAGAGGAACTGAAACGTGCCGATATGTTGGATCGTTCGTACATATTCTCATTCGATCACGCCATGATCGCCGGGATGCGAGGGATCTCTGGCGTCCGAACAGGAATTCTATACGTTGCCAATCTGCTCAACCTGGAGGACTACCTTCAGGATACTGGAGCCCATTTCATTGAAACGCGCAACGACTTTGTGGACGAGGCCTTGGTTCAACAGGTCCATGCTCTCGGCGTGAAAATCTGTGGATGGTCAACAGTCGATCCAGTAGAAATCGCGCGATTGTGTACTCTGGGCGTCGACATGGTAAAGACCGATGCCCCAGATGTGGCAGCACTCATCGCGGATACGGCCCGACAGTGAGGTCTTTCAGTGTGGCCACAGATCGGGTGATGAGGTAGTCGTCCGCAACGGACAAGCTCCCGTGCTGTTGAGGCGGTGTTCGACGCCTCAATTCGCCTGCGCAGACGCCTTGTTGGTTGCTTATCCTGCCGTACTCGACCTGCCCCATGCCCTGGTCGAGTGGGTCACCATGCTCATCGTCGCCCGCGAGGGTGTCCGCCGCTGCAAGCTCGCGCCGCACCAGCGTGCTCTGGTCGGTCTGGTGTACCTGCGTCGGCACGACACTCTCGCGCAGCTCGCAGTCGGCTTCGGTATCTCCGTCGGCACCACCCATGCCTACACGGCCGCGGTGATCGCTCTGCTCGCCGATCGCGCGCCCCGCCTCCTGCGCGCGCTGCGCGAAGCCGACCCCGACTACGTCCTGCTGGGCAGCACCCTTGCCGAGTGCGACCGGGTCGGCGGCAGCCGGGCCGACTACTCCCACAAGCATCGCCGACACGGAGTGAATGAGCCTTTTCAGTGCGGCCACCGATCGGGTGATGGGGGCGGTGTGGGATCGGAGTGCGCAACGGACAGGGCTCCCGCGCCGTTGAGAGAGGTGTTCGACGTCTCAACTCAACAGCACAGGAGCCCTGTTGGTTCCGTATCCTGCCGCACTCGACCTGCCTCATGCCTTGGTCGAGTGGGTCACGATGCTCATCGTCACCCATCAAGGTGACCGGCGGTGCAAACTCCCGCCGCACCGCCGTGCGCTGGTCGCACTTGTGTACCTGCGCCGCCACCACACCCTCACCCAGGTCGCTGAGGGCTTCGGGATATCCGTCGGCACCGCCCACACCTACGTCACCGCGGGCACCACGTTGCTTGCCGAGCAAGCGCCGGGCCTGTTGAAGACGCTGCGTGCGCAAGACCCGGACTTCGTCCTACTGGACGGCACGCTCGCCGAGTGCAACCGTGTCGGCGACGGCAGGGCCAACAATTCCTCGAAACACAAGCGGCACGGGGTGAACGTGCAGGTCGTCACCGACGCCGCCGGGGAGATCCTCTGGCTGTCACCGCCACTGCCGGGCCGAACCCACGACCTCACCGCCGCCCGCACTCACAAGATCCTCCAGATCTGCGCGCGGCAGGGTGTCCTGATCCTCGCCGACATGGCCTACATCGGGGCCGGCGACTGGGTCACCACCGCTAAGCGCCGCCCGCCAGGCGGCGAACTCACACCCACTGAGCGGACCGGAAACCGTGCCCTGTCAGCGGCCCGGGCACCCGTTGAACGAGCCATGGCACGACTGAAGTCCTGGCAGATCTTCCGCAGATCCCGCATCAGCCCCAACCGCATGAGCATCATCACCAAAGCTGTCCTCGCCCTGGAGAAGCAACGGTGAACACGCTCAGTGGTTCGCACCGCCCGGGCCCCTCGATGTCACCGCACCGGACTCCTGCCCAGCTCAGTCACCAGAGAGGGGTCCACAACACACCACCAGCCCCAACTTCCTGCTGCCCGGGACATTCGCCGTCCGGGCCTGGCTTACCCCGGGCACCACCCTGCACTGCTGGTGGCGGGCATGGACCGACAAGGACCCACCACCCGAACTCCAAGCCCTCCTCGACGCCGTTGCCACCGACAGTCCCCTTGATCTCTACCGCCGGGTTTTACGAACTACCGGTATGGGCGCGCCCGGGGCAGTCCCGCCGCTGCTGTCGACATACGAAGCAGTGGTGTGGCACAGCAGAGCAGGAACACGGCCAGGCAGCACGCGAGCCCGAAGGCTTCGGAACTGATGAGGTTCGCGGTGCCATCGGCGAAGACGCATTCGACAGCCGGGGGCATGACAGTGCGTTTGGTTGTCGTCAGCTCGCCGGACGGCGCCGAGTGCAGGTGAGCAACTTGCCAGCGAAAGCATTCGTTCTGAAGATCGATGGTCGACAGGCGCATCAGCGGGGCGACTTGCCGGATCCAGAGGGCGGCAGATGTAGCGGGCGCAAGAACCATGCCTGCTCGCGCCCAGCGTGGCATTGGGGAGTCCAAGGACACCGCCCAGGCTGCCGCGCCTGCCACCAGCAAGGCGGCCCCGCACCACATCAGCACGGTGCCCGCTGCCGTGGGGTGGCTGGGGCCGTGCAGTGCCGAATCCGACCAGTAGCACGCCAGGCGCGGGGGAAAGGCATTCACGTCTACATGTGTCAGCGGATAGTCGTTGTCCAGGGATCGCTGCCCGCAAAGGTCCGTCGGCTGGGTCAACGCGAGGCCATAGGCGAGCGTGTGGGCGTACCCCAGGGCGCATGCAGTCGTTCCCAGAACCCACCAGCGCCGGTGGAGCGGGGGATGGCGTCGATGTTTCCAGAACGCGTAGGCCAAGAACCCGCCCAGTAGCTCAAGGCCCAGCACCATCAACAGGAACAACGAAGCGAACACCTTCCGCCTCCCTCGGTCTCACACAGACCGTGGAGTCCCGCTGATGGTTGCAGCCCGGGCACCTGTCGAACGCGGCCTAGCACGGCTGAGTCATGGCAGATCTCTCGCAGATCCCGCATCAGCCAAGCCGCCTGAGCGTCATTACCAAGACCGTCCTCACCCTCGAGTAGCAACGTTGAAAACGCTCAATGTGCAGGTGGTGACCGACCCGGCCGGGCGGTTGCTGTGGATCTCACCCGCTCTGCCCGGCCGCGCCCACGACCTGACGGCGGCCCGACACACCAGATCATCCGGATCTGCGAGCGCCAGGGCGTCCCGGTCCCCGTCGACCGGGCTTACATGGAGCCGGCTCGTGGGTGACGACATGTGTCAGACGCCCACCGGGCCGCGAGCTCACACCGACCCAGCAAACCAGCAACCGTGCGCTGTCCGCGGCACGGGCACCGGTCGAACGCGGCGTCGCACGAATGAAATCCTGGCGCATCTTCCGCAGATCCTGGTGCAGCCCGAATCGAATGACGTCAATCGCCGCGGCCATCCTCACCCTGGAGCGGCAACGCTGAAAACCCTCCCTACGTTGTTCTGCGGGACGTGTTGAGCCCTTCGTATGGTTCATCCACCCAGGGGTGCCGGGTGTGGTTGAAAACGCTCTGCCGCTTGTGGCTCTCAGTGATTGGCCGCCCGGTACCCCACGACGACTCGGCTGCCAATTAGGAACTGCGAATGATCGCTGGGTAGGGAATCGACAGCGAGGTCGTCCGTCGGGAGGCACCAGCACAACACCGCACGGAGGCATCACATGGCCGCCATCTGGGCCGGCATCGACGCGGGCAAAGTCCACCATCACTGCGTCGCCATAGACGAGAGCGGCCGTCGGCTGCTGTCCCGACGCGTTACCAACGACGAGCCAGAACTACTCGAACTCCTCGCCGACGTCCTGGCTTTGGGCGGCGAGGTGACCTGGGGCATCGACCTTGCCGACGGCGGAGCCGCCCTCGCTATCGCGATCCTGCTCAACCACGACCAGCTGCTGCACTACATCTCCGGCCGGGCCATCCACCGCGCCTCCGAGAGCTACCGAGGAGAGGGCAAAACCGACGCCAAGGACGCCGCCGTCATCGCCGACCAGGTCCGCGTCCGACGCGACCTGCACCCTCTACGCGCCGACGACGACACCGTCACCGACCTCAAGCTCCTCACCGGTCGGCGTATGGACCTGGTTGCCGACCGCACCCGCACCGTCAACCGCCTGCGAGCCCAGCTCACCAGCGTCTTCCCCGGTCTGGAACGGGAGTTGGATCTGACCAACACCGGTCCACTCACCTTGCTGACTGGCTACCAGACCCCGGCGGCCATCCGCCGAATCGGCGCCAAGCGGCTGGAGACCTGGCTGCGAAACCGCCACGTCGTCCGCCCGGACCGGCTCGCCGAGATCGCCGTCCAGGCCGCGGAACGGCAGCACACGAGCCTGCCCGGCGAGAAGCTGGCCGCCGAGCTGGTGCACACGCTGGCAAAGGAGGTGACGGTCCTCAACCAGCAGGTCGCCGATCTCGACAAGAAAATCGAGGCCCGGTTTCGTGACCACCACGCCTTCGACGTGATCACGAGCATGCCCGGTCTGGGCATCATCCTCGGCGCCGAGTTCCTTGCCGCCACCGGCGGCGACATGGTGGTCTTCGGCACCGCTGACCGCCTCGCCGGCTTCGGTGGCGTCGCACCAGTGCCCCGCGATTCCGGGAAGATCAGCGGCAACCTGCGGCGTCCGCGGCGCTACAACCGTCGTCTCCAACGCGTCTTCTACATCTCGGCGTTGTTGAGCATCCGACACTGCGATGAGTCGCGCAGGTTCTACGACCGCAAACGCACCGAGGGCAAGCGCCACGTCCAGGCTGTCCTCGCCCTGGCCCGACGCCGCGTCAACGTCCTCTGGGCACTCCTGCGCGACGGGCGGTGCTACGAACTCACCCCGCCCAGTGCTCTCGCGGCTTGACAGACCGCATTAGGAATCACTGACCCAGAGCTGTGACCAGCAGGGTGATCTGTGAGCTGTTTCAGAGTGGCCACTGATCGGGTGACACCGGCGGTGTGCGCAATGCACGAGGCTCCCGTGCCGTTGGGGGAGGTGTTCGAAGTCTCAACCCGCAGGCACAGAAGCCGCGTTGGTTCCGTATTCTGCCGCACTCGACCTGCCCCATGCCCTGGTCGAGTGGGTCACGATGCTTATCGTCACCCGCGAGGGTGACCGCCGTTGCAAGCTCCCACCGCACCAACGTGCCCTGGTCGGCCTGGTGTACCTGCGCTGGCACGACGCCCTCGCCCAGCTCGCTGCCGGGTTCGGCATCTCCGTCGGCACCGCGCACGCCTACGTGGCAGCCGTCGTCGACGTGCTGGCCGGCCGCGCGCCCGGCCTGCTGCGTGCCCTGCGCGAGACCGATCCGGACTACGTCCTGTTGGATGGCACGCTTGCGGAGTGCGACCGGGTCGGCGACAGCCGGGCCGATTTCTCTCACAAGCACCGTCGGCACGGGGTGAATGTGCAGGTGGTGACCGACCCTGCCGGGCGGTTGTTGTGGATCTCGCCCGCACTGCCCGGCCGTGCGCACGACCTCACTACGGCCCGCACCCACCGGATCATCCGAATCTGTGAGCGCCAGGGCGTCCCGGTTCTCGCTGGCCGTGCCTATATGGGAGCCGGCCCGTGGGTGACGGCCCTCGGACGCCCGCCGGGCCGTCACCTCACACCCACGCAACAGACCGTCAACCGTGCGCTGTCCGCAGCACGGGCACCGGTCGAGCGTGGCGTCGCACGACTGAAGTCATGGCGGATCTTCCGCAGGGCCCGGTGCAGCCCGAATCGAATGACGTCAATCGCCGCCGCCGTCCTCACCCTGGAGCGGCAACGCTGAAAGACCTCTGTGAGTGAGGCGCTGAAACGCGAAGCTCACGGCGTCGGTCTGTCTCCCTCAGGAGAGTTCGCGTTTGGTCCACGCCGCCAGCCCTGGCCATAGGCTGGTACCCAGCGCCACCTCAAGGCGGGCGAGGGTTCCCATGTCGGGTAGGACAATGCCTCGTAGCAGTCGGCTGATGGTCGCGTGTGATACCCCCGCTTTCTCACCCAGTGCCCTCAACCCGACCTCGGATGTCCCCATCGCCTCTGCCAGGTTTCGCGCGAACGCTTGCCCATAGTGCGCGCTGACAGGAGCCTCCTCGACGAGCCGGGCATACGGCCAATTGCCGGACGCGACGTAGGTCGCAGGCAGCTGGTCGTTGTTGCTCCGGGGCATGCCGAGATGATCCCACGTCCCCATGGGTCCCGTCCCTCCGTGCCGAGTGAGTCGGCACACGCCTACGCAGTGGTGCAAGTACGCACCAGCCTAGAGGATGGAGGGCTCCGCTGTGTTGCGGTAATAGCTCTTCAGGCTCGTGTTGGCTGCTGGCGTGGATGGAACTCAGGGTGACCGAGGAGAACCTTCCGTTCCTTCCCAGTGGTCATGTAGCTCGGCCAGCATCCGCTTGAGGTCCGCTGCCAGAGTCGTCGGTGTGGAAACCTGGCCGGCGTGGACGGACAGAGCGACGAGGGCGTCCGCGGGACGGGTCTCTACCAGGTATCCGACTTCCGACAGAATGCCGAACAGGGCGGCGTGCAAGTGACGTCGAGCGGCTTCATGTGCGCGGTCCGCCGGGGCCATGGGCAAGCCCCGCATCTGCTCATCGGCGGCGGTGCGGCGCAGGCTGCGAGAAACGAACCACTCCACGCGGACCGATTCACCGAGATCTGTCACTACAACACCGTGCGCGCGATAACGGTCGCTGTCGTCTGCTTCGGGAAGGCCGACGGCTGCCAGAAGTGTCTGAATTTCCAATCCCAGCGGACCGCGATGCGGCGGTCGTCGTCGGTGCTAAGAACTTGTCACTGGCCTGCTCCTCGGTGAGGGAAGGGCAATTATCCGCGGTGGGCTCTGCTCTCGATGCCTATCGCGACTCGTGAACGTGCGTTGTCACTCGACGAGGGTGATGACGCCGTCGGGAATCCAGCCCTCCAGATAGCCGCGCAGGAAGGGGCCGAGTTCGCGTGGATGCACATCGAATTGCTCGCCCTCGACATCGGAGAGCGGATGCCAGACAAAGTCGACGTCCGGAGAAGTACGGGTACGAGCGCGAAGGCTGATCGTACGCATCCTGCGGTGACGGACGACGAAGATGCGCATCGAACCCGACCGACAGTCCCGATCTGTCACGGGATTGAACCTGCCGATCACTGGGGTGGGGGCAAGGAACCAATGAGAAAAGAGCGGGTCCAGCACGTGAATGACAGAGAGGGCGCTGGGTCGGAGGCAGAGCACGCCCGCTTTTACCGGCTGCCAGGTGGGCTCGCCCTGAGGGCGACATAGCAGCACGCGCTCTTGGTGGTCGATCACCGCAAGTGCGGTGGACGGCAATTTCTTGCGAAGGCTCCTCATGAGTCGAGAGTCCTTCAGCGTCAATTGCCGCGCCTCCGCTCAGTTGCAAGCGGCTGAAACCGATAAAGATGACTGGATTCGCTCAAGCGGAGACACCATGAAGTGTCGACCACACATGGCCAACGCGATGCGGCGCACCTCTCGGCTCATGAGTGCAGGCTCTGTGGCAAGAGGGGACGATCACGCGGTCCGAAAGAGGACGAGGGTGTCGGCCGTTCCTCTGTCAAGCTGCTGACGACGCAACAGGTGCTGGCCTGGGCAAATGCGTTGGGCGTTCCCAGATCACACTCGGCGCGTTTTGGGTGTGGCGTGCGCCCCGGCTCTGACCTGTGGCGGAGGACTTCCGTGCAAGCCCCACGAAGGCGTGGTCGTGGTCGTGAAGGCCACAGGCGTCAGCGTACCGGATCTGTTCCGGGGACCGCTCGGATCTTGTGCCCCGGGGAGCGGGAAGTCCCGTCACACCACCGCGACCCCCGTGAACCGTCCCGCCACCCGCAGGTCTCCCTCGATGCGGTCCGCTGTCGCTCGCAGCTCCGGGAGGATGTCCCGTACGCACTCCTCGACCGTGTGCCGGGCCGCGTGCATGGCCACGTTCAGGGCTGCCACCACCCGGCCGGTGCGGTCCCGTACCGGTACCGCGATGGACCGCAGGCCCTCCTCCAGTTCCTCGTCGACCAGGGCGTACCCCTGCGCACGGACCTCGTCCAGCACGCGCCGCAGGGTCGGCAGGTCCGTGACCGTGTGCCTGGTCAGCGGCCTCAGCGGGGCCAGGGCGTCCAGTTCGCGTTCCGCGTCCGTCAGGTCCGCCAGCATCACGCGCCCCATGGACGCCGCGTACGCCGGCAGCCGCGTGCCCACCGTGATGTTCACGCTCATCACCCGTCCCGTCGCCACCCGCGCCGTGTACTGGATGTCCCGTCCGGACAGTACCGACAGCGACATCGACTCATTGACGCGCTCGGAGAGTTCGGTCATGTGCGGCAGCGCGATCTCCGGCAGCGAGGTCCGCGACAGTGGGGGAAAGCCCAAGCCCATGACGCGCGGGGTGAGTTCGAAGACGCGGTCCCTCGCCCGCACCAGCCCCAGATGCTCGTACGTGATGAGCGCCCGCCGCGCCGTCGCCCGCGCGAGCCCCGTCGCCTGGGCGACCTCCGTCAGGGTCAGCGCCGCCCGGCCCTCCCCGAAGGCCGTCAGGACCGTCAGTCCACGCGCCAGGGACTCGACGAACTCCCTGCCCAGTTCCTGCTTGGACGCGCCGGTCCAGGTCGCCAGCCCCGACGGCGCAGGCGCGGTGGCGCGTACCGGCGTGCGCAGGTCGCTCTCCATCCTCCGCACCGCCTCCCGCAGTCGCGGCAGCAGCGTCTCGCGCAGCTCCGCCGCCGTGTGCCGGCTGGTGTGGCTGACGACGTTCGCCGCGCACGCGATCCTGCCGGTACGCGGATCCCGTACGGGAACGGACACCGCGATCAGCCCCGGTTCGATCAACTGGTCGTCCAGGGCCCAGCCGTTCCCGGCCGCCCCCCGCACCCGCTCCTCGAAGTCCCCTCCCGCATCGGCCGATTGCCGCGGCGGTACGGCCGCGAAGCCGCTGTCCTGCGGATCCGCGGCCCGCCGCGCGCGCCACGCCCGCCACTCCGGCTCCCGCCACTCCGTCGCGAACAGGGCGCCCGGCGCCGTGCGTTCGGCCGGCAGCAGGTCGCCGATGCGGAAGCTGAGAGACATCGCGCGGCGGCGGGTGGCCTGGTGGATGAAGCGGATGCCGTCGCGGTCGGCGACCGCCAGGGACACGGATTCGTCCAGTTCGTCGGCCAGGACGTCGGCGCGTCCGGCCAGGAGCGAGGGGAGGCGCAGGGCCGACAGGTAGGCGTTGCCGAGTTCCATCACGCGGGGAGTGAGGACCGCGTCGCGGCCGTCGAGGCGGACGTAGCCCATCCGGGCCAGCGTGGAGGTGATCCGGTCGACCGTGGAGCGGGCCAGCCCCGTCGTCCGCTCCAGCGCGCTCAGGCTCAGCGTGCCGCCCGCGTCCGTCAGCGTGTGCAGCACGGCGACCCCGCGGATCAGCGGCGTGACCGCCTCGGCCGGCGCGCCGGCGTCGGAGGCGGTGTCGAGGGCGGGGTTCGCGGGTGGCATCGGCTCTCCGGTACGGCGGTCAGGGCAGCCCTACCGTAAACGGCACCCCCACCCTCCCGCCGTCCCTTCACCCCGCGGCCGGTCCCGACAACCAACCCCGTCCCCACCAGGCGCCCCCCACACTGGGCCCCCTCACCTCCGCCCCACCACCACCCGGTACTCCCCGTCCCCGCCCGCCCCCGCCACCTCGATCCGCACCCCCCTCTTCGTGTCCTTGAACACATCCCCGACCCCGAACGGCGCGTCCGACAGTTCCGCCTGCACGTTCGGGCTCCGGGTGCAGCCCCCGCTGTCCCGCCGCGAGTCGTACACCGTCACCGGACCCATCCCGGTGTCCACGTCCGCGTCCACCCGGTAGATCAGCACCCCGGGCCGGCAGACCGCCTCGTCGTTGCCCGCGCGGGTGCGGACCTCGACGGCGTATCCCGTGCGGGGCCCGAGGGGGACGAAGACCAGTTTCGGGCCGCCCGACCGCTCCAGGGGCGTCAGGGCGTACGACACCGTCCCCGGGGTCGCCGCGCAGGCGACCTGGGAGGAGTCGAGCCAGCCCAGTTTCCACTTGTGCCAGCCCAGGAGGTCGTTGTTGACGCCCCAGTCCTCGCTCATGATGTCCCAGTGGCCGACCGCGCTCCCGCCCTCCTGCGTGTAGAGGTCGGGAAGGCCGAAGACGTGGCCGTTCTCGTGGGGCAGGACGCGGTAGCCGGTGCGGTCGTACGAGCCGGAGCCGTCGTCCTGGCGGGAGTAGACGAAGGAGGCGTTCGCCACCGGCACGCCGTCGGCGACCGGCGCCTCCGTGTTGCCGGCGAAGGTCACCGACAGAACCGTGTCCAGCGCGGAGGGGCCCGCGTTCGGGGTCATGAGGACGTTCAGGAAGTCGTAGTCGCGGAAGTCGACCTGGGGGTCGGCCGCGCCGACGATGTCCTGGACCAGGTCGCGGTAGCCGGGGTCGAAGGGCGCGCCGCGTTCTATGCCGTACGCCTTGAAGGGCTTGGGCATGCGCAGCCAGTGCCGGATGGGGGTCTCGGGGCGGTAGTCGAGGCGGCCGTAGGAGGCGGTGCGGAACCATCTCGCGGTCTTCGGGAAGAACTCGTGGTAGCGGTCGAGCGCGTCGCCGGGGCCGGGGGCGTCGGGGAAGTCGACCATCAGGGTCAGCGCGTGGACGGTGCCCGTGGAGCGGGAGTAGCCGGCGGAGGTCGGTACGCCCTCCGACATCTGGACGGTGTGGCCGCCGCTGATCATGCACGGGCCGAAGGCCGAGCCGCGGGCCGCCGCGATCGGGCCCGCCCCGGTGGCGCTGGTCGGCGTCCGCAGGTGCCCGCTGCCGGCCGAGGTGCCGACCGCGAGGATCAGGGCGGCGACGGACGCGAGGGCGGCGACGCGGCGCGGACGTATCCGGCGGCTGAGCTGCATGCACGGGTCCTTCGTCCATGGCAGCCGCCGGTGTCAGGCTGCGCCCTTTCGATCACCCTCGGTCGCGGGGTGGGCGGGCGCTCGCTGGAGGAGTCCGAACGTGGGGCCGGGCGGAGAGCGGGCCGTGATGCGGCCATCAGGGGGGTGTGACGCAGGTCACGTCATTACTTCCGCTCAACCCGAAATAACCGGGGAGCGTCTCCCCGTTTAGTCAGGTGTCCGAGCGAAACGGGGACTGCTTCCCCGGATCGCGCACCACAGATTTCCGAGGAGTCCACCGTGACCGCCACGACGACCGCGAAGCCCGCGCAGCGCAAGGTGCCCCGGCCCCGTGCCGACGCCCTGCGCAACCGGGAGCGGATCGTCACCGCCGCCCGAGAGATGTTCACCGAGTTCGGCCCGTACGTGCCGCTCGACGACATCGCCCGCCGGGCTGGCGTCGGCAACGCCACGGTGTACCGCAACTTCCCCGACCGCGACGCGCTCGTCCGCGAGGTCGTCTGCTCCGTCATGGACCGGACGGCGGAGGCGGCCGAGCAGGCGCTCGCGGAGACCGGGGACGCCTTCGAGGCGCTCGAGCGTTTCGTGCACATCGCCGCCGACGAGCGGATCAGCGCGCTGTGCCCGATGGTCCAGAGCACCTTCGACCAGAACCATCCCGATCTCGAAGCGGCGCGTGAGCGGTGCGAGCAGATCGTCGAGTCGCTGATGGACCGGGCCAAGCAGGCCGGCCAGCTGCGGACCGACGTGGGCGTCGGCGACCTGATGGTCGTCGTGGCCCAGCTCAGCCGGCCCCCGGCGGGCACGGACTGCCTCACCAACGACCGCTTCGTCCACCGCCATCTGCAGATGTTCCTGGACGGACTGCGGGCCCCGGCCCGTTCGGTCCTGCCGGGCACGCCCGTCACCGTGGAGGACCTGCGCCGGCCCTGCGACTAGTTCAGCCGATCGGTTCCACCGATTAGTTCCGCCCACCGCGGCGGTCAGAACTTCCGATACCTGACACGCACCATCACCGACTGACCGGATCTCGCCCCCGGGCGAGCCGTCCCCTTACGACACCCTTTTTCCGTCACGAAGTCCCGAAGTGGGTACCCCCATGTCTGAAACAGCCGTGAAGGCTCCCGGCAGCGCCCCAGGCGCCGCCGACTCCAACCGCTGGAAGGCGCTCGTCTTCATCGCGCTCGCCCAGCTGATGGTCGTCCTCGACGCCACCATCGTGAACATCGCGCTGCCCTCCGCCCAGGCCGACCTGGGCATCTCGGACGGCAACCGGCAGTGGGTCGTCACGGCCTACGCCCTCGCGTTCGGCGGACTGCTCCTGTTCGGCGGCCGGATCGCCGACCTGTGGGGCCGCAAGCGCGCCTTCGTCATAGGACTGACCGGCTTCGCCGCCGCCTCCGCGCTCGGCGGAGCGGCCACCACCGGCGCCATGATGTTCGGCGCCCGCGCCCTGCAGGGCGTCTTCGGTGCCATGCTCGCCCCGGCCGCGCTCTCCCTGCTCGCCGTGATGTTCACGGACGCCAAGGAGCGCGCCAAGGCGTTCGGCATCTACGGTGCGATCGCCGGTGGCGGCGGCGCCGTCGGCTTCATCCTCGGCGGTGTGCTGACCGAGTACCTGGACTGGCGCTGGACGTTCTTCGTCAACATCCCGTTCGCCATCGTCGCCGCGCTCGGCGCGTACTTCGTCATCCGCGAGCCGGAGGGCGGCCGCAACCGCAACCCGCTCGACATCCCCGGCGTGTTGCTGTCCACCCTCGGTCTGGTCTCGCTGGTCTACGGCTTCACCCGCGCCGAGTCCGACGGCTGGGGCGACTCCCTGACGGTCGGCCTGTTCGTCGCCTCCGCGGTGCTGCTGGCGGCCTTCGTGGTCACCGAGGCCAAGGTCAAGGCCCCGCTGCTGCCCCTGCGCGTGGTCACCGACCGCAACCGCGGCGGCATCTACCTCTCGCTCGGTATCGCGATCATCGCGATGTTCGGCACCTTCCTGTTCCTGACCTACTACCTGCAGGTCATCAACGGCTACTCGCCGATCAAGACGGGCTTCGCGTTCCTGCCGATGATCGCGGGCATGATGATCGGCTCCACCCAGATCGGCGCCCGCCTGATGACCCGGGTCCCGGCCCGGCTGCTGATGGGCCCCGGCTTCCTGGTCGCCGCCGTCGGCATGCTGCTGATGACGCAGCTGGAGATCGGATCGTCGTACTCCTCGACGATCCTGCCCTCGATGCTGCTGCTCGGTCTCGGCATGGGTACGGCGTTCATGCCGGCCATGTCCCTGGCCACGCTGGGCGTCGAGCCCCGTGACGCCGGTGTCGCCTCCGCGATGGTCAACACCTCGCAGCAGGTGGGCGGCGCGATCGGCACGGCCCTGCTGAACACGATCGCCGCGTCCGCGACGACCGCGTACATCAAGGACCACATCGGCTCCGCGACCTCCAAGTCGCAGGCGCAGCTGGTGCAGATGCAGGGCGCGGTGCACGGCTACACGAACGCGATCTGGATCGCGGTCGGCATGCTGGTCCTGGCCGCGGTGGTCGTCGTGACCCTGGTCAACGCCGGCCGCCCCGGTTCGACCGCGGTGGCCGGGTCCGAGGAGGGCGTCGAGGACGAGCTGGCCGTCCCGGTGGTCGCCCACTGACGGCGGCCGCCCGGCCGTACCCCTTCGGAACCACTCGTACGCAGGAGGAAGGGGACGCCTCCCGCGTACGACCCCAGGATCTGCCCTGGTTCGCTGAGTGAGCGGCTCAGCGGAGCCAGGGCACATCCGCGCCCGCCTCGTCGGGCTGCAGTCCCTCGGCGACGATCTGCATGATCTCGCCGAGGGATTTCTGCTGTTCGGGGGTCAGCCGGTCGAACACCGCCTGCCGTACGGCCGCGACGTGGCCCGGCGCGGTCCGCCGCAGCACCTCGTGGCCCTCCTCGGTCAGCACCGCGAACTGGCCCCGCTTGTCGGAGGGGCAGTCCTCGCGGTGTACCCAGCCGTTCTTCTCCAGACGGGCGATGGCGTGGGAAAGACGGGAACGGGTGATCTTCGCCTTCATCGCCAGCTCCGTCATCCGCAGCCGGCCGTGCGGGGCCTCGGCGAGGCCGACGAGAAGGCCGTAGTAGACGTGCGGCATGCCCGCCTCCCGCTGGAGCTGGCGGTCGAGGTGATCCTCCAGGAGCGTGGTGGCGTGGATGAAGGAGCGCCAGACGCGCTGCTCCTCGTCGGAGAGCCAGGGGGTGTCCGCGGGGGGCTCCTGTGCCGCGGAAGCGGGTGCAGCGGAGGGGGGTGCCGTCTTCATGCATCCACTGTACGAGACTTCTCCTTGAAATTTAAACAAATGAAGCGTACGGTCTTTTCATAGAGTTTTAGATTTCAACCATCGGGAAACCGTCGGGGAGTACCGGGAAGTACAGGGAGCCGCCGTCATGTCCGCCGAAACACTGGAGCGCATGCCCGCCCTCTACCTCAGTCACGGCGCGCCGCCCCTCGCGGACGACCCCGTCTGGCCCGGCCAGCTCGCCGCCTGGTCGGCCGACCTGCCCCGCCCGAAGGCGATCCTCATGGTCTCCGCCCACTGGGAGGAGGCCCCGCTGGCGCTCGGCGCTGTGGAGACGGTCCCGCTCGTCTACGACTTCTGGGGCTTCCCCGAGCACTACTACCGCGTCCGGTACGAAGCGCCCGGCGCCCCCGAACTCGCCGAGTCGGTGCGCAAGTTGCTGCGCGCGCCGGGCATGCCCGTGCAGGACATCCCGGACCGGGGGCTGGACCACGGCGCGTACGTCCCGCTCGTCGAGATGTTCCCGGCCGCCGACATCCCCGTACTGCAGATCTCCATGCCTACGCTCGACCCGGTGAAGCTGATGGAGATCGGCCGCAAGCTCGCGCCCCTGCGCGACGAGGGCGTGCTGATCGTCGGCTCCGGCTTCTTCACCCACAACCTGGCCGCGCTGCGGCACGTCGGCCAGGGGGTGCCCGGCTGGTCCGCCGAGTTCGACGACTGGGGCCACCGCAGGCTGGAGGACGGCGACGTCGACGCGCTGCTCGACTTCCTGCACAAGTCCCCGGCCGGCCGGCTCGCCCACCCGCGCACCGAGCACTTCGCCCCGCTGTTCGTCACCATGGGTGCCGCCGACGCGGTCGGCGAGCTGGACGCGCAGAAGTCGGTGATCGACGGGTTCTGGATGGGGCTGGCCAAGCGGTCGGTGCAGTTCGGCTGATCCGGAGCTCGGCCTACAGTTCCTTCTCGTACCAGGCGACGTCCCAGTAGCGGCCGAACTTCCGGCCCACCTCGCGGTACGTGCCGACGTACCGGAACTCGAAGCGCTCGTGCAGCCGCGTGGACGCCTCGTTGGGCTGGGCGATCCCCGCGTAGGCGCGATGCAGGTCCTCGCCGGCCAGGGCCTCGAAGAGGGCCTTGTACAGCAGCGTGCCGATGCCGCGCCGGCCCGCGTGCGGAGCCACGTACACCGTCGTCTCCACGGAGGTCGCGTAGGCGGGCTTGGCGCGATAAGGGCTGGATGTGGCGTAGCCCAGAATTTCCTGTGTGTCCGCTTCCGTGGCAACCATCAGGCGATACGGGCCGTCTTCCGGGTGGGAGAGCAGCCACGGACGGCGCTCCTGAGGAGTGAAGACGGCGGTGTCGAATGTGATGGGCGTCTCACGAACGTAGTGGTTGTAGATGTCGGTGAGGGCTTCGAGGTCATCCTCGACTCCCGGCCTGACCTGCACCTCTGCCCGCTCCGCCGGCATCGGACCTCCTCGTGTGGCCGCACAGGGTACTGCATGATCAGAAAATTGGGGTGACGGGTTGGGAATTCTGTCCGGATTCCAGTCGTTGTTTCCAACAGATGCAGGGCACCCGACAAAGGTGCTTAGCGGTACTCGAAGGTGAGTGCCCGGCGTCCCAGGACCACCCGCCAGCCCACCATCGCAAGGGAGCACGCATGGCAACCCGTGCCGTCGCCCGTCGTCAGTCCGCCGCCGGCGAGACCGGTGACGCGGCACGCAGTGTTCGCGCTCATGGCGGCGAGATCGCAGACCGCGACCTGGTCGGCATGTACCTCGACGAGATAGCGCGCACACCGCTGCTCGACGCCGCCAAGGAAGTCGAGCTGTCCCAGATCATCGAGGCGGGTGTGTTCGCGCGACAGGTTCTCGACGGATACGAGGAGTCCAAGGCCAAGGCCACCCGCGAGGAGCTCGAGGCTCTCGTCGACCAGGGTGAGCGCGCCAAGGACATCTTCATCCGTTCCAACCTCCGTCTGGTCGTGGCCGTGGCCCGCCGCTACCCCCGTAGCGGTCTGCCCCTGCTGGACCTGATCCAGGAGGGCAACGCCGGTCTGGTCCGCGCGGTCGAGAAGTTCGACTACCGCAAGGGCTTCAAGTTCTCCACGTACGCGACCTGGTGGATCCGTCAGGCCATCACCCGCTCGATAGCCGACCAGTCCCGCACCATCCGGCTGCCCGTCCACCTGGTGGAGGAGCTGGGCCGCATCCGCCGTGTGCAGCGCGAGTTCAACCGCGAGCACGGCCGCGACCCGGAGCCCGCGGAGATCGCCGCCGAGCTCGGTTCCAACGCCGATCGCGTCACCGACGTCCTGGACTGGGCCCGCGACCCCGTCTCCCTGAACATGTCGGTGGACGACCAGGGCGAGACCCAGTTCGGCGACCTACTCGAGGACACCTCCGCGGTCTCCCCGGAGCAGTCGGTCCTCACCCTGCTGCGCAGCGAGGAACTGGACGACCTCATCGGCCGCCTCGACCCGCGCACGGCCTCCATCATCAAGATGCGCTACGGCATCGAGGACGGCCGCGAGCGCACGCTGACCGAGGTCGGCAAGGAGCACGGCCTGACGCGTGAGCGCATCCGCCAGATCGAGAAGCACGCGCTGCTGGAGCTGAAGAAGCTGGCCCGCGACACCGGCTTCGAGGCGGCGGCGTAACACCGACGAGCCGCTGCGGCCGGTGCGCGCGCGTGGGCGCGCGTCGCGAGCCGGCCCGCGGCGTCGGCGTACGACGGCCGCGGGCCGCGTACGCCGGGTGGCGGAAGACCGCGCAAACATGGCGCGTAACGCCGCTTCAACCGGCGGTGCCCTGGGAAAAAGACTTCAGGGCACAGGAGTTCGGGCGAACCGACAGGTGTTCGGGGCGACCCGGACCGGCGAGGTCGCCCTGCGCGACCCACCCGAACCACGTCCCGACGCAATCCCCCCCCGGCGCCGGGACCTTCCCTGAGCCGGGCTGCGGCGCCCCTCCCCCCGGGCGCCGTAGCCCGGCTCTTTTTCATCCGCCCGCGCGTCCGCGCGTCGCTGGGCGGGGTGTTCGGGTGCGTGCTGACTGAGGGCTGGCGCGGGCGCAGGGCTGGCGGTCGTCCCCTCGTGCTGGCTGGAGGGCGTTCGCGTGCCGACTGGACGGGGTCCGCGCATGCTGGCCGGAGGGCGTCCCCGCGTGCTGGGGGAGGGCTCGCCCCGCCGTGCTGGGCGGATGACGCGCCCCCGCCGTGCTGGGCGGAGGGCGTCCGCGTGCCGGCTGGACGGGGTCCGCGCACGCTGGAGGGCGGGGCACCCCGAACCTGAACCCCGGGGTGGCCCGCCGGTGGCAGATTGTGCCACATCGGCATAGCCTGCCGATGTGAGCAGCCCCACCCCCGCACCGACCCCCCGCTCCTCCACGGCGGCGCCGCTCTCCCTGACCGAGCGGCGCAAGGCCGCGACCCGGATGGAGATCGCCCGCGCCGCGGCCGGCCTGTTCGTGCGCCAGGGCCTGCGCGCCACCCGCGCGGAGGACATCGCCCAGGCCGCGGGAGTCGCCCCCCGCACCTTCTACCGCTACTTCGCGACCAAGGAAGAGGCCGTCGCCCCCCTGTACGCGGCGGGCGCCCAGCGCTGGACGGAGGCCCTCGCCGAGGCCCCCGCCCACCTCTCCGTCCCCCAGGCCCTGGAACACGCGGTCCGCCACACCCTGACACCGGGCGCCGGTGTCTCGGCGGCCTCCTGGGAACTGGTCCGCACCCTCATCCGCCTGACCGACGACAGCCCGGCCCTGGCCAAGGTCTGGGCGGAGGTCTGCCAGGAGTCCGAGGGGCGGCTGGCCGAGGTGCTGGCGGTGAGGAGGGCGGCGGGGGCCGGGAAGGTAGCCGGGGAGGACACCCGAGAGGGGGTCGGGGAGGGCGTCGGCGGTCGGGGAAACCCTGGTGGCGATGGGCGTGACAACGTTGGCAGTCGGGCCGCCCGGTCCTCTCGGCTGCGGTTCGCCGCCGCCGTCGCCGGCGCCGCCGTACGCGTGGCCGTCGAGGTGTGGGCGGCCGGTGAGGCGCCGGCGAGCGGGGCGCGGGGGCCGGCGGCGCTCGCGCTGCGGAACCTGGAGGCGGTGCGGGACTTTCCCTGGGACGAGATCGCGGGGGAGGGGTAGGGGCGGGGCCGCGGCGCTCTCGGGGTGTTCTCCGGCGCGCCGGGCGTCGTCACCCGCCCGCGGCGCGAGTCAGTCGTGCCCCCAACTCCCTTGCCTGATCGACCAGTTCCGCAGGCTCCCGCACGGTGAACTCGAACCCCAGCAGCGCCAGCCGTACCGCCGCCCACTCGGGCGCGTCCCCTGAACTGCCCCGCAGCCGACAGGAGTTCGCGTCCAAGGGCTCCGGTGTCCCCAGCCACGCCGGCACCTTCGCGGCGACGGCCTCGGCGGGCGCGGCGAAGGTGACGTCGAAGTCGTAGACCTCCTGCCGGCGCTGCATGGAGCGGCGCAGGTACTCGGCCGCGTCCCCCGTCGGCAGCTCCCGCGGGGCGAACCGCGCGCCGGTCGCGAAGGGCTCGCTGACCCGGTCGACGCGGAAGGTCCGCCAGTCGGCGCGGTCGAGGTCGTAGGCGACGAGGTACCAGCGGCGCCCGGTCGACACGAGCCGGTACGGCTCCGTCTGGCGCCGTGACTCCGTTCCGTCCCCGGCGCGGTAGGCGAAGCGCAGCCGCTCCCGCCCGGCGACCGTGGAGGCCATCACGGTCAGCGTCTCGGGCGCGATGCTCGCCCCGTCGCCGCTGGTCAGCGGGGTGGTCGCGGCCTGGAGGGTGGTGACGCGGTGGCGCAGACGGGAGGGCAGGACCTGCTCCAACTTGGCGAGGGCCCGTACGGAGGCCTCGTCGACGCCTTCGAGGGCGTGTCCGGCGCCCGCCCTGAGGCCCACCGCGATGGCCACGGCCTCCTCGTCGTCGAGCACCAGCGGCGGCATCGCCTTGCCGGCCACCAGCCGGTAGCCGCCGTCGGTGCCCATGGTGGCCTGCACCGGATAGCCGAGTTCGCGGAGCCGGTCGATGTCCCGGCGGACCGTGCGCCGGGAGACCCCGAGCCGCTCGGCGAGTTCTCCGCCGGGCCATTCGCGGGGTGTCTGGAGGAGGGAGAGGAGCGTCAGGAGCCGAGCCGGGGTGTCCGTCGTCATGATGTCGAGGATGCCTCGGAAGTAGGACCTGTTCTGACCTACTGGGGTCATAGCTTTGAGCCATGAACCGCATCGAGAACCCCGTCGTACCGCCGGACCGGCGTCGCTGGTTCGCCCTCGCCATCGTGATGACCGCGGCCTTCATGGACCTCGTCGACGTCACGATCGTCAACGTCGCCATCCCGTCGATCCAGCGGGACGCGGGTGCCTCCTTCAGCCAGATCCAGTGGATCACGGCCGGCTATGCGCTGGCCTTCGCCGCCGGCCTGATCACGGGTGGTCGTCTCGGCGACATCTATGGCCGA
This sequence comes from Streptomyces sp. MAI_2237, assembly GCF_054189285.1. Classification (NCBI taxonomy): domain Bacteria; kingdom Bacillati; phylum Actinomycetota; class Actinomycetes; order Kitasatosporales; family Streptomycetaceae; genus Streptomyces; species Streptomyces sp. MAI_2237. The sequence goes on along the minus strand of NZ_JAJPGQ010000003.1, from coordinate 213,808 downwards.
AAGCGACTGTTCCTGATCGGGATCGGCGGTTTCACCCTCGCCTCGGCGCTGTGCGGCTTCGCCGTCAACCCGGAGATGCTTGTCGCCTCGCGCGTCCTGCAGGGCGGCATGGCCGCGATGATGGTGCCGCAGGTGCTGTCGATCGTGCACGCCACCTTCCCGGCGCACGAGCGGGGCAAGGTCTTCGGGCTCTTCGGGGCGGTCGTCGGGCTGGGCGCGGTGCTCGGCCCGCTCCTCGGTGCCCTGCTGACGGAGTGGAACCTGTTCGGGCTCGAGTGGCGGCCCATCTTCCTCATCAACCTCCCCTTCGGCGTCGCGGGCCTGATCCTGGGCAGCCGCTTCATCATCGAGTCGAAGGCGCCGCGGGCCCTCAAACTCGACCTGGTGGGTGTGGCGCTGGTGACGCTGGGCCTGCTGATGCTGCTCTACCCGCTGACCAGGGGCCGTGAGCTGGGCTGGCCGCTGTGGGGGTACGTGTCGATGGCGGGCGCGGTGCTGGTCTTCGCGGCGCTGGTGGCGTACGAGAGGCGGAAGGCGGCGCGGGACGGCTCGCCGCTGGTCGAACTCTCCCTGTTCCGGGTCAAGAGCTTCGCGGCCGGCATCGCCGTACAGACCGTCTTCGGCGTCGCGCTCGGCGTGTTCTTCCTGGTGTGGACGCTGTACATGCAGATCGGCCTGGGCTGGAGCGCGCTGCGCGCCGGGCTGACCGGCATCCCCTTCTCGATCGCGGTCTCGACGGCGGCGGGGCTGTCCGTGCAGAAGCTGGTGCCGCGCTTCGGACGGAAGGTGCTGCAGGCGGGCGCCCTGCTGATGGTGGCCGGCGTCCTGCTCTACATCTGGGAGTCCGACCGGTACGGGCTCGGCATCGCCTCCTGGCAGATGGCGCTGCCGCTGGTGGTGATGGGCGTCGGGATGGGGCTGATCGTCGCTCCCCTGACGGACGCGGTGCTCACGGACGTGCCCCGCGAGCACGCGGGCTCGGCCTCCGGGCTCATCAACACCGTGCAGCAGATGGGGAACGCGCTGGGTCTCGGCCTGGTGTCGGTGGTCTTCTTCGGTGCGATCGGGGACCGGCTGGCGCCCGCCGAGGTGGGACCGGCGTTCGTGCACGCCTTCCAGCACGCGCTGGGCTGGGTGGCGGCCGTGATGACGGCGATCTTCCTGCTGATGTTCGCGCTGCCGCGGCGCGCGGCGCAGCAGGTCGCGGGCGGCGACGGTACGGACGTCGCGGCGGCGGACGATGAGGCCGCACAGGCCGCCGCCGGCAGTCCGCCGGCCCGGGAGGGGGCGGCGGTGTAGGGGACGGCGCCTTCGCTCGGCGCGTCGGCTGCGGGCCTCCCACACTCCTCTTAGGGGGTGGGAGGCCCGTTTGCGTCCGGATGATGCAGATGGCCCGGGCCCGTTTGTGTCCGGATGATGCCCGAAGCTGTTTACTTTCCAGAAATCCGGGCGTAGCCTCCGGGAGAAACCACAAGTTCGGGCATCAGGTGGGAACGCTCGGACATCGAGGCGGAGGCGACGGAGATGTACGCACCCGAGCGGCAGCAGGAGATCCTCCGGCTCGCTCGTGACGGCGGCCGCGTGGACGTGGTGTCGCTGGCCGAGGAGTTCCAGGTCACGGCGGAGACCATCCGCCGGGACCTGAAGGCCCTCGACCGCGCCGGCCTGGTCCGCAGGGTGCACGGCGGCGCCATCCCGGCCGGCCGCCTCGACTTCGAGCCGGACCTCGCCGAACGCGAGGGGACCTCCACGGACGAGAAGGACCGCATCGCCAAGGCCGCCGTCGCGGAACTGCCGACCGAGGGCACGATGATCCTCGACGCCGGGACGACCGTGGCCCGCCTGGCCGCCGCGATCCCGCTGGAGTCCTCCCTCACCGTCGTCACGCACAGCCTGCCGATCGCCGCCCGCCTCGCGGACCACCCGGGCATCCAGCTCCACCTCGTCGGGGGGCGCGTACGGCACCGCACGCGCGCCGCCGTCGACGCGTGGGCGCTGCGCGCCTACGGCGAGATCCGCGCGGACGTGCTGTTCGTCGCGGCCAACGGCTTCTCCGCCGAGCACGGCCTGACCACCCCCGACCTCGCCGAGGCCGCGGTCAAGCGCGCGGCCGTCGCCGCCGCCCGCCGCGTGGTGCTGCTCGCCGACTCCTCCAAACACGGCCAGGAGCACTTCGCCCGCTTCGGCGACCTGAGCGATGTGGACCTGCTGATCACCGACAGCGGGCTGAGCCGACAAGACGCCGTCGACATCGAGCGCGGCGGCACGGAAGTAGTACGCGCATGATCCTCACCGTCACCCCCAACCCCTCCCTCGACCGCACCTACGAGGTCCCCTCGCTCGACCGCGGCGAGGTCATCCGCGCCACCGGCGAGCGCATGGACCCGGGCGGCAAGGGCGTGAACGTCTCGCGCGCCGTGGCGGCCGCCGGACGGCGCACGGTGGCGGTCCTGCCCCTGGGTGGTGCGCCGGGGGCGCTTGTCGCCGACCTGCTCGACGCGCAGGGCATCGAGGTCGCGCCGGTACCGGTCGCCGGGGCCACCCGCTCCAACATCGCGCTCGCGGAGGCGGACGGGGTGCTCACCAAGATCAACGCGCCGGGTCCCGAACTGTCCGCGGAGGAGCAGGAACTGCTGCTGGAGACGGTGCGCGCGCAGTCGCGCGACGCGGACTGGATCGCGTGCTGCGGGAGCCTGCCGCGGGGCCTCGCGCCGGCGTGGTACGCCGATGTCGTCGCGCGGGCGCACGCCGGGGGCGCGCGGATCGCGCTGGACACCTCGGGGCGTGCGCTCTTGGAGGCGCTGCGCGAGCGGCCCGACGTGGTGAAGCCGAACGCCGAGGAGCTCGCGGAGGCCGTCGGGCGCCCGCTCGCCACGGTGGGCGACGCGGTGAAGGCGGCCGAGGAGTTGCGCGAGATGGGCGCGCGCGCCGTGCTCGCGAGCCTGGGCGCCGACGGACAGCTCCTGGTGGACGGCGCGGGCGCCTGGTTCGGCAGCGCGCGCGTGGACGTCGTACGCAGCAACGTCGGCGCCGGCGACTCGTCCCTGGCCGGCTTCCTGATCGCCGGCGGCAGCGGACCGGAGGCGCTCGCCTCGGCGGTGGCGCACGGCGCGGCGGCCGTCCAACTGCCGGGCAGCGTGATGCCGACGCCCGCCGAGCTGGACCTGGCGGCGGTGACGGTGACCGCCGATGTACCGGTCGACCGCGAGCTGACGGAGCCGGCGTCATGAACGTCCGTGGCGGCTCCGGTTCCTGTGCCGTGGACGTCCGTACCGGGCGAGGTTCTGGTGGCGTGGATGTCCGTAGCGGCCGAGGTTCTGGTGCCGTCGACGTCCGTTGCGGCCGAGGTTCCAGTGCAGTGCACGTCCGTACCGGCCGAGGCTCTGGTGGGCGTCATACGGCCGCCGGGCGGCGAGACTCCCCGTTACTCGCCGCGGCCGACGGGAGGCAGGGCCACCTGAGCCGCCCTGACCTCACCGGGAGGCGGGGTCTCCCCGGCCCCGCCTCCACCGGCCTCGCCTCTACTGGACGTGTCCTGACCGGACCCGCCCGCGCCGGCGGCCCTGAGTTTTCCGCCACCCCCCACGGCACCCCCGTCCCCGTCCCCACCCCCGCCCACTCCCCTCCATGGGCGATACGCGTGCTAAGGAGCCCGCGATGAGCGACATGATCACCGCGGACCTGGTCGATCTCGACCTGTCCGCCGACACCAAGGAAGCGGCGGCGCGTGCCCTCGCCGAACGCATGGTGGCCCTGGGCCGGGTGACCGACCTGGAGGGCTTCCTCGCCGATGTGGCGGCGCGCGAGGCGCAGATGCCGACCGGCCTGGACGGCGGCATCGGCATCCCGCACTGCCGCAGCGAGCACGTCACCGAGCCGACGCTCGGCTTCGGGCGCAGCGCCGCGGGGATCGACTTCGGCGCGCCGGACGGTCCCGCCGACCTGATCTTCCTGATCGCGGCGCCCGCCGGTGCCGACGACGCCCACCTGACGATCCTGTCGTCACTGGCCCGGCAGCTGATGAACGCGGAGTTCACCACCGCGCTGCGGTCGGTGGCGGACGCCTCGGCCGCGGCCGCGCTGATCCGCGGGGACGAGACGCCCGAGGCGGCGGTCGCCGGCGCGGGCACGGGCGCCGCGCAGGGCGCCTCCGAGGACTCCGTGGCGTCGTCGGCGGCGGCCTCCGCCGACGACGCCACGGACAACACCGCCGTCCCGGCAGCGGGCGCGACCGCTTCTGTCGAGGACGCCTCCGTCGAGCGGCTCTTCCGTATCGTCGCCGTCACCTCCTGCCCGACCGGCATCGCCCACACGTACATGGCGGCCGAGTCGCTGGAGAACGCGGGCCGCGAGGCGGGCGTCGAGGTCGTCGTCGAGACGCAGGGCTCGGCCGGCTTCACCCGGCTCGACCCCGGCGTCATCGCGGCGGCGGACGGCGTGATCTTCGCGCACGACGTTCCCGTACGGGAGAAGGAACGGTTCGCCGGCAAGCCCACCGTCGACGTCGGCGTGAAGGCCGGCATCAACCGGCCCGGCGAGCTGATCACCGAGGTGCGCGGCAAGGCGGCGCGCGGTGAGGTGACCGCGGGCGCCGCCTCGGGCGCGGGCACGCCGGTCGAGCGCGCCGGCGACTCCGGCGAGGGCTACGGCACGAAGCTGCGCAAGTGGCTGATGTCCGGCGTGAGTTACATGGTCCCGTTCGTCGCGGCCGGCGGTCTGCTGATCGCCCTCGGGTTCGCGATCGGCGGGTACAAGATCAAGTCGGCGCCCTCGGTGATGGACCACTTCGTCTGGACGCAGACCGACAGCTGGGCCGCCCTGATGTTCCAGATCGGCGCCGTGGCCTTCGGCTTCCTGGTCCCGGTGCTGGCCGGCTACATCGCCTACGGCATGGCGGACCGCCCGGGCCTCGTCCCCGGCTTCGTCGGCGGCATGATCGCCTCCACGATCAACGCGGGCTTCCTCGGCGGCCTGGTGGCCGGTCTGCTGGCCGGTGGCGTGGTGATGGCCATTCAGAAGATCGACATCCCGGCGGTGCTGCGCGGCATCATGCCGGTGGTGGTGATCCCGCTGATCTCCTCGGCGATCGTCGGGTTCCTGATGTTCGTCGTGGTCGGCAAGCCCATCGCCTCCGCACAGAAGGCCATGACCGACTGGCTGAACGGCCTCTCCGGCTCCAACGCCATCCTGCTCGGCGCCCTGCTCGGCCTGATGATGTGCTTCGACCTCGGCGGCCCCGTCAACAAGGTCGCGTACACCTTCGCCACCGCCGGCATCGCCGTCTCCAACCCGAGCGACTCCGCGATGAAGATCATGGCCGCGGTCATGGCCGCCGGCATGGTCCCGCCGCTGGCGATGGCCCTGGCCACCACGGTCCGCGGCAAGCTCTTCACCGAGACCGAGCGCGAGAACGGCAAGGCCGCCTGGGTCCTCGGCGCCTCCTTCATCTCCGAGGGCGCCATCCCGTTCGCCGCCGCCGACCCGCTGCGCGTCATCCCCTCCGCCATGGTGGGCGGCGCGATCACCGGTTCGCTGTCGATGGCCTTCAGCACCACCCTGCGCGCCCCGCACGGCGGCATCTTCGTGGTCCCGCTGATCGGCAACCCCTTCCTCTACCTGATCGCCATCGCGGTCGGCGTGTGCGTCACCACCGCCCTGGTCGTCGTACTGAAGGGCATGCGCAAGCCCGCACCGGGCGCCGTGGGCGCCGGCAAGGCGGACGGCACGGCCACCGCGGCGGCCGAGGCGAAGCAGCCGGTGGCGGCGTAAAGATCCCTTTGTCTCTTTGAGGCGCTGTGAGTGGTTCACGCCACCTGCGAGATACGTCACGGTCCGGGCCCAAGGGTCCGGACCGTGGTGTCTACTGGGCGCATGCCTGATGAGCACGTCCCGGTTCTGCAGTCGATGGGCGCGGCGATACTTCTCCTCACCGCCGCCCTGTGGGTGTTCGCCCTGTACACCTTCGCCCGCCGCGGTTACTTCGGGCCGGGTCCGCGGCTCGTTGTCCGCGGTCCGCGCGCCGTCCTTCCGCGCCGGCGCCAGTCCGCTCCCCACCTGGAGTCGGTCGAACTGACCCCGGCGGAGAGAGCCGCGTTCGCGGGGCTCGTACGACAGCTCAGCGACGGCCGCTGAGGCGCGCGCCGCGGGCGTGCGTAGCTAAGCGCGCGCCGGGGGCGTGTTGACCCATCGCGCGCCGGAGTGCGCGCTGATGTCCGGCGCGGGGGCGCGTGCGGGTGACGAGCGCTGGGCGCCGTCCGTGTGCGCTGCTCAGGAGACCTGAGCCGCCCGCCGCTCCATCGCGTCCCGCGCCGCGTCCTCCGTCGCGTACACCTCGCACATGTGCCGCCCGTCGGGCGTGGCCGTGTGCTCGACCTCCCAGAGGGAGACCTCCTCGCCGTCGCGCAGCAGGAAGGCGTGCTCGTAGAGCGCGAAGCACAGTCCCGCGCGCCGTGCGCGGCAGGGACGCCCGAAGGGCCTGTGTGATCTGATGCGCGAACGCCGTGGTGAGTAACGCGGCCGTCTCCGCGCCCGGCCGGTCGGTGTTTTCGGCGCGGCGCAGGAGCCGGCGCGCGTGGTCGGCCGAGTCGTCCGGCGCGTACGCGTGCCGGGGCGCGGGGACCGGCGACAGGTGCACCGTCACCGGCAATTCGAAGTCGGGGGTGTCCGGCGGCAGGGGCAGGCGCGCGGTGGCGGCGCGCAGCTCCTCCTCGTCGACGTACACCTCGTGCTGGGCGGCGCTGCCCGGCGCGGGATTGTGCACGAGCTCCCACAGCGTGAGTGCCGAGCCGTCGGCCAGCAGCCAGGTGTGCCGGTACGTCTCGCGGTGCAGCCCCGAACTGTGGTGCGCGGAGTGCAGCGAGCTGTCGTGCGCCAGCGCACACTCCAGGCGCTGTATGACCTCGTCCGGCAACTCGAAGGAGTTCAGGGCACGGCCGAGGAGTCGCGCGAGGTGCTCCTCCGGAGACTCGGGCGACTCGGGTGGTTCGTACGCTGCTGTCTCGTACGGAACGCTCAAGGTTTCTCCCGGCGTTGCTGCATGTCACCTTGTGGGTGCATACCGTAGCCCCTCGGTCGGACATCATGTCCGGGAACCGAGAAAACGTGCGCACGGAAAACGAGCGGACCGTGTGAGAAATTCCCACACGGCCCGATGACCTGTCAGAACTCGCTGCTCAGGCGCTCCTTGAGGTGATCATGCGCGCTGTGAGCGATCACGCGGCGCTTCCCGCCACCCACTCGTTCCACGGCAGGTTCCACCCGTTGAGTCCGTTGTCCGGCGCCACCGTCTTGTCGGGGGAGTTCTTGACGATCACGACGTCCCCGACGAGCGAGTTGTCGTAGAACCACTTGGCGTTCGTGGCGCCCTGCGCGCCCTGCGCGTCCGCGAGCCCCACGCAGCCGTGGCTGGTGCCCTCGCGGCCGAAGGGCGGGTTGCCCTTGTTGTACCAGTAGTTGCCGTGGATGAACGTCCCCGACGTCGTCAGTCGCATCGCGTGCGGCACGTCCGGGATGTCGTACTCGCCGCCCAGACCGACCGTCTGGCTGTTCATGCGCGTCTGCACGAACTTCTCCGAGATCACCATCTGCCCGTTGTACGTCGTGTGGTCCGGGCTGCCCGACGATATCGGCAGCGCCTTGAAGGTCTTGCCGTCCCGCACCACCGTCATGGTCTGCGTGTTCACATCGACCGTGGAGACCTGCGAGCGCCCGACGGTGAAGGTGACGGTCTTCTTCTGCACCCCGTAGACGCCGTTCGCGCCCTCGACGCCGTCCAGGTCGATCTTCATGGTGACCTTGGAGCCGGCCTTCCAGTACTCCTCGGGCCGGAAGTCGAGCCGCTGCGAGCCGAACCAGTGCCCGACCACCTTCTGCCCGCTGCTGGAGGTGACCGTGATGTGCGACTGCACGGCCTTCCTGTCGCTGATCACCTTGTCGAAGTCGAACGAAACCGGCATCCCGACCCCGACCGTGGTCCCGTTGTCCGGCGTGTATGTACCGATGAAGCTGTTCGCCGAAGTGACCGTGGTGAAGATGGAGTTGGCGGCCGCCGTACGACCGTTCGAGTCCTTCGCGGTCGCCGAGATCTGGTACTTGGTCCCGCGCTCCAGCTGCTGGTTCGGCTTCCAGGCGCCGCCGTTGCCGGATATGGAACCCGGCACGGCCTGTCCCGTCCCCGCCAGGGTCATCTTCACGGCGGTCAGTCTGCCCCCGCTGACCTTCACCCCTGTCGAGTTGATGGACGCGGCGGTCGAACCGTCCTTCGCCGAGATGGTGATCTTGGCCGTGGACGTCTTGGACGAGCTGTTGCCGGTCTTGCTGTCGCTGTTCGAGTCGGCGTTGGCGTCACCGCCGCAGGCGGTGAGGGTGAGGGCGCCGACCATCAGGACGGCACTTGCCCCCAGTGCGCGCCGCGCTGCCATGTTCGGCGTCTTCACGTGCTGCTCCCGGTTTTCGTGGTGTGCGTGCTCCGCTCCAGTGCGTCGTGAAAGAGGGGGCGGGTGGTCCGGGAGGTTCCCGCCGTACGCCTTGGACGCCGTCACGTGACAGAACCGGGACAATGTGCGGGAGGGGTGTTGTGGCTGGTGGGGGCGCAGGCGCGCGGAGCCGGCGCGCACGGCGCGGTGCCGTGGTGAACTCGGGTGGCGCGCCCGGTGTGTTCGGACGCCGCCGACTCACCGGCTGCCGTACAGCTCCTCGTACGACGGCCACACCCCGCCCGGTCCGTCCACCGACTCCGCGGCGCGCACGGCACACACGATGGCCCGCGCCACCACGTCCGCGCCGGCGGCGAGGATCTCGTTGAGCGCGAGGGGGTGTTCGGCGTCGAGCGGGTGCGCGCCTGTCGCCAGCGCGAACACCGTGTCGCCGTCGTTGAGCAGGTGGACCGGCCGCACGGCGCGCGCGATGCCGTCGTGCGCCGTGCCGGCGAGCTTCTGCGCCTGCGCCTTCGACAGGTCCGCGTCGGTGGCGACCACGGCGAGGGTGGTGTTGAGCGGCGGGAGCCCGTTCCTCGCCGCACACTCGGCGAGACGCCGGCGCGCGGCCTCGTGGACGCCCTCCTCCGGGTACTTCACTCGCCCTTGGAACAACTCCCCGTACAGGACGCCGTTTTGGGGGTCCACCACCGACCCCGCCGCATTGGCCACCACCAGCGCGGCCACAGTGACCCCGGAGCCGAGAACAGCGCTCGCCGTGCCCACCCCGCCCTTCAACGGCCCGACCGCCGCCCCGGTACCGGCGCCCACGCACCCTTCCGGCACGGGCGCACCGAGCGGGCTCTCCGCAGCTGCCTCGACCGCGGCCCGGCCGGTGGCGGCGTCGGGCCGGGCGCGGAAGTCGCCGCCCCGCCCCAGGTCGAAGACGCACGTGGCGGGCACGACCGGCACGACGTGCAGTGGATCCGCTCCGACGCGCACCCCACGCCCCCGCTCCTCCAGCCAGGCCATCACACCGGAAGCCGCGTCGAGCCCGTAGGCGCTGCCGCCGGTCAGGACGACCGCCTCGACCTTCTGCACGAGGTTGCGCGGGTCGAGGGCGTCGGTCTCCTTCGTACCGGGACCGCCGCCGCGCACGTCCACGGCGGCCACCGCGCCGCCTTCCGGGGCGAGGACGACGGTGGTTCCGGTGAGCCAGCCGTCACCGTTGCGCGTTGCGTGGCCCACGCGCACGCCGAGGACGTCGGTCAAAGCGTCAACTGCCATGGACCCAGTGTGGACCGGGTCCATGACGTGAGGGGCTCGTCAGGCGACCGGGCTCGTCGTGCGCTCCCCGCTCGCCCCGGTCGCCCGGCGCTCCCGGGAGAGCATGCGCGCTGTCAAGGTCACGCCGGTCGCCACCGCGAGCCCCGACACGATGCCGGCGGCGAGCACCGCCCAATCGCCCAGGAAAGTGCAGGCGATCACGAGGAGGGCCGTCACGGGCAGCACCAGCTGCTGCGCGATGCCCACCTTGAAGTAGCGGGAATGCAGCGCCCACACCGTGAGCAGATACAGCGCCGTCGGCAGGGTCACCGCGGCCGAGGCGGCCAGTGTGGAGATGTGCGCCTTGCCGACCGCCTGCTCCACCGCCACCTCCAGTCCGGCGCCGATCGCTGCCGCCGAGGCGAAGATCAGGTAGTGGCCGTAACCCCAGAGGAACGCCTGCCCACTGGTGCGCAGGCGTCCGTGGATCGGCACGACGAAGTAGATCCACCAGGCGGCGAAGACGATGAGCAGGCCGCCCGCCGCGATCGGCAGCAGCTCGCCCAGCGCGTCGTGCTCGTCCACGCCCGACTTCACGGCGACCGTGGCGGCGGCGATGGTCTCGCCGAGCACGATGATGGTGAACAGCCCGTAGCGCTCGGCGATGTGGTGCGGGTGCCAGGCCGTGGTGGACGCCTTTTCCGCGTACAGCGGCACGCACAGCTCGGCGATGACCATCACCAGGAAGACCCAGGGACGGGCCGGCTCGGGCAGCAGGACCAGCCCGAGCCAGCCGACCATGCAGAGCAGGATGCCGCCCGCGTACCGGAGGGCGGTGGTTCTTTCCGCGCCTTCCGCGGATCTCGCCGCTCGCAGCCACTGCGCGGCCATTGCCAGCCGCATGATCAGGTAGCCGAGCCAGACCACCGTGTAGTCGTGGTCTTCGAAGGCCCGCGAGATCCCGGCGGCCAGCACGAGGACGCCGCCGATCTGCACGAGAGTGACGACCCGGTAGAGGGCGTCGTCGTTGTCGTAGGCCGAGGCGAACCAGGTGAAGTTCATCCAGGCCCACCAGATGGCGAAGAACTGCATCGCGTAGCTCATGATGCCGTTGCCCGCGTGCCCATCGGCCACGGCGTGCACCAGGCCGACGCCCGCCTGGGCGATGGCCACGACGAAGCACAGGTCGAAGAAGAGCTCGAGCGGTGAAGCGACACGATGTGCCTCGTCCCGGCCGCGCGCGGTGAGCCGGCGCAGCGGTCTGTGGCGTTCGTGCGCGCCGGAGGGCGCCGGGGGAGGAGTGGCACTGGACGTCATGGACCCAAGCACACCAGATAACCTGCCGAAATTCTTGTGAAGCGTTTCACAAGCGGTCCCGGTCCTAAGGTCCCGTCGAAAATGCCAGGTCAGCGCCTTTCGCCGACCTTCTGATCGATAATCGATAGGACCTTTGGACCGAGATCGGGGACCAACGCAACTCCCTGAGGCGCCCGCGTCGGCGTGCAATGGAGCCGTACCCACGAAGCGATGCGGAAGGTCTCGGCCATGACTGCCACTCCTGCGGAAACCACCCCGGTCACCCCTGCCGAGGAGACGCCGCGCGAACCGTCCTCGCAAGGAGACGCCTGGAAGGGCTTCCGCGGCGGCCTGTGGCGTGACACCGTCGACGTCCGCGACTTCGTCCAGCACAACTACGCCCCCTACGAAGGCGACGGTTCCTTCCTCGCCGGCCCCACGGAGCGCACCAGCATGGTCTGGAAGAAGCTCCTCGGGATGTTCCCGACCGAGATCGAGCGCGGCATCTACGACGTCGACACCAAGACCCCCTCGCGCATCGACGCCTTCGCCCCCGGATACATCGACCGCGACCTCGACGTCATCGTCGGCCTGCAGACCGACGCCCCGCTCAAGCGTGCCATCATGCCCAACGGCGGCTGGCGCATGGTCGAGGCCGCCCTGAAGGCCTACGGGTACGAGCCCGACGCGGCCGTCCGGGAGATCTACACCAAGCTCCGCAAGACGCACAACGACGGGGTCTTCGACGCCTACACCTCCGAGATCCGGGCCTGCCGCTCCTCCGGCATCATCACCGGCCTGCCCGACGCATACGGCCGCGGCCGCATCATCGGCGACTACCGTCGCGTCCCCCTCTACGGCGTGGACCGGCTCATCGTCGCGAAGCGAGCGGACAAACTCGCAGTCGAAGCTCTCTGGCCGAGTGCGGAGGTCATCCAGGAACGCGAGGAAATTTCCGAGCAGATCCGCGCCCTCGAAGAACTCAAGGTCATGGCCCTCTCCTACGGCCACGACGTCTCCGGCCCCGCCCGCACCGGCCGCGAGGCGGTCCAGTGGCTCTACTTCGCCTACCTCGCCGCCGTCAAGGAGCAGAACGGCGCCGCCATGTCGATCGGACGCATCGACGCCTTCCTCGACATCTACCTCCAGCGGGACGTCGAGGCCGGCCTGCTCACCGAGTCCGAGGCCCAGGAGATCATCGACGACTTCGTCATCAAGCTCCGCATCGTGCGCTTCCTGCGCACCCCCGAGTACAACGAGCTCTACTCCGGCGACCCCACCTGGGTCACCTGGTCCATGGGCGGCATCGGTACCGACGGGCGCCCCCTGGTCACCCGCACCACCTTCCGCGCCCTCAACACGCTCTACAACCTCGGTCCGGCTCCTGAGCCCAACCTGACCGTCTTCTGGTCCCCGCGCCTGCCGGAGGCCTTCAAGAAGTACGCCTCCCAGGTCGCCATCGACACCAGCGCCCTGCAGTTCGAGTCCGACGACCTCATGCGCCCCAAGTACGGTGACGACACCGCCATCGCCTGCTGCGTCTCCGCGATGGCCATGGGCAAGCAGATGCAGTTCTTCGGCGCCCGCGTCAACGTCGCCAAGGCCCTCCTCTACGCCATCAACGGCGGCCGCGACGAGAAGTCCGGCAAGACGGTCGTCGAGGGCTTCGAACCGATCACCGATGACTACCTCGACTACGACACCGTCCTCGCCCGCTACGACGCCATGCTCGGCTGGCTCGCCAAGACCTACGTGCACGCGCTCAACGTCATCCACTACATGCACGACAAGTACGCCTACGAGCGCCTCGAGATGGCCCTGCACGACCGGGCGATCCTGCGCACCATGGCCTGCGGCATCGCCGGCCTGTCCGTCGCGGCCGACTCGCTGTCCGCCATCAAGCACGCACGCGTGAAGGTCGTGCGGGACGAGACGGGCCTGGCCGTCGACTACGTCATCGAGGGCGACTACCCGGCGTACGGCAACAACGACGACCGGGCCGACGACCTCGCCCGCTGGATCGTCCACGACTTCATGGAGAAGGTCCGCCGTCACCCGACGTACCGCGACGCGGTGCACACCCAGTCGGTCCTGACGATCACCTCGAACGTCGTCTACGGCAAGAAGACCGGCAACACTCCCGACGGCCGCCGCGCGGGCACTCCCTTCGCGCCCGGCGCCAACCCCATGAACGGCCGTGACGAGCACGGCTACATCGCCTCGGCGCTCTCCGTCGCCAAGCTCCCGTACGACGACGCGGAGGACGGCATCTCGCTGACCAACACCATCACCCCGGACGCCCTGGGGCGCACCCCCGAGGAGCGCGTCGACAACCTCTCCGGCGTCCTGGACGGGTTCGTGGCCGACGACGGCTTCCACATGAACGTCAACGTCCTCGACCGGGCGACCCTGGAGGACGCGATGGAGCACCCCGAGAAGTACCCGCAGCTGACCATCCGGGTCTCCGGCTACGCGGTCAACTTCGTCCGCCTCACCCGTGAACAGCAGCTCGACGTCATCAACCGCACCTTCCACGGCTCGCTCTGAGGAGCAAGGACGATGACTCCGCTTCTTCCTACGGCGTCGGTTCTGCCGACGCCGGCCTGCGGGCCCGTTCCCGCGGCGGCCACTCCGGCCGCCGCGGCGACCCGGCGCGAGGTGGTCGGCTCGGTCCACTCGTGGGACCTGTCGACCGGTGTCGACGGCCCCGGCACCCGCTTCGTCACCTTCCTGTCGGGCTGCCCGCTGACCTGCCTGTACTGCCACAACCCCGACACCTGGCGGATGCGCGACGGCAAGCGCACCACGGCCGACGAGATCGTCGCCGAGGCCCGCAAGTACACGCGGTTCATCGCTGCCGCCGGCGGCGGGGCGACCATCAGTGGGGGCGAGCCCCTGCTCCAGCCCGTCTTCACCGGCGAACTGCTCAACCGGTTCAAGCACGAACTCGGCCTGCACACCGCGCTCGACACCTCGGGATTCCTCGGCGTCCGCGCCACCGACGCCCTGCTGAGGGACACCGACCTGGTCCTGCTCGACATCAAGTCCTGGGACCCCGCCACCTACCGCAAGGTCACCGGCCGCCCCCTGCAGCCGACCCTCGTCTTCGCCCGGCGTCTGGCAGACCTCGGCAAGGAGGTTCACGTCCGCTTCGTGCTCGTGCCCGGTCTCACCGACGACCCGGCCAACGTGGACGGTGTCGCCGCCTTCGCCGCCTCGCTCGGCAACGTCACGCGCGTCGACGTCCTGCCCTTCCACAAGCTCGGGGAGGCCAAGTGGCAGGCGCTGGGCCGCCCCTTCGTCCTGCACGACACACCCGCCCCGACCGCCGAACAGACCGCTGCGGCCAGGAGCATCTTCGAGTCCCATGGACTGCGCGCCGTCTGAACCGTCCGGACGGCGCCTGCCCCCTGGGCCGTACCCTGGAGGCATGACCTCCGCCCCCGCCCCCGAGCCGCGCGCCCCCAAGCCCGCGTTGATCTTCGACGATCCGCTGGACCACCAGTCCTCGGACGACACGGACCGCGGCTGGGGCGAGCGGCCCGCCGCCGAGAACGACAGCGCGGCCGACCTGAAGCGCTTCCTCGACGAGAAGCCGCCCCACCACCTCTGAACCGCGCCGAGAATCGTCCGCCGGCCCCAGCGGGCCGCCGCCGCTACCTGCCGTCGTGCCCGGCCCCACGCTGCGCGACAAGCGCGTTGCGGATCTCCTTGAGCACCTCCAGCTCGGTCACCTCGATGACCTCGTGCGTGCCCTCCCTGGCCTTCCTGCGGGCCTCCTGCCGCGCCAGGTACTTCGACATCGGCAGCACCATCAGGAAGTAGACGACCGCCGCGGTGATCACGAAGGTCAGGGTGGCGCCGAGGACGGACCCCCACATGATCGGAATGCCGCTCTTCACCGTGCCGTCCGCGGCCACCTGGCACGGAGGCTTCAGACACGAGGTGTAGCTGTCGAGATTCTTCGTCCCGATCGCCCCGACCACCGGGTTGATGATCCCCTTCACCAACGTGTTGACGATGTTGGTGAAGGCGGCGCCGATGACGACCGCCACTGCCAGGTCCACGACGTTCCCGCGCATCAGGAAGGCCTTGAAGCCCTGCCAGACGCTCGGTTCCCTCTTCTCGATCACCTACGGGCCTCTTCTCGCATGCACAGGTTGAAGAACGAACAGCTCCGCAACCTACGTCAACACTCGGCCGTCCTGTCCAATCAGGTAGCGCCGACGACGGACTTGACAGGAGTTTCCGCAGGATACGCACAGTGTGGTTCAGCACAGCGTCACCGCCAGGCGGGCCGTCGCGCCCGCGCCGGCCAGGCGGGCCGCGGTGGCCCTGGGAACCGACAGCACCACCAACGCCCCGTTCCCGGGATCGTCGTCCAGCGGCTCCGGAACCCTGGTAACCCGCGCCCCGCGCGCGACCACCCGGGCGTCACCCCCGGTGGCCGTCTCGCGGGCTGCGATGACGTCCACCCGGTCGCCCGGCCGCAGCAGCCGGACGGCGGCGGTGTCGGCGATACGGACCGGCGCGGCCACGACCTCGACGGCGCGGTGCTTTCGTACGGGCTCCGCCACCGGATGCCCCCGCGTCTGCTCGGTGGCACGCGGGCCCGCGGCCACCAGCGCCGCCGCGGTCACGGCGAGGCCGGCCGCGACGGCGCGCCTGCGGTGCCGTACGAGGCGTTGCAACTGGTACCGCCCGCCGCGCACCCGCACGGGAGCGAAGTGCGGCACCTCGCACGTGGCGGGCACGTCGGTTCCGGGCGGCCGCGAGGAGGAGGGGGAGGGGTACGGGGGCGGGAGGGGAAGGGACATGCGGGATCACCACCTGCGTCGGGGAATCGGCTTGCAGGCCCACGATGGGGCCTTGCGCCGATCCCCGCCGAGACCGGTGGACTACCGACGAGTTGTGGATAACTCCCTCACCCGAACGGGAGGTTCCGCCACCTCGAACGCTCTTCCCCGCGCCCTTCCCGGCGCCGCGTCACGGCAGGTCGAACCCAGGATTCATGCCGCCCAGCGCCTTGGTGCACAGGCAGTCGCGGTCCTCGTTCGCCGGCAGCCCGGCCACGGCGTCGAACAGCACACCGCGCAGCCGGTCCACGTTCGCGGCGAAGACCTGCAACACCTCGTCGTGCGACACGCCTTCGCCGGTCTCCGCACCCGCGTCGAGGTCGGTGACCAAGGTCATCGAGGTGTAGCAAAGCTCCAGTTCACGGGCGAGCGCCGCCTCCGGGTGGCCGGTCATGCCCACCACCGACCAGCCCTGGGCCTGGTGCCACAACGATTCGGCACGCGTCGAGAAGCGCGGCCCCTCGACCACGACCAGCGTGCCTCCGTCCACCGGCTCCCAGTCCCGGCCGCGTGCGGCCTTCAACGCGGTCGCACGCCCGACGGGGCAGTAGGGGTCGGCCAGCGACACGTGCACCACGTTCGGTACGTCGCCACCGGGCAGCGGCAGCCCGTCGAAGTAGGTGGCGAGGCGGGACTTCGTACGGTCGACCAGCTGATCCGGCACGAGCAGGGTGCCCGGGCCGTACTCGGGACGCAGACCGCCCACCGCGCACGGACCCAGTACCTGACGGACACCGACCGACCGCAGGGCCCACAGGTTGGCCCGGTAGTTGATCCGGTGCGGGGGCAGGTGGTGACCGCGGCCGTGGCGGGGCAGGAAGGCGACCCGTCGCCCGGCGACCTCGCCGAGGAAGAGGGAGTCGCTGGGAGGCCCGTACGGGGTGTCCACCTGGACCTCGGTCACATCCTCGAGGAATGAGTAGAAGCCCGAGCCGCCGATTACACCGATCTCTGCGTTCACCATGGTCAGCACAGTATCCGGCGCCGGCCTCGCGCGGAGAGGGGCTCCGGAAACACCGACGGGCCCCGGAAACACCGACGACCCCGCCGTCGTACGACGGCAGGGTCCAGTGCGTGTGTCCTACGCCGCGGAGCTGCTGCTCGAGGAGGTGTTCGTCCCCGAGGACTTCGAGTCCGAGGACGACGAAGACGGGGTAGAGGTGGACGTCGACGGCTTGGACGATGCCGGCGAGCTGCTCGACGAGGAGCCGCGGCTGTCGTTGCGGTAGAAGCCCGAGCCCTTGAAGACAATGCCGACCGCGGAGAACACCTTCTTCAGGCGGCCACCGCAGTTGGGGCACTCGGTCAGGGCGTCATCGGTGAACTTCTGCACCGCCTCGAGGCCCTCGCCGCACTCGGTGCACTGGTACTGATAGGTGGGCACTGTCTCCTCCTGGCACTCTCACTCAATGAGTGCTAACGGGTGTCCATAGTGACGTATTCCTGAGGATCAGTCCACCGTCATCGGCATGCGGTGACCGACGCCACGTGCCACGGTCCGGCTCCGGGGCCGTGAGACCAGGCGCGAACGCAGGGCCACCAGGGTCGCCAGGGCGAGGACCGTACCGGCCATCGGCACCAGGAAACCTGCGCCGTCCCAGAACCGGTCCTCCAACTGACCGGCGACGGTCACGGCCGCCGCCTGGCCGAGCGCCACCGCGCCGGTCAGCCAGGTGAACGCCTCGGTGCGGGCCCCGGCCGGGACCAGTCCCTCGACCAGCGTGTAGCCGGTGATCAGCGCCGGCGCGATGCACATGCCGACGAGCAGACCCAGACCGGCCAGGACGAGCACCGAGTGCGCGGCCCACAGACCGGAGGCCGCGAGCGCGAGCGCGCCGTACCCGACGACGAGGCGCCGCTGCGGGGCCACCTTCCAGGCGACCGCGCCGCACACGATGCCGGAGAGCATGTTGCCCGCGGCGAAGACGCCGTACAGGACGCCGTTCAGGCCGGGCTCGCCGATCGACTCGCTGAAGGCGGCCAGCGACACCTGCATCCCGCCGAAGACGGAACCGATGCCGAGGAAGACCGCGATGAGGACGCGCACACCGGGGACGCGCAGCGCGGAAACGTGCTCCACGCGCGAGTGCCCGGCGGGGGTGACAGTGGGCTGGGTGCCCTTCTGCGCGGCGAACAGCAGGCCGCCGAGCAGGGTGAGCGCCGCCTCCGTGACCAGACCCGCCGCCGGGTCGACGGCGGTGCACAGAGCGGTGGCCAGCAGCGGGCCGAAGACGAAGGTCAGCTCGTCCGTGACGGACTCGAAGGCGGCCGCGGTGGTCATCAGGGGCGTGCCCTGCAGCTTCACGCCCCACCGGGCGCGCACCATGGGCCCGACCTGCGGCACCGAGGCGCCCGTGGGCACGGCCGCCGCGAACAGTGCCCACAGCGGCGCGTGGGCCAGCGCGAGCGCCGTCAGGGTCAGGCCGGACAGAGCGTGCAGCAGCACTCCGGGGACCAGTACGGCGCGCTGCCCGTAGCGGTCCGCGAGACGGCCGCTGTAGGGCGCGAAGAGCGCCATGGAGACACCGGTGACGGCCGCCGCGGCGCCTGCCGCGCCGTACGAGCCGGTGGTGTGCTGCACGAGCAGCACGATGGAGATGGTGAGCATCGCGAACGGCTGACGCGCCGCGAAACCGGGGAGCAGGAACGTCCAGGCGCCTCGGGTGCGCAGCAGTTGCCCGTATCCGGGGCGGGAGGAAGCCGGCGAGTTCGACGGCTCGGTGGTGACCGTGGACGCCACGGCCCGTGCCTTTCTGCCGCCTGGTAGCGCGCCCGTGCGGGGGCGCCGAGAGCTGTCCTCTTGCGCGGACTGCGGTAGATGCCGGCGCCCGCAGTGGAGGGCAGCCCGACCGCCATACGGTCGCGCCAGCTCTGCGTCAGGCAGAGTTGGTTCGATCAAGGTGTGCCTTCATCTTACAAGGATCAACCAGCGGCGCGCCTGTGAAAGCGAGCACCATGGGCCGGGCGCACCTGTGATTGGCGGGGGTGTGAACCGTACGAAACGCTCCCTTAACGGCGCGCACGCTGTATTGCGCGCCGTGCACGCCCCCCGCTCCGCGCCCCGCCCCCAGTGCCCCGCGCCCACCCCTGCACCCAGCACCCCGCGCCCCCAGCACCCCGCGCCCCCAGCACCCCGCGCTCGTGCCCGCGCCCCGCGCTCAGCGCTCCGTACCCGCCCCGTTCGTCCCCAGCCACCCCGCCAGCTTGCCCCCGTGTCCGACGGCGCGCAGGCGCTTCTCCGCGGCGTCGCGGACCGGGTCCGTGGCGACGACAAGGAGCTCGTCCCCTTTGCGCAGCACTGTCGTCGGCAGGGGGACAAACGATTTTCCGTCGCGCACGACGAGGGTGACGGCGGCGCCGGCGGGCATCCGCAGCTCGTTGACCTCGACGCCGTGCATCTTCGAGCCCTCGGGGATGACGACGGACAGCAGATGCCCGCGCAGCCGCTCCAGAGGGGCGGACTCGATGCCCAGGTCGGCGGCTTCGCCGCTGCCGCCCAGGTGGAGCTGGCGGGCGAGCCAGGGCAGCGTCGGGCCCTGGATCAGGGTGTAGACGACGACCAGCACGAAGACGATGTTGAAGATGCGGCGGCTGGCGTCGACACCCTCCACCATCGGGATCGTCGCCAGGATGATGGGCACCGCGCCGCGCAGCCCGGCCCAGGACATCAGGGCCTGCTCCTGCCAGGGCACCCGGAACGGCGTGAGGCACAGCACCACGCTCAGGGGGCGCGCGACCATGGTGAGCACCAGGCCGATGACGAGCGCGGGCACCACGTCGTCGCCCAGTTCGTGCGGTGTGACCAGAAGGCCGAGCAGGACGAACATGCCGATCTGGGCGATCCAGCCGAGCCCGTCGGCGAAACCGCGCGTGGCCGGCCAGTGCGGCAGCTTGGCGTTGCCCATGACCATCGAGGCGAGATAGACGCCCAGGAAGCCGCTGCCGTGCGCCAGCGCGCCGCCCGCGTACGCCGTGACGGCGATCGCCATGACTGCGATCGGATACAGGCCGGAGGCGGGCAGGGCCACGTGCCGCAGGCCCCAGGCGCCGAGCCAGCCCACCGCGAGGCCGATGGCCGCGCCGATGGCCAGTTCGAGCGCTATCTCGCCCAGCAGTACGTACCAGTGCTCCACCGGTCCCGCCGTGGAGAAGGCCACCACCAGGATGACGACGGGGGCGTCGTTGAAGCCGGACTCGGCTTCCAAGGTGCCCGTCACGCGCGTGGGAAGGGGTATTTTCCGCAGCACCGAGAACACCGCCGCCGCGTCCGTCGAGGAGACGACCGCCCCGACGATGAGTGCCTGCCGCCACTCCAGCCCGATCAGATAGTGAGCCGCCGACGCCGTGACCCCGACGCTCACCCCGACCCCCGCCAGTGCCAGCGCGGAGGCGGCCGGCAGGGCCGGCTTGACCTCCTTCCACTTCGTGCCGAGACCGCCCTCGGCCAGGATCACCACGAGAGCGGCGTACCCGATGACCTGGGTCAGCTCGGTGTTGTCGAAGTGGATGTCGCCGATGCCGTCCTGGCCCATGAGGACCCCGATCCCCAGGTAGACGAGCAGGCTGGGGAGCCCGCTGCGCGAGGAGATCCGGACCGCTGCCACGGCGACGAGCAGGACGAGCGAGCAGACGAGCAGAAGCTGGTTGAGGTGGTGGACAGTCAGCGGCCGTTCCCTTCCCCGGCTCACGCGCATCGTGCGCGGGAGCTCTCGTACATAGGACACGAAGTCGTGGAACCCCGCATCCAAGTACTTCGTTACCTTACCTAACTCTTGACGATTTCTTGACGCTCGCCGAGGCAAGATCGAACACCGGCCGGCTCTCGTTCCCGACTCCGCGTCAAGGGGCACAGGGCCCTGCGCCTATGGTTGCTCCAGCACTCCAGGACCGCCTGCCGCTCGCGTTAGGACAGCAAGGACAGCGATGCCCCCCAACATCACCGCCACAACGGGTGACAAGCCCGGCAAGTCCGGCAGGAAGAAGGGGCGAAAAGCCCGACTCGTCGTGCTGGTACTGGTCCTGGCCATCATCGGAGGCATCGCCTACGGGGCGTACTGGTCCATCAGTACGGTGCGCGCGTCCTTCCCGCAGACGAAGGGCTCGCTCACGCTCGACGGCCTGTCAGGGCCGGTGGACGTCAAGCGCGACGGCTACGGCATCCCGCAGATCTACGCCTCCTCCGACGAGGACCTGTTCATGGCGCAGGGCTACGTCCAGGCGCAGGACCGGTTCTACGAGATGGACGTGCGCCGGCACATGACCTCCGGGCGCCTGTCGGAGATGTTCGGCAAGGGCCAGGTCAAGAACGACGAGTTCCTGCGCACCCTGGGCTGGGACCGCGTCGCCAAGGAGGAGTACGACACCAAGCTGTCGGCCTCCACCAAGAAGTACCTCCAGGCGTACGCCGAGGGAGTCAACGCCTACCTGCAGGGCAAGGACGGCAAGGACATCTCCCTGGAGTACGCCGCTCTGGGCTTCACCAACGACTACAAGCCCGCGAAGTGGACCCCGGTCGACTCGATCTCCTGGCTGAAGGCGATGGCCTGGGACCTGCGCGGCAACATGCAGGACGAGATCGACCGCGCCCTGATGACCAGCCGCCTCGGCCCCAAGCAGATCGCCGATCTGTACCCGGACTACCCGTACAGCCGCAACAAGGCGATCGTGCAGGAGGGCGCGTACAACTCGTTCAGCAAGACGTTCGAGCAGAACGGCTCCACCTCCGGCGGCGGTACCTCCTCCGGAACCTCCACGAGCGGTTCTACGGGCACGTCGTCGACGTCGGGGACCTCGGCCCTGCAGAGCCAGCTCTCGGGCCTGTACAAGGTCCTGGACGACGTTCCCACGGCCGTCGGCGTGAACGGCCAGGGCATCGGCTCCAACTCGTGGGTCGTCGCCGGGAGTCACACCATCACCGGCCACCCCCTCCTCGCCAACGACCCGCACCTGTCGGCCTCGCTGCCGTCCGTCTGGTACCAGATGGGCCTGCACTGCCGCACGGTCTCCAGCAAGTGCCAGTACGACGTCACCGGTTACACCTTCGCTGGCATGCCCGGCGTGGTCATCGGCCACAACCAGAACATCGCCTGGGGCATGACCAACTCCGGTGTCGACGTCACCGACCTGTACCTGGAGAAGATCAGCGGCGACGGCTACCTCTACGACGGCACCGTCAAGCCGTTCAAGACCCGCGAGGAGACCATCAAGGTCGCCGGGAGCGCGTCCAAGAAGATCATCGTCCGCGAGACGGCAGACGGCATGCCGCTGCTGTCCGACCGCGACGACGAACTCGTGAAGGTCGGCAAGAAGGCCTCCGTCAACACCGCCGCGCCCGACCGCGGCGACGGCTACGGCATCGCCCTGCGCTGGACCGCGCTCGACCCCGGCACCTCCATGGACGCCGTCTTCGCCATGGACAGGGCGTCGAACTGGAGCGACTTCCGCTCCGCTGCCACCCTGTTCGACGTGCCGTCGCAGAACCTCGTCTACGCCGACAAGACCAACATCGGCTACACGCTGCCCGGAAAGATCCCCACGCGCGCGAAGAAGGACGACGGCTCGATCCCGATGCCGGGCTGGAACTCGGACTACAAGTGGACCGGGTACATCCCGAAGGGTGCGCTGCCCTACGAGTTCAACCCGAAGCGCGGCTACATCGTCACCGCCAACCAGGCCGTGATCGACAAGGACAAGTACCCCTACACGCTCACCACCGACTGGGGTTACGGCACCCGCAGCCAGCGCATAAGCGACCTGATCGAGTCGAAGATCAAGGGTGGCGGCAAGGTCTCCACCGACGACATGCGGCAGATGCAGTTGGACAACAGCAGCGAGATCGCCAAGCTGCTCGTGCCCAAGCTGCTGAAGATCGACATCGAGGACAAGAGCGTCCGCCAGGCGCAGGAGCTCCTCGAGGGCTGGGACTACACCCAGGACGCCGACTCGGCCGCTGCCGCCTACTTCAACGCGGTCTGGCGCAACGTCCTCAAACTCGCCTTCGGCAACAAGCTGCCCAAGGAACTGCGCGTCAAGGGCCAGTGCCTGTGGGTCGACCCGGTCAACACCACCGGCCCCGCGGACGAGACGAACAAGGTCCGCGAGTGCGGCGAGCGTGACGCCGACCAGGCGCAGCCGGACGGTGGCGACCGCTGGTTCGAGGTCGTGCGCACCCTCATGAACGACCCCAAGAGCGACTGGTGGTCCACCCCGAAGTCGCTCACCCGCCCGGGAGCGAGCAACAATCGCGACGACCTGTTCAAGCGCGCGATGATCGACGCCCGCTGGGAGCTGACCGCCAAGCTCGGCAAGGACATCGACTCCTGGAGCTGGGGCCGGCTGCACCGCCTCTTCCTGAAGAACCAGACGCTCGGCACCGAAGGCCCCGGTTTCCTGCGGTACATCCTCAACCGCGGCCCCTGGAAGCTCAGCGGCGGCGAGGCGACCGTCAACGCCAGCGGCTGGAACGCCGCGGGCGGTTACGGCGTCGTCTGGGTGCCGTCGATGCGCATGGTGGTCAACCTCGGCGACCTCGACAAATCGAAGTGGATCAACCTCACCGGCGCCTCCGGGCACGCCTTCAGCGCCCACTACACCGATCAGACCGGCAAGTGGGCCAAGGGCGAACTCCTCGATTGGGACTTCTCGCAGAACGCGGTCGACAAGAACAGCCGGGACACGCTGGTGCTCAAACCGTGAGCCGCCGGCGGTAGACCGCGGAGCCGGGAGAGGGGTCCTTCACGCGCGTGGAGGGCCCCTTTCCTGTGCATGGGGTCAGAGTGCGCACGGGGCGTCGGGCTCGCGAGGTGCGGGGCTCATGAGGCGGGAGGTGCGCGGGACGTGAAGTGCGAAAGCGGGGCGTAAGCGCGACAGGCGGGGCGCGTGGAGATCGCCGAGCGCCCCCTGGGGCGTTACGCGCCGCTGCGGAAGCGGCGCACGCCCGACGGCGTCACCACCGCGTGCACGGGCCGGTCGTGCGCCTCCGCCGGTACGCGATCGACGACCTCCGCGTCGTACAGCAGGACCACCAGCGCGGGGCGGGCGCCCGCGCGCTCCAGACGGGCGAGCACGCGGTCGTACGACCCTCCGCCGCGCCCCAGACGCATTCCGCGCGCGTCGACCGCCAGTCCCGGCAGCAGCACGACGTCCGCCTCGGTCACGGCGTGCGGCCCGAGGCGCGGCCCGGAAGGCTCGAACAGTGCCATTTTCCCGCCGTGTTGGACACGAGCGAGGGAGTGCTCGCCCATGTACGCGCCCCAGTCCAGGTCGTTGTCGGGCAGGAGCGCCGGGAGCAGGACGCGCACGCCCCGCACGCGCAGCGCGTCCAGCAGCGCGAGGGTGCCCGGTTCGCTTCCCACGGAGACGTACGCCGCCACCGTGCGCGCGTGCGCCAGCTCCGGCAGTTCGAGAGCGCGCCCGGCCAGCGCCTCGGCGGCTCTTCGCATGTCATCCGCCGTCAACCTGTTTCTCACCGCGAGGAGCTCTCGCCGCAACATTCGCTTGTCAGGCTCGGCCGCAGATCCGTCGTGACGTGCGTCTGGCACCGCGTATCCCTCCTAATGGGCTCATATGAGAGTCAATTAACCGGAGCCTCAGATTCCCTAACAAGGCACCGGATAGGGTTGCGGCCATGACTCAGGCGCAACCCAGGATCAGCAAGGCTGTCATCCCCGCAGCAGGTCTCGGCACCCGGTTCCTGCCGGCAACCAAGGCCACTCCCAAGGAGATGCTGCCGGTCGTCGACAAGCCGGCGATCCAGTACGTGGTCGAGGAGGCCGTCTCCGCCGGCCTCGACGACGTCCTCATGATCACAGGCCGGAACAAGCGCCCCCTCGAGGACCACTTCGACCGCAACTACGAGCTTGAGTCGGCCCTGCAGAAGAAGGGCGACGCCGGACGGCTCGCCAAGGTCCAGGAGTCCAGCGACCTCGCCACCATGCACTACGTGCGCCAGGGCGACCCCCGGGGCCTGGGTCACGCCGTGCTGTGCGCCGCCCCGCACGTCGGGCACGAGCCCTTCGCCGTCCTGCTCGGCGACGACCTGATCGACCCGCGCGACCCGCTCCTCGCGCGCATGGTCGAGGTCCAGGAGCAGCGCGGCGGCAGCGTCATCGCGCTCATGGAGGTCGCCCCGGAGCAGATCCACCTCTACGGGTGCGCTGCCGTCGAGGCCACCGAGGACGGCGACGTCGTCCGGGTGACGGGCATGGTGGAGAAGCCCGACGCCTCCGACGCCCCCTCGAACTACGCGGTCATCGGCCGCTACGTCCTCGACCCGCACATCTTCGACATACTGCGCAAGACCGAGCCGGGCCGGGGCGGCGAGATCCAGCTCACCGACGCCCTGCAGCAGCTC
This sequence comes from Streptomyces sp. MAI_2237, assembly GCF_054189285.1. NCBI lineage: Bacteria > Bacillati > Actinomycetota > Actinomycetes > Kitasatosporales > Streptomycetaceae > Streptomyces > Streptomyces sp. MAI_2237. Next base: position 188,624 of record NZ_JAJPGQ010000003.1, on the reverse strand, counting down.
GCGCAGGACGAGAAGATCGGCGGTCCGGTGCACGGCGTGGTCTTCAAGGGCCGTCGCTATGACACCGGGGACCGTGGCGACTATCTGCGTGCCATTGTCAGACTCGCGTGCGAACGTGAAGACCTGGGCCCGGACTTCCGGACCTGGCTTCGAAGTTACGTAGCCGAGGAGATGTAGGGACTTGAGCAGCGCCGCGACCCGCGCCACCGGCCCGGACCACCTGTGGTCGGTGGACGAACACCTGGAGGACATCCTCACGACCGTCCGCCCCCTGGAGCCCATCGAGCTGAACCTCCTGGACGCACAGGGATGCGTCCTGGTCGAGGACGTCACGGTGCCGGTGTCGCTGCCGCCGTTCGACAACAGCTCCATGGACGGGTACGCGGTGCGGGTGGCGGATGTCGCGGGCGCGAGCGAGGAGTTCCCCGCGGTCCTGGACGTGGTCGGGGACGTCGCGGCGGGCCAGGCCGACCTGCTCCAGGTGGGGCCCGGCCAGGCCGCCCGCATCATGACCGGCGCCCCGCTGCCCCCCGGGGCGGAGACGGTCGTGCCGGTCGAGTGGACCGACGGGGGCCTCGGCGAAGGACCGGTGACCGGTATGCGTGCCCGCAGCCTGGCCCCCGAGGGCGCCGAGGGGCACGTGCACGTGTACCGGTCGGCCGAGGCACGCGCGCACGTGCGCGCGAAGGGCAGTGACGTGAAGGCCGGGGACCGGGCGCTGGAGGCCGGCACCGTCCTCGGGCCGCCGCAGATCGGTCTGCTCGCCGCGATCGGGCGCGGCACGGTGCGCGTGCGCCCCCGCCCGCGCGTGGTCGTCGTCTCCACCGGCAGCGAACTCGTCCAGCCCGACGAGCAACTGGGCAGCGGCCAGATCTACGACTCCAACAGCTTCGCCCTCACCGCCGCCGCCCGCGACGCCGGCGCCATCGCCTACCGCGTGGGGGCGGTCGCCGACGACGCCGAGACCCTGCGCTCCACCATCGAGGACCAGCTCGTGCGTGCCGACCTCATGGTCACCACGGGAGGCGTCAGCGTCGGGGCGTACGACGTCGTCAAGGAGGCCCTGTCCCACGTCGGGGACGAGGACGAGGCGGGTGCCGGCGTCGAGTTCCGCAAGCTGGCCATGCAGCCCGGAAAGCCCCAGGGCTTCGGTTCCATCGGCCCCGACCACACCCCGCTGCTCGCCCTCCCCGGCAACCCCGTCTCGTCGTACGTCTCCTTCGAGCTGTTCGTCCGTCCCGCGATCCGCGCCCTGATGGGGCTCGACGACGTCCACCGGCCCACGACCCGCGCCACCCTCACCGCCGGCACCGCGCTGACCTCGCCGAAGGGCCGGCGGCAGTTCCTGCGGGGGACGTACGCGGACGGCGCCGTGACGCCGGTCGGCGGCGCCGGATCGCACCTGGTCGCGGCCCTCGCGCACGCCGACGCGCTGATCGTCGTCCCCGAGGACGTGGAGTCCGTCGAGCCCGGCACCGAGGTCGAGGTCGTCCTGCTCGGCTGAGCCCCCGCGCGCGTGCCGGACCATGGGGCAGTCCTGGTCCGTTGCCGGCGCCGACTTGGGGGTACCGTGTCGCGCACAACAGGCCCACGCGCCGCACCGCGAGGGCCCGGACCGGGAGCGCCGCACAGCATGAGTACGCAGGACCGACTGACGCACATCGACGAGGCGGGCGCCGCCCGCATGGTCGACGTATCCGGCAAGGACGTGACCGCGCGCACCGCGCGGGCCAGCGGACGCGTCCTCGTCTCACCGCGCGTGGTCGAGCTGCTGCGTGGGGAGGGCGTGCCCAAGGGCGACGCCCTCGCCACCGCGCGGATCGCGGGGATCATGGGTGCCAAGCGCACCCCGGACCTCATCCCGCTCTGCCACCCGCTCGCGGTGTCCGGTGTGAAACTGGATCTGTCGGTCGCGGACGACGCCGTGGAGATCGTGGCCACCGTGAAGACCACGGACCGTACGGGCGTAGAGATGGAGGCCCTCACCGCGGTCTCCGTCGCCGCGCTCACCGTGATCGACATGGTCAAGGCGGTCGACAAGGGAGCGGTCATCACGGACGTGCGCGTGGAGGAGAAGACGGGCGGCAAGTCGGGCGACTGGAGCCGGGCGTGAGCGCCGGTGTGCGCGCCGGGAGCGGTGCGCCGTATCGCGCGCTGGTCGTGACCGCTTCCAACCGGGCCGCCGCCGGTGTCTACCAGGACAAGGGCGGCCCGCTGGTCGCCGCGGGTCTCGAGGGCTTCGGCTTCGCCGTCGACGGTCCGCAGGTCGTCCCGGACGGCGATCCGGTGGAGGCCGCCCTGAGGGCCGGCGCCGAGGGCAGGTACGACGTGATCGTGACCACCGGCGGCACCGGCATCTCGCCCACCGACCGCACGCCCGAGGCCACCCGCGCCGTCATCGACTACGAAGTGCCGGGCATCGCGGAGGCCATCCGCGCGTTCGGACGGGAGAAGGTGCCGACGGCCGTGCTCTCCCGCGGCCTGGCCGGAGTGGCGGGACGGACCTTGATCGTCAACCTGCCGGGCTCCACGGGCGGAGTGAAGGACGGGCTGGCCGTTCTGGAGCCCCTCCTGACCCACGCCGTCGACCAGATCCGCGGCGGCGACCATCCCAGACCCGGTGTCACCAGTGGGGGTGCGAGCTGAACAGCCCATCCTGGCCCGTCGTGCTGGCGGACGGCGACATCGTCCTCCGGCCGATAAAGCTGCGCGACCAGCGGGCGTGGCGCGAGGTCAACCGGCGCAACCGCGACTGGCTGCGCCCCTGGGAGGCGACCATTCCGCCGCCCACGCCCAGCGGGCCGATCGCGCACCGGCCGACCTATCGGCAGATGGTGAGGCATCTTCGGGCCGAGGCGAATTCGGGCCGCATGCTGCCGTTCGTCATCGAGTACCAGGGGCGGCTCGTCGGTCAGTTGACGGTCGCGGGAATCACCTGGGGATCGATGTGTTCGGGGCACGTCGGCTACTGGGTGGACGAGTCGGTGGCCGGGCGCGGAGTGATGCCGACGTCCGTGGCCCTTGTCGTGGACCACTGTTTCCGGACGGTCGGTCTGCACCGCATCGAGGTCTGCATTCGCCCGGAGAACGGGCCCAGTCGCCGGGTCGTGGAGAAACTCGGATTCCGCGAGGAGGGGCTCCGGCCGCGTTATCTCCACATCGACGGCGCCTGGCGCGACCACCTCGTCTTCGCGCTCACCGCGGAAGAGGTTCCGGACGGGTTGCTCAACCGTTGGCGACGGGCACGATCCCAGCGCACCTCGGCCGAGGCCCCGCAGGAGACGGCGCGCGACCCGCAGAACACACCGGGGAATCCCGCATGGCCGTCCCATAGTCAAGAAAATTGAATAAGTGTTCGAAATTGATCGCTCTGCGACCGCCTCAAGGCATTAATTTCGCCCCCTCGGCGGCCCGCTGATCGCATCGATCACAAAAAAAGTTCGAAATATCAGCCAGATCGTGCGACACACCGGCCCAATTGGCGGATGGCCTCGCGCAAACCCCTCTACGGTGTGAGGCGTGAGCAGCAGCGGCCTCATCTACGCAGTCATTGTCGGGGCCTGGGCCGCCTACTTGGTGCCGATGTGGCTCCGTAGGCAGGACGAGCTGAACGAGGCCCGTCCGACGGAACGCTTCAGCACAGCCATCCGGTTGCTGTCCGGACGGGCGGGGATGGAGCGCCGGTACGCCAAGGACCTGCGCGCGCGCTCCGCCGAAGAGGGGGAGCCCGACGCCGACGCTCCGGACGCGATCACCGACTCGGTGGACGTCCGGGCCTTCGCCATGCCTCCGGCACGGCACCAGACCCGCGCTGAAGTGCAGTCTCCGGCGCCCGCGCGTGCGCAACCGGCGCGCGAACAGACGGGGGCGCCGGCGGCCGCGTCGAGCAACGCCCCGGCGCACGCATCGCACTCCGCGCCCGCGCGCGCATCCGACCCCGCGCCCGCGCGCAAGCGCCCACCGGTCCAGCGGCGCACGCCCGCGCAGGAAGCGGCCGCGGCGCGCGCCCGGCGCATGAAGGTTCTCGCGCGCCGTCGGCGCACCACCGTGGTGCTCTTCATCGCCTTCACACTGGGCGCGATCGTCGCCGCCGTCGGCGGCCTCGCCTTCCTCTGGGCGCCCGGCGTCCCCGCCGTACTCCTCAGCGCGTACATCGCCTACCTGCGCTCCCAGGAGCGCCGTCGCTTCGCCTTTCAGATGGACCGGCGTCGTGCCGAGGCCGCCGCGCAGCGGCTCAGGGAGCGGGCGCGACAGCCGCGCCGGCGCGTGACGCACGAGCTCGACGCCGACGAACCGGACGAGGGACCAGAGACCCAAACGGACAGCAATGCCGATACCGACACCGGCCTGTCCGCGCTCGCCGCGGACCGGCGGGCGCTCGTGGAGCAGACCGACCACGCCGAGTGGGTCGACCAGCAGCGTGAGCGGCAGCGCCGACCCGGGCACGGGGACAGCTGGGACCCGGTGCCGGTGCCGTTGCCGACGTACGTGACCGCGCCGGTCGCGCCGCGGGCCACCGCGGACGTGGACCTCGGGGCGCCGGACGCGTGGAGTTCGGCGCGGTCGAGTTCCGTGGCACCCGAGCAGGAGGCGCAGACCGGCTCCGGGGCCGAGCGGCGGGAGCCGGCGGCGACGGACGAGGCCGCTTCGGGCGAGGACGCCGCGGAGGCGAGGGCGGACGACGACGGGCGCTGTGACGCCCGCCGGGCGGCTTCCGCGCGGCGGGCCAGGGAGCGGGGGCGTACGCCGTTGTTCGACCAGTACGAGGACGGCGAGCGGCCGCGCGCCGCCAACGAGTAGCGCGCTCGGCCGCCCCACCTGTGGTGCTGCCCTCCGGCGGGCCCGGAACGGATTTCCAAGCACGCGGATCGGGATGCTAGAGTTTCACTCGTTGCAAGGGCCTGTGGCGCAGTCCGGTAGCGCACCTCGTTCGCATCGAGGGGGCCAGGGGTTCAAATCCCCTCAGGTCCACGCAGCATGGAGCCCCTGTCGGTGATGGCCGACAGGGGCTCCTGCACGTCATGCGGCGGATGCCGCGGGCGAAGGCGCCAAGTACGCACCCCCGCCCGGGCAGTTGAACATCTACAGCGGCTTCGCGAAGCAGCGGCTCGCCTCGTAGTGCCGGTAGTAGCCGAACTTCCCGCAGGGTTCGTAGCCGCTGGAGGTGTACAGGGCGATGGCCTCCGGCTGCTTGGTGCCGGTCTCCAGGACCATCCGGGCGCGCCCCGCCGTGCGGGCGTCCTCCTCCAGGGCGGCCAGGATGCGCCGGGCGACGCCTCGGCCCCGCATCTGCTCCACCACGAACATGCGCTTGAGCTCGGCGTCGCCGTCGAGGTTGCCCTCGCCGTTGGAGTCCTGGGTGCGCCAGCCACCGGTGGCCACCGGGGCGCCGTCCAGGTCGTAGGCGATCAGGTAGACGCCGTTCGGCGGCTCGAAGTCGGCCGGGTCGAGGAAGGTGGCGTCGCCGCCGTCGCCGTAGCGGACGTGGTATTCGGCCTGGACCTCGTCATTGAGCTTGACGGCGTCGAGATGGTCGAAGGAGACCCGGCGAATGTTCATGCTGTGGACCGTACACCTATGCGAAGTAGGGAGATGGACGTCGTCCAGTGTGCCGGTATCGTTCCCGCGTGCCCACTGTGACCTCGGACAACCTGTCCAGCCGCCGAGGTCGGCCAAGAGGTCGAGGAGAGTGTTGTGACGACGGTGACCTCCGTCAACGTCAACGGACTGCGTGCCGCCGCGAAGAAGGGCTTCGTCGAGTGGCTCGCGGCGACCGACGCCGACGTGCTCTGCCTGCAGGAGGTGCGGGCCGAGCCGCAGCAGCTGCCGGAGCAGGTCCGCACCCCGGACGGCTGGCACGTCGTGCACGCGCCCGCCGCCGCCAAGGGCCGGGCCGGCGTCTCCCTCTACTCCCGCCGTGAACCCGACCGCGTCCAGGTCGGCTTCGGCTCGGCGGAGTTCGACATCAGCGGGCGCTACGTCGAGGCCGACCTGCCCGGGCCTCACCGTCGCCTCCCTCTATCTGCCCTCCGGCGAGGTCGGCACCGAGCGCCAGGACGAGAAGGTCCGATTCATGGGTGAGTTCCTCGCCTATCTGCAGGGGCTGCGCGAGCGGGCCGCCGCCGACGGCCGCGAGGTCGTCGTCTGCGGTGACTGGAACATCGCCCACCGGCCGGCCGACCTGAAGAACTGGCGCGCCAACCAGAAGAACTCCGGGTTCCTGCCGGAGGAGAGGGAGTGGCTCTCCCGGGTCCTGGACCCCGCGGACGGCGGGTACGTCGACGTCGTACGGGCGCTGCATCCCGAGGCGGAGGGGCCGTACTCCTGGTGGTCGTACCGGGGGCGGGCCTTCGACAACGACAGCGGCTGGCGCATCGACTACCACCTCGCCACGCCCGGGCTCGCGGCCAGGGCGGTCAAGGGGTACGTGGAGCGGGCGGCCACGCACGCCGAGCGGTGGTCGGACCACGCGCCGGTGACCGTCGTCTACGAGTGAGCCCCCTGGGGGCCGGTGGGGGTGGCGCTCGTCACTCGGCGGAGCGGCGCTCGGCCGTCGACCGTCCCAGCCGTCGGTCCAGCGCCAGGGACAGTTCCGCCTCCACCACGCTCCGTGCCAGCGGGCGCAGGCGGTGCAGGTCCTCCTCGGGGCCGTGGGCCAGGACCAGTTCCGCGAACATCTCGGCCAGGGCGTCGGCGTGCTCGCGGACGCGGGCGCCCGCCTGGAGGACCTCGGCGAGCGGGATGCCCTCGCGGACCAGCGCGGAGGAGACGTCGAGGAGGCGCCGGCTGATGTGGACGATCTCGCCGCCGTCGGTGCCGAGGTAGCCGAGGTCGAGGGCGGCGGCGAGGTTCTCCGTGGTGACCTGGCCCTCGAAGCGGGCGGCGAGTTCCTCGGGCGTGAGACGGACCGGCTCCTCCTCGGTCGGCTCGACGCCCAGCAGGTCGGCGACGTCACGGCCGTGGTCGAGGGCCTCGGCCAGTTCCGCGATGCCGGTGAGGGTGTGGCCGCGCTCCAGCAGCGCCGCGATCGTGCGCAGACGGGCCAGGTGGTCGTCGTCGTACCAGGCGATACGGCCCTCGCGGCGGGGCGGCGGGATCAGCTTGCGTTCGCGGTAGAAGCGCAGGGTGCGCACCGTGATGCCGGCCAGGCTGGCCAGTTCCTCCATGCGGTACTCACGCTTGTCTGCCACGCCCGAACCCTACGTTGTACCCGCGGTAACTTTCCTGGCTCCGCCCCCTACCCATCGGTACGGAGCTGTTCTAACCTCCCATTGCGCCAGTATTCACTGGCGCGGTCGCGTGAGGGAAGGGCGTCGGCATGGCTGAGCGGGAGCATGTGCGGGTGGCGGTGATCGGGTCCGGGTTCGGCGGGCTCGGGGCCGCCGTACGGCTGCGGCGCGAGGGCGTCACGGACTTCGTGGTGCTGGAGCGGGCGAGCAGCGTCGGCGGTACCTGGCGCGACAACAGCTATCCCGGGTGCGCCTGCGACGTGCCGTCGCACCTGTACTCCTTCTCCTTCGCCCCCAACCCCGACTGGCCGCGCACCTTCTCCGGGCAGCAGCACATCCGCGCCTACCTGGAGCACGTCACCGACGTCTTCGGGCTGCGCCCGCACCTCCGCTTCGACTCCGAGGTGAAGCGGATGACCTGGGACGGCGAGAAGCTGCGCTGGGACATCGAGACGGCCGCCGGAAACCTCTCCGCCGACTTCGTCGTCTCCGCCACCGGACCGCTGTCCGACCCCAAGATCCCCGAGATCCCGGGGCTGGACTCCTTCCCCGGCAAGGTCTTCCACTCCGCCCGCTGGGACCACGACTACGACCTGCGCGGCAAGCGCGTCGCGATGGTCGGCACGGGCGCCTCGGCCATCCAGATCGTGCCGAGCATCCAGCCCCAGGTCTCCCGCCTCACCCTTTTCCAGCGCACCCCGCCGTGGGTCATGCCCCGCGTCGACCGGGCCATCAGCGGCGCCGAGCGGGCCCTGCACCGGGCGCTGCCCTTCACGGCGCAGGCCCGTCGTGGACTGCTGTGGGGCATCAGGGAGTTGCAGGTCCAGGCGTTCACCAAGCACCCGAACGAGCTGGGTTTCGTCGAGCAGTTGGCCAAGCGGAACATGGCCCGGGCCATCAAGGACCCGGCCCTGCGCGCCAAGCTGACCCCCGACTACCGCATCGGCTGCAAGCGGATCCTGCTGAGCAGCGCGTACTACCCGGCGATCGCCAAGCCCAACGTGGACGTCGTCGCCGGCGGGCTGAGCGAGGTCCGCGGGTCCACCCTCGTGGCCGCCGACGGCACCGAGGCCGAGGTCGACGCGATCGTCTTCGGCACCGGTTTCCACGTCACCGACATGCCGATCGCGGAGCGGGTCGTGGGCGCGGACGGCCGGACCCTCGCCGAGACCTGGAAGGGCGGCATGGAGGCGCTGCGCGGGGCGTCCGTGCCGGGCTTCCCCAACTGGATGACCGTCATCGGGCCCAACACCGGGCTCGGCAACTCCTCGATGATCCTGATGATCGAGTCGCAGCTCAACTACATGGTCGACTTCCTGCGGCAGCTCGACGTCCTGGGCGGCCGTGCGGCCCTCGACGCCCGGCCGGTCGCCGTCGACGCCTGGACCCGGCGGGTGCAGGAGCGCATGAAGCGCACGGTCTGGGACACCGGCGGCTGCACCAGCTGGTACATGGACGCCAACGGCCGCAACACCACCATCTGGCCCGGTACGACCACCGAGTTCCGGCGGGCGACGCGGCGGGTGGACCTCGCGGAGTACGAACTCGTGCGCGAGCCGGCGGCGAAGGGGACGGCCGGGGACACGGCGAAGAAGGAGGTGTCCGCGTGAGCCGCCTCATGCACGTCTCCTCGGGGCCGTACGCCCCGCCCGAGCCGGTCCGCGTGCTCACCGCCACCTCCGCCGACGGCGCCGCCCTCCACGTCGAGGTGCACGGACCCGAGGACGCGCCCGCCGTCGTCCTCGCCCACGGCTGGACCTGCTCCACCGCCTTCTGGGCCGCGCAGATCCGGGACCTCGCCGCCGACCACCGCGTCATCGCCTACGACCAGCGGGGCCACGGGCGCAGCCCGGCGAGCCCCGCCTGCACCGCCGACGCCCTCGCCGACGACCTCGAGGCCGTGCTGAAGGCGACCCTCGCGCCCGGCGAGAAGGCCGTGATCGCCGGTCACTCCATGGGCGGCATGACGGTGATGGCGTCCGCGACCCGGCCCGCCTTCCGGGAGCACGCGGCGGCCGTGCTGCTGTGCAGCACCGGCTCCTCCCGGCTGGTCGCCGAGTCGACCGTCGTCCCCCTGCGGCCCGGCCGGCTGCGGACCTGGCTGACCCGCAACATCCTCGGGGCGCGCGCCCCGCTCGGGCCGGTGACGCCCGTCGCGCGGCGGATCCTCAAGTACGCGACGATGGGACCGGGTTCGGCACCCCACATGGTGGAGGCGTGCGCGCGGATCGTGCACGCGTGCCCGCGCACGGTCCGCCACGCCTGGTCGAACGTGCTCCACCTGCTCGATCTCGACCACGGCGTACGGGAGTTGAGGGTGCCGACGGTCGTCGTCGTCGGGACCGCCGACCGGCTGACGCCGCCCGTGCACGCGCGGGCGCTGGTGGCCGCGCTGCCGAACTGCGTGGACTCCGCCGAGCTGCTGGGGCTCGGCCACATGACGCCGGTCGAGGCGCCCGACCTGGTCACCGGCCGGATCCGGGACCTCGTGACGACGTACGCAACCATCAAGGAGGGTGCATGAGCAGGGTCAGCCTCGAAGGACAAGTCGCCGTCGTCACGGGGGCCGCGCGCGGGGTGGGCGAGCTGCTCGCCCGCAAGCTGTCGGCGCGCGGCGCCAAGGTGGCGCTGGTGGGCCTGGAGCCGGACGCCCTCAAGCAGGTCTCCGAACGGCTGCACAGCGAGAGCGACCACTGGTACGCCGACGTCACCGACCACGAGGCGATGGCCCGGGTCGCGCGGGAGGTCAAGGAGCGGTTCGGGAAGGTCGACATCGTGGTCGCCAACGCGGGAGTGGCGACCGGCGGGCCCTTCGTGGACTCCGACCCGGACGCGTGGCGGCGGGTCATCGAGGTGAACCTCATCGGGTCGGCGGTGACCGCCCGCGCGTTCCTGCCCGTGCTCATGGAGAGCCGCGGCTACCTGCTGCAGATCGCCTCCCTCGCCGCCATCACGCCGGCACCGATGATGACCGCGTACTGCGCCTCCAAGTCCGGTGTGGAGGCGTACGCGCACAGCCTGCGCGCCGAGGTCGGCTACCAGGGCGTGCGCGTCGGCGTCGGCTATCTGTCCTGGACCGACACGGACATGGTGCGCGGCGCCGACCAGGACGAGGTCATGCGGGAGTTGCGGCAGCGGCTGCCGTGGCCGTCCAACAAGACCTATCCGCTGGGCCCGGCCGTCGACCGCCTCGTGGCCGGCATCGAGCGGCGCGCCGGCCATGTCTACGGGCAGTGGTGGCTGCGCGGCATGCAGGGCGTGCGCGGCTACCTGCCGGGGATCATCGGGTCGGTCGGACAGCGGGAGATGAAGCGGTTCGCGCCCCGGTTGGCGGGGATGCGGCAGGGGCTCGTCGGCGCAGGTGGGGCGGCGGACGAGGAGGCCCGCGCTACGCACCGTCACTGACCGAAATGCGCACCGTGTCCGCCCGTGTGAATCTGAGGAAGGCCCCGCTCAGGGGCTCTTCCCCCACTCGATACGGGAGTGAACCCACATGGGTATGAAGGACAAGTTCCAGGACCAGTCGGAGCAGTGGCAGCAGCAGGCCAAGCAGAAGGCCCAGGAGGCCAGGGAGCAGGGCCAGCAGCGTGGCCGGCAGGACCGGGACCGCATGCGTGAGGAGCAGCCGGAGCGGATGCGCGAGGAGCAGGACAGGCTCGAGGAAGACTTCGACGCCTAGTCGCTGCGCCGGCTTTCGCCGGTGAGGTGGGGTGCCCTGGGTTTTCGGGGCGCCCCACTTTGCCGTTCTGTGCGCGGTTCCTCGCGCCCCTTCCTCGTCAGGAAGTCGTGCGGGGAGGGAGTTTGGGGCGGGAGCGGTCTGGGGCGTTCGAGTAGTCCGGCGGGGTTGCCGGGGGGTTGGACTCCAGGAGTTCGACGGCCAGTTGGACCGCGTCGTCCAGTTGGGCGTGGCGGCCCTCCGCCCAGTCCAGCGGGGTGCGCAGGATCTCCAGGTCCGGGGTCACCCCCCGGTTCTCCACGCCCCAGCCGTACGCGTCGAACCACGCCGCGTTCATCGGGACCGTGATCACCGTGCCGTCGCCCAGTTCGTGGCGTCCGGTCATGCCGACCACGCCGCCCCAGGTGCGCTGGCCGATGACGGGGCCGAGCTTCAGGAGCTTGAAGGCCGCCGTGATCATGTCGCCGTCGGAGGACGTCGCCTCGTCGGCGAGGGCGACGACCGGGCCGCGCGGGGCGTTGGAGGCGTACGACACCGGCTGGGCGTTGCGCGTCAGGTCCCAGCCGATGATCGTGCGGGTCAGCTTCTCCACGACCAGTTCGCTGATGTGGCCGCCCGCGTTGCCGCGTACGTCGACGATGAGGGCGGGGCGGGACACCTCCATCCGCAGGTCCCTGTTGAACTGGGCCCAGCCCGAGCCGCCCATGTCCGGGATGTGCAGATAGCCGCAGCGGCCACCGCTCAACTCCCGCACCACCGCGCGGCGTTTGGCGACCCAGTCCTGGTAGCGCAGGGGGCGTTCGTCGACCAGGGGGACCACGGCGACCCGGCGTGAGCGGCCCGCCTCGCCCTCGGCGGGCGTGAAGGTGAGCTCGACGGTCGTACCGCCCGCGCCGGCCAGCAGTGGGTACGGTCCGGTCAGCGGGTCCACCGGGCGGCCGTCGACATGGGTGAGGACGGCGCCCTCGCGGATGCCCGTGCCCGCCAGCGGGGAGCGCGCCTTGGAGTCGGAGGAGTCGCCCGGCAGGATCCGCCTGACCACCCAACCCTCGTCGCGGCGGACGAAGTTGGCGCCCAGCAGGCCCTGGCGGCGCTGATAGTGGGGCGGTCCCTCGTTGCGGCGGGCGGCGGTGACGTAGGCGTGGGAGGTGCCCAGTTCGCCCAGCACCTCGCGCAGCAGGTCGGCGAACTCGTCCGGGGACGCGACGCGTTCGACCAGCGGACGGTACTGGTCGAGCACGCCGTCCCAGTCGACGCCGCACATCCCCGGGTCCCAGAAGTAGGCCCGGATCAGCCGGCCCGCCTCCTCGTAGGACTGGCGCCACTCGGCCGCCGGGTCGACCTCGTGCAGGATGCGGCGCAGGTCGATCCAGACCGTCGAGTCGCCGTCGCCCGACTCGCCGGCGGGGACCGCGCGCAGGTCGCCCTCGTCGACCACCACCAGGCGGGTGCCGTCGCCGCTGACCGCGAACCAGTCGAGGTGGTCGACCAGTTCGGTCTTCTTCGCCTTGCTGATGGTGAAGTGCTCCAGCGTCGGCCGGCCGCTGGTGTCGTCCGGGTTGACGAAGGTCTCGCCGAGCGCGCCGGAGATCGGCCAGCGCAGCCAGACCAGCCCGCCGCCCGCCACCGGATACAGCTCCGAGTACTTCGAGGCGGCGACCGGGAAGGGCGTGACCCGGCTCTCCAGCCCCTCGACCTCGACGGTCACCGTGCCGTCGCCCTCCTCGTCGTCCACGGGGTCCAGCCCGCCCGCGGCCGGCCGGCCCTCCGGGGTCAGGGCGAAGGGGGAGGGGGTCGCGGAGGACAGCGGGACCAGGTAAGGCCGGCAGCCGAGCGGGAAGGACAGGTCGCCGGTGTGGACGTCGTAGACCGGGTCGAAGCCGCGCCAGGACAGGAACGCCAGATAGCGGCCGTCCCTGGTGAAGACCGGGTTCTCGTCCTCGAAGCGGCCGTTGGTGACGTCCACGACCAGCCGCTCGCCCCGGCCCTTGGGGGCGACGCGGGCCATCTTGATCTGCCGCAGGGTCCGGCCGATCCCCGGGTGCGACCAGGTCAGCCACCCCCCGTCCGGTGAGAAGGCGAGGTCCCGGACGGGGCCGTTGGCCGACCGGATCAGTTCCGTCACCTCGCCGTTGGAGTCCTCGGTCGCGTCGATCAGCAGCAGGCGCCCGTCGTGCGAGGCGAGGGCGAGGCGCTCGCCCTGCGGGTCGGAGACCAGCTCCAGCACGCGGCCCAGCTCCCCGGAGGCGAGACGGCGTGGCTCCCGGTCGCCGGTCGCCCGCGGAAGCTGGGCGATCTCGACGGCGTCCTCGCCCTCCGCGTCCGTCACATAGGCGACCTGCCCGGTCGAGCCCAGCATCTCCGGGAGCCGGACCCGCACGCCGGGGGTGTCCGTGATCGTGCGGGCGGGGCCGTCGCGGTGGGTCAGCCAGTACAGGCTGCCGCGTACGACGACGGCGCTCGCGCGGCCCGTCTCGTCGACGGAGAGACCGTTGACGTGCTGCCCGGCCGGCACCTGGTAGCTGCGGCGGCCCGCGCGCGGCCCGCTCAGCCGGACGTCGAGCCGGCGCGGCTCGCTCGCGAGGTCGTCCACGATCCACAGGTCCCCGGTGCACTGGTAGACCACCCGGGTGCCGTCGCTGGAGGCGTGCCGGGCGTAGAAGGCGTCGTGGTCGGTGTGGCGGCGCAGGTCGGAGCCGTCGTACGCGCACGAGTACAGGTTGCCGACGCCCTCGTGGTCGGAGAGGAAGGCGATGCGGCCGCCGACGAACATGGGGGAGTGGAGGTGGCCCTCCAGGCCGTCGAGCAGCCGTTCGCCGTGGAACCACAGTCGGCCCGTCGCGCCGCCCCGGTACCGCTTCCAGGCTGCGGGCTCGTGCGGCGGGGTGCCGGTGAGCAGCAGGGTCTTGCGTTCGCCGTCGATCTCGCCGACCTGGATGTCGGAGACAGGGCCCCAGGGGAGCTTGCGGCCGGGGTCGCCGTCGGGGGAGACCTTGTAGGCCCAGGTGAAGTAGGAGAAGGGCTCGCCGTGGGAGGCGACGGCCAGGATGGTGCCCTGCGGGGTCCAGCCGCACACCTGGGTGTCGGCCGAGCCCCAGTGGGTGAGCTGTCTGCCGGGCCCGCCGCCGTCCACCGGCACCACATGGATCTCCGGCACCAGACTGCGCCAGCTCGTGTACGCGATGGCGGCGCCGTCCGGCGAGAAGCGCGGATGGCCGATCTTCGTACGGTCGACGGTGAGGCGCCAGGCGCGCCCCGGGCCGTCGAGGGGGGCCAGCCAGAGGTCGTCCTCGGCCACGAAGCACAACAGGTCGCCGCTCACGTGCGGCAGGCGCAGATAGCTCACGTCCTCATGCTTTTCCGGCAATTCGGGCCGGGCAACTTATGTGTCCTTCATGTTCGTGAGCCACGACACGTACGAAACGGTTTCGTTTCGCTTGGCTTGGGGGTATCTTCATGAACGTACAAAGAAACGAACGTCCCGAGCGGGAAGGCGAGTGGCATGACCGAGGTGACAACCGCGCGTCGCAGTCGCATCACGCCCGAGCGCGAGGCCGAGTTGTACGAGGCCGTGCTCGACCTGCTCAGGGAGGTCGGCTACGACGCCCTCACCATGGACGCCGTGGCGGCCCGCACCAAGTCCAGCAAGGCGACGCTCTACCGCCAGTGGGGCGGCAAGGCCGAGCTGGTCGCGAAGGCGGTGCGGCACAACAAGCCGGGCGGACTCGGTCTCGGTGAGATCGACACCGGGTCGCTCCGGGGCGACCTGCAGGCCCTGACCATGCGTTCGGACGACTGCGAGATGGAGCAGAACTCCGCGCTGATGCGAGGTCTGGCCATGGCCATCCATGGCAACCCCGACCTGCTGAAGGCGTTCAGGGAGTACCTGATCGAGCCCGAGATGGCGGAGTTCCGCCGGGTGGTGCAGCGGGCGATCGACCGGGGCGAGGTCCGCGCGGACAACCCGGCCGTCGACTTCGTGTTGCACATGATGATCGGCGGGTTCGCCGCCCGCACGATGATCGACGAGCAGCCGCCGACGCAGGCGTTCCTTCTGTCGTACATCGATGCCGTGGTCCTGCCGGCCCTCGGCGTCTGACCCCTCCCCACCCCCTCCCCACCACCTGACGTCACCGCTCAAGTCGTCGGGACGGTCACCCATGCCTCCCCGCCGGGTGATCACCCCTGCTCCGAAACACCCCACGACCTGACCGGGAGTACGCCCACGTGGCCACGTTCCTCTATCGGCTCGGCCGGTTCGCCTTCCGGCGACGGCACTTCGTCGCACTGTTCTGGGTGGCGCTGCTGACGCTCGCCGGCGTCGCCGCCGCGGGCGCGCCCGCCGCCGGCTCCACCTCCTTCTCCATTCCCGGCACGGAGGCGCAGAAGGCCTTCGACCTGCTGGACCAGCGCTTCCCCGGCTCCAGCTCCGGCGGCGCCACCGCCCGCGTCGTCTTCAAGGCGCCCGGCGGCGAGACGATGACCGACGCCGCCAACAAGGCGACCGTCGAGAAGACGGTGAAGGAGCTGGCCGACGGCTCCGAGGTGACCTCCGTCGCCGACCCGTACACCGCGCACGCCGTCAGCAAGGACGGCACGGTGGCGTACGCGTCCGTGCGCTACGACAAGCCCGGCATGGAACTGAAGGACGCCTCCCGCACCGCCCTTAAGGACACCGCCCGGCAGGCACGGGATGCCGGGCTCACCGTCGAGATCGGCGGCGACGCGCTGCAGGCGGGCGCCGAACCGGGCGCGGCCGGCGAGGTCGTCGGTCTCGCCATCGCCGCCGTCGTCCTCGTCGTCACCCTCGGCTCACTGGTCGCGGCCGGCCTGCCGCTGCTGACGGCGATCATCGGTGTCGGCATCGGCGTCTCCACCATCACCGCCCTCGCCAAGGCGCTCGACCTCGGCGACACGACGTCCACCCTCGCCCTGATGATCGGCCTCGCGGTCGGCATCGACTACGCGCTGTTCATCGTCTCGCGCTACCGCGGCGAACTCGCCGAGGGCCGCAGCCGGGAGGAGGCGGTCGGCCGGGCGGCCGGCACGGCCGGCTCCGCGGTGGTCTTCGCCGGCCTGACGGTCATGATCGCCCTGGCGGGCCTGTCGGTCGTCGGCGTCCCGATGCTGACCAAGATGGGTCTCGCGGCGGCCGGAACCGTCCTGGTCGCCGTCCTCATCGCGCTCACCATGATCCCGGCGCTGCTCGGCTACGCGGGCCGCAGGGTCCGGCCGGCGGGCGAGAAGCGCCGCAAGAGCGAGGGCGCCCGCTCCACCAGGGCCGGCCTGGGCGAGCGCTGGGCGAGCTTCGTCGTACGGCGGCCCGCCGCCGTCCTGCTGCTCGGCGTGGTCGGCCTCGGCGCGGTCGCCGTCCCGGCCACCCAGCTCGAACTGGGCCTGCCCGACGACGGATCGCAGCCGACGTCCACCACCCAGCGCCGCGCCTACGACCTGCTGTCGGACGGCTTCGGGCCCGGCTTCAACGGCCCCCTGCTGATCGTCGTCGACGCCAAGGGCAGCGACGACCCCAAGGCGGCGGCGACCCGCGTCGGCGGCGACATCAAGGGCCTGAAGGACGTCGCGACGGTCACCCCGGCGATGTTCAACAAGGCCGGCGACACCGCGATGATCACCGTGGTCCCGGGCTCCAAGCCGTCCTCCACGCAGACCGAGGACCTGGTGCACGCGATCCGCGGCAAGGGCGCGGACGTCCGCGCCGACACCGGCGCGAAGGTCCTGGTCACCGGCACCACGGCCATGAACATCGACTTCTCGCAGAAGCTCAACGACGCGCTGGTCCCGTACCTGGGTCTGGTGGTCGGACTCGCCTTCCTGCTGCTGATCGCGGTGTTCCGCTCGATCCTGGTCCCCCTGAAGGCGGCGCTCGGCTTCCTGCTCAGTGTGCTGGCCGCGCTCGGCGCCGTGGTCGCGGTCTTCCAGTGGGGCTGGCTCGGCGGCCTGCTCGGAGTGGAGCAGACCGGCCCGATCATGTCGATGATGCCGATCTTCATGGTGGGCGTGGTCTTCGGCCTGGCCATGGACTACGAGGTGTTCCTCGTGACCCGGATGCGCGAGGCGTACGTCCACGGCGAGACACCCGGCCAGGCCGTGGTCACCGGATTCCGGCACAGCGCGCGGGTCGTGGCGGCCGCCGCCGTCATCATGATCGCCGTCTTCGGAGGCTTCATCACCTCCGGCGAGTCCATGATCAAGATGATCGGCTTCGGCCTCGCGATCGCCGTCTTCTTCGACGCGTTCGTCGTCCGCATGGCCATCGTCCCCGCGGTCCTGGCGCTGCTCGGCCGCAAGGCCTGGTGGCTGCCGAAGTGGCTGGACCGGGCGCTGCCCGACGTCGACGTCGAGGGCGAGGGACTGAAGACCCTCGATGCCGCCGACGGCGACCGGGACTCCGATCCGGACGAGGACAGGAAGCTGGTGAAGGCCTGAGGGTCCGCTGCGCGGCGGGCGGCGGTCCGCCCGCCGCGCAGCGCAGGTCACAGGCCGTTGTCAGTGGCGCCGCCTAACGTGGCGGCATGACCACACTCTCCGAACGGCCCCACACCGCCCTGCTGGTGATCGACGTCCAGCAGGGCGTCGTCGCGTCCGCCCATGAGCGGGACGCCGTCGTCGCGAACATCGTCTCCCTCGTCGACAGGGCCCGCGCCGAGGACGTCCCGGTCGTCTGGGTCCAGCACTCCGACGAGGGCCTGGAGAAGGGCAGCGACGACTGGCGGTACGTCCCCGAACTGCCGCGCCGCGACTCCGAGCCGCTGGTCCACAAGAACTACGGCGACTCCTTCGAGGCCACCGACCTGGAGCGGGTCCTCGCCGAGGCGGGCGTCGGCCACCTCGTCGTCACGGGCGCGGAGACGGACGCGTGCATCCGGTCCACGATCCACGGCGCGTTCGTACGGGGCTACGACGTCACGCTCGTCGCCGACGCGCACACCGCGAACGACCAGCGGGAGTGGGGCGCCCCGCCGCCGGAGCAGGTCATCGCCCACACGAACCTGTACTGGCGCTGGCAGGGGGCGCCGGGGCGCAGGGCCGCGGTGACGGACACGAAGGATGTGACGTTCGGCGGCTGAGACATCGGTTTCCCGGTTCCCGCAGCCCGGAGCGACCGCTTCCCCCTACCGTGACCGATGACATTGTGTGAACGGCCGGTGACTGTCCGGCGTTTGTCTCGGACTGTCCCGGCTGTCCGCGATGCCGTTCGTGTACGGGGCGCGTTGGAGGTGGTCATGAACGAGGGCGTGGACGAGGCCGGTTGGGATGTGGAACCGGGGGACGAGATCGAGCCGGTCGTGCAGGCCGTGGGGCACCTGCTGAAGGTGTGCCGCGAAGGCGCGGGCATGCGGCCTGCCGAGTTCGGCGAACTCATGGGATACGGCGAGGACATGGTCCGCAAGATGGAGCGGGGCCAGCGGATTCCGCGGCCGGAGTTCCTGGACAGGGCGGACACGGTCCTCAAGGCGCAGGGTCATCTGCGGGCGTTCATGGAGGACATGCGCAGGGCGCGGTATCCGAAGAAGGTGCGGGAGCTGGCCGGCCTGGAGGCTCGGGCGGTGGAGTTGCTGATGTACGGCAACCACAACATCCACGGGTTGTTGCAGACACCGGAGTACGCGACCGCGCTCTTCGAGATGACGCAGCCCCCACTGTCCGCGCACGTGATCGAACGTGAGGTCGCCGCACGCATGGCCCGCAAATCGATCTTCGGGCGGGAGCCCGCCCCGACGCTCAGCTTCGTCATGGAGCAGGTCACGCTGGAGCGTCCCTACGGCGGCGAGGACGTGCTGCGTCGGCAGCTCCAACATCTCCTGGAGGTCTGCCGGTTGCGGAACGTGACGATCCAGGTGATGCCGACCCACCGCAGGGAGCACGCCGGAACCCAGGGCCTGATCCAGATGCTGAAGTTCGCCGACGGCTCGGCCATCGGACGTTCCGACGGCGCATTCAACGGCCGCCCGGTCTCAAGTCCCCGAGACCTTCGTATCCTTGAGCTGCGTTACGGGATGATCCGGGCCCAGGCCCTCCCGCCGGGGGAGTCGTCGGCCTTCATCGAAGAAGTGCTGGGGAGACTATGAGCGCCATCGACCTCCACTGGTTCAAGAGCAGCTACAGCGACAGTGGCGAACCCGGCGACTGCGTCGAAGTCGCCGTCACTCCCGCCACGATCCACATCCGCGACTCCAAGGCCCCGCGGGCCGCGCGGCTCGCCGTCGCCCCCACCACCTGGACCGTCTTCCTCACCCACGTGTCGCGCTGAACTCGGTCGCGTGGCCGGTACACGCGCCGCTAGCGTGCCTTGCATGACGAGCGCTGATGCCACCGACGGTTCCGCAGTCCACCCACGGTTCGCCGACGCCCTGCGCGAGCTGGGCCTCGACGGCCTGCACGGCCGTGTCCGCCGGTTCCCGGACGCGACCCGCACCGCGGCCGAGGCCGCGGCGGCGATCGGCTGCGAGCTGAGCCAGATCTGCAAGTCGCTGATCTTCGCGGCCGACGGGGTGCCGGTGCTGGTGCTGATGGACGGGGCGTCCCGGGTGGACGTCGAGCGGGTGCGGCACGAGCTCGGCGCGGAGAAGGTGACGCGGGCGAAGGCCGACGTCGTCAGGGAGACGACCGGGTACGCCATCGGCGGCGTACCGCCCTTCGGGCACCGCACGAGGACCCGGGTGCTCGCCGACCGGTCGCTGCTCGCGCACGAGGTGGTGTGGGCGGCCGCCGGGACGCCGTACACGGTCTTCCCCATGGAGCCCAAGGAACTGATCGCCCACGCGGGCGCCACGCTGGTGGACGTGCGCGAGCCGGCCTCGTGACCCCGCTGGTCGCCACGGCGGTCCTGTTCGCCGCGGTCACGCACGCCAGCTGGAACGCGATCGCCCACCGGATCACCGACAAGCTGGTCGGGTTCACGTTGATCGCGGGCGGCGGGATGCTGATCGGGCTGGCCATGGTGCCGTTCGTGCCGGTCCCGGCGGCGGCCGCGTGGCCGTACCTGATCTTCTCGGCCGTCATCCACGCCGTGTACTACGTGCTGCTGATGAAGTCCTTCCGGCTCGGTGACTTCGGGCAGG
Source organism: Streptomyces sp. MAI_2237 (assembly GCF_054189285.1). NCBI lineage: Bacteria > Bacillati > Actinomycetota > Actinomycetes > Kitasatosporales > Streptomycetaceae > Streptomyces > Streptomyces sp. MAI_2237. Next base: position 168,636 of record NZ_JAJPGQ010000003.1, on the reverse strand, counting down.
CGTACCCGATCGCACGCGGGACCGCGCCGCTGGTGGTCACCGTCCTCGCCGCGGTCTTCGCGCACGAGGTGCCCGACGGATGGGCGGCGGCCGGGATCGCCCTGTCCTGCGCGGGGCTGACCGGGGTCGCCCTGTGGGGGCTGCGCGGGCGCCGGCCGAACTGGGCGGCGATCGGCGCGGCTCTCGCGACCGGGCTGACCATCGCGGGGTACACGGTCGTGGACGGGCTGGGCGTGCGGGCCTCGGGGTCCTCCCTCGGGTACATCGCCTGGCTGATGGCGGTGGAGGGCGTGGCGATCCCGGCGTACGCGCTGACCCGCCTGCGCGGGGACTTCCTCACCGTCCTGCGGCCGTTCGCCGCCGTGGGCCTGCTGGGCGCCGCCCTGTCCGTCCTGGCCTACGGGCTCGTCCTGTGGGCCCAGACCAAGGCGGAGCTCGCACCGATCGCGGCCCTGCGCGAGTCGTCGATCATCGTCGGCGCGGCGATCGGCGCGGTGTTCTTCAAGGAACGCTTCGGAGCCCCCCGCATCATGGCCGCCGGCCTCCTGGTGGCGGGCATCGGGCTGATGCTGCACGCGAGTTAGGTGACGGCGCAGCTCATACCCGCCCGACACCCATCCGCACCGCTTCCCTTCGGGTGCCGATGAGTTTCGGTCTGCTGGGCGGTCCAAGTCGGCACACCTGACAGAGGGAGAACCCGATGGCCACGTCGCGCCCGGAGCCGAGGACTCACGTCGCCCGCCGCATGTTCGAGCTCCTGGAGCCGATCTGCCTGGTCACCTACTTGGCCGACGAGTGCAACGAGGAAATGGCCGCACTCGGCCACCGCACCTACTGGGACGGCTACTTCGCCGGCCGCGCCGCCCCCCTGGGACGGGTGCCGGCCCAAGTCGTGCACGCGGCCTTCTACAACTTCGCCGACGGGGAAGCCGCACGGCACATCCCCAGCGCCTGGGAGACGATTCCGCCCGCCGCCTCCGTCGCCGCGCGGGAGCGGGGCAGCGCGGCCTCCCTGCGGCGCATCCTCGGCGACGGGCTGGCCGGCTCCTCGGGCCTGGTGCGCGCCGCGGACCTCACCACCAAGGCCGCGACGAGCGCCCCCACCGAAGGCCGGGTGATGTACGCCGGGATGCGCACCCTCGAGGTACCCGGCGACCCCGTCGCCCGGCTGTGGCATTCCGCGACCATGCTGCGCGAGCACCGCGGCGACGGCCACATCGCCGCTCTCGTCGGTGCGCGCATCGGCGGCACGGAGGCCCACGTGCTCTCCGCCCTGGAACAGGGCATCCACCCCCCGGAGTCGTTCGGACGCATCCACCACCTGCCGAAAGAGCGCCTGACCGCGGTCATGGACGGCCTGCGCGAACGCGGACTCGTCGACACCGACGGCCACTTCACCGACGCCGGCCGTGCGACCAAACAACGCATCGAAACGCTCACCGACGAACTCGCCGCCCCGCCCTACGACGCCCTGTCCCCCGCCGAACTCGACGAACTGATCACCGAACTCGAACCCATCACCGCGACCTTGGTGGCCGCAGGCTCGCAGTGACGCCGCCCGCTCCCGCCCTTCTCCGGGACCCGGCAACGTTGTCCGGAACGTATCGCCAAGCGTTGGCCAAGCGCGCCTCCGCATCTGGTTGTCGTGCACACGATTTGTCGATGCCTTGACGATCCGTTCCACCAACGTTCAGCCGGCCGTCTGTGCCTGGGTTGTGTGCCGTCCCTAGGGTCCCGACGGATTCCGGAAGAGGGGACTCATGGACACACTCCACGCGGTCCGGGCCCGCGCGGTCACCAAGTGCTTCGGCGAGGTCGTCGCACTCGACGCCGTCGACCTGGATGTGACGCAGGGCCGAATCCACGGCCTGGTCGGTCCGAACGGCGCCGGCAAGACGACGCTGCTCGGCCTGCTGCTGGGCCTGACCGTCGCCGACGCGGGCGGCCTCGAGATCCTCGGCATGCCGGTCGGACGGGCGTTCGGCGTGCCCGACGGCGTCGCCGGGTTCGTGGACGGGCCCGGCCTCTACCCCTCCCTGACCGCCCGGCAGAACCTCGCCGCTTTGGCCCGGCTGCGCGGCGAGGACACGCCAACGGCCCGCGTCGAGGAAGCTCTCGACCAGGTCGGACTCACCGACGTCGCCGACGACAAGGCCCGCGGCTTCTCCCTCGGCATGCGCCAGCGGCTCGGCCTCGCCGCCGCCCTGCTCACCAGGCCCCGCCTGCTGGTCCTCGACGAGCCCGCCAACGGCCTCGATCCGGCCGGCAAGCGGCATGTGCACGGCGTCCTCACCCGGCTCGCCGCGGACGGCACCGCCGTCGTGCTCTCCAGCCACCGTATGGACGACCTGGAGGCCCTGTGCTCCGAGGTCACCCTCCTCGCCACCGGCCGGGTCGTCTTCTCCGGCCCGCCGGCCAAGCTCGCGGCCGAGGACCGCGAACTCGACTACCGGCTGCGCACCTCCGACCCGCAGGCCGCGCGCCGGCTGGCCGCGGAGACGGCCGGCATCCGGATCGTCGACGAGCCGGGGACGCGGCAGGACACGGACGTGCTCGTCCTGCGCGCGCTCGTACCCGCCCTAGACGAACTCGTGGCCGCGGTCGTCCGCTCGGGCATCGCGGTCCGTGAACTGGCCCCCGTGGTCTCGCCGTTGGAGGCCGCGTTCCTCGCCCTCACCGACCAGCGCGAGGAGGCCGGCCGATGAGCACCGCCACCGTCGCCGACGACAAGGCCGTCGGCGCCGGGCCCGTCGCCGTCGCGCGCGGCTACCGCTTCGAACTGGTCAAACTGGTCTCGCAGTGGCGCATCCGCCTGCTGGTGCTGGCCTGCTGGATCGCGCCGGGCCTCTTCGTGGCCGGAGTCGCCCAGCAGAGCACCCTGCCCTCCGACACCCTCTTCGGCCGCTGGATGCACGCCACCGGCTGGGCCGGGCCGCTGGTGATGCTCGGCTTCGCCGGCACCTGGGCGCTCCCGCTGCTGACCTCCCTGGTCGCGGGCGACGTCTTCGCCTCCGAGGACCGGCTCGGCACCTGGCGGCACCTGCTGGTCGCCGTCCGCTCACCCCGCCGGATCTTCGTCGCGAAGACCCTGGCCAGCCTCACCGTCATCCTGCTCCTGGTGGCCGGGCTGGCCCTCTCCAGCACGGCCGGCGGGCTCGCCGCGGTCGGCGGCCGGCCCCTGGTCGGCCTCGACGGCCACCGGCTGGCGTCCGCCGACGCCGCCGTACGCGTCCTGCTCGCCTGGGCCGCCGCCCTGGCCCCCACCCTGGCCCTCGCCGCCATCGGCCTGCTCGGCTCGGTCGCGCTGGGCAGGTCACCGACCGGCCTGCTGCTGCCTCCGCTCGTCGCCCTCGGCATGCAGGTCGCCCAGATGCTGCCGCTGCCGGTCGCCGTACGCCTCGCCCTGCCCGGCTACGCCTTCCTCTCCTGGAACGGCCTGTTCACCGCCCCGGCCCAGCTCGCCCCGCTCCTGATCGGCGTCACCGTGAGCCTCGTGTGGGCGGTGCTCGCGACCGCGCTGGCGTATCTGCTGTTCCTGCGCCGGGACTTCACCAATGTCGCCTACGACGGCGCCGGGCGCCGCGCGATCACCCTCGGGCTGCTGCCCCTGGCCGGCCTGACCGCCCTCACCGTCGCCGTGGTCGCCGTGTCGACGCCGTCCACCGGCTCGGGCATCACGCAGGACAAGGTGCAGCGGTCGACGGCCACCGCGTTCGCGCACCTTTACCGCCTGCAGACCGAACAGCTCCACCGCCCCGCCGTCACCGAGGCCCGGCTGCGGACCACCGCGGCCTGCACCAAGAGCGACGGCCAGGGCGCGCAGCGCGGCGCGGGCAACGACTGGCGCTGCGTCGTCACCTGGCGTCTGCCCGGCGTGCCGGTGCCGGGCCAGGCCGTCTACCAGCTCGACGTCACCTCGGACGGGCGGTTCGTCGCCGACGGCGACGGGCCGAAGGAGGTCAACGGCTACTTCCTGCTGCGCACCCCGGCAGGCGACACGCCGAACCCGCTGTGGCAGTTCGACGGCAACGTCGAGCTGCTCGACACCACCTCGAAGGGATAGGCCCATGCAGGTAACACGGCAGCGCCGGGTCAACGAGAAGGAGCAGGTCAACCTCTTCGGCAGACGCGTCGGCCGCCGCGCCGCGCTGGTCACGGCGGGCATCGCCGTCGCCCTCGGCGTCACGGGCACGGCGGTCGCCTCGACGTGGCAGTTCGGCAGCCGGCAGGTCGCCGAGGACACCCCGGAGGGACAGGTCGTCTCCAGCGACCAGTTCCTCAAGCCGTACGGCAGCCGCACGGTCGTCGACGACGGCAAGATCATGTCGTCGACGGTCAGCCCCGACGGCGGCCACCTCGCCGCCTCCGTCGCCGACGGCGACGCCTCCCTGGTCATCATGGATCTCAGCACCGGCCAGGTGATCCAGAAGGTCGGCACCAACAAGGCGGACGACCTGCGCATCAAGAGCGCCTCGGTCGGCCAGGAGGGCCCCGTCTACTCGCCCGACGGCACCCAGCTGTGGCTCGGCCAGACCGACGGCTACACCCGGTTCACCGTCGGCTCCGACGGCACCCTGTCCCAGCCCGTGGCCGTCCCGATCCCGGCCGACGGCGCCAAGCACGCCCTCGTGGCCGCCGCCGTGTTCTCCGCCGACGGCTCCACCGTGTACGCGGCCGTCAACGGCCAGAACCGCGTCGTCGCCCTCGACGCGGCCACCGGAACCGTCCAGCACAGCTGGGCCGTCGGCAACGCCCCGCGCGGCCTCGCCCTGGCCGACGGCAAGCTCTACGTCAGCAACGAGGGCGGCCGGCCCGCCAAGGACGGCGACACCACCATCAACTCGTACGGCACCGACGTACCGGCGAACCCCGACACCGGCGCCACCACCACCGGCACCGTCAGCGTCATCGACACCACCGACCCGTCCGCCGCCGTCGGCTCCATCGACGTCGGACTGCACCCCACCGCCGTCCACGCCGCGAAGGGCGCGGTGTTCGTCACCAACACGGCCGACAACAACGTCTCGGTCATCGACACCCGCAAGGACAAGGTCGTCCAGACCATCGCGACCCAGCCCTGGCCGGAGGCGAAGGTCGGCTACGAGCCGAACGCGGTCACCCTCACCGACGACGGCCGCCTGCTGGTCACCCTCGGCCGCGCGAACGCCGTCGCCGTCTACCACTACAAGTCCCCGCAGGAACCCGCCAGTTACGTCGGCCTGCTGCCCACCGACTACTTCCCCTCGCAGATCACCACCGTCGGCGACGACATCGTCGTCTCCAACACCCGCGGCATCGACGCCCGCCGCCCCACCGCCGCCGCCGGCCACGGCACCCACGACACCACGTCCAGCATCACGCGGTTCACGCTGCCCGACGACCACATCGTCCGGGCCCAGACCGCCAAGGTCTTCCGGCAGAACGGCTGGACGCCCGGCTCGGTCGTCACCTCGAACGGCAAGAGCCACGTTCCCGCGCTCCCCGTCCCGCTGCGCCTGGGCGACCCCTCGACGATCAAGCACGTCTTCCTGCTGGTGAAGGAGAACCGCACCTACGACCAGGTCTACGGCGACCTGCCCCAGGGCGACGGCGACTCCTCGCTGACGACGTTCGGCGAGAACGTCACCCCCAACCAGCACGCCATGGCCGACCAGTTCGGGCTCTACGACAACTTCTACGACGTCGGCACGAACTCCGCCGAGGGCCACAACTGGCTGATGCAGTCGGACAACCCGGAGTACACCGAGTCCTCCGCCGGCGAGTACCAGCGCAGCTACGACACTGAGAACGACGCCCTCGGCCACCAGAAGTCCGGCTTCATCTGGAGCGGCGCGCAGGCGGCCGGCAGGTCCGTCAAGGACTTCGGCGAGTTCCAGTCCCTGGAGAGCAAGCCGGCCGGCGCGACCTGGCAGAACCTGTACTGCGACAGCAAGAACATGGAGGCCACCGGCGCGCAGACCCAGTACCCCATCCAGACCGGCTCGGCGATCCCCTCGCTGAACAAGGTGTCCGTGCAGGGCTTCCCGATGTTCGACCTCGACGTCCCGGACATCTACAAGGAACAGATCTGGAAGCAGGACTTCGAGAAGAACGGCCCGGCGAACCTCAACATGTTCTGGTTCTCCAACGACCACACCGGCGGCCCGGCCAACGCCGCCGCCGAGGTCGCCGACAACGACCTCGCCGTCGGCCGCATGGTCGACGAGATCTCCCACAGCAGGTACTGGAAGGACTCGGCGATCTTCATCGTCGAGGACGACTCCCAGAACGGCCTCGACCACGTCGACGGCCACCGCGCCCCGGTCCAGATCATCAGCCCCTGGGCGCAGCGCGACACGGTCGACAGCCACTACTACTCGCAGATCACGATGATGCGCACCATCGAGCAGATCCTCGGGATCCACCCGATGAACCAGAAGGACAGCGCCGCCACCCCGATGTACGGCGCCTTCACCCTGAAGCCCGACGGCACGCCGTTCACGGCCGTCCCCAACCGCACCTCCCTGACCCTCGGCGTCAGCCCCCAGCCGCCCTGCGGCTCCGACACCCCGGCGCCGCAGGACCCCTCGGCCGCCGCCGCCCCGACGTCCGCCGCGGTCCCGGAGGCCAAGCAGGCGCTCGCGGACGCCTGGAAGACCTGGGCCTCCCACCAGCGCCTGACCGGCCCGCACGCCGTGCCCGACTACGCCAACAACGAGCAGATGAACCGCTACACCTGGTACCAGACCCACAACTGGACCAAGCCCTACCCCGGCGACAAGAAGGTCTACACACCGAACGACGTGCCCGGCGCCTACCTCCCGTCGGCGGAGTCCGACGGCTGACCCGGCACCCCTCGCGCGAAACAGCCCCCGGGAGCACTCTGGAAGCAGGTGTTCCGGAGGTGATCGTCATGATGCACACCGCTGTGGGATGGCACGTGGAGATGGAGTTCAGCGAGGACGAGACGCACACACGCGCCGTCGCGATGGTTCGCCTGCCCGACGGGTCCGAGGTACGGGCCCACGGGCACGCGAGCCGCCACCACACCGACTCCAATCAGCCGAGGGTCGGCGAGGAGATCGCCGGCGCGCGGGCGCTGAACGAACTCGCCATGCAACTGCTCACCAAGGCGCACGGCGAGATCGACTCGGCCTCCGGCCGGACCTCCCACCCGATCCACGTCTGAGCGTCAGGCGGATCCTAGGGACACGCGCAGCGCCCGGACGAGGGCCTGCGCCCTCGGGTCCGCCGTCACGCTCTTCCTGAAACCGTTGGTCACATACCCGAAGGCGACGCCCGACTCGGGGTCGGCGAAGCCGAGGGCGCCGCCGCGCCCAGGGTGGCCGAAGGAGGTGGGGGACAGCAGCGGGGAAGCCGCTCCGTGCAGCATGTAGCCCAGGCCGTACCGGGTCGCCACGACCAGCACGCGGTCCGGCCCGGCGCTGCGCTCCGCGCGGGCCAGCTCGACCGTCTCCGGCGTGAACAGGCGGCCGCCGCCGTCCACTTCGCCGATCAGCGAGGCGTAGAAGCGGGCCAGTCCGTCCGCCGTCGCGACGCCGTTGGAGGCGGGCAGGGCCGCGGCCCGGTAGGCGGGGTCGTTCTCGTCGGGCAGCGGCGTGATCGCGGCGAAGGCACGGCGGGTGAGCGAACCGGGGTCGGCGTAGGCGTCGGAGACCTCCCGCTTGGGGCGGAGCCTGAGACCGCGCGGCTCGGCCGGGGGATCGATCTGCGCCACCCGGCCCGCGCGCGCCCGCTCACCCTCGGGCAGCCCGAGCCACAGGTCCGCGCCGACCGGGCCCGCGATCTCCTCGGCGATCCACGCGCCGATCTCCCGCCCGGTCACCCGCCGCACCAGCTCGCCGGTCAGCCAGCTGTACGTCTGCGCGTGGTAGCCGTGGTCCGTCCCCGGCTCCCACACCGGCGCCTGGGCCGCGACCGCCTCGGCGCCGAGGAACGGGTCGGCGGCCTGCTCGGGCGTGAGCGGGGTGTCCAGCACGGGCACGCCGGCCCGGTGCGCGAGCAGGTGCCACACCCGCGTCCGCTCCTTGCCGGCCGCCTTGAACTCCGGCCAGTACGTGCCGACCGGCGCGTCCAGATCCAGCTCTCCGCGCTGGTGCAGCAGCAGGAGTACGGCGGCGGCGACGCCCTTGGTCGCCGAGCGCACGATCTGCGCGGTGCCGCGCCGCCAGGGCTCGGTGCCGTCGACGTCCCTGGTCCCGCCCCACAGGTCCACGACCTTGCGCCCGTCGCGGTAGACGGACACGGCCGCGCCCCGGTCCCCGAGCACCTCGAAGTTCTTCACGAACGCTTCCCTGACCGGCTCGAAGCCCTCGGCCACCGCACCGTTCACGTCCACGTCCGTACTCCTCCTCGCGCCGTTCCGCTCTCCTACTCAACCAAGCAGAATCGTCACGTCGATGTTCCCGCGGGTCGCGTTCGAGTACGGGCACACCTCGTGCGCCGCGTCCACCAGCTTCGCCGCGACGTCGGGGTCCAGGACCGGCAGGGAGACGCTGAGGGCGACCGCCAGGCCGTAGCCGCGGGTCCTGTTCGGGCCGATGCCGACCTTGGCGGCGACGGTCGAGCCGGTCAGGTCGTAGCCCTCGCGGTTGCCGACGAGGATCAGGGCGTTGTGGAAGCAGGAGCTGTAGCCGGCCGCGAAGAGCTGCTCGGGGTTGGTGCCGTCGCCGTCGCCGCCGAGCTGCGGCGGCATCGCCACCTTGAGCTGGATGTGGCCGTCCTGGCTGGTGACGAAGCCGTTCCGGCCGCCGTGCGCGGTCGCCTCGGCGACATACATGATCTTCGTCGGACGGGTGTCCGTGCCGGTGCCCGTGCCGGTCTCGGTGTCGACGGTGAGGTCGTCGCTCATGGCGCTCATGGATGGCCCCCCAGAACGAGTGCGCGCGAGTACATCGTGCACAAGGTACTGGCCGGTAGGTCGGTGTGAGGGGCCGGGGGCCTGCAACCGGGGGTAACGGGAGGTGGGGCGCGTTGTGGAGGTGCGTTGTGGAGGTGTGCGGCGCGCGCCCGTCAGGAGGGGCGCTCGGCCGCACCGTGCGCCCTTTCCGTGAGCCGCCACAACTCGTCGCGCAACCGCGCGACCTCTTCGGCGCCGAGCCCCGTCGCCGTGAGCAGGGCGCCCGGCACGCACGCCGCACGCTCCCGCAGTTCCTCTCCGCGCCCCGTGCACGCGACGAGCACCGAGCGCTCGTCGTGGGCCGCGCGCTCCCGGCGCACCACCCCGGCGCTCTCCAGCCGCTTGAGCAACGGCGACACCGTGCCGTAGTCGAGCCGCAGGGCGGCGGCGAGCTCCTTCACCGTCGTCTCGCCGCGCTCCCACAGGACGAGCAGCACCAGGTACTGGGGGTAGGTGAGGCCGAGTTCCTCCAGCACCGGGCGGTAGGCGGCGGTCACCGCGCGCTGCGCCGCGTACAGCGCGAAGCAGAGCTGGTCGTCGAGCAGGGGCGAGGGCGCGGCCGGCGTGGGGTGCTCGTTCGTCACGCGCCCATTGTCACGGACGGGCCGTGCCCGCCGTCACCGAACGGGGATCGAAGCCGTAGGGAAGCTCCAGCCGGTGGGCGCGCATGAGGGCGTCGTCGGAGAGGAGGTCGCCCGTCGCGCCGTCCGCGGCGATCACCCCGTCGCTGAGGATCAGGGAGCGTGGGCACAGCTCCAGGGCGTACGGCAGGTCATGGGTGACCATCAGGACCGTCACGTCCAGGGAGCGCAGGATGTCGGCCAGTTCGCGGCGCGAGGCCGGGTCGAGGTTGGAGGAGGGCTCGTCCAGGACGAGGATCTCCGGCTCCATGGCGAGGACGGTGGCGACGGCGACGCGGCGCCGCTGCCCGAAGGAGAGGTGGTGCGGGGGACGCTCCTTGAACTCCGCCATGCCGACCTGCGCGAGCGCCCGGTCGACCCGCTCCTCCAGTTCCGCGCCCCTGAGCCCGGCCGCCGCCGGCCCGAACGCCACGTCCTCGCGCACCGTCGGCATGAACAGCTGGTCGTCCGGGTCCTGGAAGACGATCCCGACCCGGCGCCGGATCTCCGCCATGTGCCGCTTGCCTACGGGCAGCCCGGCGACGGTCACCGTCCCCGCGCCGCCGGTCAGGATGCCGTTGAGGTGGAGCACGAGGGTCGTCTTGCCCGCACCGTTCGGGCCGAGCAGCGCGACCCGTTCGCCGCGCTCGATGCGGAAGTCCACGCCGAACAGCGCCTGGTGGCCGTCCGGGTAGGCGAAGGCCAGTCCGGCCACGTCCAGAGAAGGCGTCTCGACAGTCACAGGGTCCATCCCAGCAGGCAGACGACAAAGGCGGTGAGAGGGAGGGCGAGGGCGTACGACCACTGGGCCCGGGACGCGGTCACCTCGTCGATGACCGGCATCGAACCGGCGTACCCGCGGCTGACCATGGCCAGGTGCACGCGCTCCCCGCGCTCGTAGGAGCGGATGAACAGGGCGCCCGCGCTCTTCGCGAGCACCCCCCAGTGCCGCACGCCCCGCGCCTCGAACCCGCGCGACTCCCGCGCGATCCGCATGCGCCGCATCTCGTCGGTGATGACGTCGCCGTAGCGGATCATGAAGGAGGCGATCTGGACGAGCAGCGGCGGGAGCTTCAACCGCTGCAGGCCCAGCAGCAGTTCGCGCAGTTCGGTGGTGGAGGCCAGCAGGACCGAGGTGGCGACGCCGAGCGTGCCCTTGGCGAGCACGTTCCACGCCCCCCACAGGCCGTTGACGCTCAGGGACACCCCCAGGACGTCGACCCGCTCGCCCTCCGCGACGAACGGCATCAGCACCGCGAACGCCACGAACGGCACCTCGATCAGCAGCCGCTTGAGGACGAAGCCCGCGGGCACGCGCGCGCGGTGCGCGACGGCGCCCAGGAGGACGGCGTACAGACCGAACGCCCACATCGCCTCCCGCGGGGTCGAGACGACGACCACCACGAAGGCGAAGGCTGCGGCGAGCTTGGTGTGGGGAGGCAGGGCGTGCACGGGGGAGTGCCCGTGCCGGTAGAGCTTGTGCGCTCCCCCACGCTCGAATTCGCTCACGCGGGAGGTACCCCCATCCGCGCCCATGTCAGGCGGCGCTCGTGCTCGTCGGCGAGACGTCTGGCGTACGCCTGCGGCGCACGACCCAGAACACCGCGCTCCCCGCGACCACCGTCACACCGACGCCGATCACGCCCGCCAGCCCCCCGGACAGGCGGGCGTCCTCGACGTCCTTGACGCCGTAGTCGGCCAGCGGCGAGTCGGCCGAGTGGTGCCGCTGGGCCTTCTTGTCGATGCCCTTGTCGTGCGCGACCTTCTCCAGTCCGTCGGGGCTGGAGGAGGCGTAGAAGCTGACGAAGCCGGCCAGGACCAGGGAGGTCGCGAGACCGGTGATCCACAGCGCGCGGCGGGAGGTGCGCGCCGCGACGGGCGCCGTGCGCGCCTCGTCGGGCGCCGGTACGTCCACGAGCGCGCCGTTCACGCGCAGTTTCAGGCGCTGGCGCAGGCCGCGCGCGCCGTGCACGAGATCCGGGCGCACGGCGATCACCGCGCCCACCGTCAGCGCAGTGATCACCGCCTCCCCGAGCCCGATGAGCACGTGCACGCCGATCATCGCGGTGGCGACCTTGCCGAGGGAGACGTCGGTCGTCCCGCCGACGGCGTAGATGAACGTGAACGCCACCGCGGCGGCCGGCACCGACAGCAGCGCGGCGGCGAAGGAGGCGACGGTGACCGAGCGCCGCCCGCGCGGCAGCGCCTTCACCAGGAGGCGGAAGACGGCGTAGGAGACGACCGTCGTGACGATCGCCATGTCCGTGATGTTCACGCCGAGCGCGGTCAGTCCGCCGTCCGCGAAGAGGATCCCCTGCATGAGCAGGACCACGGAGACGCAGAGCACCCCGGTGTACGGGCCGACGAGGATCGCCGCCAGCGCCCCGCCGAGCAGGTGCCCGCTGGTACCGGCCGCGACGGGGAAGTTGAGCATCTGCACCGCGAAGATGAACGCCGCGACCAGACCGGCCAACGGGGCGGTGCGTTCGTCCAGTTCGCGTCGCGCGCCGCGCAGGCTCACGGCGACGGCGGCGGCGGCGACCACGCCGGTCGCGGCCGAGGTGGGCGCGTTGATGAATCCGTCAGGCACATGCACCGTTCGATGATAGTGCCTTGTTGCGAACCTCTTGCAAGAGCGAGTCAGTCGTATCTCAGCCCGATGCCCATCCGTCAAGAGGCGTGAATCAGAAAATATGGGACATTGGAAAGGGGTGGACGCACAGATTCCACACAGGTCACGCAGCGTGAGAGGGCATCACGATGTCTGTAGTCGAACAGTACGCGCGAGCCCATATCGTCTCCGACGACGCGATACCGATCGACGAGGCGGTCCCCGTCGTCCTGCGCTACGACCCCGAGACCGACCCGCGCACGGTGCGGTTCGACCTGCCGGGCACCCGTGAATGGACCTGCTCCCGCTCACTCCTCGAACAAGGCCTGCGCGCCCCCGTCGGCACCGGACCGGTCCGCGTGTGGCCGTGCGGCCGCGTGCAGGCGGTCGTCGAGTTCCACTCGGCGCAGGGCGTCTCGGTCGTGCAGTTCGAGACGAAGGCACTGCTCAGGTTCCTGCGCCGCACGTACCTGGCGGGGGCGCCCGTCAGCCGCTGACCGGCACCGCCCGCGCCCCCGGCGCCCGGAACGCCGTCGCTCAGCCCATCTTCAGCAGCGCCGCCACGATCGGGCCGGCCGTGTCGCCTCCGTGACCGCCCGCCTGGACCACACCGGCCGCCGCGAGGTCGCCCCGGTAGGCGGTGAACCAGCCGTTCGGCTTCTTCTGGCCGTCGACCTCCGCCGAGCCCGTCTTCGCGCCGACGTCACCGCTCACCCCGGACATCGCCTTGGCCGCCGTACCGTAGCCCGCCGTGTACCGCATGACCTCCTTCAGCCAGCCCTGCGTCTGCGACGACATCGTCCGGGAGGCCTTCGCCAGCGTGCGGTGGTCCACGTCGGGCGAGACCAGGTACGGCTGGCGGAAGACGCCGGACTCCACGGTCGCCGACACCGACGCCATGTTCAGCGGGTTCATGCGCACCCCGCCCTGGCCGATCAGCGAGGCACCCATCTGCGCGCCGCTCTGCACCGGGACCGAGCCGTCGAAGGTCGGGACGCCGATGGCCCAGTTGTTCATGCCGAGGCCGTAGACCTGCTGGGCCTCCGTCGTCAGGTCGCTGTTCGACAGCTTCGGGGCGAAGTTGATGAAGGCGTTGTTGCAGGAGGCGCCGAAGGCCAGCTTGAAGCTGCCGTGCTTGATCTCGGAGTTGTCGTCGTTGTGGAAGGTCCAGCCCGCGAGCTTGTACTTCTTGGGGCAGGGGTGCGACTGGTCCGGTTTGACGAGCCCCTTCTCGAACAGCATCGTCGACGTCACGACCTTCATCGTGGAGCCGGGGGCCAGGGAGCCCTGGAAGGCCACGTTGAAGCCGGGGTTGTGATTCGCCACGGCCAGGATCTCGCCCGTCGACGGACGCACGACCACGACCGAGGACCGGTCCTTCGCGGCGACCTGCCGTTCGGCCGCCGCCTGGAAGGCGGGGTTCAGCGTCGTCGTCACCTTGCCGGGGGTGCCCTTGGTCAGCGTCAGCAGGGTCTTGTCGGACAGCTTGGCCTTCTGCGAGGCCTTGCCGCGCACGACGTCCAGCTCGATCCCCGCCTTGCCGCCGGCGATCTTGCCGTACTTCTCGCGCAGGCCGTCCAGGACCGGGCCGAGCGACGGGTACTTGGCGGTCGTCAGCTCGCCGCCGTCACGGTCGTAGGCCTTGACCGGTGGCGTGCCCGCCTCGCCGGTGACCAGCTTGTCGCCGTCCTTCAGATCCGGGTGGACGACGGAGGAGTGCCAGTCGACCAGCGGCTTGCCGGTCTCCTTGTCGCGTACGACGGTCAGCGAACTGGCGTACGTCAGCGACGTGCTGATGCCCTTGTACGCGACGGTGCCCTTGACCGAGAAGGGGACCTTGTCGCCGGTCCGGGTGCCCGGGGTGAGGGTGACGCCCATGATGTGGGCGTCCTTGGTGTAGCCGGTGAGCAGGGAGCCGGCCGCCGTCGGGTCGTTCGTGACGGCGGCGGCCTGAGCAGCCTTGCCCGCCTTCCACGACGTCAGGAACTTCGTCGCGGCGGTCTGCACCTCGGTGGCCGACAGCGGGCCGGTCTTGACGTGCTTGTGGTCGCCCGCGGACGCCGAGGTGCTCCCGTCGTCGGCCGAGGCCCCGTGGCCGTAGAGCGCGTAGGCGCCGAGGCCGGCGCCGCCGACGACCACGGCGATCATCCCGCCGATGACGGCGGGCCCGCTCTTCCGTCGCTCGGCGACGCGCCTTCTGTTGCCCACAGTTCCCGTTCCTCCGCTGTATCCCCAGGGTCCCCGTTGCCCTCAACCATCCCAACGACTGCAACAGCCTAGAGTCCCCAAGCGGAGGGGAAACTTCAGCCTGCCGTCCGTAGCACAGCTGCGACAATCGGGCCCGCCGCCGTGCCGCCGTGGCCGCCCTCCTCGGTCATGGCCGCGGCCGCCATGTCGTCGCGGAAACCGGTGAACCAGCTGTTGGACACGGCCTGCCCGTCGACCTCCGCCGAACCGGTCTTGGCGCCGATGTCCCCGCGGAGCCCGGCCATGGCGTTCACCGCCGTCCCCTGGGTCGCGGTGAGCCGCATCATCTGCCTCAGCTGGGCGGACGTGCTCGCCGACAGCCCCTTCGCGGTGGCCAGTTCGCGGTCGTCCAGGCTCGGCGGGACCAGGTACGGCTGGCGGAAGCTGCCGGTGATGGCGGTCGCGGTGACCGACGCCATGTTCAGCGGGCTCATCTGCACCTGACCCTGGCCGATCGCGTTGGCGGCGCGGTCCGGGCCGCTGACCGCGGGGACCTTGCCGTCGAAGGAGGTGATGCCGGTCTTCCAGTCGTCCCGGCCGAGCCCGAAGCGGTCCTGGGCCTCCTGTGTGAGCGAGGAGTCGGTGAGCGGCTTCTCGTCGATGAGCTTGATGAAGGCGGTGTTGCAGGAACGCAGGAAGCTGTTGGCGAGCGTGGCGTTCTCGTTGGGCGGCATGTTCTTGAGGTTGGTGAAGGTCTGGCTCTGCCAGGTGGCGCTCGGCGGACAGGGCGCCGGGCCGTTCATCGAGGTCACGCCGTTGTCGATGAGCATCGCGGCAGTGATGATCTTCATCGTCGAGCCGGGCGCGACCTCGCCCTCGAAGGCCGCGTTGAACTGGTCCCTGCGGTTGTTGGCCACCGCCAGCACCTCACCGGTGCTGGGCTTGACGGCCACCACCGACGACTGGTCGAACTTCTTCACCGCCGTCTCGGCCGCCGCCTGCGCGCTCGCGCTGATCGTGGTCCGCAGCCGGCCCGCCTTTCCCTTGGCGAGGGTCACCAGCGAGGTGTCGGCCACCCCCTCCGCCTGGTGGTGGACGGCCAGCTCGATCCCGGGAGTGCCGCCCGCCTGGTCGCCGTAGCGCTGGCGCAGGGTGTCGATGACGGGCCCGAGCGAGGGGTATTTCTCCTTGGTCAGCACGGCCCCGTCGCGGTCCACGGCCTCGATCTCGGGGCTCGCCGACTCCCCGGTGACCAGCGTGTCGCCCGTCTTGAGCTGCGGATGGACGACCGACGGCCGCCAGTCCACCAGCGCCCGCCCGGTGGTCCTGCCCCGCACGACCGTCAACTGGCTCTTGTACGTCAGCGGCTTGGACCTGCCGTCGTACGACACCGTCGCCCTGACCGTGAAGGGCACCGTCGCCCCGCTCGCAGCGCCCGGGGTGATCTTCACCTTCTTGATGTGCGCGCTCTCGCCGTAGGCCGTCAGCAGCGGCTCGGCGCCCGCGTCGTCGTTCGTGTACGTCGCCGCTCTGGCCGCCTCCCCCTTCGACCAGGCGGCCAGGAACTTCGCCGACGTCTCCTCGATCTCGTCCTTGCTCGGCGGCCCCGTCTTCACGGACGCCGCTCCGCCGTCGCCGTCACCGTTCAGCGCCGACACGATGTTGAAGGCGCCGTACCCGGCGCCGCCCACCATCACGGCGAACACGCTGCCTATGACGGCGACCTTGACCCCCTTGGCCATCTCTCTCCCCGTTCCCCATACATCGATCCTCCGCACTGTAGGCGGCGGGAGGGGGAGGGGTGAGGGAAGTTGCCCATGTTGGCGAGGAAACCGGCTACACCCAGGTATCCAGCCACATACGTGAACGCCAGTTGTCGATCGGAATCGCGGTGCCGGTGTACAGGGCCAGAGTAGTTGGATTGACCAGCCCGCCATGCGGGATGCTGCTGAACAGGTCGTATGTCACTGGTAGAAGCTGCGAGGGAGCAGCGGGGCCGTCTGTGGGCCGTGATGTTGAACGGGCGGACGCTCGGGATGGTTGGCCCGCTCGGGAGCTCTCGTTGGGTGGTGTGCCCCTGCGCCTGAGCGCGTGCATGCCGTCCTCGGGGGCCGACGCATACCCTTCGCCGCGCTCAGGCTCCGTGATGACCGCTGCGGCCGCCAGAGCGAGTTTCCAGTGGTGTGCGTTGAAGTTGCTCACGCGGACGTGATTGCCTCCGACCCCGCTGAACAAGAGCACTTCGTCACCGGCGGGCCGTCTGACGTACGCCAGGGAAGTGTCACGTCCATCGGGGCGAATTCCTTGGAGGGTCCTGCAGGGCGGCGGCCGCAGCCTTAGGGAGAGGCACGTCACGGACCTTGCCGCCCTTCGGCAGGGCAAACACGTACTTCCCGCGAATGCGCTTGAGCTGGTGGCCGAGTGTCAACCATCCGCCCTCATAGTTGAGTTCATCGACCGACAGATCGAAGATCTCACCCTGTCGTAGGCCGCATCCTGCTCCGGGGTTCACGGTGGCCCGGAAGCGCGGTTCGAGGGCGGCCCGTACGTTGAATACCTGCACAGCCGTCCAGGGGACCACACGGGGCTTGCCGAGCTTCGGGAGTTGCACCGTGCGGGCCCGGCACGGGTTCTTGCTGAGTAGTCCGTCGTCGACCGCCGCGCTCGGCGCGGCTGAGACGGTGCCGACGACGATGCGACTCTGCAGGCACGGTGGCTTCTAGGGCGGCGATACAGGCCCACGGCGACATGGTCCAGGAGCTGGGTGCCGGAGATGGAGTCCTGCACGCTTGCCGCGGTGACCAGCACGGCGAGCAGAAGACAGATGGTGTCGGTGACGATGCTCCGTTTCCGTCCGACGATCTTCTTGCCGGCGTCGATGCCCTGGCTGGTGGCGAGCACACTGGTGGAGGTTTTCACGCTCTGCGCGTCGATCACGCAGGTTGACGGTTCGGCCTCCCGGCCCTCCCTCTGTCGTAAGAGTTGCCTGAGCAGGCCGTTGAGCTGGGTGAATACGCCTTCCTGCTGCCACCTGGCGAAGTAGCCGTAGACCGTGTTCCAGTGCGGGAAGGCGTGTGGGAGGTGGGCCATTGGACGCCGGTGCGGTCCACATACAAGATCGCGTCCATGATGTCGCGCAGGTCATGCTCGGGCGGCCGGCCGAAGTCCAGAGCTCTGCCACGGCGCTCGAAGCGCCAGGCCGCCAGGACCGGCTCGACCAACTCCCAGCGGGCATCGGACAGATCGCTTGGATAAGGACGTCGACTGGGCATGCCTCCCGCGTACCGCTGCTCAACGAGTGCGCCCAGGCGCACAGCGACAACGACGGAAGCACGCAGCCTGGGAAGCCAGGCATCCTGGGATGAGACAGGAACGAGTAGCACTCCGTCCCAACAGTCACACCTCAAGGCCCATCGACCCCAATCACACCGGCGGCCTCCTTCGCATCGCATCCTCAGCCATCGAGAATCCGTCGATAAACAGGCAAGAGAGATGAAAACGACCTCTGAGTCGGCGGTAGCCGGACAGCCACGAGGTTGGGTCGGCCGCGCGGCCATGTGGCTGCCGTGGCAACTCCTTTTTCTCGCGTCCTCCCGCCGAACCGGGCTTGACGCTTTCGCTATCACTCGGCTCTCCAGTGATCACGGCGTGAATGATCTGGCCGCCTGTGCATCGTGGATGCGGTCGTGGCAGGTGTCGCAGGCCACGACTGTTTTGGGGCGCCGGTCGAGCATGACGCGCCCGGTCGGACGGCGGCCATCCGGCGTGAGCGAGGTCGGTAAGGGCGCGGATGTGATGCACCGTGACATCACCAGCGCTCCCGCAGATCTCGCAGGTGCCGCCGAGAGCCGCGTGATCAGCTCTCTGTGCGGGATAGTCTACCCAGACAGGCCGGCGGTCCAAAATCTTCGCCAGACCGCTGTCGATAGAGGGAGTCCTCCGAAACGTGCCACCAGCGGCTTCCTATGCTCCCGCTCGATTCGGGCCTTGAAACAAATTCGGAGACCGTGGTCCATGTCTCCCAATCCTTCGCTTGACTCGATACCTTTGCGGGCGATACGCACGCCGATACGTTTGCGATCGAGTCGGTTTACCCCGCCTCACGCAGTCGGCCCACACTCCAGACCGCGACCAGATCAGGAACCGGCGCAGCGCATAGATGATCACCGCGAACAGCGTCTTATCAGGCTTGTCCTGCGTTCCGCTTCCTGGTGGCCGCACCTGTGACGGGAGATCAGCGCCTCGGAGATCTCCCGCAATCCGTGCGGAACAATCCAACTCCACGCGCCCCCCATATCGCGTCAACGTTCGACTCGCCACGTAGGACACGGTCTTAGTGCGCATCCAGAACAGGCTGGCGATCCCGGGCCGGCTGAGCCCCAGGCCCAGATTGCCGACACAAAAGCTCTTTGGGTGCTCGCAGAAGAACGGACGGGGCGGGTAACCATAAGGGCGCCCGCAAACTCCACGAAGCAGCGGCCGATGCCGGCAGCTTCCCAGCTCTCTTCGCTTGATGCGGGTCCGCGAAAGGTTGGTGACCTCGCCGGTGCGGAGGCGTTCGCCCCGCGCGCCGGCGACGCCGACGGCGGACAGAGCGCGTAGATAGGGGCAAGAGCGTCGGTGTGGGACGCTCCATCGTCCGTGCAGTGGTGCGCGCCCATGACGGAAGAGCGACGGTTGTGCCACGCGCGGCGGCGGCCTGGAAGTCGCGGTCCGGTTGCCGGCCTCACACAACGCGACCCTCGACCGGGAGGATTATTAAGGCTGGCGTTGAGCGAAGACCGCGCCCGCGGGATGGGTTCACAAACAGCGATACGTTCCTTGCGCTGCGAGGCGGAGGAGAAAGGGCGGAGGCTCCTGGCCGGGGGGATTCGGTGCTGAGCGGCCAGAAGTCTCTCTGCCTGGTGGAGGCGAACTGAGCGCCTAAGACACCCTGCTCTCCTTAAGGCTTAGCATTGGTTCAGCGTGCCGCTATCCCAGGAGACATCCGGGTCGTATACCCAGCCCTTAGTTTGCGTGCCCGCGATCCGGCCGAAAATCCATTTATTTCCGTAGTTGTTGATGACGTAGCACCAGTAGTAGAACTTTGTTCCCGAGACGAAGGTTCCCTCGTTGCCGCACGCAGCGTACGGCTTGACTCGAAGGTTAGTGGCTCCTTGGAAGGTGCCTTCGCCACTCGAGTTGTTTCGGATTATGTATGTGATGTCGCAGTTGTCAATGGCGCTAGCGCTTGTTGAGGTGACCCCGACGAGTGACCCCGCCAGGAGTGCGGCGGCCCCAAGTAACGATGCGACGCCCTTCTTGAACTTCACGTCTTTCCCTCCAGGAATGGCAGAACGCGCGAACGACGCGCGCATGACATCTACGATTCTTACGGATCTCCTCTAGACCTTGTGGATCACTAGCTGGTCCTGTTATCGGATCGAAACCTTTGAGCTGCGGCGACAGGGGCAGAGATTTCCCGTCCGAACAGAGGAGGGCCAAAGCCTTATGAAGCGGCTGGTCCGTGCTGCGAGCTCGAAGATGAGATGGTCGGAGGAGGTGAGCGGCCGGGCCGCAGGCTCGGAGCGGCATCTTCTGCTCCATCTGTCGAGGTGGAGCAGGCTCGCGGCGATTTTGAGGCCGTCCTCGCCCGCAAGCGTGCCGTCCTCGGCGGGACCCACCCGAGCACTCTCACCCGGCGCAGCCTCGCAGCGTCTCAGTCCTCTGTCACGGTCGACTGATTGGTCAGAGTTGATGCCTGACCGACGCTTGGCGTGGAGGGAGGCAGGGCCGACGTAGAGAACCTCCGGTCCACCAGGTGTTCCCCGACACTGTTGCGGCGTGAAGAAACCGCCGTTGGGGAAAGGTGGACGAAGCCCGCTGTAAATCTGCCGTAGGGCCCCTCTGGGCGTGTCTGGGCGTGTCTGGGCCGTTCGAGGGCGGTCAGCAGTGACCGCTAGCAACCAACAACGACCAAGAGGGCGCGGCCGCCGGCCGGGCCCTCTTGGTATATCCGCCCAGCTACACCCACGTATCCAGCCACATACGTGAACGCCAGTTGTCGATCGGAATCGCGGTGCCGGTGTACAGGGGCCAGAAGTAGATGAAGTTCCAGGCGATCAGCAGCACCAGGACGCCCGCCCCGGTCGCCCCGGCCACCCGCCGCGTGTCGCTGGAGCCGGGCGGGCCGATGACCGCGCCCAGCAGCATCGCCACCGCCAGGCACAGGAACGGCACGAAGACGACGGCGTAGAAGAAGAAGATCGTCCGCTCCTGGTACATGAACCAGGGCAGGTAACCCGCCGCCACACCGCAGGCGATGGCCCCGGCCCGCCAGTCGCGGCGGAACAGCCAGCGCCACAGGACGTACAGGACCGCGAAGCAGGCCACCCACCACAGCAGCGGCGTGCCGATCGCGAGGACCTCCCGGGCGCACTTCTGGCCCGCGTCGGCGGCGCAGCCGTCCGCGCCGGGCGAGGGGGACTCGTAGAAGTACGACACCGGCCGGCCGTCGACGATCCAGCTCCACGGGTTGGACATGTACGTGTGCGGCGAGGACAGGCCGATGTGGAACTTGTACACCTCGTGCTCGTAGTGCCACAGGCTGCGCAGCCAGTCCGGCAGGAAGGTGAAGTGGCCGCCCCGGCCGTCGGTCGCGGCCCAGTTGCGGAAGTAGCCGCCGGTGCCGTCGGCGGGAGAGAGGATCCAGCGGATCCAGGAGAGCAGGTAGACGGTGACCGCGACGACGGACATCACCACCCACGACACGACCGACTCGGCGGCCCAGATCAGCGTGATCCGGTGGCGGGCGCCCGCCGTCCGGCGCGCCCCGACGTCCCACAGCGCGGCCATCAGGGCGAAGGCGGCCAGGAAGTACAGGCCGTTCCACTTCGTGCCGATCGCGAGTCCGAGCAGCACGGCCGCCGCCCAGCGCCAGGGCCGCAGGCCCAGCCAGGTGGTCTCGGCGACGTGCGCGTCGGGCCGCACCAGCCCGTCCGGGCCCGTCGGCAGCGCGGCCGCGAGTCTGGCGCGCGCTCGGTCCCGGTCGATCACCAGGCACCCGAACGCGGCCAGCACGAAGAACATCAGCACGCCGTCCAGCAGCGCGGTGCGGCTCATCACGAAGTGCAGCCCGTCCACCGCCATCAGCGCGCCGGCCAGGCAGCCGAGGAAGGTGGAGCGGAAGATCCGGCGGCCGATACGGCACAGCATCAGCACCGACAGCGTGCCGAGCACGGCGGTCATGAACCGCCAGCCGAACGGGTCGAACCCGAACATCAGCTCGCCCAGCCCGATCACGTACTTGCCGACCGGCGGATGCACGACATAGGCCGCGTCCGACGGGATCTTGACGTGTCCGTGGGAGGAGATGATCAGGTCATTGGCGTTCTTGTCCCAGTTGACCTCGAAGCCGCGGTGGACGATCGCCCAGGCGTCCTTGGCGTAGTACGTCTCGTCGAATATCACCGCCTTCGGGCTGCCCAGGTGCCAGAACCGCATGACGCCCGCCAGCAGCGTCACCAGCAGCGGACCGCCCCAGCCCGACCAGCGCGCGATCCGGGCCGCGAGCGCCGGCCGCACGCCCAGCACCTGCCACAGACGCGGGCTCGGCTCGACGAACGGCGGCACCAGACGCTCACGGACGTCGCTTCTGGACCCGGCCGAGTATCCGAAGCGGCGCAGCCGCAGCTGCCAGGCCGGCCGCTCGTCTTCGGGGGTCTGGCCTTGCCGGGTGTCCGGGGAGGACGCGGTACTGGTCACCGCGCCATCGTAGGGAACGGTTCTGTGTGAGTCCCGTGCATGGCAGGTAAGGGTTCGAATGCGTTCGCTTCCGTCCCTCCCTGGGAGGATGGGGGCGTGACCGGAATCCTCGTACTCGCAGGCACCCCCATCGGCGACGTCGCGGACGCGCCCCCGCGGCTCGCCCAGGAACTCGCCGATGCCGACGTCGTCGCCGCCGAGGACACCCGGCGGCTCCGGCGGCTGACGCAGGCGCTGGGCGTCACCCCCAAGGGGCGCGTGGTGTCCTACTTCGAGGGCAACGAGTCCGCCCGCACCCCCGAACTGGTCGAGGAACTCGTGGGCGGCGCGCGCGTGCTGCTCGTCACGGACGCCGGCATGCCCTCCGTGTCCGACCCCGGCTACCGGCTGGTCGCCGCCGCCGTCGAGAAGGACATCCGGGTCACCGCCGTGCCGGGCCCGTCCGCCGTGCTCACCGCGCTCGCCCTGTCCGGGCTGCCCGTGGACCGGTTCTGCTTCGAGGGGTTCCTGCCCCGCAAGGCGGGGGAGCGGCTGACGCGCCTGAAGGAGGTCGCCGAGGAGCGGCGCACGCTCGTCTACTTCGAGGCCCCGCACCGGCTCGACGACACCCTCGCCGCGATGGCCGAGGCGTTCGGCGCCGACCGGCGGGCGGCCGTGTGCCGGGAGCTGACCAAGACGTACGAGGAGGTCAGGCGCGGTCCTCTGGCGGAGCTCGCGGAGTGGGCGGCCGACGGGGTGCGCGGTGAGATCACCGTGGTCGTGGAGGGGGCGCCCGAGCGGGGCGCGCAGGACCTGAGCGCCGAGGAGCTCGTGCGCCGTGTGCGCCTGCGCGAGGAGGCCGGGGAGCGCCGCAAGGAGGCGATCGCGGCCGTCGCGGTCCAGGCCGGGCTGCCCAAACGCCAGGTCTTCGACGCGGTTGTGGCCGCGAAGAACGCACCTTCGGCGAGTGGTTCGTGAGGCTTTCGTAAACTGCGCCACACCCCCTCTGAGCAGGGCGCATCTCGCCTGAGCGAGCGCCCCACGGACAGGCAAAGGGCTGTCGTCGAAGGCAAAGCCCCAGGGCGTGAGCGGGGGCGCTATGGCAAGGAAAGTCCAAATCGGCTCCAACACTCGACAGCCCTGCTGCAATCGCGCCGCCGGAGGCGTCCACTGGTCGAAGGGACGCACCCGTCCCTTTGTCCAGCGGACAAGAGGAGCTGGCATGAGCGAGATCGAAGGACTGACCGCCCTGCGCGGCGCGGCCACCGCAGTCGTCCACGAGTCGTACTCCTTCGCCTGTATGCGCTGCGGGCACGGCTGGGAGCAGTCCTACGAGATAGAGCACCACAGGGACGGCGACGGCCACGAGTTCGTGATGTACGTGGCGAACGGGCAGATCGTCCCCTCCCCGCTGTCCAGGCCCACGTGCAAGAACTGCGACGCCCACGTCGTGCGGATCATGCGGCCGGGCCGGGTCTCCGCCGCGCACGACGCCGCGCACCGGTCCCACCGGGCCGCCCCGCAGGCCGGGCCCGTTGAGGCGCCGGAGCCGGTCGCCGACGGCGCGGAGCCGAAGGAACACCACCACTGGCATCTGTCCGATCTCCTGCACCCCTTTCAGCGCAAGGCGGGCTGACAGCTCCCTGGGCCGGGAGGGCATGCCCCTTTCGTAGGATCGGGACATGCCTTCCTCCAGCGAGAAGACCGGCGACAAGAGCGCGCCGCCGCTCCCGGCGCCCCTCGGGGTGCCCGTCGCCGACTCCCACACCCACCTCGACATGCAGTCCGGCACGGTGGAGGAGGGGCTCGCCAAGGCCGCGTCGGTGGGCGTGACCACCGTCGTCCAGGTCGGCTGCGACGTACGCGGCTCGCAGTGGGCGGCCGAGACCGCGGCGGCGTACGACGCCGTCCACGCCACCGTCGCCCTGCACCCGAACGAGGCGCCCCGCATCGTGCACGGCGACCCCGACGGCTGGTCCCGCCAGGGCGCGCGCCAACCGGGGGGCGCCACGGCGCTCGACGAGGCGCTCGCCGAGATCGACCGCCTGGCCGCGCTCCCCCACGTCAAGGGCGTCGGCGAGACCGGCCTCGACTACTTCCGCACCGGGCCCGAGGGCAAGGAGGCGCAGGAGCGCTCCTTCCGCGCCCACATCGAGATCGCCAAGCGGCACGGCAAGGCGCTCGTCATCCACGACCGCGACGCCCACGCGGACGTGCTGCGCGTGCTGAAGGAGGAGGGCGCGCCCGAGCGCACCGTCTTCCACTGCTACTCCGGCGACGCCGAGATGGCCGAGGTGTGCGCCGCCGCCGGCTACTTCATGTCCTTCGCCGGCAACGTCACCTTCAAGAACGCCCAGAACCTGCGCGACGCGCTGGCGGTGGCCCCGGCGGAGCTGCTCCTGGTGGAGACCGACGCGCCCTTCCTCACCCCGGTGCCGTACCGCGGACGGCCCAACGCCCCGTATCTCATTCCGGTCACGGTGCGCGCCATGGCCGCCGTCCGGGGTGTCCACGAGGACGTCCTGGCGACGGCACTCGCCTCGAACACGGCCCGCGCCTTCGGTTACTGACCCATAACGCACGACTGTGCGTAGCCGAGTCGCTTTGGAGAGTGACGGTCGCTCCGCTAGGTTCTGTGGGCCCGATCCGGACCCCGCTGGACCCAACGGCCCCTGGAGCGTGTCGGCGTGAGCAACTCGCAGTACGAGACGTATGAGACGTACGGCCCGGCCGCGCCGGCCGAGTCCTACCCACTGCCGGGGTACGACGGCTTCGGCGCCGACTTCGGTGACGGCTTCGGTGACGCCTTCGACGACGGCTTCGGCGACCGCTTCCATGAGGACCTCGGCGGGGACTTCGACCCCGGTTTCGACGTGCACGGCGCGCTGACCCTTCCGGCGGCGCACGTGATGCCGGAGGCGATGGTGGTGTCCGGTTCGCTCGGGGCGTACGGAGACTCGTACGCGCCTGCGTACGAGGTGCACGGAAGCGGTGCCGACGGGGCGCGCGAGCCCTACGAGACGGCGCTGCCGCGCCAGACGGGGCGCGCGGTGAGCGAGGGGGCGCCCGCCGCGGTTGCGCGCGCCGTCGCGGGCGGGCGCGGTGCGCGCCGGCGCAAGGTGCGCTCCATCGAGCGCTCCGACAGCTCCGTGCGCCGCCTGCTGCCGCAAGCCCTGGTCGTCGCCTTCCTTGCCGGCGGCACCTCCGCGTTCGTCGCCAACGACAAGGCGATCGAGCTGACCGTCGACGGCAAGCCCCGCACCCTGCACACCTTCGCCGACGACGTGACGGAACTCCTCGCGCAGGAGGGCGTCGCCGTCGGGGCGCACGACGTGGTCGCGCCCGCCCCCGGCACCGCGCTCGCCAGCGGCGACGAGGTGGCGGTGCACTACGGCCGCCCCGTGCGGCTCACGCTCGACGGCCACCGGCGCGAGGTGTGGACGACGGCGCACACCGTGCAAGGGGCGCTCGACCAACTGGGCGTGCGCGCGAAGGGCGCGTACATGTCCGTCTCGCGCTCCCAGCCCATCGGACGCGCCGGCCTCGCCCTCGACGTCCGCACCGAGCGCGTCGTGACGATCATGGCCGACGGCCGCGCCCGCACCGTCCGCACGAACGCGGCGACCGTGCGCGAGGCGGTCGAGGAGGCCGGCGTCACCCTGCGCGGCGAGGACACGACGTCCGTCCCGGGCGACAGCTTCCCGCGCGACGGGCAGACGGTGACCGTGCTGCGCGTGACGGGGAGCGAGCAGGTCCGCGAGGAGCCGATCCCGTTCGAGACGGAGCGCAGGAACGACCCCACCCTGTTCAAGGGCACGGAGGTCGTCGAGCAGACCGGGCAGCCGGGACTGCGGCGCGACACCTACGCCCTGCGGACCGTCAACGGCGTCCGGCAGAAGCCGCGCAGGACCGACTCCGACGTGGTGCGCGCGCCGCGCAAGCAGATCGTGCGCATGGGCACCAAGCCGCTGCCGGCGTCCGTGCACGGGGCGGACGGCCTCGACTGGCACGGGCTGGCGGCGTGCGAGTCGGGCGGCCGGCCGGACGCGGTCGACCCCTCGGGGACGTACGGGGGCCTGTACCAGTTCGACACCCACACCTGGCACAGCCTCGGCGGCAGCGGGCGGCCGCAGGACGCGACGGCGCAGGAGCAGACGTTCCGGGCGAAGAAGCTGTACGTGCGGCGCGGGACCAGTCCCTGGCCGCACTGCGGGACGCGCCTGCACGGGTGAGCCGCGCGGACGGGGGCGCGGCGGCGCCCCCGTAGTCTTGTCCCGTGAGCAGCAGCCCCGCCCCAGACGCCCTCCTCGGGCCCGCCGACGTACGTGAACTCGCGGCAGCCCTCGGTGTGCGTCCCACCAAGCAGCGCGGTCAGAACTTCGTGATCGACGCGAACACGGTCCGCCGAATCGTCCGCATCGCCGAGGTCCGGCCCGACGACGTGGTGGTGGAGGTCGGCCCCGGGCTCGGCTCGCTCACGCTCGCGCTGCTGGAGGCCGCCGACCACGTCACCGCCGTGGAGATCGACGACGTCCTGGCCGCCGCGCTGCCCGCGACCGTCGCGGCCCGCATGCCGGAGCGCGCCGGCCGTTTCGCGCTGGTCCACTCCGACGCGATGCACGTCGCCGAGCTGCCCGGCCCGGCCCCGACCGCGCTGGTGGCGAACCTGCCGTACAACGTCGCCGTACCGGTCCTGCTGCACATGCTCGACACCTTTCCGAGCATCGAGCGCACCCTGGTCATGGTGCAGTCCGAGGTCGCCGACCGCCTCGCCGCCGGGCCCGGTTCGAAGGTGTACGGCGTGCCGTCCGTGAAGGCCAACTGGTACGCCGACGTGAAGCGGGCCGGGGCCATCGGACGGAACGTCTTCTGGCCCGCGCCGAACGTCGACAGCGGCCTCGTGGCGCTCACCCGGCGCACCGAGCCGGTCAGGACCACCGCCTCCAAGGCCGAGGTGTTCGCCGTGGTCGACGCCGCCTTCGCGCAGCGCCGCAAGACGCTGCGGGCGGCGCTCGCCGGATGGGCCGGGTCGGCCGCGGCGGCGGAGGCGGCACTGGTCGCCGCCGGGGTGTCGCCGCAGGCGCGCGGCGAGGCGCTCACCGTCGAGGAGTTCGCGCGTATCGCAGAGAACAAGGGGGCCGGCGCCGCCGGGCCCTTCGACCACAAGGAGCCCCGTCCCCAGTGAGCGTCACCGTCCGCGTCCCCGCCAAGGTCAACGTGCAGCTCGCGGTGGGTGCCGCCCGACCCGACGGCTTCCACGACCTGGCCAACGTCTTCCTCGCGGTCGGCCTCTACGACGAGGTGACCGTGACGCCGGCCGAGGAACTGCGCGTGACCTGCGAGGGCGCCGACGCCGAGCAGGTCCCGCTGGACCGTACGAACCTCGCCGCGCGGGCCGCGATCGCCCTCGCCGAACGGCGCGGCATCGAGCCGGCCGTGCACCTCCACATCGCCAAGGACATCCCGGTCGCCGGCGGCATGGCGGGCGGCAGCGCGGACGGCGCGGGCGCGCTGCTGGCCTGCGACGCGCTGTGGCGTACGGGCGCCTCGCGGGCGGAACTGCTCGCGATCTGCGCCGAGTTGGGCAGCGATGTGCCGTTCAGCCTGGTCGGCGGGGCGGCGCTGGGCATCGGGCGCGGCGAGCAGCTGACCGCGCTGGAGGTGGGCGGCGTCTTCCACTGGGTGTTCGCGATGGCCGGGCGGGGCCTGTCGACGCCGGCCGTGTTCCGGGAGTTCGACCGGCTCACGGCCGGCCTCGACGTCCCCGAGCCGGTCGCCTCGCAGGAACTGCTCGACGCCCTCGCGAAGGGCGACGCGGACGCGCTCGCCGCCGCCGTCTCCAACGACCTGCAGCCCGCCGCCCTCTCGCTCTTCCCGGAGCTCGCCGACACCCTGGCCACGGGCCGGGCGGCCGGCGCCCTCGCCGCGCTCGTCTCCGGATCGGGGCCGACGACGGCGTTCCTCGCCCGGGACGCCCGGTCGGCGGCGAAGGTGGCCGAGGCGCTGGAGGCCTCGGGCACGTGCCGCACGGTGCGGACGACGTCGGGCCCGGCGCCGGGCGCGACGGTGCTCGGGGGCGCGTCGGCGTAGGGGCGCGGCGGTGTTCAAGGGCGACTCGAGGTAGGGGCGCGCCCGCGCGGCGATCTTCGCCCGATCTCCACAGCGGCCTCCCACGCCCGCGGTACGGGTGGGGTGCGTGCGGCCGATAGGGTCCGTTGACACTTCAAGCGCTGCTGTTGCGCGTCACGACCTCTGCACAGCCGAAGGATCACTCGTGCCCGAGCCCGAACCCCCCACCCCCGCACCCGCCTCGCACCGCCGCAAGCGGTCCCTGTCCCGTCGCGGCGCGCTCGGCGCCGGAGTGGCCGTGGCCGGGGCCGCCGTCCTGACGCCGGCCGTCTTCGCGGCCACCGAGTCCGACCCCGCTTCCGCGCCGGACGCCGGTGCCCGTTCCGGGGCCGCCTCCGGGGGCGCCCCCGCCACCACGCCGCAAAGGTTCCCGGCCACCCGCTCGGCCGCCGCCACCGGTGCCGGCACCGCCACCACCCCCTTCGCCGCCTCCTGGGTCGGCGTGCGCTGGAACGGCGACCCGGGCGGCGCGGACATCCGCTTCCCCGGCCACACCGGGTTCCGGCCGCTCACCGGCGGCTGCGCGACCGTCGACGGCGGCGGCACGGCCCTGGTGGCGGCCGGCGACGCCAGGACGTACGAGGTGCGGGCGGAGGAAGGCACGACGGACGTGCGCTCGCTCGCGATCGACACCGCCCACGGGCCGGCCCGCACCGTCCAGGTGCCCTCGCAGCCCACGCGCGTGCGTGGCGTGCGCTACCTGTCACGGCCGGCGTGGGGCGCCGACGAGTCCAAGCGGTACAAGGACGGGAAGGTCAACTCCCCGGAGAAGTACTACGCGCTGCAGTCGGTCACGGTCCACCACACGGACACCCCGAACGGCGACGCCGACCCGGCGGCGACCGTGCGCGCGATCTACGAGTACCACGCGGTCACCCTGGACTGGGGCGACATCGGCTACCACTTCCTGATCGACGAGGCCGGCGACGTCTACGAGGGCCGCTACTCCGGTGACGACGGCATCCCCGCGTTCAACGCCGACGGAGACCTGGTCACCGCCTTCCACACCGCCGGCTACAACTCCGGCAACCTCGGCATCGCCCTCCTCGGCACCTTGACCGACCAGGGTCCCACCGACGCGGCCAAAGCCTCGCTGACCCGCCTGATCAAGGTGATCGCCCGCTTCAAGGGCCTCGACCCGAAGGCGCAGATCAGCTACACCAACCCGGTCAACGGCGTCACCAAGACGGTCACGACGGTCGGCGGTCACCGCGACTGGCTCCAGACCGAATGCCCCGGCCAGACGATGTACGACCTCCTGACCGAGGTCCGCGCGGCCGCCTCCCGCTGATCCCGGGTTTTCCACAGGCCAACCGGCTCGGGATCGGTCGGCCACCGGCGCGCATTACGCTGGGAGGCTGATCGATCCCCCCGGGCAGGAGAGAAATGGCCGTGAATCTGGTCAATGTCGAGAACGTCAGCAAGGTGTACGGCACTCGTGCCCTCCTCGACGGCGTGTCCCTCGGCGTCTCCGAAGGCGACCGGATCGGGGTCGTGGGGCGCAACGGCGACGGCAAGACCACGCTCATCCGCATGCTGGCCAAGCTGGAGGAGGCCGACACCGGGCGCGTCACCCACTCCGGAGGGCTGCGCCTGGGGGTGCTCACCCAGCACGACTCCCTGGACCCGAACGCCACCGTGCGGCACGAGGTCATCCGGGACATGGCCGACCACGAGTGGGCGGGCAACGCCAAGATCCGCGACGTGCTCACCGGGTTGTTCGGCGGACTGGATCTGCCCGGTTTCCCCCAGGGCCTCGACACCGTCATTGCGCCCCTCTCCGGCGGCGAGCGCCGCCGCATCGCCCTCGCCAAGCTGCTCATCGAGGAACAGGACCTGATCGTCCTCGACGAGCCGACCAACCACCTGGACGTCGAGGGCATCGCCTGGCTCGCCCGCCACCTGCGCGAGCGCCGCTCCGCGCTGGTCTGCGTCACGCACGACCGCTGGTTCCTGGACCAGGTGTGCACGCGCATGTGGGACGTGCAGAAGGGCGACGTCTACGAGTACGAGGGCGGCTACTCCGACTACGTCTTCGCGCGCGCCGAGCGCGAGCGCATCGCCGCCACCGAGGAGGCCAAGCGGCAGAACCTCGTCCGCAAGGAGCTGGCCTGGCTGCGCCGCGGAGCGCCCGCCCGCACCTCCAAGCCGCGCTTCCGCGTCGAGGCGGCCAACGAGCTGATCAGGGACGTGCCGCCGCCCCGGGACAGCTCCGAGCTGATGAAGTTCGCCTCCTCGCGGCTCGGCAAGACGGTCTTCGACCTGGAGGACGTGACCGTCCAGGCCGGCCCCAAGCTGCTGCTCAAGCACGTCACCTGGCAGCTCGGCCCCGGCGACCGCATCGGCCTGGTCGGCGTGAACGGCGCCGGCAAGACCTCCCTGCTGCGGGCGATGGCACAGGCGGCCCGCAGCGAGGGCGAGACCCAGCCCGCCGGCGGCCGGATCGCCGTCGGCAAGACGGTCAAACTCGCCTATCTCTCCCAGGAGGTGGCCGAACTGGACCCGAACCTGCGGGTCTTGGAAGCGGTCCAGGAGGTGCGTGAGCGCGTCGACCTCGGCAAGGGGCGCGAGATGACCGCCGGGCAGCTGTGCGAGACGTTCGGCTTCAACAAGGAGAAGCAGTGGACGCCGGTCGGCGACCTCTCCGGCGGTGAGCGCCGCCGGCTCCAGCTGCTGCGGCTGCTCATGGACGAACCCAACGTCCTCTTCCTCGACGAGCCCACCAACGACCTCGACATCGAGACGCTGACCCAGCTGGAGGACCTCCTCGACGGCTGGCCCGGCTCGATGATCGTCATCTCCCACGACCGGTTCTTCGTCGAGCGCACCACCGACCGCGTCTTCGCGCTGCTGGGCGACGCCACGCTGCGGATGCTGCCGCGCGGCATCGACGAGTACCTGGAGCGGCGCCGGCGGATGGAGGAGGCGGTCGCCGCGGCCGCGCCCGTCGCGGTCAGGCCCGTCGCCGAGAAGAGCTCCGCCGACCAGCGCGCCGCCAAGAAGGAACTGCAGAAGGTCGAGCGGCAGTTGGACAAGATCTCCGAGCGGGAGACCAAGCTGCACGCCCAGATCGCCGAGAACGCCACGGACTTCGCGAAGGTGGCCGAACTGGACGCGGAGCTGCGGGACTTGGCCGGTCAGCGAGAGGAACTGGAGCTGCGCTGGCTCGAACTCGCCGAGGACGCGTGAAGCTCGCGTGAAGGCGTAACAGCGGCATCACGGGCCGGTCGTCCCTTGGGAACAGCGGACGAACCGGCCCGGTGCGTTGTCGGTGCCGAGTGATAGAAAGGGCCGTCTGGGAACTGTCTGCGTACGAATCCGGCTCATCAAGCGCCTCGGGCGTGGCTGGAAATCAGTGATCGAACGGGGGAAAGCGCTGATGACACAGCCACCGCAGGAAGGTTTCGGACCGCCGCAGGACCCGCCGCCCCAGGGCGGCTTCGGGGCCCCGCCGCCTCCGCAGTCCCCGCCGCCCCAGCAGCCCGGCTACGGCTACCCGCAGCCCCCTCAGCAGCCGGCGCAGCCATCCCAGCAGCCGGGCCCGTACGCCCAGCAGCCCGGTCCGTACGCGCAGCCCAACCCGTACGGCCAGCCCGGCCCCTACGGCCAGCCGCAGCAGCCCGGCCCGTACGGAGCGCAGCCCGGCTACGGCTATCCGCAGGCCCCGTACCCGGGCGGTCCCGGCATCCCGCCGACCGGCCCCCGCAAGGGCAGGACCGCGCTGATCGCCGTGGCGGTCGTCGCCGCGCTGGCCGTCATCGGCGGCGTCGCGTACGCGGTGACCCGCGACGACGGCAAGAAGCCGGTCGCCGGGAAGAGCGACGACCCCAAGCCCACCGCGACCGGCACCTCGGGCGGCGCCGGCGGGACGAAGGGCTCCGACCCCGAGGACCTCAACGCGGACCGCCAGGACGGCGAGGCGAAGGTCCTCTGGTACAAGTCGCCGCCGGACGCCCCCGGTTCGGGCGCCGACGCCCCCGGCATGTGGATCACCGGCAAGACGGTGGTGAAGGCGGCGTACAAGCAGGTCTTCGCCTACGGCGTGGCCGACGGCGCGACCGCCTGGGGCCCGCTGGCCTTCCCGGAGAAGATCTGCTCGGTCACCCCGCAGAAGTCCGTCGACGACAAGGTCGTGGTGGCGTACGAGAGCGGCACCGGCGAGCGCGCCAAGTGCAACAAGCTCCAGCAGCTCGACCTGAACACCGGCGCGAAGGGCTGGAGCGGCACGCTCGGCGACGGCGCCCTGTTCGACAACACCATCAACGTCTCGCTGTCCATCACCGGCAAGACGGTGATGGCGGGCCGCGCCCAGTCCGGGGTGGCCTTCGACATCGACAGCGGCAAGAAGCTGTTCGACAAGACGAAGTACGGCAGCGCCTGCTTCCCGACCGCGTTCGCGGGCGGCGCCCGGCTGATCTCCGTCGCCTCCTGCGACGCCTCCGAGGCGAACCAGCACGAGGAGATCCAGGAGCTCGACCCGAAGACCGGCAAGGCCAAGTGGACGCAGAAGTTCGACAAGGGCTGGACCGTCTCCCGGACTTACTCGGTCGACCCGCTCGTCGTCTACAGCACGAACCAGGACAAGAAGGCCTGGAACATCTCCACGTTCGACGCCAAGGGCCGCTTCCGTTCCCAGGTCGGTTTCGACGAGAACTTCGCCCCGCAGTGCGGCTGGCAGATCCTCGACCGCGACCTGCAGGGCTGTGAGGGCGTGGCGGCCGACGCGGACACGCTCTACCTGCCGACCAAGGCGACCACCGGGCCGAACGAGATCGTCGCGATCAACCTCGCCAACGGCAAGGAGAAGTGGCGGGTGAAGTCCCCGGCGGACGAGTCGATGCTGCCGATGAAGGTGGAGAGCGGCAAGCTCATCGCCTACGTCGAGCCGTCGTACGACGCCGGCGGCCAGGTCGTGTCGATCGCGACGGGCGGCTCGGACCACAAGCCGGCGAAGCTGCTGCGCAACCCGGCGGGCACGGCCGACCTGGAGAACGGCTTCTACTCCAAGGCCTACGACTGGGTGGACGGCCGCTTCTACCTCTCCTCGACCCGGCTGACCGGCAACGACGACTCGAAGGGGAAGCTGATTCTCGCCTTCGGCAACTGACGCCGTCCCACGGCCCCCACGTCCCCGTCGCCCTGCCGTCCGCCCCGAGGTAGCCCGCCATGAGCCAGCCCCCGCCCCCGCCGAACCAGCCCCCGAACCAGCCCCCGCAGCAGCCCGGCTTCGGCCCGCCCCAGGGCCAGCAGCCGCCCCAGCCGCCGCAGACACCTCCGCAGCAGCCGGGCTTCGGCGCCCCGCAGACCCCGCCGCAGCCGCAGCCGCCCTACGGCGCCCCGCAGCCACCCACGCAGCCGGGCTACGGCTACCCCAGGCCCCCCAGCCCCCGCAGCAGCCCGGTTACGGCTATCCGACGCAGCCGCAGCCGCCGTACGGCCAGCCGCCCAACCCCTACGGCCGGCAGCCCGGGTACGGCTACCCGCAACAGCCCGTGCCGCCGCACCCGCAGGCCGGCGGGCGGAAGAACAACACGCCGCTGATCGTCGTCGCGGCGGTCGCCGCGCTCGCGCTGGTCGTCGGCGGCATCTGGTACTTCGCGTCCGCCGGTGGCGACGGCAAGAAGGACCAGACCGCGAACTCCACCGGCGGCACCGGCGGCACCGGCGGCGACGGCGGTGGCGGTGACACCGGCAAGGGCGGCGTCGACGGCAAGGGCGAGGAGAAGGTGCCCGCCGACACCGCCTCCAAGCTGCTGTACAAGCTCCCCTCGCCCAAGGTCGACGACACCACCGTGGTGTCCGGCTCCTGGCTGACCGACAAGGCGTACGTCAAGAGCGGTGTCGCCGAGATCAGCGCGTACGACCTCGACAAGGGCACCAAGCAGTGGACGATCAAGCTGCCGGGCCCGGTCTGCACGGTCAGCCAGCACACCACCGACGACCACCGCACGGCCGTCCTCTTCCAGCCGAAGATGCCCGCGAAGAACAGGTCGGCCGGATGCAGCCAGGTCGCGGCGATCGACCTGGACGCCGGCAAGAAGCTGTGGACGAAGTCGGTCGGTGACGGCGCCGGCGGGACGATTACGTTCAGCAACGTCACCGTCAGCGCGAACACGGTCGCCGCGGGCGGCCTGCAGGGAGGCGCCGCCTTCGACGTCGCCGACGGCAAGCCGCTGTGGGCCCCGAAGGCCGACGACACCTGCTACGACGCCGGGTACGGCGGCGGCGAGAAGCTGGTCGCGGTCCTCAAGTGCGGCCAGTACGGCGAGCGCCTGCTGCACATCCAGACCATCGACCCGCGCACGGGGAAGGTGATCTCGGACTACAAGATGGCCAAGGGCATCGAGTACGCCTCCGTCGTGTCGACGAACCCGCTGGTCGTGGCGGCCGACGCGGGCGACAGCGCCGGTGACGGCAGCGAGATCTCGGACTTCTACTCCATCGACAACAAGACCGGCAAGCTCAACAACCGGATCTCGGCGCCGGGCAAGCAGTACGCCGCGCGCTGCGACGGCATCACGAAGATCGAGGGCTGCACCGGCCTCGCCGTCGGCAACGACCGGCTGTACGTCCCCACCGAGGAGCACAGCGGCACCAAGGACTACAGCCAGACCAACGAGATCGTCGCCTTCGACCTCGCCACCGGCAAGCAGACCGGCCAGCGTGCCGACGCCGGCGACGGCTACACGATCACGCCGCTGCGCATGGACAAGGGCAACGTGATCGCGTACAAGCGCCCGCCGTACGACAAGGGCGGCCAGATCGTCAGCATCGACGGCGGCTCCTTCAAGGAGACGACACTGCTGGAGAACCCGGCGGCGGGGGCGGCGCGGTCGGCGGAGTCCACGATGTCACCGGACTACTCCGAGATCCTCTACTCCCAGGGACACCTGTTCATGGCCTCGCAGTTCGCCGACAAGTCCTCGTCGGCGGGGGACAAGTACCTGGCTCTGGCGTTCGGTACGAGTAGCTGAATCACCCATGTATGAGAGAAAAACAAGATATTCCGTCGATCCGGGGTAGTTCTCACCGGTAGGGGGAGCGCAACGTCGAACAAGCGTGTAGCTTCCGGGGGCATGAGGAGCGGGGGAGCCGGAGGGGGGCTCCTGTCCGCGCGGACCGGTGGGCATCCATGGTGGGGCATGCCTGGGGATCCACTGGGGGGAGTGGGGGGTTTGCTCGATGGGAGTGCGGCTCATGGTGGTCGACGACCACCGACTGCTGGCCGAGGCGCTGGCCTCGGCGCTGAAGCTGCGGGGGCACCGGGTGCTGGCGGCGGCGGCGCCGGCCGCGGGCGCGGCGGAGCTGGTGATCACACGCGCGCCGGAGGTGTGCCTGCTGGGGACGGCGACACCGGCGGAGCCGGGCATGTTCGACCCGGTGGTGCGGATCAAGCGGGAGCGTCCGCAGGTGGCGGTGCTGGTGCTGGGTCCGGTGCCCAGTCCGCGCGGGATAGCCGCGGCCTTCGCCGCGGGCGCCTCGGGCTACGTACGCCATGACGAGCGCATCGAGGGCGTCGAGCGGGCGATCATGAAAGCGCGGGCGGGTGAGGCGGCGGTCGCTCCGCAGCTGCTCCAGGGGGCCTTCAGCGAGTTGCTCAACCCGGCCGCCCAGCCCGACGACGAGGGCCAGCGTCTGCTGCAGATGCTCACGCCCAGGGAGGTCGAGGTGCTGGTCCGGGTCGCCGACGGCGAGGACACCCGGCTGATCGCGGCCGGCATGGGCATCGCCCCGTCGACCGCGCGCACCCATGTGCAGCGCGTGCTGATGAAACTGGGCGTCGGCTCCCGTCTGGAGGCGGCGGCCCTGGCGGCCCGCACGGGCCTGCTGGACCGGGCGGGGCCGCTGTCGCATCCGGCGCCGGACGCGGGAGCGGGGCCGGAGGCCTCGTAGCCTCGCGGCCCCGCGGCCGTCATTCGGCGGGCCGGTCCGGCAGGTCCTCGGCCGTGACCTCGGGGACCGTCGGCGGGGTGGGCCGCAGCTTCAGCCAGACCAGGAAGAAGATGCCCAGCAGCAGCATCCCGATCCCGGTCCACAGGTTGATGTTGATGCCCTGGGCCTTGTCGATGGCGGCCTGGTCGTCGGTGATGCCGGCGATGGTGACCATCACGCCGTAGAGGACGAACAGGCCGCCGATGATGCGGCGCAGGTCGAAGATGCGGGCCGCGGTGGCCGACTTCTTCTGCAGTTCGGAGACCTCGCGCTGCACGTCCTGCTCGGAGTACGCGTGCGGCTCGGGGTGCTCGGAGGGGCTGGGAAACTCGGACATGGTCTCTCGATCCTCCCGCGATCAGAACGAGAACGGGATGTAGCAGGCGGCGGCGATGATGACCGCGCCCCAGCCCAGCAGGGCCGGCCTGCGGTACCAGGCGTCGTCGCCGGGGGCGGGGGGCTCGGTCATGCCGGGGGAGGTGGTGCCGTAGACCAGGCCCTGGAGCTCCTCGGCCGGCTTGGGCTTGGTGAACAGGGAGACGGCGACCATCACCACGGCGCCGGCGGCGAAGCCGACCATGGCGGAGACGAAGTTGGCTCCCTGGTCGGAGGGGATGTCGACGACGCCCTGCTTGTAGATCACGAAGTAGTTCACCATCGCGGAGACGGTGCCCGCGAGCAGGCCCCAGAAGCCGGACCTGGTGGAGGCGCGCTTCCAGAACATGCCGATGATGAAGACGACGAACATCGGCACGTTGAAGAAGGAGAACAGCGTCTGCAGGTAGCTCATGATGTTCGAGAAGGACGAGGCCAGGAAGGCCGTGCCGATCGACGCGCAGACCCCGATCACGGTGATCAGCCGGCCGAAGCGGACGTAGTACTCGTCCTCACGGCCCTTGACGACGTACCGGCCCCAGATGTCGTTGGTGAACACCGTGTTGAAGGACGACACGTTGGCCGCCATGCCGGCCATGAAGGCGGCGAGCAGGCCGGTGATCGCGATGCCGAGGACACCGTTGGGCAGCAGCTCGTGCATCAGGTACAGGACGGCGTCGTTGTACTGGTAGCCCGACTTGGCGGTGCCGAAGCCCGGGACCAGGGCCGCGGCGACGAGGCCGGGGATCATCACCAGGAAGACGATGAAGATCTTCGGGTACGCGGCGATCAGCGGGGTGCGCTGGGCGGCGGAGAGGTTCTTCGCGGACAGGGCGCGCTGCACCTCGGCGAAGTTCGTCGTCCAGTAGCCGAAGGAGAGCACGAAGCCGAGGCCCAGGACGATGGTCAGCCAGTTGGCGCCGAGCGGGTTGGAGCTGCCGATGCCGGTGCCGCCCCAGGCGGTGGTGAAGTTGGCGCCGTGCTGCGCGGTGAGCTTGTCGGTCAGGCCGCCCCAGCCGCCGACCTTCTTCAGGCTCAGGATGACGATCGGGATGAGCGCCGCGAGGATCACGAAGAACTGCAGCACCTCGTTGTAGATCGCGGACGACAGACCGCCGAGGGTGATGTAGGCGAGCACGAAGGCGCCGGCGACCACGATGGCGACCCACTGCGGCCAGCCCAGCAGCGCCTCGACGACGAGGGCGAGGGAGTAGAGGTTCACACCGGCGATCAGGATGGCCGCGACGGCGAACAGGATCGAACTCAGCAGATGTGCCCATTTGTCGAAGCGCAGCAGCAGCATCTCGGGAACCGAGCGGACCTTGCTGCCGTAGTAGAAGGGCATCATCACCAGGCCGAGGAAGACCATGGCCGGGATGGCGCCGATCCAGTACCAGTGCACGGTGTACGCGCCGTACTGCGCGCTGTTGGCCGCCATGCCGAGGATCTCGGTGGCGGCCAGGTTGGCGGAGATGAAGGCGAGGCCCGTGATCCAGGCGGGCAGGGAGCGTCCGGAGAGAAAGAAGTCGAGGCTGGTCTTCACCGATCTGCGGGCGGCGAAGCCGATGCCCAGAACGACGACGAAGTAGATGCCGAGGATCGTGTAGTCGAGCCAGGACGTGGGGAGTCGTAGCTCGGCGGCGAGGGGGACAGCCATGTTTGTGGGGGTTTGCATGAGAACTCGCTTCGTTGCGTGAACTGATCCAGACCGGAACCTATGCCTCCGTGTTCAGTGATTGAACACTTCGGTTGATGCTCTTTGTTGGATTGTGATGTTGACGACTCTGGGTGATCGTGTTCCAATGTGTTTGGTTATGTTTGATGGCTGTGCAGCTGAGTGAGTGGCTCGGAATAGGGAGTCCGCAGTGAAGAAGACCTCGACCCGACTGGCCGACGGTCGCGAGCTGATCTACTACGACCTGCGCGACGACGTCGTGCGGGACGCGGTGGACAAGCGACCCCTGGAGCGGACCCACACCACCTCCGAGATCCGCCGCGACCCGCTGCTCGGCGACAGCGTCGCCATCGCCTCGCACCGCCAGGGCCGCACCTACCACCCGCCGGCCGACGAGTGCCCCCTGTGCCCCTCCCAGGACGGACGGCTCAGCGAGATCCCCGACTCGTCGTACGACGTCGTGGTCTTCGAGAACCGTTTCCCCTCGCTCGCCGGGGACTCGGGCCGCTGCGAGGTCGTCTGCTTCACCTCCGACCACAACGCGTCCTTCGCCGACCTCACCGAGGAGCAGGCCGCCCTGGTGCTGGACGCTTGGACGGACCGCACGTCGGAGTTGTCGCATCTGGCCTCCGTGGAGCAGGTGTTCTGCTTCGAGAACAGGGGTGCCGAGATCGGCGTGACTCTGGGTCACCCGCACGGCCAGATCTACGCCTACCCCTTCACCACCCCGCGCACCGCACTGATGCTCCGCCAACTCGCCCAGCACAAGGAGGCGACCGGCGGGGAGAACCTCTTCGATCACGTTCTCGAGCGTGAACTCGCCGGCGAGCGGGTCGTCCTGGAGGGTGAACACTGGGTGGCGTTCGTGCCGTACGCGGCGCACTGGCCGTACGAGGTGCACCTGTATCCCAAGCGACGGGTGCCGGACCTGCTCGGCCTGGACGAGGCGGCGCGCACAGAGTTCCCCAAGGTCTACCTGGAACTGTTGAGGCGCTTCGACCGGATCTTCGGTGAGAACGAGCCGCCGACGCCCTACATCGCGGGCTGGCACCAGGCCCCGTTCGGCCAGCTCGCGGACTTCGAGGGCGTCAACCGCGACGACTTCGCGCTGCACCTCGAGCTTTTCACCATTCGCCGAACCTCCGGCAAGCTGAAGTTCCTCGCGGGTTCCGAGTCCGGCATGAACGTGTTCATCAACGACGTGCCGCCGGAGCGCGCGGCCGAGCGACTGCGAGAGGTAGCGAGTTGATGAGCGGCAAGTATCTGGTCACCGGTGGCGCGGGTTATGTCGGCAGCGTGGTCGCCCAGCACCTGCTGGAGGCGGGTCACGAGGTCACCGTCCTCGACAACCTGACCACCGGGTTCCGCGAGGGGGTCCCGGCGGGCGCCGCCTTCGTCGAGGGCGACATCCGCGACGCCGCCAAGTGGCTGGACTCCTCCTACGAGGCCGTCCTGCACTTCGCCGCCTTCTCGCAGGTCGGCGAGTCGGTCGTGAAGCCCGAGAAGTACTGGGACAACAACGTCGGCGGCACCATGGCGCTGCTCGGCGCGATGCGCGAGGCCGGCGTGCACAAGCTCGTCTTCTCCTCCACCGCGGCCACCTACGGCGAGCCGGAGCAGGTCCCGATCGTGGAGACCGCCCCGACGAAGCCGACCAACCCCTACGGTGCCACCAAGCTCGCCGTCGACCACATGATCACCGGTGAGGCGGCCGCCCACGGCCTGGGCGCGGTCTCCCTGCGCTACTTCAACGTGGCGGGCGCCTACGGCGCGTGCGGAGAGCGGCACGACCCCGAGTCGCACCTGATCCCCCTCGTCCTGCAGGTCGCCCAGGGCCGGCGCGAGGCCATCTCGGTGTACGGCGACGACTACCCGACGCCCGACGGCACCTGCGTGCGCGACTACATCCACGTCGCGGACCTCGCCGAGGCCCACCTGCTCGCGCTGAAGGCCGCCACCTCCGGCGAGCACCTGATCTGCAACCTCGGCAACGGCGAGGGCTTCTCGGTCCGCCAGGTCATCGAGACCGTCCGCCAGGTCACCGGCCACCCGATCCCCGAGGTCGTGGCCCCGCGCCGCGGCGGCGACCCGGCGGTCCTGGTGGCCTCCGCGCGAAGTGCCCGCGAGAAGCTGGGCTGGAACCCGTCCCGCGCGGATCTCGCGGGAATCGTCGCGGACGCGTGGGAGTTCGCGCAGAACATCTCCAGGGAGCAGTAGTGGGTGCACAGCAGGTCCGGGAAGGCTTCGCCGCGCTGTACGGGGCCGCACCGGAGGGTGTCTGGTCGGCGCCGGGCCGCGTCAACCTCATCGGTGAGCACACCGACTACAACGACGGCTTCGTGATGCCCTTCGCGCTGCCGCACACCGCGGTCGCGGCCCTCTCGCGCCGCACCGACGGCGTGCTGCGCCTGCACTCGGCGGACGTCGAGGGCGGCGTGGTGGAGCTGCGGCTGGACGACCTGGCCCCGGAGAGCGACCGGAACTGGACGGCGTACCCGGCGGGTGTCGTCTGGGCGCTGCGCGAGGCCGGTCACGCGGTGACCGGCGCCGACGTGCACCTGGCGTCGACGGTCCCCTCCGGCGCGGGCCTGTCCTCCTCGGCGGCGCTGGAGGTCGTGATCGCCCTGGCGCTCAACGACCTGTTCGCCCTGGGCCTGCAGCGCTGGCAGCTGGCCCGCCTGTGCCAGCGCGCCGAGAACGTCTACGTCGGCGCGCCCACCGGCATCATGGACCAGACGGCCTCGGCCTGCTGCGAGGAGGGGCACGCCCTGTTCCTCGACACCCGGGACCTGTCCCAGCGGCAGATCCCCTTCGACCTCGCGGCCGAGGGCATGCGCCTGCTGGTGGTGGACACCCAGGTCAAGCACGCCCACAGCGAGGGCGAGTACGGCAAGCGCCGTGCGGGCTGCGAGCGGGGAGCGGCGCTGCTCGGCGTCGACGCCCTGCGGGACGTCCCGTACGCCGAACTCGACGACGCGCTCGCGCGGTTGGGCGACGACGAGGAGGCGGTCCGCCTGGTGCGGCACGTCGTCACCGAGGACGAGCGGGTGGAGAAGGTCGTCGCCCTGCTCGAGTCGGGCGACACGCGCGCCATCGGCCCGGTGCTGGTCGCCGGTCACGCGTCCCTGCGCGACGACTTCCGCATCTCCTGCCCGGAGCTGGACCTCGCGGTCGACACGGCGCTCGCGGCCGGCGCCCTGGGCGCGCGGATGACGGGCGGCGGCTTCGGCGGCTCGGCGATCGTCCTGGCGGAGGCCGCAGACGTCGAGACCATCACCAAGGCGGTCGAAGAGGCCTTCGCGACGGCGGAGTTCACCGCCCCGCGGGTCTTCGAGGCGGTCCCGGCGGCCGGCGCCCGCAGGCTCAGCTGAGCCGCTTGGTCAGGGTGTACTCGGTGATCCCCGGCGGATAGTCGGGGATCACGCACACCACGTCGTACCCCTGCTTCCGGTAGAAGTCCGGCGCCTGGAAGTCCCAGGTCTCCAGGCGTGCGGAAGCACAGCCCCGCTCCCGCTTCGCGATGCGCTCCGCCGTCGCGAGCAGTTGCGAACCCAGCCCCGCTCCGCGGTGGCGCGCGTCGACCCACAGATAGGTCACGTGCAGCCAGGTCGTCCAGGTGTGGCCGACCAGTCCGCCCGCGAGCGCGCCGGTGTCGTCCAACGCCCATACGTGGAGCGGAAGTTCCCGTTCACCTGGGGTTCCGCGCAGGGCGCGCAGCACGGGGGAGGACGCCGTGTTGGTCTCGCGCAGGCGGGTTCGGAGAAGATCGCGCCGGGTCCTGTCGACTTCTGTCTCAAGACGAAACATGCGGCTCACGATAAACGCGTCGGACCGCCAGTTCTGCAAATAACCTTCCCCTCCCGGCCCCCAGCCGTACCCTGATGAGCAGCACCGGTGGGGGCCGGTGCCGATCAGGGGGCGAGACAGTCGGGTACGACACCCGAAGTGGGGGTAGCAGTTTCCGCACGGCGGCGGCCGTGCCGGGCCATCGCGCCGGGCGTCGTACCCGCGCCCGTACCGTCTCCCGAACAAAGGGGTCCCCTGCTCTTCAAAGAGCCTGGGGAAGGGGGTTTCGTGGTTCGCATCCGAGTCCTGGTCGTCGACGACCACCGGATCTTCGCCGAGTCGCTCGCCGCAGCCCTTGCGGCCGAGCCCGACG
This sequence comes from Streptomyces sp. MAI_2237, assembly GCF_054189285.1. NCBI lineage: Bacteria > Bacillati > Actinomycetota > Actinomycetes > Kitasatosporales > Streptomycetaceae > Streptomyces > Streptomyces sp. MAI_2237. The sequence continues at coordinate 126,327 of NZ_JAJPGQ010000003.1, read as the reverse complement.
TCGACGTCTCCGCGGCGGGCAGCGGTCCCGCCGCGCTGCGCAGCCTGGAGCGGGCGGCGGCCGAGGGGCGCCGCTTCGACGTGCTGCTCGTCGACGCCGACCTGGGCGGCAACCTGCCCGGCGTGCGGCCCGCCGTGCCCGTGCAGGAGGTGGGGGAGGACGGTCTCGTCGACGGGATCTCGTTGGTCGCCGGGGTGCGCACCGCGCAGCCGGGCGTACGGATCGTCGTCCTCGCCGAGAAGGACGATCCGCGGCGCGCCGCGCTCGCCCTGCAGGCCGGGGCCTCGGGCTGGGTCGCCAAGGACTGCTCGCTGTCGAGACTCCTGAGCGTCATCCGGGGCGTCCTGCGCGACGAGACCCATCTGCCGCCCGCCCTGCTCACGGGCGTGCTCAGGGAGCTGACGGCGGCGCGCAAGCACCGCACCGAGAGCGAGCGGCTGGTGGAGTCCCTCACGCCGAGGGAGCGCGAGGTGCTGCGCTGCATGGTGGCCGGGCTCGGCCGCAAGGCGGTCGCCGAGCGGCTGTTCCTCTCCCCGCACACCGTGCGCACCCATATGCAGAACGTCCTGGGCAAGCTGGGCGTGCACAGCACGCTGGCCGCCGTCGCCCTGGCCCGCCGGGCCGGCGTCGGGCCGGTGGACCTAGCCGGGGATGTTGTCGAACGGGGCGGTCAGCTGGCGTAGCAGCCCGGCGAGTTCACCGCGCTGGGCGCGGGAGAGCTCGGCGAGGATCGCCCGCTCCTGGTCGAGCAGGCCGGCCAGGGCCTGGTCCGCGCGGTCCTGGCCCTCGGCCGTCAGCCGCACCAGCACACCGCGCCGGTCGCTGGGGTCCGGCAACCGCTCCACCAGGCCCTTCTTCGTGAGCCGGTCGATGCGGTTGGTCATCGTGCCGGAGGTGACCAGGGTCTGCGTCAGCAGCTGCCCGGGCGAGAGCTGGTACGGCGTCCCCGCGCGCCGGAGCGCGGTCAGCACGTCGAACTCCCAGGGCTCCAGGCTGTGCTCGGCGAACGCCAGCCTGCGGGCCCGGTCCAGGTGCCTGGCCAGTCTGCTCACCCGGCTGAGCACCTCGAGCGGTTCCACGTCGAGGTCCGGGCGCTCCCGGCGCCACGCAGCGACCAGCCGATCGACCTCGTCCTCCATGGCGATCAGTGTAGTGGTTGTGTCGACGTGAAGTCTCTTGATGTCGAGCCTCTTGACATCAAGAGAAGATGGCGGGGAAGGTGGCATGCATGAGCAGCCCCGCCTGGGATCCCGCCCAGTACCTCCGCCACGCCGGCCACCGCGCCCGCCCCTTCACCGACCTCCTCGCGCGCGTGCCGGACCCGCCGTCCACCGCGCCGGCCGTCGCGGACCTCGGCTGCGGCCCCGGCAACGTCACCGTCCTGCTCGCCGAACGCTGGCCCACCGCGCACATCACCGGCTACGACAACTCGCCCGAGATGCTCGACCGGGCCGTCACCGAGCACGCGGGACCCACACCGGGCGGCGGGCGCCTCGACTTCGCCCCCGCCGACGTCCGCACCTGGGCGCCCGAACGGCCGTACGACCTGATCGTCAGCAACGCCACCCTGCAGTGGGTCCCCGGGCACGCGGAGCGGTTCGGCGAGTGGATCGCGGGGCTCGCCCCGGGCGGCACCTTCGCCTTCCAGGTGCCCGGCAACTTCTCCGCCCCCAGCCACCGGCTGATGCGCGAGATCGCCCGCTCCCCCCGCTTCGAAGACCGCCTCGCCGACCTCCTGCGGCACGACGACGCCGTCCTCGCCCCCGAGACCTACCTGGAGCGGCTGACCTCCCTGGGCTGTGCGGCCGACGTGTGGGAGACGACCTACCTGCATCTGCTGACCGGCGAGGACCCGGTGCTGGACTGGGTGAAGGGGACCGGCCTGCGGCCCGTCCTGACCGCTCTCGCCGACGACCCCGAGGCCCGCGAGGACTTCCTCGCCGAGTACCGCGCGGCCCTGCGCGCGGCCTACCCGGCCACCGCCCACGGCACCCCGTTCCCCTTCCGCCGCATCTTCGCCGTCGCCCGCAAGGAGGCCTGATGCTCACCGCCGTCGACCACGTCCAGCTCGCCGCCCCCGCCGGCTCCGAGGACCTGCTGCGCGCCTACTACACGGACGTCCTCGGCATGACCGAGGTCCCCAAGCCGCCGGTGCTCGCCGCGCGCGGCGGCTGCTGGTTCCAGGCCGGTGCCGTCCAGCTGCACCTGGGGGTGGAGGAGAACTTCCGGCCCGCGAGGAAGGCGCATCCCGGGCTGCGGGTCACCGGCATCGAGGCGTACGCCGCCCGGCTGGAGGCCAAGGGGGCGCAGGTCGTGTGGGACGGGAACCTGCCGGGGCACCGGCGCTTCTACTCCGAGGACCCGGTGGGCAACCGGCTGGAGTTCCTGGAGCCCGACGGGGACGTTTGCCCGGCCCCCTGAGGGTTACCAGGTGTGTCAAGGAATGACGTCTCGCGTCACTGGGAGTGATGACTGATGGCCGGCGATCAGAAGGCCAAGGGCAAGACGGAACAGGCCAAGGGCAAGGTCAAGGAGACGGTGGGCCGCGCCGTCGGCAACGAGAGCATGGAGGCCGAGGGCCGCGCCGAGCAGTCCAAGGGCGACGCCCGCCAGGCCAAGGAGAAGGCCAAGGACGTCTTCAAGCACTGATCAGCGCAGACCTGCGCTGACGCGCACCCGTCGGGAGCGTCGCTCCCGACGGGTGCGCGTCAGCTCTTGCGGTGCCCGATGAGCCGCGGCTTCTGCTCCAGCCCGTCCAGCCCGTGCCACGCCAGGTTCACCAGGTGGGCCGCGACCTCCGCCTTCTTCGGGCGGCGCACGTCCAGCCACCACTGACCGGTCAGCGCCACCATGCCGACCAGGGCCTGCGCGTACAGGGGGGCGAGCTTGGGGTCGAAGCCGCGGCTCTTGAACTCCCGCCCCAGGATGTCCTCCACCTGGGTGGCGATGTCCGAGATCAGCGAGGCGAAGGTGCCCGTCGACTGCGGGATGGGGGAGTCGCGGACCAGGATGCGGAAGCCGTCCGTGTACTCCTCGATGTAGTCCAGCAGCGCGAACGCGGGCCTGCTCGCACAGCTCACGCGGATGACCGGCGGTCAGCGAACCGGTCACCATGTCCAGCAGCCGCCGCATCTCACGGTCCACCACCACCGCGTACAGCCCCTCCTTGCCGCCGAAGTGCTCGTAGACCACCGGCTTGGACACCCCGGCCTTCGCCGCGATCTCCTCCACCGACGTGCCCTCGAAGCCCTTCGCGGCGAACAGGGTGCGTCCGATCTCCAGCAGCTGCTGACGGCGCTCGGCGCCGGTCATGCGGGTGCGCCGCGCGCGCCGCGGCTTGTCGGTGCTCTCGGTGCTGCTGGAGTCGGTCGCCACGGCGTCAATCATGCCGTCTCGGCGGTCGCCTTCCGGCGCCGAGACCCTTCTTCGCCGGTGTTACGGCGTGAATCGATACGTGAGCGTGACGGCCAGCGCACGTCGTACGCCCAGCCGAACGCCTCGAACCAGCGGATCAGACGGGCACTGGAGTCCAGCTGCCCGCGCTGCACACCGTGCCGCGCCGAGGTCGGGTCGGCGTGGTGCAGGTTGTGCCAGGACTCGCCGCACGACAGCACGGCCAGCCACCACACGTTGCCCGAACGGTCCCGCGACTTGAACGGCCGCTTGCCGACCGCGTGACAGATCGAGTTGATCGACCAGGTGACGTGGTGCAGCAGAGCCACCCGAACGAGTGAGCCCCAGAAGAACCCCGTGAACGCGCCCCACCACGACCAGGTGACCAGACCGCCGATCAGCGGCGGCAGGGCCAGCGACAGCATCGTCCAGAACACGAACTGGCGGGAGATCGCGCGGATGGCCGGGTCCTTGATCAGATCCGGCGCGTACTTGTCCTGCGGGGTCTGCTCCTCGTCGAACATCCAGGCGATGTGCGCCCACCACAGGCCCTTGATCAGTGCCGGGAGCGTCTCCCCGAAACGCCACGGGGAGTGCGGGTCGCCCTCCGCGTCGGAGAACTTGTGGTGCTTGCGGTGGTCCGCCACCCAGCGGACCAGCGGGCCCTCGACCGCCATCGACCCCATGATCGCCAGGGCGATCCGCAGGGGCCGCTTGGCCTTGAAGGAACCGTGCGTGAAATAGCGGTGAAAACCGATGGTGATGCCGTGGCAGCCCAGGTAGTAGAAGAAGACCAGCAGACCGAGGTCCAGCCAGCTCACCCCCCAGCCCCACGCCAGCGGAACCGCGGCAAGCAGCGCGAGGAAGGGCACGGTGATGAACAGCAGCAGGGTGATCTGCTCGATCGACCGCTTCTGCTCACCGCCCAGCGTGGCCGAGGGAGTTGCGGTGTCGGTCCCCTTCGGGGCGTCTGGGAGCACATCGGAGCTCGTGGTCATGGGCGTCCCCTGTGGGGTCGAGGGTTGAGAAAGATGCCGGGCGGCGAAAAACGTGCACGCCTTCCTACGGTTCCGTAACCTACGGCGTCGTAAGTATGGCAGCGCGTCGCCCGGCGGCAAGAGCCCGAGAGTCTGCGCGTCCGCATGGACACCTATCCTTGGAGTCGGTCGGACAGCGCGGTCCGCTCTGATTCCTTCCCGGATGTCAGGGCCGTACGCGGCGCCCGCCGCGCGGTCCCGGCCGCCGGGTTCCCTCCCAGACGAGCTTCAACACTGCAAGGAGCCGCACCTGTGAGCAGTGCCGACGACCAGACCACGACGACCAGCACCGAGCTGCGCGCCGACATCCGCCGGCTGGGCGACCTTCTGGGCGAGACCCTCGTCCGCCAGGAGGGCCCCGAGCTTCTGGAACTCGTCGAAAAGGTCCGCCGCCTCACGCGCGAGGACGGAGAGGCCGCCGCCGAACTGCTGCGCGGCACCGAACTGGAGACCGCGGCCAAGCTGGTCCGCGCCTTCTCCACCTACTTCCACCTGGCCAACGTCACCGAACAGGTGCACCGCGGCCGCGAGCTGCGCGCCCGCCGCGCCGCCGAGGGCGGCCTGCTGGCCCGCACCGCCGACCGCCTCAAGGACGCCGACCCCGAGCACCTGCGGCAGACGGTCGCCCACCTCAACGTCCGCCCGGTCTTCACCGCCCACCCCACCGAGGCCGCCCGCCGCTCGGTCCTCAACAAGCTGCGGCGCATCGCCGCACTCCTGGAGACCCCGGTCATCGCCTCCGACCGGCGCCGTCTCGACACCCGGCTGGCCGAGAACATCGACCTGGTGTGGCAGACCGACGAACTGCGCGTCGTACGGCCCGAGCCCGCCGACGAGGCCCGCAACGCCATCTACTACCTCGACGAACTCCACGCCGGCGCCGTCGGCGACGTCCTCGAGGACCTGACGGCCGAGCTGGAACGCGTCGGCCTGAAGCTGCCCGACGACAGCCGGCCCCTGACCTTCGGCACCTGGATCGGCGGCGACCGCGACGGCAACCCGAACGTCACCCCCCAGGTCACCTGGGACGTCCTCATCCTCCAGCACGAGCACGGCATCAACGACGCCCTGGAGATGATCGACGAGCTGCGCGGCTTCCTGTCCAACTCCATCCGCTACACCGGCGCCACCGAGGAACTGCTGCAGTCCCTCCAGGCCGACCTCGACCGCCTCCCCGAGATCAGCCCCCGCTACAAGCGCCTCAACGCCGAGGAGCCCTACCGCCTCAAGGCCACCTGCATCCGGCAGAAGCTGGAGAACACCAAGCAGCGCCTCGCCAAGGGCACCCCGCACGAGGACGGCCGCGACTACCTCGGCACCTCCCAGCTGCTCGCCGACCTCACCCTCGTGCAGAACTCCCTGCGCGCCCACCGCGGCGACCTCTTCGCCGACGGCCGCATGGACCGCACCATCCGCACGCTGGCCGCCTTCGGCCTCCAGCTCGCCACCATGGACGTCCGCGAACACGCCGACGCCCACCACCACGCCCTCGGCCAGCTCTTCGACCGCCTCGGCGAGGAGTCCTGGCGGTACGTCGACATGCCCCGCGAGTACCGCGCCCGGCTGCTCGCCAAGGAACTGCGCTCCAGAAGGCCGCTCGCCCCGACCCCGGCACCCGTCGACGCCGCCGGCGCCAAGACCCTCGGCGTGTTCGAGACGATCAAGCGGGCCCTCGCCGTCTTCGGACCCGAGGTCATCGAGTCGTACATCATCTCCATGTGCCAGGGCGCCGACGACGTCTTCGCCGCCGCCGTCCTCGCCCGCGAGGCCGGCCTGATCGACCTGCACGCCGGCTGGGCGAAGATCGGCATCGTCCCGCTGCTGGAGACCACCGACGAGCTCAAGGCCGCCGACACGATCCTGGAGGACATGCTCTCCGACCCGTCCTACCGGCGCCTGGTGGCGCTGCGCGGCGACGTCCAGGAGGTCATGCTCGGCTACTCCGACTCCTCCAAGTTCGGCGGCATCACCACCTCGCAGTGGGAGATCCACCGCGCCCAGCGCCGGCTGCGCGACGTCGCCCACCGCTACGGCGTGCGCCTGCGCCTCTTCCACGGCCGCGGCGGCACCGTCGGCCGCGGCGGCGGCCCCTCCCACGACGCGATCCTCGCCCAGCCCTGGGGCACCCTGGAGGGCGAGATCAAGGTCACCGAACAGGGCGAGGTCATCTCCGACAAGTACCTCATCCCCTCCCTGGCCCGGGAGAACCTGGAACTGACGGTCGCGGCCACCCTGCAGGCCTCCGCCCTGCACACCGCGCCCCGCCAGTCCGACGAGGCCCTCGCCCGCTGGGACGCGGCCATGGACGTCGTCTCGGACGCCGCCCACGCCGCCTACCGCCGCCTCGTCGAGGACCCGGACCTGCCGACGTACTTCCTCGCGTCGACGCCGGTGGACCAGCTCGCCGACCTGCACCTGGGCTCCCGGCCCTCCCGCCGCCCCGGCTCGGGCGTCTCGCTCGACGGCCTGCGCGCCATCCCGTGGGTCTTCGGCTGGACCCAGTCCCGCCAGATCGTCCCCGGCTGGTTCGGCGTCGGCTCCGGCCTGAAGGCGCTGCGCGAGGCCGGACTGGACACCGTGCTCGACGAGATGCACGAGCAGTGGCACTTCTTCCGCAACTTCATCTCCAACGTCGAGATGACGCTCGCCAAGACCGATCTCAGGATCGCCGCCCACTACGTGGACACCCTCGTCCCGGACGAGCTCAAGCACGTCTTCGACACCATCCGCGCCGAACACGAACTGACCGTCCGCGAGGTCCTGCGGGTGACCGGCGAGAACGAACTCCTCGACGCCACCCCGGTCCTGAAGCAGACCTTCGCCATCCGCGACGCCTACCTGGACCCCATCTCCTACCTCCAGGTGGCCCTCCTCAAGCGGCAGCGTGACGCCGCCGCCGCAGGCGAGGAAGCAGACCCGCTGCTCTCCCGCGCCCTGCTCCTCACCGTCAACGGTGTGGCGGCAGGCCTGCGCAACACCGGCTGAGCCACGCAGAAACGGCGGTGCCCCCGAGTGTCGTACTCGGGGGCACCGCCGTTTCTGCGTGGGACGTCAGGCCCGGCGCCGCCGGACCACCAGGTAACCGCCGGCCGCCACCAGCGCCGCCGCGAGGCCCGACAGCAGCCCGACCGGCGCGCCGTTGCCCGTCTCGGCCAGGTCGCCCGAGCCGCTGCCCTGCGCGGACGGCGACGAGGACGCGGACACGCCCCCGGACGACGACGCGCTCGGGGAGGCGGAGGAGCCGGCCGAGGGCGAGGCGGACGCGGACGCCGAGGCGGAATCCGACGCCGACGGGGATGCCGACGAGGACGGGGTGGAACCGCCGCCGCCGTTGTCCTTGCAGTCCGTCCAGAACACCTTGTGCTTCGCGGCACCCTTCTCGCCGTCGAAGTTCCAGAACAGCTTGTAGTGCCCGTCGGGCAGCGACAGGTCCTCGGTACGGCCGTGGCCCTTCGCGTCGAGCGTGATCGCGCCCGTCTTCACCGTCTCGCCCTTGCTGTTGGCGGTCGGCGCCCAGGCCTCGATGTGCCAGTCGACCTTCTGGACACGGTCGAAACCGAAGGCGTCCAGGTAGAACGTGCAGACGTGCGGCTCGTTGCGGTTGAGCTCCTCGCCGGTCTTGGCGTCGTGGATCTTCACCGTCCCGTTGTCCCCGGGAGCGGTGGCATGGGCGGCGACGGGCGCGGAGAACAGCGCGGCCGCGGCGACGGCGGACAGAGCGCCGGCGCGAGAGAGGGTACGCATGGGGCAAATCCATCTTCGAGTGGTGGACGGGAAGATGTGGAGGGGGCGGCTCAGCATCCAGTCCCACCTGACCCAAGGTCAATCACGAACAGACAACGCTTACGTGCTCCACAGGCATGGAGAACGCGAAAAGACCTCACATCGTCACGAAAGCCGCCGTGAGCAAGGCCACACCCGACCCCGCCAGCACCCACGCCACCCGCGTCCGCCGCAGCCCCCCGGCCACCACCACCGACGCCAGCAACAACGCCCCGCCCAGCGGAACCCACGCGTACAGCACCCCGGCCGGCCCCGACCGCACCACCTCGTCGCCGCCGGGCAGCACCACCACCGTGTACGACCGCCCCTTCCGCACGGCGGCCGTCCTCTCGATGACCATCCGCGGATGCGCCGGCGCACCCTGAGCCAACGGCGTGAACGGCCCCGTACAGGCCCGCCCGTCGCACCGCGTCACCTCGATCGTGCCGCGCTCGCGCCCCTTGGTGAGCATCACGTACGGAGCGGTCCGCCACGACCCCCACACCCCGGCGACGACGATCAGCACCGCCACCACGCCCATCACCGCCACCCGCCCGAACCGCAACGCGGAACCGGAGACCTGACGGGCCTGACGGGAGGACGGGGCGGCAGTGGCGGGCATGGCCGGGATCATTGGCCATGCCTGAACGCCCGGTCAACTCGGACGGGGGACAAGTCAGGAGTTGTACGTGCTTTGCGCCCGCTCCAGCCCCTCGATCACCAGGGCCTCCACCGCGTCCGCCGCCCGGTCCACGAAGTAGTCCAGCTCCTTGCGCTCCGCGGAGGAGAAGTCCTTCAGCACGAAGTCCGCGACCTGCATACGACCCGGCGGCCGCCCGATCCCGAACCGCACCCGGTGATAGTCCGCCCCGAACGCCTTCGTCATCGACTTCAGCCCGTTGTGCCCGTTGTCCCCACCACCGAGCTTCAGCCGCAACGTGCCGTAGTCGATGTCCAGTTCGTCATGGACGGCCACGACGTTCGCGACGGGCACCTTGTAGAAGTCCCGCAGAGCGTTGACCGGACCACCCGACAGATTCATGTACGACGTCGGCTTGACCAGGATCACCCGGCGGCCCGCCGGCCCCGGAGGACCGATCCGCCCCTCCACGACCTGGGCCTGCGCCTTGCCCGCCCGCTTGAACTTCCCCCCGATCCGCTCGGCCAGCAGATCGGCCACCATGAAACCCACGTTGTGCCGGTTGCCGGCGTACTCCGGCCCCGGATTGCCGAGCCCGACGACCAGCCAGGGGGCGTTGGAGGGGGTGGTCACGTCCATGTCTCCTCGATACGCGCCAGCCGCTGCCCCGTACGGGAACAGCGGCTGACGAAACGACGATCCGTTCGGATCAGGCCTCGGCGACGGCCTCTTCGCCCTCGGACTCCTCGCCCTCGGACTCCTCCGCCTGCGCGGCCAGGACCTGAAGGACGACCGCGTCCTCCTCGACGGCCAGCGTGGTGCCGTTCGGCAGCGTGATGTCCTTGGCGAGGACGGAGGCACCGGCCTCCAGGCCCTCGACGGAGACCGTCACGGACTCGGGGATGTGCGTGGCCTCGGCCTCGACCGGCAGCGCGTTCAGGACGTGCTCCAGCAGGTTGCCGCCCGGGGCCAGCTCGCCCTCGGTGTGGACCGGGATCTCGACCGTGACCTTCTCGCCACGCTTGACCAGCTGCAGGTCGACGTGCTCCAGGAAGCCCTTGATCGCGTCACGCTGAACGGCCTTCGGAATCGCCAGCTCGCTGCTCTTGCCGTCGATGTCCAGGGAGATCAGGACGTTCGGCGTACGCAGCGCCAGCAGCAGGTCGTGGCCCGGAAGGGTCAGGTGCAGCGGGTCAGAGCCGTGGCCGTACAGCACACCGGGAACCTTGTTGTCACGGCGGATACGGCGGGCGGCACCCTTGCCGAACTCGGTGCGCGTCTCGACGCTCAGCTTCACCTCGGACATGCGGATCACTCCTCGTACAGGTAGATACGGACGTGGTCACCCGGCCACGAACGGCCTGCTACGAAGAGCGCGTCGATAACGGACCGCCGAACCCCTGGAAAACGGGAACGGCCTCCCTCGCCGAGCAACTGGAGCAGTCTACTCAGCAAGGAAGGCCGGAGAAAAATCGATCATGCAGAAGCGTTTTTACAGCTCACTGCTCGTCGAACAGGCTCGTCACCGAACCGTCCTCGAACACCTCACGCACCGCACTCGCGATCGTCGGCGCGATCGACAGCACCGTGATCTTGTCCAGCTCCCGGTTCAGCTCACCCGGCGTCGGCAGCGTGTTCGTGAACACGAACTCACTCACCCGCGAGTTCTTCAACCGGTCCGCCGCCGGACCCGACAGCACACCGTGCGTCGCCGTCACGATGACGTCCTCCGCACCATGCGCGAACAGGGCGTCCGCCGCCGCGCAGATCGTGCCACCCGTGTCGATCATGTCGTCCACCAGCACACAGACCCGGCCCTTGACCTCACCCACGACCTCGTGGACGGTCACCTGGTTCGCCACGTCCTTGTCACGCCGCTTGTGCACGATCGCCAGCGGCGCACCCAGCCGGTCGCACCAGCGGTCCGCAACCCGCACCCGACCCGCGTCCGGCGAGACCACCGTCAGTTTGTCCTTGTCGACCTTCCGGCCCACGTAGTCCGCCAGCAGCGGCAGCGCGAACAGGTGGTCCACCGGACCGTCGAAGAAGCCCTGGATCTGGTCCGTGTGCAGATCCACGGTCAGAATCCGGTCCGCACCCGCCGTCTTCATCAGATCGGCGATCAGCCGCGCCGAGATCGGCTCACGGCCACGGTGCTTCTTGTCCTGCCGCGCATAGCCGTAGAACGGCACGATCACCGTGATCGACCGCGCCGAAGCCCGCTTCAACGCGTCGATCATGATCAACTGCTCCATGATCCACTTGTTGATCGGAGCCGTGTGGCTCTGGATCAGGAAGCAGTCCGCACCACGAGCCGACTCCTGGTACCGCACATAGATCTCGCCATTGGCGAAGTCGAAGGCCTTCGTCGGGACGACCCCGACACCCAGCTGCTCGGCGACCTCCTCGGCAAGCTCGGGGTGGGCGCGGCCGGAGAAGAACATCATCTTCTTCTCGCCGGTCGTCTTGATCCCGGTCACAGCTGTCTCCTCAGAGGTATCTCAACTGGGTGTGCACTTATCACGGTACGCCGTGTCGAAGGCGTCCGTTTCCGGTCAGTCTTCGCTCTCGACCTGCCGAGACGCCGCCTCGGCCGCCTTCGCCGCCGCGCTGCCCGGACGCTTACGAGCCACCCAACCCTCGATATTCCGCTGCTGACCACGGGCCACGGCCAGCGAACCGGGCGGCACATCCTTCGTGATCACGGACCCGGCGGCGGTGTACGCACCGTCCCCGACCGTGACAGGAGCCACAAACATATTGTCCGAGCCGGTACGACAATGCGACCCGACGGTGGTGTGGTGCTTCTCCTGCCCGTCGTAGTTCACGAACACGCTGGCAGCACCGATGTTCGTGTACTCACCGATCGTCGCGTCGCCCACGTACGAGAGGTGAGGCACCTTCGTACCCTCACCGATCACGGCGTTCTTGGTCTCCACATACGTACCGATCTTGCCCTTCGCACCCAGCCGCGTCCCCGGCCGCAGATACGCGAACGGCCCCACGGTCGCCTCCGGCCCCACCTCCGCACCGTCCGCCACCGTGTTGTCCACCCGCGCCCCGGCACCCACCCGCGTGTCCCGCAGCCGGCTGTTCGGCCCCACCTCCGCGCCCTCGCCCAGATGCGTGGAACCGTGCAACTGCGTCCCCGGATGCACCACCGCGTCCTGCTCGAACGTCACGGTGACATCCACCCACGTCGTCGCCGGATCGACCACCGTCACACCGGCCAGCATCGCCCGCGTCAGCAGCCGGTCGTTCAGGATCCGCCGCGCCTCGCTCAGCTGCACACGGTTGTTGATGCCCGCGATCTCCCGGTGATCGCCCGCCACACAGGCCCCCACCCGGTGACCCGCCTCCCGCAGGATGCCGAGCACGTCCGTCAGATACTCCTCGCCCTGACTGTTGTCCGTACGGACCTTCTTCAGCGCGCCGAAGAGCAGCTGACCGTCGAACGCGAAGACACCCGAGTTGATCTCACGGATCGCCCGCTGGCCCTCGGAGGCGTCCTTGTGCTCCACGATCCCGGTGACGGCACCCGTGGCCGCGTCCCGCACGATCCGGCCGTAACCGCTCGCGTCCGGCACCTCGGCGGTCAGCACCGTCACCGCGTTGCCGTCGGCGGCATGCGTCGCGGCGAGCCGCCGCAACGTCTCACCGCTCAGCAGCGGAGTGTCCCCGCACACGACGACCACCGTGCCGTCCACACCGCCGCCGAGCGACTCCAGCGCGATCCGCACGGCGTGACCGGTGCCGTTCTGCTCCGCCTGCACCGCGGTGCGTACGCCGGGGTCGATCTCGCCGAGGTGCGCGGCCACCTTCTCCCGCGCGTGCCCGACGACGACCACCAGGTTCTCGGGGTCCAACTCACGGGCGGCGGCGAGCACATGGCCGACGAGGCTGCGGCCGCAGATCTCGTGCAGGACCTTCGGTGTGGCCGACTTCATACGGGTGCCCTCACCCGCTGCGAGAACGACGACGGCTGCCGGGCGAATGGCGCTCACGGGGTGGCCCTTCGGCTGTGGAGGAGGTGGGGACATCCGAAGGATACCGGGGCGTTTCCTGGGTGACATGAGAGCGGGCCCTGGCGGTGCTGTCAGGGCCCGAACCTAGGTCTTGTGTGCTGTGGCTCCCCCGCAAGGATTCGAACCTTGTCCTGCTGGTACCAAAAACCAGTGTGCTGCCAGTTACACCACGGGGGACAGCGACTCAGACCTTACCGGAGACGCGCTGCGCTGCCAGCAACTATCCCTTTCCACCAGCCTTCGATGCGGCAGTACAGCTCCGCTCCGCGCAGGACCCGAACGACGAGGCAGCCGCGGTAGTCGTCGCCGATGTTCTTGCGCACGGTTTTGGGGTTGTGCTTCTTCAGCGTCGTCTTCTGCAGAGCGGATGGATCGACGCCGACGACGCCGGCCCAGTACCTCTCGGCACCCTCCACGTCAGCGCTCTCGTGGATCATGACCCGATACACGAGGCGCTCACGAGGCACGCCGAGCAGATCGAGCCAGGCGAGGAAGACTTCGATCACGGCCGGATCGCTGTTGACGAAGTTGACCACCTCGCGGCGCTGGTACGGCTTGCTCTTCTGCCCCTCGGCCCAGTAGAGCGCGACGCCCGCCATGAAAAGGTCCCGGTCGGAGAGCTCCCCGACCTCTTGCCTCGCCTCGTCCTTGACGCGTCTGCGTTCCTCGTCCTGCACCTCGCGCAGCCGGGTCAGCCCGGCATGCATCAGCTCCCGCTGTTCCTCGGGTGTGTACCGGGGCTCCGGTTTCGGCAAGTCCCGTACCCAGAGTGAGACGGAACTCCTGGAGCACCCGAGCTCGGCCTCGATTCGGTCGTACGTCCAGCCCTGGAGGCGGAGTTCGCGGGCTCTGGCTCGTAGGTCGTCCTTGGCGTTGGGGCGTTTCGTCCAGGCGGGCGGGGGCTCGCCCTGCAGGAGGCGGTTGAGGATGTCGTTGTTGTGGACGTGGAGCCGGTCGCGGATCTGGCGTCGGCTGAGGCCCTCGCGGCGAAGCGCCAGCGCTTGTTGCCGGAGTCCCTCGAAGTCGGCGTACTTGCCGCAGGAATGTGCCATACGCATACCGTCCGGGCGGAATGATTGCTTCCGGTGTCGAACGGTGAGCGATTCAGCAGTTCGAGGGAAAGCGGGTCGATTCGTGCTCGTCCGGTCACGGAATGTGGTGTAGGCCAGTCGTGGAAACTCGCCGGAAAACCGGCCGGGAACGCCCGTAGGCTGGAGGCATGACCACGACGGGGGAAGACCACGCCGCGGCCCGGGGAGGGCCGTGGTGGTGGGCGAGGTGGCGCAGCGCGGCGTTGGATGTGGGGCTGGCGCTGGCGTCGGCGTTGGAGTGCGCGTTCGAAGGTGTGCGGTTCGCTCGGGATGCGGGGATTCCGGTGGCGGCGGGGGTCGTCTTCGGGGTGCTGGCCGGTTCGGCGCTGTTGGTGCGCCGGCAGTGGCCGATCGCCGTGGTGCTGGTGTCGATCGCCATCACGCCCGCCCAGATGGGTTACCTGATGGGCATCGTCGGGCTGTACACGCTCGCCGCCTCGGAGTTGCCGCGCCGCATCATCGGTTCCCTGGCCGGTATGTCGCTGGTCGGCATGCTGATCGTGATGTTCGTGCGGGTGCGGCAGGACATGGCGCGGGGGACGTGGGACCTGGGTGACTGGTTCGTGCCGTTCGCGGCGATCACGACGGCGATCGGGATGACGGCGCCGCCGTTGCTGCTGGGTCTGTACGTGGGGGCGCGGCGTCGGCTGATGGAGAGCCTGCGGGAGCGTGCGGACAGCCTGGAGCGGGAGTTGATGTTGCTCGCGGAGCGTGCGGAGGAGCGCGCGGAGTGGGCGCGGAACGAGGAGCGGACGCGGATCGCCCGGGAGATGCACGACGTGGTCGCGCATCGGGTGAGTCTGATGGTGGTGCATGCCGCCGCGTTGCAGGCGGTCGCCCGGAAGGATCCCGAGAAGGCGGTGAAGAACGCCGTTCTGGTGGGGGACATGGGGCGGCAGGCGTTGACGGAGTTGCGGGAGATGCTCGGGGTGCTGCGCAGCGGGGACGGTGCCGGGGCGCGGCGGGGTGAGCCGTCGGTGCCGTTGGCGGCGGTGGGGGTGGCGGCCGCGGTGGCGGCTTCGCGGGTCGTGGAGGAGGGGGAGGGGCCTTGCCTCTCCGAGTTGGAGGAGTTGATCGGGCAGTCGGCGGCCGCGGGGATGGTCGTGGATCTGTCGGTGGAGGGGGATGTGCGGTCGTACGCGGCGGAGATCGAGCAGACGGCGTACCGGGTGGTGCAGGAGGCGTTGACGAACGTCCACAAGCATGCGGCGGGGGCGAAGACGCATGTGCGGTTGGCGCATCGGGGGTCGGAGATCGCGATGCAGGTGGAGAACGAGCCGCCGCCGGAGGTGGGGTCGGCGTCGGCGCGGTTGCCGTCTGGGGGGAACGGGCTGGTGGGGATGAAGGAGCGGGTGGCCGCGCTGGGCGGGGTGTTCGTGTCGGGGCCGACGGATGCGGGGGGTTTCCGGGTGTCGGCGGTGATTCCGGCGGTGGTCGCGGCGGTGTGAGGTCCTTGGTCGTCGCGGCGCTGTTGCCGGCTGGTGGGTCAGCCTGCGGTGAGGCGGACGGGTTCGATGCCGGAGACGAGGCCGGCGAGGGCTTGGTCGATGTCGGGGCCGAGGTACCAGTCGCCGGTGTGGTCGAGGGCGTAGACGCGGCCTTCGGCGTCGATGGCGAGGAGGGCGTCGGTGTCGGTCTCGGTGCCGAGGGGGCTGACCTCGGTGTCGAGGGCGCGGCCGAGGTCGCCGAGGGTGCGGGCCATGTGGAGGCCGTGCAACGGGTCGAGGTGGATCGCGGTGGGGGCGATCTGGCGGCCGGGTCCGGTGGGGGCGAGGTGGAGGCCGCCGAATTCGGCCCAGGCTTCGACGGCGGCGGGGAAGAGGGCGTGCCGGTGGCCGGCGGGCGACTGGTGCTCCCGCAGGGTGTCGGCCCAGATCTCGGCCTGCTTTATGTCCCAGCGTCCGGGTTGCCAGCCGGCGGCGCGCAGGGCGGCGTCGACGGGTACGGGGAAGCGCGTGGTGGAGGTGCGGTCGGGGTGCATCTGCCCTTCGATCGTCGAGGTCATGGACCGGCCGCGGGGGCCGTCTTGCGGGTGTGGGGTGGGGGGTGGCCGTCTGTCGCCGTGGGCGGCGGGGTCAGTCGCCGGTCGCCGTGGGGTCGACGATGCGTACGCCGAAGTGGGCGCTGAGGGCGGTACAGGCGCGGCAGGGGGTGGCGAAGCTGCCGTGGAGGGGGTCGCCGTCCTCGCGGATGCGGCGGGCGGTGAGTTTGGCCTGCTTGAGGGCTTTGCGTGCCTCGCCGTTGGTCATGGGTTTGCGGGCGGCGCGTTTGCTGCGGGCGGCGTCGGTGGTGGCGATGTGGCGGGAGATGAGGATCGTCTCGGCGCAGCGGCCGGTGAAGCGGTCGCGTTGGTCGCTGGTGAGGGTGTCGAGGAAGTCCTGGACGAGGGGGTGCAGTGCGGGGGGTTCCTCGCCGCGGGCGGCGGTGCCGGTGAGGGTGGTGCCGCGGACGGAGAGGGCGGCGGCGACGGTGGGGAGTATGCCGTCGCGGCGGTGGTGGAGGGTGGGCGCGGGTGCGGTGTCGGTGGCGCTCCAGCCGATGCGGGGGTCGCCGGAGCGGCCCGTGTGTGCTGCGGTGTGCGGTGCCGTGTGCGGTCCCGTCTGCGTCGCGTTCATGATCGTCATCCCCTCCCGAGCGTCCCCTCGGAAGGGACAGAGTGCCAAACTCCGTTGCCGCTGCGGTAGCTGGGGCGGTGCGACACGCCCGGGTTTGGGCGGTGTGTAAGGGCGGGGTGACGGCTGGTCACGGAAGCGGAGGGCGGCTGACCGGTGCCCGGTGACCGGTGTCGTCGTACCGCATAGGCTGTCGCCACCGCGTTCCATGCGGCTGCCGCGTGCCGTGCGGTTGACGCGTGGAGACAGTCAGACATACGGGGTGTGGTGGCCGGAGGTGGCCACCAGGGTCCGTACAGAACGCCGCAGGGGGCAACCGCCATGACGACAGGTCGGCTCGGGGCACCGCCCAGCCGCCAGGCTGGGCAACAAGCCGCGCCGCCGAACGCGGCCTATGCCGGGCAGGTCGTGCATTTCCCGGATCCGGTCCGGGCGGCGCGTCACCCGAGAGGGGTACGTGTCGATGAGCACGGTTACCCCGACTTCTCCCCTTATGCGCGTGCCGCCGCGGAGATCGCGGAGCCGCCGGAGGGTTTCGGTGTCGACGAGCTAAGGCTGACGGACTACGTCTCGGCGAACGCGGTCCTGGCGGCTTCCGGGCACGACCTGTGGGACACGGTGGCGTCGGTGGCGACGCCGCACGGCTGGACGTGGCATCACGTGGTGGGGTCGCGGCGGCTGGAGTTGGTGCCGGTCGAGGTGAAGGCGTTGCTGCGGCATCACGGCGGGATCGCGACGGCGGCGGTGGACCACGGTAAGCGGGGCACGCGGCCGTTGCAGGAGACGCGGCCGGCGCACTTCGGGCTGCCGAAGTCGGGTGTGGCGGTGACGGAGGCGCAGGTGCAGGGGGTCGAGGAGGACCTCGGGTACCGGCTGCCGGGTGCGTACCGTTCGTTCCTCAAGGCGGCGGGCGGGTGCGCGCCGGTGGGGACCGCGCTGGACGCGGAGTTGGGTCTGCTGATCGACCAGCCGTTCTTCACGGTGCGCGACGAGGCGGCCGTGAACGATCTGGTTTACGTCAACAAGTGTCTGCGTGACCACCTGACGAAGGATTACCTGGGGGTCGCGTTCGTGCAGGGCGGGTTGCTCGCGGTGAAGGTGAAGGGCGAGCGGATCGGCTCGGTGTGGTTCTGCGCGTACGACGACGCGCGGGACGTGGATCCCTCGTGGGCGCCGTCTGACCGGGTGGAGCGGCTGCTGCTGCCGTGCGGTGAGGACTTCGACGCGTTCCTGTCCCGACTGGCGGGTTCTCCGCCGGAGTTGGAGACGGTGGCGAATCTGATGGTGGACGGCGGTTTCGCGCGTGCGGTGCCGGTGTCCTCGTCGTCTTCGTCGTCTTCGTCGTCCGCGGTTGTGGGGGAGTGAGCTTCGCGATGGTGACGTTCGCGCAGGCGCAGGAGCGCGCGGAAGAGTGGATCAACGGTGACGTGCCGTCGTACCAGCATCGTGAGGTGCGGGTACGGGAGTTCGAACTGGGCTTCGTGGTGTGGGCGGAGGACCGTGCCGACGGTCCGCGCTCGGACGGTGGCGCGCAGCGGCTGGTGATCGCCCGGGACAGCGGCGAGGCGACGCTGTGGCCGTCTTTGCCGGTGGGCGAGGTGATTCGCCGGTACGAGGAGGAGTACGGCCGTCCGGAGGTCGATCCCGAACCGGCGCCGGCGTCGGCTGCTTCGGCGCGGGTGGATCTGAACCAGACGTCGTTCCTGCTGAGTCCGCCGGAGTGGTTGCAGGACGCGGCGGACAGGCTGGGGATCGCGGATCGGCGGGATGAGGCGGGGGCCGGTGCTGGTGCTGGTGCCCGTGCTGGTGCCGGGTCCGATGTCGAGGATGAGGTTCGTGCTGCTGCTCCTGGCGGTGGGGCGTTGGCCGAGACGCTGCCCGGGCCGGGTGCGGCGCCTGTTCCCGAGGGGGCGACTCCCTGGGCCGGGACCGACACCAACGCCGATGCCGGTGAGGACCGTTCGGTGCCGTTGCCGGCGACCGTCTTCGCTCCTCCCTTGAACGAGGCCGGGGACGACACGCCGCCGGACGCGGTGACCGAGCTGATGTCGAGGGGCAGCGCGCTTCCGCCGACGGTGGAGGGGGCGGCGGTGGGTGCTCCGGGTGCTCCGGGTGCTCCGGGTGCTCCGGGTGTTCCGGGTGCGCCGAGTTCTTCGGGGGTGCCGGGTTTTCCGGGTTCTCCGGGGGTGCCTTCCTACGGTTACCCGCAGGGCGCGGGCAGCACTGCCGCGCCGGCCCCGCCTGTGCCTGGTGCGCCTGCGCCTGCGCCTGTGCCGGGTGCGGTGCCGCCGCCTCCGCCCGGTGCCCCCTCCTACGGCTATCCGCAGGGCCCCGGCGTCGCGCCGGGTGCGCCCCAGCCGCCCGGCGCTCCGGGTGCGCCGGGAGTTCCGGGCGCCCCTGGGCGCTCGCTCGCGCCGAACGCCGGCGACATCGCCGACGCTGCGACCAGCAAGGCGGGACCTCCGCCGCGCCGGGCTACGACGCCGCCTCCGCCGCCCCCGCCGGGTGTCCCCGGGGCTCCGGGCGCGCGGGAGGGAAGCGCGCCGCCGCCTCCGCCCGGGCCGGGCGCGGGCGGGTATGTGCCCACGCAGCTCGTGTCGGCGCTCGGTCCCGTCGGACCGGAGGATGCCGTCGGACCGCACGCCCCGGGCACGCCGCCTCCGCCCAGCGCGCCGCAGCCTCCGGGCGCCCCCCAGCCGCCCGGTGCGCCGAACATGCCCGGCGGCACGCCTCCGGGCGGTGTCCACCACGCCGCCACGATGCTTGCCGACCCCAGCGCGATGGGGCCGGGTGGGGGCGCGCCGCAGCCTCCGGGCGCCCCTGGTGTTCCGAGTGCGCCCGGCGCACCCTCGGCTCCTGGCGCCCCGGGCGTACCGAACGCGCCTGGCGCATCCGGAGGGCCGGTCGCCCCGGGTATGCCGGGAGCGCCGGGCGCGTCCCAGCTTCCGAGCGCCCCGGGCATGCCGGGTGCCCCCGGCGCACCTCAGCCTCCGAGCGCCCCGGGCGCACCTGGTGCCCCCGGCGCGCAGGGCCCTTCCGGGGGCGCGCGAGGTGCCGTTCACCACGCGGAGACCGTGCTGGCCGCGCCGCCGGTGGGTGGCCCGGGCGCACCCCCGATGGGCCCGCCCGGCGCACCCCAGCCGCCGCAAGCCCCGGGCGAGCCGCCCATTCCGGGCGCACTCGGTACCCCGGGCGCCCCCGGCATGGCACCGCCCGCTCCCCAGCCGTCGATGCCCCCGGCCCCCGGCACCATGCCTCCGCCGGGGCAGCCCCTGCCCGGCCAGCAGCCGCCCGTGCCCGGGCAGCAGCCGGCGTACGGCTACCCGCAGCCTCAGCCCCAGGGGCAGCCGACGGTCGGCCCCGGCTATCAGGCCGTGTTGCGCTACCGCGCGCAGGACGGTTCGGAGCAGCAGTTGATCCGGCGTTCGGCGCCGGGCATGCCGCATCCGGAGTGGCAGATCTTCCACGAGCTGCGCGGTATGAACGTGCCGCCGGACCAGGTGCTGGAGCTGCACACCGAGTTGGAGTCGTGCGAGCTGCCGGGCGCGTACTGCGCGCGGATGATCCGGGAGCAGTGGCCGCAGGCGCGGATCACGAGCATCGCGCCGTACGGCACGGATCATGCGAGCCGGCAGCAGGGCATGCAGCAACTGCTGGCGCATCAGGGTGAGTTGCACCAGGTGGCGGACGGGCCCGCGCGGCCGGCGCCGGTGCGGGCGCCGTTGCCGCCGGTGCAGTCGGCTCCGCCCGTGCCGCCCGAGGCGATCGCGCAGGAGCTGGGCGGGGCGTTCGGGCCGGGGATCTTCCGGTTCGAGCAGCAGGCCGTGTCCCGGCAGGGCGTGCCGCCGATCGTGGCGCAGTCGCTGGTGGTGGCGGGGCTGCCGATGGACATGGGTCCGTTCTTCTGGGCGCAGGCCCAGCCGGGGCGGCCGGTGCCGACACTCGCCGAGCTGGCGCAGGAGCGCGGTGTGCAGCCTGCCTCGGACGCGGGCTCCTACCTCGTCATGGGCAGCGACTTTGGCAAGGCGATCTGTGTGCAGTACGGCTCGGCGAACATCGTCGCTGTGCCGGTGGAGGCGGGGCCCGGTGGGGCGCCGGTGCCGCCGCAGTTCGTGAACACCGGACTGCCCGAGTTCCAGCGCTGCCTGGCGCTGCTCGGGCGGATGTGGCGGCTGCGGTTCGGGCTGAACCAGGAGCAGGCGGGCCGCTGGACCGTCGACTTCCAGGCGCAGCTCGCCTCGCTGGACCCGGCGGCGTTGGGATCGCCGGAGAGCTGGTGGTCGGTGCTACTGGAGGAGATGTGGGACGGCCTGCTGTGACGTCCTGCTGACGCCCGCGTGAGCGGATACCTGCGTGAGCTGACGCCCGCGTGAGCGGACTTTCGGGCCGGGCCCGGTCGTTGTGACCGGGCCCGGCCCTTCTGCGTACCCACAGGCACGCCGATGCCGATGTGCGGTCATGCGCGTACGTGTCCGCGCCTGACCGTGACCCCTGGGCGGAGTGTCGCGTTATGAACACTTCCGTCCTATACCTCAAGATGTGCGCGCAATCATCTTTTCGTGTCCGTTCGGCGCAGAGGGGTTCCAGGATGAGCAGCGCATCGGTCTCGCCCCACGGCTTCGGGGTCGTACGGGGGCGCGGTTACCGGCCCGATCAGGTCGACGCCTACGCCGCCGCCCTCTCCCACGACCGGGACGCCGCCTGGGAGCGGGCCGCCCGTCTCACCGTGCTCGCCCGGGAGATGGAGGAGGAGGTGGCGCGGTTGCGGGAGGCGGTGGCGCGGCTCGGGCCGCAGGCTTACGAGTCGCTCGGGGAGGGCGCGCGGCACCTGTTCGAGCTCGCTCGGCAGGAGGCGGCCGCCGTGCGGGAAGGTGCACGTCAGGAGGCGCAGCGCCGGGCAGAAGAGGCGCAGGAGTGCGCGAACGGCGTGCGGGACGCGGCGCAGGCGCACGCCGATGCTGTGCGCGCCGATGCCGACGAACGCGCCCGTCAGTGCCTGATCGCCGCCCGCGCCGAGGCGGACGAGATCCGTGTCTCCGCCCGGCGTGAAGTGAAGCAGAGGCGTGGTAAGGCTCTGGGCGCGCTCCGGGACGTGCGCCGCCGCACCTCGGAACAGCTCGCCGAGCAGGCCAAGGAGCTCGCCGAGCGCTGGGAGGAGGTGGAGCGGGCGGAGGCCGAGCGGGTGGCCGCGGCGGCGGTGCGGGAGGCCGAACGGGTGGCGCTGGCGGAGGGGACGCTGTCGGAGGCGAAGCGGGCGTTCGGGGAGGCGGAGGAGGCCGGCCGCCGCTGCCAGGAGGAGGCACGCGCGCGTGCCGCCGAGATCCTCGCGGACGCGCGGCTGCGGGAGGAACGGATCGCCCGGGAGACCGAGCGGGTGCTGCGCGAGCACGGGGAGCGGTGGGACGACGTGCAGGCGCAGATGGACTACGTACGAAGCAGTCTCACGGCGTTGACGGGTTCGACGCAGGGGGAGTGAGAGCGGGTCGGGGGGCCGCCATCACGATGGCCGCCCCCCGGCCCGAGTTCGCGGGGTGGGTGTCGTTCAGGCGCCCCTGCGTACCGCCCCCGCCAGGATCCACCCTTCCACCGCCTCGTACTCGTGCCGCTCCTCCTCCGCGGTGCGCCGGCCGGACAGGACCGTTCCGAGCCAGCCGAAGGCGAAGCCGAGGGGGATGGTGAGCACTCCCGTCGTCGTGAAGTGGAACCAGTTGAAGTCGGCCTCGGGGAAGGCGGAGACGGGGGAGCCGGAGACGAGGTTCGTGCCCGGCATCACCACGAGCACGGCCAGGGTGCCGCCGATGAGGGTGCTGAGCAGGCCCGTCCGGGTGAAGCGGCGCCAGAAGAGGCTGTAGAGCAGGGCCGGGGCGATGGCGGAGGCGCCCAGGCAGAAGGACAGCGTCACCAGGGGCTGCAGGCTGCGGTGCTGGACCAGGGTGGCCAGCAGGATCGCCGGGACGCCCACCGCGAGCGCCGAGGCCCGGGCCAGCGCCATCTCGCGGCGGGCCGACAGTTTTCGCATGTGCGTGGCGAAGACGTCGTGGGCGAGGGAGTTGGCGCAGGCGAGGATCATGCCGGCGACGGACGCGAGCAGGGTCAGGAAGATCGCCGTGGTGACCGTCGTGAACAGGAACGTTTCCGCTGTGGAGACGTCGGGGCCGAACGCGGCCCGGGAACCGAGCAGGTAGGCCGTGTTGCCCTGCGGGTCGGCCTGGGCGATGACCGAACGTCCGATCAGCGCCGTGGCGCCGAAGCCGACGACCGTCATGATCAGGACGAACACGACGACGGACGACACCGCCCAGGACATCGACCGGCGCACCTGGCGGGCGCTGTTGGCGGTGTACATGCGCATCGTGACGTGCGGGAGGCAGGCGCCGCCGATGACGACGGTGAGTTCCGAGGTGATCATGTCCAGGCGGGGGTTGGGGCTGCCCGCGAACTGCACGCCGGAGTGCAGGAACCGGGAGCCGACCCCGCTCTGCGCGGCGGCGGCGTGGAAGAGGGCGCCGGGGTCCCAGTCGAAGCGGCTCAGTACCAGCAGGGCGACCACGGCTCCCGAGCCGAGCAGCATGACCATCTTCAGGATCTGGATGAGGGCCGTGCCCTTCATGCCGCCGATCGCCGCGTAACTGATCATCAGGGCGCCGAGCCCGATGATGCAGCCCGTCTTCAGCGCGTCGCCGGAGAAGCCGAGGATGAAGGCCAGCAGCTGCCCGGTGCCGGCGAGCTGGACCAGCATCAGCGGCAGCAGCGCGGCGATGGTGACCACGCACGCGGTGATGCGTACCGCGCGTCCGGGCATCCGCCGGGTCAGGGCGTCGCCCATGGTGAAGCGGCCGGCGTTGCGCAGGGGTTCGGCCAGCAGGAACATCAGCAGCATCAGGGACAGGGCGGTGCTGAGGGCCAGCACGATGCCGTCGTAGCCGCACAGGGCGATCACCCCGCCGGTGCCCAGGACGCTCGCCGCGGAGATGTAGTCGCCCGCGATCGCCAGGCCGTTGCGCATGGGGGAGAGGGAGCCGTAGCCGGTGTAGAACTCGTCGAGGTCGTCCCGGTCGGGGCCGGTCATCACGCACAGCAGCAGCGTGATGGTGGCGATGGCGGAGAACGCGACGAGGGACATCGCCTGCGCGTTGCCGCTGAAGCCGTTGGTCATCGCCGGGCCTCCCGCTTGGCATCCAGTGCGGCCTGCTTGCGGATGCGGTCCGCGATCGGGTCGACGCGACGGCGGGCCGTGCGCTCGTACAGCGCGATCGCCACCCAGGTGATGGGGATCTGCAGGACGGCGAGCAGCAGTCCGGCGGGCAGTCCGTCCACGACGCTGGTGGTCATCACCGACGGGGCGAAGGCGGACAGCACCAGGAAGAGGACGAAGTAGCCGAACGCGGTGAGCGCGGCGGTACGGCGCTGCCAGCGGTAGGCGCTGCGCAGCTCGCGCAGGTCGCTGTGGTGACCGAGGGGCTGGTGGGGCGGACGGGGCGGGGCGAAGCGCTCCGGCGGGGCGAAGCGCTCCGGCGGGACGCTGTGCGGTTGCCACGGGTAGGTGGCGTCGTACGCAGGGGATGGGCCGTAGGGCTCATGGGACATCCCGGTGCTCCTTGCGTGGCTCGGGTCCCGTACGGGACCGCAGGGAGGTGGGGGGCGGGCGAGCCACGCACGTTACTAGCCAGTTCGGGGGTGCGCGAGGTTTTCCACAAACTGGCCGGTCGGTACGCGCTTACTACGCTGAGCTGCGGTGTTACCCGCGTTAACCCATCGATCGGGTGGATGATCGGGCGGAGATCGCCCCCTGGCGTCAGTCCTTGAGCACCGGAAAACGCCGTGGCGCCACGAGCAGCAGCACCAGGAAGGCGAGCGCCGCCGCGCACCCGGCGCCGACGTACACCGCGTGCACCGCGTCGGCGATCGCGCGCCGGGTCGCCTCGGGCGCGCCGTCGCCGTCCAGCCCCCGCGTCACCGCGTCCAGGTCGCCCGCGCCGCCCAGGCGGGAGGCCAGCACCCCGTTGGCCACCGCGCCGAACACGGACGCGCCGATCGTCTGGCCGGTCTGGCGGCAGAAGAGCACCGACGCCGTCGTCGTCCCGCGCTCCGCCCAGCCCACCGTTGACTGCACCCCGACGATCAGCGGAAGCTGGAACAGCCCCAGCGCCGCCCCCAGCAGCAGCATCAGCAGCGCGGGCTGCCAGGCGGCGCCCGGATACGGCAGGAACGGGAACGCGAACAGGATCAGCGTCGCCGTGCCGATGCCCAGCAACGCCGTGTTCCGGAAGCCGATCCGGCGGTACACGTGCTGGCTGAGCGCCGCCGACACCGGCCAGCTCAACGTCCATACGGACAGCACGAATCCGGCCGCCACGGGCGCCAGGCCCAGCACCGACTGCGCGTACGTCGGCAGGAACACGCTCGGCGCCACCATCAGCAGCCCCAGCGCGCCCAGCGCCAGATTGACCGCGGCGATCGTCCGGCGCCGCCACACCCACCCCGGGATGATCGGCTCGGCCGCCCGGCGTTCGACCACGACCACGACACCGGCCAGCGCCAGTCCCGTACCGAACAGCGCCGCGGACGGCGCCGACAGCCACGGCCAGGCCACCCCGCCCTGCACCAGGGCCGTCAGCAGCACACCGCCGCAGGCGAACACGGCGCACGCGCCCGCCCAGTCGATCCGCGGGCGGCCGGCCGACTGCCTTTCGGGTTCGTGGAGATGGCGCACGATCAGCCACAACGCCACCGCCCCGATGGGCAGGTTGACGAGGAAGATCCAGCGCCAGTCGGCGTACGCCGCCAGGACCCCGCCCACGCCCGGACCGGCCACCGCGGACACCGCCCACACCGTCGACAGCTTGGCCTGGATCTTCGGGCGCTCCTTGAGCGGATACAGGTCCGCCGCCAGGGTCTGGACCGTGCCCTGCAGAGCCCCGCCGCCCAGGCCCTGGACGATGCGGAAGGCGATCAGCGCTCCCATGTTCCAGGCCCCCGCGCACAGCAGCGAGCCGAGCAGGAACACCGCCGCGCCCGCCACCAGCACCGGCTTGCGGCCGAAGGTGTCGGAGAGCTTGCCGTACACCGGGAGCGTGACGGTGACGGCGAGCAGATAGCCGGAGAAGAGCCAGGAGAAGTACGAGAAGCCGCCGAGGTCGCCGACGATCTGCGGCACGGCCGTGGAGACGACGGTGGCGTCGAGGGCGGCCAGGGCCATCGCGAGCATGAGCGCGGCGACCACGGCGCCTCTGCGTCCGGTGGACGCGGGTGGCCGCTCCCGCGCCACCTCGGCCCGTATGCCGGTGTCCCCCTGGTCCACGAGATTCCTTCCCCTTGCATCTATCCGCCGCGGGACAGCTTCCCACTTGAGCCTCACGTAGCGGCAGGGTGCAGGCTCGGTGGGCCGGTGGGTGGAGCGAACCCCGAGACCGTCTCCACCCGTCGGTGGACCGCCCCTAAGGGTTCCTCCGTACTACGGCTCGGGGAGGGTTCGTCCCGCTGGAGGACGAGAAGGCCGGGGTGCCGTCCTTAACCTGGCTTTACGCCGCTGGGGGGCGGTGAACCGAACCGGCGGGGGTGGGGTTTTCCCCCGTACAAGAGGGTGCCGGGCACCAGCGCGCCGGACCCCTCCGCGGGACCAGACTCATCGTCGAAGCAGTTCGGGACCCACACCGGCTCGCACCGCACAGGGGCCGGGCGACTCATTCAATGACCGACATAGGAGATACGCCATGACATCGGCCGTGACCATTCCCAGGCACGGGGGCACTGGAGGGCGTACGGCCGTTGCCGCGCGAGCGCGGCAGGTCGTCAAGGCGTACGGGGCCGGCGAGACCCGCGTCGTCGCCCTCGACCACGTCGACGTGGACATCGCCCGCGGACAGTTCACCGCGATCATGGGGCCCTCGGGCTCCGGCAAGTCCACGCTGATGCACTGCCTCGCCGGGCTAGACACCGTGACCTCCGGGCAGATCTACCTGGACGAGACCGAGATCACCGGCCTGAAGGACAAGAAACTCACCCGGCTGCGGCGCGACCGGATCGGGTTCATCTTCCAGGCGTTCAACCTGCTGCCCACGCTGAACGCGATCGAGAACATCACGCTGCCCATGGACATCGCCGGCCGCAAGCCGGACCAGCAGTGGCTCTCGCGCGTGGTGGACACCGTCGGCCTGTCCGACCGGCTCAAGCACCGGCCCACCCAGCTCTCCGGCGGCCAGCAGCAGCGTGTCGCCGTGGCCCGGGCCCTGGCCGCCCGCCCTGAGATCATCTTCGGTGACGAGCCGACCGGAAACCTCGACTCGCGCGCGGGTGCCGAGGTCCTCGGCTTCCTGCGCAGGTCCGTCGACGAGCTCGGGCAGACCATCGTGATGGTCACGCACGACCCGGTGGCGGCGTCGTACGCGGACCGGGTGCTGTACCTCGCCGACGGCCGGATCGTCGACGAGATGCACCGGCCGACCGCCGAGGCCGTCCTGGACCGCATGAAGGACTTCGACGCCCGGGGACGTACGTCATGACCGTCCTGAAGACCTCCCTGCGCAACTTCTTCGCGCACAAGGGGCGCATGGCCCTGTCGGCCATAGCCGTCCTGCTGTCCGTCGCCTTCGTCTGCGGGACGCTGGTGTTCACGGACACCATGAACACCACCTTCGACAAGCTGTTCCAGGCCACCTCCTCCGACGTCACCGTCAGCGCCAAGGGCGCCTCCGACAGCGGTGAGACGACCTCCGACAACGGCAGGCCGCCCGTCATGCCGGCCTCCGTCCTGAGCAAGGTGCGCGCCGCCCAGGGCGTGAAGTCGGCCGAGGGGACCGTCTTCTCGACCTCCGTGACCGTCGTCGACGCCGAGAAGGACAGCCTGTCGCCCTCCAGCGGCGCCCCCACCATCGTCGGCAGCTGGAACAGCAACGACGCCCGCACCATGAAGATCACCTCCGGTACGGCGCCCAAGGGCCCCGACCAGGTGATGGTGGACCGCGACACCGCCGACAAGCACCACCTGAAGCTGGGCGACGAACTCGCCGTGATCAGCGCCGTCGGCACGCACGACGCGAGGATCTCCGGCATCGCCGACTTCCAGGTCACCAACCCCGGCGCGGCGATCTTCTACCTGGACACCAGGACCGCCCAGCAGACCCTCGTGGGCAAGACCGGTGTCTTCACCAACGTCAACGTCACGGCCGCCTCCGGGGTGAGCGACCCGCAGCTGAAGAAGAACGTCCTCGCCGGACTCGGCAGCGGCTACAAGGTGCAGACCGCCAAGGAGACCGCCGACGCCAACCAGAAGGACGTCGAGGGCTTCATGAACGTCATGAAGTACGCGATGCTCGGCTTCGCCGGGATCGCCTTCCTCGTGGGCATCTTCCTGATCATCAACACCTTCTCCATGCTGGTCGCCCAGCGCACCCGGGAGATCGGCCTGATGCGGGCCATCGGCTCCAGCCGCAAGCAGGTCAACCGGTCGGTGCTGGCCGAGGCGCTGCTGCTGGGCCTGGTCGGGTCCGTCCTCGGGGTCGGCGCGGGGGTCGGCCTCGCGGTCGGCCTGATGAAACTCATGGGCTCCATGGGCATGCACCTGTCGACCAGCGATCTGACGGTCGCCTGGACCACCCCGGTGGTCGGATTGATCCTCGGTGTCGTCGTCACCGTCCTCGCGGCCTACCTGCCCGCCCGCCGGGCCGGCAAGGTCTCCCCGATGGCCGCCCTGCGCGACGCCGGCGCCCCCGCCGACGCCAAGGCCGGCCGCATTCGGGCCCTGGTGGGCGTGCTCCTCACCGGCGCCGGCGGCTACTGCCTCTACCTGGCAGCGGGTGTCAGCAAGGCCGCCGACGGCTCGCTGTGGCTGGGCCTGGGCATCGTCCTCTCGCTCATCGGGTTCGTCGTCATCGGCCCGCTCCTCGCGGGCGGTGTGGTGCGCGTCCTGGGCGCCGTACTGCTGCGGATGTTCGGTCCGGTCGGCCGCATGGCCGAGCGCAACGCGCTGCGCAACCCGCGCCGCACCGGCGCCACGGGCGCCGCCCTGATGATCGGGCTCGCGCTGGTCGCCTGCCTGTCGGTGGTCGGCTCCTCCATGGTCGCCTCCGCCACCGACCAGCTCGACAAGACCGTCGGCACGGACTTCATCATCCAGTCCGACAGCGGGCAGCTGGTGACCCCGCAGGCGGTCAAGGCGGTCAAGGACACGCCGGGGCTGGCGCGGGTCACCGAGTACCGCTCGATGAAGGCCGACTACACCACGCCCGACGGCAAGCTCCTGAAGGACACCGACATCACGGCGGCCGACCCGACGTACGCGACCGACCTGCGCACCAAGACGGTCGCCGGCAACCTCAAGGACGCCTACCGGCCGGACTCCATGTCCGTGCACGAGAAGTTCGCCAAGGCCCACGGCATCCACCTCGGCTCGACGATCAAGGTCGCCTTCCAGGGCGGCCGCACCGCGAACCTGACCGTCCGGGCGATCACCAGCAGCGACGTCGTGATCGACCAGGGCGCCAAGTACATGTCCATCGCGACGCTCGCCAAGTACGTCCCCGCCGACAAGATGCCCCTCGACCAGCTGGTCTTCGCCACCGCCGACAAGGGGCAGCAGGACGCCGCGTACAAGTCGCTGAAGTCCGCGCTGCACGACTACCCGCAGTACAAGGTGCGCGACCAGACCGACTACAAGCAGGCGCTGAAGGACCAGATCGGCCAGCTGCTGAACATGATCTACGGCCTGCTCGCCCTGGCGATCATCGTCGCGATCCTCGGTGTGGTGAACACCCTGGCCCTGTCGGTGGTGGAGCGGACCCGGGAGATCGGCCTGATGCGGGCCATCGGCCTCTCCCGCCGCCAGCTGCGCCGCATGATCCGCATGGAGTCGGTCGTCATCGCCCTCTTCGGCGCCCTGCTGGGCCTGGGGCTGGGCATGGGCTGGGGCGCGACGGCCCAGAAGCTGCTCGCCCTGGAGGGCCTGAAGGTCCTCGACATCCCGTGGCCGACGATCATCGCGGTGTTCCTCGGCTCGGCCTTCGTGGGCCTGTTCGCCGCCCTGATCCCGGCGTTCCGGGCGGGCCGGATGAACGTCCTGAACGCCATCGCCACCGAATAGCCACCGCATACGGGGGTTGCGGGGGAGCGGCCCGGCGCCGGGGAGTCTTGGGGGACTCGCCGGCGCCGGGCCTGTTCGGCGTTCGCAGACCGGGCCGCCACCGCAACGCAGGGCACGGAGGGAGCCGGCGTTGTCCACAGCACCGGCGCCCCCGCGAAGCGCGACGTACGCTGGAGGTACCCCCGGCCCGCAGCGCGCGTCGGGCGATTCGCGTTGCCCACCCCCCGGACGAAAGCCGCCCAGAATGAGCCTGCACGGTCTGCTCGACGCCGTCGTCAAGGACCCCGCCCTCGCGGAAGCGATCAAGGCGGGCGCCGACGGCAACCGCATGCACGTCGACCTGGTCGGCCCCCCGGCGGCCCGCCCCTTCGCGGTCGCCGCGCTGGCCCGCGAGACCGGCCGCCCGGTACTGGCGGTGACGGCGACCGGCCGGGAGGCGGAGGACCTCGCGGCCGCCCTGAGGTCGCTGCTGCCGCCCGACGGCGTGGTGGAGTACCCGGCCTGGGAGACCCTCCCGCACGAGCGGCTGAGCCCCCGCAGCGACACCGTCGGCCGCCGCCTGGCCGTGCTGCGCCGGCTCGCCCACCCCAGCCCCTCCGACCCCGAGACCGGCCGGGTCTCCGTGGTCGTCGCACCCGTACGATCCGTGCTGCAACCGCAGGTCAAGGGCCTCGGCGACCTGGAGCCCGTCGCGCTGAGGACCGGGCAGACGGCCGACCTGAACGAGATCGTCGAGGCCCTCGCCGCCGCCGCGTACGCGCGCGTGGAACTCGTCGAGAAGCGCGGCGAGTTCGCCGTACGAGGCGGCATCCTGGACGTCTTCCCGCCCACCGAGGAACACCCCCTGCGCGTGGAGTTCTGGGGCGACGACGTCGAGGAGATCCGCTACTTCAAGGTCGCCGACCAGCGCTCCCTGGAAGTCGCCGAGCACGGGCTGTGGGCGCCCCCCTGTCGTGAACTCCTGCTGACGGACGACGTCCGCGGGCGTGCGCGTGCCCTCGCCGAGGAGCACCCCGAGCTCGGCGAGCTGCTCGGCAAGATCGCCGAGGGGATCGCCGTCGAGGGCATGGAGTCGCTCGCCCCCGTCCTGGTCGACGACATGGAGCTGCTGGTCGACGTCCTGCCCAAGGGCGCCATGGCGCTCGTGTGCGACCCCGAGCGGGTCCGCACGCGCGCGTCCGACCTGGTCGCCACCAGCCAGGAGTTCCTCCAGGCGTCCTGGGCGGCCACCGCGGGCGGCGGCGAGGCGCCCATCGACGTCGGCGCGGCCTCCCTGTGGTCCATCGCGGACGTCCGGGACCGGGCCCGCGAGCTGGACATGATGTGGTGGTCGGTGTCGCCGTTCGCCGCCGACGAGGAACTGGACGCTGACACCCTCAAGCTCGGCATGCACGCCCCCGAGACCTACCGCGGCGACACCGCCAAGGCCCTCGCCGACACCAAGGGCTGGCTCGCCGACGGCTGGCGCACGGTCTTCGTCACCGAGGGCCACGGCCCGGCGGCCCGCACGGTGGAGGTGCTGGGCGGCGAGGGCATCGCGGCCCGCCTGGACGCCGAGCTGGGCGAGATCTCCCCGTCCGTCGTGCACGTGGCGTGCGGCTCGATCGACTACGGCTTCGTCGACCCGGCCCTCAGACTCGCGGTCCTCACCGAGACCGACCTGTCCGGGCAGAAGGCGGCCGGCAAGGACGGCGCCCGGATGCCGGCCCGCCGCCGCAAGACCATCGACCCGCTCACCCTGGAGGCGGGCGACTACATCGTCCACGAGCAGCACGGCGTGGGCCGCTACATCGAGATGGTGCAGCGCACCGTCCAGGGCGCCACCCGCGAGTACCTGGTCGTCGAGTACGCCCCCGCCAAGCGCGGCCAGCCCGGCGACCGCCTCTACATCCCCACCGACCAGCTGGAACAGATCACCAAGTACGTCGGCGGCGAGGCCCCCACCCTGCACCGCCTCGGCGGCGCCGACTGGACCAAGACCAAGGCGCGCGCCAAGAAGGCCGTCAAGGAGATCGCGGCCGACCTCATCAAGCTCTACAGCGCACGGATGGCGGCGCCCGGCCACGCCTTCGGGTCCGACACCCCCTGGCAGCGCGAACTCGAGGACGCCTTCCCCTACGCCGAGACCCCCGACCAGCTCACCACCATCGCCGAGGTCAAGGAGGACATGGAGAAGACGGTCCCCATGGACCGCCTGATCTGCGGCGACGTCGGCTACGGCAAGACCGAGATCGCCGTGCGCGCCGCCTTCAAGGCCGTCCAGGACGGCAAGCAGGTCGCGGTCCTGGTGCCGACCACCCTGCTGGTGCAGCAGCACTTCGGGACGTTCTCCGAGCGCTACTCGCAGTTCCCGGTCAACGTACGGGCGCTCAGCCGCTTCCAGACCGACACCGAGGCCAAGGCGGTCCTGGAGGGCCTGCGGGAGGGCTCGGTGGACGTCGTCATCGGCACCCACCGCCTGTTCTCCTCCGAGACCAAGTTCAAGGACCTGGGCCTGGTCATCGTCGACGAGGAGCAGCGCTTCGGCGTCGAGCACAAGGAGCAGCTGAAGAAGCTGCGCGCCAACGTCGACGTCCTGACGATGTCCGCCACCCCGATCCCGCGCACCCTGGAGATGGCCGTCACCGGCATCCGCGAGATGTCGACCATCACCACCCCGCCGGAGGAGCGCCACCCGGTGCTGACCTTCGTCGGCCCCTACGAGGAGAAGCAGATCGGTGCCGCCATCCGCCGCGAACTGCTGCGCGAGGGCCAGGTCTTCTACATCCACAACCGGGTCGAGTCCATCGACCGGGCCGCGTCCCGCCTGCGCGAGATCGTCCCCGAGGCACGCATCGCCACCGCCCACGGCCAGATGTCGGAGTCGACGCTGGAACAGGTCGTCGTCGACTTCTGGGAGAAGAAGTACGACGTCCTGGTCTCCACGACGATCGTCGAGTCCGGCATCGACATCTCCAACGCCAACACCCTCATCGTCGAGCGCGGCGACAACTTCGGCCTCTCGCAGCTGCACCAGCTGCGCGGCCGGGTCGGCCGCGGCCGCGAGCGCGGCTACGCCTACTTCCTCTACCCGCCGGAGAAGCCGCTGACGGAGACCGCCCACGAGCGGCTCGCCACGATCGCCCAGCACACCGAGATGGGCGCCGGCATGTACGTGGCGATGAAGGACCTGGAGATCCGCGGCGCCGGAAACCTCCTCGGCGGCGAACAGTCCGGCCACATCGCGGGCGTCGGCTTCGACCTGTACGTGCGGATGGTCGGCGAGGCCGTCGCGGACTACCGGGCCTCCCTGGAGGGCGGCGTGGAGGAGGAGCCGCCGCTGGAGGTCAAGATCGAGCTCCCGGTCGACGCCCACGTCCCGCACGACTACGCCCCCGGCGAGCGCCTGCGCCTGCAGGCCTACCGTGCCATCGCCTCCGCGAACACCGAGGAGGACGTCAAGTCGGTCCGCGAGGAACTCGTCGACCGCTACGGCAAGTTGCCCGAGCCGGTGGAGAACCTGCTGCTCGTGGCCGGCCTGCGCATGCTCGCCCGCGCGTGCGGCGTCGGCGAGGTCGTCCTGCAGGGCAACAACATCCGCTTCGCGCCGGTGGAGTTGAGGGAGTCCCAGGAACTGCGCGTCAAGCGCCTCTACCCCGGCACCGTCATCAAGCCGGCGGCGCACCAGGTGCTGGTGCCGCGACCGAAGACGGCGAAGGTCGGCGGGAAGCCGTTGGTCGGGCGGGAGTTGCTCGGGTGGGTCGGGGAGTTCCTGACGTCGATCCTCGGATCGTGACCCTCCCGCACCTGTTCTGAACAGACGTCAGGCCACCCGCCCCACGGGGGCGGGTGGCCTGAACGTCAGTGTGCGGAAGGCCGTTCGCGTGGCCGTGCGCGCCGGTCTACGGCTGGTCGGGGCGTTCGCGGTCGCGGTCCATGCCGAGCTGCTCCTCGAGCCTCTGCTGGCCCTGGTCGACCTGACTGTCGTACTTGTTGCCCGTCCTCTCGTTGACCTTCTTCTCCGCGGCGTCGGACATGTCCCCGGCCTTGTGCTGCGCCATGCGGTTGCTCTTGAACCTGTCGAAGATGCCCATCCAGAGCTCCTTCCAGAGGTGACTCAGAATCGACGATACGACCGGTATGAGGCAAATGCCCACTCGTGGAGCGCCTGGCCGGAACCCTGCGTGCCCCTCGTGCGTGCACCCGCGCGCCCTGTCGCTACGGTGTGCGCACAGTCGTACAGGGAAGACGCCCCGTGCGGGGGCCGACCGGGGTGGCAAAGGGGAGGGACGCGACGTGAGGCGTCTGAGGGGCGGGACCGCGGCTGCCGTCGTGCTGATGGTCGCCGTGACCGGGTGCAAGGCGGAGACGAACACCGGGTCCGGCGGGCCGCAGGAGACCGGGGGCGGCGGCGCCGCGCTCACCGCTGCCGAGTCGCTGACCGTCAAGGGCCGCGCGCCGAAGACGGGCTACTCGCGGGAACGGTTCGGCACCGCCTGGGCCGACACCGACTCCAACTCCTGCGACACGCGCGACGACATCCTCAAACGGGACCTGGACGAGGTGAGGTTCACCGGCGGCCGCTGCAAGGTGTCGTACGGCGTACTGGAGTCGGACCCCTACTCCGGCAAGAAGGTCACCTACCGGCGCGGCCGCAGCCTCGTCGACATCGACCACGTCGTCGCGCTCTCCGACGCCTGGCAGAAGGGCGCCAAGTACTGGGACGCGGGCAAGCGCATCGCCCTCGCCAACGACCCGCTCAACCTCATAGCGGTGGACGCGAGCACCAACCGGGCGAAGGGCGACGGCGACACGGCGACGTGGCTGCCCCCGAACAAGGCGTACCGGTGCACGTACGTCGCCGCCCAGGTCGCGGTGAAGAAGAAGTACCAGCTGTGGGTGACCGCCGCCGAGAAGGCCGCCATGGAGAAGGTGCTCAGGACCTGTCCCGGGCAGAAGCTCCCCGCGGGCGGCAACCCGACCGATGCCCCGGCGCGGTTCCACGCGGGCTGACCTCGGCCCCCGCGGTTCCGCGGTTCACCGGGTGCAGGCCGCGGCCCGGCAGGGTGCGCGAGCCGGTGGGCGCGCACGGCCTGCCGGGCCGCGGTCGACACGTGAGGTGATGCGGATCAGGCGGTCTTCAGGTCCTTCAGCGACGTGAGGAGCCGGCCCGTCAGCTTCTTCGCGGTCGCGGCGCCGTTGTCGCCGCCCGCCGTGGACAGCACGGTCACCACGGCGTTGCCCGAGCGGGCCGCGACCAGCGTGGTGCCGTTCTGCCAGGCACCGCTCGTCAGCGTCATGGTGTAGGCCTCGTCGCCGAGCCCGGCCGTCGCGGCGCCCGCGACCTTCACCTTGGCGTGCGCGTCCGTGTCGGTGAACGTGGCGCACTCCGCCGCGACCGACTGGAGCCGCTTCATCACGTCTTGGGCCGTGGAACCCTGGAACTCGTCGATCTCCTGGGCCATTTCCTCGGTCTTGTCCTGGTTGACGTAGTCGTCCTGCGCGAACGACACGCCGCCCTCGTAACCGGTCACCTGGATCCAGGACGTGGCCTCCAGCTTGGTGCAGTCCGGCTTGGCGGTCTTGCGGGCCGACGGGGACAGGAAGTGGCCGCCGCTGTCCGACGCGCCGTCGGCCTCGAGGGTGAACCCGGCCGGGAAGGCCGCCGCCGGCGCCAGCGCCTTCTTCAGCTCCGTACCCGTGGCCAGACCGGCGTTGAGGTCCTTGGCCTTGGCCGGCTTGGCGTTCGCACCCGTGTCGGCGGACGAGCCGGAGGACGAACCGGAGGAACAGGCGGTGAGGGCCAGGGGGAGCGCCGCGACGGCGAACAGGCTGGCGGCACGGGGCGAGAGACGCATGACAGTCCTTCACGTGGTGGTGTGGGAGGGGAGGTGAGCGTGAGCGTGGGGGGCGGAGGACAGGGACGGGGGCGGGGACGGGGCGGCGGCGATCGCGGGGCCGGCGACGGGAGTCGGCCCGGTCCGGTCAGGCCTTCTTCCAGTCCTTGCAGCCCGTCGTCTTGAAGTAGCCGTCCGAGGCGCTGATGGTGACGACGGCGGTGCCGCTGACGTTGTTGTTGGCGATGATGGAGTTCATGTCGCC
Source organism: Streptomyces sp. MAI_2237 (assembly GCF_054189285.1). Lineage (NCBI taxonomy): Bacteria > Bacillati > Actinomycetota > Actinomycetes > Kitasatosporales > Streptomycetaceae > Streptomyces > Streptomyces sp. MAI_2237. The sequence goes on along the minus strand of NZ_JAJPGQ010000003.1, from coordinate 90,608 downwards.
CTTGGCGTCCTTGGTGCGCTCCCAGTAGCAGGAGTCGTCGGTGTTGCCGGTGGAGCGGTAGGTGCCGGGCGCGATGTCGGCGCCGACCCGGAACATGCCGCCGTCGCCGGCCATCCGGGAGGCGGACGCGCCCTTGGCCTTCGCCTTGAGGTCGACGGCCTCCCAGTCCTTGCAGCCGTTGGACTTGAAGATCTTGTCGGTGGCCTTGACGGTCACGTAACTGGCGCCGGTGACGTTGTCGTTGGCCAGGATCGAGTCCATCTCGCCCTTGGCGTCCTTGGCGCGCTCCCAGTAGCACATGCCGTCGCTGTTGCCGGTGGTGCGGTAGGTGCCGGGCTTGATGTCCTTGCCGATCCGGTACTCGCCGTCCCCCGCGAAGGCGGCCTTCTTCTGCGTGGCCTTCGCGCCGGCGTCCTTGCCCTTGGCGGTCTTCTTGCCGTCGGAGTCGTGACCGGCGGACGCCGAGGAGCCCTTGCCGTTGGTGTCGTGGCCGTCGCCGTTGTTGCCGGCGTTCGCCGACACGGCACCGATGACGACGATCCCGACGACGGCCCCCAGTGCGACCTTGCCCTTCATGCCCATGGCTGTGTCCCCCCTCGGACGGTGCGACCGCCTCCTCATCGGCGGCCGCTGTTCGATGGGTCAATAAGAGCAGAGCTTGTGAACCGAGTCAACACGGTTCACGGAATTCGATGTGTACACGGGCGTGAAGGGGTAGATCTTGCCTGCGTCGGTATGCTCGGCTCACACGCAGAGGTCGGGATACGGGGACGACGAGGGGAGCCGACGGGTGCAGGACAACGCGACAGAGGTGACCGCCGCCGGGATCGCCCGGCTGGCCGGTGTCGGCCGCGCCGCCGTCAGCAACTGGCGCCGCCGCCACGCCGACTTCCCCAAGCCGGTGGGCGGTACCGAGACCAGCCCCTCCTTCGCCCTCGCCGAGATCGAGGCCTGGCTGCGCAAGCAGGGGAAACTCGCCGAGGTCCCGCTGCGCGAACGCGTCTGGCAGCAGCTCGCCGGGCACCCCGAGGGGCCGGTCACCGCGCTCACGCACGCGGGATGCGTACTGCTGCTCATCCACGACCGGCCGACGGTGTGGCTGGAGGTGAGCTCGGGGTCGGACGAACGCCTTGCTGCGATGCTGCCGGGGGCGCTGGAGCAGGTGCTGGTGCCGCGGTTCGGCACGCGGCCCGGGAACGGCCCGGCAGCTGTGAACGCTCCGGGGGCTGTGAACTCGCCGACCTCCGCCAACCAGTCACCCCGGACGAGCACGCCGCACGCTGTGAACACGACACCGCCGGTTCACGCCGTGAACACGCCCTCAGCCGCTCACGCTGTGAACACCTCGCCGGCAGTTCACACCCCCACCGGTCCCCAACTCCTCCCCTCCGCCCCCCTCCTGCGCGGCGCCGCCGAACTCGCCGCCGACCTGGGCGCCCGGCAGGCGTTCGAGTTCCTCCTCGGCCGGCATCTCGACGCCAACCCGCGCCAGTACACGCTCACCCCCGCCGAACTCGCCGGCCTCATGGCCGACCTGGCCGGCCCGGCCCGTACCCTCCTCGACCCGGCCGCCGGCACCGGCGCCCTTCTGCGCGCCGTCTCCGCCCGCCCCGACCAGGAGCTCTACGCCCAGGACGACGCCACCGACCTCGCCGCGCTCACCGCACTGCGTCTCGCCCTGCACACCCGCGCCACCGTGCGCGCCGCCGCGGGCGACACCCTGCGCGCCGACGCCTTCCCCGACCTGCGCGCCGACGCCGTCCTGTGCCACCCGCCGTTCAACGAGCGCAACTGGGGGCACGACGAACTCGCCTACGACCCCCGCTGGGAGTACGGCTTCCCCGCCCGCAACGAGTCCGAACTCGCCTGGGTCCAGCATGCCCTGGCCCGCCTGCGTGACGGCGGCACGGCCGTACTGCTCATGCCGCCCGCCGCCGCCTCCCGCCGCTCCGGCCGCCGTATCCGCGCCGACCTGCTGCGCCGCGGCGCGCTGCGCGCCGTCGTCGCGCTGCCGATCGGCGCGGCACCGCCGTACAACATCCCGCTCCACCTGTGGGTGCTGCGCCGGCCCGACAAGGCGCCCGCGCAGCCCGAGGTGCTGCTCGTCGACACCGGGCAGTACGCCACCGAGGGGCGCGGCGGGCCCGACTGGCGGGCCGTGCGCGAGGCCGTCCTCGACGCCTGGAGCGCCTTCGACCGGGCGGGCACCCTCCGGGAGGAACGCCCCGGTCTGACCCGCTCCCTGCCCGTCATCGACCTCCTCGACGACGACGTCGACCTCGCGCCGGCCCGCCACCTGCCCCCGCCGGCCGCGGCCGACGGCACCGACGCGCTCACCGCCGTACGCGAGCGCCTCGGCGACACCCTGCGCCTGACCGTCGACCTCACCCCGCCGCCCGCGGCCCCCGCGCAGCCCGCGCCCCGCTGGCCGTTCACGACCGTCGGTGAACTCGCGCGCGGGGGAGCCCTGGTGATGCGTACCGGCGGAAACGGCGGGCACGCGCGCGTGCCCGTTCTCACCGACCACGACGTCCTCGCCGGTACGACGCCCTCCGGCACGCTCCCCGAGAGCGACGAGGAGGCCGTGCTGACGGAATCGGGCGACGTCGTCGTACCGGTGCTCGGCGGTGGCGCGGTGGCGCGCGTGATCGACGACGCGACGGGGGGCGCCGCCCTGGGGCGCAACCTCGTGCTCCTGCGCCCTGATCCCGCGGCGCTCGACCCGTGGTTCCTCGCCGGCTTCCTGCGCGGCACCGCCAACAACCGTCAGGCCAGCAGTTATGCGTCCACGGCCACGCGCCTGGATGTGCGCCGGCTCCAGCTGCCCCGGCTCGCGCTCGACGAACAACGGCGCTACGGCGCGCGTTTCCGCGCACTCGACGAGTTCGAGCGGGCGCTCAGGCGCGCGAACCGGCTCGGGGACCAGCTCGTGCGCGGGATGTACGACGGGTTGACGGACGGGACGGTGACACCCGGCTGAGACGGCCGGGAACCACGCGCCGCGCAGGGAGCCGATCAGCACGACAACGGTTCGGTACAAGCCGGACCGGTTGTCCTTGTCGGCCTATACGCTCGGACACGGCACACACGTCCGCCCCCACCAGGCCTCCAGGAGCAGCCATGCAAGGCCCCGGCTACGCGCCGCCTCCGCCGAAGCGACCCTCGACGGGGGCGCTGGTCGTGCTGCGCGTGATCTTCGTGGCCGTGCCGATCCTGAGCATCGGGTTCCTGGCGTGGGTGGCGACGCTCCGCGCGGCGATCGTGACGCGCCGGGCCGTCGAGTGGTGGGTCTTCGCGGCCTCGGTGGTGGCCCTCGGCACCAGTTTCGCCTTCCTCAGCACCGACCACACCGACGACTTCAGCACGCCGAACGGCAACATCGGCATGAGCATCCTGCTGCTGAACGCCGTCGCCTGCGCCGGGTACTTCCTCTTCGCGGACATACGCCACTTCAGCCGGCTCGGCGGAACGTACGCCGGGCCGCCGATGACGCCGGGGTACGGATACCCGCACCCGTCCTCGCCGTTCACCGCGGCGACCGTGCCGAGCACCCCTCAGGCGCCGTACGCCCCGCCTCCGATGCCCCACACGCCCGCGCCCCACACGCCCGCGCCCCACACGCCCGCGCCCCACACGCCCGCGCCCCACACGCCCGCGCCCCACACGCCCGCGCCCCACACGCCCGCGCCCCACACGCCCGCCTCCCACACGCCCGTGCCGCAGCCGCCCGCGACCGCCCCCGCGCCGCCGCAGTGGCCCGCGCCCGCCCGCATCGACCAGGTGCGCGCCGAACTCGACGAACTCAGCGACTACTTGCGCAAGCACCCCGGCGGGAGCGACGGCGACCACGAGGGCGGAAGGTGACCGTGACGGCAGGACGCGTCGTCGCCGGCCGGTACGAACTGTCCACGCTCATCGGGCAGGGCGGCATGGGACAGGTCTGGACGGCCTACGACCAGCGGCTCGACCGGCGTGTGGCGGTGAAGCTGCTGCGCCCCGACAAGGTGGCCGGGCAGGAGGCCGACGAACTGCGCCGGCGGTTCGTGCGCGAGTGCCGGGTGACGGCTCAGGTCGACCACCCCGGGCTCGTCACCGTGCACGACGCGGGCAGCGAGGGCGAGGAGTTGTTCCTCGTCATGCAGTACGTCGACGGCGCGGACCTCTCCGACCACCTCGCCGAGCACGACCCGTACCCCTGGCAGTGGGCCGTCGCCGTGGCCGCGCAGCTGTGCGCCGTGCTCAGCGCCGTGCACGCCGTGCCGATCGTCCACCGCGACCTCAAGCCGCGCAACGTGATGGTCAAGCAGGACGGCACGGTCACCGTCCTCGATCTGGGCGTGGCCTCCGTCATGGACGCCGACACCACCCGGCTCACCCACACCGGCACGCCCATCGGCTCGCCCGCCTACATGGCGCCCGAGCAGGCCATGGGCGGCGCGGTCGGCCCGTACACCGACCTGTACGCGCTCGGCGTGCTCCTGCACGAACTGCTCAGCGGCGACGTCCCGTTCGCCGGCTCCACGGCGCTCGGCGTGCTGCACCGGCACCTGTACGAGCCCCCGGTGCCCGTGAGCCGTGTCCGCCCCGAGGTCCCGGAGCCGCTCGAAGCGCTCGTCCTGCGCCTTCTCGCGAAGGACCCGCAGCACCGTCCGGCGTCCGCGCAGGAGGTGTACGAGCACTTGGCGCTGCTCCTGCCCGCGCGCGGGACGCCCACAGGGGCGCCCCTCGACCCCACGCGCCCCTTCCTGCGCCCGCACGCCCCCTGGCCGGATCGCGCGCGCACGCCCGCGCCCCAGCCCGCCCCTGTCACGCCCGCCCCCGAGAGCGCCGAGAAACCCGACGTGGCGCGCGCCGTCGACGAGGTCAAGCGCCTCCTCGGCGAGGGCCGCATCACCCAGGCCGTCGACATCCTCGGCGCGATCCTGCCCGCCGCCGCGGAGCAGCACGGCGAGCACTCCCCGGTCGTGCGCACCCTGCGCAAGCAGTACGCGGCCACGCTCATGGACGACGGCCAGTACCGGCGCGCGCTGCCCGAACTGCGCCGCCTCGCCGACGAACGCGCCGCCGAGGCCGGGCAGGCCGACCCCCAGTCGCTGCGGTTCCGCTACGACGCCGCCCAATGCCTGGAGGCGCTCGGTGATCCGGCGGGGGCGCTCGCGGAGTACCGCGCGCTGCTGCCGTACTACGAGAACCAGTACGTGTCGGCGGGCGACCCCGAGCTCTCCCACGAGGTCCGCCGCCGCATGGGCCACCTCCTTCTCGCCCTCGGCGACCGCCCCGCCGCGCACGACACGCTCGCGCGCCTGCTGATGGACGTCGAGCGCCTGCGGGGCCCCGGCCACCCGCTCGCGGCCGAAATCCGTCGCACGCTGCAGTGGCTCGGGCAGGTGCGCGGCTGAAAGGAGGCACGATTTTGCCGTGCCGTGAGGGAATCTTGTGAACCAGCGGGGCTTCTGTTTCCCGAACGCATGAACGGCCCCGGATACGTTGCGATTCGTTTTCGCCAGGCACGACGCCAGGCACAACCAGGGGTGGGGATCATGGCCGGCCACCGGCAGTCGAAGAAGCGCAGATACATCACGTGGGCCGTCGCCGGCGCCGCCGTCGTCGCCGGGGCGGGTGTGGCCGCGCAGACCTCCATGGCCGCCACCACCTGGCCCGCGCAGAAGACGTACACCGGGCGCGCCTTCGACACCTGCGCCGCGCCCTCCCTGTCCGCGATGAAGGCCTGGCACACCGGCTTCTACGGCGCCGCGGCGGTCTACGTCGGCGGCAGGAACCGCGGCTGCTCGCAGCCCAACCTCACCGCCTCCTGGGTCAAGTCCGTCAGCACCCTCGGCTGGAAGCTCATCCCGATCTACGTCGGCGCCCAGCCGCCCTGCCAGTCCGGTTCCAACCCCGAGAAGCTCACCGCCACGACCGCCGCCTCCCTCGGCAAGACCGACGCGGACGACGCCGTCGCCAAGGCCTCCGCGCTCGGCATGAAGGCCGGCAGCCCGATCTACCTCGACATGGAGTCGTACGACATCACGAACACGTCGTGCACCAACGCCGTGCTCACCTATGTACGCGCCTTCGACAAGGAACTGCGCGCCAAGACCTACCGCGCCGGCTACTACGGCTTCACCAGCTCCAGCGCCAAGGCCGTCGCGAACGCCACCGACAAGACGGACCTGCCGGGCAACCTCTGGTACGCCCTGTGGGACAAGCAGAACACCACGACGGCGGACTGGCCGTTCGGCTCGACCCAGTACACCGGCCACAGCCGCGGCCACCAGTACCTGGTCAACAGCAAGGAGACGCGCAACGGCTACACGATCACCGTGGACCGCGACGCGTGGGACGCCCCGGTGGCCATCACCGGCTGAGCCCACCTGAAGCCTCCCGGGCGCGGCGGTGCCCGAAGCCGCGGTGAATCGTTGGTCGAATGGGTCGGTCGAATGGGTTGGCCACAGCCGTCCCACTGCCTAACATCGATCATCGCAAGACTTTGTGCACCGTCGCACAATCTCCTCGGGAGGCTTCCTTGCACCGCCGCCGTCGCACCGCGCTCCTGCTCACCGCCGCGATCGCCGCCGCGGCACCCGTCCTCACCGCCTGTGGAAGCGACTCGCATCCCGGCGCCGCGGCCGTGGTCGGCGGCCAGCGGATCACCGTGGCGCAGCTGGAGAACCGGGTCAACGAGGTCCGCACCGCCCAGCGCGCGGCCGTGGCGAACGACGCCCAGTACAAGCAGGCCGTCGCCCAGACCGGCAGCCTCACCCGCGACACCCTGCACAACATGGTGCTCGACCGGGTACTGCACCGGGCCGCCCAGGACAACGGCGTGAGCGTCACCACCAAGGAGATCCAGCAGATGCGCAGCGGCCTGGAGCAGCAGGTCGGCGGCTCCAAGGCGCTGGAGACGGCGTGGCTGCAGCAGTACGGCGTGGCCCCCAAGCGCCTCGACGACAACCTCCGCCTCCAGCTGGAGGCCCAGAAGCTCGCCCAGACCCTCGGCACCGACACCAGCAAGCCGGCCTTCTGGGGCGCTCTGGCCAAGGCGTCCAAGGAACTCCACGTGGACCTCAACCCGCGGTACGGCGCCTGGAACGTCCAGAAGAGCAGCCGTGTCGACGCGGAGACACCGTGGGTGCGGGAGGTCACGACGGCGGCCTCGAAGGGCACCGCGTAGCCGGAGGAACGGTCCGGCAGCGAGAGCGGGCGCCCTGCGGACGCCGCCGCCGTGGACTCCGGGCCCCTGTGGACGCCCGCCGCCGTGGACTCCGGCTCCTGTGGACGCGGGCCCCCGCGAACCCCGGCTCCTGTGGACGCGGGCCCCCGGCGAACCCCGGCTCCTGTGGACAACCGCCTGAGGACGGCCGCCGGCGGCCCCTGCCTGTGGACAACTCGTGGGGCTGTCGGTGACGTGCGTTAGCTTCGAATCGTGAACGCAACCAGCTTCGACCCCGCCCCGGACCCGGCTTCCGACCAGGACCCCGACCAGGCCCTCGCCACCGGCCGCGTCGTCCTGCTGACCACCAGCCACCGCGTCGCGCCCGGCCTCCTGTCCTGGCCCGCCTGGCAGGTCCTGCACTCCGCCGATCGCGTGCTGTGCGCGGACGGCGCCCACCCGCAGCTGCCGTATCTGCGGGATGCGGGCATACGGGTCGACGACGCGTCCCCGACGGCGGAGGACCTGGTGGCCGCCTGCACCGGCGGCCGCACCGTGGTCGTCGTCGCCACGGGTGAGGGCGAGCCCGCCCTCACCGACGGTCTGGCCCGCCTCGCCGGCTCGGGCCGGGTGAGCATGCCCGAGCTGGAACTCCTGCCCGCCTCCTACGACCTCCCCGGCGCCCGGCTGCTGGACCTCGTCCAGGTCATGGACCGTATCCGCGCCGAGTGCCCCTGGTCCTCCCAGCAGACCCACAAGGGCCTGGCCAAGTACGGCATCGAGGAGGCCTACGAACTCGTCGAGGCGATCGAGGACGGCGACCGAGACGAGCTGCGTGAGGAACTGGGTGACGTCCTGCTCCAGGTCGTCTTCCACTCCCGCATCGCCGAGGAGGACCCGGACGCCCCCTTCTCCATCGACGACGTCGCGGGCGGCATCGTCGCCAAGCTCATCCACCGCCACCCGCACGTCTTCGGCGACGAGACCGCCTCGACCCCGGAGGAGGTCAAGGAGCACTGGCTGCGCACCAAGGCGATCGAGAAGCAGCGGGAGTCGGTGACGGACGGCATACCCCTCGGGCAGCCGGGCCTCGCCCTCGCCGCGAAGCTCGCCTCGCGGGTGCGCACGGCCGGGCTGGAGGTGCCGCTGCCCACCGGGCAGGGCATCGGGTACGAGCTGCTGGCGCTGGCGGCGCGGGCGGAGGCGGAGGGAGTGGACCCGGAGGCGGCGCTGCGGGTGGCGGCGAGGGCTTATCGGGACGCGGTCCGGGCAGCGGAGGGGCTCGACGCGTAGTGCCGTCGCCGCGGGAGCGGTACCGCGGGGCCGCCGGCGCGGGCCGGCCGGGCGCGAGGGCGGCCCGCCGGGAAATCCCGGATACGGTCGGGGAGTGACCGACCGGCCCAGCCCCGACACCCCCGCCCCCGCGATGCCCGACCTCTTCACCTGGGAGTTCGCCACCGACCCCTACCCCGCCTACGCCTGGCTGCGCGCGCACGCCCCCGTGCACCGGACGACCCTGCCCAGCGGGGTCGAGGCCTGGCTGGTCACGCGGTACGCCGACGCCAAGCAGACCCTCGCCGACCACCGGCTGTCCAAGAACCCGGCCCACCACGACGAGCCCGCCCACGCCAAGGGCAAGACGGGCATCCCCGGTGAGCGCAAGGCCGAGTTGATGACGCATCTGCTCAACATCGACCCGCCCGACCACACCCGGCTGCGGCGTCTCGTCTCGAAGGCGTTCACGCCTCGCCGGGTGGCCGAGTTCGCGCCACGCGTCCAGCAGTTGACCGATCAGTTCATCGACGGGTTCGCGGCGAAGGGTGAGGCCGACCTCATCCACGAGTTCGCCTTCCCGCTGCCCATTTACGCGATCTGCGACCTGCTCGGCGTCCCCCGCGAGGACCAGGACGACTTCCGGGACTGGGCGGGCATGATGATCCGGCATCAGGGCGGCCCCAGGGGCGGGGTGGCGCGGTCGGTGAAGAAGATGCGCGGCTATCTCGCCGACCTCATCCACCGCAAGCGCGCCGTCCTCCCGGACACCCCCGCCCCCGGTGAGGACCTCATCTCCGGTCTGATCCGCGCCTCCGACCACGGCGAGCACCTCACCGAGAACGAGGCCGCGGCGATGGCGTTCATCCTGCTCTTCGCGGGCTTCGAGACCACCGTCAACCTCATCGGCAACGGCACCTTCGCCCTTCTCACCCACCCCGAGCAGCGGAGCCGCCTGCAGACCTCCCTCGCGGCGGGCGAGCGCGGCCTGTTGGAGACCGGCGTGGAGGAACTCCTGCGCTACGACGGCCCGGTGGAGCTCGCCACATGGCGGTTCGCGACCGAGCCGCTCACCATCGGCGGACAGGACATCGCGGCCGGCGACCCCGTCCTCGTCGTACTCGCCGCCGCCGATCGCGACCCCGCCCGCTTCACCGACCCCGACACCCTCGACCTGTCCCGGCGTGACAACCAGCATCTGGGGTACGGCCATGGCATCCACTACTGCCTCGGCGCCCCGCTGGCCAGGCTGGAGGGCCAGACCGCCCTCGCGACGCTTCTCACCCGGCTGCCGGACCTCCGACTGGCCGGGGATCCGGGGGAGTTGAGGTGGCGGGGCGGGCTCATCATGCGCGGACTGCGCACACTGCCGGTCGAGTTCACCCCGGTCGAGGCGTCGCGGCCGACCGCGCAAACATGACACGCGTTCAACTATGTGATCTTCACGTGATCTACGCGGCATTAACTTGTGACAAGTGATCGGTTGCCGCTACGTTCACGGATCAACAGCGGCGCGAAGGTTTGGCCCAAGCTTCACGCGCCGCGGTCACTGCTGTCTCGCGAAAGGCCCTCCGCATGCTCTCCGGGAACGGTCGTCACCGTCGCCCCCGCCAGGCTCCGGCTCTCCTCGTCGCGGCCGGAGTGACCGGCTCCGCCATCGCGATCCCGCTGTTCGCGGCAGGCGGCGCCAGCGCCGCCGACGGGACCACCTGGGACAAGGTGGCGCAGTGCGAGACGGGTGGCTCCTGGAGCGAGAACAGCGGCAGCGGCTTCTACGGCGGTCTGAAGCTCTCTCAGGCGGACTGGGAGAAGTACGGCGGCCTCGACTACGCCTCCCGGCCCGACCTGGCCAGCCGCAACCAGCAGATAGCCGTCGCGGAGAAGCTTCTGGACGCCGAAGGCGTCGGCGCCTTCCACACCTGTGGGCTGACGTCGGGACTGAGCAAGGACTCCGGTTCGGCTGACGTGGACACCGGCATCGGGGACGGCTCGTCCGACTCATCCGGTTCGTCGGACAGTTCGGACTCCACCGGTTTGTCCAATTCGTCGGGTACCGCGTCGAGCGACCCCTCCGACGGTTCCGCCTCGTCGGACGCGTCCGGTTCGCCCTCGGCCACTCCCGGCTCTTCTTCTCATTCCACCGGTAAGTCGAGCAAATCAGGCAAGTCGGCCTCGCCCTCCACCTCCGCCCCGAGTGACTCTCAAGAGGCCGGCGGCTCTTCCGGTGACCGGTCGAAGAGTGACGAGTCGGACAATTCCCGGCAGGCGCTGGGTTCCTGGAGCCTCGTCGACACGGGAGCGGTCGACTCCACGACCGCCGACGGCGGCACTGGCAAGCACCGCGGAGTCAGCGCCGACGAAAGCGGCGTGAAGCCCGCCGGGCGCGACTCCTACACCGTGCACACCGGCGACACTCTCGCCTCCATCGCCGACTCCCTTGACGTGGACGGCGGATGGCGCGCCCTCTACGACGCGAACAAGCAGGCCATCGGTACCGACCCGAACCACATCTTCACCGGTCAGACCCTCGATCTCCCTGCCGAATAGGGCCAAATGAGGCGGGAGTTCACGTCACACTTCGCGCTGAATGTCCGGTTTGGTGAAAGTGTGGGATGAGTCTCAGAGGCCCTGATCGTCTTTGAAATTCAGCGGATTCCGTGTCTACGGTCGTGACCGCTCGGCAACCCGAGCCCCGTCTGCCGCAACGCCGAATCCTGCCAGCGGCCGTACGGGAACAGTCGTCGCTTCACAGCGCCGTAGGCAGGAGCGGGGGACCCAAGGTAAGTGCCCCACCGGGTGGTTGACGGTGGTGGCTCGGGGTGTAGCCGCGGCTCGCGAGAGCGAGTCCGCGGCCGGGCAACTCAACCGGCCCGAACCCGACAGCTCACCTCGCAGGCGTCGGTGAGGGGATCCACCATGCTGTTTTCCAGCAAGGGCAAGCACCGTCGTCCGTCCAAGGCCACCCGCGCCGCCGCGCTCGCCGGTGTCACCGGTGTCGCCATCGCCGCCCCGCTGATGGCGGCCGGCAACGCCTCCGCCGCCACCGCATCCGAGTGGGACGCGGTCGCCCAGTGCGAGTCGGGTGGCAACTGGTCCATCAACACCGGCAACGGCTACTACGGCGGTCTGCAGTTCTCCGCCTCCACCTGGGCCGCGTACGGCGGCACCGCCTACGCCGCGCAGGCCAACCAGGCCTCCAAGGCGCAGCAGATAGCCGTCGCCGAGAAGGTTCTCGCCTCCCAGGGCAAGGGCGCCTGGCCGGTCTGCGGCACGGGCCTGTCCAGCGCCGCCTACAACGGCTCCAGCGCCTCCACCGGCTCGTCGAGCAGCACCACCCGCTCGACCACCGAGCAGCAGGCCTCGCGGTCCTCCGAGCGTCCGGCCCCCAAGAAGTCGACCAAGACCGTCACCACCCCGACCGGCAAGAAGGTCAAGAAGGGCGACGGCGAGTACAAGGTCGTCAAGGGCGACACCCTCAGCTCCATCGCCACCGCGCACAAGGTCAAGGGCGGCTGGAAGAAGCTGTTCGACCTGAACAAGGGCATCGTCCAGGACGCCAACCTGATCTACCCGGGTCAGCAGCTGCACCTGAAGTAAGGCACAGCCGACCTACAGGCCCCGCACATCCGTGTCCCCCACCGTGGAGGTGCGTGAGGGCCACCCCCGTCCCCACGGGCTCCCCGCTCCGGTGCGTCTTCCCCCGTACGCACCGGAGCGGGGCTTTTCTCTGCCCGCCGCCTGTCCGGCGCCTGCCCGCCGCCTGCCCGCCGTCTGTCCGGCGCCTGCCCGTGGCCGGCGCGTCGTCGCCCGGGATACATGCTGTGTTCACCCGCCTTTGTTCCGCACGTGAACAATAGGTACCGTCTGTCCTTGTCCACGGGACGGTCGGTCGGCTGGCCGATGGCCCCGGGGCGGTTAGGCTCTAGTCGCAAGGCCGAGGTAGGGCCTAAAAAGGCCCGCGTGCCCCGCACAACCAGCGTCACATCCAAGAAGGAGATGCTCGTGCCGTCCATCGACGTCGTCGTAGCCCGGGAAATCCTCGACTCGCGAGGGAACCCCACCGTCGAGGTCGAGGTCGGCCTCGACGACGGCAGCACGGGTCGTGCCGCCGTCCCGTCCGGTGCCTCCACGGGCGCCTTCGAGGCCATCGAGCTCCGCGACGGTGACCCCAACCGCTACAAGGGCAAGGGCGTCGAGAAGGCCGTCCTCGCCGTCATCGAGCAGATCGGCCCGGAGCTGGTCGGCTACGACGCCACCGAGCAGCGCCTGATCGACCAGGCCATGTTCGACCTGGACGCCACCGACAACAAGGGCTCGCTCGGCGCCAACGCCATCCTCGGCGTCTCGCTCGCCGTCGCCCACGCCGCCTCCGAGGCCAGCGACCTCCCGCTCTTCCGCTACCTGGGCGGCCCGAACGCGCACCTGCTGCCGGTGCCGATGATGAACATCCTGAACGGCGGCTCGCACGCCGACTCCAACGTGGACATCCAGGAGTTCATGATCGCCCCGATCGGCGCGGAGACCTTCTCCGAGGCCCTGCGCTGGGGCGCCGAGGTCTACCACACGCTCAAGTCCGTGCTGAAGTCCAAGGGCCTGGCCACCGGCCTCGGCGACGAGGGCGGCTTCGCCCCGAACCTGGGCTCCAACCGCGACGCCCTGGACCTGATCCTCGAGGCCATCAAGCAGGCCGGGTACGTCCCCGGCGAGCAGATCGCCCTCGCGCTCGACGTCGCCGCCTCCGAGTTCTACAAGGACGGCAAGTACCAGTTCGAGGGCAAGGACCGCTCGGCCGCCGAGATGACGGAGTACTACGAGGAGCTCGTGGCGGCCTACCCGCTCGTCTCCATCGAGGACCCGCTGTTCGAGGACGACTGGGCCGGCTGGAAGGTCCTCACGGACAAGCTCGGCGACAAGGTGCAGATCGTCGGCGACGACCTGTTCGTCACCAACCCCGAGCGCCTGGCCCGCGGCATCGAGGAGGGCACCGCCAACGCCCTGCTGGTCAAGGTGAACCAGATCGGTTCGCTGACCGAGACCCTGGACGCCGTGGAGCTCGCCCAGCGCAACGGCTTCAAGTGCATGATGTCCCACCGCTCCGGCGAGACCGAGGACGTCACCATCGCCGACCTCGCCGTCGCCACCAACTGCGGCCAGATCAAGACCGGCGCCCCGGCGCGCTCCGAGCGCGTCGCCAAGTACAACCAGCTGCTGCGCATCGAGGAGATCCTCGACGACGCCGCGGTGTACGCCGGCCGCAGCGCCTTCCCGCGCTTCAAGGGCTGAGCCGCAAAGGGTCAATCCTGCGCCAGTCGTACGTACGTCCCCGTACCGGTCCCGTACCGTGTGCGGGGACGTACGCACGTGTGAACGGCATGAACGGGAGGCGCGGACATGGCCGTGAAGGACCGGGACCGGTTCTCCACCGCGACCAGGCTCAGGCTGCTCGGCGAGCAGACGGCGGCCCGGGTCTACCGCTCCCAGACCAAACGGCAGGCCCGCCGCTCCCGGCTGACGGGCCGGGCCGCGCTGCTGGCCCTGGTGCTGTGCACCCTCGTCGTGGCCCTCGCCTATCCGATAAGGCAGTACGTCTCCCAGCGCGCCGAGATCTCCGACCTGGAGCGCCAGAAGCAGCAGGCCGAGGAGCGGGTCGAGCAGCTGCGCGACCTCAAGGCGCGCTGGAAGGACGACTCCTACGCCGAGCAGCAGATCCGGCAGCGGCTGCACTATGTGATGCCGGGCGAGACGGGATACGTCGTCGTCGACCCGGACCGCGCCAGGCAGTCGCGCGCCGGACTGGGCGCCGCCGACCGCCCGTGGTACGCGAACTTCTGGGACGGGGTCGACAAGTCCGACGCCTCCGACCAGTGACCTGAGCAGAAAGACAGTTCTCCGTGGAAACGCCTCCGCCGCCCACCCCGCGCACCGAGCCCACCGACGCCGACGTCGAGGCCTTCAAGCAGCAGCTCGGGCGGCCGCCGCGCGGGCTGCGCGCGATCGCCCACCGCTGCCCGTGCGGGCAGCCGGACGTCGTGGAGACGGCGCCCCGGCTGCCGGACGGCACGCCCTTCCCGACGACGTACTACCTGACGTGCCCGCGCGCCGCCTCGGCCATCGGCACGCTGGAGGCGAACGGCGTCATGAAGGAGATGACGGAGCGGCTGCAGACCGACCCGGAGCTGGCCGCCGCGTACCGGGCCGCGCACGAGGACTACATCCGGCGCCGGGACGAGATCGAGGTCCTGGAGGGCTTCCCGAGCGCGGGCGGCATGCCGGACCGGGTGAAGTGCCTGCACGTGCTGGTGGGTCACTCCCTCGCCGCGGGCCCGGGCGTGAACCCGCTGGGCGACGAGGCGATCGCGATGCTGCCCGAGTGGTGGCGCAAGGGCCCGTGCGTGCAGCGGCTGGCGGCTCCCGACCCGGCCGACGAACTCCCCGGCGAGGAGGCCGAGGAGGACCCGACCGTGATCCGCAGCGGCTTCTTCTCGGCCCGGCCGATGACGCCCAGGGGCTTCACCCGGGTCGCCGCGGTCGACTGCGGCACCAACTCCATCCGGCTGCTGGTCGCCGACGTCAACCCCGGCACCGGCGAACTGCTGGAGCTGGACCGGCGCATGACGATCGTGCGGCTCGGTCAGGACGTGGACCGCACCGGCCGGCTGGCGCCGGAGGCGCTGGAGCGGACGTTCGCGGCCTGCCGTGAGTACGCGGAGGTGATCCGCGACCTGGGCGCCGAGAAGGTCCGTTTCGTGGCCACCTCGGCCTCCCGGGACGCCTCCAACCGGGACGACTTCGTGCGGGGCGTCGTCGACATCCTCGGCGTCGAGCCCGAGGTGATCTCCGGCGAGCAGGAGGCGGAGTTCTCCTTCACCGGCGCGACCAACGAGCTGAAGGGCCGCGACGACCTCGCCCGGCCCTACCTGGTCGTGGACATCGGCGGGGGGTCGACGGAGTTCGTCGTGGGGGACGACCACGTGCGGGCCGCGCGCTCGGTGGACGTCGGCTGCGTGCGGATGACCGAGCGGCACCTCGTGGTCGACGGCGCCGTCAGCGACCCTCCCTCCGAGGAGCAGATCGCGGCCGTACGCGCCGACATCGAGCGGGCCCTGGACCTCGCCGAGGAAACGGTCCCGCTCGGCGAGGCGCGGACCCTGGTCGGGCTCGCCGGCTCGGTGACCACGGTGTCGGCCATCGCCCAGGAGCTGCCCGCGTACGACTCCGCGCGCATCCACCACTCCCGTGTCTCGCGCGAGCGCGTCCGCGAGATCACCGACCGGCTGCTGCGCTCCACCCACGCCGAGCGCGCGGCCGTCCCCTCGATGCACCCCGGGCGCGTCGACGTCATCGCCGCCGGGGCTCTCGTCCTGCTGTCGATCATGGAGCGGACGGGCGCCGAGGAGGTCGTCGTCAGCGAGCACGACATCCTCGACGGCATCGCGTGGTCGGTGGCGTAGGTCTCGATTGTTACCGATGGGTAGCTCTCTGACGAGCAGGTCGGATAGCGTATGAGCGTCACGGAGGGGCCTTCGCGGGCCCCTCTGCGATGTGTCCTCCGGAAAGTTCGTGAAGTTCTTCACAAGGAATTCCGTCCCCGGAGACCATGAAACGGTCCCGGTTGGGCCTTTCGAGGGCCCAAAGGCCCCTTGAACATGTTCAGAATCGTGGTATGAAGAGGGTCCCGGAGGTTCTCGCGAAGGGGTGTTTCGGAGGGCTCACCGCACCTCCGCGGGCCCAGAGAGGCAGCTCACGCGGCATTGACAACGGGTCGTAACGGACCCGGCCCGAGGGCCGGCGACATGACCTGTGGCACGTGGGTCGCGGAGAATAACACACCCCCTGTCCGAGCTTGTGAAGGGGCGCACGAGCTACCCCCCTCAGGCGGGTGGATACTCGATGCCATGAGCACCACGGAGCGTCCCAGGATCCTCGTAGTAGGCGGTGGGTACGTAGGCCTGTACGCAGCTCGGCGCATCCTCAAGAAGATGCGCTACGGCGAGGCGACCGTCACGGTCGTCGACCCCCGGTCGTACATGACCTACCAGCCCTTCCTCCCCGAAACGGCAGCCGGCAACATCTCCCCGCGCCACGTCGTCGTCCCGTTGCGACGCGTGCTGCCGAAGGCGGAGGTCCTCACCGGCCGCGTCACCACCATCGACCAGGACCGCAAGGTGGCCACGATCTCCCCGCTGGTCGGTGAGGCGTACGAGCTGCCCTTCGACTACCTGGTGATCGCGCTCGGCGCGGTCTCCCGCACCTTCCCGATCCCCGGCCTCGCCGAGCAGGGCATCGGCATGAAGGGCATCGAGGAGGCCATCGGCCTGCGCAACCACGTGCTGGAGCAGCTGGACAAGGCCGACTCCACCACGGACGAGGAGATCCGCCGCAAGGCCCTCACCTTCGTCTTCATCGGCGGCGGCTTCGCCGGCGCGGAGACCATCGGTGAGGTCGAGGACATGGCCCGCGACGCGGCCAAGTACTACAAGAACGTCTCCCGCGAGGACATGCGCTTCGTCCTCGTGGACGCCGCCGACAAGATCCTGCCCGAGGTCGGTCCCAAGCTGGGCGCCTACGGCAAGGAGCACCTGGAGAGCCGCGGCGTGGAGATCTACCTCTCCACCTCGATGGACTCCTGCGTCGACGGTCACGTCGTGCTGAAGAACGGCCTCGAGGTCGACTCCAACACGATCGTGTGGACCGCCGGTGTGAAGCCCAACCCGGCGCTGGCCCGCTACGGCCTGCCGCTCGGCCCCCGCGGTCACGTCGACTGCGAGCCGACCCTCCAGGTCAAGGGCACCGACTACATCTGGGCCGCCGGCGACAACGCCCAGGTCCCGGACCTCGTCGGCCGCAAGGCGGGCAACGAGAACGCCTGGTGCCCGCCGAACGCCCAGCACGCGCTGCGTCAGGCCAGGGTCCTCGGCGACAACGTCATCTCCGGCCTGCGGGGCTTCCCGCAGAAGGACTACAGCCACGCCAACAAGGGTGCGGTGGCCGGTCTCGGCCTGCACAAGGGCGTCGCGATGATCGTCATGGGCAAGATGAAGATCAAGCTCAAGGGCCGTCTCGCCTGGTACATGCACCGTGGCTACCACGGCATGGCGATGCCGACCTTCAACCGCAAGATCCGCGTCTTCGCCGACTGGACCCTCGGCATGTTCCTCAAGCGCGAGGTCGTCTCCCTGGGCGCCATGGAGAACCCCCGCGAGGAGTTCTACGAGGCCGCCAAGCCCGTCCCGGCGGCGGCGAAGCAGGAGAAGACCGAGGCCAAGGCCTCCTGACCGGAGTCCCGGTCGCCGCACGAACCGAAGGACCTCCCGCCATCCGTGGTGCGGGAGGTCCTTCGGCGTTCCGGACGGCGGGCTCGGACTCTCCGTGGGCGACCCAAGTAGGTGGTCCCTGCACCCTTTTGCATATTCGTGACGGCTCCGGGGGACTGCACAATCGCCCGGGTTTTGTTTACGTGGTGCTGGGCATTCCGGGATCGCCTGTCACGGAGGTGTGCGCCATGGCCGACGCCGCGTCGCGGCTGAAGAGCCTCGTCGAGCAGTTGCTGGGAGCGCCGTTGCCGGTGCGCATCCGCGCCTGGGACGGTTCGCAGGCGGGGCCGCCGGACGCGCCCGCCCTGGTCGTGCGCAACCGCCGCGCCGTGCGCCGCCTGCTGTGGAAACCGGGGGAGCTGGGGCTCGCGCGGGCCTGGGTCGCCGGCGACCTGGACATCGAGGGGGACCTGTACGCCGCCCTCGACCTCATGGCGGAGCTGGTCTGGGAGCGCGGGGAGGACGCCCGCGGCCTGGTGCAGATGCTGCGGGACCCCGAGGTACGGGCCGCCGCACGCGGCCTGGTGCGGATCGCCGGGCTGCCGTGGCCACCCGCGCCGCCCCGCGAGGAGGTCCGCAGAGCCCACCACCTGCACACCCAGCGCACCGACAAGCGCGCCATCAGCCACCACTACGACGTCGGCAACGACTTCTACGAGATCGTCCTCGGCCCGTCGATGGTCTACTCGTGCGCCTACTGGCCCGCCCCGGACGCCACCCTGGAGCAGGCCCAGCACGACAAGCTCGAACTCGTCTGCCGCAAGCTCGGTCTGACGCGGGGACAGCGGCTCCTCGACGTCGGATGCGGCTGGGGCTCCATGGCCATCCACGCGGCACGCGAGCACGGCGTGCACGTCGTCGGCATCACGCTCTCCCACGAACAGGCCGCCTACGCCCGCAAGCGCGTCGCCGACGAGGGGCTGACCGACCGGGTCGAGATCCGGGTGCAGGACTACCGGGACGTCGCCGACGGGCCCTACGACGCCATCTCCTCCATCGGGATGGCCGAACACGTGGGCGCGGACCGGTACCTGGAGTACGCCGAGACCCTGCGCCGGCTGCTGCGGCCGGGCGGACGGCTGCTCAACCACCAGATCGCGCGCCGGCCGCAGCGCGACGAGTCGGCGTACGACGTCGACGAGTTCATCGACGCCTACGTCTTCCCCGACGGCGAGCTCGCGCCCCTCGGCACGACCGTCACCCAGCTCGAGCGCGCCGGGTTCGAGGTGCGCGACGTGGAGTCCCTCCGCGAGCACTACGGTCTCACCCTGCGCTGGTGGGTGGCCAACCTGCAGGCCCAGTGGCCACGCGCGATGCGGCTCGCCGGGCCGGGGCGGGCCAGGGTGTGGCGGCTGTACATGGCCGCCTGCGCCCTCGCCTTCGAGCACAACCGCATCGGCGTCAACCAGGTGCTGGCCGTACGGACACCGGAGGACGGCGGGTCCGGAATGCCGCTGCGGGCCCGGGCCTGGGGAGCGCACCCCTCGTATGTGCCGCTACTCCGACTTGATCGCCGTCAGCATGTTCAGGCGGGCCGCGCGCCGGGCCGGCCACAGTGCCGCCAGGATGCCGACCGTCGCCGCGAGCAGGAGGAAGACGGCCATCCGCGCCCAGGGCAGGACCAGTTCGTACGTTGCCATCTTGGTGCCGAGCAGCTCGCCGGCCGCCCAACCGAAGAAGACGCCCAGTCCGATGCCGAGCACCCCGCCGAACAGGGAGATGACCAGGGACTCCAGGCGCACCATGCGCTTGACGCCCTTGCGGTCCAGGCCGATCGCGCGGAGCATGCCGATCTCCTGCGAGCGTTCGAAGACCGACATGGCCAGGGTGTTGATGACACCGAGGACGGCCACGATCACCGCCATGGCCAGCAGGCCGTAGAGCATGTTCAGCATCAGCGTGAACATCTGCGCGATGTCGTTGGACAGGTCCTGCTTGCTCTGGACCTTGATCGCCGGGTTGGTGCCGAGGGCCTTCTCCAGCTTGTCCTTCGTGGCGCTCGACGCCCCGTCGGCCGTCCTGACCAGGACCTGCATGTCGCCCGGGTCGGTCGTGTGCGGGGTGACGACCGCCTTGTCGAGCAGGATGCCCCGGATCAGTTCGTTGCCCTCGTAGATCCCGGACACGGTCAGGCGGGACGACTTGCCGTCCTCGTAGTGCGCCGTGAAGGCCGAGCCCGCCTTCCAGCCGTGCGAACGGGCGGTCTCCTTGTCGACGACGACCTGGGTGCCGTCCACCTTGAAGGTGCCCTGGTCGACCTTGAGGTCGGTCAGCTTCCCGATCGCGGCGCCGTTCACGCCGGTCAGGGACTCGCCCGTGCCGTCGATGCGCGAGTAGACGTTGCGCAGCGGGCTGGTGGCGGTGACCCCGCCGGTCGCGTTCAGCTTCCGGTCGACGTCCGGCGAGAGGTAGTTGCCGTTCGCCATGGAGACCACGTAGTCGGCGCGGATGGCGGAGGAGGCCATCTTGTCGATCGACTTCTGCAGGCTGCCCGCCATCACCGTCATGCCGGTGATGAGGGTGAGCCCGATCATCAGCGCGGAGGCGGTGGCCGCGGTGCGGCGCGGGTTGCGCACCGAGTTCTGGCGGGCCAGCTTGCCGGCGACGCCGAAGACCCTGAGGACCGGTGCCGCGGCCGCGATCAGCGGGCGTGACAGCAACGGAGTGAGGATGAAGACGCCGATGATGAGCAGGACCGCGCCGAGGCCCATCGGGGCCTGACCGTCCGAGCCGTCCATCGTCGTGGCGGCCAGGACCACCGCGACGCCCGCCGCGCTGAACAGCGCGCCCAGCGTGTTGCGCAGCACCAGCGACTTGGTCGTCGCCTGGGCGTGGATGCTGCTCATCGCGGCGACCGGCGGGATCTTCGCGGCCCGGCGGCCGGGCAGCCAGGCAGCCAGCATCGTGATGACGATGCCGACCACGAGGGCGGTCGCGACGGTGCCCGGCGTGATGACCAGCGGCCCGTCCGGGACGGTGGCGCCGAGGGTGCCCATCAGCGAGCGCAGTCCGGCGCCGATGCCGATGCCCGCGACCAGGCCCGTGACCCCCGCGACCGTGCCGACCACGAACGCCTCGATCAGCACCGACCGGGTGACCTGGCGGCGCGAGGCGCCGACCGCGCGCATCAGCGCGAGTTCCCGGGTGCGCTGGGCGACCAGCATGGTGAAGGTGTTGGCGATGATGAACGTGCCGACGAAGAGCGCGATGCCCGCGAAGACCAGCAGCCCCTGCTTGAGTCCGCTCATCGAGGAGGAGATCTGCTCGGCCTGGTCGTCGGCGAGCTTCTTGCCGGTGGTGGTCTCCACCAGCTTCGTGCCCAGCGCCTTGTCCAGTTCGGCCTTCAGCGCGGTCTGGGAGGTGCGGGCGGCGGCCGTCACGTCGATCTCGTCGTACGTGCCCGGCTTGCCGAAGAGCTTCTGGGCGGTGGCCGTGTCGAACAGGGCGAGGCTGCCGCCGGCGGCGACGTTGCCGTCGTCGGTGGTGAAGACGCCGCTGATCCTAGGGGTGAGGACCGGGCCGTCGACGGAGAGGCGGACGGTGTCGCCGACCGTGTACCCGGCGCGCCGGGCCGTCTTGGCGTCGATGGCGACCTCGCTCGCGCCATGCGGCGCGCGGCCGGACTTCAGCGGGTACCGGGCGTCCTTGTCGCCCCAGTAGTTCCCGCCCTGCGACTGGAAGCCGCGGCCGATGAGCTTGCCGTGCTTGTCGGCGATGGCGGTGAAGCCGTTGACGACGCCGACCGCGGAGGCGGCGCCCGGCACCTTCGCGCTCCGGTCGAGCATGGCCTGGGTCAGCTCGGGCGTCTTGCCGATCGTGTTGCCCTTGTCCTCCTGGGACTTGGCGGACACGGCGACGTCGACCCGGTCGAAGCCCTTGGCCGAACTGTTCTGGTAGGCGTCGGAGATGGTGTTGGTGAAGACCAGGGTCCCGGAGACGAACGCGACGCCGAGCATCACGGCGAGCACGGTCATCAGCAGTCTGGCCTTGTGCGCAAGCACGTTGCGCAGGGCGGTGCGGAACATCAGCTCGTACGGCCCTTCGCGTCGAACTGCTTCATGAAGTCGAGGACCGTCTCGGCCGTCGGGCCGTACATGTGGTCGACGATCCGTCCGTCCGCGAGGAACACCACCCGATCCGCGTACGCGGCCGCCACCGGGTCGTGGGTCACCATCACCACCGTCTGCCCCAACTCCCGTACGGAGTTGCGCAGGAAGCCCAGCACCTCGGCGCCGGAGCGGGAGTCGAGGTTTCCGGTCGGCTCGTCGCCGAAGATGATGTCCGGCTTGGAGGCGAGGGCGCGGGCGACGGCGACGCGCTGCTGCTGGCCGCCGGAGAGCTGGGAGGGGCGGTGCCCGAGCCGGTCGCGCAGGCCCACCATCTGGATGACGGTGTCCAGCCACTGCTTGTCCGGCTTGCGGCCCGCGATGTCCATCGGGAGGGTGATGTTCTCCAGGGCCGTGAGCGTCGGCAGCAGGTTGAACGCCTGGAAGATGAAGCCGATCTTGTCCCGGCGCAACTTGGTGAGCTGCTTGTCCTTCAGGGAGCCCAGCTCGGTCTCGCCGATGCGCACCGAGCCGGAGGAGAAGGTGTCGAGGCCGGCCACGCAGTGCATCAGCGTGGACTTGCCCGACCCGGAGGGGCCCATGATCGCGGTGAACTCGGCCTGCCGGAAGTCCACGGAGACGCGGTCCAGGGCGACCACCTGGGTCTCGCCCTGTCCGTAGATCTTCGAAAGATCCGTGGCGCGTGCGGCCACGGTCGCGGTGGACCGGTCGGCGACGGGTGTGGTGGTCACGGGAAGGGACTCCTCGCGGGGACGACGTCGGGAAGGGACGTGTTCCATGGTGGTCGCCGCACAGGCCCGTGTAGTCAGTCGCAGTTCCGGTTCCGGGGGGCGACTCGGGTCTGATCCGGTGCCGCGGTGTCATACCTGGGGATGACGGGAGACCCTGACGGCCGGGCAGGGCGCAAGCGCTTGCTCGGGCCGGCGTCGAGAACCGGTGGAGCACCCTCGTTCGGGCGGTGAAATTCCGTCATTCCGCATGCGTGCGCGGGCGTCTCGCGCAAGGCTGTTGGCAAGTGCGGATGGCGTGTTCCACGTGCTGATGCACCCTCAGACGTCAATAAAATAAGACAACATCGCTCCGTGGGGCCGCTGTTCGGGGGAGGCGTCCCGATAGGCTCGGAACCTCGACGCGGAGCCCATGGCCTGCCCGGATGGTGGAATGCAGACACGGCGAGCTTAAACCTCGCTGCCCCTTCGCGGGCGTGCCGGTTCAAGTCCGGCTCCGGGCACTACCGCGCCCACGGGACGAAGCGTTCCGTGGTCGGTCGTCACGCTTCGTGTGCGGCGCGGCCTCCGGGCGCGGCTCACGGTTCGCGCGCGGATCGGTCTCCGCGCGCGGCTCGGCCGTCGTGTACGGCTCGGTCTTCGCGTACGGCTCAGCCTTCGTACACCGTGAGGACGGCGCCGTCGACCTCTATCCGGCGGCCCGGGCGCAGCCCGCCGCGCAGTCTCTCCAGACAGCTGTGGAACAGCTCCAGTTCCTCGGCGTCCAGGATCGCGGCGGCCAGGTCCACGAGTTCGGCCACCGCTCCTTCCGTGAGCACCTCGGGCAGTTCGCCCGAGAGCAGGACGACCGATTGGCCGGCGGGTCCGCGGACCACGGCCGTGGCCGGTCCGCCATGCACGAACAACACACTTCCCCCCAGGGGCCCGGCGTGGTCGTGGGGCGGCTCACGCTTCTCGGGCAGGACGAGAGACTAGCGGGGGATCTCGGTGCTTTCGGGCGAGTTGAATTCTTTTTCCGACTTGACGGACTCGGCGCGTCCGGGGGCCGTACGGTGCCCGTCCGTGCTCACCGGATGGCGCGAGTCGGCTCGGCCGGCCGTCACTTCTCCGGCGGGCCCGGCGTCACTTCTCCGGCGTGCGGGGGGCCGAGCGGTCGAGCAGTGACTCCACGAGGGCGGTCACATGCCGGCGGTCGTCGGCCGAGAGCTTCTGCACGCTGGCGATGAGCAGGTCGACCTCGGGGTCGGTGGCGCCGGCGTCCGACCCGGCGGTGTCCGGGCTGCCGTAGACGTGGATGCCGCAGGCCCTCGGCGGCGGCGCGGCGCACGGTGTCCAACGGCAGCTCCAGCCCCTTGGACAGTCCCTCCAGGGTGGCCGACTGGGGCATGCGGACGACGCGCTCGGTGGTGGCGAGGTGGTGGACGGTGGAGCGGGGGACGCCGCCGCGGCGTGCGACATCGCCGTAGGACCAGCCCTTGTGGTCGAGGCGGTCACGGATCAACTGCTGCAGTGCGTTGGCCACGGGTGGGTCACTTCCTGCTGGCTGTGTCGGCTGGACCGTCCATGTCGGGGCCGATTCTACGGTCGTGGCCCCGGGGCGCCGAAAGGGTGATTCACCGAACGGGTTGCGCGACCGCCCCGCGAGGCCCTAGTGTCCAATCTCGTTGGACAGCCCGTCCGACCAGATTGGACAGAGTCCGGGGGGAACCTGACGCTGTCTGATCGGAAGTGCCCATCCCTGAGGGGGAATTGATCATGATGAACGCCCACGAGCTTGAGGCCGAGTCCGCGGAGCTGCTGCCGGGTCGCGAGGCCCTGGGTCGGCTGAAGTTCAGCTTCGGCAAGACGGTCAACGTCACCAAGCACGTCGCCCACATCTCGGCGCACAACGAGTCCGCGGCCCTCAACGACCACTCCTCGTGGTCCGTGGCCGACTCCGGTGCCGCCCAGAACATCATCGTCCAGCAGTAACGCTCGCGCTCCACCTCACCATCCACCCGAGAACACCGAAAGGACATCCGTCATGAGCATGGACATGCGCGAGCTGGACACCGAGAGCGCGGAGCTGCTGCCGGGCCGTGAGGCCCTGGGGCGGCTGAAGTTCAGCTTCGGCAAGACGGTCAACGTCACCAAGCACGTCGCCCACATCTCGGCGCACAACGAGTCCGCGGCCCTGAACGACCACTCCTCGTGGTCGGACGCCGAGTCGCAGGCGACGCAGAACATCACCGTCCAGCAGTAGCGGCACCCGCCACCGTGGCGGCCAGGGGGCGGACCGTGAGCACCTGACGGCCCGGTCCGCCCCCACGGCGCGTTCCGGGGGGAACCCGCCGCGCTTCCGGGGGGAAGCGGCGGGTCCGGGGAAGCGCCGAGGACTCTGGGGGGAGACCACACATGACAGTGCTCGGCAACGGTCCGACGGCGCTGTACGACACCGGGCCCGTGCCCGGACCCGGCGGCTGGCCGGTGACCTACGAGCAGGTCGCGACGGGCAAGCTGCCCGTCGTCGAACAGCCGCCGGAACCGGCCCCGCGGCTGAGCGCGGGGCTGCAACTGCACGGCGAGTACCAGGGGTCGGGCTTCACCGACCCCAAGTACATCGCCCGTCGGGGGGACGGGCAGGTCGTGCAGCTGTCCCGGTTGCTGTACCTGGTGGCGTCGAGCATCGACGGCGTCCGCGACGCCGAGACGATTGCCCACCGGGTCAGCGCGCGGTTCGGCCGCGAGGTCAGCGGCGACAACGTCCGCTACCTGGTGGAGAACAAGCTCCAGCCGCTCGGTGTGACGGTGCCCGCCGGCCAGGAGGACGACGAGGTCGACGCCCCGCGCTCCGACCTGCTGCTCGCCCTCAAGGGCCACCGGGTCATCTTCGACGAGAAGCGGACGGCGCGGATCGCGTCGGCCTTCGCCTGGCTGCACCGGCCGGCCGTCGTCGTGGCCGTCCTGCTGACGGCGGTGGCCATGGACGTGTGGCTGTTCGGCTTCTTCGGGGCGATCGAACCGGTCCTGCAGGTCCTCGACCAGCCGGTACTGATCCTCATCGTCTTCGTGCTGACGGTGGCCTCGCTCGTCTTCCACGAGTTCGGCCACGCCTCCGCCTGCAAGTACGGCGGTGCCCGACCCGGCTGCATCGGCTGCGGGCTGTTCCTCATCTGGCCGTCGATGTACACCGACGTGACGGACGTCTACCGGATCGGGCGGGGCGGGCGCATCCGCACCGACCTGGGCGGGGTGTACTTCAACGTCGTCTTCATGCTCGCCATGGCCGCGGCGTACTTCGCGACCGGGATGCAGTTCTTCCTGGCCGCGGTGTACCTGGGGCACTTCGAGATCCTCGAGCAGCTCATGCCGGCCGTCCGGCTGGACGGCTACTACATCCTGGGCGACCTCGCCGGGGTGCCGGACCTCTACGGCAAGATCAAGCCGATCCTGCTGAGCCTGCTGCCGGGCGCGAAGGGGGCGGCGGCCCGCCAGGAGGTCGCGGGGCTGAAGAAGTCGGCCCGGCACATCGTCGCCACCTGGGTGCTGACGATGGTGCCGCTGATCGTCGGCGAGCTGGGGTACGCGCTGTGGAACCTGCCGCGCATCCTGGCCACGATGACGCGGTCGCTGACCGAGCAGATCATCGGTACGGGGGCCGCGTTCGGGGACGGGCGGATCGCCGAGGGCCTGGTCGGGGTGATCGGCTGCGTGATGCTGCTGTGTCCCATGGCGGGTGTCCTCTACCTGTCCGTGAAGCTGGGCGGCCGGCTCTTCCGCGCCGCGAAGCGCTCCACGGCCGGCCGGCCCCGCCTGCGGATCGTGGTGTGCGCGCTCGCGCTGGCCGGGCTGACCGGGCTCAGCTACGCGTGGGTGTCCGGGATGACGCCGAAGCCGCTGCCGAAGCAGCCGCCGATCGCACCCATCCTGCAGCCGGGGGTGTCCACGGAGCCTCCGGGCCCCCAGGACGCCTCGACGCCGGGCGGGCACGGGTCGCACGACTCCTCCGGCATCGGCGCCTCGCTGTCGCCGTCGGCGTCGCCCGGCGCGTCCGGTCTGCACGGCAGTCCCTCGCCGGGAGCGTCGGCGAGCGCGTCCGCCGCGGCGTCGGCGTCGCCGTCGGCCTCGAAGTCGGCCCGGCCGGGCGGGAGCTCGTCGTCGTCCAGGACGGACGGCCCGGGGACCGGTCCGACCGCGACGTCCTCCGCTCCCGGCGGCGGCCCGTCCGGTCCGCAGCCGTCGCCGACCCCCTCGGAGAGCGTGCCGCCCTCACCCACCGAGACTCTCTCGTCACCGCCGGGCAGCGCGTCGCCGGCGGCGACCTGAGGGCCGCCACCGTGGCCTCGGCGGGGTGGACGTCCTCGCCCGGGCCACGGCGGCGAAACCACGGCACGGCGGTTCCGGGCGGGGCCACGCGGGCCCGGGACCTTCCGGGCGGGGGCGCGGGTCCCGGCGGCGTCAGGCCTCGGGCGCGGGCCCGTACGGCGGTTCGGTGCGGCGGCTTGGGGACGGGCCGCCGCACCGGCTTCCCCGGTGCGTGAACCTCCCCCCGTCGCGGCGCCCGTCCGCACCGCCGCGCATCAGCGGCGCCGCCTCCGTTTCACACAGTCCGTTCCGATCCTGATCCATCCACCGAGGAGATCCCTTGAGCAGCCATCGAAAAGTACGACCGGTCAGCAACCCGTTGACCCGCCGCGCCCTCGGCATAGGCCTGTTCGCCGCCGGCGTCGCCGGTGCCGCGACCGCCGTGCCGGCGCAGGCCGCGAGCGGGGTGACACATGCCGCCGTCGTCTCGGACCACGTCTTCAGCCACGTCGACCGGGCGCACCACACGCAGGCCCGCGACTCGTTCACCATCCGCCAGTTCGGCACGGTGAACGCCGCCAGCGCCCGCAACCAGGCCAACGCCGTCTCGGCCGGCTGCTCGGCCGACGACGCCTGCCGTTCCGTGGCGCTGTCCTTCCAGATCGTCACCGTCGCCGGCGAGCACGCGCACCTGCGGGCCGTGAACATCAGCGACGCCGCGAACAAGGAGTGCACCGGCTGCCAGACGCTGGCCGGCGCCTACCAGTTCGTCGTCTCCACGCCCCGGCCCCTCACCCTGGACGCCACGGCCCAGGGCAAGCTGGCCGACATCCACCGCCGGCTGGACGAGCTGACCAGGTCCTCCGTCTCCGCGGCCGACCTGAAGAAGCAGGCCGACTGTCTGGCCGCGGAGGTCAGCGCGGTCCTGAAGGACGCCGTCGCCAACGCCCCGAAGGGCGACGTGCAGCCCGACGTCACGCTCCACCGGCACCTGGACGGCTGGCCGCCGGCCGCCTGACCCCGCCGGACTCCGACCGCCGTGCCGCCCCCCCAGAGGCGCGGCGGTCGGCCATTGACATCCCGTGCCCGCGAGCGCAGACTCACGTCCAGCATTTAAGTGAACTAAATTTCACCACACGAACACAGGTGAAGCGAACCTCCGCGGCTACTCGAAGGGAACGCCCGATGCGTACCACCGTCGGCATCATCGGAGCCGGCCCCGCCGGTCTCCTCCTGGCCCGGCTGCTCCACAACGCCGGCATCGACTCGGTCGTCCTGGAGAGCCACGACCGCGCCTACGTCGAGCAGCGCCAGCGCGCCGGAATCCTGGAGCAGGGCACGGTGGACGTGCTGCGGGCGGCCGGCGCCGGGGAGCGGATGGACCGCGAAGGGCTCCGGCACGACGGCATCGAGCTGCGGTACGACAAGAAGCGCCACCGCGTCGACTTCCCCGCCCTCACCGGCGGCCGGTCGGTGATGGTCTACGCCCAGACCGAGGTGTGCAAGGACCTCATCGCCCTGCACCTCAAGGAGGGCGGTCCGCTGCTGTTCGAGGCGGAGGCGCTGGCGGTCGAGGGCGCGGACACCGACAGCCCGTCCGTGCGTTTCCGGCACGAGGGACGCGAGCAGGTGCTGGAGTGCGCGTACGTCGTCGGCTGCGACGGCTTCTGGGGGGTCGCCAGGAAGGCGGTCCCCGCCGAGCTGGTCCGCGTGTTCGAGCGCACGTACCCCTTCGCCTGGCTCGGTGTCCTCGCCGACGTGCCGCCCTCCCACGACGAACTCGTCTACGCCCGCCACGACCGCGGCTTCGCCCTGCTGTCCATGCGCTCCCCGTCGGTGTCCCGGCTCTACCTCCAGGTCCCCGAAGGCACGGACGCCGGCGACTGGACCGACGAGGAGATCTGGGACGAGCTGGAGCGCCGCTTCGAGACCGCGGACGGCTGGCGGCTGGAGCGCGGGCCGATCACCCAGAAGTCGGTGACACCGATGCGGTCCTACGTCCACGAGCCGATGCGCCACGGCCGTCTGTTCCTGGCCGGCGACGCCGCCCACATCGTCCCGCCGACCGGCGCGAAGGGGCTGAACCTGGCCGTCGGCGACGTCGTGACCTTCGCGCGGGCGCTGGCGTACGCGAAGGAGACCGGATCGGACGCGCTGCTCGACGCCTACTCCGAGACCTGCCTGCGCCGCGTCTGGCAGGCCGAGCGGTTCTCGTACGACATGACGACGATGCTGCACCCGGACCCCGCCGCCGCGCCGTTCGACGGCCGCCTCCAGCTCGCCCGCCTCGACCGGATCGCCGGCTCCCGGGCGGCCGAGACCGACCTGGCCGAGGGCTACACCGGCTTCTCCCTGGACGACGGCCGTGTGGGCCCCTCCGGTGAGGGGAATCACGGACCCGCGTAGCGTGTTGCGCAGCATGGCGAGGGAAAGATCCTCCCCAAGCACTAGAGGCATTTCTTTGCCTACCTATTACTCTTGAGCCAAGGCCGCGACGTGTGGCCATGGAGGAGTGAAATGAGGAGCAGAAACCCGGTCTTCTCGCGACGGGGGTTCAGCCGCGACAACGGCTACGCGGGCTTCAACACCGCGCCGCAGGCCGGGGGACCCGCTGTCGGCACGCAGGCCAACCCGTACGGACAGCAGTACGGCAACCCCTACGCGCAGAACCCGTACGCCCAGCAGGACCTGCAGTACGGCGCCCCGCCCCAGGCCCCGGCCACCACCGGCCGGATGACCATGGACGACGTCGTCCTGCGCACCGCGTCCACCCTCGGCACCCTGATCGTCACCGCCGCGCTCGCCTGGGCGCTGCTGCCGGTCGACGATGCCCACATCAACCGGTCGTACGGCATCGGCTTCGGCGCGATGATCGTCGGCATGGTGCTGGCGCTCGTGCAGTCCTTCAAGCGCACGGCGACGCCGGCGCTGATCCTTTCGTACGCCGCGTTCGAGGGTGTCTTCCTCGGCGTGGTGTCCAGCATCGTCGACAACCGCATCGCGAGCGGCGCGGCGATGCAGGCCGTGATCGGCACGATGGCGGTGTTCGCCGGTGTGCTGGTGGCGTACAGGGCGGGCTGGATCCGCGTCAACCGCCGCTTCTACGGCTTCGTGATGGCGGCCGCGCTCGGCTTCGTGCTGCTGATGACGGTGAACCTGCTGTTCGCGGTCTTCGGCGGCGGTGACGGGCTCGGCTTCCGCAGCGGCCCGCTCGGCATCTTCTTCGGCGTCGTCGGCATCATCCTCGGCGCCTGCTTCCTCGCCCTGGACTTCAAGCAGGTCGAGGACGGCATCGCCTACGGCGCGCCGAAGAACGAGGCGTGGCTGGCGGCCTTCGGGCTCACGCTGACGCTGGTGTGGATCTATATGGAGTTCCTGCGGATCATCGCGATCCTCAACAGCAGCGACTAGCCTGCGCCGGTCGTACGGCAAAGGGCCCCGGGTCGCCTGACCGGGGCCCTTCGTCATGTCGTGGTGCGCGCCTAGAGCAGTTTGCGCGCTGCCCTCCTCAGGTCGTATTCGTGGACGATCGCCTTCGCGTGGCCGTACGCGAGGTTGTGCTCGTGGCGGAGCCAGCTGACCTTTTCCTCGAAGCGGAAGAGGGCGGGGCCTTCTTCGACGGTGCGCAGCCAGTCGGATACTTCACGACCGGTGCAGTGGGGGATGCGGGCGAGCATGTTGCGGTGGGTCTCCTCGGAGAGGACGTGGGACATCGGCGCCTCCGGACGCAAAGGGGATGTAAGCCGGTCCTTCAGGTCACGGTGCCTGAGCGTTCGCCTGTTGGCAACAGTCCGGAGGTCCCGCGTACGCTCCGTCTGTGGTTGATACGACGCCCCTCACACGTGCCGTGGATCATTTCGCCGACCGTTTGCGGGCGGCGCCGCAGAGCCGGCTCCAGCGCGGGGCCGCCGCCGAGGCGCTGGAACTGGCCCGGGAGTTGGCCCGCCGGACGCAGGCCGTGGAGGAGCCGGGCACCCCGCTCCGGGAGATGCCGGACGCGGGGATGTTCGCGGCCGCGGACCAGATCACCGTCGCCGCACACGACTTGGCCCTCGTCCTTCAGGACGAGGGCCAGGTGGAAGAGGCGGTCGAGCTCGTGGGACAGGCCCAGCAGCGGGCCGGGGTCTGATCGCTACAGCGACGCTATGACCCGGTCCGCCAGGATGTAGACGTTCTCCTCGCCGCACGCGAACGTCAGCGTGTACGCGCCCGAGACGCCCGAACCGCCCAGCAGGACGGGGGTCTCGCCCGCGCGCAGGGCCGCCGCCAGGCGTTCGGCCGTCTCGCGGTGGCCCGGGGTCATGCACAGGGTGGTGCCGTCGGCGAAGACGTACACGTCCAGGGTGCCGAGCGGGCCCGGGCGGACGTCGGCCAGCTCGACGCGGGAGGCGGCGAGTTCCTCCAGAGTCGCCACCGTGCGCTCATGGTCGTTCACCACCGGCGACTGGACCGGGACGAAGTCCGGGTGGGAGGGGTGGCGGCGCCGGGCCGCGGCCAGTTCGGCCGAGTCGGCGGCGAACTCGTCGCCGTCCGTGGACGGCTCGGTCACCGACTCCAGCGGCTCCAGGCCCACGAAGTCGCTCTGCCGGGGCAGGAAGAGCTCGCTGTCCGGCAGGCCCAGCAGGGAGGGGGCGTCGGAGACGTCACGCGCCTCCTGCGCGGCCCAGAAGGCGCGTGCCTCGGCCAGTTCACGCTCGCGCTCCTCGGCGAGCGCCTCGGCGACGGCGGCGCGTATCTCGTCGGCCTCGGCGGACAGGCGGGCCGCCGGCACGAGGCCGTGCGGGGCGCGCTGTTCGGCGAGCTGCGTGTGCAGGGCGGCGACCTCACGGCGCAGCACCATGAGGGTGCGCAGGACGGCGACGCCCACGGCGCCCGTGGCGGCCGTGATGAGCAGCAAGGCGATCGGCATGGCGCTCACTGACGTACTCCCGGTTCAAAGTCGACCCCCGACTTCCTACATCAGCTTGAAGGGCGGACTAACCAGCTGTCAGTGCGTAACGTCACGAATCGGACAGGACTTTGGGCCTGGGGTCTCCGCCGTGACGGCGCTGACCTGCGTGGATCTCTCCGGTGAGGGAGATAGGTCACATCCTGGGGGAGATTGGATCACAAAACGGCCCGAAGTCCAGGGGTGTCCCGGACTCCGGGCCTGAGGCTCACGAGGTGTGCCCCGTTGGTTACGGAGGGCTCAGCTGAGGCGCTCGATGACCATCGCCATGCCCTGGCCGCCGCCCACGCACATGGTCTCCAGACCGAACTGCTTGTCGTGGAACTGGAGGGAGTTGATGAGCGTGCCGGTGATGCGGGCGCCGGTCATGCCGAAGGGGTGGCCGACGGCGATGGCGCCGCCGTTGACGTTCAGCTTCTCCAGCGGGATGTTCAAGTCGCGGTAGGAGGGGATCACCTGGGCGGCGAACGCCTCGTTGATCTCGACCAGGTCGATGTCGCCGATGGTCAGGCCGGCGCGGCTGAGGGCCTGCTTGCTCGCCTCGACCGGGCCGAGACCCATGATCTCGGGGGACAGGCCGGAGACGCCGGTCGACACGATGCGGGCGAGCGGGGTGAGGCCGAGCTCGCGGGCCTTGGTGTCGCTCATGATGACGACCGCGGCGGCGCCGTCGTTGAGCGGGCAGCAGTTGCCGGCGGTGACCAGGCCGTCGGGGCGGAAGACGGGCTTGAGGCCCGAGACGCCCTCCAGGGTGACGCCGGCGCGCGGGCCGTCGTCCTTGGAGACGACCGTGCCGTCGGGGAGGGTCACCGGGGTGATCTCGCGCTCCCAGAAGCCGTTCTTGATGGCTTCCTCGGCGAGGTTCTGCGAGCGGACGCCGAACTCGTCCATGTCCTGGCGGGTGACGCCCTTGAGGCGGGCCAGGTTCTCGGCGGTCTGGCCCATCGCGATGTAGGGGTCGGGGACCAGGCCGTCCTCGCGCGGGTCGTGCCAGGTCGTGCCCTCCTGCTGGGCCACCTCGGCGGTGCGGGCCTCGGCGTCGGCGAAGAGCGGGTTGTGCGTGTCGGGCAGGCTGTCGGAGTTGCCCTTGACGAACCGGGAGACCATCTCGACGCCGGCCGAGATGAAGACGTCGCCCTCGCCGGCCTTGATGGCGTGCAGGGCCATGCGGGAGGTCTGCAGGGAGGAGGAGCAGTACCGGGTGATCGTGCAGCCCGGCAGGTGGTCCATGCCCATCTGCACGGCCACGATACGGCCGAGGTTGTTGCCCTGCTCGCCGCCGGGCAGGCCGCAGCCGAGCATCAGGTCCTCGATGTCCTTCGGGTCCAGCTCGGGGACCTTGGCGAGGGCGGCCTGGATGATCGTGGCAGCGAGGTCGTCGGGGCGCAGGTCTTTCAGGGAGCCCTTGAAGGCGCGGCCGATGGGGGAGCGGGCGGTCGAGACGATCACGGCTTCGGGCATCACGGCTCCATTGGCGTACGTACGTGCGTGGGCAGGGCTGGTTGGGAAGTTACCCGTACGTATGACCAGGGTCACGGGTGTGGCGGTGTGACCCTGGCCGCAATTTTCTAAGCGCTTGCTTGGGCCTCCGGCGGTGGGCCGGGTGACGGTGCGGGTGGGTGGGGGTGCGGGGTCTGGGGGCTGCGCCCCCAGACCCCCCTGTCGGCCCGGGCCTCGTCCTCAAACGCCGGACGGGCTGGAGGGGGCCGGTGCGGGTTCGGAGGGTGTCGGCTCTGCCACCCTGCGCCTGCGCCTGCGCTTGAGCAAGGCCCAGGGGCCGCGCGGGCCCGTCGGCATCGCCGCCGCGACCTCCGTGCCGGGCTCGGAGGCGGCCTCCGCGGCCGCCCGTGCCACCGGCAGGAAGCCCTCGCGTCGTGCCGCGTCCGGGCGCTCCTCGTCGGCCGGCCACAGGGCCAGGGCCGCGCAGACCGTCGGGAGGACGGCCATGGCCGCCGTGGCGTAGCCCTCCGCCGAGGGGTGGTAGTTGTCGGGGCCGAACAGCTCGCGCGGGTTGGCCTCGAACTCCGGGCCCAGCAGGTCGCCCAGCGACACCGTGCGGCCGCCCTGCTCCACCACGCCGATCGTCTGGGCCGCCGCCAGCTGACGGGAGGCCCGGCGGGCCAGCCACCGCAGCGGCTGCTGGACCGGTTCGATCGTGCCGAGGTCGGGGCAGGTGCCGACCACCACCTCCGCGCCCGCCGTGCGCAGCCGGCGGACCGCCGCCGCCAGGTACCGGACGGAGCGGGTCGGCGGCATCCGGTGGGTGACGTCGTTCGCGCCGATCATGATCACGCAGACGTCCGGCAACCGG
Source organism: Streptomyces sp. MAI_2237 (assembly GCF_054189285.1). Taxonomy (NCBI): domain Bacteria; kingdom Bacillati; phylum Actinomycetota; class Actinomycetes; order Kitasatosporales; family Streptomycetaceae; genus Streptomyces; species Streptomyces sp. MAI_2237. The sequence continues at coordinate 56,531 of NZ_JAJPGQ010000003.1, read as the reverse complement.
GCGGGGTTGGCGAGAACCAGGGCCACCTGCCGCTCCAGGTCGTCGGACGTGGCCCCCGGGAGGGCCACGTTGTGCAGTTCCACCGGGCGTTCCGCCACCGCCGACAGACCGGAGGCCAGCAGCGCGCCCGGCGTCTGGCCCGCCCGGTGCACGCCCTGGCCGGCGGCCGTGGAGTCACCGAGGATCGTCAGGCGCAGGGGAGGTTCGTCGGGGACGGTGTACGCCGTGCCGTACAGGCCGTCCGCCACCGGTACCCGGCCGCTGCCGCCGTTGCCCACATGGCGCTTGGCCAGCTGCACCTCCGCCAGCAGCAGACCGACCGTGGCCGCACCGGCCAGCCCGATGCCACCGCCGCCGTATGCGGCGCCGGCCGCGATCCGCCGGGCCACCCGTGCTCTCGACATGCTCGTCATGCGTCGCCGTCACCTCCTCTTAGCCGTACATCCACTCCTTGCCCCGTACAGACGGTGCGCCAATCTCAACGGGGAGTGAACGACCGTCGTGGACGGTCCACAGGTCATAGGCTGGCCGAACCACCAGGACCACTTCTTTTGCAAGCGACCGGAGACAACGGTGCGATTCCACGACTCGATGATCAGCCTCGTCGGCAACACCCCGCTCGTGAGGCTCAACAGCGTGACCAAGGGCATCAGGGCCACCGTCCTGGCCAAGGTCGAGTACTTCAACCCCGGCGGCTCGGTGAAGGACCGCATCGCCCTGCGCATGATCGAGGCGGCGGAGCAGAGCGGCGAGCTCGAGCCGGGCGGCACGATCGTGGAACCCACCAGCGGCAACACCGGCGTGGGACTGGCCATCGTGGCGCAGCAGAAGGGGTACAAGTGCATCTTCGTCTGCCCCGACAAGGTGAGCACTGACAAGATCAACGTGCTGCGTGCGTACGGCGCCGAGGTCGTCGTCTGCCCGACCGCCGTGGACCCCGAGCACCCGGACTCGTACTACAACGTCTCCGACCGCCTGGTGCGCGAGACGCCCGGCGCGTGGAAGCCCGACCAGTACTCCAACCCCAACAACCCCCTCTCCCACTACCACTCCACCGGCCCCGAGCTGTGGGAGCAGACGGAGGGGAAGATCACCCACTTCGTCGCCGGCGTCGGCACCGGCGGCACCATCTCCGGGACCGGCCGCTACCTGAAGGACGTCAGCGACGGCAAGGTGAAGGTCATCGGCGCCGACCCCGAGGGGTCCGTGTACTCCGGCGGCTCCGGGCGGCCGTACCTGGTGGAGGGCGTGGGCGAGGACTTCTGGCCCACGGCCTACGACCGGACCGTGGCCGACGAGATCGTGGCCGTCTCCGACAAGGACTCCTTCCAGATGACCCGCCGCCTGGCCAAGGAGGAGGGCCTGCTGGTCGGGGGCTCCTGCGGCATGGCGGTCGTGGCCGCGCTGCGGGTCGCCGAGCGGCTCACCGAGGACGACGTGGTGGTCGTCCTGCTGCCGGACAGCGGCCGCGGCTACCTCAGCAAGATCTTCAACGACGAGTGGATGGCCGACTACGGCTTCCTGGAAGACGAGGGCCCCAGCGCCCGCGTCGGCGACGTCCTCAACGACAAGGAGCACGGCGCCATCCCGTCCCTCGTCCACATGCACCCCGACGAGACCGTCGGCCAGGCCATCGAGGTGCTGCGCGAGTACGGTGTCTCGCAGATGCCGATCGTGAAGCCGGGCGCCGGCCACCCGGACGTGATGGCCGCCGAGGTCGTCGGCTCGGTCGTCGAGCGGGAGCTGCTGGACGCCCTGTTCACCCAGCGGGCCTCGTTGGAGGACCCGCTGGAGAAGCACATGTCCGCCCCGTTGCCCCAGGTCGGCTCCGGTGAGCCGGTCGCCGACCTGATGTCCGTGCTCGGCGCCGCGGACGCGGCGATCGTCCTCGTCGAGGGCAAGCCGACCGGTGTGGTCAGCCGGCAGGACCTGCTGGCGTTCCTCGCCAAGGGCGGGAAGTGACGGCGAACGTCCGGTGAACGGCCCGTGCCGCCGTGGGTCCTGCGGTGATCGCCCGCGTTCGCGGACTTCGCGGAAGTGGTACGAGCGTGTCACGTCCACGCAGCACACGCTTAACACGGGTCCGGCACATTGGTGGGTGTCGGCAGGGCGGGAGCGGCTCCCCGCCCCGGCCGGCACCGAACGTCCAAGGACCTCCGGAGCGGCTCCCGGACCTCCATGGACGCCGGACGCGAGGCCCGGCCCTGACCCGGTCAGCGTCCTTCGCGGGGACCGCCGTCGTCCCGCCCCCCGGCAACGGGGGTGCGGCGGTCCCCGCGCATCACTTTTCTACGCGCGTGCGCCCGCCCAGCTGCCCAGCAGAGCGAGCCTCTCCGCGGTCTCCGAACCCGGCTCGGGCGTGTAGACGACCAGCGTCTGGTCCGGGTCGGTGGGAATCGTCAGGGTCTCGTACGGCAGGGTCAGCAGGCCGGCCACCGGGTGCCGCATCCGCTTCACGCCGTACGCGCACTCCTTGACCTGGTGGTCGGCCCACAGGCGGCGGAAGTCCTCGCTCTTGACGGAGAGTTCCCCGACCAGCGCGCACAGCTCGGGGTCCTCGGGGTGCCGGCCCGCGCAGATCCGCAGGTTGGCGACGGTCTGGGCGGCCACCGCGGACCACTCCGGGTACAGCTCCCGGCTCGCCGGGTCCAGGAACACCTGCCGGGGCATGCTGCGGCCCGCCGCCGTCATGCCGCCGAAGCCGCTCAGCGCGTCGGCGAGCGCGTTCCAGGCCAGCACGTCCATGGCGGGTCCGAGGACGAACGCCGGGGTGTGCCCCATCCCGTCGAGCAGCGCCCGGATGCCGGGCCGGACCCGGGACGCGGCCCGCCGCTCGCGGTTCTTCCGCGGCCGGGCCACCGCGTACAGGTACGCGTGCTCCTCCTCGTCCAGCCGCAGTACGCGCGCGATGGCGTCCAGCACCGCGTCCGAGACGCTCGGTCCGCGTCCCTGCTCCAGCCGGATGTAGTAGTCCACGCTCACTCCGGCGAGCTGCGCCACCTCCTCGCGGCGCAGGCCCGGAACACGGCGCCGGCCGTACGAGGCCAGCCCCACCTCCTCGGGCCGGATGCGGGCACGGCGCGAGCGCAGGAAGTCTCCGAGGTCCCCGTTCATGGGTTCGAGCCTAGGGGAGGGGCGGGGCTCCAGCCTGGTTCTGCCAGACCCAGGAAAAGCGCATCCCTGGGTAGGAGCGGCCCGGCGGCGCACGGTGGTGGTCGCCGCCGGGCACGCCGGCGGCCCGACGAATCGGGGAGTGCTTCATGTCGTACGAGAACCTGGCCGGCCGTACCGCCGTCGTCACCGGGGCCGCGAGCGGGATCGGCGAGGCAGTCGCCGCGCTGCTGGCCACGCAGGGCGCGAGGGTGGCACTGCTGGCGCGGCGCCGGGAGCGGCTGGACGCCGTCGTGGAGAAGATCCGGGCGGATGGCGGGCAGGCCCTCGCCGTCGCCGCCGACGTGACCGAGGGCGCCTCGGTGGACGCGGCCGTGGAGCGGATCCATGCGGAGTACGGAGCCGTCGACCTGGTCGTGAACTCGGCGGGCGTGATGCTGCCGCACCCCGTGGACGACGGGCGCATCGACGAGTGGCAGCGGATGATCGACACGAACGTCACCGGGGTGCTGCGGATGATCCGCGCCTTCACCGGGGACCTGCTCGCCGCCGCCGGTGCCGGACGCACCGCGGACCTGGTGAACATCTCCTCGGTCGGCGCGCACCTCACCTTCCCCTCCTACGCGGTGTACGGGGCGACGAAGGCCGCGCTGACCCACCTCTCCGCCACCCTGCGCACCGAGTTGGGGCCGCGCGCCGTCCGGGTCACCAACATCGAGCCGGGACTGACGCGCACGGAGCTCGCCTCGCACATCGAGAGCGACACGCTGCGGGAGTTCGTCGACGGGATGGCGGACACGATGGGCAGCCTGTCCTCGGAGGAGGTCGCCGACGTCGTGGCCTACGTCAGCAGCCGTCCCCGGCACGTCAACCTGCGGCAGATCATGGTGCTGCCGACCCGGCAGGCGTGAGGTCAGTCCTCCCAGCGGTCGCCGTCCTTGCCCCGCCGGCGCCGCGCGCCGAACAGGGCCGGGTTGGCGCGCGCCGCCTGGAAGGCGTTGACGCCGACGATGCCCGCCCAGGTGACGAACAGTCCGGGCAGGTGGGCGATGCCGCCGCCGATCGCGGACAGCGGGATCGCCAGGACCATCGAGACCATGCCGAAGCCGAAGCGCTCGCCCCAGGAGTCCGTCGGCCTCGGCGCGCGGGCGCCCCGGGCCACGACCATCTGCTGCTCGGCCATCTGCCGGCGCACCCGCCGCTCGACCGCCCCGTCGATGCGCTGGTCGACCTTCTCCAGGAACGAGTCGACCAGCGCGGACTCGTACTCCTCGCCCAGTTCCCGGCGCGCCTGCAGGGTGGCGTTGAGTTCCTTCTTGAGCTCCGCGTCCCGCGCGTCCATCGCCGTCTCCGTCCCCATGCCTGTCATGGGAACCCACGGTAGGCAGCCACGGCGCCCACCGCACTGGGGTTAGCCCCCCTGTCCGGACGGGGGTCCGCCGGGCGGGAGGGCGCCGCCGATCTTGCGAGGTGCCCGCCTGATCGGGAACGCTGTGCCTGCATAGGGTCATGCAGGGTTCCTAGAATCTGAATATGGCGGTCCGGGTGAGGGGAGTGGGGGCGTGGCGCACACCGGTCTGGTCGTCCTCGACGGGATCGGGCTCGGCGTCGAGGACGTCGTCCGCCTCGCCGACGGCTCGGCGCGTCCCGTCGCGGGGACCGACGCCATGAAGCGGGTCACCGAGTCCTGGGACGCGGCCCGCCGGATCGCGGCGACGGGACGGGTCTACGGCCGCTCCACCGGCGTCGGCGCCAACCGCAACGAGCCCGTTCCCACCGAGGCGGCCGCCGGGCACGGGCTGCGGCTGCTGCGCAGCCACGCGGGCGCCATCGGGGACGAGCTGCCCGCCCGGCAGGTCCGGGCCATGCTCGCGGTACGCGCCAACCAGCTGCTGGCCGGCGGTGCGGGTCTGCGGCCGACGGTGGTGACGGCCCTGTGCGAGGCGCTGACGAACGGCGCGCATCCGGTCGTCAACGAGTTCGGGTCGGTCGGCACGGGGGACATCGCCGCCCTGGCCCAGGTGGGGCTCGCGCTGGCGGGGGAGCATCCGTGGCGGACGGCCGGGGAGGGCTCCGGCGCCCCCGCGGCCCAGCCCCTCGACAACAACGACGCCCTGGCCTTCATCAGCAGCAACGCCCTCACCCTCGGCCAGTCGGCGCTCGCCCTGCACGAACTGCGCGCCCTGGTGGAGGCCACCCAGGTGGTCGCCGCGCTGTCCCTGCTGGCCGTGGACGGCTCGCACGAGGCCTACGCCGCCCCCGTGCACGCCGCCCGCCCGCACCGCGGCAGCGCCGAGGTGGCCCGGCGCATGCGGTGGCTGATCGGCGCCGCCGACCGGCCCACCCCGCCGCTCGGCCGTATCCAGGACCCGTACGGCTTCCGCTGCCTGCCCCAGATCCACGGCCCGGCGCACGACGCCGCCGACGCGCTGGAGAAGGTGCTGGACGTCGAGATCAACGCGGCCGCCGAGAACCCGCTGATCTCGCCCGAGGACATGGCCGCCTACCACCACGGCGGCTTCTACCAGGCCCAGCTCGCCCTCGCCCTGGACCACTTCCGCCTCTCGCTGATGCAGGTGGCGCGGCTGTCGACCTCCCGCCTGTCCACCCTCAACGAGCCCGCTTTCACCCGCCTGCGGCCCTTCCTCGCCGACCACGAGCCGGCCGCCTCCGGCGTGATGATCCTGGAGTACGCCGCCGGCGCCGCCCTCGGCGACCTGCGTGCCTTCTGCGCCCCCGCCTCCCTCGGCCACGCTGTACTCTCCCGGGGCGTCGAGGAACAGGCCAGTTTCGCCTCGCTCGCCGCACGCCAGACACTCCGCGCCTGCCGCGCGTACCGTCTCGTCGTCGGCTGCGAACTCGTCGCCGCCGTACGGGCGTTGCGTCAGCGCGACCTGAGACCCGACCCGGAACTTCCGGTGGGACACGCGCTTCGGCTCGCCGAATCCGTACTGGCACAGGACCAGGCCGACCGGCCGCTCACGGACGACGTGACGGCGGCGGCCGCAACTCTGGACCGGTTCCCCGGTATCCGGAGGTCGAGCAAGTCATGAGCCTGGAAGGGGACATGAGCGTGATGGACAGTCCTGCGGGGCGCCTGCAGGCGCTCTTCGAGGGGCACCGGCTGACGCCGACCCAGCGGCGCATCGCGCACAGCATGGTGCGCCGGGCCGCCGACGTGCCCTTCCTGTCCAGCGTGGAGCTGGCCGAGCTGGCCGGGGTCAGCCAGCCGTCCGTGACCCGCTTCGCCGTGGCCCTCGGCTTCGACGGCTACCCGGCGCTGCGCCGGCACCTGCGCGAGGTCGCGCCCGCCGAGCAGACCCCCGAGGCCGCCGCGCACAACGCCTACCAGCAGGCCGTCGAGGCGGAGATCGAGAACCTGCGCCACCTGGCCGAACTGCTCGCCGACCCGCGCCCGGTGCGCCGGGCCGGACGCCTGCTCGCCGCCTCCCGCCCGCTGCCGGTCCTCGGGCTGCGCGCCGCCGCCTCCCAGGCCTACGGCTTCGCCTACTTCGCCGCCAAGGTCCATCCGGACGTACGGCTGCTGCACGAGGGCGGCACGATGATCCAGGACCGCATCGAGGCCGCCGTGCGCGCCGGGGCGAGCGCCCTGCTGTGTTTCGCGCTGCCCCGACACCCGCGCGAGGTCGTGGACACGCTGGCCTTCGCCCAGGAGGCCGGGCTGAGCGTCGTCACCGTCGCCGACTCGGCCTTCGCGCCCGTCGCCAGGGTGTCGGACCTGCTGCTGCCCGCCGCCGTCGGCACCGGCCTCGCCTTCGACACCGCCTGCGCGCCCATGCTGCTGGGCCGGGTGCTGCTGGAGGCGATGTGCGACGACCTGCCGGACGCGCAGGCCCGGCTGGAGGAGTTCGACGCGCGGGCGGCGGCCCGCGGGTTGTTCGTCGAATAGGTCGGCCGAGGGGCGCGTTTCGGACTCCCGCGGAGGGCGGGCGCGTTTTTCAGATTCGTCTCACCTTCACTCGTTACCCTCCCGGCCCACAGGACTGTGCCAGGACGACGAGGAGGCGGAACAGTGGCACGCGCGGATCGCAGAGCGCAGGGTCTGGCCCGGGTGGCCGTCGTCGTACGCGCCGGGGCCGCCCCGCTGTGGTGGGCCGGGGTGTTCGCGGCGGGTGTCGGGGTGCTGGTGCCCGGGATCACCGGGCGTCGGATCGGGGTGACGGCGGGGGCCGCGCTGTTCCTCGTCGCCGCGGCCGTGGTGTCGTACGGCCGCCGCGGGCGCTACACGGCCCTCGCCCGTTCGGCCGTCCGCGCGGGCCGGCACGACGTACTCCAGGACCGTGCCGTGAGCGTGCGCACCTGGCGGCGAGGGCACCGCTGGTGGGTGCTGCTCGCCTTCGTCGTCGCGCTGTGCGCCTCCCTGGCCGTGCCGGCCGCGGGCGGGATGCTCCTCGCCGGTGCCGGCACGGGCCTCAGGCTCAAGGCCGCCTGGCTGGGGCGGCGCGAACGGGCCGAGGACGCCCTGCTGTGGGTCCGGGTCGACTGGCTCTCCGCGCGCGGCGGCCGCCCGGCCGGCAAGGCGGTCAAGGCCTACCGCAGCACGGGTATCGCGGCGGGCGACGCGGCCCCGGGCGGGGCGCGGCGCCGCACCGCGGCACTCGTGTGAGCCGAGGGGACCCTAGACCTCCAGGTCCTCCTCGATCCTCCTGAGCTGGTGGCGGGCCATCGCCAGGTTGGCCCGCTTGCCGTCCAGCACCAGGTAGAGGAAGAGGCCGTTGCCGCCCCTCCCGCTGATCAGGCGGATCAGGTGGTACTGGTCGGACAGGGTGATCAGGATGTCCTCGATCTGGGCCTTGAGGCCGAGGTGCTCCATCGTGCGCATCTTCGCGCGGACGACGTCGGTGTTGCCGGCGGCGGCGACATTGAGGTCGAAGCCCTTGCTGCCCCCCATCGTGCCGAGCGCCATGCCGCTGGTGTAGTCGACGAGCGCGACGGCGGTCGCGCCCTCGATGGAGGCGAGGGCTTCCTTCAGACAGGTTTCGGTGTTGGCCATGAGTGTGTTCCTCGGTTCCCTTTCAACTTTCCGTGGTGGTACGCGCGTTGGTGGTCGTGGTGCGTGGCGCGCGCGGGGTTCTGGTCCGTACGGCGGCCGTCTTGGCCGGCGGTTTGGCGGGCTTGGTCTGCCTGGCGCGCTGGGCGGCCGGGGTGTGCTCGTCGACGACTTCGGCGATCCGGGCGGCCGACCGGCGTCCCTCCAGCAGGAGCCGGCCGACGTTCACCCGCTCCTGGGCGAGCAGGGTCAGTACGGCCGTGGCGGCGGCGGTGCCGGCCGCGAACGTCGCGACGTAGCCGTACACCCCGTGCACCAGCAGCTCGCGGACCTCGCCCTGGCCCGTCGCGTCCGCGAGCCGCACGGCGGCGGCGTGCGCGGTCGCGCTGAGCGCCGCCATGTCCTGCGGGTCGACTCCGGGGGTGTCCTGGGCGAGCACGTCGCCGTCCACCCCCATGGCGAGCGCACCGGTGAGCTGGGGCACACGGGCCCTCAACCGGCGCAACTCGTCGAGGACATGGGGGTCGGCGGCCATCCGGGGCCTCCTCTCGAACCGGTCAAAGGGCCTCCAGCGCATCTCTGAGCCTCTTCAGCAAGGTGATGTGGGGATCGGGCGGCAGCGGTTCGGTGAGGCCGGGCATCCCGTAGCCGGATGCGGGGCGGCCCGGGTCCGCCGTGCCGTACGCCGGACGGCCGCGGCTGGGCAGCGGCGGCGGCTGTCCGGGGTCCGGCGGCGGGGCCTGCTCCGGCGCCGCTCGCCCGGCATCCGGCGGCTCGGCCGTCTCGGGCGTCACGGCCGTCTCGGGCGGCTCGGGCGGCGCCGGGGCGGCCGGGCGAAGCGGGGCGAGCACCCCCGCCGCCGCCAGCCGGCGTACGTCGACCAGCGTGTGGAACGCCAGGTGGCCCAGGGCACGGGCGATGTCCGGCGCCGTGCGGACGCCGTCCGCCTGGGCCAGCACGGCGCGCTGTCGGGGGGTGAGCGCGGGCGCCGCGGGCAGGTCCGTGCGGGCCAGCGGCGCCTCGTCGGTGACCGCGTCCGGCCAGATGCGGTGCAGCAGGTCGCGGCGGCGCAGTGTCTCGCGTTCCAGGGCGGCCACGGGGACGCGGCGCACGGTGGCCCGGTGCCCGGAGGGGTGGGCGGTGCCGTAGCGGAAGCGGCCCGGGGTGGAGCTGGGGGCGAGGACGAAGTAGGCCGCGTCGTACAGCGCCGTCAGTCGGCACAGTTCGAAGGCCCCGAGGGTGAGCAGCCCGGCGTCGACCAGGCGCAGACCGGCGAGGTGCCCGGCCTGGTGGTCGTCGTCCGTCTCGCCGAGCGCCTGCCGCCAGACCTCCACGGCGAGCGTGCCGTGGGCCGTCAGGAGCGTCTCCAGGCCGGGCGCGCAGGGGCTCTCGGCGTGCACCACGAGGCCGTCGGCGAGGTGCAGCGTGCCGTGCTCGCGGAACAGGATGCCGGTGGCCCGCTCGGCGGCCAGCCGGGTCAGCATCGGAGAGACGCCGCCCCAGCCGCGCTCGGCGGCGGCGACCTTCTGGCGCACCGGCAGCCGCGGCGGCTCGGTGGTGTGGACGGCGGTCATGCCAGCACCAGCCGTTCGGCCATCTCGCCCAGCCGGATGCGGGCCATCGCCAGGTTGCCCTCGGCGCGGGCCAGCCACAGGTGCAGGAACACGCTGCCGTCGAAGGTCGCCCCCACGAACCGCAGCACGTGGTAGCTGTCCCGGTTGCTGACGATGAGGTCCTCGACCGGCGGGTCGGCGTCCGCCGCCGGTCCGGACCCGGCATCGTCGTCCGGCGCGAACGCGCGCTGCTCCGCGGCCAGCCGGGCGATCTCGGCGGCCTCCGCCGCCGCGACCTCCTGGTCGCCGCCCGGAGCCTCCCCGACGCTGCCCAGGGCCAGCCCGCTGGTCCAGTCGATCAGCGCGGCGCCCCGGGCACCGGGCAGTCGCATGGCTTCCAGCAGACACTCGTCGATTCCGGGCACCGTGGCTCCCCTCCCGCCTGGGGTTTCGGCTGAGTGACAGCGAAACTACGCAACGTGTGCGCGACGGGTGAGGGATATGGCATTTTCCGGTGGAACATGCTCCGGACGGCTAAGGTGGGTCGGCTCGCCTCGGTTTCAGGGCAGTTGAACCACGGCCACCCCGGCGCGCGTCAACGGCGGTCGGGGGCGCGCAGGGTGGTGAGGGCGCCCGCGTGCGCTCCTCCGGCCTCGGCCACGATCTCGTCCAGCCGCTGTGCCGCGCGTACGGTCGCGAAGGCCACGTCCCCCGATCCGTCCGGTGCGAAGCCGTAGATCCCGGGCCTGGCCAGGGAGTTGTAGGCGTAGTGGTGCGCGAAGTAGTACGCGCCCGTGTCCAGCGCCGCCGCGTAGTCCCCCTGCTCCAGCAGCGGCAGCGCCCGCCCCTCGGCCAGCAGGTCGCCCGCGAAGCAGGCCGGCCCGGCGACGTCCTGCACCACCGCCGGCCCCTCCTTCGGGCGCCCCTTGGCGTCGTAGGCGGCGATCCTGAGCGGCCAGGAGCCCGGCGCGTACACCGTGCGCGCCGCCACCTGCACGCCCGCGTGCGTGACCGCGACCGGCCGCCCGCCCGCGCTCTTGGCGTACTCCACCCGCGCCACCACGGTTCCGTGCTTGGCGAGCAGCGACCGCCCGAACTCGGTCACCAGGCCGTACCGCCCGTCGAACAGCCCCGGCACCGCCTCGCTCAGCAGTCGTGCGTACTGCGCGTACGTCGGCGTCGACTCGTCCGAGCCGAAGTTCACCGGCAGCCCGCCGCCGATGTCGAGCGTGTCGATCTGCGGACGCCCCAGGCTCCGGTTGATCTCCTCGGCGAGCGCGAACACCTCCGCCACGCCCTGCGCCATCAGCGACAGCGGGATGCCCTGCGATCCGGTGTGCGCGTGCAGCCGGGTCAGCCACGGCCGGTCCCGGTACGCCCGCACGACCCACTCCCGCGCTCCCTCGTCGCGCAGCCCCACGCCGAACTTCGAGGTCGCGGTGGCTGTCGAGGTCGCCCCGATCGACCCCCCGCCGACCTGCGGGTTCACCCGGATCCCAAGGGGGGAGCCGCTGTGCGCCGAGCGCATCAGGCCGTCGATCCGCGCCAGCTCCTGGGCGTTGTCGGCGTTGACGGCGATCCCCAGCGCCAGTGCCTCGCGCAGCTCCGACGGCGTCTTCGCGGGCGAGTCCAGGACGGTCAGCCGCGGCGGCACTCCCGCGGCCCGCGCCAGCGCCAGCTCGCCCGGGCTCGCCACCTCGGCGCCCAGCCCCTCCTCGCGCAGCAGCCGCACCACCGGCACCAGCGGGGTCGCCTTCACCGCGAAGGCGTGCAGCACGGGCGTGCCGGGCGCCGTCACCGCGTCGAACGCCGCGCGCAGCTCGGCCGCCGACTCGCGGATGCCCGTGACGTCCAGAAGGCCGAGGATGGGGGTGTCCGGTCCGAGGAGCCCCTGCTCCACGGCCGCCCGCACCGCGTCGTCGCGCCGCGCGGCGCCGTCCGTCCGCCCGCCGTTGTCGTAGCCCACGCCGTCCCCCGTCCTGTCGTCACCCGCGCCCATACGTCCAGCCAAACATCTGGGACGAGTCCTCGCTGCCCGCCGGTTCTCTTGACTAGTCCTATTCAGCGGGCGAGGATGTGAATAGTCGTAGTAACGGTTCGCTGCGAGCAATCCACTCAGGAGGCAGACCATGTCAGGACCCCGCCCCGTCCGAGCGCCGCGCGGTACGGAACTGAGCGCCCTGGGATGGCAGCAGGAAGCCGCCCTTCGGATGCTGCAGAACAACCTCGACCCCGAGGTCGCCGAGCACCCCGACAAGCTCGTCGTCTACGGCGGCACCGGCAAGGCCGCCCGCGACTGGCGCTCCTTCGACGCGATGGTCCGCACGCTGAGGACCCTCAAGCAGGACGAGACCATGCTGGTCCAGTCCGGCCGCCCGGTCGGCGTCATGCAGACCCACGAGTGGGCTCCGCGCGTCCTCATCGCCAACTCCAACCTCGTCGGCGACTGGGCCAACTGGGAGGAGTTCCGCCGCCTGGAGGCCCTCGGCCTGACCATGTACGGCCAGATGACCGCCGGCTCCTGGATCTACATCGGCACCCAGGGCATCCTCCAGGGCACCTACGAGACCTTCGCCGCCGTCGCCGCGAAGAAGTTCGGCGGCACCCTCGCCGGGACGATCACCCTCACCGCCGGCCTCGGCGGCATGGGCGGCGCCCAGCCGCTCGCCGTCACCATGAACGACGGCGTCGCCCTCTGCATCGACTGCGACCCGCGCGCCATCGAGCGCCGCATCGAGCACCGCTACCTGGACGTGAAGGCCGACTCCCTCGACCACGCCCTCCAGCTGGCCACCGAGGCCCGGGACGCCCGCCGCCCGCTGTCCATCGGTGTCCTCGGCAACGCCGCCGAACTGGTCCCGCAGCTGCTCGCCATGGGCGCCCCCATCGACATCGTCACCGACCAGACCTCGGCCCACGACCCGCTGGCGTACCTGCCGCTCGGCGTCGACTTCGACGACATGGCGGACGCGGCCGCCAAGGACCCGGCCGGGTTCACCACGCGCGCCCGTGAGTCGATGGCGAAGCACGTCGAGGCGATGGTCGGCTTCATGGACGCCGGCGCGGAGGTCTTCGACTACGGCAACTCCATCCGCGGCGAGGCGCAACTGGCCGGGTACGAGCGGGCGTTCGCCTTCCCTGGCTTCGTCCCCGCCTACATCCGCCCGCTGTTCTGCGAGGGCAAGGGCCCCTTCAGGTGGGCCGCGCTGTCGGGTGAGGCGTCCGACATCGCCAAGACCGACAAGGCGCTCCTGGAGCTCTTCCCGGAGAACGAGTCCCTCGCCCGCTGGATCAAGATGGCCGGGGAGCGGGTCCACTTCCAGGGCCTGCCCGCGCGCATCTGCTGGCTCGGCTACGGCGAGCGGGACAAGGCCGGCGAGCGGTTCAACGACATGGTGGCGAGCGGCGAGCTGGCGGCTCCGCTGGCCATCGGCCGCGACCACCTGGACTGCGGGTCCGTGGCCTCGCCCTACCGCGAGACCGAGGCCATGCTCGACGGCTCCGACGCCATCGCCGACTGGCCGCTGCTGAACGCCATGGTGAACGTGGCCTCCGGCGCCTCCTGGGTGTCCATCCACCACGGCGGCGGCGTGGGCATGGGCCGGTCCATCCACGCCGGTCAGGTGACGGTCGCCGACGGCACGAAGCTGGGCGGCGAGAAGATCCGCCGCGTCCTGACGAACGACCCCGGCATGGGCGTCATCCGCCACGTCGACGCCGGCTACGACATCGCCGAGACGGTCGCCGACGAGCGGGGTGTGCGGGTGCCGATGCGCGAGGGTGACGACGCGTGACAAACAGCGGCAACTCCGGGGTGCGGGCCGAGGCGGAGGGCTCGCAGCCCGGGCGGGCCGGTGCCTCCTTCCAGGAGATGTGGCGTGAGCTGCTTCCCGTCGGGCGGCATGCCGGCTCCGGCGGCTACCGCCGGTTCGCCTGGACCGGGGCCGATGCCGAGTGCCGGGAGTGGTTCAGGGAGCAAGCCGAGGCGCGGGGGCTCGCCTACGAGGTGGACCGGAACGGCAACCAGTGGGCCTGGCTCGGCGACCCCGCCGCCGGGGACGCCGTCGTCACCGGGTCCCATCTCGACTCCGTGCCCGACGGCGGCGCCTTCGACGGGCCCCTCGGCGTCGTGTCCTCCTTCGCCGCGCTCGACGAACTGAGCCGCAGGGGAGTGGAGTTCACCAAACCGCTCGCCCTCGTCAACTTCGGTGACGAGGAGGGCGCCCGCTTCGGCCTCGCCTGCGTCGGCTCCCGGCTGACCGCGGGGCAGCTCACCGTCGAGCAGGCCCACCGGCTGACCGACGGGGACGGCGTGAGCCTCCCGCGGGCCATGGAGGCCGCGGGGTACGACCCCGACGCCATCGGCGCCGACCCCGAGCGGCTCGACCGGATCGGGGCCTTCGTCGAACTGCACGTCGAGCAGGGCCGGGCGCTGGACCTGTCCGGCGACCGGGTCGGCATCGCGAGCGCCATCTGGCCGCACGGGCGCTGGCGCTTCGACTTCCGGGGCGAGGCCAACCACGCCGGCACCACCCGCCTGGTGGACCGCCGCGACCCGATGCTGTCGTACGCCGAGACCGTGCTCGCCGCCCGCCGTGAGGCCGAACTGGCCGGGGCCGTCGCCACCTTCGGCAAGATCGCCGTCGAGCCGAACGGCGTCAACGCCATCCCGTCCCGGGTGCGCGGCTGGCTCGACTCCCGCGCCGCCGACCAGCACACCCTCGACCTCGTGGTCACCGGCGTGGAGAAGGCCGCCCGCGAGTACGCCGCCGCCCACGGCGTGGACCTCGACGTCGTCCGGGAGTCCTTCACGCCCGTCGTCGAGTTCGACCACGCCCTGCGCGACGAACTCGCCCGCATCCTCGGCGAGGACACCGACCTCCGCGTCCCGGTGCTGGGCACCGGCGCCGGACACGACGCCGGAATCCTCTCCGGGCGCATCCCGACCGCCATGCTGTTCGTGCGCAACCCCACGGGCGTCTCGCACTCCCCGGCCGAGCACGCCGCCGAGGACGACTGCGTGGCCGGGGTGCTCGCCCTCGCCGACGTACTGGAAGGACTGGCCTGCAGGTGACCACGCGGACGTATTGGCTGGAGCACGCCTGGTTCGGCACCCACGTCGAGCCGGGCGTCGTCCTGAGCATCGACGGCGGCCGCGTCACCGCCGTCCGTACGGGCGCCGACAGCCCGCCGCCCGGCGCGGAGATCCTGCGCGGACTGACCCTTCCGGGCCTCGCCAACGCCCACTCGCACGCCTTCCACCGCGCCCTGCGCGGCACCGTCCAGGTCGGCTCCGGCACCTTCTGGACCTGGCGCGAGGTCATGTACGCCACGGCCGACAGGCTCACCCCGGACAGCTACCACGCGCTCGCCCGCGCCGTGTACGCCGAGATGGCCCTCGCCGGCATCACCGCCGTCGGCGAGTTCCACTACCTGCACCACGCCCCCGGCGGCACCCGCTACGCCGACCCCAACGCGATGGGCGAGGCGCTCGTCGCGGCCGCCGCCGAGGCCGGCATCCGCATCACCCTCCTCGACACCGCCTACCTGTCCTCCGGCTTCGGCGAGGCGCCCGACAGCCACCAGCTGCGCTTCTCCGACGGCACCGCCGAGGCCTGGGCCGAACGCTGTTCCGTTCTCAAGGAACGCGACCACGCGCGGATCGGGGCGGCCGTCCACTCCGTACGGGCCGTGCCCGCCACCCAGTTGGCGACCGTCGCACGCTGGGCCGAGGAGCGGCAGGCCCCGCTCCATGTGCACCTGTCCGAGCAGACCGCCGAGAACGACGCCTGCCAGGCCGCCCACGGCTGCACCCCGACCCGGCTGCTCGCCGACCACGGCGTCCTCGGCCGCCGCACCACCGGCGTCCACAACACACACCTCACCGACGAGGACATCGCCCTGCTCGGCGGCACCGGCACCGGCACCTGCATGTGCCCGACCACCGAGCGGGACCTCGCCGACGGCATCGGCCCCGCCCCCGCCCTGCAGGCCGCAGGCTCCCCGCTCAGCCTCGGCTCCGACAGCCACGCCGTCATCGACCTGCTCGAAGAGGCCCGCGCGATGGAGCTGAACGAGCGGCTGCGCACCCGCAGCCGGGGTCACTGGACCGCGGCGGCACTGCTGCGCGCGGCCTCCGCCGACGGCCACGCGGCCCTCGGCTGGCAGGAGGCGGGCGCCATCGAGGCCGGGGCCCTCGCCGACCTGACGACCATCGCGCTCGACTCGGTCAGGACGGCCGGGCCGCTGCCCAGGCTCGGGGCCGAGACGGCCGTATTCGCGGCGACGGCAGCGGACGTACGGCACACGATCGTGGGCGGGCGGCACGTCGTACGCGACGGGGCGCACACCCTCGTACCGAATGTGCCGCAAGCCCTCGCGCGGGCGATCGAAGCGCTCCGCGCCTGACGACCACCCACGAGGACGCCATGAGCAGCAGCACCGCCATCACCGACATCGCCACGCTGGTCACCAACTCCCCCTCCCTGGGCGACGGTTCTCCCCTCGGGCTGATCCAGGACGCGGCCGTCGTCATCGAGGGCGACCGGGTCGTGTGGATCGGTGCGTCAAGCAAAGCACCCGCCACTGACAACCGGGTCGACGCCGGTGGCCGCGCGGTCCTGCCGGGCTTCGTCGACTCCCACTCCCACCTGGTCTTCGCGGGCGACCGCACCCAGGAGTTCAACGCCCGCATGTCCGGCCGCTCCTACAGTGCCGGCGGCATCCGCACGACCGTCGCCGCCACCCGCGCCGCCTCCGACGAGGAGCTGGAGGCCAACCTCACCCGCTACCTCGCCGAGGCCCTGCGGCAGGGCACCACCACCTTCGAGACCAAGTCCGGCTACGGCCTCACCGTCGCCGACGAGGCCCGCGCCCTGCGGATCGCCGCCGCGCACACCGACGAGGTCACCTACCTCGGCGCCCACATCGTGTCGCCCGACTTCGCCGACGACCCTGCCGCCTACGTCTCCCTCGTCACCGGCGAGATGCTCGACGCCTGCGCGCCGCACGCCCGTTGGATCGACGTCTTCTGCGAGAAGGGCGCCTTCGACGGCGACCAGGCCCGCGCGATCCTCACCGCCGGCAAGGCGAAGGGCCTCCACCCCCGCATCCACGCCAACCAGCTCTCCTACGGCCCCGGCGTCCAGCTGGCCGTCGAACTGGACGCGGCCAGCGCCGACCACTGCACCCACCTCACCGACGCGGACGTCGACGCCCTGGCGAACGGTGACACGGTCGCCACCCTCCTGCCCGGCGCCGAGTTCTCCACCCGCGCCGAGTGGCCCGACGCGCGCCGCCTGCTGGACGCGGGCGCCACCGTCGCCCTCTCCACCGACTGCAACCCGGGCTCGTCCTTCACGTCCTCCGTGCCCTTCTGCATCGCCCTCGCCGTACGGGACATGGGCATGACCCCGGACGAGGCGGTCTGGTCGGCCACGGCGGGCGGCGCGGCGGCGCTCCGCCGCACGGACGTCGGCCGGCTCGCCCCGGGCGCCCGCGCCGACCTGATCGTCCTCGACGCCCCGAGCCACGTCCACCTGGCCTACCGCCCGGGCGTGCCGCTGGTCACCGACGTGTGGCGGCGGGGCGTGCGCCAGGGCTGACCGGAGGTCAGGAAGCCCCCGCCCGCCAGCGCTGCTCCCGGCCTCCGCTCAGCGGCCGCAGCGACACACCGTCGCCGCCGCCCGGCGTGACGGCCGTCCCGACGGCGATGGCGGGGCGGATCAGGCCGTCGGAGTCCACCGTGAACCGCAGGTTCCGTCCGTGGTCGCCGTCCAGCGAACCGCAGTCCCAGATGCCGACGCCCCGGTCCACGGAGCCCCGGCTGTCCAGACAGAAGTCCGAGTCGGCGTACGACTGCACGATGCCGCGCGCCGCGTCCACCCGCCAGCGCTGGGTGTCGGCGCCGGAGCAGGGCGCCGTGACGACGTTGGTGCCGTTGCTCAGGTCGCCGCCGCTGATGTCCAGGCAGCGGCCCGTCGAGGCGTTCACGATCTGGGCGTAGGTGCCGTTCGGGGCGTGGGCGGAGGAGGGGCGGGGCTTCGCCGACTGCGACGGGGCCGAACTCCGCGCCCCCGAGGGCGACGACGCGGTGGGCGAGGCGGCCGTCGCCTGCGGGGGAGCCGTCGGCGTGTCCACGGTGCCCGCCGGCCCACCCGGTGCCGGAGCCGGCGCGTCCCCGCTGCGCGACAGCGTGAACACCAGCAACGGGGTCAGCGCCACGCCGAGGGCGACGGCGGTCAGCAGCAGCCGCCGGGAGGCGGGCCACGCGGCCGGGCCCACGAGGAACGGGATACGGGCGAGCGGCGGTACGGCTCTGGACCGTCCGCCGGACTTCGACCGCCGCCGCCCGGCGCCGGCGCGCCCCGTGGCCCCTCCCCTCGACTCGGCGGCCGTCATGGCGCGGGTGGCGTAGGCCGTTCCCGACCAGGGCAGCAGCCCCTCCGCCAGGGCGGTGCGCGGGGAGTCGCGCAGGGCGGCGAGGTCCGTGTACGCCGCCGTGCAGTGGGCGCAGTGGATCATGTGGGCCCGCAGGTCGGCGCTCTCACGCGGCTGGTGCGGGCGTACCGACTCCTCGATCAGCCGGCCGAAGTTCCCGCACCGCGGGTCGCCGGAGGCGGCGAGGCGGGAGCGGAGACAGGCCTGGGCCATGGCCTGGAGGGCCGAGGGCGTCTCGTGGGCGACGTCCTCGCGGGTCAGACCGAGCAGCAGGGCCGTCCGCGGCTCCGGCTCGCGCTCCACCACGCCGTACCAGACCAGTCCCTGCGCGCGGGAGGGCAGGGACCGGAAGGCGGCGAGCATCGGCGGTTCGGGAACCGTCTGCGGGCCCCAGGTGCTCAGGGTGAACAGCAGGCCGGGGTCCAGGCCCGCGGCCCGTTCGTCACCGGCCCAGGAGGCTGCCAGCCGGCCGGTCAGCAGCAGCAGTTCGTGCCGCAGCGGGACCGACGGCTCGGTGCCGCGGGCCGTCTGACGGGCCGCCAGGGTGAAGGCCTGCGAGGCCAGCTGGCGGGCCGCGGACTCGCTCGCCGTGCACAGGCGCGCGTAGGCGAGGACCGCGGGCTGGTGGCGGGCGCGAAGCTCGCGCAGAGCCGGGTAGACGATGGCGGTGCGGGCCCGCAGCAGTTCGGTCAGCCGCGCGTCGGGCACGTCGGCGTACGCACCGCCCTCGGTCGCGACGTCGTTGTCGGTCCCGTAGGCCCCGGCCATCTCCAGGCCCCCTTCCGGCATCCCGCCGCGTTCCGCCGAATCCGGTTTACCGGCAGGTAGGGGGCCCATAGTGGTGGAAACGAAGCTCTGGGGAAAGGGTTTCTTTGGGTAACCCATGAGTGGCCTGGGGCGGCGCCTGCGACATCGGGTGCCGGGCGTCGCCGCCCCCGGGCTGGCCGGCCCCGGAGCCGCCACGGTGCTACTCCTCCAGCGTCAGCCCCTTGCGCAGCCGTACCAGTGTCCGCGACAGCAGCCGGGAGACGTGCATCTGGGAGATGCCGAGTTCGTCGCCGATCTCCGACTGGGTCATGCCCGCGACGAAGCGCAGCGAGAGGATCTTCCGGTCCCTGGCGGGGAGTTCGGCGATCAGCGGCTTGAGGGACTCGACGTACTCGATGCCCTCGATGCCGTGGTCCTCGTAGCCGATCCGGTCCGCGAGGGCGCCCTCCGCGTCGTCCTCCTCCGGCTGGGCGTCCAGCGAGGAGGCGGTGTAGGCGTTCGACGCCGCCATGCCCTCGACGACCTCGTCCTTGGTCAGGCCCAGGCGCTCCGCGAGCTCGGCGACCGTGGGCGCCCGGTCCAGCTGCTGGGCCAGCTCGTCCCCGGCCTTGGCCAGGTCGAGCCGCAGCTCCTGCAGCCGGCGCGGGACCCGCACGGACCACGAGGTGTCGCGGAAGAAGCGCTTGATCTCACCCACGATGGTTGGCATCGCGAAAGTCGGGAACTCCACGCCCCGAGAGAGTTCGAAGCGGTCGATCGCCTTGATCAGGCCGATGGTGCCGACCTGGATGATGTCCTCCATCGGCTCACTGCGTGAACGGAATCGGGAGGCGGCGAACTTGACGAGCGCGAGGTTGAGTTCCACGAGGGTGTTGCGGACGTACGCGTACTCGTACGTGCCCTCCTCGAGGGACTCCAGTCGCGCGAAGAGGGTCTTCGACAGCGCTCGCGCGTCGACCGGACCGACCTCGTCGTAGGGCGGGATCTCCGGGAGTCCGGCGAGTGCGTCCGTGCCGACGGGGCCGTCGTTCTCGGCGCTCTCGATGCTCTCGATGGGAGCAAGATGTTCCGGAGTGGGTGTCGACGTCGCCTGCCGGGTATGCGGTGCGTCGAGCCGGGGTGACATGATGTCCTCCATCGTTCTCGGCATATGGCTGCCGAAGCCAGTGCGTGCACTGCGGTGTGCGGCGCCTCCAAAGCCGGCCGTGTCGGTTACGTATCCCTACTAGCCCTACCCGCTTTTCCACACCCGCCGCAAGTGCGTTACGTGCGGCTATGTCCGTTTGTGGGGGGTTGTTCGGGTGTCGGGAAGTGTGAGGAAGGCGTAGTGTTCGAGGGCGTACGTCAGCAGCCACGACGTCGGGAGAGAGAGACGGCATGGACCGCGGGACGGTCGGCAGCGCACAGTCTGGCCGGCTTCTGGTGGAGGTCAGGGAAGAGGGCTCCAGTGCAGTCGTGACGCCGGCAGGTGAGTTGGATCACCATACGGCCGATCTGTTGCGCGAGCCCCTCGAGGACTGCCTCGCCAAGGGATTCAAGCGGCTGGTCGTGGACTGCTCACGGCTGGAGTTCTGCGACTCCACGGGCCTCAACGTGCTTCTGGGTGCCCGGCTGAAGGCGGAGGCCGCCGGCGGCGGTGTCCACCTCGCCGGGATGCTCCCGGTGGTGGCCCGGGTCTTCGAGATCACCGGAGCGGAGGCGGTCTTCACCGTCCACGACACGCTCGAGGCGGCCCTGGCCGACCAATCCGGCTGACCCCGGCAGGGCGGGCCCGGCAGGACGCCGGGCCCGTTCCGCCCGCCCCCGTGTGACCGGCACTTTTCGGATGTCACGCTTTCCGTGCCGAAACAGGGGGTGTTCTGCCGGTTCGGTCGGGCAGGAGACATCCTGAGCCTGTCGGCGGACGCGGTGAGCGAACGAGGGAAAACGAAAGAAGAAGACGGCATACCGACAGGAAAAGCCGTCGAGCCACGTACAGACTTTTGAAACGTGAACTGGTGAATCGGTGAGGTGAAGCGCTGATGAGCACCACCCGGCCTTACCCGCCGGGCGACCGCGGCCCGGAGCCCAGCGGCGCTTCCGGGACGTCCGAGGGGGGCGCGCCCATGACCGGGGCGTCCGCCGAGGGGGCTGCCGCGTCGTCCGCGGCGTCCGTGTCGTCAGGGGGACGCCAGGTCCGCCGGCTGAGCTTCGACGGGGCCAGCGGCGTCGTCCCGCTCGCTCGCGACTTCACCCGCCAGGCGTTGTACGCGTGGGGCTGGCTGCCGGCCGACGGCGCCGACCAGCGGGCCGCCGCCGAGGACGTGCTGCTCGTGGTGTCCGAGCTGGTCACCAACGCCTGCCTGCACGCCGAGGGCCCCAGCGAGCTGTGGATCGCCCTCGACAACAAGGTGATCCGACTGGAGGTCTCCGACCGCGGCGCCGGCCAGCCGGCACCGCGCACGCCGCACCGCGCGGGCCGCCCCGGCGGTCACGGCATGTTCATCGTGCAGCGCCTGTGCCTGGACTGGGGCGTCGTACGGACCCCGGGGGTGGCGGGCAAGACGGTCTGGGCGGAACTGGGCGCTCCCGCGTAGCCCCTCGGGTCTCCCGGCTGGAGTTACCGACGGTCACTTCCTCCACCGAACCCCCCTTCGCACGCGCCGGATCCGCACAACTCCGGCGCGCATCTTCTCTTCCCTCCTCAAGGGCCCGGGCGTACCTTGACGGCCCATCTGATGTGCCGTCAGGAAACCGAGAGGGAGCGGACATCGTGTCGTACCGGAATCGGACCGCCGCGCTCGCGTCCGTCGCGGCCCTGGCGGGCTCGGCGGTGCTGATGGCCGCCCCCGCGGCCCAGGCCAAGGTCGTCGACGTCAACTACCAGTGCAAGACGCCCATCGGCGACAAGAGCGCCGTCTCGCCCATCGACATCACCGGCGTCAAGAGCGGCGGCGGATACAAGATCACCATGTCCTGGCAGAAGGGCGTCTCCTCCAGCCCGGTGGAGCTGGGCAAGGGGGCGATGAACCCGAGCGCCACCATCAAGCTGGGCGGCGCCGACAGCGGCACGCTGAGCGTCAGCGGCCCCGCCAACCAGGCGGCGATCCCCGCCAACACGCCCATCAAGATCAGCGACCTGACGGGGACGTACACGCCCAAGAAAACGGGCAGCGTGACCTTCACACCGGGCGTGCTCACCATCAAGGCGCTCGGTACGACGACCACGTGCACGCCCTCCAACAACCCGGGCCCGGCGCTGACCCTCGACGTCACGGCGGCGGGCGGCGGCACCTCCGGCGGGACCGGCACGACGGGCACGACCGGCTCGGACTCCGGCGGCGCCCTGCCGCAGACCGGACCCGACGACTCCGCGATCGCCCTGGGCACCCTCGGCGGCACGGTGCTCCTCGCCGGAGCGGCGGGCGCGCTGTGGATCACCCGCAGGAACCAGACGGCCCGCGCGCGCCGCTGAGCGGGGCCGCGGCCGGCGGTACGGCGCTCGCCGACGGCCACGGCACCAGAGCCGTCCCGATTCCCCCGAGCCCCCGCCGACCCGCCGACCGCCTCGCCCGTCGCCTCCGGACCGTCGTTGGAGCCGCCCGATGCCCTCACCCGTCCGTGTTCCGGCCGTCCTGGGTCTGCCGTTGCTGGTCCTGCTGACGGCCGCTCCCGCCGCGAGCGCGGCGGACGGGTGGTCGCTCGCGCCCGCCGGGGGGTCGCGGCCCTCCTTCTACGCCGAGGGGGCGCCCGGGGCGGTCCTGCAGGACACGGTGTCGGTGACCAACCGCGGGGGGCGGACGGTCGTCGTGCGGCTCGGCGTCCGGGGGGTCCGGGCCGTCTTTGCGCAAAGCCGCGTCCGCGTGCCCGCCCGGACCCGCGCCGACATCCCCTTCACGGTGAGCGCCCGCGCCGACCGCAGCGGCGAGATCGTCGCCCGCGACCAGGACGGCCGCACGGCCACGGTCGCGCTCCGGCTGCGGGCGGGCGGACCGAAGCTGTCCGCGCTGACCGTCGAGCGGGTGTCCGTGCACGCCGACCGCATCACGTACGACCTGGTCAACCGCGGTACGACCACGCTCGTCCCGACCCTCGCCGTGCACGCGGACGGCCTGCTCGGCCCGGTCCTCGACCGTGCGCCGCGCACCCTGCCGGTCCGCCTCGCGCCCGGCCGCCGGCTGCGGCTCACCGAGCCCTGGCGCGACCACCCCGCCCTGGACGCGGTCGACGTCCGCCTGACGGTGACGGCACCCGGCGGCGCGCGGGGCTCGGCCGCCGCGTCGGCGCGGTTCGTGCCGTGGGGCGGGGTGGCGGGAGGGGCGGGCGCGGTCACGGCGGGGGGCGCGCTGTTCCTCGTACGACTACGACGGCGCGGGCGCCGCCCGCCCGAGGAAGCCCCCGAACGCCCGGACAGGGAAGTCGAGTCGACGGGAGCGGTGACGTGAACGGCAAGGTGAGGACGGCCGCGCTGCTGGCGGTGTTCGCCCTGCTCCTGCTGCCGCTGACGGCGGGGACGGCGGCGGCCGACGGGCCGAGCGTGAGGCTCTCCACCGCCCAGGCGGGGACCGGGGGTTCGCTCACCGTCAGCGGCAGCGGCTGGCGGCCGCACGCCCTGCTGATGATGCTCGTCTGCGGACGGTCCACGCCGTCGCGCGGGGTGCTCGGCGGCACCAACTCCTGTGCCAACGGCGACGGCCGCGCCGTCACCACCGACGCCAAGGGCTCCTTCACCAGGAAACTGCCCGTCGCCGAGCCGCCGGTGCCCTGCCCGTGCGTCGTGCACGTGGCGACCGTGGAGGGCGCGAAGGCGCAGGCGGACGCGGTGCTGAAGGTGGCCGGGCACGCAGTGGAGCCCCTGCCGGCCCAGCCCTCAGGCGGGCGCCTGTCGATCCTGACCGACACCCGGCTCGACGGTGCCGGCGGCCTGCTCACCTGGTTCGGCGCGCCGCCCTCGCGCACCCTCGTCTTCACCGTCGGCAACGTCGGCACCTCGCCGATCAGGAACCCGGTGTTCCAAGTGGGCACCTCCCACGGGGTGTTCGCTCCGCAGTGGGAGGACCAGGAGTGGCGCGGCACTCTCGGCTCCGGCAAGAAGGCGCGGATCAGGCTGCCGGTCGAGCTCTCCGCGGGCGCGCACGGCGACTACACCGTCTCCCTGAAGTACGGCGGGAAGGTCCTCGCCGAGCAGCCCTGGGGGGTGGGCCGCCCCTGGGGCGTGACCCTGTTCTGGGTCCTGGTCTGCCTGGTCGTCCCGGCGGCGCTGTTCCGCGCCGGGATGGCGATCGTGGACCGGGTGCGGCCCCGCCGCGCCGGCGGCCTGCGCCACCGCGGGCTGCGCCTGCCCGAAATCGCCCTGCGCCTGCCGGGCCTGGGCAACCAGAAGCCGGGTGCCCACGCGGCGCCCCCGACCGCCTCGACCCTGCCGTGGTTCACCCCGGACTCCGATCCGAACACGGCCGGTCGGCTCTCCGCACCGCACGACGACAGTCCGACGAGTCCCACGACTCCCACCAGGAAGGGAACGACGTGAGAAAGCGAAGGAGAGTCACACCGGGCGGACGGGCGAGGCCGCTCGCGGCGGGCGCCGCGCTGGTGCTCGGCGGCGCGGGGGCCCTGCTGGGGCTGGCCGCCGGGTCCGCGCAGGCGGCGGAAGTGTCGTTCGCGACGCACTGCGTGCCGCCGGCCGGCATCGATCCCGTCGACGGCACCACCAAGGTCGAGATCACCGCGCCCGCCACCGCGAAGGTCGGCGACACCGTGACCGTCGTGTGGAAGTTCGTCCAGGCGGCCTCCAAGAACCCGGACATCATCGACCTGCCCGCCAACTCCGTCCAGCCGTCGGGCACCCTGAAGGCGGCCGGCGCGCAGACCGCGGACATAGCGATGCAGGGGCCGCGGGAGAACCCGGCGATCCCCAAGGGCGGCGCCATGGTCCTCTCCGACATGAAGGGCACCCTGAAGCTGACGACGGCCGGTGAGGTGACGCTGACGCCGGACGCGTACACGGTCAACGCCATGTCCACGGACACCAAGTGCACGCCGAAGGAGACGGTCCAGAAGGCGGCCACGATCGAGGTGGCGCCGGGTGGCGGGGGGACGACGTCGGCGACACCGACGGACACCGCCACCTCCTCGGCGACCCCCACGGACACGCCGACCGCGACCGGTTCGGCCTCCGCCTCCGCGTCCGCGAGCGACGGCACCGGGGACGGCCAGACCGACTTCACCGGCAAGGAGGTCGACATCCCCTACACCTGCCAGTCCCCGATCGGCGAGAAGAAGGCGACCTCGCCCATCCAGATCAACGCCAAGAAGGACGGCGGCAGTTTCGGTCTGACGGTGCAGTTCAAGAAGTCGGTGATGGACAGCCCCGCCGACATCCCGGCGGGTTCGGTCAAGCCCTCCATGGAGGTCGTCCTCGGCGGTTCCGACAAGGGCACGGTGCATGTGGAGGGGCCGGCCAACTCCCAGCCCATCAAGTCGGGCGACCCGATCGAGATCCCCGACCTGACGGGCACCTACAAGCCCGGTGCGAGCGGCAGTTCGACCCTCTCCCCGGGTGTCCTGACCATCAACGCCCTGGGCACGACCACCACCTGCAAGCCGGACCGGACGGCGGTGTCGCTGACCCTGGACACGACCCAGCAGGCGAGCGGCGCCTCCGGCGGCACCTCGACGTCCGGCGGCACGTCGTCGTCCTCGTCCTCGGCGTCGGGCGGCGGCCTGGCGGAGACGGGTTCGAGCGACCACGGCGCCCTGAAGGCCCTGGGCCTGGTGGCCGGCACGGCGGTGCTGCTGGGCGCGGCGGTCTTCACCTTCATGCCGGGCCGACGGACCCGGTGAGGCGCGGCTGCCTCAGACCTTGCTCAGAAGATCACGTGTCGTTTGCTTCCTTGATCATCGCCGGCATAACGTCCCCTTGTTCGCACAAGCAAGCGAACAGTGCACAGCATGGCGGGGAAAAGAGCAGTTGAACGATTGACCATCGTGCCCTGCGCCCCGCGAAGGAAAGAGGAGCAAATGATCTGGGGGAAGAAGGCGGCGGGCGGCATGCTCGCCGCCGTCCTCATGGCGACCGGGACCGGACTGGCGGCGGCGGTGCCGGCCCAGGCCGCGGCGGCCAAGTACACGTGCAAGGCCGAGGTGCATCTGGACCTGGGCCGGCCCAAGGCGACGTCCTCGTGCCGGAAGTCCGGCTCGGGCAAGAAGATCTCCAAGCACCGCGTCAAGCTCGTCTGCGACGTGGTGCGCGGACGCGGCGCCCCGCACGAGATCCCGTGGATCCTGTTCGGGCCGTGGGTGAAGCCGGGGCAGAAGTCGACCGTGATGTGCGGCTTCAGCAGCTTCACCCGCTCCTGGTCGGTCGAGACCAAGGCCTGACGGGCACGTCACGACACGCGTGAGGGCCGCCGTACCGGATCGGTACGGCGGCCCTCACGCCGTCAGGGGCGGGCGTCAGCGCACGTCGCCCATCAGGGTCTTCACCTTGCGGCGGTACATCCACACCGCGAAGCCCGCGAGCGCCGCGAGGGCCGCCTCGCCGAAGACCGCTCCCGTGCCGCCGAGGTCGACACCGGCGACGGCCGGGTTGGACAGCAGGCCGGTGATCGAGTCGCCCGCGGTGACCGCGAGGAACCACACGCCCATCATCTGGCTGGCGTACTTGGCCGGCGCCATCTTCGTCGTCACCGACAGGCCCACCGGCGACAGGCACAGCTCACCCACGGTCTGGATGAAGTAGATGCCCACCAGCCACATCGGGCTGACCGCGGTCCCGTTCGCCGCCATGGCGAGCGGGATCAGGAAGAAGAAGAACGAGACGCCGATCAGCACCAGGCCCATCGAGAACTTCACGATGGTGCTGGGCTCCTTGCCCCGGCGGTTCAGCCACACCCACACCCAGGCGAAGACCGGGGCCAGCGCCATGATGAACAGCGGGTTCAGCGACTGGTACCAGGAGGTCGGGAAGCCGAAGCCGAGCAGCGACGTCGAGGCCTTGCCCTCACCGAAGGCCTGGACCGTCGAGGCGCCCTGGTCGTAGATCATCCAGAAGACCGCGGCCGCGACGAAGAACCAGATGTACCCGGTCATCTTCGACTGCTCGGTGGTCGTCAGCTCCTTGTCCCGCTTGATGCGCAGCAGCACGCCCGCCGGGATGACCAGGCCGATCACGGTGAGCGGGATCATCGCCCAGTTCAGGGTGAAGTGGCCGGTGAGGGCGACGACGCCGTAGAAGACCGTCGCCGCGAGCAGCCAGAACAGCCCCTTGCGCAGCCAGGTCCTGCGCTCCTCGGCCGCCAGCGGCTTCGGGACGACGTTGCTGACCGGGCTCAGGTGGCGGGTGCCGAGCAGGAACGCGGCCAGGCCGATGGCCATGCCCACCGCGGCCATGCCGAAGCCGAGGTGCCAGTTGACCTTCTGGCCGACGGTGCCGATGGCCAGCGGGGCGAAGAACGCGCCCGCGTTGATGCCCATGTAGAAGATCGTGAACCCGCCGTCGCGCCGCGGGTCGTCCGGACCGTCGTAGAGGTGGCCCACCATCGTGGAGATGTTGGCCTTGAGTAGACCGGAACCGGCCGCGACCAGCGCCAGACCCGCGAAGAAGGGACCCTCGCCGCCGGGGATCGCCAGGACGACGTGACCGGACATGATCGTGACGGCCGCGATGGCCACCGTCTTGCGGGGGCCCCAGACGCGGTCACCGAGCCAGCCGCCGGGCATGGCGAGCAGGTACACCATCGCCGAGTAGACGGAGACGATCACCGTGGTGGTGGCCACGTCCATCGCGAGACCGCCACCCATGCTGTGCTTGCCGGCGTCGGGGCCGCCGGAGAGCAGGTAGACGGTGAGCAGGGCCTTCATGCCGTAGTAGGAGAAGCGCTCCCACATCTCGGTCATGAACAAAGTGGCCAGTCCGCGGGGGTGGCCGAAGAAGGTCTTCCCGGTGCCGGGGGTCTCCGGGCGGACCGAGTCCTTCGTCAGGCTGGACGCCATGGTCGTTCCTTGCTGGTGGGGGTTACCGCACACAAAAGAGACCTTCGGCGTCTTTGCCGCCAAAGGTCCCCGCAGTGCTACAGGCGTTGTTTTTTCACCATACGGCAGAACAGTGCCGGAAAAGGAAGGACTTGAGACGTGAATCACAGGTGACCTCGGAACCGTACACCGCGTTTCCAAGGTCCTTTACAAGATCGCCCCACTGATGCACAGGTTCGTTTCGATGCGTACGAAGGTAAGAATCACGCGTGCCGATCACACCCCAGTACCTGTCGGGAGCGGACTACCATCACCTCATGACCCGTGTACTGCTCGCCGAGGACGACGCGTCCATCTCGGAACCGCTGGCCCGCGCACTGCGCCGGGAGGGGTACGAGGTGGAGGTGCGCGAGGACGGACCCACCGCGCTCGACGCCGGAATGCAGGGCGGCGTCGACCTGGTCGTGCTGGACCTCGGTCTGCCCGGCATGGACGGCCTCGAGGTCGCCCGCCGACTGCGTGCCGAAGGCCACACCGTGCCGATCCTCATCCTGACCGCGCGGGCCGACGAGGTGGACACCGTCGTCGGCCTCGACGCGGGCGCCGACGACTACGTCACCAAGCCCTTCCGGCTCGCCGAACTGCTCGCCCGGGTCCGGGCCCTGCTGCGGCGCGGCGCCGCCGAGCCGGCGCAGCCCCCGGCGACGCACGGCGTGCGGATCGACGTCGAGTCGCACCGGGCCTGGATGGGGGACGAGGAACTGCAGCTGACCGCCAAGGAGTTCGACCTGCTGCGGGTGCTGGTGCGGGACGCGGGACGGGTCGTCACCCGCGACCAGTTGATGCGCGAGGTGTGGGACACCACCTGGTGGTCGTCCACGAAGACGCTCGACATGCACATCTCCTGGCTGCGCAAGAAGCTGGGCGACGACGCGGCGAACCCGCGGTACATCGCGACGGTGCGGGGTGTCGGGTTCCGGTTCGAGAAGAGCTAGCCGGCTACGCGCGTTGCGCCGTCGTGGCTCGGGCGTATGGCGCGGACGCCGGTGCGTGGGGGCTGGTCGCGCAGTTCCCCGCGCCCCTTCACGGCGTTGCCCAGAGGGTGTTTGAAGCCACTGTCCGGAGGAGTTCGTGCGTCGTCGTCTCATCCAGTCCACCCTCGCCGTGGTGCTGGTGGTCATCGCCGTCTTCGGCGTCTCCCTCGTCATCGTCGAGACGCGGACCATCAGCAACAGCGCCCAGGAGCGCGTGAGTTCCGAGGCCCAGCGGCTGGCCAGCATCGTGGACAGCCGGCTGATCGGGGCGGGGGCGGTCAACCCGC
Source organism: Streptomyces sp. MAI_2237 (assembly GCF_054189285.1). Lineage (NCBI taxonomy): Bacteria > Bacillati > Actinomycetota > Actinomycetes > Kitasatosporales > Streptomycetaceae > Streptomyces > Streptomyces sp. MAI_2237. Next base: position 27,376 of record NZ_JAJPGQ010000003.1, on the reverse strand, counting down.
AGGTGCTGCACAACCAGGTCACCGGCGACCGCTACGCCGTGGTCACGATCCCCGGGCAGTCCTCCTTCACCCTCGGCACCAAGCCCGAGGGCGAGGTCATCCGGGGCCACGCCACCGGTGAGGAGGGCGAGACGGTCGTCGTCGAGGAGCCCCGCTCGACCGTCAGCCGCGAGGTCGGACGGACCCTGCTGATCATCGGCCTGGTCGCGCTGCTCGCGGTCGTGGCCGCCGTACTCCTCGCGATCCGCCAGGCCAACCGCCTCGCCTCCCCGCTCACCGACCTCGCCGAGACCGCGGAACGGCTGGGCTCGGGCGATCCGCGCCCCCGCCACAAGCGCTACGGCGTCCCCGAGCTGGACCGGGTCGCGGACGTCCTGGACTCCTCCGCCGAGCGCATCGCCCGGATGCTCACCGCCGAACGGCGCCTGGCCGCCGACGCCTCCCACCAGCTCCGTACGCCGCTCACCGCGCTGTCGATGCGGCTGGAGGAGATCACCCTCACCGACGACCCGGACACGGTGAAGGACGAGGCCAACGTCGCTCTGACCCAGGTCGAGAGGCTGACGGACGTGGTGGAACGTCTCCTCACCAACTCCCGCGACCCCCGCGCCGGCAACGCCGTCTCCTTCGACCTCGACGAGGTCATCCAGCAGCAGCTGGCGGAGTGGCGGCCCGCCTACCGCAGCGCGGGGCGGGCGATCGTCAGCTCCGGCAAGCGGCACCTGCAGGCCGTGGGCACCCCCGGGGCCGTGGCGCAGGTCCTGGCGGCCCTGATCGAGAACTCGCTGATGCACGGCGGGGGCACGGTGGCGCTGCGGACCCGGGTCACCGGCAACCAGGCGGTGGTGGAGGTGACCGACGAGGGCCCGGGCGTCCCGGCCGACCTCGGCGCGCGCATCTTCGAGCGGACCATCAGCGGCCGCAACTCCACGGGCATCGGCCTGGCCGTGGCCCGCGATCTCGCGGAGGCGGACGGCGGCCGCCTGGAGATGCTCCAGACGAAGCCGCCGGTCTTCGGCCTGTTCCTGTCCCGCACACCGCCCCTGAAGCGGCACCAGACGGACGAGGAGCCGACGGTCCGCTGAGGACGGGGGCGCCGAGCGGACCGGCGTGCGTCAGTCCGGGTCAGCCGACCCGCTGCCGGGCCTTTCGCCGCCCCAGCTGGGCCGAGGCCCCGGCCTCCAGAAAGGCATCCGCGTCCGTCACGGCCTCCGGGGCGGGCAGCGCCTTGAACACCCACGTGCGGTACGACCAGAACCGGAACAGCGTGCCGAGCCCGATACCGACGACCTTGAAGATGTTCCGCTGCAGCGAGCTGTCCCAGCCGAAGCCGTAGATCGCGGCGTACAGCACGCCGTTCTCGATCACCAGGCCGACCAGGCTGAACGCGAGGAAGAGCGTCAGTTCCCTGGTCCGGGCGCTCTTGTCGCGGTCGCGGTAGGTGAAGTAGCGGAAGCCCAGGTAGTTGACGCCGATGGCGACGACGGTCGCGATCACGTTGGCGCGGACCGCCTGCAGGCTGGTCACATGCCACAGCAGGTTGGAGACGCCGAAGTTCACGACGGTGCCGAGCGCACCCACCGCCCCGAACTTGGCGATCTCCTGAGTGAGCCTTCGCAGCCCGGAGGAACCCTGTTCCATGGTCCTTGAGGCTCCCATCCGGTCGCTATCACCGTCGTTTTTCGTCGTTTCCGCCAACCCAGCCATGCTAACCACCGCCCGTGGCGATCGCCCGTGCATGAGCTCACAGGTCGGAAACAGGTCGGAAAGAGGTCGCCTAGAGCGGGGGAGGCGAGGGAAAAGTCCGGGAAGAGCCCGGTAAGAGCCCCCGGGAAAGGCCGGAAATCGGTCCCCGCGGCGCGGCCGATACCCTAGGGGCGTGACGTTCCCGGTAGTCGGCATGGTCGGCGGAGGCCAGCTCGCTCGTATGACACACGAGTCAGGCATCCCGCTCGGCATCAGGTTCAAGCTCCTCAGTGACACTCCCCAGGACTCCGCGGCCCAGGTCGTCGGCGATGTCGTCGTCGGCGACTACCGCGACCTGGACACGCTGCGTGCTTTCGCGCAGGGCTGTGACGTGATCACCTTCGATCACGAGCACGTGCCCACCGAGCACCTGCGGGCCCTGGAGGCGGACGGCATCCCCGTGCGCCCCGGCCCCGAGGCGCTCGTGCACGCCCAGGACAAGGGCGTGATGCGCGCGAGACTCGACGCGCTCGGCATCCCGTGCCCGCGGCACAGGATCGTCAGCGATCCGGCCGACGTGGCCGCGTTCGCCGCGGAGGGCGACGGCTTCCCCGTCGTCCTCAAGACGGTCCGCGGCGGCTACGACGGCAAGGGCGTGTGGGTCGTGGACAGCGCGGAGGAGGCCGAGGACCCGTTCCGCGCCGGCGTCCCCGTGCTGGCCGAGGAGAAGGTCGACTACGTCCGCGAGCTCGCCGCCAACGTCGTCCGCTCCCCGCACGGCCAGGCCGTCGCCTACCCGGTGGTGGAGTCCCAGCAGGTGAACGGCGTCTGCGACACGGTCATCGCGCCCGCCCCCGACCTCGACGAGGCCCTCGCGCTCCAGGCCGAGGAGATGGCCCTGACCATCGCCAAGGAGCTCGGCGTCGTCGGCCACCTCGCCGTCGAGCTGTTCCAGACCCGCGACGGCCGCGTCCTGGTCAACGAACTGGCGATGCGCCCGCACAACTCGGGCCACTGGAGCCAGGACGGCGCGATCACCTCGCAGTTCGCCAACCACGTCCGCGCCGTCCTCGACCTGCCGCTCGGCGACCCGCGCCCGCGCGCCAAGTGGACGGTGATGGTCAACGTCCTCGGCGGCGACTACCCGGACATGTACTCCGCGTACCTGCACTGCATGGCCCGCGATCCCCAGCTGAAGATCCACATGTACGGCAAGGACGTGAAGCCGGGCCGCAAGGTCGGCCACGTCAACACCTACGGCGACGACCTGGACGACGTTCTCGAGCGCGCGCGTCACGCAGCCGGCTACCTGAGAGGCACGATCACCGAATGAGCCCCGTTGTAGGCATCGTCATGGGTTCGGACAGCGACTGGCCGGTCATGGAGGCCGCCGCCAAGGCCCTGGACGAGTTCGAGATCGAGTACGAGGTCGACGTCGTCTCCGCGCACCGCATGCCGCGCGAGATGATCACGTACGGCGAGCAGGCGGCCGAGCGGGGCCTGAAGGTGATCATCGCGGGCGCCGGCGGCGCGGCCCACCTGCCCGGCATGCTCGCCTCCGTCACCCCGCTGCCGGTCGTCGGCGTGCCCGTGCCGCTGAAGTACCTCGACGGCATGGACTCCCTGCTGTCGATCGTGCAGATGCCGGCCGGCGTCCCCGTGGCGACCGTCTCCGTCGCCGGCGCCCGCAACGCCGGGCTGCTCGCGGCCCGTATCCTCGCCGCCCACGACGAGGAGCTGCTGCAGAAGATGCGCGACTTCCAGCAGGACCTGAACGACCAGGCCACCGAGAAGGGCAAGCGCCTGCGCGCCAAGGCCGAGGGCAACGGCGGCGGCTTCGGCTTCGGGAAGTGACGCCCGTGAGCTCACTGGAGCAGGCCCGGGAACTCCTGCGCGAGTTCCCGGTCGTCGACGGCCACAACGACCTGCCCTGGGCGCTGCGCGAGCAGGTCCGCTACGACCTCGCCGCCCGCGACATCGCCGGACACCAGAACGCGCATCTGCACACCGACATCCCGCGCCTGCGCGAGGGCGGGGTCGGCGCGCAGTACTGGTCCGTGTACGTGCGCTCGGACCTGCCGGACGCGGTGCCGGCGACGCTGGAGCAGATCGACTGCGTACGGCAGTTGCTGGCCCGCCACCCGGCGGACCTGGCCCCCGCGCTGACCGCCGCGGACATGGAGGCGGCCCGGCGGGAGGGCCGTATCGCCTCCCTGATGGGCGCGGAGGGCGGCCACTCGATCGCCAACTCCCTCGGCACGCTGCGAGGGCTGTACGCGCTCGGCGTGCGCTACATGACGCTCACCCACAACGACAACAACGACTGGGCGGACTCGGCGACCGACGAGCCGGACGTCGGCGGGCTGTCGGCCTTCGGCCGTGAGGTCGTGCGGGAGATGAACCGGCTCGGCATGCTCGTCGACCTCTCGCACGTCGCGGTGACGACGATGCGGGACGCACTGGACGCCACGAGCGCGCCGGTGATCTTCTCCCACTCCTCCTCGCGGGCCGTGTGCGACCACCCCCGCAACATCCCGGACGACGTCCTGGAACGCCTCCCCGGCAACGGCGGCATGGCGATGGTGACCTTCGTGCCGAAGTTCGTGCTCCAGGCCGCCGTCGACTGGACGGCCGCGGCCGACGAGAACATGCGCGCCCACGGCCTGCACCACCTCGACACCAGCCCGGAGGCGATGAAGATCCACCGGGCCTTCGAGGAGCGCAACCCGCGCCCGGTCGCCACGGTCTCGACGGTCGCCGACCACCTGGACCACATGCGCGAGGTCGCGGGCGTCGACCACCTCGGCATCGGCGGCGACTACGACGGCACGGCCTTCACCCCGGACGGGCTGAACGACGTCTCCGGCTACCCGAACCTGATCGCCGAGCTCCTCGACCGCGGCTGGTCCAGGTCCGACCTGGCCAAGCTGACCTGGCAGAACGCGGTCCGCGTGCTGGGTGCCGCGGAGGACGTGGCGCGGGAGCTCCAGGAGACGCGGGGACCGTCGAACGCCACGATCGGGGCACTGGACGGCTGACGCGGTGCGGCGGCGGGGGTCGCTGGACCGGCCGACCCCCGAACGCCCCACCCACCAGGAAGCCCCACCGGCTCCGTGCGACGGTGACCGTACATCTTCGGGATCCTTCGGGACGATCACGACGTACGGAGCCCGCCATGGCAGATCTCCAGCACGACCTGGACACGACGACCGAGGTCGGCGGGCTCGACGGCCTGCCGGACCCCTTCGAGACCGCGGAGCCGTACATCCCCGTCTCCGACCCGGACGACGCTCCGCTGGAGCGCGCCCACGCCATCCTCGCCGCGCATCCCGTCGCCGACGGTTACAGCGGGCTGCCGTGGGCCCTCAGACACCTGCCCTGGTACGACCTGGAGCTCGGCGAGAGCTCCGTGGACACCGACGTGCCGCGGCTGCGCGAAGGGCACGTCGGCGCGCTGTTCTGGTCGCTGCACCTGCCGGAGGGGCTGGCCGGCGATCGGGCCGTGGGGGCCACCATGGAGCAGCTCGACCTGGTCAAGACGGTCGTCCACGCCCACCCCGAGGGCCTGCGGCTGGCCGGTGCCGCCGGGCAGGTCACCGACGCCCGCAACTGCGGCCGGATCGCCGTCCTGCTCGGCCCCGCCGGTGCCGCCGCCCTCGGCGACTCCCTCGGTATCCTGCGCTCCCTGCGCTCCCTCGGGCTGCGTGTCCTCACGCTGACCGGCGCGTCCTGGGCGAGCGAGGCCGGGCTGACCCGGTTCGGCGAGGAGGTCGTGCGGGAGATGAACCGGCTCGGCGTGCTCGCCGACCTCTCCGGCGCCTCCGCCGACACCGTCCGCCGTGCCCTCGCGGTCTCCAAGGCGCCGGTGCTGTTCACCCGGTCGGCCGCCCGTGCCCTGCGCCCGCACCCGGCCAACCTCCCCGACGACCTGCTCGCCGAGCTCCGCGCCGCCAGGGGCCTGTGCATGGTGCCGCTGACGGCGGAGCAGGCCGGGCCGTCGGTCCGGGACGTCGCCGACCACCTCGACCACGTCCGGGAGATCGCCGGTCCCGAGTGCGTCGGCCTGTCCGGCACCTACGACGCCGGCAGCGCCCATCCGCAGGACCTGGCCGACGCCTCCTGCTACCCGCTGCTGATCGCCGAGCTCCTGCACCGCGGCTGGTCCGAACCCGACCTGGCCCTGCTGACCTGGGGCAACGTCCAGCGCGTGCTGCGCAACGCCGACTTCACGGCCCGCGCCGCCCAGCAGCGCCGCGAGCCGTCGACGGCGAAGATCGCCGACCTGGACGGGTGAGGGGCGAAGGTCCTACGGCTCGTCGATCCGGCAGAGGCAGAACGGATGCCCCGCCGGATCGGCGTACACCTGGAAGTCCTTCTCCTTGCGGTCCTCCAGGTCCAGCGGCGTCGCCCCCAGGGCCAGCACCCGCTCGTGCGCCGCGTCCATCTCCTCCCACGTCGCACCGGCGTCGAAGTCGAGGTGGAACTGCTGCGAGTTGCGGTCCGCGCGCGGCCACTCGGGTGCGGTGAGGCCCTCCGCCCGCTGGAAGGCGAGCCGCGGGCCGTCCGGGACCCGCAGGACGACCCAGTCGTCGTCATCGGCCCGCGGGGTGCCGCCGACGATCTGCGCGTAGAAGTCGGCCAGCGCGTGCGGGTCGGGGCAGTCGATCACGACGGAACGGAAACGGGCCACGGCCATGGTGTCCTCCTGATCAGCAGGCACAGAGGCAGAACGGGTGCCCTGCCGGGTCGGCGTACACACGGAAGGTGCGCGAGCGGTCGTCCGCGTCCAGCGGCTTGGCGCCGAGCGCCAGGACGCCGCCCTCGGCCGTGTCCAGGTCCTCGACGGTCAGGTCGAGGTGGAACTGCTGCGAGCGGTCCGGCGAGGGCCACTCCGGGGCGACGAAGCCGGGGGAGGCCTGGAAGGCCAGTGCCCGGCCGTCGGGGGTCGTGAGGTCCACCCAGTCGCCCTCCCCCTCGATCGTGCCGCCCAGGATCTCGGCGTAGAAACCGGCGAGCGCGCGCGGGTCGGGACAGTCCAGGACGACGGCGCCCAGCTTGGCGAGAGCCATGACTTCCTCCAGCGTTACCTGTAGATGCGGTCAAGGAGTAACCGTTACCGCATACTTCCCCATTGGGGGTAACGTCGCAAGGGGAATCGCGGAGGTAGCGTGCAGCCATGACGGAGAGATCGGCCGCGCCGGGGGGTCTCGCACTGGTCGAGTCCCTGGTCAACACGCTGGACATCGAGTCGGGCGCCGACGCCCTCGACACCGACGACGGCCGGGCGCGCTTCGGACTCACCCCGGACGAGGTGCCGGCCGCGCGCGCACTGCGGGAGTCCCTGCGAGCGGCACTGCTCGCCCACGCCGGGCACCCGCCGCACACCCGCGTCACGGCCCTGGACGACCTGCTGGCGACCGCCCCGCTGCGGGTCACGGTGGACGCCGCCGACGGCGCCGCCGCCCTCGTCCCCGCCGACGCGGGGCCGCTGCTCTCCCGGGTCGCCGCCGCCGTCGCCGAGGCGCTCGTCGCGGGCACCTGGCTGCGGCTGAAGGCCTGCGAGGCCGACACCTGCCACTGGGCGTACTACGACCGCAGCCCCGCCGGACGCGGCCGCTGGTGCTCGATGCAGGTCTGCGGGGCCCGCGCCAAGATGCGCCGCTACCGGGCCAGGTAGTTCCCCGGTCACCGCCCGCACCGGTGGTGCAGAATGCAACAAGACGCCGGTTCGGCCGACTGAGCCTCGGCCGAACCGGCGTCGTCCGCCCGTCGGCTACGCGGTGGGCCGGCCCATCGCCCGGTACGTCCACCCGGCCTTGCGCCACAGCGTCGGATCGAGCGCGTTGCGCCCGTCCAGGATCACCCGGGCCGCGGCCACCTCGCCGAGCGCCGCCGGGTCCAGCTCGCGGAACTCCCGCCACTCCGTCAGATGCAGCACCACGTCCGCGCCGCGCACCGCCTCGGTGGCCGACTCCGCGTACCCGAGGGTGGGGAAGACCTTGCGGGCGTTGTCCATGCCCTTGGGGTCGTAGACGGTCACCTGGCCGCCCTGGAGGTGGATCTGCCCCGCGACGTTCAGCGCGGGGGAGTCGCGTACGTCGTCCGAGTCCGGCTTGAACGTCGCGCCGAGCACCGCGACCCGCTTGCCCAGGAAGGGGCCGCCGCCCAGCGCCTGCCGGGCCAGCTCCACCATCTGCCCGCGCTGGCGCATGTTGATCGAGTCGATCTCCCGCAGGAACGTCAGCGCCTGGTCGGCGCCCAGCTCACCGGCGCGCGCCATGAACGCCCGGATGTCCTTGGGCAGGCAGCCGCCGCCGAACCCGATGCCGGCCCGCAGGAACTTCTTCCCGATGCGGTCGTCGTAGCCGATGGCCTCGGCCAGCTTGGCCACGTCGCCGCCGGAGGCCTCGCACATCTCCGCCATCGCGTTGATGAAGGAGATCTTGGTGGCCAGGAAGGAGTTCGCGGAGGTCTTCACCAGCTCGGCCGTCGCGAAGTCCGTCACGACGAACGGCGTGCCCTCGGCGATCGGGGTGGCGTACACCTCGCGCAGCAGCTTCTCGGCCCGCTCGCTGCGCACGCCGGCCACGATCCGGTCGGGCCGCAGGGTGTCCTCGACGGCGAAGCCCTCGCGCAGGAACTCCGGGTTCCAGGCCAGCTCGGCGTTCTCCCCGGCGGGGGCGTGCTCGGCGAGGTAGCGGGCCAGCCGGTCGGCCGACCCCACCGGCACGGTCGACTTGCCGACGACGAGCGCGCGCTCGGTCAGGTGCGGGGCGAGGGAGGCGAAGGCGGACTCGACGTACGACATGTCGCAGGCGTACTCGCCGTGCTTCTGCGGGGTGTTGATGCACAGGAAGTGCACGTCGCCGAAGGCGCCGACCTCGGCCCAGTCCATGGTGAAGCGCAGCCGACCGGTGGAGCCCTCGATCCCGGCGACGTGCTTGCGCAGCAGCTCCTCCAGGCCGGGCTCGAACATGGGGGCCTCGCCCCGCTCCAGCTTCGCGATCTTCTCCGGCACCACGTCGAGCCCCAGCACCTCGAAGCCCAGCTCCGCCATGGCGGCGGCATGCGTCGCGCCGAGATAGCCGGTGCCGATCACGGTGATCCTGAGGGCCATGGGGTGCTCCAGAGTGGGGACGTGGGCGATGCGGAGCCGAGCATAGTCGGGCTGATCGCCGGGCAGTTTTCCCGCTGTCGCCAAGCTCACGTATCAGTCCGGTGAGCCGCCCTCTAAAATTTGAGTTACTTAACGGTAATTAGCGTCGGTAATCGCAGCGTTTTGGAGCGTGAGAGACCTTGGCCGGATCGGCTGACTTCGACCTGTACCGCCCGTCCGAGGAGCACGACATGCTCCGCGACGCCGTCCGCTCCCTCGCCGAGGCGAAGATCGCACCGTACGCCGCGGCCGTGGACGAGGAGGCCCGCTTCCCGCAGGAGGCCCTGGAGGCGCTCGTCGCCAACGAGCTGGCCGCCGTGCACGTCCCCGAGGAGTACGGCGGCTCGGGCGCCGACGCCCTCGCGACGGTCATCGTGATCGAGGAGGTGGCCCGCGTCTGCGTCTCCTCCTCCCTCATCCCGGCCGTCAACAAGCTCGGCTCCCTGCCGGTGATCCTCTCCGGCTCCGAGGAGCTGAAGAAGAAGTACCTGGGCCCGCTCGCCAAGGGCGACGCGATGTTCTCGTACTGCCTCTCCGAGCCGGAGGCCGGCTCGGACGCGGCCGGCATGACGACCAAGGCCGTCCGTGACGGCGACCACTGGGTCCTCAACGGCGTGAAGCGCTGGATCACCAACGCGGGCGTCTCCGAGTACTACACGGTCATGGCGGTCACCGACCCCGCCAAGCGCTCCAAGGGCATCTCCGCCTTCGTCGTCGAGCGCTCGGACGAGGGCGTCTCCTTCGGTGCCCCGGAGAAGAAGCTCGGCATCAAGGGCTCCCCGACCCGCGAGGTCTACTTCGACAACGTCCGCATCCCCGCCGACCGCATGATCGGCGAGGAGGGCACCGGCTTCGCCACGGCGATGAAGACGCTCGACCACACCCGCATCACCATCGCCGCCCAGGCCCTCGGCGTCGCCCAGGGCGCCCTCGACTACGCCAAGGGCTACGTCCAGGAGCGCAAGCAGTTCGGCAAGCCGATCGCCGACTTCCAGGGCATCCAGTTCATGCTCGCCGACATGGCCATGAAGATCGCCGCCGCCCGCGCCCTGACCTACCAGGCCGCGGCGGCCTCCGAGCGCGGCGACGCCGACCTCACCTTCCAGGGCGCTGCCGCCAAGTGCTTCGCCTCGGACGTGGCCATGGAGGTCACCACCGACGCCGTCCAGCTCCTCGGCGGCTACGGCTACACCCGCGACTACCCGGTCGAGCGCATGATGCGCGACGCCAAGATCACCCAGATCTACGAGGGCACCAACCAGGTCCAGCGCATCGTCATGGCGCGCAACCTGCCGTAACGGCCGGCGGCTCGCACTGATCGGCGTAGCGACACCGAAGCCCCCGGAGCGAATCCGGGGGCTTTCGTCATCCCTGTGGTGGGGCAATTCGTGGCGGATTGTTCGCGTCCGCCCGATGGCGCGTCGCGCCCGGCGGGCGTAGGACGGACACCACACGGGGCCCGCCCCGGGCCCCTCTCCCTCCCAGGAGGAGCCATGACCCAGACCGGACCCGCCGCCGCCATGTCCAAGGAGATGCAGGACTGCGTCGAGGCGTGCATGTCGTGCCACAGCATGTGCGAGGAGACCATGAGTTCCTGCATGCAGATGGGCGGTCAGGCCCAGATGCAGATCATGCGCGCCCTCATCGACTGCTCCGAGATGACCCGCATGTGCGCGGACATGATGATGCGCCGCTCGCCCATGTCGGCCGAGATGTGCGCGATGTGCGCCAAGGCCTGCGACATGTGCGCCGAGGCGTGTATGTCCATGCCGGACGACCCGCAGATGATGCGCTGTGCCGAGGCGTGTCGCCGCTGCGCGCAGATGTGCCGCACCATGGCGGGCGCCACGATGTGACGCTCACCGCGGCGTGAGAGGGGGCACCCGCCACGGGTGCCCCCGCCGCGTCAGGCGAACAGCGGCTCCAGCGCCCGCTCCAGGTCCGCCGGGTCGCGGTAGTGCACCGCGTTCATGCCCAGGGCGGCGGCCGCGCCGACGTTCTCCTCGCTGTCGTCGACGAACAGGCAGCGCTCGGGGTGCACGCCCGCGAGGTCCGCCGCCAGGCGGAAGATGCGCGGGTCCGGCTTCGCCAGGCCCACCCGGGCGCTGTTGACGACGTGGTCGGCGAGGTCGCCCAGGCCCAGGGAGTCGAGGTCGGCCTCCAGCTCCAGGGCCGCGTTGGAGACGAGGACGACCGGCACCCGGATACGGGCCCGGCGCAGCAGCGCCACCACCTCGTCGTCGGCGTGGAAGGGCGACTCCAGCAGGGCCAGGGCCAGTTCGTACGCCGTCTGCGGATCGGAGTCGGGCACCAGCCCGGCCAGGCCCGCCGCGATCGACTCCGCCCACTCCTGCGAGGTGATCTCGCCCAGCAGCAGCGGCGCGACCGTCTCCGGCGCGAACGCCACCTTCTTGGTCGAGCCCTCGGCGATGGCCGCGGCCCGCTCCAGCGCCTCGAGGCGCGAGGAGTCGAAGGAGCGGACCACATTGTCCACATCGCACAGAACCGCCCCGAAGGGCGGTCTGTCGTTGTTGCCGTCAGTCACCCGACACCGTGACCTTCTCGTCGTTGTTCAGCTCGTTCACCAGCGTCTTCACCTTGGCCTTGTCCCAGACCAGGTTGCCGCCGGTGGACCCGGAGATCGGCATGTTCATCGACGTGCCGTCACCGCCGCTGACGCCCTTCATCGCCCAGAACATGGACGCCAGGTCCCACAGGCTCATGTCCTTGTCGACGGTGAGGGAGTCCAGGCCCGCGCCCATCGTCGGGTAGAACTTGAACGGGTTGAGGACCGTCGACGGGGTCGCCACCTGGTGGGCCAGGGCCGACAAGAACTTCTGCTGGTTCTTGGTGCGCTGCAGGTCGGAGGCGGCGAAGGCGTGCCGGGTGCGGACGAAGGCGAGGGCCTGCTCGCCGTTCAGCGTCTGCTTGCCCGCCTGGAAGTCGGCGCCCGAGTACTTGTCCTTGAAGCCCTTGTCGATGTCGATCGTCACGCCGCCCACCGCGTCCACGATCTTCGCGAAGCCGGCGAACCCGATCTCCACGTAGTGGTCGATGTGCAGGCCCATGTTGTACTCGACCGTGCGGACCAGCAGCGTCGGTCCGTCCTCCGCGTAGGCCGCGTTCAGCTTCGTCTGCCGGCCGGTGTTCGGGTAGCTCTTGCCGGAGGTCGACCCCTTGTACGAGGGGATCGTCACGTTCGAGTCGCGCGGCAGGGAGATCAGCGTGTCTCCGCTGGAGCCGACGTGCAGGATCATCATCGAGTCGGTGCGCTTGCCCTCGGCCGAGCCGGTGTGGAGCTTCTTCTTCTCCTCGGAGGACATCCCGGCGCGGCTGTCGGAGCCGACGATCAGGTAGTTCGTGCCGTCGCCCGTGGCCGGTCTGTCGATGACCTTGGACAGGTCGACGTCCCGGTGCAGCTTGGAGTCGGCCCAGAAGTAGGTGGCCACGGACGTCACGACCAGCACGGTCACGACGGTGATCGCCGTCCACTTGATGCGGCGCCGCCAGTTCGGCCGCGGCCGGCCCCCACCCGGGCCGCCGGCACCGCCGTGGCCGCCGCCGTACACCTGCCCGGTGTTGTAGCCGTCGTAGTCGCCGGCGGGGCCCCCGGCGTAGCCGCCGTGGCCCTGGCCGTCGACGTACGACGGCTGCTGGGGCACCCCGCCGCCGTACGGCGGCGCGGACGGGCCGGAGCCCCCGTATGCGCCCGGGGAGGGCCGGCGGACCTGCCGCATCACGCGCGCGCTCTCAGGCTGTGCGCTGGCGCTGCCGCGTCCGTACCGGTTGTCGCGGTTGTCGTCGGACCATGCCTCGGGCCACTCGTTCATGGGCCCCAGTGTGCAGGCAGCGGGCATGCCCTTTACAAGGGTCGTCGAAAAATCAGGGCACTGCTGTTGCGAACCCAACACAAAGTCCGCGAATGACACGTCGGCATAAGGTGGACGCCATGACAGACCAGGCCACCGCCACGGAATCGGACACCCCGGGCATCCCCGGCAAGCCCACCTCGGCGTCCCGGACCACGCTCAGCCACATCATGACCCACAACGACACCAACCTGCTGGGCACGGTGCACGGCGGTGTGATCATGAAGCTCGTCGACGACGCGGCGGGCGCCGTGGCCGGCCGGCACAGCGGCGGGCCCGCGGTCACCGCGTCCATGGACGAGATGGCGTTCCTGGAGCCGGTCCGCGTCGGCGACCTGGTGCACGTCAAGGCGCAGGTCAACTGGACCGGCCGGACCTCCATGGAGGTCGGTGTGCGCGTCCTGGCCGAGCGTTGGAACGAGTCCACCCCGCCCACCCAGGTCGGCTCCGCCTACCTCGTCTTCGCCGCCGTCGACTCCGACGGCAAGCCCCGCCGGGTCCCGCAGGTCCTCCCGGAGACCGAGAAGGACAGGCGCCGCTACCAGGAGGCCCAGATCCGGCGCACGCACCGGCTGGCCCGCCGCCGGGCGATCATGGAGCTGCGGGAGAAGCGGGCGGCGGAGGGCCTGGACGACTGAGCCCGCGGGCCGGCCCCGGCTGCGGGCACACCGCCTGGTCCGCGGCTACGAGCACACCACCTGGTCCCCGGTCACGGCCTCGAAGCGGCCCTGGGTCGCGTCCTCGGCCCGCACCTTCTGCACACCCTTGAAGTCGGCCCCGGCGATCACCTTCAGCGTCGGCCCGAGGCCCTTGACGGCCCGCAGTTCGCTGCCGGGCAGCGCGGCCGCCAGTGACCTGGCCGAACGGTCCCAGCGGGGGTCGTAGGCGACGACGGTCCGTGCGGTCCTGCGGTCGGCCGCGTTCGCGGGCGCGTGGGTCGTGCCGAACCCGGCGGCGGCCAGCGCGGCGTCCACGCGCCGGCCGAGCCCCACTGTGGCGGTGCCGTTCTCGACCTGGACGCGGATCTGCTGCGGGGAGACCTCGACGCGGGCGGCCTTCGGGGCGCCGGCGCGGCGCACGGTCAGGGGCTTGTCGTCACGGAGGTCGGCGAACAGGGCGTCGGCCTTGGCGGTGTCCCACTTCAGGGTCGAGCCGACACCCTTGACGGCGTATCCCATCTGCCCGATGGGGACCGTGGTGAACTCCGAGGAGGAAGGGGAGAAGTCGCGCATCGCGCGGCCGAGGTCGAGGAGTTCGTCCGTGCCGAAGCCCTTGTCCGCCCGTACCGAGCCCAGCACGGCCCGGGTCACGTCCCGGAACTTCATCGGGTTCAGCAGGATCCCGGAGGACGTGGCCCGTTCCACCAGGGCGGCCAGGAAGCGCTGCTGGCGCTTCATCCGGCCCAGGTCGGAGGCGCCGTCGACGTGCCGGGCGCGGACGTACTGCAGGGCCTGACCGCCCATCAGGGTGTGGGTGCCGGCGGACAGATCGAGGCCGGTGTAGGAGTCCTTCAAGGGAGCGGAGGTGCAGACCTTCACCCCGCCCAGCACGTCCACCGTCTTCATGAAGCTGGTGAAGTCGACCTCCAGGTAGTGGTCGATCTTCACGTGGGTCATGTCCTCGACGGTCCGCACGGTGAGGCGGGGGCCGCCCTCCGCGTACGCCGCGTTCAGCTTGATCGGGTGGGCGCCCTTGCCGTCGGAGTTCGGGACCTGCGCGTAGGAATCGCGCGGCAGGCTCACCACGCTCGCCCGCTCCCGGTCCTCCGAGATGTGCACGATCATCATCGTGTCGGTGCAGTGGCAGGGCGCTCCGCCCAGGTGGTACTGCTGCCGCTCCTGCGCGGTGATCCGGTCGCGGCCGTCCGTGCCGACCAGCAGGACGTTCATGCCGTGGCCGGCCCGGGGGCGGTTCTTCATGTCCTTGAACGGGTCCACGCGGGCGATGTCCGCGTCGAGGCTGGTGACCACCGCGTGCCCGATCCCGGCCGAGGCGAGGACGACGACGGACAGGGTCGTCACCGCCCGCATGGCCCAGCGCGGCTTCTTGCGGCGCACGGGGGGCCGCGGCGCGCCGCCGCCACCGCGCTGCTGCGGAGTGCGGGGCGGCCGGGTGCGGCGCTGCGGGCGGGCGGGGGCGGCGGACCGGGGCTGCGTGGGCATGGGGGACACCTCCGGGCTACGGCCGTACGTGGGATCATGAGCACCGTAGGCCGATACGATCTGCGGCCCGGTCCGCCGCCCCGGCGGGGCGCGGAGCTGTCCCCCGTTCGCGGTAACGTGAGCACCGATGAACGCCAATTCCGACGTGCAGCTCCCCGCCGTGTCTGTGATCATGCCCGTCCTCGACGAGGAACGGCATCTGCGCGGAGCCGTCCAAGCGATCCTCGCGCAGGAGTACGCCGGCGAGATGGAGGTCGTGATCGCCCTCGGTCCGTCCAAGGACCGCACGGACGAGATCGCCGCCGAGCTCGTACGGGAGGACCCGCGCGTCCACACCGTCCCCAATCCCACCGGCCGCACCCCCGCCGCCCTCAACGCGGCGATCAAGGCCTCCCGGCACCCGATCGTGGTCCGCGTCGACGGCCACGGCATGCTCTCGCCGGACTACATCGCCACCGCCGTACGGCTGTTGCAGGAGACCGGCGCGCAGAACGTCGGCGGCATCATGCACGCCGAGGGCGAGAACGACTGGGAGCACGCCGTCGCCGCCGCGATGACCTCGAAGATCGGCGTCGGCAACGCGGCCTTCCACACCGGCGGCGAGGCCCAGCAGGCCGAGACGGTCTACCTCGGCGTCTTCCGGCGCGAGGCGCTGGAGCGGCAGGGCGGCTACAACGAGGAGTTCATCCGCGCCCAGGACTGGGAGCTGAACTTCCGCATCCGCGAGGCCGGCGGCCTGATCTGGTTCTCGCCGGAACTGCGGGTGTCGTACCGGCCGCGGCCGAGCGTGAAGGCGCTCGCCAAGCAGTACAAGGACTACGGCCGTTGGCGGCACGTCGTCGCCCGCTACCACGAGGGCTCCATCAACCTGCGCTACCTGGCCCCGCCGACGGCGGTCCTCGCGATCGCGGCGGGCGTCCTGGTGGGCGCCCTGGTGACGCCGTGGGGCTTCGTCGTGCCCGGCGGCTATCTCGCGGCGATCGTCCTCGGGTCGATCCCGGCGGGCAAGGGGCTGCCGCCGAAGGCCCGGCTGCAGATCCCGGTCGCCCTCGCCACCATGCACATGTCCTGGGGCTGGGGCTTCCTGACCAGCCCGAAGTCGCTGGCCAGGAAGGTCATCGCGTCCCGGCGGCCCGCGGTGGTCACCGTCGACTGAGCATCCTCGAGCCCCGTCCCGGCCCGGACTACCAGGTGTAGTCCGGGTCGACGTGCATGCACGCCTTGGTGTCCGCGCCGTTGAGGGCGCTCGCCGACTTCGGCGTCGTGTCGTCGGCGTCCGCCGAGGTGTACTTCGTTCCGGAGCGCCAGTCGGCGCCGACGACGAGGGTGACGCCGTCGACGTCCGTGGACCTCTTCACCTGGCCGGCCGGGATGCCGAGCACCTTGGCGACCCGCCGGGCGTCGCCCTCCAGGTCGGCACCGGGGTAGCGGATCACCGTCTCGTCGCGGACGGGCAGCGTCGAGGAGTCGGCCGTGGCCTTCTCGAAGCCCTTGCCGACGAGGAGCGCGGCGATCGCGCTCGCCCGCCCGCCGACCGGGGCGAGGGTGCTGGTGCGCGTGCCGTTCTGCACCTGTACGGCGATCCTGTCGTCGGTGTCGGCCGGCTCGGGGGTGGCCGTGGGCGTGACGGCCTTCTTCTTGTCCTTGCCGTCCAGCGCGATGTCCTCGCGCACCAGCCGGAACAGCTTCGCCGCGTCCGTGGCCTTGGGCAGGACCCGGTTGCCGTCGGAGGAGTACACCCAGGGCATCGTCGTCATGGTGATGCGCTCGGTGGGGACCTTCTTCAGCTCCTTGCTCAGGTCGTAGAGCTTGGCCACGCTCCCGAGGCCGTCGTCCACCGTCAGTGCCTCGGTGGCCGTCTCGGCGAGCGCGCGCAGCCTGCCCGGGTTGCTGAGCGTGGCGTTGGCGCGCAGCTGGCGGACCATCGAGTTCATGTACATGTGCTGGGCCTTGGTGCGGGCGATGTCGCTGCCGTCCTCGAAGCCGTAGCGGGTGCGCAGCCACTGCAGGGCCTGCTTGCCCTGGACGGACGTCGTGCCCTCCCTCAGCTTCAGGCCCGAGCCGTGGCCGGAGGAGGTGTGCGAGTAGATGGCGGCGTCCACGCAGACCGGGACGCCGCCGATGGCGTCCGCCATGGAGACCACGCCCGCGAAGTCGACCATGACGAAGTGGTCGATGTGGATGTCGGTGAGCTTCTCCCAGGTGGCCACCGTGCAGCCGGGGCCGCCGCGTTCCAGGGAGGCGTTGGTCATCGTCGAGGTGGACGCGGCGTACGTC
This sequence comes from Streptomyces sp. MAI_2237, assembly GCF_054189285.1. NCBI lineage: Bacteria > Bacillati > Actinomycetota > Actinomycetes > Kitasatosporales > Streptomycetaceae > Streptomyces > Streptomyces sp. MAI_2237. Next base: position 10,226 of record NZ_JAJPGQ010000003.1, on the reverse strand, counting down.
CTGCCGGTGTCCGGGTCCGTGCACTCGGGAAGGGCGAGCAGGGTGTCGCGGGGCATGCTCACGACCGACATGTTGGTGCGGTCCGCGGAGACGTGCAGCAGCATCTGGACGTCCGCGCGCGGGGCGGTGCCGTACGTGTCCTTCGCTCCGCCGAGCTTCTGGTTCTCCTTGGAGTCGCGGGCGTCGGAGCCGATCAGCAGGATGTTCAGCGGGGTCTGTCCGGCGGCGTTGGCGCGGGGCACGGCCGCCCGGTCCGCCTTGTCCCCGATGTTGAGGTCGTCCTTGCGGAGGTTGTCGTTCAGGTGCCGGTAGTAGAGGTATCCGGCGCCCGCCGTGCCGACGATCACCACCGCCAGGACCGCGGCCGACCAGCGCAGTATCCGGTGTCGGCGGCGGCCGCCGGCACGGCGCGGGCCGTCGCCGCGCCGGCCGCCGCCTCGCCGCTGCCGGGGGATTCTCTCGCCACCGCGTGCGGTGCGGGACGTCGTGTCCTCGGCCGCGGGAACGCTGCTGTGCGCCAACTCCCTGTCCTTTCCCACCCCTGCGCCCCGGGCCCTCGGACGTGAGCGCGCCTCATCATCGTGCAGACAGCTTGGTCTCAGCTGTGGATCACTCTGTGAATCCCGGTCGACGCACCCGCCCACGGCACGGGCCCGCCGTACGTCCTCAAGACATACGACGGGCCCGAGAGGTTGCCCTCACGGCCTCGACCGGTGTGCCGAAGCCGCTCGGCCGCCCTACCAGCGGTAGGGCGCGTACACGTCCATGCACTGGCTCTTGTCCGAGCCGTTGATGGCGTCGGTGCCGCCGGGCAGTTGACCCGCCTTGGGCGCGGACTGCTTCGGATACGCCGTGCCGGTACGCCAGTCGGCGCCGACGACGACCGTGACGCCGGAGACGTCCGTGGACCGCTTCACCGAACTCAGCGGAATCCCGAGGGACTTGGCGACCCGCTGGGCGTCGCCCTCCAGGTCGGCGCTCGGGTAGCGCACGACGGTGCTGTCCTGGGACAGGCCCGACGTGGCGTCCTTGGACGCCCTGCTGAACCCTTTCGCCACCAGTTCCTGGGCGATGACGCCCGCGCGGCCACTGACCGGGCCCAGCGTGGAACTGCGGGTCGCGTTCTGCACCAGGACGCCGATCTGCGCGTCCGGCGCCGAAGGGGCCTTGGTGGCCTCGGACTTGGCGGACGGCTTCTTCGAGCCCGACGCCTTGCCCTTGTCGTCGAGCGGCACGTCGTCGCGGAGCATCCGCCACAGCTGGTCGGCGCTCGCGCCGTTCGGCACGACGTGGTCGGCGTTCCGCGGGTCGGGGACGTTCGGCATCGTCACCGAGGTGATGCGGTCGGTGGGCACCGACTTCAGCTGCGTGCCCAGGTCGTACAGCTTCTTCACGGTGCCGATCTCCTCGGACACCGACAGCGACTTGGTGGCCGCCTCCGCCAGGTCCATCAGCCGGCCGGTGTCGGTGAAGACGTTCTGGCCCTTCAGCTTGCGGATCATCGAGTTCAGGTACATGTGCTGGGCGCGGGCCCGCATCAGGTCGCTGCCCCAGGCGTGCCGGGTGCGCAGCCACTGCAGGGCCTGCTTGCCCTTGACCTTGTGGGTGCCCTCCGTCAGCTTCAGTCCGGAGCCGCCGGGCACCGCGGCCGTCGGGTGGTCCCACACGTTCTGCCGGACGCACACGTCGACGCCGCCGATGGCGTCGGCCATGCGCACCACGCCCGAGAAGTCGATCGTCATCCAGTGGTCGATGTAGACCCCGGTGAGGTTCTCCCAGGTGGCGAGCGTGCAACCGGCGCCGCCACGGGCGAGGGACTCGTTGATGATGCCGTTGGTCGGCTGGTAGACCTTGCCGGTCTTGGGGTCGGTGCACTTGGGGATGTCGACGCGGGTGTCGCGCGGGATGCTCACCATCGCGGCGCTTTTGCGGTCCGCGGAGAGGTGGATGAGCATCTGCACATCGCCCAGCGGCGGGCTGCCGCGGTCGTACTTGGCGCCGCCCAGCTTGACGTTCTCGTCGGAGTTACGGCTGTCGGAGCCGATCAGCAGGATGTTCAGCGGGGTCTGCCCCGCCGCGTTCGCCTTGGACTTCAGCGCCTTCGCGTCGCCGCTGCTGCGCTCGCCCTTGTGGATGTTGCCGTTGAGGTGCTCGTAGTACAGGTAACCGGCGCCGGCCGTGCCGAGTATCAGCACCGACAGCGTGACCGCCGACCAGCGCAACACCCTTCGCCCCCGCCGCGGGCCGCCCCTGCGGTGTCCGCCCGCCTCGAACGCCCCCGTCCCCGATCTGCCCGAGCCGTCCGCGCCCTCGGTGGTCTCCTGGCCGCCGAAAGCCGGCCGGACCCCCGGTCGCGTTCCCTCCCCACGCACACTGCTCTGCGTCATTCCCCGTCCTCCCCACCCTTGCGCCGTCAAACGGGCCTGCCATGCGTCCTGTTAGACGCACGACAGGCCCGTCAGGTCACTTGGCGCACTCAACCTTGTCGGCCGTCGTCTTGTCGACGTCCGGCGCCTTGGACGACGCGGTGAACTTCTCCCCCGCCCCCGGGAAGTCCTTGCCCAAGGTCAGCGTTATCGTCGGCAGCCCCTGGTCGTTGGTCACGCTCTTGCCCGGCTTCATCGCCGAGCCGGACAGACCGAGGATGGCGGCCAGCCGGCGGGCCTGGTCGGCCTGGTCGGGGGAGTACTCGAGGGTGGTCTTCGCCTGGGAGGCCCCCGCGTTGCCCGCGTTCTCGCTCTTCAGCACGCCCGCGGTGTTCTGCAGGTAGCTGAGCTCGGCCTGCGCGCTGCCCGCGTCCGCCCCGCCGTTGAGGATGCGCACCCGCACCTCGGAGGCGGCGGACTTGCTGCCCTTGAGGCGGGCGGCGACCGCGGCCGCCTCCTTCTTCTTCTGCGCCTTGACGGCGGTGAAGGAGACGTCGTTCTTGATGGCGTCGAAGACCTGCTGGGCCGCGCCCGGCTTCAGCACGACGGTCGCCTTCACCTTCTCGGCCGGGTTGTCGATCACGGGCACCGTGGTGAACGCCAGGTTCTTCGGGTTGAGCTTGCCCAGCTCCAGACCGAGGTCCTTCAGCTTGCCGATGCTGTCGAGGTTCGAGTCGACCGTCAGCGCCTTGGTGCCCGCCTCGGCGATCTTGATCATCTTCGACGGGTCGGTGAGGGTGTCGTTCGACTTCAGCTTGCGCATCAGGGCGCTGAGGAACTGCTGCTGCAGGGTGATCCGGCTCAGGTCGCCGCCGAAGCCGACCGCGTGCCGGGTGCGCACGAAGGCCAGCGCGGTCTCGCCCTGGATGTGCCGCGTGCCCTTCTTCAGGTTCAGGTGCGAGTCGGGGTCGTTGATGTCCTTGCCGAGGCACACGTCGACGCCGCCGACCGCGGTGGTCAGCGTCTTGACCGCGTTGAAGTCGGCGACCATGAAGTTGTCCGGCGTGATCCCGGTCAGCTCGGTGACCGTGCGGGCGGTGCAGCTCGGCGTGCGGTCGTCCTGGCCGAGGCTGGTGTTGAAGCGGACGTTGTCCGTGCCGGCGATGACCTTCTCGGTGCCGTCGGCCAGCTTGGTCGGGCAGTCCGGGATGTTGGTGATCAGGTCGCGCGGGATGCTCAGCGCCGTCGCGTTCGAGCGGTCCTTGGAGACGTGCAGCAGGATCGTGGTGTCGGCGTGGCCGACGCTGTCCTTGTCGCCGTACTTCGTGTTGCCCTTGCCGGTGCGCTTGTCGGTGCCGATCAGCAGGATGTTGATCGCCTTGCCCTTGCTGAACCCACCGGTGCTCGCGCCGTCGTCGGAGACGGACGTGATGTTGTCGTTGAGGTGCTTGATGTAGAGGTAGGCACCCCCGGCGGCGGCGACCAGCACGAACGCCATCGTGCCGCCCGTCCACAGCAGGACCTTCTTCGCCTTGCCCTTCTTCACCGGGCGGCGGCCGCGCCGGCCCGGCAACGGCTCCTCGGGCACACCGCGACGACGGCGCGGCGGCGGAACGTCCCGGTCCGGCGCGCGCTCGGGAGTCGCCGTACGACTGCGCACGGCACCACCCGCGGAACGCGGGGCCGCCCGGCGCGGACCGGGCACTCCCGACTGCGGAGCGGAAGGACTCAGTCGCAGTTCGTATTCACCGGTGTTCGGATTGAGCACCCACTGGTCTGCGGGATCGATGTCGTCCGCCCGCCCACGGCCTGTCGCGTCCACGATTGTCCGAATCCTCCGTCGGGGCGCGGCGCCTTCCCCCCTCAAGGCGCTCGGTCTCGGTCTCACAGTGCTCGACGCCAGGACGGACCTCGCGGCGGGATGCACCGGACCGCTCACACTATCCGCCCAGTTCAGCACCCAGTGACGACGGTGAGAAATTCCATGCCCAAGGGCGGGGCAATTCGCCCTTTTTCTCGGACATAAGTGCGGTGATTTGGTGATCGCTTTACCTGCAGGCGTCCGTGGCGGCCGAGTTGCCGCGGAACGTGGGGGCGGGTGAAACTCCGTTCGACGGGTACCCGGGCTGATTTTCGGCGGACTTTCCGTCGCGGAATCCGTGCGCACCGTAGTCGTGCGGGCCTTCGGGCGCCCCGTCCCCGGCGGTCGAATGGCCGCTCTTCGGGGGAGATTCCCGCGGAAGTGCCTTCGGGGCCCCGGCCGGGCCTTCCCCGGCCACCCGGACCGGCAGGTCCGCACGCAGTCGTTCGAACAGCTTCTGCGCCTCCGGCTCCACCAGTTGGTCGCGGTTGGCGTCGTAGGCGTACGGCTCTCGCGGGACCGTGAGGAACCGCACATCCTGCGAGGGGACGTCGCGCAGCCCGCGCACGAGGTCGTACAGCCCGCGCAGGCTCGCCAGGGCCGGATCGGTCGTCAGGGAGGACGTGGCGGCGTCCAGCACGGGGTAGAGCTTGACGGGGTTCAGCAGGACGTCGTTGCCGCGCACCTTCTCGACCAGGGCGCCGAGGAACTGCTGCTGGCGGTCCATCCGTTCGGTGTCGCTGCCGTCACCGAGCGACTCGCGGGCCCGGACGTAGCCCAGGGCCTGCTCCCCGTCGAGCGTCACGCGCCCGGCTGGCAGCCGCAGCTTGGCGGCCTTGTCGTCGATCGGCTCCGCCAGGCACACCCGCACCCCGTCGACGGCGTCGACCATGTCCTTGAAGCCCTGGAAGTCGACCACCACGTGATGGTCGACGCGGATGTCCGTGAGCTGCTCCACGGTCCGGACGGTGCAGGCCGAACCGCCGATCTCGAAGGCGGAGTTGAACATCGTGAACGCGGGCTCGGAACGGGTGCCGTCGGGCCGCAGGCAGGCGGGCACGTCCACCATCAGGTCACGCGGGAGCGACATGGCGGTGACGGACCGCCGCCCCGCCGCCAGATGCAGCAGGATCGTCGTGTCCGACCGCTCGGTCCCGGAGTCCCGTCCGTAGCGCGAGTTGCCCTTCCCCGACCGTGAGTCCGACCCGATCAGCAGGATGTTCTGCGCGTCCTTGACGAGCGCGGTGGGCCGCTCCTTCTCGTACCGCGCCAGCTCGGCGGCGGCCGCGTCGTCGGCCGTGATGTTCCCGTCCAGCTTCTCGTACACCGCCCATCCGGCCCCGGCGGCGCCCAGCACGACGAGCGCGAGGCCGAGCCCGCCGCCCCGCAGCCACCGCCGACGGCGCCGCCGCGCGAGCCCCCGGCCGGTCGCGGACGCGCCGGCGCCGGGCCCGAGGGTGCCTGCGGAGTCGCTCACGAGCCGGCCCACCCCTCATGGCGTCAGGACGTAGTGCTGTTACGACCATGCCCCGGAAGGGGCGGGGGAGGCGGGCCCGGCTGCTCCGAACGGGTGATGGCGCAACCCGGGGGCGCGGGGGAAACGCCCGAGCGGCGAGGAGCGGCCGACGCCCGACGGTGAGGCGGACACCCGGGCGGCGGCGAAGGGCCGGCGCCCGGCGGTCGGGGGAAAGGCGCGGCCGGCGCCCGGCGGTCAGCCGGCGTCCGCGCGCCGCACCGTGCTCACCCGCTCGCTCTCGACCCGCTTGGCCAGAGCCTCCTCGCCCAGCTGCTCCAGGTTCCGGCACAGCACCACGGAGCCCCCGGTGGCGAGCGGCCCGTAGAGCCCGGCGTTCAGGCCGCCCCAGGTGTCGTACGGCAGCCCCGACAGGATCCTGCTGCCGGGCCCGGTGAGCCCCAGCCCCGGCGCCTCCGCCCGGGCCCGCTCCACGACCTCGGCCGCGCTGAACTCCCGCCCGGCCACGACCAGCGCGGGCTCCTCCGGGTCCACGGGCGCGAACGGCGCGAACCGGTCGCCCTGGCTCGGCACCTCGACGGCGTAGTCGACGAAGCCCTCCGGGGTCTGCGGGAACCGCCCGCCCAGCGGCCGCAGTGCGAGAGCGACCCGCTCACCGCGACAAGCCCGCGCGGCCTCCAGCGTGTCGGGCCCGCTCACCACCACGTCGGCCGCGCCCGGATTCCCGTCCACGTCCGCGACGACCCCCACCGAGGAGCACGCCAGCAGCCACACCGCCGTCTGCCAGTGCGCCGGCAGCAGCAGGGCGACCCGGTCGCCCGGCGCCGCCGCGAGGTCGCCCTGGAGCAGATTCGCGGTCTTGGCCACCCAATTGGCGAAGGTGGCCACGGACAGTTCGACACGCTCGCCCGTGGCGTCGTCGTAGAAGGTCACCAGAGGGCGTCCGGGGTCCGTGGCGAGCGCGGAAGACAGCAGGTCGGCGGGGGTGCGATCGGTGGCGTTCACCCGCGCAAGCGTACGCGGGCGGCACCCGGCGCGGCGCGCGGCCGCACCACCGGTTCGGCGGAACGGGAGTCGACGGCCCGTCAGCTCCCGAATGGACAGACAAATATGACCATGTCCAACATCAGCGACATGCGTGGACTCCTTGTCTCCTCCCTCGCCTCCTCGATCGGCGTCACCTGTGCGGCCGCCCTCGTCCTCCCGCTCGCCCCGCCCGCGGCCGCGGCGTCGCCGAGCGGGGCGAACAGCGGAGCCAGACCCGCGCCGACGGCGGTCCGCCAGGCCGTCCAGAACCCTGCCGCCCTCCCCGGCAGCACCCGGTCCCTGCCCCTGGCCCCCCTCACCCGCGACCGCGCCATCGGTCCGGCCGTCCCCGAACAGGGCCTGTCCCGCGGGCATGTACGGCCCTTCTCCCTCGTCGGCGTCGTCTGGAACGACCCGGACGCCGTGCTGCACGGCCGCGTCCAGGTCCGCACCCGCGCGTCCGGCACCGGCACCTGGTCCGGCTGGCAGGACCTTCAGACGCACAACGACGACGGCGCCGACCCGGACGCCGCCGAGCGCACCTCGGGCCACGTCCGCGGCTCCACGGCACCGCTGTGGGTGGGCGACTCCGACGGGGTCGACGTCCGCGTACGCGCCGAGGGTGAACGCCGTACCGACGACACCGCCCGCGGCACCCGCACCGCGACCGCCTTCGCCCCGCTCCCCGCCGGGCTCCGCCTCGAACTCGTGGACCCCGGCTCGCAGACGGCTTCGCGCGCCGTGCCCCCGCCCGCCCAAAGAGGCATCGAAGCCGACGCCGCCAACACTGCCGACGCCCCCGGCACCCGCGGCCTCGGCGCCGAGTCGCTGACCGCCTCGGCCGCCAACGCCGAACTCGCCCCGCTCGGCGCCACGGAGATCCCGAAGCTGGGCAGGGCCGCGACGGAAGACGAACAACGCACCCTGCGCGGCGGCGAGTTGACGGAAATCCAGCGGACCAACCCCTTCATCGGCCCGCGCCCGCGTATCATCACGCGCCGCGGCTGGGGCGCCGACGAGAGCCTGCGCGACCGGGGATTCGTCTACACGAAGAAGGTCAAGGCGGCCTTCGTGCACCACACCGCCTCCGGCAACGGGTACCGCTGCTCCCAGGCGGCCTCCGTCATCCGCGGTATCTACCGCTACCACGTCAAGAGCATGGGCTGGCGCGACATCGGCTACAACTTCCTCGTCGACAAGTGCGGAAACATCTACGAGGGCCGGGCCGGAGGCGTCGCCAAGCCCGTACTGGGCGCGCACACCCTCGGCTTCAACACCAACAGCATGGGGATCGCGGTCCTCGGAAGCTTCGGCTCCGCGAAGCCCCCGGCGGCGGCCCTCAAGGCCATCGCCCGGCTCACGGCCTGGAAACTCGGTCTGTACGGAGCCAACCCGCGCGGCAAGACATATCTGAAGTCGGGTGGTGGCAATCTCTACCGAAAGGGAAAGAGCGTACGACTGAATGTGATCTCCGGACATCGTGACGGTTTCGCCACGGACTGCCCGGGCCGGCAGCTCTACCGCAAACTCGGCACCGCCCGCACGACCGCTGCCCGTTACCAGGGCAGGTAGGGCGGGAGAGCGGGAGAAAAGGGTCGCATTCACCGCCGTCGGGGGACGAGGGGCGGAACCACGAAACGCCGCCGAGTCGTCGAAGGCGTCGCACGACGATCTGCATACACTGGCCGGCCGAAGGACATTTCGGCCGGTCCCGGCAGGAAGCAGAGACGACAGGTGACAGAAGCGATCCTCCTGGTCGGCGGCAAGGGAACGCGGCTGCGTCCGCTCACGGTGCACACGCCGAAGCCCATGGTCCGGGCGGCGGGCGTCCCCTTCCTCACACACCAACTGGCGAGAGCCAGAGCGGCGGGCGTGGACCACATCGTCCTCGCCACCTCCTACCTGGCCGAGGTCTTCGAGCCGTACTTCGGCGACGGCTCCTCGATGGGCCTGCACATCGAGTACGTCACCGAGAAGGAGCCCCTGGGCACGGGCGGCGCGATCCGCAACGTCGCCGCCCGCCTGCACTCCGGCCCGGACGAGCCGGTGCTGGTCTTCAACGGCGACATCCTGACCGGGCTGGACATCCGCCGCCTGGTGCGGACCCACGAGACCTCCGGCGCGGACGTCTCCCTGCACCTGACGAAGGTCACCGACCCGCGCGCCTACGGCCTGGTCCCCACCGACGACACGGGCCGCGTCCTCGCCTTCCTGGAGAAGCCGCAGACCCCCGAGGAGATCGTCACCGACCAGATCAACGCGGGGGCGTACGTCTTCCGCCGCTCGGTCATCGACACGATCCCGGCGGGCCGCCCGGTCTCGGTGGAACGGGAGACGTTCCCCGGCCTGCTGTCCGCCGGAGCCCACCTCCAGGGCATGGTCGACTCCACCTACTGGTTGGACCTCGGCACCCCGGCCGCCTTCGTACGGGGCTCCGCGGACCTGGTCCTCGGCCGCGCCCCGTCGCCCGCCGTCCCCGGCCGCTGCGGGGACCGACTCGTCCTTCCCACGGCCAGGGTCGCCCCCGACGCCAAACTGACCGGCGGCACGGTGGTGGGCGAGGGCGCCTTCGTCGCCGAGGGCGCCCGCGGTCTTCGGCTCGACCATCCTGCCCGGTGCCGTCATCGAACCCGGCGCGGTCATCACCGACTCCCTCATCGGCACCCGCGCCCGCGTCGGCGAACGCTCCGTCCTCACCGGCACGGTCATCGGCGACGGCGCGATCATCGGCCCCGACAACGAACTCCGCCACGGCGTACGGGTCTGGTGCGACGCCCAAATCCCAGCAGGAGCACTCCGCTTCTCATCGGACCAGTAACGGCAGCACGGCTGGGCGCCGGCGGATTCCCTTCGGCCTGTCGGGCGGTTCGGCTGGGCGCAGGCCCGCCAATCCAGCCCGTCCGGCGTTTGAGGACGAGGCCCGTTCAGGCCGACGGGGGGTCCTGGGGGGCGGAGCCCCCTGGTACCTGGGCGGCGCAAACGGAACCGCCCCTCACAACTTCCCGATGTCGCCGCGAGGCATCTTCGGCGCCCGCCGAGCCGGCGTACGCCCACTCAGCAGAATCAACCGAGCGGCCCGATGCCGCTGCCCGGCATAAGGCTCCAACAGCTTCAGCATGACGCCGTCATCCGCATCCCGGTCCCCCGCCAGCGCCCACCCCACGATCCCCGGCAGATGCAGATCCCCCACGGTCACCGCATCCGTCGCCCCATGACTGCGCTGCACGACCTCCGCCGAGGTCCACGGCCCGATCCCCGGCACGACCTCCAACCGCGCCTGCGCCTTCTCGGGCGACATCCCGACGGCCTCCTCCAGTCGCCCCGCCACCCGCACGGCCCGCAGGATCGTCGACGCCCGCTTGTTGTCGACCCCGGCCCGGTGCCACTCCCACGACGGGATCAACGCCCACGTCCGCGGCGCCGGCATCACCCACAGCCGCCCCCGCCGCGGGCCCGGGCGCCGGCTCCCCGAACTTCCGTACCAGCAACCGCCACGCCC